>CP066681.1:0-2456634 GCA_016432265.1 Micavibrio aeruginosavorus
ACTTCATCGCCTTCGCCAGACCCTTCTTCGCCAGCACCGTCGCTATCGCCGCCGTCAGCGTCGTCTTCCCATGGTCAACGTGCCCAATCGTCCCGATGTTCACGTGCGGCTTGTTCCGCTCAAACTTTTCCTTTGCCATTTATTTAATGCTCCTCAATGTGGAAAGAGTATTGTTTCAAAGCGCGGCTCCGCAGGTGATTGGATGCCTCCAGCGCGTAGCCGAGGGTTTAGAAAAGTTAAGGCCCTCTGTCAACAGCTTTTCTGCGGAAAATCCCGGTCTGGAAGGATTTCAGGCCTATGCCCTTTCCGATAAAACCCGGGGCCCGGGAATCTCGCGACAGCCGGACGGCCACAGACAGCCCGACGGCGCCTCTGTTATAATCTGATTCCCGGACAGCCAGGCGTCATGGTCAAGCCGTGCCTGACCACCCACCCAGCAGCAGCCCATAGCATGCGCCTGCCCCGAGACGACCGCCTGCCCCGCAACCAGCACATGCCCCCCAACATATGATCGCCCGTAAACCTGAGCTTGACCAAAGACGCGCGCCGAACCGGCTACAACCGCCTGTCCACAAACAACCGCTCTTTCAAAAACCCAGGCCTGGTCACAGACAGTTGCCGCGCCCCCGACCCACGCATCACCCCATATCCGGGCATTGCCCAAAATGCAGGCCCGGTCTGCCACCCAGCAATTCCCCGCATGGGAAAGGTTATCAAGCGATTGGACATAACCGCCAAGATCTCCACGCCGCACTACATCGCGGATCGCGCGCACGGCCCGGATGCGATAAAGCGTTAAGCGCCCCCTCCCCTGCGGATCCTCAATTTCACGGCTGTCCTGAAAAAGCAGCTCGTATTTGTCGCCGGCAGGGCGGCGGCAGAAAGGCAAGAGTCTTGTACGCTGGCTAACAGGCATGAGTGAAGAAAACCTCGCAAGGTCAAGTGGGGCTGCTCACATAGCACAGCTTCATCGTCATGGCGAGAGGAAACGCGATAAATAATTAACAATAACTGAAGAAAAAACAAAGTTTCGTTACCAACAGCTTGCAATAAACATTTTTCTCTTTCATTAACCAGCAATGCTGGAAAATATCAGGGGAGAGTCCTCAACGCGCCGTCATTTTTTGAGGTTTTGCGCGGATCGCTGTTGATGATATCCTCCCACGTGCACACATCCTGCAGGAGACTTCACCTATGCCCCGCGATACGATTTCAACCGACGCCCTTACCGAGGCCACGCGCGACCGTTCCGAATTTTCCGGCCACGGCAACGCCAAGGGTTCCGCCGGGTACCGTGCCGATAACGAGGAACATGTCGAAAACCTGCTGAACGGCTTCGGCGAAACCATAGTTGTCAACGCGCCGGACGCCGGGTTTGACGATATCATCGTGGCCGCGTCATGGGACAATATACAAGTTAAAGAAGCCGGATTGATCGGCAAGCTGGTGAAGAAAGTCACCAAGCAGGGCGTCGATATCGACCTAGGCTGCCTTTATGAGCTACAGGACGGCAGCCGCGGCTGCCTGCAGGCGTTCGGCGAAATGTTCGGCGCCTACGACGAAAACCCGTATATGAACATTTCCGGCGACGAACGCACGGGCGATAAAGAAGGCGACGACGAGTCGATGCACATCAATGGCAAGAAATGGTCGGAGGTTCGCCGCCTGATCATCTATGTCTATATTTATAGCGGCAATGTGAACTGGGATCAGATCCGCCCCAAAATCCAGATCCGCATGCCGGGCGAGCAGCCGCTGACAATCACTCCCGCAATCAAGAAAACCGATCTGCCAGTCTGCGCGATCGCCGGAATCGAGAACATCAACAACAACATCAAGTTCACAAACTTCGGTGAGTATTTTCCGGGCCACGCCGAAATGGATCGCGCCTATGGCTATGGGCTGACCTGGGACGACGGCGAGAAATAACGGTTAAAGGATTTACCCGATGAGCGACTTCGATAGCGACGACGACATCTTCAAGAAGATGCAAGCGGAAGACGACGAGGTGAAGCCGATCGACATCGGCGCGGGGGCCCCGTCAACCCGGAGCCCTTCACCGGGCAGCCCGCCGTTTCATGAATCCGACCTGATCAACCCGGCCGAGGAGTTCAGGCAGGAAATCCCCGAGGAAATCGCCTCGCATATGTTCGACAACGACATCAATTTTATCCGCAAGGGCGAATATGTCGACATCCTGCGCAAAGATCCGACACTGCGTCAGTTGCGGATTGGCGGAGGGTGGGAGCAACGCGCGATAGAAGAAGACAAAGTCGACATCGACCTCTCGATTTTCTTCCTCGACCGCAACGATAAGACGAGGGAAGATTCAGACTTCATTTTTTACAACAATCAAAGCGGTTTTGAAGGCGGCTGCAAGCATGGCGGCGACAGCCGCACGGGTGCCGGCGAGGGAGACGACGAAACCGTTCTTCTCGACCTGAACGCCTTGCCCTTCGACATTCAGAAAATCATGTTCGTGTTTTCGATCTACGATGAGGAGATGAAAGGGCTGAACTTCAGTTTGGTTCGCGATGTCTTCCTGCGCATCGTCAACGAAGAAAGCGGCGATGAAGTCTGCCGCTTCGCCTTTGAAGACAATGAGCTGATCGGCGGCAACGGCATTTATGTAGCCTCTTTGATCCGCGAGGGGCCGCGCTGGACTTTCGAAGCCATCGGCCAGTTCGTCAACGGCGGTCTGGCCGAAATCGCCAGCAAATACGGGATCATCGTGCAAGAATTGCAGTCAACAGGTTGACGATCAGAAACCGCGACCTTTGATATTGAGCATCTGCTCAGGTTTGATTTTCGGCGATTTGCTGCTGCCGCCGCCGTACTGATCGGCGAAGCGGTCGCGTGAATGGAAAGCTTCTTCCAGGAGGTCGTCTATATTCGGGATCTCACCGGCCATCAGCTCCTGCACTACCATCTGAAAAAACGTGCAGGCCTTTTCTTCCCAGTTATATTTGTCGGCACCGTAAGACTCGCCGCGGATTTTGAAATCGGAAACGTTCCAGTTTCCATCTGCTTGCGGGATAGCGCGCAAAAAGCAGACAGGCTCCATCGGTTTTTTACCAGCCGGCGGATTTTCATACATGAACTGGATTTCGCCTTCGATCTCATCAGCATCCGCACCCATGCGTATTTCGGCGCTGCAGGTTACCCCCTTGACCGCGTCATAGGCCGACCACGGCACGCTTTCATAGGCCCCGGGCACAAACCCGACACCCATTTTATCCATCAACTCCTTGAGCGGCACACGCATGATTTAATTATAATCCTTCAGCCTCAATCCGTGCGCGGAAAATAGAGCAAAAAGGCAACTTTGTGAAAGGAAAAACAGTACCCCCCCTGAATCTGCGGCCATTTTTAACCGCCACCGCACGCATTTCGCTCAAAAAGGCAGAAATTCTTCCGCAGGTTCAACGATTCGCCAGCTTGAATAAGCCCGAAAATCTCTGGCGCGGGCCATCATCACGTTTTTCCATCACCGCCACAACGACGCGGCGCGTCAGGTCGCGTATGTCCTGAAACTCCCCGACCCAGTTGTTATGCGACAACTCCGCAAAAAGCTTGACAGCATCGGCGCTTCTGGAATGCGGACATGTGGATTGCAAGTTGGATTTGAGAGGCCGCGAGAGCTTCCTGCAATCGTCATAGCCCAGACGCAGCCCGACATGTTGTTTATGAGCATCCCAAACGTTGTCCATGATGAAATTGACCGCATCCACAGTGACGGAGTTGACCGGAGCTGAGGATGAAGCGGCGGAAGAATGGGATTCTTGTGACATGACATAACCTGTACATGGTTGAAGGACTCTTGTTCTCGCCATGGTAGCTACCATGGCGAGAATGAATCCTATGCACCTATTTGTGCGACGCACAAAACCGGACTGCCTGAGAAAATCGACAAATTTGTGCCTGCCGGAAAAATTTACGGTAATTTTATTACAAAATTTCGGTGGGCGTCCCGATTTTTGACTGCGGCTAACACGGTAAAAAACGATGTCAATCTATCAAGGCGCGACGGCGCTGATTCCCCTTGAACTGCAAGGAAACGGCCTGACCCGATGCAATTTGCCCTGATTCACCCAAAGGCCTGTCATCCGCCGGATCGCGCACGACGACATAGCCCCTATCCAAGACCCGTTCGAAAGACAGGCTTTCGAGCATGCGCCGCAGCGACCTTAAAGCCTGCGCCTTATCCGAAATCAAACGCGGCGCGGTGTTTTTAAGCCGATCCACGCGATCCTGCAGACGCTGGCTTTCGCGTTCGATCAGACTGCGCGGATGGCGCAGGGCCGCACCCAAACGCACGACCCGCGTTTCCCGTTCCCTGATGTTCGTGGCAAAAGCCGTATCCAGTCTATGCAGGGCGTGATCGAGCGATTGCGTCTTGGTCGCCAGCAGGCGCTGCGGATCGCCCAGCCGCGCAGCCATACCCTGCACGCGTTCCCGCCGGTGGTCGATCAGGCGTGTCATGCCGGTAAAGAGACGACGTGTCTGCTCCATCACCGCAGCCAACAATTCCGCACGAACCGGCACGGCCATCTCCGCCGCTGCCGTCGGTGTCGGCGCGCGCACATCGGCGGCATAATCAATCAGCGTGGTGTCTGTCTCATGCCCCACGGCGGAGATCAGCGGGATACTGCAATCCGCCGCCGCACGCACGACAGCTTCCTCGTTGAATGCCATTAAATCCTCAAGCGAGCCACCGCCCCGCGCCACGATCAGAAGATCAGGCCGCGGCACTTTGCCCGAAGCAGGCAGTGCATCGAAGCCGCGAATGGCGCCGGCAATCTGTTCGGCCGCGCCTTCGCCCTGCACCAGCACCGGCCAGACCAGAACATGACGCGGGAAGCGATCATCCAGCCGGTGCAGAATATCGCGGATCACGGCCCCCGTGGGCGATGTCACCACGCCGATCACACGCGGCAGGTATGGCAACGGTATTTTGCGCGCCGGATCGAACAGCCCCTCGGCGGCCAGCTTCTTCTTGCGGTCTTCCAGCATCTTGAGCAAGGCGCCCGCGCCCGCCAGCTCGATCGAATCGACGATCAACTGATAACGCGAGGATTTGGGATAGGTCGTGATCTTGCCGGTACATATGACTTCAAGCCCCTCTTCAGGCCTGATCTTCAGACGCTGCATGGTCGAACGCCAGCATATGATGCTAATGCTGGCGTTTTCGTCTTTCAGATCGGCATACAGGTGACCCGAAGCCGCCAGCTTCATCCCCGCTATTTCTCCGCGCACGCGCACGCGGCCAAAACTTTCCTCGAGCGAACGCTGGATGCTGCCTGACAGCTCGGACACGCTTAATTCCGGTACATTGGAACGCGCAGGAACGGGAGCGGGGTTGCTGAACAGGTCAGAGTTCATAGTAAATTTGCAATATGTAAAAATGTAGTGCTAGGGTAGCCCCATCCTAAACGATGGGCGAGCCATGGCAAAGCGCAAAGTCCTTGATATGTCCCTTGGCAATCCGCTGCACCCGTTCCGCAGCGCGGCCCGTTACGCCTTCCGTGAAGCCGCCAAAGACCTGAATCAGTACCGATTCATGAACCGCGGCAGTGGCGATCCCGAAATCCGCCGCGTTTACGAGGCGGTCAGCGATTATTTCACCGACCGCGGCATATATCCGCCGCGCTGGACGGGTTTGCCACTGGATAATCTTTCGCTGATGGGCGGCGGCACCACCGAGGGCTACAACCTCGTGATCCAGCTTTTGATTCAGGATGTCATGGCGGAAAACAAACGTCTGAACCGCGCCCTCAAACCCGCGATCCTGATGCCGATCCCCACCTACGGCTTTTTCATGCACGCTCCTGAAAGCTGGGGCATCCGGATCGTGCCGATTGAACGGCACCTCCAAACAGGAGGGCAAATCAAAAAAAATGAACTGGTCGCGGCGATCAGGAAGGCGCACGCTGAAGATTTGCGCATCGTTGCCTATTTCGATTCCAATCCCAACAACCCGCTGGGTACGATCAGGGATGAAAGCGTGACACGTGAACTGGCAGACGTATTTCTTGCATTGAACGCGCATTACAAAAGAATCGACGAGGAAGCGCTGGTGGAATGGCAAAAGACGCAGCCCGCGATCGATTCTGACTTGATGGACGGCCTGACATTCAAACCCGGCCGCATATGGGAAGGCCCGGCCAGCCGCGTCCGCACCATTGATGACATGGTTTACGACGGACTGGAATACGGTGCGCGCAGGGCGTTTGCGTTTGCGCAAATCCCCGAATTCTATAAAGACGCCATCACGCTGGCCGGGCCTTCGAAAGCAGGGCTGGCCAATATGCGCGGCGGGGTTGTAATCGCGAACAGCAACGATATCGGACAGCTCGAACGCCTGCGCATCAATAACAACTACTTCCCCTCGCGCGCCACGCTTGCAGCGCTGGAAGCCTTTTACAGCCCGAAAGAGCCTTTTGCCAGCGTGCGAAAAGAGCATCTGATCAGGATGAATCACGATCACCGCTTCCATGGCCTGTTTATGAAAGCCCTGATCAACGGTCTGCCGACGATGCCGGAAGCTGCGGAAGACGACCGCCGCCGGATTGTTGAAACCTACGCGCGCATAAAATCTTGCGGTCTGCAAAAAGCCGAAGAGCGGTTGTCAAGGGGAATAGGCGGGATCAAGGTCATCACGACGCCGGAGGCCGGCTTCTTTCACCTGATCGATTTCGAAGAGCTGCGTGGCGGCACATACCAATCGCCCCGCCATCACTGGGAAGACGCCAAGCCTTTCACCGACGCGTACAGCCTGATCGACATTCTGACGACGGGACAAAGCATCCATTCCTGCAACGGCAGTTGGATGGGTATGGGCATGGATTCGCTGTTGACACGGGCAACGTTCGCCATCCCCCTGAAAGATATTCTGGAATATGCCGAACGCCTGCAAAGGGCCGTTGGACACATCAGGAAAGCAGAACGACGGCCTGTCCGCTCCCGCAACGCACAAAACCGCAGCCTCGGTCTTTAAGAAAAAAAGACGGGGTGATAGAGTGCCTTCCGTGCGAATAAACACGGATGCAAGCCATGCCACAAAATCTTTCCGCCCTGCTCTATGCCGATGAAGCCGCGTGCGTCGACGCTCTACTCAAGGATCTGCCGTGGGACGCCGCCCGCAGCCAACGCGTTCACGCCAGCGCCAAATCCATCGTCGAGCGCGTCAGGGCAGGAAAACGCAAGATGGGCGAGCTGGAAAGCTTCCTGCGCGAATACGGGCTTGATACCGAAGAAGGGCTGGCGCTGATGACGCTGGCCGAGGCCCTGCTGCGGATTCCCGATGCCGCCACCGCCCACGCCCTGATCCGCGATAAAATGAAAGCCGCCGACTGGCTGGCGGCGCAGGGCGACACCAAAGACCTGATGATGAAGGCGGCGGGAATCGGCCTGTCGCTTACCCGGAAAACGCTGGATTCGGCGCTCTCCCGATTAGGCGAGCCTGTAATCCGCAAGGCGATCGTCGAAGCACTCAAGATGCTCGGCAAGCAATTCGTGCTTGGCCGTACGATTAACGAAGCCATCAAGAATGCCGCCGCTTATGAGAAAAAAGGCTATCGCCTTTCTTATGACATGCTGGGGGAAGGTGCGCGCACCGCTGAAGACGCCGAACGTTACTTTCAATCCTATGTCGATGCCCTGAAAGCCGTCGGCAACCACACGCATCAGGGCATGAAATCCGGCATATCGGTGAAACTATCGGCGCTTCATCCGCGTTACAGCGCGGCACAAGCGGATCGCTGTCTGCCCGTGATGACCGAACGCCTGCGCGATCTGGCCATACTCGCGGCGAATTACGATGTACCGATGACGGTAGATGCCGAAGAGGTCGACCGCCTTGAAATATCGCTGCAGATCATCGAAACTGTCGCCCGCGCGCCACAGATGAAAGGCTGGGAAGGATTCGGGCTGGCCGTGCAGGCTTACCAGAAGCGTTGCCCAGTGGTGATCGATCGCGTGATCACAATGGCTGAAAGCGCGAACCGCCGCCTGCAGGTGCGTCTGGTCAAGGGCGCATACTGGGATGCGGAAGTCAAGCGGGCGCAGGTCATGGGCCTGAGCGACTATCCGGTCTTTACCCGCAAATCCAATACCGACCTGTCCTACATCGCCAATGCCCGCAAACTGCTGGAGCGGCGCGACGTGCTGTATCCGATGCTCGCCACTCATAACGCCCATTCAGTAGCCGCCGTGATGGAGCTGGCGGGCAACAACCGCGGCGGATTCGAGTTCCAGCGCCTGCATGGCATGGGCGAATCGTTGCACGATCTGGTTCTGAACGACGGCATGGCCGGAGTTTCCGTCTACGCCCCGTGCGGCAGTCACGAGGATTTGCTGCCTTATCTGGTGCGGCGCCTGCTGGAGAACGGCGCCAACAGCAACTTCGTCAACCAGATGCTGGACGAGAAGGTTCACAGTGACGTAGTTGTATCCGACCCGGTGCTCGCAGCACAAAATCATACGCTAAAGCGCCACAAGAATATCCCGCTGCCTGCAAATATCTACGGCCCCGGGCGTCGCAATTCGAAGGGAACCGATCTCTCTGACGATTCAACGCGTCGGCCCTTGCTGGCGAAGATAGCGGCTTTTGACATCAATCTTGTGAAAACGGAAACGCAGGACATCGACCGCGCTTTTGAAAAAGCAAAGGCTGGCTATGCCGCATGGTCAAAAACCCCGGCGAATGATCGTGCCCGCGTTCTGGAAGCCTCTGCCGATCTGATGGAAGAACACACCGCCGAACTGATTGCCTTGTGCACCAAAGAAGCCGGCAAGACACTGGACGACGGCATAGCCGAAGTCCGCGAGGCTGTCGATTTCTGCCGCTATTACGCGCAACGCGGCCGCACCGATTTCGACGAGGCAGGCGAACGTCTTCCCGGCCCCACCGGCGAGAGCAACGTCATGACGCTGCACGGCCGCGGCACGTTCGTATGCATCAGCCCGTGGAATTTTCCGTTGGCTATTTTCATCGGCCAGATCGCCGCCGCCCTGATGGCCGGGAACGCCGTCATCGCCAAACCCGCCGAGCAAACCCCGAAAATCGCCGCTTACGCTGTAACCCTGATGCGTAAAGCAGGACTCCCCGAGAACGTGCTGCTGCCGGTGCAAGGCGACGGTAAAACCGGTGCGACGCTGGTCGCACACCCGGGCGTAGCCGGGGTCGCCTTTACCGGATCAACCGAGGTTGCCCGCTTGATTAACCGGGCACTCGCCGCCAAGGACGGGCCTATCGTCCCCCTGATCGCCGAAACCGGCGGCCAGAACGCCATGATCATCGACTCATCAGCGCTGCCGGAACAGATCGTCGATGACGTCCTGACCAGCGCCTTCGGTTCCGCCGGACAGCGTTGTTCGGCTTTGCGGGTTTTATTCTTGCAAGAAGACGTCGCCGATAAAATCATTCACATGCTGAAGGGCGCCATGGCCGAGCGCCGCGTCGGCAATCCGCTGGATTACAGCACGGATATCGGCCCGGTGATCGATGGCGAAGCCCTGGCGATGCTCAACGCCCATCGGCAAAAGCTGGATCGCACCGGCACGCTGATCGCTGCCTGCCCGATGGATTCATCATTAAGCGCGCACGGCCATTACTTCGCGCCTGTGGCCTATGAAATCAAAAGCATCAAGGATTTGGAACGCGAGGTTTTCGGCCCCGTCTTGCATGTAATCCGTTATAAGGCTGGCGAACTTGACCAAATCATCCATGATATCAACGCCACCGGATACGGCCTGACGTTCGGCCTGCACACGCGCATCGGATCGACCATTCGCCGGGTGACGGAATCCATGGATGTCGGCAATGCCTATGTCAACCGCACCATGATTGGCGCCGTGGTGGGTGTGCAACCGTTTGGCGGTCAGGGCCTCTCCGGCACCGGCCCCAAGGCGGGCGGCCCGCATTACCTCTATCGCTTCGCAACAGAAAAAGTGGTCAGCGTAGATACAACCCGACAGGGTGGGAATGCAACTCTGGTGTCGCTGAAGGAGTAAAAACACCCTTTTTCAGCCTTTCTTTCGCCGCCTTGTTTCTTTAGAAATAAGGTTATGAAACATCTCATTCTGGCTTTGGCCCTGCTCTGCTTTCCGTTTCCCGCCACTGCGCAAACGCCGGTGGAAAACCCCGCCGCGGTTACCGCGCAGGTCGAAGGCTACCTGCAGAACCTGAAGACCGCCAAAGCCCGATTCCTGCAAACCGCAGGCGACGGATCGCAGGCGATCGGCACGTTTTATCTTTCGCGCCCGGGCAAGCTGCGGTTCGAATACGACCCTCCGATCAAGGACTATGTCGTGGCCGACGGCTATTTTATCTATTTCTATGACGGGCAGTTACAAGAACAGAGCAACGCACCGATTGGCCAGACCATGGCCGACTTCCTGCTGCGTCCGGATCTGAAACTTAAGGGCGATGTGAGCGTTACCAAAGTCGAGCGCGGCGGCGAACTGACGATGGTCAGCCTGGCGCAGGCAAGCGACCCTGCGGCCGGAACGCTGACGCTGGCTTTCAGCGAAGAACCTTTCGCCTTGAAGAAATGGCGCGTGACCGACGCGCAGGGCGCGATTACCGAAGTCGAGCTGTTCCAGCTGCAGACGGGCGTCAACCTGCCTTCGAGTCTTTTTGTGTACACCGATCCGAAGAAGCTGGAAGGACGCCGCTTCAACGACTAGACTGGCCCTCATGTCTTATTCATCACGTCAGAATGACGGGCCGCTCGACAGCCTGATTCGCGCTCTGGCCGGACTTCCTGGCCTGGGCCCCCGTTCCGCCCGGCGGATCGCGTTGTATCTGCTGACCAACCGCGAAAAAACGATGACTCCGCTGATGCAGGCGCTCGAACAAACAGCCGCGCAGGTCAGGGCCTGCTCGGCATGCGGCAATCTTGACCTCTCCGACCCTTGCCGGATATGCGCCAACCCGCAACGCGCACAAAATATAATGTGCGTGGTCGCTGGCGTAGCCGACCTCTGGGCGATCGAGCGCACAGGGGTTTTCAAGGGCCGTTATCACATTCTGGGCGGCATTCTTTCGGCGTTGGATGGCGTCACGCCGGATATGCTGAGCATCCGCGCCCTGCTGGATCGTCTGGAAGGCACGGAAGAGGTAATATTGGCGCTTTCCGCCACGGTCGACGGGCAGACGACCGCCCACTATCTGGGTGATCGTCTGCAAGATGCGCGCCCCGGCATTAAAATTACACGCCTTGCCCACGGCGTTCCCGTCGGCGGCGAACTCGATTATCTGGACGAAGGCACGATCATGACCGCAATGAAATCCCGCGCCCTGGTTTGATTACTCCTTCTCCGAAATATACAAAACGCCATCGCTGCCGCCTTCACGCAACACAGCCAGATACGGGTAATGCCCGACCTTGCCTCCGCCAATCGAGACATCGTAATAAACCCCTGCAGGAAAGTAGTGATCGCTCGTCGTCGCCGTCACGCCGGCGCCGCCGAATCTCAGACGTACCGGTACCGTGGCGTAGAGGCTGATAATTTGCGTATCGGATGAAAACGCCGTGCTGTTGCGCGCCGAACTGGCGGTAGCGTTGATGGCATGAGCGGCGCCGTCTTTCAGGCGCACAACCGGAATAATATTATTTTCGCTATCGCGGGGAAGCATGGCTGGCATGTATATCTCCTTCAGGAAAGGGCTATGAAAAAACCCGCCACATGGGCGGGTTGGGAAAGATGCAGGGCAGAATCGTCCTGCTGCGTTTTCAGTCTGCGGCAGGAAGCCGCGTGCCGTCAAGCGATCTGCGCTATATGATATACATACGCATGTGGCTAAATGGCATTGGCACGTTTCTTCGTGAAAGTCACCACGTGCTCAACATGCTTGTGACCGACCGGCAGATCGATCAACGTAACCGAAACTTCCACCTTCACGTTCTCGCTGGCGCAGATATCGTCAAAGCGGCGCAACGCATCGGCAAAGCGATTGGCTGCTTCCATCGGCTCAGTCTCGTACATCGGGCGCTGCAGCATCAGGCAGAATTCGTTCTTGCCGGTCTGGGCGATGATATCCGACTGGCGACGCAGGCGCACCAGATATTGCGACAGCTTGGCGCTGGCATATTCGGCGGCATACGCACCATCCATCGCCAGAATTTCCTGGAAATTCTTGATGCCGATAAACACAAGATAGGAACGCTCGCCATAACGATCGGCACGGTCGATGCAAGAAAGAAACAATTGGTTGAATGCGGATTTGGCAATCACCCCGCCAGCCGACGGGAAGTCCTCACTTTCATCGCCCATGCGCTTGATCAGGCCGGTCAGGCGCTCGGCGTTTTCCATCACGACCTCAAGGCCGCTATGATTGATCGGCTTGACCATGATTTCGTTGGCCCCGGCGCGCAAGGCCTCTTCGCGCGGCATATCCTGCGACATCAGGACGACATAAGGATAGTTGCGAACAGCGCGGCGAATACCGAGCACCACGGGGCGTGCGTTGTTAAGCGGGGCCGGGTCAATAAAGACGACTTCGAAAGGCTCACGCTCAAGCAAGGCGATCGCGTTATTCTTGACCCCCTCTTCGACGATCGTATGGCCTTTGACCTCAAGCCGCGAACGAATCAGCTGGGTCGCCAGCGTGTCACGATCAATGACAAGAATTCTCATTTAATATCAAGCCCTTCCAATATTCTTAGCGGCGCAGTTCTTCGACTCTCCTCTTCCAGTCTGCCAACAGAGTCTTAAAAAAGCAGAAAAACAGGGCATGAGGAGCCGGATCCGAACCGACCCAAGCGACGCATGATCATAAACCCGTTTGACATTCTTGTCACCGTGGGTTAATAAACGCCTGCTTTTCCCCGAATGCCCGTATATCGGCATGCCCAAGTGGCGGAATTGGTAGACGCGCACGGTTCAGGTCCGTGTGACAGAAATGTCATGGAAGTTCGAGTCTTCTCTTGGGCACCACTCTCTTTCAGGGGGAACTAACCAACCCTTTGATTTTCCGGCCATTCCGGCTAAACTGAGCACATCAGCACAGGGGTTTTATTATGGCATCCAAAACCAAGATCCATCTGCACCAAGGCGATCTGCCCAAAGGCCTGAAACTGGGCAGATCGGTCGCGATTGATACCGAAGCCATGGGGCTGAACAACCACCGTGATCGCCTGTGCCTGGTACAATTATCGCCCGGCAACGGCGAAGCCCACCTGGTGCAAATCGCGCCGGGAAAAATCAGCGCCCCGAACCTCAGGGCTTTACTAACGGATGCCAAGGTTGCAAAGCTGTTTCACTTTGGCCGTTTTGACATAGCCATCCTGCAACATAGCCTGAAAATTGACATAACAAACGTTTACTGCACCAAGATCGCTTCACGCCTGTGCCGCACCTACACGGACAAGCACAATTTAGCCACGCTCTGCCGAGAGCTGCTGGGCGTCGAACTGAATAAACAGCAACAATCCTCGGACTGGGGGCAGGCGCGGCTGACCAGGGAACAAATGGCTTACGCCGCAGACGATGTTTTATATCTGCACCGCCTCCGGGAAAAACTGGACGAGATACTGGCCCGCGAAGGGCGCACCGCTCTGGCGCAGGCCTGCTTCGATTTCCTGCCCGCCCGCGCCAGACTGGACACCGAAGGCTGGCCGGAAATTGACATTTTTGCCCATTAAGCCCATTTTGCTCGCGGATATGAAGGATTTTCAGATGAACCCAAAACCCGCGTCACAATCCCCGGATCACGAACAAAAACAAACCGACATCGAAAGCGGCATCCGCACCTTAAATAGCGAAGCCGAAGGGCTCAGCGCACTGGCCAGAACTCTTGACCGCCGTTTCAGCGAAGCCGTAGCTGCCATCCACGATATGAAGAAGGATCGCCGCGGCCGCCTGATCGTGGCCGGGATCGGCAAAAGCGGCCATGTCGCCAAAAAAATCACGGCGACGCTGGCATCCACCGGAACGCCCTCGCACTTCGTCCACCCTGGCGAAGCCAGCCATGGCGACCTCGGGATGATCACCGAATGTGATATTGTCCTGTTGTTGTCAAACGGCGGCGAAAGCGCCGAGCTTTCTGACCTTATCCATTACACAAGGCGTTTCGGCATCACCCTGATTGCGATGACCAGCAACCCGGATAGCACGCTTGCCAAGCACTCCGACATCCAGTTGATCATGCCGAAAATGCCCGAAGCCTGCCCGAACGGTCTGGCACCAACCACATCGACCACGATGATGATGGCTCTAGGCGATGCGCTTGCGGTCGCCTTGCTGGAGCGCACGGGCCTTACAGCCGAGCAGTTCCGTGTCTTTCATCCCGGCGGCAAGCTGGGTCAGAGACTGCGCAAGGTGAGTGAGATCATGCAGCCGCTTGAGAAGCTGCCGCTGGCGCGTGAAGCCGATACGATGGATAAAGTCCTGCTGGTGATGACAGAAAAAAACCTCGGCGCGGTCATGATCGTGGATGAACGCGCGCAGCTTCTGGGCATTATCACCGACGGCGATTTGCGTCGCCATATGGGCCCTTCACTGCTGACGAAGACGGCTGGCGAGCTGATGACCCGTAACCCCAAGGCAATAGAGGCCGATCTGCTGGCCGCCGAAGCTGTCGACCTGATGCTGAACGGATTCAAATCCGCGATCACTTGCCTGGCCGTGATGGAAGAGGGCCGCTTTTGCGGCCTGATCCGGATGCAGGACTGCCTGCAGGCCGGCATCGCCTAGATTAGGGCGGGCGTACCGAAATAAAGGAACGACAATGCATTTTGACATCATACCGTTGATCAAATCGCTCGGTTATTTCGGGATCTGGGGTGCCGTTTTCGCCGAGTCCGGCATTGTTTTTTGCTTCTTCTTTCCCGGCGACAGCCTGCTGTTCACTGCCGGCGTGATCGCCGCACAGGGTTTTCTCAATCTCGGCATACTGGCAGCGGGCTGCTTTATCGCCGCCGTGACCGGCAACATGCTGGGCTACGAAGTCGGCAAGCGCACCGGTTTGCGCCTTTTCAAGAACGGCGATACGCGTTTTCTGAAACGCAAACATCTGGAGATGACCCAGCGCTTTTTCGACCGTCATGGCAAAATGGCGATTATTCTGGCGCGTTTTCTGCCCATCATCCGCACCTTCACCCCGTTTCTGGCAGGTATGGCGCAAGTGCCTTACCGCCTGTTTATCCTGTACAGCATCATCGGCGCGCTGGCTTGGGCTGTCGGATTGGCGCTACTGGGTTACTTCCTTGGCGAGATGATACCGGCGGAACAGCTTGACCGTTACCTCCTGCCGATTGTGCTCGGGATCATTGTTCTGTCCATCATGCCTTCAGCATGGCATCTCTATAAAGAAATGAAAATGGTCAAGAAGGGGGCGGAATGAGCGGCTACCCGCTGCAAAAACGCCTGCGCGCGCAAAGGCTGGGGCGGCTGATGCAGCAAGCCCGCCAGCCGGTCAAGGCCGGACGCTCCTATACACGTTTCGTCAAAACCATGCGTCTGATCCTGCCGATGGCGGCACTGCTGGTGATGGCTGTGGTCATGGCCTGGCCGAAGATGGAGCAATCTATCACGCCTTTGACTCCTGAAAGCGTATCGCAAACCCCGCAAACAGTAACCCAGAACGAACTGATCAACCCCCGCTTCGAAGGCGCGGACTTACAGAACAACCCCTATGTACTGATCGCGCAACGCGCGACGCAAAGCGCACAAAACCCTGATATTCTGCTGCTGGAAAGCCCGAGCGGCGATATCACCCTCGGCGCGGAAGAGAAACTTGCAATTACCGCGCAAAAGGGCACCTATCGCCAGAACGCGAGCAAGCTGCTGCTGGAAGGCCAGGTTCGCCTGATGCACAGCAACGGTTATATCATGGATACAAACCGCTTGAGCATTGATATCAAAGCGCAGGAATCGCGCACCGATCAACCGGTAACCATCAGTGGCCCGGCCGCCGCGTTGAAAGCGACCGGCATGGATGCCCGCAACAGTGAAGGACTGATCATTTTTACCGGCCCGGCGACACTGATCCTGAAAGAACGGCTGGAAGGTTTATGATCATGAGAACGTTTCTTTTCACGATGGCTCTTATGGCGCTATCCCTTCCGGCGATGGCGCAACAGGCCGTCAACAGCGAGAAAGACAAACCGCTTGAAATCACCGCCGAACAGACTCTGGAATGGCATCGCAACGACAAGAAATACATAGCGCGCGGTAGCGCCGAAGCCGTGCAAGGGGCAGTCCGTATTCACGCCGATACCCTGAGCGCCGATTACCGTGAGGGAAAGACCTCAAATTACGACATCTACCGCATGACCGCCGAGGGGCAAGTCGTGATTACCTCGCAGGGAAACCAGGCATACGGCGACAAGGCCGTTTATGAGATCGACAGCGGCATGGCTGTGATGACGGGTCAGGCCCTGAAAATGACCGCCCCCAACCAGATCCTGACAGCGCGCGACAAATTTGAATACGGCGTGACAGAGGGGCGTTTAAGCGCGTACGGCGATGTGGTCGTCACCCGCCCGAACGACAAGATGCAGGCCGACAAAGCTTCCGCCTTTTTTTCGCAGGATGCGCAAGGCGCAGACCGGCGCAAACTGGAACGGCTGGAGGCCGAGGGCAACGTTATCATCACCACAGCCACAGAAACGCTGCGCGGCGACCGGGGCATATACAACGCTGGCACCAATATTGCCGAAGTCACAGGAAACGTGAAAATCATCCGCGGCCCCAATGTGCTGGAGGGTAACCGCGCCGAGATCAACCTGACCACAAACGTAAGCCGCATGTTCGGCAATCAGACCGGCTCTGGCAACAGCGGCCGCGTCAAGGGCGTGTTCTATCCCGACAGCGCCTCGAAACCAACCGCTCCGGCGCCCGCCCCCGCCGCCACTCCTGCCATGCCGTCTGCGGTGACAGTTATTCCGGATGAAAGTCCGGACGCCCTACCCCCACCGCTGAAACAGCCCCGGACACCGGCCAGCGGCCGCCTGACAGCGCCTTGATACATCATGATTTTTCAAGCATTTTTTGACTTTCCCTGCCATTACATGCAAGATAAAAGCCACTATGAGTGATATTGTCAAAAGACCGCGCAGACGCCAATTAAAGGCCGTTCCCAAAGGCCTAACCATCACCCATCTAGCCCGCAGTTATAAAAAACGTCCGGTGCTGCGCGATGTCAGCCTGACCTTGCAGCGCGGCGAGGCTGTCGCTCTTCTCGGCCCCAACGGCGCCGGCAAAACCACTTGTTTTTATATTATCAGCGGCCTGATCAATCCCGACTCCGGCTATATCCAGCTCGACGGGCAGGACATCACGGGTCTGCCGATGTATCGGCGCGCCCGGCTAGGGATCGGCTATCTGCCGCAGGAAGCTTCCATTTTTCGTGGCCTGTCGGTCGAAGACAATATTCGTGCTGTCGTGCAGGCGCAGGATCTCAATCAGGAAGATCAAGAGCAATTGCTTGAGGATCTGCTGGCGGAATTTTCCATCAGCCATTTGCGCCGCACCCCGGCGATCGCCCTTTCCGGCGGCGAACGCCGCCGCGTCGAAATCGCCCGTGCGCTGGCAAGCCGCCCGCAATTCATCATGCTTGACGAACCGCTGGCCGGCGTCGACCCGATTGCCGTCGGCGAAATCCGTAACCTGATCGGCTATCTCAAAACCAAAAATATCGGCGTGCTGATCACCGATCACAACGTGCGCGAGGCTCTGGGCATCGTCGACCGCGCGTACATTCTGCACGACGGCAAGGTGCTGATGGAAGGCACGCCCGCCGATATCGTCGGCAACGACGATGTGCGCAAGGTTTATCTGGGCGAAGGCTTTTCGCTTTAATGAATTATTCTGAAGCTTTCCATGCCAGGTTACATGGCCGAATGGCTGACACTGATAGGCGTATTTCCACTGGCGGTGATTTCACTGAAACCGGCCCCGAGCAAGGCGCCTGTGCGATCTCAGGGGCTTTTCAAGCTGGCAAAAGGGTTCATCTGGTTCCGTTTTTGTGATCGCTGCATATCCTCTGCCAATTTGACACGGTAATCCGGGCCGCTGGTATCGACAGAAAATCCACGGCCACCGACCAATTCTTGCACGCGGCTGGTAATACGGCCGATCCGATCATGCCTTTGCAGGAACGGCAGCAACTCATCCGCCAGCGAGAAATTCGACGACATGACCGCCAGGCATTTCTTCTCATAAACCATCGTCAAGAAAGTAGAGAGCGTTTTGTAATCGGAGGAATCAGCTTGCTGCAAAGACTGTTTGTCGGCAAAAAGATCATCCACGACGATGATCGGTTTACGCTCATAATCCAGATGCATGTTATCGCTGCCGTCCAGAACCGGATAATGCAGCTTGCCGCGATAAAAATAGATACTCGGTAAAATTTCCGGAGCGTCATCCTTCAATTGGTTGATTACCGCCTCTATCAGGTGACTCTTGCCAGTCCCCGACGTTCCGTGCAGAAAAATGATCATGCCGTCCGGAAAAGGACTGGGTTTTGCAACATGACCAAACGAAGGGGAGAGTGCCGCCGCCCCTCCTGCAAACAGGGCTTTGTTGTCGACGAAAGACTGTGCAAGCGCCCGCAGGTTGCTGGCGGCGGTTTTCTGATTCTCGTTTTGCGGCGCATAATTCGAGAATGTGCTGCCCGGTCTGATATCCTGAATCTGGTTCTTGCCGCCCATTTGTCACCCTATAAAAAGCTGTTCGGCAGAATATATTCCCTTGTAAATGATTATGTCAATACAAAACAGGTGCCATTTTTTCAGGGGCGGGTGCCATTTTATGGTACAATTTTTGCATGAGCGCGAATCTCACCCAACGTCTGGATCTCAGGCAGTCACAAAATCTCGTCATGACCCCGCAACTGCAGCAGGCCATCAAGCTGCTGCAGATGAACAATGCCGAATTGAACGAATTCGTCGAAGAAGAGCTGGCGCAAAACCCCCTTCTGGAGAAAGCCGAACCGGAAGGCGGAACAGCAGAGCCGATGGAAACTCCTGCGCAAGATACGCGTGACGGCGTCGGCGAGGAATTTGACGAGGCCTGGACAGGAAACGAGGCCGAAAGCAAGGCTGAGCCTTCGGGTGCCGTCGACTTCGACCTTGGCACCCAGCAGGCCGGAAGCGGCGGCAACCGGTCATTCGAGGATAGCGAGCTTTCTCTTGAAAACACGCTCTCGCGGCAAACCACACTGCGCGAGCATCTGCACGAACAGATGCTGATGGCCTTCAATGACCCCAAAGACCGCCTGATCGGCGGCTTGATGATCGAGATGCTGGATGAAAGTGGCTACCTCAGGCTCGATATTGACGTGCTGGCGGAACGCCTCGGCGCAAAAAAAGAACTGGTGCGCGATATCCTCGACCGCCTGCAGCAGTTTGACCCACCCGGCATCTTTGCCGGATCCCTCGCGGAGTGTTTGAAACTGCAACTGGATGAACAGGGGCAATTGGACGAACCGATGGAAAAACTGCTGGCGCATTTGCCGCTGCTGGGCTCACATGACTATGAAGCCCTATGCAGGATATGCGGCGTCAACCAGACCTACCTGATGGATATGATCGCTGAGATCAAGTCTTTGAACCCTCGCCCGGCAAGCCTGTTCGAGCATATGATCGTCCAGATGATCGTACCTGACGTTGTGATGAAGGCGATCCCGAAATCGGAAGGTGGCGGCTGGCGCGTCGAACTGAACAGCGACACCCTGCCCCGGGTTTTGGTCAACCAGGAATACGTCGCGGAAATTTCGGCGCACGCCAAGGATAAGAAGTCGCGCGAATATCTGAATGAGCAACTCAATTCGGCCAACTGGCTGATCCGCGCCCTGGATCAACGCGCCAAGACCATCCTTAAGGTCGCCAGCGAGATTATCGAACAGCAGGAACCTTTTTTCCTTTATGGCATCGAGTTCCTGCAACCGCTGACGCTCAAGGATATCGCCGAAAAAATCGATATGCACGAAAGCACGGTCAGTCGCGTCACCAGCAACAAATATATCGGCACGCCGCGCGGGCTGTTCGAGCTGAAATATTTCTTCTCAACCGCCATCACCAGCGCAGACGGCAGCGTGCACAGCGCCGAAGCGATCCGGATGAAAATCAAGGCGCTGATAGACGCTGAAAAGCCTGAAGCTATCCTCTCCGATGACGCCATTGTCGAGATTCTGCAAAAAGACAAGATCGACATCGCCCGCCGCACTGTGGCCAAGTATAGGGAATCATTGAATATTCCCTCTTCAGTGCAACGGCGGCGCATCAAAAGGTCGCAGGCTGGACGATCTTGATCTCTGACTTATATCAAGGCAGGGATACCTTAGATATTCCTTAATGATTTGACAATATTCTCAAGCCTAAGATGAAGGAAGGAGGGAGACTTGCCAAAGACACATAATCCTTTCAGACTTTCCAACGATTTTAACTTTCCCAACACCAACATATGGAAGTGAATGCCATGCATATTACCGTACAAGGTAAACAGATGAACGTGGGCGATGCCCTGCGTACCCATGTCACCAACAAGCTGGAGGATATGAACAGCAAATATTTCAATCATGGCACCGATGCGAATATTACTTTCTCCAAAGAGGGTCATGGACATGGTCTGATCCGCGCTCATATTTCCGTACGGGTCGGCAGCAGCATCATGGTGATGGCCGACGCCGAAGAGGGCGATGCCTATCTGGCCTTCGACACAGCCGCTGAAAAAGCAGCCAAGCAGTTGCGCCGCTATAAGCGCCGTCTGCGCGACCACCACGACCGTCTACAACGCACTCCTGAATCCGACATGCTCAAAGCACGCGATTACACGCTTTCAAGCAATGATTCGGACGAAGAAGGCGATTTGCCCAAAGGGGACGAAGCGCTGGTGATCGCAGAAATGACTACGCATATCCCGACCCTGACGGTTTCGGAAGCTGTGATGCGCCTTGACCTGGCACACCAGAACGCCTTCTTGTTCCGCAGCGCCAAACATGGCGGCATCAACATGGTGTATCGCCGCGCTGACGGGAATATCGGCTGGGTCGACCCCGGTCTGGCCGCCAGCCTGCCTAAGGCCAGCAGCAAGGCGACCACCAAGGCTCCCGCGAAGAAAGTCGCCACCAAAAAATCGGCGGCCAAATCGAATGTGAAAAAGCTGCCGGCGAAAAAGAAGGCCGCCGCCAAAAAGACAACGGCCAAGACGGCACGCAAGCGAGCCTGAGAAGAGATCGTTAGACAGAATCAAAACGCCCCTTTTTGGGGCGTTTTACTTTGGGAAAAACCGGATCGCCAGGATCCTCTTTACAGATTGTTTTTATTGAATATTTTTTATGCGCCGCACAGGCGAAGTTTCTGGATTGGCGGAGCGATCTATTGTATTTCATGGCCATAGACGCCGCCGAATCAACAAAGGTGACTCCCTTGTACGTTTCTGATGATGAACGCCTGCAGCTTGATCTGATCTTGCCCGACCTCAAGGCGCCGCATATAACGCAGGCTTATCAAGCGATCTGCAACAAGGTCGATATGATGACCGGATTCCCGGCCCGCACATTGTTCACACAGTTGATGACCCGCGAGCAGCAAGCCAGCTCAGGGATCGGCGAAGGTGTGGCGATCCCGCACTTGCGGCTGCCTAAATTGCAGAAACCTTTTATCTTGCTGGCGCGCCTGGCGCGCCCTTTAGAATTCAACGCCGTTGACGATTATCCTGTCGACCTGATCACTATGTTGCTCTCGCCTGGCAGCGACGGCCCGCACCACTTACGGCGACTCTCCCGGATATCCCGGCTGATGCGCAATCCTGCCTTGCTGGAGGATTTGCGTAACGCCGCTGACGCCGATGCCCTGCGCAGCCTGTTGGAGCAAGGCAGCCAGCGCTTGCTGGCCGCCGCCTAAGCCCCTGTTTTCTTTTTTATAAATCATCCCCGGCACCAACCGTTTGACAGTCTTGGTCAAGTTTGCCATGGTGGAGGGGCTTCAAGATTTTTACGCGCTGCGTTGCCGGATTTGGGATTCCAGTTGCATGGATACGGTGGCCCGCGCGGGGTTTGGGAAGGGGAATACTCCAATTGCCCTGGGGTTCACGACTTTCCAAGACTAGAAAGGCTGGTTCTTGCTCCTTGCATGACCAGCCTTTCGCTTTCTTCCGATCCTTCCGGCAGATATCAATGCAAAGACACAGGATCGAGGTCGTTTTGCCGTGCCAGCACGGCAGCGACGCCAGCCTGATTCTGAATTGTCAGCACCGTTCCATCGGCCGCATGCAGCGCCCACGCCACCTGTCCTTCGACTCTTATGGGGCGCACATAGGCGATCTGCGCCAGGCCATAGGCGAGGAAATCCTGGGCCGAAAGGGCGCGTAGCACGCCTGGTAAAACCGGCGGCGAAGACGGGCTCATTCCGCTTCCTCCTTGCGCGCCGTCACCTCAACATCAATTGCCTGCGGGCCGCTTATGACTCCTCCATTGGCGCTCTTGCTGTGAATTTCTATCTTGCGCGCCGTGCTTTCAGGCTGAACGCGCCGCATATCTATGTGTAACAACCCATTATCGAGCGCCGCACCCAGCACCTCAATTCCATCGGCCAATACAAAATTGCGCTGGAATTGCCGGGCTGCAATGCCGCGATGCAGGTAAACCCGCGTGCCATCGTCTTCTTGTTTACCGCGTATGGTCAACTGGTTGTGGTCGAGCTCGATATCGAGATCTTTCATGCCAAATCCAGCTACCGCGAGCGTGATGCGCAAACCGTGTTCGCCAATCTGTTCCACGTTATAGGGTGGATAGCCATCCGACGTTTTTTTCAAACGGTCGAGTTCACGTTCGAAATGATCGAAACCAAGAAAAAAGGGATGATCAAAAAGCGAGAGTCGCGGGTTATTCATCGAAAAGCCCCTGTCAAAAGCGAGCAAACCTGTCTCAGCGGCCCGCACCATGCAGCACCACCTGAGTAATTATATAGAAAACCCATAGATAAAATCAAATGCGCGGTCAGACGGATAGCGTGGAGTGGCTGCGCTTGATAAATTCGCGATCGCAATACTGGCAGGTCACACGGCTACGCCCATCGAAGCTGTACCAGACAGCCGGGTGCCCGAGCGCCCTGCTGCCGCCATCGCAATAGACTTCGTCCGCATCGTCGTCAACGATCAGAACTTCCGGAGCCGGTATGCCGGCAAGAGGATTAGGCTGGTTCATGCAATTTCCCTAATATCTGAGGGCTTTACGATTTATTTCCAATTCCTCCGTAATCTGGCATTGACGGACAACTGTTTCAAGCGGTCTTTGCGGGAAATGAGGCCAAACATGACTGTGCAGACACGAACAGAGCTTCAGGATATAAAGTTCACCGATAATCCGGTGGCCCGAAACCGCCCCGATCACTATACAGAAATCACGGTCGACACCGCTGAAATCATCAAAAGCTGGCGCGAATCCCTGTTTTCCTTCGAGTGGCTTCTGCCTGACGGGCGCATCAAGTCGTCGGGCGAACTCTCTGAAGCTGAAAGACCTCGTCGCGAGGCGGTGGAAGCGGCGATGGCCAGTCAAACCCCGCTCGACAAACCGGTCTTAGGGATCGGCATGCTCGATAACGTCGAAATCGGTTCGGGGCGCGCGACCTTCCTGACGCTCGTAGCCCACGGATTCAAAACCCTGCCTGTTCACATTCCGCGCACCAATGAAGCCGATTTCAAAAAATTCCGGGTCTGATAAACTAGACAGCATGAGACATTCCGAAAGCGGCAACGCCATCTTCTATATCTTTGTCGCCATCGTTCTGCTGGCTGCACTTTCCTTCGCCGTCGCCGAGGGCAGTCGCTCAAGCGGAAAGACGCTTAGCGAGGATCGTGCGCGACTGGCCGCATCGGAGATTATTTCGTACGGCGATGCCGTCAACAAAGCTGTGGGCATGCTGCGCCTGCGCGGGATTGCCGCCACGGATATAAGCTTTGCTCACCCCGATGCCGACGTTGGCTACGGCACCTACGGCACAACGCCGACAGCAGAAGTCTTTCACCCCGAAGGCGGTGGTGTCACCTATCGCCTGCCCCCGGATCTCGGGATTGCAACCGCCGGAACGGCCTATTTGTTCACTGGCAGCAATCAGGTCGAGAATATGGGGTCGGTTTGCGGCACAGCCGCATGCAGCGATTTGCTGCTGTTGTTGCCCGATGTCAAGCTGGAGGTCTGTCAGATCATAAACGTCATTCTCGGCTATAGCGACAAAAACGCCGTGCCCGTCACCGACAGTGATACCGATCTGACATTATTCGCCGGCACATTCACGAACATCGAAACGTTGAGCGATGAAGATCCGCTGCTGGCGTCGCGCGCCGCTGGCTGTTATCAGGATTTAAACACGTCAAATTACATATACTATCAGGTTCTGCTGGCGCGCTGATCCTATCAAATCCTTACGACGCTTTGCGCCATTTCGTCCCTTGCGGCGTATCCTCAATTTCAATTCCCATGGCTGAAAGCTCACGACGTATTTCATCAGCGCGGCTGAAGTCCTTGCTTTGCCTCGCCTGCTGGCGTTCCTGCAGCAACCTTTCAACCACCGCACCATCAACACCGTCCTGCACGCCGTAACCAAGCCACTGGGTTGGATCGGCCTGCAACAACCCCAGAAAATTCCCCGCTGCCAGAAGCGCTGATTTGATGTGGCGGCGCTGTACGGCATCGGCGCTTGCGACGTCGCGCGCCAGTGCATTCAGTTCGGCGATCGCCTGCGGCGTATTCAAGTCATCGCACAAGGCCGCCATCACCGCGGGTGGAACATCACCGGCCACAGCCTCTACGTCTTTCAGATCGAAGAGAATGCGATAGTAACGATCAAGCGTGCTGCGCGCTTGGTTGAGCGCATCGGATGTGAAGCTGAGAGGCGCACGGTAGTGCGCCGATAACAGCGTCAGGCGCAAGACCTCGCCCGGATAGTGGGCGATCAAATCGTGAACCAGCCGGATATTGCCGATTGATTTCGACATCTTCTCGCCTTCAACGGTGACAAAACCGTTATGCACCCAGTAGCGCGCGAACGCAGCCAGATCGTCTTCGCGACCGTGGGCGCAGCAGCTTTGCGCAATTTCGTTCTCATGATGCGGGAATTTCAGATCGGCGCCGCCGCCATGGATATCAAACGGCAGCCCGAGGTGCTTCTCCGCCATCGCCGAACATTCGATGTGCCAACCCGGGCGGCCACGTCCCCACGGCGAAGCCCAGCCCGGCTGATCGGGCGCGCTGGGCTTCCACAGCACGAAATCAGCCGGATCTTTCTTGAACGGAGACACTTCGACCCGGGCGCCGGCGATCTGATCGTCGCGACTGCGCCCCGAAAGCCCGCCATAGGCCGGGAACGAAGGCACATGGAACAAGACGTGTCCCTGCGCAGCGTAAGCATGCTTACGCGCAATCAGTTGTTCGATCTGGGCGATCATCTCGCCGATATGTTCGGTGGCCCGGGGCTGGATATCCGGTTTGACTACGCCCAGCGCCGCCATATCCTCGTTATAGATGGCTTCATAGCGGCGCGTGATCGTATCAATGTTCTCACCCGTCTGCCGGGCCGCATCCATAATCTTGTCGTCAACATCCGTGATGTTGGATACGTAAGTCACGCAAGGGTAAAGCTGGCGCAAGACCCGCACTAGCTGGTCGAACACGACCGCCATTCGTCCGTTGCCGATATGGGCGTAGTTATAGACGGTCGGCCCGCAAGCGTAAACGCGGACATGGGCAAGATCGGCAGGAACGAAAGTCTCTTTGCGGCCGGTCAGGGTGTTATGCAGGGCGAGTATCGTCATGATAGCGTCTTTCACTTAAAAATCACGACCCAGAAAACATGATTTTCGAGCAATCGGCAATAGCGATCAGAAATGCTGCGGCAGACCGCTGCTGCGCGGCGGTTTGTAGAAAGGCGAAGTCTTGACCATGGCGATCATACGCTCCTTGGTGAAGGGCTTCTTCAAGAAGCCAGCCGCTCCCCCTTTAGAAGCCTCGACGATATTCGTTTTAACGGCATCCACACTCAGCATAACCACATGCGCCGCCGGATCGATCTTGCGGATGGCCTCCAGAGTCTGGTGGCCGCTGAGGCCCGGCAAGTGAATATCGAGAAACACGACGTCCGGAGCGTGATCCATATAAGAAATAATTGCATCTTCCCCGGTTTTGGCATGAACGATCTCGTAGTCCTTGTTCAGAATGTTGGCAGCAATGGCGGCAGTGAAACGGTCGTCTTCAACGATCAGCACCAGCGTATCCTTGCGCCGGTCACGCCGCAACGGCACGGAGCTTACCCGCACCTCATCCGCCATGGTTTCATAAGCCGTCATGCGCCGGGCAGAGACGAACCGCTCGTCGGCCAAACGCTGGTAGCTGTATATATCCTGGTTGAGACTGCCATAACGGCAGAAACGGCCGCTCAAGTCCCCGGCCAGTTCGCGGTAAAATTCCTGCAAGGCCTGTTCTTCAATGCCACCGCCGGGATTGGCCAGCAACAGTAAATCGCCATCGGTGAACACATAAAGCGTGGCGTCGCTGAAATCGACCGCTGCCTTTGCAAGGCGCGTCACCAGCATCTCGCAAGCTTGCCGGTATTCATGCAACCTGCCCCGGATGCGCGTCAGATCCTCGATCATGTTTTCATGGTTGAGCGTTTCCGATTGGGCGCAGTGGATCGCAAACCAGCTATTCCCGTCCTGCTTCACCTTGTCGAGAAAAGTCAGGAAATGATGTTCGGGGCTTTCCCGGATCGTCTTCATGTCAGCCCATGTCCTTCTTTTTTCTCATTATTTTATGACAACTCTTAATTTTCTGTGTATGGTGGCCGTGATAGCCTTGTATGATCATAAAGGCTTTGACCCGGAGCGGGAATCCCCCTTAATGACTCAAATTTTGAAAGTTTAAGAAATGGCCGAAACTTTTGACCTGATTTTGCGTGGCGGAACTGCCGTCCTGCCGGGGATGACCCTGGAGGTGGATATCGGCGTGCGCGACGGAAAAATCGCTGCCATAGGCGACCTGGAAGGGGCGGCCGCCGACAATGTCATCCCTTGTCGCGGTCTGCACATATTGCCCGGGGTGATCGATACGCAGGTTCACTTCCGCGAACCCGGCGCCACCCATAAGGAAGACATCGAGCACGGCACCATGGCCGCAGCAGCAGGGGGCGTCACCGCCGTTTTTGAGATGCCCAATACCACACCCCTGACGACCACGCCCGAAACGCTGGCGCAGAAAATGGATATCGCCAGCCAAACGGCATATTGCGATTATGCTTTTTACCTCGGCGGCACCGCGATCAATGCGCGCAATCTGCCAGAATGGGAGAACCTGCCCGGCGTTTGCGGCATCAAGATCTTCATGGGATCATCAACCGGCGATTTGCTTTCCGCGACAGACGATGAAGTGCGTACCGTGCTCGCAAACGGCCATCGTGTCGTCGCCGTCCATGCCGAGGACGAAATGATGATGAACGAAAACAAAAAAACGATTCTCGGGGACAGCAACAACGTCAACCTGCATCCAGCCTGGCGTTCACCGGAATCATGCGTCAGCGCCACAAACCGCTTGCTGCGAATCGCGCGCGACTGCGGCCGCCGCGTCCATGTTCTGCATATTTCAACGGCGGAAGAGCTGGATATTCTGGCCCAGAACCGGGACATCGCCACCTGCGAAGTGCTGCCGAATCACCTGACGCTGGCAGCGCCGGAATGTTACGAGCGCCTGGGAACCCGCGCACAGCAAAACCCGCCCATCCGCGAACGGCGCCATCAAGACGCCTTGTGGCAAGCGGTGCGAAATGGCCTGATCGATATTCTGGGGTCGGATCACGCCCCTCACACGCTTGAGGAGAAAGGCAAAACCTATCCCGCCAGCCCCAGCGGCACGCCAGGCGTGCAAACGCTGGTGCCCGTGATGCTCAACCATGTCAATGAAGGACGGCTCACGCTGGAGCGGTTCGTCGACCTGACGGCCTACGGCCCGGCCCGGATCCACCAGATCGCCGGAAAAGGCCGCATTTGCCCTGGTTATGACGCCGACTTCACCATCGTCGACATGAAGGCCAGAAAGGAAATCACGGCAAAACAACAAAAATCAAAGGCGGGATGGAGCCCCTATGAAGGCATGAAAGTCACAGGATGGCCTGTGGCAACCATTATCCGAGGTCAGATCGTCATGCAAGACGGGGAAGTCAGCGGTCTGCCCCGCGGCTTGCCTGTACGATTCAAGGAAACGCTGGCAGGTGAATCAGCCGCCGCGACGATCGTGCCCCTCACCCGGAACCGGCAACAATCCGCATAATTTGGCTTTTATTTTAGCATCTTTTGATATACCCTAAAAATGCATTGTTTTACAGTGCGTTATAAACAATCATACAGGCCGGTTCAGGCCATTTTTAAATATATTCTTAATGACTCGGGCCGTAAAATGGAACTGTGGGGACTTGTGGTGGGAGAAACTCACGTTTCGCTGCGTTGCGGGTCGAGTAATCAACTGTATCAGGGCAAAATTTAAAGATACATGACAACTCCGGGTAAACAACCGATGGCACGGCCATCACCGTCAGCGCGTGTCCATCATGCCAGCAGTCCGGCATCCGCTGCCCGCACGAAAGGCGCTGCGCGCGCAAGCGCCAGACCCGCCGCCTCAGCAAGAAAGTCAGCAACCTTAAGCAACCGCCTGATGCGCTCGCCCGGCGACATTTGGAAAAGCCGCCTCAGTTGGCGTATCACGCTCGTCGTCTTCCTGACTATCCTGACCGTTCAGGTCGGGATCATGAGCATGACAATCGCCGATTACCGTCAAAAACGTCTTGATGAAATCAGCGAATCGGCCCGTTCCGCGATTGTGCCGCTGATCGAAGAACGCATTCAGAACCTGCTCACGTCCCCCATCAGTGAAGAGGAAGCCAGGCGCGTGCTGGAGACAACCCGCATTTCCGGCTTTTCCGTTTATTCTGTCGATTTCAACCTGCTCCGGGCTTACGGCGAACCGTTGGTGACCCGCCTGGCCCTGCAAAACGGCTATCAGGCGAAAAACCGTTTGAGCGGCGACGGTACTTCCTATGAAGTGATCTTCCGGCCGCGCAACCTGTTCAGCCGGCCGTTCGTGATCGTAGTGAAAATCGATTCCAGCTCGGTGCAGCAGCAAGTCTTCGATTATGTCGAACAAAACATTCTGGTGATGCTGCTGATGTCAGCTTTTGTCACCACGGTATTGATGATGGCCCTTGGATACTGGCTGCTGGAACCGATCTTGTTCCTGCGTTCAAACCTGATGCGCGCCTCGGAGAACCCCGAGAATCCGCGCGTCGAAAGATCCCCCTTCAACCCGACGGATGAAATAGGCAGCGCCATCGATATCGCGCTTTCCCTGATCAAGCAAAACGCAGACAACATCAAGCGAATCAAGAGCGCAGCGCAAGACCAGATTCACAAACTTGCCTATTTCGACACGCTGACCAGTTTGCCAAACCGTACCTTGTTCCTGCAGAAGCTGAACGAAATGGCCCGCGCGCAAGGCGCGGAAAATCCGGGCCGCTACGCCGTAATCGCCCTCGACCTCGATCATTTCAAGGATATCAACGATTCCATGGGCCATAACGTGGGCGATGCCATTCTGCGCGGTGTCGCCAAGCGTTTGCGCGCCTCGCTGCCGGAGCAAGCGATCGTCGCCCGGTCAGGGGAGGATGAATTCGCCATCACCATGCCGCTTACGGGCAAGGCCATCACATCACGCGACGTGGCTGATCGCGTGATCGGCGTGATTCGCGCGGAACCCTTCAAAGTCTTTAATGAAAATTTCCAGATACGTTCGTCGATCGGCGTTGCAACCTTCCCCGATGACGGCGTCGACCCCGATCAGGTGTTGAAACACGCCGACATTGCCCTGAACCGCGCCAAGGAAGACGGGCGCGACACGATCAAGGAATATTCGGAAGACTACGACCGTGCTGTGCAATTGCGCTTCCAGATGCTGCGCGACCTGCGCGATGCCATGGAAAAGAACCAGTTGCTGCTTTACTACCAGCCACAACTGGATCTTAAGTCCGGCAAGGTAATTGGCGCCGAAGCTCTTATCCGCTGGTGGAAGCCCGACAGCAGCAAGGAAGGCGGCCATTTTATTTCCCCGGCCGAATTTATTCCGATTGCCGAGCAATCAGGGCTGATCGTGCCGATTGGCGAATGGGTCATGAAAACGGCCGTTGAAACAGCCATGGCCTGGCGGCAGGCCGGATATGAAATCCGTATCGCCGTCAACGTATCGGGCGCACAATTCTATCAAAGCGATATCGTCGCTTATACATCGAAGATTCTGCGTGAAAGCGGCCTGCCTCCGCATCAGCTTGAGCTTGAAGTCACCGAATCTGTATTTATGGAAGACATCCAGCACACCATCACCATCTTGCAAAACCTGCATAATCTGGGTGTCGAGCTTGCGATTGACGACTTCGGCACAGGTTATTCATCATTGTCTTATCTGCGGCAATTCCCGATCGACCGCCTGAAGATCGATCAATCGTTCATCCGCAACGCCCTGCAAAACCCGGACGACGCCGCAATCGCCCGCACGATTGTCGCGCTGGGCCACTCCTTGAGTCTGAAAGTCATCGCCGAAGGTGTTGAAACCAAAGAGCACGAAGCCTTCCTGCAAGCGCAAAACTGCGACGAAGTGCAAGGATTCCGCTATTCACGACCGATCCCCAAAGATAAATTCGCCGAATTTGCTGCGACTTATAACGGCGACATCAACAGCTTCAACATGAATTAAACAAGAGAAACAAAAAAGCGGCATACCCGCCTTTATCCTCTACATCAAAAGCTTAAAAGAACGGCGGGCGAAAGGCGCTGCCGGAGAAGCCCGCCAACGCGCTCCGCGCGGCGTCAGCTTGTTGCCGCAAGGGGAACGATATCGTATGCGCACAAACCGATTCGATCTCGCGGTACTTCTGATCGCGCGCAAGTTGATCGTCATTCATCAACAGTAAGCGCCAGTAGGAGGCAAGTTTATTCTCAAAAGCCTCGTAACCTCGCGATTCGGAGCCCCCTGCGGTTTGGCCTTTGCGTTCGGCAAGCGTCTGTGCGAGCAATGCGCTCAACTGACGAATATTTCGCATGCTGCAATACTCCAGCAAGTCCTCAAGCGCCAGCATGATATGGCCTTGCGTATCGGCGTCATGACCATACTCACTTGCCATATCCCGCAACATTGACTGTAACGGAGCCGTATCGTACGGCATGGTCGTGGCGGCGGCAAAGGCCGCTCCCGCTAACTGGTCATGCAGACCCGCAATCATCTGGTCGCGCTTAAGTAAAAGATCACGTTCCATCCCTGAATCCTTTGTGTTTTTTTGCTGCATCCGTAAGCTATCAGCGCCCTGAAAATTATGTCAAACTTAATCGAATCGGCCCTGAAATTTTTTTGCGTTTGCGGCATAGCTGGTCTATTTAGGCACCATGACACTCGCAACCCCCCTTATTTCCCGGAAATCCGGGCCTTTGACCGGTACCACCAAAATCCCGGGCGACAAATCCATTTCCCACCGTTCCTTGATGTTCGGCGCGCTGGCCGAAGGCGAAACCATGATCTCCGGCCTTCTGGAAGGCGAGGATGTAATGAACACCGCCGCCGCGATGCGCGCCCTGGGCGCAAGAATCATCGACGACAGTGACGGGCTGTGGCGGGTGCAAGGGATTGGTATCGGCAACCTGAAGGAACCCACCGACATACTGGATATGGGCAATAGCGGCACCTCGACCCGCCTGTTGCTGGGTATCTGTGCCTCGCACGAGTTGAACGCCATTTTCACCGGCGACAAATCCCTGATCAAACGCCCGATGAAGCGGGTGATGGAACCCCTCACCCGGATGGGGGCCCAATTTCTTTCACGCGACGGCGGCCGTCTGCCGCTGGCCATCAAAGGCACCGCCGCCGCCAAAGGAATTGAATACACGCTGCCCGTGGCCTCGGCGCAAGTCAAATCTGCCATCCTGCTCGCGGGCCTGAACGCGCAAGGCACCACGACAGTGATCGAAAGGCACGCCACGCGCGATCATTCCGAAAACATGCTGCGCCATTTTGGCGTCGATGTTGATATCGCCAAAGCGCCGGAAGGTGAAGCCATCTCGGTCAGGGGAGGCGCCAAACTGTTGGGATGCGCGGTCGATGTGCCGGGGGATCCATCATCGGGCGCGTTCCCGGCGGTAGCCGCCTGCATCGTGCCGGATTCGGCCATCCGTCTACAGCGCATTTGCGTCAATCCGCGTCGCGACGGCATTTATAAGACATTAAAAGAAATGGGAGCCGATATCACCTATGTGAAAGTTGAAACCGACGCCGGAGAGCCCGTCACCGATATCGTCATCCGCTATAACGGCGCGCTCAAGGGGATCGATGTCCCGCCGGAGCGCGTCCCCAGCATGATCGATGAATTCCCGGTTCTGGCGATGGCGGCGGCCTGCGCCAACGGCGTCACACGCATGACCAACCTCGCCGAACTGCGCATCAAGGAAAGCGACCGTCTGAAGATGATCGCGGATGGTCTGATCGCTTGCGGCGTGAAGCTGGAAATGGACGAAGACAGCCTGACCGTATACGGCAATGGCAAACCGCCCCGCGGGGGAGCACTGATCGAAACGGCGCTTGATCACCGCATCGCGATGAGTTTTCTGGTATTGGGGCTGGTCAGCGACGAGCCCCTACAGATCGACGACGGCGCCCCGATCCGCACCAGTTTTCCCAATTTCATCAAGCTGATGAATGAATGCGGGGGCATGATCGAGGCTGCCGAACCGAAAGCGGCCTGAGATCATTTTTGACAAATCAGCGCTGGCGCGTCTAATCTGCCCCGTTGACATATCAGAAGAACAAACAGGGTCGATCATGCCGGACAGCCGCCACAACGCTTCTCTTGCCATAGAGCTGGAAAATTTTCTGGCACATATAGCGACGACTGCGTTCGACGGCGATGAAGCGCAGGCAGTCTTGGCAAATCTGCTGACCACAGCCGAAAAAGGAATCCGCCAGATCGGTGGCCCGACCTCGGCCATGACCGAAAGCCTGAAACAAATCACCCTGAATAACCCCGCCCATCAGGAAACCCTGCGGGCCTTAACCGATGGCGTCAGTGAAAGCTGGCTGGCGAACATCGACTTGCTTGATATCTCCTGCCTGCCCGAGGGTGCGTGCATTCCCGGCAACCCGGTAGATCTGGCGCAAATGCTGGCACCAGAAATTCCCTTTGTCGCCCCGCCCCAGCCACCCGCCATTCCGCAGGACGAAGGCAAGCCCTTGCAGGCAGTCTTGCCCGGCGAAAAAAACGGAGGCTGCGAATGGTCGACCGGCAAGCTATCAGGCTTTTTCAGGCAACATTGCAGCGCGGCGCTTGCCACACCGGAAGAACGTGCCGCCCTGCGCCGTGAATTCGGTTATGGCAGCCTGCCGGACAACAAACCCTCTTTGTTCCGGACGCAGCCTTATTGCCCGGCTCATCTGCGCCGTTCGATCCAGCCCTCACGCAAGGCCCAGATCGACTGACCCTCCGAACGACTGATTTACAAACGCCGCGTTTTCACTTAACAACAGGGAATGAAAAAGCCCGTCCCCGTCATCGCAATCGATGGTACCGCCGCCAGCGGCAAAGGCACGATGGCGCGGCGGCTAGCCACGCATCTGGATTATGCCTACCTTGATACGGGCCTGCTTTATCGCCGCGTGGCCTATACCCTGTTTGAAAAAGGCCTGCCGTTTGAAGAGGCGGACGCAGCCCTGCAAGCCGCCCGCACTTTAGATGCCACCAAACTTGATGATCCTGCCTTGCGCGGCCCGGAAGCCGGGCGCGGCTCCTCCATCGTGGCGGCCATGCCCACCGTACGCTTGGCGCTGTATGATTTCCAGCGTGAATTTCCTGCTAAAAGCGGCAAACCGGGGGCTATTCTTGATGGCCGCGATATCGGCACGGTTATTTTTCCGGAAGCGATCCTGAAGTTCTACGTCGACGCCGATCAGGCCGAGCGTGCCCGCCGCCGCCATAAAGAATTGCTGGGACAGGGTTTGGATGTTTTCTACGAAAAAGTGCTTGAAGACATGAAAATCCGTGATGCCCGCGATGCCGGACGCCCGGATGCGCCCATGAAAGCGGCCCCTGATGCCATCCATATCGACACCACTCACATGGGGCCGGATGAAGTCTTTCAGGAAGCGCTGAAATACATTCAGGATCGTTAACCCTGAAGGCCTGGCTCTTGCTGTGCACGTTCTTTACGTACCCGAATGCAATCCACCATCGAATTCTCTAAGGCCTCACGACTGCGCCGTAATAACGCCCGTCCGGCCCATGTTGCCGCCGCGCCAAAAACCAGACACAACAGCGGCTCGCCCAACGTTATCGTCGCCAATCCGGTAATACCCGTCCCTGCCAGCAGATAAACACGCTCAGCGCTTTGCCCCTGTCGCACGGTTTGCAGCGTACTGCGCAAGGCTTCAACATGTCTGTAAGTGAAAGCCTGATCGACATCGGCGCATGATGTGCCAAAATGCTCCGCTATCGCCGCGTGGACAGCAGGTCTGCTCATGGTTGCGAGGTCGGTTTGCTCTTTCAATTTTGCCACCACTTTCCGCTCTATTGCGTTTATTTGACACCAAAAGCAGCATGATGTCATCATATTTTTCATAAATAAAGAGGAGATTGGCAAAAATCCCCGTTATTTCATTGATTTGATTCATGTTTTCCACTATGAATCGGGCCGTCCTTGCGGGTACGAAAGCTTGGCGCGGTTTCTTTCAGAAACCCGGCCCGACCTTATCCTCTGGCCGCACGGGCGTATCTTCCTAAAAAAGGAAAACAAAACCATGGCATCTGTAGCCAAAAATCTGAAAGACCGTGACGAAGGGTCAGACTTCGCCAGACTACTGAACGAAACGATGGGTAAAGGCACGCGCGTTGAAGGTAACGTCGTTGTCGGTCGCATCGTCAACATGACAGACGACTTCGCGATTATCGATGTCGGCCTGAAATCCGAAGGCCGTGTGCCTTTGCGTGAATTCTCCATGCCCGGCCAGCCGCCCGAAATCAAAATCGGCGACAAGGTCGAGGTATTCATCGAGCGCATGGAAAACCGTGATGGCGAAACCGCCATCAGCCGTGAGAAAGCCCGCCGCGAGGAAGTTTGGGTCGAGCTTGAAAAAGCCTGCAACAAACAAGAACGCGTCACCGGCATCATCTTCGGCCGCGTCAAGGGCGGTTTCACTGTCGACCTCGGTGGCGCTGTGGCCTTCTTGCCGGGATCGCAAGTAGACATCCGCCCTGTGCGCGATGTATCCCCGCTGATGGGCACGCCGCAACCGTTCCAAATCCTGAAAATGGATCGCTCCAGAGGCAACATCGTCGTCTCGCGCCGCGCCGTTCTCGAGGAAAGCCGTCAGGAAGTTCGTTCCGAAATCCTGGGCACCCTCAAGGAAGGCCAGGTTCTTCAGGGCGTAGTCAAGAACATCACCGATTACGGCGCGTTCATTGACTTGGGCGGTGTCGACGGTCTTCTGCACGTCACCGATATCTCCTGGAAACGAGTCAGCCATCCCTCCGAGATGCTGCACGTGGGCCAGAGCATTCAGGTGCAGGTCATCCGTTACAACGAAGAAAACCAGCGTATTTCTCTGGGCATGAAACAACTCGAAAGCGATCCCTGGAAAGGTATCGCCCAGAAATATGTTCCAGGCCAAAAATACACGGGCCGCGTCAACAACATCACCGATTACGGTGCGTTCGTTGAACTCGAAGCCGGTATCGAAGGTCTGGTGCACGTTTCCGAGATGTCGTGGACCAAGAAAAACGCCCATCCGGGCAAAATCGTTTCGACTTCGCAAGAAGTCGAAGTCATGGTTCTGGATGTCGATGAAGAGAAACGCCGTATTTCCCTTGGTATCAAACAATGCTCGGAAAATCCGTGGATCAAGTTTGCTGCCGACCATAAAGACGGTCAGATTCTCGAAGGTGAAATCCGTAACATCACCGAGTTCGGCCTGTTTGTGGGCCTGTCCGGCGATATCGACGGCATGGTTCACCTCTCCGACATCTCGTGGGACGATGAAAGCGAAGAAGCCCTCAAGGCCTTTAACAAGGGTGACACTGTAAAAGTGAAGATCCTTGAAATCGACGCCGAGAAAGAGCGCGTCGCTCTGGGGATCAAGCAGCTCTCCGGCGAAGACCCGAACGTTGGCGCCCTCGAAGGCATCAACAAAGGCTCTGTCGTTACCTGCACGATCACCGCCGTGGACGATAAAGGCATTGAAGTGTCCGTAAACGAAAAAGTTTCCGGTTACATCAAGAAGGCCGACCTTTCCCGCGAACGTTCCGAGCAACGCCCCGACCGTTTCGCCATGGGCGAGAAGGTTGACGCAAAAGTTGTCTCCATCGACAAAAAATCGCGCAAGCTGGGTCTGTCGATCAAGGCGCGCGAAATCGACGAAGACAAACAGGCGATGGAAGAGTTCGGCTCGACCGAGTCCGGCGCGTCTTTGGGCGATATTCTGGGCGCCGCCCTCGGCGAAGCCAAGAAAACCAAATAAACGTCTTGCATAAACGATCTAAAGAGTCCCCGCCTGAAGGCAACTTCGGCGGGGATTTTTGCTACCCTGGTCGATGGTAAAAAACCCGGAAATCCCCCGGTTTCAGCCTTTCTACACGGATGACTTCCTAAAAAATCCTTTCTGTTTCAAAGACTTTCCCTGTTTTCAGCACGATTCTTCCCTTGACGGCGGCCCTGAATTTCAGGCATTCTGGAAGTGTAGCCTTAAGTGTATGAGAACGCTCAGCAATTTGCTTTTTTAAGGCGGCCGCGCCAACGACAACGATGAAGGGGAAAAGGCATGACCAAGTCGGAACTGATCCAGCGTTTGGCTGAAAAAAATCCGCACCTGTACATGCGTGACGTCGAAAAAATCATCGACACCATTTTTGATGAGATCAGTCAGGCTCTGGCGCGGGGCGACAGGGTCGAACTGCGCGGCTTCGGCGCGTTCTCAGTCAAGGTGCGTGAACCACGCGTCGGGCGCAACCCGCGCACAGGGGAAAGCGTGCAGGTCGATGGCAAACGCCTGCCGTTCTTCAAAACCGGCAAAGCTTTGCGCGAGCGCCTGAATGGCGGCGTCGATCACGGTGAAGACGACGAAGGCGATGAGGATTAAAAGCCGGTCACGGCGGATTTCTTAAACAGGGGCCGCCATCAGGCCCCTGTTTTTTTCGAGCTAAAAATTTTTCGGTGTGCGTTTGTTGCCAAAGGACGGAAACACCGGCGGCTTCCCCCGTACATGCGCTCCGATCACCTCGGGGAAGGCATGAGAGAATTGCCGCATGCTCATATACTGCGCGGGAGTAGCCGCCGGATCATGAATGGACAAGGCATATTCCGCCCGTATATAGATGCCGCGGTTTTCTTCTTTCAACTGTGTCGGCACCGCAATCAATACACGGCGCTTGTTCAGGAGTCGATCCAGACTGCCGGGGTTTGCCTCACCCGGCCTTTTATAAACGCCGGGATCGACAGTCGTTTGCACGATCACGAAATCGGCGCTGATACGGTGCGGATCGATAAAAAAGGTGTGGCCAGTGCGATGCTGCAACGTATAAGCCAGATCTGCATAGCGCGATGCCTGCGCCCCGCCGTTTGGCAAATGATCTCCTTTTATATAGGAAGGCACCGCATGCGATGCCGACATCGTGATTGGCGCCACCTGTGTCGCGCGATACCGGAACGCCTCGACCAGACCACGCCATGAGCGTTCACGCGGCAGAGGTGTCGTATCGAATGTAACCTGCAAGGCGTCTTCAGGCGGAGCCGACGTGCGCAAGCTGGTGACGGCGCGAAAGCGCGGATCGTCAAGGCGGCGAAACTCCATCATGAAGAACCCCTGCGGACAGGATGGCTTGGTTTCATCGCTGACATGCAACACAGGGATATAGCCGGAACGGGCAAGACAGCGATGCAAACGTTCTGGCATAACCATATCCGCTTCCGCGGCAGTTTCGCGCACTGCATAATCCAGAATGGTCTTTTGATAATCCGTCATACGCCCGCCTCCCATGGCGGTTATATATTGTTTTATTATTACTTAGAGCTTCGCAGTCGATGTGGCAAGGGATTGATTTTCACCTGCCGCAGTGCGACAAAAGGACATGATCTTGGAAGGAACCCCGTCATGACCATTACAACTGTCGCCACCATGCCGCGGATATTTTGTGCGATCGACACATCTGATATCAAACACGCCGCCGCGTTGGCAGACGCCATGCGAAACAGCGGCTGCGGCATCAAGCTGGGACTGGAGTTTTTTAACGCCAACGGGCCGCAGGGCATCCGGGCGATTGCCGACGCGTTTCCGCAACTGCCGATTTTTCTGGATCTCAAGCTCCATGACATACCCAATACAGTTGCAGGCGCCGTGCGCTCCGTACTGGATCTCAATGTGGCCTACCTAACCCTGCACGCATCGGGCGGCCTTGAGATGATGAAAGCCGCACGGCACGCCGCCGGTAACAAAATCCGCCTTCTGGGCGTTACGATCCTGACCAGTCTCGATAACGAAGCGCTCGCGGAAATCGGCTACGCGCTGCCCGCACATGAAAGCGTGATGCGCCTGACCAACCTTGTGCACGAAGCCGATCTCGCCGGGATCGTCTGCTCGCCGCAGGAAATCCAGGCCGTGCGCGCCAGCCATGGCGACGATCTGATTCTGATGGTGCCGGGCATACGTCCGGCAGGTGCCAAGACACAGGATCAAAAACGCGTGATGACGCCGTCAGAAGCCATGACCCTCGGCGCCACTCACCTTGTGATCGGCCGGCCGATCACCGAAGCCGCAGACCCCGCGCAGACCGCCGCCGAAATTTTGGCTAGTCTGCAAAAGGCCGCCGCATGACAGCTATCAAGATCTGCGGCATCACCGGCAATGAAGCCCTGATCGCAGCCGGGGGGTTGGCTGTGCACTATGTCGGATTTATGATGTGGCCGCTGTCGCCGCGCGCTTTATCAATTGATCAGGCCGCATTCTTGTCGGTAGCCGCTCCTGAGAACCTGAAGATCGTCGGCGTCTTCGTCAACCCGACGAATGAAGAACTGGAAACCGCCATCGCTGCCACATCGTTTGATCTGATTCAACTGCACGGCGACGAAGATGCGCGCCGGGTCGCCGATGTTCGCAGCCGTTTCGGCCTACCCGTTATCAAGGCGCTGCGCATCGCCGCCAAAGGCGATCTGATCCCGCTCGCCGATATTGAACATGTCGCCGATTATGTGCTGTTCGATACCAAGGTCGATCCGAAAATCTCCGTCCTGCCCGGCGGCACCGGCCTTTCGTTCGACTGGCAAATTCTGTCCGAGCGCAAGATGCGGCGCCCCTGGATGTTGTCGGGTGGATTGAACGCCGAGAACATTGGGCGTGCCCTATCCATCCTGAGTCCGGATGCGGTGGACGTTTCAAGCGGGGTAGAAGACCGCCCCGGCATAAAGAATACGGCAAAGATGAAAGAATTTGTGCAAGCCGTGCGCACGATGCGCCCTCAATCGCCGCTCTCTTAAAGGGGTCGCGGAGTGATCGCCGGCATCGTCTTGATTCTGGCGGCGTCTTCATAGGTCAGGCCAGAATGCTCCAGCAAAGCGCTGCGTAGTCTTTCTACCAGGGCTGAAGGGCGGCACGATGCGACAAAAGAAGTCTCATAGCGCAGCCATTGCGCATGAGTAGCCACCAGCACCCCATACGGCTTGGCAGTCGCTGCGAACACCGGGCCGTCATTCTGGCAACCAGACAATTTCACCCAGAACGATAACACGCAGGTCTGCGGGAGATGGCTGATCAGTTCGCGAGCTTCCTCTCGGTTTCTGACGGGTTTGTAATGGGCGGTTTGCCCGGGGTCACTGTCCCGCACCAAAATTTGCAAGTGCTGCGCCGTACCGGCTTTTTTCATTTCATCCGCCACATCGAAAGCAGCGCCAACCATGGCGAGGAAATCAGCATAGGGGTCGCGGCGGGACAGCAATCCCGCCACCTTGGGAAAACCTGTTTTCAACTGCTCAGCGATATTGGCCTTCATGGCGCGCTCTCGATTTTTTATGAATTATGATTGCAGGTTATTTCCTGAAAACGGCAATCCTGGCCCATCCCGGCTATATCCAGCTTGCAGGCAGAAGGGCGCACGTGTATTTCTTGAATAGAGACAAATTCATATTCTGTAAAGAGTAAAACCATGGCCCGGAGCGCCTCCCTATATAAAAGTGTCCCTGATGAAAACGGCCATTTCGGCATTTATGGGGGCCGCTATGTTTCGGAAACACTGATGCCGCTGGTTCTCTCAGTCGAACAGGCATGGGAGAAGGCGAAAGACGACCCCGCATTCTGGGCTGAGTTCGATGAGCTGGCACGCGATTATATCGGGCGCCCATCGCCACTTTATTTTGCCGAATCGACCACCCGCCATCTGGGGGGCGCCGAAGTCTGGTTTAAACGTGACGAGCTAAATCATACAGGCGCGCATAAGATTAACAATTGTCTGGGCCAGATCCTGCTGGCCCGACGGATGGGAAAAACCAGAATCATCGCCGAAACCGGCGCGGGGCAGCATGGCGTTGCCACCGCCACGGTCTGCGCGTTGTTCAAATTGCCCTGCACGATCTTTATGGGCGCCACCGATATTGAGCGCCAGAAGCCAAACGTGTTCCGCATGAAACTGCTCGGCGCGGAAGTGCGCGCCGTGACCAGCGGCGCAGGGACACTCAAAGACGCAATGAATGAAGCGTTGCGCGACTGGGTAACAAATGTGAACGATACGTTTTATATTATTGGGACGGTTGCAGGCCCCCACCCCTATCCAGCGATGGTTCGGGACTTCCAGAGTGTGATTGGACGCGAAGCAAGGCAGCAATTCATGGACAGGACAAAGACGCTTCCTGATACCCTTGTGGCCTGCATCGGTGGCGGGTCGAATGCGATCGGACTCTTTCACCCTTTCCTCGACGACGCCGTGGTTAACATCATAGGAGTTGAGGCTGGCGGACACGGCCTTGAAACCGGGCAGCATTGCGCCAGCCTGACCGGGGGTCGCCCTGGCGTTCTGCACGGAAATCGTACCTATCTTCTGCAAAATGAAGACGGCCAGATTCTCGAGGGCCACTCGATCTCCGCCGGGCTCGATTATCCCGGGATCGGCCCGGAACATTCATGGCTGCATGACCAGAAGCGGGTCAACTATGTCAGCATCACCGATAAAGAAGCGCTGGAAGCTTTCCAGATGATGGCCAGACTCGAAGGAATCCTGCCGGCACTGGAACCTTCCCACGCGTTCGCCCATGTGATGAAAATTGCTCCGACCCTGCCCAAGACACACCGGATTTTGATGAATCTCTGCGGTCGGGGTGACAAAGATATCTTCACCGTGGCGGATCGTTTGGGTGTCACACTTTAGGTCACATATAAAATATGGATATTTTTCAACAAGATAAATATCTGATTGTGATCGAAGGTGGCGGGTCAACCTGCCGTGGCCTGCGTTATGACCTGGGGCAAGGCCGGATAGATCAGCGCCTGATCCTCGACCAGCACCCCTGCAACCTGCACCGCAACCGCGTCCGAACCGAAGCTTCAATCCTGACCATGCTCGGGCGGATCGGCGATGCAGGCGGCCCGCTGTTTCTCTCATTGCCCGGGGTCAGCAATCGTGAAAACGTGGTCTGGCTGACAGCACAGCTATCCCAGCGCGGATGGGGGCCGGTCTATATTGTCAGCGATGCCGTGGCAGCGCTGTGGGGCGCCTTTGAAGAGCCTGCCCCCGGCCAAGGTGTTTTTATCGGCGGCACGGGTTGCATCGCCCTTGGCTATGACGGCCATCATTTATGGCGCACAGGCAGTCCGGAAACCGAGGTCGCCTGCGGCCCATGGCTGGCGGCAGAAGCCCTGAAGCGGGTGCCTCATGACCCGCAACTGGCGCTTTTTATGGGCCAGCCCCCCTCTGATCCGGCGGAGGAGCGCCATCAGCAGGCCCTCAGAGCGCCGCGCGTCTTTGCCGCAGCCGCTGCCGGAAATAAAACGGCACAAGAACTGCTTCAGGAGGCCGCCACTTCAATCGACGCGCATCTCGCGCAGCTCAGGCCTTGCGGCATTCATGACTTCGCCCTCTGCGGAAGCATCGCACAGGCCTTGCGACCCTGGGTCAAAACCCCGACCCGTATCGCCTGCGCTAACGGCCTTGAGGGTGCGCTTGCGCTGGGATTATCTGTTTATAACAACCCGGGAATGCTTCACTGGCTCTGCGATCTGCGTAAGATAGAAACAGACTCACCCCTTGCCGCACAGGCCTGACCGCGATGACACGCCGCACCAGTATCAAGCCTGACTTTGCCTGCGCCGTGCATGAATATCTGCTGATCGAGCAGACGACGCTGGCCCCGGCAGACTTCGCTCTGGTTTTCGGCAACAAGAATATTATCGCCGCGCTGGCTGAAAAAGCCGCCGACCTTTACCACAGCGGATACGTTCCCCTGATCGCGGTATCCGGAGGCGTCAAGGTTAAAGGCCGCCTGACCGAAGCCGAAGCCCTGCGTCAGGGTTTGCTTGCACATAACGTCCCGGATGACGCGATTCTGACCGAGCCGAAGGCGGGCCATACCGGGGAGAACGTGACCTTTACCCGGGCGCTGATGGCGGCAGGCGGTCTTGATGCCGGCCTGGGATCGGTTATCAGTATTGGACATATTATAGCAGCACGGCGCTTTTTGATGACTCTTGAGCGCCACTGGCCCGAGCTTCACAAAATGCATGTCAGCGCCAATCCCTTTGCTGTAGCCGCTCGGGACTGGCACCTGCACGAGACATTCCGCCGCCATACCTTGATGGAGTGGCGCAAAATCGCACCTTATCTGCAACAGGATCTGATCCGTGAAATCGACCGGACGGCGCTGGATGCCGAAACGGCGCGCCGCCTCAACGCCCCTAGGGTTGCGCCCCCGGCTTCCTGCCCCGGCCCGGCGCTTGCGGGCCCGGACGACCCGATACCGGGCTAAGGGTCAGCGCCGCGTGACGCTCGAACTGACGCAGCGTGTCATCCACCAGTTGTTTAATGAAACCGGAAATGGCCATATCCGCCAGTATCCCGCGCCCGGATTCGTACTCCATCCGAAAATCAAGGTGCGTGCCCCCTGTCGCCGGCGTTATCAGAGCCCAGTGCAAATTCAGCACCTTCAAAGGCCCTTTCAGGCCTTCAACCTGAATGCGTCGCGGGTGAGTGCCCGTGACGCGGGAGGTCTGGAATTTGCTGCCAGGGATAAACGGCCCGGCGATATTCAGTTCCAGCTCAATGTCCTTATGCGTTGGCTTCTGGTCGATGACCTTGACCCCCTTGATCATCGGATAGATCTGCGGATAGGCGTTGATATCCATGATCAGGTCATAGATATCGCCTGAATAATACGGGAAATGACGGGTCAGATTGATCTGCTTCATGAATAATCCCTGTTCTATGCTTTTTTATAACCCAGAAATAGCAAGCGCCGCTTCTGCTGACAAGAGCGCCCCCTAGGAAGGCTGGTAACCGCTTTTGCGTCTGCCCCGGCGTGTCACATCCGGCCCTGACGACTCATCGGCCTCGATGGAAAACGCCCCTGACGCAGCGCAGGCTGCGGCACAGGCTTCGAACCGGGACAGTGTTTCCCCGACTATTTTCTTGACCAGCGGGAAAGCCATATTGTCAGCCGCATCGCCCTGACCCGTCTGATACGCCAGCGCAAAATCCATATCCGTTCCGCCCCCGCCGTCCGGATTCAAACCCACAGTCATTTTCAACTGCTCTATCTGGCCTTTGGTACGAATAGCCTCGATCCTGTGCGGCGGGGCGGATGTAACCCGCAACCCCAGCGCCCGACCCTGCAGAATCGCGCCGGAAGCCTTGTGGAAATCCATTTCTATGTCGCGATAACCGGGTCTGACCCAGACCGTGCGTGCCGCCTTCAGGGCAGGATGAGCCGCCGGGAATGACTCGGCATCCATCAGGAGCCGGAAAATATCGGCCGGCGCCCATGGCAAATGCTTGTTCATCCTGAATGTCTTCATGGCCTGACGATCCCTGTTATAGTTTTATTATTGCAAATGACTGATAGCAGCCCCAGCCCAAACTGGCAACCATTCTGTCAAGGATCATGGTGCATGGCGCCATCGCGTGTGCTAGGGTGTGGCAGTTTTCAAAAGAGGATCAGACATGAACCGCATCGACCAGCGTTTTGCCAAAGTCAGACAGGAAGAGCGCGCCGCTCTGGTGACCTTTATCATGGCGGGCGACCCGGACAAGGCCTCTGCACAGGATATCATGAACGGCTTGCCCGCCGCCGGGGCCGACATTATCGAGATCGGCATGCCGTTCTCAGACCCAATGGCCGACGGGCTTACGATCCAGCTAGCCGGGCAACGGGCGCTCGCTGGTGGCATGACACTGGCGCAGACATTGGATATGGTGAAATCGTTCCGGGTTCATGACACGCAGACCCCCGTCGTGCTGATGGGTTACTACAATCCGGTCTATATTTATGGGGCAGAGCGTTTCGTAATTGAGGCGGTCAAATCCGGAGTCGATGGCGTGATTATCGTTGACCTGCCGCCTGAAGAGGAGGCTGAGCTGGGTGATCATGCCCGCGCCCACAACCTCAATATGATACGCCTCGTCACGCCCACCACCGATGATAACAGATTAAGGAAAATTCTGCCCGGGGCGGGGGGTTTCCTATATTATGTATCGATCACCGGAATCACGGGCGCCGCCGCCGCAAACGCACAGGCCCTGACCCCGCGCCTGAAACACCTGAAGACCAAAACCGACCTTCCGCTTGCCGTCGGGTTTGGTATCCGCACCCCGGACGATGTCGCCGCTCTGTCTGAAGTCTCAGATGCTGTGGTCGTCGGCTCTGCCATCGTAGAGACAATAGGTAAGATCGGTAAGGGGCAGGCAAAAATCTCGGATGTGATTACACAAGTGACGGCACTCGCCAGCGCCCTGCGCCAACCCGCGCGAAAAAGGGCCACAAACAGATAGCATATTGACATAATATTATTTCCGCTTGACAGCCTATACTGCTTTGCGAGATAAATCTCCTTCCCTGAAACAGCTACAAGGTCTTCTGTACCCATGAACTGGCTGACCAATTTCATCCGCCCGAAAATCCGTTCCATCGTCGAGGCCAAGGAAATCCCTGACAATCTGTGGCAAAAATGCCCGTCTTGCGAGGGCATGCTGTTTCACCGCGACCTCGCCGAAGCGATGAATGTCTGCTACCATTGCGGCCACCATATGAAAGTGCCGGTCAAGCAACGTCTGCAAAGCCTCTTCGACGAAGGTAGCTGGAAGGAAATCACTGTACCGCGCGTTCCTTTTGATCCGCTGAAATTCAAGGATCGCAAGCGTTACGCCGACCGCCTGAAAGAAACCCGCGTCAAAACCGGCCGTGAAGACGCCATTCTGGTCGCCAAAGGCACAATGGACGGCTTGCCGGTCGTGATCGCGGCTTTTGACTTCGACTTTATGGGCGGTTCTATGGGCGCTGCCGTAGGCGAAGGCTTGGTGGTCGCGGCAGAACATGCGGTTAAAACCGGCGCAGCGTTGATAGCCATCCCGGCTTCGGGCGGAGCCCGGATGCAAGAGGGAGCAATTTCGCTGATGCAGATGCCGCGCACGATTATTGCGGCCAATATGGTCAAGGATGCAGGTCTGCCCTATCTGGTGCTGCTGACCGACCCCACCACAGGCGGCGTATCAGCTTCGTTTGCCATGGTGGGCGATATCCATATCGCCGAGCCTGGTTGCATGATCGGTTTTGCTGGCAAGCGCGTCATTCAGGAAACCATCCGTGAGGAACTGCCGCCCAACTTCCAGACTGCGGAATACCTGCAGGAACATGGCATGGTCGACCTGGTTGTTCCACGCAAGGAACTGCGCGCCACGCTCATACGCTTGCTCGATCTTTCGATGCGCAAAATGCGCGATCCGCGTCAGCGTCTGGGCGGCGGCGATGGAGACAACGCAGGGGGAAAAGGCGGGCGGGTTGCCGGTAAATCAGGCGGCGGAATCAAGGCCAAGATCACCCGGGCTAAAACCGGGGCTAAACCGGCCAACGTCAACAGTGCCAGCCGCAAAAAGAAGGCGGCCTGAGCAAGGGCCGGACTTAAAATCGGGAGGGTTTTGAATGACTAGGTCGTCCCTTCTGGCCAAGCTTGAAATTATATATAACCTGCGGCTGCACGCCCCGCGCAGTTCGCTAGCCGACCGTTCCGATTACCGCACCCTGCTCGAACGTCTGGACAACCCCCATAAACGCCTTCCCCCGGCAGTTCACATAGCCGGCACCAACGGCAAAGGGTCAACACTGGCCTTTCTCAAGGCGATGTACGAAGCTGCAGGATATAAGGTGCACACCTACACATCGCCGCATCTGGTGCGCTTTAACGAGCGCATCGGTCTTGGCGGGCAGGATATCGCAGACGATCTTCTGGAAACATATCTCGACCATGTTATGAATATGGCCCAGGGTCTGCAGGTCACATTTTTTGAAATCACGACAGCTTTGGCCTTTCTGGCCTTCAGCCGCCAGCCGGCCAATATCTGCCTGATAGAAACCGGCATGGGGGGCAGGCTTGATTGTACCAATATCATCGAAGCCCCGCTGGCGACAATCATCACCCGCATTTCCTATGACCACTGCCAGTATCTAGGGTCAACCCTGAGCCAGATCGCCACCGAAAAGGCCGGCATCATGAAACCGGATCGGCCCTGCATCATCGGGTATCAACAGGGATTTCAGGGTGCACCACCGAGTCATGACTCGGAAACGCTCCCTTTTGAATCGATAGCGGGTCAGATTGGAACACCCTTGCACCGCGCCGGTCGCGAGTGGAGTGTCAGCTTTACCGAGTCAGATCCGATTCACTTCACGTTTCGATACGGATCGTTACAAAAATTGTATCCAATACCATATCTGGTCGGGGCGCATCAGCTAGAAAATGCGGGCGCGGCGCTGGCCTGCACCCATGTGATTGATTCATTTCCGATTCATGACGAATCACGCGCTACGGGCCTGACCCGGGTCAGGTGGGCCGCCCGGTTGCAGCGCCTTGATCATCACCCCCTACAGGGCTTGATTCCGGAGGATTGGGAATTATGGCTGGATGGCGGGCATAACGACAGCGCTGGTGAGGTGCTGGCCCGGCAGGCGCAGGCATGGCACGTTCATGACCCGCGCCCGCTGCATCTGGTCATGGGCATGAAGCGAGACAAGCAGGCGGATCAGTTTCTGGCACATATACTGCCTCACCTGACAAGCATTTCGCTGCTAACCATTCCGGGTATGGAGGAGCAAAGCCATGATCCGCTGACACTGCGCCAACTGGCGCAATCCCGGCGCCCGGACCTGGCGGTCGCGTGCCCTGCGTCCCTGAACGATGCCTTACGGCGGCTGGCACAGGCTGCCTCCTGCCCCGGACGCATTTTGATTGCCGGATCCCTGTTTCTAGCAGCTTATATCCTGGGACAAGAACCCTATCCCCTAGAACAGACTTTGAGAGCCTGACATTCTCTATTTATTAATCTCAAGGCTATAGAATTTTGGAAATTGCCTTTGCCGAATAGATCGCTTATAAGACTATTTCCGTAATATATAAGGATTTGGAATGCCCCGTAACCCGAGTAGTCTGCGCAGCCACTTCGATACCGGCCCGGCTTATAGCAAACCCGCAGAAGCAAACGGACAACCCCATGTTTACCATTTTCATCTCTGCTGGAACGGCGATCGCATCGGATCTTTTGCCGCACAGGGCAACGAATTGCGCTGGGAGGGGTATAGCGCAAAAAAATATGAAAAATTGTTCACGCAGCGCCCTGAAGACGGCATGCCCTATTTTCTGGTCAACATGCACCCGGACAACAAACTGTTCGAGCTGCTAGAGCAAGATGATCAGGTGACCTATATCGCAGGCGGCCTCCGCTACCTCTCCAATCTTGTCATCTCGCGCAATGCCCCCTTCGATCAGCCTGTCATAACCGACCGGTTGCAGACAGATTTCAACCGCTACATTGAGGGCGGCACTTTCAAGGGTACATATACCGGCCCCTTCCCCAAGGATGCAGAGGAAGACCTGCAAGAGGGCCTGAAAGAATACTGGCGCAACCGCTATGTGCCCCGATTCTCGGGCGCTGAAGTCAAGCTGCCCGCAACCCTGCATGAATTCGGCGTGCTGCAGCCGGCCATCACCACCCCCTTTACCCATATCATCAAGTTTCCCACCGACAGCGGCAAGGAAGGGTGGGGTTTTAATGAATGGATGTGCCTTGAACTTTCGGAAGCCGCCGGCCTTCGTACAGCTGCCCATGCCCTGCTGCCGCTGGGACACGGCATGCCGCCCGCTTTGCTGGTCGAACGTTTTGATATTCACCACAATCCCCGCAGCATCAACCCCAACTGGCTGCTGATTCAGGATTTCTGCACGCTGGCGGGGATGTCACCCGATGACCGCGGCATGGGATCTATGGAACAGGTGGCTAAAACCATGCGCCAGTATTCCACCAATCCGCAAGCCGACCTTGAAGATTTGTACCGCCGCACCGTCCTGTCGGTCATTATCAATGACGGCGACATGCACCGTAAGAATATCGCGATGCTGTTTGAATACAACCCTGAAAAAGAACAATATGTAAACGTACGTCTCTCCCCCGCATACGATGTCACATCCGAGATCTGGCAGTACGATCATGAACAAAAACAAACCTTGAGCATTCAGGGAAAAACAGCAGGCATCAAGACCAAGACCTTGCTGGCTTTCGGCCAGAATATCGGTCTCGCCCCGGAACGCGCGCAGGAATTACTAACTGGAGTATGCGCAAATGTTGCCGCCCGCGCAGTTGAAATTGCCCGCAACATGCCGCACGAGGCTGTGCAACATGAGGCTTGCCGCTTTACAGCCGACCGCATCGCCACGACTGCGGTCAAAAATGCCCGCACCTTTGGCGCACCGGTGCCGGAATGGGACAATGTCGAAGCCCCAAAAGCGACATACAAGATTATCGATGGGCAAAAAACATTTGTCGTATTGAAACCGCCACCCCCTCTTTAATTTCTATAACTCATTCTTAACCTTCTGGCTGTAGGCTGTGCCTATGGAGAGAGAAGCCCTGCCGACGAACGCCCGGGAAGCGTCGGCCGAAGAACATCATATGACCCGGATTCCCTGGGGGCCTGAGGGCCTGCCGGTGATCGCCCAGTCATTCTGGGGGCCGGAATTGCAGCGCATGGGCAAGCAATTCGAACTGACGTCCGGACAATGCCTGCACTGGCACCCCGACTATGAGCAGGCCAAAAAAGGTGGCAGCCTTGAAGCGGCCGCGCGCGCCATCATGTCCGTCATCAACACAAAGCGGTTGGCCGACCTGCAGCAAAAAATTGCCGGTCGCGAGGTCATTTTTCTGGCCCCTCTGGTGCCGCCCGCGAATGGCGGGCGCAATATGCTACCGATCAGTTTTGCCCGGTTTCTTGCGCGCCATTTCGGCGGCAAGGTGGCAGAAGATGTGCGGCAGGTCGTAAGGGTCGGGCGCAAGGATATGGACGGGATCGATAAATTGCTGCACCAGCCCTCATTCGCCGGATCAATCAAGCAAGGGGCGCATTACGTTCTGGTCGACGATTCAAGCAAGGATGGCGGCACCGGCGCCACATTAAGGTCTTTCGTCGAAGAACGGGGCGGGAAAGTGATCTGCATGGCCACTCTGGCGAACTGCGCCGGATCTCTGCGATCGCTGCATACAAATACTCCGGGCACCCGCGAGCTGATGGGGCTGTTAAAGCACAATATTGCAGCTACCCCCGCACAAATCGAAACTTTGCAGAAAAAAGTCGGCCCTCATGCCGATCGCATCCTTGAGAAATACTGCCACTTTGGCATGGCCGCCCTGACCGCGACGGAAGCCCGGGTTGCCGGCGAATACGGACATAACCTGCGAGAGGTTTTACAGCGCCGTTGCGCAACGACTCAGCCAACACCCCAAAACAGCAACCTGCACTAAAAAATCTTGCCCCTATGCGGCAAGCATGGTGAAAATGCCCTATTCCCGCCCCATTATGGCCATCCTGGCGGGGTATAAAAGGAAGGCTGAAACAGCCTTTTCCCGGGAGGGTTTTCAATCATGGTCATGTCCGCTATACAGACAGTCAAGACTCCAACCAACGCAGGTGCGAACGTGCAGCAGACAATCGCTTTGGTCGATGACGACCGCAACATCCTGACATCCATAACCATGGCGCTGGAAGCCGAAGGCTTTGCCGTGCGCACCTACACCGATGGCGAGGAGGGCCTGAAGGGCATTACATCTCATACCCCTGATCTGGTCGTGCTGGATATCAAGATGCCGCGCATGGACGGCATGGAGGTGCTTTCAAAACTGCGGGAACAATCGGCACTGCCCGTTATCTTCCTGACCTCGAAAGACGATGAAGTTGACGAAGTGATCGGGCTGCGCATGGGCGCAGACGACTACATCACCAAGCCCTTTTCCCAGCGTCTGTTGATCGAAAGAATCCGGGCTCTCTTGCGCCGCGAAGCTCTGCGCCATCAAGCAGTCAGCAACACCAAAACCGAAGAGTCCAGCATCACCACCCGCGGCAATCTGGTGCTGGATGATGCCCGCCATGTCTGCACATGGAAGGGGCGAGAAGTCGATCTGACCGTCACAGAATACCTTTTGCTCAAGGCGCTTGCGATTCGCCCCGGTCATGTTAAGAACCGTGACCAGTTGATTGACATGGCCTATGGTGAGAATATCTATGTCGACGACCGGACGATCGATTCGCACATCAAGCGCATCCGCAAGAAGTTCCGGGCGATCGATAATGAATTTTCACAGATAGAAACCCTGTACGGTGTCGGATACAAATACAAAGAAGAGTGATGATGCATCAGGGATGGCCGTTTCCGCCGGCGCCCCGCAAAGTCCTGTCCGCAGCATCCTGCACAAAAATCCGCCCAAGATAAAAAGCGGGCAAAACCGCGCCATAAGGCGTTCCAGCCGCCTGACTTTACGCATTCTGGCGGTTAATCTGGTGGCGCCGTTCGTGTTGCTGCTGGGCATCCTCTACATGGGTCAGTACCAAGACAATCTGGTGCGCGCCGAGCTGGAGACCGTCAAGGCCGAAGCGCAGGTTTTCGCGGGCGCGATCGCCGAAGGGGCGGTCAAGCCGGTCGAACAGGGCAGACCCTTCCTTTTCGCCAAGCCGGTCGAGATTGAAACACTGGTGCCCGAACTGGCGCGCCGGATGGTCAGACGCCTGGGGGAAACAACCGATAGCCGCACCTTGCTCTTCAACGTCGAAGGCAAAATGATCGGGGATTCCGAGCAATTGCTTTCGCGCAGCGCATTGCGGAACAGGGAACCTATGGGCCCTCCGGCTCCGACCCGGCGAATGCAGGCGGTTTTGCTGGAAACGGCCAAATTCCTGAGTGTGATACTGCCGCACAACGACGATCTTGAACCTTATCCCAAAATCGAATCAAAGCAAGCCGTCGACTATCCCGATGCTCCTTATGCGCTCGAAGGGCATGTCAGCGGTTCGGCTTTTCGCGGAACAAATGGCAAAATCATTCTCTCGGCCGCCGCCCCAGTGCAAAAAATCAGGCAGGTTATGGGGGTTGTCGTCCTGACGCGGGAAGGCAAAGCCATTGAACAGGCGATGAATCAGGTACGCTTTGAAATACTGACGATTTTTATGGGATCGCTGAGCGTGACCATTTTCCTTTCGCTATACCTCGCCGGGATCATCGGCCGCCCTCTGAAAAAGCTGGCACGCGCCGCCGAACAAATCCGCCACGGCCAAAACCGGCAAGTAGAAATCCCTGATTTAAGCCATCGTCGTGATGAAATCGGCGAACTGTCTTTGGCCTTGCGCGCCATGACGCACGCCTTGTGGGATCGGATGGATACGATCGAACGTTTTGCCGCAGACGTATCGCACGAAATTAAAAATCCGCTGACATCGCTGCGCAGCGCCGTCGAAACTGCGGCGATCGTTAAAAGCCAAAAAGATAAAGATAAACTTATGGAAATTATACAGCATGATGTCCAGCGTCTTGACCGTCTGATCACGGATATTTCGAACGCCTCGCGTCTGGATGCGGAACTATCGCGCGATGAGATGCTGGATGTCGACATCTATCTTTTGCTGCATAAACTGGCCGATGCCCACAAAAACCCGATGGAGCGCAGCGGTCTGCGCGACAACTTCGCCGGGCGCAGTGCCGACGATAGCCCGCAGATTCGCCTTATGACCAACGGTACGCCGCCAATTCTAGTGCGCGGTAATGAAACCCGGCTGGCGCAGGTTTTTGAGAATCTGATCTCGAATGCCCTGTCTTTCTCGCCTGAAAAAGGTTTGGTCACGATCACAATCTCCGTCGAGAAAACCACTGTACGCATCACAGTAGACGACCAAGGGCCCGGTATTCCGGAAAACAAACTCGGGGCGATATTCGAGCGCTTCTACAGCGAACGCCCCAAGCATGAGGCTTACGGCCGCCATTCGGGGCTTGGACTTTCAATCGCGCACCAGATCGTTACAGCGCACGGCGGTAAAATCTGGGCTGAAAACATACAGAACAACGGAGAAACGGTCACAGGAGCCCGTTTTACCGTTATTCTAAATCGGGCATAAGGACACATACATGATGCATACGGATACCGCTCCGCTATTAATCGTCACCGGGCTTGCCGGGGCGGGTATGTCTTCGTCCCTGAAACACCTTCAGGATATGGGCTATGAGACGTTTGATAATTTTCCTTTAACATTGGTAGAATCTCTGATCGCCAGCGACAGTCCTCGCGCTATCGCCATCGGGATTGATGCCCGATCTCGCGGTTTTTCGCCGGAAGCTGTCATATCGCTTTGCCAGCAGCTATCGGGAAAACTGTTGTTCCTGACTGCAGACGAAGCCGAACTGCACAAGCGTTTTACAGAGACAAGGCGGCGCCACCCCTTGGCGAAAGATCGCCCGGTGAGCGCCGGGATCAAGGCCGAGCAGGATTTAATGATGCCGCTGCGCTGCGCCGCCGATCATGTAATCGATACCACGGGCATGTCTGTGCACGTACAGCATCAGATTATAGAAGGCCTTTTTGGCCAAGGGGTTAAGGGACACTTGACTGTAAGCCTGATGTCCTTTGGCTTTCGCTTTGGACTGCCGCGCGAGGCCGACATCGTTCTGGACGTACGTTTTCTGAAAAATCCATTCTGGCAACCCGAGCTAAAGGCTCTTTCAGGACTGGATCAGGCCATCGGGGACTACGTAGCCGGCGACCCGGACTTCAACAGCTTCCTTGAAGGCGTGGAAAATCTCCTAAATCCGCTGCTGCCCCGGTATGCTGCAGAAGGTAAAAGCTATCTGACAATCGCAATCGGCTGCACGGGAGGTCGGCACCGATCAGTCTACACCGTTGAAAGGTTAAAGCCATGGCTGGAGGCACGGGGTCTCACGACGAATTCAACGCACCGGGACATTAACCGCTGACCTCTCGCCAACTACAGTCAAAAACTTGGATTTTAAGGAACAGCGGGCGGCTCTGGTCTTTTTTGTTGCAGATCGGGGGCACTTGCCTTTTCAGGTATGATCAAATCGCAAACCCGCTTCATGAAGACCTGATCCATCCGGGTCAGTATGTCCTGGCCGAGATCCGCAACCGAGCTTTTGCTGCTGACCATCAAGGTCAGAGCCGGAACCGAAACCCCCGCACACTTTCTCGTTCTGAGGATGATGCTGTCATCGGTACGGCTGTAGAATATGCGTGCGCCGCCGGATGAAAGTTTGTGCAGGGGCGTGCGATGATTCAAAAGATCGGCCATGTTTTCCGCGACCTTCTGGGCTTCAAGCGGAAAAGCCTCCGTAGCGCCGGAGAAGATCGCCACCGGATACTCATGTCTGGCATTAAAAGGCAACCCCTCTTTCTGGCGCACAAACAAGGCGAGCTGGCTGGTGACAGGATCTCTGGCAGCGCGGTATGTCATAGTCATCGATTAATTACCCCCAAAACGCAGTTTTTCTTGCCTTTTCACTACGAAACCCTATTCTGGCGCAGTTTTCTTAATAACCGGTAAAACCCTTTAACCTTTTAAGGATCATATCCATGTCTACCGCGCCGAAAGCCGTTCAGAACGACTATAAAGTCAAAGACATCACGCTGGCCGATTGGGGCCGCAAGGAAATCGTCATTGCCGAAACCGAAATGCCCGGCCTGATGGCAATCCGCAAAGAATTCGGCCCGAAGAAGCCGTTGAAGGGGGCACGCATCGCTGGTTGCCTGCACATGACGATCCAGACCGCCGTGCTGATCGAAACGCTGGAAACTCTGGGCGCTGAGGTACGCTGGTCGAGCTGCAACATTTTCTCGACCCAGGATCATGCCGCCGCCGCCATCGCCGCACGCGGCACCTGCGCCGTTTTTGCCTGGAAAGGCCAGACCAACGAGGAAGCGGAATGGTGCATCCACCAAACCATCAAGGGGCCCAACGGCTGGACAGCCAACATGATTCTCGATGATGGCGGCGACCTGACTGCGATCATGCATCGCGATTACCCGGACTTGATGAAAGACGTAAAAGGTCTTTCGGAAGAAACCACCACGGGCGTCCACCGTCTGCACGAGATGGCGAAGAAAGGCACGCTGAAAGTGCCCGCGATCAACGTCAATGACTCGGTCACAAAATCGAAATTCGACAATAAATACGGCTGCCGCGAATCGCTGGTTGACGGCATCCGCCGCGCCACCGACGTGATGATGGCTGGCAAAATCGCCGTCGTCTGCGGATATGGCGACGTAGGCAAAGGCTCCGCCGAGTCGCTGCGCAGCCAGGGTGCCCGCGTCATTGTCACGGAAATCGACCCGATTTGCGCGCTGCAAGCAGCGATGGAAGGTTACGAAGTGACAACCATGGAAGACGCGGCGCCTTACGCCGACATTTTTGTTACCACCACGGGAAATATCGACGTCATCACCATTGAGCACATGCGCAAGATGAAAGACCGTGCCATTGTCTGCAATATCGGTCACTTCGATTCCGAGGTTCAGGTCGAGGCGCTGCGTAACCTGAAATGGCACAACGTAAAGCCGCAAGTGGATGAGATCGAATTCCCCGACGGCAAGCGCATTATCCTGCTGGCAGAAGGGCGCCTTGTAAACCTCGGTTGCGCCACCGGTCATCCGAGCTTTGTAATGTCCGCTTCCTTCACCAATCAGGTGCTGGCCCAGATTGAACTGTGGAACCACACCGCAAACTACAAAGCCGGCGAAGTCTATGTCCTGCCCAAGCGCCTTGATGAAAAAGTCGCGGCTCTGCACCTTGAAAAACTGGGCGTCAAGCTGACCAAGCTGAATAAAGATCAGGCTGCCTATATCGGCGTCGACATCGCAGGCCCGTTCAAGAGCGATCTGTATCGCTACTAGCCGACTGGCCGGGTATTCTTTGAACTCCGCCCTTCTTATGAAAGTGAGAAGGGCGGATTGTCATTTTGGCGAGAGCCTTCTACACTGTTTGGCTATGAACATGACTGCGCCCCAAAAACCAACCTTCTGGAAATCCCTGACCGCCGTAGTCGGAGGGGAATGGAAGCTGGAGAAAGCCCAGTTGGAAGCTTTCCTGTCGGCGGCGCCCCATGAATATTGCGGCTTTTCCTCTGGCGGTCAAATCGCCTATAGCCCAGGGTTCGCCAGTTTGCTGAATTTACGGGAAGTCAGGACAATTGAAGATGTGCAAAGCGCTTTGTGCGCCAGCGACGCCGCCGCGCTTGAAGGCATGTTCGAACGTTTGCAAAGCAACGGCGAAGCCTTCACCTTCACAGCCCGCACTGCCGACCGATCGCGTACGATCCGCCTGAGCGGCCGTCACGGCAAAGCTGTGACCGCCGATAATATCCATTTCGATATTCTTTGGGCTGAAGATATCACATTGGCCAGCCGTGAGCAGGATATCACAGCGCAAGCCCGCAAGGCGGCCGAAGAAGAACGCGACCGTCTGCAAGCCGCCCTCGACCAGCAGCCCTACCCGGTATGGATGCGTAACAGCCGCACCGAAATCATCTGGTGCAACCGCGCCTATGCGCGCGCGCTTGATGTTTCCCCGGCGACGGTGATTGCCGAACAGCGCGAACTGAGCTTCAAGACCGGCAAAAGGGCCGGGGGGCCGTTGACGGTGCGCGGGCTGGCGCAAACCGCCCTTGATCAGGGACAAAGCCAATCCTTGCGCGCGCATTTGATCATCGGTGGACAGCGCCGTCTGGTCGCCATCACGGAATTGCCGGTGGGCGGCCTTGGACAAACTCTGGGGCTGGCGCTCGACATCACTCGTGAAGAAGAGCTGGAAACCGAGCAAAAACGCTACGCCGCCGCCAACCGCGAGTTATTGGAGCAGTTGGGCTCAGCCATCGGCATTTTCGATTCGCAACAGCGCCTTGAATTTTATAATACGGCATTCTCACAGCTTTGGAGCTTGGAAGAGCAATATCTTAATACCGGGCCCAAGCTGGGCGACCTGATGGAACGCATGCGCGAAAACCGCCGCCTGCCCGAACAAGCCGATTTCCGCCGTTTCAAGCAAAGCTGGCTGAATATGTTCACCGGCCTGATCGGCCCGCACGAGGACATGCTTTACCTGCCCAACGGCAACGCGCTGCGGATGCTGGTAATACCGCACCCGATGGGCGGGTTGATGATGACCTTCGAAGACGTCACCAGCCGCCTTGAGCTGGAATCTTCCTATAACACGCTGGTCGCCGTTCAGCGTGAAACGCTGGACAACCTGACCGAAGGCGTTGTTGTGTTCGGTGGCGACGGGCGGTTGAAACTGTGGAACCCTTCATTTGCGGCGCTATGGAATCTGCACCCTGAAGACCTCAAGGATAACCCGCACATCAACCGGCTGATCGAGAAAATGAAAGCCGGATTCTCAGTTGACGCCTGGCCGGCTGCGCGTGATATTTTGCTAAGGCAGGGCTTGGAACGCGCCAGTCAGGACGGTTTGCTGGCACGTCAGGATGGCTCGCAAATTTCGTGGTCAACCGTGCCGCTGCCCGATGGCGGCGTCCTGATCACCCACATCGATTCCACAGACAAGATGCGGGTTGAAAACGCCTTGCGCGAAAAGAACGATGCGCTGGAGACGGCAGAGCGGTTGAAACTCGATTTCCTCGCCAACGTTTCCTACCAATTGCGCACGCCGCTGAGCGCGATCATGGGCTTCAACGAAATTCTGCAGAACGAATATTTCGGCCCGTTAAACAGTCGCCAGAAGGAATACACGCAAGGAACGCACGAGGCGGGGACTCGCTTGATCCAGTTGATTGATGACATTCTTGATCTTTCCACGATCGAAGCCGGGCAATTATCGCTGGCGCAGGACAAAGTCGATATTACCCAGACAATGAACAGCATCTACGACTTGACGCGAGAATGGGCCGGGAAGGAACGGATCGTAGTATTGTTGAATTGCGCCGATAACTTGGGAGCCATCAAGGCTGACGAGCGGCGCCTGAAGCAGGTGTTGCTGAATCTGATGCGCAACGCCATCAACTTCACCCCCGAGGGAGGGAAGATCATCCTCTCTGCGCAAAAAGATGGGCAGGGCATCCATATCAGTGTCAGCGATACCGGCCCCGGCATACTGCCCGAAGACCAGGAGCGCATCTTTCTACCGTTCGAGCGGGCGCAAACGGGATCAACCTCCGGGGCGCGGGGCGCCGGTCTTGGCCTGTCGCTGGTCAAAACGATTGTCGAACTGCAAGGTGGTCGCGTCACGCTGGACAGCGCGCTCGGCAATGGCACCACCGTTCATTTGTGGTTTCCGGACGCGCTGTCCCTCTAATCATGGCACGTGGCCCAACTGCGGGTGCCGCCCGATTCAAGGATTTCCCCTTTCAGATGTATATCGCTGTGGACAGCCGTGCGGCAGCTAAAAAGCGGCACGAGACTGCGCAACACCAGATCCAGCTTTTGCCCCTCGTAGAAAGGGCCATAGCTGCAATAAGGCTGGGATTGCCCCGGTTCCAGACGGAAATTCGAAGTATGGCGGGCTTTCCGCCGCTCCTTGTCCGTATAATAATTCGTATAAAGCGACCCCATCAACATATAGGGCGCATCGTTGATTACGCGGAAACACAGCGGGGCCGTCAATACCTCGCCCTCCGCAGTCATCGGCACGTTCATATCGGGAAAAGGCGCCTCCCAAGGCGTCCCTTCGGCGGCATGGGCCTGTAATGCCGGAATGAAAACGAATAATAGTAAGAAGATGTACTTCATCTTTTCATTTTAACCGGAATCGGATGGTTTTCCGATGAAAAATGTCTATAAGGATTCCATGAAATGGACTTCACACAGCGAAGCGGAAACTGCCCGGCTGGCCGCGAGGATGGCCACAAACCTTATGCCCGGCGATATGCTGTGCCTGCATGGAGCGCTCGGCGTGGGCAAAAGCGTATTCGCGCGCGCCCTGATTCGCGCACTGGCCGGCAATCCCGCTCTTGAAGTACCCAGCCCGACATTTACCCTTGTACAGACCTACGACACGGCCAAAGGGCCATTATGGCATTTCGATCTTTACCGGCTGCAGGCTCCTGAAGAAATATACGAGTTGGGCTGGGAAGATGCCATGGCCGAAGCCATTATCCTGATCGAGTGGCCGCAACGCATCCAATCCCTGCTGCCTCCTGAGCGGTTAGATATCCACCTGAGCGAAACCTCCGGTGGCGGGCGACTGTTGCAGCTTGACCTCATAGGGTCTAAGAAGGATATGAGTCTCTAAAAAATCATTTCTGGATGGTGCGATATGGCTCTTGCCGCCCCGATAGAACATGCCTTCATCACCGCTGCCGGTCGCGGCGAGCGTATGCGTCCCCTGACGGACGACCGCCCCAAACCGCTGGTCGAGGTTAACGGCCAGCCGATTATCGGCCATGTCCTTGATCGCCTGGTAGCCGCCGGAGTGCGTTATGTCGGGGTCAACACCTTCTATAGGCCGGAGCCACTGGAGGATTACTTGCAGCAATATGCCGTCCGCCACCCCGGTCTGACCATCACGATTGTTCGCGAAAGCGAGCTTCTGGACACAGGCGGCGGGATCAAAAACGGCCTTGGCACCATGCCAAATGCTCCTTTCTTTGTCGTCAGTGGCGACTCTTACTGGGAGGACGCACCCGGTACCTGTACACTTAAAATGATGGCGCAGACGTGGGATAGCCAGAACATGGATATGCTGCTGCTCCTAAAGAAACTGGACGAAATGCATCCGACACGGGGCTCAGCCGACTATGATATCGACAGCCAAGGAAAATTGACACGCTCCCTGAATTTGACGGGTGCGTATGCGTGGACCAGCGTACGAATTATCAAAAATAAAACCATTTTCAACAACACGCCGGACACCCCTTTCTCTTTTCGTTTGCTGATGGATCGAGCGCAGCAGGCCGGACGGCTTTACGGCCATATCCTTAAAGATGACTGGCATCATTTCAGCACTAAGGCTGATGTAGATTCTGTCAATCAGATGACGGCACGGCCAAAAATGTCCCTGCCCTAAACAGCCCTGATGAACCCCTCCTCCTCCAAATTGAAATTCTATAACATCCCTGCCGGAGCGGGTTTTGCTGCGGCGCTGGTTGAAGGCGTATTGACCCGCGCCCATACTCTTTACGGGGATGACCCTTCAGCCCTGCCCCGCTTTCGCATATTACTGCCAACCAGGAGAGGGTGCCGCGTTATCCGCGATATGTTCCTGCAGCATAGCGAAGGCCGCCCTCTAATCCTGCCGCGCTTACAGGCCATTGGCGATGTCGATGAGGATGAGTTGTCGCTGCAACTGACTTCGGATGAAGATATCAGCCGCCTTTTGCAATTGAAGCCAGCCATGCCGCCAAACCGCAGGCGTTTGCTGCTCGCGCAGTTGGTACAGGAAAAAGAGAAAGGTCTGTCGTGGGGAAAAGCGCTGGGATTAGCGGATACCCTGGCTCGCCTGCTGGATCAAGTCGAAACCGAAGGTCTGGATTTGCGCACCTTGCCGCAGTTGGTGGACGAAGCGCATTTGGCAGCGCACTGGCAGGAAACCGTAAAATTTTTAAATATCATCAGTCAGGCCTGGCCAGCCCTGTTGGAAGAAAAAGGTTATATGGGCCCTGCCGCCCGGCGCGACAATTTATTGCGCCTGCAAGCCGAAATCTGGCAGCGGCGCGCTCCGGACGGGCATGTCATTGCCGCCGGATCTACGGGGTCATTGCCTGCAACACGGCACCTTCTTAAGACCATTGCCTCTCTGCAGGAAGGGTGTGTTGTGCTTCCGGGGTTGGATCAGGACATGACAGCCAACGACTGGCAGCATCTCAACGAAAGCCATCCGCAAGCCACCCTGCGATCTTTGCTGCATGAATGCGAGCTGACCCGGGAAGATATTCCACTCTGGCATGCTGCAGCATGCATGGCTGACAGCCGCAGCAAAAATATCCGGCGAAAACTGGCGGCGCAGATGATGCGTCCAGCCCCGGAAACCTATAGATGGGTTGATCTTAAACCTGGAGATATTGGCCTGTTGCAGGCTGAAGACATCGATGATCTGCAGCAAAAATTATGGTCTATTACCTGCGCAACGCCCGAGGAGGAGGCACGGCTGATTGCTCTGATGCTGCGGCAGACGCTGGAAACCGCCGGCAAAACTGCAGCCCTCATTACACCCGACCGCAACCTTGCACGGCGTGTAACCATGGCTTGCCGCCGATGGGGGATAGAAGTCGATGATTCTGCGGGCATTCCATTGAGCGACACGCCTGTAGGAAGCTATATTTTACTTATTATTCAAGCATGTAGCCGCCACCTTGCACCGGCGGCGCTACTGCCTTTGCTGCAGCATGAGTTTTGCGGGCTTGGATTCAGCAAGCCACAACGTGATAATATTTTGCATAATTTTGATCACTACCTGTTGCGCGGTGCGCGCCCGGCCGCAGGAATCGAGGGGTTGAAAGCGCGACTCGAGGAGTTGCGCCAAGGACGCCAGCAGGCGGAGGTGGAACCTATCTCATGGCAACTATCCGAGGCTATTAATAAAATATCAGAGAGCTTAAGCCCCTTGCTCCAGAGCGGATCTATGCCAGGGGGTATTTTGCTGCGCCTTGTGCTGCAGGCTGCAGAATCATTTGCGAACACACCGGAAGCCAGAGGTTCGGACAGAATCTGGTGGGGAGCCGCCGGAGAGGGCGCCGCCCTTTTTTTTGCCGATCTCGCTGGCCATGCCGGGGATATGCCCATATTGAAGCTGGATGATCTCTTCGACATGCTGAGTCGGATGATGGGGGGGGTTACTGTGCGAACACCTGTGGGGATGCACCCTCGTCTGCGCATTCTCGGCCAACTGGAGGCACGGCTTGTGCAAGCTGACCTGATGATTGCTGCCGGGCTAAACGAAGGTATGTGGCCGCCGGATCCCGGGCAGGATCCGTGGATGTCGCGACCCATGCGACAGCGTTTCGGTCTGCCTGCGCCCGAACGCGGCACGGCACTCGCCGCCCATGATTTTGTGCAATGTTTTTGTGCGGATAGAGTCGTCTTGACACGGGCCAGCCGGATTGACGGAAAGCCCACCATTCCCTCGCGCTGGCTGCAAAGGATGGAGACGGTTTTCAAGGCTATCGGCCTTGAAGGGCAGATTGGCTTTCCCCCGGCAGCACAGCAGCTTTTGACGATAGCCCGCCTGAGCGATCAGGTGCAACAGCCGAAGCCGGCTACAAGACCCGCCCCTTGCCCGCCTGCGGCGAGCAGACTGAAATCGCTTTCCATTACGCAGATAGAAACATGGCTTACAAACCCTTATGGAATATACGCAGCTGAAATCTTGCGACTAAAGCCGCTGGATCCTGTCGAAAAGCCTGTCGGCCAAGCTGAGCGCGGAACGTTCATTCATGACGTACTTCAGGAATTTACAAAGCAATACGGAGAGCAATTACCTGATAACGCTGATAAAATTATTATCGACCTTGGGAATATCAGGCGTACATCCATGTCAGGCGACACTGCGGATTGGGATTACTGGTGGCCACGTTTTGAGCGCATAGCCGAAACTTTTGCTATACAAGAATCTGAATGGCGTACAGATTCGGCACAGAGAATGCCTGAAATCAAAGGGAAACTCGACATTCATATTAATGGCCATACATTCACCCTGAAAGGTCGTGCCGACCGTATTGACCGTATGCATGACGATACATACGCCATTATTGACTACAAATCTGGGGGTAACTTTGCAAAAAGCGGATTGCAGAACGGCCGGCATCCGCAATTGCCTCTGGAAGCCTTGATCCTGCAAGCAGGCGGTTTTGATGGTCTCGCAGCCGGTAAAGCCAGCTATATCGGATACTGGAAGCTAACGGGTGGGAAAAAGGCTTCTGACACAACGGTTTGCCTGGGGACAGAAGAGGAAGTGCAAAACGCCGTAGACAATGCCTGGCAGGGCCTTGAAGAGCTGATCAGGATATATAGCCTGCCTGAAACGCCTTTCACCTGCCGTCCTGATCCGGAGCGCGTTCCACGTTTTGATGATTATAAGCAGCTCTCCCGCCTTGATGAGTGGGCGCATGGCGAGGATGAGCCCGCGGAGGAGGCGGCATGACCTCGCCTACAGCCAAATCACAAGATTCTCTTTCTACGCCCCCTCTGGCCGCCCGGCGCCCCGACCCTAACCACGCGCAGCGCGCCGCATCGGATCCAGAATCATCAGTCTGGGTAAGCGCTTCAGCTGGAAGCGGTAAAACCAAGGTTCTAACAGACAGGGTTTTACGACTTTTGCTGCCGCGTGCCGATGGCAGTCCTGGCACGCCGCCTGAAAAAATCTTATGCCTGACCTATACCAAGGCTGGCGCCAACGAGATGGCGCTCAGGATTGGTCATATATTGTCGCTATGGGCAACAATATCGCTAGAATCATCAAACTGTCATACCGGATTAAGAGAATATCTGCAAAACTTGCTGGGTCGCTCGCCCCGGGAAGAAGATATAGCCGCAGCACGCTGCCTGTTTGCTGTAGTCGCTGACGCCCCGGGCGGAATCAAGATCGTGACGATTCATGCTTTCTGCCAGTCGATTCTCGGGCGTTTTCCACTCGAGGCCGGATTGACCCCGCACTTCAAAGTTCTTGGCGAAATCCAGTCGCAAGATTTGATGCGGCAAGCCCGCGATTACATTCTGAAAAATGCTGTGCGGGCTCCGCAGGACAAGCTGAATCAGGCCCTGAGCACACTGGCAACAGCCCTAAGCGATGACCGCTTTGCCGACCTGCTGGAGACGCTGAACAAGGAACGGCACACACTAGATGCATTGCTGCAGGATCGGGGCGGCGCTGAAGCCCTTTACCGACAGATGTGTAGCCATCTGAGAATCAACCCCGAGAACTGCAAACAAGACCTGATTTTAGCGGCTTGCCAGGATTGTGCGCTGAATATAGATGCGCTGCGGGCGCTTACGCCGGTCTTATGCAGCAGCGAAAAGAGCGTTTCCGACAAGGCAAGCGGGGAGATCCTGGCCCGCTGGCTCTCCGCTGCGCCAACTGAGCGAGCCGCCCTGTTTGATACCTATACATCGGTGTTCTTGACAGTCAAAGGTGAAATCCGGAGCGCCGCCAGAATCGCCACCAACGAATCGGAGGAAAACTTCCCCGGCCTCAGGGATCATATGCTGCAAGAAGCCAGGCGCCTGAAAGATCTGCAGGATCAACTCAGAGCGCTTACCTGCGCGCGCATGACTTACAGCCTGCTTCTGGTGGGTGAAAGCATTATCCGCAGGCATCAAGAGCTTAAAAGCGAAGCCGGCGGCCTTGATTTTGAGGACATGATCGGTCGCACACGATGGTTACTGACCAAAGCGCACATGGCGGCGTGGGTGCTGTACAAACTTGACGGCGGCCTTGACCACATTCTGGTCGATGAAGCCCAGGACACCAACCCCGAGCAATGGGATATCGTCGAGAGTCTGGTACAAGAATTTTTTTCAGGGGTGAGCGCCCGCGACATACGTCGCACCCTGTTCGTGGTCGGCGACGAAAAGCAGTCCATTTTCAGCTTCCAACGCGCCGCCCCCGAGCGCTTCAGACAGAAGCGATCAACGCTGCAGACCGTTATTGAAGGCGCCGGGGAAAACTGGAAAACCGTACCTATGGATGTTTCATTCCGCTCAACCAGCGCGGTGCTGGACTTTGCCGATGCGGTTTTCTCTGACGATCTGGTTCGGCAAGGCGTCAGCGAATCATCCATTCAGCACTTCAGTTTCCGTCAGGGCCACGCCGGGCACATCGAGCAATGGCCTCTATTCCGAGTTGCCAAAGCGCAGAAAGAAAAAAATGAATCATACTGGAAACCGTCTTTAGCCCCTGCGCAAACAGGCAATGCGCGCGCCCTTTTGGCGCGGCACGTGGCCGAGACGATCGAAAACTGGTTGAAGCAAGGCGAGGTATTAGCTTCTCGCGGGCGGGCCGTGCAACCGGGCGACATCATGATTCTTGTCAAAAACCGCAACGGACTTGTCAATCAAATGCTGCGCGAATTGAAGCTGCGCAACATTCCGGTCAACGGGATCGATCGCATGAAACTGGTCGATCATATTGCCGTGCAGGATTTAATGGCCGCCGCACGCTTTGCCCTGCAACCCCGCGACGACCTGAGTCTTGCCTGCCTGCTGAAATCCCCTCTACTGAATTGGGACGACCGGAAGCTGGAAGATGTCGCCCTCGGACGCCCGGGCTTGCTGTGGGATGAAGTGCGCCACAAAACTCCATCGGAAGCAGCGTGGCTTGAACTTCTGATCCAAGAAGCTAAAAACGCGCGGCCTTATGAGTTTTTCAGCCGTCTGCTGCAATCGCCTTGCCCGGCCTCGGCCATCAGCGGCCTTCATGCCATGACAGCGCGTTTGTCGGCGGATATCATCGATCCGCTGGATGAATTTCTCAATCAGGTTTTGTCTTTTGAAGGCGAGCATGTTTCGAGCGTTCAGGGTTTCATCCTATGGCAGGAGCGCAACCAGATCGAGATTAAGCGCGAGCAGGAAGAAGCAGGCGGGCGCATCCGCATCATGACAATCCACGCCTCAAAAGGGCTGCAGGCGCCAATCGTCATCCTGCCCGACACCATAATAGCCAAAGGCAGCAGCGGCAGCCGCGCCTCTAATCGCTTGTTGTGGCCTGCCAAAACAGGCTTGCCGTTTCCCTTCTGGTCGCCGGAAACCGATTGTGACTGCGCTGCCTACACGCGGGCAAAAGAGAAAACGCAAACGCGCGACGACGAGGAATATCGCCGCCTGCTTTATGTAGCCTTGACGCGGGCGGAAGACCGGCTTTATATCGGAGGCGCAGCGGGAGACAAAGACCCTGACGAAAAAAGCTGGTACGAGTTGACACAAGCGGCCTTCCATCGCTTCGATCAGGCCCGCACCATACCCTTCCAAGGCAGCGCCACTGTAAAGGCCCTGTGGCCGGACAACGGCCCTGCGCCTTTGACCTATATCCTTCATACAGAGCAAAAGGCCACGTCGCAGGATAAAGTGCCGAAGGGCAATGAAACCGTTCTGACCTTGCCGGACATGGATACGCCGGAATGGCGCTGGTGCCGGACAGCGCCGCCGCCGGAACCGGCGTTGCCCAGGCCCCTTATTCCTTCACGCGCCATCGCCGCCGGCGAAGACACGGACGCGGCCGCTCTTTCCCCCTTGCAAGCGCAAAACAATTATCGTTTTCTAAGAGGGAATCTGACCCATCGCCTCTTGCAACTGATCCCAGGCTTGACTCCTGAAGCTCAGGAGCGCGCCGCCCAGGCCTATGCCGCCCGCTACGGGCAGGAACTGCCTGAAGTCATCAGGGAAGATGTCGTCGCTGAGGTGCTGGCTATACTAAAACACCCCGAATGGTCGGAGCTGTTTGGCCCGCATTCGCAGGCAGAAGTGCCGATCACCGGCATCGTTGAAGGGAAATTGCTGAGCGGGCAGATCGACCGCCTGCTGGTAACATCGCAGGAAATCAGGATTATTGACTATAAAAGCAACCGCCCCCCGCCTGTATGCGAAGAAGATGTTCCGGAAGCCTACCGTGCGCAATTGCGCGCTTATCGCGATACGCTGGCAAGTCTTTATCCGGATCGCGCCATTAAAACCTGTCTGTTATGGACGGACGGGCCACGCTTGATGGAAATTTCCCTGTAGTTTCAATATTTCCTTATGAAAAGATGACAGGGGGGTGTGGACGATTTTTCCTGATTTCCTTGACCTCTGCGCTACAAGCTCCATATTTATAAAGAGATTTTCCAACGAGGTGGCTATGTCCGGCAGCATGTATATCAATGACAATGAATTTGAAACACAGGTTTTAAAAGCTCAGGGCCCCGTCGTGGTCGATTTCTGGGCTGAATGGTGTGGGCCCTGCAAAGCCATGTCGCCATTGGTGGATGAACTGGCCAGTGAAGTCGGCGACACAGTCAAGGTCGTCAAGGTCAATATCGACGAAAGTCCGAACGCCCCGACCAAGTATGGCGTGCGCGGCATTCCCACCTTCATGATTTTCAAGGATGGCAAAGTTGTCGATACGAAAGTCGGCAGCATGTCGAAAACCGCTTTGACCGAGTGGGTCAAGAGCCGGGCCTAACCGGAATCCTGCATAAAATTTACAAAAGAGTTTTCCTCCTCTTTTGCCTCCACAACGGGTCAGATTTTCTGGCCCGTTGATCCATTCAGGCCGAATCGCGGGAGAAAGGACTCTCGTAACGCATATAGTCACAAGCGCACCAGTAGCCATAAACCGCTTGCGCCACATAACGCCCGAGCGGGCCGCCGGTGAACAAGAGGCCATAACGGGCAAAGTCGCGATAGCCGCTGTCGTTTTCTGCGATAGCCCGGGCAATCAACTCGCCCCCAAGCGTCGTCGGCACCATGCCATGGCCGCCGAAAGCCGTGTTATACCAGTAACCGGGCTTGCGCTGGCCGATCACAGGCATGCGGTAAGGGGTGTAAGCCTGCCGCCCGGCCCAGGAAATATCGGCGTCCACCCGGCCCTTGAGGTGCGGATAGACCTTGAACATATCCTCAAGCATCAGGGCCGAAATGTCCCTGGGCTCCGCATGAAGCCCGACGCGCCCGCCCCACAGGATTCGGCGATCCGGCAAAACACGGTAGTAATCGCAGGCAAAGCGCAGATCATAAACGCAGTAAGGCGTATTGATCGTGGCGTCAAGATCGTGGCGGTCAACTGGCTTGGTGACCATGACATAGGTCTGCACCGGGAATACTGAAAAATCGAGCTTACGGTCAAAGCCGCTGCCGTAAACCGATGTGCAAACCACCACATGCCGGGCACTCACCCGCCCGCCAGCCGTCTTCACGCACCAGCCCGCCCCGTCCTTTTTGATCTTCAAAGCCGCGCTTTGTTCGTAAATCCAGGCACCTTGCGCCACGGCTGCGGCGGCTATGCCATGGGTATAACGTAAGGGGTGAAAATGGAAATCCCATTTTGAAAAAACGCCCGCATGATAACGTGGCGTACGACAGTGCTCGCGCACGCGATCGCGCGACCAGAATTCGAGGCCCATGTCGAACGTATCGTTAGCGTAATGAACGTCATCTTCCAACTCTTTAGTATCGGCTGCGCCCCATGTGACCGCCAAAGAGCCGGATACGATATCACAAGGAATGCTGTAAGCGGCCGAACGCTGACGGATCAAATCCTGGGCATCAAGGCAACCCTTCATAATGCGGAATTTCTGATCCGGATGAACGCGCCCTGGGATATCGATATCGCCCGCGTCAAACCCGCGCAGAACAAAACCGCCATTGCGACCAGACGCTCCCCAACCGATCCGCCGCGCTTCAAGCAGTACCGGTTTGAGCCCGCGCTCGGCAAGCCCCAGCGCCGTGTTTAAACCGGCAAGGCCGCCGCCAATCACACAGACGTCGGCGTCGACATGACCGGTCAAGGCAGGGTAGGTTTGAACCGCGCCTAATGTGCGGCTGTAGTATGTGTCAATATAATCGACTTTCTCCTGCATATAACTTTTCCGCGCCGGTCAGGCACGGGCCTCCTTCAGGCCGTCCAGAACATCGCGGGCGCGCCAGCCCCAATAAACCATCTGGGCGACATAACGCCCCAGTTTCCCACCGGCGTATCCCAACCCGAATGGCTCGAATAATTTGTAGGTCTGATCCTGTCCGGCAATCGCGGCGGCGACAACCTCGCCGCCGACAGTTGTCGGAACCAAACCATGACCGCCGAAACCGGTATTGTACCAATAACCGGGCGCCAATTCACCGATTTGCGGCATCTTGTGCGGGGCATAACACAGCAGCCCCGACCATGCCATTTGCGGTTTGGTTTTTCCAGCAAGCTGCGGGTAGACCTTGAGCAAATCACGGAACATCAGCGTCGACAAATCAAGCGGCTCGGCCCATAGGCCGACACGCCCGCCCCACATGATCCGGCGATCCGGTAAAACGCGGTAATAGTCGCTGGCAAAGCGCGTATCGTAAATCGCATGCGATGTGTTGATCGAAGCGGAAAGATCGGAGGGGTCAAGCGGTTCAGTGACCATCACATAGGTCTGCACCGGAAACGAGGCGCGCTCCAGCCGCGGCTCCAGCCCTTGCGCATAGATCGAACAGCAAACAACGACAACCTTTGTCCGCACCGCCCCCTGCGGGGTCTTGACCAGCCAGCACGAGCCTTCCTTGGCAATCGACATGGCTTTGGTGTTTTCAAAGATTTTTCCCCCGCGCTCACGCACGACTCGCGCCAGACCATGAGCATACCGCAAGGAATGAAATTGAAAATCATGCGGCGAGAATACGCCGTCGAAATAACGCGCCGTGCGGCAATGTTCCCTCACTTTTTCAGTCGGCCAGTATTCAAGTCCGAGAGAAAAATTGCGATTGGCTTCCTCAACCTTGGCGGCAAAAACGCCAGGACGATCCCGCCACGATACGGTCAGGACTCCCGGTGTTAACGGGCCACAATCAATCTGGTGACGTTCTATACGATCGCGAATGATCTGACGGCCCCGCTGGGTCAACCCCACAAGTTTCTGTGCCGTCTCAAGCCCCAGACGCGCAGCGAGTTCAGCTTCGCCCGCGGAGTAACCCTTGGCGACAAAGCCGCCATTGCGGCCGGAAGCGCCCCAGCCAATACGGTGTTCATCAATAACCACAATATTCTTCTGGCCGCGCTCGCTTAGACCATAAGCCGTATTGATGCCGGCAAGGCCCGCACCCACGATACAGACATCGCAATCAGCCTCCCCTTCCAGCGCAGGGAACGACCCCTGATCATTCAGAGTGCGGGAATAGTATGTATCTATATAGCCAGCGGGCTGCATAAAAGACTGTCGTAAGTGTGGGAACCGCGCCCGTTTCCACCGGGCGCAATCCTTATTGCGTTATTTCTGGGCGATCGGAGTCAACACCATGATTGCCTGCCGGCCTTCGACCTTGGCATCCATCTCGACTTTGGCCAGTTCAGCCAACTCTTCACGAACGCGGTTCATCACCTTCATACCGAGATCCATATGGGCCATCTCCCGTCCGCGAAAACGCAGGGTGATTTTCACTTTATCCCCGTCTTCAAGAAAGCGACGCGCCGCTTTGATTTTGACCTGATAGTCGTGGTCATCAATATTCGGACGAAACTTCAGTTCCTTGACCTCAATGACTTTCTGTTTCTTGCGCGCCTCGGCAGCTTTTTTCTGCTGTTCATATTTATATTTGCCGTAGTCGAGAATCTTGCAGACCGGCGGTTCGGCGTTCGGCGAAATCTCAACCAGATCAAGTCCGGCCTCATCCGCCATACGCAAGGCTTCGGCGATTGCTACCACCCCGACCTGTTCGCCTTCGGCGTCAATCAAGCGCACCTGACGAGCACGAATCTGCTCGTTGATATTCAAGCCCCCTTCTTCCTGCGGTCGCTCCGGGCGGCGCATAGGCGGTCGCGGCGGGCGTGGCGCAGACGAATAGCCCCCGCCTGACGATGCAGGACGCGATCCCGTGGGGCGGCTACCCCCATAATTTCCCTGAGGGGGGCGGCTGGAAGGCGGACGGTTGCCCGAAGGCGGTTTATCGAAGGGCGGGATGGTGATACTCCTGTCTCTTGGTTATGCCAAAACAAAGCTGATTCATAGGATGGTTTTTTAAATTAGGCAAGGGGGCAAAAGGCTGAATTCTGCCCCTGTTTCAATCCTTTACGATGCTGCCGTCTGCTGCGGGCGGTTATGATCGGCCCCATATTATACATAATTACAGAACCGGGCAACACCCTGCCTTCATAACACCGCTCTATGAAAAAGTTTTGCAAGCCACGCGATCCTGATAATATTCGATCTTACATACAGGCCTAATAAGAAATAAAAATTGCCCGGCTGGCCTACGGCAACAGGGACGAAGCAGTGTTAAGGAGACAACAGGTGGAACATTCCGGCGAAGAAGACCCGCCCGCCCTTTCCCTCAGGGAGCAATGGATCGGCCACAAGAAAGCCCGGGAGCAACTACTGAGTAATGCCATACAAACCGTAGATGGCTGGATTGCAGGGATCACGGATGCGGACATCGGACATATAGGCAGCCTGTTCCAGCAGGAAGTCGGATTATCGGGATGCCGCCATGAAATTAACATCCATCACCCCAACCGCGCGGAATATGTATCTTTCTCCTATCGCCACAGCGCGGGTTTCGCCAACCATATCATCTACGGCCCCAGCGCCGAAGAAGATCTCAGCAAACTGTTTTCGAGTAAAGTTCACGAAGCTACTCACGCCTTGCAAAAAATGCGATCGGCCGCCTTACACGCCAGCCCCTTCAACCCGAATACACAGATTGTGATTTGCCCGGGAGACTGGGTTATCCTTGAAGAGCGCTGCGAGCAGGATGCGTATGTAAAGCAGGCACTGTTCAATTCCCTGTTGGCAAAGCACTTGCCTGAAGTCAGGCGTATGACCGATAACGACCCTCTCTCCGTTAAGACCTTCGAGCGCATCCGGCTCGACGCCGCCAATATACATGACACCGTGATAGAAGCCGCCCGTCAGGCTCTGGCAAAAAGTTTCTACTGGGACAACCCCAAAGCCGAACACCGCTTTCAACATCACTATCACGATTACGCCCTGAAAAACTATGAAGCCGGTATGAAACTGCGCAGCGACAACGGCGAAAGCGATCTGATCTTTGTCAGGCTAGAAGAGGAAGATATCCTCGCCATCGGGGATTCCTGCGGCCCCAATTCATTCGGCAATGGCCGGCTACTGCCAGAATTCGCGGCAAAACCAAAGCTTACGAAAGCCGCGCAGGACAAACTCGACAAGATCCGCGGCGACCTGAAGCTTGGAGATGAGGAAAAGCTGCCCACGCTCGGCGACATTCTCTCACGGCTGGGCTTGACCCGCCGACAATTTATTGAAGCGTCCTATACAAGGCCGCTCCTGCCGCAAAGAAATGCGGCACCCCTGCTGCAGCCCTAGGGCCGGTGCCTAATAAGGGGGTTGGCACTCCGCAGTCAAGCCGGCGACAGCCTGTGACAACCCGTCGAACTGCTGTTCCTGGGAGCCCAGACGACGAATGGCGACTTTTTCTTCTTCGGCTTCACGCTTGCCGACAACGAACATCACCGGCACTTTGGCCACGGAATGTTCGCGCACCTTGTAGTTGATCTTTTCATTCCGAACGTCCAGCTCGACACGAAGGCCGGCAGCTTTCAATTTGTGGTAAACTTCATGTGCATAGACATCGGCGTCCGATGTAATCGTCGCCACCACACACTGCACAGGCGCCAGCCACAAAGGCAGTTTACCGGCGTAGTTTTCGATCATGATGCCGATAAAACGTTCGATCGACCCAAGGATAGCCCGGTGCAACATCAGCGGACGATGCCGCGCGCCGTCTTCGCCGATGTAAGAAGCATCAAGCCGTTCCGGCAGGTTCGGATCCAGTTGCAGCGTACCGCACGTCCATGAACGGCCAATCGCATCCAGAATGTGGAACTCAAGCTTCGGCCCGTAGAACGCGCCATCACCGGGCGCGATCTCGTAAGCCAGCCCTGCGGATTCGAGCGCCTGACGCAGCGCGTTTTCAGCATAATCCCAGCTCTCTTCCGAACCCACGCGTTTTTCCGGGCGCGTGGCGAGCCTGACTTTCATATTTGTAAAACCAAGGTCGGTGTACATCGCCCTCAAAAGTTCGCAGAAGGCCAAAGATTCCGAAGCGATCTGATCCTCGCGGCAAAAGATGTGAGCGTCATCCTGTGTAAACTGGCGTACGCGCATCAACCCATGCAGGGCGCCATGCGCCTCGTTACGGTGGCAGCAACCGAATTCTGCCATGCGGATCGGCAGGTCACGGTAAGATTTGATTCCCTGCTTGAAAATCTGGACATGAGCCGGGCAGTTCATCGGTTTGAGCGCCATAAAGTGTTTCGGCTCTTCCTTGAAAACCCTGCCGCCCTCTTCAGTATTGGGCACCACATCCGGCACTACGAACATATTCTCGCGGTATTTGCCCCAGTGGCCCGATTGCTCCCAGAAGCGGGAATCCATCAATTGCGGGGTCTTGACCTCAATATAGCCGTTATCGCGCAAACGGCGGCGAACATAAGCCTCCAGAGCGAGCCAGATCGCATAGCCTTTGGGGTGCCAGAAAACAGAACCTTGCGCCTCATCCTGCAAATGAAACAGATCCATTTCCCGACCCAGTTTGCGGTGATCGCGTTTTTCCGCCTCCTCGATCTGAGTCAGATAAGCGTCCAGCTCTTCCTGTGTGCGCCACGCCGTGCCGTAAATACGGGTTAGCATCGCCTTGGATGAATCGCCGCGCCAGTATGCGCCGGCAACCTTCATCAGCTTAAAAGCGCCCCCGATCTGTTTTGTGGCAGGCATATGCGGCCCCCGGCATAAATCGAGCCATTCGCCTTGCCTGTATATCGTAATCGTCTCGGTTTCCGGCAGATCGCGAATCAGCTCCGCCTTGTACAACTCACCCTTCTCCGTGAAATAGGCGATAGCCTGATCGCGATCCCAGACTTCACGCTCAAAACGGTCGCCCCGTTCAATGATCTTGCGCATTTCGGCTTCGATCCCGGGCAAATCTTCCATCGTAAAGGGTTCGTTGCGGGCAAAATCGTAAAAAAATCCGTTTTCAATATTCGGCCCGATCGTAACTTGCGTTCCCGGGTACAGTTTCTGCACCGCTTCCGCCAGGACGTGAGCGCAATCATGACGGATCAACTCGACGGCTTCGGCATCTTCACGCCTGAGAATGGCTATATCGGCGTCCTCGTCAATCGGGCGGGAAAGATCGCGCAATTGACCGTTCACACGAATAGCGATGGCCGCCTTGGCCAACGATTTTGAAATCGACTCAGCCACCATCATGCCGCTTGTGCCTTGCGGGTAGACCCGCGTATTCCCATCCGGGAAAGTCACCGTAATGGACACCCCTGAGGGAACCGGAACCGGGGAAGCCGCATCTTGCATATTCGTTATCTCTCTTAGGTCGTTGGCGCGGGGAAGCCTTTTTATATAAGACTTTCCTCATCTTTCATACAAAATGATAGCGTCCCGTGCAAGCGAAGACAGGGGCCCCGACCTTTGCTTTCTCCTTTATCATCAACGCCTGATATACAGGTTTTCCATTTGATTTTGACACTATCCCCCCCCTATAGTCTTTAGGTTAACTGTTTTTTCTCTGATCAGGGATTAGACTTTTACAAGCTTCCAACGACAGGGCGCCATGAACGAGAAATTTAACATCATCATGCCTGAAACCACCGACCGTGTCCTATGCATCATGGTCGACAAGCCTGTATCAGTTGAAGGCTATACCCAGAACTTCCTGCCGCGAGTTGAAGAAATGGCGGCACGGCACGGCGAAGTCAGGCTACTGGTCTATTTTAAGAATTACCAGGGCTGGGAAGAAGAAGCCGCACTGCTCGACCTCAACATGACCCCCAAGCTGGGCGGTTATGTGAGGCGGTTTGCGATGGTTAATCCGCCGCAAAAGCTTTTAGCCTTATTAAACCTCAAAAAGCCCCTCATAACAGGAAAAACCCGCTCATTTAACGAGGCCGAACTTGATAAGGCTCTGGCCTGGGTTCAGGAAAACTGAAAAAAGGGGGATATCATGTCAGGCACAGTCATAACATTGCCGGAATCCTCCGAGGCGACCATATGCCTGCAACTGACGGGCACAATAACCGCTGATGACTTCACAACCTATTTTGACATTCCCGTGCAAAAAGCCGTTGAAAAACACGGATACTACAATCTTTATATTTATTACGATCTGCAATTCGAAGGATGGAGCCGCGAGGCCGCCGATCTCAGCTTCAAATGCATCTCGAAATACAGCCCCAAAGCCAAACGACTGGCTTACATCAACGCCCCGGACAGCCGGATGTTGATGATGAAAATGTTGAGCCCGATCATGCAAGCCGAAATCCGTTATTATAAGGAAGAGCAAAAGAAAGAGGCGTTGACGTGGGTTTTATCCTATAAGCCATAACCCGCCACGCAAAATCCTAACGCTCGCCCATCGACTCATTGATGGTCTTGATAATAGGCTTGAGGATATATTCCATTACCGTCTTTTTACCGGTCAGGATATCAACGGATGCCACCATACCCGGAATGATGGGAAGAACTTCACCTTTACGCTTCAACGATGCCTCGAATGTCCGCACGCGAACACGGTAAAAACTCTCGCCTTCTTCATTAGTGATGGAGTCGGCTGAGATGTCGATAACCTCGCCTTTCAATCCGCCGTAAATGGAAAAATCGTAAGCGGTGATCTTTACCATCGCTCCCTGACCGGGGTGCAGGAAAGCGATATCGGCAGGCCTTATCTGGGCCTCGACCAGCAACTGATCGTCCTTTGGCACGATCTCGATAATGTCCATGCCCGGCTGCACCACGCCGCCCACGGTGTTGACCGTGATTTCCTTGACGTAGCCGTTAACCGGGGACTTGATCTCGGTTCTGGTTTTACGATCCTGCAGAGCCCCCAGCGTCTCCCCCAACGAGTTGAGTTCTATCTGCGTGGCCGCGAGTTCAGTCTGAGCCTGAGCGGCGAACGAGCTTTTCACTTCCTTGATCCGGGCTTCGGCTTCCTCAATCGTCGCCTGAATGCGCGGCGCGGAAGATTCAAGACTGTTAAGCTCGGTCTGGCGTTCCTTGATTTCGCGCTCCTTTTGCAAAAGCTCAAGTTTCGGCGCCGAGCCGCGCTCCACCAGGGGGCGGATCGTTTCCATTTCCTGCCGCGCCAGAGCAATCACGCCGCGAACATCGCTAACCCTGCCGCGCAGTTCACTGATTTCCTGCTTGCGTTGCGCAAGCTGTTGCTCGGTGACCATCAACTGGTTTTGAAGATTCTGACGATTGGCACGGAAGGTATTCAGTTCTTCCGTCACACTATCCGGCACCCCCTTCATTACATCTTCACTGAAATCCGGCGCCGACTTTACTTCCGCCTCGGCTTGCAAACGAGCGATCTTCGCTTTCAGGCCAAGCACACGCTTCTGGTTGGCGCCCAGTTCCGATGTAGCCTGCACATCGCGCAAGCGAACCAGAATCTGCCCGGCCGTCACTTCCTCCCCTTCCTTGACCATAAATTCGTCGATGATCCCGCCTTCAAGGCTTTGCAGCTTCTGAATTTCGCTCGAAGGGATGACACGCCCCTGTCCCCGGGTAACCTCATCAAGAGTGGCAAAGTTGGCCCAGACAATAAAGAAAGCAAAAAATGCTGTTATGCTAAGCAGCAAAATATGCTGATGCAGGGGAATATCTTCATCAGCGGTGAAAAATCGGTCGGCCTTGGCATGCAGTTTTTCTACCTGCACTCTGGCCCAATCAGCTTGAATGCGCGCCCATTCGTCGTTCTGGTTGATAGTGGCCGCTTCCGCACTTTTAGGAGTCGCGGCAGCGCTTTTTTTCTTCTGTGCTGGCTGGTTCATCGCCTTACCTTTTATTCCTAGATATCGGATTGCTCAGCGGCCGTGCCATACTGGCGTGCCTGCAGCTTGCGAATAATGTCATCCTTGGGGCCGTAATCGACCAAGCGGCCGCGATCCATCAGAATCAGTTTGTCGACCAGACCCAGCATGGATCCCTTGTGCGTGATCAAGATCGTGGTCTTATTGACGCATATGTCCTGTAGACGTTTACGCAACCGATTCTCCGACGCCGGATCCATTGAGGCTGTTGGCTCGTCGAGAATCAGAATGGGCGGATCATAAAGAAGGGCCCGCGCAATCGCAACCGCCTGCCTCTGGCCGCCGGACAGCGCTTCCCCGCGCTCCCCTACCTGCGTATCAAGGCCGTGCTGCGAATCACGCAGGAATTCCATGACGCCGGAAAGCTCGGCTGCGCGAAGAACCGCCCTTTCGGGAGCCATCTCATGGCCCATGGTGATATTCTCACGCACCGTGCCGTAAAAGAGATTGGGGCTTTGCTGGACTGCGCCCACCGAACGGCGCAGATCGCCGGGGTCGATCTGGCGCACATCGGCTCCATCGATTTGCACCGAACCGCTCTCCGGCTGATACAAATTCAGCAGCAGACGCTCAAGCGTCGTCTTACCCGAACCCACGGCGCCAATAATGCCGACGCGTTCACCCCTGCCGACTGAAAAACTGATATTCCGCAATGCCGGAACGCTTTGACCGGGGTAATGGAAAAGCACATCACGAAATTCGACGCAACCATCGAGCATCGGCATCGGGATAAAGTGCTTGCCTGCCGGCCGCTCGACCGGCTTCTTCATCATGTCATCCAGCTGGCGTAGCGCTTCGCGGGATTGGTTGAGGCGTGTCAGCAAACCCGCCACCTGCGTCAGCGGCGCCATCGCCCGGCTGGTGAGCATGACACAGGCAATCAAAGCTCCCATCGAAATATGACCCTCAGTAATCAGCCAGACACCCATGATAACGACAAAAACACTGACAATCTGCTGGATCAAACCCGACATATTAAGCGCAAAAGCCGACAAACGACGCATCTTGACCGCCGTGCCCGAGGCCTTGATCGTCAGTTCCTCCCAGCGCCGTTGAATATGGCCTTCGGCGGCCTGCATCTTGATCGTCTCGAGCCCTGATATGGTTTCAAACAGCAGTGCGTTTTTCAGAGCGCTTTCATTGAGCGACTCACGGGTGATTTTTTGCAACGGTTTTTGCAGGAACAGGCCCATGACGATAACAAGCGGCACAGCCACTAAAGGAATGAGAGCGATCGGGCCGCCGATAATCGCCACCAGCGCAATAAACAGGACGGTAAAGGGAAGATCGATCATTGCCACCATCGTGGCTGACGTGAAGAAATCGCGCAAACCCTCGAATTCACGCATATTGCTGGCCAGAACCCCGGCGCTGGCGGGGCGCGACGTCATCGTCATACCCATCATTTGCTCGAAGAGCTGGGCAGAGATTTTAATATCAGCCTTGCGACCGGCAACATCCAAAAAATGAGCGCGCAAACCCTTGATCAAAAAGTCGAAAAGATAGACGACAATCGCGCCCACCGAAAGCACCCATAACGTGGCCCACGCGCTATTGGGCACCACGCGGTCATAGACATTCATCACATACAAAGGACTGGCCAAGGCAAAGAGATTGATCATCACGGCAGCAAGAACGACCTCCTGGTAAATGCGCTTGCTGCTTTTAAGCGTGCCCCAGAACCAATCGCGTGCATTGTCAATCTCGGCAGGGCCGGCACGGTCGTCATTGCGGGCCACCGGCCTGATAAAGAAGGCATATCCTGCATAAATATCCCTGAGTTTATCCAGTATCAGACTGATGCGATGATCTTCCGCCTCAGGAAACTGGACAACAAATAATGTCTCCGGGTGAATCTCGACGGCCGCGCCCGGTTCCTGACGAGGGGGGTGCTTTTCCGGCCATTTGACTTCCCACAAGATGCAGGACTGATTTGCGGCCAATACCAGAATACAAGGGAGCGTCGGGGCGATAGCGATCGCCTCAAGAGAACGATCCACCAGACGCGCCTGCAGGTCGGCGCGCGAGGCGGCGCGCACCAGCAGTTCCGGCGTAACTCCGCGCCTGGACAAAGGCAGCCCCGCAAGCAAAGCCTGCGTACTGGTACGTCGCCCATAATGGCCGGCAAGAAGGCGCAAGGACTCAACCAGCGGGAAATGCACCGCCAAACGGTCGGCTTCAAGAGGCCATGTACTGGGCGTTTCCTCCCTGGGCGCAGGCGAAGCCGTATTACCCACCCCTTCGGATGATGCACCGGAAGACTGAAAATCTGACTTGGCTGTGGTCACGGCAGGGATCCTGTAAGGCTGAACGGCCCGAGAGAGGTTTGCTTTATTCTATCAGAACCAGAGTAGAGGAGATACCCTAACAGTTTCTTATTTGACATAGAAAACCCCGCTGATGGCGGGGTTTTCAAGTAACGGAGCCGGGGCGGATTACATGCGAGCCGGATCTGACTCGCGGGGTTTTTCAACACCCAGCGTTGCCAGCATTTCACCCTTGAGCGCCAAAATGCGGTAAACAGCAAACATCTCCAAAAACTCGGCGTTCAACAAATTGCTGCGGGAAACAAACAGCTCATTCTGGGAATCGAGGACGTCCAGCAATGTGCGGCGGTTCAAATCGAACTGGTCTTTATAGGATTTGACCACTTCGGTATTGGCCGCGACCTGCGCGGAGAACTGACGGGCGCGCTCGCCGGCCGACACCATCCGCGCCCATGTCTGGCGCACATCGGCCTCGACCTGACGGGCAGCTTCAGCACGAGCTTCCTTGGCTTGCGCTTCGCGGTTGATATGCTCCTTGACACGGGCCGTATCGATACCGCCGCGATAAAGGTTCCAATTCAGGACGGCCAGAGCCGAAGCGCTGGTGTCGCGGCCATCAACACCGTTCATATCGTTGCCCGTGCGGGCATTCAGTTGCAGGTCAACCTGCGGATACATGGTCGCCTTGGAGCCTTCAAATTCCGCATGCGCGACATCAATATCAGATTCGAAAATCTCCAATGTCGGGCTTTGATGCAGCGCCAGCTTGACTTCCTTTTCCACGTCAGCAGAAAGCTTGTCGACCGGCACCATCGGCATCACCAGATCCTGCGGCGGGTCACCGACTTCACGGATATAGGTGGCCTCTGCCGTGCGCAGCGCTTCGCGCACGCTGGCTTCAAGCGCCCGCGCAGATGCCAAACGGGCTTTCGCTTGCTCAACGTCGGCTTCGGTGGTGCGTCCAGCGCTGGCGCTATCTTCGATCTGATCCATCAGCGTGATGTGCGCCGCCACGTTTTCGCGCGCGATCTTAAGCTGTTCACGCTGACGCATAACATCGAGATATGCTTCAACGATAGCCAGACCGGTAAGTTCGGCCACTTCGCCTACGCGGTGGGCCGCCGAAGCAACACGCGCCTTCTGGCGCTCGTTCTCGTACTTCGTTTCCCATCCATCAAAAAGCATCTGCGTCAAGGTGACCCCTGCGTCATAGCGCCACATGCTTTCGGTATCGTCCCCTGTGCCTGCGCGCGTCGACGGGTCGTCGCTGTATTCATAGCCGGTATCAGCGCGCAGATCGACGGAGGGCAAGTACAAACCTTTGGCCTGATTCAGCTCTTCATCGGTAGCGCGTCGGTTATTCTGAACCACGCCTGTTTCAGGATTGGTGGAGATGCCAATCGCCACAGCCGAGCGCAAATCCATTTGCCGGGGACTGGAAGCCCCTGCATCCTGCGCCCAGACAGGCGAAGAAAGCGAGAGCAACGCGGCACACGAAACCGTCAAGGCAAGCTTGCGGAAGGTTTGTGATGTTGTCATGTTTTGCACCTTGTATCCTTGTATCGTTTTAAAAACGAGTTATGGCAATAAACCCGTCAAAAAGCCCCTTATTTATGACTTGTCCACTGCCGAAAAGCAAGTCCATAGATTCTGTGCTTTCAAGAGCTTACGGCAGATTTGCTTACAAGATCGCAAACCAGCGAAGCAAGAAAAAACAGAAAATAATACAGATGGCTGCAAACATAAAATTATGACAATAAAAACCGGGGCGTCTGCTTTGGGTCAGACGCCCCGGTTTTCTTTGATCCATCCCGTTAGGAAAAGCGGAGGGATCGAAACTGATTATGCCCTAAGCGACGGTGCCGCCGCTGTTGCTGCTAAGGATATCCTCAACATTGGTGATACCCGTAACGCCTTGCAGCACAGCAATCGTCTGTGCACCGGCAAAGTTACCGGAACCGGTGACATCGACCTTCACAACCGTATCGCTGCCCACCGTGGTAGCGAAAACAAAATCGTTGATGCTGTCTTGCAGCGGATCATAAGCAGCCAGCAATGCGGAAAGGTCAAGCGCGTCACCCTCGGCGACACTGAAGTCTTTGATCGTATCGACACCGTTGGCCAGGGCTTCGAACATGAAGTCGTCAGCACCCGAACCGCCGTACAGCGTGTCTGTGCCTGCGCCGCCATAAAGGGCGTCGTTCCCTTCCTGACCGAACATTGTGTCATCACCGGCGCCGCCCCGCAGAACATCAGCACCGCCTGCGCGAACACTGCCGCCCGAACCCACAGACTCAACAGCCAGAGCTTCGGCGTTCGCCTTGATATAATTGATCGTATCGGCACGCGACCAGCCCGGATTTATGCCGCTTTGTCCGGCCTCAAGACGGGCAAACACTTCCCAGCCGGAACCGGCAGGCAGTATCAAGCCCATCGCCGTGGCCAAAGCGTCGGTGTTTACCGAATCGCCAAAGATCAGATCAGAGCCGTCGCCACCGGTCAGGACGTCATCGCCAACGGCGGACAGATTAAGGAGCGGATTGGTGGCTGCCAACGCCGCATCCAGATCCTGCGGATCATCAATGTTCAACGAAACGTTGTCGGAGTCGATCTGGTTGATGTTACTGATCGAAGCCCCGATATTGATGCCTACGCCAATCACTTCTGACAGAGATTTCAATGTGGCAATTTCGTTAGTGCCGTCACTGCCGTTCAGTTGCCCCATGACCTGCTCCGGCGAAGCGTAAACATTGCTGCCACTGCTATTGACGTAATGGTTAGGTTCGCCATCGCTGATGAAGTAACTGATGTTCTCAGCTCCCGGGATCGGATTGGCCGTCCCGGTGCCTGTGCTGCTTAGCCAGTTGATAGCTTGCTGCATCGGCGCCTCATAATTGGTATAGCCGTTGCCCGTCAAGTTGCTCAGGAAAGTCAGGGCGTTGGCGTAGTCAGTATCGCTGGTTGCCGTGAATGTCAGCGTGCTGGCGATCCCTGTGCTGAAGCAAATCAAACGCACGCGGATTTCGCCGCCATCATAGGCATTGAATTCACCGACGAGGTTCTTAACCGCGTTCGCAAGCAGAGAGATGCGCGAGTTCGGATCCGTTTTCGATCCCATGGAGCCACTGACATCCAACATCATGACAATGTTGTAATCCTGCGTTTTTGTTTCCATGGTCGAGCCGCCGACATCGCCGATCAGGATATCACTGGCGCCGCCGCCGTTGATCTGCCCGTTGCCGCCACCGACTTCCCACGGGGTCGTCGAGCCGCCAACGTCGTCGACGTTCTTGCCGACGATTAACTTGGACGCAATGCCGTTGAGGGTCAATGTCGCCGTATCGCTGTCGCCATCCGCATCTTTCAGGGTATAGACAAACGCATCCTGAACGCCGTTCAGTTTCGTCGTCGTGTAAGTATACGATCCATCAGCCTTGATCTTTAACGTACCCCATTGACCGTTCACTGTCGCTTCTCCCGCAGCGGGAACGGAGTAGGTGTTGCCGCCAAACTGGATGTGGGTCACTTTGGACGGTGTATCCTGACCTCGGTAATCGTTGGTCAGAACATTTCCGGCTGTGGTGTACCCGATCATGCCGCCATCGAAAGATCCGGCATCAGCCACAGCATCAACACCATCATCACGCACGACAATATTCAGAACGGTTGACGAGTCATCGCCGTCAGAGTCCACAGCCTTGACACCAAAATTCAGCATGATCGCGTCGTTGTGATCCGCAGCGTTCGGGTGATCCAGCGTGTCCACAAGATTGAATACAAACTGACCGTTCGGTTGTGTCGTCAGCGTAAAGACGGTTTGCGCGCCCGCCTTGCCAACATATACCCCGGACACAAGAGTCACGACAACAGCAACACCGTTCGAAGTCAGAGGAACACTGCTGCTGAAACCACCGGTATTGGCAAACGTTCCCGGGGCGTCATTGAAGAAATTGGCCTGCAATTGGCCGGACGCCGAGACGGCGCCGGAAGCCAGGTTGGTTTCATCGACCACCTTCTCAATCGGTTTGACGATAATCGGCGTCGTATCGTCATCGACACAATCAATCGTAAGGACAGCCTTGTCCGAATCGCCATCAGAATCGGTCAGCGTGTAGGTAAACTGATCGGTGCCGCAACCGCAATCTTCGGTCAGGGTGACGTCAAAGACAATATCGTTGAAATCTTTATCGCCCAGCCCCGGCAGGTCTTCAAAACCAATCCGCAAGGTGGTTTTATCGGACGGATCGACCAGACCGGAAACGACACGCACAGATCCGTCTTCGTTCAACGCGGTGCTGCCGCCTTTTTCGGTCGAGAAGTACATCGGTTCGACCAATACGGTTTCAACACCGCCGGTGCTGGTATGAACCATGACTACATCGGCGCCGGCATCCGTAATTTTTGCAAGGCGCTCTTCCGGCGTGCCGTATTTATAGATCAACTGCAATGTGCCGGAATTAAGATCAATCCCGGCATAACCGCCGTTGGTGGTGTAACCGTTGGCGATCAGGAAGAAACCGACTGTCTGACCGGCGCCGACACTAAAATCGAAGGTATTGCCGAAAGTAACGGCGTTACCGTTCTGGATCAGGACATCGGCGGAAGCGATGGTGCCGTCTGCGTTGTAAACAAACATGCCCACCGTGTTGTTATACCCCGCACCCTCAGACACGAACTTGATCGTACCCGTTGCCGGATCGGAAACACGCAGATCGCCGGCAGTAATGCCGTAGTATGCAGCCGCCGGATTGAGGGCTACGCCTTCTGCCATGGCGGGGAAGGTGTTGCTGGTGGAGAACTCCTTCTCGCTTACCCCGATGCCGGAGGTGCTGCCGTTGAGCGTATAGGTATAGGAACCGTCGGCCGCGATCTTCAATGTTCCGTAATTGCCGACAATAGTTGCCATGCCAGTTGAAGGAACGCTGACTGACACGCCGCCGAAGGATACCGCCGTCACAGCGCTCGGCGTATCCTGGCCTGTATAATCGTTCGGCAGGACATTGCCATCGACAAACCCTTGCGAGGTAAGAACGTCAGCAAAGTCGTCGCGGGCATCAACACCATCGTCAAGAACATTGACGGTGATATTGCCATTCACCGTATCGCCGTCGCTGTCGGTAGCGCTGACGCCAAATTGCAGGGCGATATTATCGTTGTGATCCGCCTTATTCGGATGATCCAGCGTACCCACCAGATTGAAAGTGTAGGTGCCATCAGCGCGGAATGTCAGTGTGAAGATAACCTCGCCGCCAGCACGGCCTGTAAAGGTCGTGATGCTGGTGGGGAAATCCATGGTCGATATTTGCGAAATCAGCACGGGTATGCCGTTTGAGGTCAACGGCACGCTGCTGGTGACAGAACCGGTGGCCTGATAATAGCCCGGCGCATCGCTGAAGAAATTGGCATCAACGCGATCGTTGACCGTCACCGTGCCGCCCGCGAGATTGGTTTCATCAACCGTAATCACTTCAGGCTGGATCAGAACCGGTATGTCATCGCGTTCAATCGATATTTGCAGGGTTTTCTGATTGAAATTGGTGTTATCGCTTAAATCCACCTCGGTGCCACCCAGGTTGGTTTCAGCGTTGAAGACCTTCACGGTCAGGCTGAATCCACCCACGAAAGCGCTCGGCGGAACCAGTTGCAATCCGGCGATCTGCGCCGGGGTAAACTGCCAGACGCCGCCGCCAAGGAACGTGCCCTGATTGAAGCTGAAGCCCGAGGGCACGCCGGATATCTGGTAATGTGTGATGGTTTCCGAGCCATCGGTATCGGTAACGGCGGCAGAAATGCTGACCGGCACGTTATGGCCTTGCTCGACCGGCGTCGCGGAAACGCTTAGTGTCGGCTTGTCGGCGACAGCATCGACCACGATACGGAAGCCATCGGTATCCGAAGCGCTCAGACCCGAGGATGGATCAATCGCCGTTGCACGCGCCAGCAAACCGTTGAGATCGATATCGGAATTGGCGGGCGGCGTGAAGGTCATCACCGTGTTCAGGCTTTGTCCCGGCGCCAATGTCACTGTCCATGTGCCTGTGACGGCGTTATATGTTCCTACAGGGGCACTGAAACCCCAGGCCGGATTGATGCCGGTCACAGTGACAACCAGATATTCGGTCGCGCTGGGGTTAGCGCCCAATGTCGCCGTAATCGGTACACCGATCGATCCGTCTTCCTTGACGATAGCGTCATCGACATTTTTGTTGACGACAACATCCGGCGGATTGATCGTCGGACACCACGTCAGCGTGAACTGGTCGCTCGCGCTGTTGTTGTTGTCGGAGAGATCATACTCGCCGTCACTGACCGGATTTTCGGTGTTGTAAACCGTTGCGGTCAAATTAAGCCTGCCGTTATAGGCCGCCGGCGGCGTCAGGGTCAGCCCCGCGATCTGCGCCGGGGTGAATTCCCACACACCGCCGCCAAGGTTGGTTCCGTGGTTGAAACTGAAACCCGAGGGCACGCCGGATATGCGATAGCCCGTGATCAGCTCGGAACCATCGGTGTCGCCCAGCGCCGATGTCAGGCTGACAGCTATCGGCTGGCCTTCATTAGCCGTCCGGTTGGCGGCGTCAATCATCGGTTTATCGGCAACGGCATCAACCACGATATTGAAGCCGTCAGACGCAGAGGCGCTCAGACCGTCAACCGGATCGGTTGCCACCACCGTTGCGTTGAGGCCGCTGAGATCAATATCGGAATTGGCAGGCGGTGTGAAGGTCATCACCGTATTCAGGTTTTGCCCTGCCGGCAGTGTCACTGTCCACGTACCCGTGGCGGCATTATATGTGCCGACCGGCGCGCTGAAACCCCAGGCCGGATTGATGCCCGTGACCGTCACAGTCAGGTATTCGGCAGGGCCGGCGTTGACGGCCAATGTCGCCGTGATCGGAACATCGACAGTGCCATCTTCCTTGACCTGCGCGTTGTCGACACCGCCATTGACGCGGATGCCCGGCGGATCGATGTCCGGAGTCCATGTCAGCGTAAACTGGTCGCTCGCGCTGTTGTTGTTGTCAGAGTGATCGTACTCGCCATCACTGACCGGATTTTCGGTGTTGTAAACAGTAACGACGAGACCAAGCGTGCCATTATAATTGGCCGATGGCGGCGTCAGGGTCAACCCCGCGATCTGCGCCGGGGTGAATTCCCACACGCCACCGCCAAGGTTGGTTCCCTGATTGAAGATAAAGGCCGAGGGCACGCCGGAGACGCGATAGCCCGTGATCAGCTCGGAACCATCGGTGTCGCCCAGCGCCGATGTCAGGTTGACAGCTATCGGCTGGCCTTCGCCCGTCACATTGTTAGTGGCGTCAATCATCGGTTTATCGGCAACAGCATCAACTACGATGCCAAAACCGTCGTTGTCAGAAGCAGTAAGGCCGGACGATGCCTGGGTCGCAACAACCGCCGCATTCAGGCCGCTAAGATCGATATCGGAGTTGGCGGGCGGTGTGAAGGTCATCACCGTGCTCAGATTCTGGCCCGCAGCTAATGTCACCGTCCACGTACCCGTGGCTGCGTTATACGTTCCTACAGGGGCGCTGAAACCCCAGGCCGGATTGATGCCCGTGACCGTCACGGTCAGGTATTCGGTCGGATCGGCGCCCGCGCCAAGAGTGGCAATAACCGGCACATCGACAGTGCCGTCCTCTTTGACATGCGCATTATCAACCGCGTTGTTGACAGTGATATCGGGCGGGTTGATTTTCGGCGTCCATGTCAGGACAAATTCATCCGTCGCGGAATTGACGTTATCCGAGAAGTCGACCTCGGCGCCACCCAAAGCTGTTTCACCACTGAAAACAGTAGCACCCAGAGAAATCGAACCGAAAAAATGTGCGGGCGGATTCATCATCAGGCCCGCAAGCTCACCCGGGGTGAATTGCCAGACACCACCGCCCAGATCAACCCCCTGATTGAAGCTGAACCCGGCGGGTACGCCGCTAACCTGGTAATGAGTGATCGTTTCAGAACCATCAGTATCCGTGACGGCGCCTGTTATATTGACCGCAAGAGGCGTACCTTTGACACCGGAATTGTCCTGCGCGTCCACCAGTGGCACATCGGCCACGGCATCAGTAACAACGTTGAACGCGTCGCTGGCGGTTTGCGTGCCTCCTGTGGTCGGATCGAAGACAGAAACCGTTGCGTTGAGGCCCGGCATATCGCCATCGAAGTCGGCAGGAGGGGCAAAGGTCAGACCGCCTGTATAATTTTGCCCCGGCGGCATCGTGATTGTCCAGACGCCAGTCGCCGGATTATAGCTGCCATCCGTGAAGATCAAACCCCATGAAGGATCAATACCCGTCACTGTCAGGGTAAGCACCTCATCGCCATCACCGCCCGCACCGATCGACGCTTTGATCGGCACGAAAACGGAGCCGTCTTCCTTGACGATCGCATCGTCCAGACCGAGATTGGCCGTCACGTCCGGGGGGGATACGGGCTCGGACTCCTCGAATGTGCCTATGGGATTTTGCGGCTCAGGCAAGCCAAACTGCAGGGCTGTCGGGCCGATCGGGCCGATGGCATTCAAAGGGTTTATGTCGGCGCTATCAACAGCACTCTGGAAGCCGAAGCCACCACGGTTGCCACCTGCGGCGCCCCCAGCCTCGCCGGCAGCGGGCTCGACTTCAGCCAGTTCCTGCGCAAGCTCGGCCATATCCTGACCTTCGGTTTCTCCGGCAGCGGGCTCGACTTTGGCCATGTCTTGCGCGTCCTCACGCAGATCGGCCATCACCGGCTTATCCTCTTCCATTTTCTCGTTGATGACTTCAGCCAGTTCAAGAAACTCGGCAAACTCACGCAGGGAAATCACATCTCCCGCGACAAAGACCTGTACCGGCTCCTCGGCATCCAAAGCGTCGCTGAAGTTCTTCAGCACCAGCTTGCCGCCATCATCGAATGTGATGATGAGAGCGCCGGATTTTTGCTCAACAGCTTCTTTGGCGTTCGCATTAAAGGAAAAGTTGTATTTCTGACCGGCTTCAAGTGTGATTTCAACGGTCTCGCCAGCGGCGGGCTGACCAACCAGAACTTCGGCCTGATTGTCACGGGAAAGTTCGGAGAGCAACTCCGCCGTATTGACTACGGTGCCATCTTTCAGGGTCAACTGGACGCCTTTGGAGGCCAGATCTTGGAAATTATTGATGATAAGGCGTCCGCCATCGGTAAACGTCAGTTGCAGCTTGCCGCCCGCCAGCTCCATACTTTTAACATCCTGCGCGCTATAGGAGAGCTGCGTCTGGCCTTCCGACAATGTCACGGGAAGTGTTTGACCTGCCTGCGGTTTTTCCACTGCTGCGGTTTGATTTACCATTATTCTCTCCTTAATGAGCGCCCCATCCGGCCCTTGGTGGGATTATGCGTAAAACTATGTAAACGTTTTCCTAACGGGCGCTGAATTTTTAAACGTTTTTCCCCTGGCTGTCAAACATTATTATGTTAATAAACAGCCTCTAAATCAGAGGTTTGGGCGGTGCAAAATATCAATTTCAAGCTCCGCCCGCATTAACTTTTTTAAAGTTCATGCGAAGGGCTGCCACGTTAAGCCGGTGATGACAAGCCGCCAACCAGCAAGTACTTGATATTTATGAAGTCATTAATTCCATAATGTGATCCTTCGCGGCCGATACCGGACTCCTTAACTCCGCCGAACGGCGCAGAGGCCGCCGCCAGTAGCGGTTCGTTAATTCCTACCATGCCGTATTCCAGCGCCTCGGCTACCCGGAAAACCTGCCCCAGGTCACGGCTGTAAAAATAAGCTGCCAAGCCGTAGGCCGTGTCATTCGCGAGCCGAGTCACCTCGGCCTCATCACGGAAGCGGAAAAGTCCCGCCACAGGGCCGAATGTCTCTTCACGGCTGACCCGCATGACCGAGGCCATATCCCCCAGAACAGTAGGCTGGAAAAAAAGAGGGCCCGCCTCGTGGGATCCGCCGCCACACAACAGCTTTGCCCCGTGCGCCTGCGCATCTTGAATATGCTGCTTCACTTTGTCGATCGCAGCCTGATTGATCAGTGGCCCGACCTGCACTCCTGGCTGATCCCCCGGGCCGACGTGGAGCGCTTTGACTTTCTCGGTAAAAAGGCGGGCGAATTCATCATAAACCCTATCCTGCACATAGATGCGGTTAGCGCATATGCATGTTTGTCCGGCATTGCGGAATTTCGAACCAATCGCTCCCTCGACCGCGCGCGGAAGATCGGCAGAATCAAAAATGATAAAAGGCGCATTGCCTCCCAATTCCAGCGAAAGCCGCTTGATCGTCGATGCGCTTTGCCGCATCAGAATCTTTCCAACCTCGGTCGACCCTGTGAACGATACTTTCCGCACCAGCGGATGCGTTGTCAGGACTTCGCCCACCTCGGGAGCCGAGGTCAGCGATGCTGTCACCACGTTGAATACCCCGGCAGGAATGCCCGCTTCTTGCGCCAGCGCTGCCAGCGCCAACGCCGACAACGGCGTATCCTCGGCAGGCTTCAAAACCACCGTGCACCCCGCTGCCAAGGCGGGAGCCACCTTGCGTGTTATCATGGAGCTTGGAAAATTCCACGGCGTGATCGCTGCGACCACTCCCACGGGCTCCTTCATAACGATAACCCGCGCATCAGCCTTATGGGTAGGAATGGTATCGCCATAGATACGCTGCCCCTCTTCTGCGAACCATTCGACGTTGGCGGCCCCTGACAAGACTTCGCCACGGGCCTCAGCCAGCGGCTTGCCTTGTTCGGCGCTAAGCAAGGCAGCCAGCGCGTCCGCATGAGTCACAATCAGCTCGTTCCACCGCCGCAAATAACGCCCGCGCTCCCGGGCCAACAGTTGCCGCCACGACACAAAGGCACGCCCAGCAGCCTCAACAGCGCGCAAAGCCTCATCGCGTCCCATATCAGGCACATGGGCGATTACAAGCCCGCTTGCCGGATTTGTTACGGCAAAGCGGCGGCCCGCTTCCTGAGCGACCCAGGCACCATCGATATACGACTCGCTCCGCAGCAAGGATTCATAATCTGCGGATACCACCGCACTTACAGATGTCTTCATGACATGTTCTCCTAATTCCAAGGGCCATCCGGCAGTCGTAAATGGTAAATTACACATATACCCGGCTCCAGACTATACCAGCGGTCGATGTTCGCAAAGACAAGGAAATGATCCAGATCATATTTCGGAAAACATTCACGATTTACGAAAAAAGGCTTTGATCTTGCAGAGTTTTTCGGATTAACTAGTGTCAATTGCGGTTCGCGGCCTGTGCCGCGGCACAATGATGGTTTGCCTGAAATAGTTTTGCCCCAATATGCCATTCGACTTTAAAAAATTATCCATTCTGGTCGTCGAAGATACGGCCCCCATGAGAAAGCTGATTACATCGGTACTTGAAACGCTGGGCGTTGGAAAAATTTGCACCGCAGAAAACGGTGAACGCGGGTTTGAAGTCTTCCGTAAGGAAAACCCCGATATCGTCATTGCCGACTGGCACATGGTGCCGGTATCAGGCATCGAGCTAACCCGGGAAATACGTTCCAACATGATATCGCCCAACCGTATGGTTCCCATCATACTGGTGACAGGTTATAGCGCGCTGAACCGCGTATCCGAAGCGCGCGACGCCGGTGTAACGGAATTTCTGGTCAAACCGTTCTCGGCGAACGATCTTGCGAAACGCATCGCCTACGTCATTAATAAACCGCGCGATTATATCGACTGTAAGGACTATTTCGGCCCCGACCGCCGCCGCCGCAACACGCCGGACTTCAAAGGCCCTTACCGCCGCAAGGAAGATGGCGACGAAAAACCGTAACAGAACGCAACAAGGTATATTCAGAGCCGGCTTATTATGAGCGACAACTTTCAGGACAAAGACGTTAACATCATCAAGGCCTCGCGTATGCTGCAGGCCAAGGTCGGCAGCGGCGACATTGACAAGGAGCGCATCGCCAAATCGCAATCGGTTATCGAATCCAACAAGGTCGACTTCGTGCCGCTGGCCCGACAATTCCTGGAAGAACTTGACAATGCCCTGCAAGCCGTGCCTGAAGCGCCACAAGACATAAAAACCGCCATTCAGCCCGTCATAGAATCCGTCATGCAAATCAAAGGCAACGCAGCGATGTTCAATTACACGCTGGTCGGCTCTCTGGCCAGCATTGTTCTTAACTTTCTTGAAAACCTGAACACGTGGGACAAGGACAGCCACGATATCGTCGAGGCCCACATGAAAACATTGCAATTGATCGTCAACAACGGCATGAAGGGCGATGGCGGCCAATACGGCACACAACTCGTCACCGAGCTGCGCGATGCCTGCCAACGCTACTTCAACAAAAAAAGCGGCGAGCCTGTTGCCAGCGATGTCTTTTTCGTTGAATAGAACAATCCTGCCCTAGAATTTAAGCCGAACGACCTGCCGTATCTGCGGTAAAGCGCGTATCTTCTCAAACAGATCGTCAGGCACAGGCGCATCCAAGGACACGAGAGCCACAGCAGATCCGCCGCTCGCGACCCGGCCCAAGCGGAAATCAGCAATGTTTTGACCGGCCGCGGCCAGCAATGTACCTAAACCGCCAATCATGCCGGGCCTGTCCTCGTTGCGGATAAACAACATATTAGGGGCCAACGCCGCTTCTACGGGAACACCTTCTATATCAACAACACGCGGTTCTTTACCGGCAAAGAGCGTGCCTGTGATCGCACGGGTGCGCGCTTCAGTTGTCACCGTCAACTTCACAGCCGTATGCAATTCTGTTGCGTCCGGCGCGCGGGTTTCGGAGACCGCAATCCCCCGCGATTTGGCAACCTGCGGCGCATTCACCATATTCACGCCATCAAACAAGCAGCGCAAAATACTGGCAAGGGCAAGCGCCGTCAGCGGCCTGGTATTGATTTCGGCAGCTGCCCCTTGATATTCAACCTCAATCTTGGTGATGGCATGCTCCGTGATCTGGCCGCAGAAACTGCCCAGTTGTTCGATCAGTTTCATATAGGGGCGTAAGCGCGGCGCCTCTTCCGCCGTGATCGACGGCATGTTGACGGCGTTTGAGACCGCGCCATGCAGCAAAAAGTCTGACATCTGTTCTGCCACCTGTATCGCTACGTTGACCTGCGCTTCGGTCGTTGAGGCGCCCAAGTGCGGCGTGCAAACAACATTCGGATGGCCAAACAGGATATTCTCCGTTGCCGGTTCCTTTTCAAACACGTCGAGGGCCGCCGCCGCCACATGACCGCTATCCAGAGCTTCTTTCAAAGCCTTCTCATTGATCAGCCCGCCGCGCGCGCAGTTGATGATGCGCACGCCTTTTTTCATTTTGGCGATCGCGGCCGCATCAATCAGGTCACGCGTCGATTCGGTGAGCGGCGTATGCAGCGTGATAAAATCGGCTTTCCTGATTACATCATCCAGATCGGCTTTCTCAACACCGATTTCCCGTGCGCGATCCTCGGTCAAGAAGGGATCGTAAGCGACGACCTTCATTTGCAATCCAAGAGCACGATTAGCGACAATCGAACCGATATTGCCGCAACCGACAACGCCAAGTGTCTTGCCGTAAAGCTCAACACCCATGAATTTGGATTTTTCCCACTTCCCCGCATGGGTCGACTGGCTAGCCTGCGGGATCTGACGAGCGATTGCAAACATCATGGCAATAGCATGCTCGGCCGTCGTAATGGAGTTGCCAAAGGGCGTATTCATGACAACAACGCCAGCCTGCGTCGCCGCCGGCACATCGATCGTATCGACACCGATCCCGGCGCGGCCGATCACTTTCAGACGCGGCAAAGAGGCAGAAATGACATCGGATGTGATTTTTGCCGACGATCGCGCGGCGATGCCGTCATACTGGCCAGCGATTTGCGCCAGTTCTTCAGGCGAGAGACCCGGCTTAACGTCTATTTCAATGCCATTGTTCTGGAAGATCTCAGCGGCAAGCTTATCCATCTTGTCGGCGATCAGGACTTTCGGGGCGGTCTGGCTCATATTGTTAGATTCTCCAATTCGGTTAATACACATCTCTACCGGTCGTTTATCAGGCGGCTTGTTTCTGCGCCTCGGCCTTGGCGGCGGCAAATGCCCAATCCAGCCATGGCGTCAGGGCCTTTATATCCGACGTTTCAACTGTAGCCCCTGTCCATATCCGCAAACCGGCGGGGGCGTCGCGGTGACCAGCGGTATCGTATGCAATTCCGTCTTTCTCAAGCAACTTGGTCATGGCTTTGACGAAAGCGGCCCGCCCGTCATCGTCAAGCGATTCGACATAGGGGTCAGTTATCTTAAGACAGGGCGATGTACGAGAACAAATTGCAGGATCAACGGGGAGGAATTCAACCCACGGCGTCACCCGCACCCATTCGGCCAAAGCCCCAAAATTGTCTTCGCTGCGCGCTCGCGTCGCCTTAAGGCCCCCTATCGACTCAACCCAGCTTAACGCATCCAGACAATCTTCGACCGCGAGCATCGAAGGCGTATTGAGCGTTTCACCTTCGAACAAACCATTGAGCAGCTTGCCGCCGCTGGTCATGCGGAAAATCTTGGGCAAAGGCCTGCCGGGCTTGTAGGTTTCCAGGCGCGCCACCGCGCGCGGTGAAAGTACCAGCATGCCGTGCGCCGCCTCACCGCCCAATACCTTCTGCCACGACCATGTCGTCACATCGAGCAGCGGCCACGGCATATCGTAGGCAAACACCGCCGAAGTCGCATCGCAGAACGTCAACCCCTGACGGTCGGGTTTGATCCAGTCGGCATGGGGAACGCATACGCCGGATGTGGTGCCGTTCCATGTGAAAACCACATCGCGGTCGGTGTCAATCTGCGCAAGATCGGGTAGTTCGCCGAAGGCCGCCTTGAAGGTACGAACGTCATCAAGTTTCAGTTGGGTGGTAATATCTTTCAGCCACTCCGCACCAAAAACCTCCCATGCCACGGCATCGACGCCACGCTGGCCCAACATCGACCACATCGCCATTTCAATCGCCCCCGTATCTGAAGCCGGAACGATGGCGATTTTGTAATCCGCAGGAATGCCCAGCAAGGCGCGGTGCTTTTCAATCACAAGCTTTAGTTTTTCCTTGCCCGGCGCCGCCCGGTGCGAACGCCCGAGGAACGCCCCTGAGAGGTTATCCAGCGACCAGCCGGGCCGTTTGGCGCACGGGCCGGAGGAAAAACAGGGATTCACAGGACGGTTTGCGGGTTTAGCGGTCATCATCTCACCTTTTCTGCCCAAGCCTCTGGTTGGCGGGCGGGTCGATATTGCAAAGCACAATGCCATTCCACGATTAGAATTTTTCTGTCAAACTGTCCAGAGCCTTCAATTCAAGGATTCATCCGATGAGTTACTATTTGACCCTGATCGCATCTGACAAGCAGCTAACCCCCGGTCACCTCGCCCGCATCCAGACTTATCTGGAAACGCAGGGAGTCGCGCTGGCGGGGGCTCCGCACTGGCTTTCACCCCATCATGCCGCCGACCTGCCTGTTGCCACACGGCCACATTTCAGCCAAATGCAAGCCATGCGCAGGGGGCTGGACGAAGATCGCGTCGATATTCTGGTAAGTAGCAGGGAAAGCCGCCGCAAAACCCTGTTTTTTGCCGATATGGATTCAACCGTCATCACAACGGAAACTCTGGATGAACTGGCAGTGTTTGCCGGTGTCGGGGAACAGGTGGCGGAGATTACCCGCGGCACCATGAACGGCACCATCGACTTTCACGAGGCAATCCGCCGCCGCGTTCAAATGTTAAAAGGTTTGCCGGAAAAAGTCCTGAAACAGGTTCTGGAACAAACAACTATCTCCCCCGGGGTTGAGATTTCCCTAAAAGTCATGAGGAAACACGGAGTTCATTCCAGCCTGGTTTCAAGCGGCTTCACCTATTACACCGCCGCCATTGCCGCTCACTGCAGCTTCGACGATCACTTCGGCAATATGCTGGAAATCGAACACGGCCGCCTGACCGGGCGGGTGCTGGAGCCAATTCTGGACAAAACCTCCAAGCTGGAGATTATCAAAACCAAGACCGCCGAATTCGGCTGCGATCTGGTGCAAACGCTGGCAACGGGCGATGGCTCCAACGATATCCCCATGATGCAGGCTGCCGGACTGGGCATAGCTTACCATCCGCGACCGATCGTGGCCGAAGGCATTGATAACCAGATCGTCCATGCTGACTTTACAGCGATCTTGTATGCGCAGGGCTATACCGAGGCCGATATTCATGCCGTGATGAACTGAAGCCTATAGCTGCAAATTACCCTTCTGGTTTGACCGCAAGTACCTTATCATAAAATAGATCCGTAAACCGTCTTTCCATAAAATAATATGACTGATAACCGCCGTTTCCTGATTTCCGACGATGAGCTTGAAGAACTGATCTTCAAATACTGCCGCGATGTCACTCAACACGCCCGTGAAGGACGATTCGACCCGATCACGGGACGGGACGACGAGATTGAGCAAATGATTCTGATCCTGATGCAAAAGGGCCGCAAGAATGTGGGTCTGCTGGCTCCCGCCGGGGTCGGTAAAACCGCCGTCGTCGCCGGTCTGTCGCAGCAGATTATCGCTGGCAACGTGCCGGATATTTTGAAAAACACACGTGTCCTGGATATCGATCTGGCCAGCATGTCCGCTGGCACTTCGGGCCCTGCGGAATTTCAGGGACGCTTCATCCCTCTGTGCAAGGGGCTGGCCGAACGCTATCGCTTTGCCGGCGAATACCCGCGTTACATCATGTTCATTGACGAAATGCACACGATTATGCCGACCGTCTCGGGCAGCGCCTATCGCGGCCTTTCAGAGGTGCTAAAACCTTACCTCACTGTGGGCGACCTCTATGTGATCGGCGCGACCACACTGGATGAATTCCGAATGTTCGTGGCGGTCGACCCGGCGATGGATCGCCGCTTCCAGAAAGTGTTTCTGAAGGTGCCAAACGCCAAGGAAACAATACAAATCCTGATGAACCTCAAGGGTGGATACGAGAAGCACCATGGCATCACCGTGAATCAGGCGGCCGTCGAGCGGATCATCGAACTGACTGAAACTCACATGAGAAAACGCAACCAGCCGGATAAATCGATTATCGTCATGGACGGCGCAATGGCCTACCACGTCATGACCAAAGGCACAGGCGGAGAACTCAGCATGGATGCCATCAATTTCATGGTCAGCAAGGAAGTCGGATTGCACAAGGATGCGCTCTAGGAGAGGCCCTCCTTGAGTGCACGCACCATTTTGACAAAAGCCAGAGCATCGTCGCAAACGATATCGACGTAGCCTGGCAAATCCCGGGGCGGCAATTCCCCCTGAGTGACCAGAACCGTCGTCATGCCCATCTCATGAGGAACCTTCAAGTTGTGCAGGGTGTCTTCGACCATCATAACTTGACACCCGTTCAGGCCCAAGCTCTTCAAACCCTGCTCGAAAGGCCTACGGCTTTCCGACTTTCGGTGAAAGTCGAAGGTCTCAAGCGCGTGAATGCGGTGCGCCGGGAACCAGCGGTCAAGGCCGATATGATTGAGCACGCGGCACGCCCAATCATACGAGCCGTGGGTGATAATGGCATGATCAAGCGTCAGGTGTTCAAGGTGATCGGCCAACTCCGCTGTCCCCGACAGCAGGGTTTCATCGGCAACTTCATGGATACGATGATGAAGCGCCGCGCGGTCAAAGCCGAAGCGTTCGATAAAGATACGCCCGCTATAGCCATAGTCACGCATCGATTTCTCAGCCAACGCCACAAGCTCGGCGTGCGGTAGATCCACCCCCCATTCACGCGCGACATCAGCCAGCCGCGCATTAAAATGGTTGGAAAAATTTGGGGTCAAGGGGTAGAGCGTATTATCGAGATCCCAAAGAATCCCCCTGGCATCAGCTATCTTCTCACCGTTATCGACGACTTTCATCTTATCGCCTCGATCACCTTATAGCCTTGCGCCACGGTCGTTACCGCCACGGTCGAGAATGATTCCCCCAAAACATCCTCATAAGGCAGGTGGTTATTGGCAACCATCAGCAACCGGCCCTCTCGCCGCAGGCAAGACGATGCCGTGCGAATGAAGGCGCGGCCTAATTCCTTATGCGTCAGGCTGCCTTCATGAAAAGGAGGATTCATAACAATAAAATCAAGCATGGGAAGAGCAGGCGGCATCGTTGTCAGGTCATGCCAGAAACAGTTGATCCGATCCCCGGCAAACGCCGTGTTGCGACGACAGGCCTCGACGGCGCGTGCATCAACATCAAGCGCGTACAGGAAGGAAACTCCCGGGCAGTGATTAAGAATATGCGCCGACAAAAATCCGTAGCCGCAGCCGAAATCGGCACCGCACCCTCCAAGATCGGCCGTGATATGCGCCGCCAGCAAAGCCGAGCCCACATCAATGCGATCCCAACTGAACAGACCCGGCCGCGACACGAACTGTTCCTGCAAAACAGGCTGCCACCCCCCGGAAGATATCCAGTTCTGCAAAACATCTTCATGAAGACCGCCCTCGCAACGCACTTCCACAACCCTGCTTTTGTAACGAGAATCGCTGACGGTCGAAAATCCCAGCGCGCGCAGATCGTCTTCAATCCGCCGTCCGCCGGCATCGTTCGCCCCCGCGGCCAGCAAAACCCCGCCAGAACGCAGGCAACGCGCAGCCACCGCCAGATCACGGCGCGATGCGTCGTGCTGTTTGGATATCAAGACCAGGACACGATCATAACGGCCGGCTCCAAGACCGTCGTCCTGAAGAAGGATTGCCCTATCCGGCCAACGAATCGCTTCAGTCTTGAAATATTGCAAGACATGCCATGAAGTCGATTGGACATCCACGCCTGGCCCATAGATGCCGTTTATGAACAGCACGTCGCCATCAACGGCAGGGCAAGAAGACAAGGCATGCAGCAGGGCGGATAGAGGATCGGCATCAGACATGACGACAGACTAGCATTTCCTGATAGAAAAAGAAATCGCGGGGCCGGGTGGATTGGGTGGGTGGCCCCGCGACTCTCAATACCGTTTCCTGAAAGCGGAAAAACGGCAACTCATACGGCCTGCACTACAGTCATCCCCTCCTATAATTTTCTAGGCCAGCGCACTCACATCCGCCACGAGGTTACCCCCGGCCACTAGGTCAGCCACGCTGGCACCCCCGACACCACCTACGATCAAGGCGGCCGACACGAAAGCGCTGTTAACGTCACCTGTTGCATTGATCTCAAGCAATGTGTCACCACCGCTTGCGGTCAGGCGGACAAAATCTTCGAGGGCGTCCGTCAAAGGATCGTAGCCCTGCAGGACGTCGTATATGTTGATAACGTCGTCCTCGAAACCGATTGAAAAATCGTGAATGGTGTCCCAGAAGCTATCTAGCACGTCGATCAGGAAAGTATCCTCGCCCTCTTCGCCGTACAGATGATCGGCCCCGGTGCCGCCGGCGATAATATCGCTCCCCACGCCGCCGTAGATCGTGTCGTTCCCCGCGCCGCCGACGATATAATCGTCGTCGTCAATTGTCGGAATCGCCACGGTACGGTCGTCGACGGTGATATCCATTGTCACATCGTTGTAATCGGCGTCGCCAAGATTAGCCAAGTCCTCGAATCCGACCCGCAATGTCGTCGGGTCATCCGGATCGAGAATGCCGGAAACGACATGCTGAGCGTTATCGGGGTTGATCCCGTTATCGCCGTTGCGCGGGGTGGCATGATAAATCGGCCCGTTGAGAATTCTTTCAGTGACGCCGTCAGTCCATACAAGCCTGATATCGGCGGCGTTATCGTCAATTGTTGCAATTCGTTCATCTGCCAGCCCGTTATGGTAGATAAAATTCAGTGTGCCGGTGGCAAAGTTCACGCCCGCATAGCCAGCATTGGTATTAAAGCCGTTTGAAACAATAAAGAGGCCGAAATCACTGCCGGTCTGACCGTCCAGATCCAGCGTGTATGCAGTTCCTACCGCCACGGCCTTGGCGTTGGCAAACGCCATATGCACATCAATGATCTCGCCCGCGGCATTGACACGATAAAAGCCGAGAGAATTTTTATATCCGGCATCCGTCCCGACAAACGTCATGCGAACGGTGGTTTCAAAACTGATGCTAAGATCGTCCGGCTGGATGCCCAGATTTGGCTCATCCGCCGGAGGCAAGGCCTGCCCCTCGCTCAGTTGCGGAAAAATCAAGGCAGCGTAAAACGTGTGCTGCAACTGCGTATATTGCAGAACACCATCCACAGTGCCGTTGGGGCCGCCACGCAATACATCATCGCCGTCACCGCCATCAAGCCAGTCATTGCCGCTGCCGCCCTCAAGAAGGTCGCTGCCGGCGGAACTCCAGATGATATCATTACCCGTGCCCCCATAAGCGGTGATGTTGCCAAAACTATAATTGAGGCTGGTCAAATTGATGATGTCGTCCCCAGCGCCCGCATCGATCACTTCTATGCCGTTGACACGCGCGCCCGAGGCCGAAACATGTGCAGGGCTGACCGGATCGTCGGCAATCAAAGCATCGTTGCCATCGGTCATGACAATTGTATCCTGCCCGGCATCGCCCCGCAGAAAATCATAACTCTGGTTATACCCCTCAAGCGCGAACAACTCGCCGGTTCCGGCGTTGACAGTGAAGTATCCGGCGGCCCAAACCGAATCCGCGACATATTGCAGTGTATCGTTGTCATTGCCGCCGCTGACGATATCAGCGCCGAAGCCACCCGATACCCAGTCATCGCCGTTCATACCGTTGACGCGATCGTTCCCGGTGCCGCCATCGGCAATGTCAGCGCCATCGCGGGCGTTGATGGTGTCATCACCCGCATTCGACCAGATGATATCGTTAGAAGCCCCGCCATCTATTGTCATGTTACCGTAGACAACGGTGTCGCTCGCAGTGACGATCAGGTCGCCGCCATCGCCAGCCAGCAATGTTTCAACGCTGGTTAAGGTGGCCTGCCCCGAAGAGTTGGTGGCAAAGAGCGCATCGCCCACATTGGTCATCAGCAAGACATCGGTGCCGCCCAAACCGTCATAGGTACTGTTTGTCAGATTATAGATGTCGTTGACGTTGACTGTCTGCCCGGTATACGGGTTGGTCAAGGTCGTGGTAATGGTTGTCATAGTTCCCGAAAAATTCAGGAAATCATTGCCGCCTGTGCCGTTGATATCAGCCATGAATTATATTTCCCCCACGCAGTGCTGCCTCCCATTGATTCGCTCTCCACGAGCAGGGGGCAAAGTCCTTGATTCACTCATCACTTGGATGTCCCATAAATTAGAATGACATAATCAAATTAAAGATTTATGTATATTTGAGGTAATCTTAACGATTGAACGCAACCTTTCCTCTATAGAGGCCATAGAGTTCTTTATAAATTACCGTTTAAAACCAGTGTATTAACATATGATTCCCTAAAAATGCCGGGAGGGCGGGATTAACAGAGAATCGTAGTTGCCCAGCACCACGACCATAAAAGCCGTACAAACCTGACATTTCTATTATCGTTGCCGGACATCCTGAGGGGGGAACGGGGTGTAAATGCTGGCAAAATCAAGGCAGATCCGCCGACGAAAACCACAGCGGCAGTATACCGCCGGTTATAGCCTATATAGTAAGCACGCAGAGTTTCAGTGACTCTATCAGTCAATCTGACAGTCATTATGACCGCAGTACCGTATGACCGCAGTACCGTTTGCATTGATCGGTACCCTGCGAGAGCTTTATATAGCTGACGCCACCATAAGCGCCTTATACGCAGATCGGCATGGTTATGCTGGCGGGTCTTGCAGCCAAGGACGGAATCCTGATTGTTGGATTCGTCAAACTGGCATGGAAAACCAAATCGCCCAGGCAGACCGCAAGACAACTGGAAAAAGAGTTGGAAACCGAGTAGGGTCACGCCAGAACTTTTGGTAATTTACAGAACTTCCCTATGTCCAGACCCGACTATAGCAGCAAGGGCGACCTGACCGCCGGCCATATCCCACAGCATCTGGTACGGCTGACCGTGCCGATGATCTGGGGGATCATGGCCATCGTCAGCTTCCAGTTGGTCGACACATGGTACATTTCGATGCTGGGGACGCGTGAGTTGGCAGCGATATCGTTCACCTTTCCAGTTACCTACATCCTCTTCAACCTGGTAATGGCGCAGGGGATTGCGACATCGTCAGTGCTTTCGCGGCTGATCGGCAAGGGCAACCCCAGCCGCGTTCGCCGGGTGGCCACACATAGCATCCTCTTCGCTTTTATCAGCGGCCTGCTGTTTGCTGCGCTGGGGATCGCATCCATCGATTCGTTATTCGGGCTGATGGGGGCCGATGACAGCATGATGCCGGTCATACGCGACTATATGGTGATATGGTTCGCCGGCAGCATTTTTCTGACCACGCCGATGGTGGGCAATTCAGCCATTCGCGCCACAGGCGACACACGCACTCCGGCACTGATCATGACCATCGCCGCGGTTTCAAACGCCCTGATAGCGCCTATACTGGTTTTTGGCTTGTGGGGATTTCCCCGGCTGGAAGTTCAGGGAGCCGCGATGGCCACATTGCTGACCAATATAGGCGCCACCATCGCCGCTCTTTATATTCTCTACTATAAAAAGAAGATGATCAGCCGCAGCCGCTGGCATATGGCTTTGTTCAAAGATTCAGTAAAAAAACTGCTGGTTATCGCCATCCCCGTCAGTATCGCCAGCATCATGCAGCCGGTAGCCGGGGCCGTGATTACCGGGCTGCTGGCACAACACGGCGCTGAAGCTGTCGCCGCTTTTGGAATCGCCAGCCGGGTTGAAGCTTTCAGTTTTGTCATCATTATGGCGCTGGCGACCGGCATGGCACCGATCATTGGGCAAAACTGGGGGGCCGGACTCTACCACCGCGTTGACGAGACCCTGAAAGCGGCAATCCGCTTTTCCGTCATCTGGTCGCTTCTGGTGGCGGGGTTGCTGATTGCCTTTGCCGCGCCGATTACAAGCCTGTTTACAAATGAACCGGAAGTAACCCGGCTGGCCGTTCTGTTTTTCTGGATCGTGCCTGCCACGTACTGGCTCGGCAATCTGGTGCAGGGCTGGAGTTCGGCCTTCAACGCCATGGGCATGCCCCGTCAGTCGTTCATAATGATCGCGGTGAAGCTGATCGTCCTGACCATTCCCGCCGCCATGATTGGCAGCCATTTATATGGTGTTGCCGGAATCTTCACGGCATTGGCGCTGGTGAACATCATCACCGGGGCCGGTTTCCACATCATGAACCGCAGTTTGTGCCAACGGCACCAGCAGGCCGTGATGGTTTAATTCTATTCATTGACACGAAAGATTTTTTTGACGCCCTCTTTCAGGTTTTCCGCATCGGAAGGAGCCCGGTTGATCGCGGCTTTGGCATCTTCCAGCAGTTGCTCTTTCAGGGACAGGCGAGCACCGATAGCCTCTTGAACCTCGGGAGGCAACTCATTCAGGTAACCTTCCTGAGCGGCGCGGCGCAAAGATACATTAATGACCTGGGTCAGAATCCGGGACAAGGCGTCCGCCGCCTGCACGGCCTGCCCGTCTCCGCCCAGCGCTCGCAAATGAATATCAGGCATGATCACGGGGGAAAGGTGGCCCGCGATGGCCTCCTTGACGGTAGGCTCCAGGCGCGGGCCGCTGAAAGCCACATGGTCGATCTTTACATTGATCTTATTCCGCCCGCCGCCAACCGGGGCGGGACGGAGCTGACGCGCCTGCATCTGGTCGCGCAGAACGGAAAGGTTGGTGTCTTTGTTCCCCACTTCGACGCGGATGTTCATACCGCTGATCCGGATATCGTCAAAGGCCAAAGCTTGCATATTCAAATCTTGTGCCTTGATATCGATTACCCCCGCCTCAATCGCCGGGCGGCGGCTGTACTCTTTAGGATTGGCAACCGTCAAGCCGCGAATTGTAACAATTCCTTTTTCGGGATCAATATCCAGAGTTTCAATGCGTACCGCAACACCCAGCGCCTCACTACCCAGCTTTTCAAGTGCCACCTTTGTAAGAGACGTGAAACTACCGTATAAAACGACGACACCCGCTCCTGCCAGCAGGAAGAGGCCCAAAACAAGCAGAACCGAGATGTGTGTCTTTTTCATCTTTGTCATAGCTGAATTATGGCGACATCAATGGCTTTGGGCAAGGCGTCGCGCGATCAGGGCGGCGCTTATCGACAAATCGCCCCGCCATAGCCATAATTTGTACAGATTTACCCATTATCCAGAAGAATGACCTCACTCTTCTCTAGCTCCCAGCGTTGTCATGCAAGCGATTGACCTGCCCGTCCTGTCCCTGCCCCTGTTGGCCGAACCGCTAGTCACCAGCGTTCTGCTACTGACGGCCCTGCTGACGGCCCGGATGTTCCTGATCCGGGCAGTGCGGAATAAATCCGAAGTCTTAAGTCGCGACCAGCGACGCTGGATCAGCCGCATCAAGAACGGCATCCTCTTCCTTTTGCTGATCGGCCTGATCCTGATCTGGGCTCCGCAACTGCGCACGCTGGCGCTCTCGCTCGCAGCCGTTGCCATGGCGCTAGTGATCGCGACAAAAGAAATGATCTTGTGCCTGAGCGGCGCCTTTATGCGCGTCAGCACACGCCCGTTTGTGGTCGGCGACTGGATCGTCATTGACAGTATGTGCGGTGAAGTCATTGATGTGAATGCCTTTTCCATTAAATTGCAGAAAATCGACATGGCTGGAAAAAGCTATCAGATCACCGGCCCGACAATCGAAATCCCCAATAGCCGCCTGCTGACCAGCGCTGTTGAAAATTTAACACTGGCTAAATCGTGGATCTATCACGATGTCCGGGTGACCATTCCGGCGGTCGATGCCAGACCTATTGAGCATATGACGCTGTTTCAGGAAATCATTACCCGTCATTTCGAACCGCTACAAGAAGCAGCAGACAATCAACTGAGCTGGATGAAACGCAAATCGGGCATCGACCTGCCGGGCGTTGTGCCCGGATTCTCCATCGCCACCACCGATCTTGGCCATATGGTTCTGACCGGTCATTTATTTCTGCCCACCCGCGAAGCCGGTCGTCTGGGCGACAAGATTATCCTTGATTTCCTCTCGCAGGTGCAAAGAATGAAGGAAGCCGATCAACCCTCTGATGAAAGCTGAGACGAGTGGAAGCGCACGGGCCCGATCTATCGCAAATCGCCCTAGTTCTGGCTGCCGCCTTTGCAGGCGGCAGCGTTCTTAAACGCTTCGGCCAACCGGTCATTATCGGTTATATCCTCGTAGGCATGATTTTAGGCCCCTCCGTTCTTGGACTCGTCAGTCACGGCGAACAGATCTCCTTCCTCTCGGAACTCGGAATTCTATTGCTCCTTTTCATTATCGGCCTTGAACTGGACGTACACCGCTTCATGGAAGTCTTCAAAATCGCCCTAAGCGCGACCGTGCTGCAAATCGCGGCCGGAATCAGCGTTATCGGCCTGATCGGATGGGCATCGGAATGGGAAATAAACCGGATTATCCTGCTGGCCTTTGCGGTATCTCTCAGCAGTACCGCTGTCGGACTGAAACTGCTCGAGGATATGGGGGAAACCGACACGCCGATGGGCCGTATGGCAATGGGGATTCTGGTGGCGCAAGATCTGGCCGTCATCCCGATGCTTCTGGTCGTAAGCGCGCTGAACGAGGCGGGCGGCAACTTCCTTTTAGAACTGGAAGACCTGGCCCGCGTCCTGTTCGCCATGCTGTTCATGGTGATCATGATTTGCGTTCTGGGAGGGCGCAATCTGGGGCCCTTGAAGCTCTCGCGCATTAGAATCCCGCATCTGCCCGACAGCGGCCAGAACGTCGTGGTCGCCATGACCATGTGCTTCACGGCGGCGGCACTTTCCGGTGCGATCGGCCTGTCCGCATCCTACGGCGCTTTCCTCGCCGGCCTTGCGATTGGCAGTACCCACAAGAAAGAGACTTATGAAGAAGAGATCCGCCCGATCTTTGAGCTTCTGATGATGATTTTCTTCCTATCGGTCGGAATCATGCTGGATCTTTCGTTCGTTCTGGAACACTGGTTCTCGATTTCCTGGGTTCTGTTCGCCCTGCTGTTTATCAAAACCATTTTCAATATAAGCATTCTGCGCTGGCTGGGCTTGTCACGCCGCCATGCCATCATGATCGGAGCATCCTTGGGGCAAGCGGGAGAGTTTTCCTTTGTTCTCGCCGCCATGGGATTGAGTTCAGCCGTGATCCTGCCTGAAACCTATAAATACATCGTGGCCGTAATCGCCTTGAGCCTGATCCTGACGCCGGTATGGACTTATACCATGCGGCGCATGGATTTACTGCGCCGCGGGCGCCTGTACCGTCTGGCCCGTTTGCGTAAGCATAAAAAAACGATTGCTTCTTGAACGGGTCTGCTTTCTTATAAAAGAGAGGTTGTTCGATCATGCCCCGCCGTAAGAAGCAACATTATCATACCCGCCGCCGCCACCATGACAAACCGGGGGTCGCCCCCGGCACATTAGTAGCGCCGCCTGACGCGCACCCTTCCACCGTCAGTGTAATTGCATACGGCGAGAAGGACATGGTGGAGAAAAACCTTTCTTCAATCGCCGAGATTCAGGATTACATCGGCAAGTGGCCGGTAACATGGATCAACATAGACGGCCTTGCCGACGTTGGAACACTGGCGGAGTTGGGGGAAATCTTGAATTTCCACCCGCTGGCGCTTGAGGACGTCCTCAACCAGCATCACCGTGCCAAGGCCGAAGACTTCGGCGATCATATTTTCATGATTACGCATATGATGCAGGTTAAAGAAGAAACGCTGGAAAGCGAACAACTCAGCCTTTTTATTGGCAAGAACTTCATCATCACATTACAAGAACGCCCCGATGGCGATGTCTTCAACCCCGTACGCGAGCGCTTGCGCCGTGGTGAAATGCGGCGCATACGCACTTCGGCGGCTGACTACCTGGCCTACAGCATCCTTGATGCCGTCATCGACGGCTATTTCCCGGTGCTGGAGTTTGTCGGCGATTGGATCAGCAATCTTGAAGATCAGGTCGTGAGCCGGCCCGACCACTGCTTGGTAACCGAGACTCATGTCCTGAAAAGGAATCTGCGCCAGATGCGGCAAGCTATGTGGCCACTGCGTGAAGCTGTCAACACACTGCATAACGAGCATCCGTTGATTGGCGAAGAAGCGCAGATATACCTGCGCGACTGTCAGGATCACATCATCAACGTTCTTGATTTACTGGAAATCGACCGCGAGAGAGCCTCCGGATTGGTCGATATCTACCTGTCCAGCGTCAATAACCAGATGAACGAAACCATGAAAATCCTGACGATCATATCGACGATCTTCATCCCCCTTAGCTTTATCGCAGGCGTTTACGGCATGAATTTCGACAGGCAAGCCTCCCCCTATAACATGCCGGAGTTAGGCTGGTTCTACGGCTATCCCTTCGCATTGGGACTAATGGCGCTGGTATTCCTGATGCTATTGGTCTTTTTCATTCGTCATGGATGGATTCGCAGCTCCAGAAACTAAGGCTGTGACGTTACTGTAAACCCGTAATACAGGGCGCGCTGAGCCGCGAAGGCCATTAACTCGTCATGGCGCTCACGGTTTCCTGCGGCAAGATGGGCCTTAGCGGTGGCAACGATATAGTTCACATCCGGCACACCTTTAGGCCGTGGCCAACGCATGCCTTCTTCCATCACCCGCACGGACATGGCAAACTGGCCTTGCTCCCGCAGCATCGTGGACAACCCGATACGCGCCTCAATCATCATGGGGTCGATGCGCAAAATACCCCGTAGAATTTCGATCGCCTGGGCGCGGGATCCCGGCAGGGCGTCCTCGCCGCCGAGGTACAGGATCATCGCCTTGAGATTGCGCAACGATCCATGCCGCGGTTGTCGCTTTATGGCGGCATCAACCGCCGCCAGGCCCTGTGTCAGGATGACTTTCCGCTCAGCAACGGAGGCACTACGATGAAGCTTGAGCCATACCAGCGACATTTGCGCAGCTTGCTCATAGGGGCGGTAGTAGCTTTGCGGGCTCCATCGATATTGCAAAGCCTGGTAGCGCAAGACCGTTTCCTGATCGTTTTGATCAAACGCTGCCTGCGCCCTGCCGTTCCAGTATATTCCGGCAGTGGCTTGCAAAGCCCAGAGCGATCCACCCAGAAGGACGAGCATCGGCAAGGTCATGACTGCCGCCCATATGCGACTCCGCATGAAAACGCGATGGTCTTTGAGAACATGATTGGTCGCTACGTACCACCACGACAAAAGCAGCCCCACAGGAATCGTGATAGCTGGCAGGTACAAGCAAAACGTCATATGCATGTGCAGACATACGGTCAAAAGGCCGGTGAAGGGCGCCAACACGAGAAGATTGTCGCGCAAGGTCTGACCCGGCGCGCGCAAGGCGCCGATAGTGCGCATCAGCACGCATGTCAAAAATAGATAGAGCAGCAGATAACCAACAATCCCCGTTTCAAGTCCGATCTGCAGCGGATCCATGTGCGCAAAATAGCCATCGCTGTTGTCCGTCGGCTGGCGGTATTGTGGGTAGTAGTAGAAGAACGTAGCAAGCCCCGTGCCCGTCCATAAGTAATCTTTGAAGATGTTCAAGGAAGATAACCACAGAGCAAGCCGATCCTGCATGCTAACCGACGTTTCAAAATTAAGGATCGCCTGCATATAAGCGAATAGCGCCCCTTCCATCAGCAAATTGGCCAGCAACACAACACAGGCGATCGTGGCAACGAGCAGCAGAGCGACCAGCCCGGGGTGACGCGTCTGGCGAATCAAGAAAGGCAGCAAGACAACAAAACCCGCCCCCGCGGAGACCAAAGCCGTGCGGCTGTTGGTCGCGAGCAAGGCCACAAAAAAAAGCAAACTCAGGAGGCCAAGAGCGGCAATCTGGCGTTTATCGCGAACCCAGAACGTGAACGCCACCAGCGGCAGCAAGGCCATATTCAAAAAAACAGCCAGATTATTCGGATCAAGAAACGGGTGCTTGACGCGCACGCCATTTTCTCCGCCGAAGAGAAAGATATACTGGTAAAGGGCCCACCCCATCACGGCGATCATCACAAGACAACCGCCGGAGAGCAACCCGCATAAAACTCTCAGCGGTCGCGCCGACCCGACAACAGCCAGCCAGATAAACGGGATCAGCAGAAAGATCAGAATGAAATAGGCGCTAATATAGGGGATGCTGGACCATAAGACTGAAATCAGCAGATACGAGAAGAACGATAACAAGGAAACCGCCGTCATGCCGAGCGGCAAGGAGAACTCCCGCAACAACATCGACCTTCCCAGGCAAAGACCGCAAGCAGCCAAAACTCCCAGCACGGCCGCACCGTATTTCAGGTCATCGGTTCCATAGGTGAAGAGGGCAAAACCAAAACCGGTCGCCAGCAATGCAGCTGAAAGAATTTCAATAACCAAGGGGCGTAAATGAGGAAACAATGGCAAGGATATCCTGAAAGACAAGGAAGCGGTTCGCTCATGGTACAGCTTTATAAGCGCTTTCCCAAGCCTCTATTGCGCAATCTGTAAAATCATGTAGATTTTGGCAGACGATTTCCCGGCTTCGGCTATGATGGCACCATGAAACAGACAATCAAGAAAATGATCCCAGCGCCCATATTGCACCACGCCTTGCGCCAACGTGACCGGATCAAGCTGCACGCCACCACCCATCGCGATTTTCCACACCAGAACCTTAAGGCAGGCATTACCTCCGACCTTCTTACGCTTACCTTCAACAACCCCGATATCGCCAGAGTTTGGGAAGAAGCCAACAAGAAAATTTCCGAAATATTCGGATCGACAACCGCACTCGGCGGGGTTAACCCGGGCGACCGTCGCGCCCTTTATTATCTGGTATCCCTGTTAAAACCGGAAAACTTGCTGGAAGTCGGAACGCATATCGGGGCCTCGACGATTTTTCTTGCCGAGGCGTTAAGCCACGTATCTCCAACTGCCCGGATGACGACTGTCGACATTCTGGATGTAAACGACCAGCAGGGGCCATGGAAGAAACGCGGTCTTGCCATGCCGCCACGAGGCTACCTGCAACGCCTGGGGCTGGCTGACCGCGTGGCATTCTGCGCCATGTCATCGGCAAACTACCTGCAAACCAGCAGCGAGCGCTTCGATCTGATTTTTCTGGACGGCGACCATGCCGCCAATACCGTTTATAACGAAATTTCATGGGCGCTTAGGCTGCTGAACAAAGATGGTGTTATTTTATTGCACGATTTCTACCCGGGTACGAAACCCTTGTTCCACGATAAAGGCATAATCCCCGGGCCCTTTATGGCCGTTGACCGGATCATGCTTGAGAATCCGCATATCAACGCCCTTCCCCTTGGGCGTCTGCCTTGGGAAACCAAACAGGGAACGCAGGCCACCAGCCTTGCGCTCCTGACACGCCAGATCTGAAATAACAGGCCGCCATGCTGTTTAATTCCCTGGCTTACCTGTCGATGCTGCTCCTGACCAGAGCGGTAAGCCTGCTGACAGGCCGCCCGGCGCTTGTATTTCTTGCCTCCAGCATCGTTTTCTATCTATTCGCCGGCTGGTACGACACGTTCATTTTTTTCGGTTCTGTCGTCGTCAACTGGTTGATCTGCCGTTACCTGCCGCACAACCGCTTGCGGCTTTGTGCGGCGATTCTCTTTAACGCAGGCCTTCTGTTTTTCTTCAAATACGCCGGTTTTGTCACGGGAACGGCCGACAACGAAAGCAGCAGCTATATAAACGCTGCTCTCCCGCTTGGGATATCATTCTACACATTTCAGATGCTGGCCTATCAAATCGACGTCGCGCGCGGCATCAGCAAAGAAGCCTCTTCCTTCAGAAGTTTCGCTCTTTTCATCAGTTTCTTTCCACAACTGATCGCGGGCCCCATCGTGCGCTCACGAGAGCTATTGCCACAAATCGAGCGATTATTCGCCCGTCGCCCGCGCCGTCTGCGCTTGGTTGCCTATGGCCTGAGCCTGTTTTTGCTTGGCCTTTTCAAGAAGGTCTTTATCGCTGACAGCCTCTCCCCGTTTGTTGACGAGATTTTCAACGCCGGGCCTGAGAGCGCGGTCTGGGCATGGCTCGGCGGCGTACTGTTCTCTTTCCAGATATACTGCGATTTTTCAGGCTACTCCGATATGGCGATCGGTTCGGCTTATCTTCTGGGAATCCGGTTGCCGGTGAATTTCCGAACTCCTTATCTTAGCCAAGGGCCGCGCGAATTCTGGCAGCGCTGGCATATAACCCTCTCCAACTGGATCAGGGATTATCTTTACATACCGCTGGGAGGCAGCCGGGGAAGCGTCGTAAAAACCGGATTCGTAGTGATTGCCACTATGGCGCTCGCCGGCCTGTGGCACGGCGCCGACATGACGTTCGTCGTCTGGGGTGGATTATGGGGGGCGTACATCTACGCGACCCGCTACATTCCGCGCGGATTCCTGCCGATTCCCGGACGCATCCTGCTTCACTTCAGCATAACAGTTTTCTTATGGGTACTGTTTCGTTCACCGGACATCCACAGTGCATTATCTTACTACAAGATAATGTTGGGAATAGAACCGGGCATTCCCACCCAAGACAGTTTTCACGATGAACGCGCCTTACTCCCGGCACTAACCGCGATTGCGGCGCTCCTATGCTGCTTTCATTACCTTGAAAACCGCTTCAGCACCCTTCGCACAGTCAGATGGCTACGGCACAAGGACGGGATATTCCTGCGCAGCGCCCTAATCACCCTGACCATATTGATTATTATGCTACCGCGCGTCGCGCTGAACCCTTTTATCTATTTCAGGTTCTAGGACAAGATATGAAGACCGCGCCCACTTTTTATTATGTCTTGCACTTACTCCTGGGGATGATAACCGGGTTCCTTGTTTGCGAGGCCGGCTTGCAAGTGATCGCCCGCACACCGCTGGCCAAAGTCTTGCCGCTGGTTGAACCGCAACTAGGGCAGCCAGACCCTGATACAGGTTATGAGTTCGTGCCCGGTATCAAGGCTGTCTGGAGCCGGGAAAACAGGGCCATCGTAGAAATCAATGAAATCGGCCTGCGTGACAGTCCCCTGATCCATAACGGAAAGAACGATTCCTACCGGATCGTTCTTTCCGGCGATTCTATCGTCGAGGCGCTGCAGGTTGAAAACGACAGGGTTTTCGACTACCTGGCGGAGGTAGAGATGCGACGGAACGGTCACGACGTGGAAATCCTGAATTTCGGCATCTCCGGGAGCGGGCCCTTGCGGCAACTTGTACGGCTGGAAAAGAAAGCCGCCCCTCTTTCCCCTGACTTGACAATCATGCTGATCGCGGCAAGCGATTTTATATCAGGAGAGTTGCGCGACGATTCGGAAGGCCCGGCCTACGCCTTGAATCCGGAAGGCCAAGTCGTCCGCAGCCATGCCTTCCGTCACCGCGCATCACAACGTTACGCCGGCACCGGCGCCGGGAAGGTTTTCCTGGCTCTGCTCCGTCACTCTCATGTTTTTCGCATGATCTACCAGAAGCGTAGAGGAACGCTTCTGGCCTTGGCTGGCCTGCCGGATTTCAAAAGACCGCAGGCAGCGACCACCAACACAGCAGACGCCTGCCAGACTGAGACGTTCAAAAGGCAGCACGAATTCTGGGTGGGCCATCATCCAGCCGAAGACTGGCAGATTCTACAGCGATTCCTGACGGAAACAGCGATATACGCCGCTCATCACAATATCGCCATCGGGCTGTACCTGCCTCTGGCCACAGACTCGTGCTTGCCTGAGCAGAAGCGGCGCGAAGAAGCCGTCGCCGCGATCACTCGCACACTGGCGCTTCATAAAATCGATTTTATCGACTGGAACAGCGCGGTTTACGATCAGTTGTCAGCGACGACGGCAGCCCCGGCAACCGACAGTTTGCACGGGTTCGGCTCCGGCATCGGCACAGGGCATCTGAATTACAGAGGGCATGACATTTACGCACGGATTCTCGCAAAGGAAATAAAACGGCGCCTAGAAAAAGACGGCTTGTGAAAATCCGCTTTCACTGCATAATAAGTTTCACGCACTCAGAATTCGGATGCATGAAATCCATCATCTGGTTATCGTTACACGATGTTTCCTCTATGAAGAAAGATCCCAAGACAGAGCCCCCGGCATTACCGTTTAATCCGTCCAGACTTCTTTGCGCTTCCTTGATCATTTTTGACATCGGCCCTTCTTTCTTTAGAGTTGCAGAATGATAGGGCATTGCAAAAAAAGTTACTTTTACGCCTCTTCTCCGGAAGTGATCCGCAATTTTGGAATAAACCTTCAACAGCAATATAAGGTAAGGAGGGTGCCAATACGTATAAAAGCATAACGAGGAAATCGTGAGAAATCCCAGAACAGTTTCAAGCTTATACCGCCTCAGCAAAAAATAATGCACGCATATAACAATCGGCAGAAAAAGGAAAATGAACACAAACGAGTTGAATAGCATAAGTTTTATTTATTAGATTCGACTGATATCGGCAATTTTATAATTCATGAAAGCGCAACGTAATTTCGCCGTACAGACTTTCACCCGGCATAAGGCGCACAAGTCCGGTTTCAGCCAGGCCGATGCGGTTGTTGTGTGCATCGTTGAAATGGCTGACCGGATTAGCGCAAAACCAGTCGGCATCAGCCGGGTTGCAAAGAACGAAGTAACCGAACGGATTCGTAGCCGTCATGACAAGTCCCACGCCAAGATCGGGCCATATAATCGTGCACTGACGGCTCCAGCCGGTGAAGCAATTGTCGAACGGCAAAGCGTTTAAAGGTTGCAGCCGGCGCGAAAAGTCACATTCCAGAGGCAGGGGTTGCAAGTGAGTGGGCATTACGGCGACATCGTTGGCCACCATCGCCCCGACGCCGGCTTGCACGCCGACACGCTCCGTTTTACGAAAAAACGGGTGCAGTCCCATGCCGTAAGGCAAAGCTTTTACCCCTCTGTTGGTCACAGAGATTGAGATATGGAAAATATAATCTGCCAGCGTCCAGACCTGTTCACTGCCAAAACGATAAGGCATATCTGCTTCGTCTACATCATGGCGAATGGATATTTTGTTTCTTGCAATATGGCTAATTTCTGCCGGGCGCCGCCAAATTACACCATGCAGGGGATGCGGGGAGGGTGGCTGATTCGGCGGTAAGTGATAAGTAGCCCCGTCATAATCGAATCGACCCTGATAAAGGCGGCTGACATAGGGGAGCGAAGTGAAGCAGGCCATGCCTTGCGGATCGTTCGCCACCAACGCTGCGGCTGTGGCCGGGCGCAAAATATCAACCCAGCCTGATGAGCCCGCCACCTGTAACCGCGTTACCGCCCCGCCGCAACCGGGAGAGAAAGATGCCGTTACGAACGGATTGGAAAGCGTTATCAAATCGGCCATGGTTTTCCGGTCTTTGTCTTGAAAATCATGGGAATACCTTATATGAGTGGAGCAGGTTTTTCATAGACAAGAGAAAGAGTTTTCGCCATGAAATGCGAAATTATCGCCGAAATCGGCCAGAACCATAACGGCGATATGGCTATCGCCAAGGAATTGATTCACGCCGCCGCCGAAAATGGTGCCGATGTCGCCAAATTCCAACTGTTCGACGCCAAGGCGCTGTTCCCGACCAAAGAGCAAGGCAATGAATGGTACGATTATAACTGCTCGACCGAGCTTAGCCGTGATGATCTGGCTTTGCTGAAGGAAGAATGCGACAAGACCGGGATCGAATTCATGTCATCGGCCTTTGACGCCGAGCGTGTGGGCTGGCTTGAGGCCGTGGGCGTAAAACGCTACAAAATCGCCTCACGCTCTATCAAGGATGCCGCCATTCTGGAGGCCGTCATCAAAACCAGGAAGCCGATCATCGCTTCGCTCGGATTGTGGAAAGGCGACACCCTGCCCAAAATCGCCGCACACGCACCGGTGCACTACCTTTACTGTGTCGCTAAATACCCGACGCCGCTAATCGACCTGCACTTTGAGGATATTGATTTCGTTAATAAATACGCCGGGTTCAGCGACCATACGATCGGGCTCTCGGCTCCGGTGGCTGCGATCGCCCGTGGCGCACGCATCATCGAAAAGCATTTCACGCTGGATAAAAACATGCACGGCCCCGACCATCAGGGCAGCATGACTCCGGCTGAATTGAAGGAGCTTGCGCGCTTCCGCGATGAAATCGCCGTATGCCTCGGTGACGCCGCCAGCGCCGAAAACTCAATCGTAATGACCGGCACGGGGAAAGCTTTTGTCTTACAATCCTGACCCAAAAAAGCCGATGTTCACCACAATGCACTATTGCGTGCGTTGTGGCATGCCCTCAAGCGAAGAGGAGCACCAGCTTGACGAACTGGGCATATGCATCACCTGCCGCAGTCAGGAACAGAAGATGCACATGAACTGGGCCGAACGCGAGCAAATGCTGCGCGATATTCTCGATAAATACCGCGGCAAAGGCGATTATGACTGCATCGTCGCGATTAGCGGCGGCAAGGACAGTGCATGGCAGATGCACATGGTCAAGAATGTCTATGGCCTCAAGCCTCTGGCAGTGACCTTTAACCAGAACTGGCATTCGGAAGTCGGGCGGCGCAATCTGGAATGGTGCCTTGAGACTTTCGACGTCGATCACTTGATGTTCACCCCGGCGCGCTCTTTGGTCAACCGCACTGCGCGGCGCTCGCTTGAAGCTATTGGCGACGCCTGCTGGCATTGCCACATGGGCGTAGGATCATTTCCGTGGCAGGCCGCTGTCAAATACAATATTCCGCTGATGATCTTCGGTGAGTCTGTAGCCGAAAACTCATGCAAGGGCACCTACGACAGCTTGCTCGAATTCAATCAGGATTACTTCGTCAAAGTCTCCGCCAAAGTTCCAACGGAAGAATTCGCCTGCGAATACCTGTCTTTGCGCGATCTGGCGCCCTTCCGCCTGCCGTCGTACGAAGAAATCAAAAACAAAGGCGTAATCGCTCTGCATCTGGGCAATTACGTTTTCTGGGACGGCGAGAAACAGACCGAAATCCTGCGTGACCGCTACGGCTGGAAGGAAGACCGCGTTGAGGGTACCTACAAGCAATATAAAAGCGTGGAATGCGTCATGCCGGGCGTGCATGACTTTACCAAATTTCTCAAGCGCGGTTACGGCCGCGGCACGGATTTCGCCGCGCAGGATCGCCGTGCCGGACTGATGACCCGCGAAGAAGCCAACGAACTGGTGCGCGAATACGACCCGGTTGAACCGGAAGCACTGGAATATTATCTTGAGATTACCGGCTACTCTCGCGAAGAATTTTACGCCATCATGGACAAACAACGCGAAAAACTGGGTGTTCTGAGCAAGGAAGAAATTGCCGCCGCGCTTGAAGACTACAAGAAGCGACACGGCGACAAGCTGAAGGATCGTGAACACATACTCCCCGAGCGGGTTAAGAACCTGCGGTCATCATAAGGGCGCGCAAGATGACGAAGTACCCCCCCCTGCTGAAAGACGGCCTGCGCCAGGTGCGAGAAGGCGACTTGAAGCCCAGTGAATGGGCCGCACTGTGTTGCGACTTGATTGAGGCTTATGACAGCAATTTAAAAGCATGGTCTTATTTCGACCGTAATCAGGTCGAACGTGCGGCAGCGATTCTCGACCGGCAAAACTGGAAAGAAAGCAAACCGTTTCCTGCGCTGGCAGGGGCGCCCCTGGGCGTCAAGGACATCTTTAATACAACCGATCACCCCAACAGCATGGGCAGCGCAGCGCGCAAGGGGTATTGGCCCGGCAACGACGCCCGGGTGATTACCACAGCGAAGCTGCTGGGCGCACAGATGCTCGGCAAAACCACCACTGCCGAATTCGCCGTGCATTACGCACCGGAGACCGTCAACCCGCGCAATCCGGGCCTGATCTGCGGCACATCGTCAACCGGCAGCGCCGTTGCGGTTGCCACCGGCATGGTGCCGGCAGCTCTCGGCACCCAGAGCGCGGGCTCAATCGCGCGCCCGGCCAGCTACAACGGCATTGTCGGGTTTAAGCCCTCTTTCGGCATGGTGCCACGCACGGGCGTTCTGAAAACTTGCGACACGCTGGACACTATCGGCTGGATGACGCGCGGCGTCGAAGACGCGCAAATCCTGTTTTCAGCCTTGCGCGTGCGCGGCGGCAACTATCCGGTAATTGAAAAGGGCATTTATAAAAATATGGCGCGCTTTGCAGACAGCAAATCCTTCAAGATTGGCCTTCTCAAAGCCCCCGGTTACGAGAACATCATGCCCGACTCGCTGACAAAAATTGAGCAACTCGCACTACAACTGAACAACCGACCCGATCTTGAAGTAATCGAAATCGATCTGCGTGGAAAGCTTGCAACCGCGCACCACACGCATGCGACAATATACGACAAGAGCCTCGCCTACTATTTTCAGCGCGAATTGCAAAATACCGAAGTGATCAGCCCGATATTCAAGGAGATTGTCGCGCGCGCAACTGAAATCAGCCCTGATGATTTTTTTGCCGCGCTCGACGAACAGGAACGCCTGACTCGTGTCGTAGATGAAGAATTTCAGACCTGCGACTTCTTCCTTCTGCCCTCGACAGCCGGAGAAGCCCCGGCCGTGGGCACAGACGAACCCCGCGATTCCTCGCTCATCTGGACGCTGACGGGATGCCCGGTTCTTTCTCTGCCGCTCCTGCAGGGGGAAAACGGCTACCCGGTCGGCGTAACGCTGGTCGGGCCAAAATACAGCGATATGAATTTGCTGGAGATGGCGAAGCGCGAAATCATGCCGGATGCCGTGGACATCGTTACGCCCGTGACTGGCGGCAAAGCCCGTCTTTCAGCCTAGTCTGCCATCCCCTTCATCAGCAAGCGCCCCCCTTCAGGTTCGTCGCGAAAGCGTGAAGGATGATTATGGATGAAAGGCAGCGGCATAACACTTATCTCAGGAACGGCAGACGAAGATTCTATGTCGCGGGCATGGCGGTCGATATGCGCCCAGAATTCATCAACCTCGACGCCCAGCCATGCGCAGAACGAAGCGGCGTGCGGGCTTATGTCGCCAGCCTGCAGATAGTGCGCAACCAACGCCTGTCCCTGTGACAGGGAAAGCCGCCCGAGACGAATCTCGCGCGCGACATGATCGTGTATCTTCCCATACCCCCATTTGCGCCGTTTAATTTCATCATGGAGGCTGCTGTATATCTGGCAGTCAACATCATTATAGGCATCGAACGTACGCATCTGCGGGCCGGTATAATAATCGTATTTTTTCAGCATGGCCTCATGCTGAGCCTTGGTATCCCATCGTATATAATTGTTAAGATAAATGCCGCGTACGCCGACTTCGGCAAGTTCTATATCCGAAGGGTAAAAAAGCGGCGACACGTCTTCTTCGGCCACACCGCGCAAGGCCGCGTCCTCGGGTTCGTATCCCATCAAATCATGCTCTTTGCGATAGCGACGGGTCATCTCGACCTCATCCAGGTGGGAAAACATGCCAACCTGATCGATCCCCTGGTGCGCCCCCCAGACGATTAACGGGATTTTCTTCTTCACAGCCACTTGCACCGGGAAAACCGTGCTACCGCATAAATACGGCCAGTGAATGCTGCCAAGCGCCTCGAGACTGTAGCGAATCAGACGTTTATAGACGTCAGGATTCAAAGTCATGGTAATGATATCGCACCCCAGAAGGGTGCGAAGCTGCTCAAGGTTGAAAATGCCGGCCCGCGTGTTGTAGTGGCGGTTAAACGTCACCAGCAGGGGATTAAGCCCAAATTCGTTCTTGATCATATCAACGATAAAAAACGAATCCCTTCCCCCCGATACCGGGATAATGCAATCATGGCGCTTACCCGATGGATCTTTGAAAGATTCAAGAACGCCTTTCAGTTTCTTCAACCGGGGCGACCAGTCAAGGCGGTCTTTCTCTTCATGTATCACGCAGCCGCTGCAAACGCCCTCTGCATTGAATTGCAAACCGAGCGGGTGATGGGCGGGGTAGCCGCACCGGACGCAATTTTTCATGTCAGCCCTCCCGCCTTTGCTTTATCTCTTCTACACGGCGTATTGTGTCGACCCGCCTGATCAATTCGTCCGTATCGACCTCGTCCAGATCTTGATAATGGTGCCACACAGGCTCCTCGAGATACCACTCTCCCTTGTTATCCTTGCGCCACATCTTGCCACGGAAAGAATCAGCGATCTCCCAGAACTGATTCGTATTTATACCGATCCACTCGCAGAAACCGTGAATATACCGCGGGTGACAACGACCATCGAGGCGCTTGACGAGGGCCGCCGCCTCCTTGCGGGTCATACGACCTGCACGGATATCGTAGGAAGCGTGCTCAGTCGTTTCACCAAACCCGAATTTCACGTATTTGAGCATAAAATTGACCATCGCACCGAAATCGCTGTCCAGAGAATGGTGGCGATAATGCAAGCCGATATTGTCGGGTACGTCACCGTGCGTCTCCAAGCCATGCTGGATCGAGAAAACAGCGTTGTTCCAACCGCTCCAGTCCAGAAAATAACCCATGAAAACGCCCCGCCCACCCCATGATTCAAGCTCGGCAACACTGGGAAAAGTATACTGTATAAGGTCGCGCGAAGTTACACCGTCGCCAAGCCATATGTCAGTGGCAGCCCCGGAAAGCGTGTGGCTGAACCGCACGCCGCTTGCATCCCATCCAGGGTTGTCTTGATTGACGTCTCCTGCCTCAAGCGCTGGATTTTCCCCGAACAGCACAAGCGGTATATCTTGCTCGATGGCCGTGCGGAAAGGCGCCGAGAACAGAGCCAGCTCCGAGAATTTGGCAATGTTGCCGTACTCGATGAAAGATTTTCTTGCAAGTTTTTGCGCTACTAGCGGATTGGGCTGGATACTGATGAGCGTAAAGCCGCACTTCACCATGTTCTCGGCATTATGGCGGCCCAGTTCAGTCGCATCGGACGATACATATTGCACCAGCAAGGGATTGAGCCCGAAGCGATCTCTCAATTGATGTGCCTGCCACAGACTGTCCTTGCCGCCACTAACCCCCAGTATGCAATCGAATGAAGAGCGGCTAACCGACTTTGCCCAATCGGCAATATCCTGAAACTGGCGCGCCCGTGAATCCCAGTCGATGCTTTGCTTTTTCTCATGCCAGCGGCATGCCATGCATACGCCTTCTCTGTCCATAACGATCCCGGGGCGTGAGGACGGCATCACGCATTTCCTGCAAAACGTAACCGTCATTCCATCAACCCGCCTTTATCCAGCTCCCGCCACAGGACTGTCTTTTCCGCTCCCAGGCGCGATCCGCGTTCCCGCTCACGGCGCGATTGCGCATAATCCATGCCGATTGTCGCCGGCCGCATCTTGCATGCCTGGGAAATTCCTTTCTTGGCCTCAGCATAACTCAGCTCCGTATAGGCGAATATGTTTGCTGCTGCCACAGCGCCAATGCCGTGAGACAGCACCGGTATCATATCGTCCCATTTTCCGGCGCCGCCACAAATAATCAACGGCAAATCAGTTGCACTCTTTACGAATTTGACAAGCTCCATATCATAGCCTGTGGCCATACCGTCACGGTCTATGTGATTGATAAAAAACTCGCCTGCGCCAAGGTCGGCGGCCTGATGCAGCCAATCAACCAACTTGAGGTTGGATTTAACCTTGCCGCCGCGCGCATAAATATCGTACCCTCCCGCCGGGTTGGTTCTGACATCTATGCCCACGATTACGGCTTGCGCTCCGAATGTGTGAGCCGCCGCCGTAATCAATCCTGGCTCCAGAAGGGCCCGCGTATTGATCATAACACGGTCGGCCCCGGCCTTGATCAACTGGTGCATCTGATCGACAGTGCAAATGCCGCCCCCGGCAGTCAGGGGTATAAAACAGTTTCGGCTGGCCTTTTTGATTGTCTCCACATACCGCTCAAAAATCTCTTCCGGGCACCCGGACTGCCAATGCGGCGTGATGTCAAGGTAGATTAATTCATCCAGATCCCAACATTTATAGCGATCAATTATATGATAGGGATCGCCGATGTCCTGGTGGACTTCGAAGCGGCGGCTTAGAACAAGCCGTCCGTTCTTGTGCATGAGTACAGGAATGATACGGGGAACCGCCATTTGCTAAATCAGACTGCGAGCTTCTGCCCTATGGCTCCCTTTTTATGGATCACAACCCTGATTTCCCCTTGGGGCCCCATAATATCTTTACCAAATCTCTCCTGTATGTATTTGCCTGGGTTGTCAAATATGGCTGGCCCTCCTTGGTGAACGAACTCAAGGGGGGCCGCTTTAGACAAGCGCTCAATAATTTCAGACTCCAGATAATATGTCCTTGCGGCGAATACATTATCCAAAAACGTATATATGAACCCCTCACGCAACCGGAAATCCTTCATCACCCGCACAATTTCGGCAATTTCTATATCGCTTACCAGTTTTTTCATACGATCATAGATATCCCAGTAGAATCCGCCAGCCCCATAAAGGTAGAGCCACAGCACGCCATCAGGCCTTGTTATACGATAATGCTCATCAAGGCCGTCAAGACAACGAGGCGTATGATGCAAAACGCCGTTCGATGCTACAAAATCGAAGCTCCCGGCGGCATAAAGCGAAAGGTCGGTTACGTCCATCTCAACAACCTGAACGTTATTCAAACCATGCCTTTTCAACTGCCGCTTAAAGAAATCAAGGCTTTTGCCGCCGAAATCAGCCGCTACGACTTTTTCGGCCCCCAGTCTGGCCATAGCCAACGATAGCCGCCCGGTGCCACATCCGCCATCGAAGCAGGTTTTACCCTCAAACCAGTCTTCATCAAATCCACTGTCAATCAGGCGCTCCTCAACAAGCGATACGGAGTGGTCGTAGGTGTCGTCGCTGTATGTTGTCCATGCCTCCTCAAACAAGGGTTTTGTGCGATCATGTTCTCCATATTGATCGACATTATCATCGGAAAGTGCCACCTCATGAGAAAGCAGCCTTGCCGCCTCAAGCTGAGACAGTTGGTGACTTAAACATAAGTCCAGGGGAGCCCAAGGATCTTGATCAGGATGGTCTATAATATGCTCAAGACACGATGTCAAAGCCACGAGTGTTTGAACTTTGTTATAGAAAAAGAGCCCCCCAGAAGGCATATCCCTGAACAGCCTCTCATACGAAGCCATCTTTTCTTCAACATGACCGGGTAATTTGTAATTCATCGCCATCTCCCATCAAAACATTCTGAATAGCTTTTACCTTGGATACATAACCGATTAAAGCGTTTTTACCCCACGCGGACTAGACCCGTAGAAATTTGTCCAAAAGAGACAGACCGGCAACATGACTCTTTTCAGGGTGGCATTGCAGTGCAAAAATACCGTCTTTTTCCATCGCAACGGGCCACCGTGACGGCGTATCTGGCGCATACGCGCTTATACAGGACAAGTCATCAGGACAACAAACATAACTATGATTGAAATAAAAGAAAAGATCGTCACTGTTAAGTTCGGTGAAAAGACTGCGTGGAGAAAATTCGACCCTGTTCCAGCCAATATGCGGGCAAGCTGCGCGTGGATCTACATCCTTTATATGGCGCACACTGCCAGGGAAAAGGCCCAGGCCCCTATGAAGACCAAATTCATAGCCTGTATCCATCAATACCTGCATGCCGACACATATACCCATGAACGGGCGGCCTTTATCTATATGTTGCTGTATAGACTCGTTCAAATGACGATCGCGCAAACCTGTCGCAGCCTTTTCAAAGGCTCCCACTCCGGGCAGCACAAGATGGGTAGCCCCGGCCAGAGCGGGATCGTTTGCCGCGCCGACGATAGACGGCGCGTATCCAAGATAGTCAAATGCCTGCGCAACCGACCCGATGTTTCCGCAACCGTAGTCAAGCAAAACGACCTTTGTCATGATCTCGTTCCCACCCCCGCCTTGACCAAAGCATAGTGCTTGAGAACGGGATGAATGACATGATAAGTCACCCGGTTCCCGTGGCCTTGCTTCTGCGACGGACTCTTGCGGTCTTGCGCAATCGCCCTGACCATCGCCTCCGCCCTGATAACCGGATCTTGAATCCGGTCAATGTCCATGCCCTGCCAGGGGGCCGCCACAATCTTATAAATCACATCGCCGGTATCCAGCCCCTCATCCATCCAGAAAACGGTAGCGCCGATATCACCACCCTCAAGAATACTGTAATAGAAGGCTGTACTGCCTGAGTAACGGGGAGCATCGCCGCCATGCGCGTGAATGAAGCGCTTTCCCGAAGTCCTTAGCAAAGGCGGACGCAATATACAACCCGCCGGGCCCGAGAAAAGATATGTCAGATGCGGCGTATCCTTAATGAAATGTATGAATTCCTCCGCATTAACATCCGCGGTCGGCGCCTGCAGCGGATTAACCGTCAACGATTCCAGAGTTTCACGCAAAGGTTCGTTCGGGCAGAATTTGAATATGTCAGATCTGTCGCGATAGAGCGGCACAGCGCATGAAACCGCGCCCCGCATAAACGGCTCATCGCCCGGCAGAATCACAGCGCCGCCTATGCGAACGCCAAAGTGACGTAACATTTGCAAAATCGCCCGCGAACGAAAGTTGGGTGCCAACAATACAGATATCGAAGAAGGTTCAAATCCCATATACATCCTTCTCCAGTTTCTCGACCAAAGCTTCTTCACCATCAATCAGCCGAATCACTTTCTGGGCCGTTGCAAAATCCATAGTTTCCGCCGGTAAGGCGCAAAGCGCGTCCATGAGCTTGAGCAGCGTTGAGTGGTATTGGAAGCATTCTCCCTTAGCGGCTTTTTGCAAAAGAAGATCGGCGAAACACACATAAGCGGACACCGGCGCCACGACCGACTGCGGGTGGCGGAGGCCATCATCCCGATAACAGTCGTAAAACTTGCCAAAAACCTCAAACTTTTTAATCAGAATCCATAAGCCCCGCTCTGTCTGCATTAAATCAAAGACGGTTATCGCATCCGGCGGGCAATCCGGGCCCATGACGCCCGCCTCATCAGAACTCTCCGCGACCTCTGTCAAACGCTTGCGGATTTCCTGACGGAAAGACCGCCATTCTCTGATAAAGCCATGATCGGCGCATTCCGCGAAATCGTAGCGTTGCGCAGCTTGCAGGGGCCGGGTGTGGATGTAAACATACCCTGTCATAGCCGTTCCTTGATTTTGGCAGCTATAACATGAGGGTCTTCCAGAACAGCAGGAGCCGATATGATCATATCCCAAGTCTCCGTGCGCGGCATGGGGATATCAAAACCGACGACATCCTTGATTTCCCCGGCGGCTGCCCTGGCATAAAGCCGTTTGCTATCCCGGCGAACCAGCTCCTCCATGGGCGTGTCGATAAAAACCTCGAAATAACGGCTGAAAATATCACGGTTTTTGCGGCGCTCCTCGGGAAAGATGGACAGAATAGCCGCAACCACATGAATGCCCTGGCGATCAAGCATCAGGCAAAGCCGCGTGAAGCGTTCGGCATTCTTGCGACGCCCCTCCATGTCATGGCCCAGATGGTCGCCCCAGACATCGCGCAGCATATCACCATCAAGAAAAACGGTGTTGGGATGTTCAGTCTTGATTTTCTGGTAGAGGATTTGACCAATTGTTGTTTTACCCGCCCCCGACATGCCTATCAGCCATATAATCATGATACCGCCCTCTCTTGACCGGAAGCCGACAAGGGCCATAGCTCCCCGTAGGCCTCAACCACCTTTGGCAAGGCTTGATCTGCGGAACCTTCCGTTGCCAACGCCTCCGCCCACAGACGAATTAAATCCGCGAACCGCAAATGCCCCTTACCGTCTCGATAGGGGTCAACCCTCTCCCTCATGGATTGCAACGCCAGGGCGTCCCGTTCGGAGATTTTCCCTGATAGAATATAATCCACGCTCTTTGCCAGCAACGCGGCATCGTTCACCAGACAAAAGCCAGGCATAGCCTCTCTCATGACATGGGGCCATCCCGAACAGTCGAAGCAAACGACAGGAAGGTCAAACGCCTGCGCTTCCATTATCGATGACGCGTATATCGGCGTCCCGACAACTAAGTCCACTCTAGGGAAGAGATAATGCGGCATTCCCTTCCAGGGCGCAAGGATGACACGGCCAGACTCCTGAAAGGTTCGCAACGATTCGCTCTGATCGCTCCGCAAGTTGAGAGCTTTCTGCGGCTTCACGATAAACAAATCGGCGGGGCTTTTGGCGATCAGAGCCAGGACAGCATCATAAAAATCATGCACAGCCCTGGTGGACAAGAATTTCAGATGCGTGCTGGCAGAATCCATTACCAGAATTTTACGCCCCCCTTTGTGCGCCTCGATTGCCTCAAGGACGATTCGGGCTTCTTCCGAGTAATGCCAGGACATGTATGTCCTCATGTTTCCTGCCAGAAAAATCTTCCGCGGCAAGACACGATAAGGAACGGATCGAGCCACATCTTCAACCATCGACCGGGTTAAATCCCCCCAGCATATATATTGATGACGCCCCAAAGGCCGGGAGTCCATGAACGCATGATAACCGGTGGCGCTGAATTCAAAGGAAAGATCAATCCCACCAAGAGATTCAAGCGCATGCATCTTGGGCAAGGCATCCAGGTTTGTATCCGCAACATTGACAAAACACCCGACATCATGCCTCTGGAAGAATTGCCGCCAACGACAATAGAATACGGTGTAGAACGCGCAAGCGGCTGCGGACTTAAGCCGTGCACGGATCAGCGAGCGCAATATATAACGGCAAGCAGAGAACAGCGCGGCCCTTGTCTGCGACTCGCCCCAACTTGCTTTAAAGCTTCCAGCGTAAAGCAATGTTACGCCTTGCGAGTCGCAAAAACCCTTGGTGGCTTGATCGAGTTCCTCAAACCCCTCTACCAGGTAGATAATATTCTGCGGATCTACTTTAGAATCCTGCAGCCAGTCGAGATCGCCGGGATAAACCTTGCCCTGCGGGCCGTTAACATACTGCACACAAATATTACGGTGGGCACCCTTCGTTATAAGACTTACGGGAACAAGCAGGGATTTTGCCAAATACGCAAAAAACCTTACCAAGTGCTTGATGTCATGCCGCCACAGCCTGAGAGGCATCGTAAACCGCAACCGTACATCGGCGGGGCGCACCAGTCTTGAGAACACGTCAGATTGCGGTGTTCTCGCCAGATAAAGAGACCTAAAGCGGGAGCCTGATTTCAATACGTAATGCGCCATCAGCAATTGTGCGGCAACCAGCGATCCAGCCTGATCAACGATATAACGGGAAAAATAACTCATCCAGTCGTCTTCACGGATAATGCAGCCGGGCACGGTTGATGGGTAATCATCTTGGGCGCCAATATAATGCTGGTACAAAGAGCGCAGGATATTGTTCCAGTCAGTAAAAATGTGATGTTCCTGCCCGTTACGGTAATCTCCCACATCGTCCGGGCATTGCCGGATATCAACCCAGCGCGATGCCGCCTTGTGCCACGGGGAATCGGCTCTTGTCTGCGCAAGCGTGATGGAAACACGATAACCAAGCACGCGGTGAAACAAGGCAGAAAAAAGCAGTTGCGGCGACATGCCGTCGGCAGCGAAAGAAACCTCTCTGGCAGGAAATTGCGGAAGACGCGCAGGCTCGGCAAACCCGCCCACAAATTCAGGCGGCACGAAAACGTCATCCAAACCCCGCGAGAAAAAACGACGACGTTCGTAAACCGCCATTTTAATGCGGGCCAAGGCATAAAGCGGCCAGACCTTTATGAAATACAGGCTGCGATCACGGCGTTCCACGTCAGTTTCGGCCTTTTTTACCCAGCGCCATGAGGGAATCTCTCCCGACCAAGGGCGGCAAATATTCAGAAATTTATTCCAGCCCTTCTTTTCCACATCCGGAATATGAAAGTCATAGCCGCAATAGGCGATCTCATAAGCGAAATAATTTTCGAGCAGAGCCTGTTCGTGCCGTGGAAGACGCTCCTTCCAACGCTCGACTACATGGCGGCTAGGCCCCACAGCGACGGCTTGCGCCCCATTCTCAAGCGGGCCGTTCGTCACCTTTTGATAACGGTTGCTATACGCGCCCGTGCCGGCCCAGGGCCGCCCCATCATACGCGCCTTGTAATCGTTGCCCGCTTCGATCCATTCAGGATCCGGATCGACGTGCAGCGCACTACAAACCGCCTTCATAGTCGGCACAAAAGCCGTATTGAAATCCTCGTTCCGTAGAAAAAGCCAGTTTTCCGGGTGCTCCCGCCATTTGCGCAACAAATCTCTATAGGCCGCCACCTGATAAAGCAGGCACAAGTGAGCCGGGCCTTCATCCAAAGTTACCCGATCTCGGCACAAGCCTCCCAAGACCCGCATAAACGTCCCCTTATGCAGATCATAATTATTGCCAAGCTCATTCACCATCTGGTGCTTGGTCGAAGCGTATTGCGCGCGCGGATCGCGCAATAGCGCAAGCGTCACCATATAAGGGAAGTCGGCGCGCGCCCAGTCAATCAGGCGGCCCGAGAATCCTTGCAGCATATCCTCGCCGCTCTCAGAAACAGCGTCATTTATCATGATATATAAGGCACGCGACAGGTCAAAGCCGCGGCACAACGCATAAGCTGCATAAGCATGCAGAATCAGATCGCGCCGGGATATGTTGCCCTCCCCGTCAAGCCTGTCGTCGATGAGCGCGCGATAACGCGCACGATCAAACGGGGCGCTTATATCACCGCCGATCTTCGTGATGACGACGCCGCAATCCCCTACCGGATCCTGGTAGAGGAAACGAAAATACGACCCTTGGGCTATGAAATCGCGGGCTTCATGCTTGCTGATCGAATCCCTACCCGGGAAGAACCGTCCCCAGTAAGAATACACGTAATGGACAAGCGGGCAGGTAACGACCTGCTGGTGCCTGTCGAACAGGCATTGGAAAAAATTACTGCCGGCGCGCCCCCCATGATCAAGAAGCAGCACCAAGTTGACTCTGCTACAAAATTGATTGATCGAATCTGCTTCAGTCATGCCCCGAACCAAGGCCCAAAACGGCCCTCTTTTGCCCATGTTTCATACAGCAGAAGATCGCCTTCCTGATCCATCTCCCCCCATTGGCCGGAAACCGGAACGCCGTGCACGGGATAGCCAGACTCGATCATATGTTGCAGCAATGGCGTTACGCTCAACTTTGCCACACGTTCTGGCGGGAGACGCTCCAGAATGTTCTCCGCCACGCGCCACGACGCCGGCGTGAACTTGAACAGCCCCATATATTGCCCTTGTATGTCTTCTATAGAAACGGCCCTGTTCCCAATCTCCTGAATTAAACCGTCCCGAATGCGGAACGATTCAGCATCCGCCAGAACATCGGCGAACCGGGCGCGCCAAAGATCGTGCCATTGCCGGTCGTAGGTGAGGGCGAACTCGTTCCTGTCCTGCATCAAACTCCGGATAATTTCAGGAGAAACAAAGATATCGCTATAGCAAACAATCACGTCATCGCGACCCAGCCAGTCAGCAGCCGCACACAGGGAACAAACCATGTTAGTGTTTGCCCATTCCGGATTATGGAAGGTCGGCAGCCCCAAATAGTCGAATTTGTCCCTGCGGTAACCCGTAATCACGGCAATATCATGAATGCCGGACAATCGCAGGGAAGACATCATTCGCTCCACCAGCGTTTTTCCGCAAAGCGGGATCAGCCCTTTTGGGCATTCCTCGGTCAGGGATTTCATGCGACTGCCCCGTCCGGCAGCCAGAATTACAGCTCTCATGATAGAAACACCTCCTGAAATAAATCGACATCTTCCTGATCCGGTGCTGTCTCGCGCTCCGGATGCCACATAACGCCCCGCCACGGCAATACATCATGACGCAACGACTCGACCGTACCATCACCGCCCGCCCTGTGCTCAACACTGAACCCTGGTGCCAACGCCGCCAACGCATAGTTATGGTAGCTATTGACGGTACGCCCGTTATCCAGCTTATGCCGGGTGCCGACGTGCCCCACAACGGTCTGCAAAGTTCCGCCCTCGTGCACGTTCATGAATTGCAACCCGCGGCACACGCCCAGCACGGGCAACCCCTCTTTCTTGCTCTGCTCAAGCATGAAGGATTCGACTTCGTCGCGTTCCGGAGCGTCGCCGCCGTATTTTACCAGGTCGTTCCCTCCGGACAGAATAAATCCCGCCACAGGCACCTGCCGCAGCAAATCGCGGACAGCCACTACGTTATTCGGCAGGGGCAAAGCCACCAACCCGGCAGCCGCAAGAAACCCGTGCCATTCCTGTGCCAGAGCATCCCGGCGCTCCGGGTAGGTCTTGTTGACAATCACGCGCTGGCTGATTCCGACGATCTTCACGACAAAATGGTTACCCGCTTCCCGGCACAATCAATATCGAGAGAACGCGCGGCGCTCCAGCTCTGAAACAGGCGTTCCCCCACACCAATCACGGCTGGCAGGTTAAGCTCCATCGCCCGCACCGCCATATGCGAATTCGGGCCGCCGTAGCAGGTGACGAAACCTTTGATCCCCGAACCCAGTATCCAGTCATATCCCGGATCGGCGTTCGTAATCAGTGCGATCTTGCCGTTCAGATCTCTGTGGTGGGTGGTCTGGTCGACCATCACGCAATTGCCTTGCGTATGCCCCAAAGTAATAAAATTAGGCGTGCTGTTTACCTGCTCGAAGCACCATAGATCATCCTTCGATCGTATCAGGTGCGGCAAGGTCGTTTGCAATGTCAGTTCATAATCCTGTCTTCCGGCCTCAATGGAACGCTTCATCAGGCGCTCGAGCGGTTCCGAGTATGAGTAGTTGCCCAGCAAGGTCTGGAAATTAAGGTAGGAGAGGTCGTCCCGGCTAAAACCATGATCATGGCCAACGACCATCAACTCCTTCAGAATTTCATTGATCGACCAGCTAAAGACGAATTTGCCGTATTCACGGCCTTCGATCGCGGCTTTAAAGAAACGGAACAGACTTTCACTGGTATGCTGCAAGCCATGATCGTTCAACATTTGCTGCGTCAGCCTGTCTTCCTCACCCGTCAGGTGGAATCCTTTAACCGCCTCTTCTGCGGCACTGCTCCTGCCCCATTCAAAATACTGATCGGCGGCTTCGGCGTAGCTTTCTGATAGAATTTCATAAGTTCCAGGTCGCAGATGACCGTAACGATCAAGAAACGTTTCCTTATCAAGCAAGGCGAGGTCGCGCTTCAGGTTACCGCCGATCGTTTCCAGAGATTGCCAGAAGTCCTCATATCTCTGCGGCGAGAGAATTGCCTCGTCGCGCATGGATTGCAGGAACTGGGTCGCAACAAACGCCGCGCGCGCTAGCCCGGCAAAGGCCAGCGTTCCATAGCGTTTGCAATCTTCGGCCAGCCAGAACACCTTGTCATAGGAAGTGTAATCGCCTTGACGGATCTTACGTTGCCTTTGCTTCAAGATGTCGATCTTGCCGCGATCAACCCGCCATTCGCCGGTCTCAGGGTGGGTCATGCGATTGGTAAGGTCGCGTAACGCCAAAGATAACTCGGCGATTTCAACGTCACTAAAGCCGTGATCCTTCAGACGGTTGATTTTATGGTGCAAATCCGGCGTGTAGCAGGAAAAGACGATATCAAACTCAATCTTGTCATGCAGTTCAGGCTGCGCATCCAGGCGGCCTATATAATACCCTACCAGCTTTTCGGCCAGACGGTCTGACACCATTTTGGGTATAAAGGAATGAAAGCTTGCCCGGACATCAATAAAAGGACTGCCGGCCAAAGAGTAAAGCAATGGGACGCTGCGCAGATTCTTGTAGCCGTATTTATCGCGCTGGTAAGCCCATATCCTGTCTGTGATCATCTCCTTATACAAGGAGAGCGCCAGAGGCCTCGGGCGCAAGCCAATCATCTCGGCCGGGTTCCAGTCCGGCATGTTGCCGAGCACGGTACTGCCCCCTGCCACGTAGGGAATCCGGCGGTTGAGCCTTTCAACCAGTCGTGTGGCATCATCAAGCGCCTGACGCTGACGATCCCAGAGATCAACGCTACCCGTTTTCTTCAAAACCAGCGGCCGCACCTGGAACAAGACCGGGGCGCCCTTATCCGTCAGTGCAAATTCAATATCGAGGAACCCGTAACCGCAGATTTCTTCCAGTTCACGGCAAAGCGACAAAACCGGCCGCATGAGTTCAGGTGCCAGATCCTGACGCTCACGGTGAACGTAAAGCGTCCGCCCTTCCTGACCGGAACCGGATGTCGTCGCAGCGGTATCGCTGCCTTCACAGTAATCAATCACATAGTAAGGCGCCTGATTATTGGGATCGCAGGTAAAAGCCACACCGCTGGCCCTGGCGTTCATCAACATAGGCTGCACAAAAACCATGTCGCCCGCGTGCCCCGCCCCGTAAGAAGCGATAACACGTTCAATCGCCCCTTTAAGGGATTGGCGCCCCACAACCCCGGCCACGCTTTCAAACGCCCCCGCCATTGAGGCCTGCTCGCTGTCCTCGGCGGCAGCGCTGGAGCGCACAATCAGCGGCTGTGTTGAGAAAGGCTGCGCCTGAACGGCAGAGAGAATGTCGTCCTGCCCCTTGCGCCAGTCAGAAACCAGGAAAGCATATTGCGGAAGGACATCTGCGCTTCGCAGAACGCCCTGAAGCGCCGCCAAAACCTGCGCCTTATTCTTGCCGACAAAGAATGAGGGCGCCTGAGCAACGACCTCGTCAGCACATGCTGCCGCTACGCTCAACCCCATACTCATACCTTCCGACAGCGCATAAACAAACGATGATTCTCGGGGCCCGAAGGCGCCTCATAACGATCGTCAACCGTAAAGAGTTCCTCCAGAACCCTGGCTGCCTCCAGCGCGTGAACGTAATGCTGGTAATCTTCTTGCTCGGGACGATACTGGAAGCTGGTCGATTCGTAGAAGAGTTGCCCGCCCGGTTTCAAAATATCGCGAATTTTACCGAAAAACAGCTCTGCGGAACTGCGCTGATTTTTATCAGAAGTGAAAAAGGAAGCGAGAGTGAAAACCGTATCGTAAAGGCAGGGCGCCTGAAAATCTTCAAACTTCTGGGCAAAAAAACGCACCTTGTCGCGCACACCAAGATAATCCGCCGTGTATTCGCCGATCCGGCACAGCTCGGGTACCGGCTCAACACCGTGCGCCGCTTTGACATGCAGGGCAAATTCCGTAACGAAGAAACCGTAATTGCTGCCAATATCCAGCACAACGCTCTCAGGCTGGAAATAGCGCTCCAATCCGTATTCCCGAATCCTTTTTTCAACAGACCAGCGCAATCCCTCAAAACCTATCCTCTCGTAACTCTGATAAGGGCGGCCTTTAGCGTTGGCAAACTTCATATAGCTCATCGGGTTGGTTTTTTGCTCGGTTTCCAGTTCGCGATGGATCAGGGCGTGCAACCCCTCTTGCGAGAGAGAAGCAGAAGAAGGCTGGGAAAGACTTGTTTTTGACATAATATATTCCAATCTGATGTACTGCAGACATTTTGACTGTGCAGATTCTTTTATTGTCGTACTCAGTCGCCCGGTTCAGTGTCAAGTTGTTAATTCCTTATGCTGCCTTGGTTTTATTGACCTGAAAAGGCAAGTACACTACAAACCGGAAGGAAGATGCCAAGGTATAGTTTCTTATTGGATATGGAAATTATTAAGTCATGAAAGTTACTGCCACCATCGAAGCGCGTATGGGTGCCACGCGCCTGCCCGGCAAGGTCATGTTGCCATTTGGCGGACTACCCATGTTGCAGCGTAAAATAGAGCGCGTGGCACGGTGTCGTACTGTCAACGCCATCAAAGTCCTGACCACCATTAACCCGGTCAACCAGATCATCGAAGATATGTGCCACCGCATCGACTGCCCGGTGTTTCGCGGCAGCGAGGAAGACGTACTGGATCGCGTCCTGCAAGGCACAGCAGACGAAAATCCCGACATCATCGTGCAGCTAACCGGCGACAACCCTCTGATCGACCCTGACCTGATCGATCAAACCGTACAACACCTGATCGATCACAATCTGGATCTGGCGTCAAATTCATTGACGCAAAGAGTACTGATTGGCCTGAATGTCAGATGTTTTAAAAGAAAGGCCCTTCAGCGGGCGGATCAGCTCTGCAAAGACCCGATGATCCGCGTTCACGGCGGCTATTACATTCAATTGCACCCTGACGACTTCAAGATTGGCGAACCTCCGGTCGATCCGCGCTATATCGTCAGCGACATCCGTCTGACAGTTGACGAACCCAGGGATTATGAGCTGGCACGCCGTGTTTTTGAAACCCTGCACGCGACCAAGCCTGCTTTCGGGGCCGATGATATCCTTGATCTTTTTGCGCGTTTTCCCGAATGGAAAAAAATCAACGCCAGCGTGCAGCAAAAAAAACCGGGAGAAGGCTGAATGACAAACCGCCCGGCCCTTAAGGCTGCCGTGATAGGTGGCGGCTTGATGGGGGTTTTGATGGACACTCCCGAAAACGTGCCGCCCCTCACTCACGCGGGCGGTTTTCTTCAGCACCCCGATTACGATCTGAAGGCAATTTGCGAGCCCCACCCCTCGCCCAGCCTGCAGAATTGGCCCTGCAAGCTATACACCGCCCTTGACGACCTTCTGAGAGAAGAAAAGCTGGATATCGTCAGCATCGCTGTGCCTAAAGAGCAACAACCCTCAATACTGACCCAGCTTCTGGACTCCGGCTTGCAAGCCGTCATAGCCGAAAAGCCCCTGGCTCCGACTCTGGCGGAGGCCTGCGCCTTGCGCGACCTTTACCAGGAAGCTGGTATCCCCTTGCTTGTGAACTTACCGCGCCGTTATTCTCTTATGTATCAGGATTTCGCGAAAAAATTCAGAACCGGAGAGGAACATGCCTTGTGCGCCACGCTTTACTATGGCAAAGGGTTGATCCATAACGGCATCCACGGCATCGATCTGGCGCGACTGCTGTTTGGAGAGGTGATCGAAGCACGCCCCCTGTTTGCCCGCCCCGATGTTTTTGCTGAAGACCCCTCGATCAGCGCATTTCTGCGACTTGAGCATTGCAGCCAGTTTCACCTCAACGCACTGGACGATAACCGCTTTACTTGCTTCGAACTCGACATCATAACAGATTCTGGGCGCTATATCGTCACCAACGACCACCGCACTCTGCAAACGTCAGCTGTGTGTGACCATACCGGCATCCCCCTAGGCAAGCGTTTGATCAGCACGGGCAGTCGTCCGACCGATTACGAGCAGTCGATCATGTTCTTGCTGGATAACGCCCGCGATGTAATAGGCGGCAAGGCCGCGCCGTTATGCTCTGCCGCCACCATCTGCGATTCGCACGCCGTAATCCAGCAAATACGCGACAAAGCGCGAGGTAACTATTTTGTCTGAATGGCGACAGAAAATAGCCGCGCTGGTAAGCGACTACAGCAAGATTCATGTCTATGCCGTCGACCCCGGCGCCGTGGCCAGCCTACAGCCCTTTTATGAAGAAGCGCAGAAACTGGGTATTGCCGGCGATTGGTTCGCGGAAGGATGGGCGGCCGACCATGCTGAAAGCCACTATAAAACGATGGCGCAAATGGAGGCAACGCTCGGCTATGCTGTCGGTAGAGAGGCTGTCTTGATGGGGCAGCAAGTTAATTTCGAGCAAGCTTATGCGCGCCTGAAATTCTTCCGTGAACAGCACTATCAGACGATATTCATATCGGATCACTGGAAAGACATCGCCACGCTTTTCCGGCCCCACGCCACGGAACAGCCCTTGTTGCCGCATCGTTTTCTGGTGCCGGATCAAGAGGCCTATGAGCTGCAAAGGAGCACCCTGCCGACGATCGGGCTGACAGAGCAGCAGATTGATAGTTGCATTGAAGTATTCCTTCATACCGGTGTGGCGCGTTCACTCGACAAGATTGATCAAATTACAGATGCCCACGTTGATAAACTGAGAAAGCGTTACGGAATCTCGGGGCGCAGCGTTATCATGCTGCTCGACAACGTCGACCGCAAGGGCACGGCCCTCCTTGGCTTTGGCTGGCAAAACTGCCTTGACCTTGCAATCGCTTACAAGGACGAATACGAACCGGGAACAAAGTTCTTGGTTAAACCCCACCCGCGTCAGGACATGAGGGAAATAGAGGCCTATATCCGCAATATGCCCCCCAGAACGGATATCGAGATCGTAACGGAAATGGAGGGTGAGCCTTTCATCAAGTTGTGTGATGAAGTCTGGGGTATGACTACGGTCTTGCTGGTGATTGCCCGGCATGCCGGAAAACCCATCCGCGCCTTCATGGCAGAGCGTACCGGGATGGGGGCTCTGGATAGCAATGCCCATATAGAACCCTATGCCATTCTCGGATGGGGGGATTTCGCGGCCAGCCGGCAGCACTATCCGGAACAGCAAAACCAGACTCCCGTCCGGCATAACAGATACTCTATCAGGTAACAGCATGAATCAGATCCAGAACCCGGAAATCACCGTTTACATCCCCTGCCATAATTACGGCGCCTTTCTCAAGGAGTCCGTTGAAAGCGTTTTCAAACAGTCCTACAAGAACTGGGAACTGCTGATAATTGACGACGGATCCACCGACAGCACGCCTGATATCATCAACCTGTATGATGGCGCACCGAACGTCAGAACATTCCGCACCGAAGGGATTCGCCTGCCTGCAGTCTGCAACCTGGCGATACGCGAGGCGCGCGGGAAATACATCATCCGTCTGGACGGTGACGATGTGTTTGACGAAAACATATTGCTGGTTCTGCACACCTTCCTTGAAAACCATAAAGACACGATCATGGTTTTCCCCGATTACTACCTGATGGATCAACTGGGGAATATCTTCTCCCACGAACGACGCCGCAAACTTTACGAGCAGGATCATATCCTTGACATGCCTCCGAATGGGGCCTGCATTCTGGCGCGCACCGGAATCTTACGTGAACTGGGCGGATACCGGGAAGATCTGGGCGCGCAAGACGGGTTCGATCTATGGACGAAAGTGCGGGAGAAATATAAATGCGGAAACGTCAATTTGCCGCTATTTTATTACCGCCGCCACTATCACAATCTGACCGGAGCGACCGGCGAAAGCCCGATCATCAAGAACGCAAGACGCCAGATTAAAAAGGACGTGACCGCCGCAAAACTTGCGGAGCAAAGGCCCGTGGTGGCCGTTTTGCCTGTACGAAAATACTTCGACTATGTCGAAGATTTCTGGCGGCAGGAGCTGGGCGGGAAAACGCTGCTAGAGCATAGCTTGTCTCGCTTGCTGAGCGTAGATCTGTTCGATCATGTCGTATTATCGTCTGACAACGACGAAGCAAGAGCTTATATGGAGAAATTTGACGATCCGCGTCTCTCCTACCACCACCGCTCCTTCGAATCGACATATAGAACCGCCCCGCTTTCCGAGTTGCTGCAAGACATTCTTGCGCCGATCGATCCTGAATATAAAGGGTTGACGGTCATCAACTATGTGCAGGCTCCTTTCCTGACGAAAGGATCGGTCGAAGAGGCAATATATACATTGCTTATGACAGACGCCGATGCAACAATATCGGTTGAAGAGTTCAACGACCAAAATTTTTACGTCCGGAACGCTTACGGGCTGCAAAGCATGCAGTTCCACAGATTCCAGTATCTGGATGGTGGCACCATTTACCGCAACACGAACGTATGTTCAGCCGTTCGCAACATTAATATCAAACGTGGAAATCTGAACGGGCCGCGCCTGACATCCTTCAGCATTACCGGCCTTGAAAGCTTTTTCATCAACAATGAATATAACTTCGAGATCGCCAAGGTCATATCCGAGAAATTTTAGTTCCATGAAGCGCATTTACTCCAAACCCTCCAGCGACATCAGCAAGGAAAGCCTGGTGATCGCCGATCAAGACCAGGAATTGCAGAAGATTGTGGCCGAAACCACCGCTCTTCTGCAATCCTATCCGCCGCGCAGCACTTGTTTGTTATGCGCGCATTCTCTGGCCGATTCGGCGACATTCCAGCATCGCGGCGTCCTGTTCTACGAATGCGGCCGCTGCCATCATGTCCAATCAAGAAACGACCCCGACGAACACTACGAACAGACAGTATCCAAAGTTCTGGGGTACGAAGGCGTTTACCCCGCACTGGACATGGAAAATTACAAAAGGCGCTGCGACCGCATTTATCAGCCCAAAGCTGACTGGCTGTTCGACGCGCTTCATGAATCAGGCAAAAATCCCGCGAAATTGTCATGGTGCGACATCGGCTGCGGTACAGGTTCTTTCCTTTATGCGCTGAAACAATCGGGCTGCACGTCCCTGTACGGCATAGACCGCGATGAGCACAACCTTAAAATCGCGCAAGATATCCTGGGAGATGATACCGTAGCGCGACACACGGGATCTTTTGCCCAAGCCCTCAGGAAAAAAGAGGCTGACATTTACTCGGCCTTCTTTGTCCTGGAACATGTCAAAGAGGCCTCTGAAGCTATAGAAGCCCTGAAGAATCTGCCGCAGGGTTGTTTCTTTGCATTCTCCGTCCCCACCATGGGTCTTATTACCCTATTTGAAAGCGTTTTGCCCAACCACTATCCACGCAACCTCGATGGGATGATGCATACGCAAATATACACAGAAGATTCGATCCGCTATCTGCTTGATCAGTCCAACCTGGAACCTGTCAGCGAATGGATATTCGGGCAAGATGCAATCGATATCCACCGTTTCCTCAGCATAAACCTGAAGAAACTTTACCCGCCTTCGCTTTACGAACGCATGCAAGAAAAACTAATTCCCCTGATCGATCCGTTACAGACAGCGATCGATCGCGGACACTTCTCAGATGCAAGACATATTCTGGCAATCAGGCGGTAGAATGGATATCCTGCTCGTCATCAGTAAATTCCTACCCGAATACACCGGTGCCGCATACCGGATAGACAAACTTTATCAGTCTCTGGGGGAGAGCTTTAGCGTTTCCGTTCTCTGCGGTGGCATCGAGCATAAATCGGCCGCCACCTATACGCATCGCGTCCTGAAAGTTGAAAGGTTGCATGATCGCTCCTCTGGCGAAAAGAATCGCTGGCTGCGCTTGTTTTATTATTACTGGGACTTTCTCGCCGCGCGGCACGCGTTGGCCCGCAGAAAATTCGACGTTCTGCATATAGCAGGCACCAGCGCCCAAACTTGCGCGGCGCTTTACCACGCCTCCCGTCACAACACTCCAACATTGCTTGAACTGGTCACTGCCGGCGCACACCCCCTGCAGCCCCTGCCCCTGCTGGGGAAAATATGCAGGCCTTCCCTGCCGGATCGTACCGTACTCGTGGCGATTTCCGAACCGCTGGCTACCCGCTGCGCTAACTACGGATTCAAGAATATTTGCTGGTCACGGCCAAACCCGGTCGATGAAGAGCGTTTCCAGCCCCAACCTGCGATGAAAGCGGAGTTGCGGCAGAAGCTTTTTCCCTTTGGGGAAACCGACGTCGTCATCACCATGATCGCCAAATTCATGCCCCAGAAAAATCAGATATTCCTTCTGGAAGTGCTGACGAGACTTCCTGGAAACTTCAAGCTGGCCTTAGGCGGCCCCGTAGCGCGCAGCGGCCCTTTGGCCAGCCGGGACGCCTCCTATTTTGAAAACCTGACAAGCCAGATCAAATCACGCGGCCTTGAGAACCGCGTTTTTATAAAGCAAGAATTTATCGAGAATCCGCAGGAATGGATGCAAGCCTCTGACATTTATGCCCTGCCTAACCGGGATGAAGGTTTGGCCACCCCCCTGCTGGAAGCGCAAGCTTGCGGTTTGCGCATCATCGCCAACGCGCAAGAAGACGCTTTCCACTGCTGGGTAGCGCAGAACGAAACCGGACACCTACTGCCCCTCGACCCCGATCTGTGGTCCGGAGCTATAAAACAATCCCTGGATATACCGCCCGCTAAACTGCAGGAGCGTGCCGACCATATCCGCACACGCTGCGGCATGGAACGTACGACGAGAATTTATCGCGACATCCTGACTTATCTGGCCAGTCAGGGGCCAAACCAGACGCTTGAGGAGGTGTTGAATGCACACTCCTGATTTCCCGATACAGCATTTTACCATCTCGGTTCCGCGAAACACGATCTTCCATGACGTTAGGCTGGAGGCGGGCGCTTTCGCCGCCAATCCGGATGATGCAGTCGTGATCTCGGCGCGGGGCATGGAGACCATCAGCTATCTTTACCGCCACCCGAACACCTCCCTTTACGCCTTCATTCTTGGCAGTCCGATTGTCGGGGAGTTGGTAAACCGCGAAGACGCCGCCCGCTTGCTGGTCTTGACGGGAGACCGAACCCGCTTTATCCAATCCCTCAACGGTGAATTTCTGGCGGTTCTAGTCGACCCCGAGAATCGTTGCGTGGATATTTATACCGACCGTTTCAGCTCTTATCCCTTTTTCTGGGCCGCTTCTCAAGATCGCGTATACGGCAGCTATAACTATACGGTTCTGGCCCAAGCCTGTCGCTCATGGCCCGGATTTGCGCTGCGGCCCGCAAAGGCTTACGAATTCTTTAAACTTCAACGGCTGATGGGTGACGAGACCCACGACAACCTAAGCCGTTGCCTGCCGTCTGCCGGCCATCTGCATATATCCGGCAAGAATGAACCTCGTGTTTCCCGTTACTGGCGGCAAGATTACAGCAAAACGCACAGGCCGTTGGCTGACCTGGCTCCGGAGTTCTCTTCACTGATCAAAAGCGCCATACAAAAGCGCCGTGACGTTAAGAACCGCGATACAGGGATATTCCTGAGCGGCGGTCACGACAGCCGCATCGTGGCTTGTCATATGGGGCCGGACAGCACCTGCTATACGCTGGGCTTCCGGGATAACTTCGAGGTTGAATGTGCGCGCCGGATTTCCAATACGCTGGGGCAAAAACATGTATTTATCGACCTCCCCGAAGATTACTTCGTGCAGGCATTGAACACCGCGACCTATCTTTCCGGCGGACTCTACGCCAACGATCACGCGCTCTTCATCCCGCAAGGCAGGCCTATTTCCTATACACGCGTCTTATTGCATGGCCATGGCCTGGACTACATGTTTCAGGGCATGTATTTACATGCCGGGCCGCTTACAGTTCTAGGCCGCCCGACCTATATCAAAACGCCGGAACCTTTACCGCAAGACATAAGCCGGCACTTTATTGATAATATTTCTTTCCGCCTCAAATTCCTCTTTGAGGACGATTACGGCGTCCCCGATCAAGTTCGGCGCTGCCGGCAAGAGATTTATGAGAACGTGAAAATTGTTGAGAACCAAGGCCGGGAAATCACCGACGACCCTTCATCGCTATGGGAATATCTTATTTTCCACCAGCCATCACGCCATTATACATTCACCAACGTTCTGAGCAAACGCCTGTGCGGGGAAGTCAGAACGCCGAGCTTTGACAACCACGTTTACGATTTTTATATGGCGTTGCCTGACAAATATCGCCTGCATGCCGATATCACGCGCGCCGCGCTGTATGACGCCAATCGCCTGGTTGCCGAAATTCCCGCCGGGAATCACGGCTTGCCGGCCGCATGGGGCCCTTACCGCAAGACAGCGGCGCTGATCGGGCGTAAACTGCTGCGCCACTTGACAGGAAACCGTAAATATTACGCACCAAGCGATTTTGACCGCACATGGCCGGATCGTACGGCGTATATGAAACGGCATGAATCTTACCGGGCGGCGGCGATGGCCCCTTTGCAGGATCAGGCGTTTCGCGATTTCCTGACTTTTATTGACTGGAAAAGACTGGAGACCCAGCCCGAGTCTTTACTTGATCAGGAGTTCGGCGGCGCCTTCTGGGTCAGCATGCTATCTTACTACCGTTTCTACAAATTTGTTTACGCCGGGTGACCATCATGTGCGGAATAGCAGGATGCAGGCTCAGCCGCCCTTTAACCCCAGACGATCTGGCTGTCTTGCGCACACTGCGCGACAGCCTGTCCCATCGCGGCCCAGACGACCAGGGAGAATGGTACGACAGTGAAAAAGGCATATATCTCGGTCACCGTCGCCTTTCAATCATCGACCTTGATCAGCGTAGTGCCCAACCGATGACACGCGACCACTTGCGTATTGTCTATAATGGAGAGACTTATAATTATAAAGAAATACGCGAATCGCTCGGCAACCGCTTCCACTTCACGACGGAAGGAGATACAGAGGTTGTATTGCGGGCATGGCAGAATGATGGCGCAAAAACACTTGAACGGTTTGACGGCATGTTCGCTCTTGCCCTTTACGATGAAGAAACGCAAGAGCTTGTACTGGCGACGGACGCCTTTGGCGAGAAACCTCTTTTTTATTACCAAACGAACGAAGGGGTCTTCTTTGCCTCGGAAGCAGGGGCGTTGATCAAAACCTTCAACCTTTCCTTCACGCCCGACGAAAGCGAGATCGCTGACTTCCTGTTTCTCGGCTACATACGACCGCCCCAAACCGGATTTAGGGGTTTAATGAATATGACCCCGGCCTCCTTGGCCAGAATCAAAGCTGACGGAAAGATGCAGGTTTCGCGGTGGTGGCGACCCGCGCCACCCATACAGAACGACAGCGCGCGCGCTCATCCCTTCACAGAAGAGGAAAGAAACCGCCTGCGCGACATTCTTTGTCGCTCCCTCGCATTGCGCTTGCGCGCCGATGTTCCTATCGGCCTTTTTCTCTCCGGAGGGGTGGACAGTTCCCTTCTGGCCGCACTGGCCAGCCGCGAACTGGGCATAGCCTTACAAACATACACCGTATCATTTCCCGATGGAATGGACGAAAGCCGCTATGCCGCACATATAGCACAGCATCTGGGACTGCCGCATCGAACTATCAGCAGCGCAGAGTCTGGACTCTGGCAAGACAGTCCGCGCGCATTGCTGGATTTTTATGGCATCCCGAACGACAACATGACCGTTCTGGCCGTGGAGCAGATGTGTAAAACGGCAAAGCCTTTCCTAACTGTCGCCCTAAGCGGGATCGGCGGCGACGAGCTCTTTTACGGGTACAACAAATACGCCACACTTTATAAACGCCGCCACCTTTACCGGCACGCCGCCGTCGCCCACAGCGTTCTAAGAAAGCTGTCGTCGGTGCATCAAAAGTTCTATATGGCCGCAGAAATGCTGAAAGGGACGCCCAGCCGTCAATACCTGAGGCTAAAAAACGGCCCCGCCATGTCTGATATGGAATCTTTATCCGCAGGCATGCCAGAAATATTCGACCACGCCAGTTGCGACCTGGTTCATCAAGTGCGCCTGTTTGACCTGACATCGTCGATGCCGCAAAGCTACATACCCGCGACAGACCGCGGCAGCATGAGGGCCGCCGTGGAAGTGCGCGCCCCTTTCCTTTGCCGCGAACTTTATGACTTTTCTTCCTCTTTGGGCCTATCCAGATTAATGGCTTTTGGCTGCAAAAGCCTGCCACGCGACCTTTTGAGACGCTATTTGCCCCCGCATTGCCTGACACCGGGAAAGCAAGGTTTCACTTTTCCAGCCGGACGCTATCTGACACAGCCGGAGTTGATCACACCAGTCGTTCCCTTTTGGGACGGTCATGAGGTTGATGCCCTCTGGGCAAAGCGCGCGGAACCCGATTACCAGACGCTCGCTTTGCGACTAGCCATCCTATCGGAGCTCAGTCGGGAAAGGCGGGCGGCATGAAAGCAAGATCACTTAAGATTGCGATGCCAACGCCGGCATTTCTGCCCAACATGGGCGGCATGGAAGTCGGCCTGCATAACATTGCCTGCCGTCTGGCTGATCGCGGACACGAACCCTGCGTTATCATGCCCGCAACCCAATATCGAGCCCTGAAGCGTTCGGATTGCGAATTTAACTATGATATAGCGCCTTTCTGGCCTAAAACATCGGCAATCACGGAACATTGGCCTAATATAGGTTTGCGGTTTCATGGGATGTTCTTCCGTTATTACCAGCATCGATACAAACCCGATGTCTGGCACAGCACTATGATCTACCCTACCGGCACAGGCTTATTCTACGGCCTGGGAACCGCCGTTCCTTCGCTGGCGCGCGCAGCAGGCAACGACATCCAAATCAGCCATGACGCCGATTACGGCATCAGACGCGACCCACGCGCCGATCATATCATAAGGACATGGGGCTGCGGTTTATCAGCCTATGTAGCAATCACCGAAACCGTACGGCAGGAATACCTGGCTCTTGGAATACCGGATGAAAAAATCTTTTTCATACCGAACGGGGTTGATCTGCAGCGTTTCAACAGACCGCGCAACCGCAAGATTCTGCATGATCGTCACGGCATCGCAGAGGATTCCTTCCTGTTTTTGTCTGTAGGGAGAAATCACCCCAAGAAGAACTACAAAACCCTGATCGAGGCTTTTGGCATCCTGTGTCGAAGAAATCCCGAAGCACAAGTGCAATTGGCAATCGCAGGGGACAAGGTTTCCGAGTTGTCCCCGCTTGCAGCGCGGGAAAGGCTTACCGCGCAGATTCACCTGATTGAAAGAATCGGGATAGATGCAGGAGATTTACAGAATATTGAATTGCCCGCCGACCCTCTGATCGATCTTTACAAAGGAGCCGATGTATTCGTCTTCCCTTCGTTGATTGAAACCTTCGGGATTGCGATTGTCGAGGCCATGGCCGCAGGATTGCCCTGCATAATCTCTGACGCACCCGGTTGCCGTGATATTACGGCACAAGGCGTACATGCGCTCGATTTCCCCCCCTTGAACAAGGAAGCTCTGGCTGAGAAGATGGAAGAGTTCCTTCACCACAGAGACCTGCGTATTAAATGGCAGGACAAATCGAAGGCGCGCGCGGCGGCATACGACTGGGATCACATCGTTACGCAGTATGAGAATTTATACCTGAAACTGACGGGGGTCGGCGCATGAACGATTCTTCAGGCTTTCTGCGGCTATATCCAAACGGCGCCCTTCTATTCGATCCGGCGGCCATAGGCTCTTTCCGCTGGCCTAACCCGGCAACCTTGCCCGCAGACATCAATCGCGAACTCACCATCTTTCAGATGGGGTTAATCGCCAACAGCGATTCTGCGCCTTACAATCAGGTACTCCGCGCGCTTTACAATCTGCCCGGCATTCTGGCATTCAATTTGTCTTACCATCGCCTGGCGATACTGGCTGAACGTCAACATTTACCAGGTTTCATCCGCAACCCGGACAAGAGCCTGATCACTATAGATGGTTTCGACACAGAAGCGCCACAGAAGGCCGATTTCAAAGATTATTTGGCCACATACGGGCAAAAACTGCGCTTGGAATTACTATCCGTGCTGGGGGCGGGGGTACAGTTGACTGCGTCCGCGCCCGGTCATTACCCGAGAGAGAAATTCGGCGTTATCCGCCGTCTGCGCCGCGCCGACGCCATCCCGCGCGTCTTAAGGAACGGATGCGACAAATCCGATAAAGACGGTTTAGGCCGGCTAGCCTCCTTGCTCATGGAGGAAGTTGGACGGTTAAACCTCAAATACGAGATTCACCTTGATAGCGATACACAAGACTTGCTTCACCGGTATGTACGGCTTTCTCTGGAAAGAGGGTGGCAAGACCTTCAGGCTTACATAAAATTCTTTAATAAATCCCGCATCTCCTATTTCGAACGCAGCCTAACCCCTCGCCAAAGCGCCTTGATCGCAACGGCGTGTCATGCCAACGACGGGGAAGCGCATTCGACTTATCACGGCGTTTGCCAGAGCGCGGGAGAGCCGGATATCGTTACCATGGCGAATGCCCGGCATTTCTGGGCGCCAACACCCGCCTTCATGGAAGATGCGCACGCGCTCTCCCCCTTCATTCCTGAAAAACTGCGCCATTACGATATCCGCTGTTATGAAGATATGACACACCACAGGCGCTTTATCAGGAATGACAAGCCAAGGGAAACGATCAGAAACATCGCCATTATTGGTCGGCATGTCGTCATGCGACAATCAGCCTTTAATATGCTTGAGTTTCCATTTTATCTGGATCTTGAAAAGCGGCTTGGCATTCTGCTTGCTGATCAGGGCTATCAGGTAACCTATAAAGCGCATCCCGAATCCGACTGGCGGCATTTCAGTTCCTATTTCGATCAACGCATTAAGATCGATTGGCGGCCATTTGAAGCTGTAATGGACGAGTTCGATGCCGTTATTTACCACTTTGGGGCAAGTTCGACCCTGCCGCCCGCCTTGGGCAGCCATCAACATCTTTTCATGATCAAGGATGGATGGCACGACCGGCGCGTATGGCCGCCCCGACTAACTCGCTTTTTTGAGGAATACGCAAACATGATTCCCGCGACAATCGGCGAGAATGGATTGATTCAATGGGATGAAAAAACCGTTGCCGGGCTTTTTTTACAACCCAAGCCAGTCTCCCCTGAGGAGAGAATCAGAGATTTTTTCTGCAAGAGATACGAGTGATGGCCCGTTTACCCGTTTTGACAACACAAAGAATGACCATTGAGCCCTTTAGCGAGGATTTCCTCAGCGAGGTTTATATAGGCTGGTTGAACGACCCTGTCATCACACGCTATTCACAGCAACGTCATCGCCGCCATGACCGTGAAAGTTGCCGGACTTTCATGAATTCCTTTGACAGGAACGAGGGGCATTTTAGCGCCCTGACCCTGACTCAGGACAATCGGCGCCACATCGGAAATATTTCGACGACTGTCGACCCCTATAATCAAGTGGCCGATATCGCCATTCTGATCGGTGACCAAAACCTGTGGGGGAAGGGCTATGGGCTGGAAGCATGGAAAGCCGTTCAAGATCACCTCCTGCAAAGCGGCATGCGGCTGGTTACGGGCGGCTGCATGGCGACAAACAAGGGCATGAAGACCGTCATGGAAAAGGCCGGGATGCGGCTTTATTACATCAGAAGAAATTACTTCTTGTGCGAGGGGCAATCTGTCGACAGCATTCATTACGTGATCGGAGAGCCAGTATGACCACCGCGCGCAATCCTTACAGTTCGGCCCGCAGCACGATTCGTGTTCTTAAGGACTCCTTCAAGATTTACCCATGGCAAAGCGTAGCTGTCATCCTATCAATTGTCATATCGGGCCTTGCGGAATCGCTCAGCCTTCTGACTTTGCTGCCCCTATTGACGCTAGGCATGGGGAGGTTAACGTCCGCAACTGCAGATCAGGAACCATCGCGTGTCGAATCCCTGTTTCAGGATTTGTTTGCGCAATTGGGTATTGAGCCTTCTATCGGATTACTACTGCTGATCATGGTGGGGGCGATTACGGTCAAAGGATTGGCCTCACTGACCACCAAGGCCTACATCGGCGTAGTCGCCGCCGATATTGCCACGGATTTAAGGATGCAGGTGATCGAGAGCCTGATGCAGACATCATGGCAATATTTTACGCAAAATGCGGCCGGACGCTTTGCGAACGCCATCAGTTCCGAAGCGCAACGCGCTTCTAATGCTTTCCTGTCAGCCTGGAACATGATTGCCGCCCTGATTCAGATCGGATTCTTTGTGATCGCGTCGGCCCTGCTGTCCCTACCCATTCTGGCAGGCGGGGTATTATCCGGTTTTGTCATCATGATTCTGATGGGCTGGACCGTCAAAATGTCGCGCCGCGCCGGTAGCCGAGAAACCGACTTGATGAATAGCCTGCTATCCAAATTTACTGACAACCTTAGCGGCATCAAGCCATTGAAAGCGATGGGGCTGGAAAAACTGGTGCTGCCGGTTCTTGAAAGGGAAACCAACGGCCTGAAAGAGGTGCAACAGCATCAAGCCTTCAGCATCGCCGCCCAGCAAACCCTGCCCGAGATCATGGTTGTCATCGTTCTGGCTACAGGAACCTATGCAGCTTTGCAATATACTGCTGTGAACATGGCGCAACTTGCCATTATGGCTCTGTTCTTCAGCCGTATGGTGGCGCGTATCACCCAATTCCAGAAATACGACCAGATGATTAACAATACCGAAAGCGCCTACTGGTCGATCCGCGAAGCGATTGATGGCGCCCGCCGCGCCGCAGAGCCAGCCATTGAAGGAGGCGCCGCCCCTTTGCTAACGCAAGCTATCCGTCTTGAAAATGTCGGTTTTTCATACGACACGACGGCCTTGTTCAGGAACTTCAACCTCATAATCCCGGCAAGGCAGATCACCGCCCTGATTGGCCCTTCAGGATGCGGGAAAACCACGATCGCCGACATAGTCGCCGGGCTGGTTCGCCCGCAGTCGGGCCGCGTTTTGATTGACGGGCAGGATATGGCAAGCGTAGATCTTTGGCGATGGCGGCAACGCATCGGCTATGTGCCGCAAGAACTTTACCTGTTCCACGACAGCGTTATGAACAACCTGACGCTGGGCGACCCGGCGATTGACGAAGAGTCCGTTCGTCTGGCGCTGAAAAGGGCCGATGCGCATGATTTTGTTGAAAATCTGCCCGAGGGGCTGCATACAGTCATAGGCGAGCGTGGCAGCAAGCTGTCGGGAGGGCAACGGCAGCGGCTGATGATAGCGCGAGCGCTGGTGCGTAAACCCGCTCTTTTGATTCTGGATGAAGCGACGACAGCGCTCGATCCCGCGACAGAACGAGAGTTATGCGCCACGATCAAGGGACTGGCGGGGAGCGTTACAGTCCTGGCCATATCCCATCAATCTGCTTTGAAAGAAATTGCCGACGTAGTAATTGACTTATCTGATGAAAGGAACAATCCATGACGGCAGACAAACGCCTATCCTCTCCCCTGGCCTTGCATGGCGGCAACAGGGCCGTACGACAGGACATCCCCGGCTTCACAGGGATCGGTAGCGAAGAAAAGCAAGCCGTTATTGATTTTCTCGATCGCAAATTGCCGCTCTCAGGATTCCACGGCAGCGCCCGTCCTTCTTTCTTCGGGGGGCCCGAAGTGCAGGCTTTTGAAGCCGCCTGGCGCGATGTTTTCAAATGCAAGCACGCAGTTTCTGTCAACTCGGCAACATCAGGACTCATGGCCGCCATGGGAGCCATCGGTATAGAACCGGGCGATGAAGTGATCGTTCCACCGTACACCATGTCGGCCACCGTCATAGCGCCGCTGATTTACGGCGGCATTCCTGTTTTTGTCGACGTGGAAGACGAGTATTTCTGCCTGAATGTTGAGAAAGTCAGGCAAGCCATCACTCCGCGCACCAAAGCGATTTTGACTGTGAACCTGTGGGGCCACCCTGCCGCGCTGCGGGAACTGCGCAGGCTCGCTGATGAAAAAGGCCTGTATCTGGTTGAGGATAACGCGCAAGCCCTTTCGGCCACGGAAGACGGGCGTTATGCGGGCACAATAGGCCATATCGGCGTCTTTTCCATGAATGTGCACAAACACATCCAATCCGGGGAAGGGGGCGTGTGCGTGACGGAAGACGACCATATTGCGCAACGGCTGCAGTTGATCCGCAACCATGGCGAAAACGTCACAAACTGGCTGGAAGTCAAGGATATCGCGAATATCGTCGGTTTCAATTTCCGCCAGACAGAAATCGGGGCCGTTATTGCCCGGGCGCAATTGAAAAAACTGGATCCCATGGTGAGACGGTGCCGCGAGGTAGCGCAGAGGTTGAGCGCGGGCCTGAAGGATATGGAAGGGATCATCGTACCCAAGGTCAGAAACGGTTGCACTCACAGCTATTTTATGTGGTCTGTACGCTACCAGCCTGAGGTGCTCGGCGTATCGCGCGAACGTTTTGTAACGGCGTTACAAGCGGAAGGCGTTCCAGTGGCTCAAGGTTACGTCCCTCCGCTTTACCGTCTACCGCTTTTCCAGAAGAGAACCGCGATCGGCACGAAAGGTTTTCCTTTCTCGCTTTCAGGCATCGAATACCGTGACGGACTATGCCCCGTTACGGAACGATTGCATGAAAAGGAAATAATCCAGTACCAGCCGGTTGCCTGGGATCCGTCTGCAGAGCAAATCGAGCAGATGATTGAGGCTTTCCGCAAAGTCCACAAACATATCAAGGATCTATAACTTATGTGTGGCATTGCCGGTTATTACAGTACCCGCCCCTACGACCCCGTCATGCTCGAAAGCATGGTAGAGACGCTGCATCATCGCGGGCCTGATTCGGCCGGCTACTACCGTTCCAACCCCTTTCATGGTGGCATGCGGCGCCTGAGCATTAACGGTCTGCAAACAGGCGACCAGCCGCTTTATAATGCCGACAGGTCAATCGTCATGTTTTATAATGGCGAGATCTACAACTACCCGGAAATCCGTCGCCGCCTTGAAACCAAAGGCTACCTGTTCCGCACCGGATCGGACGGGGAAGCGATCACCCATCTCTTTAACGAGTTGGGGCCACGCGCCTTTGAAGAACTAGATGGCATGTATGCCATCGCCTTATGGTCGGAAACCGAGAAAAAACTATATCTTGCGCGCGATATTCCCGGTGAAAAACCCCTTTATTACTGCTTGCGTCCGAATGGCGAGCTAATTTTCGCTTCAGAACTGCCTGCCTTCCGCCAGTTTCAAGGGATGGATTTGACGCTCAATCGTCAGGCGATCTGGGATTTTCCGACCTTCTTGTGGGTGCCCGAGCCGGACACGATCTATCAGCACATAACCATACTGCCGCGCGGTCACTATATGAGTTACGACGGCAGCAAGCTTGAAGTCCATCCTATTCCCAACAAATTCGACCACTATAAAGTCGAACCGGGTGATGAATGGCAGACACTGGTCGACAAAACTCGCGCGGCGGTCATCGCGGCGGTTAAAAGTCGTTTGCTAGCCGACGTCCCGGTGGGAGCCTTCCTCAGCAGCGGTCTTGACAGCTCTATCGTTTGCACCATCGCACAAAAAGAACTGGGAAATCTGACAACTTTCTCCATCGGTTACCACGCCGACGCCACTGATCCTTATGAAGGTCACGCCGACGAATCGGCCGAAGCAGCAGCTTATGCAGAAATATTAGGAACCACGCACCACCTGATACGCGTGACTGGCAACGATTTCAAGAAAGCCCTCCCGTTATTCTGTCAACGCGCAGGCCAACCCTACGCCGTTTCTTCAGGTCTTGGAGTCATGGCCGTAGCGCAACACGCCCGCAACGCTGGCATTAAAACGCTGCTTTCAGGCGATGGCGCTGACGAATTGTTCGGCGGCTATTCGTGGTACAGGCACCTTGATCATCTCGCCCTTCATACACCTGGCTGCGCCGGCCAGAGCGTAGTGTCGATGCATAACAAGGACAGGCCTGCCGACGAGATCATATCCGCCATTGCATCTTACGACCACCCGAAAAGAGCCTGGGCCTGGCATTATTACGCAGCCGAAGAAGAGAAACGCGCCTTGTTCAACCGCGATGCTTTCTCAGACGCCTTGTCATCCTACCGGATATTCGCGCAGTATAAGAGTACGAACGACTGGAGCGCCATGGACTATATCCGGCAAGACCGCAGGTGTTACCTGCCCTATGAGATGATGGTCAAGCTTGACCGCATGACTATGGCGCATTCAGTAGAGGGCCGCGCGCCGCTGGTAGCGCCGCATTTGTTAAACCTGGCGGATGGGTTATCCTACCGGCACATGGTCAAAGGCGGCGTACTCAAGCCTCTTCTGCGCGAAGCCTTCGCCGATATCTTACCGGTGTCGGTGACACAAAGGCCCAAACACGGGTTCCGCGTGCCCATCGACAAGTGGCTCAACGATGATTGGCACAACCTTGTGCAAGAGACGTTTTCTAATGATTCAGCACTCAACCGTTCCGGCTTCTTGTCGCCGCAAGCCGCGCAACTGGCGCAAGATATGCTAACCAGCCGTGAACGGATTCACGGACACACAATATTCTGTTTCATCATGATGAACATGTGGTTAAGTCAGAACAACCCTTAAGGCGGAGGGGGGAGCATAGGCGCTCACATACCTGCCTCTTAATCGCCGGGTCTTATATCTCTGAAAAAATGCGCTGATAGGCCGATACGATCTCCCTGGTCGAGAAAGTATCAGGCAGGAGGCTCGCGTGGCGTTCCGGATCCTTTCGGGATATACGATCCATGCAATCTGTGAACTCTGTCATGGCCTGAGTGATCTGCACAGCCTGGTTCCCGCATTCATGCGCAATCTCCGCGATTCCTCCCGCCGTATGCGCCGCAATAACAGGCGCCCCCATAGCCAGAGCCTCAAGCGCAACATTTGGCAAACCTTCATGGCGCGAAGGGAGCAAGAAAGCGTCGGCAACGGCATAATACCGCCAGGGTTCCGATACAAACCCAAGCAAGCTAACCTGCGACAAGCCCGAACGATCGATCTGCGTCTGCAGCTTCTGATGGTCAGGGCCTTCGCCCAATATAAGCAGTCGCCAGTCATTCCGCTCACGCCAGCCACTCAATCCGTCGATCAAAAGATCGAAACCCTTCTGATCGACAAGTCGTCCGGCAGCGACAAACAGCTTTTGTCCGGGAGAAGCGTGAAGGGAGCGTAATCCAGGATCGAAAGGGGCCTTGACCTTCTCCAGATCAACTGGATTGAATATACGCAGCATCTTATGCTCCATACGCCGAAGCACCCATGGCATTTCATCGAAGACCATACGTGTCGGCGAAACAATCTTGTCCGCGAACGGATAGAGCGCCATATATCCAGCCTGCAGAATGAGGCGTTTGGAGAGTTTGCCGGAGAAATAACTGGGCGTAACGGCCTCACGCACGATTACGGGCACACCCGACACGAAAAGCCGTGCCAACAGCACAATAAAGTTAAGATGAACCATTGTACTGATGACGACATCGGGCCTCTCCTTCCGGATAGCCCCGATGTAAGGCGTAAGACCACGGCTGACTCGCGATGCCCCCAGCGCCACAATACGCACATCAGAATTCACCAAGGAGCGCAACGGCCCGCTATCATCAAACGCAATAATCAAAGGATCAAACATCCGCCGATCCAGATGGTTGGCCACGGTGATCATCACGCGCTCCGCCCCTCCGGCGTTAAAATTCGGCAGTATGAAGGCTACTTTCTTTCTGTGCGCATCCGTCCCCATGCCATCCGGCCCTCAGAGAGTCTGATAAGAAAAACGATAGGCCAGTTCTACGGCCATATGGCGCCATATACCCTTCATATCGTAAATGACACCCCCGCGCCTGACGATGCTCTGCAGGGACTCCGGCGTCATTTCCTTGTATACATCATGGCTGACCAATAACGCAGCCACATCGTATTCGGCCTTATCGGGCAACGTGGACATGATATCGATACCGTATTCATGACGCACATCTTCAAGCCTTGCATGCGGATCGTGAATAGCCACGTCATGGCCAAGCGCCTGCAGCGCCTTCAAGATATCAAGAACCTTGGTATTGCGGATGTCGTTGATATTCTCTTTAAAGGTGAACCCCATCAGCAATATTTTCCCGCTTTTACCCGAGCCGGTCTCCTTGACAAGCAAATCGTGGATGCAAGAAGCAACATAAGGCCCCATGCTGTCGTTAATCTCGCGCCCAGCCAGAATGACGCGCGGTTCATGACCGATATTCTGCGCACATTCGGCCAGATAATAAGGATCGACGCCAATGCAGTGCCCGCCAACCAGACCAGGGCTGAACTTCAAAAAATTCCACTTGGTGCCCGCCGCCTCAAGCACATCATAAGACGACAACCCCAGCTTATTCAGGATCATCGTCACTTCATTAATGAAAGCAACGTTGATGTCGCGCTGTGCGTTTTCAATCGCCTTTGAAGCTTCGGCGGTTCGGATATCGCGCGCGCGGAAAATATTTCCGTTATTCATCTGCCCGTAAAGGGCGGCAAGAAAATCAGATACCTCTTCCGTTTGTCCGGACACAACCTTCGTGATCTTCTGCACAGTATGCTCAGCGTCACCCGGGTTGATGCGCTCTGGCGAGTAGCCCAGAAAGAAATGCTTTCCTGACTTGAGGCCGCTGCCTTGCTCGAGCAAGGGCCCGCAAATACCCTCTGTTACACCTGGGTATACTGTACTCTCGTAAACGACGATATCGCCTTTCTTGAGCACAGACGCGACAGTTTTCGTCGCAGACTCAACCGGGCCCAGATCAGGTTTATTATGGCCATCGATCGGGGTGGGCACGGTCACAATATAAACATTGCAGTCACAAATATCCGGCACTTCACTCGTGAAGTCGCAGGTTGTCGTGCGCAGAAGCGGCCCCTCGATTTCGCGATTCCGATCAAAGCCTTCTTTCAGTTCCTCGACTCGTTCCTGGTGAATATCAAAACCGGTCACACGCATATGCTTGGCCAGCATCAAGGCCAACGGCATACCTACATAGCCAAGACCGACAACAGCAACGTGAGAATCGGAAAGTCTGCGTAACATTATGAAACCCTGTAATAGTCCTTATACCAAGCGACGAAGCGCGGTACGCCCTGAGCAATTGTCGTAGTAGGCCTGAAACCCGTAACCGCTGTAGTTTCTGTGATATCAGCGAATGTTTCAGGTACATCGCCGGGCTGCATGCCCATAAATTCGATATTCGCCTTCCGGCCAAGTTCCACCTCTATCAGGCGAATAAAATCCATCAAATTTTCACTGCGCGTGTTGCCGATATTCAAAAGACGGTGCGGCGCCTGCCGCCCCTCGCGTACAGGCGGGTGTTCTAAGGCCGCCACTACGCCACTGACTATGTCATCAACATAGGTAAAATCGCGCTTCATCTGGCCGTGATTGAAGACGGGCAGTTTCTCTCCCGCCACAATCGCTTTGGTGAAAATAAACAAGGACATATCCGGACGTCCCCACGGCCCGTAAACAGTAAAGAACCGCAAACCTGTCTGCGGGATATTGTAAAGATGGCTGTAACTCTGGCTCATCAATTCATCGCTGCGCTTGGTCGCCGCGTAGAGTGAAATCGGATGGCTTACATCATCCTTGACCGAAAAGGGCAATTTCTCGTTGCCGCCGTAAACGGAGGAGGAACTGGCGTAAACCATATGCCTGAAACCCGGCGTATGGCGGCACATTTCCATGACGGTCAGGTGCCCCATGCAGTTGGTTGTAATGTATTCGTAAGGGTTGATGAGCGAATAACGCACGCCAGCTTGCGCTGCAAGATGGATAACCTCGACAAACGGCCCCTCCTCGCGCCATAGTTTTTCCATCGCCAGCTTATCGGCAATATTTAATTCGACAAAACGGAACGCTGGTTCCGCCTTCAGATACGAAAGGCGGTCGCGCTTTAGCTGCACATCGTAATAAGGGCTGAAATTGTCAACGCCCACAACCCGGCGCCCTTGGGAAATCAGCCTTAGCGCCGTATGAAAGCCAATGAATCCGGCCACCCCGGTTACGAGCACCGGGGGCAGGATTGCCAGACCGCTATTCTGGTTTGAATCGTTCATCAGCTCACCGCCCGCTTCAGGACTGGTTATACAAATGGGGCTGCTGGCGGACAGGGCGGGATTCGAACCCGCGATACGCTTTTGGCGTATACACACTTTCCAGGCGTGCGCCTTCAACCGCTCGGCCACCTGTCCACAACTGGAAAAACAGGCCTGAAAACTAGTCGCCGGGAGGGAAAAGTGCAAGCGCGAAGTGCGTGAAATCTGTAAATTCGGCTCTTCCGCTCCATTTTAACCCATTGTCAGAAAAAGCCCCGGTGTTAGAATGTCTTAACTCTGCATTCCAAAGGGGGATTGGTCATGAGATTTTTCGCCTTGTTTTTTATGCTCTCGATCCCGGCGCTGGCGGCGCTGGCCTTCGACTTGTGGCTGGCCTACGGCGAAAGCATGGATTTCAACAAACCCATGGAATTTACCTCGGTTGGCTGGCTATGGCTGCGTTATGCCGAGGACAATTACAACCTGATGCGTCAAACAATCGACCCCGCGACATGGAGCGGGGTCATCAGCCCTATCCTGTCACAAAAGACAGTGCTGGTAGCCCTATTCCCTGTGTATCTTGCAATCCCGATTCTTTTGATTATGAAAATTTTTGGCTGGGGATCATTTGAAGGAAATGGCTGGCTCAGCAAGCTGGGGCGCAGCAAGAAAAAGGCAGGATTCTCATACCAAACCAATCTTGATACGCCGCGCAAGAAGATGAAATATAACCGCCGCTAGAGCTTGTAGCCTTGCACAAGCCTGTCAATCAGCACCAGATCATCAGGTCGGCTGAGGCGGTGATTTCCCTCTTCAACGAAATGCACCTGAACTGAAGGATTTCCTGCCTGCTCAAGTGCTGCTTGCAGCCGGGAAGCCGTCCGCCAAACGACGTCTTCGTCTTTCATGCCTTGCACAAGATGTATTTGTCCGCCAATGAGTGGTGGAGTTTCCAGAATATAATGGCGCGCACCATCCTCGATTAGGGATTGGGTAATCACATAGGGTTCAGCGCCGTAATGGTTGGGGACTTGAATAAACCCTTGCTGCTGCATGATTTTCCGGTCCTCGGCACTCATGCGCTCATCCCAGATTCCACGCGTGAAATCCGGCGCAGCCGCAACCCCGATAAAACCGCAGATACGCGCAGGACGACAGCGCGCCAGCAACAGGCCAATCCATCCCCCCATGGATGACCCTACCAGAACTACCGGCCCCGCTGTAAGCTGATCCAGAATATCAAGCGCATCCTTAAGCCATAACCCTATCGTACCCTGTTTGAAGTCGCCGCCGGAAAGACCGTGACCACGATAATCGAAACGTACGAACGGCTGCTCCCGTGCGCGGCAGGCCTGATCCAGATAAAGCGCTTTGCTGCCCTGCATATCGGAGCGAAACCCGCCCAGAAACAGTACGGCGGGGTGCTTCGTATCCACGGGCTGGTAGCGGCAATACGCCACCATCGGGCCGTCCGTACGCTGTAAAAAGTGCGGTTTCGGATTTTCCATGCGCTAAATCCCCTATCAAAGGCTGATAATCCGCCGTTTTTATTACCCGGCCCAGACGAGAGTGTGCTAAATCAATCTTGAATATTCAAGGACTCCGATTATAGATGGCTTTTTCTCTAAAGGACAAACCCCCCGCACCCTCAGGGCCAGTTATTATGCAGGTCATCCCTTCTTTAGGGGCGGGCGGCGCAGAGCAGGGTTGCATTGATGTTGCTGCCGAGCTGGCCAGAGTGGGCGCCATATCGATCATCGTTTCAAACGGCGGTTATCGTGTGCCGGAAGCGCTACGCGTCGGAACGACGCATATCCAGATGAACGTCGACAGCAAGAACCCCTTCACGATATGGCGCAACAGCCGTAAACTGCGCAAACTCATCAACCGCTACAAAGTCGATATCGTGCACGCCCGTTCACGGGCGCCAGCCTGGAGCTGCTATCTCGCATGCAAGAACTCGACCGCCCGCTTCATGACCACCTGCCACGCCCCGTATAATCTGAAAGAAGGGTTCTGGGGGCGCTGGAAACAGCGCTACAATTCTTCTATCGCCAAGGGGGAGCGCGTGATCGCGATCTCCCACTTCGTCGCTGATTATCTGCGTAAATATTACGATATCGACTTGCGCAACATCCGCGTGATTCACCGCGGGGTCGCTTTGGAGAAATTCCATCCTACAGCCGTTTCCGCCGAACGCATGATCAAATTGTCGAGAGAATGGCGACTACCGGATGGCGTTAGCATCGTGATGATGCCAGGGCGTCTGACGCGCTGGAAAGGCCATCATGTCCTGATTGACGCCATGGCGCGACTGAATAGGCCAGACACCGTCTGCGTTTTGATCGGATCGGATCAAGGCCGCAAGGAATACCGTGAAGAGCTTGAACGAACCGTCAAGCAGCGCAAGCTTGAAGGGCAAATTCGTATAGTCGATCACTGCAACGATATGCCGGCCGCCTATATGCTGGCCACCGTTGCCGTATCGGCGTCCATCGACCCCGAGGGTTTCGGCCGGATTGCCGCTGAAGCCCAGGCCATGGGGCGGCCGATTGTAGCCACCGATCACGGCGGATCGCGCGAAACGATCGTACGCGGCGAAACCGGGTGGCTAGTGCCGCCGAATGACGCCGAAGCGCTGGCCAAAGCTATTGAAGAAGCGCTGGCATTGGATCCGTCCCATCGATCGGTCTTGGCCACCCATGCTATGGCGCATATTGCCGCCAACTTCACCAAGGATCGCATGACAGCGCTAACACTTTCCGTCTACGCCGAACTGTTAGACGAAAACGCTATAAGAACAGAAGGCCTGAAGAAAGAACCGGGACGATCAAACCACATAGCGGCTGCCGCATGACACTCACTGCATCAATACCTCTTCAAGCCGATCTTGCCTACGAGACTCCGCCACATAAGAATGTTTTGGTGATAAAACTGGGGGCGCTGGGGGATTTTATCCAAGCCTTGGGGCCAATGGCCGCAATCCGCCGCCACCATCCCGACGCCGACATCACGCTCCTGACCACGCAGCCCTATGTCAGCTTTGGTCTGGCCTGCGGATATGTCAACCGTGTCTGGACTGACTCAAAGCCCGGATGGACGGATGTGAAGGGTTGGCTGTCATTCCGAAAAAAGCTGACAAGCGCCGGATTTGATCGCGTGTATGACTTGCAGAATAACGACCGGACGGCTCTCTACCTCCGGCTGTTTCCGTCCGCGCGGCGCCCGGAATGGGTAGGAGCGGCATCAGGCGCCTCTCACCGCAACAACAGCCCGGAGCGCACAGCCGGACACGCGATAGAGGGCCATATACAAACATTGGCGCTGGCAGGTATTCATGATGTCGTAATCGACGATCTGCGCTGGGTCGAAGGGAACCTGCAACGATTCATGCAGGAAAACGGCCTAAGGAAACCGTACGTGCTGCTAGTGCCGGGCGCGTCCCCCGAACGCCCGGAAAAGCGCTGGCCAGCGCAAAATTACGCGCAGATAGCGCGTCTCATCGATGGCTGGGGGTTCCAGCCCGTCATAATCGGCACCAGACATGAGACTTTCCTCGCAGAAACCATTTGCCGTACACACCCGGCAACCATCGACCTGACGGGCAAAACCGCCTTGTTCGACATCGCTGTGCTGGCGCGTCATGCAGCCGGGGCAATTGGCAACGACACCGGCCCCATGCACATGATTGCGCCTACGGGCTGCCCTTCCCTGGTTTTATTCTCAAAACACAGCAACCCGGTGCGGCACGCCCCATGCGGCCCGATCGTCAAAACCCATCAAGTTGAAGATTTATCCACTTTGAGTGTGGACGATGTCACCGGATTTTTGTCGGCGCGGTGGTTTCGCCAGTAGTTATTTCCTGTCTTCAGGCACACCCATCAGATTGGTGATTTTCTCCGCCTCGGCGGGAGAATAAATGTCGTAAAGGCATCGCAAAACGGCCTCGGTGGCCTTATCGTTCATGGAGTAAAAAATTGTCTGAGCGTTACGGCGCGTATTGACCAAACCATCTCGACGCAAACGCGCGAGATGCTGTGAAAGCGCCGACTGACTAAGCCCGACGATTTCTTCCAGCTCTCCCACACTCTTTTCCCCTTGGTAAAGGGCGCAAATAATCATCAGCCTGCGTTCATTCGAAAGCGCTTTTAAGAGATTCACCGCAACCTCAATGTTGCGCTCTATGTCTTTTACATCCATTTGCCGGACCAAAAATTATGCCGCAACTTTAATGCTTTGTGGGCGTCGGGCTCACGCCGATAGTATTAAATCGACCCTAAATATTATTACTTTTCAGGGGGGCGTGAAATTATTGCTCTAAACAAATACAAAACGCAACTCGATTCTAGCCACCCCATACCTCGAAGGTATGGAGCAAAAAGAATATTCTGAAAAAATGCCCTTCATGATTCCTGCAAGGAAGGTTTTGCAGGTAATTTTGAAAGAAAGTAAGAGCTAACAGCCGGGGGGACGAGCCCCAGAGTCATCGCCACCACGGCTGTCGGCCACGGAAAACATATACGTGCCCTGTTTTTCGATAACGCGCGCGCAATAATATGCGCAGCCTTATCAGCCGGCATCAGAAAAGGCATGCGGTAGCCGTTCACCGCCGTCATCGGAGATACAATAAATCCCGGGCATATGACAGACACTCCGATCTCATAAGGCATCAAACTGCCGCGTAATGCTTCACCGTATATGCGGATACCGGCCTTGCTGGCGCTATAGGCCGGCGCCCCAGGCCAACCGCTAAATGCCGCAAGCGAACTCATCAGGGCAATCTGCCCCTTCCGCCTGTGAATCATACGCGGGATCAGGGGCTGAATGGTATTCAAAGCCCCCATCAGATTTACTTCGAAAATGGATGATTCCTGTTCAATCCATGCCGCGCCTTGCCCACCGCCTGTGCCGCCGGAAATGCCGGCATTGGCGATGACCAGATCAACCGGCGCCCGGGCATCAACCCCCAGCAGCCACTCCGCCATGGCCGCTTTATTCCTGACGTCAATCAATCCTGATTCAACTTGCGCCCCACGCAAACGGCACATATCGGCCACAGAAGAGAGCCTGTGCCCATCACGCCCGGTCAGGTACAAAGTTATCCCTCTAGCCGCATAATGAACAGCCAAAGCGGCGCCGATGCCGCTGGAAGCTCCTGTAATCAGCACCGTGCGGAACTGCTTCATCGACTATTCGTTCCGGTCGCGTCGTTTCTTGTAAACAGCAAAAGCCTGTGCGAACTCTTGTGTTACATCCAACGGCGCTTTCTGGGATGTATTGATCACCAAGTCAAAATTGGCTGGATCTCCGATATCGACACCGTAAAGGTTCTTGTAGCGTAAAATCTCGCTGCGGCGGCGGCGTTCAACCTCGTCCATAGCGGTTCGGATGTCTGGAAACTTCTCACGCAATTCCGCGCCATCGCGGAAAATGCGGTGAACGGCAACATCAAGGTCGACCGTGAGCCGGATTTTAAGAGCGTCCCTGACGAAAAACCAAGCCATGCGCGAATCCAGAATCAGATGCTCTTTCTGGTCGTTAAGCGTTTTGAGGAAATCATCGACAAGATGGTCGATCTCAGCCTGCGATTCCGCCATCTCATTAAGAGCGGTAAGCGATATCCCTTTTTCAGCCGCCAAGGTGCGAAAGATATTCCCGGTCGTAATCAGCCGGAAACCGGTCAGCTCCGCAACCGCACGGGCAAATGTGCTTTTACCGCTGCCGGGATCGCCTGTGATTGCAATACGATAATATCGGGGTTCGGACATGAATCAGTTTTAGAGAACGACCCTGCCGGGGTCAAGCCTCAAGCGCTTGCGCCAACCTGATAAAATCGGCCACCGGAACATGCTCGGCTCGCAAATCCCCGGCGATCCCCGCCCTTTCCAGCAACGCCGCATACCCCCCCAGAGACGAGCGCAACATTTTGCGGCGCTGGCCAAAAGCAGCTGCTGTGACCGTCTCCACTGAACTCGCCATAGGGCTGCAATCCGGCAACTTCTGCGGTTTGAAACTAACCACGCTTGAAGCCACTTTTGGCGGCGGCGTGAAAGCGCTGGCAGGTAAATCATAGACCCTTTTAACTTCACACAACCATTGCGCCATTACGGCCAGACGCCCGTAAGTTTTTCCACCCACCGGAGATGTCAGGCGATCCGCCACTTCTCGCTGAAACATGAGAAGCATGCGACTGGCAAACGCCGGATCTTGGCGAATTTGCTTGAGCCACCCAATAACGAGAGGCGTCGCGATATTATAGGGCAGATTGGCGATAATCATCCGCGGCCCTTCAGGCGCCAGACTTGCGATGTCCACACTCAGAGCGTCGGCTTGCAACACCGTCAAACGGCCTGACGAAGCCTCTACCAGCGGCATCAGGGCGGCAACGGCGCGCGGATCAAATTCAATCGCCAGAACATGAGCAGCCCCGGCCTTTAACAAACTGCGGGTCAGCCCGCCCGGCCCGGGGCCGATCTCAACCACGGTATACGCCGATAGATCCCCGGCCAGACGCGCAATCTTATCCGTGATATTCATATCAAGGAGAAAATTCTGCCCCAGCGCTTTGGTCGCCTGCAAACCGTAATCAGCTATCACCTGCCGCAACGGCGGCAGGTCGTCGATCGGCGTGCACGGAAACGGATCAGACACGACGCTCGATAAAGGCTTCAGCTTTGAGATCAAGCAAGTGACGCCTCTGCGCCCGTTCAAGCCGGTCGTTTCCCAAACGCTGCATGATTTCATCGCGTGAAGGGATATTCTCTTCAGCGATCATGCGTTGCTTGCGCAAGGTAATGATGTAATAACCCGCCAGAGTTCGAATCGGTTCGCTCAAGTCGCCTTCTTTCATCCGCAGCAAAACTTCTTCGATTTCAGGGGCCAATTGCCCCTCCTGCACCCAACCGAGATCGCCGCCGCGCTTGGCGCTAGCCGATTGGGAGAACTGCGTGGCAACACGCTGAAACGGGGCCTTGCCCTGCAGCATCTCACGCGTCAGCTTCAGCGACAATTGCCGCATATCCGCTTCCTGCTCCGGGTTGTCTATCGGCAGAAAGATTTCTCCGACCAGATATTCACCTTTACCGATATTCGCGCGCAAACGTTCGATCATATTGTCGACTTCCAGATCGTTCACGGTCACTTGCGGGCGAATTTTCTGCTGCACGACCTTACCCCATGCCATCTGGGCGCGGATTTGACTCTCCATCGCCCGCACCGGAACGCCTTGCTGCTTCATCACAGCACGAAACTTGGCTAAATCCATATTGTTTTGCTGGGCAATGGTGGCGAAGCCGTTTTCAACGTCCTGCGGACTGATCGTAATCCCCAGACGTCCAGCCTCTTGCATCATCAGGCGTTCATCGACCAGCATATTAATAACCTGCGACGTCAAGCGCTGCCTGATCTCGGGTGAGTTGGGGATACCCGATGACACCATCACCAGCCGCAGGCGCTCTTCAACATCGGTTGCCGTAATCGCATCGCTGTTGACAACAGCGGCAATCGTCTCCGTACGGGCAGCTTCAACCCTGACCGCGCCCACGGGCTGCAACAATATGACTGTCAGGACGGTTAAGAATACTTTCCTCATGCGCATAGCATCCATCAGCAATGTGGCCCTTTCAGGCGATTTTTTTGTTCGCAAAGCGTCCACCCACGCGATATGTTTCTAAGTAAGAGGGCAAAATCAACCCCATACCTGTCGACGCGACCCCGAGATCCGCCAGCGTCAGACTGCCTGCGCTGACGACGTTGTCTGTTTTCAAACTCTCAACCTGATCGGGCGTCAGGAGAGGGCGCGGCAGAAAACTCAGGAAAAAAGCTTCAATCTTGGCAACGCAAAAAGGCAGCGGCACCATAAAGCGCCTACGCCCGGTGTATTTGGCCAGCAACTCATAAATCTGCCGGAAAGATACGGTTTCCGGCCCGCCCAGTTCGTAAGTCTTCCCGCGGGGATCAAAGCCGCCATCCACAGGGCGCAGCGCCGCTACAGCGATTGCCTGCGCTGCATCGCCGACATAAACCGGCTGGAACAGGGTTTTTCCACCGCCAATCAGGGGAAGCAACGGAAGGATTTGCGCCAGACGCGCAAACATATTGAAGAAATTATCCTCGGGCCCAAAGATGACGCTCGGGCGCATAATCGTAGCCCACGGACAAGCGGCCTTTACAGCGTTTTCGCCTTCAAGTTTTGTCAGCGCATAACGCGAGCGTGAACGATCAGCCCCTAAAGCCGAGATATGGATAAACCGCTCCACCCCTTCCCGTGCTGACGCTTCGGCGATTTGTCCGGGCAACTCGACATGCAGGCGCCGAAACCGGCTGCGGCGACGCTCAAACAAAATCCCCAGACAGTTTACGACGATGCTAGCCCCTTCTATGGCCTCACGCAGACTTGCCGGATCGTTATAATGGCAGACAACGGGAACCACCTGCCCGGCGTTACCACAGGGTTTCAGAAAGTAAGCGCGTTCCGGCACACGGGTAGCAACCTTGACGGTGTACCCTTCTGTCGCCAGACGCTTGACTATATGACGCCCGACAAAGCCGGTGCCGCCGAAAACCGTCGCGATTTTGCGTTTTGAAACCATGCAAAAAACTCCTGAAATTCCTGGCCATACTATAGGCATCGCCCTTGCGAACGTCCAGCGTTTGCGCCATTTTCAGATCCATCCATCCCCATAGCCACCCCGGCACCGCTTGCAAATTTGCTCCTTTGGCTGTTATGAATTATACATAAGATTTGGAAGGCTTAGGTATGAGCGCAACTGTCTACCAGTTTCAGAAACAAGCGTGGTCGGCCTCCGATCTGACCAGGCGCCATATGGGTTTTTGCGTACAGGACATAACCCGAATCGCGGAGCTGATTCTGGCAGGGCGGCAACACGATGTAGACCGCCACAGCGCCTTTGCCCGTGATTTAGCCGCCGCCCGCCTTTACAACCGCCTGCACCTGCCAGAGACGCCTTTCGACCTGACCTCACTATTTATCGATGCCTGCTGCGGGATTACCGGCTTATTCCAGATGGAACTTCAGGCCGCCGCGAACGAAAGGCCTCGTCTGCGCGAGAGCGACCCCTGGGCACGTGAAGAAATCACTCAGCGTGTTCTGGCAGATAGCAGCGATTATATCCCCATCGTAACAGATTTTCTGGTTTCACAGTCCGCGCACTATCGCTTTGCAGACTACACCCGCCCCTATGGCGCCCTGCGGCTGTTAGAAACGAGTGGTCTGATCAGGATCAAGAATGCCGATGAGTTGGCAACGGAATGCCGCACGGCTATTAGTGCTTTTTACAGCCATACACCCCTCCAGACAGCGTCGCCGCCTAGTCCTCGCGTGTAACAAAGCTGTCCATGACCCGTTTGGCACCACCCCGGTCAAAGGCAATATCAAGCTTATGCCCATCAACGTTCACCACCACGCCCTTGCCAAACTTTTCATGGAAAACCCGCACCCCGCGCGCGTAAGCATCCTTGGGCAACGGCCGGTCACGGTTAGAATAAGAAACCCCTTGCGCGCGCGTACGCACTGACGGCGTTACGCCGGAGGAATCCCAGTGTTGCGAGCGCCCGGGATTATAAGTACCCTGCTCGCTGGAGGATTCAATATGCGCTTCCGGCAATTCGTCAACGAAGCGCGAAGGGACAGCGCTGATCCAGTTGCCATACATCTGCCGATTGGCCGCATAGGAGATATAAGCCCTCTGACGCGCGCGCGTCAAACCGACATAGGCCAAACGGCGTTCTTCCTCCAGCCCCTTCATGCCATTCTCATCCATGCTCCGCTGCGAAGGAAAAAGCCCTTCTTCCCACCCCGGCAGGAACACAGCATCGAATTCAAGCCCCTTGGCTCCATGTAGTGTCATAATTGAAATGGCATCATCGCCATCCTGATCGTTACGCTCCAGCACCAGCGCCACATGTTCGAGAAACGCAGGCAGGCTCTCATATTCACCCATGCCCGCAATCAGCTCTTTCAGATTCTCAATCCGCCCCGGCGCATCGGGGGATTTATCAGCTTGCCACATTGCAATGTAGCCCGACTCGTCCAGTATCTGGCTGGCCAGCGCTCCATGACCCGCGCTCGACAGCAAAGAACGCCAGCGTTCAAAATCGTCAAACACCTGCGTCAACGCCGCTTTAATCCTGGGTTTCAGTTCATCGGTTTCCAGCAACTGCGTGATCGCGGCATAGAGGCTGAGGCCCTTGCCGCGCGCCACTGTGTAAAGCATCTGTATTGTAGTATCGCCGATGCCGCGTTTGGGCACATTGATGATGCGCTCCAGCGCCAGATCGTCCGCCGGCTGCGACACCACGCGAAGATATGCCAGCGCATCTCGTATTTCCTGCCGTTCATAAAAACGCTGCCCGCCGATCATTTTGTAGTTCAGCCCCAGTTGTATGAAACGCTCTTCAAATTCCCGGGTCTGGAACCCAGCCCTCACCAGTACCGCCATTTGCGAAAGCCGCCAGCGGCCGTGTTGCAGAGCTTCGATTTCCTCACCGACATAGCGCGCTTCCGCCGCACCGTCCCACAAGCCGCGCACAGCGACTTTCTCGCCCTCATCGGACGCCGACCACAGCGTTTTGCCCAGACGACCTTCGTTATGGGCGATCACACCACCAGCTGCGCCCAGTATATGCCCGGTCGAACGATAATTTTGCTCCAGGCGAACGATCTTCGCTCCGGGAAAATCCTGTTCGAAGCGAAGGATGTTGCCAACCTCAGCCCCGCGCCAGCCATAAATAGACTGATCGTCGTCACCCACGCAGCAGATATTCCCCGAACCACGCGCCAACAAGCGCAGCCACATATATTGCGCAACATTGGTATCCTGATACTCGTCGACTAGGATATAACGGAAACGGCGGTGATAATCGGCCAGCACATCAGCATGTTGCGGATTGCGCAAAATCTGGATCGTATGCAGCAGCAAATCGCCGAAGTCGCAGGCATTCACCGTTCTCAGACGTTCCTGATAAAGACGGTAGAGGTGCGGCATACGCCCCCCGGCGGCATCGCCCGCTTCACCCGGCGGCGCCTCTTCGGGGCCGTAACCCTTATCCTTCCAGCGGTCGATGATCGCGATCATCGCCTTGGGCGCCCATTTCTTGGTGTCGATATTCTCATTCTCCATCAGTTGCTTGAGCAAACGGATCTGATCGTCAGGATCTATGATCGTGAAGTTCGCCGTCAGACCGGCAAGGTCGGCATGACGGCGCAACATCCGCGCAGCCAACGCATGAAACGTCCCAAGCCACCAGCCCTCCACCGGCTGACCGCCACGCAAATGCGAAACGCGCTCACGCATTTCCTGCGCCGCCTTGTTCGTAAAAGTCACAGCCAGAATCTGCGAGGGGAACGCCTTGCCAGTTTGCAAGATATGGGTAAGCCGCGTCGTCAGCACCCGGGTTTTCCCGGTTCCCGCCCCGGCCAGCACCAGCACCGGGCCGTCAATGGTCGTTACAGCCTCGCGCTGAGGATCGTTCAATCCTTCAAGGTAGGGAAACGTCAGAGACGATGATGTGAGAGCTTGCATGCCTTCATCAATAAAGGCCCGCACGCAAAAGAACAAGCGTTAAGCCGTTTCTTTCTTCTGCTTCTTGCCGGGGGTCGGGGCGGCGGCCACCTGGTTGCGGCCGTTATGCTTGGCGGTATAAAGAGCGGCATCGGCGCGTTCAATCAGATCCTGCAGATTTTCACCGGGATCGTATTCAGCGCAACCAACCGACATGGTTATGCGCCCAAGCTTGTCGCCTGTGCTGCGGTTGACGACATCTTTCGTCGCCACTGCCTTGCGCAAGGCGTTGCCAACAGTGACCGCCGCCGCAAGATTGGTGTCCGGCAAGATGATCGCGAATTCTTCGCCGCCGTAACGCGCTGCGATATCGCGTCCCTTCACGCCATCTGTGAGCGTCCGCGCCACAAGGCGCAGCACCTGATCACCAACTTGATGGCCATAATTATCGTTGAAGCTCTTGAAATAATCGATATCGACCATCAACAAAGAGAAGGTTCCGCCAATTTGCTGAACTTCCTCGGAAATCCGGCGCAATTCGTTATCAAAGGCCTTGCGGTTCGATAAATTGGTCAACCCATCGGTCAAGGCCTCGCGGCGTACGTTTTCAAGGTCGCGCTGCAGCTCCTCCATCACGTGTGAAGACTTGTTCAACTCTTCCTCAAGGGCCTTGTTGCGCTCCAGCATATCCCGGGTATCGGAAACGACGCCGGCAAGCACCTGCTGCAGTTCCTGCGGCGAGGAGGTGTTCTTGATCTTCGCCGTTACACCTTCCAGATTGCCGCTATATTCGGCCGTCGCCGCTTTTACGTCACGAACAACGCCTGTGACATTACGAATCGTGGAATTGATTTCATCTCCGGCGCGCTTCACCAGTTCCTGATTTCTTTCATCGCTGATGAACCGGCTGTAGAGATCCCGACAACGCTCTACCGTGATCTTCTGCTTGTTGGCGATCAGGATGTCTATGGCGCGGGTGATTTCGGGGCTCTGCCCCGAGAAATAAACATACCAGAGTTCATAAATATCCGGCGTAACAGGCAGACCCTGATCGCGAATCCGCTCAAGCGCGTTATTCGCAAATTCCTGAGCTTGTTTGCTGTCATGGTGGTAATGCAACCCTAGGAACCCCATCCGGATAAACTGGTCAGGCAAATGTTAGCAGTCTCACGCGACGGTGAGTAGAGGAAATTCCGGAAAAATTCCGGATCAAGCCCTTCCTTTTCCATCATCGCCCGAAGCCGATTAACGAAAGCTGAAGAGAGAGCGCTTTTTACGCTGAAATCAAGGCGATAGAAGACATAAGTCAGGAAAAATCAACCGAAGAAAGGCTTGGGAGCGGCCGCTTGAAACACCCCAGGATTGGGCTTCATGTCCATGGGTTTGAAGTCGAGTCTTTCTTTATCAGCATTCGGGCCTTCACCACCGGCAGCCTCGCGACCGTTGCGGAAGATACCGGCCAGCGCCTTGGCTGCTGGGGTCATTTCCAAAGGTTTCATGTCTAGTTTCGGCGCTTTTTCGATACCGCGCAGACCATCGCTGGCCGTTTCGATGGAGCCGTTATCTATAGAGCGTTCGCCCGGCATACGGGACATGAAACGGTTGAAACCGTTGCCCACCGAATTTTGTGCCGGCGCTGCTTCCGCTTGCGGCGCTGAGGAGGAAGACGAGCCATAACCCATGGTCTGGCCTTTCGAATCCTTGCTGGCGAAATAGCTGGGGCCATCGCTCTGGCCGCTGAACGCCTTAACAACATCATAAGCCATTCCGGCTGTGGCCACGGCCGCGCCAGCCGCCGGACCGGCGATAACAGTCGCCCCTGCAGCAGCCATCATATTCAAACCCTGACCAATCGCCACACCGGCCATTTTGCCGCCCGGCCCCGCTTCCGGTTTGGCTTGCGGCTGATCGGCTCCTGTAGCGATTTTCTGAAGTTTCGTGGCCTCGCCTGCGAGCTTGGTCGCGGCTTTCTGAGCCGATTCCTGACGGGCCGCCCCGGCTTGCATCGACGATCCGGCGCTTAAAGCGCCGCCCATGCCGCCCGGGCCTTTCGAGGTCAGATCCTGATATTGCTGCGCGGCTTTGGCCTGCGTCGCGGTGAATGAAGGCTGGTTCGCGGCATCCTGACCCGGATCGACGACCTGCCTTTGAATGGTTTGCAAAAGGTCGGGCTTGACGGTAGCGCCCATGCTGGGATCGTTAGCGGCATCAAGCCCTGAATCGGCGGCGAAAACGTCCGAACCTTCGGCGCTCATCGCAAACTCACCACTGATTGACTTGGGTAATGCCATTATCCCTTACACACCTTGTTTTTGATTGTTATGTGTAGTTGTATCTTACACTCCACATATTAATCAAAGGTTTTTACACCTCTATATTCCCTATTATATTAACCTTTCCGACCGGCGATTTCAAACTTTATGGAATCTAAATCACTCTTTTCGGTTCATGAAGTGCGCAGCCTTCTGTAACTTATTGATTCAGCTATATGATTTTTACCAATCCGGGCGGCGGGCACAGTTCCGTCAATCACGGCCTCAAGATCGGCCACTGTTCGCGCTACCCGCAACAGGCGATGATAAGCCCGGGCCGAAAGCTTCAGGCGGTCGGCCGCCTCGTTGAGAAAAGTGCGCGCAGACTCATCGAGCGCCGCCACCTGTTCGAGCACAACAGGAGCAACCGTTGCATTGAGGTACCCCATACCAGGGGCCAGCGCTTCGTAACGCTCCCGCTGGATCGCGCGGGCGGCCGCCACACGTACCGCCACACTGGCGGATGTTTCACCAACGGCAGCCGGCGCGCCCAGCTCGGCAATCGACACGGCGCCCGTTTCCACTTGCAAATCGATCCGGTCAAGCAGCGGGCCGGAGAGTTTATCCTGATATTCGGAACCGCAACGCGGAGCCTTGGTGCACTCCTGCGAGGGGTCGCCAAGATAGCCGCAACGGCAGGGGTTCATCGCCGCAATCAACTGGAACCGTGCCGGATATGTCACATGGTGATTGGCGCGCGCCACCGTAGCCTCACCGGTTTCGAGCGGTTGCCGCAAGGATTCAAGCGTCGACCGCGCGAATTCCGGCAGTTCATCAAGAAACAGCACACCGCGATGCGCGAGTGAAATTTCGCCAGGTCGCGCCTTATGCCCGCCGCCGACCAACGCGGGCAGCGAAGCCGAATGATGCGGGCTGCGGAACGGGCGCTGCTGAATCAACCCACCTTCGGGCAGCGACCCGGCAAGCGAATGAATCATCGACACTTCAAGCGCCTCTTGCGGCGTAAGCGGCGGCAAAATACCGGGCAAGCAGGATGCCAACATGGATTTACCCGCACCCGGCGGGCCAATCATCAGTAAATTATGGCTTCCGGCAGCGGCAATTTCGAGCGCGCGCTTGGCAGTTTCCTGACCGCGCACTGAAGCAATATCAGTAACGTGCGTTTGCTGCGCACGCACAGCGGCCACTTTCGGCTGTGGCCTGCTTAAGACCTGCACACCCTTCATATGGTTGATGAGCTGCAATAAATCGGAAGGGGCGAGGATATCAAGGTCACCCGCCCACGCGGCCTCGGCACCGCAAGCCGCCGGACATATCAGGCGGTTATCGTTCGCCGAAGCATGGATCGCGGCCGGAAGAACACCCGCGACCGCCCGGATGCCCGCATCAAGCGAAAGCTCACCCAGCACCACGCAATCGCGCAACTCGTCGGCGGGCAGAATTTCCATCGCCGCCAGCAAGCCGAGCGCTATTGGCAAATCGTAGTGAGAACCTTCCTTGGCAAGGTCGGCGGGCGCCAGATTGACGGTGAGACGTTTGGGCGGCAGCGACAAGCCCAGTGCGTGCAGCGCCGCACGCACGCGCTCACGCGACTCAGCTACAGCCTTGTCTGGCAAACCGACGACGGTAAAACACGGCAGACCGTTGGAAATCTGCACCTGCACATCGACGCTCTGAACGTCAACGCCGTGAAATGCGACTGTGTTAACCCGCGCGACCATGCCCAATATTCTTGTTTTGTTCTTATGTTGTTTGTTATGGCATAGCTGGTAGAATAATCAAATGTTTTATTCGCGCCCCGACATAAAGCCTTTGGGCTGGAATTTAAAAGAATTGCCTGTTCCGGATGGGTCGAAAAACCACTTAGCTGTGACCACCGATGGTAAAATCATAGGGTTTCGTTTCAGCAGCGGCGTGCTTCATGTTCGCTACAGTGACCCCGGAGGAACAGACAGCTTTTTTCAAATGGAAAATGAGCTGTACAAGAAAGCCATAGCGCCTTTTGGTACTACAGACATTTTTCCCGAGCAGCTTTGCGACATCATCGGTTTAACGGTTCAAGGACAAAAAATTGAACACCCCTTTGAGAAATTGGAGCAGTCAAAAACGGGGGGGAGCAAGATACATAGATTTATCAGGTAGAACCACATACTGGAGCAGTTCGCATCTTATGCTCGCTTATGGATGTGATGATGTAGATCAATTTATCGATAAAGTATTGAAAGCTTTTCCAGACGCGGCGTTGATACAAGCCAAACGGAGCGATGGGTATAAATCGAAAAAGCGGCGCCAGATTAGTTGCTTTATGGATTCAGATGAAAATGTTCTGATTGGTATCGGCTGCAATCAGGAAAAGATTAACCATATGCTGCAATCATCAACTATAAACGAAAATATTTTCCCATTCTGGTTTTCTTTTGGCAGGCATTCCGACGACCAAAAGGGCGATTTAACAGGAAAAATAATCATTGAAAGGTATGGAGCAAAGGAAGCTAATCTGAAATACCAAGTGATTAATCACAGAGAATGGAAACTTTCTACGCAATTCCAAACGGAAGATGATTTTGCCCAGAAATCCATGAAAAAATTACTCTCTATTTTAGATGACCATTTCTGCCATGATCGACAAATCATCAATATCCAAAACGGAAAGTTAATTGAAAAACATTTCAAAAGGCCTTTTGAAATCGCCAGCTACAGTATAAATTTTCGTGACTGGTGCCTTGAAAAATCTGACCGCTATTTGTCCATCGGCTACGAAGGCCCAAAAACCAAACCTTATGGCGACCGCGGTTTTTCTGTGGGTGACGAAGAAGTTTTTTATGGGTTCCGTCCGCTGACATTAAAACGTTCAATTTTTATCAGATTTATGTCTGATTAAATATTGTACCCCACAATCGTAAAGCAAGGTAGGCCATTGGAAATCTGGACTTGGACATCCACATTTTGAACATCTACCCCATGAAAGGCAACCGTATTAATGCGGGCAACCATTTTACTGTTTCTCTTGCTTTGCCATCGTGTTTGAACGCCTCAACACCCAGCCAAAAAATGCTAAAAACGTACCTAAAGGCAGCAAATAAGTAAGCGCCAAAAGAAACCAATACCAATTATCCCCATGCAGGGTAATAGCTCTAATCACTACATGCACGAAAGCAAGCAGCATCAACCAGCCTACAACTTCCATTAATCTTCCGAATGTTTTTAAGAACCTTCTCATCTGTTTTCTTTCGTAGGGTCTATGTCGGGTTAAATAGGCTCGACAATCGTAAAACACGGCAGACCGTTGGAAATCTGCACCTGCACATCGACGGCCTGTACCTCCACGCCATGAAAGGCAACTGTGTTAATGCGAGCGATCATTCAATTCTTTGTACTTTCTTGTGCTTTATCTTTCTTGCGCTGCCTGCAAAGCTTCATATCTCTTGCAGTTAATAAACATACAATAGCCGCAGGTAGTGGAAATATGAACGCATAGATCGTTATAACATAAGCAACACTCATTTCACCGTTGCACTTAGAATGCAGGCAATTAATAAAAGGCCATGTAAGCATGTAAAGAAAAACAAAAAATAGAACCCAACCCAAAGTCCGCATAAACCGTTCAAATAAAACGCCAAATGAATATTTCTTCATTCTGATTTCCAATGGGCTAAATAGACCCAACAATGGCACGAAATGCGCGCCAGGCCAAGCCACGATTGCCACGATGCAAACCGGAGGGCCGGTCAAATCTTGCATAGCGGGCCTCGACGCTATAAGTTGGGCCGTCAAAAAACAAGGAGCCTGGCACGGGAATGACGTTGCTTCAAAAATTCATGGCTGTGAGCGTTTTCGGCCTGAATGCCCTGCTGGGCAGGGAAACAGCTGCAGGCCTGCGGCAGGGACACGCACCCGGCAGCATCGTCGCCATCGGCGGCAATGAAGACAAAACCTCCGATATGACCGTCCTGAAAGCCCTGACGACGGAAGCCAAGGGAATCGGCTCACGTATCGTGGTTGTGACCACCGCGTCGACCGAGCCGGACAAAAGGCAGCAGGAATACAGCCGCGCTTTTACGGCGCTGGGCGTTGAGGACTTCACGTTCATTTATATCGACAACCGCGATCAGGCCTTTGATCCGCATGTCTATAAAAAACTGAGCGGGGCGGATATCATCTTTTTCTCAGGCGGCGATCAGTTGCGATTGACCGCGTTGCTGGCAGGCACGCCGTTTTTAAGCGCGGTGCGCCAGCTCCATAAGGATGGCGCGGTTGTGGGGGGCACCAGCGCCGGGGGAGCGGTGCTTTCAGACCTGATGGTTTACGGCGGCCAGAGCGGACAAGCCGCGAAGAAGGGCGAAGTTCTGCTGACAGGTGGTTTCCGCTTTGTCGACCGTGTCGCCTTCGACACCCATTTCCTGAACCGCGAGCGTTTGCCTCGCCTTCTGAATATCGTGGCTTCGAACCCCGAAATTCTGGGGATCGGGATGGATGAAGATACCGGGGTTATCTTTCACGATGGCGGCGATACGTTCGAGGTGGTGGGGTCGGGCAAGGTGACCGTGGTCGATGGCATCCGCATTCAATCCAATTTTCACACGATCGAACGGGGGGAAGCCGCGCACTATAGAAATGCGGTTGTTTACACCCTGTCCGCAGGTGATCGTTTCAACATCAAAGCAAAAACGCCAATCCGCGCAACCCGGCATGTCGTCCATGGGGCTGTCCGCGTCCTGAATCAGCCGGATCGTATTCCCTAAGCGCTCATATCTTCAATAACCCGGCGGGCAAGATACTGGCTAACCCCCTCAATCTCAAGAACGACCGCGCTTACACCGTGCCTTTTCAGGCTATCGGCATGGGATTCATCATGGGCGCGCGCATAAATCATCACCTGCGGGCAAAACCGGCGAACCGTTGCGATCGCCCGTCGGGCTGCGTCCTTGTTATCAAGAGCCAGGACGACAGCACGAGCCTTGTCGGCACGCACCTTCTGTAAAGCCTGAGGGTTGCCGGCATCGCCGAAAAACACCGGTTTGCCCCGCTGGCGCAGAGCATCGAGCGCCGGCGCATCGATGTCCAGCGCCAGGTAGGATATCTGGTTCTCCTCCAGCATACGCGCCACCGCTTGCCCGGTGCGCCCGAAGCCGGCGATCACCACATGACCCGATACGTCACGGCTGGCCGCAGCCAGCGCATCCTCAGCGGACAAACGGCTGCGTTTTTGCAAGATACGCTCGCAATATTCGCCCAGCCAGTAAGCCGCCGGGGTCAGGGTCAAAGTCAGGCAAGTCATCAGGGCCATGAATTGAGCGACCTCGTCCGTCAGGATTTTCGCATGCAGTGCCATACCTACAATGATCAGAGCGAACTCGCCCGCCTGACCCAGTGTGATGCCGATGCGGGCCGCCACCGGCAAAGCCAGACCGAAGGCCAGGCACAATCCTGTAATCAACGCAGCTTTAAGCGCGAACAGGCCGACGACGCTGGCCGCCAACCAGAAAATATTCCCCACGACCAAGCTGACATCAACCGTCATGCCGACCGACATGAAGAAAAGCCCCATAAAAAGGCCCCTGAAAGGTTCCATGTCTATCTCGATCTGGTTGCGAAACTCGGTTTCCGCAAAAACGAGACCGGCCAGAAACGCCCCCAGCGCCATACCAAGACCGGCATATTCGGTCGCTACGGCGGCAAGCAAAAGCAAAAGCAGCATGCACGCCATAAAATGCTCGTGAGCGCCCTGTCCCCCCGCTGCCAGACGCAAAAGCGGTCTGGCCAGCCAGTGCCCCACCAGCAAAACAGCCAAGATCGCCCCGGCGGCCTTGGCCAACACCAATAGGAAGCTAGCTTCCTGCCCGGCAACAGCGCTCTCGTGACCCGCAAAGGCCAGCAAAAACATCATCGGCACGATCGCCAGATCCTGAAACAACAAGATGGCAAAACTGGCCTGCCCGGACGGCGAAGCAAAATGACCACGATCTGTAACGATCTTCATGACAACCGCTGTCGACGACAGCGCCAGGCAAGCGCCCAGAACGAACGCGGCATCCGGCTCATTCCCCCATCCCCAGGCAATCAAGCCTATAACCGTGCCGCACAAAAGAACCTGCGCCGATCCCAGGCCGAAAATAAGCCGTCGCATCGCTATCAAACGGGTCGGCGAAAGTTCTATGCCAATCAGGAATAATAGAAAAACAATGCCGAATTCACCCAGAACCCTGACTTGCCCGACCTCCGTCAGGGCTATCGCGGAGAAAGCGGCAGGCATGCCAGGGAATCCGGCAAGTCCGTAAGGGCCTATCAAGACGCCGATCAAAAGAAAGGCTAATACCGGATTCAAGCGCAGACGCGCCAGCACAGGCACCAGCACCCCTGCGACTACCAGAAAAACAATAATTTCTTTTATAGGCAAGGGGTGCATAGGAACCGGCCCGATCACGCCATCAATATTGCAGTCAGCAGCGTTATTATGAAACAGCAAGCGGCAGGGGGGCAACCACAAGAACAAGCCCGCAACTCCTTCTATAAAACCATGTATTTCTATAACGTCATCAGAGTCCGTGCACAGGTTGGAAATAATCGGCTATAATCAGGGGCGTTCGCCCTTGGGCGGCCCCGTGTTCTACCCTGCTCGCAGACATGACCCGCAAAGCACTGCCTGACTCCCTGACCTCTTACGACTTTCTTAAGGCGCTGGCCGTGGTATTGATGGTCGCCGACCATATCGGCGCTTATTACCTGCCGGATATGTTATGGCTGCGGGTGGCCGGGCGTTTATGTGTGCCGATGTGGTTCTTCCTGATCGGCTACGCCCGGAGCCGCGACCTTGGCCGTCTGTTGTGGTGGGGGGCGTTGCTAGTGATACTCAGCGACTTTGTTGCGGGTCGCTATATCTTCCCCCTGAATGTTCTGGTCACAATCCTGCTGGTACGGATGCTGATCGATTTATACATGAAATTCGCCATGAGAAGCAGCCTTGCTTTCTGGTGCGGCGCCATGGCGCTGGCGGCTCTGGTTGCCCCCAGCGCCTTGTTGACACAATACGGAACACAGGGGTTGCTGTTGGCTGCGTTTGGCTGGATAGTCAGGCATATGCCGCAAAACGACCACCCGGCGGCGGCAACAGTTTTTCCCTACATTGTATTCTGCACATTGGTTTTTACACTGACACAGTGGAGCCTGTTCCGCTTCTCCCCTGAACAAACAACCATTTTATTTTTGGGCACCTTGCTGACAATGGCGACTTTACGCAGCTTCCGCCCGATAGCCTTCACCCGCCTAACAAACTCTCTCCCCGCCGGACTGACAATCCTCTTGCAGGGTGCCGGACGGCATACCTTGCTGATCTATGTCACGCATCTTTTACTGATCAAGATCGCCGGACTCTGGCTGTACCCGGAATGGTTCAACTTTCTGGGCTGGGAGTTACTCCCGCCTGCGCCGTGGCTGCAGCCTTAGGAAGGCGCCGGCAGCCTGACTGAAAGAAAAGGGCCACCGCTCTGGTTGAACCACCCATCAGGCAGGTTTACCGAAAATGGCCGTTAAGCCCTTGTTCACCGTTCCCTGAGACACTAGGGAGGTCAGATCAGGGAGATCTTTGTTATGCGTATCCGTGTGCCACAACCCAGTTTGAGCGACCAGCAACTAGCGACGTTGCATGCCCGTTTTGTGGTGCCGATTGCGGTACAGATGATCCTAAGCGATACCGAGCAACTGGACGACGCGTGCGAATGCGCCCTGCACGAATGCCTATCGGAATTGCAACCGGATACCGGTCTTTTATGTCTGGCTTTGTGCGCGCAGCACGTCGCTGCCGCCGCCCCAGACAGCCCAATCGTCAAAATGCTGGCGATTTCAGCCGCGCGCATGGCGGATGAATATGGCGCTGCCCTGCTCGCGGAATCAGGGCGCGGGTCGGAACCCTTGAGCGATTTTGACGCGCTAATGTTGTTGCGGCAGGTGCCCGAGGATCTGGAAGAGCTGGCCACATTGCTGGATGCCGTTCTGGCACAGGTCGACCCTCATTCGCCGGAAGGATTATTGTGCGACATTTTATCGGTGCAGGCCCTGTCGCAATCCGAGCGCGCCGGGCATGAATTGGCAGCCCTCAGTTTTCTCAACCCTGAAAAGCACGCACGCATAACAGCAAAACGCGCCCCCGCGCGCACGCTGGAGCGGCTGGCAGAGAACGTCATCGTATTCCCGCGATAAAAAAGGGCGGCACAAAGCCACCCTCTTTCCCGTCGATTGTTCTGACACTACGGCATGACCGGTTTAATCTGGTTGCCAGTCAATTGCATAAAGAAGCTGTGATGGATATTTCCCAGCGCACCTCCCGGATTGGCTGCAGCCGGATCGGTATCAGACAGGACATAAGCCGTTTGAACCTGTCGGACACCGGCATCTTTCCAGGCCTGCAGGGCATCGACGCAGCGTTGCTCGGCGCGGGCGTTGCCGCCGGGCCATTCGGCGGCCCAATTGCCCATGCCATCGGGCTTGCCGATTCTCAGGCTGTTCACGCAATCCTGTTTGCTGTCCCGGGCGGCCGTAAACACGGCCAGCAGGCGGTCAACATCATAAAGCAGGGGGCTGTCGGGATTGATCATGGTGGCGCACTTTCCTGTAGGTTGTCAGGGTTAAAATTTAAAGTGCTCTATTTTCTATAATTACGGGCGTTGCAAGTCAAGAAAAAACTAAGAATTTCAGCGTTCTTTCTCAATTTTTACCCTGATTTTTATCTTGACCCCGCCAGCCCCTTTCCCCTATAACAGCCGGGTTTGAGGGTGCGCATCGCAAATGCCGCCTTCCTGTCCAAGACTACAGGTGAGCTTTCGGGCCTGAAATATCCTGTATAGACGGGGGAATCGCCGCAGGCCTGCCAGCAGGTTCTGACAAGCTGCATTTTCCGCGTATTTGGGCAGGATGGGATTTTCCCATCCTTTTTATTTTGGGATTTTAGTTTGGTTTTGAAGGAGAAAAACCGTGACAGAGAAAAAAGCCTACGTGGCAAAACAAGTAAAGACCGAGGCTGTTGCCAAGCGCCTTGAGAATGCCGAACTGGTGATCCTGACTCATAACAAGGGTCTGACCCACCTGATGGATCGCGAACTGCGCAACAACCTGCGCAAGGAAGGTGCGACATTCGGCGTCGAGAAAAACACGCTGGTAGCCCGCGCCGTCAAAGGAACCAAATTCGAATCCCTGACCGACAAGCTGAAGGGGCCGGTCGGAATCGCGATCTCGAACGACCCTTTGACCGCTGCGCGCGTGGTTTACGAATTTGCCAAGAAAAATGACAAAATCGAGATCATTGGCGGGGCCACGCCCGATGGTGCGCTGGATATTGAGAAAATCAAGTTTCTGGCAATGCTGCCGACCATGGATCAACTGCGCGGCAAGATCGTGGGCTTGCTGCAGGCTCCCGGTGCGCAACTGGCGCGACTGGCGAATGCCTACGCGACCAAAGATCAGGCCGCTTCGTAATTATTTTGCAATCAACTACAGCTTTTTACACTTAAAAGGAGAAATGAAATGGCTGCTAATCTTGAAAAACTCGTTGAAGACTTGTCCGCCCTGACGGTGCTGGAAGCCGCAGAACTGGCAAAACTGCTGGAAGAAAAGTGGGGCGTTTCCGCCGCTGCTCCGGTTGCTGTCGCTGCTGCTGGCGGCGCTGCTCCGGCAGAAGAAAAAGACAGCTTCAACGTTGTGCTGGTTGACGGTGGTGCAAACAAAATCAACGTGATCAAAGAAGTTCGCGCCATCACCGGTCTGGGCCTGAAAGAGGCCAAAGATCTGGTTGAAGCCGGCAATAAAGAACTGAAAACAGGCGTATCCAAAGCAGAGGCTGAAGAGCTGAAGAAGAAACTGGAAGCCGCTGGCGCCAAAGTCGAACTGAAATAATCAGGGCGATGCCGACAATAAGAAACGGCCCGCAGTACGCGGGCCGTTTTTCTCTAAGCAACAAATGGGGTGATTACGCCGTATGCGCCAACATCGGCCCCAGCGCCCGCCCGCCCAAGATATGGACATGAAAATGCGGCACTTCCTGACCGCCATTTAGCCCCGTATTCGCAATCGTGCGAAAACCGCTATCCGGCAATCCGCGCTCGGCGGCCAGCTTCGCCACCGCACGCCAGAAAGCCGTGATTTCCTCAGTGCTGGCGCGAGCTCCGAAATCAACGACCGAAACGTAGCGCCCCTTGGGTATCACCAGAATATGCACGGGCGCCTTGGGGGCAATATCCGGAAAGGCCAGAACATGCTCATCTTCATAAACCGGCTGACAGGGGATTTCCCGGCGCAGGATTTTGGCAAAGACATTATTATCATCGTAAACGCTCATCATCGTCCGGCGCCTCCTCGCGGGCATAAGACATTTTATCCTTATACCTCAATAGCCAAGAGTTCAGCATCCGTCAAACCGCGAATGGTCAGTTTTGGCTCCCCCGTCACCTCCGCCCCATCACCCGCTTTCAGATCCGCGGCATTCAGGGCGATTTCTCCGGACGAGACAACAACATAGACCCCCGTTGGGCCTCGCACGTCATGGATCAGGGCCCGGCCTTGCAAAAGCGCGCCGCCGTATATCGCCGCATCCTGATGGATGCGCAAAACACCCGGCCTCTGGTCGGCCTTACGCCCTGAAACCAGAATCTGCAGGTCGCTTTCACGCGGCGCCCTGGGAAGAACAGCCTGTTCCCAGCGCGGCGGCAGCCCTTTTGCATCCGGCTTTATCCATATCTGAAACAAGGTGGTATCTTCATTCGGATCAGCGTATTCAGCGTGAGCGATGCCTGTGCCCGCCGACATGACCTGCACATCCCCCGCACCGGTTCTCCCCTGATTGCCTAAAGAGTCGCGGTGGTGCACGGCCCCGGTTCTGACATAGGTGATAATCTCCATGTCGCGGTGCGGATGCAAATCGAAACCGCGGCCAGCACGGATCAAATCGTCATTAATCACGCGCAGAGGGCCGAAGCCCATGCGGTGGCTCGCATGGTATTTACCAAAACTGAAATGATAGCGGGAATCAAGCCCGTCGCTCTCGAAGACGCCCAAGGCATCTTTGGGATAAACACGGATCATGACGACCCTTCCTTTCTGTGAAACAGCGGGGCCGATCAAACATAGCCCGCCCTTAGAGAGCTAGGGCAGGACTCTATCTTCGTCCAGTCGGAGGGGGTCAGGAATGCAGTTTTTGCATCAGGTCGGGGTCGATGACCTTGGTGTAGTAGCGCCCGCGGATAATCTCATCGCCAACGCGGGCGTAATAAGGATGCTTACCAAAAAGCTCGTATCCCATGCTTTCGAAGAGCTGAATAGCGGCCTCTTGGGTTTCACGAACATCTAGGTTGATAACGGCGAACCCCTCGCTTAAAGCCTGCTTCTCCGCAGTCTCCAGCAGCAAACGGGCGAGGCCATGGCCACGCGCCCAGGGCGCAACGAAATTGGCCGTCAGATGCACGGCAAAACTCTGCGCCTCGTTATTCCTGTTAGGGAGCATCAACTGGCAAGTTCCACAAATGACGCCATCAAGCCGCGCAAGGAAAAGACGCCTTTGCGGCATCGTCATCACGCCTTGCCAATAGCGTTCAAGGATATCGCGCGCGGGCAGCCTGACCCAGCCAAAGCCGCCGCCGTTTTCAATCGCCGCATCCGTGGCGTCGCACAAATCCTGCATTTCACCGGGAGAGAGAGAAGATGCCAGCTCAACCGTTGCCGCCGGTTTTAGCGGTTTCAATCTTGAATCGCTCATGATGATCGCCTCTTCCGTGGTTACGCGTGCACACTTCTCTTTTATTTCACCACAAAAACACTGATGAAAGATAAAAATATGCCGCAGGTAACGCATGTTCCCGATTGATTTTATGCTGCATCGCACGAACAAGGGGCGCCGCAACAAAACTGGCCGCGCAAAAAATTCACAAAATTCACAACCGGAATCGGTGGTGACGGCAGCGCCATTTATAGCCGCTTTCGTTGAGATCCTGAAACCCTTCAGCGATGCTCAAGGCCGCTCCGGCCAAGGTCAAGGGGCTTTCCCATGATACGGCGCTTACCGCTGCGCCCGCGAAAATCTTACTCTCATCAAGGCGGCGGCGCGTGGCGGGCATAGCTCCCGGGTGAGACAAAGCAGCATCAACATTGCGGTACAGTTCAGCAGCATCATGCCATAATCTCCCAAGATAAGAGGGTGTTGTCATAGGGTGTCCTTGCTTTTTTAGTCGCTTATGTCTTATTTGTATAATTTTTTATAATAAAAATCTACATAAACATGAAAATTAGAAATAAAATTACCTGACAGCGATGTGCCCTGTCTACGCGGGGTTAAATCAGGGCGAGGGCGCGGAATCGGCCTCGTTACTCTTCTGACTGGTCTTGATCATGGAAGCAATAACGCCGCCAGCAAGCAGACTCAAGGTAATCCCGAGAGAAACAAACGCCGGCACCTTGTCGAAGAAATGGCCATAGAAAGCCTTAAAACCGATAAACACCAAGATGATTGCCAGAGAATATTTCATATAAATGAAACGGTGAATGATCGCTGCTACAGCAAAATACATGGCGCGCAAACCCACAACCGCGAAAATGTTGCTGGTGTAAACGACAAAGGTATTCGATGTGATCGCCAGCACCGCCGGCACCGAGTCAACCGCGAACAGGAGGTCGGCGACCTCAACCGTAACCAGCGCCAGAAGGAGCGGCGTTGCACGCAACCCGCCGCCCGGGTTATCGATACTTTTTTCCCGAATGAAGAATTTATGGCCATGCAGGAATTTGGTCACTTTCAGGTGTTTCTGCAGGAATTTAATGAAACGGCTATCCTCGATATGCTCGTCGTCGTCATCTTTGGACATCATCATCTTGATGCCGGTGAAGATCAGAAATGCCGCAAATATCAGCAAAACCCACTCAAAGTTATGAACCAGAGCCGCACCGACACCAATCATGATACCGCGCATCACGATCACGCCTACAATCCCCCAGAACAGCACGCGATGCTGGTATTCGCGCGGAACGCCGTAATAGGTGAAAATCAGCGACATCACAAAAAGGTTGTCGATCGACAGGCTTTGTTCGATCAGATAGGCAGTATAGTAATCCATGCCATCATCCGTACCGAGCTTCCACCATACCCAGACGCCGAACAGAAGAGCGATGGAAATATAGATGCCGGCAAGCCGTAAACTTTCGGCAGCGCCGATGACGTGATCCCTTTTGTTCAGGACGCCCAGGTCAAAGGCAAGCAGAGCCGTCACCACCGTCAGGAAAACCAGCCACATGCTGGTGGGTTGCCCCAGAAACTGACTATCGAGCAGCGCAGATATAAATTCCATAAAGATGACGACCTTGATTCGCGAAATACAGACGACAAACTAAGAATGATGCGGATTCAAGGTTTTTTCAAGGCTGACGGCCTTGATTTATTATACTTTTCTTCTATATGGCAAGCTGAATGCCCAATTCGACGACACAGTCATAGGGAATGCAGAAGAAGTCGTTGGCATTAGCGGCGCCGCGCACCATCGCTATATATATATTGTCCTGCCATTCCGGCAGCCCCACCTTGGCATCAGAAACAATGGAGCGGCGCCCCAGAAAATAGGAGGCATTATCAACGTCGGCGTCAATCCCGTGCCTTGACAGGAGACGCAGAGCAGAAGGCACATCAGGTGTCTCCATGTAGCCAAAGCTCAAAATCACGCATACTACCGACGAGGAAAGCCGTTCAAACGATATGCGGTGATCTTCTGAAACCACAGGCGCATCGGACGTCACCACCTCAAGAATAATATTATTGCGATGCAAAACATGATTGTGGCGCAGGTTCTGCAACAAGGCGATCGGCGCCGTACTAAGATCTCTGGTGAGAAATATGGCTGTTCCCTCAATTCTGGTCGGAGCCTTCCGATCCAGCATCTCAATCAAATCGCTCATATTGATGACTCCCTCCAAGGACTTCCGACGCAAGTAGGACGTCCCTCTGACCCAGATCGTCATCAACATCACCAGAAGACCCGCCAGAAACAACGGTACTATGCCGCCATCGAAAACTTTGAGCATATTGGCGCTAAAGAAAACGGTCTCCAGCGCTAAAAACGGAAGAACCAGCAGCGCGGCAAACCATAACGGACGCTTCCAGACTTTCCAGATCACTACAAAAGAAAGTATGGTCGATACCACCATGGTGCCGGATACGGCAATCCCGTAAGCGGAAGCCAGGTTACTGGAACTGCCAAACATCAAACACAATAATACCACACCCAGAAACAGCAGAAGGTTGATTTTGGGCATATAAATCTGCCCTTTCTGATCGGTGGATGTATGGCGGATTTCCATGCGGGGCAGGAAGCCCAGTTGAATCGCCTGCCGGGTTAGGGAATAAGCGCCCGTAATCACTGCTTGAGATGCGACGATTGTGGCGATGGTTGCCAGAACAATCAGCGGCAGCAAAAATCCTTCCGGAGCCATTTTGTAAAAAAGGTTGTCGATCGCGCCGGGTTGTTGCAACAGTAACGACCCTTGCCCCAGATAGTTCAAGCTTAAACAGGGGAAGACAAGAAACAGCCATGCCCGCTGAATTGGCATCCGTCCGAAATGACCCAAATCGGCATAAAGCGCTTCAGCGCCTGTAACCGCAAGAAAAACGGCGCCCAAAACAACCAGCCCGATCATGCCGTGATTCATGAAAAAGACGAGCGCGTAATACGGGTTAAGCGCATTCAATATATGGAAGTCTTGCGCGACCCAGTACACGCCGAGAGATCCCATCACGATGAACCACACGGCCGTTACAGGCCCAAACAGCACCGACACCTTGCCAGTCCCGGATTTCTGGGCATGGAATAACAGCAATATGATGCCCAAAGAGATAGGTAGCACATAGTGCTCAAATGCGGGGGTCACAAGTCTCAGCCCCTCAACGGCCGACATAACCGAAATGGCCGGCGTAATCGCCGCATCGCCATAGAACAACCCCGCGCCGATCAGGCCCATGAAAAAGACGAGGGCCCCCCATTTGCCTGATGCTTTGTAAGCTTGCACCACCAGTGAAAGGATGCCGCCCTCGCCCCGGTTATCAAGCCGCAGCAGGAACAGTACGTATTTAAGCGTAACCACCAGCATCAACGACCATAAAATCAACGAGCAAATCCCGTAAATCTCAACGGCGCTTAACTGCCCGGTGGTTTGGGCAGCCTGCATTGCCGCTTCGCGAAAGGCGTAAAGGGGGCTGGTACCGATATCGCCGTAGACAACACCAATACAACCAACCAGCAAAGGCCAGAACCGGGCTTTTTCAGCGTGGCCATCGGAGATATGGGAAAGACCGGAAGTATGATCTTTTAGAAACATGGCAACATTCTTTTATTTGGCAAGGTCGAGAGCCTTGCTGTTAGACAGGGGGAAGATGCTACGCCTACCAGAGCCAAACGCAAAGGCCCTCTCTTTAAATTTACATATAAAATAAGCGCGGGATTGATTTACAGCAAGCCGACGTTTATATCCAACCCATCATGACAGATCAAAACGTTCCTTATCATTACCTCGGGCAATGGCACGCCACCACTATTCTGGCCGTGCGTAAAGGCGCGGATATCGTGATTGCCGGAGACGGTCAAGTATCGATGGGCCCCACCATACTCAAGGCAAACGCGCGCAAAGTCCGACGCCTTGGCAAGGATGGAAAAATTATCGCCGGTTTCGCCGGTGCCACGGCCGACGCCTTTACCCTCTTCGAACGGCTGGAGGCAAAACTGGAAGCCCACCCCGGACAATTGACCCGTGCCTGCGTTGAACTGGCCAAGGACTGGCGCATGGACAAATATCTCCGGCGTCTGGAAGCGTTGATGGCCGTGTGCGACAAGGACACATCCCTGATCCTGACCGGCACCGGCGATGTGGTCGAGCCCGAGGATGGCATTATCGGTATCGGCTCAGGCGGCAACTACGCGCTGGCCGCCGCGCGCGCCCTGATCGATCAACCCCTGAACGCCGAAGAAATAGCGCGCAAGGCCATGAAAATTGCAGGCGATATCTGCGTTTACACCAACTGCAACGTCGTCATCGAGAAACTGTAATCGTTTTACGCACTGGTCGCGAGGCAAGCACCATGAGTCAAAAAACCATCACGATTGATATCCCCACCCTCACCCCGCGTGAAATCGTTTCAGAGCTCGACCGCCATATCATCGGGCAAGCCGCCGCCAAGAGGGCGGTCGCAATTGCCTTGCGCAACCGCTGGCGCAGACAACAACTGGATAAAAACTTGCAGGAAGAAATTTACCCGAAGAACATTTTGATGATGGGGCCGACCGGCGTTGGGAAAACGGAAATCGCGCGCCGCTTGGCCAGACTGGCGCAAGCCCCTTTCGTGAAGGTAGAGGCTACCAAATTCACCGAAGTCGGCTATGTCGGCAAGGATGTTGAGTCTATCATTCGCGATCTGGTCGAGATAGCCATTCATATGGTGCGCGAAAAAATGCGCCGATCCGTGACAGCGCAAGCCGAACTATATGCGGAAAACCGCGTGCTGGGCGCCCTGGTAGGGGAAACCGCCTCGGAGGGGACGCGGGAGAGCTTCCGCCAGAAACTGCGAAGTGGCGAACTGCAGGGCAAAGAGATCGAGATCGACGTGCAGGATCGCACCGACCCTATGGCAAGCTTCGACATCCCGGGAATGCCGGGCTCCTCGATGAGCATGATCAATCTTGGCGACCTGATGGGAAAAGCGTTTGGCGCCCGCACCAAACGCAAACGCATGAGCGTCGAAGACAGCTACGAAATCCTGATGGCCGAAGAAGCCGACAAGCTGCTGGACGACGAGAAAGTCGTTGCCACAGCACTTGAGCTTGTGCAGCAGAACGGCATTGTCTTCATTGACGAGATAGACAAGATCACCAGCAGGCAGGATGTGCGCGGCGGCGACGTCAGCCGCGAGGGCGTGCAGCGCGACCTTCTCCCTTTGATTGAAGGCACAACCGTCAACACCAAACATGGGCCGGTAAAAACCGATCACATCCTGTTTATTGCCTCAGGAGCTTTCCACTACGCCAAACCAAGCGACTTGCTGGCAGAGTTGCAGGGGCGCCTGCCGATCCGTGTCGAACTGGCCGCACTGACCAAGGAGGATTTCCGGCGTATCCTGACAGAAACGGATGCCTGCCTGATCCGCCAGTACAAGGCATTGATCGGCACAGAGGGCGTTACCATAGATTTTAGCGAGGATGCTATCGACGAAATCGCTGCCGTTGCGTTCTCTGTCAACGAGTCGGTCGAGAATATCGGCGCCCGCCGCCTGCATACCGTGATGGAAAAACTACTGGACGATATCAGCTTCAACGCTTCCGACCGCAGCGGAGAAAAGCTCCTGATCGATGCCGGACTGGTCAAATCGCAGGTGGTCGAACTGGCCAAGGACACGGATCTATCCCGCTTCATCCTCTAGCCGGAAAACCTTCTTCATAATTCAGTGCAACTTTTTTGCATGAACGCAAAAAAGCGATTGTTTTTTTTCAAAAGTGGTATGATATGAGCAAGCGTTCTCCAATCGTGGGGAACCCGGGGTTCCACCCGAAAAAGCCGGAAGCCACACGCGATATAAAATGAAAGACCGACCCGGATCGGCAGGCATTCCTGAAGATGGTTCCACAAAGGAACATATCTCGCTTGATATTACGGGCCCCGTCCCTGAGCACACTTATCATTTGCAAACAGTAGAGGCAGACAGCGCGGCACTTGCCAGTCTTCACTTCCCCTCGCTGCATCACTCGCACTCCGACGCGCCGCAATCACAGACGGAGAACGGGATCGCACCGACCAAAAGCGTCCGCAAGCAGGCGAAGAAATCCCTGTTCAAAAACCCCGGTTTTCCGGAAAGCGAGCGCACACGCGCTTTCCGGCGGCGTTTTTACCCCGATGCCACCAAGGAAGACTGGTCGGACTGGGGCTGGCAGGTACGGCACCGCATTCGTGATCTTGAACAACTTTCGCGGATTATAAAACTGTCCCCTGACGAGGAAACTGCCGTTCTCAGGCATCGCGGCTCCCTGCCGATTGGCATAACGCCCTACTACGCCTCGCTGCTGGATGAAATCAATCCTGATCAGCCTTTGCGCCGTACGCATATCCCTGTCACAGGCGAGTACGTACGTACACCTGGCGAAGATCCTGATCCTCTGGGAGAAGATCACGACACCGCCACGCCGGGCCTGGTGCATCGCTACCCTGATCGCGTATTGTTCCTGACCACCGGTTTTTGTTCGACTTACTGCCGTTACTGCACCCGTTCGCGCATGGTCGGGGAAACAAACGGCGTTTACTCTTTCAGCGTTTCGCAGTGGGAAAAGGCCGCCCAATATATCGAAGCCCACCCCGAAATACGTGATTGCCTTCTGTCGGGGGGTGACCCCCTTTCAATTATGGACGACAAGCTTGAATGGCTGCTCGCCCGGCTGCGGCGCATCAAGCATCTCGAGTTTATCCGTATCGGCACAAAAATACCGGTTGTAATGCCGCAGCGCATTACCAAGAACCTGACCCGGATGCTCAGGAAATACCATCCGCTGTGGATGAGCATTCACTTCACACACCCTGACGAACTCACCCCGGAAACAGCGGAAGCCTGCGAGCGTCTGGCTGACGCCGGCATTCCTCTCGGCAGCCAGACTGTGCTGCTCAAAGGCGTAAACGACAATCTGGAAACCATGCGCCGGCTTTATCATGGATTGCTTAAAATCCGCGTCAAACCCTATTACCTTTACCAGTGCGATCCGGTATCCGGTTCGTCGCATTTCCGCACCCCGGTTGAAAAAGGGCTGGAAATCATGGCAGGCCTGCGCGGTTTCACCACCGGGTACGCCAACCCGATCTTTGTGATTGATGCCCCCGGCGGCGGCGGTAAGATTCCGCTGATGCCGGACTACGTTATCGGACGGGACGGCGCCGATTTGCTGCTGACCAACTTCGAGGGAGGCGTCTATCGCTACCCCGACCCTGAAGGTCGCCTTGGTGAAAGTCAGAATTACTTGCGGCAGCAGGGTTTTGATCACGACACGGCGGGAAGATTTTATACCGCCAAAGCAAGGAACTGAAAAAATCATGTCCGCGCAAACAACTGTCGGCCTTACCTATGACCTGAAAGACGACTACAGAGATTCCGGCCTTGACCCCGAGATAATCGCTGAATTCGACTCGCCTGAAACTGTTGACGGGATTGAATCCGCTCTGAGATACCTCGGTTGCCGCGTGGTTCGGATAGGCCACATCCAAAACCTGGTGCAGCGTCTTGCTGCAGGCGAGCGCTGGGATCTGGTGTTCAATATTTGCGAAGGCCTCCACGGCATCGCCCGCGAGGCGCAAGTCCCGGCATTGCTCGAAGCCTACGGCATCCCTTGTACGTTCTCTGATGCCGCCGGCATGGCCTTGATGCTGGATAAGGGTTTGACTAAACTGGTTTTGCAGAACCACGGAATTCCTACCGCCCCGTTCGCAGTGGTGCGGACGACTGAAGATGTCGCCGCCGTTAAATTACCCTTCCCGCTTTTCGCCAAGCCTCTGGCGGAAGGCACGGGAAAGGGGATCAACGCCTTTTCATATATCGACACACCAGACCATCTGGAAAGGGCCTGCGACCACTTATTGCAAAAATTCCAACAGCCTGTTCTGGTGGAGACCTACTTAGGAGGCCGCGAATTTACGGTCGGGATGCTGGGCACGGGCAACCGCACCCGCATAATCGGAATTATGGAGATCGCCATCCATGAGAATGGGTGCGCCAACCATTACGGCTACAACAACAAAACAGCCTGGTTTGACCATATCCAATATAAACTTGTGCAGCGGCATGAAGAAACATCCTTGTATAAAGCAATAGAAAATATGGCGATCAAGACGTGGCAGGCATTGGATTGCCGCGACGCCGGGAGACTGGACATACGTTGCGACTGCGCAGGAAACCCCTTCATTCTTGAAATCAACCCTCTGGCGGGTTTGTGCCCCGGCTTTTCCGACCTCGTGGTTCTGGCAGGCAAGGCCGGCATGCCTTACAACGCCCTGATCCGCAACATCGTTGCCGAAACAGCCCACCGCTATAACCTGAAACTGCCGGATCAGTGTTATGAAGCCGCCTGAGAAGCCCTGTATTGCCATCATACATAGCGACATCGGTAAACACCCCACGCCAGATGACGCCGATACGCTGATTCAAGCTCAATTCATTCAGGAATCATTGCAGAACTGCGGTTACCACGCCCCGCTGCTGCCCTTCCGGCCGCAATCCCTGCCTGAAAAACTTAATGAAGCGGGAGCAGCAGGCGTTTTTAACTTGGTTGAAGCCGTCGGAGGGGAGGATGAGCGCTCATGGGAGGCCGCCGCCTTTTTCGAGCGGCAGTCCATTCCCTATTCAGGAAACAGCGCCCGCGCCCTGCGGGAGCTTCTAAACAAACCCACAGTCAAGCGCCGCCTGCAACAAGCCGGTCTGCCCACGCCCGCCTTTGCCGAGGACGGGTCACAGGAGAAAGAATGGATTTTAAAATCGGAAACATTCCACTGTTCGCGCGGGATCGACAAGCGCAATGTCTCAAAAGATCTCGACTCCTTGCGTCGGCTGGCGCGGGAATGCGCCGCGCGTTACAGCGGGGCGTGGTTCATCGAAGAATATATCCCAGGGCGAGAAATCAATGTCGCTCTGCTCGATAACGGCACAATGGTGCCGGATGTTCTTCCCGCCTCTGAGATATGCTTCACCGGACAAGAGCCGCATATCGTCGATTACGACTCGAAATGGGTGGAAAACAGCGAGTCCTACAAGAACACCACACCCAGCATGCTGTTCCAGGAAAGCGATCACGCCTTGCTGCAGGAACTGGCGCGCCTGTCCAGACAGTGCTGGCAACTTTTTTCTCTCCGCGGCTATGCTCGCGTCGATTTCCGCATCAGCAGAGATGGCCGACCCTATATCCTCGAAATCAACGCCAACCCCTGTCTCTCGCCTGACGCAGGCTTTATGCGAGCAGTCCTGCATAGCGAGCAGGCGCCGCATGATGTCGTCCGGCAGCTTATAGAACCGCTTCTGCACTCAGCCCCTGTGTCACATGGAAAAATCACTGCGTAACCAGACCAACCACTTGCCCTATGACGAAGTGGTGATGTTGCACGACCATCCCTATCCCGAGTCAACCGACGACGAATTGTTCAACATCGCTCTTGCGAAAGATCTGGGTGCGATCATTCGTACATTGGGCGTTGAAACTACTTGTCTGGCCTTTTGCGACTCCTCTTTGGATATACTGCGGCGTAAAAAAACCAAGGGGGATAATTTTGTCGTCTTCAATCTGGTTGAAAATGTCGAGCGCAAACCCGAGTGGCAGCCTCGCGCGATGCAAGCCCTTGAAGATATCGGCGTGGCCTTCACCGGAACAAGCGCGGAACAATTGCTGGCATGCGATGCCGACAAGTTTCGCATGAAAGAATCCTTGCTTGCGCGAGGGCTACCCACACCTTTGTGGGCCACGCGCAACCATATAAAACCGCTATATACGGAGAGCGGGCCATGGCTGGTGAAGTCTGCCCTTTATCATGGATCCTTCAATATCCGTCAGGACAGTATTTCAGAAGACCCCGCTTATTTGCTGAGTCTGATGCAACGCTACGAAGACGCGCATGGCGGCCTGTGGTTTGCCGAACAGTTTCTGGACGGACGCGAGTTCTATATAGGCCTGATCGGACGGAAGGGGGAGAAACCTTACCAACTGCCCGTAGCCGAAGTTGTCTACGACCAGGAATTCTTTTCACAGGGGCGTTACGCATTGCTGACCGAAGATGGGAAGTGGGATGAGGACGGATCGGAATTCAGGGCCATACGAACAACGTTCGATAGCCTGCGGCAAGAAAGGGAGCTAGAACAAATATTGCAGGATATGGCAGAACGCTGCTGGCTGGCTATGGATCTGAACGGTTACGCCCGCATCGATTTCCGCGCCGACAGGGACGGGCGGCCTTACATTCTGGAGATCAACACAAACCCTTACCTGGGCATCAACGACAGCTATATTTTCCAGCCTGCGGCAAGCGCAGGCTTGAGCGTGGCAGACGTTCTTGAGAAAATCATACTTTGCGCGCATGGCGCAAAGTGATAGCCTGAAAGCGCAATGATCCCGCGCTTGCTAATAAACCCTGTCTTCACAAGGATCGCCGTGCTTCTTGGCGACCCGCGGCAGACCGACGCCGTCAAACCGGACAACCGGTTTTCCCAAGAAGATCTTGCAGAGATAGACACTCTCAAGAACACTCTGGCGACGTTGAACGAGTATAGCTTCTTTTATCTGGATGACCACGCGACGCTAATAGAAGACCTGCGCCGGACGAAGCCGGATCTTGTCCTGAATTTTTGCGACAACGGATTCAACAATAACCCCAGACAGGAGATGCATGTCCCGGCGTTGCTGGAGATGCTGGGCTTGCCATACTCCGGGGCCGGGGCCGACTGCCTCCTGCTCTCTTACGACAAATTCATCGTCAACCAGTTTGCAAAACAACTGAATATACCCACACCGAAAGAGACATTGCTGACCGGCAATTCCTGCGCCATTGAAGATTGGGACATTTTCCCGGCGATGGTAAAGCCAAACGCCGCCGATAACAGCGTTGGCATTGATATACGGTCAGTTGTGCATGATCGCGCTTCCCTCAGAGCGCAGATCGGTCGTTTGCGCAACGATATGGGTATTGAAGATATCTTGGTGCAGGAATTTCTGCCCGGTACGGAGTATCGCGTTACAATGATAGGCAACACCGGCCATGGTTTTACCTACCTCCCAACCTTTGAGTGGGACTATTCAAAATTGCCCGCCAACGTGCCTCATATCCTAACGCACGAGTCAAAGTACGATATCAACGGACCCTACGATAACCTGAAATCCCGTCATTCCGTTCTTTCTCCGGAACTGAGACAGCCGATGGAACGTTACTCGGAGGCGCTTTTCAAGGCCTTGCGTTGCCGCGACTGTGCAAAGATAGATTACCGTCTGGACAAGGACGGGCAGCTACGCCTTGTAGAATTCAACCCCAACCCCAGTTGGGACGAAGGCGCCTACATTAATCAGGAAGATATTGATAAGGGCTATCATTATGTCGACATACTGCGTCTACTGCTTGAAGTGGCGCAAATTCGTTACGCGCAGGAGGCGACAAACTCCCGGAGGCATGCATGATTCGCAAGGCCACACTGGATGACATCCCCACATTATCCCGCATAGAAATGGCCAGCTTCCGAAGCCACCATTTCCCCATCGACGAAGAAGCGTTTTATGAGTTGCTTTTGGATCCCCTCCAGGTCGTCCTCGTGCACGAAGATTCGCGCAGGGGCGTGACCGGGCATTTGCTGGCGGAAGTTCTTGAGAACAAAACCCGCATGAACGTCGATTCGATAGCCGTCTTGCCGGAATGCCGGGGTCAGGGTACCGGCAAAAAACTTATGAAGGCGGCCTTTGAGTACGCAAGGAGAGGGAACATCCCGATCATGACGCTGGAAGCCCCGGAAAGCGACCCCCTGCTTAGAGGCTTCTACCAAAGCCTTGGTTTCTCTGTGACAGGCCGCACTGATGATTTTTACGGAGATGGTAGCGCCTGCCTGCTGCTGAAAATGGTTTTTACAGTACTGCTATTGATCTTTATACCGGTATCGGCGCAAGCTGGGGAGCCTTTCAGGCTGAAGATGCCGCTGTCTTGCGAATTGGGCCGGACTTGCTGGCTGGTTAATCATCCGGATCGCAAACCGGAGGCGGGCGTTCTTGCAGACTTCACATGCGGCGCCCTGACTTATGACGGCCATGACGGCAGCGACTTTGTGATCCGTGACCTGGCCGCCATGGAGGGGGGCGTACCCGTTCTGGCCGCAGCGGACGGCACCGTTTTGCGCACCCGCGACGGAGCCCCTGATCAAATGCCCACAAAAGACGATATCCGTGAATTGCTGGCCGATAAGAAAGGGTGCGGCAATGGTATCGTTCTGGATCACGGGAATGGCTGGCAAACGCTATACTGCCACCTCAAAAAAGGATCGGTGAAGGTGCGTGAAGGGCAAACTCTGCACGTCGGGGACGATATGGGCCTGACCGGCCACTCCGGCATTGCCGAATTCCCGCATCTGCACTTCACAGTCATCAAGGACGGGGTCGTGCACGATCCCTTTACAGGGGAGGCGATCACAGCACCCTGTAAAACCCCCGCTACAACATCCTCCTCCCTATGGGATCCGCCTTTGCCCTATCAGCCCGTCACAATTGCCGCGGCCGGGTTCTTGCCCGCTCTGCCCGATACCGACTTTTTGCGAATTGACGGCAGCGAGAGACCCTTCTTGCCACGGAAAGAAATCTCAACCTTGTCCTTATGGGTTCAGTTCTACGGCGTCAACGAGGGGGATGTGGTAGAAATGGAGATCATCGGGCCCAACGACGATGTGATCGCGCAACGGCGCCTGCTTCAGGAAAAAACCCGCACACGTCAATACTATTGGATTGGCAAGCCCCTTCAGGAGAATACGGCAATGACCCCGGGCCGTTACACAGGTCTTATAACTTTAAAACGGGCCACCCCGGATGGCGCGACTTTGGTGCGCACGCGCACCACGGCCGTAGACATAGACTAGCATCAGCACGCTCCTTCCTTGCTGCGCTGACGGCGTAAGAGAACATAAAACGCCCCGCCGCCGCCATGCATAGGCCGGGCGGGTTCTACAGCCAGCACCACATCCTTAAAACCTTCCTCCAGCAGCCACCCTGGCACACGCTGACGTAAGACACCGGCGCTTTCACCGCGTCCTTTGCCCGTTATGACCAAGAAACAGCGCTTCCCACTGCTGTAAAGAAAGGCAGCAGTTTCCAGAAGTTTTTTATGAGCTGCTGCCTGCGTCAATCCATGCAGGTCAAGCACAAAATCTATCGGGTAGTCGCCGCGGCGTAACTTCTGTGCTGTACGCCGGTCGATATCCCTGCTTCTTGGCTCCTGCGCGGGGTCTGTCGCCCCCGCGCCAACGCATCCCGCCGTGTGCAAGACTTCGCCCTTGTGACAACTGCGGGCACGCGGAGGAGGCGCGGCATTTTTAACCAGCGGCTTTACATCGCGTGTAACGTAAACCCAAAGATCGTTATCGCTACCTTCAGTAGGAGCCGCCCCTTCCGAGGGGCCGGCAGGTAACCTAGAACCCTTTCTTTTTCCATCAGAATTCATCAATACTCCTGCAAAAGTCAGGGTTAGGCCTTTATCTCGCCCTATACAGTCTGTAAATTATATTCTGGTACAATCGAATTAAGTTACTCTTAACCTTTGACAAGTTTTACAACACTATGGCCCGAACAACATCTAAGAACAAACAAGGCCGCAAAGTCCTTCCTCTGCTTATCGTCGCTTTGGCCCTTTCACTGCTTGCAACCCCAGCCAACGCGCAATCCAACCGCAGTGTTGAAGAGTTGACAGGTTTTGCCTTCTTCAAATTCGCAAAAGTGCAACCCGATTTCCGCAGTTGGATCACCATGTCCGACACATATAGACAGGCCACACCGCGAGAACGCGTCAATATGCTGAGGAACGGCGTTACAAACCTCGAGAACTCTTTCAATAACTATGTTATCGAAGACCATCCGATCAGGCTGAAAGTGCCGGCAAAAATCACACTGCCGACACAAGTGCAGCTAAACAAGATGAAGAGTGCGGGCGGATCAATCGACATCCCCATCAAGCTGAATAACGACAACGGCGGTTTCTTTGCTATTCAGGTCGCAGACATGTGGATTGCGTTAATTCCTGAAGACTTCGAAAATCTGCTGACGATTAAGGTTCCGGTCGAGAATTATGATGCTTTCAGAAAAACCGCGATCGACAACGGCCTCAACAGCAAGGAGGGGCATGGCCTGCTGAATCTGGAACTGATACCGACACAGGCTGACACAACCAGCCCCTTGCTGGTGAAAGATTACGAGCTATGGATGCTCATGGGAAAGGTCACGATGTTCGAACTCTGGTCATCAGATGAGAAAAACATGATCTGGTATCATGAATTGCCCGGCTATAAGCCGCGCATCAAGGGCGAGAGCATTTATAACCTCTTCAAGAACTGAGTACCTTTGAAAAAACAGACGCAAAGGGGGACGCTATGGAATCGCGTCTGGATAGTATTTTCCGCACAAATTTCCGCCAGGCAGAAAACGCCGATGCCCGGCTGGAAATCAAGCGCGATGAAAGCGAAGAAGGCAGGAAACGCAAAGAACGCGGCAAAGATGGCGAAAAGGATGGCGCAGAGTGGGAGGACGTCACAACGTTATCGGTGCCGGCCCTACAACAGTTCTTGCTCGCCCTGATAAGCCCAAACACGCCGTTGCCGCAAGCGACCCCCGCAGGGCCAGGGACACCGGAAAGCCTGTCTCCGCAGCAAAAGACAGCCCACCACGCCGCGCACGCTTACCAGACAACCGCCCGGCAGCAGCAACCCTCGACAGCGGCCTCCACCGTGCAAGACAATCCCGCCCTGAGCATTGAAGAGAACAGGGCCATTCATCGTTTGCTGAAGGATCTGGATACCTTGCTGCAACAAAACATAACGACTATCGTCCTGCGCAAGGAAGGAAGCTTCCTTGAGAGTCTGCAAAAAGCCGTAACAGCCGCACAGCCCTTGTGACAAATATCAGGCAAGCATCAGGCGGTACCCTTGCTCCTCGGTGAGCAACGTGACGGGGTTTCCGGGGTCAATTTCGATTTTTTGCCGCAAACGGTAAATATGGGTTTCGATGGTGTGGGTTTCTACGCCCTCGACATAGCCCCAGACATGCTGCAACAAATCGCGCCGGGAAACGGCATGCCCAGGCGCAGACAGCAGGCAACTCAGGATAGCAGACTCTTTCTCTGTCAACGCGACTTCCTCGGCAGACTCTTCATCCACAAGCAAAGCCAGGGACGGATCGAACAGAAAACGCCCCAAAGGCGGCAACGGCGCAGCCTGTTTCAGGCCCTGCAACCGCCGTAACACCGTTCCCGCGCGCAAGGGAGGGCTCAGCTTCAAGGCCGCTTGCCGGGGATCGTCACAAAACTGCAAAGTCAGGGCGAAAGCTGGCGCGAGAGACGTCAGCACCCGCTGCACAACGGGATCGGAGGCAAAGACAAGAACTGGTTTCGCAGACGATTCGGACATGGAGTCCATTCTAAGGCAATCTCGACTTACAGGGGGAAAAAAGAGAGGGAAGAATTGGCCGCGCACTATGCGCCGGGGCAGAAAACCTGGGATAACATGTTGATTTCAAATAATTCTGATCTGGCATGCCCTTTGCGAATCAATCGGTTGAGGTTCTTTTGATGATCGATTCAACCACGCTCAACGCCTATCCTGCCCAGACCGGCGAATCAGCAGGAAGTCACAAGGCCGCACGCTTTTATATGAGGCACGATCCGGATGCGCGCATGGCGGGCAGCATCCCTGTCTGGGAGGGAAAGGCCGCACCCGGGAACCGGGCAAATTCTTCAGAATTCGAAACCGCGCTGAACTACGCCGCAACCGACAAGGAAACCTCGGGAACTGTAGTAGATCAGAACGCCGACTCTTTCGGTTTTGGCGACCTTCTGGATATCGTCAACCCGTTGCATCACATCCCCCTGGTCAGTCAGCTTTATGAGGGCGTGACAGGCGATACAATCAAGCCATCAGGACGGATAATCGGAGGCGCCCTGTTTGGCGGCTTCGCCGGGGCCGCCGCCGGAATCGCAAATGTAATCGTTGAGGAAGAGACCGGAAAAGATGTCGCCGGGAACGTTGTGGCCATGATCACCGAAGGTGAAATGCCGGCGCAACGCAAAGAAACTTTGTCACCGGAGGAGCATCTTAATCAGGCGGCACGTCTGGCTTTTAGCGATGTCGACGCTGAAGCTCTGCCTCCGCTGGCTTTTTTGCTGCAGCCATCGCCCACTGCAAAGGCACCAGGCACCGCCACCATACCCGTTGAAGAATTAAATGACGACGACCGCACGGCAGGAACCACACCCCCTGCGTTCAACAGGCGCCCGGAATCGCTGCCGCGCGCGCCCCTGCCCTCTTTGTTGCAAAACCGGCTGGCAGATCCCGCCAGCGTCAACCTAGCCTTGATTGACGCCGACAGGACGATGGCGGCGGTGAGCGAAGTCAAACTTTCGCCCCTACCGCAGGATTAGAGAATCAACGTTCGCCGAACAGAGCCGTTCCGACACGAACATAGGTCGCGCCCAAAGGGATCGCCTTTTCGAAATCGACGCTCATGCCCATGCTGAGATTTTCAAGATGGTGTTCCCGCGCCAGCTTTTGCAAAAACGCAAAGTGAAGCGCGGGTGGTTCAGTAACAGGGGGGAGGCACATCAATCCTTCAACGGCAAGCCCGTGCTCACAACACAGATCAAGCAGTGAAGTCAGTTCTTGCGGTGACACCCCCGATTTCTGCGGCTCCTCTCCTGTATTAACCTGAATAAAGCAAGGCAAGAAACGTCCCTGCCGGCGCATCTCTTTGGCCAAGACCGGCACCAGCGCCGGTCGATCCACCGTTTCAATGACATCAAACAAACCGACGGCCTCCCGCGCTTTGTTGGTTTGCAGCGGGCCGATCAGGTGCAAAACGATCTCAGGATATTCTGCCTTCATACCTGCCCAATGCGCCTGTGCTTCCTGCACCCGGTTTTCACCGAATACGCGCTGCCCGGCCTGCAAGGCCGCCTCGATCCTTTCCAGCGGCTGCATCTTGCTGACGGCAACCAGTTGCACGTCCTCAGGACGGCGGCCCGACTCACACGCCGCCTTGGCAATCTTGTTGCGGATGGTTCTCAGATTTTCAGAAATGTCTGTCATGTGAAGAACTTAGTGTTTTCTAACCACGAATAAACACGAATTGACACAAATATATACTCATTTGAATTAAGAAATCCGTTTCAAAATATTTCCCTGGATTGCTCACGCCGCGCAATGACCTTTATTGGAATGGCCATATTCGCGTTTATTCGTGTCCATTCGTAGTTTTAAATATCTTAAAAAACGAGAGAGGGAGGATTTCTCCTCCCTCTCCTTGAATTCACATCCAATCGAACGATTAGAAGTTAACTTGTGAACCGAGCAGGAACGCTGTGGCGTCCATGTCGTCCGTGCCAACTTCGTGGTCGATGTACTGTACGGAACCACGGAAGGTCATGCCCGGGCCGTAGGTGTAGGTTACACCACCGGACAAGCGGTCTGTATCCAGATCGTCTGTGCCGGAGAAGTTTTCGTCTTCACGGTTGTACCAGGAAGCACCCAGTTTCCACGGGCCAGTCGTGTAGTCGGCACCCAGAACCCAGATGTCTGTTTCGTTCTCAGGATCCGTACCGTTGTCGTTCTCGGTATATACGAGACCAACACCAAAAGCACCGAACGTAGCGGCAGCACCGACGTTCCATGCAGTCAGATCATCTTCAGAAGCAGCGTCTTCTTCGTGGCTGACATGAGTGTAGCCAGCGCCGAGGGTCAGACCGAACGCGTCGAATTGGCCTTCGTAGCGAGCGCCCAGATCCCAGGCAGCACCGTAGGAACCAGCGACATCGTCAGCATTCACGCCACCGAGGCTGTTGGAAGCAGCAGAGGTTTCAGCGTTCAGGCTGTAACCGGTTGCAACAACATCCGGGGTGTAGGAAACGCCAGCCTGGAAGCCGTTGAATACCGGCGACAGGTAGGTGATTTTATCGGTTTGATCCGTTGCGTCCTGAGCATAATCCCAGTCAGCAGCAGCCAGACCTGTGAATGCAGCGTCGGCAATAGCATAGTTTACTGCATCAACGTACTGACGGATACCGTCGTAGTTGCTGTCAGCCGAGGGAGCAGCGACTTGCAGCAGGTAAGCTGCGCCGTCTTCACCACCGAAGTTGACACGGCCCCAGGAGCCGGAAACATACATGTAGGACTCGTCAACGCCGAAGGAGTCGCCCATATCGGCTTCTGCTTCAACGTGAACACCAACGGTCAGGCCGTTGTCCAGCGTGGTTTCACCGGTGAAGTGAACTTCGGTGTCGCGCAGGATGTCAATGTGACGCTCTTCAGAACCGGTAGCGGTGTCTTGAGAAGCGTAGGTTACATAGCCACGGAAGTAGCCGCCGAGCGACAGTTCCAGTGCGCTTTGATCGCCTTGCGCCATCGCCGGAGCAGCGGCAACTGCGCAAAGACCGGCAACAGCAGCCGTGCAAAGCAGTTTTTTCATAGTCATTTCCTCCAATCACAAAGGATTGATCGTAGAGTTGAACAAAGGTTCGGGTGAACCCAAGAGAGAATCATGACCCTTACGGATCACGACAGCGCCATAATTGCCACCTTCCCCGACCCTTCTCAAGCCGGCTGGTGCAAAAACGTCACATTTTTCTAGTAGCCGTTGCAGATTTGCAACTGTATATTATGTTAACAAATGACGTCAGCCGCAGAAATCCGCCATTGTATAGACTATAATTATATTATGAAAAAATAGATGCGGCGCATTCTATCTTCGGGATGAGACCCCGCCCCGCCTTGAGCAGCCATCCCCCCTGTGCTATCACACTCGCATTCTTTATATAGGTAAGGAGTACCGCACTGATGATCCGCAGTCTTTTCTGCCACCAATGTGAAAAACTGTTCTGGGCCTTCGTCCTGATTGTTACATGCCTTTACCTCTCTTCATGCAGCAGCATGCCACAGGGAGAGGCCAAGTACCCCACAGGCGCCAACCGTTCCGGGCAGACCGATGAGAATGACATTTACTCAGATGCGCCGAGCATTTTTGGCGAGGGCGGGCTGATGTTGCTGGGTCGCAAAGAGGGTGACGATAATTCAGGAACCACGGGTATCGGCGTCAACAGCTTCCTGTGGCGTGCCTCCCTCGATACAATTTCCTTCATGCCGCTCGCAAGCGCCGACCCGTTTGGCGGCACCATCATCACTGACTGGTACTCGCCCGCCGAGACCCCGAATGAGCGTTTCAAGCTGAACGTCTTTATTCTGGACAAGCAACTGCGGTCGGACGGCGTGTCGGTCAAGGTCTTCCGTCAGGCGTTGAAGGGGGGCGGCTGGCGCGATGTCACCGCCACGGACGCCACCGCCCGCCAGCTTGAAGAAGCCATTCTGACGCGGGCGCGCCAGATGCGTGTCGACCAGATGAATCGCGAAGACGACTAGTTCGCGACAGTATTCGCGAACAAACAAGACCCCGGTTACAGACCGGGGTTTTTTGTCAAAGGGCGCGGCGGCTGAGAGAGAGCAAGGCCTGCGCAGTGAGCGTTTCGTCCGGCACGCCCGTTTTCTTGCATGACGCTTCAAGTTCCGCCAGCTTCTGTAACGTGCGCGCCAATCCCGGGAGCGACCAGTTGCGCAGGTGGGATTTGAACATGTCCTCCTGCTTCCAGAACACCGGCGGCTGCAGCGATTTCATGACCATCTCAACAGCTTCACCGCGCGAGGCACGCGCCTTGACCGCATGCAGGCGGCGAACATGGCTTTGCAATGAACGCAGAATCACAATAAGCGGCACTCCTTCCTGAACAAGGATTTGAAAAGCGGTGAGTGCGCCTTCGGATTGCGAACCGGTAATGCTGTAGACAAAACGATCCAGCGTCTGCGCGCCTGCGCCGCCGATGCAATTCTGCACATCGTCAATCGTCACGGGCGTTTTTTCCTCACCCTTGTAAAGAATGAGCTTGTCGAGTTCATTGCGGGCGCGCAGGCGGTCACCCACCAGCGCGGCGGCAAGCAAGCCCAACGCATCGGGGTCGATTGTCACACCGGCAGCTTTCAACGTCTCACGAGCAAGCCCACCCAGATCGCGCTCGTCTTCAACGTAGCAGGGCAGAGCCACAGCGTTCGTCGCTTTTTCCATCAGGGTGCGCAAGGGCGATTTGGCGCCCAGCTCCGCGGCTTCGACGATCACCAGATTCTGGACGCTGGGATTTTGCAGATAGTCCTTCAGCAACGGCGCAAGAGCGTCGCCGCCGTCTTCAATTCGGATCAGACGCGCCCCGCCCAGCATAGACATCGCCATGGCTTCATCCATCAGGCGGGCAGGGTCAGCCAGCAGTTTGTCGGCAGCCAGTGTAACGGCATTGAACGGGTCGTTGAGGTCGGCCACAACGCTTTTGCCAATCAGGGCGCTGCGCTCCTTCATCAGCCCTGACTCAGGCCCATACACCAAGACGACGCGCGCCTGCGGATCCGGCTTTTTGACGAACGGTTCGATCTGGCGGAAGGGAAGTTTCATACCCGCATCATAAGGGGGCCGCTTCCTGGGTCAAGGGCGCGCGCCGCGCGCGGGCCGGTTTATAATCCGGTTTCACCGCTTCGCCGCTACGCGCGGGCGACTCGCAAGGCTTCAGACCTTCTGACGGCAAGGGGGGCAGCTTGATCTGCGACAATACCTTTTCAAGAATGTGGGACGCTAGCGCTTCCGGTATGTCCGCCGGCTTTGTTCCCTGCAACCAAAGGTGAGTTCGGGCGCGCCAGCACAGCCAGTCGAAATAACTATCGACAAATCCCTTCCCCGCCAGTGGCCGCGCCGGGATGTGCGCCCGGCTTTGCTTATAAACGTTTCCCTGGAAATCCTTGCTGAGGAAGTCGATTTCACCGCCGCCGCCCGCCGTGCGACGAAACGGCATAAATTTGGCCGCCTCACGAAACCCTTTGCGAATACGTGCGGCATCAAGATGCCCGTCAGCGGGGATTAAATCGACAACCCGCCGGCCTCCCCCCAGCGTTTCCGGCACATCCATGACGACGGCATAGTGGGGGCCCTCAAAACACAAGGCGTGGCGGTTGAAAAGGTCGACAATAGTAAACTTCATAACAGGCATCCCTAAGGCCGTTCATATTTGACGGAGAGTTTCGAGTTGGGATGCGCAGGGGAAAATCACCGGGTAAGCGCCACATCCGCCTTGAAGACAGGGGGTTAAACCCTGCCGGCGGTAATAATAATAGCAGCAATCATCGGCAAATATTTCATCGTGAATATTGTCATAGACTGTATTAGTACGATGAGTCAAGAAAATTGTGCAGGCGCACAATTTCTTTGGCCGCACGGCCCCGCCACGAGGGCAAAGCTGGCCAGTTTCTTCAGCGGTTAAAATAAAGCAGCAAATGGGATTCGATCTGCCGGGCCAGATCGTCCAGCGCCTGACGCCGCGCCGAATCCTCAGCCACGCGCGTTGTGAACTGACTGTCGAGAATATTATAGCTGGTCGTGGCCCCTAAAGATCGCGACAACAGTTCACCACCCCCGGCGTCGCTCAAGGTCATAACCGTTGACAAGGAAAGTTGAGCTCGCGTGCTGTCCGAGGTTTTGGTGATATCAAGCTCACGACGGCTTTCGTTGACCGGGGAAACGGTAAGGCGATAACGTGCGTGCGCATCGGCACGACCAGCGCTATACAATCTGTCCATCAGCGCATTTTTAAGGTATTGCCCCGACTGATCGGGGATATTGGCAATCATAATGGTATTGAAACTCTCCCGCACGGCCGCCGTCGTCGACAAGGCATGGTCGCCATAAAGCGGTTGAAAGCCGCAAGCCGTCAGCCATAAAACAGCCCATACCGCAGCACCTTGCCGGAAACACGCCATGATCACTCCTCCTGCTATAGAATGGTTGTTCTACCTGCCCCGCACCGTTTAATAACGAAAGGCCGGTAAAAATTTAACGATTATTCACAATTTTTCTGTTATCGTGAAAGCCGGTGACGGAGTCAGCGTCACAGAACCTTTTGATATAAAAGAAGATTTTAGTTACTGGCTGATCCGGATAAAGGGAAGGGTGGGTATGCCTAATTTCAGAATGCAGGCGTTTCAGGAGCTGATCCTCATTTCCCATGTCAATCTGGCGCAAAAAACCGCCGCCGGGCTGGTTGACAAGGACAGCGCCGCAGGCGCCTTTCAACTTCTTGAGGCGTTACGTGACGGGCGTTTTACATTCGCTATAGAGCCCTGGCATGACGCCACCCATAAAAACGGCGTACAGCATTACCCGGCAGAACTGCTGCTGCGGGCGCGCCTGCCCGACGGCACGCCGATCAAACCGCTGACCCCGATTACAACTCTCTCGCGAGCGGGCCTGCAATCAACCTTCGACCAGGCCATTATACTCGCCGGCATTGATCAGGCGTTGCGGCTGAGGCAAATGCCGGTATCAATCAACACCTCGGCCCGCAATATGGCTTCGGCCAGCTTCTGGCAAGATGTATCCTCCATGCTCTGCACCTATTTCCCACGGCATGACATACAAAACAGCCTAACCTTCGAGGTCACGGAAGACGATCTGGCAGACAATCCCTGCCGTACCGTCTTGCTTGAGATGAAAGAACGCCTTGGCTGCTCTTTCGCGATCGATGATTTCTATCACGACCGTCAGATTCACTTGCAACAAAACGACGGGGTCGATAGCACCGACTGGCAACGACTTGAAAATCTGCGTGGTATCATCGATTTCGTTAAAATCGACGGCGAAACAATAGAAGCAGCAATACAGAAAAAGTTCGACCTTGACCCTTTACTAAAGCGCATCAAGGAAATCGTTCCGGACGCACATATCATAACCGAACGCGTCAACGACGAACATGAAGCCCATTATCTCGGATCGGTACATGGCGTCGACGCCGTACAGGGACTGCACCTGACGGAGGATCGCACCGAATTTCAGCGCCGGCTTTTCGGCGCAATCAATAATTTTCCGCCCAAACCCGATAATATTTAAGCGCTGGTGATACGGCGGATCACATCGTCAAGCTGATCTAGTGTTTTATAATCGATGCGAACCGCACCCGCACCGTTTTTGCGCAGATCGATCACAACCTTCAAACCCAGCTTGTCGGTCAGATCTTTTTCCAACGCCAGAACGTTCACGTCTTTTTCGACGGCCTTTCTCGACGTTGACGTTTTGGTCGGCCGCGTTTTTTCTTCACCGGCAGCCAGACGTTCTGCTTCACGGACAGTCAGGCCTTCATCAGCAATGCGGCGCGCCAGCGCCAGCGGATTTACCACGTTGACCAGGATTTTGGCGTGACCGGCGGAAAGCTTACCGCCATGCATCATCATCTGCACATCAACCGGCAGGTTGAGAAGCCTGACCATGTTCGCGACATAGCTGCGGCTCTTACCCAGAACGGCAGCAAGCTTCTCCTGCGTATGCCCGTATTCATCCATCAGGCGCTTAATTCCTTGCGCTTCCTCCAGCGCGTTCAGGTCAGCGCGTTGCAGGTTTTCAATCAGCGCAATTTCGGCGGCGGTTTCATCGTCAAACTCTCGAATGACAACAGGCACTTCATGCAATTGCGCCTTCTGGGCGGCGCGCCAGCGACGCTCGCCGGCGATGATTTCCCAAATCTGATTATGACCCGGCTTCTGGCGTACCAGGATCGGCTGCAGCACGCCGTGAACCGCTACCGATTGCGCCAATTCAGCGAGCGCCGCTTCATCCATATATTGGCGCGGCTGGAAGGGGCTAGGTTGCAGTTGGTCAATACCGAGCATGCGGCGGCCATTATGGGGGGACTCACCGGCAACAGCGGAAACACCTGTTGCGCTGGCTGGCACCGGTTGCGTGGCGAACGTTACCTCATCGTCTTCAAACAACGCGTTGAGACCGCGGCCAAGGCCGCGTTTTTTCGCAGCATTCATATTCATGTCGTCACCTTTATTGCTCATGTTCAGGCCACCTGTTCGGCAGGAGCGGAAAGCAGAGCCTTCTCACGCTTGAGAATCTCGCTCGCCAGCCGGATGTAAGCCTGAGCCCCGGGGCACCCCATATCGTAAACAATCGCCGGCAACCCGAAGCTAGGCGCTTCAGAAACGCGCACATTGCGCGGGATCATCGCTTTATAAACCTTGTCCCCCATAAAGCCGCGCACATCTTCCTCGACCATGACAGAAAGCCTGTTGCGTTTGTCGTACATGGTCAGCACCACGCCATGAATATAAAGCGCCGGGTTAAAGCTCTTGCGCACGCGCTCGATCGTTTTGACAAGATGCGCCAAACCCTCAAGGGCATAAAATTCGCACTGCAAAGGCACCACGATCGCATCAGCCGCCACCAACGCGTTCAGCGTCAAAAGATTCAGCGACGGAGGGCAATCCAGAATGACATAATCGTAGGGAAGCGGCACGCGCAGCATATCGCGCAAACGATATTCGCGACGATCAGCGGTCACCAGCTCGATTTCTGCGCCGGAGAGATGGATGGTCGATGGCGCCACATGCAAACGCGGCACCTTTGTTTCCATAACTATTTCACGGATCGGCGCTTCGTTAAACAGGACGTCATAAGTACTTTTAAGGATCGTCGAACGTTTAATGCCCAAGCCTGTCGAAGCATTACCTTGCGGGTCAAGATCAACAAGCATCACGCGCTTGCCAACAGCACTCAAGGCCGTCGCCAGATTAACTGCCGTTGTCGTTTTGCCGACACCGCCTTTCTGATTGCATATCGCCAGAATACGCGGAACGGTTAAAGAGGCAGGCAGGGTGTGGGTCTGATGATCTGTCATACCTATACTCCTACAGACACCGCCTACCGGCGGTCAAGAAAATGAATCGTCAAGGCTCATGCGTTATGCACATCCGGGTTTAAGCCGGAAATTCGCAGAATTCTAGCCTTTTTATCAGTAATACTGGGAAACTCTTCACACTGTGCAAAACAATCAGGCCCGACGTTCTTTAACTCGTTCGTAAAATTTTCACCCTTCGGCAGTAGCAAAACCAGCTCAGGGTTAACCTTGCGCCAAGGAGCTGCATAAGCCAGGAGATGCCCCAGATCAGCAAGCGCTCGCGCGGTTATCACATCTGGAATAGCCTTTGTATTCAGAGCCTCGATGCGGCAATTATGAATCAGCACCGGCGTCTTTGTTTCACGTGAAACAGTCGACAGGAAACTACATTTCTTTTGATCCGATTCGACCAGATGAACTGACAGGTTAGGGCACAAGATAGCCAGCACCATCCCCGGAAATCCAGCCCCACTTCCGAAATCAAATATTGTGCGGGCCGCAGCCGGTAAAAATGACGCTAGCTGCATTGAATCAAGAAAATGCCGATTCCAGACATCGGCCACTGTAGAGGGGCTGATCAAATTAACCGCTCTCTGCCATTTCAGCAGCGCATCGCGGTAAACCTCCAGCCTATAGACTGTTTCACGTGAAACATCGGGTACGGATGGCAAAACCATATCAAGCCGCGTCTTGTCTGCTGGATCGTTTCACAAAGCGTAGCAAAGCCACGATGGCCGCCGGCGTTACACCGGGCAAACGAGCGGCCGCACCCAGAGTTGCCGGGCGCGCTTTTTCCAGTTTTGTTCTGATTTCCGTCGACAAACTGCCCACGGCTGCATAATCGAGGTCAGGGGGGAGAAGCAGAGCTTCATCCTTGCGGAAAGCCTCAATATCGACATTCTGGCGCTCCATATAACCGCTGTACAGGGCGTCGATCTTGATTTGCTCTATTATTGCCGGATCCCAGGCATTTAGCTCAGGCCAAACCCGAGCCGCCCCATCCCATCCTACGTGGGCATAACCGATCAAATCAAAGGCGCTGCGGTGCTGACCGTCATGATTTACATTCACCCCGTACTCGGCCAGCACATTCGGCGTTGCGCAAAGAATGTGAGCCTTTTCGTATGCCGCCGCCAACACCTGTTTCTTTTTTGTCCACAGTGTTTCACGTGAAACATCCACACAGCCAAGCGTTAATCCCATATCCGTAAGCCTTTGATCTGCATTATCTGCCCGCAGCCTAAGCCTGTATTCTGCCCGACTTGTAAACATCCGGTACGGTTCAGGCGTACCACGAGAAATCAAGTCATCGATCAGCACGCCAATATAAGCGTCGGCGCGATCAAGGACAAATGTACGGCCTATCCCTTCTGTCAACAAGGCCGCATTCAGCCCCGCCATCAGCCCTTGTGCTGCCGCCTCTTCATAGCCTGTGGTGCCATTGATCTGGCCCGCCATGAAGAGGCCCGGTAAGCGGCGAGATTCTAAGGTATTTTTAAGGTCGCGCGGATCACAATAGTCGTACTCGATCGCGTAAGCCCACTCCAGAACAGCAGCGTTTTCCAGCCCCGGGATGGATTTTAAAAGCTCCATCTGCACTTCGACCGGCAAAGCGTTCGAGATGCCGTTCGGGTAGACTGTATGGTCATCCAGCCCTTCCGGCTCAAGGAAAATCTGATGGCGCTCCTTGTCGGCAAACCTCACCACCTTGTCTTCAATCGAAGGGCAATAACGTGGCCCAGTGCCCTTGATCGCGCCGGAATACATCGGTGCCCGGTGCAAATTGGCTCGGATAATGTCGTGCGTCTTCTGGTTTGTATGGGTAATAAAACATGAAATTTGCGGCACAGTAACTGCAGCGCTCATAAAAGAAAAAGGCTGTGGCGGCTTGTCACCGGGCTGCTCCTCCAAAATGGCCCAATTGATCGTCCGGCCATCGAGACGGGCAGGGGTGCCCGTTTTGAGACGCCCAAGAGGAAACCCAAGTTTATCAAGAGTTTGCGACAATCCTACAGCAGGTTGTTCACCTACGCGCCCTGCCGGGATTCGTTCCTCTCCACGGTGAATCAAGCCGCGCAGGAAGGTGCCAGTGGTCAGCACCACAGACCGGCAGGAAAACTGCCGCCCATCCAGTGTTCGCAAGCCAGCGATTTCACGTGAACCATTCAAGATCAGGTCGTCCGCCGCCCCGACAATGATTGTCAGATTCGGATAATCAGACAGGAGCGCCTGCATCGCTTGCCTGTACAGCTTACGGTCGGCCTGTGCACGCGGGCCACGCACAGCCGGCCCTTTGGATGCGTTCAGCATTCGAAATTGAATGCCGGCCTGATCAATAACACGAGCCATAATCCCGTCCAGCGCGTCAATTTCACGCACCAGATGGCCCTTACCCAACCCGCCAATAGCCGGGTTACAGGACATCGCCCCGATCGTTTCGAACTTATGGGTAAGCAAGGCGGTTTTCGCCCCCAGGCGAGCAGACGCGGCAGCCGCCTCGCATCCAGCATGGCCGCCTCCAACCACAATCACGTCAAAGGATGTCTTGGGATCCAGATTCATAAGGTCGCCTTTATAACCCGAAGCTGTGGATAAATTCCAGATTTATCGGCAAAACACAGGCAGCGACTTGTCGCATAAAAAACTTGACGATTCTTGGTTTTACATATAGTTTTTGCGCGTCCGACCTCTTACTGCGCAAGGAGCCTGCAGATGACAACAAACCCTTCCGGCTATGCCCCGGCACATATCAACCCTGAGGCCGTTTTCTGGCTCAACGCCCCTGAAAGTGTAAGAGAAGCGCTGCGCAGAGCCGGCGCTGCCATCCCTGCAATCACCGAAGATGATCGCTACGCCGCCGCACAGGCAAAGGCGCAAGCCGACCAGGGAGCTCCCAAACCCCAGCCCTAGCCGATTCTTCCTAAAACCTGCTTGCGGATCAGCAAAATCCTGACAGAATATTACTTTGATTCTGTAATAAAAGGATTTTTTATGATACATGCTTCCCGCCTTGCGCTGATGATCTTTTCCACCCTGTCGCTTTCATCCCTGCCTGCCTTTGCCCAGAACGAGCGCCCGCTCTCTATAAATCTGACCGGCATTTTTAGCGGCTATGTCGTCTACCACTCCCAAGACAACAGCACGGGCAATGAAGAGCGTCACATAGACATTATGCGCGAAGCATCGATATTCACCAATGCTGAAGGAACCCTTGATAACGGCCTGACTGTCGGCTACTTCCTCGAGAGCCTTATAGATATGGGCGACAGTTTTAACGTCAGTGATTCCTACATCTACTTTTCCAACTCCTGGGGTCGGATTAATTTCGGCGGCACGGATGGCGCCGCCGCCCTGCTGCAAATCGCAGCGCCCGCAGCCGACCCCCTGTTCGACGGCATGGAACAACTCATCAACCCGGTCAACCACCAGTTGATGCTTGGTCTGGGCGCTCCTGTCAATGTGGCCATGGGTTACCTGATGGGGCAGAGTGGCGCCGAGGATAAAATCACCTACTTGACCCCCTCGTTTAACGGCCTTCAGGCAGGCATTTCCTACACACCTGAAATGAATAGCATTGCGTCCCGCAGCCTTGGCGGCGTTCTGGCTGACGATACCGAAGAGGATTCCGGCAGCGTCTGGGAAGGATCCGTTCGCTATGAGGGCCGGTTCGAAGAGGCGACGCTCACAATGGGAGCCGGTTACTCCCATATCGACCTTGAAAAGGATGTGACAGGTGCCGGCACTGATACTTTCGACGATCGTCGCGCTTGGGATCTTGGTGTTAATGTTAAATACAAGGGCTATGGTGCCGGGATCGCCTACGTCACCGACGACAACGGCCTGCGCGATAGCGACACGGATATTCTGGTGATCGGCGCCGACTATACAACGGGCCCTTGGCGCATCGGCGCCTCCTACTACGACCGTGAAGACGACATAGAGAACCTGGGATTGGGCAACATCGATATCGAGACACAGCGTTACAGCGCAGGCGTCACTTACACTGCGGGGGGCGGCCTATCCCTTAAAGGCTCCGCCCATCATATAGAACACGATATAGCCGGCAGCGATGATCCTGACGCCACAACCTTCGTTCTGGGTTCAACCCTGACCTTCTAAGTTATTTGCCAATACAAAAATCGTGAAAAATAACGTCGAGCACGTCTTCCACATCGACGCGGCCTGTAATCCTTCCCAGAGCCCGCAAAGCCATCCGCACATCCTCCGCCATTAGTTCAGGCAACGCCGCCCCCAGCCCGCGCGCTAGAGCCGAAGCGCACTCTTCAAGGGCCGTGCGATGGCGCACGCGCGTCAGCGATGGCGTTTCACGATTCCCAATCAGGGACGCGATCATCTGCCCAAGCATCGCTATAAACTGTTCAAGCCCCCGTCCTGTCTTGACAGACACCTCAACCTGTCGCCCTTTCGCAATTACAGGGATGTCAGAACAAGGCGCATCGGTCTTGTTAAAAACCACAAGGCTATTCTGATCCAGCAACCGCAATGTATGGCAATCCAAAGACGGTAGTGATAAAGCGTCGAAAACCAGCACCCGGATATCGGCCGCCTCCGCGCGCTGCAAGGCTCTGCGTATTCCTTCGCTCTCTATGCCTTCCTGCCCATCAGAACCTATTTCCTCCGGCCTCAATCCGGCGGTGTCGACAAGAATAACCGGGAAGCCGCCGATATTCAGGTGAGTTTCTATTAGGTCGCGCGTTGTGCCGGCATGTTCGGAAACAATCGCGACATCACGCTGGGCTAAAGCATTCACCAAAGAGGATTTGCCAACGTTAGGCGCGCCAATAACAACGACCTGAACGCCATCACGCAACCTCTCCCCGCGTCGATTGTCATCGAGGTGTTCGCGCAGTTCCTGCAACAAACCGGTCAACGCAGGCCTTGCCGATGCAAGAACTCCCTCAGGTAAATCCTCGTCAGGGAAATCAATATCCGCCTCCAGGTGAGCCATGATCCGCTTGAGGCGTGCACCCCACCCTTCGTAAAGATCCGAAAGCGCACCCCCTATCTGCGACAGAGCCTGCGCCTTCTGGGCCTCTGTCTCTGCATGGATCAGATCCGCAATTCCTTCGGCGGCCGTGAGATCCATTTTTCCATTCTCAAAGGCGCGCCTGGTAAATTCGCCGGCCTCAGCCAAACGATGGCCGGGCAACGCGCCAAGAACCTGCAGTAAGTCCCTGATAACAGCCATGCCACCGTGAATCTGGTACTCAACCACATCTTCACCGGTAAAGCTCGCGGGCCCCGGGAAGCACAGCACCACGCCCTGATCAATCAAGTGGTTGTCCCGAGGGTCGCTAAGACGAAGGAACTGCGCCTGCCGGGGCAAGGGCGACGCCGATGGAATCAGGGATTTCATGCCGGCAAACGCCTGCGAGCCCGACACACGCACAACCGCGACTCCCGCCGCTCCCCAGGCGCTTGATAAAGCAAATATCGTGTCACGATAATTCATGACTGGCATCAGTTAGATATCACTTGCCGTTCTTCTCACCCACGCCCGCCGAAGGCGTCATACCCATTTGCATTTGGCTCCAGAACATCTTCTGCATTTCCCCCCAGCTTTCCATTGTCAGGGGCAGCCACGTTTTCATGAAGGTCTCCGGATCAAGGGTCTGCAAATTCTCCGCCATGCGGTTCTCCAGCTCCTTCATCATCCTCTCTTGCAAAGGCGCAATATTCGGTAAACCAATAAAGGCCCGGGCCTCTTCCGGCGTGCAATCGACGTTTACGGTAACTTTCATATTTATTCTCCCTATTGCGGCGTCAGGGAGAGATGTAGCAGCTTTCCTTCAGACATGCTAGAACAGGGCCATGAACAATGACCGGACAGAGCATATTACGGAGAGCGACTTCGCGAACCTGTGCGAAGCCTTGCTGCTACTCAAAACGTCTGACGAATGCCGCAGCTTCCTGACAGATTTATGCAGCCCCGCCGAGATCAAGGCGCTTTCGGAAAGATGGCTGATTGCCCGGCTGCTGGATCGCGGGGATGCCTCTTATCGTGAAATTTCCGCCATAACGGGCGCCAGCACAACAACCGTCGGGCGCGTTGCCCGATTCCTCGAGAAAGAGCCCTATCACGGCTACCGTCTTATTCTTGACCGCCTCAAAGCGTGCCAGCGCTGATTTCCTTTGACGCCGCAATAATTTTCTTGCCCTTGCCACGCCCTTATTGTAGTATCGTAGTACTACAATATAACGAAGCAAGGGTGAAAAATTTATCATGGCGGTGACCCCAGACGCATGCGATGGCCAGCCTTTTCGCATAATCCTGCCCGAGCAAAAAAGACTGCGCAGGGCTTTTGATGGCGTCGCCGCCGCGGCAGGGCTGGACTTCGAGAAACCATCCCCCCGCGCTTCTCTTGGTTATCTTGTTGACAAAAAAAGAGAAATTGAAAGCCTGGTCGCTTGCGAGCTAAGGGCGGACGCCGCCCTGGACTGGTTGGCCGATGGCACAGCCAGTCTGGCAATTGTTGGTGCCGACATGCTGGCTGAGTATCAAGCCATCAATCCACGAGCCTCTTTAAAACCTGTCCTGACTCTGGAGCGCATTTGCTGTTGCTCGCTCTGGATTGCTGCGAAGCCGGAAATTAATATCCGCAACATCAATGATTTGGAAGGGATGCGGCTAGCCAGCGCCTATCCCGCTTTGCTGCAGCAACTACTGCAGCAAAATGGAACGCAGCCTGCCAGCATTCTGCCGCAAAAAGGGAACGTCGAAGCCACCTTGGCTGTAAATCGCGCCGATGCCATACTGGAAGTGGTCGAAACCGGAGCTAGTCTCAAAGCCAACGGCCTTGAGAAGAAATTAAAAGTGTTCAACAGTTGTGCCGTTCTGGTTCGCAGCCACACACCTTTTAGCGCCGCCAACGAATCCCTGACTCAAAAGCTGGGGGATCGCTTAAAGGGCGCGCAAGAAACATGTCAGCCACCGCAGCAGCCCGATATAATACTTTTTTAGGGGTTTGCTCGCCCAAAGGCACGGCGTATCCTGACTCCCGAGCGAGACAAGAAGAGGCCCACAATGACCGTGCAAAACATACCTGCCAGCGATGGCCAAAGCTTCGCAGCCTATACCGCCCTTCCCGCCAAAACCCCGGCGCCCGTCATTATCCTGATTCAGGAAATTTTTGGGGTTAACGCCGAAATGCGCGCCAAGTGCGACAGTCTGGCGCAGCGCGGTTTTATAGCCGTTTGCCCTGATTTGTTCTGGCGCATGGAGCCTGGCATTCAACTTACCGACAAAACCGAAGAGGAATGGGTGCGGGCCTTTGGCTTCTATCAGCGTTTTGACGTGGAGAAAGGAATAGAAGACTTGCGCGCCACGCTTCATACCTTTCGCGGCCATGCGTTAGGCAACGGCAAAATCGGCGTCATGGGCTATTGTCTCGGTGGTAAACTGGCCTATCTGATGGCCGCGCGTTCGCGTGCCGACTGCAGCATAGGTTACTATGGCGTGGGGATTGAAGATTTGCTCGATGAAAGCCGTCACATAAAGAATCCTTTGATGCTGCACATTGCCGAAGAAGACAAATATGTCAGCAAGGGCGCACAAAAAAAGATTTTGCAGGCGTTAACAGGCAATCCACTTATTACTATTCATACCTATCCGGATATGGATCATGCTTTCGCGCGCGGCGGAGGGCAGCACTACAACGAGACGGCCGCGCAAACCGCAAACCAGCGCACTCTTGATTTTCTTGACCGTCACCTGCGGCGATCCGTAGCCGCCTAATTCGTGGACACAGCCGTGAGCGACGACCCATTCGCCAATAATGAGCCCCTGACCATCGAGAACCCGGAAACGTTCGATGGCCCTGAACCTGTACCCGACGAATTGCTTGAAAAAGCAGTAAAAAAAGTTCAAGCCGTTGTGAGGGGCAACGGCATGCGGGGCCTGCAAGTCGCATTGGCCGACTTTGAGGGTGAAATCCTGAAATTCGAGGCCTACGAAGTCTATAAAATGGATCCGCAAACTGCGGAGAAGCGCGTCAACGGTAAGCAGAACGGCGAAGTCGTGGGCTCTGCTGGCGATATGAAAACCAAAATGAATGCCTTGCTGGAAAAGATCACAGAAAACCCAGACGTAAAGAAGAATGTGATCGAGCTTATGAAGAAGCGCCCCGATCTCGGGTTTGCGCTTGAGAACCAGACGATCTCGCTGGACAGATTCAATAAGACCTATGTCGTGCACGAATTATGCACGTCCTGCTCTGGCGCCAGGATGCTCGCCTGTGGTGTATGCCACGGCGATGGGCGCGCCGTCTGCTACCGCTGTAAGGGCGCCATGCTGATCGAATGCCCGTTGTGTCAGGGGCACCGCACCATATCCGCCGGCGGCGGACGGAAAACCTGCACAAAATGCAACGGCAAGGGCCGCGCGCCCTGTCCGATATGCCGCGGGCGGGGCGTAACGCCTTGCAAAAACTGCAAGGGCACCGGCAAGCTGCCTTGCCAGCCCTGCGGCACAACAGGCTGGCACAGCCTGATCGGCTCACTAGTCGTCAAAGCTAAATGCCGCTTCTGGTACGACAAAGAAGCCCTCGTCGCTGCGGAAGGAGCCCCGGAAATCCCTCCACTCATAGACCAGCTCGGTGCCGAAATGGTCACAGACCGGCACGCCGACATCTCCCTGATCGAAGACGAAGCCCGCTTAAAGGAGCTGGATCGTGAGGTGAAGGGCGATGAATTCAAAATCCCTTATAAGGTGCGGCTGCCTTGGGGCAATATTAGTTTCCGCCTTAAGGATCGAATCATAAAAGGCAAGCTGTTCGGCCTGCACCCTGAGTTGGTGCATATGGATCCGTTTCTGGAGGAACCGCTTTTCCCTGGCCTGCGCCTGCTCGACGAAGCCGCGCGCGCACCGGGCGACGCCGCCGCCAAAATCAAGGAAGCAGCCCCTTACCGGGCCGTCGGCGAAGCCGTCGTACTGGCCGCGCGCCTAAATCCAAGCCGGGCCTACGAAGCCTTTGCCAAACGTTATCCTTTCGGCCTCAAAATCGAAACCATGCAAAAAATGCTTATCAGCGCAGAGACTGCTTTAAAAAATGTTACCAAAAAACCCCGCCGCATAGGGCTGGCGATGGGAATGGCGCTTAACGCGCTTGTGTTCACGGCTTTTTATGCCCTCCCCATTCGCCCCCGGATTTATAATTATATTCCTGACCTGCTTGTCCAGGCCCTGATGGAGGTATTTTTGCTGCTGCTTTGCATGGGGCTATCCTGGCTGATTATCCAGTCAACCGCGGCCTCAGCCCTGCATCAGGCGTTGGCTCACTTGCTGCCTCCCGAGAAACGCAAAGGTCTTGTGCCGCGCCCGGGAAGGGCGGGGTGGGTTGGCATCGGGCTGACCCTTATCTTGTGGCTGACAATGATCCCGGTAACATACAAAGGCAGCCAGGCGGCCCCCGCCTGGTTCGATTTTTTGCTTTCTTTCCTTTGAGGCTGAAAAAGAAGATGTCCAGCCACAAGCTACGCTAATAAATATACGTAGAATCAATATGATACCGCTCACCAAGAAGACATAACCCTCCCCCTTTAAGCCGTAGGAATGAAAAAGGGTAACTCAAACTATACTTTGGTCTAGGAAATTAACTTCCCTAAAAAAGCCGCTCTGGTATCATACAATCGTGAGCAATAATAATACGGCATGCTATCATGCGCAGGTTCGCCATTGGGCTTTTTGTGGGCCTAACATTTCTTCTCTCCGCTCTCGCACTTCACTCTGCGCAAGCTCAGGAAACGGTGCCCGGTGATCCGTGCAGCAACGCCAATCAAGTGCGCCAGGTCGGTGGGCCGGAAAGCGCGACAGCGGGCTATACGCTTGTCTGCAACGGGTCAACCTGGGTCGCGCTCAAGGAATGGACCCCCGCGACAGGGCAATCCTTGTTTCAGATCGGTGACGATAACGGAGGCTGTACTACAGATAAAAACGGGCGTATCCGCTTCGACAGCAACGACGATCCCCCTTGGCAGTTTTGTGACGGGTTAGCGTGGCACCCTTTTAAGCAACCCCGGTGTCAGGATGATGGTGCCGGGGCTTGTTTCATAGACGCGCAACGCATGGACAGTGATCCCGATTTCATTCCCGAGAACATTATCGCGGGGACAAGCATACTGGATGTCATCGGTACGCTGGTGGAGGGTATGGATACAGCAATTATAAACGCCGGTTACTTCGCTGCCTGTGCCGTCGATGCTGCAGGCGCGGCCAGATGCTGGGGGTATGGAGCCCTCGGCCAGCTTGGCAACGGGAGTTACAACACGCCTTCGGGCCTCGTCTTCGTCAGTGCAGGCGGCCTTTCGGGAACGACATGGACAAACATCGCCGTCGGGCGAACCAATAGCTGCGGCTTGCGGGATGATGGAACGGCGTGGTGCTGGGGGCAGGGCACCTATGGCGCCAATGGCAACAGCAGCACCAGCAATCAGAACACCCCCGTCTCTGTCAATGCGACAGCCACCAGCGGAACCTCATGGATCGATATAGATGCCGGCGGTTTTCACGTCTGCGGTGTCCGTGACGATGGAACGGGATGGTGCTGGGGGAACGATGGAAACGGCGGTCTCGGTAACGGTGCTACGGCCGGAAACTTGAGCGCACCCAGCCCGATTACCCTGACAGGCGTCAGCGGCACCGCATGGACCAAAATCCGCAACGGTTACAGCAATAGCTGCGGCTTACGGGACGACGGGACGGCGTGGTGCTGGGGCTACAACTATTACGGCGCTCTGGGGAACGGGAATACGACGCAGCAAACTGCTCCCGTCGCGGTATCGACAGGCGGCGTCAGTGGCACGGCCTGGACAGACGTTTCAGTGAGCATCGGTTACCACGCTTGTGGTGTCCGTAACGACGGAACGGCGTGGTGCTGGGGATATGGCGAGGACGGTGAAATGGGCGACGGCACCTATACGGTCACAAACTCAACGCCCCGTCAAGTCAGCACCACTGGCGTCAGCGGCACGGCCTGGACACAAGTGGCAACGACAGAATGGTCAAACTGCGGCTTACGGGACGACGGGACAGCATGGTGCTGGGGCTACAACACGTACGGTCAACTGGGCAACAACAGCATCCTTAGTACGAATACGCCGGTCATGATCGACGATTCCGACACAACGGGAACCGCATGGACAAATATATCCGGCGGCGGAAATTATGCCTGCGGCTTGCGGGATGATGGAACGGCGTGGTGCTGGGGGGATCCTACATATGGAACTCTGGCCGGTCTTGATTTCGGCGCAATAAGGCCGGTGGCGGAATAGGGGTACAAGTGACTCGCGCGGGATATTTACAAAAAATATTTTTCATCGTGCTGCTCGGCATAAGTTTCACGGGGTCAGCGCATGCCGCCGATCCTTTACCAGGCGACCCCTGCACGACCGCCAAGGCCGTTGCGGTTACGCACACATATATGCTGCTCTGCCTTTCCGGCACCTGGAACGTGATGGAAAGCTATGACATAAACGGCAAGACACTAACGCGGATCGGGAACGACGCAGGCAGTTGCACGGCCGAAAAAAAGGGTCGGCTGCGTTTCAGCTCGTCTCTGGCAAACATATGGGAATATTGCAATAACGGCTCATGGCAGGCGTTTACCAACCCCCCTTGCGAAGACGATGGCACCGGCGAATGCCACCTCTCCGCCTCCAGATCCTTCTCCGATCCCGATTTTGTAGCTGCCAATATAAAGAGCGGTGTGAATATCATGGGCGTAACTGGTTCCAATACAGGCGATTATGGGCCGCCGGGTACGAGCTCATATGCAGCCCTGAAAGGAAAGGATCTCGCAACCGGCCCCTCGACCGCCTGCGCCATTTTATTGGATGACACAGCGACATGCTGGGGCAGCGGCGATGACGGCGAGTTGGGCGATGGCAGCGGCACTTCGTCGTTAACGCGTGTGCAGGTTGATTCCTCCGGCGTCTCCGGAACGAAATGGACAAAGATCGATGCCGGATACGATCACGTCTGCGGCCTCCGCGACGACGGTTCGATGTGGTGCTGGGGATATGGCGGCGACGGCGCTCTGGGCAACGGATCGGCATTAAGCGAGAACGCGCCCTCTCAAGTCGCCACCGGCGGCGTCTCCGGCGCAGCATGGACAGATCTGATGACCGGCGCCTTTCATACATGCGGCGCGCGAGACGATGGCTCGATGTGGTGCTGGGGATATGGCGGCAGAGGTCAACTCGGCCACGGCGCAAGCCCTAACCAGCAACTGACGCCGGTCGCCGTCAGCGCGGGCAGCATCACCGGAACCACATGGATCGGTGTTGACGCCGGCTGGCGGGCTTCCTGCGGTATTCGCGACAACGGCACCATATGGTGCTGGGGGTGGGGCTATAGCGGCATGCTAGGGGACGAGAACGGCGCCGACCACAGCAGCAATGTGCCTGTCGTCACGATCGGGACAGGCGTCAGCGGCACAACATGGACAGATGTCACAACCAGCGACGACGCCCACACATGCGGCATTCGCGACAATGGCACCGCATGGTGCTGGGGATATGGATCGTGGGGACGCATCGGAGCAGGCAGCACCGCCAGCGCCATAACCCCGGCGCAAGTCCTGACAACCGGCGTCAGCGGCACCGCCTGGACAAAACTATCGGCGGGCAGCCGGCATACCTGCGGCATTCGTAATGACGGCACCATATGGTGCTGGGGATATGGGTCAAGCGGGCAGCTCGGCAACCAAAGTCCGAACGATACGCAAACCTCGCCTGTGAAGGCAAACGACACCGGCGTCAGTGGCACCACCTGGGTCAGCGTGGACGCGGGAAGTTATTATGTATGCGGTATCCGGGACGATTCAACCATATGGTGCTGGGGAGATCCGGGAAGCGGGGTTCTTGGACGACCGACATTCAGCAAGCCGGTCATTGTTCCGCAGTAAGCAATAAGAAAGCCCTTCTCTACAACAGCAGCACTCCCCCCTCTTTATGCCTTCCGGAAAAGAGGCGCCGCCCGTTTTTTCACCCTCAAAGGGGCGACAAGAACGGGCGGCAGTTTCACAAGGGGCACAACAGATCGGACATTCAAGGAATCAGGGCAAGATCGGGCTGCAGAGCGCAACGCCGGGAACTCTTGTCCGGCAAAATCAATTGGTTTTCACGACTGTCTGGCACAACTCCTTTCCAACTCAGTCAATCAAAGCCTGTAATGTGCGCTGGTTGCGACAAGCGCGGTAGTCGGCAATCGCCCGCGCTGGCGATTGTACCTGATGCGGCTCCCAGACATGAAAGGCAGCGACAGGACGGGCATGACTCCGGGCGCCTGCGCGTTCTTGCGGGCCAAGAGCAAACCTGACACCCAAGACCAGCCCCACAGCCATTGCCGATCCCGAAGCCTCACGGTAGCGGCGATCAGCGGCCATGAACGATTCTTGCTCACGCAGTGGCTTCAAGAGATACAGGCAAGGATCGCTGATGGAAGGGTCGAGACGCATCGCAGCCGCAGCAACCACGCCGCCATGACTGTAAGACTCCGTCTCTGAAGTGATCTCGAATGGCCACGCCGACTCAGGCCAGGCTAAAGAAAATGCCATCAGGAAAACGTATATCGCGGCTGCTAATTTCGCAGGCGCAAGCCTTTTTACTGACGTACGCACAAGTACGCCTGCGTTTTTTCGCGCATACATGATAATAATACCCACCCATCAAATTGAATACGAATGCCGGGCAAGCCCTTCCGGATGTTTTTCCACCCTTTCTCGCCGGCACTCACGGCTGGTGCGGATCCACCCCCGCCAGCACGATAACCTATATACCAGTGTATGGCAGGAATTATATTATGGCAAATTCTTTCGTTTCGAAATTAATGCATAACTATCTAAAATTATTGGAAAATTTTATGAGCGGTCACTTCTCTCCAGCGATTATTGCTCAATGCAGTAAAGACTGCGCACTATGTCGCAGGTAGAGCTTTGCGATGAATCCACCCATGAACCGCTGGAGCCGCTTGAACCAAGGCGCGTGGCATAACTGTTGCTGTTCGAACTCGTTGTCCAGTCCAGGCAAGTCTGCGTACCGATCAGGCGGCCATTGCCGCCTGTAGCCGTCCAGACAAAATTATTCACAATCGTATTGGTCTGCGAGCGATTGATCGGGGCCGAAACAGAGCCGTCCCACAAGTCAGCCCAGCTCGCGGCTACGACATCGCCATTCATGTTCGTCAGCGTGCCCCAGTTCAGGGGCGCGCGGTTGATAGCATAACCATCGGCGCCTGAGTCGCTCATCAGCGCGACCCAGCCCGTCCCCAGGCCGGCTGCGTTCGCTAAAGACGAACAGGTAGAATCGGCACCACCCAGCCCGGCACGGTTGCCGTTATAAGTTGTCGCCGTCACAAAAATTCGCTTGGTATTCCCGGTATTGCCCGCCCCCACATACCAATATGTCGTATAGGTGCCCACCGTGACCGTCACCTTATTCCTCTGGTTGGCAGTTGCCGGCGCATCGGCGCGAACCGTCAGAGTATCCCCCCGGCTAATCGTGCCTCCCGCACTCGTCCATGCCCCGCTATTGATGCGGTATTCCGGATTGCCGCTTCCACTCACATTCACCGACACGGGAACCCCTATGCCATCAATGTTCACCGTAGACGATACGACATCGGCAGTGGACGGGGCTCCCTGCGCCGTCATCGGGTGGAAATAGAATGCATTCGGCAGCTCATCGTCGGCGTTGCTCCCGCTTTCCACGCAGTAGGCGTTTCCGCTTACATAGCAGTTTACAACAGACGCCCCTGCTATCCAAAAAGACGATGCGGAGCCCGACGCCCCGGTCGTCGACCAATATGTCGACGAAGTCGTTGTCCAACCCAGACAATCGTTCCCGGAGTGGCGGCCATTGGCCAATGTGGCCGTCCTGATATAGGCGGAGATAGGCTGGTAGTTCTCATCATACCCTACCCCAAACCCCAAAGACCCATCCCATAAGTCTTCCCAGCTATTCGCAACGATATCGCCATTCAGGTTCTTAAGCGTGCCCCAGTTTGCGTTCATCTTGTTGACGGCATACCCATCCGGCACGTTCTCGCTGGCCAGCGCCGCCCAGTTACTGCCCAATCCGGCGGCAGCGGCTGTGGCGGCGCAACGCCCATCCATCGTCGTTATGTTATTGCTTCCGTACCAATCCACCGCCGATCTAACGAAAATGCGTCTGGTCAGGCCTGTATCGCCCGCCCCCACATACCAATATGTCGTATAGGTGCCTGCTGTGATCGTTACCTTGTTGCGCGCGCCGTTGCTGGCCGGCGCATCGGCGCGAATCGTCAACGTATCGCCGTTGTTCAACGTGCCAGAAGTCGATGTCCAAGATCCGGCATTAATCCTGTACTCCGGGTTGCCGCTTCCGCTCACGCTCACGCCTGCCGCCGCATTGATGCCGGAAATCACCACACTGGCCGCAGTTACATCGACTGTGCTGGCTGCCGCCTGTGCTGTCATCGGGTTGTAACTGAAGGGGTCGGGGGTAGTATCGCCCGGGCCCGGCACCTGCTCAAAGCAATAAAGACGGGCCGAATTGTTACAAGCCGTTCCAGTATTTGCAATCCAGGAGCCATTGGTTCCGGTCAGCAATCCCGTGGTTCCGGTCGTGGTGCTGACAGTGCTTAACCAGTTTGAGCAATCTCTGCTGCTCGTCGCCGGAACCCCCGTGGTGGACGTACCCGTATAAACCGCCGTCGTCGTGGACACCAGAACGCCATTCTCGTCGTAATTGACAGGGTTGGCAATCGATCCGTCCCACAGGTCACCCCAGCTTGTGGCAACCGTCTGACCGTTCATATTGACAATCGTATCCCAGTTGAAATCCATACGCAGCGCCGCCTGATTCGTTGCCGAGTTGAGCTCCGAGATCATAGCCTGCCACGTCCCGCCTAGCCCCGCAGCAGCCGCTTCCGACTGGCACCGCGCATCTCCTGAGTTCGCACCCCCAATCCCGCCAGAACTGGATTCGCTGACAAAAACCCGCCGCGTTCCCGTCTCATTCGGAACCCCCACCTTCCAGCGGGCCGTATTCTCGCCCAAGGCCACATCGACCGTATTGGCGTTACCGGCGCTGCCCGGCGCCGTCATTACCACCTGGATCGTATCACCATAACCGGCAGTTCCACTGGTGACTTCCGCCCCACCGTTGATCTTGATCCGCGCACCCCCGCTGGTATCATTGGCAATCGCTACGGAAATATCTGCGCTGACTCCCGAAATCGTCGCCAAATTTGAGGACACACGGTTGCCTGTCGTTGTCATCGCGGGGGTAAAAAAGACATTGTCCGGCTTCAAATCGTATTGCGCAGCGGGCAAGGCCTGAGTCTCGCGGCGCACGCAGCGGACGCGGTAAGAACTGCCCTTTGCGGCTGATACCGACGCTCCGCTTGGATCCCGGGTATACGCATATGTCGAGTCGATCTGCGTAGAGCTCCAGTACGAAAATCCGCTCGCCCAGCCGCCTATCGCGCTGCGTGCGCCATACAAAACCAAAAGCTCGCTATCTGAAGGCAAGTACCAGTCGCTAAAACCTCCATAAGCCATGTTCCTGCAAAACTCGGCGGCCAGATGCGCGCCTGATCCCTCTTGAGCAACATACGCCATCAAGTTAACGTTGTTCTGTGGCCCGTTCAGAGAATCGTACGTCTTATCGCGCAACAAGCCGCTCGATCCCCAGACTTTGAAAGTGCTATCGGTTCCGCCCGCGCACGTCGGGGTGGCTGAGTCAGTGCAACCTCCCGGAACGGCGACAAGGTTGTAGGCCGCACCGCATGCCGCGTAAACGCCGCCACCGCCCGTCACGCCCGGCGCACAGCCAAATCCCTGGGCCACCCCCTTCAGCGGCGCCATCGGAATATTGTTTTGCGGGATCGTCAGAGTGCCAGAAAAAAGGGCGTTGGCCGTCGATTTAGGCCGTATAGTAATATCGCAAGTCTGCCCCTCGGCCAAGGCCACGCCTGTACAAGCATCGCTCATGATGTCGAATTGGTCTGCCGATTCAGTGAGATCAACCGTCAGGTTCGAACTGGTCGTGGTACCAAAATTCTTGACTGTGAAAGTCTCTGTCGCCCCATAGGCAGGGTTACCGGGGCCGATCACATCCATTGTGAAATTGCTACTCGGAATAATCCCGAGCAAAACGCTCGGCGGGTTGGCAACAAATCCGGCCCACCCCAGTCCGTTACAAAACTGGTGCAGCCCCGAAGCCGAGTTATAGCGCATCCCTCCTTCCTTGGAGTTGTCGCAAGCATCAGCGTCTTCGCCGATAATCACCGAGCCAGAACTAAAATCGGCGGCCAGACCCTGCGCCTTCGGTGCCGATACCGGCGACAAGGCAATCAGCAGCAACATGGTCGCTCCCGCCATCGACAATAGCTTTGAATTGTCCAGTCTTATCATTGACATGGAACTCCCACAGTAAAGGATAGCAGAAAAGTTTTTAGAGATTAATGAACAAAACCCCTGAATAACAGATGGGCGTTAAGGTTTCATTTACGTTTCGGAAGGCGTTGGGGGAAGCCCCGGCGCGAGGGCCTACGAAAATTATTGGTTCATTTTAGTGAAAAAATCATCGTTCGATTTCGTGTCCTTAAGCTTGTCAATCAGGAATTCAACCGCATCGACCGTACCCATCGGCGCCAAAACCCGGCGCAACATATACATCTTGTTGAGGGCGTCCTTCGATACCAGCAACTCTTCCTTGCGCGTGCCCGATTTCTGGATATCGATTGCCGGGAAGACGCGCTTGTCAGCGATCTTGCGCTCCAGCACGATTTCTGAGTTGCCAGTGCCCTTAAATTCTTCAAAAATTACCTCGTCCATGCGGCTGCCGGTTTCGATCAACGCGGTGGCAATAATGGTCAGGCTGCCTCCTTCTTCCGTGTTTCGGGCCGCGCCGAAAAAACGTTTCGGGCGTTGCAATGCGTTGGCGTCTACACCGCCGGTCAGAACTTTGCCGGATGACGGCACTACCGTGTTATACGCGCGCGCAAGGCGCGTAATCGAGTCAAGCAAAACAACTACATCCCGTTTATGCTCCACCAGCCGCTTGGCTTTTTCCATGACCATTTCGGCCACGGCCACGTGACGCGTAGCCGGCTCGTCAAAGGTTGATGAAATCACTTCTCCCTGAACGCCTTTGTCGCGGTTGCGATCCAGCACGTTACGAACCATGTCAGTGACTTCTTCCGGGCGCTCATCAATCAGCAATATGATCAGGTACGATTCCGGATGATTCTGAATGATGGAATGGGCCACGTCCTGCAGCATGATGGTTTTGCCGACACGCGGCGGTGCCACTATCAAAGCCCTTTGCCCGAAACCCAAAGGGGATACCAGCTCAATCACGCGCTGGGTCATGTTTTTCTTGGTCGGATCTTCCAGCTCCAGCTTGATCTTGCGTTCAGGGTAAAGCGGGGTCAGGTTGTCAAAATTTATGCGATGACGCAGCTTTTCCGGCGCTTCACCATTGATTGAGCCGACCTTCAGCAAAGCGAAATAACGCTCGTTGTCTTTCGGGGCGCGAATCTCACCATCGACAATGTCCCCTGTGCGAAGGCCAAAGCGACGCACCTGCGAGGGTGAAACGTAAATATCGTCCGGGCCCGGCAGATAGTTCTCTTCCGGCGAACGCAAAAACCCGAAACCGTCTTGCAATACCTCAAGCACGCCTGTACCAGAAATTGGAACATTTTGCTCTGCCAACTGCTTGAGGATAGCGAACATCATGTCCTGCTTGCGCATCGCGCTGCAATTCTCTATCCCCAGTTCTTCGCCAAACGCCAGAAGGTCGGCCGGAGATTTTGTTTTCAGATCCTGAAGATTCATCAATTTTTTTAGTCCGTTGTTTGGGAAATGTCGGGAAATGACCGGGAGTTGAAAGTATGATCGCCCTTATATCATTGACTAGAGGGGATTGATCGTCGGTTGTGCAGAGTCCGTTTCTTGTTGCTTGTTAGTCTATGTGGAAAACTGTCTTACCGGTTTAAAGCCAGCGTTTCCGCTTTGCCTTGCGCGCCACTTACAAAGCGCGACCTAAACCCTTCATTTCATGGAATTTATTTATAAGACATTCTGTTTATAGCCAAATCAGCTACCCCCGTCAAATAAAAAGCGTGCCTGACGAAGCGTTTCGGAAAATCACGATTAAAAACACACAGGTTCAGAAGGGTTTGACTACAGCCATTATGACAATAAAAATCATGAGCACAGTCGGCACCTCGTTCCATATCCTGTAAAAGCGCGCCGGGCGGACATTCTGGTCTTTCAAGAAATCTTTCCGCCAGCGCGCAAACAGGCCATGGCACGCCGTCATCAGGATGATCAGGACGGCTTTGGCATGAAACCAGCCTCCCCCCATCAAAGCCGGATTAGCCCATATCATCAACCCGCCAAATACAAAGGCCGCCATCATGGCAGGGTTAATGATAATCCGCAGCAAACGCCGCTCCATGACCTTGAATGTTTCCGAAGCATGGGATCCCTTGTCCGTGCCCGCATGGTAGGCAAAAAGGCGGGGCAAATAGAGCATGCCCGCCATCCAGGCGATCACGGAAATGATATGTAGCGCCTTTAACCATAAATAATGCTCAAGCAGCCAATTGCCCATTCCACGATGCTCCGGAGTTTACGCAGCATTCTGCCATACAACACTGCCTTGACGAAAGAGGGCAGACTCTGCTCCCGCCATAAGGATATATCCCCGACTGGCGTGCGTGCGATACCACTGTGGAAGCTAAATCTTCAATAAAATCCTTATCGGCACCTACCGTGGGAACGCGGGAAAAATACGGGATACCTAATTGCTCCGCTTTATGTCGATATTCAATTTCAATTTCAACCAGCGTTTCCACATGTTCGCTCACAAATGCGTGCGGATAAACGATCACTGGCACTCCATCCTGCGCCGCGCGCGCCAATTCTTCTTCTGTGCTCGGGCCAATCCATTTCTTCGGCCCCACCCGGCTTTGATAGCAGATCGACCAGTCAAGTCCCGGTACTGAAAGTTCTTTCACAATCGCGCGCGCGGATTGCTCGCACTGCGCCTGATAGGGATCCCCCTCATAGATAATATCCTCGGGCAGGCCATGTGCCGAAAAAAGAAGCCGGGGAGGCTTGAAACCCCTGGCCTGTGTATCGCGCAGGGCCTGTTCGTATGCCTGGCCTATCTTTTTTGCGGAAGCGCTGAGAAATCCTTTAGCTTCCGGATAGCAACACACCAAACTCGTCGGTATATCCATCTCGACCCGCACACAGGCGCGGTTCCACTCCTGAAGGGATGATCTTGTCGTCGTCGTCGAGTACTGAGGGTAGAGAGGCAGCAAGACGATGCGCTCGGGCTTCCAGTTTTTTACCTGGGCTGCCACTGCAGCGGCGCGGGGATCCCAATAGCGCATGCAAACGAAGACTTCATGCTCAAAACCCTCGTATGCGTCCAAAACGCTTTTCAACGCGCGCGCCTGTTCCCAAGTGTTCCCCAGCAACGGCGACCCTCCCCCAAGCAAACCGTAACTATTTGCGGCTTCGCGCCGGGATCGGCGAAAAGAAACCAAAGCTGCAAGAGGCAGACGCAAAGGAAAAGGCAAACGGAGAATATTCTTGTCCATAAAAAAATTGAAAAGGAAGGGGCGAACATCTTCGCCCTTATCAGGCCCACCGAGATTGAAAAGCACTACAGCGACACGTTTTTTCATTCTTTCATCCTGCGAACCGCTTGCATCAGGCGCGCTATATGCTCAGGTGGAGTTTCCTTGACGATCCCATGCCCGAGATTGAAAATATGCGGCCCATGAGAAAGAGCTGATATTATATCTGAAGCCGCTTTTTCCAACCCCTCCCCGCTTCTAAGGATTTCTGGATCAAGGTTCCCTTGCACCGGCAGCGCTGATTGGTAGTTCCTAGCCTTGGCCATACTGACATGCTGATCCAGCGCAATTGCCTGCACACCGGTTTCCTTAACATAGTCTTCGTACAAAGGCCCCGCACCGCGCGGGAATCCGATCACAGGTATATGGGGACAAGCCTCTTTCACGGCCATCACGATCTTTCTTGTGGGCTCAATGACCCAGCGTCTAAAATCAGTCTGATCTGTCAGCAATCCAGCCCAGCTATCAAAAATTTGCAGGACTTCTGCACCCGCTTTAACTTGCCCCACCAGATAGGCTATCGTGACTTCGCTCAAGCTTTCAATCAAAACAGCCAGTTCTTCAACCCTGTTTTCAGCCCAACTCCGGGAAAAGGCGTAATTATGACTCCCTCCGCCTTCGATCATGTAACACGCGACTGTCCACGGTGCCCCGGCAAACCCGATCAGCGCTGTGCCATCATATCCCTCGTGCCGCAAGCCTTCCCGGATCAAACCCACGGTTTCGTACACGGGGCTAAAAACCTCCAGGTTGATATTCCAGTCGGGCAAGCTTGCGATAAACTGGCTGTCCGCAGGCAATAACCTTGGCCCTTCACCAGCATCAAATCGCACCGATCTGCCCAAAGCTTGCGGCACTACAAGGATATCGGAAAACAAAATGGCGGCATCAAACCCATAGCGACGAATAGGCTGCAATGTTACCTCTGATGCCAGCTCCGGATTAAATACAAGTTCCAAGAAGCCCCCGGCGGACGCCCTGACTTTCTGGTACTCCGGCAGGTAGCGCCCCGCTTGCCGCATCAACCATATGGGAGGGATCTCTTCGCGCCCGCCATTCAGCACATCCAATATTTTTTTACGCGCAACCATCGGCTTTCATGAAACTCCGTTTTGAAAACGGGCCCATAAAAGCAGAACAAATAAGAATCAAAAAGTATTATTTTAAAGTAGTAGTTATTAGTAGATGGCTGTGAGTCTTGGGGACAAGAATCTGCCCCCATAAACATACACAGGTAAGAAATCCATAAAGCCCAATTTTTCCCGCGATTCGCATTCATAAGCATTTCGTCCATGCACAGGCTGGTAAAGTGCCATGCACAGACTCATGACCGGTTTTGATAACCGATCAGGAAAATCGGATAATTTTTATCCCACAATTATCCCGGCTTGTTATATGGGGATTCACACAGTCGCATGAGGATAACCCCATACGTTCAATCACGAAGCGATTTCAAGACTTTACTCCGACGATAGTTCTTCTTATAAAAAATAGGCAGGAGTGAGTGATCATGAGTATTCAAGACGGTAATGGCACAGACCAGTTTGTAAAACTTGATTTACTGGAGTGCGAGACCGTTCTGGAAGAAGTTAATCCTGCCTTGAAGGGCAGTCATTTTCATCCTGCAACTGTGACAATTCTGGCGAATGAGCCTTCTTTTTATCCTGGATACCGGTTTCTTGATCTGGCTGACTATGAAACAGTTCCCAATATACGAAAATTCGTGCTTTACAAGCCGGGCCACGTTGTCATTCTGAACTGGACGAACGAACCTATCTACGCTTTGAACGAGAAGGCGCCCATACATCTGAACGAAGCTACCGTCACTGATTATGTGAGGTTTTTTTTCACGTATGTCCGCGGTCGGCACGGGCGGTTTATCATTACAGAAAGCGTTGATGATGTCATGTGGCGCGATGAGCCGCCACCGGCTGCGCGCAAGGCTATTGGTAAAATGCTGGAGCCCTTGCACATCGTGGAACGCAGTTCCGGTGGCGGCTTCAGAATAGTGGCCCGGATGATGTTCAAGGATTCGCTGTTCAAAACCACCGTCAATGTTCAGCCCAATGGCTTGGTCAATCTTTCTGACGAGGAATTACTGATTGAGGATATGCCTGTGCTGGATGACACTTTTGGACAATAGGCAAACTTTATCCCCAAGTCCTTGTTGACAATCCCGATATAAAGCCGGGTTTTTAACCGAACAGAAACCCTCTGTTAATCTCTTGTTAAAGCTTTGAGAAAAAAGGGATTAAAAAGACTCTCCGTGGGATAAGAACCCCCTTTTTAGTAGGAACTCGTTAACCCTCGACACGCATAATAAACCCATGGCGACTGCGCAGGGCACGCGCGGCCAGCCGAAAACCAGCAATCGGTTTGGGGTCTATAATGAGTAAAACAACAGATACAGACAACGTTACCCACGGCCACTTCAGCTATCACCGCAGGGTGAGTCTGGCGTATACGCTGAATAACTACCAGCCGGTACGCTGCACGCTGATCGGTGACCAGCCGTTGTTTTTCATGGATTATGAAGGCAGCTTTGAGGCTGATCGCTTTGAACCCGCTCTGGGAGAGGAGTTCGCTGATCTAAATGCCATAGAAAGAGGCGTTGAAAAACTGCAGGAACGCGTCATGCGGGCGCTGGAAAGTGAACAACTGCCTTTCTCGGGGAAAGCCGAACTTGATCATGCGGAAGAAATGGTGGCGTTGTTCCTTAAAGACAGTGCCGAGGCGACGACGGCAGGTTCTTCTTTGGTCATGGGAGAAGATGCCGATTATATTCTGGCCCAGATCAACAAGTCCCGTTTTGGCGCGGCACTGATCGCAACAGCCCGGCGTTATGAAACAAAATTTGTCTTAGGCGGTGCCGTCTCGACAGCCCTCTATGATCGTCGTCAGAATACGGTATTTATCAATCCGGCCCTGAATGACACAGATCAGATTTTGCTGCTGACCCGCGAATTGCGCCGTGTCTGGCAGCACCGTAACGGAGCCTTGGTTCATCCACTGACTTTCCATCCCGATCAGGCCGTTTTGGTTCACCGCGCCCAGGTCGCCGATTTATGCGTAGCGATGATTCGGATTGCCTGGGAGCAACAGCTTTCCGGCCTGTCCGGCCCGTGGGAGCGGCTTGAAGCATCTTCAATGGAGGATCTGGCACGCGCCTTTGCCCGCGAAGCTTATATGGACTTTCGCACCGTCAATAACGGTGAAGCCTGTGCTGCAGTTTTTGAGGCCTGGTTTCTTTCCGAGCGGTGCCGCCAGGAAGATCGCCGCCTGATTCAGCAAATGCTGGCCGATTACCAAGGCTATGTTTTTGATAACATCAATCCGTCAACGCAAGTGACGTCAGAGTTAATTTTGGCACTGGGCAGTCAGCCAGAGGGCAAAAATTACCTTGCTCCTTACGTATCGGCGATCATGGCCGATCCCCTGTTTACGGAAATCCGAGACCGTTCGAATGCCAATTTTCTCTGGTTTATCAAGTTTGAGCGCTCTTTCCGCGAAACGGAACAGGAATTGCAAACCCTCGAAACCAATCCGGTTTCAGGGGCTCGCCAGAAGACCCAGCCGGAGGTTCAAGGCGACAACAGCAAACGGTTTGGCGACCACAATGAAAAAGCAGACATCGTCCCCTTGCCCCGCGGTAAGGCACACACCGGACTTCTCAAAAACAGCCGCGCGGATGCTCCGGGCAGCGCCACAGTTATTGAATTCCGCAGCCAGCAACCCGGCCAGGGCGGCTGAAAGCGGTTGGTCATACGATGAATCCTTATGCGTAAGGACGGAAAGGAACCATCGGGGTATTATGAAAGCCGATGACAGACTAAACCGCAAGAACCATGGACGACGCAGCCACCGCGCGGACAGCGAAGTGCCCGATGTCGACATTTATGACCTGACACTTCCTGACGAGGCCTGTTTCGAGCCTGTTTTGTTGAGCGCTGTCGCTCTGCCCGCACGTCTGGATTATGATTCTATATTGGCGCAGCCGTTTTCTTTTGAAGCCCATGAGGATATAGGGGCATGGCTCGCCGCCATTCTGGCAGACAGTCCGACAGCTTCCCGTTTGTGGGTTGAGGCCGAGCGGGCAGGGTGGCAGGTCGGCTTTGCCGATTTGAAGAACAGCGGTTCGCTCATCGACATACCCTCGCAGACGGTCTTGCTCGACACCTATGCCCTGAGCGCTTCGGCGCTGGGGCGGTCGCCCTATTTTCGCAACGAACTGCTGATTTGCTTTGTGCGCGCTTTGCGCGATATCTGGCACGAGCAAAGATATCAGGCCCTTGAAGACGAGTTCATGCCAGAGTCGCTCCTTATGATCGAGCGTGTGCGTAGTGCCGATTGCGACACGGCGGCGTTATTGGTGGGGTGGGAACTCCGTGGCGCCGGTTATACCGACGTTTGGCGCCATCTTATCGGCGCGGAAGAGGGGGATATGGCCCTCGTCTTCACACGATTTCTTGAGCGCGACCCTTCGGCTCTTTTCGATGGCTCTGCGCTTGCTTATGCTTTTCGTCAGTGGTACGCCGACGAGTCCCGCGTAGACGGTTGCGATCACGACACGCTTGAGGCTATGGATGATATACTGCTGTCTTACGATGGCAAAGTAAGACCTTTCGGGGAAAGGCGCGCAAGCGTCGCCGACATCGAGGCGTTGACAACCCTGCCTGATGGTCGCTGCTATCTCAGGGGGCTGGCAGAAACGATCCTGCGCGATCCGTTCTTCGCCGGCTTGCACGACCCGGTCAACCAGACCCATCTTTTTCACTTAATGTACGATATGGAAGTGGTGATGGTGAACAATGTGCCGTTTCGCGACGCTCGTTTGGCGCGCCTGATCTTTCCCGGAGCCGATCACAGCCGCGTCCGCTAACGACCGTTCGCAAGTTTCGACTTTTCCCTGACTTAACAATCCTTTATGATGGCGAGGATGAAAAAGGGCGAGCCGCGGCGGCATTTCTATCTACATCTGGTTTCGGATGCGACCGGCGTCACGCTGCAAGGGCTGGCGCGGGCGTGTCTTGCTCAGTTCGAGAATATTGACCCGGTCGAGCGTTTCTGGCCACTGGTTCGCAGTGAAAAGCAGCTCGAACGCGTAATCGCCGATATCCATGACAATCCGGGGCCTGTCCTGTTTACCCTCGTCGACAGCGAGCAGCGCAAACGCCTGCAACGCGCCTGTCAGGAACTGCATGTTCCCTGCATTCCGGTGATGGATCATATCATTAAGGGGCTGTCCGCTTATACCGGCTTGCCGAGCAAAGGAATACCGGGCTTGCAACACGCGCTGGACGATGCCTATTTCCGGCGCATGGATGCCGTCGATTTTGCGCTGGCGTTCGACGATGGCCAGAACTATGACGGCATCGAAGAGGCCGATGTCGTTCTTGTGGGCGTATCGCGCACTTCGAAGACTCCCACCTGCATATTCCTTGCGCGGCAGGGGGTTAAAGCCGCCAATATTCCGTATGTCCCGGGAGTTGCCATCCCTGAGGCCGTTCTGGGCCATCGTCACCCGGTATTTGTCGGTCTGACCGAGTCCCCTGACCGCCTGATCCAACTACGCCGGAATCGCCTGAAGGCCGATACCAACGACCGTCATCACGGCGAAAACACTTATCTGGATCCGGAGCGCGTGGAAAGTGAAACGCTGGAAGCGCGCAAATTCTTCACCCGGCAAGGCTGGCCGGTGATTGACGTTACGCGGCGCTCGGTTGAAGAGACGGCGGCTGAAATCATGGTTATTTTGCAGCGGCGCCGCGAAGTCGCGGATCAACGGGAGTTGTTGTGATGATCAGGGCTGGTGTGGTTGGACATCCGGTTTCACACTCGTTGTCACCGCACATACACGGTTATTGGTTCGCGCGATATGGGCTGTCAGGCGTTTACAACGCCATCGACGTGGCGTCTGCCGACTTGAAGCCGGCGGTAGACGATTTGCTAGGGCAGGGCTATGCGGGTTTTAATGTGACCGTGCCTCATAAACAGGCCGCGCTGGCGCTGTGTCAGAAGCTGGACGATACCGCACGGAAAATTGGTGCCGTGAATACGGTGGTGATCCGCGAGGGAGTGATCGAAGGCCGCAATACCGATGCTTACGGTTTCGTAGAAAACCTGCGTCAGCAGCAGCCCGGCTTTTCATTCGGCGCAAATCCGGCTTTAGTTCTGGGCGCGGGCGGCGCGGCGCGGGCGGCGGTCTATGGCTTGCTGCAAGCGGGGTGCCTGGAAATTATTGTCGCCAACCGCAGCCGCGAGAATGCCGAGCGGCTTGCGGGCGATTTTCCTGGTGTGAAGGTCGTCGAATGGCGGGTGCGGGAGAGGGCTTGTGCCGATGCAGGGCTGCTTGTGAACACAACCGTTCTGGGGATGAAGGGGCAGGAGGCCTTATCCATGAACCTGTCCCGGCTCCCGCCTGGGTCTTTGGTCTATGACATTGTTTATAAACCGCTGATGACAGATCTTTTGCAGGTCGCGCAGGAAGCCGGTTACGCCGTGGTCACCGGCATCGGTATGCTGGTGCATCAGGCGCGGCCGGCATTTGCCGCATGGGCGGGCACGGTGCCGGAAGTCACAGCGGAATTGATTCGCGATATTACGGAGCGCGCACGATGATCGTTTTAGGTCTGACCGGCTCGATCGGGATGGGAAAATCAACGGCGACCGCCATGTTGCGCGGCATGGGCATCCCCGTCCATTGTTCGGATGAAGCCGTGCATCAGCTGCTTGACCCGTGCGGAGAAGCCATCAGGGTGGTTGCTGCTGCATTTCCCGAAAGTTATGATAAAAGGCGACAAGCGATAAACAGGGCCGCCCTTGGCCGGCTGGCCTTTTCGCAGCCGGAGAAACGGGTGCGGTTGGAATCGATCCTTCACCCGCTGGTCGTGCAGTCGCAAAGGCGATTCCTCGCTCGCAATGCGCAATGCCGCCGCCCACTGGTCGTACTGGACATACCGCTCCTTTTTGAGACCGGTGCCGAACGGCGCGTCGATTACACGCTTGTTGTCACTGCTCCGGCCTTTATTCAGCGGATGCGGGTTCTGACCCGTCCGGGAATGACGCCGGAAAAATTCGCCGGCATTCTTGCCAGTCAGATGCCGGATCACGAGAAGCGGCGCCGCGCCGATTTTGTGATAGACACCGGTCTGGGTTTGGCGCATACGAGAAAGGCGCTTCGCGTCGTGCTGGATCGGGTGCGATTGCATGAACAGACGGGGGAAGGATGATGAACGTCGCCATTTTTCAACATATGGGCTCAAACGGGCCGGGAACATTGCTGCAATGTCTTGCGCAGCGTAAGGCTCAGTGCCGCATCATTCATACGGCAATTGATGGTCTGGTAGGGTTTGATCCGTTGGCTCCCGACCTTCTGATCGTTCTTGGGGGCGCTCCCGGGGTTTATCAGGCCGACGACTATCCTTTTCTGAAAGAAGAGATCGCCATCATCGAAAGGCGCCTTACTGCCGGGCTTCCTTATCTTGGAGTATGCCTTGGGACACAATTGATGGCTCGGGCGCTGGGCGCGCGTGTTTATAAAGGCGATCAAGGCTCTGAAATCGGCTGGTACGATTTGTCGATCACGGACGAAGGGCGGTTATCACCGGTAAGGGCCTTTGATCACAGCCACACAAAAGTTATGCAGTGGCATGGCGACACATTTGATTTGCCCGCAGGGTGCCGCCTGCTCGCCAGCAGCCAGCGATATCCTCAACAGATTATCGCGCATGGTCGTCATGCGCTGGGCTTTCAGGGACACATCGAGGTAACGCCCCATATCGTCAGCGATTGGCTGGTCGAGGCGGCAGGGCACTATATCGGACGATCAGCGGAGCTTGCGGCCCTGCGCGCCGATACGAGCCGCTGGGCCGGGCCGATGATGGCGGCTACAAAGCAATTCTTCAACGAGTGGCTGGATCAGCTGCCGGTTATGCGTGAGGCGTGTCATGCGTGAAATTATTCTGGACACTGAAACCACCGGCATGGATCCGGCGCAAGGCGACCGGTTGGTGGAGATCGGGTGCATCGAGGTTCTGAATTTCATACCGACAGGGCGCCATTACCATGCCTATATCAATCCTGAGCGCGATGTGCCGGCAGGCGCTGTGGCAGTGCATGGGCTGACATCCGAGTTTCTGAAAGACAAACCGATTTTCTCGCAGATTTACACGGATTTTCTCGATTTTGTTTCCGAAGCGCCGCTAGTCATTCATAACGCTGAATTCGACATGAAGTTCATCAATGCCGAACTCAAGCGTGTCGGGCATAAACCGATCCCGGACAAGCGGGTCACGGATACATTACTGATGGCGCGGAAAAAATTCCCCGGATCGCCTGCCAGCCTTGACGCCTTGTGCCGCCGCTTCAATGTCGACAACTCGGGACGCGAGCTCCACGGCGCGCTTTTGGACGCGCAATTATTGGCCGAGGTCTATCTTGAGATGATGGGCGGCCGGCAGCATGGCCTGGGTTTGGCGCAAGACTCGCCGCTTAAGAGCGCGGCTGGCCCGGATTCGGTATCGGTGCAGGCCGAGGTGGTTCGTGTCTATCGCGCGGCGCGCGCGCATTCCCTGACTGCAGAGGAGTTGACCGCGCATGAAGCCATGTTGGCGGATATCAAGGATCCAATATGGGTGAAACGTTAATCCCTGCCTTTAATTAGCATTGATTGAAGGTATAAAAGAACCCGCCGGAGGGCGGGTTCTTTATATCTAGAAACGGTGGCTGACGTTGAGGTAAACACGCGGATCGTCGTCTTCCTGTGTTTCCACATCACGATTCAGCGGCCAGGCGATAAACGCGCCCGCTTGCGTCAGGCTGGTGAAATCGGCGCGGATGCCGAAGCCGGCCGAGGTCAGTTCTTCGCGTTTCAGCTTGCTGGTGGTGGCGTCCTTGTCCCAGACAACGCCACCGTCGTAGAAGCCGAACAACTGGTAATTTTCGAGAATGCCCAATTCCACGGGTTCGTGCCATTGCAATTCGATTTTCCCGGCAACGCCATCGTCACCGATAACTTCGGAAGGATCGTAAGCACGGCCATAGCTGACCCCGCCAATGCCAAATTCTTCTGAACTGAACAGGGCCTCATCGGCGATCTGGCCTTTCACGGCGAACAGCAGGTTAACCTTGGAGGTCAGGCGTTGCAGGCGTTGATACTCAGCTTCCATTTTAAAGAAGTCGCTGTCGGCTCCGGGGCGGCTGACGTTGGTATCGTCGCCGTCGCTGGCGTTCATGATGTCAAGGCCGTGCGCCAGTTCGATGTCGAGCATGTTGTAAGCCACGCTCATGACTGTATCTATAAACTCGAAGCGCCCGCCCAGGCGTGCTGCGCGGATATGATCGTTGCGTGGGTCTTCGATATTGTTTTCAGTGTTGACGTCGCGCCAGTCAAACCCGGCACGGCCGGTAATGTTGAAGTTGCGGGTGCGTACGAAGGGATGGCTCAGGCCGACGCTGAAGAAACGAGAGTCGCCTTCAACCGAAAAATCCTCCAGGGTATAGCCCGGTTCCGTGCGGGTTGCGCTCAGGCCGATATCCAGCATTGTGCCATATTGCCAGACCGGCATTTTATAGCCGAGACCCAGATAAAGCAGTTCATCCTTGAAATCTTCGTTCGGGGCATAGGCGGCCTGCGCGGTGATGCGCTCGTTCAATCCCAGCCATGAGTGTGTGGCAGCCGACACGCCGAATTGCACGGGGCCGAGATAACGGCTGCCGTAGTTATCAAGCGTCACTTGGCCTTCGAAGCGGTCGCGATCGACGATCACCAGCAAGTCGGCGGCGCCTGGCGTCGTTTGCGAGGGGCTGAGAATGCCGCGTGCGCTAACACCCGGGATATCGTTGATCATCAGCAGGGTTCGCTCCAACTGGCGCACATTCAGCGCCGTTGAATCGGCGCGCACCAATGCGGAATAGCCGCGAGCCAGCACAACAGCGTCATCCACATGGTCACCCTCGCCGCGAACATCGACTTGATCAATATAACCCTCAACGACCTGCAGCTTGGCCGTACCCCCTTCAATCGTTTGGGGCGGCACGATAACCTGAGTCAGTATGTAGCCGTCATTGCGGTATTTTCGGGTCAATTCGCCAGCCAGCGCATAAAGATCGGCCAGTGAAATTGTCTGGCCGATTTTATCAGCGACCAGGTTGTCCAGTTCGCCCTGCGGGTATACGCTGACGCCTTCAATATTCAGGCGCTGCAGGTTGAATGTGATTTTTTCGGAGCCGGCCGGCGCTTCCTGAATGGCCATTTCACGGACTTCGACGCGCGGCATAACGCGTGGTTCAAAAACGGCGCCGCCGCTTAATTGCTCTTCGGTGCGGCCGGGACTGGCGGTGGTGGTTTGGTCAGATACCTGCGCAAACGCTTGCGGCGTTCCGGCGATCAAGGCTGCGGACATCAGAAAGAACGCAGTATAGGGGCGTACATGAAAAACCATAACCAAAACCCTTCCATGGAGATAACAAGGCTCTTTATTCACAGGGCCTTATAAAAAAGATTGTCCTTGTATGACAAAGAAGCCCGCGAGACACAAGGGGCTTTTGTATTCTGCTGCATACCGGGGTAAAAGCCAACCCATGGCAGTGGAGGGGGAGGTACAAAAAGCAATAAAATTACCCACCTTCTGGAAACCCAAGGAGTCTCAGGGATTTGCTTTGGCTCAAGTGCTCCATTTTCATAAAAATTAACGGCTTGTAGCCGATAAAGGTTAAATTTTACTTAACAATTCCTTGCTTGCGAGGCGTTTCTAAGACTATAAAGTGACCCAAATCCGGTTACAGGTTCAAAGGTAGGGGGTGCCGCTAAGGCAAGCCTGTAGCATGTGAAAACGAAAAACAAATCCCCCGGAATATCGTGAGTAATTTCTGTATTTGTCTGCGCCTGAAACGAATAAACAGCACCTTTGAAAAAGGAAAAAGCCATGACCGCCACGAAATCCAACATCGCTTCTCAGTCTGCCGTAACCACAGGAAAACGCAAACGCAAGGCGTTGCTGACCTCCACGGCGCTGGCGGCGGCGGGCTTGATGGCTCTGACGGCGCAGGCGCAAGCGGACAACTGGACAGATCATGAGATTCTGACGGGCAGCACAGCTGTGGACACCAGCGTGGCCAATACCACCAACATTCTGCAAAGCACGGATTTTGTAAAAGCGCGCGGCAGCGGTGACATTCACAACGGCTGGACGGTCAATGTGGCGCAACCATCCGCCAGCGCGAAATATGTCCTGTATGATGTTAAAGGCGACGCGACCCAATTGCTCGGCACACTGAATGCGAACGGCGAAATTTACATCTTCAACCAGCAAGGCGTTATTTTTGGTGCCGACTCCGTTGTCAATGTCGGCGCGATCGTGGCATCGACAGGCAGCATCAGCGACGAAGATATCATGAATGGCGATGGCAAGCTGGTCTTCCAGAACGTCGATACAGGCGCTTCGATCACGCTCAATGGCTCGGTCACCGTGGCTGAGGCCGGTCTTGCCGCCTTTGTCGCGCCGAGCGTGATCAACAACGGCGTCATCAGCGCCAAACTGGGCGAAGTGGCTCTGGCCTCCGGCAACAAGGTAACGCTTGATCTTTACGGCGACAACCTCGTTGAAATCGCCGTGGATGACAAAGTCGCCAACGGCCTGATTGAAAACAAAGGCGTGATCGACGCCGAAGCCGGTACCGTCTACATGGCGGCCCAGACCGCGAAAGAAGCGGTCGATACCGTTATCAACATGAGGGGCGTCGTCAGCGCTTCCAGCGCCTCGGTGCAGGGGGGCAAGATAGTCCTCTCCGGCGGCAAAAAAGGCAAGGTCGTCGTTGAGGGCGCTATCAAGGCTGATGGTGCCATAGGCGGTGGCAGTATCGATGTTCGCGGTCAGGATATTGAAGTTGCGGAATCTGCTTTTATATCGGCAGATGCCACCCAAAACGGCGATGGCGGCGCCGCGGTCGTCTTCGCGGACAATGTTGCCATCATCAATGGCCGCATGAGCGCCCGCGGCGGTGCTCTGTCCGGCAACGGTGGTTTTATTGAGACCTCAGGCCTTGAGCTGGGAGTGAGCGGCACCGCGAACGTAGATGTATCCGCGGCGAATGGTCTGGGCGGTTTGTGGCTGCTGGATCCGCTGAGCATCGTGATTTCCGATAGCATGGGCTCTACGGTGAACGTCGGTGGCAGTGACTATAAGAACATCTATACGGGCACAATTGAGGCCACGTTGCTTGGCGGGAACGTAACGGTTCAGACCGGCGCGCCCGGTGCATTTGGCAGCTCCTTCAGTTTGCTTGACGGCGGATTCTTTACGCCCGACAACAATGCTGGCGATATCCGTTTGCGCGATGGCATCGACTACATCGGCGGCGCCGCACGCACACTTTCTTTAATAGCACATCGCGATATTCTTCTCGAAAACAATGCCGATATAAACAACTATGGCGGCGGCAACCTCTCGGTAGACCTGCAAGCGCAACGGGACATCATAGTAAATAGCGGCAGTGTTGTTGACACCAACGGCGGGAATGTAAACTTTACCGCCGGTGACGACATTGAGTTGCACGAGAATATTTATACCAACGGCGGCAGCGCCAGCTTTACGGCCGACGATCGTTTCGAAATGGATAACGTGGCCATCAACACATCGAACGGCAACGTCAATGTTGTCGCCGACGAATTCATACTCGATACTGGCAGCGGCCAGCGCATCAATGCCGGCAGCGGCACGATTTCCATTGCCCGTGAATCGAACGGCAGCATCGGTCTGGGCGGCGCCTCGGGCGACATGGAAATCAGCCAGTTTGAGTTGAACAAAATGACGGCGGCAGCGCTGGTGATCGGGCGTCAGGGTACAATGGGTCATGATACCTCGATCCGCGTTGAGGATGCCAACCTGACGGCTTTCAACACTGTGACTCTCAACACCAGGCGTAACGATTCTAGCGGCAACGAATACATCCGTTTCTATGGCGACAACACATCCAAAGCATTGGTTGTAAACGCCGACGATAATATCGAATTGCGTGATGATGCGACTCTTGATGCTCACGGCGATGTAACGTTCAATGCCAATACCAACGGCCTGAGCGACGGTGATTTCGTGATGCGCGAGAATTCGCGCCTTACCATGAACGGTTACGATCTGCACACCAACGCCTTGAGAACCATCCTTGAGGATGACTCCGTGATCGACGGTGAGGGCGGCGATATCAACCTGTATAACACGCGCACATTCTTTTCTGATGATCTCAACTCCGTCCGCACAGCCGGCACGGGGACGATTACGTTGCAGCAGAATAACGGGGGCTCCATCCAGAACGCCGTGAATGCGCTGGCTAATAGCGGCGCTGGCCGTAATACGGTGAATGTCGGCCCCGGCACCTATAACGAGTCTGTAACGGTAAGTGATGCAAACGTCAGCGTGCTTGGCACGGGCGCGACGGTTAACCCGAACTCTCCCGGCTTCCACGTGACTGGCGATAACGCTGTAATCTCCGGTTTTGTCATCAATAGCGCGAGCGGCCTCGACGGCTATGGCGTCTGGGTCGATGGTGCCGATAACGCCACGATCAGCAACAACACTATCAATAACAGCGCGCAGAGCGGTATCCAGTTCACCAACGCGGTTGTCGGCCTGGCAACGGGCAACGTCATCAACAATTCCGCCGGTACAGGCATCGGCGGCCAGAATGTCGGCAACATGCAAGTTGTCGGCAACGTGGTTAACAATGCGGGCGATGACGGCATCGGCATTGGCAATAGCGCGGGCACGATCATTCGCAGCAACGTTATCAACAGCGCGTTTGATGACGGCATAAACCTGACCAACTCCCTGAACGCCGTGATCGGCGGCGCGAGCAGCGCGTCCGCGAACGTGATTAGCGGGACGGACGCCGGTTTCCATCATGACGGCATCAATGTTGAATCAAGTGTCAACACCGATATCGCCTGGAACGTGGTGAACAACTCGTCATGGGACGGAATTAATGTTTACGCCTCAACGGGCACGGACATCCTGAATAACACGGTCAACACATCCTACCGTTCCGGCGTTACCGTTGGCGGTTCGACATCGACCCTGATTCAGAACAACACCCTGAATGGCAACTGGGGCGGTTTCTGGCTCGCTGGTAACGCCGGGATGAACGTTGTTGGCAACCTCGTCAACGGCGCGACAGGCTGGCATGGCGCTTATGTCGATGGTGGTTCCAATATCACGTTGAACGACAACGTCATCTATAATACGGCCGGGGACGGCGTCGAGGCGAATAATGTTTCCGGGCTTGTCGTTGTTAACAACAAGATTGGTATGAATGCAGCTCTGGTCTCGCAGGGCGCAGGGAATATCGCTGGAGAAGGCGTTGACGTAAACAACTCGCCTTCTGCCGTCATCGCGGGCAACTGGATCACCGGCTTTGTCACTAACGGTGTTTCGGTTAACCCGAGCCCGGGCAGCGTTATAAGCGCTAACATCATTACTGGCGGAGCTAACGGCATCGTTGTTGACAATTCCGATAATGTGACCGTGGCGAGCAACCAACTGAACGGCCAGTCGGCTTACGGCGTATGGGTTCATAACGGCAGTGACGCTTCTGTTGTTGCCGGCAATACCGTTACATCAGGCGCAGGCTCGATGGGCGTTCGCATGTCCGGCGGGGATAACCATCAGGTGCTTGGAAATATCGTCAATGGCGGCCTGTATGGCATAGTGCTGACATGGACGGGCAGCAACAATACTGTTGCCGGCAACATCGTCGGGCAAACGACCGGCACATCCAGCAACAGCATCTATGTCTATCAGAACACCGGAACAACCAATGTTCTCGGCAACCGCGTTTATAATGCGGGATGGGACGGTATCCAGATCTTTAACGGCATCGGTTTTGTCACCTTGTCCGCGAACGAAATCCGCAATACGACAGGCGCATCGGGAATTGCAATTCTTGACCATAACGGCGACGCGTTGGTCGATAACAACCTTGTCGATGGCGCTGACCGCCTTGGTATTTATGTTCAGCGCAGCGACGGCCTGACGGTTTCGAATAACCGCGTGAACGATACGGGCCGTGAAGCGGGTTGGTGGACGTCGGGCATCCATCTGGAGGGTGCGGACAACACCGTTGTTTCCGGAAACCGTGTGACCAACACCAATAACGGCGGCGACGGCATCCACGTTGGCGGCGCGGGCAATTTTGCCGCCGTCACCACATCCGGCAATGTGATCAGCGGTAACGTTGTTTACAGAACGGCTGGGGATGGCATCAGCGTTGACGATTCGAACGGGGTTGCTGTTATCGGCAACAAGATAGGCACGAACGCAGCCAACGTCACACAGGGTAATAACAACATTGGCCGGAACGGCATTGTAGCGAACAACTCCAATAACGCGCTGATTGCCGGCAACCGTGTTCGTGAAACCGTCCTCAACGGTATCTTTGTAGACCCGAGCGACGATGTCGAGATCGCCAATAACAATGTGGCTTTCTCTGGCACCAACGGTATTTACCTGCTGGACGGCAACCGCGGATATATCCACAACAACACCGTGGACGAATCCGGTCAGGACGGCATCAAGGTTGATAACAACAGCGATGTTCGTGTTCATGACAACAATGTGGACGACTCGGGCGACAGCGGTATTGAAGTCTGGAACAGCTTCAACGCCGATATCGTTGGTAACGATGTCAGCGATTCTGACGGCGATGGCATTGAGCTGGGTAACTCCAACTGGGCCGATGTCCGCAACAATAATGTTGAAGATTCGGGCGACGATGGCATCGACGTCGACAACAGCGATGACGTGGATGTTAACAATAACAATGTCGATAACAGCGACTTCAACGGAATTGAAGTCACGAACAGCAATGATGCCGAAGTCGGCGGCAACACGGTGACCCGTGCGGGTGTTGATGGCATCAACATGGAAAACGGCGACGACGGCTGGATCCACAACAACGTGATCCGCGGCACTGCTGGCGGCTTTTTTGCGAGCGGTGTTGCTGGCGCTGGCCGTGATGGCATCCATGTTGACGACAATGACGGTGTCCTGATCGAGGACAACCTGATCCAGGGCGGCAATGGCGGTCTGTTCTCCTCAGGCGGAGTGGGCGCTGGCCGGAACGGCATCCATGTGGTCAACAGCTTTAGTGCCGATGTGCTGGACAACACGGTAACGGGCGGCAGCGGCTGGATCTTTGGCCCTGCGGGCGCCGGTGCCGGTCAGGACGGTATATTTGCCAGCAATAACGCTTTCAGCGATATCCGTTGGAACGATGTATCGGATACGGGCGACGACGGTATTGATATTCGCAACAGTGTCGGGGTCGATGTCGTCGGCAACGCTACGGACGATACGGGCGGTGACGGTATCCAGTTGCGTAACAGCGCTTTTGCCGATGTCCTCTTCAACGACGTGGATGATGCCGGCGACGACGGCATCGATGTTGAGAACAGCGCTTTTGTCGACGTTAACTCCAATGAAGTTCACGATACGGACGAAAATGGAATTGAAGTCACAGACAGTTTCGATGCAGACATTCGCAACAACCATGTGGGCAGAACCGGTGGTGACGGCGTATTTGCTAGCAACATAGCGTTCGGCGATATCCGCAATAACTACATCCACAACACGTGGGACGACGGCATTGACGTTCGCAACAGCTTTGGCGTTGATGTCGTGAACAACGAAACCAGCGGCACGTTCGGTGACGGTATTCAGGTATGGGGTAACCTGTTCGCTGACGTTATCAACAACCGCGTCCGCTTTGCCGGCGACGACGGTATCGACATTGAAAACAACTTCGGTAGCGAAATCAGTGGCAATGATGTTGACTTCGTCGCGCGCAACGGCATTGAGATCAGCGACAGCGCCTTCATCACCGTCGATGCGAACGATATCGGCACCGGGTTTGCCGGATTTGTCGGCGGGAACGGTATTGATGTCCGCAACGTCTTCGGCATCGATATCACCAACAATATGATCGGCACCTTCGTCCAGGACAACGGTATTTATGTGAACCCCTCGAATCAGGTTCTGATCCAGGGCAACAACATAGATGGCGTGGGTCAGAACGGCATCTTGCTCAACGGTAATGATCAGGTACGCGTGATCTCGAACGTGATCAGCAACTCCGGTGCGCGCGGCCTGTTCGCTTCGGGGCCGGATAATGTTTACATCTTCCTCGAAGATAACACGTTCACCAACAACCCGATCGGCGCCGAATTTGAAAGCGGCGAGATCGATCTGACCGGTTTGGCCAACACCTTCAATGGTGGCGACATCGCTCTGCGATTTGCTCCGGCCCCAGGTAAGTTTGGGTTCGCCCCGATGAGCCTGACCGGCAATACGATCGGCGAGACTATCTTTAATGGCCAGACCACTTACTATGTCGAGCTTGCCAACGGCGCCTTCTTCGCCCCGGGCGCGCCGACGCTGCTGGATGGTCTGAATGCCACCTATGACGGGTTCCGCCCGTCGACAGTGGGGGGCGTTTTGACCCAGGCGCAATACGATGCGATTGAGGCCAAGATCTATCACTTCAACGACTTGGCTTCTCTGGGGCTGTTCTTCTTCGGATTTGTGCCAGCGGAGATCGATCAGGAAGACATCTTCCGTAACATTGCCGGATTTAACCCGCGTAACGGCGGTCTGAACCTGACAATTACAGGCCTTCCCACTATTCCAGGCTTTGCCGGAAGCGCCGCCAGCTTCCTGAACAGCATTGCTCCGGCTGCTGGTGGTAATGCGCAGGGCGGTCAGAAACCGCAACGCTTCTCCAGCCTGGTTGAGCAGCTAGCGAACATTGCTCCGGCTGCCGGCGGTGACGCGGCAGGCGCCGCTCCGGCAGCAGAAGGCGCTCCGGTTGTGGGTCGCTCCACATGCTGGGGCGATGCGATGGCCGCAGCGGGTGCAGGCGGGATCGTAAACATGAGTTATGACCTATCCCCGGATACGGCATTAAGCGATGCAGCGGCTTGCCAGTCGGGCATATGATAGCGATAAGTAACAACCAGAAGCCCCGCTTTCCAGCGGGGCTTTTTTATTGAAGAGGTGCTCTAGTCTAGCCCGACGCGGGGCAAGAGCAGCCAATACCGCCCGGTCGCTTTCATAAGGCCGGCATTATGCTCGGCGTCTTCGCCATAACCCCAGAAGTAATCGCCCCGGATCGGCCCTTTGATCGCTCCGCCTGTATCTTGCGCAATCACCAGCCTTTGCAGACGCTCAATTGTGGGAATCGGCTGCAGAATATCAAGCCATAGTGGCAGGCCATAGGGGATCTTGGTACGATCAACGGCCAGCGAGCGACCGGCAGTGAGCGGCACGTTCTGCGCGCCTAGCGGGCCTTCCTCCTTTATTTCTTTGAAGAAGATATAGGAGGGGTTCAGATTCATAAACTCTTTCGCCTCCGAGGGGTGTGATTCAAGCCACGCCCGGATGGATTGCATCGAAACGTCTTCCTTGACCATTAACCCACGTTTCACTAGTTCCCGCCCGATAGCATAGTACATATGGCCGTTCTGCGCGGCGTAGCCAACACGCATCTCTCCACCATCGTCCAGCAAGATGCGGCCCGATCCTTGAATATGGAGGAAGAAAGCGCCAACCGGGTCATCTACCCACACCAGGGGCCTGGCAGCCAGAAGCTTCCCTGTCTCAATCTCGGCGCGAGTTTCATAAGGTTTGAGGCTGCCATTCACAACACGGCCTGCAATACGCTGCCCTTTCAAGGTTTCGCGAAAGTCACCTAGTTCAACCATGATCAGGTCGTCGGGCCGTTGCAAAAGCGCAGTCTGATAAGGGCCTCCTGGCGCGCGCGACCCTTTCAGGGCGGCCTCGTAGTAGCCGGTGAACAGGCCGTGGCGGTAGTTGCCAGCTGTTGCCTCGTAGGGGGTGAAGTAGAATTCGAAGAAAGCGCGCGGATTATCGAAGGCTCCTGGCTTCAATTTTCCGTTCTCAATACGGCCGCAGGCTCCCGACCAGCTTCCTGCCGAGAGGTTCCATACGGGATCGCCAAAAGGCTTTTCCGGGTCTTGCGTCATGATTTTACTGCATGAACGGCCAAGCGCTTCAATGGCGCCGCTCAGATCGTCGTTGCCCCATCCGGGCAGGTCACTGAAGAGCACAGGGCGTACAACAAGGGGCGCATCTTCTGGGGCATAGCGTGATGACGGTTCTGTTGTGGCGCAGGCAGACAGTGTCAACAGGAAGACAAGCAAGGATGGAAGGATATAGTGTTTCATGCCGCAAATTGTGCCCTGAAAGCCTGTTCGGTTCAATCCCGGATATCTTCACGAAAATCAGGCGTCTGGCACCGTTCCTCTTGCTTTGTCGTCGGCGTCCTCATCGCTGGTCTCAATCAGGAGCCAGCCTGGCTCGCGCGATTTTGTATCGCGCACGAAAGTCCAAACGTCTATGGTCTCTGTAATACGATCCGGATTGCCGTGCAGGATCATATCGGCGGCGTCGCGCAGTACATTGGTCTCGTCGGCGACAAAACGCACAGTGACATAGGCATCGCGCCGATCCATCTTGGCTGCGATAATTTCCGACTTGCGAATAGCATGAATCTCAACGCTGACTTTCTGCCCTGTGGACTCTCTTTCCTGTATGACACTCAGGAAAGCTTTGTACACCGGCTCTGCCAGCAAAGGCTTTAACGTTTCGCGATCACCGCGGGCAAAGGCCTCGACGATCATGACGAAGGCATCCTGAGCCCCGCGCAAAAAACCTGAAACTTCGAAAGCGCGATCAGCCCGGCCGACATCAAGCAATCCCGCTTGCGCGGCTTCGGCAATAGCCATGTTGCGCTCCAGCGCGGGCCCGGGGCCGGGTTCCAGACCGGTTGGTCCAGCGGCTGGCGCAACGCCTGTCTTGGCCATGTCTTCAGGGGGGCGGGTAAAAGGGTTAGGGCGATCACGCTCGTCGCCGTGGCGGGTTCCCAGAATATTGCGCAGCCAGAACACCAGTCCGGCAGCCACGATGGCATATATCAAAAGGTCTGCGGGCACGTTGTTCTTATCCTCTATGAACTGCTATAAACAGCTTAACACACTTCATATTCTAGAGTGCTGTGTTTCCTCTACAAGGGGTATGAGAGAAAAAGATGACATTTTTTGCCGCCCTTATTTTACTGCCGTTGATAGAAGTCAGCCTGTTTATTGCTATCGGCGGTGAGCTTGGTATTTTCCGTACCTTATTGCTGTTGGCGGCGGCTGGCTTTGCAGGAGGATTTATCCTAAAAACTCAAGGACTTAACACGATTTTAGCGATGCAGGCTGTTGCCCGCCGCGGTCAGGTGCCGCTGCAGCAGATGTTCGATGGGTTCTGTTTGGTACTGGCGGGGGTTCTTCTGATCCTGCCGGGCTTTTTTACCGATTTTCTTTCATTCGCCTTGATGGTGCCGCCAATACGTGCGCTCTTGCGTCAGGAACTGATCCGGCGCTATGGTTTGCCCGAAATGACGGCGGCCGATGAAAGCGTCATCGATGCGGAGTTTCACAGGATTGACGTAGAAAGGATTACAAAGGATGAATGACGATATTGCCCAAGGCATGACGGACACGGAAGCGGTGGCGCACACAGCGCCCGCACAAGCGTTGCCTGTGATTTTCCACGCCCAGTTTGTACGCGACATTTCCTTTGAGAACCCCCAGCCAGCCTTGCTGTATGAGGTCAAAGGGCTGCGTCCGGCTATGGATGTGAATTTCTCGATCGAATGCGCGCCTGTAAAAAGCGAGCAATACAAATTCATGTATGAAGTGCAGTTGGGCATCAAGGTACGCGCCCGCCGCGGTGACGACATAGCTTTCCTTACAGAGGTTTTGTATAGCGTGCTGGTGTCCATGGACGGTGTGCCCGAAGAGCAGCATCATCCCCTGCTTTATATTGAAGCGCCCCGCTATGCTTTCCCGTTTGTGCGCATGATCATCGCCAACCTGACGCAAAATGCCGGTATGATGCCTTTGTTGCTGGCTCCGGTTGATTTTCGCGCCCTTTATATGCAGCGTTTCGGCGAGGAAATTCGTAAGAGCCAGCAAGCGGCTCAAGGGGTGGCCTAGTCCTCTGTCAGACGCAGGAGGGCGCACAGGTAAAGCAACAACGTCATCAAACCGAGCCACCAGCCTTGCCATAGGCCATAACCAACGGCAGCTACTGCCATTGATGCATAAAGCGTGGCCAGCTCCGTTCGCATAGAGCGAATGTTCCGGCTTTGATGTATGCTATCCAGTATTTTCCCAAGGAGCGCGCAAGCGCATAGAGCGCCGATTAACCCAAATTCAATCCAGATCTGCAGGGCAAAATTATGCGGATGTAAAACGGTGGTGCTGCGGTAGTAAATCTGCGCAGCGTTGAAGTTCTCAATATTGCGGGTCGCTTCTATACCATAACCGAACCAAGGCTTCTCAAGGATGTGCTGCGCTATGAACGACCAAATCTCCAGCCTTTCGGCGGCGTAAGAATGGGAAAAGAAGCTGCCTAAAGTTGAATTCTCGAGCGCTTCAACCATATCCAGCATATTGATGGCCAACAAAGGCGACCAGAGCAACAAGGCGGTCGTTAGCAGGAACAATACCGGCTGGAACCAACACCGGCCTGCCGGGGCGCAACTAAAGAAAATCAGACCGCAGACAAAAGCCAAGACGGCGGACTGTGATTGATTCAGTGTGAAAACCAGAAGGGATAGCAGAACCAAAGCGCCGATCTCGGCAGTATGCCGCCGGCGTTTCAGTATGGCCAGTGCTGTAAACAGGCACAATGTTGCGGTTACCGCAGGGCGGTTCAAGGCAGCGCTGTTGGCAAATTCTCCTCTGGGGATATGATTGAAAAAACGGTACAGCGGCATATCAAACAGAAGCTCGATGTAGATGAGGCTATAGCAGAGCGCGACGCTTGCGGGCACGAGCCACAACCAGCGCGTTACCGTGGCGCGATCCAAAGCGGGAATTGCCGACAACCCCATAGTGGCGGGGAACAGAACCAGACAAAGTTTCCCTGCTCGCTCCAGGCTCTCTGCGGGGTCAACCGACCAGAGGGCGCTGGCCGCGGCCAGGAAAGTAACCGCTCCGGCGCTGAGCGTCGCGAGTCGGTGCGGCCGCGGCCAGCGCCTGAAAGACAGGCCTTGCCATAGGTACAAAAATAATCCCGCAAAGGCGGGCCCGTAGGCCAGAAAGCGCGGGGCTACCACGGCCATAACAGGCAGGAACGCCAGAATTAGCACAAAAACAAAGGCGGCTTTTTGTTCCGCCTTGGTTTCCTGGCAATTTAAGCAGAAGGAATCCGTTCTTTTCACAAGAGGTCAATCCTGCTGTTCGGCGGGGTACCACTCAAATCCCATTTTTTCACGGGGGTCTGATTTGACGCCCGTTTCAGCGGATCCGGTGTGCGTATCTTGATCTTTGCCGGTAACCAGGCTATCTGCTCCCCCAGCCGCAGGAGCTATCCGGTTGAGGACATCGGCAGCGAAAACATCCTCTCCCGTTTCGTCTTCAGCAAGGGCTGCCGGAGTTTGGTTGGTAAAACGTTCGCCAAACTCGGTGTCGCTGGCGGCAAAAACCGGTGATGATAAAACGACGATCAGGAACGCCGCGTAAACTGGCAGAGAAAAGCAGGTTTTCATGGCTGACACCTCATTCTAAGTTCTAAATCTATAGATTCTGTAACGACTCCCCGGCATTCTCAATATCGCGGCCCATCCCCTGAATCGTGTTTGTGCAGCTTGATGTGGCACCGAGGGCTGCAATTAACATAAACAAAAATAGAGCGCGGCGCATTAAAAACATCCTTCCCCTTGATTTTGCAGGAAAATTCCACATACCCCCCTTTTTAGCAAACCCACCGGAAAAAAACAAACGTTAAAGCCTCCTCGCTGTGGTGCGTTCTCCTCATAGTTGGCAAGGTGTGCGCTTCCGGGTAATGTCGGGTTACATTCAAATAAAAACAGGGAATTATATGCCATGGCTATTTCTGATTGGCCCGAGAGCACGCGCGGATTGAATCCGGTGACCTTTGACGATAACTTTCGCAGGTTTCTCAGGCGGGCGGCTCCGGCGTTCATGGAGCGACGCCTTCAGCAGCTTGAGGATTTCGGAGCTTATGTCTGCACCGACTTTGAGGATCAGGCCGATTACAGCGACCGCATTCATCCCCCTGTGCTTACGCACGAACTTGTAAGCCAGACCGACCCCCGTGAGCGACGCGGCGTGGTTCACCTGAATGACCGCTATTTGCAAGCCCAGCAGGAACTTCATCGCCGGGGCTTCTTGTCCGCCGTGTTTGATCCGCAGCAGCCTGAATCACAACTCCTGCCTTTTTGCGCCCAATATATTTTGGGCGATATATCCAGCGGGTGCCCTTGGGCTATGACCCATCCGGACGCACTGGCGATCGCCCGTCATGCCAGCCCCGAGGTCAGACAAAGATTCCTGCCGGAACTCTTGCGCACAGATGGAAAGGCTAAAACCGGAGGGACTTGGGGAACGGAGCCTGCCAGTGGTACGGATATCGCTCGTACCGTGACCGAGGTTGTGCGGCAGGAAGACGGCGCTTTGCGAGCATATGGCCTTAAATGGTTTACATCGAATGCCGGATCCGGCATAGCGCTTGCCACCGCACGTTTGCGAGGGGCCGGGCCGGGTGCGGAAGGGATCGGAATGTATGTGATCCCCTCCCACATCGATGACGAATGGCGCATCCGCAACGAATATGAAGTTATACACCTTAAAGACAAGCTCGGGACGCGCGCGCTTGCCACCGGCGAAATAAGCTTGAACGGTGCACTGGCTTACGAACTGGTTCCGCCGCCGCACGGTATGAAGGCCATGATGGAAGTTCTAAGTTGCTCCCGCGTTCATAACGCTCTTGCATCGGCCGGGGTTATGCGGCGGGCCGTCATGGAAACGCTTTCGTGGGTTCACCACCGTGAGCCATTTGGCATCCCTTTGATCAAGCAAGTGCCGACAAAAAAGCGCGTGATCAACATGACGACAGAATGGCTGGCGGGATCGGCACTGGCCTTTGAGGCGGCGTTAAGTTTCGACCACGGGATAAACGGCAACGAAGAAGATAGAATCTGGATGAGGCTTGCGACGGCACTGGCCAAATTCCGGACGGCGGAGCAGGCAGAGTGGGTAACGCGCATGGCCAAGATTCTCCATGGCGGCGCAGGATATGTTGAAGACTACCCGATTACGCGGGTCAACCGCGATGCTCAGGTTCTTTCCGTCTGGGAAGGGCCGGAGCAGGTTCAGGCCAAGGAGCTGACCCGTATGATCTGCGGCAAGATACCTGGGGATGCAGTGTTCCTTAAGAAACTTCATCATATCGCCCAATCGCTGCCTGATGACACACTTTCGTATGACAAGGCGCGTCTGACCCTGAAATTGCACGAGCTTGAGTGTTCGCTTGCCGACTTTCGTGCTCGGCCGCAAATGGCCGATCAGGTCGAGGACGAATTTTTAGACGTCATGAGCCATGTGCTGGCCTATGGACTGCTGTTGCAAGAAGCGTCATGGGAATTGACACACGAACAAGACATGAAAAAGCTTCTGGTGGCTCGTCATTACTACGAAAGGGCTTTCGAACGTAAAGCGGTTCCCGATTTCCGGGTAACGGATCTGCAATCGCATTTTGATACTATTGCCAAAGGGTCGTCGATCATTATGCCCGATATTTCTGCCAATCCTGGTTTAACCATTTGATATATAAAGAATAAAAGACATAATTAATATTATGGTTAATTAATGTTAAGATTTTCCTAGGGCTTTTCTTCTAAAATGGTATCTGGGTAGTAATTTTAAAGGGTCGCCCAGAACATGGCCTTTTTCCATTTTGAGATAGACGCAAGCGCCACTTACAGCCTGACCGCGCCCACTCTTGAGGTGCTGGTTGACGGGATTGTCGTATCGTCGGCCCAAATCACCGAACATACGGGATCTGGCCTCGATTATTTGCGCTTCGAGCTTGAATATAGCGGTACATACCCGGGCACTTTGCAATTTCGTTTTAATGATGGCGGCGAGGGCGGACGCAACATTGTGATCGATGCCGTTCGTGTAAACGGCTGGCTGGTCGATACAACCTATATTTCGATGATGACGCTGTTGAACGGCCAGACATCTTCCGTATCCACAGCGGCGGTTGATCACCTATTTGGACGCACACCACCTGTACTGGGGGATCTTCCGGCGGAAACGATGACTGGTACAACAGGCGATGATCGCCTGATAGGCGGTTCACAGCCTGAAATTATCAATGCCGGTAACGGCGCTGATCGTGTGCGCGGGCGTGACGATAGTGACGCCGTTTTTGGCGGCGGTGGCAATGACACGATTTATGGCGGCGGTGGCAACGACATTGTCGTGGCTGATGATGGCGATGACTTCCTGTACGGAGAGGCAGGCAACGATCTGCTCCATGGCGGCGACGGCAATGATGTCATCAACGGCGGTCTTGGTCACGATCTTCTAAATGGCGGTCTTGGCGCGGATTATCTGATCGGCGAAGGCGGCGATGACATTCTCTATGGCGAGGACGGGAACGATACGCTGAATGGCGGGGCGGGCAATGATTTCTTGATGGGGGACGGCGGTGCCGACATCGTCTTCGGCGGCGCAGGTAACGATACAGTTTACGGAGGCCTGGATCAGGACGAGCTTTATGGCGGGGCGGGCGATGATGTTATGTACGGTGAGGGCGGGGACGATCTCATCTTCGGCGGGGCGGGTGGCGATTCCCTGTACGGCAATAACGGTGTCGATAACATTGCAGGAGGCTTGGGAAACGATATTATCGAGGGCAATGATGGCGATGATACTGTCAACGGTGATGCCGGGAATGACACAATTGACGGCGGGGCGGGCAACGACACTCTGGACGGCGGCGCCGACAACGACACGCTGACCTATACAACCGCATCCTCGGCGATTACGGTTTCGCTCGCGGTGTCCGGCGCACAGACCACAGGCGGGGCGGGAACAGATGTTATTGTAAATTTTGAAAACCTAACAGGATCCGACTATAACGACAAACTGACGGGCAGCGGCGGTGCCAACACCATCGTCGCCGGATTGGGTGATGATATCGTCGAGGGTGGTGCCGGTAACGACACGCTGCAAGGCGGCGGGGGTACGGATACACTGGTTTATACATCGGCGTCGGCAGCGGTTAATGTCAACCTTCTGACCGGGGCGGTAACGGGGGGTGCCGGCAGCGATGCCGTATCGCAATTCGAAAACGTTCTCGGTTCATCATATAACGACACGCTTACAGGGGATGGCGGCAATAACATCCTGTCCGGCGCCGCCGGTAGCGACACGTTAAACGGAGACGACGGGAACGACACGTTGTATGCCGTCTCTACCGGGGTTACTGTATTCTCTACAAACTTTAACAGCGGCACTGAAAGCTTCACATACGCCGATAATACCTTCGGCGGAACAGGCGGGGCCTACGTATCCGGTTCGCGCAATACTGCCGACGGCGTAAACGGCAACGGTTGTCTGGAGGTTTTTTTCGACGGCACTAACGCTACCGCCCAAGGCACCATGTCAGGGGCGCATACAAGAAGTTTCACGGTTTCGCAGGAGGTGGCCGAGGCTGTAGCGACATTCCAGTATAAGGTGATTCGCGCGGGTACTTATGAAACTAACGAGGACACCTATGTTTATGTGGAGGTTGATGGCGTTAAATTCGGCTTGAACAGCAACAACTATATTACCCGCATGGAAAGCGATGGTGGCGACCCGACATACGATACTGGCTGGCGCAGCGTTACCTTGAATCTGGGAACGCTGGCACAGGGAAACCATACGATTTCTCTGGGTGGTTTGGTTGAGGGCAAGGATAACGCCAACGAAGATTCGACAATCCGGTTTGATAATATTTATATCGGGACGGCGGTCGTCACCGATGATGCTTACAGCAACGCGTTGAACGGCGGTAACGGCACCGATACATTATATGGCAGCGCCGGCACCGATAGCTTGAACGGGGGAGCGGGCGATGACATTCTCTACTCGGCTTCTGTCGCCAGCGTGACATCGGCCTCGATATTGGCGGCCTACTCCGGCGTTGCTTATAACGCCACAACAAACAGCTTTTACCGTTATGTCACAACCACCAGAACGTGGGAGGCCGCAAACAGCGCAGCGACCGCAGATCTTATTAACGGGGTCAGCGGCCATCTGGCGCACTCAAATTCCGCAACAGAGAATAGTTATCTGGATACGCTGTCAGGCTCGTCAAACATATGGCTGGGAGGCTCCGATGGTGCCGTGAATGGTGAGTGGCGCTGGATCGGCGGCCCTAACGATGGCACACAGTTCTGGCAAGGGCAAAGCGGGGGCAGTGCTGTGGGGGGTGCCTACACCAACTGGAACACGAATGAACCGAACGACTACAACGGCTTCGAGGCTAACATCGAGATGTATAACGGAGGGCGATGGAATGATCAGTTGCCAGGGACGACCCGCGCCTATGTTGTCGAGTGGGAAGCCAGCCAGATTCTTGTAACCGGGAATACGACAACCTTAGCCGGGGGCGATGGGCTTGACACACTATATGGCGGCGCAGGGGCCGATATTTTCCTGTTCGAAGCCGCTAACGCCTATAACGATACAGACGCGATAAATGGATTTGACTACGTAGACGGCGACAAACTTGATCTATCCGACCTTCTCTCGGGGTATGATTCCCTCACCGAAAATCTCGCTGATTTTGTCATGGTGAGCGATGGCACGGCGACTGACAGTTATATGGCGGCCATGAAAAACTACGACGCTTTGCTTTATTACCGCTTGGGCGAGACATCCGGCGGCACGGCGGCTGATACCATGGGCGTGTTGAACGGTTCCTATATCAACACGCCGACCCTGAATGTCGCGGATTTCAATGGCGGGTTGAGCAATAACGCGGTCGAATTTAACGGCACGAACGAATATGTCCGTATCAACGATAACGCTGTTTTCGACCTCGGGGCGGCGACGTTTATGGCATGGTTCCGTTCTGATACCAATTCAGCAACCCAACAAACCGTAATGTCCAAAGATGGTTCCAGCGGCGGACAGTTCCAGATTGGCGTCACCACTGATGACGGGGATATTGTCGGCCTGTTGCAGAACGGTGGCGGCGCTGCGATCAATTTCGATATTGATCAAAGCGTGGCGCTCAATACCTGGTATCATCTGGCGATCAGCTTCAGCACCAGCAGCGGCGTTGAAGTATACCTGAATGGATCGTCGATTTACACGAACGCGTCTTTTACCACGGCGCTGGGCTCGAATTACGACTTCCTGATAGGGGCTGAGAACCGGGGAGGCAATAACACGGTGTCGCGTTACTTCAATGGTCGGATCGATGAGGTGACTGTTTTCAATTACAAAATGGGCGACCAGACGATCGCCAATATTTACAATGCCGGCGTGAACGCAACCGATGGAGCTGTTGCTGACGGGGTTTATGTCGACATGGCTGGAACCGGTGATTTCGATTCAGGCAGCCGAATCGCGGATTTTACCGGCTCAACCGCGGTATTAAACACGCTGGATATGCTGTCTGGCGGATATATTGTGACATAATAAGGCCGCGTTGCCGGCAGGCGACCTTTTCAAGCATGATGCGGCGCGTTAGAATAAGGGTGTGTAATGCCCGCACGAGGTCATTTTCTGGAATCAGTATGAAACCGAATTATAAGACACAGGACAAACGAAAGCAGAGGCGCCTGATGGTCGCCTTGTCGGTTCTGACTGTTTCGGCAATGAGCACGCAGCGACAGGCGTGGGGGGCTACGCTTGCCTGCACGCCGATCGATTTCGGCACATTTGCGCCTTGTCCAACAACAGCGGGAACGGTAACAGTCTCACCAGCGGGAACAACAACTCCTGCGCCGGGTTGTCTGACCCAGTTGGGTGCCGGGAAACGGGCGCAGTGCCTTCTAACGGGGGAAACCGGCTCGATCGTCATTACGGCAGCCTCGCCGGTAACGCTTAATTCAGGCGGCGACAGCATGACTGTGAACAATTTCCTGTTTTCCGCCGACACGCCGCCCATTGCATCCGTTCCTACACTTTCCGTGACCATAGGTTCTTCCTCCCCTGTATTGAACTTTTATGTCGGAGCAACCTTGAATATCAGCGCGGCGCAGGCTGGCGGCTCCTATACCGGCACCTATACCATTACCACCAACAACCCATAACTTATGTAAATATAAAGTTGCAGCAGTGCCTGAGGTATTAAGGCACCGCCCGTTAACCATTTATTTTCCGGATGTATGAAATAATTAAAAAGAGGTCGGTGAAGGCCTCGGGTGTTTATTCACGGGAAACAACAAGGACAAATGGCACATTTTATTTTCGAGATTGAAGCCAGCGCTTCCTATATCACCGATGCTCCCGTGCTTGAGGTGCTGGTTGACGGCTCTGTCGTGTCATCTGCATCCGTGACGGGTGTGACCGGATTTGGAACATCAAGTCTTTATTTCGAACTGGAATATAGCGGCACCGCCCCGACATCGCTGCAATTCCGCTTCAATGATGCCTCAGGCGAGGGTGGGCGACAGGTTACGATCAACAATGTCAAGATCAGCGGTTGGTCTGTTGATACGACCTACATTTCGGTGATGACGCTTTCCCAGGGCAACAGCGCAAACATAAACATTGCAGGCACGGATCATCTTTATGGCCGCCAGGCTCCCGTGACGGGCGATGTGGGCGCTGTGACGGACAGCGGCAGCAGCAGCGGCGACTATATCAAGGTCGATAGTGGCGGTGCAGGCGTTGTCGAGGCGGGCGATGGCGACGATCGCGTGCGCGGCGCGGATGACGATGATGCGCTTTTTGGTGATGGCGGCGCCGATGTTCTTTATGGCGGTGCGGGCAACGATATTATCGTAGGTGGCCTCGGCAACGACAATTTGTATGGCGAGGCGGGCGATGACCTCCTGCATGGGGGCAACGATATCGACATTCTGAATGGCGGTGCGGGCAACGATTTGCTCAACGGCGGCGCAGGGGCTGATATGCTCATGGGAGGGGATGGCAACGACATTTCCTACGGCGAGGCGGGCAACGACACAATATCGGCAGGCGCAGGAAACGATATCGCCTATGGTGACGGCGGGGATGACATCCTCAGCGGCGGGATCGGAAACGATACCCTCTATGGCGGCGCCGACGCCGACAAATTATACGGCGAGGCGGGCGATGACCTGTTGTACGGCGAAGACGGAAACGACCAGATTTATGGCGGGCTGGGGAGCGACACGGTTGATGGCGGTGCGGGCGACGATCTCCTGCAGGGTGGCGCTGGTGCCGATATCCTGAACGGTGGCAATGACAACGACACAATAAACGGTGGCGCAGGGAACGATACGATTGACGGCGGCGCGGGCACTGATGTGGCTATCCTTACGGGCACCTGGGCCAGCTATGCCATCAGCCTGGCCGGAAGCACTTATACTCTGGTGCATGCGACCGATGGGACTGACAATGTAACGGCGGTTGAGAATTTCCAGTTTTCCAATGGAACCGTGGCTGTTGCCAGCCTTCTTAATGTGGCCCCTACGGGAGCGAACGCCACTTTGACGGGGGCGGAAGATACCGATCTGGTGCTGGCAGCCGGCAATTTCGGTTTCAGTGACGCAAACGCGCTGGACGCCCTGAGTGCCGTCAGAATCGACAGTTTGCCAGCCGCCGGAACCTTACGCTTGAGCGGCGTGGCGGTTACCGCCGGGCAAGTAGTTAGCGTCAGCGATATCAATGTCGGTAACCTGACCTTCCAGCCGGCCTCGGGAGCCTCCGGCTCGCCTTATGCCAACTTTACATTCTCCGTGCGCGATCTTGGCGGGCTTTACGACGCCGCGCCCAACACCATTACGATCAACGTGACGGCTGTCAATGATACGCCGACGATCACATCAAACGGCGGCGGGTCGTCAGCTTCTATCAGCATCGGCGAAAATGGCACGGCCGTTACGATAGTCACGGCGACCGACCCTGATATTCCCACGACCCTGACATACTCTATTGCCGGTGGCGCCGATGCTGCTCGTTTTGCCATCGATTCGGCGACCGGTGTGCTGACTTTCCTTACAGCGCCTAATTACGAAAGCCCGACCGATAACGGCGCGGACAATATATATGATGTTATTGTTCAGGTCTCCGACGGATCTTTGACGGATACGCAAACCCTGGCGGTCACCGTTACGAATGTCAACGAAACGCCGACGATCACATCGAATGGTGGCGGAGCAACTGCATCCGTCACGATCAACGAGAACGGCGCCATTGTCACAACGGTTGCCGCCACCGATCCAGATGCTTCGACGACGTTGACCTACTCAATCTCCGGCGGGGCGGATTCCAGCCTCTTTGTCATTGATTCGGTTACGGGCGTTCTGGCTTTCATATTGGCGCCGGATTATGAAGTCCCGGCTGATTCAGGCAATGACAACGTATACGATGTGACTGTGACGGCCAGCGATGGCAGCCTGAGCGACAGCCAGAATATATCGGTCGTGATATCGGACGTATCCGAAGGCGATGTGGGCAACACGACCGGCACGGCCGGCACAGTTGCGGTGGGCGGCGTAGTGGCGGGCACTGTCGATACGGCCGGGGATCGCGACTGGTTCCAGGTAAACCTGACCGCCGGCACAAAATACGCCATCTGGGCGCGCGGCACGCCAACGGAAGCCGGCACGATGACCGACCCGCGCATTCACTCCATCCGCAATTCGGCGGGCACTTCCGTCAACTCAGGCGATGATGACGGTGGCGTCGGGTATGACTCTTTACTTTATTATACCCCTACAACAACAGGCACTTATTATATCGAGATGGGGGCCTATGGCGCGACCCAGACGGGAACATATACGCTGAATGTCTTTGTCGGCGGCAATACTTATACCGGCAGTAGCGGCGGGAATACCCTGACAGGCACTGCTAACGCTGACTACCTTGACGGGCAGGGTGGGGCCGACACATTGAACGGCGGCGATGGCAGCGATATTCTCGATGGTGGATCGGGGAACGATATTCTGGTTGGCGGTAACGGCGCCGATGTCCTTCTGGGCGGTTCGAATGCGGATACATTCCGTTTCACGGCGACGGACGCCGTCGATCAGATTGTCGACTACACGACAGCGCAGAGCGACGTTCTTGATATTGCCAACATCTTGACCGGGTTCACCGCCGGTGTCAGTGATATTGACGATTTCGTGCAGTTCCAGACGGTCGATGGCGATACGGTCATGAGGGTGGATGCGGATGGTACAGCCAACGGGGCCAACTTTGTACAGGTTGCCACCTTGCTGGGTACGACGGGCCTCACCGTGCAGACGCTCTACGACAGCAGCTTGATCGACGCGACATAGCGGCGATAATTCTTTGGCCATAGCGCATTTATTTTAACAACGTCACGTGTAGCGATTATTGCGGAAATGGCGATTGCTCTAAGAGTTACAGCTATCTCATCCGTTGAGTGTGGTGTCAGTAAGGAGTATCCTTGGCCCCCTTTTAGGGCGCACCTGAAATTCGTATATCTAGGCGATTGATTTATAAAGAGATGGTGGACCTGAAGGGGGATTTGGCGAAAAGCGCTATAGAGGATCTCCGTGATTGGGATGAAACCCTTAGAGTCTCAGGCTTTTCAGCATTTCACCGTAAAAGCGCGAATATCCCTCATTCCGAATACTCCCCAATAAAAACAAAACATTAAACCACCCGAAGGGGAGAGAATAACTATACTGTACTAGGTTAGTAATATACGTCCCTTATTCAAAGCTAATTTAACAATGATAGACAAAGCAGGAAGTGAGTGAGTTACCTTTTGTTCCAACTCATGCTAAGTCAAGGTAATTGTGAAAATTATTTTGAGTAATAGTCATGCCTCGTAGAAACAGCATTGTTAAGAACTACTATTTAGAAGCAGATGACGGGAGAGGGTCTATATGGACGATTTGGCTATCTCCCGCTCTTACTGGATTTAATGATGTTTACTTCGCCGGTAGTGGTTACCGACGACCCAATAGTAATAATGAAGGGTTTCTTTTTCATTTAAGCCACCATAAAGATGGACGCTCTCACATAAAGAACAGTGATGAAAAAATTCACAAGTTCCGATTAACCAATCAGAATAATTTTCCGATCTGCTCAGTTTATGCTCACAGTAAAGACCTTCTTGTTCCTTTGGAAATACCGGAGAATATTAAAGGTGAAATAATCCCTGTAGATATTCGTCTGAAAGATAATCCTGATTCTTATGAATGGTGTGAGTTATTCTTTGCACATTTTGAGATATCAAAAACCGAATCATTTCTCAGGAAATACACAGGAAAAGAATACGAGTTTAATGTTGTTGATCAGATTGATATAGGCCAAGGAAAAGAGATACTTGTACTTTTTCGCTTTGTAAGATCAGTCGCGACCTCAGGAAAGATACCTAATCTTAGCAAAGAAGTGACCTACAGTAATAGAAATCGATTGACGGTATGGGGCTTTCGCTGCAGTAACGAGAAACATGTTACCATCCACGATCTTGCTGCTAACAAGATAGATAGAATTTCTCAGCTCTACAGAAAAAGCTTGTTGTTGCGGGCATTGATGTCGTCGGCAAGCTATCTAGGTTTTTAGGGTCAGGACACAAAATTCTAAATAAAACTAAAAGTTGGCCAAAATTATCCATCATTGCAGGGACTATATCTATCTGTTGGCGCGTAAAGAAACATATCTTTTAAGACTCTTCCGTGCTGCATGGCTTTCATATCGGCATGGTTTGGTAGTACGGTTGATGCATGGCGATAATTGTCCATCTTGATACCCTGAAATTCATCATCGGGGTCAATACGGATAATGTTATGCTTGCCAATAAGTAAACCTGCCTGACCTAATGCATTCTGAGACTGCAGGTTCATAGCAGCAAAAATTATATCGTACCAGCAAAGCTGACCACCAAGAGTTTTTTGGAGCCATGAAACAGAATAAGGATCGCTTCCGCAACCTATACTCAGTATTCGGATATTGTCCCTAGGTACATTATAACAAGCCAGAGTATCAACAAGACCGATCATGATCGGATTGTTTGCCCATACACCACCATCCACAAATGTGTATCCTTTGTGGACGTGTGGACGCAAAAAAGTGGGGGCGGCGCTTGTCGCCATGCCAATAGTGACCATCTCTTCGAGATGATCTTGTGTATAGTCTGGATGATGATTGGTTTTATAGATGAATAAATAGATCTAAACTGTACAGAAATCTTATATAACAGTGATTTTCTGTACAGTTTAGTAGAGAGACTTATCTTTAAAATCCAAATACTTTCCTTCTGTAATGATGCTTGAGGAGAGTATGGCGGGATCTGACACTGATATTTCTAGTAAAGATATAATCGAGGGTGCTTTGCGCTCTCTGATTAAGATGGTTATGAATCAGCACTGCGAAGGTAAGTTCAGTCCTTTACTACAAAAACCATCTCCCCTGCATCCTATAATAGTAACTAAGGATAAAGGAAATGAGAATGACTGAGGTCAACATAAGTTCAGAAAACCAAGCAGTGGGTGATCAAGCAGATGTCCCTCCGCGTGGAGAGAATGTCTTAATCTGCTACATTATGTGTTCTTCTGAACAGTTTAAGGATTTTTCATTGTGTGAGAAGCCGTCCCATATTCATCGTATGGCAAATCAAGTTGGCTTAGCCCCGCATTCTTTCGTACCTGTTACTTACGGTGCGCGCCATTGGAGAGCCGTTCATGATGGCTATAAAATAATAGATGCTGCCTTAAGCTATAAAAGTTGTTCAAATCAAAAGGTCACTTTCTATTTCTACATAGAGGATTTGGCTGGCTTCAAAAGGCACGTTGAGGGCAGTGCCATAAGCTGTTTAAACCGCTTGGGATTCTTAAGGGATTTAAGCGAGTTACACTCGGAATGTCAGAGGGAAATTTATTAAATTAAATCAGTGCGTTAAAAGAAATTCTTACGGTAATTACGGAAAATAAAGGGGATAATCACTTTGTCCCCTTTTTTCTTACCGTGAGGAAATTCTATGAAGGCACTGATTTATACGCGTGTAATGCCCGACAACAAAAAGGTTGCGAGACCTGATCGACTGCAAGAGCAGGAGAAGCGTTGCCGGGACTTCTTACGCGATAACCGAATTACACCTGTCCGTACATATTCAGATCAAGGGGTGATGCACCCGCAGCGATTTCTTCCTGGTATGAGATCACTGTTGCAGCACCTCGCCAGAAGTTCTGAGGAAATGTTGGTGATCTGCGATCATCCGGGCAGGTTGGGATTAAAAAGCGATATTCAAAAAGCTGTGACGGCTCAGATCGAAGATCTGGGAGGGCGCATTATTACCGTGATGGGAACGGCAGAACAATATCGCGCAAGCTATAGCACTGTTGAAAATATATTGGTGAGATTGGAGAAAACCAAATGACTATTCGTAACACTCAAGATGCCGTTCTGTATGCGCGTGTATCCTCGATTAAACAGGTTGAGCAAGGAAATGGCTTAGATAGTCAAATTCATCGCTGCCGGAAATATGCTGATAATAATGGATACAGAGTCCTGAAAGAATTCAGGGATGAAGGCATAACTGGCAGTCGTGCTGACCGTAAAGAAATCATGGCTGTCGTGAATTTCATAGAAGCGCATGAAGCCCCCGTGACTGTCATTATGGATGATGTCACGAGATTAGGCAGGGATATGGTTGTTTACTTCACGCTTAAGGAAGAAATTGAGGCACTGGGCGGAAAAGTTGTATTCCTTACACAGAAGTTTGATAAATCACCAAGTGGCAAATTTGTTGAGAATATTATGGTAGCCTGCGGTGAGTTTGAGCGCCTGAATAATAAAGAACGTGTGATCGGGCGTATGGCAGCAAGGGTTGAAAGTGGCCTGTGGCCTTACGGCTTGTTTCAAGCCTATAAGCCAACGCAAACTCCCGGTATAAGAGAGCCATACGAACCAGCGGCAAGCGTCATTCGTCAGGCGTTAGAGGGTTATGCGTATGGAAGCCTCACAAGTTATGAGGACGTGGCTCGTTTTATTAACAGTCACAAACTCCTGAACTATAAGGGAAGGCCGATTATCTATAACGGCGATAAAGCAAAAGACTTACTGGATAGTGCTTGGTATCAGGCAGGGTTTGTTCAGCTTCCTAAAAGAAACGTTCCGCGCCGTCTTGGCCTGCATAAACCAATAATCTCAGGTAGTGTCCTTGAGCTTATAGAACTGCGTATGTCCGGTAAGGCCGTGCCTAAGTACCGCAAGAACATGAATCAAAACTTCCCTCTAAAAGGACATGTTTTATGCGATTCATGCAATAAGCCAATGACGGCATCATTCTGTGGTCATGGTGACAAGTACGGATATTACTACTGCCGGACGGGTGGTTGCGAACTAAACAGCAAGCATGTTGCCCATCATGTTGTGCATGACCAATTCCTGAGCCTCTTACAGTCAGCAACACCTAAGCAAGAGCTGGTTGATTTGGCACGAACCATTCTTAAAGATGTCTGGAATCAGCAGTGGGAAGCGTTTCAGCATGATCGACATGAATGGGGAATGGAGGCCAGTAAGCTCGATGAGGAAATACGTTCCTGCGTTGATGAGTTAAGGAAGACAAATATCCCTGCTATCCGAGAGGCGATCACTGAGAGGATTCAAGAGTTCTCTGAGAGAAGGGAAGTTTTGCGTAAAAAGATCCATGACTTTAAAGAGCTCCGCAATGACTTCGGAGACGTATTGGATCGGGTGGTAGGGGTCATTGAGCAGCCACATACGTTCTGGACTGAGGGAGATCTGTCAGCGAAGCAAATGATACAAAGGCTGGTTTTTCCAAAACCGCTGATTTTCGATCAAAAGGCCAAAAAATTTCGAAAACCGGAGAAGGCGCTTGTTTACAGGCTTTTTGAGAAACTAAACCCTAAAAAACAGGGTTTGGTGGACTCGAACGGGATCGAACCGTCGACCTTCGCAATGCCATTGCGACGCTCTCCCAGCTGAGCTACGAGCCCTTGTTTCAAGGTAGGGCGAAAGTAGTCGAGCCTGTGCCTGATTTCAAGAGAAAAAACGGCCTTTGTTCTTGAATTGGGCGGGTCAACCTTCCCGCCTCTGTGGCATAGAGGGCGGATTCTCGGGGTTTTTTAAGGTAGCAGGGGCCCAGGCCAGGCGCTTGCGGTAGAGTGTTGACGGGGCCACTCCCAAATGGGCGGCAGCCTGCGGGATATTTCCTGCCATGCGGCTTACGGTGTTTTCAATGACATAGCGTTCGATATCGGCAAGCTTCATCTCGATGAAAGGCTCAGCCAGCGGCGTGCCTTCTGAGGTTTTCATGGCTTCGTTCTCGTGCTGAGGCGGCGGTGTCAGAACCGGCATCAAGGGCGTTTCCAAGCTGCCGCGGGCAGACTGAAAATCCTGAGGACGGTGCAGCAACGCTCTTGGCAGCAGAGCGGCGGTTACAAGGTCGCTATCGTGCATGACGCAGATATAACGGATGACATTTTGCAATTGACGGATATTGCCGGGCCATGAGTAGTTGCGGAAAAAGGCCCTGACATCGGCAGAAAAGTCGTGGAATGATCTTCCTTCCTCGCGGTTATAGCGCTTAAGCAGGGCGTAAGCGATATCGAGGACATCGTCGCCGCGTTCGCGCAGGGCCGGCATTTCTATGGGAATCACATGCAGGCGGAAAAAAAGATCCTCACGCAGGTGTTCGCGCCCGACTTCTGTTAAAGGGTTGCGGCTTGTGGCGCAGACAATTCTGATGCTGGCTGTCTCGGTTTCGTTGCTGCCAATTTTGCTGAAGGAGCGGTATTGGAGGAAATGGAGCAACCGGCCTTGTGTTTCCGGATTCATATCGGTGATATCGTCGAGAAAGAGCGTTCCGCCATCCGCCATCCTGATGGCTCCCGTATGGGCGTTGAGGGCGCCGGGGAAAGCCCCTTGAACATGCCCGAAGAGTTCCGATTCAAGGTGATCGCGGTCGATCATAGCGCAATTCACAGTGATGAAGGGCATGTTCTGGCGGGGGCTGTAACGGTGAATGGCTTCGGCGCAAATATCCTTCCCCGTCCCTGTTTCGCCGGTAATGAAGACAGGCGCCTGGCTGCGGGCGGCGTGGGCAATTTGCTCATATAGAACCTGCATGCGTGCCGATGTGCCGATGAATTTGCCGCGCCGCGCCTTGTTTTCCAGGGACGTTGTCTCACGGCGTTGCTCCATGATAAGTGTATCACGCGGCGCTTCTTGCACGTTTTGCATCCTAACTCTCACTTTCCTGAACGGGAGGATCTTATATAATTCTGCGCCCTTTTGTTCAGAAAAGAAAATTTGATTATCACCGCATGTCAAAAGGCCCGCGCAGGGCGGGCCTTTATTAAGTTTCGCTAAATTACGTTAAGCTTCTTAGCGATTGTTTCCAAGAAGATGCAGAATGTGCATGAATATCGCGATGAAGCTGATATACAGGTTCAAAGCGGCGGCCCACGCCATACGGCTGTTGGCTTCGACGCCATGCGCGGCACTGTACATTTCTTTCATGGTCTGTGTCTGCCATGCGGTAATACCGGCGAAGGCGATGATCGAAACCACAGAAATCACGTTCATCAACTGGCTGGAGCCGACAAACAAATTGATGATGCCAAGAATCAAAACCCCCCAAACCCCCATCACGGCGAACGTACCAAGGCCGTCGAGGTTCTTGCGGGTAGCGTAACCGAATATGCTCAGGCCCGCGAACATTGCCGAAGCGATGAAGAAAGCGCGGGCGATATCGGTTTTGGCGTAAGCGATAAAGATCGTGGCCAAGCTGATCCCGTAGAGCACGCTGATCAGGAAAAACGATATCTTTAGTTTGCCCGAAGGCATTGTCATCGGGTTGAAGCCGAACCACATGACGGCCAGCGGGGCAAACATGACCACATAAGCCTGCGGGCCGTCCAGAAAGAGCGAGAGCAGTGCCGGAGTGTTGGCGACGAAATAAGAGGTGATAGCGGTGACCAGAACACCCAAGGTCATACGGTTATATACGTTTTGCATATGGCCGCGCAGTCCGGCATCTATAGATGCGGCGCGCGTGGCGGGAGCGGGTGTCGACGTGTAACGGTCAGGTTGCATTGCTTTTTCTCTCCTTGGTTCAAAAAGCGTATAGCATCTATATATATAATTTTACCAGATTTCCAAGGGCGCGCTACAAAAACCGGCTATCCGGGCCGCCCCCGGTCTTGATCTTGCGTCCATGGATTCCTTTGCCGCCGCAGGGGCCGCTCGCGGGTCAGCCAAGGGTTTCCTTCCGTTCCCGGGCTGAAGCGGTCGCTATCGGCGGCGCGGCGGGTTTGCCCCAGATCGGGAACCGGTGTGCCTGTGGTTTCGCTGATTATGCGAATGCGCGTATCAATCGGGGGATGAGTGGCAAACAATCCCAAAAACGGGTGTGAGTTTTCTATGCACATCAGGGCGATATCGCCGGTGGCTTCAGGAATGCGGTCGCGCTGGGCGATCCGCAGCAAGGCGCGCATCATCGCTTCCGGGTTCTTGGTGAGCTGGATAGCGCCGGCATCGGCCATGAATTCACGTCGCCGCGAAAGGGCAAAGCGGGTAAACAAAGTCGCGACATAACCGACCCACAGAACCGCCATGACGCCCAGAATGAACAACATGACGGGGACGCTGTTGTTCTGGTCGCGGCGTTGCCGGAAGCGGCGGCTCCCGGCCCACATGTTATAACGGAAACTGCTCCAGGCCATTTGCGCGGCAAACCCGAGCAGCCCCGTGAAAATAACGGAAACGATCAGCAGGCGTACGTCGCGGTTGCGGATATGGGTCAGCTCATGGCCTAGCACCGCTTCCACTTCGTCACGGGTCAGGGCTCCGAGCAGACCGCGTGTCACGGTGATGGTATAGCTGTCGCGGCTGACGCCGCAAGCAAAGGCATTGCGGGCGTGTGTTTCGATGATTTCAAGCTTGGGCATCGGCATGCCGGCGGCGATGCATAAATTCTCCAGTAGATTATAAAGCTCGGGCTCTTCCTTGCGGGTTACGGGATGGGAATGTGAAAGAGACCGCACCATTCTTGTGTTAAAAAACCAGGCAATAACAAACCAGATGCCGACGATTGTGAATACCAGCGGCAGATACTCGAACGCCGCAGCGGTGGCAAAACGGGCGGGGCGGCTGAAATCGAAATTGCCGCCCTGCAGGGCTTCGGGCTGTGGCATGATGCCGGCACCCGCCAGAAAGCAGATCGCCCATAACATCGCCGTCAGTAGCAGCGGATAGGAACACAACAGCAATATGGAACGTATATTATTGTTCCAGATATGGGTGTTAAGCCCTACGGTTTTCAGAGCCACAGCGGTTTATCAGTTGAATTTGACGGCGGGTGCCTTCTGGATCAACGCCGCCTCTTCGGCGCCGACCTCGAAGAAGGCTTCTTCCCGGAACCCGAACATCCCGGCGATCAGATTGGCCGGAAATTGTTGAACAGCGGTGTTATATTCGTTGGTGGCGCTGTTGAAGAAGCGACGTGCGGCGGCGATCTTGTTTTCAATATCCGATAGCTCGGCCATCAGTTGCTGGAAATTCTGATCGGCTTTGAGCGCGGGGTAGTTCTCAGCTACGGCGAACAACCCCATCAGGGCGCTACCAAGCAGGCCTTCGGCTTGCAGACGCTCGGCTCCGGGCCCGCCGCTCCCTACCCGCCCGACACGGGCGCGGGCTTCGGTGACGTTCTCGAAAACGGTTTTCTCATGCCCGGCATACCCCTTTACGGTTTCCACGAGCTGCGGCACCAGATCGAAACGTTGCTTGAGTTGCACGTCTATGTCCGAAAAGGCATTCTTGCGCGTCTGCCGCAGAGCGATCAGACGGTTGTAGAGCATGATCACAAAGATCAGCGGGATCAGGATAACGGCAACGATGATCCAGGTATTGTCCATGACGAAATCTCCTTGAGGAGGGATGAAAGCTGATCCGGATTCTAGCAGAAGTGATGATAAAGCCAATCAGGTGTTTGAATTCGCAAGGAAGCTGGCCTAGAATGGCGGCACCTGTTCGAAAGCGGAGATAACCTGATGACGTCCTTTGCCCGCCTGTGCCTCAGCCTTCTTTTTTTTGTGATTATGTCCAATCAATCCATGGCCCAAACTGTGGCCGGTAAAGAGCCGCCGTTGCCAGCACCGCTGGAAACGATGGCTAAGGAAGGGGCGCAACTGCGTTATATGGGGCAGGCTGCCGGGCTTGATTCTTGGATAGCCATACAGAACGGGCAGGAACAATATTTTTATGTTACGCCCGATAGGGAATACGTGCTGCTGGGGTTGCTGTTTGACAAAACGGGTAAAATGATCACGCTGCAGCAAGTGAGCGCTTTGCAAAAGCAGGGCGACTCTGTGCTGGATATACTGCAGGCTGAAGCGAAGCCTGAAACTGAATCTGTGACCAAGAACCTGGCTGGCGAGAAAGAGATCGCCAACAAGATACTGAAATCTCCTGCCGAGCAGTTATTTACCGACGTTGAAAGCGCGAACTGGGTGCGTCTGGGGCAGGAAGCCGCCCCGGCTATTTATATGTTTATCGATCCGCAGTGCCCTTATTGCCACGAATTTATGAAAACGCTGCGCCCGGATATCGAGGGGGGCAAGATACAGATTCGTATGATTCCTGTGGGGTTTAAGGATGATACAAGGGCGCAAGCTGCTTTGTTGCTTGCCATTCCTTCGCCGCAAGAGCGCTGGTTCCGCCATCTGGACGGCGATGCGGAAGCCCTGCCGGTCACACCGGGGATCAACGAGCAGGGGGTAGAGCGGAATATGTCGATCATGCAGTCATGGAAGCTGAATGTTACGCCGCTTAGCCTATACCGCGCCAAGGACGGCACTGTGAAAATTGTGCAGGGTCGCGCCAAGGATGTGAAGGCCCTGATGTCTGATCTGCACCCTGTGAATTGACGTATTTAACAGATGAATCAGCGCGCTGCATTTTTGTTTCAGATTCTTGAGAAGATCGGCGCCCCGCTGATGGCGGCTGCGAGCGCTGTCCAGAGTGAGGGCGAATCGCGCCCTGAGGCGGCTGTCGTGGCTGAGCTTTTGGCGCGTGCCGTGCAGTCAGGTGTGGAACTCTCCAACATTATGGATATTAAAGAATCCGGTGCTGAAGGGGAGGCGGTACGGCTGGCCTTGGCAGGACTCGCCAGCCAGCTTTTGGCTGGCCAGTATCGTCAGAAAGGGCGGATCCCGGGAGAGGGCGAGACGGCGCGTTTGATCGCCGCTTTATCGGCGACTTTGACATTTGCTGATAATTTTAGCCCGGCAGCCGGGAACACCAGGCGTCTGGCCGCGCTGGAAGCCGGTATGCCACCTGCTGACGATGTGCAGGTGATGATGCAATGCTTACACGCTTTCGACCCTGTTGTTCTGGCCATTTCCGAATATTCGTTTGGGGTTCCAGAACGTAAATTAGTTCAAGAGGTTACGGAACGTCTGGTCGCTACTGCCGGAGGGATCGCCCATCGCTTGCTCACAGATGAAACCCTGTCTGACCGCAAGCAGGCAGAGTTGGTTTTGCTGCGGGCTCTCGCCCCCCTGTATTGCGAAGCGCACTGTGCTGAAACGAAGCGTCTGGCGGGGTTGGCCGACTCTGAGCGCGAGCAACTCGCTCACGGGGCTGCGGCGCTGCCGATGGAGGGCGTCTGGCAGGTTTTTGAACGCCGTGCTGCGATGATGGAGCTTTTTGCTCAGACGCTGTTGCCGCGCTTCCGCGCCGGACAGACTCAGGATGAGGTTGCCATCGATCCGCTGCCGCCTATGGCCGCCGCCGCGCCGCCGGTGGAGGCTGAGGCTCCTGTGCAAACTTCTTATAATCCTATGGCGTTTTTCAGGCCAGGCGCGCAACCTGCTGAGGAAGGCGAGAATACATAATCTCTGGCAATCTGGCTTTTTTTATAAAGATACGCTAAATAAAGGGACATGATCGGGAAGGTTTTTGCAGCATGCTTGCTTCTGGCCGCGGAAACGTATGAGTTGCCGCCTCATGTTTTATTGGGGATTTACCAAGTTGAGGGAGGCCGGGTCGGACAGGAGGTTGGCCCTAACCAGAACGGCAGCTACGATCTCGGGCCTATGCAAATCAATACGATCTGGTTGACGGAGCTCTCGGGGCAGTGGGGTGTGAACAAGGCGACGGCCCGTCAGTGGGTGCGGGACGACCCCTGCACGAATGTTGGGGTCGCGGCCTGGATACTGAGGCGCCACCTGAATGAAACTGGCAGCCTGTCGCAAGCAATCGCGAATTATCACTCCCGGACGCCGAGTGTAGGAAAGATTTACAAATCCAAGGTTCTGAAGTCCATGAACCGTCATGGTTTGATGCGGGCGGCGCAATAGCTTGCCCTGCCCCTCTTTCGGGAGGGGTTGGTGACAATCTCGTCAATCCGGTAAAAGACCCCTTGTTCCTCTTGTTCTAAAAGGCTAATTTTGTGACAATATGCCGATTTGCCATGATTGCCGTGGCATGAGGTTGTTTTCTGTAAGGTTTTTATCCGAGGTATTCCATATGTTCCGCAGTTCCCGTTCCCTGTGCACCCTGACGGTTCTGGCCAGTGCTGTTTTGCTGGGGGCTTGCTCCACGGGAACGCCCATCCTGAAACGCAATCCGCAAGTGGCCGCCTCTCCCGACAAAGTCTCGGCGCAACTGGCAGAGGCCGCTGACCGGGCTTCCGTGGCTTTGGAAACTTTGGCGGCTGTTGAGCAGGCGCGTTCCCCGGGTATCGCAGTGGCGCCAATTGAAAATGCGCCGCCGGAATTGCGACGGGCTATTACGGTCAACTGGGTGGGGCCGGTCGATGTCGTGACCAGGACTTTGGCTGACCGTGCCGGTTATGCGTTTAACATTATCGGCAATACTCCTGTGACTCCGGTTGTCGTGTCGATTGATGTTGAAAACAAGCCTGTGATCGATGTGTTGAGGAATATCGGTTTGCAGTTGGGTATGCGTGCCGACATTCGGGTTGATGCGACCAGGCGTCTTGTGGAGATCCATTATGCGCCCAATACGGGCGTTGGGGGCTAAGTCCAAATGACATCAATCCAAACGGTAAAACGGGCTGCTCTTTCTATGTCGCTGACGTTGTTGCTGACGATGCCGTTGGCGGCGGGGGCGGTCGATGTGATGAGCGGCAGCGCATCGTTGCCACCGCCTATTTCCGAGCTTGAAAACATAGAGGGCAGTACAACGCCGATTAAGAAAGACGACGATGATAAAGGCGGCATGCCTTTTGATATGCGCCGTGATGCCATGAAAGAAGCCGCCCTCTCATATGGCGCGCGTGGCGGGCTGGCGTGGCGTACCTACCATATCCGCAACGAGCTTGAGACGCGCGCTACGCAGCTTGATAAGACGTTTGACTTCCGGCAGCTCTTGATTCCGGCCCCATCGGGCCTTCTGATCGAGCCCCCTATCATCTCTGAGGCCGTCAATGCGCTATTGATCGAGGGTTCCGGGCAGGAAGCTGCCGTTTCCGACCGTGTTTATGAAATCATTCGCAACGCCCATATCGTCAGCGCGCCGCGTAGCTGGCGCAATTACCTCGAAAGAGACTGGGGCGAGGTTTTGCCGCCGCCCGACATCCTTCGCCCTTCTACGAAAGAGGAGAGGGAAGAGTGGATAGTCTGGGTGCGTGAAGGCTGGGAAAAAGGCTTGGTACAGGCCGATGAGATTTTCACAGATGATCTGAACCAGTTGTCGGCCGATTATAACGGCATGGTGCGTTATCGCCTCTTGCTGGCGCAGGGCATGATTTCTCCGCCCAATGCTTTGCAGGTTGATCGTGGGGTAACCGGCACGGGCAATCGTATGCGCGTTGGCGACCGGGCTGTGCAGATCACCGGCAAGCCTGCTTTCGTTTCTGGGGCAGAGAAGTGGCAACCCGCAAACCGATAAGCCTCCTTAAAGGCAAGGATAACAAAGCCCAGACATGGCCGGAAGAGCCGGGTCGGTTTACGCAGGATCATATCGACCCGTTTTTGCTGTGGTCTGTCAAGAAAGGCGCTTCCGACATCACTTTTCAGTCTGATCGGCCGATCTACCATGAACTGGACGGCGCGCTATACCCCGGCACGTTCCGCAGTCTTGATGCTGCCGACATGAGCGCCGTTCTCCATAAAATATACGGGCCTGAGGCACAAGCGCGCTTGGCATCAGGTACAGATCTTGACTTGTCTTATGAAGTGCGTCCGGATCGTTACACAAGGATACGTTTCCGTGTGAATATAACGGCGATCCTGTCGAAGGGCCGGGATGCTGCGCAGGTGACAATGCGGGTTCTACCCAGCACACCGCCTTCTCTTAAGGATCTGAACATAGAACAGGACATTATAAATAACTGGGCACCGCGTCAGGGGATTGTGATCATTACAGGGCCGACAGGGTCGGGTAAATCCACCTTGTTGGCGGCTGGCAACCGCATGCTCTTGGAGCGGCCTCATGGGTGCGGCAAGATGCTGACCTACGAATCGCCGATTGAATATGTGTATGACACGATTCGTTCGCCGCGTTCGCTGGTTTCACAAACTGAAATCCCGCGGCACTTGCCGGATTTCGCGCGTGGCGTGCGTAACGCCCTGCGTCGTAAGCCTGAAGTTATTCTGGTGGGCGAATCCCGCGATCGTGAAACGATATCGGCTTCAATCGAAGCCGCGCAAACGGGGCACGCTGTTTATACCACGACCCACACTACAGGGGTGGCGGCAACCATCCAGCGTATGGTGTCGACATTCGACGCGGCGGAACGCTCGGAACGGGCCTACGCGTTGATGGAATGTTTGCGCATGATCGTCACGCAGGCGCTTGTGCCAAAAATTAACGGCGGGCGCATGGGTATCCGCGAATATATGGTTTTTCCTGCTGAAGTGCGGGAAAAGTTACTGGATATGGACTTCACCAACTGGCCTCCCACCATACAGCGTATGATCCCTGCGTACGGCCGCACCATGGCTGAGGCCGCGAAAGTCGCTTTCCAGGAAGGCACGATTGAGCGGCGCTGGTATCTTTTGCTAGCTTCCAGTACGGGGGCTTGAGACTAACTGTGTTCATGGATAATTCACCCTTTGCTGCCATCGTGATAGAATACTGCTTTGAAAGCGGGTTAGGACGATAATATGGCAACAGCAGAAGATGATACCCTTATAGAAAAGCAGAACTGGCACTGGCGCAACACCATGCGTCCGGTTCGCTTTTACAATCTGGATGCTCGCGCCGGCATTCCTTACTTCATCTTGTTAGTTTACGCTCGTCCGGTAACTTTATTTCTTGTTATTGTTACGACCTTCCTCTTCAAATTCATGGAGAAAAGAGGGCTCACTTTCCCCGCTGCTTTAAGGGCTTTTCGCGTCTGGCTATTTGGTGACGAACGCCCCGGTTGGCTGACGATGCGCCGCCGAACCATGAAGGATTTTGGCTGATCCATTCAAATTCCTGCTCATTCCTTACTTGCGGCGGCTTGTCATTCCGCAGCGGTCGGATTAATGTCGGATACGTAATTTCCCCGTTTACGGCGGGCTGTTTTTTAAAGTCTGATTGATGAAAGGTAACAACATGAGTGGAAAAAGCGCATTGTGGCGCCAGACGGCTCTGACCGCCTTGATGATGGGTGTTTTCTCTCTCCCTGCCCAAGCGGGATTTGAGTGGACTCCTCCCCCTGCCGCCCCCGTTCTTTCGACGGCTTCGACTGATGGGCCACCGGTTCCGGCCGCCCCCAGCGGTAATGTGGAGGCAACTGAACTTACGCCGGCTCTGCCTGAATCTGAGAACCCTGCCGTATCTGATATGGCCGCCCCCCCGGTTTTGGAAACGGAAAATGCCGATGGGCCGCCCCCGGCTTTCCCGGAAGCATTGCCTGCGCCTATGGCTTACGAGAACGCGCTTGGTTTTGGAGCCGATATTCCTTTGGCCTTAGCTTTGGGGCAGATTGTCCCCCCTGCTTTTGCCTATTCTTTTGCGTCCGATGTTCATCCTGGCGTTAAAATTTCATGGGAAGGCGGTAAGCCGTGGAATCAGGTTCTGGAAGAAGCGCTGGCTCCACACGACCTGACATCTGTGATTGAAGGTACCATCGTGACGGTTCGCAGGGCTGAGGAAAGAAAAGAGGTAAAAAACGACCTCGCTGTTCCTGCTGAAAAAGCCTCCTATGATGCTCAGAATGAACCCCTGCCGCCTGTCGATACATCTGTGACCGACGATGCGCTGCCGGTTTCTGATCCTGTGATGGGGGAGGGGACAGCCAATAATTATCCGCGTCGCACGCCGCCGCATCGTCGAAGCCTTCATAACGAAGTGCCGGCAGACACCGCTGCCGGCTCGGCGCCTCTCCCCCCCGTGACTAATGAGCAGGCTGTCATTGTCGAGCAGCCCCCGAAGGAAATGGCGGAAGCAAACCAGGTTGCCTCCTATGAACCTGCGGCGCCAGCGCAGGATATTGGAATTGTCGAAGATTCTGCGGCTCAACAGGGGCCTCAACCTCTGGAGCCGCAGAAAATCTCATACGCGGATGAAGGCCGCGCCAGCCATGAGGATTTGATCCCGCCCAGGGGTGCGCCCGAGAACAATGATTCCTATGCATCAACGGGGCACGTTGTCCTGGATCCGTTTGAAATCCGTTTTTGGCAGGCCAAACGCGATCAGAATTTACGCGATGTTCTGATGAGTTGGGCTGGGAATGCCGGAGTCGAGGTCATATGGGATTCGGGTTATGATTACAAACTGCCCCATGCAATCAGCATGCACGGTACATTCCCTGAAGCCGTGACAAAAATTTTCAGCCTTTATGGCGATACGGAGCCGCGGCCTCAGGGTCGTTTGCACCCGAACCTGCCTAAGGGGCCGTCCGTGTTGCTGGTGGAAAATTTCCCCTGAGGCGGCAGAAGACGAGACTCTTTTTAAGAGCGCCCTTAAACGGGCGCTTTTTCTTCAGGCGAGAAAGGTCGCCAGGTTTAAATTGCTGATGGTGGCCGTAACGCGGTAAGACGCCTCCAATTGAACCGTTAGGGCGTTCAGGCGTACGGCGACCTCGTTGATGTCTACGTCCTCGACATCGGCGATGGCAGTTGCCAGCATGTTTTTCTCAAACTTGTGGTTATCTGCGATCTGTGCGGTCTGAGCCTGAGCCTGGGCTAGCTTGAAGCGCTCGGTATCGATCTGATCCAGCGCCTTGTTTAGCATTGCCGCCAGATCGTTGAAGACGCGGTAAAAATTTTCGTTTTGCTCTTCTTGGTTGGCGCCTGGCGCTGTCACTGTCCCCGGTGGGTCGTTCGCTTCCAGCGTGACTTCGTCGAGAACGGCATCGATGTTCTTGACCATGCTGATCGCTATCATTATGTTGCGGAACGGATCGGCGTTGGCCATGACGGTGTAATCAATCTCTGCATTATCGTCCACCCTGACTGTTACGGCCTTTGTTTCGCCGCTTGCTATTTCAGCGCTATAGCCGACGATAGTGTCGGTAAGTTGTGTTTTGTCGCGATAGGACTGTATGAATTGATCGGTTGTGATCACGCCGTTGACCCAATCTTCAATCTGGTTGAGGCTATAGGTGTCGAGCCCGCCGGTATCGGTAAGAGGCTTGTCCAGAGTATTGGCCCCCCCTAAAAGGTAACGATCGCCGTCCTTCTCGTTCAATAAGTTGGCGATGAAGCCCTGCAAGTTGTCGGCATACTGCCCTAGCGCTTCGATCTCGTACTCGCCCTCTTGAGTCTGAAGCTCAAGAGATCCAAGCAACCCTTCAGACTGCGCCTTGACTTCTTCGATAATGTTGGTTGTCATGCTCATGCGGCGGTTGGCTGTTTCAATATTGGTCAGGTAATTGTCCAGCGCGTTAAAACTGGCGCGCGATTTTTTTGATGTGATGACATCGCTGCCCAGACCTTTGAAAAGCTCCGTTTTCTTACCTGTCGTCAGTTGGGTCTGCAATGTGCCTAGTTGGCTTTGCAGGATTTTCAAGCGTTCAACCTGATCAAGGGATTGTCCTATTGTTGATACGAACGTCATGTTATGGCTCCCTTACGGCTTACCGGAAAGCGTTGAGTAGTTCTGCGAAGAGCTCGTCAATCGCACTGATCATTCTCGCCGATGCGGCATAGGCGGTTTGCACGACGATTAAATGGGAAAGCTCCTCGTCAATGTTGACAGACGATTGGTCAAGAAATTCCTTCTGAATCAGATCGCGGAAAGATTGTTCATCGTTCATCCGGGCTTCCGCCAGCAGCACCTCCTCTGCGTGCTGGTTAACCATTTTCTGCGAATAGTCGATAAGTGTGGTTGAGCTGATAATTCCCGTGTTGATGTCGGCGTAAGGGCCGAGGTTGCTGTAGCGGAATGTGGAGTTCGTCGTATGCAGTATGTTGTTTATAGGATTGTTGTTGCCGAACAAGGATTCAATGACTGTGGCTCCAGCCGCCACGCCTGAGCCGCCTGTCCCGTCCGCAGTGAAGGGGCCCCCTATGATTTTTATATCCCCGCCAAACACAGGGCCGCCGTTGCTGTCGTCGTTGCCGGGGCGCAGCGTCAGGAATCCTGTTGCGGCATCTATGTCGACATACAAGCCGGGAACGCCTGTTCCTGTGGAGCTGTCATATTCAAGTTTATCGGCAAGCTCTGTTTCCGTGTCGCCGGGCTCAATTGTGACGCGAACCGGATTGTCCTTGCCGACTTGAACATCAATATAGGGGTCTGTCGTATCGAACGTGCCTTCGGTGAAACCGAGCAAGGCAAGGCCTTCCTCTCGCATGCCGTTAGCCATAGATGAGGCATCAAGAGTGATGTTGGCGCGAGATTGAATAGTCAGTTCCCCATAGGGGCTGACGCTGGCCTGTACCGCAAAGGCCGGGTCGGTGGGCGGCGCAAGGTTGTTGATAGCGGCGGCTAGCTGGTCAGCGGCGTTCGTGATTGCGCCGCCGATCGGATAGGCTAGGTGAATGGCGCTTAGGCTAAGTGAGTAAGTTTGCGAAGGAACACCCAGCCGCGGATCGTCGAAGGTGATTTCGAATGTATCGTTGATAGGGGGGCCGGGCGGGTTTGGGTCAAACACAGTGCCGCCCGCGTCAATAAACGCCTGCAGGTCTGAGTAAGATGATACGTCCAGCGTGCCTTGTAGCGTGTTTTGTGAATACAAACCCAGCCACTCTTGCAATGTGACGCCGCCTGTGCCGTTGGCGCGGACGTCGACGTTGCCAACAGCTTCCTGATACTCGATCTCGCCGAAAGTGAACTCGACAATTCGTCTTAGTGTTTCGTTTGATCCTGATTGCACAGGAAGGTCTGTGGCGGCAGTGCCTGTCTGGATCAACGAATTGTCGTTGATAATGTTCTGGTTGACCTGGATTTCACGGGAAAAACCCACGTAGGCTACGGGGGCCAACGGGCCGGGAACTGCTGGAACCGGAGCGGTGTTGGCCGGAACCGAGCCCGTTGAATCGGTGAAAAGACGCAGGCCCTGCGATTCAAAACGCATTGCCATTTTATGAGCCAGTTCGTCCAGTTGCGCTTGCTGGCGCGGCAATACGTCGTCGCGCAATTCTATCAGTGAACCGACCTTGCCTCCCAGTCCGGTCTCAGTGATGTTGATTGCGTTTATATTCTCTGATGGATCGCCGCCTACATAAATCCCGTTTGCGGAATCGGGGTAATAGCTGTCAGGCCCAAGCGGAGAGCCAATCTCAAAGAACACCGTTTCAGCGCGTTCGTCTGCCAGTTGCACGCCTTGGCGGGTTTGCACGACCAGAACACCGTCGCCTCGCGTGAAGAATGAAATATCCATTAGCTCGGATAATTTCTTAATACTTTGATCGCGTAAATCTTCGGTGGCCGCCGTCGTTTTATTAAAGGTCTTGTCAAGTTTTATCTCTTTGTTGGTCGCGGCTATGGTTTGCAACAAAGTGTTGATTTCTTCAACGGCCAGAACGATGTCTTCCTGCGTGTCGTTTCTCATTTCATCGAGCAGCGCCGAAAAATCGTTGAATTTTGTTGCCACCGTTTGGGCTTGCTGGATAACCGCGCGCTGCTTGAACGTATCTTCCGGGCTGTCGGCCAGGGCTGCAAAACTGTCGCGCAGTTTGGATATCTGTGCCGACACTGAAAGTTCTTTTTCAGGGGCACCGTGGAATTGCTGGATTCGGCTTAAGTAGTCGAGCTTTACGTCGTAGAAAGTTGTCGAGCTGATCTGAGTCCAGTAATCGCGCTCAAGGTTAAGGTCGACATTCCGGATAATTGGATCCCCTTTGACTCCAATCGTGGTTCCTTGCATTGTAACGGTCGATTGCGGCAGAATTTTCCGCGTATAGCCTTCCGTCCCTACATTGGCCACGTTATTGGAAATAACGCTCAACTGTTGCTGGGCGACTCTTAATCCGGAAAGCGCAGAGTTTAAGCCACTGAAAGACATGTGTTTTTTGCCCTAAGCCCTATCAAAGCTATGATTGACCCGTTGCCGACGCCAGCCGGCTACAGATCCAAAAATGCAAAAAAGATGCCATCCTGACCTTTCTTAAAAAACGCGGGGCCGGGGGAGCATGGCGGCTCTGTAAGAGGGGAGAGTCAGTTGCCGGTTGTGGTATTGGAGCGACCTGTGGTGTCGCTTTCCAGAACTTCCTGCGTGTCGCGCAGACGCAACTCCAATATGCCGGATAATAACATCTCACGGCGGAGGCTTGCTTCAAAGCGGTCGCGGTCATGCATGATTTGAAGGGCGAGCAAGGCCGCGCTGGTACGTTTCAGGTTCTCCGGCGTTGTATAAAGGTTCGTGTAAAAGTTCTGGTTATGATACATCCGGCGTGTCAGAACTTCCATTTGCGCAAAGTAGCTCGGATTCACGCCGAGAAACTGGTTTATATCTGCCGCCGCCACGCCCAGCTCTTCTATCATGCGCCGCATAAAGGGGCCCACCGTCCCGGTTCCCGCTGCTTTCATGCCGACTATCTCTGCAAAGCTGTTACGGGCAATGCCTCGTAAGGCATGGACAGTCCTCATTTCTGTGACGTTCAGGATGTTCTTTTCGCGGTTGAGCAAATCTTCGTCTTTATATACAAAAAGCTCGTGTGCATAAAGGTTGCGGGAAAGCGCAAGTATGTCCTGTTCGTCGTTCGTCAACGCCGTATCGGTAAAGTTGACATCCAGTGTCATCCGTGTATCCAGCATCCGGGTAAAATCTATATCATTATTAATCCGCGTTGAGCCGGCAGCTGTCCGGCAGATGCTGGATTGCGGGAAAGATGCGTTCCACATCTCCCCGTTGTTGTCTTCCGGGTTACAGTACATGGTGCGGAAATGTTCGTAGCGGTTGCGCTTATCAAAGCCGCGGCCGGTCTCACTCAGGCCTCTCCCGCGCAACGTTTCTCGCTGAACCATAATTTGCGTCAGGATTTGCTTGTTGGCTTTCGCAAGCTCTTCCGTAGCCGCCAGGCTTTTCACGTTGGTACCGTAACGGCACATTTGCTCTGAGGAGGCATAATTTTTGTGAGCTTCGGCTCTCAATTGACCGAGTAGCCTCTGGCTTTCCAACTGGTGCTTGGCGTCGAGCATGGCGCCGACGCCAAAGATTTGGTGAATCATCGTAGCCGAGAACTGATCAGCCATTTCAGGCAATGTGATCAGCCAGTAATCGTTCAATTGGTCTTCCAGATCCTGCTGCTGCGTTCCCTGGTCCAGGGCGCCATCGGTGCCGTTGTGGTCGGCCTGGGCCGATGGGGATGCGAACGCCGACAGAACAAACAACGCGGCCAGCAGTCCATGATGCAGGCGTTTGAGGGGGAGCATTGCTGAATGACTTTCGGTCTTCATAAAGACTAATCGCTCCCTTTCCTTGAATATGTATCTTCGATCGTCTGCTGAACCTTCAAGGCCTTCAGTTCCAGCAGTTGCGATGTAATGGCTTCGGCTCTCAGTTGGCTGTCGTATATTTCCCGGTCAAGCATGGAGGCGATGGCGCTCATCGCTACGCTCTTACGTTTTGTGTTCTCAGGCTTATCGTAAAGCTCGCGGTAGAAATCAGGATTCTGATACATCTTCTTCGCCAAAATTTCCATTTGCGCGTAATAGCTGGGGTTTGTACCGACGAAATCCAGAGCTTGCGCGTTCGTTAACCCCAGTTCCTCAAGCAGCAGAACCATGTATTGCATGGTGTCCGTGCCGCTGCCGTCCGTACCGCGAGCCTTCAAGCCAACGAGGGCGTTGAATGACGCTTGCGCAATACCGCGCCTTGCCGCGGCAGAGCGCAGGTTGAGGAATTGGTTCTGCAGGCTGATTTCGCTGGCGCTGTTTATTGCCGGAATCTTGGGTACGACAGCCCCGTAGAGGTTGGTCGCCATGTTGAATACGTATGTGCTGTCCTTATTCTGCGGATCTACCGGATTGATAAAGTCGACGTTCAGCGTGCGCGGCGTCATGATTGTGCGGTTAAAGTCGATATCCATGTTCACTGTGCCGTCTGTTCGCGGGCCTGTGCCGCATATATTGGCAAAACCGCTGTTTGTTTCATCATGAATGCGGTTGTTGTCAAAGCGGTCGCAGACATGCTCGATGAAGAATCTCACACGGCCTTTCTGGTCGCTTTGGTTGCCGCCGGCCGCCAGGCCGCCGTCTGTGCTCATCATCCTGTCGATCAGGCGTTGATTCAGCGCCTGCGTCGTATGATCGGCGCGTCTTTCGCTGGCGGCAAGGCTTCTCACGTTCGTGCCGAAAACGCACATGCCAAGGCTGGGTTGGTAGCGTTTATGAGTGTCCGCCATACGTGATTGTAACAGCGCCTGAATTTCCAACTGGTGCTTGGCGTCGATAAAGGCGCCGATGGCGAACGTATGCCACATCGTGTTTTCGGTCAGTTGGACAGACATCGCCATCCACCAGGGCAGGAAATTATCGAACCATAAATTCCAGACAAATTCCTGATGTTGGCCCAGTCGCTCAGTGCCTTGTTGCTCGCCCTTGATGTCGATGGCCGTGTTCGTATTCGCAGCCGACAAGGCAATATTTGCCGGTACGATCCAGAAGGGCAGCGGCAATACTGTGCCGAATTCTGTACGTGTATCGTTGTGTAAGGTTGCGTTTTCATTCATGTTTTGAATGAATTCAGCAAGCGAAGAGCAAGTTGTACATGTAAAATTGCAGGGGCAGGTGGCGGCTTGGCTCCTGCGAGAAGGGGCTAAAGTTAGCATAAGCGCAACTGCAGCCATCAAAGCTATCAGCAAAATTGTCCTGTGTAGAAGTTTTCCGTTTCCCCTTTTTTTCATTTCGATCATGGTAGCGGCAACTCCTGATCGGTCATAAGGTTCATGTCGTTCGATATGTCGCTTTGGTAGCGCGCGAGCTCAGTTTCCAGCCACAGGCTGAGAAGCGCTTCGGTGCGCAGTTCGCTTTTAAAGGTATCCCGGTCAAGCATAAGGTTAATCGCCTGCATGGCTACATTTTTGCGCAGCACGTTCGCAGGCGCATCGTACAGATTGGTATAGAATTCAGGGTCTTGGTAAATTTTCTGCGATATAGCCTCAAGCAAAGCATAGTAACTGGGGTTATTTCCCAACATCTGCCGGGCTTCTGCGGTCGTTCCTACGCCGAGTTGGTTAAAAATGGCGTGTATATAGTTGCCCACGTTGGCTGAGGCGCCGCTGCCCGCGGATCTCATCCCTACGATCGCATTGAAGGAGTTTTGCGCCAGATTGCGCTTCGCTGTTATGGCGCGCTTGTCCAGAAAGTCGGTTGCGATCCCGGTTTCCCATGACTTTTCATTGTCCAGTTCAATGTTGGCCGGGGTGCGGGTGCGCTGGAAAACCGTGCCGCCATAAAGATTGGTCGCAAGCGCCATAATGTTTTCGTCGTCGCTGTCAACAGCGCCGTTGACCAGGTTCATATTAATCGTACGTTTCAGCCCCACTGTTCCCGCATAATCGATATCTTTGTTGATGTTAGGGCCGCTGGCCGCGGCCAGGCATATCTGGTTGGTGTTGCCGGTGTTGCTGTGGCGGTCGCAGAAGCGCCGGCGCAGTTGCTCAATTCGCCCTTCAACATCAGAGGTCATGCTTTCATGACCGGGAGAGTTTTTCAGGCTGAGTTGGCGGTCGATCATGCGTTTGTTCAGGATGACGGCCGCCGTCTCCCCGCTTCTGTCCGATGCGGCCAGACTGATGGCGGCCGTGCCAATCGTGCACATGCCCATATCCGGATGATAATCACGCTGCGCCTGTGCTGTCTTTTCCTGAATCAATCGCTGCGTTTCCAGTTGTTCCTTGGCGTCAAGGATGGCGCCGAAGCTGAAGACCTGCATCTCGCCGATCCCGGTCAGTTGTTCGGCCATTTCCATCATGCCCAAGAGGACATATTCCTCGAAATAGCCCCAATAAACATTATCCGAGCTGTCGGACATGAACCATTTTTGCTGGTAGACGAATTGTTGTGTAATAAAATCGCGCAAAATGTCATGAAGGTTCATTTCAAGCGCCTGACTTGAGGCATTGGCCGGAATGGAGCATGCGGCAGCGTTTGATCCGGCGCATGTACATGCAGCATGGGTCTTTTTACTGTCGATTCCAACAGCGAATAAGGAGAATAAGAAGAATAATACGACTATTGACGGGTGTCGTCTGCGCTTAGGAGGTTTCTTTCTTAAGAAGGGTTCCATTTATTGTTCACCCCCCGTGATGGGGTTTTCGATGATGCCCTGATAAGTGGCGACCTCAAGTTCCAGGAGAACGGACAACAAGGCTTCGGTGCGCAGGTAACTCTGCCAGATATCGAAATCCTGCATCAGGGAAATCGCCTGCAAGGCCACCTTCTTGCGATCTATATTGGCCGGCTTATCGTAAAGGTCGGCGTAAAATCCGGGCTGCTGGAACGCCTTTTTGGTTAGAACCTCCATTTGCGCGAAATAGCTGGGTTGTGTGCCCAGAAAGCGGTCAACTTCGCTTACGCTCATCCCTAATTGTTCCAGAATAACGCGCAAATATTGCTTGGTGTCGACAGAACTGCCAATCGTAGCGCTCCCGGAGTCGGGCGATCCCAGTGCTTTCATGCCGACAATCGTGTTGAATGAATGCTCGGCGACGGCGCGTTTGGCGAACAGGCTCCGCTGGTCGAGCAAAGGCTCCAGTTTGTGACTGTCTTTGGAATGGGTTGCGTTGTTAAACCCTTTTTCGTCGAATCGGCGCGGAATCTCATGCGCGTACAAATTGCTGGCCAGTGCCAGAACATCTTCCTCGTCATTGGTCAGTGTTGTGTCGGTAAAATCTATATCGAGGGTTTTGTGCGCGTCGACCGTGCGGGTATAATCAATGTCCTTGTTCAGGGTCGGCCCGCGTGCGCCATTGGCTGATCCGCAAACCCTCTGGAAGAGGTTGTTGTGATCGTGGGTATCGCAGTAGCGGCGGCGGAATTGCTCCATGCGGCTATTGCGGTCTCTTTCCGACCCTTCGGCGGCGGCCGAGTGAATATTGCCTATTTGCCTGTCCTGCGAACGCTGGCTCATGACGAAAGCCGTCGTTTCAGCGCGGCGCTCGGCGGCGGCCAGAGAGCGGACAGTCGTGCCGATCATGCAGATGCCGACACTGGGTTGGTAATCGCGATGCGCTTCGGCCACTTTGCGCTGCATGAGGCGCTGCACTTCCAGTTCTTGTTTGGCGTCAAGCAAGGTGCCGATCGCAAAGACCTGGTAGACCATGGTCGTGGTCATTTGTTCGGCCATGTCCATCAGGGGTTCGAGCCAGGGCGGGGTGAATGTATTTTCAAGCCAGTCCTCCCACGAGTCGAATTCGGCCTTGAAGTGCTCGCGCGTTTCATCATGCTCGTCATTCATGACATCGCGCGTATCGGAGTTCTCACTATTGACGCTGGCACAGTCATCGCAGACGGCGAACGCCTGGTTATTCACCCATGCTATGCCAGCCATCAAGACGGTGGTGAATAGGAGAGGCCGCAACCGTGATGTTAAATCGAAAATCATTCCTTCACGGCCCCGGATACATTGATGTGATCCTTCTGGATATCGTCGACGAACATTTCCACCAGCACCGACAAATTCTGTTCCGCGCGGAGAACGCTGTTGAATTTATCCATATCCTGCACCATGCGCAGCGCCCGTATCGTGGCGCTCTTGCGTTCAACGTTGGCCGGGCTGGTATACAAATCGGTATAAAATTGCGGCTGCTGGTATATTTTTTTGGTCAGCAATTCCATCTGCGCGTAATAACTGGGGCGGGGGCCGACCATTTGCGTCGCTTCAGTCGTTGGAACTCCCAGTGTTTCAAAGACGTTTCTGAGATACTGGGCGTTGCCTGCCGCCGCCGCCGACCCGGCTGTTTTCATTCCGACGATGCTGGCAAAAGAATAACCGGCAACGCTGTGCTTGGCCGCTATAGAGCGCATGTTAAGCAGGTATGTGCGGCCCTTGACCGAGTTCAGCAGGTGGTTCGGGAAAGGGGAGGGCAGGTTATGGGCGTACAGATTGTTGGCCAAGGCCAGAAAATCTTCTTCTTCCGGGGTTCGCGTTGCATCTGTAAGGTCGACATTGATCGTGAGGGGGTCAACCACCATGCGGCCATAATCGATATCCGCATTGCGGCCGGGGGCGCCGGTCGCCGGGTTGCAAACGAAGGAGGCCATCTGGCGGCTGCCATCGCGCTCATCGCAGAAACGGCGCCGAACCTGCGCGAAGCGCGCAGTACGGTCAATCGAGGGGCCGGAAAGGCCCGAGCTGTTGCGCGCGTTGGTCAGGCGGTCGATCTGGTTTTCAACCAGCGCATAGGCGGCCAGCTCGCCGCGGCGGCTGTTCTCACCCAGGCTGCGGGCGACGGTGCCGAACGTGCACATTCCTAAATCGGGCTGGTAATTCCTGTGGGCGTCGACCATTTTTGTCTGAAGCAACGCCTGCGTTTCCAGTTGATGCTTGGCGTCAAAGAAGGCGCCTACCGAAAACATCTGCAGCATGGCGGCGCTGGAAAGCTCATTGGTCCATTGCATCAGGGCGTTGCCGATATTGTAGTTCCACATCCATGTGCCCCAGAATATGGTGCGGTGCAGGCTGAACTGGAGGGCGATCCAGGCTGTGGTTAGGGCGTGCTGCGCAATCATATTGGCTTGAAGAATGCCATGATGGCTCCATTCACAATTGCAAGCGTCAGGACAAATAAGCGCATGCGCCGGTCGCGGGTTCATGACCCCCAGGCCGATAACGAAGGCCAGCATCAGTATCAGCAGGCGGGTTGTTTTTCCCGGCTTGAGAAGCCTTCCCCGCATAGGGCGAATTTCCATCGCAGAAACCTGCGATGGGCCACAGGCCCGGCGAATAAGCCTGGCGTGGTGTGTCATATCGAGAAAACCCCGCGTTTTCTTATAGTTAACTCTATAGCTTTATAATTTTATCATATTCTGCTTTCAAACGTACAGGCTTTCCCTGCAAAATTCTTGTCCAGCTCCATTTTTTACAATAGGCCACCCAAACTGTGCCATAGAGTGCACAATATATTATGTCATTTGTGCTTTGGCGGGGGACTCGCTTCTTTTCAGGCTTGGTAAAGCCCTTGTTTTTCTGTTAGATAAGTAAATGCGATTCGGGAAAAATTTCCTGAAAAGCGGACGCAATATTCGTTTTTGTCAGTATAGACCTTAGATAATTCGAGAGTTTCTCAAGCTATGGCGACTCAGCGACCCCCCCGACCCGGCTCACCCCGCCCTGCCCGCTCGGCACCGGCGGCCAAGGCTGAAGCGCCGACAGAAGACGCTGCGTCAATGCGGAGTCTGGGTGCCGTCGTCATTCGCAATGAATTTTACCGCGATGGCTACCGCACGATGTTGCGCGTGGCATTGTTGCTGGTTCTGGTTATCGTCTTCCAGATCGGGGTGATGTTCTACGTAGTTAAAACGAACAGGATGGAATACCGTTATTTTGCGACGACCGAAGATGGGCGCTTGATACCAATGGCGCCTTTGAGCGAGCCGAACTTAAGCTCCCCGGCCCTGATGTCCTGGGTGGCGCAGGCAGCGACCGAGGTTATGACCTTCGGGTTTAACGATTACCGGCGCCGGCTGCAGGAGGCTTCACGCAATTTTACCCGCCGTGGATGGGAAAGCTTCTCCTCCGCGCTTCAACGCTCGCGGATTATTGAAACCGTTGAGGCAAACCAGCAAGTTGTAACGGCGGCACCAACCGGGGCTCCTGTCATACAATCTGAAGGGATGGTCAAGGGGCGTTATCAGTGGGTTGTGCAAGTTCCCATGTCGCTATCTTATCAGGCTGGATCGAAAACGCGTACGGATGACGTGTTGGTGACTTTGGTGATTGTCAGGGTGCCGCGCCTTGAGAGTCCGAATGGTGTGGGGATTGAACAATGGATTGCGTCGGCAAGGTAATTTAAGGGGTATGCGGCCTGAAAAGGGTTGGGTATGGGGAAGTACATGGAACGGATAGACAGACAGCGTTGTTCATGCCTTGTGGCGTTGTGTTTAACGCTTTTTTTGATGACGGGGTTTATGGCGTCTCGCGCGGCGAGCGCCCAGGATGATGGTTCTGAAAACCCTTTCGCCGGTGCGGGCGGCGAGGCAAGCGCTCCTTCTGCGCCTGAGAATCCTTTTGCGGCTACGGCCTTGCCTTCCGACGATGTAACCCCGCGTTCACCGGGTTTCGAGTTGCCGGCGGACGCCGGAGCGGGTTCTGGCGGCGGCGCCAGCTCTAATCCGTTTGCGCCGCGCCCTGTAGAAATCACAAAGACTCCTGAACAAATCGAGGCCGAGATTCGTCAGCAAGCTTTTAATGCGGCCCTTACCGGGTTGATACCGATGCGTCCGGAAGAGATTCGCAATTTGCTCAAACGCTACGACCAGACCCGTCAGGCTGTCGAGACGCCCGTCTATCCCTATCCCAAGCCTGAAATCGTCGTTCAGGATATTGTTCTTGATCCGGGTACTACGCCGGCCGTGCTGAAACTGGCGACAGGCCATGTGACAATGGTTAATTTCGTCGATATTACAGGCGAGCCATGGCCTATTCAGGATATAAGCTGGGCTGGCAATTTTGAGATTATAAAGTCAGAGCCCGGCAGCAACCGCCTCGGTATTTCTCCGATGTCTGATTACGCTTATGGCAACATATCTGTGCAACTGCTGGAGATGAAGACGCCTGTTTCCTTCACGTTGGAAACTCAGCGCGAGCTTGTCCACTATCGTTTTGATGCGCGTATCGGTCAGCGAGGCCCGTATGCCAAGCCAGGCCTGATCGAGGCCAGTACGCCCGTAAGTCTTTCGGCGGGGGGATGGGATCTGAATGCCGTTCTTGAGGGTGTTCCCCCCAGCAGCAGCGAGCGGTTGCAGGTTGAGGGCGTGGATGGCCGCACAACAGCTTACATGATTGGCGGTTTAACATATGTCAGAACTCCTTTGATGCTGTTGTCGCCTTCATGGAGCAGCTCCGTTTCATCAGCCGATGGCATGAATGTATATACGATTAAGAACGCGCCGGTATTGTTGCTGTCCGATAACGGGCAGGTGGTGCGAGCAAGATTGAGCGAGAGGGATTTTACCCATGACGAATAACGAGAACGATCAGGAGCCTGAAGACTTCGAGACCGGTTCCGAGGAAAACGATTCCTTTGACGAGTTTGAGGGTGTCAAGGGCGCAAGTCCCCTGAATAGTCCTATGGTTAAGGTCGGCATTATTGTGGCTGGTATCGCTGCAATTATCGCGGTCATAACATTGTTCGGCGGGGAGAAAGAGCAGCAGCAAGCTTCGCGTGTAAAGGGAGCCAAGGAAGTGAGCGCCCCTCCGGGGATGGAAGAAGTCTCTCCGGCTATGCGCGAGGCGATAGAACAAACCAACGAAGAGGCGGCGGAAGAGGCTGCGCGCACGGGGGGAAGTGCTATACCTGTGCCTATCAATACGCCTGATGTGAAAATGGGTCTTCCTGACGCGGCAAACCAGCAACAGGAAGACCCGCTGGAGAGGTGGCGTAGAATTCAGGAGGAGCGCCAAAAAAGGGAAGCGTTGGCGCAAAAGCCGCGCGGCCCGGAGGTCGACCCGAATGCCGATGTGATTGATGAGCTGGCCAAGGCCATGGCAAAGCAGATGGAAACCATTCTGGAGGCCCAGACCCCGGAAGCGCCCCAAGTGTATACAGTAGCGGATGCTGACTATCTTGAGGAAGAGCGTGAAAGGGAGGCGCAAAAGCAACAGGAAAAGGCGGCTGCGGCAGCCGCTGCCGCGGGTACAGGGCAGCCGCCGGTAGTTCTGGATATTATCCAGCCCGCGGGTACGATTGAATACGCGCAATTGATTACCGAGGCTAACTCGGATGCGCCGGGCCCTGTTTTGGCGCAGGTTATGAGCGGCCCCTTGAAAGGCTCAAGGATATTGGGAAGCTTTGAAGTGAAAGAGCGTTATTTGACGCTAAGCTTCTCAACGATCGTTGTTGACGGTGTCAGCTATTCCGCCGAAGCCATTGCGCTGGATCCGTCCTCAGCCAATCCTGGTATCGTGACAGAAATTGACCAGCGTTATTTTTCCAGGATCATCCTGCCGGCGGCGGCGGCCTTCGTTGAAGGCATGGGCGAGGCTATTGCCGAGACAGGCAATACTACGGTTACGGTTGAAGGAGATACGGTAGCTCAGGAAGAGGAAGAGCTTGATACGCGCGAGCAAATCTTCAAGGGCGTGGAAGAAGCCGCTTCCAAGGCTAGTGAAATTATCGATGAAGAGGCTGGCAAGGTTCAGCGGTTGATCAAGGTTCACGCGGGCACGCCTGTAGGTATATTGTTCCTGCAGCCTGTGACAAAAGATGCGGCGGCACAGTAACGGCTTAAACGGGTCTGCGCGACGCAACGGAGAAGAGAATAAATGGTTAGCAACAACGATCATGACGAATACGACCCTTCCATGGAAGAAGAGGGCGAGGACTTCTCGTATGATGATTCTGTTGAGGGCGATGATTTTTCTGCCGACGAGTCATGGGACGATGGTTATGAAGAGGAGTCGGCAGAGGGTGGTGAAGAAGAGAAAATTCCTCAGAAGCACAAGAAGAAGGGTGGTCTTTTTAACGTCATAGTGATTGTTTTGGCTGTTCTGGGGGGGGGTGTTTTTATGTACTTCCAGTTTGGAACCAAACCACCTGCGCCGCCGGTTGCTGCCGAAGCGGAACAGACCCCCCTAGATGCCGCCAGCACGGAAGCCAGCGCCCTGCCATCAGAAGATGTGGCAAGTGCGATGCCCTCACCAGTCGAAGCGGTGCCGTCTTTAAACAGTGGCCATGGAACGGCGGCGGAGCCTCTTTTGCCTGAACCGGAAGAGTCGTTGGACAAGGCGTTGGGCGGAAGTGAAGGGGCGGCGGGCGAGCGGGTTGTGGAAGCGGAGCCTGAATCCGTTAATTCGAGCGGCACTGAACCCGTTTCAATTGAGCCTGTTTCACTGGAGACGGTTGATGTTGCGAGTGCGCCTCCAATGCCGACATCCATCAGCGAACCGGCCGCGCCTTTGGCAGAACCCCAGTCGTCGGGGGCCTTTGATCCGTCTTTGCCGTCAGCTCAGGACATTTTACTGGACAGGGCGGCCGGGACGGAAGGCATGACAAAGCAGGGGGGTGCCGTCTCATCCTCGGCGTCTGTAGACGCAACGGCAGACAGGACTGCTGCGATAGATCAGAAGCTGAGTGTTTTGATTGCCCGCCTCGATAGCTTTGAGGGCCGGATCGCCAACCTTGAATCTGGGTTGCATAAGGTTTCAAGCGAAGCCAGCGGCGCTTCCGTTGTTTCTTCAGCCGAGGTTTCTTCCTTGAAAGAGGCTGTAATGGCGCTAGAGCAGAAGTTATCGATTCTGGGGCAGGAGAAGGGCTCCGCTGTTGAAAAGGCGGCTGCAAACGAGATCCCGGTTGAAAAACCAACTTTTGTTCCGGCGATTAATGAATCTATTGATGGATCTGAAGAGGAGCCCTCTCCTGCATCAGATGTCGGGGCAGAGAAAGAGCCATTGCGCGTTACAACAGCGTCGGTAAAGGTAAAGGATGCCGCCCCTAAACCCGCCAGGGCCGGGAGTCGCTCTTCGGAAGCATCGTCGGATTCCTGGGTTTTACGTTCGGCGCAGCCTGGCGTGGCCATGGTCAGCTCTAAAAAAACAGGCGATATGAAAACTGTGAGGGTTGGGGACTTGTTACCCGGTATAGGGCGCATTACCTCAATAGACAAGCAGGGGGGCCGCTGGGTTGTGCTGGGAACGCAAGGAAGCCTTAGCCACTAAGCCATAAAAGGTTTAATAGCAGCATTACATAAATTTTAACTACTCTTTAAGGCTTTGCGCCCCATTATTTTTTCATGGGGATAATTTGCACAATTTAGATAAAATGTGATTTAATGGAATAAGGTTATACGAGTGGTATCGTATGGAGCCGGGTGTGTGTTTAAAAAAGGCGGTAAAATGCATAGAGTGACGGGCAAGTTCCTGAGCATTGTTACGCTTATGTGCTTGACGCTGGGTGCGCCGACGGCGGCGCATGCTGGGCCGACTATCAGAAATGTTTTAAACAATATATCCAGCTCCTCCGAGGAGTTGCCCTACCTTCTGGCGGCCCTGTCCTATATGTTCGGTGTAACGCTGGCTGTTTTTGCGATCGTTAAATTTTACGAGCATGTTCAAAATCCGCACCAGACGTCGATCTGGGAGGGCATGAAACGCACTATGGCGGCATCCTGCTTTCTGGCACTCCCTATAGTCGTTGAGGCGGCTTATGTCACAATGAATGACGGCACCCTGAACGCTGTGGCTTTAAGCCAGTTCTCCGGCGCGACTGCAGGAAGCGGGCTTGATGCCATGATGCAGCAGTTGATGGACGACATGCATGACCCGCTCCTCTGGGTAATGAATGGATTTTGCTATCTGGCGGGCATAACCCTTGTCCTTGTTGGTATATCGCGCCTGTTGAAGTCTTCACAGGAAGGCCCGCGTGGCCCGGGTGGGATTGGCACGCTTATGACGTTCATCGTGGCGGGCGCGCTTTTGTCCGTAGACGCCATGATGGGGGCGTGGAGCTCTTCCTTGTTTGGCAGCAATGTCGTGCAGAACACTGCCGGTTTGTCATATACAGGCGGTATGACCGCCGCTGAGGTCGACCATGTCCATGGTGTGATCAGCAGTATACTTATATTTATGATGATTCTTGGTTGGGTCAGCTTCATCAGGGGCTGGTTCATCATCAGGGATGTGGCCGAAGGAAACCACAACGCATCGCTTATGGCAGGGATTACACACCTGTTTGGCGGCGCGCTTGCAGTCAACCTGGGGCCGCTAATGAATGTCGTTCAAGAGACTTTGGGATTGAGCGGCTATGGTGTAAGCTTCACGTGATTGTTCAAATTTGGTATGAGGAGGAAAACGAATGACCAAACTGATTAGAAACAAGTCACTGCAGATGTCGGCTGCTTTTGTAGCGGGCTATGTGATGACGACCAAACCGGCGCACGCTAACAACTTCAGCTCAATCGCACAGAATGTAGTGACGTCGATTGCCAGCTTGCCTGCGTTGCTGTCCGCTCTTTGTTATATGTTCGGTATTCTGCTGGGTGTTCTTGGTATTTTGAAAATCAAGGATCACGTTGAGAACCCGGGCCAGACGCCGATCAAGGATGGCGCTATCCGTCTTCTTGCCGGCGGCGCTTTGTTGGCTCTGCCGATCATCTTCGAAGCTATGCTTTCAACGGCAGGTACCAGCGGTGCTGGCGCCAGCGTGGCTTCCGTTTCGAGTATCGATTGGCAATAAGTCACGCTTAATGAAGTTCCTACCTATTACTCTGGGCATTGCGCGGGCATCTGCGAATGCCCAGAGTTCTCTAGGCGGACGAGATTCCGCCAAATTATCCCCCGAGGTGCGTCAGAAAATTCTGGAACGCGACGGGCAGGTTTGCGCCTGTTGCGGCTTCCAATCTGCCAAGTACCAGGAAGTTTTGCATATCAATGGGAACCCGAATGACGCTCGGCCGGAAAATCTGAGAACCGTATGCATATTCTGTCATCAGTGCTTCAACCTCGATCAGGTGGCCCTGATGCGCTCGGGCGTATTGATATGGCTTCCAGAGATTGGTCAGGCCGATCTCCATCATATAGTGCGCGCAATCTATGTGGCCCGGATTTCGCAAGGGCCGATTGCCGACGCGGCTCGACGCTCTTTGGATGTTTTTATGCAAAGAAGAGAGGACGCACGTCGGCGGCTTGGTACGGACGACCCGTTTATACTGTCCTCTGTTATGAAGGATTATATCAGTAGCAAGACATGCGAGGGCGCTGCCCAAAAACTGGAAGGGCTTAGGCTTTTTCCTCTGGATCGACGCATTATTAAAGAAGCCGATCTTGAATTTAACCAGTTTCCCCAGATATTGGCATATTGGCGTTCCAAGGATGGGCCATTTGGCGGCACTTTGCCGCGTCAATGGATTGACATTTATAAATCTGTTTTGCCCCCTTCCAAGGCTGCCTGACCATGCCGTATGGGGTGTATGGCACGGTCTTCCGCCATTTTGGCTATTCTTTCCCCGGCGCAAACTCGATATACTAAGAATCGTTTTATTTTCTTAAACTCTGGTTCGGGTCTATGAGCTTTTTTCTGAAATTCCTTGTTCCTTTTCAGGTCGCGCTTAAGCAGCCTCTGGAGAGTTTTATTCGTCTGGAGACATCAGACGACGAATTCACGCTTGTGGCCATGGACGGCTCTTTATTGACTTTCGTCAAGATTGAGGGCTGTAAAACGATTATCGGCGAACTTGAGTATAAGCACATCATAGAAGGGGCAACGATTAAGATTGGGGCTAAGTTTGACCGGGTTGGTCATGCCATGCAGGTTTTCTTTGTGCGTGACCCTGATCGAACCATTCGTCAGCTTGAATATCTCGTGCGCCCCAGTCGCATATCGGCAAAAAACATGGGCCTTGAAGTTGACGACGTTTTCGAGGAACGCGTCAAGAACCTGTCGAAATACGTATCTTACGAGGAAAGCTATTATGTGCTGTGGACTCGCCCCAGCGTCCTGACCAAAAGCGAAGTGGAGCGTGCCGCCAAGGAGGCCAAGGAGAAGAGATGGCTGCCTGCGGGTCACGCACAGAATCCGATTGCCGCATTGGATATGCTGCGCATACGGCACAAAAGCTTCATATCCTCAGCCATGACGGCGATCGATGAACTGGGCATCAAGGGCCGGATGATGGAAGTTCATGACGCTCTGCGCGCAGTTCGCAATAACATGTTCCCCGATCACGCAAACGAACAGTGGCGTGCTTGCTTGCCCGGCGATCCCATACCGCCGCGCGCGCCGACTTCTGCAAGTGATATGTCCGATATTCTGTGGCCGCCGCTTCGACAGCAGATCGTCGCTGCCGATGGCAGGGTGATTGATCAGCACATATGCCAGATCGGTTCAATATACTGGGCGGGCGTCGACATGACGCTCGGGCCAATGGATGCTTCGCCCTTTACACAGCTGCTGGAGCGGTTGTTTGAGGCTAATATCCCTTATCGCCTGTCGTTCCTTATTGAGGGGGGGGGCGCGCAATCTATGGCTTTGCGCACGTTTGCGGCGTCGATTCTATCAGTAACCAACTCCTTGAATAAACAGATCAAGTTTTCTCTTGAGGGGTTGGCTGTTCTGGCGCGGCGTGAGCCTGTGGTCAGGTTGCGCGTGTCTTTTGCGACCTGGGCGGAGGAGTATGATGTCATTCAAAGCCGGCTGTCCATTTTGGCGCAATCGGTGGAAAGCTGGGGGTATTGTCAGGTTAGCGAATTCTCCGGCGATCCTCTTGATTGTGTGATGTCTTCGGCCATGGGAATTCATTGCGCGGGAACGGCGCCTGCGGCTGTTGCGCCCATGTATGAGGTTATGAAGCTTCTGCCTTGGCAGCGGCCTTCAAGCCCCTTCCAGCATGGAGCTATTATCCTGCGCACGCCCGACGGCAAGGTCTGGCCTTACCAGACCGGAACCAATGTCACAACAACGTGGTTTGACCTGGTTTTCGCTCAGCCGGGTGCGGGTAAGTCGGTCTTGCTCAATACATTGAATCTGGGCACCATCCTTTCCCCCGGATTGTCTAAGCTGCCGTTTGTGGCGATTGTGGATATCGGGCCTTCTTCCTCGGGTCTGGTATCTCTGATCAAGGAAGCGCTGCCGATGAACCGGCAGCATGAAGTGGCGCATTACCGGCTCCAGATGGCGCATAAATTTGCAATTAATCCTTTCGATACCCAATTGGGTATGCGTGTGCCGCTGATGGATGAGCGTAGCTATCTGGTTGAATTGCTGACGCTGCTTTGTACGCCTCCCGGGTATGAAAAGCCCTATGACGGCATACAGCAACTGGCTGGTCTGGTGGTTGATGAAATGTTCAGATGGCGGGATGATACGGCCGCCAATGCGGAACCGCGTCCCTATCTGCCACGACTGGATCCGGAAGTCGACGAAGCCCTGCAAAAATTCAACGTTCATCTGCCAACAGATCCTTATTGGTGGGATGTGGTGGATAAGATGTTTGAGTTGGGTGAATATCATGTCGCGGGCTTGGCGCAACGGCACGCAGTGCCGACACTGGGTGATACGATTACCGCCGCGCGCCGCCCGCAAATTAGGAGTTTGCTTGAACAAACCTCCGTTGGAACCAGCGCCGAGAGCGTGATCAACGCGTTCGAGCGTATGGTCACGTCAGCCATCCGTGAATTGCCCATCCTTTCTTCAGTTACACAGTTCGATATCGGGGCGACCCGCGTTTGCGCTCTTGATTTGATGGACGTTGCGCCGCAGGGCGACGAAGTAGCCGACCGGCAGACATCGATTATGTACATGCTGGCGCGCCATGTTCTGGTGCGCAGTTGGTGGATGGGCATGGAGTCCTTGCAATTTGTGCCGGAGAAGTACAGGCTCTACCACGAAAAGAGGCTGCAGGATATCGCCGAATCGCCAAAGCGGTTGGGTTACGATGAGTTCCACCGCACCAGTTCGTCCTCTTCCGTGCGGGGACAAATTATTCGCGATGTTCGTGAAGGGCGCAAACGCGGGGTGCAGATTATTCTGGCTTCGCAGCTCCTCGATGATTTCAGTCAGGATATGATCGATCTGGCTACGGGCGTATGGGTTCTGGGAACGGCAATCTCGGATGCGGCCGTGGAGAACGTGCGGGAACGCTTCGGCCTTTCTGATACAGCACGCGATGTCATTCGTTATAAACTGACCGGGCCAAAGGCCGGAGGGGCGCCTGCCCTGTTCGTTCTGGGTACGACTGAAGGCCGTTATGAACAATATTTGATCAACACGCTGGGGCCGATCGAGTTGTGGGCTCTTTCCACTTCTCAGGAAGACGTTGCGCTCCGTAACCGCCTTTACGGCCGATTGGGCGCAGGGCAGGCGCGCCATATGCTGGCGCATGTTTTCCCTGGGGGAAGCGCGCGTACAGAGATCAAACGCCGCGTATTGATGAAGAGCGAGAAGGGATCCGATGCCAAGGGTGCGATGACCAGCGCCGTTATTGATGAGATTGTTGAGGAACTGGTTAAAAAGGCTGAAGCCGCCAAAGAGAAAAAAGACACGGTCGAGATGAAGGAAGCGTCATGACAAGCGCTGAAGAGACTTTTGTCATGGTTGGGGGCAAGAAGCAGAAAAAGCCCCCCAGTAAGGCGCAGCGGATAAAGCGTCGCCGCCAGCAGAAGAAAATCGCGGCAGGAGTGATTCTTGTCATGGCTTTTCTGATCTGGTTTGGATTTCAACCCCTGAAAGGGGATATGGATTATGGTGTTTGCCGCACTTTCGCGGAACTGCGTGTAGCCAATCCCTCTACGATGAGGATACTGTCCTATGAGAACTATGGCGAGGCATGGAAGATTTTTTATACTTTTATCGGTGAGTATGGGGAACAACGGTCGAACTATATCGACTGTGTTTTCACAGTGAACCCCGCCACAGGACAGCGTGAGTTGAGGGAGGTTAAAATCAACCGTGTTAAAGTTGGGAAGGAGGAACTCAAACGGTTTAACCTGAGTATTCCTGCTGTCATCAAGGGTAAGCCCAATCTGGTAATCCCGCCGCCTCTGGAAAAGTCTGATCTGATGGGCTTAAGAACAATTTATGAAGAGTGATCGTCGTAACGTATTGATTTACATCATTAATATTAGTTACTGAGGCACCACCTGAATTTGCATATTCAATAATAACTTTGATATAATGAAAGGCAAAAGAGAGAGGGCTGTATGCAAAAAGAGGCGTTTGTCGATTTCTTTCCTGATTTTTCAAAATCAGAGGTGAATCCGGAATCGCCGATTTATCCCTCTTTGATGTCTGTGATGAAAGTTGATTTGGCGATCAGCCCTGAATCAGACGTTTGGATGGCTCATGATCAGCCCCTGCCCGAGGTTTTGAAGTGGATTGAATACGATCTTGATCTGGAGACGCTGACGCTGGTGAGTGTTAGCGGAAAGATTCAGGATTTTGGCATGAAGGTGCCGTCGCCAATGAAAAAATACCTACGGAAGGCCAAGCATATCTATGCGATCCATCAGGCCGAAGACCACATCAAGGATATGAGTCGCGTGCCGCTGGTGGTGCGCGAGGCTTTGTATTAATGCAAAAAGAAGAGGGTAAAATGGCGGCGGAACCAACACTAGGCGTAATTACAAAGGTTAAGCTAGGTGCTTTTGCGACAGAAATGGGTGTTAAATATCCCGAGCAGCGCGGAGCTATACTCAGCTTGCAAGATACTTTGGAACAAAGATTACCGCCTTCCATACAAAACCAAATTACCGAGAGACTCAACCGTGATGCCGATGGTACTCTTGCGAAAGCGAGGTCTATCATTGAGAAAGACCCCAAGATTCTGGATGCGATCAATAAGGATCCGATGAAATTGGCGCAGATTATGGGCGTGACAGCGCCGCAGGCGCCGGCAGTGGCGGCATCTGCTGAACCTCCCCGGAAGATTGAAGGGGCTTCCGGCGCGAATGCGCCGGCCAGACCGGAGCAACAACCGCAAGGAGGATCCGCACCGGCGGCTGTTGCCGCGGCACCCCCGGCCAAACCGTTGTCGCAGGCTGAAATGTCTGATCGTCAGGCCCTCAACGAGGCCGCCATGCGCATATCGAAGATGACCGGCTTTGAAGAATTCGCTGCGAAGGCGCAGAAGAGCCAGAGTCTGGAACAGGCTATGGATGCGATGATGGGCGATAAAAAACTGTCTGCTGCCGACAGGCTTAAATCACTCAAGGAAATCGAATCCGATCCTGAATTCTTCGTGAAGGCTAATAAGGCTATTGAGGATATACCTCCGCAGATGAGGGATAATGTGTTCTCTCAAATCGCTGAAAACCCGGCGCTGGGGCGGCAGGCTTTAAGCGGCGATGGCGGCGCCAAGATGCAGCTTATGATGGGCGGTATGTTTGGCGGCGGCGGTAAGGGGTTTTCCAATTTGTTCGGTGGCGAAGGCGGTGGACTTGGCGAGATGCTGAGTAAAATCCTGCCGAAGCTTCTTGAAGGCCTGCAGCAGGCTTTGGCCCCGATCATGCAAGGGATTGGCAAGATGATGAACTCGTCGGGGTTGATGGGCGGCATGGGCAATGGTCAGGGGCAGGTGATGAACAATTTCGCCAGAACCATCGATCAAACTATGGGATCCGATATTCGGAATAAACCTTATGTGGATGCCAACAGGCCGGAGCAACCCGCGATGACGCTGGCACAAAGGGCGGCAGAGGTGCCGGCCCCGGACGCCAGAGCCGAGCCGGCAACAGCGCCGGCGGAGTCAAGGCGCCTGCCCGGCGTTCAGAATCAGACCGGTCTGTGATAAGCACTTAATTCAGTCGGCATCTGATAGATCAGGTGCCGCACAGCTTCTATCTCCAGAAGGTAAACCGGGAGGCAGGAGTTCCAGCGTTGCCTGGGCCGATTGCAGGATGTCCGTAAAAACATTCATGAGGGGGTCAGCCATCATCAGTGGCCACGCTTTGTGCAGTTCGTTGAGGCTAAAAGACCGATCACGGTTAGTATCCAGCTCCACCAACAGCCAATCCAGATAAGGTTGAATTTCCCGGGCGTCCGCAGGCAGAGAATAAGGCACGCCGCATGAGCTGTTTATGCTGCTGTAAGGCACCGCAATATCCCAGAGGCGGGAGATTTCCTGCGTATCAAGGAGTCGGTCTTTGTTTGTATCAAACACAGCGAAGACCGCCTGTTGGCACGCATTTTCCTTAATGGACGAGGCCCTCGGACAGGTTTGATAGACAAGGTCGAATGAGGAAAATATTTTTAACAGGTTTTGGTTTTCTTTCAGGGCGGCTGGCGGGTTGTCTGCGCAATCCTTGTATCTGATTTTTGGGAGGGGGGTGTTGCCGTTGCTCAACCCTTCCAATGTGATGTTGTCGCTGACTTCACCGAACAGTTGGATCAAATCTCCGTCAGGAGCGATTGCAAAGCGATAGAGAGGGCCCAGCGCCGGGATATGATAAAATCCCGGTCTTTCTTCTATGGTTTCAGTGAGGCGTTTAATCCCGCTTCCCTGCCGGGTGGTGAAAAGAACATAGTAAGAAGATAGCCGGTAGCTGACCTTCCCTTTCTCGCAATCCAGCATGACCCATCTTTTCTGAAAAAGAGGGGGCAGGGCTTTTGCTTGCTCATTCTTGCGCTCAAGGTTCGCATCGGGCTTCGCGGCGGCGGACGCAGCTGCTGATACAATCATGAGAAAAACCACAAGGCGGATCAGTATTCTCATGCGGCATGATCCTTGATCAACGAAGGCAGTAGTCCGGCCGCACCCATGGCCTGTTTCATGAAAAATCGCTTGGCGGGCGGAAATTCGGCGACGGCGCGCAAACCGGCACGCCGGGCCAGTCGCACGGGAGTGAAATCGTTTGAGAACAGGCGTGTCAGGCTATCCGTAGCTCCTGCCATGCCGATATTATCAAGCCGGCGACGACGCTGGTAGGCCGCCAACATTTCTGGTCTGCCGGGATCCGCCCCCTGTTGTGCGCCTTCTGCAATCAAATCGCACAATTCGGCGATATCGCGGAAACCGAGGTTCAGACCCTGTCCCGCGATCGGGTGAATGCCGTGCGCCGCATCAGCCACCAGCGCCATGCGCGGGCCGATATAGCTGTGGGCATGAATCAATCCAAGGGGATAGCTGTAGCGTTTGCCAATTTGCCTGACCCGCCCATAGCGGGCGGGGAAACGGGCTGTCATGCCGGCGTCAAAACTGTCTTGATCCCAGTGCAGGGCCGAGTCCTTCAGGGGGCCGTGTTCAGTCCAGACGACGGATGAGCGGTGGTGGCCTTGCGGTGAATCAAATAGCGGCAGTGTCGCGAACGGGCCGCCGGGGTAGAAATGCTCGACGGCGATATTGTCGTGCGGGTTTTCATGTTCGACGTTGCAGACTAGCGCCCGCTGATGGTAAGACCAGGCCCTTGTTCCGATGCCCATCCATTCCCGGGTGAAGGACTGACGGCCATCCGCCCCGATAATCAGGCGGGCGCTGAAGCTGCGTCCATCCGTAAGTTCGCATGCGGCTTGCGCTTCGCCGACAATGAAATTCCTGACAGTGGCGGGGGCGATATGTTGCGCGGTTTTTAGCTCCGCCACGCGTTGGTAGAGGGCTTTGCGAATGGCTAGGTTTTCAGCGATCCAGCCGAAGGTGCGGCCCCCGACTTCGTCGCTGTGGAAGGTCAGCAGCAAAGGGCTGTCGCCATCGAGGATATCAATCTGACGGATAGGGCAGGCCTCATCGTCGATCAGATGCCAGATGCCGGCGGCTTCCAGCACCTTGCGCGATCCCCAGGATATAGCCGTAGTGCGTCCGTCGAATACGTCCTGTAAGGTCGCGGGCGGCGGTTCGCGATCAATGCAAGCCACTTGCAATCCAGTATTAGCCAGAAGGCAGGTCGTTGTCAGTCCGGCCAACCCGCCGCCGATAACAATCACATCGAAATTATGCTCCGGCGGCGCACGGCGCGGTGGTTTCGATGAACGCGGATTCTGTTTCTTCCGATGTCGCGGCGCCATGGGACTTCCTTATAAAAAGGCAGTGCTTAGACAAGCAATACCAGACAAGCAATATAGGCGAGGACACAAGGGAATGCCAGAGTCCATGGCTTCTTGGGATTGCAAGAGAGGGTCAGGGCCTATTTGAAGAGGTCGACCGGCAGGTCGTAGTGCAGGCCCATGCGGAATTCGTGAGCGCCGTAATCGATGCTGTAATCGCCGATATCGAAATCGGTGGTGCCGACATAGCGGTAACCGCCGGAAAGGGCCATGCCCGGCTTCACCTGATATTTCAAACCGCCGCCGACCGCATAGGCAAGGTTGTACGATGTGTCGGAAGCATCGCTCAATCCGCCCGGCGCGCCGGCCACGCCGCCATCATGCATGGCAAGGCCCAGGCCGCCTGTGACGTAAGGTGTGATGTTTTTCCAGTTGACGTCGAAATCGTAGTAGACATTCGCCATATAGAGCCAGGTTTTGACGTTCTTGCCGACGCTGCCTGAAGCTCCGGTATCGAGTGTCATGTTGCTTAAATCCGAACGGCTATAGGCAATTTCGCCTTCAACACGGATGTTGGGCGAAAGACGTAAGCCCAAGGCGCCGGCAAAAGAGGCGCCGTTTTTCATCTCTACGGCGCCGTTGGTCGATGGGTGAGTGAATTCACGTGAGCTGAAAGTGTTCAACCCCATGTAGCCGGAAAAGTATAAGCGGCTGGATTGCTGCGCCTGCGCGTTGTGCGGCAGGGTTAGAAGGCCTGCTGTGAAGGCTGCAAAGGCGATATATTTTAATAATAGTATGCGCACTGTTATGGAGCCTGGCAAGAAAAGCGAAGAGCGGGCCGGGAATCGGCAAGAACGATATTGCAATGATAAATAAAGAAAACCCGGCTGTCCAGCCGGGTTTATTGATAGGGGGTATAAGCTTGGACAGTCAGGCGACAGGCGCTTCCACCCGTATCGGCAGATCGCCTGCCACAGGTTCATCGTTCAGCATTTCGATCATGCCGCCCGGTTGCACCGAAAAGTTCGCCAGGAAAAGGGCGTTGGCGTAAAACACCACGCCGTCGCACAGGAACTCGCCCTTTTCATTGCGGCCTTCATAGGTGGCCGGTCGCAATACGCCTTCCATGACAGCGCGGGTTTGCGGATCCATGTTTTTCGGGATATCGGGATCGTCGATCGATTCGGCAATCAGGAACGGCCCTTCCTCTCCACGAACAAAGAAGCAGAAGAAACGAAGGTATTCGAGCACGTTATCTTCGGTGATCTTGATCGGGGCTTGCGCGTTAACTTCGTGGATGGGGGGCGATGTGCCATTCAGGCGGTACAGATTGCCTTGCATGGTCAGGTAATAAATATTGATGTTGCGCGGTGTCCAGGATGCGTCGCGCACGCGGATCAGCACAACCTGATCGTAAAAAGGCAGCGGACGCCACGCGACCTGTGTCGTCGCGGCCGCGGCCTTGAGGCGGCCGTCGACCGGATTGATCTGTTCCAGAAAGCCGGCGAGTTCCTCGCCTGTTACCGGGTTCCAGTTATTATCGTCATACATGGAAATGCATATCCCTTATAGAAACTGATCAAAGCAGGCGCGGATGCCAGCCGGAAGACCGTTATGATGCCAGAATCAGGCACCGGCTGCAAACCCGCTTTGCGAAGATTAAAAGTTTGCCGGAAGGTCGTCAAAGAAAATCAGAGCAAAAAGAATGGGCTAGACTATATATTATGGAATATAATAAGGCGGTAAGGGGGAGCGTTCTGCTCCTGTGGAAAAGATTGACAGCGTCCCCGCAACCGATTATACAAGCCCTCTCAAGATACAACATATTTTTTAAAGACCGAGTGACGGAGCCGCATTATGAAACGTACTTTCCAACCCAGCCGCATTGTTCGCAAGCGTCGCCATGGTTTCCGCTCACGTATGGCTACGGTGGGGGGGCGTCTGGTCTTGGCTGCCCGTCGTGCCAAGGGCCGCAAACGTTTGAGCGCCTAAGGGCGGGCCCTTTATCAGGATCCGGGCGGGCGCGGTAGCGCCCGCTTTGCTTTTTCAGGGTTGAACGATGAATAAGGCGACAAAGAAAGACATTGAACAGCTCCGCAGTTTGCGTAAGCGCGGCGATTTTTTGCGGGTGCAGGGGTCGGGCTGCAAATGGGTGGCGCCGGGCGTCATCATGATTACTGCGCCGGGACAAGGCGGCCAGACGGGGTTCGGTCTGACTGTGACAAAAAAGCTGAGCAAATCTGCGGTCATACGTAATCGTATTCGCCGCCGCCTGCGGTCGGCAGCCTACGATGTTCTGCCCCGGTTCGCTCGCTCCGGGCAGGATTATATCCTGATCGCCCGCCTGGAGTCAGGGACTATAGATTATGAAAAATTATGTAAGGACATATACTGGTGTCTGAAGAGGCTTGAATGTCTGAACGAAACCAATCCCCACGTCGCTTAGGCCCTGGTGGGTTGATAAGTGCCGTTTTGCAGGGTGCCATCAAAGGCTACGCTTGGTTGATTTCGCCCCTGAGCGGTTCGAAATGCCGCTTTTACCCCACATGCTCGGCTTATGCCATTCAGGCTCTGAGGCGCCATGGGGTATGGGCTGGGTTGTGGTTGTCTTCACGGCGGATTGGCTGCTGCCACCCGTGGTCGGGCCGTTCGGGGATAGACCCGGTGCCGGATCAGTTTGAATGGCGCTCTCAGTTCCGCTATAAACGCCGCATCTTCCGCTCTAACCAAGACTGCAACAACGAGACTCGTAAATGACCATGCAAAAGCCGACCATGAACAGTAAAGATCAGATGCATCCGGAAGACCGGCGCAATCTGATGATTTTTCTGATGCTGGCGCTGGTGATCTGGTTCGGCTTTGATCATTTCATCATGAAGCCGCGCCTGGAAAAGATGCGGGCGGCGCAAGAGGTTGCGATGCAAGCCGAGCAGGAACGGCAAGTCAATCTGGCGGCCGGCGTCAGCGACAACCCTGTCGCACGCTCTCGCGAGGCCGTTCTGGCGGATGCGGAGCGCATTCGTTTGCACAATGGGGCAATCGAAGGCACGTTGCCGTTGACGGGGAATCGGTTTGACGATATCAGCCTAAGCCGCTATTTTAAAACTTTGGGTGGTAAGGATAAACTAGTCTTGCTTCAGCCGACGGGCACGGAATCGCCGCAATATGTTGAATATGGCTGGCTGTCTTCCGATCAGGGCTTGATGCTTCCGGGCAAGGAAACACGGTGGCGTGTTGAAGGAACGGCGGAACTGACGCACAAAACCCCGGTAACGATGGTATGGGATAATGGGCAGGGCCTTCGCTTTAAAAGAGTTTTTAGATTGAGCGAAGACTACATGGTGCACGTAACCCAGTCGGTGATGAATAACACCGGTAAAGCCGTCACACTCTTTCCTTATGCCTTGGTCGGCTCTTACGGCATGCCCGATCATGTGGATGGCACGCGTGCCATCCACGAAGGGCCCATCGGCTATATAGACGGCAAGCTGACCGAATACAGCTATAAGGACATGGCCAAGAAGAGAATTCAGGAAGACATGCACGGCCAGAGCGGCTGGATCGGCATTACGCAAAAATACTGGCTGACCAGCCTGATTATTGATCAAAACGAGGCGGCACGATACCGGTTCAGTTTCACTCCTGCCAAAGGAGAGCAGGACAAGGATCACTACCAAGCGGACGTCATGGGCGCTTCACGCGCCGTTGATAACGGTCAGGAAGCCAGCGCCAACCTTTGGATCTACGCTGGAGCTAAAGAGGTTAAAAAACTTGAGGCTTATAGCAAGGAGCTTAACGTGAGCCATTTCGACCTTGCTGTTGATTTCGGCTTGTTTTATTTCCTGACGCGCCCTTTCTTCGAGGCGCTGCATTTCTTCGGTCATTTGTTCAATAACTTCGGCGTGGCGATCATTTGCCTGACCGTTATTATCCGCATATTGGTGTTTCCGTTGGCCAATGCGTCCTTCCGTTCGTTCGCGAAACTGAAGAAGATATCACCGATGATGGCCGAGATTCGCGAACGTTACAGTGATAACCGGGAAATGCTGCAACAGGAACTGGTGAAGCTGTATGAGAAAGAAAAGGTTAATCCCATGGCGGGGTGTTTGCCAATCCTGATCCAGATCCCCATTTTCTTCGCCCTCTACAAGATTTTGATGGTTACGATCGAGATGCGACACGCGCCGTTCTTTGGCTGGATTCACGATTTGTCGGCAATGGATCCGACAACGGTTTTCAACCTCTTCGGATTGCTGCCTTACGATGTCCCGGCGCCTTTGATGATCGGGGCGTGGCCCTGCATTATGATGTTCTTCATGGTTTTGCAGAAATACATGAATCCGCCACCGCAAGACAAAATGCAGGCGACCATGATGAGTATGATGCCTTATTTTCTGACATACATCATGGCGAGTTTTCCTGCGGGTCTGGTGGTGTATTGGACGTTCAGCAACGCCCTTTCTATCGTTCAGCAATATATCATCATGCGCTCAATGAACGTGCCGATCCATCTTTTCGACCGCAAGAAGGAGAAGGAAATGGAGAAGGCGGTTCACGATGGCCCGGCGGTTCACCCCGAGATTGAATTGATAGAGAAGCGGGCCGAAGACGCATTGTTCGGCACTGACGACCAGGAAACGCCGCGTCCGGTGTCTGCCCCGAAACCGCGCAAGAAGAAAAAGAAATGACGGAAGCTGACCTTCCTATCGAACAGGGCCGTAAGGCGTTTGCCGGGCCGTGCGATTTCATTGCGGCGGTAAACGGACTTGAGGGCTTGCCCCCCGCAAGTCTGCCTGAAATCGCCTTTGCCGGCCGTTCGAATGTCGGTAAGTCGTCGTTGATCAATGCCCTGACCGGGCGCAAAACGTTGGCGCGCACATCGGATACGCCGGGGCGGACGCAACAGCTCAATTTCTTCGACCTTGGCGGCCATTTCTTCCTTGTCGATATGCCGGGCTATGGTTATGCCAAGGTTTCCAAGGCGCAAAAAAAGCAATGGAACTACCTGATTCGCGATTATTTACGCGGCCGCCAGACTCTTCGCAACGTTCTGGTGCTGATCGATTCGCGTCACGGTCTGAAGGACAGCGATGAAGAACTTATGGACATGCTGGATGAATGTGCTGTGCCCTATCGCGTCGTTCTGACCAAGGCGGATAAAGCCAAACTGGCTGAGGCGGCGGGCGTGGTGGATACAATAATCTCGGCGCTCAAGCAGCATGCCGCGGCTTTTCCCGACCCGATTCTCACCAGCGCTCATGAAGGAACTGGTATCGCCGAGTTGCGTGCGCTGATATTTTCTGTAGCAAAAAGCTGATCATGACGCGCTTGCAGGCCGACTGTCTGTTATTAATCACGGCGATTATCTGGGGGACGGCATTTGTAGCCCAGAAAACAGGAATGAACGGTTTGGGCGCGCTGGGTTTTGTGGGCGTGCGCTTCTCACTATCGTTGGCTGTTATCATGCCCTTTGTGCTGATGGAGAGGAGTAAGGCTCCTGCCCTGCCGTCAGGCTGGTGGAAGGGGTGTGTCGCTCTTAGTATATTCTTTATTGGCGGTGTTGTTTTGCAACAGATCGGCATTTCTCACACCAGTGTGACCAACGCCGGATTTTTGACAGGTATGGGCGTTGTGTTCGTGCCTTTTATTGCCTGGGTTCTTTTCCGCCGCCGCCCTTCCTGGACGGTGATACCGACCTGTCTGATTGCGGTGATGGGCCTGTGGTTCCTTAACGGCGGTTCTCTTGCCCGGATCGGCTGGGGCGACGGCTTGGTGCTGATGTGTTCGGTTTTCTTCGCGGCGCAGGTGGCGCTGATGGGGTTCCTGCTGGGCAGAATCAAACGCCCGCTTCTATTCTCTGCGATACAGTATGCCGCTTGCGCTCTGGCCGGGCTCAGCCTGGCATTACATTACGAAGGCATTACGTGGCAGGCGTTGCTGGATAATATTGGGCCGCTTTTCTACGCCGGAGCGGTATCCGGCGGAATTGCCTATACCTTGCAGGCAGTGGCGCAGCAACATACACCACCTGCAGATGCCGCGATTATCATGTCAGGGGAAGCGCTTTTTGCGGCCTTGGCCGGAGCATTCATTCTGGGTGACCGGCTGGGCGTGATGGGATGGCTCGGGTGCGCTCTCATCCTGCTGGCAATGTTGCTGGTAGAGGCGGGGTCGCTTTACACAGCCCGCCGCAAGGTCAGCGAGACAAAATAAGGCTGTAGAAGCTGCGTATGGGTTCACCGGGAATTTCGCTGGGGCCTTCGAGGCAGCCAGCGATGACGCCTTCACAGGCCGGGCAGTCTGCAATCATAAAATCGGCGTTGGTGCCGCCGTGCAGTTGATCGTCGATCAGGATATCGCGTGGGTTTGATGTTGTGGCCAGAGGTGTTGGGTTTCCAAGCAGCGTCTGGTTTATGGCGCGGCATACCGGGGTGCTGATCTGGTGTGCAACCATAATCACGTCTTCTGCGATTGTCTTGCTCCATTCAATATTGTTAAAGCGCCCGATATACCAGCGTGCCGGGGGGTCGGCCGATATCTGGTCGAGGGATTCGGCGGGCAAGGCCTGCAAAACCAGGCCGCCGCCCGATGGGTGAAACACCTTGTTGACATGCGAGGGGCCCGCGCTGAACGCGGGTTCGGTATCTGGGGTGACGAAATCAAGGTTGGCCGGGTCGGTGCCGCCATAGAGCATCTGATCGACGCCCTGCTTGAGTTGCATTGAGGTTTGAATGATTTGTGTGGCGGCGATCCCGACGCGTTCCGTATCCAGCGTTCCTGATTCACTGTTATCGCTTTGCCTGGCGACGATCAGTGTCAAGGCAGCAAACAGGACGATGGCGATCAGGACGTAAATCATAGCATTCCCGCGCTCGGCGGGGCGAGAATCGTAACCAATCGTTGATTTGCGGCTTGTATTCATGATCATCCTATTCTACACCAAAGGAGGGTTTTGCAAATGGCTGATACCGACTTTACAACATTCCTGTCCAGTCTGGATATGGCATCTCTGGCGCTGGGCGGGGCAGGCGGGGTGGCATTGGCCATGTTGATTGGCGGGGTTGCCCTTTTGCGTATGGAACGCGAGCGCGCTATCCTCAAAACCCGTCTGGAAGCCCAGCAACTTGGCCGTGACGAGTTGGACGGGCTTTTTGCCCGAACCGCGCAGGAGGCTTTGAAGCGCAGCAACGAGCAGTTCTTGCAATTGGCGCAGGAGAGGCTGAAGCAGGCGCAGAATGACGGCAGTTATGACCTGGAAAAGCGGCAGAAAGCCATCCACGACCTGGTCAAGCCGGTTGATGAGCATCTGCGCCAATTGAGCGCCGCCGTCGAACAGTTAAAGGGTACCGACAAGGCTATTCGCGACGATTTGCAAAATTTGCACCGTGAGACGGCCAAGCTCTCCGGAGCCTTGCGCAACCCGACGGCGCAGGGCAAATGGGGAGAATATATTCTCGAACGCCTGCTTGATAACTCCGGTCTGATGAAGGGGGTTCACTACGATACGCAGGTATCGCTCGACACGGGTGAGGGTAAGGTGCGACCCGATGTGATTATCCGCCTGCAGGATGGCTTTAATATCGTGGTTGATGCCAAGGCCCCCGTAAACCAGTTTGCCGACCGTTTGCAGGAAGATATTCCCGAAGCAGAGTACAGGAAATTGATGGAGGATCTGTCCGGGCAGGTGCGGACTCATGTCAAGGCGCTGGGCGCCAAAAGTTACTGGGAACAACTCGATTCGCCTGATTTTGTCGTTCTCTTCCTACCCTCTGAACACCTGTTTAGCGCGGCGCTGCGGGCTGATCCGGGGTTGGTTGATTACGCGGCGGAAAACCGGATCGTGATCGCTTCGCCGACATTGATGATGGCGCTCTTGCGCGTGGTTGGGTTAAGCTGGCGGCAGGTTGAACTGGCCCGCAACGCGCAGGATATTTCCTCGATTGGCGCCGACTTATACCAGCGCCTTTTTACTTTTAGCGGCCACCTTGAAAAAGCCGGGCGCGGGTTGGGGCAGGCGCTTGACGGTTACAACAAGGCAATGGGGTCGCTGGAGCGCATGGTATTGCCGGCAGCGCGCAAGCTTAAGGATTTGCATGTGCAAACGGGCGGAAAAACGCTTGAGGAACCCGCTTACGTCGAGGCGCTTCCCCGCTCTTTCAGCGGCGCGCCCTTGACGCCGGCGCAAGATGGCGCAGATGATTATGAGGAAGACCGCCGCATTCACGGCTAGGCGCAGAGATCATGGATACATACAGCATTATTAATATACCGCATCCCACTCTGAAGGCGACCGCCCAGCCGGTTATGACTGTCACGGATGACGTGCGTCGGCAGATGGATCGGATGCTGCAGACCATGTACGATGCGCACGGTATCGGTCTGGCTGCCAATCAGGTCAACTTGCTCAACCGGGTCTTCGTCATGGATATGGCGCCGCGAGAAGGCGGCGACCCCTGCCCTGTTTTCGTCGTCAATCCGGAGATTGTCTGGCGTTCCGAAGAACGCAGCGTGATGGAGGAAGGCTGTTTGTCCATACCCGGACAATATGCCGAAGTTGAACGGCCGGCTTCCGTACGTCTGACATACCTTGATTACCATGGCGAACCATCTGAATTACTGGCTGAAGGCGCGATGGCCCATTGTGTGCAGCATGAACTGGATCACTTGAATGGGGTTCTTTTTATCGACCACATCTCTAAGCTCAAGCGAGACATGATCGTCCGCAAGATCGAGAAGTTGCGTAAACTGGGCGAGATTTTGTAAGTGACGACCCCGCTTAAAATCATTTTCATGGGGACACCCGACTTTGCTGTGCCTGCCTTGCAAGCGTTGCTCCACAGTTCTCATAACGTTATCGCTGTTTATACCCAGCCGCCGCGCCCCAAGGGTCGCGGGCAGCAGGTTCAGCTTTCGCCCGTGCACCAACTGGCGGCTGATAACGGCGTGCCTGTTTTTACGCCCCGGTCTTTGCGCAAGGATGAGCAGGCACGGCAACAATTTTGTTTGATGCCAGCCGATGTGGCGGTGGTGGCCGCTTACGGCTTGCTATTGCCCGGGGATGTTCTGGAAGCGCCGCGCTTGGGCTGTTTGAATATTCACGGTTCTTTGCTGCCGCGCTGGCGTGGAGCTTCACCGATCCAGCATGCGGTCTGGAAAGGCGATACAGAGAGTGGCAATTGCATCATGAAGATGGAAGAGGGTCTGGATACCGGCCCCGTGCTCTTGCGTCGCTCCGTACCCATTCATGCGCATACAACCGCCTCAAGCCTGTATGGTGAATTGAGCGCTTTGGGCGGCGTCATGATTCATGAAGTGATCGATTATATCTCTGTTCACGGACGACTGCCCCCCGCAGAGACGCAGGATGACCGTTTGGCGACTTATGCGCCGCTGTTGAGGAAAGAAGACGGCTTGATTGATTGGGCGCAGCCAGCCAAAGCTATAGATTGCCAGACCAGAGGATTGCATCCTTGGCCCGGAGTTTACACGTTCACATCCGACGGCAAACGGCTCAAGGTTTTGGAAGTTGTGCCTGTCAATATGACGTCGGATCTGCCGCCCGGAACGTTGATCGACAAGGCCGGCCATATTGCCTGTGGGCAGGGCAGCGTCCTGCTGCTCAAGAAGGTTCAGCCGGATAATGCCAAGCCAATGGACATGGCTGCCGCATTTAACGGCCGTTATGTTGGCGTGGGGTCGCAGTGTGGCGTGTTGCTGCATTGATTATGCCATTTGCGCAAGAGGCGGCTTGCGGGAACGCCTTGTTCTCTGGCAATACTCAATCCGTGTTCTCGCGCCAACTCCTCGAGCTTCCCCTCTTTTGCAAGAATAGGGAAAAGAGACAGGATGCCGAGGTATGTGCGCATGAAGCCGGGGCCGTGCCAGGCCCATTTGTCTTTATTGACCTGGTCGTTCACCAGATGCGCCATCTCATGAAGCAGCAAAGCAAGGTGAGGGCGATACATGATGATTTTGTTGTTCTCCAGATCGGCCTCGGCGTAGACCTTCCTTTTCTTGGGCTTGAAAACGACTTCGGGCGCTTCCATGTTGAATATTTGCGAGAGCTTCCTGACCACAGATTCCATTTGCGGGACACTCAGGGCCATAGTGCTCAGGCGGAAACTGTGCTCCCAGCTATAGACTTCTGCGACCTGCCTGTCATTTTTGAAATGCTGGTTTTGCGGCGGGCCTGATTTTTTATGATTCTCGAAGAATTGCCGTGCCTCAGTCTCTGTCTGGAAGTTCCTGTAATGCCAAAGCCTGTCAGACTCCGCGACTAGCCAGCCTACGATATAACGGCCTTGTACAGGGCGCGGTCGGGCATCTGTCCTGGCCAAGATCAGCGAAGCCCCGGAGAGAGGGTGCAAATGCTGCTGGTAGACAGGCGTGCCGTCGTGAATTTTTACAAGAGAACGTCGCCGCCGGAATATTTCCGACAGCGTTCCGCTTTTTCTGGTCATGTGGTACTCCCTGTTTGTTCCAGGGCTCTTTCTTACGGCCCTGATTCACCGGCAACCATTAGACCTTGTTTTCTGGACTTGCTCAAGCAGCCAAAAACCGCTATTTCCGGCCTATGACAATTCAACGATGGAAATTAACGATTGAGTACGATGGGCGGCCGTTTAAAGGCTGGCAGCGTCAGGAAGCTGGCGTTCCTTCGGTTCAGGAGGCTATCGAGGCCGCCATTTATAAATTCTGCCAGCAATCAATCACGGTGTATGTGGCGGGGCGTACTGATGCCGGCGTGCATGCGCGTGGACAGGTGGCCCATTTTGACCTTGATTATGGTGGCCGGACGCTAACAGCTCACGATCTGGCTAAAGCTTTGAACGCGCATATGCGCGATGTGCCCGTGGTGATTCTCAAGGCTGAGGAGGTTGAAAGCGATTTCCATGCCCGATTCATGGCGATTAACAAACTCTATATCTACCGCCTTGCGTGCCGCGCGGCCCTGCCGACATACGATCGTGGCTTGGTTTGGCAGGTATGGCGCAAGCTGGATGTTGCCGCCATGAGAGAGGGGGCGGCTCATCTTTTGGGCCATCACGACTTCTCAACGTTCCGAGATAGCGAATGTCAGGCCAAATCGCCGATGAGGACTCTGGATCGGTTAGATCTGGAAACCTTGCCTTACGATGGTTGCGGCGGCATTGAGATTCGTTTTCATGTCGAAGGACGCTCATTCCTTCACCATCAGGTGCGTAATATGGTGGGTACGTTGGTTCTGGTGGGCGAGGGAAAGTGGCAACCGCAGGACGTAAGACGGGCGCTTGAAGCCTGTGACCGCACAAAAGGCGGGCCGACGGCGCCTCCGGAGGGCCTGTATCTGGCACGGATTGATTATCCGTGAAAATAACTTTGCAGTATGCGCAGGTAGATTCGCGTCAATTGGTACAGATCGTCAACGGCGACATGCTCGTCGGTTTTATGAATGGTGCTGTTGATCAGGCCGCATTCCACAACCGGGCCATAGCGGGCGATAAACCGCGCATCGGATGTGCCGCCGCCTGTGGAGAGCGCAGGTTTGCGCCCCGTGATACTTTCTACGGCGCTTGAGACAAGGTCAGTAAAAGGGCCTAGTTTTGTCAGGAAAGATTCCGCATTCGACGATGTTGTCAAGTCGTACGAGACGCCGGTATTGTTAAGACAGGATCGTATGCGGTCTTCCAGCGTATGCGCTGTCCATTGATCATTGAAACGAACGTTAAATCGCGCCGCGCCGCGCGCCGGGATGACGTTATCGGCGGGGTTGCCGACGTCGATGCTCACGATTTCAAGGTTACTTGCTTGAAAATGCGGCGATCCCTGATCGAGGGTCAGTTGATCGAGGGCTGATAATAGCCGGATCAAGCGCGGCAGCGGGTTGTCCGCGCGATCAGGATAGGCGACGTGGCCTTGTATGCCCTGCACGGTCAGCAGGCCGGTCAAGGAACCGCGGCGACCGATCTTGATTTCATCGCCCAAGGACTGCGGGTTGCTAGGCTCCCCTACCAGCCAGACATCGGCCAGATGTTCGTTTTCCTTCATCCATTGTAAAACCTTGACTGTGCCGTCGATAGCTTCGGCTTCCTCGTCGCCGGTGATCAGGAAGCTGATTGAACCGCGGAAATCTGACGATTGCTCCAAAAACTGGCTGACGGCGCCTGCAAAGCAGGCGATGTTCGCTTTCATGTCAGCGGTGCCGCGCCCATAAATGCGCCCTTCGCTCAGGATGGCCGAGAAAGGGGCGAACCGCCACAGAGTAAGATCCCCCGGAGGAACGACATCGGTGTGGCCGCAGAAGCAGATATGTGGCCCCCGCGTCCCGATACGGGCGAAGAGATTCTGAATGTTGCCGAAAGGCAGGTTGTGGCAAGCAAAACCAAGCGCGTGTAAATTATCCCGCAAAACAGTCTGCGCTCCTGCATCGTCTGGAGTGATGCTGGGGCAGCGAACCAACTTTTGCGTCAGAGCGATGGGATCGATAATCTGGCTCATGCCGGTAGCCTAGCATGATCGTGGCCAGGGGGCCAAGGGCTCTGGCCTAGGGGGTTGAGGGCGCGGGTTTCTGGTAAGCGCGCGCCCAAGCTATACAGGTCAGGGCGCGCGCCTGCGTGATTTGCAACGGGTCAAGACCTGGCGGCAATGGTTTCATGCGATGCAAACGCGGTAAGGCAACAAAAGGCAAGGGGCGCCTGTTCTCGGGGTCGACGATATCCAGATAGCGGTTTGTGAACAGGATCTGTGTGGTGACGATCTTGTTCATCGTTAACAGTGCCGGTTTGTATTGGGGCCAGGTTTGCGCGGCCAAAAACAGGATATCACGTAAGGTAACGGTCTCTTTCAGATACTCCCGTTGCTTGGGAATGGACTTGACCCCGATCATGGTGGCCATGTTATGGATGCGGTCAAGGAATTTTGCCATCGCGGTTACGGGATCGGCCATCATGGCGTAGAAATATTGCTCATGATCTGTTTTCGTGGGGTTGCCCGCCAATGGAAAAAGAGAGACGTTATTCATTTTCTTGGCCATGCGGCTGAATTGCGTGCTGAGGCTTTCGAGCCAGCCTTGGTGGATGTTGCAGCCGGAAAGCGTTTGATCCTGACGCCAGTGATTTAACAGACCTTCGCGGCTCACGCCGAATTCCTCCCCCAGGTCATGGGTGAAGTTAAGGCACAGCAAGGCCTCGGTATCGGGCAGCGTGTAGCCGCTATCGGCCAGTGCGATCGTATAGCAGGACTGACTGAGTTCGTGCAGGATCGCCGGGGTCAGCCCGTCCTCCCGCTTTTGCTGCCCTTTGAGGTCGCGCAGCAAATTCAGACAGCTTAGGGCATGGTGGTAATCATGGTGCTCGAGCCAGCGCGTGACAAAATCGAGGATGGCTGCCGTTTCATGCGTGGCTGCTGTCTCGCTTGTAATGTAGGCAAGGTCGTCCAGGCGTGGGGCGGGGGCAGTTGCGGTCATGCGGTTTAAGGGTTCGGTAAAATTAAGCGTTGGAATTTTTACATAAGAATATAAGGTGATAGCATGGTTCGAGCAGCCTATACAAAAAAATAAATCCTTATTTATATCAATATCTTAAAAGGTCATTGAGGGTAGTTTTGGCCCGGGTTTGTGCATCCACGCGCTTGACGATCACCGCGCAGGCTAGCGATGGATTGGCCTGGCCGTCAGCGCGGGCAGACCCGGGTAAGGTGCCGGGAACCACCACGGCATAAGGGGGCACATGGCCGTGCAGGATTTCGCCGTTGGCGCGGTCGACGATCTTGGTTGAGGCGCCGATAAAAACGCCCATCGAAATCACGGCGCCCTGACCTACCCTTACCCCTTCGGCGATTTCACTGCGGGCGCCGATGAAAACATCATCCTCAATAACGACCGGGGAGGCCTGCAACGGTTCGAGAACGCCGCCGATCCCGGTGCCGCCTGAAATATGGCAGCGCTTCCCGATCTGGGCGCAGGAACCAATCGTGGCCCATGTGTCGACCATTGTGCCGTCACCGACATAGGCGCCGATATTCACAAACGAGGGCATCAAAACGACATCTTTGCCGATGAAGGCACCATGCCGGACGTAGCTGCCGGGCACAGCACGGAATCCGGCTTCGGAGAAATGATTTCCTGTCCAGTCGGTACATTTGGGGGCGACCTTATCCCACCAGACCGTGTCGCCGGGGCCGTTTTTGATCTCCTCGTTGCGATTGAGACGGAACGAAAGGAGGATCGCTTTCTTTATCCACTCGTGAGTCAGCCAGCGCCCGTCGTTCAATGGTTCTGCAACGCGCAGCCGCCCGCGATCCAACTGATGCAGGGCATGTTCAACCGCCTGTCGAATAGGCCCTGTCGTTGATACGCCGATTGAGGCCTTGTCGTTCCACGCCTGGCTGATGATGGTTTCCATGTCAGCGACTGACAGGGCATTTGCAAGAGTCATGGGTTTAGCGCCTTACGAGAACATGATAATAGGCATATGTGCCAACAGGCGGCGTGCCGCCGCCCTCGACGCAGCCGAACATCTGGCCGCGAAGAATGTTTAGGTCACCGCTGCCGCCGCTGTCAACCCGTCCGCCATCCGAATAACTGCCGGCAAAGACGGGCATGCCGTTGCTCCAAAGGTCGCCCGCAGCCCTGGGTGGGTTACCGCCGGGGTTATCGATCCCGAGTTGCTGGTTGATTTCAAGGCACAGTGGTTTGGTGATATTGGGCAGGAACATGACAATGTCTTCATTGCCATTGTTGCCGTCGCTGTTGCAGTCATCGTTTTGCAGGGTGCCGACGCTTAAAACGCACGTATTGCCAGTAACATACCAAGGCTCGCCGGCGTTGGCACCATCGGGAACTTTCAACCAGACGACGTTTCCTGCCCCGGGGACGGTGCTGAAAACTTTGTTCGATTCCGTGGCGCAGCCGGTATGATCGTAATCGCTGTGCCCCCATAACGGCGCGTCAAAACATAAGGCGTCGTCGCCAACCCCCCGGAATTTCATGCGCTGTACGGATTCGGCTACGAAAGTTGCGTACTGAATAATCTCCACGCCGCGCACGCGCTGGCTGTCTTCCTGCGCGCTTTTGGTGCCGCCTGCCCGCGTCCCTTGTGTGGCGCTGTAGCTGAGAGCCGCGAACAGTGCCACGGCTATCAGAATCAGAAACAGTACATTCCCCTGCTGTGCTGCATGGGTTGGCTTCATGAAATGGGAACCTTTGCAGACAGATGTCGCGGTTATGATATCGCTTTTACAAAGCAGTCTATCAACCATTTTACATTCAGACGCCGCTCATGCAATATGAGAGGAGAGGTAATGCGAATGGCACGTGGGGTTATCATGAAACAGAGTTTGCTTTTCATATTCACGATCCTGGGCGGGTTGGCTATCATACCTCCCGTGCAGGCGACCAAAGCGGAAACTGTGACAGCGCTGCCCGATGCCCACCGTCAGGTCATGTTTTATGACGTTTATGCGGGCGGTATTCACGCAGTGAAGGCGCAACTTGATGTATCTTATGACAAAAATGATCGGTACAGTTTGAAACTGGGCGCTGAAACAATCGGTTTTCTGGAAAGTTTGGTGCCGTGGCGGGGTAGTTTTGAGACTTCGGGCTGGCGGCTGGGAACGTCGGGCGATCGTCCGGAAATCCACCGCTCGACGGCGACATGGCGCGGCGAAGACGAATTGAAAGAATATTTCTACAGCCGTGATGGCAGTTTCAAGAAGCTGCGTGTAATTGAGGACAACGAGGATAAAAGCCCGGAAAATATTGAGCAGTCGCTCGTTGAAGGTACGACCGACGTGTTGACAGCGACACTCGAAGTCATGAAACACGTAGCTGAAAACGGCCAGTGTCACGGTGAGTCTGAAGTTTTTGACGGCAAGCGCCGTTTTTCCATGAAATTCAACCACGAAATGGATGAAACCCTGATCCCGACGGATTATAACGTTTATCAGGGTGTAACTGCCCGTTGTCAGGTTGAAGTGCAGCCGGTAAGCGGTGAATGGCATAAAAAGCCCCGTGGCTGGATGTCGATTCAAGAACAGGGCCGCCAAAAGGGCAGCCTGCCTACGGTCTGGTTTGCCAAGGTTTCGGAAGATGGCCCTGCTGTGCCAGTTAAAATCCGTGTTAAAACCGAATATGGCACTTTGTTCATGCACCTGACCGAGTACCGCAACGGCAGCAAGGTGATCAAGACCGCTGCCAAGGAATAGCTTGGACAATTTTTCTGCAACGTGCTGAAACACAACGTGAATTGATTTGACCCCTCTTTCATAAGAAGTAAAGGAGGGGTCAATCATTGATTAGTCAGGGTAACCGTATGACCAAAGCGACCAAAAGTAAAAACGATCTGGCTGTCATTATTCTGGCTGCCGGGCGCGGCACGCGGATGAGATCGGCGCTGCCCAAGGTCATGCACGGGCTGGCCGGACGTCCTCTGATCGCGTGGCTTCTGGCAACCGTCCAGAAGCTCAAGCCTGCGAGGGTCATTGTTGTGATTGCGCCGGATATGGATGACTTGCGCGCGGCTGTGGCGCCTGCGCCCTGCGCGGTGCAGGTCAAGGCGCTGGGCACGGGAGACGCTGTGAAGGCGGCCTTGCCTGCGCTCAAGGGTTTTAAGGGCGATGTGCTGATTTTGCTTGGCGATATGCCGTTGATCTCGGTTGCGACATTGAAGGGTCTGATCAAGGCGCGTCATCGCGAGCGCGATACCGGCCTTGCGGTTCTGGGCGCCGAATATAACCCGGTGCCAGCCTTCGGACGTTTGGTTGAAAATCCCGATGGCACGCTCGCGCGTATCGTTGAGCATAAAGATGCCACAGCCGAGGAGCGCCTGATCACACTGTGCAATACGGGTGCGTTTTGCGTCGATGGTGCGCAACTGGCAAAATGGGTCGGCAGGATCAATAACCGCAATGCCCAGAAAGAATTCTATATCACCGATCTTCCCGCCATCGCCGCGAAAGACGGTTATAAAACCCAGATCGCCGTGACCGAAGATCTGGATGAAGTACAAGGTGTCAATTCGCGCGTTGATCTGGCAATGCTTGAGTATATCGTACAGGCTGGCATGCGCCTGAACGCGCTTGAGGCTGGCGTCACCATGCACGATCCGGCTTCGGTTTATTTCAGCTACGATACGGAAGTGGGCAGGGATGTTGTCATTGAACCGAATGTTTTTATCGGGCCCGGTGTTGTCATCGGTGACGGCGTTACCATCCGCAGTTTTTGCCATATCGAAAGCGCTGTCATCAAAAACGGTTGCAGTGTCGGCCCTTTCGCGCGTCTGCGGCCCGGGGCTGAGCTTGACGAGCGCGTGCATATAGGCAATTTCGTCGAAATAAAGAATGCGAAACTGGGACGCGGTGTGAAAGCCGGGCATCTTGCTTATATTGGCGATGCCATCGTGGGCGAAGGCACGAATTATAGCTGTGGCGCTATCACTGCCAATTACGATGGTGCTAACAAGCATAAGACCGTCATTGGCAGGAATGTCATGGTTGGCAGCAACGTCAACCTGATCGCTCCTGTCACGATTGGTGACGGCGCTTACCTGGCCGCAGGCAGCACTATCACGCAGGACGTGCCCAAGGATAAACTCGGTATTGCTCGCGCCCGCCAGTCAAACCTGCGCAAGCCGGTGAAGAAGAGAGAAAAAAAGGATTAGATCATGTGTGGAATCGTAGGCATTCTTTCTCAGGATAAGGATGTGGCACCGCTGCTGGTCGAGGGGCTGCGCCGTCTTGAATATCGCGGTTACGACAGCGCCGGAATCGCAACGCTGCATGACGGCAGGATTGACCGTTTGCGGGCCGAGGGGAAGCTGGTCAATCTCGATACGAAGTTGAAGAAGAACCCGATTCGCGGCCACGCCGGTATCGGACATACACGCTGGGCGACGCATGGCGGCCCGACCGAGAATAACGCGCACCCTCATGCGACGGATCGCGTCGCTGTTGTGCATAACGGGATTATCGAGAATTATGTCACCCTGCGCGAGGAGCTGCAGAAAGATCAGTGCCGCTTTGAAACGGAAACCGACACCGAAGTCGTGGCGCACCTGGTTACCCGCAACCTGAAACAGGGTATGAAGCCGCAGGAAGCCGCGCTGGCCGCCTTCGACCGGTTGGAAGGCGCTTATGCGCTGGCGCTTTTATTCACCGGTGAGGATAACTTGTTGATCGGCGTGCGTCAGGGAACACCGCTTGCGGTCGGTTACGGCGAGGGCGAAATGTATATGGCTTCCGATTCTTACGCTTTGGCACCGTTAACCAAGAAAATCTCATTCCTTGAAGACGGAGACCGTGTCGTCGTGACGCGTGAAGGCGTAACGATCTACAACAGGGAAGGGGAAGTGCAAAAACGTCCGATCCGGATCACGGCACAATCCGGAGCCACAACCGGCAAAGGCGAATATCGCCATTTCATGATCAAGGAAATTTACGAGCAGCCGGCGGTGATCGGCGACACCTTGAATACCTTCATCAACCCCGCCACGGGGAAAATCACCGTGCCCGACAATATATTGGGCGCGCTTGACGGCGCGTCGCGCCTGACCATGGTTGCCTGCGGTACAGCCTATTATGCCTGCATGGTTGGCAAATACTGGTTTGAGAAGATTGCCCGTTTGCCGGTCGAGATCGATGTTGCTTCTGAATTCCGCTATCGTGAGGCGCCGTTGCCGGATAAGGGTGTGGCGCTATTTGTATCGCAGAGCGGGGAGACGCTCGACACGCTTGAGGCTCTGCGTTACTGCAAGCGGGAAAGGCAGTCCATCGTCTCGGTCGTCAATACAGTCGAAAGCACGATTGAGCGCGAATCTGATATGGTCTTGCATACGCTGGCCGGGCCTGAAATCGGCGTGGCCTCAACCAAGGCATTCACGACGCAGTTGACCACGTTGCTCTGCATGGCGCTGGGGCTTGCAGTCCGGCGCGGTCTGATCACGGGCGATGTCGAGGTGAGAATGACCGAGGCTCTGCGCCATTTGCCGACGTTGGTGGCGGATACAATTCGTTCGGCGGAGAGGCCGATTATTGAGATTGCCCGCGACATCGCCGATGCACGCGATGTGCTCTATATTGGCCGCAGTTATATGTACCCGGTCGCCCTCGAAGGGGCGCTTAAGCTTAAAGAAGTCTCTTATATTCATGCCGAAGGTTACGCTGCCGGAGAAATGAAGCATGGCCCCATCGCCTTGATCGATGAAACCGTGCCAGTGGTGGTGGTGTCTCCGGGCACTGACCCGCTATTTGAAAAAACTGCATCGAATGTGCAGGAAACCGTCGCCCGGGGTGGACAGGTTCTGATGATTACCGATGCCGACGGAGCGGCGCGCATGCATGTTCCCGCCCGCTGGCAGGTGCAGATCGGCTACGCACCGATAGAACTTGCGCCTATCCTTTATACCATCCCGGTGCAATTGCTGGCCTATCATGTGGCGATCGCCAAGGGTACGGATGTCGATCAGCCACGCAATCTCGCCAAGTCGGTCACGGTGGAATAGTGTTTTTCGCGTTGATAATTGTTGGGATGGCATTCGATTTATGCGCCATTATTGCCTTGCTCGCCTTAATTCTGCGACGTAAACCGGGGCGTTCGTTTCCGGGGGTGGGCTTTATCTGTTATGCGTTGGTTTTTGCAGGATCACTATCCGATTCTTTTGAATCGGGAGCCCTTTTCAGCCCTTTCATAATGCTCGTGGCCGGTTTGGGCATCTTGCATATCGGGCTGCACGCAAGTCTGCATATGCTGCGGCGCGAGCGCTCACTCAGGAAAAACTAAGCGGCTTGCAACAGCAGGCTTGTCCATTCTGCGCGGTCATAGCGCCTGACCAGAGCTAAGCCTTTGTCTGTATAGGCGGCAGCTACTTCCGGGGCCTGTTCTCCTAGCATACCGGAAAGCAGAATGTAGCCTTGCGGCGCTACGGTTCTTGCCAGATCGGCCGACATCACGATCAGTGGCCCTGCCAGAATATTGGCAATCACCAGGTCGAATTTCATCTCTCCGTTCAGGCGAGGCGACTGGAAGCCGTCAGCAATCTCAGTAGTCAGGGCGTTTTGTTGCAACGGCGCCCCATTCAATCCGGCATGCAGGCCGGTTACACGAATGCATTCCGGATCGATATCTGTCGCCAGAACCGGGGCACCCCATAATTTCCATGCTGCAATCGCCAAGATGCCGGAGCCGGTGCCAAGATCAAGCGTATGTCTTGGGGTGAATCCTTGAGCTTTCAAGGCTTGCAGCGCCTCAAGGCAGCCAGCCGTCGTGCCATGCTCGCCCGAACCGAAGGCTGTGGCGGCGTCAATCTGCAGCGGTATTTTACCGGCAGGCGTTTCACCCTGGTAATGGCTGCCGAAAATAAAGAAAGCGCCTACGCTAAACGGGGAGAATTGTTGATAGCTATGTGCCAGCCAGTCGATCTGCGGTACAGGGTCGATGATAATCCGGTCAGGGGTGATGGCAATATCGAGTCCCGCAAGCTTCAACGCCAATGTGACCCGCAGCAGAATTTCATCGCGATCAGGGACGCCTTCGACCATCCAGCGCAAATGCCAGTCGCGCGTATGCTTGTTGTCGGCGCGGATGGCGGTGGCGGAGAGAGCCCAGTCGTTTAAGGCGTCCAGAAGACTGCCGGCCATGGAGTCATCCACATGGGCCGGCAGCATCACATCGATCCAGAAGTAACCTTCTGATATGGCAGGTTCAGTCTTCCCCATTACCTGTCATCATCGTCCTCTTCATCTTCATCATCATCATCATCGTCGTCATCATCATCATCGTCGTCGTCGATGTCGTCGATATCGTCGTCCAGATCCTCGATATCGATGTCGTCGTCGTTCTCGTCGTCGTTCCCCTCTTCAACGTCGTCAAGGCTGACCGTATCTTCGTTTTCGTGCAGCTCGACATCATCTTCGTTCTCAGCGGTTTCGCTGACTTCAATCCCTTCATTACCAAGAACGGATTCATCATCGATGGCAGCAGGGCGACCGCGACGGGCTTTGATCTTGATTTCACCGGTGAACTCGGTTTTGCAGTCCGGGCACAGAACCGGGCGTTTGTTGAAATCGTAATAGCGGGTGCCACAACTGGGGCAAATGCGCTTCAATCCACGGGATGCAACGGCTACAGGCACGGATGGCCTCCTTTTTATATTTGTGATCAGACTCTTGAGGCCTTTGTCGGCCAACTAAAAAGACAGCCCTCTAGTTGTCTGATTTTGCACCGCTTGTCAAAGGTAAAATAGGATGGGTTGTGGCGGTGGAGCTGTGTTAAAGGCCGGAAATCCGGCCTTTGCAGACGAGGCGGCTGTTTGGAAAGAGTTGGACACACACCTATATAATTGTAATCTAGCAGGCGGTAAGTTTGAGTCCCTGATTCCCGGGAGGAATTAAATTATGGAAAAATCTGTTGTTATCTGCGGTTACAAGCGCTCCCCCTTCCATTTTGCCAATAAAGGGGCATTGGCCAAGATTCGCCCTGACGATGTCGCCGCCGATGTTGTTAAGGCTCTGGTGAAGGAAACCGGAGTGAAGCCGGAAGATATCGAGGATTTATTGCTGGGCTGCGCTTTCCCCGAGGCGGAACAGGGGTTTAACCTTGCGAAAATCGTGGCCCAACTGGCCGAACTGCCGGTTTCGGTCGGGGGGGCGACGGTTAACCGTTTCTGCGGTTCCTCAATGACGACAATACAGATGGCTGCCGGCTATATCCAGATGGGGGCGGGTGATGTCTTTATTTGCGGCGGGGTTGAATCGATGACCCGTATTCCGATGGGCGGATTCAACCCGATGCCGAACCCCAAACTGGGGCGGATTTACCCTGCCGCCTATATCGGCATGGGGGAAACGGCGGAAAATCTGGCGAAGAAATACCAGATCACACGCAAGGAACAGGAAGAATTTTCGGTCAACTCACACAAGAAGGCTGCTCAAGCCGTGGCGGTTGGCGGCTTCAAGGCTGAAATTGTGCCGTTGGGCGATGTCGTCAGTGACGGAACGATCCGTCCTGATACGACGCTTGAGGGATTGTCTGGCCTCAAGCCGGCTTTCTTTGAGGACGGTACTGTGACGGCCGGGACGGCATCGCCGCTGACGGATGGCGCTTCCATGGTCTTGGTGGCGTCTGAAGAGTATGCGCGTAAGCACAATTTGCCGATCATGGCACGTATTCTGTCTGTGGGTGTTGCGGGGTGTGGTGCCGAGATCATGGGAATCGGCCCGGTGCCATCTTCGCAGAAGGCGTTGTCCCGCGCAGGCCTGACAATCAAGGATATCGATCTTATTGAGCTGAATGAAGCTTTTGCTGCGCAAAGTCTGGCCGTGGTCAGGGAACTGGGTATCGACCAAGCCAAGCTCAATATAGATGGCGGGGCGATTGCGCTGGGGCATCCGCTGGGGGCTTCCGGCGCGCGCATTACAGGCAAGCTTGCAAGTCTGCTGGTGCGGGAGAAGAAAAAACGCGGTCTGGCGACGATGTGCATCGGCGGCGGTCAGGGTACGGCGATCATCCTTGAGGCTGCCTGATAAAGTTGATCTCCAATGGCTCCGCACCCCTTTCTTGCCTCTTTGGGATTTACTGAAGACGCCGACCTCGATGCGGTCGAGCGCCGCTTCCTTGAGGTTGTCAAAGATCAGGTTCAAAAAGTTTCCTTTAATTATGAGGAGGAGGATGTCAGGCAGGAAGAGGCCGCCCTGAGGGATCTGCACGGGCGGTTTTTTCAGTATACGGTGCAATGGATTCTGCAAGAAGGGAGAGCGCATACCGGGACGCCTGTGCCGGAGGCGACGAAGCTGCGCAAGCAGGCTCGCGCTGTGCTTGAAGATTTGCAGCGCCACATGACGGAATTTTCTTGCTGTTATATGCACATCAACCGCTTTATGACTTTGTTGCGCGATGAGATCCGTCAGGAAGAAACTCGTCTTGCGGGGCATGTCGCGACAGGCGTCAAGTGGACCAGCGACGCAGGGCCGGTGATTGCCCGTTATAAGCAACAAAAGAAAACCGCCTTGGAAACATGCCAAAGAATGCAGCAGGCCCGGGCTGTGCTTGAAGATCTGGAGCCTGATTTCCAGAAAATTCATCAAGGCATCATACGTATGTATGGGGGCGATAAAGTCGAGGCATTGCAAAGGCCATTGACCGCAGCCTTGCGCATGCGTGAATTTAAGCGCGCACGGGGGGCGGTCGCAACCATTCTTGAGACGCCCAGGAAATTCGGGGTTGATCAGAAAACGGCCGAACAGGTGAGTGATGATGTCCGGCAGGCGGCAAGCCGGCTGATCGATCAATGCGAGAAACATCAGGATCTTCTGGCCAGCGATGAGGGGCGGTTATACCTGAAGCCGATTGAGACCGACCAGTCTTATAATGCGCAAGTGCGCGAATTGCGCAAGATAAAGGCCTTTCTTGGCAAGTACTATATGCCTTATATGCAGTTCAAGCTCGATATGCTGATGCATCTCAAAGATAAACTGCTGGTCAACGGTTCGGTTGAGAGCCTGATGACGCTTTACAAGCGTATGATTACCGGCATGGCGCGCCCCATGAACGATATTAAAACGCTGCGGCTTTACGAGGGGGAGGTTCTTGACCGCGTTCAGTACCTTCTGGGCGGGCAGTTTCAGGAAGTGCCTGTCATACTGGCGCGTGCCGAGGAAACCGTGAAGGAATTTCGCAGCGGTGCAGAAGAATTCCGCGATATTGAAAACCTTGAAGTCGCAGAAATAGAATCCGGGCTGTCAAATCAGGATGCGCCCGCAACATCGGGAATTATGTAGCAGAGAAAGCGGGGACGTTATGGCACAACAGATAAGCATCCAGAAAGTCGGCGTAATTGGTTCCGGAGTAATGGGGTCGGGCATTGCGGCGCAGATTGCGAATGCCGGAATTCCGGTTGTGCTGCTCGATATTAAACCGACAGACGGCACGGCGCTGGCTGCGCGCGCCGTTGAAAAAATGCTGAAGGCCGATCCTGCGCCTTTTATGAGCCCAAAAAGCGCACGCCTTATCGCCACAGGAAACCTGGAAGACGATCTTGGTTTGCTTGGCGATTGCGACTGGATTATTGAGGTCGTTCTCGAGGATATCAAGGTCAAGCACGCGACTTATGAGAAAATCCAGAAGGCGCGCAAGGCCGGGTCGATTGTTTCGTCCAACACCTCAACGATCCCGTTGCATAACCTGGTGGCTCCGTTTGGAGACAAGCTAGCGGCCGATTTTCTGATCACCCATTTCTTTAACCCGCCGCGTTATATGCGCCTGCTGGAAATGGTCGTGAGCGATAAGACCCGCAAAGAGGCCGTTGAGGCCGTACAGTCTTTTTGTGATGTGCGACTGGGCAAGGGCGTGGTGTATTGCCACGACACGCCGGGATTTATCGCTAACCGTCTGGGCGTATTCTGGCTGACAGCTAGCATCCGCCATGCCGTGGATCAGAAGATACCGGTTGAACTGGCGGACGCCATCATGTCGAAGCCGGTTGGCATCCCCAAGACGGGTGTTTTTGGCCTGATCGATCTTGTCGGAATCGATCTGATGCCGCATCTGGCGGAGTCTTTGCTTTCGACGCTGCCTGCCGATGATGAGTATCGCAAGATATTCAAGGATTACGATTTCATTCGCGGCATGATTGCCGCTGGCTATACCGGGCGCAAAGGCAAGGGCGGGTTCTATCGTCTGAACGCGAGCGTCGGCAAACAGAAAGAAGCGTACGACATCGCAGCACCTTCTTTCAGCGAGGCGCACTATAAAAAGGCGGAGAAACCAAAACCCACCTCCGCTGATATGGGAAAGCAAGGAATCAAGGCAGTTCTGACGGCCGGGGATGAGGCCGCCGATTATGCCTGGGCGGTCTTCCGCGACACGCTATGGTATGCCGCTTCGCTGGTGCCGGAAATCGCCGACGATATCGCTGCCGTCGATGAAGCCATGCGTCTTGGTTATAACTGGAAAAAAGGCCCGTTCGAGATGATCGATGACCTCGGCGTGGCATGGTTCGCCGAGCGTCTGAAAGCCGAAGGCAGGACGGTGCCTGCGTTGTTACAGAAAGTGGGGAATGGCACTTTTTACAAGATCGATAACGGTGTTCTGCATTATTTCGGTACTGATGGGCTTTATCACAGAATTGTCCGCCCGCAGGGCGTGTTGTTGTTGCGCGATATAAAACTTGCGACGAAGCCGCTTTATAAAACTTCGTCGGCGGCATTGTGGGATATCGGCGATGGCATCGTTTGCGTCGAGTTCACCGGCAAGATGAACGCGATCGATGAACAGGTATTTGAGGTCTATAACCACGCCATCAAGTTGATTGGTGATGGCAAAGGCGCTTACAAAGCGATGGTGATCTATAATGAAGGCTCGGCTTTCTCGGCCGGGGCCAACCTCGGCCTGGCGATGTTTGCCATGAATATCGCGTTGTGGCCGCAGATTGAGGATCTGATAAGCGGCGGACAGCGCGTTTACCGTGCCTTGAAATATGCGCCGTTCCCGGTGGTGGCCGCGCCCTCGGGGTTGGCGCTCGGGGGGGGGTGTGAGATCCTGATGCATGCGGATCACATACAGGCCCACGCTGAAACTTATTGCGGTTTGGTCGAGGTTGGCGTCGGTTTGATCCCGGGTTGGGGCGGCTGCAAGGAAATGATTCTGCGTTATCAGGAACGTGAACGCGCGGCGAGCAAGCAAGCGATCAAATCCGTGACCGGGCAGGAAAAGATATGGTTCTCCCCGGCGAATACGCCGATGGGGGCCGTGCGGCAGGCGTTTGAAACGATCGGCACCGCCAAGGTGGCAAAATCCGCGCTTGAGGCTAAGGAAATCGGCTACTTCCGAGAGAGCGATGGCGTGACGATGAATCGCGACCGTTTACTTTATGATGCAAAGCAGAAAGCGATGGCGTTGGCACAGAACTACAAAGCGCCGGAACCGGTCAAGGAAATCCGCCTGCCGGGGCCTTCAGGGAAATATGCGCTTGATATGGCGGTTTCCGATCTGCGGAAGTCGGGCAAGGCGTCGCCTTACGATGTGACTGTTTGCAACCTCCTTTCCACGGTGCTTTCCGGCGGTGAGAAAGCCGACTGGACAACGCCGATTTCCGAAGACGATATACTGAAGCTTGAGGTGCGTGAATTCTTGAAACTGGTGCGTAATGAAGGCACGATGGCCCGGATCGAGCATATGCTGGAGACGGGTAAGCCGTTGCGCAATTAACGGGGGAGCAGCGCCATGTTCGGTTTTTTCAAAAAGAGCAAGGAAAAGGCCAAGGCTGAAAAATCTGCGGCCGTGCGGGCGGAGGCGATGGAAAATATGCGTGGCGCCCGCGCGCGTCTGGGTGATGAGACCATTCAGCAGATGGCAGCGGCTTTGCGTGAGCGCGAAAATTCGCCCGTGAAGAAAGCCGAGCAAGAGATTAAGAAATATGACAAAGGACGGATCGCCGATAACATCAAGGCGATGATGGACGACAAATAGTGCGAAAATAAAACAGGCACGGATCTGGAAGGGGGTAGATCCGTGCCTGAATACTGGAGAGACAGTAATTACGCTTATACTTTCATATTATTGTTCCCTAATATTTAACGCAAGCACGCTTTCGCATAGCAGCATATATCTTAGGTATGGACATAATTCTTCAGTTACAAGCCATTGGTTTTCATAGATAATTTCTCTCGCTGGCGAGGTCTTGTTAAGATATTTGCGCTATATTGCTTAGGTCAGACCTTACAATTGCAGGAGATCCGTTATGCCGTCCTACAAAGCCCCGCTGGAAAATATCCATTTTGTCCTGCACGAGGTGCTGGATGTAGCGCAGGTGGCAGCTTTGCCTGGCTACGAAGAGGCCACACCCGACTTGATTGATCAGATTATCGAGGAGGGGGCCAAGGTTTGTGAGGAAGTTCTTTTCCCCCTGAATCAGAGCGGTGATGCCGAAGGGTGCCTGTATGAGAACGGCGTTGTCCGTACCCCCAAGGGGTTTAAGGAGGCCTATCGCCTGTTCTGTGAAGGTGGCTGGCCGGGGCTGGTCGCCGATCCGCAATATGGCGGCATGGGCATGCCGCATGTGGTGAATTGCGTGCTGCAGGAGCTGATTTGCTCTGCCAATATGTCGTTTGGCATGTATCCTGGCCTTTCCGAGGGCGCTTACCGCGCGCTTTATCTGCACGGATCGCAGGAACAAAAAGACCTGTATTTGCCGAAGCTCACCACAGGTGAATGGTCAGGCACTATGTGCCTGACCGAACCGCATTGCGGAACCGATCTGGGCCTGATCAAAACGAAGGCCCTGCCGAACGATGATGGTTCCTGCAATATCACCGGCACCAAGATTTTTATTTCAGCGGGAGAACACGACCTTGCTGATAATATTGTTCATCTGGTTCTGGCCAAACTGCCCGATGCCCCTGAAGGGTCGCGTGGAATTTCGTTGTTCGTTGTTCCCAAGTTTCTGCCTAGGCAGGAAGGGGGACAGGTCAAACCGGGCGCTCGCAATGGTGTCAGTTGCGGGTCAATCGAACATAAAATGGGGATCAAGGCCTCCGCGACCTGTGTGATGAACTTCGACAACGCACAAGGCTGGCTGGTGGGTGAGCCTCATAAGGGTCTGAAAGCCATGTTTACGATGATGAATGCTGCCAGGCTCGGTGTGGCTATGCAGGGACTCGGTATTGCTGAAGTTGCGATGCAAAACGGTTTGAATTACGCGAAGGAGCGCTTGCAGATGCGGGCGCTCGATGGCGCCAAAGCGCCGGATAAGGCTGCGGATCCGATCATCGTGCATCCGGATGTGCGCCGCATGCTGCTGACATCCAAGGCCTTCACCGAAGGCGCGCGCGCTCTGTCTTATTGGGTGGGGATAGAGCTTGACCGGGCGCACAAGCATCCCGATCCGGCGATCAGGCAGGAGGCCGACGATCTTGTGGCCTTGATGACTCCGATTATCAAGGCCTATCAGACCGACATGGGGTTTGAAGCCGCCAGCCTCGCCATGCAGATTCACGGCGGCCACGGCTATATCTGGGATTACGGGGTCGAGCAATATGCGCGCGATGCCCGGATTGCGATGATCTATGAAGGCACCAACGGCATTCAGGCGCTGGATCTTGTGGGGCGCAAGATGGGGCAGAGTTATGGACGACTGCTGCGTCGTTTTTTCCATCCGGTCGGCGCCTTTATCGAAACGCACCAGAATAATCTGCAAATGCAGGAGTTCATCTTTCCCTTGGCCAAAGCGGTGGCCAAGCTGCAACAACTCACGGCCAGCGTGGCCATGAAAGGGTTGAAGGATTCCACGGAGGCCGGGGCGGCTTCGGCCGACTACCTGCGCATGTTTGCGCTGGTGGCGCTTGGTTATATGTGGGCGCAGATGGCACTTGTAGCACAGGAGAAAATCTCTGCCGGGGCAGGCGGTCGTGTTGGTTTTTACGATAGCAAGCTTAAGACTGCGCGTTTTTATTTTGCGCGCATGCTTCCTGAGACGGAAGCGCATTTCCGGAAGGCTATGGCGGGAGCTGAAAGCTTGATGGAGCTTGAAGCCGCAAATTTCTAGATAGATGGGCGAGTGAAACCCCCGCCAGATTTCAAGAGCGGGCGGGGGGTTATGGGTGTGCTGTCACGGGCCGTTTGGTGCCGGGGCAATGATGGCTGCCGGTTTACGCGGGTAGTCCGCTCCCAGTATTTTTTTCAGCTTTTCATCCACATCAGTTGATATCCGGGGTTGCTGAGCTATCTTCGTCAGGGCGGCCTTCATCTGGTCTTGCCATGGCCCTTGATATTTGCGGAAGTCGGCAAAGAAATCAACGAAACGGGCCGCCGTTTGCGGGTTCTTTCCATCAAGATCCACGATTTCATCGGCAATATATTGGTAACCGCTGCCGTCTTTGTTGTGGAAAGCATTCGGTGCCGACACCACGCCACCAATCAGGGCGCGCAGACGGTTCGGGCTGGCGTTCTGGAAGTCAGGGTGTTGCTTCATCTGGTTGGCAACCTGAATCGCATCTTTCCTGGCATAGGTGACGTTCATGCTGAACCAGCTATCCAGCGGCGTGCTATCGTTGCGGAACGTTTGGTAGAAGTCATTAAGTGCTGCCGTGGCGGTTCCTGATTTGTGATTCATGCGCAACAGGGCGCGCAGACCGGCAGAGCGGTCTGTCATATTGTCGGCGCCATTATATTGCTGCGCGGCCAGAGTCTCGAGCGCCGGATCTTTGACCGTTTCGTCCGCGCAGAGATAGTAAAGCGCCGTATTTTTCAGGGCGCGGCGTCCGACAGATTGCACATCGTAACTGTAGGGAATTTGTAAATTGTTTGCCTGATAAAGGGCCATTAGTTCACTTGCGAGCTCTGTACGAATGGCGGTCGTGAAGGCGTCTTCCACGGCCTTAATGGCTTCGGGGTTAATTGCGGCGCGCTTTTGCGCCAAGATGCCGTATCCGGGCGTGCTCAGCATCAGGCTCAACAGTTCCTTGTCCATGCCGGGGCGGTTGATCATGTCGCGCAATGCATCGATGATGGCGGGTTTGACCGTTACAGGTTTCCCCGCTTCGGCCTGATCGATCTGCGCCAGCATTTCCTTCAGCATTAACTGATTGCCGGCTTCCCATTGGTTGAAACCGTCGGAGTCGTAAACCATCAGATGACGTAATTCATCGTCGCTATAGGGTGCATTCAGGATAACCGGAGCCGAAAAGTCGCGCAGTAAGGAAGGCACCGACCCAGCGGGGACGTTGTCGAAAACGAAAATCTGCCGATCTTGTGTCAGTTCAAGAACGGTACTGGTGTCGCCCTGTGCGTTCAGAGGCAGATCCCGACCTTGCGACGTGACAATTCCCATGCGTACCGGAATGACCACGGGAAGGTTATTCGGCTTATTAACGGGCGGGCGCTGCGTCAGGGTTAAGGTGAGCTGGTTTGTAAGGGCGTTATGCGTCCATGACGTATCCACAATTGGCGTACCGGCCTGTGAATACCAAAGTTTGAACTGGCTCATGTCGTAACCGGAGGCATCTTCCATCGCTTGCACGAAATCGTCGCAGGTCACGGCTTGCCCGGTGTGACGCTGGAAGTAAAGATCGGTTCCTTTGCGATAGTTCTGGTCGCCGATCAGCGTCTTGATCATGCCGATTACTTGCGCGCCTTTTCTGTACACAGTCGATGTGTAAAAATTATTGATGCTCTCGTATTCATCTGCGCGAATCGGGTGTGCCATCGGCCCGGCGTCTTCCTTGAACTGGGCGGCACGCAGATATTGAACATTTTCGATGCGGTTGATGGCGGCCGAGCCCATATCGGTCGAGAACGATTCGTCACGGAAAACGGTCAAACCCTCTTTCAGGGTCAACTCTGGCCAGTCGCGCAGAGTAACGTTGTTTCCTGTCCAGTGGTGAAAGAACTCGTGGGCGATCACGCCCTCCACGCCTGCATAGGCACTGTCGGTCTGAGTTTTGGGATGTGCCAGAACATAAACCGTATTGAAGATGTTCAGCGAACGGTTTTCCATGGCGCCCATATTGAAATAGTCGACGGCAACAATATTGAACAGATCCAATTCGTATTCACGGCCGTAGTTGACTTCGTCCCAGCGCATTGCGCGTTTCAGCGAGTCCATGGCAAAGTCGAGCTTGTCCTTGTCCTTGGATTCGGCATAGATGCGCAAGGTGACGTCACGTCCGCTCATGGTTGTGAACGTGTCCTCAATATGATCGAGTTTCCCTGCGACCAGGGCAAAAAGGTAACAAGGTTTCGGTGCCGGGTCTTCCCACAGGGTGAAGTGGCGGCCATCGGCTGTCGGGCCCTGCGCGACCAGGTTGCCGTTTGAAAGCAAAACATGTTCGGAAGGATCGGCGATTACCTTGACCTTGAATGAGGCCATATTGTCGGGGCGGTCGATAAACCACGTGATATTGCGAAAGTCCTGCGCCTCGCATTGCGTGCACCACAAGCCATTTGATTTATATAAACCGGCAAGGGCGGTGTTTTCCTCGGGTTTGATTTTGACCTTGGTTTTGAGGATGAAACTGTCACTTGCAGGATGCAGGGTGAGTGTCTCGCCCGCGATCTCATAACCGGTAACAGGTGCGAGCGGCAGGCCATCGATTTCGACCTCCAGCGTTTCCAGTTTCCGACCATCCAGCACCAGCGGGTTGTTATGCTGGCCGTTCTTCATAATTCTTGTTGTCGCGGTGACGAAAGTTTCGCCATCGCGTACATCGAATTCAAGGTAAATCTCGGGACTCAGAAAATCCGGTGCTTTATAGTCGAGGCGATTTTTCAAGGCGGGGGCAGACGCAGCCATTCTCTTTATATCCCTGTGCTGATTGCTATGGTTGGTCTCCTTATATGGTAAAGGCGACGTTGCTGCAATATGGAATCTATTGCCCCAGGAATATATCAATCGGAACAAGCACATGACGAAAGGGTTGACTGGCTCTTGCGGCGCGGCCGTGGTAGGATTGAGTTATGAGTCTTGAAACCGTCACTGAAAAAATCCGTTCCAAAATGGCCCGTGCGACGGGTTTGTCCGCCCGCGTCAAGTTCAACTTTGGTGACGAAGGGCGTTTACTGGTGGACAGTACGCAAAGCCCGGCCGTTCTCAGTCATGATGATGCGGACGCCGATGTGACGTTTGAATGTACCATAGATACGTTTGAAGCCATTCTGGAAGGACGGCAGGATCCCAGCCTTGCTTTCATGATGGGCAAGCTCAAGGTGCGCGGCTCCATGGGTCTGGCCATGAAGCTTAATGCCATTCTTGAGGATTAGCGACAGGTGGGCCTTGAAGGTTCTCGCAACCCGGCGGTTTCTTCGCGTACGCGGTTGGTGCGCTCGAAGAGGGTTTCCGTGGGCGCTGAGCCCGATGGGCACGCGCCCACGGGTTGCTGTAGAGGAGCCTGAGCCGCGCAAGCTTCCCTAAATCTCGAAGAGCAACTGCCGCCTTCGCTGGGGGAAAGCCGGTCTGCCGGGGCGGTCTGCGCCGGGCGGCGGGCCTGTTCGTTGCGTCGGTCAAGCTCAGCAGCAGACATCCCGGTTTCCCTCAGGACTTCTTCCCTGGTCAGTGGACGACCTTGTTTGGACATTGCTGATCTCTCCCCTGCAAATATTATGTGATTATTGTAACGGTAAAGACATAATAATTGGTAAATAATCTACCTCTGGACAGGCGGGGGCGGTATGCCCTAGCTCAATAGGGATGAGTCTCTTTTTTCGCAGCCTGTGGGTTTATATTCTTTCATTTTTCCGCCCCCGCATCCGTGACATTCTGGACGTGGCGACGCTCGATTTTCATGTTCTGCCAAATGATCTTGATACCAACATCCACATGAATAATGGCCGCTACCTTACCATCATGGATCTGGGGCGGTTTGACCTGGTTCTAAGGACGGGGTTGCTCAAGCACATGATGAGAAAAAAGGCCATGCCGGTTCTCTCGGCGGCACAGGTGCGCTGGCGTCTATCGCTGAACCCGTTCCAGAAATTTACGCTCGAAACCCGCGTGGCGTGCTGGGACGATAAATGGGTCTACATGGAACAGCGCTTCATTATCCGGGGCGGTTCCAAGGACGGCGCGGTCGCGGCGATCGGGATCGTCAAGGGGAGCTTCTACAATACGATACAAAAAGCCACGGTGCCGACGCCTGAACTGCTACGCGCCCTTAATCTGGATAAACAAAGTCCGCCGATGCCGCAGCATATCCGGGAATGGCAAGTCGCCGAGGAACATTTGAAAGCGGTTACGGCAACAGATGTGCAATGAACGCCGATCATAAAAAACACCCGCCATGGCGGGTGTTTCGATGTAAGCGCGGGCGCTTTAGAATTTATAGCTGAACCCTGCCGCCAGCAGGCCGACATGGCCTTTTGTATCCGCCCTGACGACGGCTGATCCGCTATTGCGTGTAACATTGATCTCCTCGCTGGCGATGTTGATATACCCGGCTGCAAGGTCGATATCCCAGTGTTCGTTCACTGCATAGGTCGTACCCACAGTGAACCATGTGCGGTCGCCGTCGGGAGTACGGCTGGTGCGGTATTCGTCAGTGGTCGGCGTCTGGTCGTACTGGATGCCACCGCGGAATGTCCATGTATCGTTCATCACATATTCGGCGCCGATCGCAAATGCCCATGAGGGCTGGTAATTCTGCACGACGTTGCTGAGGGTCGTCCCGGCGTTGCTTTTGGCGCGAATCTCATCAAACTCGTTCCAGCCGAACCACATGGCCTGCCCCATTACTTTCCATTGAGGATCCAGTTGCTGGGCGATCCCGAAGGTGGCTATGTCCGGCAGGTTGAGCTGCGCGTTCCCCAAGGTGTTGGAGTTGCCAGCCAGCAATCCTTCCACTTTGATGCGGCCCTGCAAATTATGATTCATCTTGGAGCGGTAATGAGCGGCCAAGGTCGTCCCGTCCCACGGCCTGACCTGAATGCCGGCGTGGAAACCTGCGCTCAGATCGTCACCTTCCAACGTGCTGACGCCGATCCCGGCGGCGCCGGCATTGATATCGGCTTTCAGCGTCGCATCGGCGTATTGAATGTCGATTCCGGCGCCAATCGAAATGTTTTCGTCCACTTTAACGGCAACCGAAGGCGACACGTTGATTGTCGTCAACTCGGTTTCGGTTGAATCGTAGCGCCCGAACCAGCCGGCATCATATTCATTGGCAAGGCCGAAGGGGGCGTTGACGCTGATCCCCGCCCAGAGAAAGTCCTGAATCAGCGGGTAGACAGCCGCTAAGGTGGGCACCGGGGTTGCGGAGTAAGGGTTGCCCCCGTCGCCTGTGCCGCTAAAGGAAACACCGCCGAAAGTGGTGCCGGTGTTGGTTAGTTCCGATTCCGGCATCAGCAAGGTCGCACCCATGGTCAGGGTGGGGCGGTTGATTTGCGTCATCCCCGCAGGGTTGTAATAAACAACCGTAGCGTCATCCAGAACAGTTGAAGCGCCCGAGAAGGCGTAACCCAGTCCGGTGATGGAGCTTTCTTGGATATAAAAACCGGCGGCTTTCGCGTCTGCAACGATACAAATCAAGCCCAGACTGATCGTGGTGACGAGAAGCGCTTTACGGGTGCAAGAGACAGACATGAGGAACCTCCGGATGCAGATGATGTTTACTATGTCGGTAAATCTTTTTCTTCGTCATTCTATGCGGATTTTGACGACATCCAAACAGCAAACCGCCAAGGTGCCGCAAAAAATCGTACGCAGGGGAAATTATATGAATACAGCCGTATCAGGGTTGGGCCATAGCCCTGCGAATGGTGCCGACCATTTGTTCCGGCGTTTCCTTGCTATGGAAAAGATGAAGCACGCGATTATCGGGCGCTATAAAATAGACCAGCGCCGAGTGGTTCATCGTGTAATCGGTCAAACCGGGATCGGCGCTTTTTGCGGAATAAACTTTGAAAATTTCTTCCATATGCCTGATTTGATCGACGCTGCCAGTGAGGCCGATGAAACGTTCATCGAAGCGGCTCAGGTATTCCTTCAGGACTGTTGGCGTGTCGCGCTCGGGGTCGATCGTGACAAAGAGCGGCTTGATGCGGGTGGCATCGTCTCCCAAGCCCTGCAGCACCAGCGAAAGACGCTTGATCTCCGTCGGGCATATATCGGGGCAAAAGGTGAAGCCGAAAAACATCAGGCGGAACGATCCGGTAAGATCCTTGTCGCTGACAGTCTGTCCGTTATGGTCGATTAGCGTCCAGGATCCGCCCAGTCCCTCGACTCCTGCCGTTGTTGCCGCAGAGGCTGATGTTCGGGTCGCAGGCGCTGCCGGGATCGTTGATTTCAACGTCATGAATAAGACACTCGCGAGAATAACAAGCAGGGCGGCGATTAATATCTGGAAATGTTGTTTCTTCATGACCTGATACATACTGCCGCGGCTGGTGTCGAATCAAGGTTTATTCAGCCTGTCGCAGGTTAAAAAAAGCCCTGTGCGGCAAGCCGCACAGGGGTAAGGTGCATCAAAGACAGGAGGAGATTGCCTGTTTTTAAAAGCGGTTCAGAGGACATCGAGCATTTTCGATACCAGCGGATGCCGGACGATATCGGCCGTTTGCAAGCGCACCACGCCGATGTCGGGAATTTTGGAAAGACGGTTGGCTGTTTCGGCCAGCCCCGAGAGTCCGTCAAGCAGATCCGATTGGTGAGGGTCGCCTGTAATAACCATCGTCGAATTCCACCCCAGTCGCGAGAGCAGCATCTTGAGTTGCTGGTAGGTGCAGTTCTGGGCTTCGTCGATCACGACAAAAGCGTTATTGAGTGTCCGTCCGCGCATGAAGCCGACAGGCGCAATTTCGATCGTACCTTCTTCAAGATATTGGCGGACGCGCTTGCCACCCAGGCGGTCGCCCAGTGCATCGTAAAGCGGACGCAAGTAAGGGGCCATTTTCTCATGCATGTCGCCGGGCAGGTATCCGATCGATTCTCCGGCTTCCATGGCCGGGCGCGAGAGAATAATCCGTTCGACTTCACCTTTCTCCAGTTTTTCAACGGCGGCGGCGATTGCCAGATAAGTTTTTCCGGTTCCGGCGGGGCCGATTGCCAGCGTCAGGTTATAGGTATTGATGGCGTTCATCAGTTCCTGTTGCCCTTCTGTGCGGGCGCGGACGTTCTTGACGTATTTTTTATCGCGTTGCTCGTCGATCCGGTCTTCCAAGGGGTGCCAGTCAAAGTCATCGAACGCCGGATGAATGACATTTCCTTCCCTTACTGGCCGTTGATTGGTTTTGCTGCGGCGGGGCTTCTTGGACATGTCAGTCTCCTGGGTTTGTAAGGTGGGACGAAATAGGTCGCTTTATACGGATACCGGAAGGGTATCAGCACGGAGGAGGGCGGCAGGCGGGAGGCGAAGTGACAAGGAACTTTCCGGTGCTTTTGGGAGGGGCACCGGAACGCACGGTCAGAACGTGGGGTTCAGGGAGTGAGGGCAATGATTGTCCTTGATAAGAACCGTTCCTTGTTTTTGATTCTATCTGATTCGGACGGGATCACCTAGAGCGAATCATAACAAAACGTGCTGTATCGTTATGTCTGGCGTGGCGGACAATGCGGTCAAATGGATTTCAGGCAAACTATGACGGGATCATGGCAATATCAGGGCAACACTTTGATATAAAAAGAAAATTTATCATATACCCTTTACAAATCTTTTTCCCGGAGCCACATTCCTTTCGTTTCCACATTCATGCAAGGAGCCTGACACATGAAAAAACTGATTTTGGGTACAGCCGCCGTGATTGTTCTCGGCCTGAGCCCCGCCTACGCTGAAGACCATGGCCATGCCACTGAAGCGGCGTCGCCCGTAACCGACGCGGCGTCCGTAGCCGCTGAGACCGTCCAAGCCCAGACCGTGGCCGATGTTGTTGCCGCCGATCCCCGCTACAACATGTTTGTGGGGCTGTTGCAGGGGGCGGGCATGATCGATACATTGAAGGGCGAAGGCCCCTTCACCGTGTTTGCACCGGTAAACGATGCATTTCTTAAGCTGGAACCAAGCGTACTGGCTGATCTTTCTAAGCCTGAAAACGCCGAGAAGCTGCAAAATATCCTGAAATATCATGTTGTTCCGGGCAAGATCGCTGCTGCTGACGCCAAGGGCGCGGCTGTGGATCTGACCACGGTACAATCAGGCGTTCTGAAAGTTGATGGTACGGGTGAGCAGGTGAAAGTGGGCGACGCTTTGGTTGTGCAGGCCGATGTTGCGGCTTCCAACGGCTTGATCCATGCGATTGACACGGTTCTGACTCCGCCCGTGGTTGAAACGACCCCTGCCGGAGCTGCGCCGGCGGAGGCGCCGAAAGCTGAGTAACCTTTGCAATAGTCGTGAAAGCCCCGCATGATGCGGGGCTTTTTCTTTGCGGGACTGAAATTTGCGCGGTGGCTTGCGTTTGCGTTAGATTGCGTTATGAGCGGTTCTTATCGATTTCTGAACATGTCCCGATTGGCGCAATTCTTTACTGTACTGGCGCTGGGCGGCGCTGTTGGTGTGGCGAGCGTGGAGTATTTTCTCGATAATACCCCGTCGTTATCGGTGGAAGGCCGGCGAATTAAACACGACATATTGGAACGGTTGGCAAATTCGGGAGTGCGTACTGACCCGTTTGATGACTGTGCCGCGCACTATATTGCCCATCAGCAAAGCGAACGTCAGACGGTTCGAGAAAGTTTTCGTCAGCGGGCAAGCGCTGAAGGCGTAGTTGAAGATGAAATTGCCCGCGTGATCGGCGCTGATCAGGCAAAAGACGCTCCGTACGCCTTGTATGTATTCATGGCATGTCGCAGCGGTCGGAAGCCGGAAGTCTTCGATCCTAAAATGTTCTGAAGAAAAAACCCCCGCTCTTGCAGGGGGTTTTTCTTTGTTCGCTTGCGATTATCGGCATGAAAGCTGGGATGGGCCGCCCATCAGACGCCTGAGGGTCGTGCTGGCGCGTTCTAGGAAACCAGGCGTACTTTCACGATCCAGAATTCCGGCAAAATTCTTGGTATTGGCTTCGCCATCCAGTTCAGGAGAGCCGTTGCGCGCGCTATCGAATACCACAGCCACCTTCTGGTTGAGCGAGAATTTCCCTTCGCCGACCTGTCTGACATACCACCGTTGCGCGCTTTCGCGCATATCGTCGGTATCTAGCTGGTTCATGTCGACCTCCATCGAGGCGCCTTCGCCGCAGGCGATGCCTGTATCCGGTTGAACATGCACTTGCAGCGGCATCCCGTTATTGCGTTCGCCACGGAAAATGAAGACTGTCATTTCTCCATGGTGATAAGGCCCGCGCAAATAGGCGGCGGCGGCGGCTTCGATATCTTCGGCCTTAGCGCAGGTTGCAAACGCCTGATCCAGAGTGGGTGAATCGGTTGCGGGTTTTGGGTTGCTCATGATGTTTCTCTTTCCTGTATCTTTGTATTGCGCAATCTTTGTCGGGGGTATGGATGTTGCCACATCCCTGCTGCGGGCGTTCCCCTGACCTTCGCTGGTTTCTTTTGAACTTCCGATCGTATCTGGAAGGCTGGCAGATGCCCGTTAACAGCCCCTTTATCAGGGAGGTCAAAAAAGCCGACGGTGAAGGGGAAAAGGAGAGTTGTATTGGCGCTAGGCGCCAATAAGCAGAAGACCGGAAATGACGAGGCGTTGGGATACCATAAAATTGTTTATGCCGATTTATGTGGCTACTCGTCAAGAAAATTCTATTTTTAATCCTGATTGAGGCTAAAAGCGTAATAAAATTGCGCTATGAGAGAGTTGCCGCCACCGGGCGCAAGGGGTTAGTCTGGCGGCTATGAAGCTTGCGTCTTTTCTTTATTCCTCCCGCTTATGGTGCGTTTATATCCCCTCGCTGTTGCTGATGGTGCAACTGGTGGTCGAACTGACTGTTTCAGGGGCTGCGCATGTCAATCTGCATACCGAAAACGGCCCGATCGAAACCATGCAATTCGTCTTGTTGGCGCTGGCGTTTGCGGTATCGGTACGGCTGCTTTGGCGTTTGCGTTTTCGGCGGCCTGTCGGACTTAGCCTTTGGGTGCTATTGGCGGTGTTGGGGTGCTTTTATGTCGCGGGAGAGGAAGTTAGCTGGGGTCAGCATTTCCTCAACTGGGATACCCCTGAATACTGGAAAGCCCTGAACGATCAGGAGGAAACCAATTTGCACAATACATCGGCCTGGCTTGACCAGAAACCGCGTTTATTGCTGGAAATTGGGGTGTTGATTGGCGGCTTGCTGATCCCGCTTTATCGCCGGATGGGCCGGCGGGCGTTACCGTCATGGCTGGCGCCGATCTCCCCGCCGGATCGCCTGTTTCCGGTCGCCTTGATTGTTCTTCTGATCAAACTAGCTGATAAGCTGGGCGATGCAGCAGGATCGCCCCTGTTCGAACGGGCGAGTGAGGTGATCGAGTTTTATCTCTATTACTTTATTCTCCTTTATATGATTTATATCAGGCGCGTCTTGCCCACTTACCTGAAGAAGGAATAAACATGATGAAGATTGCTGTTGTCGTCGGTAGCTTGCGTAAAAATTCCTATAATAAAAAGCTGGCGCGGGCGCTTGAGAAACTGGCCATGGGCAAGATGTCTTTCACTTATGTAGACATTGCGTCTTTGCCGTTGTTCAACCAGGATCTTGAGGCCGATCTTCCTCCGGCCGTGATGAAACTGAAAGCGGACATTGAATCTGCCGATGGCGTGCTGTTTGTGACGCCTGAATATAACCGGTCGATCCCCGGGGTTCTCAAGAACGCGATTGACTGGGCTTCGCGCCCTTACGGGCAGAGTTCATGGGCGGGTAGACCTGCCGCTATCTGCGGTACGTCCCCAGGGGCGATTGGCACGGCTGTGGCGCAGATGCACTTGCGCTCGATCGCCAGTGGTTTTCTTGATATGCCGGTATTAGGGCAGCCCGAAATCTATATTACCTATAAAGATGAATATTTTGACGCCGATCAGAATGTTGTCAACGATGCGACCCGCAAGTTCCTTCAGGGTTTTCTTGATAAATTTGCAAGCTGGGTGGCGCTGCATGCCGCTGCATGCCGCTGCGCGCCGCGATATAGCCGCTTAAGGCGAAATATATCCCAAGGATCGGCAAGGCTGTACCGTCATACCACTGAACCCCGGTTTTATAAAAGGAGGCGGATATGCGGCTTTTTTTGTTTGTGGCCTGCTTGAGTTTTTTCCTGTTGCCGGCAGCAGCTTTTGCCCTGAGCTGTGCACCGCCCTCCGACCCTGATGCTGTGCCGCAGAACGAATTGATCGTGCGGGCGAAGGTTGTCGAGCGCCAGGTGGAGCCCCATATCCCCTTGCTTGAGAAACGGCACAGGATGGATGATATTGTGACATTTGAGGTTCTGGCCTTCTACAAGGCGCCGGTCGGGAAACCGAAGATAATTAAGGCGCGCTTCTCACCTTTCTTCAAAAGCTGGGGGCCTGATTTGCGGCCGGGTCAGGAGGGGGAATACCTCTTCAATCGTCGGGGAGATGGCGGCTGGGATTATGCCGGCCCCGGCGGGTGCACCTATATCAGCGAGAAGGCCTGGAATATTCTGCGCCGGAAGCAGATTGCGCCTTAAGAGGATCTCTCCATGAATAAAAAACCTCGCTGGCAGACAGCGAGGTTTTTTTACCGTCATCGCTTGTTTACTCGGCGGCGTCGGCTGTCTTGTCGGAGTCGGGCTTGGCGTAGTTGCCGCTGAACACATCGTTGGAGAAAACTTCCTCCCATGTGCCTTGGGTCGAAGCCTTCGAGTATTCTGTGGCGCGGTTTTCGAAGAAGTTGGTATGTTCGGCGCCATTCAGCATCTGATCCATCCACGGCAACGGGTTTTTCTCAATTCCGAAAACGGGATCCAGATTTAATTGTTGCAAACGGCGGTCGCCGATAAAGCGGATATAGTTTTTCACTTCCTGCGGTGTCAACCCTTCAACGTCGCCCTGCTCGAACGCGAGGTCGATGAACTTGTCCTCAAACCCGACGATGGTTTTGCAGCATTCGGTGATGTCGTTCTTCAGATCGTCGTCCCATATATCTTTGTTTTCGGCAATGAAGGCGTTGAACAATTTAATCATAGAGAGGCAGTGCAGCGTTTCATCACGCACCGACCACGTCACAATCTGGCCCATGCCCTTCATTTTGTTGAAGCGCGGGAAGTTCATCAGGATCGCGAAAGAGGCGAATAGTTGAAGTCCTTCCGTGAACGCGCCGAACATCGCCATCGTTTTGGCGATATCGCGACGGGATTTCATCGACGCATTCTGCATGTAGTCGAATTTGTCCTTCATTTCCTTGTATTGCAGGAAGGCGGAGTATTCGATTTCCGGCATGCCGATCGTATCCAGAAGGTGTGAATAGGCGGCAATGTGCACGGTCTCGATGTTTGAGAAAGCGGAGAGCATCATCTGCACTTCTACCGGGCCGAATACTTGTGAATAATGCTTCATGTAGCAGTTGTTCACTTCAACATCCGATTGCGTAAAGAAGCGGAAAATCTGCGTCATCAGATTTTTTTCAGAAGGCGTCAGCTTCTTTTTCCAGTCGCGCACGTCTTCGGCCAGAGGGACTTCTTCGGGGATCCAGTGAATGCGTTGCTGCGTCAGCCAGGCCTCGTAACACCATGGATACAGGAACGGTTTGTAGACGTGACGCTCCTGCAGCAGGGGCGAGGGTGAACCGGAAACATCGTCAAGGGCGACTTTTGTGGACATGGGGGCTGCTCCATTAGGTGATAAAAAGAGGATCTGGTTTTGACTCATAAGGAAATCCGCCCTTGAGTCCGAGTCCTTTTCGGGGATTCATCCACAGGGGGATTAAGAGATGATGAGCGGAATATGACAATTATTGCAAATCACTCTCGTATTCAATATATAGCGTTTCCTGTAAATTTGAAACGCTATATATTGTATTTCACAATCGTTTTGTATTTTTTCTTCCGAGAATTGTCAGGGTAATCATCCATAAGTTCTTCAGTGCCAAACGAGCTTTTTGGGGGCGGCTGATGCAGCGGTATTGTTCGTGGATGCCGTGCTCATCCCCATAATAACGAGAAAATTGCCCGAACTCCTGACTATGAAGGGCTTGATATCCTGAACACCCGTTCTAGCTTTACCGCATGTATAGTTTTTCTGAAAGGGAGATATATGTCATACAAGCTTTATTACAAACCCGGTGCGTGCTCGATGGCCGTTCACGTTATTCTGAACGAACTGAATGTCCCCTTTGAGGCCATCAACCAGACGGACTTGAAGGTGCCGGATTTTCTGAAACTCAATCCGCGCGGACAGGTTCCGTTGCTGGTAATCGATGGCGAGCCGGTCAAGGAAGGAGCGGCGATCATCACCTATTTGCTTGATACCCACGCCAACGAGCTTATGCCCGAGTCAGGTCTGGAGCGTGCTAAGGCGCTTGAATGGCTGATGTGGTGTAATGCGTCACTGCATCCGGCTTGCGGCCGCATGTTCTGGCTGAGTCGGCAGGGTTTCGATGAATCGACAAGGAGCCGGTTGAGTCAACTCTTTATGTCTCAAATTCAGACGCTTTGGGACGAGGCTGATGCCCGTCTTGCACAAACCAGATATCTGGCCGGTGACCGCATCACCGCAGCCGATATTTTGATGGCCGTGATTGCCAACTGGGGCTTGCCGGTGGCGCTTGGGGCCAATATCAAGCGCGTACTTAAGGATGTCGTTGCCCGACCGGCCTATCAAAGGGCCCTGCAGGTCGAACAGATAGAATATAAGGCGGCCGCTTGATGTTCCTGTAACCATTTCCCTGTCAATTCTCTTAGAAACCACCCGTAAACAAGGTGGTTTTTAACTGACAAGCGGCCGCTTGGTTGCTAGGGTAAGGTTTAATAAAAACGCAGGGATGGGTTATGAGAATTGTGCTGGTGCGTCATGGCGAGTCGGAGGGTAATATCGATGACTCTCGTTATGCGGACGTGGGGGATGCCCATATCGGATTAACGGAGAACGGGCAGCTACAGCTCGAGGATACTGGCAAATTCTTGCGCTATTATTACCGCGTTCATGCTCGCGGCGAATCTGATCAACCGCAGCGTATCTGGGTCAGTCCCTATAAAAGAACCGAACAGTCGGCGGCCTTGGCGCTACAGGCTTTCAATGGGGCCGCACTTGATGTCAGGCGTGACCGCCGCCTTGTCGAGCAGAGCTATGGATTACTTCCCTTTGCTGCGCGATCAAGCAACCCCAAACACCATGACCTTATTAAAGCGCTGGCGGAAATCTCGCGCGAGGTGCACAAGAAAGACCCGTTTCTTTCTGTTCCGCCGTTGGGTGAGGCGCCTGTGACCCACCATGCCCGTGTTGGTCACTTCCTTGATCGCGTTGAAAGCGACAGGGCGCGTCTTGGTATAGAGGACATCTTGATCATCTCTCATGGCGCGACGAATAAGCACATCATCATGCATTTGATGGATCTGCCTTTTTCGGCATGGAAAGAAATTGAGTTACAAAACAACGGTGATGTCACGGTGGTTGAGGATCGGGGAGAGGGGTGGACGGTGCGTAAAATCTACGACGGGCCCTCCCGTCGCATTGCGCTGCGTGACCCTTTGAAAAATGTCAAGCTTATGCCTGTTTCGGGGTTGTCCGCTTTGACCAGTCGATAAACGGTTTTTCTATGCATTTGTACATTACAAATGCTGCGCCGAAGGACATGGCAAGAAACAAGGGGAGGCTGATCAGCCATAAGAAGGCATGGCCCGGAATGTAGGATTCGGTGGTTTTACCGATCGCACGGGCCATCGTCTGCGCGATCAGCCTCTGCGGGCCCAGAAAAAAGCAATGGGTGAGGTAAAGGCTGTAGGAAATCATGGCGATCCAGCGAAACGGCCTATTCTCGAAAAAGCGATGTCCCGCACATCCTCCCAGCAGCCCGAGCATCACAAAAGAAAACCCTGCAGTCAGGACTGTCGGCAAGAAGGCCATTTCAAAGAATGATACTGTCGGAATATAAAGTGGATGAAACAGGATTTCTGCGCTCAGGATGGCAAGCCCCGATAAAAACAGCCCATTGGCGAGGGCGGGACTGCTGATGAGTTTTCGCATGTCCTGCCGGTGCCAGAGCAGGGCGCATACGACTCCCGCCAGCAGACCGTCCATAGACAGGTGAAATTTTGCCCGTATCGAGAAAAAATAGGTTTCATAATCTTGCAGCGCGTCGCCGCCTGCTGAAATCGCGGCCATGCGCATAGCGATCATGATGAAAAATGTCAGGCAGAGGACTCCCATTTGGTTTCTTAGGCGCAACCTCATGATGCTCCAGATCAGGAAGGGGGCCAGCAGATAGAATTTCAGCTCGATCGCCAGCGACCACAAGACGGCGGCTTTCAGGGGAGGTAAATAATCGTGCATAAATATCAATTGTGAAAACAGGCGATGCGACCAGTCCACAATTTCTGCGTGAGAGGGGGCGGCACCGTTGTGAAGACGTATAAGAAAAGAAGCGCCGAGAAAAATGACTAGTGTGAGGTAGTAAGCGGGGGCAATACGAAAAAACCTTATCTTAAGATAATGCAGGGTGGCTGACAGGCGCTGTTTGTTGTTGTGTAGATCTAGCCTTAATAGCTGACATGTGATTAAAAAACCGCTGAGTACAAAGAAAAGATCGACCCCTATCCAACCGTTATATAGGACGTTCGATAAATCGAACCCGGAAACGGGCATGAACGGGCGGGAAAGGTCGCCTCTGAATTCGCGCAGGCTGTGCATGAAAATGACCAGCAGGATGGCGATGGCGCGTAGGCCATCAAGGACCTTCAGACGGCCGGACGAACTAAAATCATGCGGTGCGGAGTCACTCATTTTTCAAGTCTATCAGGCGTTTGTTTACGGGCAACAAAAAAGGGGAGCCGTTGGCATCCTTCAAATGGGGTTTCAGGTTTGATGCTTGTCGGACGGCGGCTTCTTCGACCAATTGATCAGAGGTCTTTCGACGAACCGATAAAGCGGATAGGCTAGGAAAATTGAAGATAGAAAGAAGACGGGTAATGAAGCGAACCAGTAAACGGGGTGCGCTATAGGGGCTATTTCGACGTCAGCTAGAAAGTCTATAACAACATTCTGGAGCCGTAGGCAAAATCCGTGCGTCAGATAAAGACTATATGAAATAAGAGCGATAAATCGGAAGAAGCGGTTCTCAAAAATTTTATACCCTTTGCATTGCCCGAGTAACCCCAGCATTACCAAAGAAAACCCTATAGCCAAGATACTGGGCATGAGAATCTTGTCGCCCGTTTTGCTCAGAGGATAATCGATGCTTTGGGTGACCGTAAGAAGAGCAAGTCCTGTAGAACCCATCAGAAAAAGTGTATTGGCAAGAATGGGGTTTCGTATCAGGGCTCTGGCTTTGCCGTCGCTCCAGAGTATGGCGCAGAATAATCCGGCCAGCAAAGGATCAAGCGCAAGATGAAAGCGCGATTGTATCAGGAAGAAATAGCTATCATAGCCGTGAAAGGTATCGCTTATGACGAATACGGTGAGCGCCCTGACAAGAATGAGGAAAAAAGCGAGAGAGGAGAGGGCTGTCAGTCTTGCTTTTGTAGTAGAGAGCATGAACAGGCCGGAAATCAAAAAAGGTGCCGCTAGGTAAAATTTGGCTTCCACCGCCAGCGACCAGAAGTAGGCCGCAAGTGGCGGCGGCATGTAATCCTGCATAAAGAAAAGATGCACGGCAAGCCGCTTGACCCATGAAAACAGATCCGCAGGATTCAAGCCATCTTGCATATGCGGAACGATATAGTAGGAAAACAGAAAAATGACCAGCACTAGGTAGTAAGCTGGCGCGATCCTGAAAAATCTGATTTTGAAGTAGTATCCGAGGGCTTGCCGTTTATGCCGACCAGTCAGGGGGCTGATTTTGATCAGTTGATTCCCGATCAGGAATCCGCTCAGGACAAAAAACAGATAAACGCCAATCCATCCGTTATAGAGTAATGAAGACAGATCAATGAAGGAGAAAGGAAGAAAATGGATTGATGAATCGGCCTGAAAATCCCGGAGACTGTGCATGACCATAACGAGCAGGATGGCAACGGCGCGTAAGCCATCGAGGACTTTTAAACGGCCGTGTGAATCGGAATCATGCAGGGTGGCGTCACTCATCGCCCAAGTCTAACAGGCAGGTGGGGGCTGACAATGAAAAAGGGGGGCCATTATGGCCCCCTTGGAATAATTTGTGCTGGAAATCTTACTGGCAGGCGAGGCATTCTTCATATTTGCTCTGCTCCTGCCGGGTTTCAGTCAATTCAGGATCGCGGTTGCCGGACAAGGCCGCGCCTTTCTTCTCGGCATCCTTGGAACGCTGCCAACTGGCGGCTGATTCGGCACGTTGAATTGACTTGGAACGGCAGTAATAAAGCGACTTCACGCCCTTTTTCCAGGCATCCAGATGGATGTGGTGCAAGTCGCGCTTATGCACGTTGGCGGGCAGAAATACATTCAGAGACTGGGCCTGACAAACGAACGGTGTACGGTCGGCCGCATGTTCGATCAACCAGCGCTGGTCAATTTCAAAAGCGGTCTTGAATACGTCTTTCTCGTCTTGCGAGAGGAAATCCAGTCCTTGCACCGACCCTTCGTTGGTGAAGATTGAAGACCAGACATCGTCGGTGTTCATCCCTTTCTCTTCCAGCAATCTGACCAAGTACGGGTTTTTCACGGCAAACGAGCCGGATAGCGTTTTGTGGGTATAGGCATTTGCCGCATTCGGCTCGATTCCGGGGCTGGAGCCGCCGCAGATGATCGAGATCGACGCAGTCGGCGCGATCGCCATTTTATTGGAAAAACGTTCCATCACGCCGTAGTCGGCGGCATCGGGGCAAGCGCCGCGTTCGTGCGCCAGCTTGACCGAGGCATCGTCCACTTGGCGCTTGATGTGCTGGAACATGCGGCGGTTCCAGACCTTGGCCATCACGGATTCCATCGGGATCATCTTCGATTGCAGGAACGAGTGATACCCCATAACGCCAAGGCCCACTGAACGTTCACGCATTGCCGCATACTTGGCGCGCTTCATAGAGTCCGGAGCCTTGTTGATGAAATCGGTCAGTACGTTATCAAGGAAGCGCATGCAGTCCTCGATAAAGGTCGGATGATCCTGCCACTCTTCGAATGTTTCAAGGTTGAGCGAAGACAAACAGCACACGGCCGTGCGGTCGTTACCCAGATGATCTTTGCCAGTGGGCAGAGTGATTTCCGAGCACAAATTTGACATTTTGACGTTGAGTCCCGCCATTTTATGGTGCGAGGGGATGCTGTCATTGACATGGTCGATAAAGAGAATGTATGGCTCGCCGGTTTCAATCCGGGCCGTCAGCAGACGGATCCACAGGTCACGCGCCTTGACGCGGCCTACGACATGGCCATCCTTCGGCGATTTTAGTGCCCATTCTTCATCGCGCTCAACCGCGTGCATAAAGCTGTTGGGGATGACAACGGCGTTATGCAGATTGAGCGCTTTGCGGTTGGGGTCGCCGCCGGTAGGTCTGCGGATCTCAATGAATTCTTCAATTTCCGGGTGCGAGATCGGCAGGTAGATCGCAGCAGAGCCGCGGCGCAGGGAGCCTTGCGAGATTGCCAGAGTCAAGGAGTCCATCACACGGATGAACGGCACGATCCCAGAGGTTTTGCCGTTGCGACCGACTTTCTCGCCGATCGAGCGCACATTGCCCCAGTAAGAGCCGATGCCTCCCCCGAGAGAGGCCAGCCAGACATTCTCGTTCCAAAGATTGACGATGTCTTCCAGCGCATCACCTGTTTCGTTGAGGAAGCAAGAAATCGGCAGGCCGCGATTGGTTCCGCCGTTTGAAAGGATTGGGGTCGAGGGCATGAACCAGAGTTTGGAAATATAGTCATACAGGCGCTGGGCATGAGCGGAATCGTCGCCGTAATACATAGCCACGCGAGCGAAAAGATCCTGAAAGCTTTCCTCGGGCAGGAGATAGCGGTCTTGCAATGTCGCCTTGCCGAATTCTGTTAAATTGCCATCCCGGGAGCGGTCGATTTGCACCCGGTTTCCCCGTTCCATTTGCGCGACATCAAACATGAGCCTACTCTCCACGAACAGCAGGTTATACACAGAATTCAAGATGGTGGCTGTGGACGGTTTGTGGATAACAATACCATCCATTGCGGTATTAACCTCCCCATACTACTACATATCGTAGGCCCCTCAAGTATGACTATATTCCCATCAAGGACAGGCAAACGCTATGTGCGTACACCGAAGCTTTGATTTTCAGTCATTTGGGCAGGACATCCTCCATCCTGTCCACATATCCACCAAGCCACAAAAAGAACAAAAAGCAACGCGATTTCAGGATTACCAAAACTAAATTAGCTTTTCTTTCATAAAGAAAAAGGGGGAGTTTGGTATGGATTTATTGTAACTAATTGATATATAATGATAATCATAAAAAGAATCGGATGGGGGCCGTTTATTTTGCCATAGTATATCGTAAGGTCGCCTGCCCGGGGCTCGTTAAACGCTGAAAAGTAATTGCAGCAGAATGACAAACCTTTGATTGTCAGGATCCTGACGCAGGATTAAAGTCCCATTCTGAAACGGTTAGATTTTTCCCATACAGGTAAAGGGCAGTCAATCGACCCCAAATAACCTCAGTGTAAAGGCTTTAGCGTCTTATACGAAACCATATGGTTATCCTGTTGGCCTGTGCTAGAAAAGGGCATCTTTTGCAGGACAGCAAGAATAGAAAAGAACTTTTAAAAAACAGAGGTCTAGAACGCTATGTCCCTGATTCGCAAACGCCAGACCAAGATTGTGGCGACGCTTGGCCCCGCTTCCAACAGCGAGGAAATGATCGAAAAGCTTTTTTTGGCGGGGGTTGACGTTTTTCGCCTGAACTTTAGCCATGGCAAGCATGAGGATCATGCCGAGCGTGTGAAATCCATTCGCGCAGTGGAAAAACGACATGGTCGTCCGATAGGGATTATTGCCGATTTGCAGGGCCCCAAGTTGCGGGTAGGTAAATTTGAGCACGGTCATATCGAGCTTAAGCCCGGGATGAAAATCCGCCTGGATCTCGATAAGGCCGAAGGCAACGAGAAACGCGTCAACCTGCCGCACCCGGAGATTATCGTTACACTGACGCCGGGGGCTTATATCCTGTGCGATGATGGCAAGGTCAGGATGAAGATCGTCGACAAGGGTTCGGACTTTCTTATGGCGGAGGTTGTATCCGGAAACAAGCTGTCCAACAACAAGGGCGTGAATGTCCCGAACGTCGTTTTGCCGATCGCGGCCCTGACCGAGAAAGACCGCAAGGATCTGGCGGCAGCGCTGGACATGGGTGTGGACTGGATTGCGCAGAGTTTCGTACAACGCCCTGAAGACGTGGCTGAGGCGCGTAAACTTATCGCGGGTCGCGCCTGGCTGATGGCCAAGATCGAGAAGCCCAGCGCGATTGAAATGTTTGACGCGATCCTCGACCACGTTGACGGCATCATGCTGGCGCGCGGTGATCTCGGTGTGGAAATTCCACCGGAAGACGTGCCGAGCGTGCAAAAGAAAGTTGTGCGTCAGGTGCGTTATGCGGGCAAGCCCATCATTGTGGCCACACAAATGCTGGAATCCATGATCGAGAACCCGGCACCCACTCGTGCCGAGGCTTCCGATGTGGCGACCGCGGTTTATGATGGCACCGATGCGGTTATGCTTTCTGCCGAGACGGCAGCCGGTCAGTATCCGTTGGAGGCGGTGTCGATTATGGATCGTATTTGCCACAAGGTTGAAAGCGACGAAGTCTACCGCCGGATCATGGACACCAACCACCCTGACGCTGAAACCGAACCCGGCGATGCTATCACAGTCGCGGCCTGTCAGGTTGCGCAGACGATCAACGCGGCCTGCATTACGAATTACACGTCTTCGGGCTCCACGACATTGCGTACGGCGCGTCAGCGCCCGCCGATGCCGATTCTCTCGCTTTCACACTCACAGGCGACGACACGCCGCCTGATGTTGTGTTACGGCGTCTATGCCGTTTTCACAGAAGATAAGAAAACGTTCGGAGAGGCCGTGGCAGCGGCCGTAGAACAGGCTGCAGTTACCGGCCTTGCCAAAAAGGGGCAGCGCCTGGTGATGACTGCGGGCGTTCCCTTCGGCACCCCCGGTTCCACGAATATCCTGCGCGTAGCTTGGGTGGAATAGCCCCTTCGGGCGCCAATACAGGAAATTTCTTTTGGGCGCGGGACGGATTGGCGACACTGCCTATAATGTCTGTGCAAACGGGAATGTATATCCCCAAGCATTTCGCTATTCCGGTTTTTTATACCCGGTGGTACGACGATAAATGGGCCGACTTCGTTCGTCTTGGCGTCGGTTATAAGACGCCGCTGTCTCGTTGGTCATGATTACGAGCGTCCTGGAGTTTAAGGTTACCTTCCCGTTTTTATACTGCGAGCGCTGGTAAAGCTTTCGTTGCGCGCGATTTTCTTTCTGCAGGTTTGGCGATATTCTTGCCCCCTTCCATGAAAGTACGCAGTTTTTTCAGTGCCGCGTTTTCAATCTGGCGGATACGTTCGCTGCTGACGCCGAATTGCGTTGCCAGATCCTGCAGTTTCTTATTCTCCCCGTCCTCTTGCAAGAATCGGGCCTCTATGATCGCTCGTTCACGGGGGTCAAGACAGCCAAGAGCATTTTTTAGCTCTCCCACCTGCTGTTCATATGCTTGCGTTTCCGCCATGGCGGCAAAATCGTCACGTTCGTCTACCAGAAAATCAATAAATTCCTGCGAATCGGGATTGTCATCCTTTACGGCGGTGTTGAGTGAGCAGTGGCAACTGCGTAGACGAGCCTCGAATTCGCGGACGTCGTCAGTGGTCAGGCCTTTGTGTTTTTGGGCAGCCAGTTTCGCGATCGCTGTCTGTCGCGCATGGTCGTTCATTTCGGGGTTGGTGCGCCTGACCTCTTGATTAAGGGCGCCCCAGTTGGCAAAGAGATATTGTATGGGCTTGGTGGTGCACAGCTTGACCGGGCCGCTGTTGCGGATGATATATTCACGCAGCTTGCCTCGCAGGCGCTGATCAAGGAATGTTGCAAAGCTGGCGCCGGCATTGTTCTCAGGATTATAACGGGGAAATTGCTTGACCATCTCCAGTTGGGCCTCGCCGTAAAGGTCTTGAATAGGGACTTGGCTTTTGCGGGCATATTCGGTGGCGATCTTGCGGCAGAAGGGCAGATAGCTGTTCAGGATTCTTTTGCGGGATATTTGATCATCAAATTGTTTCCAGTGTTGCCATAGTTGGCGCTCACTTTCCGGCGTCAGCAGGACTATCCGTTTTTTCTGAGCCTCTGATTCTTGAAATGTCGCAAATTCTACAGCCAGCATGTTAAACTCCAGTCATCAATTTACATTATGAAAACATAAGGCATTTCCATGCTTTATGGGAATATTTTTCTCAAACTCGCAAGATTGTTTCTTATATTAGACACTTTGGAAGTAACGGAACGATCGATTACTCCGCGGTTTTTCACCGCATGACGGGGTGCACTTGCTGCGCTTGCCGAGCTTGCGCCCGCAAACGTTCCTGCTCCAGAAAAACCTCGATATCTTCCGGGGCATAACCCAGCAAGGTTCCGATACGGCGATGATCCTCAAGAGAGATCGTCATTTCGGTGGCGTCGGGCGGTGTCTGACTGTCCAGTCTTTGATAGATGGCCATCAACTCCCGCATTTGCATCTGTGCTTGCGGCAGGCAATAAAACGTTCTGTCAGCGATAGCGGATGACATAAACGCTTTGCAGAGCAAACCGTGTTCGACGGCTTGTTCCAGCCTTTGGATCTGATCAGGCTGGTGGTTAAGGCAGGGCGCGGAAAAAAGAGCGACCGGCTTTTCGCCTTTGAGTAAAAGCTCGGCCTCACGGCCTTGATGCGGCCCGATCTGTCTTCTGGGCTGGTCGTTCATAATGCTGCCGGTCAAGTGGTTCCTGGTTTATATCCAATTATTAAGCGGGCTGCCGCTTGGCGGAGGCAGGCTGCCTTGTCGGTCATGCAACGCGCTGCTTACTGTGCCGAAGCCAGAACCGTCGATGTCGGTTTTGTATGCAGCCACCATGCATGGCGGTTGATCGAGAAGATCGGTTTATAGCGGTTTACGCTGGTGGCTGAAAGTGTTCTCTTGTTCTGGTTGTCAAGAACCAGAGCGCCATCATCCGTATAAACGATCAGGATTGCGTGGGGTATGTCTTTTTGCAAGTCCTGAACGATCGCGATCCGCATGCGTTCTTCCGGAACCCCGAGGGCGCGCAAAGATACGTATTTGGCGATCGCGTAATCTTCACAATCGCCGCCGCGGTTGAAGAACTCAACGGGGGTCGCCCAGTAATCGCTTTGCCCGTAATTATGACTGTCTTCAATATATTCAACCTGGTTGATCAGGCCATTGACCTTCTCGGCCATCTGCCGCAAGGGCAGGTCTTTGTATGCCTGAAGATCCTGTTTCCAGCCTTCTATCACTTTCTTGCCTGCGGGTTGGTTCATTGTCCGCTCGAAACGGCCAAACATACCTGTCCATTTGGTGAAAGGATCAAGGTTGCCCGAGCGGCGCTCATCAGCATTGAACAGGGCCGGGTAGGCCGATATCGGTGCAAAGGCGCTGTTAGCCGCGCTAACCAGACTCATCTGTGCCGGAACGTCTTTGATTGAACCCGCTTTCGCCGGTTTGATGCCCATGCAGCCGAAAGCGATGACCAGCGTTGTAACCCCGGCCAGCAGACGCAGCGTAAATTGCTGGGCCAGCACACTGTAAAGCGCGCTTTGCGAAACCAGTTTTTGCTCGATCAGGATGCGACCGAGATTCTGAGGGCTGCTTTTCTGACAGGCCAGCGCATAGCGCAACTCGCCCGGAGTCAGATGTCCATTCATGACCATCAACTCACCCAGACGCTGGCGCTGCATCATCATCTTGATTCTGGAGAAAATTCCGTAACGCGCGGGGCGGGCCTGACGGCTTTTGCAAACTGCTTCCTGATCTCTCATAATGCTACACAACCCCGCTTCTTCTATTACCGATGCCTAATTTTTAATATCTGTTAACCGCAGGCCTTATGCCTTTGTTTTTTTACATTAAAACAGAAAACTATTACGAAAATATGAATGATTGCCTTAAAAAAGCCCTCTAACCTTTCATTTGACCCTGTTTATCAGTGAGCCCTCAGTAAGCGTCACCCCTCCATTAGATCTCACAAAAGCTAAGGAATTCTGAAAATAGACTTGAGAGAGCGGGGCTATCTCCTAAGGATGGCAGCATAATTCCGGTGCCTGAATTTTTGGTCAAAACCGTAGAACGCTTTACAAATCTTTCTTAGTAATGAATAAGTTAGCTTATGTGATGTGGCTGTTAATAAGGTTGTAATATCATTCGTGCATAACCCTATGGTTGGTATGGTATGGCGCAATCGCCTTGTGTAAGGCTGAAAAGGAAAGAAAATGTCGAGATTTATGAATGTTCCCCCTTCTTTGGATAGGGCCTGCGTTCTGGTTATCGGGGATCTGATGCTGGATCATTATGTTTATGGCGAGGTGCGCCGTCTGGCGCCGGAAGGCCCTGTGCCGGTGCTGGCTGTCACCCGTGAGGATTTTATACTGGGCGGCGCGGGGAGCGTTGTAGCTAACCTCGCGGGGCTGGGCGTTAAAACCCGTCTGCTCGGGGTGGTGGCTGCCGATGACGCCGGGGCCCGGGTTCGGGCCGCCCTCAAATCGCAAGGGGTTGACGATGCTTTCCTGATTGAGGCCGATGATCGCCCGACAATCGTGAAAAGGCGCTTTGTCACAGGGGAGCAGATGCTGTTGCGTGCGGACTATGAGCGCGTAGCCGCGCTTGATGCGGTAACGGAGGGCGATCTATTGAAACGTATCCCTGCCGTTCTTAAGGGGTGTGGCGCTGTGGTTATTTCCGACTACGGCAAAGGCATGTTGACGGCATCTGTGCTGGCATCCGTCATGGAAGCTTCTCGTCAGGAAGGAGTGCCTGTTCTGGTTGACCCCAAGGGGACGGATTTCTCAATCTATCGGGGAGCGACTTTGATCACGCCGAACGCTCAGGAGCTCTCTGCGGCAACGCGCCTGCCGACGAATACGGACGAAGACATTATTGGCGCAGCACAAATTCTGCGTCAGACGACCGGGATCGGCGTGGTCGTTGCCAAGCGTTCGGAAAAGGGGATGAGTGTGATTTCCGATCAGCCCCCCCTTCACTTCCGGACGGCAACGCGACGGGTTGCCGGCGTTGCCGGGGCGGGAGATACAGTCATCGCCACGCTGGCGGCTTTGCTGGCGGAGGGAGCGCCTTTGCCTGTGGCGGCAGAGCTTGCTAACCGGGCAGCGGGTCTGGTGGTGCAAAAACCGGGCACAACACCGATTACACAGGACGAGTGGCATAGTCTGGTTGCGGACGATGAGATTATCACGGATACAATCCGCGCTGCGCCGGTTTATCGTGACTGGGCGGACGCTCGATATCGGATTGATCTATGGAAAGGGCAGGGCCTTAAAGTCGGGTTTACAAATGGCTGTTTTGATATCCTGCATTACGGGCACGTCAATTATCTTAACAGGGCGCGGGAGCGTTGCGATCGGTTGGTTGTGGGGTTGAACGCCGATTCATCGATTGCCCGGTTGAAAGGCGCGGGGCGTCCTGTGCATGAGGAATTATCGCGGGCGGCGGTCATGGCGGCGCTGGGGGCGGTCGATATGGTGGTGATCTTTGGTGACGATCGCGCCGATGACGATAAGCCGATCCGCCTGATCGAGGCTTTGCGCCCTGATATATGTTTTAAAGGCGGGGATTACAGGGTTGAAGACTTGCCGGAAGCCAAGGTTATCCTTGGTTACGGGGGCGAGGTTGAAATCATGCCGCTTTACGAGGGGCATAGTACGACGGCTGCGATCCGGAAAATGCAGAAGACGGGTTAACCCCTGCGACTTGGCCCATTTTCCTGAAACAGGGCTATACCGCATGACCAAGACTTGGTAACATCAACCCGTAATCTTCCGTTGATTCGGGGGATTCCGCATCCCGTCTTGGGATGGTTTCCTAGGTTTTTCATTCCGCAGAGGCGGTCAGCAGGCTGGTGCTCCATGATGTCAGGTAAAACACTGAAATCCGTGATCAAGTTTCTTTATGTGGGGGCGTTGGCTATGCCTTTCCTTTTGTCGGCTTGTGCTGGCAGCATCCATCCCGACCCGATGCCTACAGGGTATAAACACCATAATGGCACATATAAGAATGCGCCCGGCGCGGAACCTGCTGCATGGGAACGAAACGGGGAGCGCCATTCACAGTCGAAAGAGCTGGCGCCTCTTGGCAGTGAGACAGCCTCCGGTGCAGGCGGCGTTGAAAGTCAGACATTGGTGATGACCGCTGAAGCCCAGCAATGGATTCCGGCATCACGTGAGTTAGTGGCTAAAATCAAAAGCCGTCTCGGTCAGCCGATGGAGCCGACCTTTTTTGAAGGCCTGAATGGGCAGTCCGTACCCGGGTTTGAAGCCGCTTTGAAGCTTGTTACCTCCGAGCAGGGCTGGCCAGGCGCGGCTAGCCGCGGATCCGGGCCCTTCCATATGGGGTATGGTGTTTCCCCGGCGGATCCTGCCGACCCATCCCGTCAACTGCTTACAGTGCGTTTAACCGTATCGGCCGGCAATTTTGTAATTGAGGAGAGCGGTGTCTACAGTATCGCCGGTATTGCCGCTACCGCAGCGCCTTCCGCCGATCCGGTGGCTTTGTCCCCGACCGAGTAAATAACGATGTTTACGGTTATGGTGCGCCAGACCGCACAGTCTTTGTGGGCGCTTCTTATTTTATCAGGCCTTCTATTGGGGGCTTGCGACCCCGGCTCGTTGCGGTTTTTATCTTCACCCGATGTCAATATGACCAGCAGCAATTACGCCGCCGCCGATATGCTCGTGCAGCAGGCGCAAGCCCATTTGTCGCAGAACACGATTTTGGCTCTCGGAGCCCTGACAGATTTGAAGGCTCCGGAAAATGGAGCTCCGTTTGGAAAAATGATTGCGGGTCAGGTAGGGGCCAGGTTGGTGCAACTGGGCTATAATGTCAATGTACCTGACGATATCGGTACGGTTTCGGCCGGGGATATGCCCGCCAGCCCGGCTGCGCCTGTGATGAAGGCGCCTCTTGAAGGAACCGCAGTTAGCGTCGGGAACGTTCAGGCGATGGTTACCGGGCATTATGTGCGCAGTGGCGGGGATGTGCTGATTAATCTGCGGCTGGTGGATATGGGGACGGGGCGGATTTGGGGGTCTTATGACTATAGTTTGCCTGTTACCAACCAGATCAACGATATGCTAAGTGCGCAGCAAGATAAGGCCGCCGCTGCAAAAAAATCAGGACTCTTTGATTTTTAAGGGTTTTTTGTGATGGCACAGGAGCCTGATCGGATCATTTTCTAGACAAACGGGTGCTTTCGGCGGCAGAATATATAGAGTTATAAATAAAATGTGCGGGCAAACAGGCGTGATCGACACCAACGGCAAACGGCGGTTATCCAGAACCGTTCTGACGATAGCATTTTCCGGCATGGTTGCCGGTTTTACTTCATCGTTGCCCGCTCATGCGCAAACTGCCTGCGATCCCCAGTTTATGGACGCTATCGAGGCGCGCGGGTTTGTTGAGGCGGCGCGCGAGAATGCCCAGAACCAGAATCTGATCTATAAACCGGACGGTGTTTTTGAATATAGCTGTTTCCGCGATCATGTGCCGGCGGTACAGAGCAACGCTGTTTCATTGTTTCGCCCCGCTTCCCTGACCAGCGTTACGACGACACCTGTAGATACTTATGTCTTTGAAAGCTATCAGGATGTTTTTCTCAACAGCCGTTATGTCGATCCGGGCCTGGCGGCACCGCCAGCAGGGATGTGCAACGCTATCGCCAGTGTCTGGGAAGCGGCGCGCTGCATCAATTTTTATGATCGGGCCAACATAGATGGCTTGTTTGACTTGTCATTCTATACTGGGGGAGAGCCCCGCATATTACCTCCCTCCATGGGTGCGTGTACTGCGTTGCCGTATAGCAAGTTGAATATGGCGTTGGATGTTGCCTACAATAATGAAACATCGCGGTGGGTCATGCCACCCGATCTGAATGATACAACGGACTATATCGCCGACCCTGTAGACCCGCAGACGGATATGTACACTCCGGCTGTTTGTCAGGATCCTATTCCAACCGGCATGATAGTGATTGATTATAACTCCCCCATGGGTACAACGCCGTTCCCGGAGAAAATATGTGCCAATCCAGCCTGCGTATATATGCCGGATAGCGACGATTGCTCAATGCCCTGATATCTCTAGCGCGCCAGCAATACTCTGAAATAATGGCGCGATCCATCGGCGGTACAGGTGATGCATCCTTGCATAGCCGGTTTGATTGAGAACGTGCCTTCATCGGTCGTATTGCCGGCGAGAGCGGGGAATTGCGTTGTGACAGAGAAACGGGCGCTGGGATCGTTATGGATGCATCCGGCTGTGCCGCCGGCACCGCCACTATCTGTGGGGGTTCCGGAGTACCCAGCCTGTTGGTTGATTGTAGTGCAAGCCGATTCCGTTATGTTTGGCAATACGGCGATCAGTTCGGGTTTGTCAGATCCGACTTGCGGCAAATGTGTCGTGCCAAAAAACTCCCAGTTGCTACCATCGTTGACCCCATCTGGCGGAGTTAGGTATTCAACCCCGCCTCCTGCGCGGTTGAACAACTGAAACTGGGGTGTGATGGAAGGATCGTTGCCATACTCGGCAGCCGCGCTTGCATGAGCAAAGCGCAAGTCCACTTCGCTTGCGCCGTTCTGCATGATAAAGGTGACGCCGCGTTCTATCGCGTTGGCCTGATCTTTCAGGCGCGAAATGGCGATGGCGCCTGTTTCGCGGTCGATGTTTGAGCCCTCAAGGCCTCCCGAGCGCATGGCGGCCGTCACCAGCCCCAATAACACGATCCCCAACAGGATAAAGAAAATTACATTGCCGGACTGACGATCGTCGCGCATGACAAGATCTCACCGCGCCGCTTCGGGCGAGACTGTCAGGCACTCCCGGAGCAACGTGCAGGCTCTGGCAGCGCTATCTTTGGTATACCCGCTCAAGCGGGCACGGAACATCCATCCCTCGGTTGTCTTTAAGGGTACGATTATGGGCTCGATATTCTGCGTAAGAGATGAGGGAAGGGTGTTCATGGCGGTTTTCAGGGCCTTATCCGTCTGCACACGGCTTGTAAATGCTCCGATTTGTATAGCCCAAGGGTGCAGGGATTCATGCTGATCCGCCAATCCCGGCGTGGCGCTATCAACGGGGGCGGCGGCGGCTGTTGACGTTGACCAGACTGGCCGCTGATAAGGTTCCTTTTTGACGGCGGCTACGGCCATCAGTCCGGTTTCAACGCGCCGTTCGGCCGCCGGGTCGAAATCACCTTGCCCCAATATTTCGTTCAAGCCATCATTTTGTGCAAGGGCACCGAAAGACGTAAAAGGTGTCGGATTGTATTGCGGGGTCTGTTGACCGACGGCGGCTCCAGCGGCCGGTGCGATGGATTGAACGGTGCGCGCGGTTGCTGTAACGGGGGTTGTAGACGCAACCAGAACCTCAAGTGGTTTGCGACCAGGAACGGGCGGGGGTTTGATCGCGACAGCGGCCACATAATCCGCCGAGCCCGATGTATCGATACCCTGAAATCCCCGATCCAGCAGCGAAGCCATATGCGCGTTGCGTGAAGCCGCTGAACGGCCGCCAAAGACAACGCCGACCAAGCGCTTGTTGCCGCGCTTGGCCGAGGCCACCAGATTAAAGCCAGACGCTCCTACATAACCGGTTTTCAGGCCATCCATGCCTTTATATTGGCTCATCAGACGATTATGATTGTGATAGCTCTTTCCCTGAAAGGTGAAATTTCTGGTGCCAAAGTAGTGGTAGTATTGCGGGTAGCGGTAGATCACGTAGCGGCCGAGTTTAGCCATGTCGCGAGCGGTTGAAACCTGCGCCGGATCATGCCAGCCTGAAGCATTCACAAACCGGGTATTCGTCATGCCTATTTCCCGCGCCTTGCGCGTCATCATTATGGCGAATTGCGACTCCGTCCCGCCGACTTTTTCAGCCAGAGCCACGGCGACATCGTTAGCTGATTTTGTCACCAGCGCGTATATCGCGTCCTCGACCCGCATGCTGGCGCCCACAGGCAGACCGATCTTGCTCGGCGACATGTTGACAGCGCGTTGGCTCATCGGGACGCGGTCACGCAGCGTCAACCTGCCGCTTTCCAGCGCTTCGAATGTCAGAACCAGTGTCATAATCTTGGTGAGCGAGGCCGGGTAAAGTTTTTTGTCGGCGTTGCTTTGGCTCAGGATCTGCCCGGTTTCGGCGTCCATGACGATGGAGGCGTACCGATTGTTCGGCTGTGACTTCTTTTTGCTTGTAGCGGCAAAAGTACCGGTCGAGCATAGGCTGACAGTTACCAGTGCGGTCAGGATCATCAGGAAAAGGCGCTTGCAAATCACCATGAAGAAACCCGGAGAAGGGGGTGGAAACCGGCGTGTGTAAAAACGCATTTCAGGACATAAGCTCTAACTTCCATCATAATGCGCTATGATAACTTTGTCCATGAAAACGACACAATCGATAAAATTGTAACAATCTGATTTATCAAGGCAAATTACGTGCCATGCAGGATGGTGCCTACCGCAAGTGTGTGAAGTTTGAGGAGCCGGGCGCAGGTTTGTGGCGGGCTGAGGTGCATGCCTTTTCGCTGTAGCTGAAACGGTCGCCGTCAATATTGTGCCCAAGGGATATAAAAGCCTGATCCATCAAATGACCCAGACAGTTGTTTCTTTGTTCTTTGGTGATGCCGCCCATAAAAACGCCGATTACGCGGTGGATGGTTTCAGGCTGATTTTTTTCGGGATTGGCCGGGATGATGCGTTCGGCGCTGGCAGCCAGTTGCCAGCCATGATTAGTCATGCCGGTTTTCAGGCCGTCCATGCCGCCGTAAATACGCATCAGGCGGTTATGGTTGTTGTAGGTGGCGCGTCCATAAATAAAAGAGAGCGTTGAAAAATAATGGTAATGTTCGGATTGTTGCGTGATGATGTGGTGCGAGAGCAGCGCTAGATCGTAAGCCGAGCTGTACTGGTTCGGGTCGCGCATTCCATGAGAGTTGACGAAATGGGTGTTATTCATGCCCAGTTTCCGGGCCTTTTGATTCATTCTCTGTGCAAAGGCGGCCTCACTGCCGGCCAAATGCTCGGCCACCGAAACCGCCACATTGTTGGCGGATCGCGTTACCATTGCCAGGATTGCCTGTTGTACTGTGATTTGTGTGCCGGGATGGGCGGGCAGCATGGTGCCTCCGGCGCCGGTATCGGTATCCGATAGGGTGATTTTGTCATTGAGCTTGATTTCCCCTGATTCTATGGCGTCGAAGAGCAGGGAAAGAGTCATGATCTTGGTGATTGATGCCGGTGTGCGGCGGGCATGAGGTTCGTCGGAATTGAGAACCCGGAAACCTTCCGGGTGGCTTTCATCAATCACCATGATGACCGAAGAAACCTCAGGCACGTGACCGTTTAATATAGTCGGGGTGGCCCGCAGCTTTTTATTATGATGCATCTGCTGCTTGGCGATCGACCCTTTTTTACGGACGGCGGCTGCGGCATCGGGGCTGATTCCAAGCGAGGCTGTGGCAAATGTCAAAGAAAGAAAAGCGGCTAAAACACCTTTCCGTGTATTCATGATCCCTGTCCCTGAATTTTTATTTTTTCTAGAAACCAGATAAGCAAGCTTCAAAGCATTCTGTCAAGCGCTTAAGATTTCTCATTCATAACAATGGGATATATATTTTTTGCAGTGCACAAAATAACTTGACGGGATACGGTGGTGGCGCTATATTCAGTATTGTGCATTGCACAAATCGCCTGAAGAAGGGTCTTTGACCCCCTGCTGGGCTTCTGGAGCCGGAACTTGTACATGGATTTCTGGTTTTTACCTGAAAGAGTCAACGATTTCAGGTTGTTGCAATGCAGCCATTGCAGTGCGGCGAAAGCTGTGACAGACTGCGATCAGCCAAGTGAATAAGGGGCTTGATCGAAAGTCACCGGATAAAAGGGAGATGACCATTATGGCGGATCACACCACAAAAAAGAAAGCGTCAGGGACTGCCCTTGTGGCTGGGCCTGTGCAATCGGATCAGCCGGCGTCTGCCAAACTGTCCCCGGGTATGGCGGGCAGCCCTTTTGTTATGGCGACCCTTTCATTCAACCCATTGCGTAAAACTGATATTTTCAAACCGATGGAGACACTCATGACACAGAACAAAACTCAATACGACAAACTCGCCAACGACGCTGCCGCTGCCGGCAAGGAAAACGTCGAGGCTTTCCTGAGATCCACCAATATCTGGGTCAAGGGCACGGAAGACCTGATCAAGACCTGCATGACCCTGGCGCAGGAAAACGCCAGCAAGAATAGCGAAGCCATCAAAACCATTATGGGCTGCAAAACCCTGAATGAGTTGACGGAAGTGCAAAACAAGCTGGCACAGGAAACCTTTGACGGTTTCATGGCTGGCGCGACCAAGCTTTCGGAGCTGACTGTTAAACTGACCACCGATGCACTCGAGCCGATCAATGATCAGGTCAGCAAGTCGATCAAGAAAGCCACGGAATCTGTAGCCGCCTAAGGCCGATTCGGTGTAAAAAGGACAAGTCAGGTTTTCCTGACATGACAACCGGGTTTCAGCCTCCCGCGCTTTTAATGAAGCAGGGGGGCTGAAACTTTTTTTGGCGGCCTGTTTCCGGTAAATTTTTAACCGCTCAGGCTGTAAAATGGGCAGGGAAAAGGTTATCTTACTGACATGGTTCGCCGTATTACCTTTCCTGTACGTCTCAATGATTCCGATCCTGATTTTGGCGGGGGCGGCGATGGCGGTCGCGAAGAACGCCGCCAGACGGGGGTAATGCTCAAGGCGCGCCCTAAGACCAAAAAACCCTCGATGTACAAGGTTTTGATTCTGAACGACGATTATACGCCGATGGAGTTTGTCGTTCATGTTTTGGAAAGGTTTTTTAATAAGAATAGACAAGAGGCCACCGATATCATGCTGCATGTTCACCGGCGCGGTGTGGGGGTCTGTGGTATTTATACATACGAAGTGGCGGAAACCAAGGTGGCGCAGGTGATGGATTTTGCCCGGGCCAACGAGCAGCCGCTGCAATGCACGATGGAAAAAGAATAACGGCCCTCCGGCCATCCCAGGAGACCTGAATGCTCTCACGCAACCTTGAACAGACCTTACACCGCGCTTTGAATATCGCTAACGAACGGCATCACGAAAGCGCGACGCTTGAGCATCTGCTTCTGGCTCTGTGCGAGGATCAGGATGCGATGGCCGTGTTGCGATCCTGCGGGGTGTCGATTGCCGATTTACGCGATCAGATCGAACGCTTCCTTGATAGCGAGCTGACCTACCTGGTTAACCGCAATGCTGAAGAATCCAAGCCAACCACAGCGTTCCAGCGTGTGTTGCAGCGGGCGGCGATTCATGTTCAGTCAAGCGGCCGCGAGGAAGTCACCGGCGCCAATGTGCTGGTGGCTCTTTTTTCCGAGCGCGAAAGCCATGCCGTGTTCTTCCTGCAGGAACAGGATATGACCCGTTTCGACGCTGTCAATTATATCTCGCACGGTATCGCTAAAGTCCCCGGCCAGAGCGAGACGCGTACACCGGAAGGCGCGGATGATTCCAGTGAGGGCGGCGATAAAAATAAATCAGGCAAGGAGGCTCTTGACGCCTATTGTATCAACCTGAACAACAAGGCGCGTAAAGGGCGGATCGATCCGCTGATTGGGCGTACGCATGAGGTTGAACGTACAATCCAGATTCTTTGCCGTCGCTCAAAGAACAACCCCCTTTATGTTGGTGACCCCGGTGTAGGAAAAACGGCGATTGCCGAAGGGTTGGCTCGCCGTATCGTTGAGAGACAAGTGCCCGATGTTCTCAAGGAAGCGACGATTTTTTCTCTCGATATGGGGGCGTTGCTGGCTGGTACCCGCTACCGCGGCGACTTTGAGGAACGCTTGAAAGCGGTTATCAGCGAGATCGAGAAAATCCCGCACGCCGTTCTGTTTATCGATGAAATTCACACCGTGATCGGTGCAGGGGCGACATCGGGCGGGGCGATGGATGCCTCCAATCTGTTGAAGCCTGCTTTGTCGAACGGGACGGTACGCTGTATCGGTTCGACCACGTACAAGGAGTACAGGAACCACTTTGAGAAGGATCGCGCCCTTGTCCGACGCTTTCAGAAGATCGACGTCAACGAACCGTCTATCGAGGATGCCGTCAAAATTTTGACGGGCTTGAAATCGTATTACGAAGATCACCACAAGGTGACATATACCGACGAGGCCATCCGTTCCGCAGTTGAACTATCAGCCAAATATATTGGTGACCGCAAACTGCCTGACAAGGCGATTGACATTATTGATGAAGTGGGCGCGGCGCAGATGCTGGTGCCCGAGGAGCAACGTAAAAAGGTCATTGATGTCGCCGATATCGAAGGAGTTGTGGCGGCGATTGCCCGCATCCCGGCCAAAACCCTGACTAAGGACGACCGTGAGTCGATCCGTACGCTTGACCGCGACCTTAAAACCATGGTGTTCGATCAGGATGCGGCGATTGATATTTTGACTGATTCAATCAAGCTCTCCCGCGCGGGCCTGCGTGATAGTGACAAGCCGATAGGGTGCTATCTGTTCAGTGGGCCAACGGGTGTTGGTAAAACTGAGGTGGCGCGGCAATTGGCGAAGACGCTCGGGATCGAGCTAAAGCGTTTCGATATGTCAGAATATATGGAACGTCACGCTGTCAGCCGTCTGATCGGTACGCCACCCGGTTATGTTGGTTTTGAACAGGGAGGTTTGCTTACGGATGCGGTCGATCAGCATCCGCATTGTGTCTTGCTGCTCGATGAAATCGAGAAAGCCCACCCGGATATCTATAACATTTTGCTGCAGGTGATGGACTACGGCAAGCTGACTGACAATAACGGAAAAACCGTCGATTTCAGGAATGTCATTCTCATCATGACCACCAATGCTGGCGCTCGTGAAATGGCCAAGGCGCCGATGGGATTCGAGCGCGATATGCGCGTCGAGGACGATCAGGAAGAGATCCAGCGTCTCTTTACGCCGGAATTCAGGAACCGTCTGGATGCGATCGTGCCGTTCAAGCCACTTGGGCCTGAGACTGTGATCCGGGTTGTCGATAAATTCATCATCCAGTTGGAAGTCCAGCTGGCCGACCGCCATGTTGAAATCGATCTTTCAAAAGAGGCGCGCGAACATCTGGCGAAAATTGGCTACGATCCCTCTATGGGCGCCCGCCCGCTCTCCCGCATCATTCAGGAGAAAATCAAGCGTCCTTTGGCTGAGGAGTTGCTGTTTGGCAAGCTTGTAAATGGCGGTATCGCTCATGTCGACCTGAAAGGCGGCGAACTGGTTTTTAGTTACGAAGAGGCTCCGCAACGCAGTAGCGAATTGATCCCGGCCTTGCCGCCGCAATAAATATAGGCCAGGCAACAGGACTTAGCGGGCCAGTAACACCCTGTAAAAGAAATAGCTGTTATTTGGTGGCGTGCCGTTGCCGCGCAGACAGCCGGCCATATCGCCGGGCCGGGCGATGATCGCATCTTCACTGAATGTTCCGGTGAAGGGGGTGTTGCCGGCGGGCCACGCGGCTCCCGTGGCATTCGGGGGATTGCCGGCGGGGTTGACCACTCCGAGGCGGTCATTGAGTTGAATGCAAAGATCACGGCGAACCCATGGCAGTATAGCCACCAGTTCTTCATTGTCAGTGCTGTCTATCTCACAGCCCGCACCGCCGGATCCGATATCTTGCACGCAAACCCCGGCTGGGAAGAACCACCGCCCATACAAGGCGTCGCCTTCGCCTGCTGTATCCAGCCAGTCGGCAGGCGGCGGAATGTATGACGCGCCGCCGCCCGCAGGCCGGAAAACGCGGCAGTCATCGCTGCTGCAACTGGCGTGGGGCGCATAACCGCTTAAAGTCGGGCTTTCAAAACTGATGCGGCTGTCTTCGACTCCGCGGATCTGCATGCCGTGCACGGCCCGTTTAAGGGAATCGGCATATTGAATCACGTCGGTTGATTGCAGCTGCATGACCTCGCGGTTTGGATCGCCGGTGCCTGAGCTCATGATATTGGCAACGGCAAAGCTGAGGGCGGCAAACAGCGCGATCGCCATGAAAATATAAATCAGGACACTTCCGTTTTCGGTGTATGCCGGATCGAGACTCCGATTGGTCATAATGAACAACCCTTTCCTTCGTTCATCATAGCAGAAGAGGGCGCGGTCACCCAAGGGCGCAAGCGATGAACAATTGGTACTACATTGTTTAGGCTTGCTTTTCCCTTGATTTTCCCTCGGTTTTGCGCCATCCATGAGGGACGATAGACCAAGCAGACCGCAAGTTTTTCAAGCCGGGACGTAAGTGATGGGATTGTTCTCTTTTCTGGGCGTATTATCGCCTGTGCATATGGGGTGGGTTCGCATGTGGACGGGGGCGCGCTTTATCGGCGAAGATCAGGCCGGTAACCGCTATTACGAGGCCAAGGCCCGTCCCGGTTATAAGCGCCCGCGTCGTTATGTTCGTTATAAAACCAGCACTGAGGCCAGCAACATACCGCCTGAATGGCATGGGTGGCTGCATTACCAATCCGATGTCATTCCGACCGGGCGCGCGCAAACGTATCGCCGCGAATGGCAAAAGCCTTACCAGCCCAACATGACGGGAACCGCGCAGGCTTACCGCCCGCCCGGCCATATTTTAAACGGGGGTAAACGCGCCAGGGCCACAGGGGATTATGAAGCCTGGACGCCGCCGCAGTAATGCGCCTCAGGACTATCAGTAAGCATCGAAAGGGACATCATGAAACGCAGTGTGATCGAAACAGCTCTGGGCGGCCTTGTTATTCTGGTGGCGCTTTCGTTTCTGGCTTTTAGCGTGAATACCGCGCAGGTCGGGAAGGTGAGCGGTTACGAACTGAACGCTCGTTTTTCCGGCATCGGCGGGCTGGCTGTCGGGGACGATGTATTGATCAGCGGCGTCAAAGTGGGCAGTATTGTCGCTGTAACCCTTGACCCTGAAACTTTTCTCGCCAACGTGAGAATGAGCATTGAGAATCACGTCAAACTTCCGGCGGACACGGCGGCGCTGATCAGTAGCGAAAGCCTGCTTGGCGGGCGTTATCTGGCGCTGGAACCTGGTGCCGAAGAAGATGTACTGAAGCCTGGCAGCATGATCGAGTATACGCAGGCGCCGCAAAACCTTGAACAGCTTCTCGGACAGTTTATTTTCAGCATGCAGGGCGACAAGGATAAGCAGCCGTCTGCTGGAGAGTCTGCCGCAGATGCTCATCCTTAAGCGCTTTTGCCTTTTAGGCCTGATGGGTGGGGTGGCATTGCTCCTTATAATGGCACCCCCTGCTTTTGCCGTGATGCAGGACATGCCTGTGGTGAAGCTGCAATCGATCGATAAGATCACCGGGCGGACAGTGACGTTCGAGGCTCGGGTTGGCAGCACCGTGAAATACGGCCCGCTTTATATCAAGGTGCAAGCTTGCCGCAAGGCCCCGCCAATCGAGCAGCCTGAATCTGCCGCTTTTATTCAGGTTTGGGAAGTCACGCCTCGCGATGTTTCAAAATGGGTGTTCAGCGGTTGGATGTTTGCTTCTTCTCCGGCGCTTTCTGCCATGGATCATCCGATCTATGATGTTTGGGTTCTGGATTGCATGGAGAAGAAAACCGAAGAGGCCGAAGCCGAGCGTCGCAAGGCTGAAGAAGAAAAAGCCAAAGAGGGCGCTGCCACTGAGGAACGGCTGGACGAGCAGGTTGAAGATCTGGGGGATTAATCCCCTATTCACAGCGCCAGAAACGGTTTTTATAAAGGTCAGCGACCGGTTGCGCCGTCGGACGGTCAAGGCTTGCGGCATCCGCTTCATGTTTGGCGGGTGCTTCTGTAGCCAGCCAGCGACGGAATGCAAACCCTTCGCGGCGGGGTTCTGTTAGTCCCGATGCGGCTTGATTTAACTCTTCGCGCGCAATGATGATCATGCTCTCCCAACTCTCGTTGCTACCGATTATTAAGACTAAATTATCATTTTGTTAATCAAAAATCAAGTTTTTAGGCAATAATAAGGCGGTTAGAGCATGTATATTTGTAATATTATTACGATATCAGCGTTGATCCATGTAAAGGGTCACCAGTACGCGGGCATCTGGTATTTTGCAGGAACCTAAATGGAAATCCGGCTGCTGTCCCAGGGCTTGCTGCAGGCGTAGTTTATAGGTGGCGTTATCAATTTCATAGGCGCCAAATTGCTTCAGGTGGTCATTCACATACTGAGTGTCGAGCAGGGTAAACCCCGCTTTCCACAACCGGGCGCACAGATGCACGAGGCATATCTTGCTGGCGTTGGGGGCGGCGCTGAACATGCTTTCGCCGCAAAAGGCGCCCCCCAGCGCCAGGCCGTAAAGCCCTCCGACTAGCTTGTTATCTCGCCAGGCCTCTACCGAGTGAGCAAAGCCTTGCCGGTGAAGTGCAATGAACAGATCGCGGATCGGGCAATTGATCCATGTTTGCACTTGCGTTGTCCGGATGGCGGCGCAGGCATCGATGACGGCGGCAAACGCGGTATCGATACGGATATCGTAAGGATGGCGCAGAACGGTACGTTTCAGCCGTGAGGGGATATGCAGCTTTGCGATATCAAGCTGTCCGCGCCTGGGTGGGTCGAACCACCATATTTCGTCGCTGTCGCGCGATTCTGCCATCGGGAACAGCCCCATGGCATAAGCGGCAAGAACGTCTGCGGTGGTGATTTCGTCCGGCATTTTTACGATTGTGCCAGATTTTTCTCGTTGTGATTAGCGTTCCGCGAGTTTTTTCTCAAGCCAGTGGATGGTGTAATCGCCCTTCTGGAAATCTGGTTGGTCGAGAATCCACATATGTAGCGGCAGCGTGGTCTTGACACCCTCAACCACCGTTTCGACAATCGCCCGGCGCAGGCGGCGGATGCATTCATCGCGGTTGCGCCCATGGACGATCAACTTGCCGATCATCGAATCGTAGTAAGGGGGGATACTGTAGCCGCCATAAATCGCTGAATCAAAACGCACGCCCAGACCCCCGGGCGCGTGGAACTGCGTGATCCGCCCGGGTGAGGGGATGAAGGTCTCCGGATCCTCGGCGTTTATCCGCACCTCGATGGCATGACCACGGAAACGGATCAGGTCTTTTTGCACGCTGAGTTCTTCTCCGGCGGCGACACGGATTTGTTCGGCGATCAGATCAATCCCGGTCAGCATCTCGGTGACCGGATGCTCCACCTGAATCCGGGTATTCATTTCCATGAAGAAGAACTGGCCGTTTTCATACAGAAATTCGATCGTACCGGCACCGCGATAACCCATGTTGCGCACCATGTCGGCGGCCAGAGTGCCGATATAGCTGCGCTCCTCTTCGCTCAGGGCAGGAGAAGGGGATTCTTCGAGAACTTTCTGGTGACGGCGTTGCAGCGAGCAATCGCGCTCGCCCAGATGAATGGCGTTGCCATGGGTATCGCCGAAAATCTGGATTTCGATGTGGCGCGGTTTCTCCAGGTATTTCTCGATATAGACGCGGTCATCGCTGAAATTGGCCTTGGCTTCGATGCGCGCGGTCGAGAATGCTTCAGCAAAATCCTCGCTCTTGCGGACGACCTTCATGCCTTTGCCGCCGCCGCCGGAGGCGGCTTTGATCAATACCGGATATCCGGCCTTGTCGGCAAAGGCCCGACCTTCTTCCGCGCTGCCCACGGCACCTTCGGAACCGGGAATTATGGGCAGACCCAGTTCTTTGGCGGTTTTCTTCGCCATGACCTTGTCGCCCATCATTTCGATGTGTTCAGGCTTGGGGCCGATAAAGACGAAACCGTGCTCTTCGACCATGCGGGCGAACTGCTCGTTCTCGGACAGGAAACCGTAACCGGGATGAATGGCTTCTGCGCCGGTGACGCTGGCGGCGCTTAAGATCGAAGGAATATTGAGGTAGCTGTCTTTGGAAGCGGGAGGGCCGATACATACGCTTTCATCGGCCAGACGCACTGCCATTGCATTGGCGTCGGCGGTGGAGTGCACAACAACGGTCTGAATACCCATCTCGCGGCAGGCGCGAATAATACGTAAGGCAATCTCGCCACGGTTGGCTATCAGGACTTTCTTGAACATCGGATTGCGCTTTATTCGATCACAACAAGGACGTCGCCAAACTCGACCGGCTGTCCATTTTCTATCAGAATTTGGGTGACGGTACCACTCTTGGGGGCCTTGATCGGGTTCATGACTTTCATAGCCTCAATGATCATCAGCGTTTCCCCGGCTTTGACCGAGCTTCCCTTGCTGATAAAGGGGGGGGCTCCCGGTTCCGGGGACATATATACCGTTCCAACCATGGGCGATGTGATCGCGCCCGGGTGGCTGGCGGCGCTGGCTGATGGGGCTTGCGTGTTGGCGCGCTGCGGTGTGGTGGGATCAGAATCCATTATCAGGGCCGATTGGTTGGCTGCCGGGCTGAAGGCCACTACATTTCCACCACGGCTGACGCGTACTGACTGGTCGCCATCCTCGACTTCGATTTCCGTCAGGCCGGTTTCGTCCAGCAACTTGGCCAGTTTGCGAATGGCAGATTCATCAATTTTCATTGGCACCTAAAATTCTCCGGTTGCCCGTTGGAACAAGAGCCTATGGATTAAAGAAAAAGGGGGCAAAAGTCAAAGGCTCAGATGACACGCTTAGGGTCTTTTCCTGTTTTTATCGATAAATTCCAAGGCCTTAACGTATCCTTGTGCGCCCAGACCAGCATAAATGGCAGCGGCCAGAGGCGCGATATAAGAATGGTGCCGGAAAGGTTCGCGTGTTTTCGGGTCTGATAGATGAACCTCGACTACCGGGACAGCTTGATGCAGCTTGAGAGCGTCATGGATGGCAACAGAGGTATGAGTGTAAGCGGCGGCGTTTATGACAATACCAAGAACCTGTCCATAAGCTTGTTGTATCCATGTGACCAACTCGCCCTCATGATTGGACTGGCGAAAGTCAAGAGACAGATCGAGCTGAGACGCTTTGTCCTTGCAGAGGTTCTCTATATCGCTCAGGGTTTGATGGCCGTAGATCTCGGGCTCTCGCACGCCCAGCATGTTGAGGTTGGGGCCATTTAGGACGATAATCGTTGTGTGAGCGGTATTTTTCACGGAGATGCGGTGGATGTGTCTGTCGTTGCGGTTGTCATGTTCTCGGTTACTATTCTTTCGAGTATCGTGCGCGTCGTTTTCCCTTCTTCGGGCAGGTAAATCTTCTTGCCGACGATAAAGGCGGGAACCGATGATATGCCGATAGCTTCTATTGCGCGCACGGTATCGATCAGATCTTTTGTAGCGCCCCATGAAGTCATGGTTTTATAAAACCGGTTCATATCAATCCCCGCTTGGGCCATGAAGCCCTCCAGCTCCGGTTTTGTGACCGGTTCTTGATGTTTTATAAGGAATTCATGTACATCTGAAAATCTGTCCTGCATGCCGGCGGCCATAGCCATTTTGGCTTCGTTCAGGGAGTCTTGCCCGCCAATCGGATAAGCGCGAAAAATAATCCGCAGATCGGTATGCTCGTCCAGTATGCTTTGAATGTCGCTGTGCGACTCCTTACAGAATTTACAGCGGTAATCCATGATGTAAGTAATTGTCAGAGCCGGGTTCTCGGCTCCGAGATATTGGTTGTGAGGAGCTTCTTGCAGACGTTCGTAAGCGGTTCTTCCCGTATATAGCTGCCATCCGATCAATGCGCAAATGATGATGATGGCGACACTGAGAAGGCGCATATACATCAGGGCTGGCCCCTATTCTGCCTTGCCGTTTTTGCGTATTTCTGCAATGGCGGCTTTCATACCTTCATAACCCATATAACCGGGGGTAAGCTGGTCGCCGATTACAAAAGCCGGAGTGCCGCTGATGCCAAGATCGCGTGCCAACGAGAGGTTTTTCTCGATCACTTCAAGAACGGCCTTGCTGTCGGCGTCGGCAGTGGCTTTCTTGATATCGACTCCGACTTCAGCGGCATATTTTTCCAGTGTGGCTTTGTCCTTCATACCGGCATGCTTCATCAAGGCGCTGTGGTATTCAAAAAATTTGCCTTGCTTGTCAATCGCCAGTGCCCAGCGTGCGGCTTCAATCGAGTTTTCGCTCAGGATAGGCATTTCGATGAAGATAAATCGTACGTTCTTATCCTCCTCGACGATCTTGGCGACATCGGCAAAGGCCTTCTTGCAGTAGCCGCAGTTGTAATCGTAAAATTCGAAAATGGTGACGTCAGCGGTTTCCGGGCCGACTGTGGGGTGCCCGTCTTTTATGATCTGGTCTTTAAGAGTCGCGAATTTGTCGACGAACTGGCGCTCCATTTCCGTACGCTGGTTTTCCTGATGTTTTTCCAGCGCCTGCAGTACGACACCCGGGTTTTTATCGAGGTAATCCTGAATGACAGTTTCGATTTTGACGCGCTCATCGTCGGGGATGCCGCCTTGTTGTGCGAGGGCAGGGTTGGCCGACAGCATCAGGCCAACAAAAGCGAAGGAAAGGGGAATCAGGCGCGTCGAGGCTAAAATCACGGATCAATCTCCTGCCAGAATGTTAATATTACCAAATTAGTGCGCAAGCAGCGGAAGACTATGTTACAGGGACTTATTTATCTCTGCTAGCGCTATTCGTCTCTTTTCTTTTCAGCGTCTTTTTCTTCGTGCAGGGCTACCTGTGCGAGAATATCCTGAGTTCTGATCCAGCCCGGCGATCCGCGCTTGAGGGCGATGGCTGCTGCCTCGGCTTGCGTGCGGGCTTGCGCCGTGCGTCTTTGCAATAGAGCTTCTTCTGCAAGGTGCAGCTTGGCCATGGCATCATTCCCCATTTTTCCATAAGCCGTAGCCAGCAAGCGTTGAATCCGCGCTGACCGTGGTTCATCTCGTTGGGCGCGCTCCAACTGGCGTATGGCATTCTCCATCTGGCCCGGGTCTGCCCCTGCGGTTTCGATCAGGCTGTGAGCGTAGGCCGTACGAATCAGGCCTGATGCGGGCGCGAGTTCACTGGCCTGACGATAGAAAGGCACGGCCTCGGCGATCCGACCGAAATCGCCCAGCATTTGCCCTTTTAACTCAAGGAAATAGGGGTTTCTCGGTTCAGCAGCCAGCAGCCCGTCTATCAGGCGTAAGGCTTCGTCTGTACGGTTTTGGCGATAGGCGGCGATCGCTCGGGCGTAGCGGGCCGGCAGGGAAGAGTCTTTGTCGCTATAGTTCCAGATTACGTGTTCGGGTGCGACAAACCCCACCAATTTCGCGATCATTCGTGCGTGCTGATCCTGCCATGCGGCAGGCAGGGTATCTTGCGCGTAGGCGGAGCCTTCGATTCCGGCCCTCAAGCTTTCGACACGGTCGCGGGTAAGGGGGTGCGTGCGCACATACTCCGATTGCTGGCTTATGGGGAGCAATTCCTCGTTTTCCAGACGTTCCATAAAGCTGACCAACCCGGCAGGGTTCAGGCGGGCGCGCTCAAGATAGCTGACCGCCGCCTGATCGGCGCTTGATTCCTGGACACGGCTGAAGGCCAGCAGCCGGTTTAGCGCCATGCCGCTGCTGCCGGCCGATACCGCCGCCGCAGCCCCGCCATCGCCGGAGAGGATCGCCGCGCCGATACCCAGAATGGTTCCGAGCATAGCCTCGTAGGAGGCGTTTTCCATCGCATCTTTAGTACGAATCAGGTGGCCGCCCCGTATATGTCCCAGTTCATGGGCCAGTACGCCGATCACCTCGCCCGGATTCCTGGATTTGGTCAGCAAGCCGGTGTAAATGAATATATTCTGTCCTCCGGCGACGAAGGCGTTGATATTATCATCTTGCACCAGAATGATATTGACTGAACTGGGATCAAGGTCGGCAGCTTTGATCACTGGCTGCGCCCACTCTTTTAAATAATTCTCAATTTCCGTGTCGCGGATCAAAGATGCCGGGCGTCCATTCTGGGCATGAGCCATCAGCGCCAGACTGCAAAGCAGAAGGCCGATTCCTATCAAGGCACAGATGAGCCTGTGCAGGCGGGGGGGAAACAGGTTATTCTTCATCACTAGTGAATATGGGCGCAAAATATGGTTCAAAGAAGGCTGTGGCGGGACACTTATAAGGTAATATGACTTCGTTATTATATCAATGGATCGATCTGTTGTGGTTGCCGGTGGCGATGGCGGCGGTTCATAAGGGCCAGCGACTCAAAACGGCGATTTTCATGCTGGTCAGCATCCTGACCTTGCGGGTTCAGGTTGAATTGATGGACTCTATAAACGCCTCACGCGGTTTCACGGGATTGTGGAGCTGGGATGCTTATCAGCGGGGATTGCTGGTTTATGGGATAGTTTTTGCCTTGTTTCTGATTTTGGCCTATTTTTCGTCGCGGACGCAAGGAATTGTATTCTTCGCGGCCACACTAACAATCTATATATTGACGTTTTGCCTTTCGATGCTGGTGATGGTGATCTGATGACAAAAGACGGTGGTGAGAAAATTCCCGGCCGCGCAGGCAAGAAGCCCGGTCGCCGCACGACACGGGATGCGACCGTGCGCGTCAAGAAAACCAACCAGCGCACAACGTCTTCGGCGCGTTGGCTGCAGCGGCAACTGAACGACCCTTATGTGCACGAGGCGCAGCGTCTGGGGTACAGGGCGCGCTCCGCCTTCAAGCTGATCGAACTGGATGACAAGCTGAAATTCATCAAGAAGGGATGCACCGTAATCGATTTGGGGGCGGCCCCGGGGGGCTGGTCGCAGGTCGCAGTCGAACGCGGCGCGGGCAAGGTGATCGGTCTTGATCTGCTGCCTATCGAACCGCTACCGGGCGTGACCTTCCTGCAGATGGATTTCATGAACGACGATGCGCCCGAAGCCTTGATCATGGCGATGGGATCGGGGGCGGACGTGGTGCTGAGCGATATGGCCCCCAACACCATGGGCCACCGCCAGACGGATCATTTGCGCATTATGGCGCTGGTGGAGGCCGCCTATGAATTCGCCACGCAGGTTCTAAAGCCCGGCGGTACTTTTGTTTCCAAACTGTTTCAAGGCGGGGCGGAAAAAGAGCTGCTTGATATGATGAAGCGTGATTTTACAACAGTAAAACACGTGAAGCCGCCTGCCAGCCGCAAGGAATCATCCGAGCAATATGTCGTGGCGACGGGGTTTCGCCGCTCTTCCTGAGCGGGGGCCGGATCATACCGGCCGCAGCAACGGCCTGTTTCCGGCGGGGGTTTGTTCCAGGAAAGCGCGTACATGATCGCGCAAATCACGATGGTCTTTGGCCGACAGAGTGATAACCGGCGTTACGAAATCAGGGCCGTGATAGATCGCGGTTGTGACGTTGACCCCGGGCATGTGCTGCGCGATCATGTCTTCAAGCAAAGAAAGCGGCTTCATCCGCCGCTTGTAGTCTTCCTCGAAAGTGGCTCTGATTCTTTCAGGTTCACGATGATGCCCGTGTTCCAGAAAGTAATCCAGAGCATCAGGCGAGACGCTTTCGCAGACCTTGGTGAAAGCGTCTGAATTGCAAGTCCAGATATGTTCTTCATAAGACTGCATGATGGTGTCCCATAAACGCGGCTCAAACTGCACCCAGAAAGCTATCGTACTGTTCTCGACGACCAGCGGTTCGCCCTTATCCAGTCTTATATCGTTCAGAACTCCCGCCTGCGCGGTCAGCGAGGCGTCAAGATTCATATCGCGCAGAAGTTCTTGCATGCTTTCGCGAAAATACTGGATGAGGTGTGGGCTTTGCTCCTCCATACAGGCGAGCAGAACCTTGTGCGGGGCATCTTCAGTCGCCGTAGGTTCCGCAAACGATTCCAAAACCGGGGCGCTTGCCTGCGTGGCAAATCCTTTACGAAAACGGCTGATATCGGTGACGTTGCTGTCATCCATGGTGGCGTCAGTTTCCCTGTGCTTATCGTTTTATCTCCGGCTACTTAAGAAGATGAGGGTGATTCTGTCAAGAAAACACACCAGCCCGGTAAAAAATCTTTACTTTTCAGGGGCGGGGTTCTATTACCTCAGTGCAAATTCCGCACCCGCCATCATCAGGAGTTTGCCATGGCCAAGATCAACTCTTCTCTTTCCCCTCTTCGCGAAGGCCTGACGTTTGACGATGTACTGCTGGTGCCTGCCGCTTCGGAAGTCCACCCGGCCGATGCCGATACATGTACCCGCCTGACGAAGTCCATCAGCCTCAATATCCCTTTGCTTTCGGCGGCGATGGATACGGTGACCGAAGCCGATATGGCGATCGCGATGGCACAGGCTGGCGGGCTGGGGGTCTTACACCGCAACATGGATCCGGAAGAGCAGGCTGAAATGGTACGCGCGGTCAAGCGTTTTGAATCCGGTATGGTTGTGAACCCGATCACTATCGACCCTGACGCTACACTTGCTGATGCGCGCGCCTTGATGAAGCGCTATCGTATCTCCGGTTTCCCGGTGGCTGAAAAAAGCGGTAAGCTGGTCGGGATCCTGACCAATCGCGACGTTCGTTTTGCCGATAACGATTCAACGCCGGTTCGGGCTTTGATGACATCGGAAAACTTGATCAAGGTGACCAACCAGATCAGCAAGGATGAGGCGCGCCGCCTTTTGCACCAGCACAGGATCGAAAAGCTTCTGGTTGTGGATGAGGCCGATCGCTGTATCGGCCTGATCACTGTAAAGGATATTGAAAAATCGACATTGTTCCCGCAAGCCAGCAAGGATATGCAGGGGCGGCTGATGGTGGGTGCGGCGATCGGCACCGGTAACACCGGTGTCGAGAGGGTTGAGGCGATGATCGATGCCGGTCTGGATGTCGTCGTGGTTGATACGGCGCACGGGCATTCAAAAAACGTACTGGAGACGGTTGACCGTATTCGCAGGATGCGCACGAACAACCTGCAGATTATCGCCGGTAATATCGCGACAGGCGATGCGGCGCGGGCGCTGATCGATTCTGGTGCAGATGCGGTCAAAGTCGGGATCGGGCCGGGTTCGATCTGCACCACACGCGTGGTCGCCGGGGTCGGCGTGCCGCAACTTACGGCTATTATGGACGTGGCCGAAGCGTGCGCCGCATCCAGGACGCCTGTGATCGCCGACGGTGGTATTAAATATTCAGGTGACCTGGCCAAAGCGGTAGCAGCTGGTGCCGATTGCGCGATGATGGGAAGTTTGCTGGCCGGAACCGACGAATCCCCGGGAGAGGTTATTCTTTATCAGGGTCGCTCTTATAAGACTTACCGGGGCATGGGTTCGGTCGGGGCGATGGTGCGCGGTTCAGCCGATCGCTATTTCCAGGGCGCGGTCAAGCAGGCGCAAAAGCTGGTGCCTGAGGGGATCGAAGGGCGTGTACCTTATAAAGGCCCGGTCGCCAACGTCCTGCATCAGATGGTGGGTGGTTTGCGAGCGTCTATGGGCTACACGGGCAACCGCACGATGGCTGAGATGAAGGCGAATGCCGAATTTCTGCGTATGACCTCGGCCGGATTTAGGGAAAGCCATGTCCATGACGTGACGATCACGCAGGAAGCGCCGAATTACCGCGCCAGCGAGTAGATAATTTGACATATTGTCAATTTTACCTTATCCTCCCCGCTGTTGTTTTCAGGGAGGGAATCGCCATGAACGAAACCGTATACCATCATATCGATATTACCATCGATTCAGGATTGCCGACCCCGGGCGTGAAAGACGTCGCCGAGGTGTTTGGGGCCTCGGCCCGGCAGATGGATCATGAATTCGGCGTCAAACCCATTAGCCCCAGTCAGGGTGTTTATCGCGTGGGTGCGACGGGTGCGGGTGCCCAGCAGATCAAATCCGGGCCACAGGGGCATAACGCCCATGTCAGCCCTGATTTCTATCTGCGCTAACGCTGTCCATGCCGTTTACTATCCGTTCTGCTGCGCCTGATGACGCTGCTGCGCTCGCGCGTATCCATATCGCAGGCTGGCGCGCCAGCTATACCGGGCTTGTCGAAAAATCTTTCCTTGATGCGCTTGATGAAACGCAGCGCACGCAGGATTGGGTCAAATGGCTTTCTGAAGGCGTGGAAGCGCTGCTGGCGCATGACGGTAACGGCAATCCCGCCGGGTTCGTCTCTTTCAACCGCCTGATGACGCCGCCGCCAGGCATGTCGCCCGTGCGTCCGCTTTATACGTCGGAAATTCTGGCGATCTATATCCTGCCTGATTACTGGCGGCAGGGGCTGGGTCAGCAGTTAATGCGTGCGGCGGCGGCGCGTCTCAAGGAAAAGAAACATAAATCACTTTGCTTGTGGGTGCTGGAAAGGAATGCGCGTGGCAATGCCTTCTACAAGGCGCTGGGCGGCCAGCGCTGCGGCAAGAAGAACGTGATCATCGGCAATCAGAAGCTGGCCGATGTCTGTTATGGCTGGCGGGACACTTCAATAATTTAAGCCGCCTTCTCCATAAACGGATAATCGGTGTAACCTTCCACTGTGCCTTTGTAGAAACTTTCCGGGCGCGCTGCATTTAATGGCGCACCGGTTTTGAATCGTTTCACCAGATCGGGATTGGCGATGAACGGCACACCAAACGCCACTGCGTCCAGCAATCCGTCATTCAGCACTTTTTGCGCACGGGAGAAATCATAGGCATCGTTCCCGACCATCACGCCATTATAAGCCCGGCGCATGGCCGTGGTCACGGTGAGTGGCAAGTTTGAAGTTTCGCGCACATGCAGGAAGGCAAGATCGTGTTTGTTCAGTTCCTTCGCGGCATAAGTGAATGTGCCCTCCAGATTGCTGTCATGCATACTTTGGTAGCCATTCATGGGAGAGAGGCGCAATCCTGTGCGCTCGGGCCCGATGGCGGCGGTGACCGCTTCGACAACCTCGATCAGGAAGCGTGCTCGATTCTGAACCGATCCGCCATATTCGTCGGTGCGGACGTTTGAGCCATCGCGCAGGAACTGATCGATCAGATAGCCGTTTGCTCCGTGAATTTCGACGCCGTCGAACCCGGCAGCCATCGCGCGGATGGCGGCTTTCTGGTAATCGTCAATGGTGTCCTGAATTTCGTCTTTGGTCAGCGCATGTGGGATGACATAAGGTTTATTGCCCTCAAGCGAGCGGGCCACACCCTCGGCGGCGATAGCAGAAGCCGATACCGGCAATTGACCGTCGAGAAAGTCAGGGTGCGATAACCGCCCCATATGCCAGAGTTGCAGAACGATGTACCCTCCGGCTTCATGGACGGCTCTGGTGATGTGTGCCCAGCCTTTCTCCTGTGCGGCGGTGTAGATTGCGGGCGCGTTCTTCCAGCCATACCCTATCGGGGAAATGGCGGTGGCTTCGCTGATAATCAGCCCGGCGCTGGCGCGTTGCCTGTAATATTCCGCCATCAGATCGTTGGGGATACGGGATTCCCCGGCCCGCGCACGGGTTAGCGGGGCCATCCAGATGCGGTTTTTTAGGGACAAGGCCCCGGCTTTTATGGGGTCGAACAGGGTGGGCATGGTGTTCTTAAGTCTCCTTTTACCCTAACCATCTAGAACAGTGGCGTATCCCCGGCAACCCTGATATAACCCGCCTCATCATGTTGCCCTCTGCCCGTGTACAAACAGCGATTGATCTTCTGGAAAAAACTGGTGCCAGCCGCATCCCGATGGATTCTACCATCGGCGATTACATGCGCCACCGTAAATATATAGGTTCCAAAGACCGCGCCAGCATCGTCGAGCGCGTTTATGCGATAGAACGCGCGCGCGCGCGGCTGGGATGGTGGCTTGGGCATGCCGGGGCGCCTGATACCGCCCGCAACCGAATGATGGCATGGCTGGTATTGGCCGAAGGCGAAGGGCTGAACGCCATCGACAAACTGTGTGATGGTAGCAAGTACGCGCCGGAGCCTTTGCAGGATGACGAGAAGGTTTTGATCGAAAGGCTCTCAGGGAAAAAACTCGACTCTGAAGCCGTGCCGGAATCGGAGCGCGTGGAGTGCCCGCCACAGTGGGAGTCGCGGCTGCGTGATTTCTTCGGCAAGGATTTTAAAATCGAGATGACGGCCATGCTTGGCACGGCGCCTTTGGATCTGCGCGTTAACACGCGGTTGATCGACCGCGAGAGTGCGATGCGTGCCCTGGCGGTTGATGGAATTAAGACCGACCCGACTGGATTGTCGCCGTGGGGTCTGCGTTGCCGGGGAAAGGCCTATCTTTCCGAGAGCAAGGTTTTTCGCGACGGCATGATTGAAATTCAAGACGAAGGATCGCAATTGATTGCTTACGTCGCCGGCGTACAGCCGGGCATGCAGGTGCTGGATTATTGCGCTGGCGCTGGCGGTAAGACGCTGGCGTTGGCGGCGGCGATGAAAAACAAGGGCCGTATCGTGGCGATGGATATCGCCGAGGGCCGTTTAGAAAAAGCCCGGCCGCGTTTCCGTCGCGCCGGCGTTGCCGATATTATCGAGGTACGCGCCCTCTCCGACGAGAAGAACCGCAAATGGCTGCGCCGCCAGAAAGAAAGCTTTGATCTGGTACTGGCCGATGTGCCGTGTAGCGGCACTGGCACATGGCGGCGCAATCCTGACATGCGCTGGCGTAATTACGGCCCCGGCCTTGATGAACTGCTGGAGACGCAGGCCGATATCCTCGAACGTGTGGCCAGGGCGGTGAAGCTGGGCGGCAGACTGGTTTATGCGACATGTTCGTTGCTGCCTGACGAGAATGAAAGGCAGATCGAAACCTTTTTGGCGGCTCATCCAGAGTTTGAGCTTTTGCCGCTTGATCAGGTCTGGGAAGATGGGCAGGCTCCCAGCACTCCTTGTCTGCGCCTGACTCCGTACCGCCACGATACGGACGGATTCTTTGCCGCCGTGTTGGTTCGGACGAAGTCCGCTATACCGCAGAATAATGTATAACTATTTGATTTATAACAATAAATTATGGTTTCTTGACATTTCCTGCCGTCAGGAGCTTGTTAACGCCTTCTGGCTATAATGAGTTAGCGTAATGACGAGAGTGAGTACCAAGGGATGATTCCCGATTTATTGAAAGCGTTTCAGGGTTTAGATCAGCCCGCCCGCCGGCAAAAACTGCAGGATGAAGGTTATATCCGACTTCCAGACTCCAGCGGGCTTTGCTCTGTCTATCACCAGCCAGATAAAAAAACTGTTCTGCGTTTTTCTATGCGGCCGGAAATGGCTGAACTGACGAGCAGATATTTTATGCAGAATCCGGATAATCCGTACTTGCCTCGTGTCTATGCTCATGGACCTCTGAGCGGAGGAAAGTATATCTGCGTGATGGAGAAGTTAACATCCTTGCAGGAGCTGGATGAAGAGGAAGGAATAGATCTGGTCGGTCAGGCCCGGGCCATTGCTACGTTTCCTTTTGGTGATTCCATACATCGGGCTGCGCACCGGGGATTGGCTCAGGAAGATAAATTTCTGGAGGCTATGCTCGTTCTTGCTAATTGCGCTAAAGAATCTTTTAGGAATCCTTCCAGCAGGAATGAATGCCTGTTTCCTGACCGCAGTGTCAGCGGGGTCATGTACCGCCGGGGAAAAAACGGGTTACCCACCCCGGTTCTGGTCGATACGCTGACCTACACTGCGCCTTCTCGTGAACTGGAAAGCCAGCTTGAAGGTATTTTTACCCGTTTGCACAGGTTTGAGTTGTTGGAACGTAGAAGAACCCTTGCGGGATACCGCAAGGGTTCTTGTGAACCTGCCTAGAATAATTCAAGCGGCAGCTTTTTTCCGTTTCTCGCGCAAGCCTTTGGCAGCCTTGACCAGGTTGGTCAGCGAAGGTTCCACCTCGGCCCAGCCCCGCGTTTTCAGGCCACAATCGGGGTTAACCCAGAGTTGGTCGGAAGGAATGACCTTTTCCGCCTTTTCCAGCAGACCTGTCATCTCTTCGGCTGAGGGGACGCGTGGCGAATGGATATCCCAGACACCGGGGCCGATTTCGTTCGGATATTTGTAGGACACAAATGCATTTAGTAATTCCATCTGCGAGCGCGATGTCTCAATCGAAATCACGTCAGCGTCCATCGCACCCACAGAGTCGATAATGTCGTTGAATTCCGAGTAGCACATATGGGTGTGGATCTGGGTTTCATCCTTGACGCTGCAGGAAGAGAGTTTGAATGCTTCGACCGCCCATGCAAGGTAAGTCTTCCAGTCCGCCCGGCGCAAAGGCAAGCCTTCGCGAATAGCCGGTTCGTCGATCTGTATGACGCGGATCCCGGCCTTTTCCAGATCGCTGACTTCATCACGGATGGCCAGAGCGATTTGCCGTGCGGTTTGTGAACGCGGCTGATCGTCGCGCACGAACGACCATTGCAGAATGGTGATCGGCCCGGTCAGCATGCCCTTCATCGGCTTGGCTGTGAGGGACTGGGCGTAACTGCTCCATTTCACCGTCATGGGTGCCGGGCGGGACACATCGCCGAAAATCACAGGCGGCTTGACACAGCGCGAACCATAGGACTGTACCCAGCCGTTTCTGGTGAAGGTAAAGCCCTCCAGTTGTTCCCCGAAATATTCAACCATGTCGTTACGTTCGGCTTCGCCATGAACCAGAACGTCCATATCGATTTTTTCTTGAAACCGCACGACATGCTCGATTTCTTTTTTCATGGCCGTTTCATAGGCGGCAGTTTCAATGCTGCCTTTTTTGAAATCGGCCCGGGCCTTGCGGATGTTTTCGGTCTGCGGGAACGAGCCGATTGATGTCGTTGGGAAAGTCGGCAGTTTCAATGCTGCCTGTTGTTTGATACGGCGCACAGGGAAGGGGCTTTGACGGCTGGCCATAGCCGGCGTAATCGCCTTGATGGCTGCTTGCACAGCCTGGTTATGTATACGCGCGGATGTTTTGCGATCCTGTGCCACGGCATCACTGGCCTTCAGAGCCTCTGCTATCGCGCCACGCCCTTCATTCAGGCCTTTGGCGATGGTGGCGACCTCGGCCAGTTTTTGCCTGGCGAAGGCCATCCAGCTTTTGATCTGCGGATCAAGGGTCGTTTCCTGATCGAGATCGTTCGGTGTATGCAAGAGCGAGCAACTGGTCGAGACAATGACGCGATCCTTGCCCAGAGCCTTGACAGCTTTCTCGGCGACATCAAGCGAGGCTCTTAAGTCGTTCTTCCAGATGTTACGTCCGTCAATCAGGCCGAGCGATAAAATCTTGTCCGCCGGCAATTTCGGTAAAACGCTTTCCAATTGATCCGGTGCGCGTTTCAGATCGATATGCAGGCCGTTGACGGGCAGGGATACAGCAAGATCGGTATTGTCGCGCAGACCGTCAAAGTAAGTCGTAATTATAATATTGAGGTCTGGGACGGCTGCGCGAATCATTTTATAGGCCGTTTTATAGGCATCCTTGTAACGATCTTCGAGATCAAGAACCAGGGCTGGTTCGTCTATCTGCACGAAACGTGCGCCAAGGCTCTGCAATTTTTTCAGGGCCTCGATATAAACGGCGACGATGCCGGGCACCAAGGTGCAACGACAGTCCGTAAAGTCTGCCGTCTTTTTGGCGATGATCAGAAATGTCATCGGCCCGACCAAAACCGGACGGGTTTCAATCCCGGCCGCTTTCGCTTCCTGATATTCGTCAAACGGTTTGTTGCTGGATAGCGTGAAAGTTTGCCCTTTTTGCAGTTCCGGCACGATATAGTGGTAGTTGGTGTCGAACCACTTGCTCATGTCCATGGCGGTAACCTGCGCATTGCCGCGCGCCATGGCGAAATATGTCTGGCTGTCGATATTGCCGCCTCTCCAGTTGTAACGCGGCGGCACCGTGCCCAGGAGCGCACATGTATCCAGCACGTGATCATAGAAAGAGAAGTCGTTCGAGGGGATATGTGTGATCCCGGCTTCCTTTTGCATCGTCCAGTGACGAAGGCGCAGGGTACGGGCCGTATCCTGCAGATCGGCCTCGCTGGCGGCCCCTTTCCAGTAGGCCTCGATTGTTTTTTTCAGTTCACGCTGTACGCCGACCCGGGGGAACCCGAGAGAAGAAGTGGTCACCATGATGTTATGCTCCTTGCCTGTCTTGAGCCTTAAGTAACCCTGCCTAATGGCAGGGCAGCGATATTAAGGCACAAGCCCCAGCCGCTGGCAAGCGCTGTAAGGCAGGTCGTCATGGTTCAGTGTATAGAAGTGAAGGTGTTCGATGCCTCCCCGCCGCACCAGATCCTCGCATTGTGCGCACAGCAGCTCGGTGGCTGCGGCAGCAAAGGCTTCAGGCTGGTTTTTAAGGGGTTCAAGCCGGGCTTTCAAGCTGTCGGGGATGTGGGCCTGGCAATTCCCGGCAAAGCGGATCATGCGGTCGTAATCCAGCACCGGTATGACGCCGGGCACAATAGGCGTTGTGATGCCCGCCTTTTCCGTCAGATCCAAAAAACGGTAAAACGCATCATTTTCAAAGAAAAACTGCGTGATTGCTCGGGCGACCCCGGTGTCGCATTTGCGTTTCAGGTTGCGGATATCGGTAGCAAGATCAGGAGCCTCGGGGTGTTTTTCCGGGTAGGCGCCGACACTGATTTCAAACGGGTGCAGGGCTCTAAGGCCTTCGATCAGTTCGTTGGCGTAATGGTAATAGTTGAAATCATTGTAATCGAGCGGGGCGTCGACCTTGGGAATGTCGCCGCGTAGCGCCACGATATGGCGGATATTATTTTGCCAGAGCGCTTCGGCCATCTCTTTCACGTCGTCTTTGGTGGCGTTGATACATGTCATGTGCGCTCCTGTGGGGATGCCGGTGCGCATTTGCGCCTTGCCTGCAGTGCCGACCGTCCAGTTGCGGGTTGAGCCGCCCGCCCCGTAAGTGATGGTGATGAACTCGGGTTTTAGCGTAGCCAGACGGTCGATGCGTTGCCATAGCATTTCTTCGCCCTCGGCGCTCTTGGGCGGGAAAAACTCGAAGCTGACGGAAACCTTGCGATTCATATTTTCTCGCTCAGGCGGCCTTGCCGGCGGCATTGATGTGATAAGCCGAAATGAAAGCGCCCAATGCCGCCGCCATATTGTTTTCCGCCAGTCGCGCCCCGATCAGCGTTTGCTCGTGGCTGGGTTTTTCAAATCCCATCCCGGCGGCGCGGTTGACGATTGCGGCCAGGCCCACGCATTCCATCCCGCAGTGGCGGGCGAGAATATTTTCTGGAACCGTCGACATCCCGACGGCATCGCCGCCTATGGTTTTGACCATGCGGATTTCCGCCGGGGTTTCGAAAGTCGGGCCCAGATGCATGCAGTAGATGCCCTGATGGACGGTGACACCCTGCGCCGCCGCCCCTTTGACCAGAAGGGTACGCAAGCCATCGTTCCACGCGCCTTCCTGCGAGGGGAAACGCGTGCCCCAGTCGTCGTCATTCGGCCCCGTCAGGGGGTTGAGCCCCGTCAGGTTGATATGGTCGCTGATCGCCATGAGGCTGCCCGGTTCCAGTGCTTCGTGCAGGCCGCCTGCGGCATTGGTGATTATAAGCGTTTCAACGCCCAGAGTCTTCAAGGTGCGGATCATTACTTTCAGGGCGTCGGTGCCGACCCCTTCGTACAAATGGACGCGGCCTTTGAGGTAATATACCGGAACGTTGCTGACGGTGCCGATTTTTAAACTGCCTTCATGCCCCTCGATCGTTGGTTGCGGGAACCCGGGCAGAGCGGTGTAGGGGATGCTGGCGACTTCCCCGAGCAGGTCGGCAACAGCGCCCAGACCAGAGCCTAAAATCACCGCCAGACGCGGCATAAGGCCCTGCGCCCGTTCCCGGATGATGGCGGCGGATTCCTGAATGGATTGATTGAGGCTGGTCATGATGCAAGGCCCTTGGAATAAAGAGAAAAGCGCTTGCTATTATGTATGGCGGTTTGGCTGCGGCGCGTCAATCCCTGCCGTCGCCGCGGGCCTCATGCGCCAGCGGCTTCACATACTGGCGGTAAGTATCCCACGGGAACCGCACCCAGACATTTTGTGCGATTTTTTCGTGGTACAGGTCGACCAGCGCTTCACCTTCGGGTTTGGCAAAGATCGTGACCACCAGCGAATCTTGCAGCATCGAGCGCAGCATTTTCAATGTGGCACCGGTATCTACCAGATCATCCACCACCAGAACGTCCTGCGTGTAATCGACGGCCGGGGTCTTGAGCAGCACAGGTTCCTTGCGGGTTTGGGTGTCGTAGGTGTCGATGCATACGGTCTCGATATGGCGGATATCCAGCTCCCGGGCCAGAATCCCTGCTGGAAACATCCCGCCCCGTGTAATGACTAGTATCTTTTTATAGGTTTTGCCGGTTTGCAGAATCTGGCGCGCCAGTTCGAGGCAGCGCCCCTGAATTTCATCCCACGTCACGTACTTTTCAGCGTTATAGCTCATGTCGAGGCAATCCCGTTATAGGTTTTCAGACGCTCCGGGCGTTCGGCCTGCAGCCGCGCCCATTCCTGCTGGCCGCGATTGGCGAAGGGGCTGATGTGGATGACCTGTAAGGCCGAGTGGCTATGGTTATAGGGTCGCGCGGCCACGGCAGCGAACAGGTCGTTGTTGCTGATGTCGGGAGCCTCGGTGGGGGTGAAGCTTTCCGCGCCGGCGACCCGCACCCAGCGCGCGATATTTGCCCATTGCGCCTCGGCATAAGCGAGTGGCCCGATCTGTGCTGTGGTGGTATACAAAGTTGCCCGTTGCAAATCCCACGGCGTGGCGCTGCCGTTCTCCCGGTTGTGCAGGCAGGCGGCCCGCAGCGCTGTGACCTCGGGGGTCAGGGTGAAATGGTGGTCGCGTTCGTCCCCGCCCGCGTAAAGCCCGCGGGCCGTTTCGACCACGGCTTCATGCTGCAGCAATTCTTCCTGCACAGCATGGGTCAAGCGGTCGCGGGCGATTGTGTCCACGCGGATCAATCGCGCCCCTTCGGGTTTGAGCATATCGGCGTGATAGGGTTCGTCATTAAACCCGGCGATGTTTTTGGTGTCGGCGTAACTTGCGCCGTAGGCCACGATAAAATGTCCGAGGCGCAGCAATTTTTCGCTGACCAGCAATCGCGCCAGAATTTCAAGCTTGGCGTGGCACGCCGGGCAGCTTTCGGCGCTCGAAGCCACGATTACGGCGGTTTTGGCTGGGTCGCGGCTTTTAAGGGCGGATTTCAGGGCGTGGATATTCTCGGGGCTTAAGGCCTGATCTTCGGCATGGGCGCTGCCCACTCCTGTTTCCAGTACGGCGTTCCCGGCGACATCGCCGATGCGAACGATCCAGCCGTTTTCGAGATTGATCACATTCAGGCTGGCGCCGAAGGGGCCGCCGCGGCCCTCGCGCACATTTTCAACGGCGGCGTCATCGGCCTCCGTCACCAGTTTTGTCAGAATCTCACGCGCTATCAGTTCGCTCATATCGGGCCGTTTTTTATGTGCTTCATGAGGCTTTTATAGTATGGTGCCCGCATATCCGCAACCATTCCGCCGACAGGTAGCAAGATGGCCGCCACCCAGCCCGAAACCGCCCCCGTTCCCCTGCCACAGCATGACCGTATCCTGATTCTCGATTTCGGCTCGCAGGTCACGCAACTGATCGCCCGCCGCGTGCGCGAATCCGGGGTTTATTGCGAAATCTGGCCGTTCAATCAGGCCGACGATGCCCGGATCAGGGCCTTTAACCCCAAGGGCATCATCCTCTCTGGCGGCCCGGCGAGTGTTACTGAAGATCAGTCTCCCCGCGCCCCTCGATCTGTCTTTGAAATGAGTGTCCCTGTTTTTGGCATCTGCTACGGCCAGCAGACGATGGTCGAGCAACTGGGCGGCAAGGTCGAGGCCGGCCACTCATCAAGTCCGGGGGGGCGCGAATTCGGCCGCGCCTATGTTGAGGTCACGGAACAAAACACCCTGTTGAACGGCATCTGGAACAAGGGTGCCAAAGAACAGGTCTGGATGTCGCATGGCGACCGCGTGACGAAGCTCCCCGAGGGATTCCGTGTCGTTGGCACCTCCGAAGGAGCGCCTTATGCTTTCATCGCGAATGACGGGAAGAAATTTTACGGCGTGCAGTTTCACCCCGAAGTTGTGCACACCCCGCACGGCGCGGCGCTACTGAAGAATTTCACCCATGCGGTGTGCGGCTGCGCGGGCGACTGGACGATGGCGGCCTTCAAGGAAGAGGCGATCGCCAAAATCCGTAAGCAGGTGGGCAAGGGCAAGGTGATCTGCGGCCTCTCCGGCGGGGTCGATTCCACTGTGGCCGCCGTGTTGCTGCATGAGGCGCTCGGCGATCAACTGACCTGCATTTATGTGGACACAGGCCTGATGCGCGCAGGCGAGAGTGATCAGGTCGTCAATCTCTTCCGCAATCACTATAATATTCCGCTGATCCATGAAGACGCCTCCGGGAAATTTTTGAGCGGGCTGGAAGGGATCAGCGACCCTGAGATGAAGCGCAAGCTGATCGGCACCATGTTCATCGAGGTGTTCGAGATGTTATCAAAACGCGTTGGCGGCGCGGAATTTCTGGCGCAGGGCACGCTTTACCCCGATGTGATCGAATCCGTCTCTTTCATCGGTGGCCCCTCGGTCACGATCAAGTCGCACCACAACGTGGGTGGCCTGCCCGAGCGCATGAACTTAAAACTGGTCGAACCCTTGCGCGAACTGTTCAAGGACGAAGTACGGAGCCTGGGCGTGGAACTGGGTTTGCATCCTGACTTCGTGAAACGCCATCCGTTCCCGGGGCCGGGCCTCGCGATCCGCATCCCTGGCGAGATCACGGGCGAAAAACTCGATATCCTGCGCAAGGCCGATGCGATCTATCTGGAAGAAATCAGGAACGCAGGGTTATATGACGCGATCTGGCAGGCCTTCGTCGTGCTGCTGCCCGTGCGCTCCGTAGGCGTGATGGGCGACGGTCGTAGCTATGATTACGTCTGCGCTCTTCGCGCCGTCACCTCGACCGATGGCATGACCGCCGACTTTTTCCATTTCGATCACGAATTCCTGGGAAGAGTGGCTACCCGCATCATCAACGAAGTCCGTGGCATCAATCGCGTGACCTACGACATCACGAGCAAGCCACCGGGAACGATCGAGTGGGAGTAACAGCTTATTTACTGAAGTAAGCGTTCTCTACTCGTTCCGGATTTAATTTGGACATCGGCACAGCAGCCTCCATTACTATTTTTGCGCCTAATGCTGGATCAAGAATATCTTTAGATTGAATTATAAGTTTTTGTGCCGCGATAGCATAAGTCCAACCCCAATGAATTGGCGCAACACGATACAAAATTTGTAGATTGCGGGTTGAAGACCAATAACCTAAGGACTCTGCCGGCAATATGCGGGGCATATGATTTTGTGGCAACTGCGGAATAAAAAACTTTTGGTCACCTATATTTTCTGCATAATATTTTGCAATAACATTTATATCAGGAAGATTTTTTGCGCCGACGCTTTGTGCCGCGCCACCAACTAGAGACCAGACAGAAATGCGTCCTTGCTTAGTAGAGAAAATAGGTTCATTTAAAAAATCACCGTAATAAAATTTTTGTCCGTCTTTGGTTTCAACAATTACAAACAAATCTTTTTCTTGTGCTTTTCCTGTTTTAATCAACGTCTCTCGAATACCCATCTGACAGCCAAAGCCAGCAAGCGCACCAAGAAGGCTTAACAAGGTTTCTACGTGTACGCCTTTATCATCCGGATAACGGGCTTTATATTCTTGAACAAGAAGATTAAGCACAGCTTCGTCAGCTTTAACATTAGGATCCATTTGAGGGTGGGGGACTTCAACTTGCGGATTTTTATTTTCTAATGATGTTTCCGATTTTTGTCCTTTAAAGAGTTTTCCAAACATATGTCCCAGCTCCTAGCGTTTCTAATTTTCCAATTGTATAGTTTAAGGGCGAAGTGTCTAGTTATTTGAAATAAAATGCCAATTGCAACTACAAACTTACTACAAACAAAAATTTAACAACATTAAATCAAATGCTTATGAGCATAAGGATGATTGAGTGGGAGTGATTCTTTAAAAGAAAACTCTTTGCAAAATTACGGCTGCCGCTGGCAGCCTGTGGGGTTATATGCGGCGTATAGTTTGTCTTCTTTCTCAAGCGCCATGCCGCGTTCGTCCATTATCTCATAATACAAATTGCTAATCCCCTGAGCCTCACCCGGCTTTAGGCCACGTTCCCCTTTGCTGGCTCTTATAAAAAAAACCTGACCTCCGCCATTTTTTTCATAAGCCACAATGGACAGGCTGAATTCTCTATAAAGACGGTAAAATTCTCCTGCTTCCGGCGTTCCGGGCCTTACGCCTTGATTGTATAAGGCAATGACTCTGTCTATAGCCTGCTCTTCTGCTTTCTGCCGCCATTCCGAAGATATTGATCGTATGGTCTCATAATCAATGCCGGGGTTGACTTCTTCAATCGCCTCGATGAAAGAGAGATGACTCCCCCTGTTGAATACAGAACTGGTCAAGGCCGATATTAGATCGCTATATAACCTATAATTGCCGTATACGGCATCCGGATTCAGATTTTGTGTTTTTATAGCTATTTCCGCAGCAGCAAGTTGCCCGTAACGCGCCAGTTGCGCTTTAAACTCGGAATAGCTCACGCCTGTCACATCCAGAGCCAAGCCTCCTGCAATGCCTACTTTCTGAAGAAGAAGGAAAGATTCCGTTGCTGTTGCGGGTTTGTTTTTGAATGCCTCCCAGGCTTCTTTTGCCTCCCTGTACATTCTCATTGTCTCAAGGTTGCATATCTCCTTTTCAAAATCGTCTCTTGGTTCAAACTCGTGCCCCGTTCCCAATTTCAATTTCGGCTCCGCTGCCTTAACCCATGCGTTTTTTGCCGATACTCTGTCTTCGCCCGGAACCTTTTCTCTGATAAAGGCGTTTTCCCAGTTCTCACGAGCGAAACCCGGATTGCGAGCCGGATCATTCTTCAACCTCTCACCTTCTTCCGGCGTCAGCACCCGTGCCGGTTCGTAATCGCCCTTCGTCAACCACCATGCCGCAACGGCAAGCCCAACCGCCGCTGCGCCGAACGCAACGCGTGCCAGCCATAGGGGTTTTGGTTTGTCAAAAATGATCTGTTCCATTGCAAAGTCTCTCACAGTCAAGCTGTACTTTACTGTCTGTACAATGTTATGTCAAAAAATCGCCGCTGATACAAAATTAAACAAAACAAAATTTCTGCCATAATGATGGCTTCAAATCGTTGTTAAGGCGGTAAGAGTATGAAATTTCTGCTCTTTCTCCTGCACAAAGAGGCGTTATTCTGACCACGATATAAACAGCTTAAGGATGAAACCATGACGACACATTGTTTGAAAATATTCAGTTGGGCACTACTGATGCTGGTGGTGCTCTGTCTTGGTTTTGCAGGCAGTGCCTATGCCGAAAAGGGCGGTAGCGGTAAAGACAAAAGCCGTGGCCATGACGATCGCTACGAAGATTCGATCCATCATGATGATGCTCATGAAAGCGGGCGGGGCGCTCAGAGCAGTGACGGTGGCGACGACAAGTTGTGGGTTCGCATCGGCGATGACGACCGCTCGATTATTACGGCGTTCATCAATGACGATCACCGCCGCCACTGCCCGCCGGGTTTGGCCAAGAAGAACAATGGCTGCCTGCCGCCCGGCATCGCCAAAAAGTATACAATCGGCCAGCGCCTGCCGGACGATGTGGTCTGGGATCCTCTCCCCGATGATTTGCGCGCGCGCCTGAAACCAGTGCCTGGTTATCAGTATGTGCAGGTGGACAAGGATATTCTGCTGATCGGTGAGGCGGCCAAGAAAGTGGTCGATGCCGTCACGCTGATTTCGGCGGTCGGTGAATAATCCGCGTTTTGCCAAATTCCCGGGTTCGGGGTAATCTGCGGTCATGGCCAAAGACAACCCCGAACCCGCTTTTTTATCCGCCTTATCCGCTGCCTTGCAAGACGCAAGTTTTGTGAAGCTCTCTTTGGGTCATTACAAGGGCAGGGAAGAGGGGTTGAAACAGGTGCATGTTCGCCCGATCGTCGTCAAGCGCCAGACGGTCTTGAGTTTTACCTACCGTTATAAAACCCGTGATGTCGTCAAGAATTACCTCTTCGATGAGGCGTTGGCGCTTGTTAAGGCCTGGCTGGGCCGCGATTTCATGACTGCGACACTGTGCACCACGCAGGCCGACCTTGCCTTCGACGGCGTGAAAGGCCGCTTGAAGACCGCGGTGCCCACGCATAAAGAAGCGCCGGCCTTAAGCCACGACCGCGCCAAGGCGCGGCAGGTCGATGTCGGGGCCGGTTGGCTGCATTTGCTGGGCATTACCGATAAGGATGGCAAGGTGCGTCATGACGCGCAGGACAAATATCGCCAGATCGATAAATATATCGAAACCTTAGGCGCGCAGCTCAAACATATCGACGTGAAAAACGAATTGCGCGTGGTCGATATGGGGGCGGGCAAAGGGTATCTCACGTTTGCGCTTTACGACTATCTCGCGAACAAGTTGGGCGTGAAGGCTGAGGTGACGGGCGTGGAATATCGCGCAGATTTGGTTGCGCTTTGTAACGGCATCGCGCAGCAGAGCGTTTATACGGGTTTGCGCTTCGTGCAGGGCGCGATTGAGGATTACGACGCCACGGGCGTCAATGTGCTGATTGCGCTCCACGCCTGCGATACCGCGACTGACGATGCGATCGCCAAGGGCGTTAAGGCTGGTGCTGATCTGATCGTCGTCGCCCCGTGCTGTCACAAGCAAATCCGCCGTGAGATGGAGAAGGCGAAGGCTGAAAACGGTCTCGGCTTTCTCCTCAGGCACGGCACCTTCATGGAGAGGCAGGCGGAAATGGTGACGGATGGGCTGCGCGCGCTGTTGCTGGAATATGAGGGCTACAGTGCCAAGGTGTTTGAATTTATCTCTGATGCCCACACACCCAAGAACGTGATGATCGTGGCTGTCCGCAATTCCAAAGCCAAACACCATGATCTGGCGGTCTTAAAAAAGATCAATGAAGCCAAGGTTTATTTCGGTATCAACCGTCATCATCTTGAGAAAAACCTTGAGCTTTAATCCCTGCGCCCTATATAACAGAGCATCAAAAGAAGGATCATGCGCATGAGCAAGAAATTCGGTTTCCTGAAATCGGGCCTGATGGGATCCAGCACCATGCCGATGGGTACGGGTGGCGCGCCCTTCAACCTGTTTCCGGTGGCAGGACATCGCCACCATGAACATGCGGCGGATGGTTCTTGCTGCGGTCATGATCACGACCATCATCACGCGCATGACGGGTTATGCGGCCACGATCATGTCCATGATGAAAACTGCGGGCGTACGCACAAATAATCGGAAAAAGCGGCCCTATACTTCAGATTTCCGACTTGCAAATTGCAAAAATCGGGGATGGCATACCCCATACTCTTTCTTAAACGGCCTGACCGCAGCACCAGCCGGACGCCCACGCCCACTGGAAGTTATAACCGCCGAGCCATCCGGTCACGTCCACGACCTCGCCGATAAAATGCAACCCCGGAACGGTGCGCGTTTCAAAAGTTTTCGAGGATAGTTCGTCAGTGTCGATGCCGCCTGCCGTAACTTCAGCCGTGCGGTAACCTTCCGTGCCCGAGGGGGTCACCCGCCAGCGTGTCAGGGTTTCGCCGATGCGGGCGATCTTCTCGTCGGAAAGATCGGCCATGGTGCTCTCGCAACCCGTTTGCTGCGCCAGCATTTCGGCCAGTCGCGCGGGCAGATATTCCGCCAGAACGTTACGCAGGACTTTACGCGGCTGGTTTTTGCGCGCGGCCTTCAGCAGCGATATAACGTCGCGGTCAGGGCGCTGCCTTCGGACCAAAAGGAAGAAATTTGCAGGATCGCCGGGCCGCTTAAGCCGCGGTGGGTGAAAAGCAGCGCTTCGCGGAACGTGGCGCCGTTGCAGGATATCACAACCGGATCGACCGCAACCCCGGCCAGCGGTTTGATCAAAGCCATCATGCTCTCATCGAAGGTCAGAGGCACCAGCGCCGGGCGGGGCGGCACCACTTTGAGTCCGAATTGCCGGGCGATATCGTAACCGAAGCCGCTAGCCCCGACCTTGGGGATGGAGGGGCCGCCTGTGGCGATCACGAGCTTTTCCGATGTGTAAACGCCGTTCCCGGTTTCAACCGCGAAACCGTCTTCAAGATTCCTGACAGTAGCGATCCGGGTTTCCAGCCGGATCACGACCCCGGCTGCAGCCGTTTCCTTGAGCAGCATGTGCACGATATCGCGGGCGGAACGATCGCAGAACAGTTGGCCCAGCGTTTTTTCATGCCACGGTATATCGTGCCGGGCTAGCAGGGAGATGAAATCCTGCGGTGTGTATCGGGAAAGGGCGGATTTACAGAAGTGCGGGTTGTTTGAAAGGAAACGTTCGGGGCGGGTTTCGAGATTGGTGAAGTTGCAGCGTCCGCCTCCGGAAATGCGGATTTTCTCCCCCAGTTCGGCGGCGTGATCCAGAACCAGAACACGCCGTCTGCGCTGGCCGGCGGTGGCCGCGCACATCAGTCCGGCGGCTCCTGCGCCGATTATTATCACGTCAAAATCGCCTGAATCCGCCATTTTTTCCATTAAACCTTTTCTTTACGCCTTGGTATACAATATCATTCCTATAGCTTCCCCGTGGGTTGGGGGGCGATCCACAGAAGAACAAAGGATAATATGATGCTGGAAATGATTAAATCCCTGATCGGTAAGGGCGAAAAGAAAGCCGAGGGCGGTTGCTGCGGCGGTCATGGCAAGGCCATGGAAGAAAAGAAAGCTGACGCGGGCGGTTGCTGCGGCGGCGGTCACCATCATCACCACGCCCAGCAGGAAGAAGACCATACGGCGCCTTCAGGCGGTTGCTGCGGCGGCCACCATAAGCACTGAAGAGTTCTATTTATATCAAAGGGCCGGGGTGTCGGGCTTTAAGAGCTTCTTCTCCCGGCCCTTTATCACATTCAGGCAATTGCCGACATGGCTGATGCAGGTTTCGACCTGCCTTCCGGTTTCGAGAACCTGCATCAATAAATTGTCGCCATCCTTGTCGTCCACCGATGGTTTGAAACTGGCGACCGTCAGGGCAAGTTCGTTCAGGCGCTGGCTGATCGACAGGCAGTAAGAAACGCTTAAAAGCAGGCTTTGCTTGGCGCGGTGCCGCTCGAATCTGCCCGACTCGCTTTTGATTTGGCGATGCTCATTGTATTCCCGGGATTGGTCGGCAGACTTGATGCTGCGTTGCGGATCTTCCAGAAAGAGAGATACGATCTTAAAGGCATCGTGCAACCTCTCGACAGCGTCGATTGCCACTAATTGTGAACGCGCATTCTCCAAAACCGGATCCATCTGCCTTCTCCCTGTTTTTAATAGTTAACGGACAAACTAGGTGACAGACTTACGGGCTGTCAAGAAACCTGAAAAGAGCCCGTGGAATCTGTTTTGCGTTTTGCGATGCATTCTTGCATTTGAACCGAATACACATCAAAGGCCCGGCATTATTAAATACGCCTTAAAGTTATAACCCATAGAATCTTAAGTAGAGGCGCGCATTTCCTTGGGAAATGGCATGAAACCCCGGAGAGGTGAGAGCGATGAACATACCAGATCATTTATTTGAAACAGCGTTGCAGGCTATCCAGCAAAAGACGTTTTACCAGTATTACTGGCAGACGTTCGATGTTGTCAGGGCTGATACGAAAGAATTGAGAGAGCGTGTGTTCAGGCTGCGTTACGAAGTGTTTTGCAAGGAAAATCACTTTGAAATTCCTGCCGATGGGGCAGAATTGGAATGCGATGCTTATGACGGACGGGCTCAACATTTCCTGATGCTGCACCGGGAGAGCGGCGCAGATGCAGGGACTTTGCGCGTTTTCCTGCCCGATAGCGATAATCCGCAGGAAAGTTTCCCCTTGCAAAACCAATGCGATCATCCCCTGCTGATGATCGACACTAAGATCATGAATATGGCTGAAATATCACGCTTTTGCATGGCGAAGAAATTTCGTCAGCGTCCGCTTGATGGCCGCATCCTGCCCGCTTACTATGAAGCCGAGAAGGAAATTGATAAAAATCCCTTGGGCCAGTTTTTTCGCCGTCGCATTCCTTATGCGCCGTTGGGGCTCTTGCGGGTGGCTTTCGAAACCGCCCTTGATTCGAACATCCCCGATATGGTGGTCGCTCTGGATCCGACCAATTTCCGGTCAATGAAGCGAATCGGTCTTTCTTATCGGGTTCTGGGGCCGCGTATTGACGTTCATGGCACCCAGCAACCCATCGTGTTCAATATCAAGCATGTGCTCGACAACATGGCGATGGAAAATCCCGAATGCTGGGAGATCGTTTCGGATCAGGGCCGCCTGCACAAAAAGGCAAACACGATTGCCCAGAATGAGTGGCATGACAGTGTTTTCGATGAAGATTGTCGCGAAATGATTATGAAAAAATTGATCTAGCCAGTTTTGAGAGAGGCGCAGTCTGACAATCTGGTGACTTTCACTAGGTGCTATGGTGAAATGAGGCCATGATTCGATATGTTTCCACTCGTGGCCCGGGAGCGCCTTCCCGCTTTCTTGATGTGATGATGGCAGGGATGGCGCCGGATGGCGGCCTGTACTTGCCTGAATCATGGCCGGAGCTTGATCGCAGCCTTTTCAGCCATCTTTCAGGTCTGCGTTATGCCGGGATCGCGATGCATATCATCAAGCCGTTCGTTGGCAATGACGTGCCTGATGACGTGCTGCAGCGGTTGCTGGACGAAACCTATACGCCGGCATTTTTCAATCATACGGCAATGACCCCTTTGGTGCAGGCCGGGCCGAACGCCTGGATTATGGAGTTGTTTCATGGCCCGACCTACTCCTTCAAGGACTATGCCTTGCAGTTTCTGGGACGCCTGTTTGACTATGTCCTTGGCCAACGCGGTCAGAGAATCACGATTGTCGGGGCAACCTCGGGCGATACCGGATCGGCGGCGATTGAAGCGTGCCGCCACTGCAAGAACATCGATATCTTTATTTTACATCCGCAGGGGCGTACCTCCGAGGTGCAGCGGCGACAAATGACGACGGTTTCGGCCCCGAACGTTTTCAACATCGCGCTGGCGGGCACGTTTGATGATTGTCAGGGTATTGTGAAATCTTTGTTCGCTGACGAGGTTTTTCGCGTCGAATATAGTCTTTCCGCGGTAAACTCGATCAACTGGGTCAGGATCATGGCCCAGATCGTTTATTATGCCGTGGCGGCGGTCGCATTGGGCGGCGGAGAGCGCCCGGTTTCCTTTACGGTGCCGACCGGGAATTTTGGCAATATTTATGCTGGCTGGGTAGCGCGGCGCATGGGTGTGCCTATCAAGAATCTGGTCGTGGCTTCCAACCGCAATGATATTCTGACGCGCTTCTTTGAGTCCGGAGACATGCGGCCTGAATCGGTCGTGCCCTCGTTAAGTCCCAGCATGGATATTCAGGTCTCGAGTAACTTCGAACGTTATCTGTGCGATTTGATAGGACGTGACTATGCTGCGTTGGTGCGGTTGATGGAGAGTTTCCGCACGCAAAAAGCTTTCCATCTTTCCGGAGAAATCATGCAAAAAGCCAGGCGCGATTTTCGCGCCTACCGCTGCAGCGATCTCAACACGCTTGAAATCATGAAGCAATGTTATCAGGCCACCGGGATTATGATTGATCCGCACACGGCGGTGGGATTCCATGCCGCCCAGCAGGAAATTGACAAGGATCCGGCGACGCCGATGGTGATGATGGCTTGCGCCCATCCGGCCAAGTTCCCGGATGCCGTCCGACAAGCCACAGGGCTGGATCCGGTTATGCCTGCCGCTTTGGCCGGGTTGCAGGGAAAGGCTGAAAAATTCATGGCTTTGCCGCGTGACCTGGATAAAGTTCGTCAGTATATTCGGCAGTCGGCTAGACGTCAGAGTTAGGCAGATATCTTCGGATTTTGTTGAACTCAGAACCGACCACACCTATGCTGCGCCGCACCAGGTCAATGATGGTTGAGGTATAAAATGTTATTATCGAAAATAAGTATCGGCAAAAATCCCCCTCACGAGATCAATGTTCTGATTGAAAACCCCATGGGAGGCGTGCCGGTAAAATATGAGCTGGATAAGGAAAGCGGCGTTATGTTCGTTGACCGCTTTTTGCATACGCCCATGTTTTACCCCGGAAACTATGGGTTTATCCCGCATACCCTCTCGGGTGATGGCGATCCGGTGGATGTGATTGCCATTGGTCGTACCCCTGTGATGCCGGGAGCTGTGATGCGCTGTCGTCCGGTAGGCGTGCTTTTGATGGAGGATAATGCCGGGGTTGATGAAAAGATTGTCGCCGTTCCGGCCCCTTCTTTGCATCCTTATCATGACAATATCGAGGATTATACTGACATTCGCCCGATCTTGCGCGATCAGATAGAGCATTTTTTCAGCCATTACAAAGACCTTGAACCCGGGAAATGGGTCAAGCTCAAAGGGTGGGCAGATGCGGCCACGGCAAAAAAAATGATCCTTGAAGGAATAGAACGCGCGAAAAAGGCGGAAAAGTGAAGAAAAGGGGCTTTTAACAGCCCCTTTGGCCTGTCTATAGTACCTGATCAACGGGGACAGACCATGACCGCCACTTTCAAAACCGCGCTTTTTGATTCCCACATCGCCGCCGGGGCTAAAATCGGCCCGTTCGCGGGTTACGACATGCCCTTATATTATAAGGAAGGCGTGCTCAAGGAGCATGAATGGGTTCGAAGCAGCGCGGGTCTTTTTGACGTGTCGCACATGGGTCAGATCTACCTTGAAGGCGCAGGCGTTGTGCCGTTCCTTGAAAAAATCACCCCGTCGAATTTCGCCAAGGCTGGAACTGGCGTTGCCAAATACACGGTAATGACGAATGAATCGGGCGGCATCGTCGATGATTTGATCATTACTCGCGTCAATGACGAGAAATTTCTCTCCGTCATCAACGCAGGCTGCAAAGAAAAAGACATTGCATGGATAATCGATCATTTGCCCGCTGACGTGAAACTCGTGCGCCTTGATGATCGCGCCCTGATCGCGCTGCAAGGGCCGAAAGCCGAACAGGTTTTGCGCGAAGTTCTGAAGATCGATGCAAGTGGGCTCGGTTATATGCGCATGATGTTTATCGATGGATTGATTATCAGCCGCTTGGGTTATACCGGCGAAGACGGTTTTGAGATCAGCGTTCCCGAGGATAGGGCGTCAGATTTATGGGTGAAGCTCCTTGCCAGCCAACTGGTGAAGCCGGTGGGTCTTGCGGCACGCGATTCTCTGCGTCTTGAAATGGGTTACCCACTTTATGGCCACGATATTAATGATGAAACCACGCCGCTGGAGGCCGATCTCGGCTGGGTGATGGGTAAAGGCAATGAAGGTTTTATCGGTGCCGGGAATGTGCTTGGCAAAACGCTAAAGCGCAAGCGCGTGGGCGTGAAGCTGACTGATAAAGGGATCGCCCGTGAAGGCGCGGAAATCCGCAATGACAAGAACAAGGTAATTGGCGCGCTTACCAGCGGCGGTCATTCGCCGACGCTCAAAAGCTCGATTGGCATGGGTTACGTCGATGCGGCCTATGCGAATCCGGGAACGAAAATTTTTGTGACCGTGCGCGGGAACAATATCGGGGCGGAAATTGCGGCGCTGCCATTTATTCCCGCCCGCACGAAATCATCTAAAAAGGCCGCCGCGTGAAGGCGATCAACAATAGCAGCATAGGAGTACGCAATGCCTGACAATCTGAAGTATACGCAGGAACATGAATGGTTGAAGATCGAGGACGGCAACGTAGCCGTACTTGGCATTACCCCTTATGCGCAGGACGCGTTGGGAGATCTCGTTTTCGTGGAGCTGCCTGAAGTGGGGCGCAAGCTTACCAAGGGTGAGCACTTTGCCGTGGTGGAGTCGGTGAAAACCGCCGCTGAAGTTTATACGCCTGTGGCGGGCGAAGTCATTGCCGTAAACGACAATCTTTCCGGTGATCCCGAACTGATCAAAAAATCGTTTGAGGAGGGCTGGATCGCCAAGATCAAGCTGGAGAATCCGTCTGACCTGGAGGGCCTGATGGATCGCGCTGCCTACGACAAATTTACGTCGTCTCTGGATTGACTTTTTATTACCGTCCTGAGGAGTAAAATGACGGGGAATCTCGTGCGCCACTCGCGTGGAGACAGACGATACCCTTCGTTGGAACTCAGGACGGTGAATGTGAAACCGATTTTTAAGGGGTTCTGCAAGATGCGTTACCTTCCTCAAACCAAGAAAAACCGCGAAGACATGCTGGCCGCTGTCGGCGTTAAGTCCGTTGATGATCTTTTCCGCGATGTTCCCAAGTCCGCCTTTATCAAAGGCAGGGCCGACATTAAGGATCATATGGGCGAGCTTGAGGTTGAGCGCCTGCTGTCCGGCTATGCGAACCAGAACCATGCGGCAAACGCCGGGCCCTTCTTTCTCGGGGCCGGTTGTTACAATCACCACATCCCTTCCAGCGTCGACTACATCATCCAGCGTTCTGAATTCCTGACTGCGTATACGCCATATCAGCCGGAAATCGCGCAAGGCACGCTGCAAGTGATCTTCGAATACCAGACCATGATCACGCAACTGACCGGGCAGGAGGTTGCCAACGCCTCGATGTATGACGGCGCAACTTCGGTGGCCGAAGCCGCGCTGATGGCCATGCGCGTGACCAAACGCGACAAGGTTGTGCTCGGCAACAGGCTGCATCCGCATTATCGTGATGTTGCGGATACTTATGTTACCAGCCAGCAGGGCGGCGAATTAACAGAAGGGAAGCCGGATGTTGAAACCGCTTGTGTGATTGTGCAGATTCCCGATTTCCATGGCGCCCCACATTCCCTTGTCGAGTGGCGCAAGGTGTGTGATGAAACCGGCGCGTTGCTGGTCGTTGTTGTCAATGAAATCGTATCGCTGGGTTTGCTGCCCGCCCCGGTTGAGGCCGATATAGTCTGTGGTGAAGCTCAATCCGTCGGTATCGCCATGTCTTACGGCGGCCCGCACCTGGGCTTCTTCGCCACCAAAGAAAAATTCCTCCGCCAGATGCCGGGCCGCCTCTGCGGCATGACGGTGGATGCCGATGGCAGGCGCGGTTTCGTGCTGACGCTTAACACGCGCGAACAGCATATCCGCCGCGAGAAAGCGACCTCCAACATATGCACCAACCAAGGCCTGATGGCGCTTGCTTTCACTGTGCATATGGCCCTGCTGGGCGAGGACGGTTTTAAACAACTTAGCCTCCTCAATCACGAACGCGCCTGCGACCTGGCCGATGCACTGGCCGAGGTGCCGGGCGTCAAAGTCGAAAACAAAACATTCTTTAATGAGTTCGTGATTGATCTTGGGAAACCTGCCAAAGCCGTTGTCGGAAAACTGGCAAGGCAAGGCATCATTGCCGGCTTGGCATTGGACGGGAATAAGCTCCTCGTCGCCGCCACCGAAATGACGACCGACGAACATATCGATATTTTCACCAAAGCTTTGAGAGAGGTGCTGTAAGTGAATACGATCACCATCAATCAGATCGGTTGCCTTGTCGTCAGGGGGATTGCAATCCTGCTGGCGTTGCAGGTGCTGTCGGGTCTGGGGATGGTTTTCAATATGCTGACAATGCCTGCGGAGGGTGGTTTCAATAAATGGCTGATGATTGCCCCTGTCTGCGTAAATGCCGGACTGTCAGCATTCATGTGGGTGAAAGCCCCGTGGCTGGCGGCTAGAATGACACCGGATTCTTCATCAACACCCGCGCCGTTCACCATCGGGAATATCCAGATTGTGATGCTGGTCGCTGTTGGTTTTCTGCTTCTGGCGCAAGCCATTGCGCCGTTTGTATCTACGGTAGCGCATATCGTGTCTGTGCTGATGGCAGGGGATCGTTTACGCTCATGGGACGTGCTGGCAAGCCTGTTGTTACTGGCGTTGGCCTTATCCCTGATTTTTACGCCGAAAGGCCTGACAAAAATAATTACGTTCGCACGCACAACGGGAGGCGAAAAATAAATGGTTGCTGAAAAGAAAATCGCATTGGTACAGGAACAAAACAGCATGAATATCATGGATCAGACCCGCGGCCTGAACTACGAAGAAAATCTGTTGTGGGAGAAAGGGCATGGCGATCACCCCGGCGTCGATCTGCCGACTCCCAAAGGCATGAAGTCACGCACGGGGTTGCCTGTGCGTGACAAGGTCGGCCTGCCGCAGCTCTCCGAGCCGCAGGTGCTGCGCCACTTCGTGCGCCTTTCGACCAAAAACTATTCCATCGATCACGGTTTTTTCCCGCTTGGTTCATGCACGATGAAGCATAATCCGCGTCTGAACGAGAAGATCGCGCGTCTGCCCGGCTTCGGCGGCATCCATCCGATGCAGCCTGAATCCACCGTACAGGGCGCGCTGCGCGCGATGTACGAATTGCAGGAAATCCTGGGCGAGCTGACCAACCTGCGCGGCGTCTGTCTGACGCCCGCTGCGGGGGCGCATGGCGAACTCGCAGGTCTGATGACCATCCGCCGTGCCCATGAGATGAACGGGCAAGGCCACCGTAAGATTGTTCTTGTGCCGGACTCCGCGCATGGTACTAACCCGGCCACGGCGGCTATGTGCGGCTATGCCTTGCGCGTCATCCCCACCAAGGAAAGCGGACGTGTGACGGTCGAAGCGTTTAAAGCCGCGCTCGGCGATGGTAAAGACGTCGCGGGCATGATGGTGACTAACCCTAACACTTGCGGCCTTTTCGAGCGCGACATTATTGAATGCGCTGACCTGCTGCACAAAGCGGGCGGTTACTTCTATTGCGACGGCGCGAACTTCAATGCGTTGGTCGGTAAAATCAGACCTGGCGATTTCGGTGTCGATGTCATGCACATCAACCTGCATAAGACATTCTCCACCCCGCATGGCGGCGGCGGCCCCGGCTCTGGCCCGATCTGCGTGAATGAAAAACTGCGTCCCTATCTGCCGATGCCGCTCGTGGTGAAAAAACCAGACGATACTTATCATCTTGAGGATGACGGAGAACGTACGACAACCATGGGCCGCCTGAAGGGCTTTCAGGGCCAGTTCGGCATGCATATCCGTGCGCTGACCTATATCCTCTCGCACGGCGCCGATGGCCTGAAACAGGTATCGGAAGATGCCGTGCTGAACGCCAACTATATCCTCAGCCAGCTGAAAGAGGATTTTTATGTGCCGTTCGATGGCCCCTGCATGCATGAATGCCTGCTGACCGACAAGCTGCAAAAGGATTCGGGCATCACTACGCTCGATATCGCCAAAACGCTGATCGAGCATGGCATGCATCCGATGACGATTTTTTTCCCGCTGGTGGTTTCAGGCGCGATGCTGATCGAGCCAACCGAGACGGAGAGTAAGGAAACGCTCGATCATTTCGTCACTGTGATGAAATCGGTGGCTTCCGATGTGAAGGCGGGGGATGTCGAGAAATTCCACGGCTATCCGTTGTCCGCCCCGCGTCGGCGTCTCGATGAAACCAAAGCCGCCCGCGAGCCCGTTTTGCGCTGGAAAGAGTGAGGCAATAAAAATTTATCATGAAGGCGGATTTCAATCCGCCTTCAAGCTTGCTGGTAAATGCGGCGGGCAGCAGCTTTTGCGACTTTATGTAATGGTGCCAGGTTTTCACCACTCATGGGATTCCAGTTGCAAAGAATTGACAGGGAAACTGCGAGATTCAGCGTTTTGAGTATTGTTCGAGAAGATTTTCCAACTGCTCAAGCAAGGGCGTTACCTCATCCCTGAACTGTTGCCGTTTCGAGGCTTCAATACCGCTTGAAACTTTCTCTACCAGCCCGGCGATCCGATCCTGAAACTCGGCGAGGTTTTTGTAATGATGCATCTGGCCACGGTTGGCGCCGCGCAAGCGCGCAAGAAGAACACGTATCAGCGCGCGGACTGCCTTATCTCCGACCTGATTGAGCTTTTCATCCAATTCGTGGTTGGTGATCACGGTGACGGTTGTGTCTTGCAGGGCCCGAACGGTGGCGGATCTCTCTTTATGTTCAATCAGGGCCATTTCTCCAAAGAGCTCCCCCGCTCCCAGAACAGCGACGCGCACCATGTAAGGGCCGTCTTTCACCAAGACCTCGACCAGGCCGCGCTCAATGTAAAAGGCGCGATTCCCCTGCTGGCCCTGTTCAATAATAGTTTGATCTTTGTAATAGACTTCGCGGGTGAGAATGCGAGGCAAATGGGGGGTAATTGTAGCCCGGGGATCCAAATCGTTCATATCTGTGCGCATGACCATATCTCTTAAATTTATAATTAATCATTTTTGTATCTGTATTTTTACAGTTTAACATATTTATGCTAAATATAAAATAACGGTTTTATGGGGAAAATCCCTGTAACTGTCTGATATTAAAATAATATTTTTGTATGACAGGGCGGAGATCAACTGCTTGTGACCTCTTGCCTGATGACGCTAGCGGGTTCTTGCCGAATTTGCTGGGCGGCTTGCCACTCTATTTTTTACTGGAAAGACTGCCGATCTTGCTTTAAAAGGCTGTTATCTCCCGACAATATGTTCACCTTCGCCTGCGGCGACACGCCGCGAAGACACGAACCTTTGGCGGGGCTAACCCGGATCTTGGAGTTGTAAGGAAATGGCCAAGCTATCACCTGTGGAATATGTGCGTCAGGTCAAAGCCGAGATGCAGAAAGTGACGTGGCCTTCACGGCAGGAACTGACCAGCAGCACGATCGCCGTGTTCATCATGGTTTTTGTGGCAGCTCTTTTCCTGTTTGTGGCGGATCAGGTTTTGGCTTTCGGTATCAATAAAATTCTAGGTTTGAACTAGGTTTAAAGTGAAAAAAGAAAGAGCGAGAGAATGTCCATGGCAAAGCGTTGGTATGTATTGCACGTCTACTCAGGTTTTGAAGAGAAGGTTGCTGAAGCCATTCACGACAAGGCGCGTAAACAGGGCCTTGAAGACAAGGTCGAAGAAGTGATGGTGCCGACTGAAAAAGTCGTCGAGGTCAAGAACAACAAAAAACAGGAAAAGGACAGCAAATTCTTTCCCGGTTATGTGCTGGCCAAGCTCGAACTGGACGATGAAGTTTGGCATATGATTAAAAACACGCCCAAAGTGACCGGTTTTCTGGGGGCGGGTAACAAACCCTCCCCGATCAGCGAGAAAGACGCCGAGCGCCTTATCAAACAAATTAAGGAAGGTGTTGATCGCCCACGTTCCAGCATTTCCTTCCTGATCGGCGAAGAGGTTAAAGTTACGGAAGGGCCGTTTGCTTCTTTCAATGGTTCTGTAGAGGAAGTCGACGAGGAAAAGGGCCGTCTCAAGGTTTCGGTTTCGATCTTTGGCCGCGCTACCCCGGTTGAACTGGAGTTCAGTCAGGTCGAAAAAGTCTGATTGTCATATAAAAATTTTGACATAACGATCCTGTGGGGTATAGAACTTTACAGGATCGTTTGCTTTTCAGACGTAATAAAAAACGGAGGTTCCGGTGATGGTGGCGCAAGTAAATAAGCAATTTCAAGCGGTTAACACGCCAGAAGTCAGGGTGGCGACGCTGGTGGCCACACTTGAGGAACTCGGGCGCGGGGCTAGTGTCGGTGTGAATTATTACCGAGGCAGCGATGAAGCTAGATTGCGTTTCTCCGATTTTGCCCTGCAGCAGCAATGTCGTCATATCCTTCTGACGCCGCAGGAATTGGCCGATGTGGCATCCTATGTTCAAGGACGTCAGGATCCGGCAAACAAGGCGTTGCTGCGCCTGCTTGATGATGCCATCAAGGCGCTGTCCCGGGCGAACGACTACATTAATGAATGTGAACGAACCAGCCTGGCAAATACAGAGCCTGCGCCCGCAGCCACCAAACCGGCTCTGGTGTTGCAGGGTTGATTTTCCTTGCATTCCTGACACTAAATCGTTAGTTTCCAGCGTCCCTGAAAGGGTTTTCAGGGGCATTTTCGTGGGAGGCCGTGCCGGGCTTCTAAGACCATCCGGCCGCCGCACCACGAGCCTCGTTCTTTGTTTAGGAGGTTTACATGGCAAAGAAAGTAACCGGATATATCAATCTGATTATCCCGGCGGGTTCTGCGAACCCGTCTCCGCCGATTGGCCCCGCACTGGGTCAGCACGGCGTCAACATCATGGAATTCTGTAAGGCTTTCAACGCCAAAACAGAAAAAATGACTAAAGGCATGCCGATTCCGGTGGTGATCTCGGTTCACGAAGATCGCTCCTTCACCTTCATTATGAAGCAGCCGCCCAATACTTACTGGATCAAGGAAGCGATCAAGCTGAAGAGCGGTTCCAAACTGCCCGGACGTGACATCGTTGGCCATATCACCACAAAACAACTGCGTGAAATCGCCGAACAAAAAATTCAGGACATGAACGCAAACGACATCGACGCCGCCGTGAAGATTCTTGCTGGGTCTGCACGTTCCATGGGCCTCGAAGTAAGGGAGGCATAAGATGGCTTTTGTCGGTAAGAAAATGAAGGCGGCCAATGCAAAGGTCGATCGTACCAAGCACTACACGGTGGAAGAAGCCGTGAAGTTGCTAAAGGAAGCAGCTAAGGCTCGTAAATTCGATGAAACCATCGAACTCGCGCTGAACCTCGGGATTGATCCGCGACATGCCGACCAGTCTGTGCGCGGCATGATTTCCCTGCCGCACGGCACGGGTGCGAAACTGCGCGTGGCCGTATTTGCCAAGGATGCCAAGGCAGAAGAAGCCTTGAAAGCTGGGGCTGATATTGTCGGTGCAGAAGATCTGGCTGAAAAAGTGCAGAAGGGCGAAATCAACTTCGACCGCTGCATCGCCACACCTGATATGATGCCGTTGCTTGGCCGTCTGGGTAAAGTTCTGGGCCCCCGCGGCCTGATGCCGAACCCGAAACTGGGCACTGTGACCATGGATGTTAAAGGCGCTGTCGCGACTGCGAAAGCCGGCGCAATCGAATTCCGCGCTGAAAAGGCCGGTATCATCCATGCCGGTGTTGGCAAGGCCTCGTTCACCGAGCAGGCTCTGGTCGAGAACATCGTTGCTTTCGTCGACGCTATCAACAAGGCTAAGCCATCGGGCGTGAAGGGCACCTATATGAAGAAAGTCAGCATTTCTTCAACGATGGGCCCGGGTTTGCGTCTGGATATGTCATCTGTGACCAAAGCGGCCTGATTTTCTGTAAACATGCATTCCAAAGCCCCGGTTTATCCGGGGCTTTTTTCATGATTTGACGACATAAATCAGCGCTTCATATTCTCGCACGCTTTGGTCTAGAATAGGGAAGCTATTCAATTCAATGGGGGTTCTCCTCCAGCAGGAAAGGTCAACCATGAACTGGGCGCTTTATGCCGTGCTCCACAGCCTATGCCGGGCGTTTTTTGTTGAAACCAACCGGGTATACAGGCTTGACAGTTGGCACTTGACCTTTATGCAGGCTTTGTTTGGTTTTATGGTTTTAACGCCTTTCGTGCCGTTTATGCATTGGCCGATGGATGTTCGCTTCTACTTTGCGGCGGTCATTGTTTCTTTGATTACGGCGGTGGGCTATATGATCCAGCTCGGGTTGGCGGCGCAGAAAACCGGGCGCGTGACGGGCATGTATATGCCGCTTGAGGCTGTTACCGCGACGATCGTCTGGATTCTGGTCATGCCGGCAACGCTGGAGCTGCATACGAACAACCTGATTTTATCAGCGGGTGTAATAATAGCCTTCGCTATGGCCACTTGGGGCATGATCAAGATACGGCAAAGCGATGTTTCTTGGGGTACTTTCTTGATCGTTGCTCCTGTTGGAGTAACCTATGCCGTTTCCGGAATCGCTACCAAGATCGTCATGCCGGAAACCATGATCATTCCTACGGTTCTAAGTTATGTTTATGTCAGCTTTGCGGTGATGACGTTTGTTCTGGGGCTGGTTTTGCTTGCCAAGAAAAAGGCTGACAAAACCATGCTGGAGGTACGCGCCTTGCGCGGGGGGCTGCTTACAGGGGCGTTTTCTGTGGTGGGCGCCTTGAGCTTTGTTGCCAGTGTCGCTATGGCTCCCAATCCCGGCTATACCAGCATGATGGCGATGATGTTGCCTGTGTGGTTGCTGATCTTTCACAAGGCGATGCGTGTCGAAGATCGTGCCCATGTGCTATCCGCATCTATTCTAACCGCAGGTATCGTGCTTTTGATCATAGTGACGGCCATCTATTCGTCTTAGGCAGGAGAGAAGACCGGAATAGTCTACAGGGCACCCTATTTTCCATGCAGGAGTATTTGACATATGACTATTGAGATGACCGCTTTGCCAAGTGGCCTGCGGGTAATTACCGACACTGTTAAAGAAGTCGATAGCGTTGCGTTGGGTGTCTGGGTTGATGTCGGCACCCGTCACGAGGATATCAAAGATAATGGTGTTGCCCATATGGTCGAACATATGATGTTCAAGGGTACGCCAACGCGCACGACTACGGAGATTGTTGAACAACTGGAGGAGGTTGGCGGTAATGTGAACGCATACACTGGCCGCGAAGTTACAGCTTATCACGTTCACCTGCTGAAGGAGGATATGCCGCTTGCGATTGATATTATGGCGGACATTATCCAGCACAGCCACATGCCGGAAGAGGAAATCGAGCGCGAACGCGGTGTTATTATTCAGGAAATTGGCATGAATAACGATGCGCCGGACGAACTTGTGTTTGATTACTATCAGGAAATCGCTTACCCGGGCCAGACGTTGGGTGCTCCCATTCTGGGCAACCCTGATATCATTTCAGCCATGAAGCGCGATGTCATGATGGATTATGTTCACCGCTTTTACTCGCCGCGTCGTTTAGTGGTGTCGGCTGCCGGTCATGTCGATCACGAGAGTTTTGCCAATCAGGTTTCCGCTCTCTTCACTGACTTGCCGCCTGACATTTCTTTTGAACCCAAGGGTGCTGATTACCAAGGGGGCGAGCGGCGCGAAGAAAAAGATTTGGAGCAGAGTCATTTACTGATCGGGTTCCAGGGGATCAGCCGTGGTGACCCCGACATTTTTGCCGCCGTCGCGCTGGCAACCATTTTAGGCGGCGGCATGTCATCGCGCCTGTTTCAGGAAATTCGCGAGAAGCGGGGTCTTGTTTATTCGATCTTTACGTTCCACACCTCCTATCAGGATGATGGTCAGTTTGCAGTTTATGCTGGAACCAGTCCCGAACATTTGCCCGAGCTGGTTCCGGTGACATGTGATGAAATACTGAAGTTCGCTGGTACGGTTACGGAGAAAGAATTATCCCGAGCCAAAGCGCAGATGAAGGCTAATTTGCTGATGGGACGGGAATCGATGATGGGGCGCGCCAATCAGCAAGCCAAGCATTTGATTCACTTTGGCGATGTGCTTGATATACAGGAGAAAATTGGAAAAATCGATGCTCTGACCACAGCGGATGTATCACGAATGGCGCATAAAATTTTTGCAGGCACTCCGACAGTAGCGGCCTTGGGGCCTTTATCGTTGCTTGAATCATATGATGAAATTCGGCGTAGATTGCGTAATTGATGCTTTCACGAGACTCGTCCACAGCTTCAACTCCTGAAATGCCCATGATCCGGCTTAAAGGAACGCGAGTGCATTTGCGCCCGCCGCAACTCTCGGACTGGCACGAATGGGCTATGCTCCGCAGCCAAAACCGTGCTTTTTTGCAACCGTGGGAGCCGACATGGGACGATGATTGTTTAACCGAAGAATATTTCCAAAGACGCACCAGACGTCAGGCTTGTGAGTGGAAGGATGACCGGGCCTACGCGTTTCTTATTATTCGCAACGAACCCGAGAAAATTATCGGCGGTTTCAATATCAACAATGTTTGCCGCGGTGCCGCGCAATATGCGTCTTTGGGTTACTGGTTAGCTGAATCCGAGCAGGGTCATGGTTACATGACAGAGTCTGGTCGCCTTATTCTTTCTCATGCGTTCTGGTTCTTGAAGTTGCATCGCCTGAACGCCGGATGTTTGCCGGAGAATGTGCGTAGCCGCGCACTTCTCACGCGCCTTGGATTCAAAGAAGAAGGCTTTGCCGCCCGCTACATCGCCATCGACGGGCTTTGGCGGGATCACGTCCTTTATGGATTGCCATATGAGGATTGGGAGAGACGGGATGTTGTGGCCTGAAAAATTTCAGGCGCGGCCCGCGGTGCCTGATAGCATCAATGGGTCTATCCCGATTTTTCTAATGGCCCGATCCCAGCGCTCTTCGGGATCGCCCTCAAAAATGACAGAGGGGTCGGCGTCTGTGACCAGCCAGGCATTATCTTGCAATTCGTGGTCGAGCTGCCCTGCTGTCCACCCCGCGTAACCCAGAATGAATAACATCCTTTCAGGGCCGTCGCCGCGGGCGATGGCTTTGAGGGCGTCAATCGTCCCGGTCACATAGATGTTGCTTTCGATCTCAAGGCTTTCGATTTGCCTGAAACCGCCTTGGTGAAGAATAAACCCCCGCGCTGTTTCAACCGGGCCGCCGCTCATGACGGGCATATCGGCGTTTTTTATGCTGCCTTCGATCGAGAGCTGGTCGAGAAGAGAGTGTAATTCAAGTCCGGGCAGGATATGGTTGACCACCAGCCCCATTGCCCCGTTTTCATCATGGGCGCAAATGAAAATGACCGCTTTATGAAAGCGCGAGTCGCCTAACTGTGGCATTGCCACCAGTAATTTGCCGGTCAGATAACCATCTTTTGGGGATTCGCGTCGTGCCATATCCATTCATCCGTGTCATTTGTGACTTGCCGTTTTATCATTTTAGCATATCCTCAATTCAGGATACAGATGATCGGAGATATCATGGCTACTAAGACAGAGAAGTTCCTGAATTATATCCATTTTATGTCCTTTTTGTTGATGCCGTGCGTGGCGCAGGCGGCCGAAAGCTCTTGGGCCAAGGCTGACTTCGTAAAGGCGCGTCTTATAACAGCGCAATCAAGTGTCGGGTCGCAGGCGAGCATCCGGGCGGTGCTGGATCTTGAAATGGAACCTGAGTGGCATATTTACTGGCGCATGCCGGGGGATGGTGGTTTACCGCCCGACCTTGACTGGACGGCATCACAGAACCTGAAAGAAGCCGTTATGGGTTGGCCTGCGCCACGTCGCTTCGAATATGAGGGGCTTTATGGCTTTGGTTACAAGGACGCGGCCCGTCTGCCCATTACCTTGACCCCTGAAAAATCAGGCGAACCAGTCGCTTTATCTGTGCAGGCTGACATCATGGTTTGCAAGGATCTTTGTGTGCCGCAAGCTCTGACGCTTTCTCTGACATTGCCGGTTGGCACAGGAGAGGAAGATGCGCAGGCCTCTCTTGTCGAACAAGAGTTTGCCTCGTTGCCGCCGCGGGAAAATCAACCTGATATCCGAATTGACAACGTTGTGCTGGGGCCGAAGGCGATCGTCGTGCAGGCTTATCTGGCACAGGGATTCGAGGGGGCAGACCTTTTTGCGGAGGCCGGTACAGGTGTCTATATGTTGGCGCCGCCCGTTATCACGCCGGATGATAAAGATCCGCGTCAAGCATCGTTGCTGATCGCAGCCCCTGAAGGCGTTGACAATCTGGCGCAGGCCATCATGGGCAAGAGTCTGACGCTTACGCTCGTTAAGGATGATCGCGCTATTGAACGCACATTCGATTTCTGATTAGTAGATTCCACCGGTTCCCAGCGTTGCGGCGCTATCGGTGATATCGCTGCTGAGTGATGGCAAGTTGCTGATGCCATTCGCATCGAGGATAAACATCTGGTTGGAAGGTTCGTTACCCGCCAGGAACGCCTCCCAGATTAACTTGCTGTCGCCCGGTTGTGCCAGCGCGCCGGTAGCGGCATTGATTTGCACCTGTTTGATTCCAGGCGGAACGCGGAAAGGTGTGGGGGGCACGTCTTTCAGGGCGGTTTCCATGAATTCCCGGAAGATAGGCACCGAGAGGGATGAGCCGGTTTCACGTTTGCCCAGCGATTCCGGGCTGTCGAAGCCGACATATACACCCACGGCCAGATCCGGGGTGAAGCCAACGAACCAGGCGTCGCGCGATTCGTTGGTCGTGCCTGTTTTTCCTGCCAGCGGATACCCCAGTTCCTTTAACTTGACGGCCGTTCCGCGTTCGACAACCCCTTCGAGTATTGAAACCATCTGGTAGGCATAACGCGGGTCGGTAAGTTGTTCCCGGTTATCGGGAATAACGGGTGTGTACTGGTTGTTCCATTCCAGTAAGGGCCCGCAATTCTCACAAGGGCGCTGATCGTGGCGGTAAATGGTGGCGCCACGGCGATCTTGAATCCGGTCGATCAATGTAGGGGTGATTTTCTTTCCACCGTTGACCAATTGGGCGTAGGCTGTTGTCATGCGTAAAACGGTGGTTTCGCCCGCGCCTAGGGAATAGGCTAGATGCGGCTCCATTTTCTCGACGACGCCGAATTTCTGCACTGTCTCGATGATTGATTCCATGCCAAGGAAATGCGCAAGCCTGACCGTCATCAGGTTGCGCGATTTTTCAACCCCGACCCGCAATGGCGTGGGGCCAAAATATTCGCCCTTGTAATTCGAAGGGCGCCACTTCGGCATTCCGGGGCCCTGATCGATCACAATGGGGGCATCCAGAATCAGTGTTGCGGGGGTAAACCCTTTTTCCAGGGCGGTCAGGTAAACAAACGGCTTGAAAGCCGATCCCGGCTGGCGCTTGGCTTGTGTGGCCCGGTTGAAGACGCTTTGTTTGTGGCTCCACCCGCCCTGAATGGCCAGAACCCGCCCGGTGTGAGGGTCAAGAGCGACCAAGGCGCCGTTGACACGGGGTATTTGTCGCAGCGCGTAAGTGGTCTTGAGTCCGTCCTCGGGGGCGGCCTCCACCATGATGATATCGCCCGTATTGACGACCTGACGCATGGCCGCGGGTTCTGCGCTGAACCCTCCTTGCTCAAGGCGCTTCTTGGCCCACGACACATTTTTCAACGGCAGGATTCCCCGGCCATTATCGGCAAATCCCAATGTGGCGTTATCGACACTGACATCCAGAACGGTGGCTAGTTGCCAGTTTGTCAGCATGGCGTCGGGTCTTTTGGTGGTGGCAAGAACGTCTCGCCAATTCTCAAGTGATGGTAATGTGCTTACCGGGCCGCGCCACCCCCAGCGCCGATCGTAGGCCATCAGCCCGTTTTGCAATGCGCGCTCTGCGGTTTCCTGCAAACGGGGGTCAACGGTTGTACGTACGGCAAGACCGCCGCCGTACAGGCTTGACTCCCCATATTTTTCTGCCAATTCACGGCGTACTTCTTCGGCGAAGTAAGGGGCATCGACCGGCCTGTTTTCGGCGCGTGTGACAATCAATGGTTTGGCTTTGGTGGTCTCGGCTTGTTCGGCGGTGATATAGCCGTCTTTTTGCATGCGGCCAATAACCCAGTTTCGCCTTTCCGTCGCGCGTTCAGCGTGGCGTTCAGGATTGTAATTATTCGGGGCCTTGGGGAGGGCCGCCAGATAAGCCATCTCCTCTATCGTCAGGTCTTCGAGCGGCTTGTTGAAGTAGTTAAGGGCGGCGGCGGCCACACCGTAAGAGCCCTCCCCCAGGTAAATTTCGTTCAAGTACAATTCAAGCAGGCGGTCTTTGCTCAGTGCCTTTTCCATGCGGAATGCCAGCAGAGCCTCTCGGATCTTGCGCTTATAAGTGGCTTCCGGCGAGAGCAGAAAATTCTTGGCGACTTGCTGGGTGATGGTGGAGGCCCCTCTGGGGCGACCGCCATGAGCGAGGTTGCCCACAGCAGCATTCGCAATCGCAAAGAAGTCTACGCCTTCGTGAACGTAAAAATTCTGGTCTTCGGCGGCAATGAAAGCGTTCTTGAGCAGATCCGGAATCGCGTCGATGGGTATGAAAACGCGTTTCTCCTTGGCGTATTCGGCCATCAGGCGCCCATCTCCAGCATAAAGCCGTGTCAGTACAGGAGGCTGGTACTCTTTCAACTGGGAATAATCCGGCAGATCCTGTCCATAATAGGAGATGGCGTAAATGATAGTGCCGACCCCGGCCAAGACGCCCAGCATGCCGATAGAAAAAACCGCTAAAAATAGATAAGTCAGGAAACGCATAACCCTATATTACATGGGATTATGGCGGGGAAAAGGCCTAAAACCCGGACTTTTCAGACCCGGGCTTTGATATCGTCAGTGATGGGGCCTTCAGCGCGGCCATGGATGAATTGATCGACATAATCGTTGCCGGAACGATCCAGACTGGATACCGGCCCCTGCCAGATAATTTTGCCCTGATAGATCATGGCGACTTCATCGGCAATCTTGCGGGCGCTGGCCAGATCATGCGTAATGGAGAGGGTGGTTGCCCCCAATTGTTTTACAGATTTCACGATCAGGTTATTGATGACGTCGGCCATGATCGGGTCGAGACCGGTAGTGGGTTCGTCAAAAAAGATAATTTCTGGGTTGGCGGCAATCGCCCGGGCCAGCCCGACCCGTTTTTGCATTCCCCCAGAAAGTTCGGCGGGGAAGAGGTAGGCTGCCGATTCATCAAGGCCTACCGAGTGCAATTTCTCAAGCGCTGTATCATAGGCGGTGCGGCGGTCGACCCCGCGCCCCTGAATCAGGCCAAACGCTACATTTTCCCATACACGCAACGAGTCGAACAGGGCTGCGCCTTGGAACAGCATGCCGAATTTATGCATAACTTGGTCGCGCTCCCGTGGGGGGAGTCCTACGGATTCCCTGCCGTCTATCAGGATGGAGCCCTCATCGGGATGCAGTAACCCGAGAATACATTTCAGGGCCACGGATTTTCCGGTTCCAGAGCCACCGATAATCACCAGCGATTTTCCGGGGCTGATTTTCAGATCAACGCCTTGCAGCACTTTTTTGGGGCCAAAGGCTTTCTTGACGTTTTTAAGTTCCAGCTTGGGTGTGACGTCATTCATGAAAAGAATACCTGTGTCAGGACGTAGTTGAAGATCAGGATCAGGATCGAGGACGATACTACCGCGTTTGTAGTGGCTGCCCCCACGCCTTGCGCGCCGCGCTGGGAGTTAAAGCCGTGATAGCACCCCATCAGGGAAACGATAAACCCGAAAGCGGCAGCTTTGACCAGACCGGAAATCACATCCATATTCTCAAGAATATCCCACGTTTGTGTCAGGTAAGAATTCGGGTTGAATCCCAGCTTGTGTATACTGACGATATAGCCGCCATAGACGCCGATAATATCGCCAATCAGCACCAGCAGGGGCAGCATCAACGTGCCGGCGATCACCCGGGGGGCGATCAGGTATTTGAACGGATTGACAGACAATGTCACCAGCGCGTCGATTTGCTCGGTCACGCGCATCGTGCCGATCTCGGCCGCAATCGCCGCTCCTACGCGCCCAGCTACCATCAGGCCGGCCAGCACCGGGGAGAGTTCCCGTGTGACGGAGAGAACCACCACACCGGCGATTGCGGATTCGGCGTTGAAGCGAGAGAAACCCGTGTAACTTTGCAAGGCTAGAACCATCCCGGTGAACAGTGCTGTCATTCCAACCACGGGCAGGGAATAATAGCCGATATCCATGAATTGGCGGGCAACCAGTTTCGGAAAGAAGGGGGGGCGGAACACATGGCTGATCGACTCGCCTATAAACAAGCCAAGTCGGCCGGTTACCTGTAAAAACGCCATCAGGGTGCGACCGATCCGGGCGCAAAAATCCAGCAGGCCGTCGACGGGTGAGGGCTTTATCGCCTGATCCTGTTTCACATCGCTAACCATTTGGTATACTCTTCCTTGTGTTGTACGGGCACCGCCATTTTTCAGCCCCTCGACCCTAGACCATTTTTGCATGAAAATCCACTGGTCGTTTATCAACTATCATATTGTTTATATTGATGAATACGCCTGCCTTGCAGCCCATAGACCCCCATGATCTTGTTCCGATGGATCTGTTGATTGCGGATTATCCTCTGCTGGTTGATGTCATGTATGCCGGATCGGGCAGTTTTTGCGGCCCGGTCTACCGTCCGGCGGCCCGGCTCTCGTTGCATCGACATATGGCCGAGATCGTTCTGGTCGCCGCCCGTCTGTTATTTGAGCGGACGGGGGCGCAACTCGAACTTTATGACGGCCTCCGGACGACAACAGTCCAGCGATTGATTTGCGAAACGCCGATTGTCAGGGCGCATCCGCACTGGACAGCCGAAGGGCCGCTTCGCATGTTTGCGCCGCCGGGGAAGGGGGGGCATCCGCGCGGCATGGCGATTGATCTTTCGATTCGGGGGGCAGACGGCGCCTTGTTTGATATGGGCACAACCGTCGATGCGTTGCCGGAAGGCGGGGCTGACGCCACCCATAATCCGGCTCACCGTGAATATGCCAGGTTGGACGAAGCTATACAGCGGAACCGCGACTGCCTGACAAATTGCTTGCTGGAGGCTGCTGGCTTTCTAGGCAAGCCTTTGAAGCCTTTAATCACGGAATGGTGGGACTATCGTTTTCCCGACGAGGTGTATAATCTCTATGCGCCATTGGCTGATGAGGACGTGCCGCCAGCGTTGCGGTTGAGTAATGAGGTGCCGGAAGATCAGGGTTGCCCCGAATTCCCGGATGGGCACTACGGCGCTTTGGCGGAAATCGTATCTCAGACGGCGTCGCGATATATCCGTTGATAGCGCGCCCCGAGGTTGGTCAGAACTTCATAACCGATCGTGTCCGCGCTTTTCGCCAGTTGGTCGGCGCTTTGGTGCGGCCCTAAAACCTCAAGCCAGTCTCCGGGCTGCGGCAGAGAATCTTTCAGATGAGACAGGTCAACCGTGACAAGATCCATCGAAACGCGACCAACGACCGGGCAGGGAATGCCGCGCCAGTATAACCTGGCTTTGCCGCCATTTGCGCGGTGGAACCCGTCGGCGTAACCCAGAGCGACAGTGGCCGTCAGCGCTGGGCTTGTGAAAATATGCGTGGCGCTATAACCGATGCTTTCGCCTTTTTTCAAGGTGCGGGTCTGCAGGATGCGGGCATCCAGCGCGACCACCGGATGCATCGGATTGGAGGTTTCGGGCGTCGGATTCAGTCCGTAAATCGCCATCCCCGGACGTACAAGATCGAAATGGTAATCGCTGTGACGGAAAATGCCCGAGGAATTCGCCAGCGATTTTTGTGCCCGCGGGAAATGTCTGGCGAACAGGGAAAAGCGCTCATACTGGCTTTGCGTCAACGGGTGGTATTTCTCATCGGCGCAGGCGAAGTGGCTCATGACAAGGATCACATCAAGGCCACGCACCAAGGCGGGATCTTGAATCAGCATGGCGGCTTCGCTTTCTGATAACCCCAGACGGTTCATGCCTGTATCAAGATGAATGATGGCGGGTAAAATCTTGCCGGATCGCCGCGCGCCATCGCGCCACAAGGCGATGTCATGCAGGCTGTTTAAGACTGGTTCGATTTGATGTGCGATGTATTCGTCGGCTGCTTCGGGCAGGCCGCCACCCAGCACAGCGATTTCGGCAAGGGGAAGAATCCGTCGCAGGGTCAGGGCTTCCTCCGGTGTTGCGACAAAAAAACGGCGACTCCCCCGCCCAAACAGCACGGGGGCCGCTTTATCCATCCCAATGCCATAACTATTGGCTTTGACCACGCCAGCGAGCTTGCACTCAGGCCCAACCTGACGGGATAAAACGTCATGATTGGCGGCGATCGCCCCAAGGTCAATCGTTAACCGGCCCAAAACGGCGGCTGAGTTGATAGATTTGTCAATTGGTGCAGCGGTTTGGATCTGCCGTAAAAACATGATTAACCCTACAGGCTTGATTATGAATTCTCAAGAGGGGTATGTTACAGATTTTTATTGTTTTATTGCTTAGTAACTGCTATTTTTTATAAGGTTATTATAAAAACAGCGAGTTGAACGAAATAATTAATAATTCCCAATCCTTGGGGGGATTACAGAAGGAATAATCTGACAGGTTTTCGCGTCCTAAGCGTATTGAACTTCACCCGGCCTTGTCTGCCGGGTGATTTTTTTACGGTTACTTTTCCCGGCCGCCTTTTGTCTGGCTCTCGGTTACAATCCCTTTGTCGAGGTTCTTTCATGACGATTCGCTATCGCCCTTTTGCTGTCCCCGCCTTGTGCATGCTTTCTGTACTTATCGTTTTGATCCCTTGGGGGAAAAGTTTGCTGCGCACCCCGTTGCATAGCGACCTAGTCTGGCTGTATGAAGCTTTTGCCCGCTGGATCGGGGGGGCAACGATGACAGGATCGGTTTTTGAGCCCAATCCGCCGTTAAGTCTGTTTAGCTATGCCTTGCCTTATGTACTGTCATCCCTGACCGGCGTTGAAGCCCATTATACGATATTCATCTACGTCATGGCGCTGCTCGCTTTATCGGCGCTGGCGACAGGCTATGTTGTGATGAAACTGACTCGCGGTGATCAGGCTGCAACTGCTCTTGTGGTTGCTGCGTTTCTTCTCTCCCAAACCGTGATGACGAATGCCCTTTACGGGGAGCGCGATCATCTGGTAGCGCTGGGGCTGGTGCCGTTTGTCTTGTTGCAATACGCGCTTAACCGCGGAATACGCATCGCGGCATATTGGCGCTGGCCAGTGTTTATTCTCGGGGCTTTCCTAATTTTGCTCAAGCCGCACCATGGGTTGATCCCTTTTCTTATGGTGCTTGACGGGTTGAGGCGGAATCCAGGCTGGCGTAATTTTCTGCGCGCTGATTTTATATCCCTATCGGCGCTGGTTCTGGCTTATGCAGTTCTTCTGTACTTCGTGTTTCCTGACTACATTCAAGTCATTTTCCCGGATGTTTGGCAGCTTTACCTCTCTCAGCGCGAGGCGCGTCTGCCTGAAGTTACCGGTTATTTATTTATACCTGCAGGAGGCCTTCTGTTTTCTGCCGTGTGTCTGCGCTACCGCGCTTGTCATCCTGGTTTGGTGTTACTGTTAGGCGTTGCATCTGTGCTCAGCCTCATCCCTTACCTTGTACAGGGGAAGGGTTTTTATTATCACCTGTTTCCGGCCTTGGGGTTTTTTATTCCCGGATTAACTCTGTTATTGTTTGAATGGCTGGCTTATGAAGGCAAGCGCCGTACTTTTGCTGCCGGGTTGTCTATAACCGCGCTGACGGGGTTGGCATTGATGATATTTCCGGCTAACGGCGCTTTGCCTGATTACCGGGCCTACCGCGACATGCCTCTTACGCAGAGGGTGCGCGCGGCCTGCGAAAACAGAACGGGGTGCAGTTTTTTCATGTTCAATGACACGATGGGGATCGTGCATGAAACGGCTTATGTCACTGGCATACGCCATGGCTCGCGCTTCCCGTCATTTTGGTTTTTGCCGGAAATGCTGAAGCATGATCGCATTTCCCCTGAAGATAGCGAGATTTTACGCCTGTCTTATGGCGGGAGGATTGCCGAGGATCTGGAGCGTTATAAACCGCCCATCCTTATCATTGGACGATTTTCGATTACCGGCCAGGGTTTTTTTGATTTTGGCGCTTACTGGGCGGTTTCAGATTCGTTTCGCACGGCATGGGAGCGCTATCGTCACGACGGTACGATCAAGATTTCCTACGGCGATTACTATCCCGGCACCTTGGTCAAGGATTCGCCGCCAGTGACATATGATATTTATCGCCTGACCGACCCCGATCAGTAGTCGGGGCGGTCGCTGTGAGTCTGTTCGAGATCAGAAAACCGCGTCAGATCGGGGTTAAAGAACAGGCGCACCGTGCCGATGGGGCCATGACGCTGTTTGGCTATGATTGATTCGGCGACGTTATGAGCACGACCCATTTTTTCCTGCCATTTGGCGTATTTATCGGCTTCATCCATGCTGGGTTCCGAGCGCGAGAGGTAGTATTCTTCGCGGTAGACGAACATCACGACATCGGCATCCTGTTCGATCGAACCGGATTCGCGAAGATCTGATAGCATGGGTCGTTTATCCTCGCGTTGTTCGACCGCGCGGGAAAGCTGCGATAAGGCCAGAACCGGGATTTGCAACTCCTTGGCGATGGCTTTCAGGCCGCGCGTGATCTCCGATATCTCCAGTACACGGTTGTCGGTCGATTGACGCGACCCTGTACCTGCCAGGAGTTGCAGGTAATCAACCACCAGTAATTCAAGGCCGTGTTGACGTTGCAGGCGCCGCGCCCGCGAGCGAACAGCGCTGATTGAAAGGGCCGGGGTGTCGTCAATATACAGGGGCACTTGCGAAAGTTTTTGTGCGGCCTGAACGAATTTTCGGAAATCGTCTTCGCGGAAATTGCCTTTGCGAATGGCGTCGCCGGAAATGCCGGAAAGGTCAGCAAGGATACGCGTGGCCAGCTGGTCGGCGGACATCTCAAGCGAGAAGAACGCCACGCGTCCGCCTTCTTTGCCCCCGGTATCGGCAAAGGCTTGCGCGGCATTGTAGGCAATATTCACTGCCAGCGCTGTTTTCCCCATAGAGGGACGCCCGGCAAGGATCAGCAGGTCGGAAGGATGGAGCCCACCCAGCTTCTCATCCAGATCGCGCAAGCCTGTTGTGACTCCTGTGACATGGCCTTCGGTGCGGAAAGCTTTTTCGGCAATTTCGATAGCGACCTTGACCGAATCGCGCAGCGAAACAAAACCGCCTTTGACATCGCCGGATTGAGCCAGATCGTAAAGACGGCCCTCAGCCCTGCGCAGGACGCTCATGGGTTCCTCTTCAAGCTTCTGGTCGAAGGACTCATTCACAACATCTTCGCCCACAGCGATCAATTCGCGGCGTAAATGAAGCTCATAGATAGTACGGGCATAATCATCGGCATTAACGACGCTGATGACGCTGGCGGCGAGTTCCGCCAGATATTCGGCTCCTCCCACATTAGAGAGATCCTGATCTTGTTCGAAGTAACCTTTGAGCGTTACGGGTGTGGCGCTTTGACCACGATCGATCAATTTCTGTATGGCGCTATAGACGCGTTGATGGGCCGGGTGGAAAAAGTGGCTGGCTTTAAGAAAGTCGCCGATGCGCTCCATCGCGCGATTATCGATCAGCAGCGCGCCGAGCAGCCCCTGTTCTGCCTCCAGATTGTGAGGCATGACGCGGTAGGCGCGCTCTGCAATCCCTGTTAAAGGCGGAGTGTTCTGGTTGGCTTTTCTGGCGAGTTCCGGTGACATGGATGCAGATTACATCTGTATGACCTGGCAAGCTATAGAGTCGATTGCGATGGGCTGTGAATAGCGGGCATAAGAGCGGCTATGCTGCGGCAAAAGAAAAGGCCGGAAAATTCCGGCCCCCCTTAATTTCTATATTCCGCATGCGAGAATCACTCGTCAGCGACATCTTCTTCCGCATCGCTTTCGGCTTTGTCCGCTTTCTTGCCGGCGCGTTTTGCCGACTTGGCAGCCGACTTGGCAGCATCTTTTGCAGCTTCAGCCGATTCTTCAGCGTTGCGGGCGGCTTCAGCAGCCAGAGCGTCGGCATCCAGCAGCGCCGATTTGGCATCGGTGGTTTCGGAAGCACCGCTATAATCCACGACCACGGCTTTGCCGGTTTTGGCCTGGACTTTGGCTTCTTCTTCGCTACGGGCGATGTTGATCGTGACTGCCACTTTCACTTCAGGATGCAGTACAACCGGAACTTCGAACAATCCGATGGTTTTGAAGTTCTGGTTGACGACCACCATGTTGCGGGCGACTTCGGCCTTGCCGGCGGCGTTGATCGCATCCGCGATATCGCGGGCCGTAACGGAACCGTAAAGCTGACCGCCTTCGGCGGCGTTACGGATCATCGAGACTTTCAAGCCCTCGAGTTTCTTAGCGATTTTCTCGGCTTCAACACGTTTTTCGGCGTTGAGTTTCTCCAGCGCCGCGCGTTGAGATTCGAAATAAGCGATATTGTCTGCGGTTGCGCGCAGAGCCTTGCCCTGAGGCAGTAGATAGTTGCGTGCGTAACCCGGCTTGACGCGGACTTTTTCGCCCATGTTGCCGAGGCTTTCGACACGCTCCAGAAGTATAACGTCCATAGACATTTCTTTTACCTTTCCTTATCGCAACCGGGTTAACGGCTGTTTTCGGGTTCTGTGCGAACCGGGGCCATCAGCGCCATAAAGCGCGCGCGTTTGATGGCGCAGGCCAGTTCACGTTGTTTCTTTTGGCTGACCGCGGTGATACGGCTTGGCATCATTTTGCCGCGCTCGGATACATAACGGTTCAGGGTGCGTACGTCTTTCCAGTCGATGGCCGGAGCGTTCGGGCCGGAAAACGGGCAGGTTTTACGGCGCTTGAAAAACGGGCGCTTGCCGCCGGTGGCGGTGGCTTCTTGCGTGCTCATTATGCAACCTCTCTTTCGAATTTGTCTTCATCTTCTTCATCGCGACGGCTCTTGTCGATGATCGGCGATGGGCCTTTGGAAAGTTCATCAAGGCGAACGGTCATGTAACGCAGCACATCCTCATTGATGCGCATGTTGCGTTCCATTTCGATCATGGCTTCGGCCGGCGTGTCCGACTCGATCAGCACATAATGGCCTTTGCGGTTTTTCTTGATGCGGTAAGCGAGGTTACGCAGGCCCCAGTTTTCGGTTTTCGCGATCTTGCCACCGGCTTTGGTGATGATCTCAGAGAATTGCCTGGTCAGCTCTTCAACCTGGGGGGTGCCCAGATCCTGACGCGCAATAAACACGGTTTCATAAAATGGCATTACGTTTCTCCTCTCGGTTTTGTATTTGCCAATCGCAAAACAAAGCTGACGCCACAACGATGCCAGCGAGGTTTATGGAATGGGGGCCACTATACTCATAGCGGCCCCTGAATCAAGGAAATTCTGTGAAAAATCAGGGAAATCAGGCTTGTTCGCTATTATTGCCGTTAGCGCAGCGTGCCTGAGTCCGCTCCATAAAGGCGGCCCAGTAGTTCTTCTGGCCGCTGACGGCGGCTTCGGCGGCGTCCTGACGCACACGGCGGATCATCGCGCTCAGGCTCATCCGGCTCAGGTCGGGGTTTTGCAGGGCGCTTCCCCCTGTGACTTTGGTTTTGGGTTGTGCCTTGGGGCGGCTGGGCAGCAGGACAGCCATGTCCTGACGTGCGCTTTCTACATGCAGTTGAATCGTATCGTTAATAATGGAGCAACCCATAATATTGTCTTTCCTTCCAAGCCTTTATCATTATGTCAACGGCGGTTTTGTCCTCATTTTCCCGGGCCGTGCCACAGCACTGCAATGCAAGGCGCGTGCCGGGCCGGAGGGGCCGCTCGTCTTATATCTCGTTTTTTTTAACGCAAGGCCCTTACTATAACACGTTTCGTTGCGAAATTCAAAAATTCCGTTGCTCTATAATCATACAGCAAATTCAATAACATAATATTAACTGCACTGCACAATCGGCAGGCCGGTGTTGCAAACTGTTGACTTTGGCCGGGGCTAAGGCTTCTATCAGGCGGTTTTCCAATAGAAGGGCTTGTATATTATGACGCGCGCTTTCATTTTCCCCGGGCAGGGGTCGCAATCTATCGGCATGGGCAAGGATCTTGCCGATACCTATAAAACCGCCCGCGAAACGTTTGAGGAAATTAACGATGCGCTGGGTCAGAATCTGACCAGGATCATGTGGGAAGGGTCGGAGGGCGACATCAACCTGACTGAAAATACTCAACCTGCCCTGATGGCCGTTTCGATGGCGGTCATGAATGTGCTGACGAAAGATGCCGGGGTTGTGCTGCCGAATGTTGCCGGGTTTGTAGCGGGGCATTCCTTGGGTGAATACTCGGCACTAACCGCTGCCGGTGCGTTTACGCTTCCCGATACCGCACGGTTGCTAAAATTGCGTGGTCAGTCGATGCAGCAGGCGGTTCCCGTGGGGCAGGGTGCCATGGCCGCGATTCTCGGTCTTGAATTCGATCAGGTGAAGGCGATTGCGCTGGAAGCCTCCGTTTCCGAAATCTGTGAGGCGGCGAACGATAATGCGCCGGGGCAGGTGGTGATTTCCGGTCACAAGGGTGCGGTTGAGGCCGCGATGGCGCTGGCGACCGCAGCCGGTGCCAAACGCGCATTGGCGTTGCCTGTCTCCGCCCCGTTCCATTGCCGGTTGATGGCCCCGGCGGCTGATAAAATGCGTGAGGCGCTGGGCAAGACGGATATCCGCCCCCCCGTCGTGCCCGTTGTCGCCAATGTGACCGCGAGCGCCGTTTCCGCGCCGGATCAGATCCGCAATCTGCTGGTCGATCAGATCACCGGTCGCGTGCGCTGGCGCGAATCCGTCACATGGATGAAAGAACAGGGCGTGACCGAAATGATCGAGATCGGCTCGGGCAAAGTGCTCGCGGGCCTTGTCAAGCGTATCGAAGGGGATGTTGCGGTCTCCAGTGTCGGCACACCTGCACAAATTGATGAATTGGTTGCGAAGTTGAAATAACAAAAGCCCCCGCTTGAGGGCCTTTTATTAGATCTTGGCCGGAAAATTTGGTTAGTTGTCAAAAACCTTCTTCTGGGCATAGTGGTGCGCTTGGTTTTGCTGTATACGGCGTGGTACATGATTGCACCTAGACTCCTGACGAGTGGCTCAGTCAGATGAACATTGCGCAAGGGGCTGTTTGCACCATAATAATCAGGCTGGCCCGTGGCTGCCATCACGGCTTCAATTGGTTCGTTCAAGGCATGCCAAGCGGCGGTACAAAATTCTTGTGGCAGATCAAAACGCAGATTGAGTTCGCCGCTATTGACAAGAGCGCGTTGCATTGTCTCTTCAATTTTTTTCGTATACAGGCATTTTTATTCTCCTAAAATCCCCAAATATATTATTATGGTAATTAATTTCACAATAGCTTTATCTATTTGATATTGTTGATAATTAATCTTTACTTTAGCGGCGAATAATTAGGGAATAATTTGACACAGTCAACGGATTGTCTATTACAGGGGCATAGCAAAATCGTTAATATTCAAACTGTGACGTTACCAACAACCGCTATATGTTGACATAATTATTAGGCCATTATAATCTTCCGATACGAAATACCATGGAAGGATTATTCATAATGAAGAATCGCGACGCTGTCCCTGCTTATCCATCAAAGTTTAGAATGCTCATTAGCGCTTTTAATACGGCCATGGGTGGTAACCCCTTGGTGCTGACTTCTACGCCCGTGAGGGAAATGCATAGGTTCCTGCATACAGAGATTGCGCAGGTTGCTGTTCCTGAATGCCTTGTTGATCCGGTGCATTCCCAATGGCGTCTGCTAGCCAAAATGCCGGAGCCAGATGTTTATTGGGTGGCCGCTCGGTCTTATAGCTATGATGAGATTATTGATGTGTTGACTGAGCGCGAAATTGGCGCTGCCCGCCAGCGGGGGATAGAGGGCGATAATCACGAAATTGTGAAAAAATTACAAGCAACGGGACTTTCAGCAACCAATGTCCTGAATTTCGTACGTGACCCGGCTCGGGCCCTAAGTGTAACTCCGTTGAAGCCGTAGACACTTGTTTAAGTAATAAAGCTGGAAGTGATCCCAGCTTTTTTATGCTATGCAACAATCATGCAAAGCTTGGGCTCTCATTTTTCCTCAGATCCACGTCCTATCGGTGTTTTTGACTCCGGTATTGGTGGTCTGACGGTGTTGCGGGCGCTGATACGGGCGATGCCGGGGGAGCGTTTTATTTACCTGGGCGATACTGCCCGCGTGCCTTATGGCACCAAAAGCGCCGATACTGTGCGCGCCTATTCCCTGGGTCTGGCGCATATCCTGATGCAATACGATGTAAAAATGATCGTGATTGCCTGCAATACCGCGTCTGTTCATGCCGCCGGGGTTATCGCTGAGTTTGTATCGCCAGTGCCTGTGATTTCTATGGTGCCGACTGCCGCTGCCGCTGCAATCAAAACGACGAAAAATAAACGTATTCTGGTGATGGGTACGCAGTCGACTATCCGCTCCGGGGCTTATGCGGAGACTCTGAAAATGCTTGATCCGTCCCTCCAGGTTACATCCGTGGCCGCGCAATTGCTGGTAGCGCTCGCGGAAGAGGGCTGGATCGGAGGCCCTATCGCCCGGGCGGCGGTCGACCGTTATATAGGGGGATTTTTCGATGGCGATGACAGGCCGGATACGATCATACTCGGTTGTACGCATTTCCCGCTGCTGCGCGATGTGATTGCCGATGTCGCGGGGCCGGGTGTCGCACTGATCGATTGTGGTGACGCCGCCAGCGCAGGCATTGCCGGGCGAATGAGCGGTAAACCGGAGATAAAATTCCTGGTGACCGATGCCATTGAACGTTTCACCTCCGCAGGTGAACGCTTCCTGGGGATTCCTGCCACCAATATTCCGGCGGAACATATAGATTTGACTGAAATCCTGAATACTGGTTTAAGAAAAGCGTCTTGAAAGAAGGAGTTTGCATAGCATGTTTGATCTGAGCGGGAAAACCGCCCTTATTACCGGCGCCACGGGCGGTATCGGTGGCGCGATCGCCAAGGCTCTGCACAAACAAGGGGCGGTTGTGGGCGTTTCCGGCCGTAATGAAAGCAAGCTTAAAGAGCTGGCTGCTGAACTGGGTGACCGCGTGCATGTTCTGCCTGCCGATCTGAACGATGCGGCGCAGGCTGAAGCACTGGTGAAAACCGCGGCCGAAGCGATGGGCGGCATCAATATCCTTGTCAACAATGCGGGGCTGACTCGTGACAATCTTTCCCTGCGCATGAAGCCGGAAGAATGGGATGAAGTCATCCGCGTCAACCTGACCGCCACCTTCCTGCTAGCGCAGGCGTGCCAGCGTGGCATGATGAAGGCGCGCTGGGGCCGCATCATCAATATTTCATCCGTCGTCGGTACGACCGGCAACCCGGGTCAGTGCAATTATGTGGCTTCCAAGGCCGGCCTCGTCGGCTGGACGAAGGCGATGGCGGCAGAGATCGCCAGCCGTAACGTGACGGTCAACTGTATCGCCCCGGGCTTTATCGCCACGCCGATGACGGATGTGTTGACCGACGACCAAAAAGCCAGAATCAACGCCTCCATTCCGATGGCACGTATGGGCGCGCCTGAGGATATTGCGGCGGCGGCTGTCTACCTGGCCAGCGATGAGGCCGCTTACGTCACCGGTCAGACGATCCATGTCAATGGCGGCATGGCGATGATTTAGCTTGAATATGAAAGGACACAATAATGGATAAGTACAGGATATGGATTAACCGGTCGGACGATCTGGCAGCGCGAACGGCGGCCTTGACTCTCGATCTTGGCGACGAACAAGCGGCCGCCGAACGCCAGCGTCTGCGTTCGGCTTTCAATCGCAGCGTTGTGGACAGTATTCAGACATTTTCCCGCGATCATGGTTATGATGCGGAGGTTGATTTCTCGAATCTGGTTATCGGCTCCAATGTTGCGCTGCTCCCGGCAAGTCCGGTTTTTGCTGCCGCCCTGATGAAAAGGCAATTGCCCCATGTGGGCAGGATTGATCCGGTCGCGGCCAGAGGCCACACATCCGCGCCGGAATGCGTATGCGACTGATGAACAGTGTGGTTGATCTTGTCATCTTTGATTGCGACGGGACGCTGGTCGACAGCGAGTTGCTGAATAACACAGCGACCAGCGAGGCCTTGGCTGCGGTCGGATTTCCTCAGTACACCCCTGAATACTGTATGGATACCTATGTAGGATGGTATCAATCGAAAATATGGCGTGTGGTTGAGGAAGAGCATGACGTGAAGCTTCCCCCGGACATCAGCCGGATCTATATCGAGCGGGTCAGAGCTTTACAGCCTGCGTTGGCTCGCCCGGCACCGGGCATCGAGGCCGTTCTTGGAGAGTTGCAGAAGAATCATCCTATGTGCGTCGCTTCGAACGGTGAGCCTGAAAACGTCAGGGGTTTGCTTGAGGGAACGGGTTTGATCCGTTTCTTTGAGACAGACCGGATTTACACGGCGGCCCTTGTGCCTGAGCCGAAGCCTGCGCCGGATCTGTTTTTATACGCCGCTGCTCAATATGGGGTCGATCCTGAGCGTTGTCTGGTCGCTGAAGACAGTCTGGCCGGGGCTAAGGCGGGTGTGGCGGCCGGGATGACGGTTTTTGGCTATACCGGTCTTGCCCACCAGCCGGCGGCGCAGGCGGCCAGACTCCGTCAGGCGGGCGCACACAAGGTTTCCGATCGGATCGCCGATTTATTAACCTGTTTCGGTTAAAATTGACGGCAATGGTGAGAGGCATACCGACATGACCATGGACAAAAAGCAGGCGTTGGCTCTTTCCCGCGATCCGCTGGCGCGCGCCATGGTTCGTCGTCCCGAGGGGTTGGTGGCGTTATTTGCGGCACGCCTGTCGCAGGAGGATATGGCTGGATCCGCGCTTTATCCGGCTTCTCATATAAAAGGACTCTACAAAACGGCGGGCTGCGAATTGCCGGAAACCATCAGGGCCTCGCGTCAGCATACGCTGACCTTGCCCAACCGCGATGTTTTCAATATCTTTCTGGCGGCGTCGGCAAAAATCGACCCGCATCTTCGTGATGGTTATCTCGCCAAATCAAGACAGCATCCCCATGTGATCGTTCATGTCGTGGACGATCCGGCGCTTGAAGAGCGTATAGCCGTTATTCGCCGTCACACTGATCAATACGCGGATGTTCTGGATGCGGCGGGAGAGAAGGGAGCGCACAGGCTGACACGCTTGCAGGCGCGTAACTATGCCGCTTTTCATGTAATCGAAGATTTCGCCCGCGAACATGATCTGGGCGCTGAACTTGATCCCGACTATCATATAGTGACTGACGACAAATATCTTTTTATCCGTTGTAGTGCGGAATTTGCAGAAGAATTGTGGAAATTCAAGCCGCCCGGGTTTGGGGGGTATGGCTACGCGCCGACGCCGCAGTCGCGCCCGGGTTATTTGCCAACAGTTAAATAAATAAGGGCCGATGCGCCTTTTCAGGATAATTGCAGGGACTGCTGCGGGCGACGATCTTGAGTGACGGCTGCCGGTGTCGCCGGTTGTGTGGCGCGGGCGGCGTCGGCGCGGAACAAGTCCATAACCCGTTTCTCTCCAGAGAACTGTACCGCGTGGTTTTCCGCCGGTATGCTCCGGACGCCAGCAAACGCAAAAGCCAGTGAGGCAATTCCGCCTTTCATGGCGCGTTCAATGACTTTCTCGCTCGTCGCCAGCCGGTCTACAGCCGAAACCAGGCCTTTATTACTGAAATCGCCATCGATCTCTCCGTCATACAACCCCAGGCGCTGCAGGTTCTGTTGCAGGAATTTGACTTGGATCGGTGACATTTCCGTCATCGATTTGGCCGCCAGAAGACGCTGGATGTTCTGGTGGCATTGGCGTTCCTCGACGATCGGCGCGCCTTCGATCAGCTTGTCGAGTTCATCGTCAAGGCCTGCCTGGGCGATCTTCGCTTGCGCCCACGCGGTGCCGCTTTTGGCTTGCATCAGCGGATTGTTGATCATTTCGTTGAGGAGATCTGCACCGGAAAGGTTTTTCAGGTCGCCATCGCTTTTGGCGGTAAAATTGCTGTCTGTCAGGGCGGCATCCAAAGCTTCACCCTTGTCGTCTTTCAAACGTATCGCGACAGAGGCATTGTCGACGGCGGCACGCTTTTGCGCTGCCGACAAGCTGCCCTCACGGGCGCCAACCTGTCCTATAGAAGCGGCTGTGCCGCCGACTTTGGTCTGGCTTTGGTCTGATGACACGTTTAAACCCTCTATGTACTTTTATTATCCCGCAGATTTCTGCGCTTTTTATTAACGTAAGTATAGCAAGACAGGGGAGGTTTTGTCCAATATTTCCGTGCCCTGTTAACATAATGAATCTAAATGATAAATCGGCAATTTATATCCATAATGACATGTTTTTCAAACCGTGCGCTGCAAAATCCTTGATTTCGGCAGGCCACCTGCTTACATTCGCCCCGTTGAAAAACAATCAGCACTAACAAACAAGTAAGGTTTAAAGAATGAGTGACGTAGCCGCACGTGTAAAGAAAATCGTCGTTGAGCACCTGGGTGTCGACGAAGCCAAAGTTCAGGAGGGCGCCAGCTTTATTGATGATCTGGGCGCTGACTCGCTGGACACGGTTGAGCTGGTCATGGCATTTGAAGAAGAGTTCAATGTCGAGATCCCGGATGATGCCGCTGAGAAAATTCAGACTGTTGGCGATGCCGTCAACTTCATCAAAGAACACGCTGCCGAATAATTCCGGGGCCTAGTTTTTTTCAAGGCAGTGTCATGACCGTGACACTGCCTTGTCATTCCTAAACGCAAAAAAGGGAACAGTGATATGAGACGCGTCGTAGTGACAGGCATGGGAATGGTATCGCCTCTGGGTGTCGGGGTCGATCATAACTGGAAGCGCATCACCGAAAGCCATAGCGGCATTTCCCGGATTCACCTCTTCGATGCTTCCGACATCGCTTCACAGATCGCCGGGCAGGTGCCGCGCTGCACGACGGAAGCGCCAGTTGAAGGGGCGTTTAACGGCGACCTTTATGTTCCGCCCAAAGATCAAAAGAAGATGGATATCTTCATTCTCTTCGCTATGGGGGCTGCCAAGGAGGCGATCGAAGATTCTGGCTGGAAGCCGCAAACCGAGGAGGATCGCTGTCGTGCGGGTGTTCTGATCGGCTCGGGGATCGGCGGCCTGCAGAGCATGTATGAAAGCTCTGTTACCTTGCATGAAAAAGGCCCGCGCCGCCTTTCGCCATTTACTGTGCCGGCGATGCTGATCAATCTGGCCTCGGGACACGTTTCTATCGAATACGGCCTGAAAGGGCCGAACCATTCGGTGGTGACCGCCTGTGCGACCGGCACGCATGCGATTGGCGATGCCGCGCGTCTGATCATGTACGGTGATGCCGATGTGATGGTTGCAGGCGGCGCCGAGTCAGCGGTCAACCGCCTGGGTGTTGCCAGCTTTGCTGCGATCCGTGCCCTCTCCACAGGGTATAATGATCGCCCGACCGAAGCTTCACGACCGTTTGACGAAGCACGTGATGGCTTCGTTATCGGTGAAGGTGCCGGTATCGTGGTGCTTGAAGAGTACGAACACGCCAAAAAACGCGGCGCTAAAATTTATGCCGAGGTTCTGGGATATGGTCTTTCCGGCGATGCTTTCCATATGACTGCGCCGGCGGAGGATGGCGACGGCGGCTATCGCGCGATGAAGGCGGCGCTGGCCAGCGCCCGCCTCAATCCGGAGGATATTGGCTACATCAACGCCCACGGCACGTCGACGCCGATGGGGGACGGTATCGAATGCACGGCGGTCAAGCGGCTGTTCACGAACGCGCTTGATAAGGTCTCGATGTCTTCGACCAAGTCGGCGATTGGCCATTTGCTGGGGGCGGCGGGCGCTGTCGAGGCCATTTACTCGATCAAGGCGATACAGACAGGTATCCTGCCGCCGACGCTGAATCTTGAAAACGTTTCCGAGCCTTGCAAAGGGCTTGACCTTGTGCCCGGGATCGCCAAGGAGAAGAAGGTCAATATCGCCCTTTCCAACTCTTTTGGCTTTGGCGGCACCAACGCCAGCCTAATCATGAAGGCGGTTTAACAGTTTCCTGCGCTTCCAATTCATGTGAAAATGGCCCTCCGGACGGGGGCCTTTTTTATGCGTCATGTTATAGCGGCGATCACATTTTTTACCACTCTTTTGCTTCTGGCGGTGGCGGGCGGTGGCCTGTGGGGCCTGCATGAATTTCGCGAGCCCGGGCCGTTGGCGCAGGTGCATTATGTCGTGATTGAAAAAGGCATGGGGTTAAGCGAGATCGCAAGCCAGCTCGCGCAGAATGGCGTGATAACCAACCCCGTCATTTTTAAGATTGCGGCGCGTTTGCAGGATGTTCATACAAGGCTGCATGCCGGAGAATATGAAATCGCCGCCGGGGCCAGCATGTCGCATATCCTCGATAAAATGGTGCGGGGTGATGTTTACGACCGCAAACTGACATTCCGCGAGGGGTTGACCAGTTGGCAGATCGTGCAGATGCTGAACAAGGCAGAAAACCTTTCCGGCGATGCTCTGACAGATGTGCCGCCTGAGGGATCGTTATTGCCGGAGACTTACCGTTTCATGAGAACAGACAACCGTCAAAGCGTGATCGGCCAGATGGAAGTCGCCATGAAGGCGGCGCAGGAAGAGCTATGGCCCGCACGGGTATCGGGTCTGCCGTTCGATACGATTGAAGAAGCCGTAATCCTGGCTTCCATTGTTGAGAAAGAAACGGGAATGGCAGGAGAACGCCGGAAGGTTGCCGGCGTTTTTGTGAATCGCTTGAAACGTGGCATGCCACTGCAGTCCGATCCCACAGCCATCTATGCCTTGACCAAGGGTGAGGTTCGCGATGACGGTATGGGCCCGCTCGGGCGGCGCTTGCTGCGCAAAGACCTTGAAGTCGACTCGCCTTATAATACGTACAGGTACCCGGGCTTGCCGCCGGGGCCGATTTGCAACCCGGGTAGGGAATCGCTGGCGGCGGTTCTCAATCCGGAATCCCATGATTACATCTATTTCGTGGCTGACGGGACGGGCGGCCACGTTTTTGCGCGTACGTTGGGTGAACATGAGGCCAACGTCGCGCAGTGGCGGCGCATCAGGTCACAGGAGCGTTAACCCCGGCAGATTATAAGGGCGCGGGTGAGACTGTCTTTACGGGCGTTTGTATGGCGATCTCGGGTTTTGGTTTGTTCATGGCTGTTTCTACCAGCACGATAATCTCGTCATAAGCCGGATTTTTGAACTTCTCGCCTTCCGCGCCTCCCGTTTCGCGGAGTTTACGGATCTCGGCAAGACTTTCGGCAACGACAGGGAAAAATTTCGTTTCTGCACCCATATCCAGCAAAGATGTGACGTAATACTTGTCCCCACTCATGATGGCCATGGAAAGAACCATGCCGTTTCCTGCATTGGGGCTGATTTTGGCTTCATGCAGAAGAAAATCGAAGGAGTCCCTTCTTTCTGCGCTGATAGCGGAAGCTATAGCAAAACCATCGTCATCACGCGCGCCTGCTGCCGCGAGCTTGCGCATGACTCCAATCGCACCTGCGCGGGCCGCATAGGCAAGATAGCGACTGTTCGGTTTGTTCAGATCTATCTTTATATTCGGGTTAGCCTGAATGAGGTCAGTTATGTCCTCGTGTCCGCGCAGAGCTGCCATTGCGAGTGCCCGCTCCAGCGCCGCCACATCCCTCATATAGGGCAACATAGCCCGGGCCATGTCCGTTTCGCCGCGCAAAGCAGCGTTGATAAAGCTTTCACCCTGCCGGGCGTTGGGGTCTACACCCAATTGCAGGCAGGTTTGCAGTTTGGTCATATCGCCGTCGTTGACGGATTCAATAAGGTCAGAAACTTCATTGCTACAGGTAAAGGTTGCCTGAACGGGTTTTGCCAGCATTTTGGCCGTCGTAACAGGCCTGGGTGCAGTTGCTTTGGCGGGAGCCGACATGACCGCAGGAGCGCTGAGCATCAGTGCTGCCGATATAAATAAATTGCGTATTGATAAACCAGACATTGTTTAACCATCCTGTATGTTTTTATTATGGGATACAAAATTTATAGTCCGTATAACGAATTACGACAACCCCGCACCTTGCCGGATAGTGTATTTGATAGTTTTTGTATGGTGATTATACTTCGCTATTAATTATGTATAATTAAAGGATATAAAATGACTGAAAATGATATTTTGCCCACCCATGAAAACGCCGAGGATATGGCTTATAGGTGGGTGACAAAATTATATGCTGGTCTGGGAAGCGCCGCTGCTGCCATCAGTGCCGGGGCGATAGTCTTGGGTGGTGTGGAATAGCCGGGAGACTTGAAGAAAGAAAAATCTTTGCCCGGTCTGCGTTGCAGCAACAATTCGAAGCCGTTCGAATGAGGAAGGTAGCTTTGTCCTGTAAAGACGCTGATGGCAAAAACGCTTGGCGCAGACCAGCAGCGGCGAATGATCTTTCACAGGTGTATGCAAACGGGTGTGAAGTTCGTGTGCGTGATGGTGGATTTTTTATCTATGCGGCACCGGCACGTTGATAGGGCACTCTGAATAGAACGCTTTTACCATTAATCTTTTTTATCATCATCACGGTGTGTCGGCGGTGGGCGACCGCGCATCGGGTTGACTTGCCCGCCGCCTCCCCGGCTGCCGCCCATACTCAGTCCGGGCGGGGCAGGCCCCTTGGGGGCCAGATGGGGGGCAGCTTCCATCGTACGCTGGCGTGCCAGATGGGGCGCGAATTTCAGGATCGCCGGACTCATGCCCCCCATGACGGAACCGCTTGAAGACTCATCGGCCAGATCGTCACGGTGGATCGGCTGTCCGGTGACGCAAGCTTTCATGAACCTTTCAAAGGCCAGCGTCGATGCTCGCGGTTTGGCGAACCGGGCGCGGTCGCTGTTAGCCTGCGGATCGTTGGTCAGCAGGATTGGCACTTGGCGGCTTTCGCGGATTTCCCCATCGACGATGGTGCCCACCTGAATTGATGTGGCGTAATAGAGAGTTTCGATATAGCTGTCATCCACCGGTATGTTGAGGTCGAGCGGATCGAGATCGACATATTCAAGAGTGATCTGCCCGGTGTCGGAATCGAACATGACCCCTGCAACCGGGCTGCCTGCCGCAGCATCGCAGACCAATCCGGCTTCCCCTTGCCCTGTCAATAAAAGATCGATATTCAAGACGTGGTTACGCTCCCTTAGTCTGCCGATTATTATACCAATGTCGTTTCCAAATGTAAGAAGGCGGCCTGTCTGCCGGTGTGTCCATGGCGGAAATTCTCCTAAGGTTTGATAGCAGGGTTCGATAATTGAAAGTGCCCCCGCTGGACGAACCATATGACGATGTCGCGTTCGATCCGCCTGTTCCAAAAATCATAGCATAGCCGTGTCGGATGGGAAGCTATGACGCCTCTGCATCTAATCCCTTAAGTCGGAAACGTCTTTTTCCCTGTAACGAAACCCCCAATACATAGTTTCGGAATTGAAAAATATTCTGCGGGAGGGGGGTGAAAAGCAAAAGACCCGGACGGGTGCGCCGGGCCTCTTATAAGTGCTTGTTCTGGAACTTTAAATTGGAGCGGGTGACGCGATTCGAACGCGCGACCCTAACCTTGGCAAGGTTATGCTCTACCCCTGAGCTACACCCGCATCCATCAGCTTTAGACGACCGGACTATAAGAATTTGCCGGATAAATGCAAGTCAAAAATAACGGGGGCAATCGGGCTTTTTGTCGAATGGGGGTGTTTGGGCTGTTTTCAGGCTGCAAGCGGATCGCCGATATGCACCAGCGGCACATCATAGCCGTACAATTTTCGGCCCGGGCCATGGTCGATGACCATGACGTTCGGGCTGGCTTCCACGGCCTCATGGGCGACATCGGGCAGTTCATAATGCATCAGGTCGCCCTCATGCTCGGGGTCGTCATAGACCAGCATCATCAACCGCTGGTCGCGGTAATATTCAATCCGGCGGATATCATGCGGGAAGGGGGAGTCCGCGAACACCACCAATCCGCCATCGCCCAATCTGCTGAGTTCAATATTCATCAAGTTCTATCCTGTCATCCCAGACGGTTGACCTGCTTCAAAGCCGGGCTGCTTGGAGCTACCAGCGAACCAATGTCGCTCTTGGCCATCGGGAATTCCTGCCCGTCTTGCTGGCACCGCGCTGCCATCAGGCTCGGGCCATTGCTTCCCGGCATCGGCATACCGCACTGCGGAAACGTATCCGCTACGCCACCCCGGCTGGCCAGAAAACCGGACAGATCTGTAATTTCTGCCTTTTCAATATTCATAGGGTTCGTACTCTCCTCGTCACACACTTGACATATTTTTAACATGAGAGGTCTTACCAAATCGTTGATTTTTCCCCGGGAATGGCTAATTTTCTTGAATTTCATGCCCGCGTAAGATCTTTTGGTTGCATGGGTATGCGCATAACCAAAGAGTTTCAATATGATGACCCTTGAAACCCCACCCGAGAGTCAGATCGACTGGCCGCCGCTGCCCACGCCGGCCGGGGCCTTGTTTGCCATTCTTGCAGACTTGGGGATTTCCTACGTTTTGTACCATCACCGACCGGTGTTCACCGTTGAGGAAAGTCTGGATATTGAGCGCGGCATGCCTGGGGCTCATTGTCGCAATCTTTTTGTCCGCGACAAGAAGGGGGCGATGTTTCTGGTGGTTGCGCGCAATGAAACCGCGATAGATCTCAAGAAGCTGGCGGATATGCTGTCTTGTGGGCGCCTGTCGTTCGGGTCGCCGGATCGTTTGTGGGCCTATCTCGGGGTCAGGCCGGGCTCGGTCTGCCCGTTTGCCATCGTCAATGACCGTGCGCGGCAAGTGCGGATTGTTCTTGACCGTTCGATGATGGATTATGAAACCGTGAATTACCACCCCATGGAAAACCACATGACGATCGGCCTGTCGCCGCGTGACCTATTGACCTATATTCGTCATGCGGATCATGAGCCGCAAATACTGGATTTAACCCCGGCTGCGCCGGATGAAAGCGAGAACTGATATGATACTGGGTTTGGGAAGTAAAAGCGCAGGCAAAGGAACTCCAGGAGAAGGGCAGACGCCTGGCCTTGCGATTGATGTCGATACGGAAGGTTTCGAGCGGCATGTCATTATGGCGTCCATGGATGTGCCGGTGCTGGTTGATTTCTGGGCGCCATGGTGCGGCCCCTGCAAACAACTGATGCCCCTGCTGGAAAGTGCCGTGAAAGAAGCGGGAGGCAAGGTTCGCCTTGTCCGGATTAACATCGACGACAACCCTGATTTGGCGCAGGCCTTGCGTATACAGTCGGTTCCCACAGTTTTCGCTTTCTTCAAAGGGCAGCCTGTCACCGCATTCGCCGGCGTGCGCCCGGTCAGCGAGATCAAGGCGATTATCGATCAACTCTCAAAGATGGTGCAGCAGCAGCAGCCCGAGGCGGGGGAGATTCTGGATATTGCCGCAACCTTGAAAAGTGCTGCTACGGCGTTGTCGCAGAACGATCTGGTGACAGCGCAGGGCCTTTATGCGCAAATCCTGCGGCAAGAGCCTGAGAATGTTCAGGCCTATGCCGGTATCGTGCGAACCTTTATTGCGGCGGGGCAAATGGAACAGGCGCAGCATATGATCAAGGCCGCGCCAGAAGTAATGACCAAGGATCCGCAATTTGCGGCGGTGCGTACGGCATTTGACCTTGCCAGTCCCCAGGCTGACCGCGGACAGTTGGCTAGCTTGCAAGAAGCTGTGGCGCAGAATCCGGAGGATCACCAGTCACGCTTTGATTTGGCATTGCTGCTTTTTGCGGCCGGAGCCAAGGAAGAGGCAATCGACGCGCTAGTGGACATCATTCGACATCAGCGTAACTGGGAAGACGATAAAGCGCGCAAACAACTCCTTCAGTTCTTTGAAGCCTTGGGGCCTGCTGATCCGCTCACTCTAGCAGGGCGTAGAAAGTTGTCTTCAGTGCTGTTTTCTTAAGGGATTACCACTATATAGATCCTATGAGTCACTTTACTGCCAATCCCGCCTGCCCTGTTGCGTTGCCGCAAGACCTCCCGGTATTTCCCCTGACCGGGGTTTTGCTGCTGCCACGCGGCCAGTTGCCGTTAAACATCTTTGAACCGCGTTACTTAGCGATGGTTGAGGATGCGCTAAGAGGGAATCGACTGATCGGGATGATTCAACCGCGTGATTTTCAGCAAGGCATGACTTCTGATTTCGCCCCGCTTTTCGGGACGGGTTGCGCCGGAAGAATTACAGCTTTTGAAGAGACTGAAGATGGGCGCTATCTGATTACATTAACGGGCATCAGCCGCTTTCGTGTCGATGAAGAATTGCCGATGCAACGCGGTTATCGCCGTGTCCGGGCGGACTGGTCTGATTTCAGCGCCGATCCGCAAGCCCATGATTGTCTGGGGATAGATCGCAATCACCTCAAGGATCTCTTGCGCAGTTATTTTGATATTGAAGGACTGTCCTGCAGTTGGGATTCGATTGACAGCGCCAACGACGATAAGCTGATGACGGCGCTTGCCATGATATGCCCCCTTGATCCGGGGGAAAAACAGGCCTTGCTTGAAGCGGCCTGCTGCCGCACCCGCGCTAAAATGTTCATGACCATGCTTGAAATGGCTATTCATAATGATAAAGGTGGCTGCAATTGTGATGGCAGACATTAGGCGCGCTATTTTTTCTTTCCGTCGGCCATGGAAAACGCTAATGATAGCTTGTGTGAATTGATCGCAGAAGGGATTGATCGTGGAAATTCATTTCAAATTTAATGACGGCACCGGTGATACTGAGGTTAAAGCAGGTCTTGCTGCCATTTGCCGGATTACGGGTATTTTTAACGCCGAAAGATTATTCCCGAGCGAAGCTCACCCTGAACTTAAGTTAATGTACTTCACCAAAATAGATAATGCCGCAGACCCGCAGTGCATTGCCGCTCAGGTCAAGGCGCTGCCGAATATCCAGTATGCCCAGGTGCCGCCTGAAAGAAAACCTGCTTGATCTGGAAACTTGAATGACACAGACCGTTGATCCAAAACTTCTTGAAATCCTTGTATGCCCGCTGACCCATGCGCTGCTGCGTTATGATGTTGCGCGGCAGGAATTGATTTCCGATCAGGCCGGTCTGGCTTATCCTGTGCGGGACGGCATTCCGATCATGCTGCCGGATGAGGCGCGGGCGCTTGAAGACCATGAGGTGAAAAAATGAGTTCAGATAAGAACCGCGTTATTATTTTCGATACAACATTGCGTGACGGCGAACAAGCTCCCGGCTGTTCGATGAACCATGATGAGAAGCTGCACATGGCGCGCCTGCTCGATGAAATGGGCGTCGATGTGATTGAGGCGGGTTTCCCCATCGCCAGCAAGGGCGACTTTGAAGCTGTGCATGCGATCGCGGGCGAAGCGAAGAACGCGATCATCGCCGGCCTTTGTCGCACCGTGAAGAAGGATATTGAAGCCACCGCCGAAGCGATCAGTCCTGCAAAACGCCAGCGTATCCATACCTTCATTTCCACATCGCCATTGCACATGAAATACAAATTGCAGATGGAGCCTGAGGAGGTAATCGAGAAGATTCGCGAATGCGTCAGTTTCGCCCGCAATTTCACCGATGATGTCGAATGGTCGGCGGAAGATGGCAGCCGCACCGAGGACGATTTCCTCTGCCGTGCAGTGGAAACTGCGATCGGAGCTGGAGCAACGACGATCAATATTCCCGATACGGTCGGTTATGCCACCCCGGAAGATTATGCCGCCCGTTTCCGTATGTTGATCGGACGCGTGCCCAATATCGATAAGGCCATTCTTTCTGCTCATTGTCACAACGACCTGGGTCTGGCGGTGGCCAACTCTTTGGCTGCTGTACAAGCGGGTGCCCGTCAGATCGAATGCACCATTAACGGTATCGGTGAACGAGCCGGGAATGCGGCGCTGGAAGAGATTGTCATGGCGATCCGCACGCGCCCTGACAAGCTGCCTTTCACCAATAATATCAACACGACCAGGATTACCGGCATTTCCCGTGCATTGTCGGAAGTCACGGGCTTCTCCTGTCAGCCGAACAAGGCGATTGTGGGCGCGAATGCTTTTGCTCACGAAAGCGGCATCCATCAAGACGGTATGCTGAAAAACGCGCAGACCTATGAGATTATGACGCCTGAATCGGTGGGTCTTGATAAATCAGAACTGGTCTTGGGCAAGCATTCGGGTCGCCATGCTTTCCGCAAGAAGCTGGAGGCGCTGGGCTATAAACTGGGGGAAAATGCTCTTGAGGACGCTTTTGCCCGCTTCAAGGATTTGGCCGATGCGCAAAAGAAAGTTTCCGATAACGAACTGATTGCGTTGGTGGCGCAGAAGGTCGTCCATACTGCCCGGGAAGGGGTGTAGTATTATAATTATAGCCGGTTGGATGATAAAAGCCGCCTCAAAGGCGGCTCTTTCACAGTCAAGGTGTTATTTTACAGATTGGCGACTTCACGCGGCGCATTGTCTGATGGGGTACGCATGATCTCATCTGCCAATATGTCCAGATCCAGAAAATGGTCGGCCTGCCGGCGCAATTCATCGGCCACCATCGGCGGGTTGGATTTAATGGTGCTGACCACCGTAACCCGCACGCCTTTGCGCTGTACTGCTTCAGTCAGGCGCCGGAAATCGCCATCGCCGGAAAACAGCATGATATGGTCGACATGGTCAGCCATTTCCATCATGTCGATGGCTAATTCAATATCCATATTGCCCTTAACCTTGCGTCGGCCTTGCGCATCTACGAATTCCTTCGTGGGTTTGGTCACCATGGTATAGCCATTATAGTCAAGCCAGTCGACCAGCGGGCGAATGGGAGAGTACTCTTGATCCTCTATCAGGGCGGTATAGTAAAAGGCGCGAACCAGCCGGCCTTGCTGTGCCGACCACTGCAGCAGTTTTCTGTAATCGATATCGAAATCAAGTGCGCGCGCAGCAGCGTATAAATTAGAACCATCAATAAACAAGGCCAGCTTTTCTTCCGCATAGAACGGGATATTCGAAAGGGCTTTTGATGATTTTGTCATAATATTCACACTCACAAATTGGAACGCTCTTTAGTAGAAACATCTAATGTAAATAATGACTTCCCGGCCAAAAGGCTAGTTTAAAATCCTCTAATACAATGAAAAGAAATTAAATTATGAAAATTAACAAACTCAAGGCCGACATCATTCTTGCTTTAAATGGTTAAAATGCCTATAAACAGCCGAGTTTCTGCAATTTTTTGATCATAGGTGATGATTAATGGCCCGTGTAACCGTTGAAGACTGCATTGAAAAAGTAACCAACCGTTTTGAACTGGTCATGGTTGCGGCCCAACGCGCCCGTCGCTTGGGATCCGGGGCGGCTTTGACCGTTGACCGCGATAACGATAAGAACCCTGTTGTGGCTCTGCGTGAAATTGCTGACGGCACGATTTCTGTAGACGACCTGCGCGAGGAACTGGTCAAGAATAACCAGCGTGTCCTAGAGATGGATGACAGCGAAGATGTCATTGATCAAATGGATGGCGAGGCCGAATGGAGCGCGATAGCTGCCGCACAAGCCGCTGCCGGAGAAGGTTTTGAAGATATCGGCGATGATGACGAAGATGATGATTTCTCGGACTCGGCACTGGACGATCTGGCTGGCGGTTCTATAGACGATCAGTGAAAGGCTAGGTTGTTTTAGGGAAAGGCCGGACGATCCGGCCTTTTTTATTGGCTGTTTGTGCGCTGCCCCCTATATTAGTGTTTCAACGCTTTGCGGAAGTGCCATGATCGAGCCATCACCCCTGATAACCCAGATCAAGACATACGACCCGGACTTCGATCCGGCGCCAGTCAACCGCGCTTATGAGTACGCCAAGAAGATGCACGAAGGCCAAACCCGTTCATCCGGCGAGCCTTACTATACCCACCCGATGGAGGTTGCGGGGCTGCTTGCGAACATGAAGATGGATACGCCGACCATCGTCACGGCCATCCTTCACGACACACTGGAGGATACCAGCGCTACTTACGATGAAGTGAAGGCGCAATTCGGAGAAGAAGTGGCGACACTGGTCAATGGCGTCAGCAAGCTCTCGCGCATTGAAGGGCAAAGCGTGGAGGGAAAGCAGGCGGAAAACTTCCGCAAGCTGGTTCTTGCGATGTCGGAAGATATCCGTGTGCTGTTGGTCAAGCTGGCTGATCGTCTGCACAATATGCGCACGCTCAATGCCATCCAGAAGCCTGAAAAACGCCAGCGCATCGCGCGCGAAACTATAGAGATTTATGTGCCGTTGGCCGAACGCATAGGCTTGCACAACCTCAAAGAGGAGCTGGAGGATCTTTGCTTCGCCCAGCTCAATCCCGAGGCGCGTGAAAGTATTGCCAATCGCCTGTCTTTCCTGCGTCAGGAAGGAACGCAGGTAGTGCAGGATATCATTGATGAACTGCGCCGTCTTATGGCGGATTCGGGCATTCAGGCCGAAGTCACGGGCCGTGAAAAAACCAAATACTCGATCTGGCGCAAGATGCAGCGCAAGAACGTCTCTTTCGAACAGCTTTCCGATATCATGGCCTTCCGGGTCGTGGTCGACAGCATAGAGCAATGTTACGGCGCTTTGGGGATCGTGCATAGCAATTACCCAACGGTTCCAGGCCGTTTTAAGGATTATATTTCTACGCCCAAGCCCAACGGCTATCGCTCTATCCATACGACGGTGATCGGCCCGGCCAATCACCGAATTGAGGTGCAGATCCGCACACAGGACATGCAGGAAGAGGCTGAACTCGGCGTTGCCGCGCATTGGGCTTACAAATCGGGCAAAAAGGCGGAAAAGAAGGACGCCAAGCAATATCGCTGGTTGCGCGACCTGCTTGAAATTCTTGAGCAGGAACAGCGCCCTGAAGAGTTGCTGGAGAACACCAAACTTGAACTGTTTCAGGATCAGGTCTACGTTTTCACTCCCAAGGGAGACTTGATAGAACTTCCTGCGGGCTCGACTCCGGTCGATTTTGCCTATGCCGTGCATTCCGGCGTGGGCGATAAATGCGTTGGCGCCAAGATTAACGGCCGCATCGCGCCCTTGAACACCAAGCTCAATAACGGCGATCAGATCGATATCATCACGGCAAAAAACCAAACGCCTTCCCCGACATGGGAACGATTCGTTGTAACCGGTAAGGCGCGTTCCCATATCCGTCGTTTTATCCGCCAGCAGCAACGTGATCAATACAGCGCGTTGGGTAAGGCGATGTTGCAGAAAATCTTCCAGCAGGAAGGTTATGAATTCACCGATAAGGCGGTTGCCAACGTCGTGCCACAGTTTCGCATGGAAGAGATAGACGATCTTTATGCCGGTATCGGGCAGGGAAATCTGGTGGCGCGCGATATATTCCGTGCGATCTTTCCGGCGCATAAAACGCCCACGGCCAAAAAACCATCTGACGCCGAGGTCGAGCAACAGGCCATACAGGCGCGTAAAGGCGGCGGCGAAGGCAAGCCGATGCCGATCAAGGGGCTTATTCCCGGTATGGCTGTTCATTATGCGCGTTGCTGCCACCCTCTGCCCGGGGACAGGATCGTGGGCATCGTCACTACCGGCAAGGGGGTAACCATCCATACGATTGATTGTGAGACGCTGGAAAATTTTGCCGATACCCCCGAACGCTGGCTGGATGTGTCGTGGGACGACGGCCCCGACGCGCCAGAGTCGCATGTCGGCCGCTTGCAGGTCACGATTTCGAATGTTGCTGGGGCGCTGGGGACGCTTTCAACCGTTATCGGTAAAAACGGCGGCAACATCATCAACCTCAAGATTACCAGCCGCTCGCTTGATTTTTGGGATATGCTTTTGGATGTATACGTCAACGATACGCGCCACCTTAATAATATCATCGCGGCTTTACGGGCAACCCCGCAGGTAGCCTCGGTGGAACGGGCTCGTGGTCGATAGGGGGGTGTATTGTTCAAGCGCCGTCAGCCCCGGGAAATCCTTCCCTATCTGCGTGAATGGATCTGGCCTTCGATGGGGTGGCGCCGTACGGCTTCCTATTTTCATCACCGGCTTTTCCGGGGTTCTGATTCGACCTATCGCATTACGGGCGGGTTGGCGACAGGGGTTGCGGTTTCCTTCACCCCGCTGCTGGGGACGCACTTCCTGCAGGCCGTGCTCTATGCCTATTTTTTTCGTCAAAGCAAGATTGCGGCGATGGTTGGAACGTTCTGGGGCAATCCCTGGACTATCCCGCCTATGTTTTATATCGACTATAGGCTGGGGGACTTCTTATTGACTTTGGGGCAAGGCGGCGATGATCACCCGTTATCGGGCGAACGGGGTTTGGGATATCTCTTGAGCGAGCCGTTATCTTTATTCATGCCGTTGTTACTGGGAGGGGTGATTTGCGCCGCTCTGTCATGGCCGCTTGCTTACATGATGCTTTACTACCCGGTGCGCAGCATGCAGCGGGCATATAGGCTGCGCCGTTTGTTGCTGGTCAGGTTCAAAAAAAGGCAATCTCAGACATGATTATTGGTACCGGCTCTGATATGGTCGATATAAGACGCATTGAAAAAACCTTAAACCGCTTTGGACGCCGGTTCGTCGAGCGCTGTTTCACAGCGGAGGAGATTGCCCGGGCCGAGAGCCTCCGCGCTTCCGGCAAGCATATAGCCAGCTATGCCAAACGGTTTGCTGCCAAGGAGGCATGTTCCAAGGCGTTGGGAACGGGGATTGCCCAAGGCGTGTTTATGCGCGATATCGGGGTTGTGAATGACGATTTGGGCAAGCCCTCGCTCGTTCTGACCGGAGGGGCGCTGAAACGGCTGGAAGCGATGATTCCCCCTGGAAAGCGGGCGCGTTTACACCTGACCCTTTCAGATGACCCCCCTTTTGGACAGGCGTCTGTGATTATTGAGGCGGATTGAAGCTCCTGTTTTTTCCGGGGATTTGTGCAAGAATGCGGGAAGAGACTGGTAAAAACCTCAGGATTTCATTACAAGAATGGTCATGACCAAAGATATGAAAATAGATCAAACGCCGCCCGAGCCTCTCCCGTCCGCAGCCCCGGCGACTGAAGAAGAGTCTGCGCCGCCGCTGAATGCCAGGGAAGAGTGGGCAGACTTTCTCAAGACGGCTTTCATTGCTGTCCTGCTTGCCTTGCTGATCCGCACTTTCTTGTTTGAACCTTTCAATATTCCATCCAGTTCGATGAAACCGACACTGGAAATTGGCGATTACCTGTTTGTATACAAGCCGGCCTACGGCTACTCCCGCCATTCTTTTCCTTTCAGTCTTGCGCCGATCGCAGGGCGCATGATGGACGAAGGCCGTGCGCCACAACGCGGTGATGTGGTGGTTTTCAAACTCCCGTCGAACACAAGGATCGATTATATCAAGCGTATAATTGGCACGCCGGGAGACACGATTCAGGTTATTGACGGCGAAGTTTACCTCAATCGTAAGAAGTTGCCACGCGAGCCGGTAGGTTTGAAAAAGATCAACGAGGGCAGTTCGACACGTGTTGTGCATGAATACATACAGACTTTGCCGGAAGGGGCGATGTTCAGTATCTATGAAGAGGCCGATAACAAGCCTCTCGACAATACAGAGGAATTTGTTGTGCCGCCAGGGCATTATTTCATGATGGGCGATAACCGCGACAACTCTCAGGATAGCCGGGTGATGAATATGGTGGGTTATGTGCCGGTTGAAAACTTTGTAGGCCGCGCTTCCTTCATTTTCTTCTCGACCAACGGCAAAGCGAATATCGGCGAAGTCTGGAAATGGCCGGTTACTATCCGCTATAACCGCCTGTTCGAGAGGATAGGCCCTGTGCGGCCGCCACAGGAATCAATTCAAATCCCCCAATCATCAGGTCATGATGAAGCCCCTTGAACAATTGCAGTCCCGTCTTGGGTATCGTTTTAAAGAGCCGTCATTGCTTGTGGCGGCCATGACACATGCCAGCATGGGGCCGGGGAGCAATTATGAACGTTTGGAATTTCTTGGGGATCGGGTTCTGGGGCTGGTAATGGCCTCATGGCTTTACGAAACCTTTCCTGGCGAAGTAGAAGGCGACTTGGCCAAGAGGCATGCCGCATTGGTTCAGGGCGCTTTGCTGGCTGAGATTGCCCGTGAATGGAGCCTGGGGGATGCGTTGATCTTGTCCGATGCCGAGCGTGGGGCAGGCGGTGCCGATAACGAGAATATGCTGGCCGACGGGTTTGAGGCTCTTCTCGGAGCTTTGTATTTGGATGCGGGTCTGGCATTCTGCCACGATTTTATTCGCCGTAGCTGGGGGGAGCGTATTCGGCTTATGGTGACTCCGCCGCAGGATCCCAAAACGGCCCTGCAGGAATGGGCGCAGGGGCGGGGGTATCCTTTGCCGCTCTATGAGCTTGTAAACCGCGAAGGCCCGGATCATGCCCCGAACTTCTTGATTCGGGTAGCGGTGCAAGGTTATCCGCCTGCTGAAGCGGAAGGCTCCTCTCGCCGGTCAGCGGAAAAGGCAGCAGCGCGCCAGCTTCTGTCGCGGCTGGAGCAGTTGCCGTGACGGAAGAAAACGATAATGCTGATCGTGGTACAAGGTGCGGGTTTGTAGCCGTTATCGGCGCTCCGAATGCGGGGAAATCGACGCTTATCAACACTCTGGTTGGTTCGAAAGTGTCAATTGTTTCGCCCAAGGTGCAAACGACGCGCACGATGGTTAGGGGCATGATCGTCAAGGATCGATCGCAAATTATATTCATAGATACACCTGGAATATTTTCGCCTAAGAAGCGGTTGGAAAAAGCCATGGTCGCCGCCGCTTGGCAGGGGCGCGATGAAGCCGATATCGTGATGGTTATGGTTGACGCCAGCCGCAAGAAAGTAGATGCGGACACCCGCGCGATCGTCGAGCGTCTTGCTGAAGTGCGCGGCGATATGCCCTGTGTCTTGTTGTTGAACAAATTCGATCAGGCACGTAAGGAGACGCTGTTGAGGATGGCAGAAGAACTCAACGCGATGCTTGACTTCACCGCTACCTTCATGATTTCGGCGCTGAAGCGGGACGGGACGGATGACGTTCTGTCATGGCTGGCGAAAAATGTGCCTACGGGTGTATGGCACTATCCCGAAGACCAGATCAGCGATATGCCGGCGCGCTTGCTGGCGGCAGAGGTCACGCGTGAAAAACTTTTCCGCGCCCTTTATCAGGAATTGCCTTACGCGCTCACGGTAGAAACCGAGGGCTGGGAGGAGTTCGATAATGGCGATATCAGGATATCGCAGGTCGTCTATGTGACTCGTGATACGCACAAGGCCATTGTTCTTGGTAAAGGCGGGCAGCAGATACGTGAGATTGGTGAAGCCGCCCGGCTGGAGTTGCAGGATATTTTCGAATGTAAGGTTCATCTAAAGCTCTTCGTCAAGGTTGATGAGGCGTGGCTCGAGGATCGCGAACGTTACGAGGTCTGGGGACTCGATTTCAATGCCTGATTTTTATCTTAAGTGATTCTTTTGATTCACTTTTGTTTCACTCTTGACTCTTTTTATGTAACGCGACTCAAATCTCCACCGATTCGGATTATTGTGGATAAAGAATGTGAATGATTCTCCCGACTCTTTCCACGCGAATCGGGCGTCGATACAGTGACCTCCATCAACATCGACGATATGCGTATTTATATGTAGGTCAGGTTTTCCTGAATGGATTGTTGGTGCTTGTGTGTGGATACTTCAGGGGAGATGAAGTCTAATGAGCTGGACCGATGAACGCGTAACGCTTCTCAAAAAGCTGTGGGGCGAAGGAAAAACCGCTGCAGAAATCGCCAAAGCGCTGGGGGGAGTTACAAGGAATGCCGTAATTGGTAAAGCGCACCGCCTTAAGCTTTCCAACCGGATTTCGCCCATTCAGCAGAACGAGCGCAAGGAAGAGCGCCTTCCGGAAATCAGGCGGGTGCCCAAGGCTGGCAAGACTGTGCCGACTGCAAAACCGGCGAATACGGCCTTTAAGGGTTTGAAGCTGATCGAGTTGAAAGAGCGGATGTGCCGCTGGCCTTCGGGTGATCCAAAGGATGAAGATTTTGCTTTTTGCGGCTGCACTACCGTACCGGGCCTCCCTTACTGTGAGGATCACGCCAAAATGGCTTATCAGGTGCCCAGCCGTAACCGCGTGCTCAAGGCTGAAGATTTCGACGATGTGGCGGCTTCTGCTCTGCCAGAGGATGATCTCAAGGAGGTTGTCAACGCTTAGCCTCCCCTCGTACTGCGTACCGCGTAGCAGAGTTCTTATCCCTTTTAGTGTCATGTGACCTTCTCTGGCTGCTGTGGAAACGGCAGCCAGAATTTTTTAGGAAGTTCGGCAATCAGGATTTTGCGATTATTTCTATTTCGACGACTTCCCGCCCTTTGGGGACGGCGCGGAAGAGCATGCTGACGCGCTGTCCTGCTTCAAGCTTTTCTATACCGTTCTTTTCCAGGCAGGTTTTGTGGATGAAGACGTCTTTCATGCCGTCATCCGGTATAACGAAGCCGAATCCTTTATCTTCCTTGTACCACTTGACTTGACCGCCCATGCGCTGGGTCTTTCCGATAGGCATATTCATGGCGGCAGGGGCGTTTTTGATTTGTTCAGGCAGATTGCCAGCGTCGACCAATTCAAGGATTTCCATGACATGGGCTCCTTTGGGGCCGCGCTGTATCTGGCAGAGCAGGCAAGCCCCGTCCCCCAGCGCATTAATACCGCTACGTTGCAGTGTCGTAATGTGTAGAAAGCAATCCAGATCGGGTTCGTCTTCAGGAACGACAAAACCGAATCCCTTTGGCGTATTGAACCACTTTAGCCGTGCTCGTACCGGAGGGCCTGAAGGTGATGTTTCAACCTGCCCTGTTAAACCTTTTGCCGTTGGCTCGTACACGAAATTCACCCTTCTTCTTCTTCATGCAAAAAATATAAATGGATGCGCGGGAAATAAAGACTGCTCGACACCCAAAGATTGTAATGCCGCTATATTGGCAGAAGAATCACCGTGAATCCAGAATTTTTAATAAAAGTAAAGGCCTGCATTAGAATATACTTAATTAATTTATTGAGGCCTTGAAACTTTATTATACCATAATTCATGGTTGAGTGTGCAATGCGATATAGAAAAAGAAGGCGAAAAAAGCCATTTGCCATGGAAAATCAAGGCTCTGTAACATAAAATCCCCAGGTACTCCCGTTTGTTACGATAGACCCGGGATCCCGACAATATGAAGGAGACACCGCATGAACACCGCCAGTCCTCTATCCCCTGAGTCTTCGTGGCCTTGGCTGGCGCACTATCCGCAAGGTATCGACTGGCATGCGCCGCTGGAAATATCCAGTGTTTGTACCCTGTTGGAGCGAACGGCGGCTGCTTTTCCGCAGCAACCTGCCGTCGACTTCATGGGGCATGTGCAGACCTGGGGTGAGGTGGGACGGCAGGTGAATCGCCTAGCTAAAGGGTTGCAGGGTCTGGGGGTAAAAAAAGGCACGCGTGTGGGCCTTTTTCTGCCGAATTGCTCTTACTTCCCGATCGCGTACTACGCGATTCTGAAAGCGGGTGGCACGGTGGTCAATTTCAATCCGCTGTATGCTCCGCGTGAACTGGTGCATCAGATTCGCGACAGTCAGACGGAGATCATGCTGACTCTCGATCTTAAGATCTTATATGACAAGCTGGCTGAAATTCGTCAGGAATCGGGTTTAGGTCGCATACTGATCTGTCCGTTTGCCGATATCCTACCATTCCCCAAAAGCATATTGTTCCCTCTGCTGAAGCGGCGTGATGTGGCCCGTATTCCAGACGAACCGTATATCAGCTGGCTGGCGGATGTAACCGAGAATGACGGCCTTCCTGCCCTGGTAGCGATCAACCCGGACGACGATGTCGCCGTGCTGCAGTATACCGGGGGCACGACGGGCGTGCCCAAAGGAGCCATGCTGACTCACGCCAATATTGTCGCTAACACGCACCAATGCGCCCTGTGGTTTCTGGGGGCGAAACCCGGCGAGAAGATGCTGGGCGTTATCCCCTTCTTTCATGTTTTTGCCATGACGGCGGTTATGAACCTGAGTGTTTATTTTGGATTTGAGATCATTATTCCCGTGCCGCGATTTGATCTGGACAAGACTTTGCGGGCTATTCATAAGAAAAAACCGCATTATTTCCCTGCTGTCCCAGCGATTTACAACGCTATCAACAACCACTCCCGGCTATCGCGATATAATCTGCGCTCTTTGCGCTTTTGCATGTCGGGTGGCGCACCCTTGCCCGTCGAAGTAAAAAAGGTATTCGAACAGAATACAGGATGTGTCGTGGTGGAAGGCTACGGTCTCACGGAAACCACGCCTGTGGTCTGTGTAAATCCTGTTATTGGAGAGAACAGGGCTGGGTCGATTGGGTTGCCTTTGCCGCAGACAGTGGTTGAGGTCGTTAGCCCTGAGGATAAGGTGACCGTGATGAAGACGGGTGAACGCGGCGAGCTATGCGTGCGCGGGCCACAGGTCATGAAGGGTTATTGGAATAAGCCGGGGGAGACTGCCAATGTCTTGCGTAACGGACGTTTGCACACAGGTGACATCGCGCTGATGGATGAAGACGGCTATGTTTACATCGTCGACCGCATAAAGGATATGATTTTGGTGAACGGTTACAACGTCTATCCGCGTAACGTCGAAGAGGCCATTTATCTCAACCCGGCAATCGAGGAATGCATCGTCGCCGGGTTGCCTGACCCAGAACGTGGAGAAACAGTCAAGGCATGGATCAAGCTCAAGGCTGGGCAGGCTCTCTCGGAAGCCGACCTTCTTGCTTTCCTGAAAGATAAAATATCGCCCATCGAGATGCCGCGGCAGATAGAGTTCAGGGAAAAGTCTTTGCCCAAGACTATGATCGGCAAGCTTTCGCGCAAGGATATCGTCGCAGAAGAAATGGCAAAACGCTAATTCAACTTACTGCGCTGCGCCCAATTTTATTCTATGCGATTCTTTCTCCCGCATGCTGGCGGCATCGGCAAAGCGTAGCGCGGCCCCGGCGTAGGCTGTGCTTTGATTCAGGGTCTGTGCCAGTAGTTGCTGCAAGAATTCATCAACCTGCCCTGCGGCATTCATACGCAGCGATTTCTTGAGATGGGGCAGGCTTTGCGCGACTGACAATTCCGGATCGCAACCGATCAATTTTTCGGCATAGATCTGCTTCATGGCTTCTTTCTCAAGGAAGCTAAAAATATCCAGCCTGACCCAGTTTGGCTGCCGCGGTAACGAAGATAGACTCATAACGCGGTGGAGATCGCGGCTGCGGCGCATTTGGTAGTCGTCACACTCCATCCATGCCCATACCAGTTCGTGAGCTTCAGAGATATTTTTCTTCCGGGCCTCCATTTGCCCGCTGTGAACGTAACTCTCAAGCGGTTTATGAGGGTCATGATCCAGTCGCATGCCAAAGGCGAGCAGAATGTTCGAACGTATCTGGCCCCGATCGTCTTCAAAAAAACCGTCAAATTGTTCGATAAAACGTTCTGTATGTTGCCCCAGGATGTTGCGTTGAAAGCTGAAATCATCCCTGTGCTTCTTTAATTCCCGAAGGAAATTGACGTAGATGCGGCTTAATGTTGCGCTGTCCATATGTTCGATCACAGGGTGGCGGAGGTTGCCGGAAAGCCTCTCATCCAGCGGCCCTGATCCGGATAAGGTGTTTGGCAAGGGCATGCCTTCGAAGGCTTCGCTCAGAGCTTGGTAAACAGCCTTGTTTTTATGACGCTCCGCCAGCGCTTCGTCCAGCACCAATTCCATATTAAAATGATAAAGAGGAACTTCGTGCATCAGTTGCGCCAGTTCGGTAATCGCCTTCGGTTCTTCCAGATGCATGATGTGCACCGGGTTGGCCAGGACAAAACAATCTTCTACATGGCCGAAACAGGAAAAAGGCTCGCGCGCGACCGGTATCAGCACGGCTGTTCGGGGGTCTTTTTCAGCCTGTTTAAGAACTGGATCGATGCAGTAATAATATGAACTCATACAACCAGCCTCATCAGGATCGCAGCATGCCGCCGGTTTTGGCGGCGACGGCATCGATGATTTTGCGGCTGATTGCTTCCAGATCGGCCTCGGTCAGAGTTTGTGTGCGGGGCTGCAGCGTCACAGCCACAGCCACGGATTTTTTACCTGCGGGTACGCCTTTGCCGCTGTAGATATCGAAGATATCAACGCGATCGATCAAGTCCTTGTCGCTGCCTCGGATGGCGCGCACCAGAACATCTCCTTCGATCTTTATATCCATCAGGAAGGCGAAGTCGCGGCTGACAGGCTGCAGACTGGATAGCGTCAAGACGCCTTTGCTGGTACCCTTCTTGCGGGATTGCGGTATATTATCGAGCACAACTTCAAAACCTACGACAGGCCCTTTGATATCAAGAGCTTCCAGTGTCGCCGGGTGCAGTTCGCCAAAGCGGGCGATGATATTGGCGCCCATTCTGAGGACGCCTGAACGTCCGGGATGATACCATGCCGGGGCATCCCGGCTGACTTGTAATCCAGAGGCGGGGATTCCAGCGGATTCGATAACGGCCATGGCATCCGCCTTTGCATCCATAACGTCGACGTCGCGGTGACATGAGGCATCGGCCCAGTGGCGCGGCCCTGCCTGACCGCTACGGATACCTCCTGCAACCAGAACCTGTCCGTTCATCTTCGGGCTGGTGAAGGTCGGCCCGACTTCAAACAAGGCATTGCCGCCGAAACCGCGGGCGCGGTTTCGTTCGGCGGCTTCGACCAGATTGGGCAGGATGCTCGGGCGCATTTGCGCCAGATCCGCACTGATCGCATTGGATAATTTGAGGGCAGCGGCTTGTTCGCTGTCATTTGCGCTGAACAAAGCGGCTTTGCTTTCGGGCATAAACGACCATGTTACGCATTCATCCATGCCTCGCGCTGCCAGTACGGCCCGCGCTTTGCGGGCGCGGGCTCCGTTCGATGTCTCGCCGCCCTGCGTCAGCGCTTGCGGTTTACACATCGATACTGGCGGGATATTGTCGTAGCCGTTGATTCGCAAAACCTCTTCAACGATATCAGCGCGACCTTCGACGTCCGCGCGCCATGACGGTGGCTGAATTTTCCAATCGCTAGACGATTTAACAACGACGATAAACCCCAGCGACTCCAGAATGGCCTTCTGTCTGTCAGCTTCCAGTTCAAAGCCGCTCAACTGTTTCAGGTAAGCGGGGTCATAACTGATCGTGCGTTGCCATGCTGGAACATCACCCGCCTGTATGACTTCACTGGCTTCGCCGCCGCAGATTTCTTGAATCAGGCGCGTAGCGATCTCAATCGCGGGAATAGTAAAAGCCGGGTCGACGCCGCGTTCAAAACGATAACGGGCATCGCTGTCGATTTGCAGGCTCCGACCTGTACGCGCCGTACGCAGCGGGTCGAAATAGGCGCATTCAAGATAGACATTTGCGGTGCTTTCTGTGCATCCAGTGGCCTCTCCACCGATCACGCCGCCCAGACCCAGCACACCGCTGTCGTCGCAGACAACGGTCATAGCGACGCTGAGCATGTATTCTTTGCCATTCAAAGCTTGCAGTGTTTCGCCATCCCTGGCCAATCGCACATGGATGCCACCCTTAAGTTTATCGGCGTCGAAGACATGCAACGGGCGGCACAAATCAAGAGACAGATAGTTGGTCACATCAACCAGGGCAGAAATCGGGCGCAGGCCGACAGCTTTCAGGCGATCTTGCATCCATTTCGGCGAGGGGCCGTTTTTGACGCCCTTGATATAGCGCCCGAGAAACAGAGGACAGGCGTCTTTCTTGTCATTGTCAAATTTCAGCGTAACGCCGACTGGCGAGGGGCCGCTATATTTGACGGCGCCTTCGTCCAGCGGTTTCAGCTTGCCCATCCCGGCAGCCGCCAGATCTCGTGCGATGCCGCGAATACCGGCGCAATCTGCCCGGTTAGGGGTGAGGCCGATTTCGATCAGCGGGTCGTTGAGGCCGTAAAGATCGGCAAATGCGGTGCCTACCGGGACTTCGGCAGCGACATCGATGATGCCTTCATGTTCGTCAGAGAGGCCCATCTCTCGTTCCGACACCATCATGCCGTTCGATTCCTGCCCTCGGATATTACCCTTTTTGATCGTGATGCCGGTGCCAGGGATATAGCTGCCCGCCGGAGCGAAAACGGCTTTCATTCCGGCGCGGGCGTTGGGTGCGCCGCAGACGACTTGCAGTTTCTCTTTGCCGGTATCGATAATGCAAACCTTAAGACGGTCGGCATCCGGATGGGGCTCAGCTTTTTCGACATAAACAACATGGAAGGGGGCATAGAGCTTGGCGCGGTCGGTCACAGCATCGACTTCCAGGCCTAGCGCGGTCAGGGTCAAAGTAATTTCGTCCAATGACGCTGTCGTATCCAGATGCTGTTTCAGCCAGTCTAATGTGAATTTCATATTCGGCCCTCTATGCAGGATTCAGGGCTTGAAACTAACGCGAAAGGTCAGGAAAACCAACAGGTTTCCGTAGCCGGGAACCGTGCGCTGCATAGACTCTTTCGTTTAACATAATAATTAATGGCTTATTAATTACTTTCTATAATAATAGGGGCATCGGCGTATCTGAAAAGCGTATCAGGCAAAACGTCTTTTAAAGACAAGAATAAGACTAAAGCTAAAGAGGGGAAAGACGAATGGTTGACTATACGGAACTTGCGGACATGATGAATGGTGCGCCAGCGCCAGAAATACCCGAGAATCAGGTCGTTGTCCCTCAAGTTACTCCAGCGCAGACACCAGCAACCGCAGCACCGGCTACGGAGGCTCCTGCCCCTCCGAAAGCGGCAACTGCGCCACAGGCGCGCAGGCAAACTGCACCCGATCCTGCGTCTCAGGCTGCCGTTGTTGCGCCTGCGGAACCGGCCAGGCCTCAATCGCAGGCAGCGGGCGCAATGCCGCCTGGCGGTATGCAAGGAGGCATGCAGAATTTCCTCCAGATGATTTTCATGGCCATTGCCCAGATGTTGGGCATTAATATGACGGCCATGCAGCAAGCACAAGCCAACCAGAACAAGCCTGCGGCTGTTGTTGCGGCCGCTCCTGCGGGGCAGGGCTTGAAACCTAGCACCAGCGGCCCTGGTCTCAATCCCAATGCGCCTTCAGGGCCTGGCCTCAAAGTACAGGGGGCGACAACACAGGGCCCGGCGGTTCAAACACCGACTGCTGAAGAACTCAAGGGGCTGGGAGCAAAGCCTGAAGGCGATAAGAAGCCGGAAACACCAGCTGCGGCTTCGGCTGATTCGTCAGACCCTTTAGGTGATTTTATCGCTGAACGTGGTTTTGATAAACCGGATGCGCCTGCTGCTCCCGTCGCGAAAAATGATGGATCGGCCAAACCCGAACCTACAACGCTTGCGCAGCGTTTTGGTCAGCCGCAAATTCAGCCGGCTTCATTGGCGGTTGAATATAACCGCGCCAGCATTCAGGCGCTGCCATCGCTGCAGGATCGTTTGCAGACCCGGGCTGACAGGATAACGGAATATACCGAAGCCGGCATGTCTTTGCGCGACGCCAGCCGCCAGGTTTCCACGGAACGTCGTCAGGAGCTGGCGGCGCAGGGGCTTGACCGCAATACGGTGAACTCGTTGGCCAACGGAGAAGAACAGGTTGAACGTCAGCGCATCGCGCAGATAGAACAGCAGCAAAGAGCCTTTGAAAGGGATCAGCGCCAACAACAACAGCAAGAGCTGGCAGCCGCGCGTCGTGAGGCGTCCATGAACATGCGCAATAGGCGGGCCGCCGATATGGAGAATGAGCGCGACGGTCGCGCTCTTGGTGGTGTTATGGCCGATGTTGGCGGTTTGCGTGGCAATGAAAAACGGATGGCGCAGGCTCTGGGCGCAGTGGGAGGAAAGGTTTTCGGCGCTATCACAGGCGACGACCGCCCCTCCGGCGCGGGGGATCGTGAAAACGGTCGTTTTGCAAGGGATATTGGCAATGCTGCTGGCGGTGGTACTTATGGCCGGGCTGCGGAAATTTTGGTGCGCCGCGGTGGCGAGGTGATTACCTATCCGCAACAGGATCGCTCGAATATGCCGCAACCAGCGGCACAGGCGGGGAAATGGGACAGCAACCAGATCAGCGCCGCACAACGTTTCTCAGCGGCCTATGGATCCAGTCCGGAAGAACGCCAGCAATTGCTGGCCGGCCAGGGGCCGCAAGCCGCAATGGTGGACAATGCGCCGGCGATGTCTGGTGCGGAAACGGTACGCCGGATGCAAACGACCAGCGGCCTTTATGGCCCTGGTTCCTAAAGCGGCAGCACATGCAGTGTGAAATCGAGTTTGAGGCCCAGATTTTTGTATAAAGACTGGGCTTCTTTATTTTTCTCTTCAGCCAGCCAGTATAGACGGGCCCATCCCTCTTTTCTGCCTTGCGTGGCGAGAGCTGCAACCAGTTGCCGGCCGATACCTTTGCGGCGGTGCTGGGGATCAATAAATAAATCTTGCATATAACAAACGGGTTTCAGATGCCCTGTGACCGGGTGCAGGATGTAGTGCACCAGACCGACCATCCGGTTGTCCTGGAAGGCGCCCAGTCCGCATACTTGCTGATTTTCTATCAGTCGTTCCCATGTAGAGTTTGTAACCGCCTGATTGACGTGGCCCTGATTGTTGGCGTCCCATAACACCAGCCAGTGATCATAATCTTCAGGCTTCAAGCCACGGATGATTGTATCCATTATTCGCCTGTGGCGCGGTTGGGGCGATAGAGTGGGTCAAAGCCGTAATGCCGCAGCCAGCGCACATCGCTTTCGAAGAAGGTGCGCAGATCGGGGATGCCGTATTTCAACATTGCCAGACGCTCGATTCCCATGCCGAAGGCAAACCCCTGGTATTCGTTCGGGTCAAGGCCGCAGTTTTTGATAACGTTGGGGTGCACCATGCCACACCCGAGGATCTCAAGCCAGCTATCGCCTGCGCCGATCTTAAGGCCGCCATCCTTGCGGCTGCAGCCGATATCGACTTCGGCGCTGGGCTCGGTGAATGGAAAAAAGCTCGGGCGGAACCGAACCGGTAAATCTTCAATCTGGAAGTATGCGCGCAGGAAATCCATCAGGCACCCTTTCAGATGGCCCATATGAGTATTTTTGTCGATGACCAGTCCTTCCATCTGGTGAAACATCGGCGTGTGCGTCATATCATAATCGGAACGGTAGGTACGCCCCATGCAGATGATGCGGATCGGCGGTTTCTGGTTCATCATGGTGCGGATCTGCACGGTCGATGTATGCGTGCGCAGCAGTTTCCTGGCGGCTTCGCCTTTCTCCTCCGGATCGTCCGGCAGATAGAAGGTATCGTGCATCTCTCGCGCTGGATGGCCGGGGGGGAAATTGAGCGCGGTGAAATTGTGGAAATCGTCCTCAATATCCGGGCCTTCGGCAACGCCAAATCCCATATCCGCGAAAATCGATACCAGCTCTTCCATCGTCTGGCTGATCGGGTGAATGTGGCCCTTGTGTTCAGGACGCACGGACAGGGTGATATCAACGGTTTCATTTGCCAGACGATCGTTCAGCGCCTGCGCTTTCAACGCGGCCTCCTGTTTTTCGATCAGGGCCGCGATTTCATCTTTTAGCTCATTGAGGGCAGCCCCCATGGCCTTGCGGGCTTCTGGATCCATGCTGCCCAGGTTTTTCATCAGATCAGTGATGCGCCCTTTCTTGCCCAGCGCCGTGACCCGTGCCTGTTCAAGGGCGGGGAGGTCGTTGGCGGCCTCAACCATGGCGGTCAGCTCGTTTTTCAGACTGGTAATATTCTGATTCATATCCGTCACGTCTTTCAAACCTTTATTTGTCAATCTTGGGCTTCGACCCTGGTATGACTTTCAATCCTTGCTGCCGGAATTCCTCTTTTCTGGCTTCTGGAACGCGTTCGCGCAACACCGGCTTCATGCCTTCTGCCACCGTGTCGATCAGGTGGCGGGGTACGATCATCGGCATCCCCTGTGCGGCGAAGGCCCGGTCGACGATCTCTTTCAAGGCGGCGTCGGCCTTTTCGTCCAGTAAAACTTGCCCAGCCTGAGAAGCTCCGGTCTTTGTATCCTCATCCATAATAAACCTGCCTGCGTGTTCCTCTAGGAAATCTTTGATGGCATTTTTAGCACCGGCGGCTTCGGAATTCAAAGGTTAAACAGAAAGATAGGGAAAATAGGGGCGGGGACTTCAGGCTTCTTTGTCGAGATTCTGAGGCCCAAAAGAATAGGGGAGAAGATCTTCCAGCGTCCATGAACGGCGCACGCCTTCCGGCCCGGCGGTATAGACGATCAGGTTTCGCGGCGTATCGTTATGTTCACGCAGCCATTGGCGGCAATGGCCGCAGGGGGTAACCAGCATACTGTCTCCCGCTTCTCCGGCGACAACCATCACGGCATCGATCCTATGAGCGCCTTCACTTGCAATCATTTGACTGATGGCGCCTTGTTCGGCGTGGGTGCAGACATAGGCGGCTTCCTCAACGTTGGCCCCGGCGTAAACCGCTCCGGTTTCCGAAAGGACGGCGGCTCCTACCTTGAAGCCGGAATAAGGGGCATAGGCGTTTTGCCGGACAGCGCGCGCGGCCTGAAACAGACGCTCAACATCTTTTTGGTTCATGGTAAGAACCTAAACCCTTGAAACCGGCAAAGCAACAGCCCGCTCGGGGAGCGGGCTGTCTAATCCGTATCAATGGTGATGTGTGGGAGAAGTTGATACGGAGATCCTAATCCCTACAAGTTGTGTTATGCGGCCTTTTTACGGGCGTCGCCGGCCTGTTTGGCTATCGCTTTGAAATCGTCAGGGTTTCTGACGGCGATATCAGCCAGAACCTTGCGATCCAGTTGCAGGCCGGTCAATTTCAGGCCGTGCATGAACTGCGAGTATGTCAGGCCATTCAGACGAGCGGCTGCGTTGATGCGCATGATCCACAAAGCGCGGAAATCGCGCTTGCGTTCGCGGCGATGCTTATAGGCATACGCCAGCGCGCGCTCAACGGAGTTGGCGCCAATCTTGTAGCAATTCTTGCGGCGGCCATAATGACCTTTGGCAAGTTTCAGCACTTTTTGATGACGGTTTTTTGTCTTAGGACCACTTTTTACACGTGACATGGTGTGTGCTCCTTATTCTGCGGCAGCGGACTTCGCGGAAGCCGCCTTCTTGTTTTTACGTTTGCGCTGATAGGGCAGGAAGTTGTCGAGGATAATTTTCGTATCCACTGCCGACAAAATCGAGGAGCCGCGTGTTTTCAGCTTCATTTTCTTGGGCTTGTTCATTTGCATGTGGCGCGCGAATGCGGCCTTGAACTTCACTTTACCGCCTGCGGTCACGCGAAAACGTTTTTTCGCCCCGCTTTTGGTCTTCATCTTCGGCATTTTCTTCTCCTTTGAACCTCTTGGTTCGTCCAAGTCAAAACATGAGAGCGGGCAAGGCAATGCCAATTGGCCAGGCCGCATCCTTTTGGAATGGGCTGTTATAAGCGCTTTACCCTTGTGAAATCAAGATTTTTTACAGGAAAAGAGGAAAATGACGCAACTTGGATGGAATTGAACTTGCCGTCCCTGATTCCTGGAAAGTGAGGGCAGTCGAAGGCATTTGTTGATTTTCATAATAAAAAATAATTAATATTTGAGCATTAGTTTCAGTAGGGCCACTGCCGCTGTGGCCACAAAAACATCCTGGTCAGACCTCGATTTACGTCAGCGCCTGGCAGAGCAGCTTGAGCGCGATGCGGAAGCAACCCGCAGATCCTGATGAGATGATGACTATTACGCGCTTCGTCTGCGGCGGATAAGCCTAAGCCCTGGGTGGCGCGATATAGCTGGCTTCGTTCTCTTCCCATGGGAAGTGAATCCAGGTGTCGGTGCTTACGCTCATGATATAGGTATCGACCGCCGCTTCCCCTGCTGGTTTGGCATAGATCGCTGCGTAGTGTGCTTTTGGCATCAATTCGCGAGCGGTACGGAAAGTGTTTCCGGTATCAGATAAATCGTCGATGACCAGCCAACCCTCTCCGTTGCCTGCCCCTGCAGCGTGTTTGATAATCTGGGTCTTGCGCTGGCTTTGATCGTCGTAGCTTGAAATGCAAAGCGTATCAATATGCTTGATCTTCAAATGACGGGCAATGATGCAGGCCGGAACCATGCCGCCTGTGGTGATGGCAATAACCCCTTTCCAAGGGCCCTTGTCTGCCAGTTTTAGCGCCAGCGACTTGGCGTGAAGGTTAACCTCGTCCCAGGTTAGCGGCATATCCAGGTGCTTTTGTGAAACTGACATGAAAATATCCCTTTGAAGCGGCTTGCGTATAAAACCTGAACTATTCATTATGATGTTGGCATAATAAATACAAGGGGAACAATGCTGATGTTGCGCTTGCAAGCATTTCTCGAACATCGCAACTTTACCATTTTTATTACCGGACTGATTCTGCTGAACGCAGTTTTGCTGGGAGTGGAGACTGACGATTCCCTGCGACAGGCTTATGGCGCGTGGTTCCATAAGCTGGATCAGTTGATTCTCGGTGTTTTTGTAGCCGAACTTGGAGCCAGGCTGGCGGTTTACCGCTTGGCGTTTTTTCGTTCGGGGTGGAACTGGTTTGATCTGATTGTGGTGAGTATTTGCTTGATTCCTGCCAGCGGCCCGCTGGCGGTCTTGCGGGCGTTGCGCGTTTTCAGGGTTTTACGATTGCTTTCCGTCGTTCCATCATTGCGCCGCGTCATTTCGGCTCTGCTTCGCGCGATTCCCGGCATGACTTCCATCCTCTCAGTGCTTCTGATTATTTATTATGTGGCGGCGGTGCTGGCGACACACATTTTTGGCCATAGCGATGATTCCCGGCTTGAAGCATTATTCGGATCAATCGGCAAATCCATGTTCACCTTGTTCCAGATCATGACTCTGGAAGGATGGAGCGAGGGAATTGCCCAGCCGGCGATGGCGGTTTACCCCTGGTCGTGGGTTTTCTTTGTCGCGTTCATTATTATTACATCGTTTGCTGTCCTGAACCTGTTCATCGGCGTGATTGTCGATGCCATGAATATCATTCACGAGGAGGAAGGCAGAGGGAAGGAGGATGCTTCTTTGCAGCTGGAAATAAAACTGCTGCGCGCCGATATTGAGCAGATGCGCCGGGTTTTGTCCGCGCAAAAGGGTAATTGATGTCGCCATCCTTCGCACTGCTGGTTGCTGATGATCCGGCTTGTTTCGCCGACGCGGCCGCGCGAAAATTTATAGAACTTCTTGAAGCTTCCGACCGTCCCCTTGTCACTTTGCCGACAGGATTGACGCCGCAAGGATTTTATCGGGCTCTGGTCATGAACTATGCCGACCGCCGGGATTGCTGGGAGGGATTGAGGTTTATCGCTCTTGATGAGTATTGCGGTCTGCCGGCGAACGATGACCGTCTGTTTTCTTCATGGTTGAAACGTGCTGTGCTTGACCCTCTTTGTATCCGGAACAGGTACCTGTTCGACAGCGCCGCTGACCCGGAACAGGAAATCGTTCGCATGCAATCCTTGCTAGAGAAGGTCGGGCCGATTGATATTGCGGTTCTGGGACTCGGTGCGAACGGGCACATTGCCTTTAACGAGCCTGGAACGGTATTTTCTTCTTCCATTCATGTCGCGGATCTGGCGCCGGATACTATCAAGGCGAATGCCCGTTACTGGGGCAGGGAGGATCTTGTGCCGCCAAAGGGTATGACACTGGGGTTAAGCGATTTATCAGGGGCGCGTCATACGATTTTGCTGGTGACCGGATCATCGAAGGCGGATGTTCTGAAAAAGGCACTGCAAGGCCCTGTCACAACGGCGGTTCCTGCCAGTTATTTGCAAAAATTAACCAATGTTACTGTTATTGCCGATCATGCCGCGGCGGAATTACTTTAGGCTGAATTAGGTTTCCTGGCCTTCGTCGTCTTCAAGAATGCTAAGGGAATCGATCCCCCACTCGCCGTCCGGGGTTCGTTGCAATCTAAAGATGGCAGTTGCAGGGGCACCGTGTGTATGCCTTATTTCCAGCCGCTGGATCACTGTTCCGTCTTGTACCTGGGCTTGATCAAGAAATTTGTAAGACACATGGTTATAGATGGGCCGCCGTGAAAAGCGCATCATACTCATAAACTGGTTGGCGGTTTCGTATTTTTGATGCAGTGCGCCGGTGGTCAAGGCGTAAGCTTCGTCGCTTTGCCGCTCCTTGATGGCGGCCAGTTGGCGTATAATCAGACTTTGGATCCTTTCTTTATCGGAAACCTCAAGGGCATTATGCTTCACGACTAAGAAGGGGCCATAATCTGCCTGATTATCGGCGGCTTGCGACGGGCGCGTCAGAATGAAGGCAGCCAGCGCCATTCCCAGCAGGCTCAAAGCCAGCCCATAATGACCGTCACTATCTGATTTCATAGTGTTTGTTCTTCTCTTTCAGTGTGTTAGAGTTTCCTGTCACCATCGAAAGCGGATTCTTATATTGTATGAGACATAACCTTAAGCTTGCGTTAACGATTGCCGTGTTTTTGTGGGGCCTTTTCTCCTTGACGCCGCGAGTGCAGGCTGAAGACAGCGGCTTGCCCGCAGCGGCCCCGGTTTCTGCCGTCGAGTCGGCTGCTTTGGCCGCTGTTGAAGCGCCAGTGGTGGTAGAGCTGTTTTCTTCCCAGGCTTGCTTATTTTGCCCGCAAGCCGACACCCTGTTCGGTGAGTTGATTATGCAGCCGCATGTGATCGGGCTGGCCTGCCATGTCGATTACTTTGACGTTCGCAACGGCTCCCTTTCACAACCCTTCTGTACGGTTCGTCAGAGCTGGTATATGCAGACTTTGGGCGCCGGGCCGAATTATACGCCGCAAATGGTCATCAATGGAGTGCGGGAAACGATGGGCAACAAGGACGCCGATGTTCGCGCCGCCATGCATAGGGCACAGGCGGCGGCCGGGCCTGTGAGGATTGATGTGCGAGTCGGGGAGACCGTCGGGGATTTTATTCTTTCATGGCCTTCAATGGGTCATCTGAAACCGGATGAACCGGTGGCGTTCTGGCTTGCTGTATTCGACAAGCCTCATAATTTGATGATTGCCGAGGGGCGTAATAAAGGCCGGCAGATGCGTTACGAGAATATAGTCAACCATATGCAGGATTTAGGTTCGTGGCCTGCCGCCGCGGGGATAAAAACCATACAGGTCAAACTTGAAGCTGGCGATATGGGTTTTGCCCTTCTTGCGCAGGGACAAGGCAGCGGACGGATATATGCGGCCGGGCAATATAAGGTTCCTTGATGTTAATGAGCCTCGGCCCAATTGTCCGCCCATCCGGCTTCGGCATCGAGTGGCACGCCGATATCGGCCACGCCTTCCATTACATAACGAACGACATCCGCCGTGGCTTGCAACTCTTCGTCAGGGACTTCAAGCAGCAGTTCGTCGTGTACTTGCAGCAATATCTTTGCCCTCAGGCCTGCTTCTTTTATGGCCGCGGGCATGCGCGCCATAGCGATTTTCATGATATCGGCGGCCGTGCCTTGCAATGGGGCGTTGATAGCTTGCCGCTCGGCGAAGTTGCGTTGTGCCGGGTTCTTGGAGTGGATGTTGCCGACCATGCATTTGCGGCCATAAAGTGTTTTCACATAATTACAGGCGCGGGCCTCTTCCTTGCGCGACTCCATGTAGTACTGAATCTCCTGAAAGTTCTTCAGGTATTTCTGGATAAATTGGCTGGCTTCTTGCGGGCTGACATTCAGTTGCTTGGCCAGCCCCCATCCCGAGATGCCATAAATGATGCCAAAGTTCACAGCCTTGGCTGAGCGTCGCAAATCCGGTGTGACCTGATCCAGTGGCACGCCAAACACCTGTGAGGCTGTAAGGGCGTGAATATCGATATGATCGCGGAAGGCTTGCTTCAACGCCTTTACGTCTGCCAGTTCGGCCGCCAGCCGCAACTCCACCTGTGAATAGTCAACTGAAAGCAGTTTGTGGCCTTTTTCCGCAATAAAAGCTTTACGGATGCGGCGGCCTTCTTCGGTGCGGATCGGGATGTTTTGCAGATTCGGATCTGAAGATGACAGGCGCCCTGTATTGGTACCGGTCATGTGGAAAGATGTGTGCACACGGCCCGTTGCCGGGTTGATTTGCTCCTGCAATGTGTCGGTGTAGGTGGATTTAAGTTTGGAAAGCTGCCGCCACGCCAATATTTTGGCAACGATCTCATGACCTTGTGTCTCCAGATCCTCCAGTACATCGGCGGCCGTAGACCAATCGCCGCCTTTGGTTTTATTTCCGCCGGGAAGGGCCATCTCTTCAAACAGAACCGCACCCATCTGTTTGGGCGAGGCGATGTTGAACTCATGACCGGCCAGCTTGTATATCTCCTGTTCAAGGGAGGTCAGCTTCCGGCCGAACTCGAGGCTCAGCTCCTTCAGAACCTGCGTGTCGACCTTGATGCCGGCCAGCTCCATATCGGCAATGACGGGGATGATCGGTCGCTCTATGTCCTCATAAACCCGTGTGCATTGCTCCTGTGCCAGCCGCGGCTTCAGCAGATGGTAAAGCCGCAGCGTGATTTCGGCGTCTTCAGCGGCGTAATCGCGGGCTTGCTCCAACGGCACCAGGTCGAAAGTTATCTGGTTCTTTCCTTTGCCGGTAACGTCCTCATAAGCGATGTTTTTGTGGCCACAAAGCAGTTCAGCCAGCTCGTCCATGCCGTGGCCGTGATTGCTGCCGTCCAGCACATACGACATCAGCATCGTATCGTCGACAGGGGTCATGCGGATACCTTGCTGCGCCAGCATTTGCCAGTCATACTTCATGTTGTGCCCGATTTTTGTGACGCGCGGGTCTTCGAGTATCGGTCGAAGAAGATCGATTGCTTGCTTTGTATCGATTTGCTTCAGCTCCTGTGCTGGCCCGCCCAGCAAATCCTGCGGCGGTGTGCGGTGGGCCAGCGGAATGTAATAGCCACGCCCCAACTCGCAGCTCAGGCAGATGCCTACCAGTCCGGCTTTGGCGGGAGTCAGACCCGTGGTTTCCGTATCAACTGCCAGCAGGCCGGTTTCGTAGGCTCGTGCAATCACGGCCTTCAGGGATTCAGCATCCTGAATTAGTTCGTAACGGTTGGCCGACGCCGGTGGAAACTCATTCTGGTTCTGTGCTGGCGCTATGATAGCGGCGCCCTCATAAGGAGCGATTGTTGCTGGTTTGATCGCCGTGGGCCCCGGTTGCGTCGCCGGGTTTTGCCCTAGACGGCTGAGGATGGAACGGAAACCTTGCGTTGCGAGGAAGCTTGTCAGTGCTGGCGTATTCGGGTCATGAGCGTGCAAACCCTCTATGGGGAGGGGCAGCGGCACGTCATCGCGCAGTGTGACCAGTTGTTTGGAAATGCGGGCGAGGGCTGTATTCTCGACCAGAGCGTCGCGTCGTTTTGGTTGTTTGATATCGTGGGCCTTGGCCAGAAGATTTTCCAGGCTGCCGTATTCATTGATCAACTGGGCAGCGGTCTTGATCCCGATGCCGGGAACGCCTGGGACATTATCGGAGGAGTCTCCCACCAAAGCCTGCACATCGGTCACCTTGTCTGGCGTGACGCCGAATTTATCCTGTACGTCGTCCAGCGTCAGATAACGGCCCTTGATCGGTTCGTACATGCGCACGCCTTCGCGCACCAACTGCATCAGATCCTTGTCTGAGCCGACGATCGTCACCTTCTTGCCCTGCGCCAAGGCTTCGCGGGCGTATGTCGCGATCAGATCGTCGGCTTCAAAACCTTCCATCTCCAGAGCCGGGATGCCGAAGGCTTTGGTTGCCTCGCGGATCAGTCCGAATTGAGGAATCAGGTCGGGCGGCGTCTCGTCGCGGTTGGCTTTGTATTCCGGATAAATATCGTAGCGGAAATTCTTGCGTGCGGCATCAAAGACCACGGCAATATAGGGCGCGTGCAAATCCTTGAGCAGCTTGACCATCATGTTGCAGAAGCCTAACACCGCGCCGACCGGCACGCCCTGGGGGTTGGTGAGGTTTTGCGGCACGGCATAATAGGCGCGGAAAATATAGCCTGAACCGTCGACGAGAAAGATCTCATCGTCTGTAGGCAAGGGGCTGGCTTGGGGCTGATTCATGCTCCCGAGGATGGCGGAATTCATTGTTTATGTCTATGGCTTCAGTAAATGGAATGTGATTTTGACATAAAATATATGGGCGCTATAGGCCTTGTCTGTCGGCTTCGATATAATCAAGGTCGGCATGAAAAGTTTCCTTCAGGAAGGTCAGAGCCGTAAATCCGATGATAAATGCGCCGATGCCCACATAAAGAGCGCTTTCTATAACACCCTGATTCTTCAGAGAAACAAAGATAGATGTGCTGACAACAGCTGTGGCGCGCACGAAATTCGGTACGGATGTTGTGACGGTAGCGCGGATATCCGTGCCGAATTGCTCAGCGGCTGTGGTTAACATCAAAACCCAGTAGCCGATAAAAACGCCGATCAGCAGGCAATAGGCATAGTAGACCCATGCACTGATATTTTCCGATGTCAGCAAGGAAGCGCATCCGGTAGCTGACAGAACCATGAAAAGCGCAATCGCTTTTTTCCGGCTTTGCAGCTTCTGGCTTATCAGCCCGCTGGCAAGGTCGCCGATTGTCAGGCCCAAATAACAAAGGGGCAGGGCTGTGGCTACCAGCAGGGGCTCGGCGATATTCATCGCTCGGCCTATTTCGGGGGTAAAGGTGATGATTACGCCAACGACATACCATATAGGCACGCCGATCAGGATGCAGGCCATATAACGCAGGAAACGCTTGCGGTTGCGGAACAACAATAACAGATTGCCGCGTTTTATATGTTGTTGCGCTCTGGCCGTTTTAAACATCAGTGATTCAGCCACGCCCACCCGCAGCGTCAGCAACAGCAACCCCATGCAGCCGCCGAATATATAGGCGGTTTGCCAGTCCAGCATGTGGCCGGTAAAGCCGGCCAGCATACCGCCGGAAACGCCGACGGCGGCGACAAACGTGGTGCCATAGCCACGCAGGTGCCTGGGCATCAGTTCTACAACCAGTGTTATCCCGGCGCCGATCTCTCCGGCCAGGCCGACCCCGGCCAACAGGCGGCAGATGGCATATTGGTCGACGGTGGTGATAAAGGCGTTAGTAATATTGGCAAGCGAGTAAAGCAAGATGGAGCCGAAGAGGACTTGCTTGCGTCCGACCCGATCGCCCATGACTCCCCAGAGCAAGCCGCCGATCAAAAAGCCGCCTAGCTGCATGTTCAAGAGCAAAGCGCCGGTCGACATCATCGCTTCACCCTCAATGCCCAGCCCATTCAGGCTGGCGACGCGCACGACGCTGAACAGCACCAGATCGTAGATGTCGACGAAATACCCCAGTGCCGCGATCAGGATCGTCAGTATGACCTTACGGTCGGCTTTCAGCGCGTCGCGCAGGCTTTGCGATTGACTTGTCATGTCGTTCCCCCCGGTTCCGGGAAGAATTTTATGCGACTGCCGCATACAGCGCAACCGCTGCCGCGTTGGAAACATTCAGGCTGGGGATCGGGCCATCCATGCGGATTTTGACCAGAACATCGCAATGTTCCTTGACCAGATGGCGCAGGCCCGGGCCTTCCGATCCCAGCACCAGCGCCAGACGCTCGATGCCTTTCAGCGAATCGACGGTTTGTTCACCGCGCTCATCAAGTCCGGCGACGGTGTAGCCTTCGGTCTGCAGGGCTTCGATCGTGCGGGAAAGGTTGGTTTCATAGGCAACCATGACATGTTCGACGGCGCCGCAGGCGGCTTTGGCCACAACGCCGGTCAATTCAGGCGCGTTGCGGCGCTGCATGACGACGCCATCGCCGCCCAGTGCGCAGACGCTGCGGATGATCGCGCCCACATTATGCGGGTCTGTCACCTGATCCAGAATAACCACCAACGAGCGATTCTTGTTTTTGCCGCGGTTGATGATGTCCTGAATGAAAACCTCCTCCGGTTCGGCGGCGGTCGCGGCCACGCCCTGATGCACGGCGTCGCGCGGCAGGTGCTTGTCGAGGTCTTCACGTCCGACCAGCGTTGGTTCCGGGCGGTGGATGCCGGCGGTGCGGGCTTCCTCCATGACCGGGGCGAACAGCTTCAGTTCTTCTGGTGTGGTATAGAGCGCGCTGATGGTGCGCGCAGGGTTCAGCCACGCGGCCTTTACGGCGTGTTGGCCCCAGAGATTGGCCTGAATTCGTACGCGTGGCGTGGATGTGCTGCCGCTTAACGTTTCTGCGCCGATTCTGGTCTTGCGTTCGCGCGGTGCGGGCGCGGCGGGGGCGTCGTCGGCGAAGCGGCCCTTAAAGGGCTTTCGGGCGGCGTATTTGCCCTGTGATGCGGGGCGGGCTTTGGCATCGCGTTTCGGTTTACGTGGAGTTTCACTTTCATCACGCATATAACGGCGGGGCGTGCCGGCGCGTTCGCCGCTATCGCGACGCGGCGGGCGGCTGTCCCGGTCGCGATCGGCGTAAGAACGTTTGGGTTTGTCGCCGCGTTCGCTATAGGAACGACGGGGCTTGTCGTCACGGTCGCTATAGGCCCGCTTCGGACGATCCTCGCCGTAGCTGCGGCGGGGTTTGTCATCCCGGTCACTGTAGGCGCGCTTGGGGCGCTCCTCACCGTAAGAACGGGCTGACGCGCGCGGGGGCCTGTCGTCACGTTCGCTGTAAGGGCGCCGGGGGCGCTCCTCACGCTCGCCACGGGTGGGGTGGTTGTCGCGATCCCCATAGGAGCGTTTGGGCTTGTCATCACGGCTCCGGGCTCCGCCTGTACGACCGAAACCGCCGGATTTCCCGCCTGAACGACCGGCGGGTTTACCGCCTTTACCACCTTTATTGCCAAATTCGCGCGCCATGGGGGCTCCGTTTCGTATTATTTTTCAAGAATTTCAGTGGCCGGACAATACTCGGACTTGACAGATAAAGCAAAAACCTTTTTCTTGTGCGGGCTTAACGGCGACCTTGGTTCCGATGGAGAGATGGCTGAGCGGTCAAAAGCACCTGACTGTAAATCAGGCGCCTTCGGGCTACGTAGGTTCAAATCCTGCTCTCTCCACCACCAAGTTTAACTTATTGATATAAAATAATAAAAAAACCCCGCAGAAGCGGGGTTTTTTATGCGTCTGGGTTTTGGGATCACTCGGGGAAAATTGTCTTAAGAGATTGAAAAATCATCATTTTCTCCACGACCATTAGTGCAAGCTGCCCCCTAGGCAGGCGGGTTAAAAACATGTGAAGTACCGATTTTGCAGATTATAATAGCAGCCATTATAATTTCCAATGTGTCTGGCGTGCGATGATTGGACAATTGCAAGTGTTGCCGCCAAGACAATGCCGACGATGGATATACCGCTTATTATCCTTATAAAGGAAGCTTGTGCTTTATTCGGCGTCTTAATGTTCATAAAGACTTCCTGCACTATGTTGTATGTACAAGAGTCATGTAGGTTTCACGTTGTGAATCTTTATCGGATTCATCCAGGCAGCCATTGCGAAGAACCAGGCAGTATGTAGTGATAATGATATTGAATGTTGATTGGATCAGTATCTCGATATCTTCATTCCCTGTCTTTTTTGCTTCGCCCTTAAGGTAAACCAAGGCTTCGATAATGCCGACTATTCTTGTGTAATCGTATTCTTTAATTTCATGCGGCCCGTTTAGAATCTTCATATTCTCCTCCATTTAGCAAAAGTACAGATTCTTTGATTTGGCTTGTTTGCCGTATGCGGAGTAGCTGTCGCGGCGTGATTTCCATGACGGCAGCCCTGATCAGCATGTTGTCTACCTCTATTCCACCGCCCAGATATTCGAAAGAGCAACCCGCCTTTCCAAAAACTGACCGGAGTATGAATGTCGGCATGACGCCAATTATATTTTTGATTCCTAGCCGCATTCCCAGCTCTACATGAGCCGCCACAAGCTCATTGCTAATAATCCTGCGAACGTGGGCGGGGAGGCTTCTTTCAACGCAAAAGCGCGTTGACTCCCATACGTCATGATCTGTGAATATAGACTGATCGTTTACAAGCTCTGGCCATAAATCTTTAATCATGCAGCATTGAGAAACCGGCGTTAGTCTGCTCAACCCCAATGCTTCTCCAGAAACTTCATCGCGGTAGACAAGGTATATTGTAGCAGGGGTGTCGTATTGGTCGTACTCCATCCCGTTATAAGAACTGACGGCGTATCCCTGCCTTTCTTTGAAGGAGCGATATCGAAGCCGGAATAGTGAGGGGAATGCCGGCCCGTATTCATGCAAGTTATTATAGGTCAGGTAAGATATCATGGCCCCAGGTTCTTCTCGTAGGGCTTATTAAAGAAGATATTGCGCGCGAATTAAATCACGAGAATTCGTGATATTTATAAATGCACCAACCCTAAAGTGATGGCTTTTACAACGGCCAAAACGCGGTTGTTTGCTTCAAGCTTCCTGAAGACTTTGCGCATATGTGAATCAACCGTGTTTTTGCTCATATTCAAAATGAGGCCTATCTCTGTGTCAGTTTTTCCAAGCGCGGCCCATTTCAGAACTTCACGCTCTTTATCCGTCAAAACTATATTTTGTTCTTGCTCTTGCTCTTGCGTCTTTCGCCTCAAGATTCTTTTATAGGCAATGTAGAAGTGGTTGCAATATGCATTAACCATATCGACATTGCCATCAAACGCATCTTTCCTTTCGGTAGTGGCCAGGGCAATGCCGGCCAGCTGGTTCTGTGGCCCCCGTAGCGGCGTGCATACGCCGTTGCGCAATCCAGCTTCGTCCCCCATATCCAGGCAGAGCTTCTGTTTCCTTGAGAGAAGTATGCGCTTTGGAATATCATCCCATGAAAAAGTATCGATCTGCGTAGCGCCATAGAGCATCACAGGATCTATGTATTTCAGGTTATTGCTGCTGTAGTATTTTAACCAGCTCTCAGGATAGTTATGCACGATCCCAAAATCTGCTTCCTGCCCGATATCATGGTGATCTGTGGAGAGTGAGAATATGGCCCTATCCAGTCCGTGCTGAGCAACGGTTTTTAAAAAAATAGAGAATAGTGTATCAACGTCACGAGCCTGGTTAGCTTCCGTAACATAATCTTCGAAAGAGTAATTTCTCAGTCCTGCGGACACAGCTAATCCCCCCACATGGTCAAGCTTAACCGGTCATATACAACCTCAAGTTATATTTTTCAAGAAAAATTACAATAATTCTTGATCCAGTTGTACATTTAACCTGTTGATTACAGAGGTGTGCATAGGGCCAGATCGGCCTGTTTTCTAAAAAAACATGGAAAAACAAGTAAATAGCAGCATGATGCCAGGCGCATGTGAATAGGCTGGTCGTCCAGTCAGATGTCTGCTCAGCCCGCCTGCATGAGTTTTCTGTGTTCTTGCAGCAGCGGTTTAACGGCTTCAGGAAGAAATTCTTTAAATCCCCTGTTTTTAATATTCTCCCCTTGCAAAAGTAAGATGGGGTCATGACCCTCGATGCAACCTAGGTTGGGGGCGTGGACAAAGTAGCCTATCAATCTTTGTAATTTTTCAGGAAGCGCCCTGGCCGTGTCTTGCGGTATGGCGAGGTAACTGTTCTCTGCCTGCCTAAGCCAGCCTAAACAGTAGCTGACAACCACCCCGGTTCGGCTTCCGGCGCTGTTGTTAGTTCCCCCTGCATGGAGTAATGAGCCAAGCCATATAAGTACAGATCCTGCTTTCATAACGGCCGGGATGATTTCGTGATTGCAAGCGCTCCTGTCCCGTGGCCACTTATGACTGCCTGGCACAACAAGCGTGGCGCCGTTTTCGTTTGTAAAGTCGTCTACGGCCCACATGCAATTGACCATAGCTTCAGTACCTTCATGGTCAAAAGGAAACATGACGTCATCGCGATGCAGGGGCTGTCTGAATTCACCGGGGCCAATTCTTATGGCTTGCGTTAAATGCAACTGATATTGCTCGCATGATCGCAGCAAAAAGTGATCCATGATGTTAAGAACGGTATTATGGGCTACCATAGACCATGATTGCCGTGACTTTACAAGCAACGAGCTGAGCCTCTTGGTTTTATATCCGTAGAAATCGCCATGACAGCTATCTGTTTCATCGAAATGAGGTTTAAGCTCTTGAGACAATCTGAGCACCTGCTGTTCGGATAAGATACCTTTTATAATGATACAGCCATCTGTCTCTAATATTCTTTGAATGACCCTTATGTCTTCATATATGCCAACCTGTTGGATTCTGGCCATGATGCTACCTCCCATAATCTGAGCAAATACACTAAGGGTTTCCCTGCTTGAGAAGAATCACGAAATCTCGTGATTCATGGTGAGCCGGCTTTTCTACTATTCTGGCCGGCAGACAGTAAGGGAGGTTCAATATGCCCGGTGTTAGCAGAGATTACTTGGCGTCCAGAGTCACTACTGAGCATTTGAAAATGCTGCATAAACGCTCTGTATTTCCGTGGCTGAAGGACGCGATTATAGACTGGGTCGTGATTGCGGTCGCCATAGCTGCGGCTGGAATATGGAATAATCCCTTGGGCTACGTAGCGGCGGTTATCGTCGTGGGGAACAGGCAACATGCTCTGGCCTGCCTGGGGCATGATGGGACGCATTTCCTCCTGTCTACTAAAAGAAAACTGAATGATACCTTGTCCGGGTTTTTAGCCTGGTATCCATTAGGCATTACGAATTCCGGCTACAGGAGCCTTCATAACAGGCACCATATATACTTAAACACGGAAGACGACCCTGAAATACACCATAAACGTTCCCGGGCGCCGCAATGGGATATACCTATAACGCCCCAGAGAATTATAATGTACGTGCTGCTTGATCTGGTGGGTTACTCAATTCCTGATTATTATATAATCGTAACCTATTCTAAAGCCACCAGAAAAACGGAATATGTGCTGTTGGCCGCTTATCATCTGTCGTTTATTGCTGTCTTTCTGGCGGCGGGCTTATGGTGGGTTCCCTTGATATGGTACGTATCCTTAGTTACCTCATTCATGATGTTTTTTAGGCTGCGCCTTTGGCTTGAGCACCAGGGAACTGATTTGGTGCATAGGCTGGAGTTGAATGGGTGGCAATCTGCATTGTTTTATCCGCATTTGGCCTGGCATCACTGGGAACACCATCAATGGCCTGCCGTTCCGTACCATCGCCTGCCTGAGTTAAGAAAAATGGTTGAAGATGTTCCGGTGATTACGCTTCAGCAACTTTGGGAACACTTTAATTCATTGCCAAACATATCTTCAGGCACGCCATTGAGTAATGGCATACCTGCAGATTCGGCTTGAATGGAATAATTGTTTTAGAATGAATAATATTCATAAATGAATTATGCTCTGGAATCTGCGGTTTATAGTCGGTGTCAGGCGCTTTTGCTGTTGAGGCGAACAAAATTCTCTACCAGACGAACGATATTATTCTTAGTGGACGTATCCTGAATCTTCTGCCAGTTGGCGATAAGGGTTCTTGTCTGGGGATCGTATAGGCTGTCTACCTCATCACAATTCGAGACTTTCTCGTATATATCGGTGAATTTCCGTATGGGAACATTCAGGAAGTTAGCGATCTGCAATAAACAGACGACTGTAATTCTGCTGGAGCCGGATTCGTATTTTTGTACCTGCTGGTATGAGACTCCTATGGCACGGGCTACTTCTTCAAGACTCCTGCCTTGGGCTTTTCTTTCAGCGCGAATGATTTTTCCCAGTATCACGTCGCGACTGTCTTCATTTGCCTTACCCATATCACCTCTTGCGTTTTTAACTAATGTTGAATAGCGGGTGCAGTGATTTTACTAGCAAAGTGGTACCATGGAAACTGAGTTGCCAAGCTAACAATATTTGACGATATCCTACTTAATCTACAACCTTTAATAAATTTATGTGAAAACGCGCACTTGAGCAGGCCCTCGCAAGTGAGTTCGGTCTTGTCGGCATATTGGGGAGCAAGTCACTTCGGGAGTCGTTAACTGTAGGCTGCTTCCACCGGCTATCAAGTTTAAATACTTTATGCAGAGGTGAAAACGGCAAGATGCCCCGTAAGCCGGGGAATTTTTATTCTCTGCCGCGGGGGGTTTTTAGGCCACAATCAACCCATTATCATACAGGGTCTGGACGTTTAGGCCCGTGACGGCGCTTAATGTGGCGACATTTGTCCACGACGTACCCCCTGTGAGGCCATCGGCGTCAATTCTGACTGTTGTATTGCCGCCTAAAACGCTAAAGGAAACGAAGTTGTCTATGTCATCTACGCCGGGCGTGAAACCGGCGAGAATATTGCTGATATCAAGAATATCAAACTGGGTGGTGCGGTAATCTGTAATTGTATCGACGCTTGAAACGTTATCCAGAACAAATCGGTCAGTGCCGTTACCACCTGTAAGCGTGTCAGCGCCCGCGCCACCTTGAAGCCAATCGTTACCGTTATTGCCGACCAGGGTGTTGTTGCCTGCTGATCCATACAGCGTGTCGGCGCCAGCGCCGCCGTATAAATTTTCGAAGTCAAAGAAAGTATCGCCGTTGGCTTCGCCGCCAGAGGCTGTCCCGGCTCCCAGATTAACGGACACGCCTGCCGTATCGTTATCATAACGCAGACCGTCCGTGCCGTTGCCGCCGTATAGTGTGTCGGCGCCGCTGCCGCCGTATATTGAATCGTTGCCGTCAAGCCCATAGATCATATCGTTACCGGCGGCTCCGGACAGAGTATTGTTTCCGTTCGAACCTGTCAGGGTATCGGCAGCGCTGCCGCCATACAGATTCTCAAAATTTGAGATGATATCGCCTGTGGCATCACCGCCTGCGGCTGTATTGTTTCCGATATCGACAACAACAGATACCGTGCTGCTATCGTAACGCAGGCTGTCTGTGCCGTTGCCGCCGTCCAAGGTGTCGGCGCCGCTGCCGCCGTATATTGAATCGTTGCCGTCAAGCCCATAGATCGTATCGTTACCGGCGGCTCCGGACAGAGTATTGTTCCCGTTCGAGCCTGTCAGGGTATCGGCAGCGCTGCCGCCATACAGATTCTCGAAATTTGAGATGATATCGCCTGTGGCATCACCGCCTGCGGCGGTGTTGTTGCCTATATCTACGGTGACGCCGGAGGTGTCTGAATCGTAGCGCAAGCTATCCGTTCCTGTGCCGCCGTCCATTGTATCTGCGCCAGTGCCGCCATAAATAGTATCATTGCCGCCGTCGCCGTAGATCGTGTCGTTGCCGTTCTGTCCGTAGATCGTGTTCGCTGCTGTCGATCCTGTGATCGTATCGCTTCCCGACCCGCCATATATATTCTCAAACCCTGATACAACATCTCCTTCCGCTTCGCCGCCGCTGCCCAGGCCTGTCAGAAGGTTGATGGCAACACCGATTGTGTCCGCGTCGTAGCGAAGGGCATCTGTACCGGCCCCGCCCGTCAGTGTGTCCGCGCCCAGACCTCCGTATACCGTGTCGTTGCCGTCGCCGGCGTCTATGCCGTCGTCGCCGTCAAGACCGTATATAACATTGGCAAGGGCCGACCCGGTAATTGTATCGGAAAAAGCGCTGGCATAAACATTCTCAAAATTGGAAACCACATCGCCTTCTGCGTCTCCGCCGCTTCCCAGCCCGGTCAGTAGGTCTACCGTGACGCCGCTTACCGAAGCGTCATAACGCAAATTGTCCGTTCCGGCACCGCCGTCCAGCACATCGGCTCCGGCGCCGCCGTAGACCGTGTCGTTGCCGCCGTCTCCGTATATGGCATCATCGCCATCCAGGCCATAAATAATGTTGGCAGCAATGGTTCCATATAAGGTGTCGTTATAAGAAGACCCGGTCAGATTCTCAAAAGAGGAGATTGTATCCGTCCCCGCGCCGCCGGTATTTTGCGCCGTTGTCACTGAAAGATTAACAGTCACGCCTCCGGATGATGATTGGTAGGTCAGTGTATCGGTGCCGCCGCCGCCTGAAAGGGTGTCGTTGCCATCCCCGCCGTCAATTGTGTCGTTGCCGTTGCCGCCGTTAATCACGTTATTGCCCGAATTGCCTGATAGAGTATCGCTGTAGGAAGATCCGGTCAGATTCTCAAAAGAGGAGATTGTATCCGTCCCCGCGCCGCCGGTATTCTGGGCGGTCGCCAGGGCAAGGTCAACAGTCACGGCAGAAGATGATGTCGCATAGGTTACCGTGTCGGTGCCGGCCCCCCCTGTGAGCGTATCGTTGCCAGCGCCGCCGTTGATGGTATCATTGCCGTTGCCGCCATCGATAATGTTGTCGTCCGTGCTGCCTGTGAGCGTATCATTGAAGGAAGAGCCTGTCAGATTTTCGAAGCCGGATATTGTATCCGTGCCGCCGCCGCCCGTGTTCTGAGCTGTTGCAACCGCCAGATTGACAGTGACAGCCGAAGCGATCGTTGCATATGTCAGCGTGTCCACGCCGGTGCCGCCTATAAGGGTATCATTACCGGTGCCGCCGTTGACGATGTCGTTGCCGGCGCCGCCGTCTATGGTGTTGGCTCCTGTGTTTCCGGTTAGAATGTCATCGAAATCGGAGCCGGTCAGGTTTTCAAAGGAAGCAATAGTGTCGGTTCCTGCGCCGCCGGTATTCTGGGCGGTCGCCAGGGCAAGGCTGATAGCTATGCCTCCTAGCGAGCCTGTATAGCTCAGAGTATCTGTTCCCCCGCCGCCATTCATGACGTCATCGCCGCCACCACCTTCTATGACGTTGTTCCCTGCCGTTCCAGTAATGTTATCGTTGAATGCCGAGCCGATGACGTTTTCAAACCCGGATATTGTGTCGTTCCCCGATCCGCCGGTGCTCTGGGTCGTGGTTATGGCCAGATTGATCGTAACGTCGGAAACAGCATCGGCGTATGACAGGGTATCTATGCCGGCATCGCCGTCCAGCGTATCATCCCCAGATCCGCCATCGATGGTATCGTTACCGTTTCCGCCTGCGATCACATTGTTTCCGGAATCTCCTGTGATGGCGTCGTCAAAAGCCGAGCCTGTGATATTCTCGATAGATAGCAGACTATCTCCGTTACCGTATCCATCATTGCTGGCGCTGCCAGCCGCCAGGTTGGCGCTTATTCCGGCTGCTGCTGCGGCATAGCTGGCTGTATCCATGCCATTTCCGCCGTTGAGCGTGTCTGCTCCGTCCTCTCCGCTCAGGATATCGTTACCGTCATTACCGATCAGGATATTGCCGCTGCTGTTCCCTGTCAGAACATCATCAAAAGCCGAGCCTGTGATATTTTCAAAATTATAGAGCGTATCGGTGCCTGCGCCTATAGTGTCTTGCGCTACGGTCAGGCTTATATTGACATTAACGCCCAAGGTAGCTGAGGCGTAATTGACCGTATCAATACCCGCGCCGCCATCGAGTATGTTATTGCTCGCCGTCCCTGTAAGGATATCGTCGTGGGCAGAACCAGTTAAATTCTCAAAGTTCGATAAGGTATCGCTGCCGGATCCGCCTGTATTTTGTGCAGTTGTAGCAGATAGGTCAACCGTTACCCCGGCGGCTGCGCTGGCGTAAGTCAACGTATCGCTATCTGCGCCGCCATCGAGTATATCGTCGCCGTCGCCGCCGTCTATGACATCAAGGCCTTCATCGCCATTGATGGTATCTGCGCCGCCGCCGCCGTTGATCGTATCATTTCCTGCCAAGCCGTAAATCTGGTTGCTGCTTGATGAACCATTAAGAAGATCGTCGCCAGCAGTGCCGTAAATCACACTGCCGTCGACTTGAATGGCGATCGTTTCCGTATAAAATGCGCCTGCGGCATCTGTAACCCTGACATCTATATTGATAATATCGCCGTAGGTATGGCTTGCCAGTCCTCCTGCCTTTAAGAGAACGCTGTTACCCGATATTTCAAAAGCATATGTAGCGCCGCCGACTATACTGAATGTCAGTATGTCCCCGGCATCGGGATCTGTGGCCGAAAGCGTCGATACCAGCGTTCCCGCCGGCGCATCAAGAAGGACGATATCGCCGACATAGCTAATGTCTGTCGGCGCGTCATTAAGAAGATCGGCAAGTGTGCCCGGTGTGATCGTACGGTCAGAGAACTGAAATGTTTCAATGCCCTTAATCGTGTCTGTTCCCTCAAATCCGCGCCGATCCACGATTGTGAAGAACGTGGTAGAGGTGTCGTAGGTAATATTATAATCGCCCCATTGGCCGCCAAGAACCAGGATATCCGTTCCGGAGCGGCCGTCGATATAATTATTCCCGCTGTCTCCGCTCAGGGTGTCATTGTAAGACGATCCCCAGAGATTTTCAAAATTCGATACCGTATCAATCCCGCCGGAACCGGTATTCTGTGCTGAGGTTACTGCCAGGTTGACGGTGACTCCTGAAAGCATTCCCACGTAGGATAGGGTGTCTATGCCGTTGCCGCCATCCAGCGTATCGTCCCCGGCGTCGCCGCGGATATTGTCATCGCCATCCCCGCCCAGAATAATGTCGTTGCCAGCGGCGCCTTCCATAAAGTTTGAAGCGCTGTCGCCCGTCAGGGAGTCGGCGTAAGCTGTCCCTACAAGGTTCTCTATGTTGATGATTGTGTCTGTGCCGGCCCCCAGAGTATCCTGAGCGACATAAATTCCAAGGTTCACGGTTATACCGGCAGAGGCTTGGGAATAATTAAGAATGTCGATACCCGCTCCACCGTCGATTGTGTCGTTGCCCGTCATTTCGATGATTGTGTCGTTGCCTGAGCCGGCGTCAAGAATATCGTTGCCGCCGCCGCCATTCAGCAAATCGTTGCCGTCGCCACCGTACAGGGCGTCGTGTCCATGCATGCCAGTAATGGTATCGCTGCCCTCATATCCATAAACGGTATCTGATGCCAATGTTCCGGAAATGATATTGTTTGCGCTATCGCCATAGACGGGGAGGGCGCTGCCCCATCCTTCGCCGCTCAGGGTGAAGGAGAGGCTTGTCAGGTCGAATGTGATGTCGTTGAAAACGATATATTCGACATCGTTGTAGACGCGGTCGGCGCCGTATCCTGTGGAAGGATTGTTGGTATCCGCCGCGCAATGTGTCCGCGCCGTCATCGCCATAGAGAGCGTCGTTCTGCGTGCCTCCGCTCAGGGTATCTGCGCCGTTGCCGCCATAAAGGAGATCAGCGCCCGCCGAACCGTTGACAGTATCGTTGCCGTCGCCGCCGGACAGCGTATCGGCGGACTGTGTTCCGTTCATCGTATCGTTGGCGGATGTGCCAAAGACAGGGAGGGCGCTGCCCCATCCTTCGCCGCTCAGGGTGAAGGAGAGGCTTGTCAGGTCGAATGTGATGTCGTTGAAAACGATATATTCGACATCGTTGTAGACGCGGTCGGCGCCGTATCCTGTGGAAGGATTGTTGGTATCCCCGCCTTGCAGCGTATCGGAACCCGATCCGCCGTACAGGGCGTCGTTGCCGGCGTCGCCGCGCAATGTGTCCGCGCCGCTGCCGCCGTATAAACTGTCTGCTCCGCCATTGCCGCTTAACGTATCGCTCCCTCCCAGCCCGAGCATAACGTCATCGTTGCCGGTGCCTGACAGGCTGTCTGCTCCTTGCGTTCCTGTGATCGCCCCCGCTGGCTCCCCGATATTCAGTACAACAACCGCCGTGTCTGTTCCGCCGTTGCCGTCGGTCAGGGTATAGGAAAACGATGCCGTGCCAATGATATCTTCCCACAGAATGCTGTTGTAAAATCCGTAGGCGTTCAGTTGTATGGTAATCCCGGTAGAAGAGACGACAGATGATTGTGCAATCGAAAGGGTGTCTCCATCAGCGTCAAAATCAGCGCCTGCCCCATTGTCGGCAAACAGGTTGCCATTTGAAATGGCGCCGTAAACACCTGAAATATTATCGTCTTGGGCGACAGGATTACTCATAAAGCAGGTTATCTTTCTTGCACGATCACGATTAGGGCGCCAAGCGGTATCACCATACTTAATTAAATCAATTTTTTACTAAATTACTCTTAATGAATGGTATTTTTGTACCTTTCTTGCTGACTTCTCCTTAGAGTTTGAGGTGACTGTTTTTCGATGTTTTTATCTTTTGTTAAGGATTGCTCAGCCATCCCGGGTTTTCGAGACTCCATTGAACCGTTTTCTTCAGTGACTCCTCGAAATTTTTTGGTGGTTGCCAGCCCAGAGCTTTCATTTTCCTTCCATCCAGGGCATAGCGTAAATCATGGCCGGGGCGGCTGGAATGAAAATCGACCATCTCATAACATAATCCGGCAACTTTAAGGCCGCTCGCCGGGGCGAGGTCGCGCACAAACCTTTCGATCATCAGTGCCAGTTGCAGGTTATCAACCTCGCGTTCGCCCACGATGTGATACGACTCGACATGGCCGCAGGCGTTGCCGATCCAGGGTCTTTTCTCCAGCAGGAACATGTGCGCATCTGCCACGTTGCGGGCATGGATATAGTGACGCATCCCGGCTTGGGTTTTATCAGGGGTGGCATGGATCGGCACGACAGCACCGCTCAGGACGCTGCGGATGACCTTGGGTATGAATTTTTCAGGGTGTTGCCGTTCGCCGAAAATATTCATTTGCCGCGTGATGATGCAGGGGATGCCGTAAGTATTGGCAAACGCTGTGACCATCTGCTCGCCGCTGCTTTTGGTCGCGGCGTAGGGGTTTTTGGGGCTGTGTACAGCCGTTTCCTGGTGCCCGGGATAGGCGGGGTCAAGCGGCACCGGGCCAAAAACTTCGTCGGTTGAGAAATAGATAAAAAGTTCCATCTGCGGCAATCCGCGCGCCAGTTCCAGCATGTTGGTGGTGCCGACGACGTTGGCCATGACAAAACTCATGGGATCGGCAATCGAGCGGTCGACGTGGGACTCTGCTCCCATATGCAGGACGTGAGTGACGCTTGCCAGCTCCCGGATCAGGTTCGGCCCCGCCGGCTGACGGAAATCGTAACCCATATGGGTGAAACGCGGGTGATGAAAGGGGTCGATCTGGATATCGCGCAGCCGATCGAGCGACCCTGAGTAGCTTAAAGAGTCGATACCGATGATATTGAAGTCGGTGTTCTTCAATATATGCTCGACCATATGATGGCCGACGAAGCCGGCTGCGCCGGTTATCAGGATTGTGCGTTTAGTCATGATGCTTCGTAAAGTGCAAGCGCCCGACGCGCCGCCCGTCCATGGCTTCTATCCTGACGTCCCATCCCGCGAACTGGAATACATCGCCTTTTTGCGGCATGCGCCGCAAGACGTGCAGAGCTACTCCGGCAACGGTGTTATAGTCGCCTTCCGGCAAGTTGGTTTCTTCCAGAATTTCTGCCAGTTCCTGCAGTGTTATACTGCCATCGACCGAAACGCTGCCATCGGCGTTCTTCTCGAAACGGAATTCCTGCCCCTCGTGATCCTCGGGCAGATCGCCAGCTATGGCTTCGACCACATCGGTCAGTGTTACCAGCCCTTCAAGGGTGCCGTATTCATCAACGATAAACGCCATGTGAATCCGCTTGTTGCGGAAGGCATCGAGCGCCTGGAGTACTGTGACGGTTTCGGGAAGGATAATAGGCTGTATGATCAATTTACCGATTTCTGTCAGATTGCCCTGACTGAGCAAATGGTCGGCCAGATCTTTTTTCTGGATGATTCCTGCGGGTTCTTCAATTTCTCCATTGCCGGCGACGACAAGATAGGAGTACGGGCACTCAAGGATATCCTTGCGCAATGTCTCAATATCATCCGCAAGGTCTATCCACATCAGGTCTTTGCGCGGCGTCATGACGGCTTGCACGGTCTGTTCCGAGAGGCGCATCACCCGTTGCATCATCAGACGTTCCTGCTCGTCAAAAATAAGGCCATCGTCCTGATTGGTCTTAAGGTGGGCGATCTCTGTTTGTATGTTCGGGTTTTCCGAAGTGCCGCCGAGCAGACTCAAGACGGCTTGAGACATGCGCGCGCGCGGATCCATGCGGGCATAGGTTTTGCGGCGGTTGCGCAAGGCCAGTTGGTTGAAGCTTTCGATGATGATCGAGAAGGCGATTGCAGCATAAAGGTAGCCTTTGGGGATATGGAACCCTAAGCCCTCGACGATCAGGCTGAAACCGATCATCAGCAGGAACCCGAGGCACAGGATTACCACGGTCGGGTGGGCGCTGACGAAGTTCATCAGTTTGTTGCTGGCAATGATCATCAATACCATGGCGATGCATACCGCCAGCATCATGACGGGCAAATGGTGCGTCATGCCGATCGCGGTGATGACGGCGTCGAGGGAGAATACGGCGTCCAGGATGACGATCTGGACGATGACCTGCCAGAATTTGGCGTAGTTGATGGGGCCGTCACGGCCTGAGTGAGCGCCTTCCAGCTTTTCATGCAGTTCCATCGTGCCTTTAAACAGAAGGAAGGTGCCGCCCAGTATCATGATCAGGTCGCGGGCCGAAAAAGCATGCGCCATCAGTGTGAACAGCGGTGTGGTGAGTTGCGCCAGATGCGAAATCCCGGTCAGCAGGCATAGGCGCATGAGTAAGGCCAGTGAAAGTCCGAGAATGCGCGCTTTTTGACGCTGCTGAGGCGGAAGCTTGTCGGAGAGGATGGCGATGAAGATCAGATTATCGATGCCAAGAACGATCTCGAGGACAACCAGTGTCGTCAGTCCGGCCCATGCCGCCGGGTCATAAATCCATTCCATCAGTGGTCAGTGCTCTTTCTTTGGGAGGGGGGAAAGGTTTTAATTTTACAGAATCCAAAACAGTCTCCTCCATTCGAGAACTCTACTAAAGATATCTTTCGATGTGTAGGGGGTGTTTCTATAATCAAAGTATCGGGTTAGTATATAACTATGACAAGCAATTCCGGCATTCTCATCAGGCGTTTACCTCCGGATGAACATCATCGGGCCAAGTTGTTTTACCGCAGTGTAGGCTATATGGATCCGGTCAGCGCGGACTCTTTGATTGTGGCCGCGTTTGCGGATGATCATATGATAGGCGCTGTGCGCCTGTGCACTGAATACAGCGATTTGTTGCTGCGCGGCATGATGATCGCTCCCGGTTGGCAACGGCAGGGGATTGGCAGCCGTATGTTGCAGGAACTTGAGAGATTCATCGGCAACCGGCCCTGCCATTGTCTGCCACATGACTGGCTGACGGATTTTTATGGTCAGATCGGCTTTGTCACCATACCGGACGATCATGCGCCCGGGCATTTGCGAGAACGGCTTCATCGTTATCGCAACGGCCCCTATCCGCATGTTCTGGTGATGAGGCGGCCAGCTTAAAATCCCTCTCGTTTTCAAGGCCAAGCCGTGCGATGATCCGCGCATGAGCGTCCAGGAAGAGAGCTTTTCATCATATATGCCGCACAAGGCCTTGGTGGCGGGTATGGCTTCCATCGCCACGGTTTTGCTTCTGATTTTGATGAAGGCGGCGATTTTTGTTATCACCGACGCGGCGAGCATTCTGGCTTCCTTGATGGATTCCCTTTCCGATGCCACGGTTTCGGTGATGACATATTTTGCCATTCGTTTTTCTTTGAAGCCCGCGGATGACGACCACCGTTCCGGGCATGGTAAAATCGAGGGCTTGGCGGCTTTGTTTCAGGCCGCGTTGATTATGCTGGCGGGTGCGGCTTTACTATGGGAATCAATACGGCGGCTGGCCGTTCCACAACCGATTGAGAATCATGAACTGGCAATTGTGGTCATGCTGGTGTCGATTGCCTTGTCGATCGTACTGATAAGGATCCAGGAAAAAGTCCTGAAAGAAGCGCCCTCTCTGGCGGTGGAGGCCGATCAGGCGCATTACGCCACGGATATTATCGTCAATGCTGGCGTTATTGTGGTGATGCTTTTGCTTCTGGCTGGTGCGCCGCTGTGGGTTGATACGCTGTTTGCGATGGCGATGGTGGGATACCTGGGCTGGACGGCCAGGGGTATCGGCATGCTGGGCCTGGATATGCTGCTGGATCGTGAACTGCCGGAAACCATCAGACAATCCATCATCAATAAGGTGCGCGCCCATGATCGGGTGATCGATATGCATGACTTGCGCACTTCAAAATCGGGCATGAGGGTTTTTATTTCTTTCGATATTGAAGTTGATGGCGACATGAAGCTGACTGACGCTCATGAAGTCGCCCGTCATGTCGAATACGATTTGCTGCGGGATTTTCCCCATGCGGAGATCATGATCCACATTGATCCCTATGGTGATGCTGACGATACCAGACACAATGCGAGGTAGGTAATGACAGTCATTATGGTTGATATTGGCGGCACGCATGGCCGCTTTGCCTGCGAAGAGGCTGATGAGTTGAAGAATTGCTTCAAGGTGGCGGCGTCTTCTCACCCGACTTTTGCGGAAGGGTTGGAAAGTTATACGCGCCAATTCGGTTACGATAACAGGGGCGATCTCTATCTGGCGCTGGCGGCGCATGATGACGGCGCGGGAACATGGCGCTTTTCCAACAGCAATAAATGGGTTATTCGCCCGGCGGAGCTTGCGCGACTGGGATGGAACGTACGAACCATCGTGATGGATTTTTATGCCTCGACAAGGGGAGCGCTGGTTCTGGGCTCCGATCGGCTTGAACTTATCAAGCAAGGACAAACCAGTCAGCGCAACCGGGTAGTGCTGGGGCCGGGGACGGGTCTGGGGTTGGCGTACGCAATAACCCTGCCGGACGGTAAGATCCATGTGCAGGAAACCTACGGCGGGCGGATGCTGATGGCGGCCGTTACCGATGAACAGGTTGAGATATTGCGGCTGGTGCAGCGCTTTAAAGGGCCGGGCGCGGTGGTAGAATGCGAGGATGTGGTCAGCGGGCGCGGCCTGCCGCTTTTGTATCGGGCGGTTTGCGAGCGTCATGGCCGTCATGCGCTATACAACGATGCCGGGGATATCCTGAATGCCAGCGATGAGCCGGATGCGCAGGATTGTTTACGATTGTTCCACGAATTCCTGGGTATTTTTACCCACCATGCTGTCTTGACCGGTCATGCTTTCGGCGGCGTTTATATGGATGGCGGCATGATTCACCGCTTACGCGAAGCCAAACTGTTCAGACCTGACCAGATAGTGCGTTTTATGGACTTGCCCGGCCCTTCAGTGATAGAGCGCGATCTTGGGCAGACGCCGGTTTGGGTCGTCAACGATCCGTATGTGGCGTTGCGCGGCTTGCAGGAGTTAAAGAGAGATGTCTGAGATCCTTTTGACTATAGATGACAGCCCGTCGCCTGATACGGACGAGCTGACGGCCTTCTTGCAGGCGCAGGGCGTTAACGCGATTTTATTTTGTCGCGGCGATCGGTTGCGCGACAATCCCGATCCGGTGGTGCGGGCGGTTGAGCGCGGCTTTGTCGCGGCCAACCATGCCTTCCATCATCGCAGGGCCAGTCAGATATCGTTTGACGAGGTTAAAACAGAAATCCTTGAGACGGAAGCGCTGCTCGATCAGGTTTATCAACGAGCGGGTTGCGCGCGTCCGGCGCTTTATTTCCGGTTTCCCCATATGGATCGGGGGGCTGGCGGCTGGATCGTTGATTATAATGCGGCGCCCGCGCATGAACAGACATTGCGGCGCCTGTTTGTCGACGGCCTCAATACCAAACTCGCCCCGCCTACGGCTGAGCAAGTGGATAAGAAATCGCGTCTGCAGGAATTTCTCAGGGTTTCCGGCTTTACGGCGCTGCCGGCGCAAGGCGTGACCCATGAGTGGTATCGCCAGACCGAGGTCGCGCAAGCAGTTGATGCAATGTTCACGTTCTCTACATCCGACTGGATGCTGACGCAGCGCCACCTTGGCAAATGGCCTTGTAAATCGATCGGCGATTTGAAACAAAAAATTGACAATGATCCGTGGCTCGCTGTATCAGGCAGCGATAACATTGTACTAGCCCATGACCAGCCCGAGATTTTGCCGGTCGTCAAGGCGCTGGTTGGCCATATGCTGCACAAAGGCTTTTCTTTCAAGCCTGTGTAACCCCTGTCAGAGGATAGAGTGTGATGACGAAAACAACAGCCAAATCAAAAACAGTGAAAAAAGCAGCGGCGCGGGGGGCGGATCTGCCGGCGCGCGATCATGATCGCAAATATGTGCGGGTGATAGCCGATTACGGCCCGCTCGGGGATCTCGCGTTCGCCGAGGTGACGGATCGCCTGCATGCCGTGATGCGCGATGCCGGGGTTGCTGACTATAAAATCGACCTCACCGGCGTCCCTGCTTTTGATACCTATGCGACCGGTTTCGCGCTGGCGCAGCTGGCGATCAACAGCCCCTTGGGCAAGGATCATATTTTTTACGTGAACACGGCGCCGCGCAAAGATAAAAAATCAGCTCGAATCAACAACGAAGGTGAGGGTTTGGTTTATGTCAGGTTGAAGAACGGCATTCAGATCGTGGCCGTCAATAGTGGTTATTCCCTGACCTTCGTCAAACCCTATGCGACTGTTATTCGTGAGCTGAGAGTGGACAAGGCGGGTTCGCAGTTTCGTTCGCGTGATATTTTCCCGCAGGCTGTGGCTGCTGTTTTGGCCGGGGATAGTAAAATTCTGGGTAAGGATGTCAGTGCCAGCGTACCGGTGGCGGTTCCTGAAAATCGCGTTCTTTATACCGATGGGTATGGCAATCTGAAAACCTCGGTCAGACCGGTCGATCTGAAAAAACTGAAGGGCAAGCATGCCTATCTGAAGGTGGGGGATGCCGACCAGAAATCAGTGATGGTGGGAACGGGCATTTTCGATGTGGCCGACGGCGATTATTGTTTTGCGCGCGGCAGCTCGGGATGGGCTAAGCCGAATGGCCGGGATCGCGTCGAGTTTTCAGAGGTTGTTTGCCGGGGCGGCAACGCCGCCGAGGGCTTTGACCGTCCCGCTGGCGGAAAAGTTTTGATGTGGAAGCCGATTTTGCGTTAAAAACGCACGGCAGCCATTGATTTTCACATCGGTTTCTGGTTTTTATGACTGGTACTTCTCGCGGGCGCGGGTGTAGCTTAATGGTAAAGCTCCAGCCTTCCAAGCTGGCTACGTGGGTTCGATTCCCATCACCCGCTCCAACCGCCTCTTCACCGACATTCACCGCTGTTCACTGACGTTCGCAAAGTCATTGTAAAACAAAGGACTTCCAGGCGTTTTCTGTTCATGCTAGTATTTTTCCGTTCACCCGCGACCGCCAATTTTGGGGGCATCGATGGGGGCAGATCGAAAAACGTGGGGGCATCGAAGCCCCAAAATTGGGGGCATCGTGAAGTTATCGGACAAAACATGCAAAGCGGCAAAATCCAAGGAAAAGCCTTATAAACTTGCCGATGGCGGGGGTTTGTATCTCGAAGTCATGCCCAACGGCTCCAAATGCTGGCGGATGAAGTACCGTTACCTGGGCAAGGAAAAGCGTCTGGCGTTCGGCGTGTACCCCGTTATCAGCCTTGCCGATGCCCGCACGGCCCGCGAGAGGGCCAAGAAACTATTGGCGCAGGGGATCGATCCTTCCGGCGCGAAGAAGGAAGAGAAGCGGGAGGCGATCCGCAACGCTGAGAATACCTTCAAGGCCGTTGCGCTGGAATGGCACGAAAACCAGTTGTCCCGCTGGACACCCACCCATGCCCAAAATGTCACCCGCCGTTTTGAGGTCGATATTTTCCCCTTTATTGGGAACCGGCCCATTGCGGAAATTGACCCGCCCGAATTGCTTGAGGAAGTCCTGCGGCGGATTGAAAAGCGCGGGGCATTGGATGTAACGGCGCGGGTGAAGCAGATTTGCGGACAGGTTTTCCGCTACGGCATTGCGACGGGCCGTTGCCAGCGCGATCCCACCGCCGACCTGAAAGGGGCATTGAAGGCCAATCAGACCCAGCATTTCGCGTGTCTCGATATTAAGGAAATGCCAGAGTTTTTGGACAAGCTGGAAAAGAACGATGCGCGGCTTTACCATCGCACCCGCCGCGCCATCCGGCTGTTGATGCTCACCTTTGTCCGCACCAACGAATTGATTAACGCAACATGGGACGAATTCGACCTTGATAACGCCCTTTGGGAAATCCCCGGCTGGCGGATGAAGATGCGGAACCCCCATATCGTACCGTTATCGCGGCAAGCCGTAGCCTTGCTGCGGGAGCAGAAGGAAGAAACGGGCCATCTCAATACGCCGTGGGTGTTTCCCAGCCAGGTACGCCCGAAAGACCCGATGAGCAATAACACCATCCTGTTTGCCATCGGGCGCATGGGCTATAAAAAGCGCATGACCGGCCACGGCTTCCGCGCCCTTGCCATGTCGAATATCAAGGAAAAGCTCGGTTACCGGCACGAGGTTGTTGACCGCCAGCTTGCTCACGCGCACAAAAACAAAATCGACCGCGCTTATGACCGGGCGCAGTTTCTTGATGAGCGCACCACGATGATGCAAGAATGGGCGGATTATATGGATGCAGTGGCGAAGGGCGGCGGAAAAATCGTAAAATTCAAGAAAGCGGCATAATGGGTGCAAAGAAAAAACCCGCAGACAAGAATTTAAACATCGATCTGAAAGCCGGGTTTGGCTTTGATCCTGACTGGACGTTGGAACAGGCGATGGCAGCCGGTTCCGATGGGCCGTTAAGTCCATTCTGGCGATGGCAGCGTTGGCAACAGCTTGAAGAAGAATACAGGAAGAGATTTGAGGCCGGTGATAAAGAAGTTGTATTCACTGCCCTTCATGCTTGTGCTTGCTCCAATCTTTCCATGCCTGACTGGTTGGCCGATGCTTATGCCGCTGGTTTCCACAAGTGGGTGAATTATCGTGCGGGAAGTTTGGATGAGGCTTTCGATGTCGCAATTCCAAAAGGCAAACACCTTAATGCTCTACGGAAAAATCGTATGCTCCGTTTTGCCGTGCCGCTTGCGGTAGATAAGGCTCGGAATGAAGGCAATGCCATTCAACAGGGTCTTTTTGAGAAGGTCGGCAAGGAATTTGGAATCAGCGGTAGTTCTGCTAAAAACCTGTATTACAGGTACCGGAATACATTTCTAAAAAAATCTTAGATTTTTTAGAAATACAGGCTCCTGATTTCAGGGCAGTATATCTGAGAATGAAAATTTAGGAGCATCACGATGATCCGCATTGTCGAATACATTGCCAAGAACGGCAAAAACCACTTTGCCGATTGGCTTGCCAAAATCCCTGCCAAACATGCAAACCGCGTGTCTGAGGCGCTCTACCGCATGGAGATGGGCAATTTCGGCGATCATAAATCTGTCGGCGGCGGCGTCATGGAACGGCGCATATTTGGCAATCCAGCTTTGCGTGTTTATTACGCCTTGGACGGTAAAGAACTTGTGATCCTGCTGGCGGGCGGCGGCAAGCACCGGCAGGACAAGGATATTGCCAAGGCCAAAGAGCTTTGGAAGGCTTATCAGGCTGAAAAGGCTAAATAATTCTATATTAACCCTTTTTTCTGGATTAATTGATAACATATATGTTAGTATCAGGATCAATGCCAGTGAACCTGTATGAAGGAAAAAGAGGCTTGTTATGGCTCTGACACGTGATTTTAAAGAAACGATCATTGAACGCGCCAGAAAGGATAAAAAATTCCGGCGCGGCATGTTGACGCGGGGAATCGTGCTGCTGATTGCCGGTAGCGAAGAAGATGTGCAGGTAGGTAAATCTTTTATCCGCGATTACATCAATTCGACCATCGGCTTTCCGGCGTTGGCGAAGCGCACAGGCATTCCGAAAGAAAGCCTTATGCGTATGCTGGGGCCGAAAGGTAATCCCAGCCTGAGCAATCTCAATCAGGTCACGCATACCCTGCTGGAAAACGAAGGGCTGAAAGGCGCAGACAATCTTTCCGTTTCAGTGCAGGGGTAATGTCCAATTCCGATGACATGAGCGATGAAGAAAAAGCGGCGCAAGTCCGACTGGATAAATTGTGCAAAGAGCATAGCGTTGAAAAATTCAGTATTCGAGATGATGTCGGGCTAGTTTGCTGGCGCAATCTCATACAAGCCATGTGCGGCATGGATATAAACCGTCGCGAAAAGCCGGGCCGTAAGGGCAATTCAGATGATCTGGTAGATGAAGTCAGACGATTGTATGCCCTCTACACAGATTTTTCGAGACTCGAAATTGACGAGAGCAAGGATAAAACAGATAAAAAAAGATATAAGAACCTGCCAGACTTCTATAAGTACCAAGTGTATGGCTTTATTTCCGATGATTTATCAAAAAAATACGGCAAAGAAATCACCTCTAACCAGGTTAGAGGAATATTGAAGAACGATCACAACAGCGAACAGCTTAAACGACTAAACCTGTCGAATACGGCGCAAAATTCTTTTTCCTTCATACTTTTGCTCACATGCTGATAAAGCAGCTTTGCTTTGATTGCGGTTATGGAAGTGCGGCTCTGAGAGAACGTATTTACTGCGAAAACAAATCTCAGGAAAACAAAATGCAGGGAATTCTTATCTATACTGCCGCAGGTGACTCAGAAGGAACTATGGGGGGTCTTGTAAGACAGGGAGAAGCTGGCAGGATTGAAAAAATAATACAACGCGCTTTACAGGATGCCATGTGGTGTGGTGCTGATCCGATATGCATAGAAAGCCCCGGCCAGGGAACCGGCAACTCCAACCTTGCCGCATGCCATAATTGCTGCCTTCTGCCTGAAACCTCGTGCGAACAGGGGAATCGGTTTCTTGATAGAGCCTTGCTTGTGGGATTGCCTGAAGATCGAACAAAAGGCTTTTTCTATCGTTTGCTCGCACAAAAGAAAGCCCCATAAGCCGCTTTTGGTTGATACGATAGTGAATCGCACATTTTTCTGCGGCTGTTATATAATCGACAATAGAAAGAAGACGAAAATTGCCGCTCAATAGATGCTGGAGTAACCAAGATGCTTCCTATCAAGGACTGGAGCGAAATAGACAACAAAGAGTTTGATGTAAAACGCACTTTTGAAAAGAGCGAACTCGCCAAGGATCAACTCAGAACAGCAATATGGCTGTTTTTAAACCGTATTGATTTTGCCTCCGCGATAACACTGGCGGGTGCTGCGGGGAACATTCTTCATGCACTTGTCGAGCACCAGAACAAGCAGCCCACACTTGAATATGGCCGTCTCTTGTGCAGCAAGCTAATCGGACATGTGCCGGGAAGAAGCAAATATCTTAAGAATTTTGGTGATTTAACCGGCATAAACCGATTGAAACACATGAGCGCAGAGTGTCCAGATACAATTGAGATTGATCTTGAGAAATGTGCTGAAACAGCTATCACAAGAGCGGTGTTGGATTTTATAAAGCTTTATGGAGATGCTGAGGCTCGCAGTAATCCGGCTGTAAATTCTTTTATGCAGTGGTTATGGGTTCTCCACGGTGAGAGAATGATGAAAGAATATGGGCCGTTACTTGAGGGGCTAAAAGAAGATGGGTTTAAAACAGCATAAACTTATAGACTTGGCAGAGGATCAGTTACGGTCTTCAATCTGCTTATTCTTCAAGGGCGATCTTGTTTCTTCCATTACTCTGGCAGGGGCGGCGGATGTTTTGCTTTGCCGGATTGTCGAAAATCACGGCGAAGAAAGTTTTACAGCGCATGTACTGAAGTCAGAGAACGATCCAAGCAAGACAATCCCTCAAATGGGGCGTGAGATTAACGATATGTTTCATATTAATGCATTGAAACACATGGACTCTAAAGAAGACAGCACTGTCACTATGAATTTGCGGGAAGCCGCTATAGGCGCAATTCTCAAGGCTCTTCCCAATTATAATATGCTACGCGGCAAGGATAACGATTTTATCAAATCATTTTTGATGTGGATTAGGGTAAATCTTGATCCAGAGGTCTATAACGTGAACTGTGACCCTAATTGGCAATCTAAAGAAAAGTCAGCTTAGTTTGTTGATTTTGAAATTTTGTCGGGCGGCTAGGCACGTGTTTGCGCTGTAAGAATAGGGGTACCCCGGAGGGGTGGGGATCGCAGTTGAATCATCTCGGCGGATGTGGTTTATACATGGACGTTCGCCCTCGTTCATTACGGCCTCAAAATCGAATGTGGGGGCAGATTTGGGGGCAGACGGGAAATCCACATCGGGCTAAACTGATTCCGATCAAAGCCTTAGAAATTAAATGTGATTCCCATCACCCAGATTTTGAAAAATAAAGATATCTAGCAGTTATTCTGCTCGTGCTAAACTCTTATTGTTCACGGGCAATCGAGAGTTTCGGGGGCAGAATTGGGGGTATCCCTGAAACCGTGGGGGCAAGATACTCCCGAAAATGGGGGTAAGATGAAGCTATCCGACAAGACATGCAAAGCCGTAAAATCTGCGGATCGCCTCGACAACCCGGACATCGATACAATCATATACACGGGCACGGACGACGGCGATCAGGACGTCGTCGAGTTCGGGCTGCATTCCTACATCAGGCCGCATCACAACTTCATCCGCGCAGCGGATGCCCGCATAGTATGCGCAAACGATAACGACGAAATGGAGTATTCATATGCGGTTTAATTTTAAGGCCTGTCTGGTATTGCTTTGTGCCGCCCTTGCGTTGGGCGGGTGTTACCCGTCCAAAGTGACCGATCCGAACGATCCGAGGTTCGATGTAACTAAATTCTCCTTTGAAGATTACAAAACTGAAGATGAACTTTTAAAAACTTTGAACGCCCTGTTTCCCGAGGGTACAACAAAACAAAAAGTTGATGACGTGTTATTAAAGTCAGCTAGACTAGATATGTTCCAAAATGTAGGGCCAGATGGTGGAATTTATATAGTTTATAAAAAATCCAAACACGATCCAAGCTCTAATCATCCACTAAAGACAGCTAGATTCTTATACAACGAATCTCATGAGGTGATGGATATAGAAACAAGCTTTATGGACGGAATATCTATAAAGTATTTTATAGGAGAAAGGATCCAGTAATGACAACTGAAATTTATGTGCAAACAACTCCTAACATAACTTTTCATCCATTACAGTTTCTCCCTCCTGTCTCCTTGCCTTTTGGAAGGCATATGGCTATTTGGATTGTACGAGACGGGGAGACAATTATTTTAAATGCCTACGCAAGTGAGCATAAGAACATTGAGGTTCCTAATCCGCTTAGTGAAGAGTGGGGGAACTTGGTTGTTGAAAAATTTGTAGTTGAAGACATTCCTACAAACCAAACAATTGAAGATATGAATCTTAACAAGCTAAACTTGACGGATGTGGAAGCGGCAACTGCTGCGAGTGCAATCCTGAGTTATTATAATAATCTTGGGCAGCTTTTAGATATAGAAGGGCGACACATAATTGATACTGGATTAGGGTATGCGCCTGTTGACGGGCCTAATAGCAATTCAATAGCCAATTCTTTTCTCACCCTGATGAATGTGGACTATAACACGCTTGATCTATACGAAGACGGGGACAGTTCTGAATGGCATTATGCGGTATGGGATCATACGGCCCACGACCATGCTGTGGATGCCGCTGGTAATCATACCTTGCAGGGTTTCAATGGCGGTGAAATCAGGCGATTATATACCCCTTATACGGATTTTTCTTATTACGGTTTTTTCACGGTTTGAAATTTTAAACGATATTTCTTGATGAAAATATGGCAATCGACAGGATTTACGTGCGGCCCGGCGGCGTTGATGATGGCGCTGCGGGCGGTTTGCCCCGATTATGGGGCGTGCCCTGTTGATGAATTCATGATCTGGCGTGAGGCAAATACCGTTTTCATGGGCGAAGGACATCCGGGCTGCGGGCCGTATGGCTTGGCCTTGGCGGCTGTCCGGCGGGGCGCAAGAGCCGCCATATGGCTGAGTCAGCGTCATAATATGTTTGCTGCGACGTTGGAAGATTCTTGTCAATCGCAGATCATGCATATGGTAGAGCAGCGGGATTTGGCTGATGCGGAAAACGCTGGCGTTGTTATCATAGAACGATCATTTCTATTGCGGGACGTTCTGGGTGAAGCCGCCGGTGCTGTCTTGCTGCTGGTCAAAGATTCAAGCGGAGTTGACGATCACTGGATCGTGCTGGTGCCGGAGGGGCAGGACGGGTGGGTAGTTTTCGATCCTGATCAGACTGCAGGGCATACAGAGGTTAATGTTACCGCTCTGGAGCGGCGGCTGCCCGACCATCGAGCGGCTATTTTCTTGCGACGGCCATGAAATCACTTGCCAAAGCCGGGAGAGCCTTCTATATCCATAAGCGGAAGGCTGACGCGGGCGCGCGTATCGCCAATCCGGTCAGGGCCGAGAGGCAGCAGCCGTAACGAATTTCGCCGGGTCGTGTTCAGCCTTCCACCTTATTTTTTCTTGCCCTTCCCGACATTCAGACTTTTGTGCAAATCTTGCATCTGCTCGATATAGTCTTTGAGCATATCCTTAAGCGCGTTGCGCAGGTAAGGTTCGAAATCGGCATCGCCGTGGCTGGACAGGGAGATGATGCGATCATAAAGGGCGCGGGTTTCCTGGCTGACCCCGAGCGTGATCACATGATCGCTTAATCTGTCATCTATGATGTCGCGCACGAATCCGCTAATATTCACATTCATTTCCTGCAGCCGGTCGTGCTGCTCCCTACGTAGCATCAAACAAACGCTTTTCAAATCGGTACTCATGGCCCATCTCCCGACCCCTCAGAGGCGACAATCTCGTTCAATAATGATTATACAATATAACCATTAATTATATATAACTATATATATTTATTGTAAATTAACTAAATCATATATATAGTTATATATAACTTCCTTCATCAGAGCCACAGGAGGGCGCATCGAGATGGATATGAACAACGTACTGGAGATTGTCATGCAGTGGGGTGGCGGTATTGTTGCCGTTTTTATCCTGTTGCTAATCCTGAGCAAAATTCTGGTCAATGTGGGCGCTGATGAACTGGCGGTAACCGAGCGCCGCTTTTTCGGGGTGGCGCTGGAACGGGGGCGTGTCTTTGCCATGCCGGGGCAGATCGGTTTGCAAGCTCGCTACCTGCCGCCGGGGTTGCATGTGATTCCGTGGCCGCTGGTCAGGGTCGTGTATAAACCCACCTTTCTGAGCATCAATGCGGATGAATTGGGGATTGTCGAGGCCACGGATGGTGTGCCGCTCTCGGCGGGCCGTATTTTCGCCGATGACGTTGCCGGGGTAACACATAACAACTTTCAGGATCCTGTAGGGTTCCTGGCCAAGGGGGGCATTCGCGGAAAGCAGTTGCGTTTTCTGACCAACGGCACCTTTAAGATACATCCTTATATGTTCAAAGTTACCAAGATCAAGAAGACTTATATTCCGGAAGGGTCGATCGGTGTGATCACCGCGCTTGACGGGGCGCCGCTTGAACCCGGTCAGTTGCTTGGGCGCAGCACTGAGAATCATGAAAATTTCCAGCGTGCCGAGGACTTCCTCAAGAATGGCGGGCAAAAAGGGCCGCAGATCGACTTCCTGCGCCCGGGTACCTACAACATCAACACCGAGATTTTCAAGGTCGAGATTCATCCGGCGATCCAGATTCCGGAACGTCAGATCGGCGTGATTGAGGCGCTGGACGGCTTGCCCATGGACAAGAACGAGGTCGTGGCTTCGACGCCCGATGGCCATAATAACTTCCAGGACGGTCAGAAATTCCTGAACAATGGCGGCAAGCGAGGCCCGCAGGAAAAGATTCTGACCCCCGGCACTTACTACATCAATCCTTACCTGTTTACTGTATCGTGGCAGCCGCAGACCTTGATTGAGCAAGGCGAGGCGGGGGTTCTGATTTCGAACATCGGTCTTGATCCTTCGGGGCTTGAGCATGATGGCACGGAAATCGAGAGCGATGACAAATATCACGCCCGCTATGTGGTGCCGGCCGGTTATCGCGGCATCCAAAAAGATGTTCTCGGGCCGGGTGCCTACAACATCAACCCGATGGCTTATCGCGTTGTTATCATCCAGACACGGACGCGGTCGCTTGATTGGAGCGCCGAGCGCATGCAGAATCGTGCGCCGGAGGCCAATATCTTCGGGCCCTTCCAGGTCGTCTCGCATGACGGTTTCCCGATGCAGATCGAGGTGCGTTGTCAGTATCGCATCCAGCCGCAGAACGCGCCTTATATCGTGCAAAAGCTGGGGTCGGTTCGTGAACTGGAAAGCAATGTTATCCATCCGCAGATCGACGGTATCTTCCGGGCGCAGGTTTCCCGCTCTCCCGCGATTGCCTATCAGCAAAACCGGGCGGAGGAGCAAAAAGCCGCTGAGGAGGCCGTACGGCACGATCTGGTCAATTACCGCGTCGATGTGGTTTCAGTGATGATCACCAATATCGTCTTGCCGGAAGAATTGATGCATACCACGCAGCAGAAAAATCTGGCCGAACAGGAAAAATCGATGTTCGACGCGAAGCAGCAGGCCGAGCAACGCCGCATCGAATTCGAGAAAACCAAAACCGAGGCCGATGCTCAGGTCAGTATTATTACCGCGGAAGCCGGGATCAAGGTGGCGCAGCACGAAGCCCGTCAGGTCGAGGAGCGCGCGCGCGGCGACGCCAACCGTATCCGTATGCTGGCTGAAGCCGATGCGATGAAAACCCAGCAGGTGGGGGATGCCGAGGCCGGGGTCATCCGCACCAAAGGTGAGGCGCAGGCCAAAGCCTATCGCGATCAGGTTGACGCTCTGACTGCGCAGGGCGTGACCACGGTCGAAGTGATGAAAGCAATTTCCGCCGCCGGTCTTAAAATCACGCCGGATATTCACGTCAGTGGTACGCCTGGCGGTGGAGGCGACAGCGGCGGGCTGGTGCAGGTGTTGCTGGCGCAGATGGTTCAGAACAAAGCGAGCGGCACCAACGCCCAGTAGCTATACCCTTCACATAATGCCGAGGCCGGACATTCTGAATGATGTCCGGCCTTTTGATTATCGCAAATAATAGGGCGATAACCTTCTCCCGGGCCGGATAAGATGTGGCCAAGCCCGCAGGGGCGGATTTCTGCCCTTTGCAAGTCCGTCTGAATCCGACTACATAGGGATCATGACTGACAATACATCCCATCAGGCCTACCGCGTTCTGGCGCGGAAATATCGCCCCCGTCATTTCGACGAATTGATCGGGCAGGATGCGCTGGTGCGCACATTGCGCAACGCGATCGAGTCCGGGCGGATCGCCCATGCCTTTATGTTGACCGGCGTTCGTGGCGTTGGCAAGACGACGACAGCGCGCATTATCGCCAAGGCGCTCAACTATACCGGCCCTAACGGCGCTGCGGGCCCTACCACCGGGCCGACGGATGATTGCGAAATATGCAGGGCGATCGCGGAAGACCGCCATCCCGATGTGATGGAGATGGACGCTGCTTCGCGCACGGGGGTCGATGATATCCGCGAAATTCTCGATGGCGTGCGTTATGCGCCTGTATCTGCCCGTTACAAGATATATATCATCGATGAAGTGCATATGCTTTCCAAGAACGCCTTCAACGCGCTCCTGAAAACGCTCGAAGAGCCGCCGCCGCACGTGAAATTCATTTTCGCCACCACCGAAATCCGTAAAGTTCCGGTGACGGTGCTCTCCCGCTGCCAGCGCTTCGACCTGAAACGCGTCGATATCGCAACATTGGCTGATCATTACCGCAACATATGCGTTTTGGAAAAAGTGCAGGCCGATGATGACGCTCTGACCATGATTGCCCGCGCGGCGGATGGATCGGTGCGTGACGGCCTCAGTTTGCTGGATCAGGCGATTGCGCTCTCTTCTGAAAAGGTGAGAGTGCAGCAGGTGCGCGATATGCTGGGTCTCTCGGATCGCAGCCGTGTTCTGGATATGCTGGAAGCGGCCTTGAAGGGCGAATGCGCCACGGCGCTTGCGATCATGGACGATATGGCCCGCAGCGGGGCGGACTCATTGGTGGTGGTGCAGGATCTTCTCGAGCTGACTCACCTGCTGACCCGCTATCGCGCTGTTCCGGGCCTGCTCGACAAGGACAACGCTGCGGCCCCCGACATGAAAACGCGCCTGCAGGGTTTGTCGGTCAATCTTTCCATGCCCAGCTTGGGGCGGGCGTGGCAGTTATTGCTGAAAGGGGTCTCAGAAATTCAAAGCGCCCCGCAGCCGCGGGCGGCGCTTGAAATGCTCCTGATCCGTCTGGCTTATACATCTGACTTGCCGGATCCGGGCGACCTGATGCGCAAGATTCGCAGTGGCGAGAGCATACAGGCGACGGGCGCAGGTCACCGTGCCAGTGAAAGCCGGATCCCAGAGCCTGTGGCCCTGCGCGCGGTAGCCGGGGGCGGTGCAGTCGCTCTGGCAGCGCCGCCGCCCGCCATCGCAGAAGAGGCCGTGCCGCTGCAGGCCGGTACGATTGTCTCTCTGCAAACGCTGGAACTGTCACTGCGTCAGCGTGGTTACAGCCGTTTAGCGGCCGACGTTTATCATTATGTGCGTATGGGCCGCATTGAAGAAGGGCGGCTTGAGATTTCTTATGACCAGTCCATGGCGCCGACGATGCTGAGTGATTTGTCGAAGGCTCTCAAGGAGATGACCGGGCTGAGATGGCTGGTGACGGAAACCCGCTCTCCTGTTGTTCCTACATTGCACGAACAACAGCAATTGGCGGATCGGGCGTTGCTTGCCGAAGCGCAAGCGCACCCGGTAGTCGCCAGCGTGGTAAAGCTGTTCCCCGGTGCCACGATCAGAATAAAAACCGAACAATAAGGAGTTAAGAATGAATATTGCCGATATGATGAAGCAGGCGCGCGTGATGCAGGAAAAAATGGAAACCTTGCAAGGTCAGCTTGCCGTAACCGAGGTAGAGGGGGTATCCGGCGCGGGTCTGGTGCGCGTTGTTATGACCTGCAAGGGCGATGTGCGCATGCTGAAGATATCGCCGGAGATCATCAATCCCTCCGATGCGGAAACGCTTGAGGATCTGGTGATGGCGGCTGTCAATATGGCGCGGCAAAACGCAGATCAGACGATGGCTAGCGAAACCGCGCGTATGATGGAAGAGATGGGTCTGCCATCGAATTTTGAGTTGCCCAAATTTTAGCTGGCGCGTGCTTGACGCGCATGACGGCGTTTCCCGCATGACAGGATAAGAATGCAGGGCTGAAGCGCACGTTCTTTCGGGCTTGACAATATATTCATATTTCTGTATATATGAATATATGAACATAAAAGAAATGATGAAGAATGCCGATAAGGCATGCGATCTTTTGAAATCCCTGGCCCATCCCCACAGGCTGGGCATCGTCTGTCGTCTTATAGATGGCAAGGCTTCTGTAGGCGAGCTTGCTGAATTTGTGGGTCTGCGCGACTCTACGGTCTCGCAGCACCTTTCCTTGTTGCGTAAGGACGGGATTGTAACGACGAGGCGTGAAGGTCAGATCATCTGGTATTCCATAAAGGATGATTCGGCCCGCCGGCTGGTTGAATTGCTTCACAGTATCTATTGCAAAAATAGGAAGGAAGGGAAGTGAGCCCGGTTGCGCGCATTTTATTGACTGTGTCAATGCTGGCGTTGGTCGCAGTTCCTGCTGGGGCACAGGAGGATATTTGGGTTGCCAGATCGGTTCCGGTCAATGACATGAAGGCCGTTTTTGCAACCGTTGAAAGCACAAGCGTTATTGCGGCGCGGGCCCGCATAAACGGAACCCTGGCAGATCTTGCAGTGGATGAAGGGGATTTTGTGAAAGCCGGGCAGGTGGTGGCGAATATAGGAGATGAAAAGCTTTCCCTGCAGGTCAGTTCGCTTGATTCGCGTATCGGTTCAGCTCAGGCACAGTTGGATAAAGCAACGATAGATCTTAAGCGCACGAAAGAGCTGTTTGATAAAGGCGCGGTATCAAAGGCAAGGCTTGATGATGCGCAAACCCAGTACAGCATAGCACAAAGCGGCCTTAAAGCAGCCACATCAGACCGTGACGTGATCAGAAGGCAGATGAGTGAAGGTGGCGTTATTGCACCTGTGACAGGAAGGGTTCTTAAGGTTCCCGTTACCAAGGGCGCGGTCGTTATGCCGGGTGAAGTGATAGCGATGATTGCGGATCAGGATTACATCCTGCGTCTGAGCGTACCTGAGCGGCACGCGCGTTACATGAAGAAAGACGATTCCATACATCTTGCTAATGGCCAACTGGGCAGGATTGAAACGGTATACCCCCAGATTGAAAACGGCCGTGTTATAGCGGATGCTGTCGCAGAAGGTCTGGGGGATTATTTCGTAGGCGAGCGCGTCCTTGTTTGGGTCGCCGGGGAAGAAAGGAAAACTATCGTTGTGCCGGCGCACTATATACTGTCTCAATATGGAATAGATTTTGTGAAAATTATAGCGGCTGATGGACGCGCAAGGAAAATCGCTGTGCAAAGAGGGATACCAATGCCTTTGCCGGACATGTCGAGGGGCGTTGAAATCCTTTCGGGGGTGCGCGAGGGGGATAAACTGGTAAAGCCATGAAGAATTTGGGGCTTTCAGGCCGTTTAACCGAGCTTTCGATACAATCCCCGCTTACGCCCTTATTCTTGCTGGCGGCTTTGGTGCTCGGGCTTATCGCGTTGCTGACGATTCCCCGGGAAGAAGAGCCGCAAATCAGCGTGCCTATGGTGGATATTCAGGTGCGTGCTGATGGATTGCGCGCGCATGATGCGGCAGAACTCATTACAAAACCTTTGGAAGAAATTGTTAAAAGCATCGACGATGTTGAGCATGTATACAGTCAGACGGCGGACGATCAGGTTTTGGTTACTGCCCGGTTCCTGGTCGGCACTGATGCGGATAGCGCGATTTTGCGCGTGCATGAGAAAGTAAGGGCAAATTATGGCCGCATCCCCCATGGCATTCCGGAGCCTCTGATCAGCGGGCGTGGGATCAACGATGTCGCTATCGTCGTTCTTACCCTATCCGCCGATAAGCAGGCTGCGGATATGTGGAACGAGGCTAGCCTATACAGAATCGCCGCTGAACTGCAATCAGAGTTGGCGAAGGTCGATAATGTTGGGTTCTCCTACCTCTCAGGAGGTAGCCCTGAATCGATCAGGATTGAACCCGATCCGGAGAAGATGGCGCTTTATGGCGTAACTCTGCAACAGCTTATAGATAAAGTTAACGGGGCCAACAAATCTTTTTCCTCGGGGAAGGTAAAGGGCAACAACAAGACATACGCAGTTGTTGCGGGGCAGACTCTGGCAGGAGAGGCGGACATAGGCCTATTACTGCTTACTGCAAGAAACGGGAGGCCTGTATATGTCAAGGATGTTGCCCGCATTATGATAGGGGCGACCCCTGTTGAAAACCGCGTCATGACCCTGCGTCGCGATGGGGAAGGCAGTTGGGAAGCGCGACCCGCAATAAGCTTGGCTTTGGCGAAGCGCGCCGGGGCGAATGCCGTGGTTGTATCGCGCGATATTCTTGATCGCGTCGAGACGTTGAAAGGAACGTTAATACCGGAGGGAATCCATGTTGAGGTAACGCGCAATTATGGACGCACCGCTGATGAGAAAGCTAATGAACTGCTTTTCCATCTCTTTCTGGCGACAATCACGATTGTCGCGCTAATTGGCTTTTCCATCGGCTGGCGCGAGGCGTTTGTCACCTTGATTGTTATACCTGCCACCATTCTGCTGACATTGCTGGCCGCGTATTTGATGGGGTACACAATTAATCGCGTGAGTCTGTTTGCGCTGATTTTTTCCATTGGCATTCTCGTTGATGACGCCATTGTCGTCGTTGAGAATATTTCACGCCATTGGCGCATGAACGACGGGCGCTCTCAATTGCAAGGAGCGATTGAGGCGGTCGCGGAGGTTGGCAATCCCACAATCATTGCTACGCTGACAGTCGTTGCCGCTTTGCTGCCCATGACATTTGTTTCCGGCCTTATGGGGCCTTATATGGCTCCTATCCCTGTAAACGCTTCTGCTGCGATGTTGTTTTCCTTCTTTATGGCTATTGCCGTCGCTCCATGGTTGATGATGAAGGTTTCCGCTTTAGGAAAGAAAGAGCGCGGGCAGAAAGATGAAGGCGCTATAGGTCGTTTATATAGGAAGGTTGCGCAGCCTGTAATAAGAACGCGTAAGAATTCCTTACTGTTTCTGCTTTCTGTCGGCATCGTGACGCTTATAAGCTTCCTGCCTTTTGCAACAAGGTCGGTGACGGTTAAGCTCCTTCCTTTTGATAACAAATCGGAGCTTCAGATCGTTCTTGACCTGCAAGAGGGCAGCACAATGGAGGAAACAGAAAGGGTATTGCATCAAATCGCAGAAGAACTTCTGCCTATACCCGAAATTCGTTCGGTGCAAAGTTATGCCGGGATAGCGGCGCCTTTTAACTTTAACGGGCTTGTCAGACATTACTACCTTCGCCAGTCTCCCGAACTTGGGGAATTGCAGGTCAATTTATCGAGTAAGCATGAGCGTAAAGAAAACAGCCACGAAATAGCGCTTCATATTCGAAATCGTCTGGAAAAAATGAATCTGCCCTCAGGAACTGTCCTGAAAGTCGTAGAGGTTCCACCCGGGCCTCCTGTTTTGGCAACTTTACTTGCAGAAATATACGGCCCCGATCAGGAATCGCGCCAGGTTGTCGTTCGACACCTGAAATCTATCTTGAAGAGTGTGCCGTACATTGTTGATGTTGACGATTCTATCGGCGCATCGCGCCCCCGCCTTCATGTTTCGATAGACCAGGATCGTTTGGAGTTCTTTGGTGTAGAGCAGGAAGATGTTTACGGCACGATTCAGTCTTTGATTGGCGGCGTGCCGGCAGGCTATTCCTATAGAGGGGAAGGACGCGATCCTTTAGAGATCGTGATCCAGATGCCAAAAACTGATTTAAACTGGACAGAGCGTCTTGCGTCGACGCCCGTGCCCGCAAACGCCATGCCAGGCGACCGCAGCGTTGTTGAGCTTGGGGATGTGGTTAGCGTTAAATACGAAGAAGGCTCTCCTGTGTTGTTTCGCCACAATGGCCATTTTACCGATATGATTATGGCGGAATTGGCTGGAAGCTACGAAGCGCCTGTATATGGCATGCAGGACGTTGGCAAGCTTGTGAAAAGGTACGATTGGGGCACGTTGACGCCGCCCAAGATTAAATTTCATGGGCAACCTGAAGATCCTATGGAAACCGTATTGCTATGGGACGGCGAGTGGGAGATCACCTACGTCACTTTTCGAGACATGGGGATCGCTTTTGTGGCGGCATTGCTGGGCATTTATATTCTTGTTGCCGCTCAGTTCCATAGTTTCAAGCTTCCATTTGTCATTCTGACGCCAATACCGCTTACCTTTATCGGAATCATTACGGGGCATTGGCTTTTTAACGCGCCTTTTACGGCTACATCCATGATAGGGTTTATCGCGTTGGCTGGCATCATCGTCCGCAATTCTATCCTGCTGGCCGATTTTATACGTCACCGGCAATCTAAAGACGCGCCCTTGCGGGATGTCCTTCTTGATGCGGGGGCTGTGCGTTTCAAACCCATCCTTTTAACGGCCCTGGCAGCCATGATTGGCGCCGCCTCCATTTTGGGTGATCCGATTTTTCAGGGCCTCGCCATCTCTCTTTTATTCGGGTTGGCTTCTTCCACATTACTGACGGTTCTTGTCATCCCTGCGATATATATCCTCTTGCGGGGCGACGCTTATTCAAACAAAAAATTTACCTGAAGAGAGGTTCGTTATGTGCTCATCCAATATTGACAAGGTTATCATGCGTTTTGCGGGTTCGACTGTGCTGCTTAGTCTTGTGCTGGCGCATTTTTCATCGCCTTTGTGGCTGTTTCTAACGGCTTTTGTAGGCTTTAACCTTTTACAAGCGTCATTCACCGGCTTTTGTCCGTTGGCTGCCCTTCTCAAGAAGAGTGGCATTAAGGCAGGGCCTGCTTTTGAGTAGAATGTCCCGCGCGCTATAAGTATGCGCACGAAGGAAGGCGCTAGCTCATATTTCTCGGGAAGGATATTTCACGGCCCCGGATCGGCGGCAAGGAACGGCGTGCTGTCGATCGTGCTGGCGCCATCGAGGAGCCTTTCACTGACCTGAAGACCGAGAGGTTCGCCCCACCAGTTGTTTTCGGCCTTGAGCTGGAGGTTGTCGAGATCGACGCGGATGTCCTCTATCATGCTGCCGAATATGCGGTTTCCGCCCGTGCTGCCAAGCGCCCCGCCGCCCAAATCGGCGGTGAAGGCGCCCGTCGTGTCGTCGTTGACATAGACGCCGTACTGGTAGTTGCCGCTGGCGGTAACGCCTTGCGCCATCGCCGAAAAGACGCTGGTTCCCGAAGCGTTCAGATAAATCCCATAGTCAAAATTATCAGCAGCGATGCTGTCGGTCAGAAGCACGGAATTGAGCTGGCTTGCCCCCGTCGCGTCGACATATATTCCACTCGCCCTGTTGCCGGTGGCTGTCAACTCGTCTAATGTAGCCGCCGCAATCTGGCCGCCGCTCTGACCGCCAATATAAATCCCCTGGATCGCGTTCTCAACGGAAGAGCTATCGGTCAGTGACAAGTTCGTTATCACGCTGCCCGCCGCGTTGGCTGCGATATAAATCCCCGTCCCGTCGCTGTCAGTGACATTTATGTTCGAGAGTGTTGCCGTCGTAATATCTCCTCCGCCTGCCGCATAAAGATACAGGCCATTGGCGACATCGTTTGTAGATGAAGCATTGCTCAGCGACAGGGTTCCGATCAGGCCGGTCGCTGTGTTTGCAGAAATGGAATATCCCACATCGCCGTTATTGGCGGACACAAGGTCGGAGAGCGTCGCGGTCGTGATCTCCCCGTTGTTGGCGTAAACATAAAAACCGTTATTCGCATTGTCTGTAGCCGTACTGTCTGTCAGGGAAATGTTTCCGATAACGCTCGTCGCGCTGTTATAGGCATAGACAAGATAACCGTGACTGCCGTTACCTTCGGAAGTCAGGCCGGAAAGGGTCGCCGTTGTAATATCGGCGCCGCCGGTCGCATAAACGTAAACTCCGGTGTCGCCGTTGCCATCGGCTATGCTGTCGCTAAGAGACACGCTGTTGATGAGTCCGGTTGCACCCGCCGCCCTCAGGTCGTATCCCTGATCGCCGTTATTGGTGGACACAAGGTCGGAGAGCGTTGCCGTCGTGATCTGCCCGGCGTTGGCGTAAACGTAAAAACCGTTATTTGCGTTGTCGGTGGCCGTGCTGTCAGACACCGTTACTGTGGTTATCAAACTGCCAGCGTTGTCTGTGTATAGATAGTAGCCATGACTACCACTGTCCGTGATGTCGACATTGTATATATCAATCGAATTGAAATCGCCGCCGGCGGTGGCATAGGCATGAAGACCGTAATTTGCGCTGCGCTCTATCTCGGAATCTGCGAAAGTGACATCGCCAATCAGGCTTCCCGCTCCGTTTGCCGTCATATAAAGGCCGTGTTCTTCGTTGTCTCGAATTGTAAGTCCCGACAGCGCCGTGGCCGTAATATCGGCGGCGGTCGTGGTTTCGAGCATCAAGCCATAGCCTGCATTGTTCTCAATCAGACTGTCTTCAACGGATAAGGATGTGATTAATCCGGTTGCGCCGGTTGCACTGACGTAAAGTCCATAAGCATTGTTGTCCTGAAGATCCAGATCAGATAGGGTTACCGTCCCCAGCGTGCCGGAGGCCGTATAGATATAAGCGCCATGGTCGGAGTTGCCAGTAGCGGAGTCGCCCGTCATCGTCAGCGTTCCGATCTGGCCTGTGGCAGCGTTCGACCCAATATTGTATCCATTGGCGCGGTTGTCCTGGGTTGTCACGTTCGTGATCGTCGCCGTCGTCACTTGCCCGGCGTTGGCATAAAGATAAACGCCGTGGTCGTCATTGTCTGAGATCGTGCTATCGGTCAGAGAATAGGATGAAATGACGCTGGTCGCGTTGTCGGTCACGACATAGTGGCCGCTGGCACCACCGCCTTGTATTGTCGTGCCGCCGACGGTAAGGCTTCCTATATCGCTTCCCCCCGTTGCATAACCGTAAAAACCATAGCCTGAATTATTATCGAGAAAGGAATCGCTCAGGCTCGCGCTTGTAATCATGCTGCCCGCGCCCGATGAGTGGACATAAAATCCGTGCTCCCCGTTATCGCGAATTATCATGTCCGACAGCGCCGCTGCGCTGATCAGGCCGCCTGTAGCAGCATTGATGTAAATTCCCGTGTCGGCGTTGTCTTCCGCCGACACGCCGTTCATGGATACGCTCGTAATTTCGCTGCCTGCTGCCGTAGCCTGGAAGATCAGGCCGATCTCGCCGTTACCGTTCGCCGCGGTATCTGTGATCGTGACGGCGCCGAGATCTCCTGCCGTCTGCGCCAAACCGTAGAAACCGTAACGACCGTTATCGTCGAATAATGAATCCGCGACATTCACACCGCCGATCAGACTCCCCGCCCCGGAAGAGTTCAGCGAGATGCCATCGAACAGGTTATGCGATGCGGTGACGTTCGCCAGTATCGGATTGGCGATAATGCCGCCTCCTGTCGTCACTAGAGCCATGCCGTTATTCAGATTGTTTGACAAAGTGACATCCCTGATTTCGGCATTCTGCCAATTCTGGCCCGCCCCGGCGGCAATGCGAATGCCATCGCGCGTCGCGCTATCGACTGTGACGCCTGCCACGAATACATCGTTCGCGGCGATCGTGATACCATCGCTGGCGGCGACTGTGTTCGTGATGACCGGCGCGCTCGTGGCTGCAGCGATCACATAAGAATCAACCGGGGTGCTCATGCCCGCCACTTCCAGATCAAGCATTCCGAACGTCAGGTTGGTTCCCGATCCGACCAGACGCTGCCCGTTATCGTTGAGGAGAACTCCTGAGTCCATGCCCGTTGCCGTTCCGTCACCGGCGCGGACATAGATGATGTCATTCGCGCCGGCAACGGCCAACGCACCCGCAATCGTGTTAAACGGCGTCTCGGTCGATCCGTCGCCGCCGCCGGCCGCCGTGTTGTCCACGAAATAGATTTCCTGCGCCGCTCCCGAAGAAGCGTTGTTCACCGTCGCCGTGCTGACATTCTCGGTCGTCGAGCCACCGGTAACGATATCAATATCGCGGACAGGCTGTTCGTCCAGACGCTCGAAAAGCTTGCGTACGGGCGATGCAGACGGCGCGCCGCCGAAACTGTAACGGAGGCGGATCTCCGCAAGGGTTTCGTAATCGCGGATATTGTCGTCGCGGTATTCGGCACCGATCTGGAGCCAATCCGTTATGTCGCTGTGCAACCGCATGCGGCCGCCGTGGATGGGGCCGACGCCGTCGCCGTTGAAATAATAAGCCCCGCCATAGACTCTCGTTTCCGGCAGCCATGGCGCAAACGGAATCTTATACCCAAGCTCAAGATCGAGGCCGCTGAGAGGCACTTCCGTCAGCGTTGATGTTCCTCCGCGCGCGACAAGGCCGGTTCCCGAAAAGGAAACAGTGGTCGGCAGCGTGGTCGTCGTCGATTTTTCGTCGTTCAGCGCGATATAAGCGTTGGCCCGCGCATCCCATTCCTCGGCAAGCCATTCCGTTCCGATGGTTGCCTGCGAAAATCTGTTGTCGTAAGCTGTCCGGCGGATATCGTAATACCCGTAAAGTCCCCAGATACCATCCCGTCCATCGATGACACGGCGCAGGCCGCCGCCGAAATTACCCTCGATTTCATCGCGCGTGTCGCGTGAAAGTCTCATGTCCATGAAAACCAGATTCCGCCCGTCCCAGCGCAGCGGAATCCATACATCCGTCCCGGTGATGGCGCGGCGGTTCCCGGCCCTGACATGCATGTCAACGTGAGCAGCGGGATAGAACGCAGGGGCGGTTGTTTGCGGTGCAGCAGGAGTACCCGCAGAAGGCGGTTGATGCGAAACGGCGGTCGCTGGAGCGCCTGCCGCTGGTGCGATATTCACTAAGGAATGCTCTTCGCCGTTGAATGCGGTGCCCTCTTCTTTCAGAAGATTTCCGGCAATTTTCGCCGTTTCCTTTTGAATCTGCGGGATGGAATCTCCTCTAAATCTTCTTTCCTCCGTCATATGGGGAAACGCGGCAAGAGAGTGTTTTAGCTCTTCATTCTCTTCTTTAAGAAGTTTTTCGCGCGCAAGCGCCGCCGCAAGCTGGGCCTGCAGACATTCGGTTTCCGTATACTTCTTTTGCGACACGAAGGGGCAGGCTTCCTGTCCGAAGGCATTGACCGTATTCAGGGTCAAAACGGAGGAAAGCCCGATAACGGCGAATCGTGTCAGGCGGGAGACCTGAGACATGCTCTCGATTATACAGGGGGAGGTTTTGTATCTCAAGACGCCATGGGTTTTTCTCCGGAAATCGAACCGTTTTGAATGAGAGGAAAACCACCCCCATTTTGCCCGGAAAGGGCAAACCAGCATTGTTTTTATCCCGCAGGGCGGTAATATGCAGCTTCATAACAATATGCTGGGTACTCCAAGCTCTGCCCAGCCGCTTCGTGCAGCCAGGCCTGTCGTTATGACGTTTTGGGGAAACCTTAAGTGATTGTTATAAATTGAAAATCTGGTCATCATGCGCATTCTGACATGGAACATCAATTCGGTAAGACTGAGGTTGCCGCTTTTAAAGAAAATTGCCCGCGAATGCGGGCCGGATGTTATCTGCTTGCAGGAAACCAAGGTGACTGACGATCTTTTTCCGGCAGATGATATTGCCAGAATGGGGTATAGCCACATTCATATCAATGGGATGAAGAGCTATAACGGCGTGGCCATACTTTCCAAAACCCCTTTCGTGCGCAAAGCTGTGCATAGCCGGGTGGGGCGCGATGATTGCCGTCATATTGCCGTTCAATTGAAATCAAGAAAATTCAAAACGCCATTTGAAGTTCATAATCTGTATATTCCCGCCGGGGGTGATATACCCGATCGCCAGCAAAACGATAAATTCGGGCATAAGCTTGATTTTGTTGATGAGGTCGGCAATTGGTTTTTCGCTAATTATCAAGCGGATCAACCTTTGATTGCCTTGGGTGATTTCAATATTGCCCCGCTTGAGCATGACGTATGGTCGCATAAACAACTCACAGATGTGGTGTCACATACGCAGGTCGAGATTGAAAAGTTACTTTCCATGCAGGATAAACTAAAATGGCAGGATGCGATCCGTCATTTTATCCCGGCAGAGGAAAAATGTTATACATGGTGGTCTTATCGCAACCGCGACTGGAAGAAATCGAATAGAGGCCGCCGCCTCGATCACATCTGGATGACCAAGCCACTTATCCCCTATTTGCAATCACATACAATATTGGCTAAATACCGCGACGCAGAGCAGCCCAGCGATCATGTCCCGGTTGCCGTTGATGTGAATCTTTAACCCATCCTGTGGCACCGATCCCTTGCTACTGCCGAAGGCAACGGGTAGATTCTATCTGTCGTAATCGCTTTCGAGTCAGGATTCACCGTGGCGGCTATCCCCATTTTGTATTTTATCATTTTTCTTGAAGGTTATGTCGTCTTGTCAACGGAATTGCTGGCGATACGCCTGATGATACCGTTTGCGGGCAGTGGCGCCGATACAATATCCATCATAATTGCTGCCATCCTTCTGCCTCTGGCTTGCGGTTATTATAACGGCGGCAAGCCCAAGCGTATCCGTAAACAGAATAACCGCTTTGTGCCTGTCCGCGAGCGCCTGATTTTCAATTTGTTCGTATCCACAATCATTTTGACGGCAGGGCTTTCCTATACATTTCTCGATTGGTTCTTTGATATTGCCCAGACATTTGCCGGCCTGGGCAATCGCATCTGGTTGGCGATCCTCTATGCCGGCTGCTTTATGGTTGTGCCGGTCTATCTTCTCGGGCAAACGGTTCCTCTGGTCAGCAATTATTTCCCTAAGGGAAAACTGCCTTACCTGGCAGGTCATATCCTTTTCTATTCCACTTTGGGGTCGTTTGTCGGGGCGCTCTTCACGACGCTGGTTTTAATGCCGTTTTTGGGCGTCCATATTGCTGTGACGGTAACATTGGGGTTGCTTGCCGTTCTTTTGCTTCTCTTGCAAAAGAAAACGCTTTCTTTTGTATCATGCGGGGTGGCGGCGGTTTTCATTCTGGCTGTTTTTGTCAACAGCGATCAAGCGATGAGAAGGTTGGGGATCGTCAGTAATAACCAATATAATACGGTTCAGATTGTAGAGCATGATCTCCAGAAAAGGCGAACGTTGGAAGTTAACCGGTCTTACGCCTCGATTGTGAACCAGGGTAACCGGGACACTGTGGCTCCTTACATTTCTTTCATAGAAAAGAACATCATTGATACAGCAGCATCGGAGAATAGAAAACTTTCAATACTCGTTTTGGGGGCCGGAGGGTTCACAGTCGGCCGTCGCGATACGGTAAACGACTATACTTTCGTTGATCTGGATATACAGTTAAAATACGTTTCTGAACATTTTTTTCTTAAGGAAAAACTCTCCGAGAATAAAAAATTTGTCGCTATGGATGCTCGTTCATATTTGCTGCAAAACAAGGATTTGTATGATGTCATATTTATAGATCTATTCAAGGAATCGATCGCGACACCAGATGAAATCATGGTTCGCGAATTTTTTCAGGAGGTTAAGAACGATTTGCGTGAAGGGGGGGTGATGGTTGCGAATTTTGTTTTGTCCCCTAACCTGTCCGATGAATATTCGCAAAACGTCGATTCGACTATAAGGTCTGTTTTCCCATACATAAACCGTCACATAGCGGGTTCATATAGCCCATGGCTCGGTGACGCAGATTGGATCAACATCTTGTATATCTATGCTCATTACCCGCTGCTAGGATCGGAAATATACAGCGATAACAAAAATTCAGCTCTTTACGATAAACCTTCATTTCTTATTAAGCGAAGAAGGGCTATGCCGGAGAGGTATTGACCCCTGATGCAAGCGGGCCCCTCCTCGACGAGGGGCCCGGAAGTTGACTTACATTTACGCTTCCTTGCGCCGGGCATTCATGACAAAAAGTGTCAGGCTGAGCCCGCCGCCTGCGAGGATAAATAGGCCCAGAACAAGCAAGGCTTGCTGTATACCCCAAATATCCGTTATCAGGCCCATGACAGGGCCGATCGGAATAAATGCCAAATTGATCATCAGGCTGGCGGTGGATAGTATGGTTGCCCGGCGCTCCGATGAAACCCGCATATTGATGGCGGACTGCACCCGCGGCCAGCCGAATCCCCACATGACAGAGCCGATCAGCAACATTGGCGTGACGGCAATGTTTTTGATCGTTCCGGCAATCAGGCATGCGCAGACCACAAGAATCAGCATAAACAGGAACATGGTGCGGTTGCGCACATGCCCGTCGAGCATGTGGCCGAGATGTCCGCCCAGACCACCCAGGAAAAATCCTGCGGCGGTAAAGAGGCCGTACCATGCTTCGGGCAACTCCAACAGCTGATAGTAGGGCTGCTGAACCCAGAGCATGATCTTGGTCGACGTAAAAATTACCATCGCGAAGAAAATAACCCCGGCGATTTCCTTATGGCCGTGCAGGGCGTATTTCATAGTATCGAACATGTCGGCTATGGGGTGCCTTTCCGCTTCCTTATACTCCCGTATCGGCTCAACCATGATCAAAGCGCAGAACATACCCATGGTTTGCGCCAACGCGGTGAGCATAACCGGCAGACTGTGATTGATCTGGTAAAGGAATCCTCCGGTCAGGCTGGCAAATGCCAGTGAGTAAAGGCTGCAGCCATGGCGCAGTCCTTCCAGCCGGCGATAATATTCCTGCCGACCGTCTTGCAGCAGCGAGTCGTAAAGCATCGCGCTGTTGGTTCCCGAGATCAAACTAACGCCGATGCCGGTCAGGATTTCTCCAAAGGTGGCGTCTGCAAAACTATCGGCAAGAAAGAGCCATGAAAAGCCGGAGGCAGTAAAGAATAATCCCGCTGCAAGCGTATGTTTTCGACTCCAGAGGTCGGAGAGCCATCCGGAAGGAACTTCCATGGCGATGACTGTGGCGCAGAAAATCGCTTCGATGATCATGAAATCCTTGAAGGTCAAGCCGATTTCATCCTGATAGTAAAGAATCAGTACAGGCAGGAAGAATATCGCGCTTTGGCAACACTGCATCATCAGGATCAGGCGCGTATTGCGTTCGCTGACGCTCATATCGTTTATGTGTAAGAATTTTTCCATGTCTTTCACCATCGTATAGCTAAATCGGGTAACCCGTTTGCGTCAAAGCGGGCGTAACGGTACTGATCCACAACAGTACTGTCAGGCAGGGTCGTGCCGAAACGTTCAACTGATTCCAGCGTATAGCCCAGCCTGTGGATGACAGCAGCGCTCGCTTCGTTTCCGGCTGCGTGCGTTATTATAACTTTACGCGCTGCCAGCGCCTGAAAAGCGAATCGAGTTAGCGCGTTCGCGGCTTCCGTAGCGTAACCTTGGCCACGGGCCGATGTCGGTACCCAGTACCCGATTTCAAAGATGCGGGCATGCCAGTTATTTCGATGCAGGCCGGTAAATACAACCGGCTTGCCGGTTGTGCGGTCAAAAGCCAGCATCATCAGGTCGGTTCTCAGGATAAAGCGGGCTTGCGCTTCACGCATGACAGCTTCATCGGCGGACGGATCGGGTTCCCCGGTGGCCCAGTCCATCCAGCGTGTCAGATCTGCCCAGGTTTCTCTCTTGGCTTCCGTGACCCGTATGCCATCTCCCGGCTGAGGGGGACGTATGGTCAGGCGATCGGTCTCAACCGGCATGGGGATGTCGATCAGTACCGGGTTTATTCTTGTGATAGGCGTCGTCATAAGTTTGTCTCCTTTGCGCTGTTTTAACGAAAGGCCGACAATCGAGAGTCTATCAGGCGGGGGTCTTCAAGAGTTCACTGTCAGCTTTTCGGGGGGTGCTGACAGTAAAAATCCTGTCAGCTAGTTCGACCGCTGGTTTCATAAACCACGGCAGAAAATCCTTTATTTGCAACGGGTTGTCCGGTGCAAAGGGGCCAGTTCTGCGGGCTGTGAATCGTGCGGGCTGACATATTTGTCTTTCCTCTTCAGTGTTCAGTCAAACACGCCGTACGGGGGTCTGTCACGATTTTTCTGCGGGAGCGAAGAAAAATGCCTCCCCATCAAATATTTTCTTGTGAAAGGCAGCCCATCTGTTATTTTATATGTAAAATATAAGGCGGCGCGTCACAGGCAGGATCGCAATCGTTATCATGAGCAACCCATACTTCAGCCAGACTTATCGCGAAGCGCGCGACAAATTTCTGCAGGCATCCTCATCATTTTTGCAGTCGTCTTACCGGCTTACCGGCTTGCAGGGGCCTGACGGGGGTTCGCTATATACCGATGTGGCTTATTGCGGGAACCCCGGGGCTGATAAGATGCTGGTCGTTTCTTCGGGTTTGCATGGGATAGAAGGTTTTGCCGGGTCAGCCGTTCAGGGCAGTGTTCTTGCGCGCATGAAGCAAACATCTCTGCCCGATGATGTGGCGCTGCTCTTTGTACATGCTCTGAACCCCTATGGTTTCGCCCATGATATGAGAACCAATGCCGATAACATAGACCTCAACCGTAACTTTCACGACTGGGCTAAAGGCAGACCGGCAGATCACAGGCTGGCCGGTGAGGTTCAGGATATCCTGTTTGATCCTTCGCTGTGGCGGCGCTGTGTGCGTGTCGGGATGTTTCTGGCGTGCCATGGTCTGGCCACGGCACAAGCTGCCCTGACACAAGGCCAGTATACTAATCCGCAAGGCCTGTTTTACGGGGGGCAAGGGCCAAGCGCCGAGGCAAGGTTATGGCGGGGCCTTATGCATTTGCACGGTCATAATAAGACGCATATTGCCCACATCGACTTGCATACAGGACTGGGGCCGCGGGGGTATGGTGAAATCATCGTCGCGGACGGGCCCGGCTCCCTTATGTTTAATAGATCGGCGCAATGGTGGGGGGCGGTGACCTCGTTGCAGGACGGCAGTTCCGTATCGGCGCAAGTCAGCGGCGACATTGCCGGAAGCTTCAACCGCGCGGCATGTGGCAAGACGCATACGCTGGCAGCGCTTGAATTTGGCACAGTCCCTGGTTTTCAGGTCGTCAAAGCCTTGTTGGCCGAGAATCAGGCGCGACTGCATGGCCGTGGCAATTTGAAAGACGCTCGTCAGAAAATGAGAGAGGCCTTCTATCCCCGGGATCCCTTATGGCAGGAAAGTGTCCTTGCCAGAGGGGGGCAGGTCGTTCAGTTGGCTGTGGCCGGTTTACGGACGCTTAATCCTGAGTCGTTCTAAAAATCCACGCATTTGCCGTTCAGTTCCCAATCGCCGTAGCGCGTGGGTTCCAGCCCCTTGCGGCCTCCTTTTTCGATTTCCTTGCCAATGGTTTCGACAGATCTGGAAATCTTTGTATTTTCCTCAATTTTCTTTGCGGCAGGGTGGGGTGAAGACTGGTTTTGCTTTTGTGTGCTCATGGTCTTAATATGGCCATGGCAACAAAAGAAGCAATAGAGTATTTTTATGGAAGTTATGAAACCTTACCGCCGTCGGATTGATACGCTTGACGACAAGATTATCGATTTGCTGGTTGAACGCATCGGCATTATCCGCGAAGTCGGGCACTTCAAATACGACAATGATATCCCGGCGGTCTTGCCGGATCGTGTGATCGAGGTGCGCGAGCGCGCTGCCGAACGGGCGGCGCTTAAGGGGCTCGATCCTGAACTGGTGCGCCAGCTTTACAGCATTATTATCAATTATAGCTGTAACCTGGAAGAAGAGATCAAGGCGGATCTGGCCCGTTCCGGACGGCAGAAAATCGCGTCTTTTTGATGGTGCCGCGCTCTTCTATCGATTCCCCGCCCAACTCGCGAAACGAGGCGCTTTCGGCCCGTCTGGTTGCCTTGCAACTGCTTTGCGACGTTCTGGATAAGAAAACGCCGCTCGATCAGGCGCTGGATTCGATGGCGGCTTTCCGCATGCTTTCTGCGCGTGATCGGGCGTTTGCACGGATGCTGGTGGCGACCACCTTGCGTCGTCTGGGCCAGATTGACAATTTGATCACCCGGATGAGCGAGCGCGCCACGCCACCCTCTTTATTGATTATCCACCACATTTTGCGTCTGGGCGCCACGCAGATATTTTTCATGGATGTTCCGGTTTACGCTGCTGTTGATACGGCTGTGCGCATGGCGGAAGAGAAGGGACTGGCGCGCCTTAAAGGATTTGTGAATGCCATTTTGCGTCGCATGGATCGCGAGGGCCGTGAGATCGTGAATGCACAAGACGAAGTAAGCCTGAACATCCCTGACTGGCTTTACCGGATATGGGTTGCCGACTATGGGGCGGAGGAGGCTTCCCTGATCGCGCAGGCTCTGCTGGCAGAGGCTCCGCTTGACATCACGGTCAAGGATCAGGCGATGCTGCCCTATTGGGCTGCGCAGCTTGAAGGGACTATTATGCCGGGCGGCTCTATCCGGCGCGTCGCTGGGGGAATGGTTACGGATTTGCCCGGTTATAATGAGGGTATATGGTGGATTCAGGATCTATCGGCGTCGCTGCCTGCAAAATTGTTAGGGGATGTCAAGGGTAGAACTGTGATAGATCTGTGCGCGGCGCCCGGCGGAAAGACCGCGCAGTTGGCCGTCGCCGGCGCGCGCGTCACCGCCTTAGACCGCTCCCGCAATCGTTTGCGCCGTCTGGAAGAAAATATGAAGCGGCTGCATTTGGATGTCATGGCGGAGGCGGCCGACGCTACGGTCTGGCAGCCTGAGTCACAAGCCGATTTTGTGTTGCTGGATGCTCCTTGTTCGGCGACAGGGACGATCCGGCGTCACCCGGATGTATTGCACCTGAAACGTCCGCAGGACATCGATGCGCTGGCCGATCTGCAGGCCCGCCTGCTGGAACGGGCCTCGTCCATGTTAACCGCCGACGGGGTGTTGATTTATTGCACATGCTCTTTGCAAAAATCAGAAGGTGAGGCCCGTATAGAGGCGTTCTTGCGTGCGCATCCGGACATGATTCGTCATCCCATACGTGATCATGAGATTATCGGTCTTGAGATGTGCCTGACGGCTGTGGGCGACATGCGCATTCTCCCTCATCACCATCAGGATTCGGGCGGGATGGATGGATTTTACATTTGCCGCTTACAGAAGCGTTGACAAGCTGTTTTACTCTCCATAAGTCATTTACCTATCTATAAAAGCTTATTTCTTTTCTTGTTTTCGCAGGAAAAGGCTCTTGCCGCATGGCGACTGATCCCGCAAGATTGACGCACAAATAAAATCCGGCACGACCGGATTGATAAAATATACAGGGAGTATCACATGTCGCGTCATCAGGGAGAGGCTTCTGGCCGCTCAATCCCTTCTATTGCCAAAAAGCCAACCTGCAGACCATCATTAACCGCTCTTTTTATAGCTGCTGCGATGCTGACGTCGGCGGCACCGGCGATTGCGGATACGGCGGTGGGGCAACCTCTCAAATTCAAGCCGGGTAACGACAATCAAGTCAGCGCGGCGACGACTCTTGTCGTGCAGCCTTCGGAGACCGCGCTATCGAGGCGTGTTGCTGAGCTACAGCAACGTTTTGGCAATCTGGTGCGCGATGTCAAGTTGGTCGTCATTGATAAGGACTGGTTTCAGAAGAATGCCGTTTTGAACGGCGTTCCGCCTTACCAATATGCGCTGCCTCCGGCGCAGGCGCAAACTGTGCGGCAACTGACGGAGGAGTTTGTGCGCAGCCGCAGCGGTTTGCCTTTTCCGGCGGAGTCGTTTACCGGCCTTGAGAAAGACATGCTGAGCGCCGAGGCCCAGTCATACAGGAGGCCTTATGGTGAAACAGAGCGGGATATTGAAGGGGGGCAACAGAATATATGCCTGCTATTTCCGCATTACGCCGATTGGGATCGCGATTTCTATTACAGGACTTTGCTGGGTCTCAATCCGGCAATTCATGGTGACATCGCTCGGGCACCATTGCGGGATCCGCAAAGCCTTGAGTTTTTGAAACGTTTTGTTGATTATCACGAAATAGGTCATTGCTACGACCGTTGGAACGTCCCTCAGATGGCGCGGGCGCAAAATGGCGGCCAGTTCCTGACAAACCGTCATAGGGCTGAAGTTTTCGCCGAAGTGTTTGCCAATTTGATGCTGGCGCGTGACGGTTATGCCGGGTTTTCGCAGAAACAGGCCGACTTCCGGTTGGCTATTGCCGGGCTTTCGGGGCCTGTCAAGGCGACTCTGTCGAGCCCGCGCGAGGTCGATTTTTACATGACGTCCGTTTACCTGTTGCACGAAGGTTCGCGGAACGCGGGGATGGAGATCGAAAGATTGGGAAACGCCCGGTTGCAAGCTATGAACATGGAAGAGATTTTGAACATGACGAACGAAATCACGAATCGCTCCGTTCTGGATCTTCAGGACGTGTCGGCAGCAGTCGGTTACATGATGTATAATGCTTATGATTTCACCAGTTGGGAAGAGGCGCGCCTGACCAACCCGGTCATTGAGCGGCGATATCAGATTGCGCAGCGCCTCAAGGCCGATATGGAGAGCGCGGTGCAACGTACCCTTGATCTGGGTGCTCGTAGCCAACCTGTTTTGCAACCTTCCAGTTTTAATTTTGAACGCGTGCCAACATCATCGTTGGACGCGTCCGCGCTGCAGACGCGTGTCCGCGAACTGGCGAACGATTTGCAAGCGCGCATGGGCTTCAACCGTTCGCGTGAAAACCTGATCCGGGTGTATGCCGAACGCAAGGATGAATTACGCCGCACCCTTGAAGGGGCGGACGCCGCCGCCCGGGAACGAGCCGTGGTCGACCTCAGGCTCATGATGATGGCCTTGCGTCAGGTTTACGATTCTCTCCCGCTGACAGCAACTCCGACCCGGATCAGCTATCAAATGCATGGTTTGCAGACGACCATGAAGCTGGCGGCCTGATTTTTTTCGCTTTTTCTGTGAATGGAAGGTGAAAACTCCTTCCCGATTTGTTATATTTGCACATAAGGGCGTTGCCGCCTTTATGCCTTCCCCTTACCATTTCACAGAATTTTATCATAAAATTGCATAACTATGACAACTGCGTCTGAAATCCGCATCGCGCCTTCGATTCTGTCCGCTGACTTTGCCCGGCTGGGTGAAGAGGTGGCGGCGATTGATGCGGCGGGAGCCGACTATATCCATGTTGATGTAATGGATGGCCATTATGTGCCGAACCTGACGATTGGCCCGGGCGTCGTCAAGGCGTTGCGCCCGCATTCCCGAAAAGTTTTTGACGTTCACCTGATGATTTCGCCTGTTGATCCTTTTATCGAGGCGTTTGCGAATGCCGGGGCTGACATCATTACGATCCACCCCGAAGCCGCGCCTCATTTTCATCGTACCTTGCAAGCGATCAGGGCGCTGGGGAAAAAAGCCGGGGTGGCGCTTAACCCCGGTACGCCGACGGATGTGCTGGATCACGTCATGCCGCTGGTGGATCTGGTGCTGGTGATGACGGTCAACCCCGGCTTTGGAGGTCAGGCTTATATCTCGCTGCCGGAGAAGATCATTGACGTTCGGCGCCGTATCGCAACCATGGGGAGAGCCATCGACCTTGAGGTCGATGGCGGGATCACGCCTGAAACCGCTAAAGAAGCGATCAAGGCCGGAGCCAACGTGCTGGTCGCGGGGACGGCTGTCTTCAAGGATGGGCCGGCGCGTTATGCCGATCGTATCCGTGCGATCCGAGGGGGCTGAGGCGTCATGGTGGCTCGCGTTCCCGCTCTTCGTCATTTGCGTCAGAAAGCCTCTCATGCGGCTTTCAACACAGCGTTTTATAACTGGACACTGGGTAATGACTCTTCTCATGACTTGATTGTGCGGCCTGTCGATCCGTGGCCGGGCAACCCGGCATTGGGCCGCGGTCTGTGCGGCGGAGCCTTCGTGCTTGAAGGTCAGGAAAAACAAGTGGGTCGCCGCTTGTGGGAACCGTCGCAATTATCTCTGGCCTGGCTCAATCACCTGCATGGCTTTGAATGGCTGCGCGATTTGCGTTCTCTCGGCGGCGACCAGGGCCGCGCACAGGCACGCGACCTGATTTCGGACTGGATGAATCGTTTCAGCGGTTGGGATGCCAGCGCCTGGCAGCCGGATATCACCGGGTTGCGTGTCGCCAACTGGATCATGCTGTATGAATTCTTTGGCGCCAGCGCTGATGAGGAATTTCAGGATCGTTTTTTCCTGGCTCTCTTGCGGCAATCCCGCCACCTTGCCCGCGCTCTGCCGGGTACATTGCACGGCTTGCCGTTGTTGCAAGGGATTCGTGGGTTGATTCTGGCGGGGTTGGCCGTGTCCGGGCATGAAAGCTGGCTTATCCAGGGACTTGATCTGCTTGAATCGGAAACTGATAAACAGATCCTTAGCGATGGCGGGCATATCAGCCGTTCCCCCGCTGTATTGCTCGAGGTTTTGCGGGTTTATGTCGACGTCAGAATTGCGCTGCGCGCTGGCGGTTATCCTGTGCCCGAGCAAATCGAGCATACGATAGACCGCATGGCGCAGGCGATGCGCTTCTTCCGTCATGCCGACAAGAAACTTACGACTTTTCATGGAACGCAGGAGCTCGACAGCGTCTATGCCGACACGATTCTTGCCCACGCCAACGCGCGCGGCAGGATTTTGCGCAATTTGCCGCATAGCGATTATGAACGCGTGACGCTGGGTCGCAGTGTGATGACGATGGACGTGGGATCTCCGCCGCCATGGCCGTATGACAATGTGGCTCATGCCAGCCCGCTCGCGTTCGAATTTATCTACGGCAAGGAACGCATCTTCGTTTCCTGTGGCACGCACCCGATGGATGATGACTGGCGCAACGTTCTGCGCGGCACGGCGGCGCATAACACGATCATGCTGGATGATCGCAATTCATGCGAGATCAAATCCGACGGTCATATGGGTCGCCGCCCGCGCACGGTTTCTTCAACGCGCGAGGAAGGTTTGTATGCGACATTGATCGACGCTGTGCATGACGGTTACGTGCCAGTGAACGGCATCACGCATCGTCGCCGGCTTTATCTGGGCGATCAGGGCCATGATCTGCGCGGGGAAGAGAATTTGACCTGCACGGTAGGGTTGACCAGATTGGCCGTTGTCACTGCCCGCTTCCATTTGCATCCCAAGGTGCAGGTATCCTTGATCCGCGAAGGGGAAGAGGCTCTTCTGCGTTTGCCCGGCGGTTCGGGTTGGCGTTTTTATTTTACCGGCGGGACGTTGTCTTTGGAAAATAGTGTCTACTTCGGGGAAGGTTGCGAGATGCGCAAGACCAAACAACTGGTTATCAGCGCCGCCATGGAAACCGATACGTTGCAGCTGAAATGGGCGCTGCAAAGGGAAGGCGTATAGAATTCAGGGCTTAAGAAAAGCCCCATGAAAAACAAGAGGAGTTTTCCTCCAAAATCAAATCTCAAGATCCTTCAGCCTGATTCTACCCGCCATCATTCGCTTTTTTTCCTGTTCGGTTACATTTAATTGAGCAGCAACCTCTTCCTTGAACTGTTGCGGCTCAAAATTTGTCGCCAACAAGCTGCATTTTACTGTGGAACCTCCTTAAATTATTAATTATGACAATTTTCATTACCGCCAACTCGGCATGCTCAACAAAAGTTGATATTGTTCACTTTTTGTTCTAGTTTATATCTGAGGTTAGGGGCGAATCATCATGGCTAAATCCACGAAAAATTATGTCTGTCAGTCCTGTGGCGCGGTGTCGTCCAAATGGTCGGGCAAGTGCGATTCCTGCAATGAATGGAACACACTTTCGGAAGAAACGGCGCAGGCTGCCATGCCCAAAGGCATGGGGACGAAAAGGGGACGAGCGCTCGAACTGGTGGATTTAAGCGGCCAGAGCCATGAACGTCTGCCGCGCTTGGTGACCGGAATCGCCGAGTTCGATCGCGTGACCGGCGGCGGGGTGGTGCCGGGGTCGGCGCTTTTGATCGGTGGCGATCCGGGCATTGGCAAATCGACATTATTGCTACAGGTTGTCTGTGCCCTCAGCAAAAAGAAGGCACGTTGTGTGTATGTGTCCGGCGAGGAGGCGGTTGATCAGGTGCGCCTGCGTGCTGACCGTCTGGGTCTGGCGCAGTCGCCGGTGGAACTGGCGTCGGCAACAAATGTGCGCGATATCGTCGCGACGATGGAAGAACCGGGCAAGCCGATTGATCTGCTGGTCGTCGATTCGATCCAGACTGTCTATGTTGATAACGTCGACAGTGCGCCAGGTACGGTGACGCAGGTGCGTACCAGCGCGCAGGAAATCATCCGCGTGGCCAAGAAACGTAACATCATCGTGCTGTTCGTGGGACATGTGACCAAGGACGGCCAGATCGCGGGACCCCGCGTGCTGGAACATCTGGTCGACACAGTCCTTTATTTCGAGGGAGACCGTTCGCACCAGTTCCGTATCCTGCGCGCGGTGAAAAATCGTTTCGGCCCGACCGATGAAATCGGTGTTTTCGAAATGGCGCAGGAAGGATTGGTCGAAGTCGCCAACCCTTCGGCCTTGTTTCTTTCGCAGCGCCAACCCGATGTGACGGGGAGCGTCGTTCTGGCGGCGCTTGAGGGGACGCGCCCTGTGCTGGTCGAGGTGCAGGCGCTGGTTTCGGTTTCGCCGCTCGGTACGCCGCGCAGGGCTGTGATCGGCTATGATTCGGGTCGGCTTGCCATGGTGCTTGCCGTGCTGGAAGCGCGTTGCGGCCTGCAATTTTCCGGTTGCGATGTTTACCTGAATATCGCGGGAGGCATTCGGATCAATGAACCGGCGGCGGATTTGGCGGTGGCGGCGGCACTTGTATCGTCCCTCAATAATGTTGCAGCGCCCGCCGATGCCGTTTTCTTCGGGGAAATAGGCCTTGCCGGGGAAGTGCGGCAGGTTCCGCAACCCGATGTTCGCCTCAAGGAAGCTTCAAAGCTCGGGTTCGGCAAGGCGATCATCCCCCATCGCAAAGCGGTTAAGGAAAACCGCAAACCTGACCCGCTGCGGGTCGACGAGTTGGCGCATTTGCAGGATCTGGCTGATTTGTTGCGCGATCAGGGTGGTTCCCGCCGGGCGATTGCTTGAACTAATTGATGTATAAGCAAATTTTGCTGTTACGCGACCGTGCGCGGGGGCTATCCGCGGGGGTGGCAATCTGTTACATTGCCCTCATTGTTCCAATAACCGGATAGTTGCTGGTCATAATGATTGTCGATGCCGTTGTTCTGGGCGTTTTGCTCGTTTCTGCTGTTTTTGCTTTTCTGCGCGGGTTCATCCGCGAGGTTCTGACGATTCTGGGGGTTGTCGGGGGGTTGGCTGCTTCGGTGGCGTTTGGCGCGCAGTTGCGTCCGTTGATGAATCAATGGCTGGGTGTCGACAAGAATGCCGCTGACCCGCAGATGTTGGCAGGCGTGGTTCCGTACACTGTGGTTGCTGAGGTGCTGGCTTATGGGGCGATCTTTCTGATCGTTGTGATTGTTCTGTCTCTGGTCAGCCATCTGTTGGCCGGGTGGGCCCGCACGTTGGGGCTGGGGGCGATTGACCGCACGCTGGGCGTGGTTTTCGGCATAGCGCGCGGCATTCTCGTTCTGGCGGTCATCTATCTTCTGCCCTACCTGTTGTTTAAGGATGATGCCCGGCAGCAATGGCCGTGGCTGAAAGAAAGCCGCACGATCGTTTACATTGAGGCCACGTCGAAATGGCTTGCTGATTTCCTGCCGGAATCGATGCGCAATACCGATCCTGCCAGTCTTGCTGAATCCGCAACGTCCGTGACCAAGGCTACGCGCGATAAGCTTAAGGATCTTGAGTTGCTGAAAGACGAAAACGTCGGTGACAAAGACGTTTCCACCCCGGAGGAAGAGGGTTATGATCCTGCCCTGCGTCAGGACATGCAGGAGCTGATGCTTGAGCAATCCGGCGATATACCGCCGCCGATGCCTGAATCCTCACCGCAAACCGATGGAACCGCGCAGCCGGCGATCAAAACGAATGAATAAGGACGATCAGGATCACGTCTTTGACGATGACAAGCTGAAAGAGGAATGCGGCGTTTTTGCCGTATTTGGCCACGGCGACGCCGCCACCTTGACGGCGCTGGGGCTTCACGCCCTGCAGCACCGCGGTCAGGAAGCGACCGGGATCGTCAGTCATGACGGCACCGACTTTTTTGCTCACCGGGCGCTCGGGCTGGTGGACAAGGCGTTTGGCGACGCCGAGACGATCATCCGTTTGCGCGGCCATGCGGCGATCGGCCATAACCGCTATGCCACCACGGGTGAAGGCAGCGTTCGCAATATTCAGCCGCTTTTCGCCGATCTATCGTTCGGCGGGTTTGCGATCGCTCATAACGGCAATCTCACCAATGCGCACACGCTGCGCATGGAATTGGTGAATAAGGGGGCCTTGTTTCAGTCAACCACCGATACGGAAGTTATTTTGCACCTGATGGCGGTTTCGCAGAAAAAAGCTGTGCAAGAGCGGTTGATCGACGCTCTGGCGCGGATTGAGGGGGCGTACTCTTTGGTGGCCTGTTGCCATGACCAGGTCATCGGCGTGCGCGATCCCCTGGGATTCCGGCCTCTGGTCTTGGGAAGATTGGGGCCCGCCTATATTCTGGCTTCTGAAACTTGCGCTCTGGATATTATAGGCGCGGATTTTGTGCGCGATATCGAACCCGGCGAGATGGTGGTGATTGATGAGAAAGGCATGCGCAGCACTCACCCCTTTGCCGGGCGACCTTCTCGTTTTTGCGTTTTTGAATATATTTATTTTGCCCGGCCTGACAGCGCGCTTGACGGGCGTTCGGTTTATGAATCCCGTAAAAAGATCGGCGCGGAGCTGGCGCGTGAAGCGCCTTGCCCGGATGCGGATGTTGTCGTGCCTGTCCCCGATAGCGGTGTCCCGGCGGCGATCGGTTATGCTGAAGCCAGCGGGTTGCCTTTTGAACTGGGTATCATTCGCAATCACTATGTGGGGCGCACTTTTATCGAGCCGACAGACCAGATTCGCCACCTGGGCGTCAAGTTGAAGCATAACGCCAACCGCGCTTACATCGAGGGCAAGAAGATCGTGTTGGTCGATGATTCTATCGTACGTGGCACGACCTCGAAGAAAATCGTCGAAATGCTGCGCGCGGCAGGAGCTAAGGAGGTGCATATGCGTATCTCCAGTCCGCCGACGGCGCATAGTTGCTTTTACGGGATCGATACGCCGTCTACCACGGAATTGCTGGCTAATCGTATGAATGTGAGCGATATTCGTGAATATATCGGGGTCGACTCCCTGTCTTATATTTCCATTGACGGCTTGTATAAGGCCATGGGAGAGGCAGGGCGCGACAGCGATAACCCGGCTTTTTGCGACGCGTGTTTTACTGGCGATTATCCGGTGGCCCTCACGGATCATACATCGAATTGCAGCGGTTCGCGGGTGACGGATTTGCGTGAACGGGTTACCCGTCGCACTTGAAAAGTATAAAAAGGATGAGACATGAACGAATCTTCTCCGAAAGTTGATCTCTCGGGTCGTGTGGCTCTTGTAACCGGGGCTTCACGAGGTATAGGCGCGGTGGTGGCCAAGGCTTATGCCGCGGCGGGGGCGCACGTCATTCTAACGGCACGCACCACCGGTGCTTTGGAAGAAGCGGATGATGTTATCCGAGCGGCGGGTGGGTCGGCGACGATCATGCCGCTTAACTTGCTTGACTTTGACAAGATCGATGCGATGGGGCCTGCGATCGCCGGGAGATTCGGTCGCCTTGATATATTCGTCGGCAACGCGGCAATGCTGGGAACGCTTACGCCTTTGGGGCACACCGATGCCAAGGAATGGCAGCGCGTTATGGATCTGAATGTCACCGCCAATTTTCGCTTGTTGCGTACGCTGGATCCGCTGTTGCGCGCTTCAGATGCCGGTCGGGTTATCATGGTTTCAAGCAGCGCGGCTCAAAGCCCCCGCGCTTACTGGGGGGCTTATGCCACGTCGAAAGCAGCGCTTGAGGCCATGACGAAGGTGTATGCGGCGGAAGTGGAGACTACGCCGCTCAAGGTCAACATCATTGACCCTGGCGCAACGCGCACGGCGATGCGGGCCAGAGCTTTCCCGGGTGAAGACCCATCCAAGCCCAAGGATCCGTCTGAAACCGTGCCGTTGTTTCTTGAGCTGGCGGGTTCGTCTTGCGTTTTTCACGGTGAAGTGCGCAAAGCGGAATTGAAGGTTAAAGCGGCTTGATAATGACGCCTTTGCTGATCGTCACAAGTTTTCTGGCTTCTTTGCTGACTTTGTTCTCAGGGTTTGGCCTTGGAACGATCCTGATGCCGGTGGCGGCGTTGTTCTTTCCCGTCTCCACGGCGGTGGCGTTGACGGCCTTTGTCCATTTGCTCAACAACTTCTTCAAGCTTTCATTGCTATGGCGGCATGTGCACTGGCCCGTGGTGTTGCGTTTTGGCCTGCCGGCGATGGCGCTGGCTGTGCCCGGGGCATGGCTGCTGGCTCGCTTCTCCTTGATGCCTGATTTATACAGTTACGACCTCGCCGGACTGGCGGCGGAAGTGACGCCGGTAAAGCTTCTGGCCGGCTTTCTATTGATTGTCTTTGCGACCATGGAATGGTTGCCGTTTTTAAACCGCTTTAAGGTTTCTCTGCGCTGGCTGCCGCTTGGCGGAGCTTTAAGCGGTTTTTTCGGGGGCCTGACTGGTCATCAGGGCGCCTTCCGCAGTTTGTTCCTTGTTCGCGCCGGATTGAATCAAAACCAGTTTGTTGCCAGCAATGCGGCGATTGCGTCCTTGGTGGATATGGCGCGGCTGATTGTTTACGGCCTTAATATCCATCTTTTGTTTGCCGATGTCGACGCGACTCTGCTGGGTATGGCAGCGGCGGCCTCTTTTGCCGGGGTTTGGCTCGGGACGACTTTTTTAAAGAAAATGACGATCACGCTGATCCAGAAAATCGTAGCGGTGATGCTTTATCTTCTTGGCTTCCTGCTGATGGCAGGCTTGATCTAAACGTAAGGGTTTTTGCTGGTGCGCATCAGCAGGCGAATCGGTATGCCGGGCATGCCGAAATCACGGCGCAGACCGTTCATCAGGTAGCGCTTATAACTGTCCGATAAATCGTTCGGATAGGAAACCCAGATGGCGAACGTTGGCGGGCGGGCCTTGATCTGCGTGATATAGCGCAGGCGGTTTGTGCGCCCCCCCACCAACGGGGGCGGGTTTTGGCTTTCCATCCCGGCCAGCCAGCGATTCATCGTGGCCGTTTTGACCCTCTTGTTCCAGATATCATAAGTCTCAAGCACGACATCCAGCACGCGCGTGGTATTAGCGCCGCGGATGGCTGAAAGCGTTACAAACGGAACATCGGGAACTTGCCCCAGTTGATGGAGAATATCTTCGCGGAATTCTTTCAGGTAGGCTTCCTTGTCTTCTATCAAATCCCATTTGTTCAACGCGATGACGAGCGCCCGGCCTTCGCGCAGAACCAGATCGGCGATTGCCTGATCTTGTTTTTCCATCCCGAGACCGGCATCGAGCACCAGCACTACGACCTGGGCCAGGCGAATGGCGCGGAGCGAGTCGTCGACGGCCATTTTTTCGATGTTGTTGACGATGCTTGATTTTTTGCGCATCCCGGCGGTATCGACCAGTCGCAGCGTTTTACCCTTGTGTTCCCAGTGAACGGCGATGGCGTCGCGGGTGATCCCGGCTTCGGGCCCGGTCATCGAACGTTGTTCTCCGACCAGCGCGTTGAGCAGGGTTGATTTCCCCACATTAGGACGCCCGACAATCGCGATTTTTATAGATTTGACTTCTTCTGTGGCTTCGGGGGGCAAGATTGCGGCAAAATCGAAATCCTCCATGCCTTCCAACTCATCAAACGCGGCATCGGTCAGGTCGATTTCATGCTCCGCTTCCTCCTCCGTCGTTTCTTCTTCTTCGGGGAAATGCGCCTGCAGTGCGTAATAGAGGTTGTCAAGGCCTTCATTATGTTCGGCTGACATCGGGATGGGATCGCCGAATCCCAGCGCATAGGCTTCCCCCAGTCCGCTGGCGACAGCGCGCTCGTTCTCGCATTTGTTGACGCCCAGAATGACCGGTTTCTTCTGGCGCCGCAGCCATTGCGCAAAATGCATGTCTATCGGCAGTACGCCTTCGCGGCCGTCAATCAGGAACAGGATGGCATCGGCTTGTTTCAGTGCTGCTTCTGTTTGTTGCCGCATGCGGGCGGGAATGCTGTCGTCGAAACTTTCTTCAAGACCGGCGGTGTCGATAATGCGGAACGCGCGGTCGAACAGACGCGCTTCAGCATCCCGCCAGTCACGGGTGACGCCAGGCGTATCGTCGACAATCGCCAGTTTTTTTCCGGCCAGACGATTGAACAACGTCGATTTGCCGACGTTCGGGCGGCCAACAATCGCGAGTGTGAACATGTTATTTACCTATAAGCGGCCAAAGTACCGTTATCACCCAGCAGATAAAGGGTGCCGCCCGCGACAACCGGGGCGATGCTGACCGATAAACCCGAACCCCAAGCGCGGATAATATCGCCTGTCTCGGGGTTAGCTTCTACAACGCCGCCATCGGAACCGGCAACGATCAGGCGATTGCCTGCCAGCACAGGCCCGCTCCAGTAAATCGGCTGCGTGCGGGATTCCGGATTTTTGAATTTTGGCAAGGGACGCACCCAGCGGATCAAACCGTTGTCACGCCCCATCCCGACCAGTTCATTATCATTGGTAACGACAAAAATCGAATTGCCAGCCACCCATGGCATCTCGGATCCGCCGATGTCGCGCTGCCAGATGCGGTTGCCTGTACGCTCGTCCAGCGCCACCATGCGGTTGCCGAAACTGATGGCGATGACGACCCCTTTATCGATGACCGGCAGGGCGCGGATATCGGAGATGCCGCTCAGACCTCCGGCGCTGCGGATGCCGGAAAGATTGTCGCCCCATGCGGCCGAGCCGTTCTCGACCCGCAAGGCGTAGATCTCACCCGAAGAGAAGACCGGAAGGATGATATCACGGCTGGCGGCCGGGCTGGCGGCCCCGACCAGACCTGCGGCGCCGCTGATCCCTGAGTAGTCCCACAACAACTCGCCATTTGCCGCCCCCAAGGCCAGAATGCGGTTATCCATGGTGGTGATGAACACCCGGTCGTCGGAAATCGTCGGCGCGGCGCGCGAGGGCGCAGGCAATTTCCGACGCCAGACGATCTGTCCGTCCTGCGGATTGATCATCAACAGTTCATTATAGCCGTTCGTCACATAAAGCTGGCCGCGGGAATAGGCTACGCCGCCAACGATCACTTCATCATCTTCAACCGGGTGGCTGACGTCCCTTGACCACAGGCGCTTTCCGCTCTGTGCCTCAAACGCGCTCAACTGGTTTTCAGTATCGAGCGTATAAATTTTCCCGTCAATCACGATAGGCTGTGTGATCAGAGGCAGGTTTTTTTGACTGCCTGTCCCGATGCTGGCGCTCCATGCCTTACTTAAAACGTTTTCGTTCAGGGTCAGATGCTGCATGGTGTGATTGGGATACCCCCCGGCCTGCGGCCAGAATTCGTTGCGCCATGCATTCGGCGCGACAAATCCCTGTGCTTCCAGCGCAGTGTCATCGGGTTCCAGATGTTTTTGCAATTCAAGAATGGAGATGCGCTCTCCTTCAAGCGGCGGCGCTTCGTCGCCATCGCCAAAGCCGGAACAACTGGCCAGCGCTACGCTGGCGAGCAGACAGGAAGAAAGCAGAAGAAAGCGCATCATCACTCATCAACCTTCGGCATCGGGGGCTACAGGGGACTCGATTTTCAAGGCGCTGGTTTTTTGGCTGTATACTTGATCCAGAGCGCGAGCACGTTCCAACAGAGAGGGCGGCGGTACATCACCGCCTCTTATTACTTCGGCCAGATGTTGTCGCGCTGTGGTGTAATCGCTTTGCATGTGGGCGGCAATCAGGGCCGCCTCGATCCGGGCATGCCAGCGCCATGGATTTTCCTTGCCCATTAGCGGTGATAGGTGGCCCAGAAGGGCGGCGGCATCGATCCCGGGTTCTGCCGCTGAAACGCTCAGACGTACCGCCATCAGCGTAGCCAGATCGCGGTGAATTGCGGGCAGGTCTTTATCCAGAGCCGATTGGTTAAGGATTTTCAGGGCTTCCTCAGGCTTGTCGGATTCGATCAAAGCGCCTGCCGCGGCCATCAGCGCCAAAGCGCGTTGCCCGGGGCGCAGACGCGGGGCCAGATCTTCCAGCGCCTTAACCTTATCCTCGGCAGCCATAGCTTCGATCAACTGGGCTGTCTGAGTGGCATTAATCCGGTTCTCCCAGTTACGGTAACCGCTGATGATCCCAGTGAAAAGCACGGCCAGCACGGCGCCTGCCAGAAGATAGGGGCCGTATTCCTTGAACAGTTTTTCCGTGCGTTCGCGCTTGAGCGCCTCATCGATCTCCAGAATGATGTTCTGATCTGATGCCATGTCTTAATAATCCTGCCGCTGGTGAAGAACGCCGCTATCATAACCAAAAACGCCTCTAAAACAAGCAACCAGGGGACTGTTCGGGTGTGTTTGTGGTTAGGGTTTTGAAAAGCTTGATAATTTTCATAATTTATGAGATGGTGGGATAGGTTTAAATAAAAAATCGGGAAGCAGTTTAGTGCCTTACCAGCCACTACAGGAAAGGTTTGACCCGGCATCGGCGCGCCGCCGTCATGATGCCCTGAGCGCGGAAATTCCTGCAGGGCTGGGAGTCAATCGTTCCTTCTTGCATTGGGAGCATGTCTGGAATGATCTGCTGGTACAATCGCCGTCAGCATTTTATCAGACGCTTGCGCGTAATATGCCGGGCGAGCTATCGGTTTTTGTTGATTTTGCGAGTACTCACGATGCTGAAATTACCTGCAGCCTGAAGAAAAACGGACGTTTCGTATTTGAAGCAGAAAACAAGATTATCCGCGACGGTCAGGGGAAAAAACTGCGTTTTGAAGAGTGGGTGGTCAAGGAACCAGAGCAGCGCGGTCAGGGCATTGGATTGAATTTACTAAGGAATTTTATCTCTGTGGCACAGGCGGCGGGGTTTGACAGCCTCTCGCTGCGCGCTGGTAAAGAGGACGGAAAATATTTCTGGGCCCGCCATGGTTTTGACCTGAAGGATGGGCATTATCGTGACCAGCTGGTCGTGGATATTCGGAACAATCTCGAAAAACATTCCGATACGATACCGCTCGCTACTAGAAAAAATGTTATGGATCTGTTGGATCGGGGCGGCCTTGATCTGTGCTGGCATCTGGCAAGGCTGCCTGGAACGGTTCAGGGAAAACCGCTGGGCTGGGTGCTGATGCAGGGCTATAATCCTGAATATGCCATGGATCTCCATAATAGTGAACAAATGACCCGTGTTCAGGCTTCGTTCGAGCAACTTTCTCTTTCGACCCGGCGTCTGTCTCCGCAAACGCCTTAATTTACCTGTATTTTTCAAAGCTATCCGGCCTATGTTATAGTGTAATATGGTTTTTCAGGTCATAGATAATCCCGATTTTAACAAATTCCGCGCCCGCGCCGGCTTTAAGAATGCTGAATTTCGTCTGCTCGCAGGGCTTTTCAGCCGGGCGGCTTCGGCTAAGGCCCTGATGGATATGGCGGTCGATGTCGATTTCGAGGAAGGAACTTGCACGATCAGCTACTACAAGACCCAATACGAACCTTATCTGAGTTTTGTCGTGCGCCATGTCGGCCCGCGGACGACTATGTATGAGGTCTACAAAACCGAAAAAGGCCAACTGGTGAAAAGCGGCCTGTTCCAGCGGGCCTTTGAAAGGCTGGAGCAGGAAATCGAAGTCTTGATGCCGCCCGTCATCTGAGTGCTTTCCCCGGCAAATATTTTCCCCATTCATGCTTTATATTCCGGTCGCCTTTGATTAGGATAACCGCAGTCTAATAACAATTCTTTCGGGAGAGTCTTATGAGCAAAATCAAGGTTGAAAATCCGATTGTCGAGATCGACGGCGATGAAATGACGCGCATCATCTGGGCGATGATCAAGGAGCGCCTGATCCTGCCGCATCTGGATGTCGATCTGAAGTATTACGATTTGTCGATTGAAAACCGCGATGCTACGGATGACAAGGTGACGGTGGAATCCGCTGAGGCGATCAAGAGGTACGGCGTTGGCGTCAAGTGCGCGACAATTACGCCGGATGAGAAGCGTGTCGAGGAATTCAAGCTCAAGAAGATGTGGAAGTCGCCGAACGGCACCATCCGCAATATCCTTGACGGCACCGTATTCCGCGAGCCGATCATCTGCAAGAACGTGCCGCGTTATGTGCCGGGCTGGACATCGCCCATTGTGATTGGCCGTCACGCTTTCGGCGACCAGTACAAGGCTACGGATGTGAAAATCCCCGGCCCGGGCAAACTGACTCTGAACTACCAGCCCGCCGATGGCGGCCCGCTGCAAAGCTGGGAAGTGTTCGATTTTAAAGGCCCCGGCGTGGCCATGGGCATGTACAACGTCGATGAGTCGATCGAAGGGTTCGCCCGCGCCTGCTTCAATTATGCGCTGGCGCGCAATTACCCGCTTTATATGTCGACCAAGAATACCATCCTCAAGCAATATGATGGCAAGTTTATCGAGATATTCCAGCGTGTTTATGATCAGTCTTTCAAGAAGGATTTCGAGACGCGCAAGCTGTGGTACGAGCACCGCTTGATCGACGATATGGTGGCGTTTGCGGTTAAATCGGAAGGCGCTTTCGTCTGGGCTTGCAAGAACTATGATGGGGATGTGCAATCCGACGTGGTGGCGCAAGGTTTTGGCTCTCTCGGGTTGATGACCTCCGTCCTGCTGACCCCGGATGGCAAGTGCGTCGAGGCCGAAGCCGCGCATGGTACGGTGACCCGCCATTACCGTCAGTGGCAAAAGGGCGAGAAGACCTCGACCAACCCGATCGCTTCGATTTTCGCATGGACGCGCGGCTTGCAGTATCGCGGCCAGTTTGATAAAACCCAGCGCGTTGTCGACTTTGCCCTGAATCTGGAAGCCGCCTGCATCGAAACCGTTGAAAGCGGCTACATGACCAAGGATCTGGCGCTGTTGGTAGGTGAAAAGCAGCCTTGGCTGACAACAGAGGACTACATGGACAAAGTTGCCATGCAGCTTGAAACCAAACTCAGGAAAGCCGCCTAAAGATGAAGATATACAAAGCCGCGGGAATCAATGTCATCAGGCCCTTGTTTGTGGGCGTGCTGGCCGTGGCTTTGTTTTCTTTTTCGTCAGGCGTGATAGCGGCCGAGGATGAACCCATCCTGCGGCCGCCGCCGAAACCCGCCAAGGCGGCGCGTTCGGCCGGGATTGCCAAACCCGATAAGATTTATTACGAGGGCACGCATGTGGGATCCATGCAAACCCATGTCGCCAAATACGAAGACACGCTGATCGATATTGCGCGTCGCTACGATATCGGCTTTGTTGAACTGCGAGCGGCCAATCCGGATGTCGATCCTTGGCTGCCGGGGGATAAAACCAAGCTGACGATTCCGGCCATGCATATCCTGCCCGAGGGGCCACGTCAGGGGATCGTTATTAATTTGCCGGAAATGAGGCTGTACGCCTACCTCAAACCCGGCCAGCCGCCGTTGTCCGCGCCGTTGGGCATCGGCCGCGATGGTTTGGAAACGCCTACGGGCACGACATCGATTGTGAACAAGCGCGAAAAGCCTATATGGCGTCCAACGGCGCGTATGCGTAAAGAAGACCCGACCTTGCCGGAAGTCGTACCTGCGGGCCCTGAGAATCCGCTGGGCGACTACATCATGTATCTGGGCTGGCCTGAATATGGCATTCATGGCACCAACAAGCCTTACGGCGTTGGGCGGCGGGTCAGCAGCGGCTGCATCCGGATGTATCCCGAAGATGTCTCCAGGCTTTATCCGATGGCTCCGGTGGGAACGCCGGTTACAGTTGTCGATCAACCGGTTAAGGTGGCCTGGATTGGCGATGAACTTTATGTCGAAGCCCATGCGTCGCTGGCTCAGGCGAGCAAGATTGAGAACGAAGGCGGCTTGCCCCACTATGAAATGAGTGACGAGGATATGGCGGCGATTGTTCGTACAGCAGGCGATTATGCCCATATGGTGGATTGGGCTACGGTGCGCCGTTTAATCCGCGAGCGCCCGGGCTATCCGGTTGTCGTAGCCAGACGGCCACCGGATCCGGGCAAGCGTTCCTGACCCTACTAGACGAAATGGAAATAGGCAATGACGCCGATCCCATAGAGAACTGTAGTGTAAAGCGGCGCCAGCAGAAGCCATGAACGCAACTCCCCGGCTGTAAAGAAGTACCCGATACTGATCAGCGCCGTGCACGCCCATAAGGGGATCGGTATGGTCAGCATCAGAAATTGGTAGACTTGGAAATTAGTACCCCCAACGAGCGGCAGCATGTCGAATTTTGCAGCCAAGGCAATCACGGTGGGGATGGCAAAGTAACCGGCGGCATTGACCAGCAGAAATAAAGCCATTTTGATGATGTTTAATAATAACATGTCCGGACGACCCCCTCTTCCGACCACCAGTGTACTATAAATCCTTTTGAAAGAAAGATGCCTGCCCTCGCCCCCTGCCCTAAAAAAGGGACGACCCGGCTGATATCGGCCGGGTCGTCTCCAAAGCAAAAGGCTTACGCCGAATTACTTGCGAACGCGTTGTTCGAACACGCGGGGCTCCGGAGCGGCTTCTTTAGCGCCTACGGTGCGGTTGTCCGTGTACGGAGCAGCCGTTTCATAGGTGTAGTCAGCGTTACGCTCGCCGCTTGCACATGCGGAGAGAGCCAGAACTGTGCCCAGCAGGCATACAGATACGATCTTTTTCATGGTAGTGTTCCTCAATCTAGCGCTAGAGGGTTAATAAACAAAGATGATTCGCTCTCCGGAGGAGAGAAGAACCAGACATATATACACGAGTTGTGGCGAGAATAAAGACAGAATTTGAATTATTTATGGCTAACGTCGATAGCCTATGCTGCGATTATTCATAATGTAAATTTCAGCTTCTTTGCATCTGGTGCAATTTATTGAAATAAGCATCGATACCGGTGACCAGAGCCCGGGCCAGGGTGCGGCGGTATTCTGGTTTGGCAAGCTGCTCAGCTTCACGCGGGTTGGACATAAAGCCCATTTCAATCAGCACCGAGGGTATATCAGGCGCCTTCAGCACGGCAAACCCTGCATAACGATGGGGGTTTTCCAGCATTTTGATATTGTTGTCCAGATGATCGACCAGTTTGTTGGCAAAAAACTTCGACTGGTTCATGGTGTCGCGCATGGTAAGGTCAACCAGAATGGTGGCGACTTGTTCGTCGCTGGTATTGAGGTCAAGGCCAGCGATCAGGTCGGCGCGGTTTTCGCGATCGGCCAGCAGGGCGGTTTGCTCGTCCGATGCCTTTTCTGACAGGGTATAAACCGAAGCGCCCTGTACGTTGGCTTTGCCGATGGAATCCGCATGCAAGGAAATAAAGAGATCGGCGTTATGTTGCCGGGCAAAATCAACCCGCTTGTATAGTTTTAGATATGTATCTTTTTCACGGGTCAGGACGACCTTGTAGCGGCCTGTTCGCTCCAGTTCCTCTTTCAGGGCTTTAGCCATGCCAAGGGTAATTTGCTTTTCATAGACGCCGTTGGCTCCTAAGGCTCCCGGGTCAACGCCGCCATGACCGGGGTCGATGACAATCACTGGTTTCTCTCCGGATTTATGCAGGGATTTATCAGGGGCATATGCTTCAGGTTTACGCTGTGGCACTGGCGTGCCGACATCGACGACTTGCGGCGTTGCCGAAGCGGTTTCAAGAGTAGTCTCTAAGGGGATTGCGGATGAATTGTCCGCAACAGGGGGTAAGGGCTTGCGCGCCGGTATCGTGATAGGGCCGGGCAGCGTGTGCGATGGATTTGATTCGGTCGCTGTCATTTGTGGCCTGGCGGTCGGATGGGCGCTGTTTTGTTGTACGGCTGCCGCGTTCTCAAAGGGCGGAACCTGAAGCTTGCCGAAGGTTTTCCCGCCCTGCGCGTTAAAGACTGCTTCATCGCTGCGCTTGAAATCGATTACCAGGCGGTCGGGTTTGTTATTCGCGGCATCGCGCGGCAGGATAAAGGCTGAAGCGATGACGACCGGATGCTGAAAATCAATCACGATTCTTGAAATCCCGGCCTGCAAGGCGCCTTGCCGGATGGATGTGATTGTCGCACCCTGCGGTCGACCAATATTGGCGGCGTGCCACTCAAAATCAGGCATGTCGATGATCATTTGCCAGGGATTGCGGGCGGTCTGAACCCGGAAAGGTTGGATGTCGCTCAGTTCCAGAACCATGCGAATTTTGTCAGGGTGGCTGCCGAAACGTATATCGTTCACGCTGAAGGCATAAGCAGGGAGCGACGTAGTCACGATCCCGGCTATAAACAGAAGAGTAATTATTATTCTGGAAAATAATAGCAAAATCCGTACCCGCTTCCTCAAATAGGCTCTCTTAAGTAATCTAAGGAGTTCATGGGCCTACTGGCAAGGGGAAAGGCGTGCGTTCGTTTCAATTTCTGCGTCTATAGCGGCACCGTATACCGAAGAGGGGATTCTTTTTGGTTGTACGGTGCGGACGATCCCTGTATTGTCGTCTCCAGCGATCCGTTGAAGCTTTAGCATTTTTGATAATCGAAAGAGTTTCGCTAGCAGCAACGGTGAAGTGGTACCTGTTTCGGCTTTGACAACAGGACCGGGAGTGGCTGGTTTTAGTTCAGACCGCCTGTTTGATGCTGTTGCGATAAAACCTCCTCCTGATGATTAGACTCCAAAGCCGCTCGATTGGGCCTCTTCTTTGATCTTAACTTTAAGCGCGCTTTTGCGCTGCTATTCCGTATGTCGCTGACGGGTTGATGGCTGCATGGCGCCTGTTTGTCAGGAGACAGAATAATGACAAAACGCATGTTGATTGATGCCACTCACGCTGAAGAGACAAGGGTGGCAGTCGTCGATGGCAACCGGCTTGTCGATTTCGATTATGAAAGCAAGCATCGCCGTCAGTTGAAGGGGAGTATTTTTCTGGCCAAGGTGACCCGGGTTGAGCCCTCGTTGCAGGCAGCCTTCGTGAATTTTGGAGGTAACCGGCATGGTTTTCTTCCTTTCTCCGAAATTCACCCCGACTATTTTCGCATACCGATTTCCGATCGTGAGGCCCTTTTGGCAGAACAGCGCGAGGAAATGGAAGCGCGCCGTCGCGCCGAAGAGGAAGAGGATCTTGAGGAAGACGCTGCCCGTGCCGCCGGGACGACGGCTGATGGCGAAGCTGAAGACGAAGATGACGCCGTCGAGGAAGTCGGTGGTGAAAACCGTGTCGTTGCCGAAGAAGAGGAAACTGGAGAAGATCACCTTGACGATTTTCCGTCAGATGACGAGGAAGAAGAACCCCTTCTGCCGGTCACTGTGGAAGAACCTGAAGACGAAACCGTGGAGATGTCTCCTGGCGAGGAGGAGTCCGAGGACGATGAGCAGCCGGAAGAAGATTTTTCAGATGAGGACGATTCTGAAGACGCTGAGGAAATAGCGGAAGAAGACGGCGAGGATTCGATTGGCAATCGTTTGCCATCCGATGAGGATGATGTAGATGACAATATCGGGAACTTGAAAACCGATGATGTTCCGGACGCGAACGGCAACGAGCAAGGCGGTGAAGGGCGCAATGGACGCGGTCGCCGCGGCCGTGGCGGGCGTGACCGTTTCCGCGGTCGTAGCGGGCGCGGCGGGGGCCGCAACGGCGGTCGCCGCATGGCATCCAACTCGCGCCGCGTTGAAATGGTTGGTGGTGATATCGAGGGCGAACATCCGGTTCGACCATCCCTGCGCCGCAATTACAAGATTCAGGAAGTCGTTAAACGCGGCCAGATCATGCTGATTCAGGTCAGCAAGGAGGAGCGTGGCAACAAGGGGGCTGCCGTGACGACCTATCTTTCGTTGCCGGGTCGCTATTGTGTTTTGATGCCGAATTCGCCGCGCGGCGGCGGCGTTAGCCGCAAGATTGCAAGTTATGAAGAGCGTAAACGCATGCGCGAATTGCTCTCCGATCTTGAAGTGCCGGAAGGCATGTCGGTAATCATGCGAACCGCCGGGGTGCAGAGGAATAAAACGGAAATCAAACGCGATTTTGACTATTTGCTTAAACTCTGGAACGGGATTCGCGATCTGACTCTGCAATCGTCGGCGCCAGCGCAAATCCACGAGGAAGGAACGCTGATCCGTCGTACTATCCGTGATATCTATTCCCGCGATATAGAGGAAATCGTCGTGTCGGGCGAGGAAGGGTTCAAGATGGCGCGTGACTTCATGCGTATCCTGATGCCTTCGCATATCAAACGCGTCAAGCAATACCGGGATGAAACGATTCCGCTGTTCCATCGCTATCAGGTCGAAAGCCAGATTGCGGCTATGGGTGAACCAACGGTGACGCTGAAATCGGGCGGTTATCTGGTGATCAATCCGACCGAGGCGCTCGTCTCTATCGATGTCAACTCCGGCAAGGCGACGAAAGAGCGTCATATCGAGGAAACGGCGCTCAAGACCAATCTGGAAGCTGCTGACGAAGTAGCGCGCCAATTGCGGTTGCGCGATCTTGGCGGTTTGGTGGTGATCGATTTTATCGACATGGAGGATCGCCGTAATAATGCCAAGGTTGAACGCCGTCTGAAGGAGGCCTTGTCGTCTGACCGGGCGCGCATTCAGGTCGGGCGCATTTCGATGTTTGGGTTGATGGAGCTTTCGCGTCAACGCCTTAACCCCAGTTTGACCGAAGCGCAGTTCCAGAAATGCGCGCACTGCGAAGGTGTCGGTTATGTCCGTACCATCGATTCGGCGGCGATTACCGCAATGCGGGCGTTGGAAGAAGAGGGTATTCGCGGTCGCTCTGTCGAAGTGATTCTACACTTGCCGAATGAAGTCGCGATTTACATCCTGAATAATAAGCGCGGTATGCTGGATGATATCGAACGCCGGTACGGCTTCCGGATCATGATCAGGATCGATGAATCTCTGGCCCCCGACAATCACAGGATTGATCTGGTGCGCGGCAGCCCGGTAATGGCGGTTTCAGCCAACCACGTTTCTGGCGACGGTACTGTTGCATCCGAAGATTCGGCGGACGATGAGATCGTCGAGGAGGATGGCGGCGAGGAAGAAGGATCGGAATCCGGAGACAATGGAGAGGATCGCGAAGGGCGCGACCGTCAAGATCGTAGCCGCCGCCGCGGCCGCCGCGGCGGTCGCAACCGTCGTGACCGCGACGACCGTCCCCACCAAGGGCGCGAGCGGCCTGAGCGCGTTGCCGGGGGCGATGATTCATCCGTTATAACGGAAGGCGGCTTTGCTGAAAGTTTTGATGAAGGCTCTGATGCTGTCGGCGAAGGAACCGAGTCGGGTGAAGGTCAGCGTGAGGGACGAGGTGACCGTGGTCGCCGTGGACGCTATGGTCGCGGCCGCAGCCGTCGTGGTGGTCGTGACCGCGATGACCGCTCCCCGCAATTTGATTCAGGTTCAGAGTCTGCTGAGCGTGCGGCATCTTCGCCGAGGCCCGAGGATAACCGTGCAGATTATGCGCCTGTGCCCGCTAATGAAGCGCCGGCTTCTGTGCCGGTGCGCAGTGGCGATTCTTCAGGCGTGACGATTGTCAGCCGTCCGGCGGCCGTGAGGGCTGTTTCTTCGGAGGCAGCGCCCCGACCTAAAGATTATGAAGTCGTCAACGCTGCCCCCACCGAAAAGAAAAAGGGCTGGTGGAATCGATTGGTCGAGAACTGATTGTTTTATTGATAAAAAAGACAGAGCGCCCGGATATTTATATCCGGGCGTTTTATTGGGAGCGGAAGGGGCTGTAAAGGAGATAGATTGTATTTTATCGATTCTTTACAGGGCCTTTACCTGATTTTGCGTAAAATGAAAGAGAGATTAAAGAATTCGTTCACTCCTGAGACGCCGGGTTGTTTAGCCCCGCAACTGTCCTTGGCCCGTGCATCTGTGACGGGGTGAATGGATTGTCCCCCTTAGCCACCAGCGTCATGCTGGTGGCTAATTTTTTGCGCTGCGGGCGGAGGCGGACGTCTTTCATTTCCTTGCTGTTTATGGCTAAATACGGATCAACCAAGGAGATATCCATGCGCCGTTATAGCTACTATGTTACCCTGTGTGCCGCCTTGCTCGGCCTTTCTTTTGCGGCTCATGCTGAAAGCGAGGTCAGACAGATCGCCGCAAAAGATAACCCGCATATTCAAAAGGCCCAGGAGAAAGCGGTGGAGATCGTTAAAACATTCACGCCGCAGGAAATCGCTAATCTGGAGATCGTCAAGGATGGGTTCGGAATCATTCGCAGCGTGCGCGCCACAGGCAGGATCGTCGAAAAAACGGTCAAACAATGCGGCAAGGACAACCCTGAAATGAAAGAAACCATGACGACCGGATTCAATGAATGGCAAGGCGGTGTTATGACGGTTCTGGGAGATAAGGAAAAAGCCATGAAAGCAGCGATTGCCGACGGGCGTTTCAGCAAGCCTGAAGATGTGCGGGCCTTCCTTGATATCATCGACAAAGCGGCCTTGAAGGCGGATGAGAACCGTAGTGAAGCGATCAAAATCGTCAGCACGCCCTCTTCTTGCGAAGGGTTGCTGGGAACCATGGAGGAGAGCGGCGCCAAACTAAGGGAATTGCTGGCGGCGGTAGAATTCCCTGTGGCTGAGATCAAACCCGAACCCGAGCCGCGCAAGGCCGGAGCGCACGAGTGAAAATCCTTCAGGTGATGGCGGGCGCTGCTCAGGGTGGAGCAGAAACCGCGTTTGTTGATATGTGTATCGCTCTGCATGAAGCGGGTGAGGAAATAGAGGTTGTCACGCGTAAAAACCCGGCGCGCCAGGCCCGGTTGCAGGCCGCCGGATTGAAAGTGCATATATTGCCGTTTGGCGGCGTCGTCGACATTTTTACTACGCTTCGCATGCGTAAGATCATTCGTGAGTTCAAGCCGCATATTATTCAGACCTGGATGTCGCGCGCCGCCCAGCGTACGCCGCGTTGGTCGACCAGTGAGGGCATTCCGCGCTATCTGGTGGTTTCCCGTCTTGGGGGGTATTACAAGGCTGCGCATTTCGCGCAAACAGACTATTATTCAACCATCACACCGGATATTCGCCGTCATCTGATCGAGGCGGGAATACCTGAAAACAAAATTCGCCATATCAATAATTTTGCCGAACTGGAGCCAGTCGGGCAACCTGTTGATAGGGCGGCGCTGAATACGCCGCCGGACGCGCCGCTTCTGCTGGCGCTGGGGCGTTTGCACCAGGCCAAGGCAATGGATGTTCTGCTGCGGGCGGTGTCACGGGTGCCGGGTGCATATTTATGGATTGCCGGTGACGGCCCTGATCGCGCAGCGCTTGAAGCTGAATGCACCCGTTTGGGTCTGGACGACCGCGTGCGGTTTCTGGGATGGCGCGATGACCGGGCCGCATTGTTCGCTACGGCGGATATATGCGTTTTTCCTTCGCGGTATGAACCGTTCGGCACGGTGTTCGTCCAGGCCTGGGCGCAGAGGGTGCCGCTGGTGACGACGGCCTCGGATGGGCCGCGCCAATATGTGCGCGACGGGGAGGATGGGTTGATGGTGCCTGTTGACGATATTGAGGGTTTGGCCGCCGCCATCCAACGGGTGGTCGCCGACCCTGACTTGCGGGCACGGCTGACCGAGAATGGTTACCGGCGCTATCAGGCTGAATTCACCAAGAGCCAGACTGTGGCAGCCTATCTTGGTTACTATCACGACATCCTGAAGCGGGAAGGTCTGACGGCACAGATTTGATCGTTTTTGTTTAGGCTTGGATTTTTATTTGCAAGAGAGCGATCCTGTGTAAAAATCAGAGTATCCAGATGTGAAATTGAGAAAATCCAAAGTTTTCGGACAAAAGATTGCTTGCGCCCGCAAAAAGGCCATAAAAAAGGCATGAGGGTTATGTGTTTTTCTTCAATTATGGAACTATATGTGCCATAATGCGGGTGTAAAATAAGGGTGTAAGCCCATATAAATCGGCAAAATGCCGCAGATAATGGTGGAGAAGAAGGTGTCTGATCCCGATAGCAAAAGCCCGAATATTATAACATCGGCGCTGGACGTGCCGCCGATGACGGCTGGATTTTCATCCGCTGCGGCCGCGCCAGCGCCAGCGCCTGAAATTGAAGAGTCCGAAGGCAAGAAAGAAGCCCGCAAATCCCTGATCCGCCAGCTCTCTGAACACTGCGCCGATATGCTGGCCAGCATGCGCAGCGGGGCAACGCGCCGTTTCCATGCCCAAGGCGCGCCGGATTTTGAAAATCCCTATAAGAAATTGTGGTTTTCCGTAGGCCTGGGCCCTCGCGGATGCGGCGTTTGCGATTGTGGTAATTGCATTACATTGGCTGGAACCGTGAAACGCCCGGTGACCGATGCACAGATTGCTGTCATGGTGAAGGCGGCTCTTGAGCGCAAGGATCCGCCGTGGGAAACGATTTACATGTTTAACCACAAAGGCAAACCCGATCTGGTGATGGCGCAGCGTGTGCAGAATGTGATCAACCAGATGGGTGTTGGCCACCGCATCAGTGCCTGCGTTGATCCTTCGCGTTACCCGGCTTCAGAAAAAGATTTCGACAAGATGCTGCGTGACATGTTCCGCCGCGCCAGCACGGGCGAACCATCTTCGCAGCGTCCCGGTTTCAAAGCGGCGCAAAACCAGCGTCCTGGTTTTACCGCAGCTCCGGCCTGAATTCCCTTTTAAGAGTGCGACAAGATATGCAGACGCCGCAGCAGCAGCGCCAGCAGGATGATCGCGCCTGCCTGATGCAGGGCGGCTAGTGGTATGGCGACTTGAGACAAGATGGTGGCGATCCCCAAACCGGTTTGCACAAAAACCATTGCAGCCAAGGCGGTGTCGCGGGCGCGCCATCCCAGAGCAAGGATGCCTGCTGCCGTGAGGAGGGCCAGACAGCGATGGATGAATTGAACCGCAGCCGGCGCATGGAGTCCATTGATCCATACTGGCGCGTTAAACGTCAGTTCCGGCGGAATCCAGTGTTCGTTCATTCTAGGGAAGGTGTTATAGATCATGCCGCCGTCAAGACCGGCGGTGAATGCGCCCCAGACCATGGTCAGCGCCAGCAGCCCCAGCATGCCCCAGCCATGCTGGGTCAGGCTTTTTGGTACGGGAGCGGCTATGGGGTGATTGAAGAAATCGAGCGCGATCCACCACATCAGGCTGAAAATCAGCACAGCCAGGCCCAGATGGGCGGCCAGTCTGAAATGGCTGACGGATGGGCGGTCTACCAGCCCGCTTTTGACCATATACCAGCCCACGAATCCCTGAGCGCCACCCAAGACCATCAGGCCAACGAGTTTCCAGCCGTATCCGGAAGGGATTTGCCGCCGTGCCCAGAACCACAACAGCGGCATGGCAAAGACGACACCGATCAAACGGCCCAGCAGACGGTGCGTCCATTCCCATACATATATTTTTTTAAAATCTTCCAGATTCATCCAAAAGTGTTTCTGCGAGAACTCGGGTGTTTTTTGATAAAGCGCGAATTCCTGCTGCCAGTGCTCCTCAGTCAGCGGGGGCAGGGCGCCTGTGACGGGTTTCCATTCCGTGATAGATAGTCCGGATTCGGTCAAGCGCGTGACGGCCCCGACCACGGCCATGGCTAAAACCATGAAACAGCATAATAAAAGCCAGTTGCGAAAGGCGGTTTGCGGCGTATCTGACATGATATTCTGGACTTTTGGTTAAATGTTGCGCTAGTGATATAGGATCGAAAACAGAGCTTCAAGAACTCTTCGCGATTCATAACGGGTGAGGCAAATATGGCGAACGCTCAGGGAAATTTCTTTAAGCGGAACTTGATGACTATTTTGCTCAGCACGAGCATAGGTGCTTTGGGCTGGATCGTGCTCAAGGACGCTTGGGATAAAGACCGGCAACAAAGAACCGTCCTTGAAGGGATTGCCAAAGCTGATGTCACTGCAAATGTTTGTCCCGGTGTTATGGCCGCTCCGGATATGAGCTTGACCTTGGCGCCCCTGCTTCCCGTGAAGGATCATATGACAGAAGCCACGGCGCAGGACTGGGTGAGAAGCGCTCTGAACAAGGGGGTGCGTTTTGCCTTTTGCCCGCTGACTGAGGGAACGACGTCGTTTGAGATCGTGCGTGACCGGGTCGGGCGCGATCTCTCTGTGCTCAAAATCAGCACGGCAGCCACAGATCAGCAACAGCAAGCGGCCATTCTGCAGTTTCTAAAAGAATTTAACGCCAGCAGCGTTGGCATAACTCATAACAGCCGGGTTAATGCTGATGCACGCCTGACAGGCTATATGCCGGGGCGCCTTCCGGCTGGTACTGACTTGTCGTGGGGTACGCCTAAGGCGCAGCCTCTGAGTTTGAGAATCCCGGCACGTTAAATTCTGCCGTTGCGTACAGGCCCCCTTGCCAAATCGGATCAATGGGTTATATAGCGGAGGTCTATCTTCTTGGTTTTTTAATCGTCAGGGTGCTCTTATGGATCGACATGCGACCGATGTTGTGATTATTGGTGCCGGGCCGGTAGGCCTGTTCGCCGTTTTCGAACTCGGGTTGCTTGATCTCAAGGTTCATCTGATCGATATTCTCGACAGACCAGGCGGGCAATGCGCCGAGCTTTATCCTGAAAAACCTATTTATGATATTCCGGCATGGCCGACCATCACCGGGCAGGAATTGACCGATCGTCTGATGGAACAGATCAAACCATTCAATCCGGTGTTCCATTTTGGGCAGATGGTTGAAAGTTTGGCCAAAGCCGGGAATGGCAACTGGGAAGTCAAGACCGATACCGGAACCGTTGTCGAGGCCAAGGTCATCGTCATCGCCGCCGGCGGGGGTTCCTTCGTGCCGAAGAAGCCGCCGCTGCCGGGGCTGGAGACCTATGAAGGCACATCCGTTTTTTTTGCTGTTCGCAAGAGGGAGCAGTTTCGTGGCAAGCGTCTGATGATCGCGGGGGGGGGTGATTCCGCCCTAGACTGGACATTGAACCTTCAGCCGGTTGCTGAGCGCATCACGCTGGTTCATCGCCGCGATGAATTCCGCGCGGCACCCGACAGCGTCAACAAGATGAGGGCGCTTGTGGCCGAGGGCAAGATGGATCTCGTGATTGGCAACCTGGGTGGACTGTCAGGCCAGAACGGCCAGCTTGACGGTATACTGATCGCTGATAACGAGGGTCGGGAAATCAAATATGATTGTAACGCTTTACTGGCCTTTTATGGATTGACCATGAAACTGGGGCCGGTGGCGAACTGGGGATTACAACTGCATGAGAACCTGATCCCGGTTGATACCGAAAAATTCGAGACCGCGACTCCCGGCATCTTTGCGATCGGGGATATCAACACCTATCCCGGCAAGCTGAAGCTGATCCTCTCCGGTTTCCATGAAGGAGCGCTGATGGCGCAGCAGGCGTTTCGTTATGTCTACCCGGAAAAGAAGCTGCGGTTCCAGTACACAACTTCATCAAGCGCCTTGCAGGAAAAACTGGGTGTAGCCTCGGCTGCCTGAGCATGGCACAATACCGGCAGCGGTCATTCACCTGGGGGCCTGTCCATGGCGTCATATGACGTAACCGATTCGGCAATTAAGGGCTATGCCTTGGTCTGGCAGGAGCGGCGCTACCTGTTCAAGCTGGTTGTGTTTCCTTTGCTGATCAAGTTTGTTTGCGCGATGACCGTGATCGCCAACGGACTTGAATTCGATTTTATAAAGCAGGCGCTCTTGATGTTGCCGTCCTACATTGCTGATGGCTGGGTTATGTCCCATCTGGTGCGCTTGGTTTACCTTGACCAGCGCTGGCCTTTTCGTCCATCGGGGCACGCCCATAACGATATGGCGGCTTTGCGCGACCGGGCACGTGGCATAATGGGCGGAACGATCTTCTTTACATTGATCGAGTTTTTGAAAACCGGCTATTTAGGCATCTTTTTCGCGCTTATGTCTCCGCCGGGCACTGTGCCCGGACAAGAATCCGCGACCCTGCTCTCGCCTGATACGACGGTGTCAGGGGCGGCGGCTTTGCTGGCTTTGGCGTTGATGGTGCTGACAATCTGGTCGGTGCGGTATCTTTGGCTGTATATCCCGGCGGCGGCGGGGTTTTCGGGTCGCGACTATCTGCGGCAGGTTGGCGGTTTGATAGGGTCTATACGCTTGCTGGGCGCCTGGATGATTTGCGCTGTGCCCCTGTTATTCAGCTTTATTTTTGCGATGAATCTGTTTTTAAGCCCCTTCCTGACACCGCAAGGCTTTCCGCCAGCGCTTGATTTTCTGGTGAACGGGATGCGTGTGATCGTATCAATGATCGCGGGTCTTATTACGACAGCCGGGATGGCCTGTGTCATTCGATCGATGTTTGAAGTGAACAAGACCCGGGCGTGAGTTTCAGTGGGTTTAAATGTCTGGGTTTACTGCAGGGTTAATTGCATTTGCGCGTATTTATATTCGCCGGGTGTGATGATGCGTTGTGAGTCGACGTAAACGGAATGCAGTTTTCCTTCGAGGTTGCGCTGCCAGAAATCTAGGAAGTTATGCAACACCGGATAGCGCGGAGCGATATCCATCTCATTCCATATAAAACTTTGCAATAAGCCTGGATTATCCGGCATGTGATAAATGATCTCCGCCATGATCAGGCGGTAATCTTTAACGAATTCGGCTTTCAGCCCATTCCACTCCGTCATTTCTTCCTGTCCCGTTTTCTGCGGTTTTCAAGTTGCGGGCATTTCTCCCCCTTAATTTTGATTTTCCCATATAATTTTTACAAAGTTATTAATTTCCAATGGCTTAGATGGGCGGAGGCTTTGGGAATGCAACGATACGAAAGACTTGAAATTTTGCACCGACTGTCTTACATATCTGGCACTCATGGAGACAGAGTGCTAATAACAAGGGCGTTTCCGTGAATTTGTTAATTTTATCAACCCTTTAAGGAGGATTGACTATGAAATTTCGTCCTTTGCATGACCGTGTCATGCTCCGCCGTGTCGAACCGGAAACCAAAACCAAAGGCGGGATCATCATTCCCGACTCTGCAACGGAAAAGCCGATGGAAGGTGAAGTGATTGCTGTTGGTTCCGGCATGCGCGATGATTCCGGCAAGGTTATTCCGCTGGATGTGAAAGCTGGTGATCGCGTTCTGTTCTCGAAATGGTCGGGCACGGAAATCACCATGGATGGCGAAGAATACCTCGTCATGAAGGAAAGCGACATTATGGGCGTGATCGCCGCGTAATTTATTTTCAAGCGTTTCAAGGAGAAACAAAATGACTGCAAAAGACGTAAAATTCCGCGGCGAAGCCCGTGAGAAAATGCTGCGTGGCGTGAATACGCTCGCTGATGCCGTGAAAGTGACGCTGGGCCCCAAAGGCCGTCTGGTGGTGCTGGAGAAGTCGTTCGGCGCCCCGCAAGTGACCAAGGACGGCGTGACCGTTGCCAAACAAATCGAACTGAAGGACAAGCACGAGAATCTCGGCGCGCAATTGGTTCGTGAGGTTGCCAGCAAGCAGAACGACATCGCCGGTGACGGCACGACGACCGCAACCGTTCTTGCGCAAGCGATCATTCGCGAAGGCGTGAAGGCTGTGGCTGCGGGCATGAACCCGATGGATCTCAAGCGCGGTATCGACAAGGCTGTCGGTGTCGTGGTGGAGGATCTGAAAAAACGCACCAAGCCGGTGAAGGACAACAGCGAGATCGAGCAGATCGGCCTGATTTCCGCCAACGGCGATTCCGATATTGCCAAAAAAATCGCTGAAGCGATGAAGGTCGTCGGTAAAGAAGGCGTGATCACGGTTGAAGAAGCGAAATCACTGGAAACAGAACTGGAAACCGTTGAAGGTATGCAGTTTGACCGTGGCTACCTGTCACCTTACTTCATCACCAATGCTGACAAAATGGTTTGCGAGTTGGAAAGCCCGTACATCTTGTTGTCGGAAAAGAAAATCTCCAACCTTCAATCCATGCTGCCGGTTCTGGAAGCCGTGGTTCAGAGCGGTCGTCCGCTGCTGATCATCGCTGAAGACATCGAAGGCGAAGCGCTGGCCACCCTGGTTGTCAACAAGCTGCGCGGCGGCCTGAAAGTGGCTGCTGTGAAAGCCCCTGGCTTCGGCGATCGTCGCAAGGCGATGCTCGAAGATATGGCGATCCTGACGGCCGGTCAGGTTGTGTCCGAAGATCTCGGCATCAAACTGGAGAACGTCACGATTGATATGCTTGGTCAGGCGAAGAAAATTCGCATCACCAAGGATGATACAACGATCATCGACGGCGCGGGCAAGAAAGCCGAGATCGACGCGCGTTGCGAACAGATCCGTGCGCAGGTTGAGCAAACCTCGTCCGACTATGACCGCGAAAAACTCCAGGAACGCCTGGCCAAACTGGCGGGCGGCGTGGCCGTTATCCGCGTCGGCGGTGCTTCCGAAGTGGAAGTGAAGGAGCGCAAAGACCGTGTGGATGACGCAGTTCACGCAACGCGCGCTGCCGTTGAAGAAGGCATCATCGCTGGCGGCGGTGCGGCTTTGCTGTACTCCACAAAAGCGCTGGAAGGCCTCAAAGGCGATAACCGCGATCAGGAAGTCGGTATCGACATTATTCGTCGCGCGATCCAGTCGCCGGTACGTCAGATCGTTGAAAACGCCGGTGTCGAAGGCTCTGTTGTTGTTGGCCGTATGCTCGATCAGAAAGACACGAACTACGGTTACGACGCCCAGAAGAACGATTATGTCGATCTGGTCAAGACCGGCATCGTCGATCCGGTGAAGGTTGTGCGTACAGCCCTGCAGGACGCGGCGTCGGTTGCCGGTCTGCTCATCACCACGGAAGCCATGGTCACGGAAGTGGCCGACGAAGGCAAAGCCGGCGCGGGCGGTATGCCCGGCGGTGGCATGGGTGGCATGGGGGGAATGGATTTCTAAGTCCCCTTGAATTTACAATGATTACAAAGGGCTGCCGTAAGGCAGCCCTTTTTGCTTGCGAGGCTTTATGGCGATTATCGGGGATCGGGACTTAATTATCTCCCTCCTTTCTCAAGGCAGGGGCTGCGGAGGAGAATTTTTCGATTCAACCTGATCGGAGAATCCTCTAAATTGCTCGGATATTAAAGGGGTTGTATATGAAAGATATTTTTGACCATTCATCCGTCGGCATGCCGGGGCATATGATCGATGTCGACTGGGAAGCTAAAAGCGCTGGAAAAAGCGAGGATGAAACGGCCGCTGCCATAACGAGGGCCATCACAGATAATTTTGATGTTGCAGGAGAGCGCATAGGTTTGGTTGCACCGCTTTCCCCAAACATAGGGGGCAGGGTTAAGAGTTGGTTCACAGCAAAACCCTGATTAAGGGCGTTTACTTTGCCTGAATTACCGGAAGTTGAAACTGTTTGTCGCGGCCTGAAGCCTGCCCTCGTCGGGCAGGAAATCGTCAAGGCCGACGTGCGGCGCAAGGATTTGCGCCGGCCTTTCCCCAGGGGCCTGAAAGCCTGTCTGGAGTCATCCCGAATTGCAGGGGTTGGGCGGCGGGCAAAATACATACTCGTCCATCTTGATAACGGTTTTGTACTGGTCATTCATCTTGGCATGAGCGGGCGGATCGTTTTTCAGCCGCACAGTTACAAACCGCAGCCGCATGATCACTTCATTCTTCATCTATCTGGCGGACAGCAAGTCGTCCTGAACGATCCAAGACGCTTTGGCCTGGTTGACCTGGTTCCTGCCGCAGAGCTGGATTCGCATCAGCTTTTCGCGCATCTCGGGCCGGAACCTTTGTCAGATTGCTTCTCGGGCCCGGTGCTGGCTGCGGCTCTGCAGGGGCGTAAAACGGCGATCAAGCTTGCGATTATGGATCAGCACATCGTGGTGGGTGTCGGGAATATTTATGCCAGCGAAGCATTGTTTATGGCGGGAATCGATCCGGCCATGCCTGCCGGGGAGGTAGAAACGAAAAAGGTCGAAGCGTTGGCGGCGGCGATCAAGAAAGTATTGCAGCAGGCTATCCGGGCCGGTGGCAGTACCTTACGCGACCATCGCCAGACCAACGGTGAAAGAGGCTATTTTCAGCATCATTTCATGGTTTATGATCAAGAGGGCGCGCCATGCCCGCGTTGTCGGCGGGCCGGGCGGAAAAAAGCCAGGATTGCGCGCATTATTCAAGGCGGGCGCTCCAGCTTCTATTGCCCGCGGTGCCAGATATAGGCCTTATCATGAAAAGAATTCATTTTATATTTACAATCCTTGGTTTTTTCTGGCTATGCGGCTTTCCTCCGCTTGGCGCGCAGCCTGCGCAGCAAGAAAACCCGCATGGCACAACATTTTTCTATGCTTTGAACGATGTGCCGCTCATGCCGGGCTTGCGCGAACTGAGTGATGAGGCGCTGCATTTCGATAAACCCGAAGGGCGTATCGTTGCGGCTACGGCGTTAGGTGAAACGCTGGCTCCGGAAGCCATACAGCGTTTTTATGGCGCAGTATTGCCGCAACTGGGCTGGATCCCTGCGGGCGAGGGCAGTTTTTTGCGGGGTGAAGAGCGTCTGCGCTTGAATATTCAGTCCGCAGAAGGGGTTAGCATCGTGCGGCTGCAGGTGGCCCCCCGCTAAATCGCGGTTTTTTCGTGGAAAACCCCAGAAAGGCAGGGTTTTCAGAGGTTTAACTTGTGAATTGTTTAGCTTGACAAAAGGGCCCGGCTGCGCGTAAAACACAGGTCTCGCACGGATCCCCGGACGTTAAAAAAACAAGGCTGGCGGCGACTTTGCGACTGAAAAATTCGATTTTGATGATGATCGTCCGGCACTGATGTCCGGGCTTTATGTTAAAGGGCTAAACATGGCAAACCACACCTCTGCAAAACAACGCATTCGCCGCAACGCGCGTCGTGCTGACATCAATGGTTCACGCATGAGCGCTATTCGCACTTTCGTCAAGAAAGTGGAAACAGCGATTGCTGCTGGCAATGCCCAAGAAGCAGAGGCCGCTTACAAAGTGGCACAGCCGCAGATGATGCGTGGTATCGCCAAAGGTTTGCTGCACAAGAACACTGTTGCGCGTAAAATGTCGCGCCTGAGTGCCCGTATCAAAGCGCTGAAGTAACTCTTCGCGTTTGTGTGGGTGATGCGGGAAGTTCAATAAAGAATTTCCAAATATTCTAAACGACATGGGTGACCATGATCATTCGAAGCGTGAGCTTCGGAAAGGTTTTGTTGTCTGCGTTCTGAACAATTCGCAAAAATTGCTTTTTATTTTTTGTTGAGCGGTACGCGTGGACAAATAAAAAAATTGGCGTTAGTGTTTTTTTAACTCTCGAACTTTATATCGCGCGAATCGCTGTAAGGCGTGTGCGATGGCTTGTAAAGAAAACCGCGTCTGCCATGCAAACTTGCAGACTGATGCTCTGGGTAACCGGTTTACTCCGGCGAACGCAAGCAAACCGAATGTAGGAGAACAAGGAAGGGACTTTGTCATTGTGCGCTGTTCACGCTCGTGTAAATGAATGTGAAAAGAGCCTTTGATTTTTTCGCCTGTTAACTGTGACAAGAAGCAATGCCGGAGCAGACGATAACGGAGATAAAGTCCGTTTTCTCTGAACCCTGTTTTTTTGCCGGTATCCTTGGTTTCTGAAATGACCGATGTATAGCAAACGACTTGTATCTTAGTGGGAGAACTGAACGACATGTCATCTGAATCTGTGGGAACCGTCGCCGCTTTCAAGAAAGAAAGATTCCAGAATGATTCCTATTTGCCGACGCAGGAAATCATGGATCTGTGGAATCAGGTGCACGGTGAGTTGCGTAACGAATTCGGTGAAGCCGTGTTCCGTAGCTGGCTCAAGCCCCTGACGCTGCAGGCCGCCTATCATGGCACACTTGAAGTTTCGGTGCCTACGCGTTTTATGCGCGATTGGATACAATCCCACTATGCTGCCAAAATCCTTGAAATGTGCACGCAGCGCAATCCTGACATCCGCCGTTTGGAGATTGTTGTCGTGCAGAGCGCGATGATGGCTGACCAGAGCCAGGAAGAGGCGCAGAAGCCCAAAGCCAATCAGAACGTCAACGTGGTTGCGCAGGAATTGCAGGAACTGTCCTCGCCGTTCGATCCGCGCTTTACTTTCGATACCTTCGTCATCGGCAAGCCCAATGCGCTGGCGCATGCCGCCGCAAGCCGCATCATCGAATCGGCCAACGTGCCTTTCAATCCGCTGTTTATATACGGGGGAGTTGGTCTTGGCAAAACCCATCTGATGCACGCGATCGGCGCGGCAATGCGCCAGAAATACCCGGAAAAGCGGGTGATATACCTCTCGGCCGAAAAATTCATGTATCAGTTCGTCAAGTCCCTGCGCGCCAAGGATATGATGAGCTTCAAGGAGGCCTTCCGCTCCGTCGATGTGTTGATGATGGACGATATCCAGTTCATCAGCGGCAAAGAGCAGACGCAGGAAGAATTCTTCCATACTTTCAACGCGCTCGTCGACCAGAACAAGCAGATCGTCATTTCCGCCGACAAGGCGCCATCCGACCTCTTGGGACTGGAAGAGCGTCTGCGTTCCCGTCTGGCCTGGGGGCTGGTGGCCGATATCCAGCCCAGCACGTATGACCTGCGTCTGGGCATCCTTGAATCCAAACGCACGTTGCTGAACGCCAATATTCCGGACGCCGTGCTTGAGTTTCTGGCATTGAAAGTCACTTCGAACATTCGTGAGCTCGAAGGGGCGCTGAACCGCATCGTGGCGCATGCCGATGTGACCAAGCAACTGATCACGCTGGAATCCACGCAGGATGTGCTGCAAGACCTGCTGCGCGCCCATGATCGCCGCATCACGATTGATGAAATCCAGCGCAAGGTGGCCGAGCATTACAACATCCGTTTGCAGGATATGCATTCAGCGCGCCGTGCCCGCAATGTGGCGCGCCCGCGCCAGGTGGCGATGTATCTGGCCAAGCAACTGACAGCGCGCTCTCTGCCGGAGATCGGCCGCAAATTTGGCGGACGTGACCATACCACTGTGATGCATGCCGTGCGCAAGGTTGAGGAACTGATGGTCGAGGATACCCAGATTGCGCAGGATGTTGAAATCATTCGCCGCGCCCTGACGGGTTGATATTGGTAAAGTTATGGAATTATCAGGGCTCGGGGGTGTCCTCCCGAGCCTTTTTCCCCTCCTTGTGGATCAGGTGGACAAATGCCGGAAAACCGCAAGATTCCGCTTTTTCAGAAAAGTGCACATGCTATAAATAATCTATTCAGAAACCAATTTTTAGCCGGATTTGACGGGGGATTTACCCATGAAGCTGACCATCGAACGTGCGGCCCTGATGCGCTCACTCAACCATGTGCAGAGCGTTGTCGAGCGTCGTAACACTATTCCCATTCTCTCGAACGTATTGTTCAAGGCCGATGGCGACAGCCTTTCGATGACGACCACCGACATGGATCTGGAGATTAACGAATCGGTTGCTGCCAAAGTCGACCGCCCTGGCGCAACCACGGCACCCGCGCATACGCTGCATGATATTGTGCGCAAACTGCCCGATGGCGCCGATGTCACCCTTGAGGTTGATGCATCAGGCAATTCGATGACGGTCAAAGCCGGACGTTCGATGTTCAAGCTTTCCTGCTTGCCCACCAGCGATTTCCCGGAAATCGGTAACGCTCAGTTGCCCTCGAGCTTCACGATTCCGGCGGCTGAGTTGCGTAATCTGATTGACCGCACCAAATTTGCGATGAGTACGGAGGAAACCCGTTACTATTTGAACGGCATTTACATCCATGCCGTGGACGTAAACGGCTCAAAGGTGTTGCGCGCCGTGGCGACTGATGGCCACCGTCTGGCCCGTTTTGAAATGCCGCTGCCGGACGGCTCCGAAGGTATGCCGGGGGTGATCGTGCCGCGTAAAACGATTAATGAGCTGCGCAAATTGCTCGACGAAGCCGCCGATGCGATCAAAGTCAGCTTGTCGGAAAGCAAAATCCGTTTTTCCTTCGATCATATTGAGTTGACTTCAAAACTGATTGACGGGACGTTCCCGAATTACGAACAAGTCATCCCGACCAAAAACGACAAGATCGTTGAGGTGAATCCGAAGGTTTTCAGTAATGCTATTGATCGTGTTTCGACGATTTCCGATGGTAAATCCCGCGCGGTGAAAATTGCTCTGAACGGCAAGGTCATGACCCTGTCGGCCAACTCGCCCGAGGCTGGCAGCGCCACCGAGGATCTTGAGGTCAATTCCAACGATAACATGGAAATCGGCTTTAATGCCCGCTATTTGCTGGATATCACCAGCCAGATCGAGGGTGATGGTTGCCGCATCATTCTGGCTGATTCGGCTTCGCCGACGATCATTCAGGATGCGGGCGATTCTTCTGCGCTCTATGTTCTGATGCCGTTGCGCGTATGATCTTCAGCGTTCTGTGAATACAGACAAAGGCACAGAAGACGCTCTGTGCCTTTGTGTTTCTCTTGTGGTTAAATAACTGATGGCTTTTATCCGCACTTTGCAGATGACGCATTTCCGCTGCTACGAAGGCGCGCGGCTGGACGGACTTCGCCCGGGTGTTGTAGTGCTGAGCGGGCCGAACGGAGCCGGAAAAACCAACGTGCTGGAGGCTGTTTCGTTATTGTCTCCGGGGCGGGGTTTACGTGGCGCGAGAGTTTCGGAAATGCAATGCCGTGACGCCCGGCAGCCTTGGGCGGTGGCCGCCGAGGCTGAGACGCCTTACGGTTTGGTGCGGATGGGCACTGGTCTTGATACACAATCCGTTGCTGAAAAGCGTATCGTTCGTATTAACGGTGAAACGGTCAGGGCGCAGACGGCGCTCGCTGAATACCTGGCTTGTGTCTGGCTGACGCCGCAGATGGATCGTCTGTTTCTCGAAGGGGCATCGGCGCGGCGCAAATTTCTTGATCGCCTGATTTTCGCTTTTGATCCCGGTCATGCCGGTCGGGTCACGCGCTATGAGAACGCAATGAGTCAGCGTTCAAAAATTTTACGTGAAAATGAACGGCCTGACCCGGTATGGCTTGACGGGCTGGAGGCGCAGATGGCGGAAACGGGGGTGGCGATTGCGGCTGCGCGGCTCGATTTTATGGCTTTGTTGCAACAGGCTTGTGATCAGGCGGCGGATGATACCTTGTTTCCACGGGCTATCCTGAGCTTGCGAGGTACGATCGAGGAATTGTTGCGGCAGGCTCCGGCGCTGGAGGTTGAAGATATATTCCGTTACCAGTTGCGCGATTCCCGCAGCACAGACGCCCGCACCGGGGGGGCGGCTACAGGCCCGCACAAAGGTGATTTATTTGTGGTTTATGCCGCCAAATCCATGCCTGCGGATCAATGTTCGACCGGAGAGCAAAAGGCTTTGTTGATCGGGATCACATTGGCGCATAGTCGCCTGATGGCGGCTGAGCGTGGCGCGCCCCCGATTTTACTGCTGGACGAGGTGGCCGCTCATCTTGATCGGGGGCGGCGTGTTACCCTTTACGAGATTTTGCTGGGGCTGGGCGGGCAGGTCTGGATGACGGGGACGGATGCGCATTTATTCGATTCCCTGGGTGTGCGGGCGCATTATTTCCATGTTGAAAAAAGCCATCTCCTGCGGCGTGACGGCGCGGTGGCGGCTTGAGGGGTTTTAACCCTGTAACGATTTGATTTTTCATTGAAATTTGTGGCGGAAAAAACAGATACTGCCCCTTTTTTACAGTGCTTTTCCAAGGGGTAAATGCTATAAAAAACTATCATAAAACCGCCTGTATTTTTACTGAAACGAACGACTGAAGAACAATGTCTGAAATGGCTCAACGCATAAGCGATTCCGAACAACTCGAAGCCCAGAATGCGGCCGCTGCCGCTTATGGCGCCGATTCCATCAAGGTGCTGCGCGGGCTTGATGCCGTGCGTAAACGCCCGGGGATGTATATCGGCGATACCGATGACGGATCGGGCCTGCATCATATGGTTTATGAAGTCGTCGACAACGCGATTGATGAATCGCTGGCAGGGCATTGCGACCGCATCGATGTGGTTATTAATAAAAACGGTTCCGTGACCGTGCGCGATAATGGCCGCGGTATCCCCGTGGACATCCACAAGGAAGAAGGTGTCTCTGCCGCTGAAGTGATCATGACCCAGCTCCATGCGGGCGGGAAATTCGATCAGAATTCCTATAAGGTTTCGGGCGGTCTGCACGGTGTCGGTGTTTCCGTCGTGAACGCGTTGTCAGAATATCTTGATCTGAAAATCCATCGTCAGGGCAAAATCTGGGAAATGCGTTTCCACCATGGTGAGGCCGAAGCGCCGTTGAAATCTGTGGGTGATATGCCTGCGGGCGCCCGCACTGGCACGGAAGTGACATTCCTGCCGTCGCCGGAAACGTTCACCATGACGGAATTCGATTTTGCGACACTGGAAGATCGCTTGCGTGAATTGGCGTTCCTGAACTCCGGTGTGAATATTTTCCTGCGCGACGATCGCGAGGATCCGTATAAAGAAGTGAATTTTCACTTTGATGGCGGCATCGAGAGCTTTGTCAATTATCTGAACCGCAACAAGACTCCGCTGGGCAGGAAGCCTGTTTATATCGCCACGCATGACGAAGCCGCCGGCATCACGGTGGAATGCGCGCTGGAGTGGACTGATGCGTATCATGAATCGATGTTGTGCTTCACGAACAACATCCCGCAGCGTGATGGTGGCACGCATTTGCAGGGGTTCCGCAATGCGCTGACCCGTGTGATTATGAAGTACGCGGAAGAGGAAGGACTGCTTAAGAAAGCCAAGGACTTGAAACTCTCGGGTGAAGACATGCGCGAAGGTTTGACCTGCGTGTTGTCGGTCAAGGTGCCCGATCCGAAATTCTCTTCGCAGACCAAAGACAAGCTGGTGTCGTCTGAAGTGCGGCCCGTGGTAGAAAATGCTATCGGTGAATATTTGGGGATATGGCTGGGTGAAAACCCGCAGGACGCTAGGCGCGTGGTGGGCAAGATCATTGAGGCTGCGACAGCGCGGGAAGCCGCGCGTAAGGCGCGGGATCTTACACGCCGCAAGGGCATTATGGATATTTCGAGCCTGCCCGGTAAACTGGCAGATTGTCAGGAACGCGACCCGGCAAAATCAGAATTGTTCATCGTCGAGGGCGATTCGGCTGGCGGTTCCGCGAAGTCGGGGCGTCATCGCAAGTCGCAGGCGATTTTGCCGTTGCGCGGCAAGGTTCTGAATGTCGAGCGCGCTCGTTTTGACAAGGTCTTAAGCAATAATGAACTGGGCACGCTGATTACGGCGCTTGGTACTGGAATTGGCGGAGAAGAATTCAATATCGAGAAGATACGTTATCACAAAATTATCATCATGACCGATGCCGATGTCGACGGCTCGCATATCCGTACGTTGTTACTGACCTTCTTTTACCGTCACATGCCGGAGGTGATTACGCACGGGTATCTCTACATCGCCCAGCCGCCGCTTTACAAGGTGAAGCGCGGCAATTCGGCGGAGCTGTATCTGAAAAACGATGCGGCGCTGGAAGATTACCTGATCGATGCGGCGCTGGGCGACGGGGTTATTCTCTCCATAGGCCCGAAAACCTATAGCGGTGATGGATTGCGCGATTTGCTGGTGAAAACCCGCGCGGTCAAATCAAGCATCCAGACCTTGGTTGTTCGCGTCGGAAATCGCGCTGTGGTCGAGCAGGCTGCTATCGTTGGTGCTTTTGACGATGCTGTCTTTACCAATGTCAGGCGCGGTGAGGATCTGGCTGCAAAACTGGCTGAGCGCATGAACGCGCTGGCCGAGAAGCGCGAGCAGGGCTGGCGTGGTGAATTTACCCCCGTGGGCGGTTATCTCTTCACGCGAACTCTGCGCGGCGTCAAGGATCAGATCCGCATTCCCGTGGAATCTCTGCGTTCGACCGAGGCCGTGCGACTTAACAATAACCGCGATTGGCTAATGACCAGCTTTTCACAGGATGTATCCAGTATCAACAGCAAAGACGGCGGCAAGGTGCTGGCAAGCGTGCAGGGGCCGTCGAGCCTGTATGACGCGGTTCAGACCATTGGCCGCAAAGGAATCCAGATCCAGCGTTATAAAGGTCTTGGGGAAATGAATCCGGAACAGTTGTGGGAAACCACGCTCGACCCGGCGGTGCGTACACTGCTGCAAGTGAATATCAAAGACGCGGAAAAGGCGAATGAGATTTTCTCGACCCTGATGGGTGATATCGTCGAACCGCGCCGCAAGTTCATTCAGGATAACGCCCTGAAGGTTTCTAACCTGGATGTATGATTCTTCATACTTTTCCCTCTCCCCTTGGGGAGAGGGTAGGGGTGAGGGGGTATAAAGGATTTGAACCGCAGAGGCGCAGAGTTTTTATCGAGTAAGGAGAGCAATATCCTTTGATCAGCTAGTCGAGATTCTTTAACTTGGCAAACGTGTTAATCTGAATTACGGGATTTTGAAAGCAAAGGAGCTAAACTTGTGGATGCAATTGTTGTAGTTTTACTTGTGTTAATAATATATTTCCTTTGGAAAATTTACAATCAACGCGAAGAAGAAAAAAATGAATTAAAAGCAATAGAATATCAGAATCAAAAAGAAGCTGAGCTTAGAGATAAATATCCTCACTTGGTGGGAAAGCTTGAAAAAAGTTGGCTTGATGTATTCGATCGTAATGCCGAGAGAGGCGTTTCTTTATTACAGGTATCGTTCATGCTCTTTTTACAAGAATCTACAAAAATTGATTTATCTGATGGCTCTCTTAAATGGGATAATTTATGGGGTCTTACTGAGGAACTGTTAGAACACTTAGAAAAGTTTCATAAAGGCTCTACTATTGAGCATGAAATTGCTGTAGCGCATTACTGGCAGAAAGCTGCTGAAGCTGTAGGAAGCCTAATAGAGGAAAATCCGGAGATTGAAGGTGCTAAGTTAGAAGTGGAGCCATTTACCAATATATGCGATATTGTATCATTCTTTCCCAAAAAAGATAATCATCCTGATAGAGAATTGTCTTTTTTTGATGAAAAAGGATCATTTCCCAGAGAGTCAGAAGGTTCAGCTTATATAAAAGAGAGACTAAAAAATCTTGGACTTTAAAAATGCTTGCGAGGGCACTATGGAAGGTAAAATGATAAAAAACTCTGTGTTCTCTGCGCCTCTGCGGTAAAAAATGTCACTGATAGATAAATTAAATGAGATTGTCGGTTCTGCCTTCACAGCTTGCGGCCTTTCCGCCGAACTGGGGACGGTGCGCGTATCCGACCGGCCTGATCTGGCGCAGTTTCAATGCAATGGCGCAATGGCGGCCGCAAAGCAAGCCAAGAAAAATCCGCGCGCTGTCGCTGAAGAAGTGGCCGCCGGGCTTTCGGGCGATCCCCTGTTTTCTAAAATCGAAATCGCGGGCCCCGGTTTCATTAACTTGAACATTACCGATGAAGCGCTGGCGAAACATTTGATGGGCATCGCGATTGATGATCGCTGCGGCGTTGCGCCGCTGGCGCAGGGGGAGACGGTTGTTCTGGATTACGGCGGCCCGAATATCGCCAAAGCGATGCATGTCGGTCATCTGCGCGCCAGCATTATCGGCGACACCTTGCGCCGGGTTTTGTCGTTCTGCGGCTATAAGACGCTGGGTGATGTCCATATGGGGGACTGGGGCACGCAGATCGGCATGGTCATTAGCGAGATGGCCATGCGTCACCCGGAATGGCCTTATTTCGATCCTGCTTTCACCGGGCCGTATCCCGAACAATCGCCTTTCGACATGGCCGAGCTGGAAGCCGTGTATCCGGCGGCTGCCAAAGTTTGTAAGGAAGACGAAAGCCGCATGGAGCAAGCGCGGCAGGCGACAGTCGAGTTGCAGAATGGCCGCCCCGGTTATCGCGCCTTGTGGCGGCATATCGTCGATGTGTCGATCGTTTCGATGAAGGCCAATTTCGCAGCACTGAATGTTCATTTCGACCTGTGGAAGGGCGAGGCCGATGTCCACGATCTGATCGCTCCGATGGCTGATGACCTGAAAGCCAAGGGCTTTGCTGTGATTGATGACGGCGCGCTGGTGGTGCCGGTCAGGAACAACGACGATTCAAAAGAAATTCCCCCGCTCATTCTCTACAAGCGCGATGGCGCGGTAATGTACGGCACAACCGATCTTGCAACGCTTGTCGAACGGATGAATCTCTATAAGCCTTCCAAAATTGTTTACGTGGTCGATCAGCGCCAGAATCTGCATTTCGAGCAGGTCTTTCGTGCGGCGCGTCTTTCAGGGATTGCCCCGGCTGACGTCGAACTGACCTTCGCCGGGTTTGGCACAATGAACGGCCCGGACGGCAAGCCGTTTAAAACCCGTGAGGGCGGCATACTGCGTCTGGAGGATCTGATCGCTATGGGTCGCGACAAGGCGCTGGCGCGGCTGGATGAGGCTGAACTGGCGCAGGACGCCACCCCCGAGGAACGCCGCGCCATCGCGCATATGGTGGGCGTGGCGGCGATCAAGTTCGCCGATCTGCAAAACCAGCGCCAGGTCGATTATGTTTTCGATCTCGACCGCTTGACCAGCTTTGAAGGCAAGACAGGCCCTTACATTCTCTATCAGGCTGTGCGGATCAAATCGCTTCTGCGCAAGGCGGGTGAGGGCGCAGCGCCTTCTTCATTGACCCTCCAGGATGGGGATCGAAAGCTTGCGCTTTTGATGATCGAATTACCCGAAGTTCTGGCGACCGTGGTACGCAATTACACCCCGCATGTGCTGTGCGATTATATGTATCGCTTGGCGCAGGAATTCAGCAGCTTCTACGGCAATTGCCATATATTGTCGGAAACGGACGAGCGTTTGAAACGGAGCCGTTTGCAGATTTGCCGCATGGCGCTTTCTCAGCTTGAACTCACGACGGGCTTGCTGGGGATCGATGTTCCTGAACGCATGTAAGCGAAAGAACAGTCAGCCACGGCGATGGATAACGTGGTAAAAATAATGCGGATCACCGGCATCGCACGGCGCGGATCCTTCGCAGAAGCAGCCTGTCCAGCGCGTATCCGGCGCCACCGACCATGCAATGCGGGATCCCACCGCCCCTGCAAAATTTCCAAGATATTCGTTGGCGACGTTCGGCGTGCCATCCGACTCCCAAGCGTCAATCTTGGTCGTCAGGGCGTTGAGCGCCGCGCATATCTGCAAATTGACAGGCAGCAAAATCACCAGATCGATTGCCGTGAGATCGGCAGGCTCCAGTGCGTTCGCAACCTGATTGGCGACAAATTCGTAATTCTCTCCGCTATTGACGCCTTCGGGCGGGGTTTGCCATGCCACCGCGCCGCCCTCAGGGTGGAAGACCAGGCATTGATTGACGCTGCAATTCGGGTTGACGTAATCGCCATCGAAGTCGTTGGCAAAACTGAGGTCGACTTCGGAAATCTGGCGTGAAAGCACTCTTTGCACGCCGCGTTCGATTTTCTGCGCGTAGGCTAGAATTTCACTCGCGGCCAGTTCGGCTTCGCGATTCCCCAGACTCTCGGTGCCTTGACGCGTGCTGCGCGAAAATGTGTACATCAGCGCGGCAAACATCACGATGCCAATCAAGATGATGAAAAACACGTTGCCGTTTTCGCTGCGGAATCGTGTGGATTGTTCGATATGCGGATATATCGGCTTCTTATGAGGCATTGCCATCGTCTTTGCCGCCGATCTTATCTTGCAAATCCTTGGCGGCGCGTTCCAGAATCGCACGGGTCTCATCATCCACCTCCGGCGCCTTGCTGCCGGGAGCGGCGGGAGGTGGCGAGGTTTCAATCGGCTTTGGCCCTTCCGGCTCTGGTGCGTTGACCAACTCTTCCCAGCTGATAGGCTTGCCGGATTTCCCCGAAGCGGCGTCTGCGGCCGGGGTTTCCGTTGTTGCTGGCAAGACAGGGGCGGCAACCGGCGCAGGTGCGGCGGGGGGTTCTCCCCCTGCGGGTTTCTTGGCGAAGAATGACATCGGATTGCCGGAAGCCGCAGCCGGGGTTTCGTTTGTGGGCGGCGGCACCGGGGCGGCGGGGGGCGGTGCCGGAGGTGTAGTCGTTAACGGAGGTACTGATGCCGGCGGCACAGCGTTACCTGAGGAACGAGAGGCTGAAATCACTTGCGCAATCGGCGAAGTGCCGGCGGGAGGCGTTGCAGGGCGCTGAGCTGTCAACGGCGGGGCCGCAGGAGCTGAGGGCGCGGCAGGGCCGGCAGCGGCAGGTGTTATGCCGCTCGTAGAACCGGCATTGCCTGAAGATGTTTCAAGATCGGCAGGGTTATGCAGAATATGGACGCCGGCAACGGCGGCCATTCCGGCTTGCGTGCCCGAGAGTTTGGCCTTCTCGGAGTATTTCAGGGCACCGGCCATTGCCTCGATCTCATCGGGGGTCGGAGTTTTGGGTTCGGCTTTAGCCGCTGTCCATGTCTTGTGAACCAGCAGGTCGCGCACCTTGGTAATAACCGGGGCGTTGCGCAGCAATTGCTCGTCTGGTGGCGGCAGGGCGACGAAACGTTGCACGCGCATCGCCTTGGCAAAGCCGGGCGCGCAATAGAAAATCTGCGTGTCGATCACCATGTCGCCAAACGCAATACAGGCTTGCCCGGCTTTGAATCCGCGCAGGGCATCGTAACTGGCGCGGGCGCGGATCTGCAGACCGGCTTGCTTGGTGTCGTAGTAGGAGCCAGTCGAAGCCGAACCGCCGGAAAGCTGGAAGCCCGAAGCCTCCATTACCAGCGTTGAACCAACGGTCTTCTCAAAAAATTCCTTGGTTTGCGTGGGATCTTCCAGCTTACCGAAGATTTTGATGTTACAGTTTGCGGTAATCGACCGCGCTTCTTCCTTGACGCGCTTTTCCATGGCCGGCAAGTCCTGTGCGGAATAGATCAGGCAGAACCCGAGAGAGCGCGCCTGAGCGGCCATCACGGCCATCCCCTGTGCGGTATAGTAACCGACCTCGTCGAACACTGTCATGAACGGCGTGGCCGATGTCGTGACCTTGTTCTCGATGACGGTTGCGGATTCGCCTTCCACGGTGGAACCCAGCGTCGAACCCATCATCCCCTTGATCGTGGCCGCGACGATTTTACCGAGGTTGGCGGTTTCGTCGGACGATTTTTCAAGGGCCGGGATCAGAACCACCAGAATGCGGCGGTTCAGAACGATGTCGAGCATGTCGACGTCGGCGGCCTGTGTATCGAAGATATAACCGTAATCGTCGCCCAGAGATTGCAAAGAGCGGGTGAACTGCATGGCAAGGTAGCCGTGTTGCTGGCGCGGTGTGGTGGTATCGACCATCGGTTGATCGGGCCCGGCGGGCTTTTCCTTGCCGTCGTCGTCGAAAGCGGAATCGATATAACCCGGCAGGGTATCGAGGTAGCCGCGCAAGCCTGCTTTCAGGTGATCGGGCACGGCCGGGTCGCGGGAATAACGAATGACGCTGTTAAGGCTCAGGGCGTCGCGGATCGTGCTGACGGAGAGCGGGATTTCCTGATAGTCGCGTTTCCATGTCATCACCGGCATCAAGGCGGCAACCAAAGCCACCGCACGTTCTTTCCACATTGCGTTGTCGCCCTCGGCGTTCGGCATCAGGCTGACCAGCAAGTTGGTAAGATAAGAGGCCGAACCAGAGCTGAACGGGTTCATGGTGTTCGAGGGCGCTTTGGTGTCCGAGTTCCCGGTCATGTAGTTCAGCACCAGCAGGTCGTCGTCGCGGCCGAAACGGCGCACCAGCGAGGACAGGGAAGACCACAAATCGGTATCGGCCTTGCCATCGATATAGACAAAGCCCGAAGCCCATGTCAGGGCGTTCGTCACCATCGATTTCAGGCCTTCCGTTTTACCGGCGCCCGTGGTTCCCAGATAAAGAATATGAGTCCGGGCGTCCGAGTTGGTGAACCAGACTTCCTCGTTGGTTTTGTCGACGTTGCCGAGGTAAAGAATGCCTTCGGCTTTGCCGCTGTTGCCGGGGCCGGAGTTGCGCGGGTCTTTGTACTTGGCGCCGAGAGGCATTTTAAATGCCAGGGCCCGGCTGCGCGTCAGCAGCCACCATAAGAATATGAGGTAGAAAAACAGGATAATATCGCCGGTCAATAATGCCAGATCGTAAAAATAGATCGTGGCGCAACCAATGAAACAAACGGCGAAGGTGCTATCCGGTTTTTTCAGCCACTCGCCAAAACGTATATATAGCGGCCGCGTATCGCGCAGGAGCTCGGTATGTTTCTTCTCATACTTGCGGGTGTCGAGTGCCATGTGTCAGACCAAACCCTTGCGGTTAGCGGTTATTAAGGAAATCGTCGGCCGAAAGGGGAACACCGGTCGCAGCCGGTGGCTGATCGGCTACGGGTTCTGTTGCCGGGATGCCGGGGGATTTAGGCCCCATATTGAAAAGGACAATGATTAACCCCAGTAGCAAAAGAGTGCCTATGATGCCTGTAAGGGGGCGTCGTTTGGCGTTCTTTCCGGAAGTAACCGGGGCGGCAGAGGAAACGGTGCCGATTTCCGGCATGTTGGCGGCGATCGGACGGATTTGGCCTTGCGCTTGCTCCATGGCGCGGCTGACGGCCATCAGGGCTTCGATCGCTTTCCCCCGCTGTGCGAATGGCGCGATGTCATGCACGTCCCCTTTGGGTGTTTTCAGCGTCAGGACATGCGTTCCGTTTTCAAGGCTGCGAACCTCAAGTGCTGAAGCGCGCGCGTGCCCGAGATCCATACGCCATACGACAGGCGTGATAGCCTGCGGCAGGGATATAATCAGGGTTCCGTCAACCACGCTGGCGCTGGAGCTATAGTTGCCTGTCAGTGATTCAATCCATTTCATTTTTTGCCTCTAGTGTTGCAAATGTCTGCTCAATTGTCCGTTTTGTTTCGTCAGGCGGGTTTCTTGATGCCGGATGCGGGTTTTTTCACGCCGCCAGCCGGTTTCTTGATTCCCCCCGCCGGCTTTTTGACTCCTTGCGCCTTGGCGGCGTGGGCTTTCCCGGCTTTATAGTCGAGTTGCGGTATAGGCCGCGCACGCGACGATTTCATGTAATCGGCGATACTTTTGACGGCGTCGCCGACTTTGGGTTTTGGTATGGGGCGCTGGGTCATTTTTTCAGCCTTGAAATGACACATCGCCGCCATGGCTTCCATGTGGAAAGCTTGACGACCGAGGTTGTTCAGCGGGTACCAAAGGGAACGGTCATGCCCCCGCAGCCAGACGAACTGCGCCGGTGCCAGGACGCCGCCCTCCTGCCGCGCCACTTGCAGGGCGCGCAGCATGGCCGTGGTTTCAAAGGCGTGCATATTGCATTGGGACAGCATTTTTCTGGCGACATCGCTGCGCAGCGTGCGGCGGGCGTCGGCGACCAGCGTTTTATCGACGCCCAGAATCAAACCGTTTGTGCCTTGCCAGCATACGGACAGGCGGCCGAGCAGTTCATCGCTGTCTTTACGTTTGCGCGCTGATTTCAGGCAAAAGGCTGCCAGTAAAACCTGTTTATAGGGCGCAAGCTTTTGCCAGCCTTGCCAGCGCGGGCCCAGCTCGCGTGCGAACGCAATATAGGCGGCGTGCTCGTCAAGCTTGCCATCCGGAATGGGGATGCTGTTGAAGGCGATCCATTCCTCAGGCCCCAGTGCTTCGGAGAACAAGGGGAGCACCGATGGCACGGGTGATCCGGGAGGACGCACCGGCATTTGCGTCGGATTGAATTTCACGAATGGGGTGATATAGGGAAAGACTTTGGATTGCACGCCGATCAAACCGTCCAGATTGAGTTTGCGGCGGAACTCGGTGCCTGGCCCCTTGAGCAATCCCCATAAGCCAATAACGGCGATCACGCCTATAAAAATGAATTGCAGCGGTTTCATCGCCAGCGTGCCGATCATGGCCATGGTTTCGTTGTTAAGCGCGCCCTTCTCGATCAAGGGGATTTGATCGAGAGCGTCGTTGTAGTTCAGGAAAAGCTTCTTGGCTTCACCGTCAATCACCGTATTCCAGACGATCCCGTAATCATCGGAGACAAAGAACGAGATGACGTACATCTGGCCCCAGCGAATCCAGCGGATGACGTTTTTGACTTCAAATTCGTTGAAATACCAGAACAGCCATATCAAGGCGACGGCAACCAGCCCCAGAAGGAACCAGCCGATTGCGTTCTCATGCAATGTATTGGAAGCTTTTTGATCAGACACGCGGCGATGACCTTAAAATAAAAAACGAATGTAAACGAACTTTAATGGTGCGGCGGAATGTGGCGGATGCGCTGCCATCTTGCCGACCAGAGTTGAGATTGTAATTTATCAGAAAAAAGCCTGTGAAACCAACAGGAACCGGGCGCTCAGGCCCTAAAAAAATTAACTATGAAAAATATAGGCCTGCTATGGGAGGTGAGGGGACGCCCTGGATTTTTCGGTTGATAAAGTCAGCTTCAAAGGCTATAAAACCGTCCTCTCCAAGAGCCGGCATAGCACAGCGGTAGTGCAGCGGTTTTGTAAACCGAAGGTCGGGAGTTCAAATCTCTCTGCCGGCACCATTTTCCAGCCATTTTCTGACAAAAAAGCAGCCCGTGGGACACTCATGGGACACTTCTTATATTCCCCTATAAATCCCGGTTAGGCCGTTTTAACCAACGGCGGCATCTATGCGGCTTTTTGGAATCTCTGCCGGGGTAGGGGCGAATCGTTTTCGGGGTTCATGGGTAAAAATAGGGAGCTATTACCCAAATATCGGAAATTTAACCTCCTTATAAATCCGGGCGTAATTCCAAAAGTCTTTGTTCATAGTGCTGTCTCCATTCGGGGCATTTAAAAAATGGCAACTATTGAGCAACGCACATCAAGAAACGGGGAAGTCGCTTATCGGGCTAAAATCCGTCTGCGCGGACATCGTCCTGTCTCAGAAACTTTCCCAAGGCGTACTGATGCTGTGCGCTGGGTACAAAAAACTGAAACCGAAATCCGTGAAGGTCTTTATTTCCCGAAGCAAGAAGCGAAGAAGCATACTGTGGCTGAAGCTATTGATTGCTATTTGGATCACCTCAAATTCGACAACCCCGGGCGGCATCGTGATGTTGGCATCATCTTGAAATGGTGGCGGAATGAGTTAGGGGATTACTTGTTATCAGATATTTCAAAGGGGCTAATCATGCAGAAAAGAACGTTACTGACAAAAGAGAACATTAAAAGAGGTGAGAAAGTGGGTGTTCGCTCACCCTCAACAATTAATAGGTATATGTCGGCAATGAGCACGACATTTAAATATATTTCAAAGCAATATGACTGGATGCTCGATAATCCCATGCGGGATATTAAAAATTTTCGGGAACCAGAAGGAATAGTGCGTTATTTATCAGATGAAGAGCGTCTCAGGCTTTTGCAAGCTTGCAAGAGGTCTGAGAATCCTTATCTGTATACAATAGTTGTCTTGGGAATTAGCAGTGGTGCTCGGAAATCTGAAATTAACTGCATTAAATGGTCAGATGTGAATCTGGATCGCAAAACAATTGTTCTGCCTAAAACGAAGAACCGCCAGATAAGAACTATACATTTAAGCGGCGAAGCCCTCTCTGAAATTCAAAGGCTCTATCAGTCTCGCAGAGAGAGTGAAATGTATGTTTTTCCTTCTCCTACGTTGAAAGATAAACCAAGGGATTCGACACGTTCGTGGCGTACGGCGTTGGATAGGGCTGATGTTAAGAATTTCAGGTTTCATGATCTCCGCCATACATCTGCTAGCTATTTTGCAATGTCTGGGGCTAACATAAAGGATATTGCGGAAATTTTGGGCCACAAAAGCTTGGCAATGACATACAGATATGCTCACCTAGCAAATACTCATGTTGCTGATGTGGTGGAGCGTATGAATGGCAAAGTCTTCGGAAGTTGATGATCAAAACGAAAAGCGCATCGTCTTAGATTGGAAAAATCCCAAAGATTATGGTTATTTAAAAAGCCTGCCAAGAAAAGGGTGGTCTTGGGAATTTTTGCGGAGAAATCCGGAGTATCGTGAGGATTATAAAAAATTTACTCGCCATCAAAGGCAGATAGATAAAAAATTCCCACTGATGCCCCGTGTTAAAAATCAGCTAAAGCTAAGAAAGAATCATGCTGAGTGGCTCGAAGTCGCCTTTGTATATGATCCCCCTCTTAAGAAGAATGAGTCGTATAAGCAGTGGCTCCATCGAACTGGCAATCAAGATATAAAAGGTAAGCAATATACCTTAAGCCAGTACTACGCTGAGAAATGGAATCTAGCCCACATGTATAGCCCGTATAGGCGTTATGATAAGGGAATTCGATTTCTTAAAAATGAGCATCCTCTAAAAATCACAAGTGTTCTCAAGCTTCATAAGCAGCTTGATATGAAGAAGGTATATGGCACTGGCCCTGATCGTTCTGATGAATTTGATCATTATGTGCCTGAAGACAAAGTTGTTCTGATCTTTGATTTGTCACTCAAGACGTCTAAACAATTAAAGAAGGCGGGCATAATAATAGACGATTCTAGGAAAAAAATAGAGTTGAAGGCTTTTGGCGAGTCTAAGAAAGACATTACAAAAGATAAGGTATGGATTAATTTGATTCGTTATCTTGATGCTGTCGATCCTGAAATTAATAACAAAATGAAGAAGACTGATATCGCTAGAATTATTGTTGGTGAAAAATCAGCAAGAGCAAATTATCGAGAGAATTATTCTAAAATTTCAGGTGATCTAAAAAAATACTCAGCGCATTACAGCTGTAACTACAGGGCTGTTCTCCTCGATTATAGTCCCGGAAAAATAAAGAAGAAATGACTCCGGTATCTCAATAGCGGCTAGATAATTACATTCCCTCTCCTGAAATGCGGAACTGTTCTGCATGTTAATCAAGGAGGGTAAAATGAAACCCCATCGTTTAATGACTATAAAAAATGTTGTTCAGCAGCCTGAGTATAGTTGGCTGACTGAAGCGGTATTACGTCGTCTTATTTTTAATTCCAAACCTCAATATTCAGCATCCGGCAAAGTTGTTGCGGGAAACGGTCTCGCTGAATATGGAGCAATCATTCGCATAGGAAAGAAAATTCTTATCGATCTTGATGCGTTTGATCAGTGGATAGCATCAAAACGTGAATTTGACTCGTCCGCTTTGCAATTAACTGCAAATCAAGGGGGCCGTCATGTCGTATAATGGCTACTCTAATAAGCAGAATATAATTCCTAACTATACTGATACAAATAAGTACCTGTTAGATAGCTACCCTGATTGGAATATGTTTCTTGATAAGCTTAGTCTGACAGTATCTAGGGACTACTTTTTCATAGACGATACAGTTAAGGCGTTTAATGAAGCTTATGAATTAAATAAGGACATGAAGAGTAGGGGTATTAAAAATGTTGAATATATAATTTCTAAGAAAGGGTCGGGTTATTATCAGGCTGAATATAAAATTCATTTCACGCGCTATGATCGGGATTCGAAAAGTAGTGTTGTTGATTGGAATAACCACGTTCTTATTCAGTTAAATGCTCGTTGCAAAGGAGCAAAGGGTATAAGGATTGAATATAATCCGGGAAAACTGACTAAGGGTAACATAGACAGCTTAAATGAGCTTATATCCAGTGTGTGTGATTATACGTTTGCGCAGTTAATTGCACTTGGAACGGTTACGAGGATTGATGTTACTTGCGATGTTAGGGGCCTCATTCTCGATAAGCTGTTAGTCCATGTAGTAGGTAAGCGTAAGCTCAATATCCATACAAATAATGGGTTACTAGAAAGCTGTTATTTTGGGACACCAGCAGCGGATTACTATTGCGTTTATCAGAAAAACATACAGGACTTAAGTGTTACGGGGAGGGTTGTACGGTTTGAGGCACGTCTGAAACCAAACATGCCTCTCAGTGAGCTTCATAGTCTACCTAATCCGTTCATTAAGATGCGGGTTTATGATGTTCATCGCCCAACGGGATTATCTGGTTCTGTACGTGCCTATTATCGGTGGTTTATTAGTCAGTCTCGCCAATACGGTTTGCGGAAGACATTAGACGCAACTTCATATGGAATGGTCTGTAGTTACGTTCATATCCTTACTGAAAAGGCATTTAATTTTATTGATGCTGATAAGTGGGAAGAAGTGTTTGCAGGTGCATTACGAAAAGGACATCTCTATAAATTGAAGAAACCTAAAATTCCTAAGAAATATCTGCTGCAAGTAAAGCCGATTAGCACCAAGGATTATGAGGATATCGACGTATGTGATGATGATATTGATGATGACCATGATGATCTATAGCTGCCATTAATGTTTAAAATGGAGGCCAGAGGTGTATCTTCTGGCCTCTTTTTTTGATTAGAGGTGAGACAAAATGTTTCCAATTACTTTTCTCATGAAATTTGATGTTTCTTATTGTGCTTCAATAACTTGAATGCTGTTTTCAAAATAATAACAAAGCGAATCAAATGAGGGGTATTTTAGGCGGAAGCATCATGCGCTTAATGGTTTTTGCAATTAATTGCACGGATAAATGTGAAATAGCGGGAAATCAGTAAATCAGATGGTATCAGAGCAGAAATAGTTTCAGGAAGCCTATATATTCGCGTTTCTGTTTAATTCTTGGTTCGACACGAGATTTTCATGGCTGGCAGGCTCTTAAAAAAGGAGCTTATGCCATGCTAAATCACCCCATCGACTTTCCCGCACGTATTCATAGTCATATTCAAGCATTCAATAACGACTATCTTTATCAAAGACTGCCTGCTGAGCCTGATAAATGGGTTTTAGCATCTGCCATGCAGAAGGCCGTGCGTAGAGGTCGGGAAAAGGATGCTGTAATTGCGGCACTCACGTTATTGCAAGTTGACCCAAAGAAACTTTGGCACCGTTTACAGGTGATTGGGCCGGAGGATGTGACGCCGGAGGCAATAGATTTAATGGCAGATATATTCTGGGCTGCATCTAACCGTTCTTGGCGGAAGAAAAACGGGGGAGATGTAGTTATAGTCGGCTCCCTTATTCAGGCGTTATGTAAGTATCCCCATAATCGTGTCGCCAATGATCTTGCTGTAAATGCGAACAGACATCCTGCAATCCGAGAGGCTGCCACTGCTTTTGTGCGTCTTACGGATCAAGAATTGGCAGGTATCTATCTTGATGCTCAGCACCCGATTGTAGAAAGAGCCGTAGCGGCTCGGTATCTGGCGGGGGTACAAAGCTACAAATTGCGCTTCCTTCATCCCAGAAATGGAAATAAAGATTTCTTTCTCTCGCTACATACCCCAGATCGATTCCCGCCTCATTTAATTCAGGTTATAGAGATAGGCATAGGCAGGCAGGAAGATCATATTGCTTTGATGGCGTTATCCTATGAGCATCGTCAGAATGGCGGAACGATCACTTATCAGAATGAATGCGAGATAGAAACGCCTAAGTTCGGTTCTTGGCACAGCGATACTTACGATCTTCATACAGGCTTAGGCATGATTGCCTTAAAATCTGTCGTTAGCCGCGATAATCTAATCTCACGTTTTTTGAACACCCATGTTCCGGATGTGAATCATGCAAAGGCTCTGGGTGTGACTGCCTTTGCTCTGGAAGGTCAAAATCTCAAGCAGCGGGAAATGTATACCGGGATGGATGATCTGCTCAAGGAGGCGAAGCAAGCTTATGTTGCAAGATACAAGCTGGTGGGGGCAATGAAGAATGACTTCTTTGAGATCGTGCGGGAGAATTTCGATATTATCCATCATGCGCGGGAACGGGTACTGAACCTCAGGAGCCAATAGGCAAATCAGGACAAAAAAGACCTTTCTCGTACAGCGCGGCAAAGGATTGGGGGTATTTCCACCTATCCTTGCCTCCAAAAGGCTCTCACGGATTAAAATATGACCTTAAAATAGGCATTTCAGAGGGGGCTTCTTTCTCAGAAGAATGCCTCTCAAAGGCGGCCTGCTACAGACTGTATAAATTTCTCGACAGCTTGAATGAAGACACCTTCGTAATTTACTAAGTCAGAGATGTTTAGCACTCGGTCATGAATGTAAATTTTCAGGTCTCCTTTCTTTGGGCTTATCTTAACTGTGGCATCAGGAATTATGTTGGCAATGCCTTTTATATATTCAATGCCCAGTTCTTCTAATCCTAATTTACGAAGTTCCCATGTTACATTTGATGTAATGTATTGTCCTTCTGTCATGAAATAGCCCAAGCTAAATTCATGTTCTCCATCAGGACAAAATCGAGGGAGCAATCTTTGCTTAACTTCCCATGTCACGCCGTAAGGCTCCATTTTTTTGAGTGTCCTTTTTAGCCAATCGGCGCTATTCGTCTGATGTTGCGCCAATGCCTCAAAAAACTCTATTTCGCTTAGATTCTCTGCGCGGGTTATTTTAGTGCCATCTTTTTGCGCTTTTGGCATAGTTAATTTATATGCGCCATTCTCGAAACGAATAACACCGCGTTCTATAATGGTTGTCTTGGCGATGACACTGGGTATTACTATGAGGCCATCTTTATTAGGCAACTTGAATATCCCCATTTCCAGCAATCCTAAAGTGAAGTGCAATCCCATATTTTGTTGTAGAAAGTTGGCGAGATTTTCTGCGCCCTCTTGGATTCCATCACCAACGATAAGAAGAAGATGTCTTCCTAAAGCTAGATTTCTGGATACCTGATCAACGAAGATGTGTTCAGCAGGGGTTTCTGGTGATTCCTTTACAATGGCGTATAAAGGGTTTTCGTTGTTTGTCCCATTTTTAGCGTTAATAGCTTCAGCTAGGTCATCATAAGACCATTCGGCGATGTCCTTAGCGTAATCCATAATTTGTGAGATGACTTTGCGTCGAGCCTCTGGATTTCTCCACAATTTGCATTCTACTAAGATCAGACTTCCTTGAGGTGTAACATATAAGTTATCTAACCGCCCTGCGGGCATGGGCAGTTCACGGCAGACAGGAATGATTTCTGAAAAACTAGGTTCAAACGCTGTAATTGGTAATAATTCTGGATGCTCAAATATCAATTCTTGCAAGCTGTCTTCTGAAAATGATTCTTTAAGTGAGTGGTTTGACAGATCAATTAAAGCAGCCTCTTCAGAGTCCTTCTCTTTGCCAGTAGGTATAAAGAAAGGCGAAGTATTCATACGCATAATTAAGTTCTCCCCTAAAACCAAAACCACCAAGGATTGCTCCTTGGTGGCCGGGAGTTTAGAAGCCGCTTTGATACGACCGCGACGGCCTTTAAGCCGAGGCTTTGGACATACGCCGCCGCCTCCCGACCGTAAGGCCGAGGGGCGACGTGATGACGGACACGTCACCGATCAAAGAGGGCTTCTAAAGGCCCGAACCTGCCAGATGCAGATCCGCAGCCACATTAGCAGCCAACTGTAAGAGAGCAAACCGATTATAAATATTTAGGATCGGGAGATGGTGGTGGGTGAGGGTCAAGAGCATTTGACCTGAGTAATTGTAAGGTTTGGGTATTAAGTATATTTTTTTGGAATTTTCTTAGAGTGGGCGAATTTGCAATTAACTGCAAAATAGGATCATGAAGGGGTTCTATTTTCTATAATTATCAAAGTTACGCACGTTAACCACATGCTCTGGCAATGATTTTTTATTCCTAATTTCTATAAGCTGTCCTATTGTAAATCCCTAATAATCTAAGGGTTGGGGTTGGATATGGCGCAGGCAAAAGTTAAGGCCAAGGCAGATAATGGGGCTTCTCTGGGGTTCGAGGCGAAGCTGTTTCAGGCTGCGGACAAGATGCGCTCCGGCGTATCGCCCAGCGAATACAAGCATATCGCCCTTGGCCTCATCTTCCTGAAATATATCTCCGATGCGTTCGAGGCCAAATACGCCGAACTGAAAGAAGCTGGCGAAGATACCGAGGACAAGGACGAGTATCTGGCGGAAAACGTCTTCTGGGTTCCGAAAGAGGCCCGGTGGTCATACCTGCAAGCCAACGCCAAACAGCCCACCATCGGCAAGCTCATTGATAACGCGATGCTGTCTCTGGAAAAGGACAACGCTTCACTGAAAGGCGTTCTGCCCAAGGAATACGCACATCCAGCCTTGAGCAAGACCATGCTGGGTGAACTCATCGACCTGTTCGGCAAGATTGACGTTGGCGGCGATGAAGCCAAGGCCAAAGACATTTTCGGGCGCGTGTATGAATATTTCCTGAGCGAGTTTGCCGGGGCCGAGGGCAAACGGGGTGGTGAGTTCTATACGCCGCGTTCCGTGGTCAATCTGCTGGTCAACATGTTGGAGCCTTACAAAGGCCGCGTCTATGACCCGTGCTGCGGTTCCGGTGGCATGTTCGTACAATCCGAACGGTTTGTCGAAGGGCATGGCGGACGTATCGGCGACATTGCTGTTTACGGGCAGGAGATCAACCATGTGACTTGGCGGTTGGCGAAGATGAACCTTGCCGTGCGCGGGATCGATGCCGATATTCGCTGGAATAGCGAAGGTACATTCCACAAGGACGAACACCCTGACCTGAAAGCTGATTACATTTTGGCGAACCCGCCTTTCAACGTGAGCGATTGGGGCGGTGAACGTCTGCGCGAGGATAAACGCTGGGGCTATGGTATGCCCCCTGCTGGCAATGCCAACTTCGCATGGGTACAGCATATCATCCATCACCTCTCTCCCGGCGGTTATGCTGGCGTGGTGCTGGCAAACGGTTCCATGTCTTCCAATTCTTCCGGTGAGGGCGAGATCAGGAAAGCGTTGCTCGATGCCGACCTTGTGGATTGCATGGTGGCCTTGCCGGGGCAGTTGTTCTATTCAACGCAAATCCCCGTTTGTCTGTGGTTCCTTGCGCGGAACAAGGGCAAAAATGGCTTCCGGGCGCGGAAAGGCGAGGTGCTTTTCATCGATGCGCGGAAAGTGGGCCACATGGTTGACCGCACCCTGCGTGACTTCTCATTCACGCCGGGTGATCCAGAAACCGACATTGTAAAGATTGCTGACATTTATCACGCATGGCGTGGGGAAAAAGACGCAATCAAACGCCGTGGCAAATACGAAGACATCCCCGGCTTTTGCAAATCCGCAACGCTGAATGAGATCAAGGAACATGGCTATATCCTGACACCGGGCCGCTATGTCGGCGCAGCGGATGAGGAAGACGATGGCGAAGCCTTTGACGACAAGATGCAACGCCTGACCGCGCAACTCGCGGAACAGTTTACGCAGTCCGATGAACTGGAACAGAAGATCAGGGAAAACCTGGCGAAGGTGGGGTATGGTTTCTAGCATTCAAGCAGACGACGCAAAACTTGCTGTTCGCTTGCCGATACACATTGATGTACCGGAACACTTCCTGACTGCCGCCGACTATCTGGTTGCGGTTGACTCGATAAATGTCTGCCTTAATGAACTCAACAAACGGGCTTTTGAAGGAAAGCTGGAATGCAGCCTTCTTGTCTTCCCGAACGAGGAAGGATCATTCAAGGGCATTACAGGCGTTCTTGCCAAGGGTGTCAAAAAGTCCGGGCAGGTGATTGTGATTACGGGTGCGTTGGGCGGGTTTATCGGTTTTGCTGAGACGGATTCGTTCAAGGGACTGGTCAAGGGGTTGACTAAGCATGAGGTGAATTATTATCAGATGGGCGAGAATGTCGGCTCCATGCTTCACGATATGATCGTGGGCCTGTTCACGATTGAAAATGAACAACTGGAAAAGTTCATTCCGCACGACATCAATTTAGACAAGGCAATTAAAGCCAAGAGCGAGTTTTACCACATGTGCATTAAGAACCAGCGTGTACGAGGCGTTGGTTTTGATGACAGCGAAAACTTCCCTATTCAGAGAAACCGCTTCGCCTTTCATACGTCAAAGGACAGGGTGCGCCCGGTTGCCTCTGACTTCTTGATTTACGATGCGGTCATTATTTCCCCCGTGGATGTGGACAAAGACATCAAGTGGGAACTTGAGGACAGGGTTACAAAAGCACCGATCAAAGCGTATATGCGCGATGATGCTTTCAAGAAAAGTTTTCTGAATGGTGAATACCCGCTGAAACAATCGCGGGATGATGACCACATGACAGTTCTTGTTGAATACAAGAAGCAGGAAAAGAACGGTGAAGTCGAGATCAAGGAGGTATCGATCGGCACGGTTTATTCATTCAACGATACAGAGATTATCCCAATCCCGGCTAATCTGCCGCAGAACGTAGTATTTGTTCGCCCCTCCGAAACCCCGATGGATAAGCTATGGGGGCGAAAATGAGTGAGCGGAAAATTTGTTATCTCGAAGATGTTTGCGAAAGCATTTATAGCGGCGGAACACCGGATACGCGTAACCCCACATTCTGGGGAGGTGGTGTTCCTTGGCTTTCTTCTGGAGAAACCAGAAACAAGTTTGTCACGAAAACTGATAAGACAATCACACGCGCAGGAGTGGAAAACTCTAGCACAAGGTTGGCAAACATTGGGTCAACCGTTATTGCCTCAGCAGGGCAAGGGCATACTAGGGGACAAACGTCCTATCTGGAAATGGATACCTATATCAATCAATCTGTTGTTTGCCTGAAACCCGATCCAAGAAAAGTGGATGCACTCTGGCTATTCTACAACCTCTCCAATCGCTATGACGAAATGCGTCAAATGTCGGATAGCCACAGCAGCCGTGGAAGTTTAACAACGGCTTTACTTAAGAAAATGAAAGTGTCGCTTCCACCTAAACAATTACAAGAAAGCGCATCCGGGGCATTATACGCGATAGATAAAAAGATCGAACTGAACCAGCGGATGAATGAAACGCTGGAAGCGATGGCGAGAGCGTTGTTTAAGGGTTGGTTTGTGGACTTTGATCCTGTCCGCGCCAAAGCCGAAGGCCGCAAACCCGAAGGCATGGATGCCGCCACCTCCGCCCTCTTCCCCGCCGCCTTCAATGACGAAGGCTTGCCGGAGGGGTGGGAACGAGGAACCTTTGGCAGCATTGCTGAAAGTGCTGGAACCACGGTTCAGCCAAGCCAGACCTCCCCCGATACGCCGTATATCGGCCTTGAGCATATGCCCCGGCGTTGCATCGCGTTGTCCGAGTGGGAAGGCGCAGGAAAAGTCACGAGCAACAAGTTTGCGTTCTTACGCGGGGATTTCCTCTTCGGCAAGTTGCGACCATACTTTCATAAAGTGGGTATCGCGGCGATTGATGGCATATCGTCAACGGATATTCTCATTGTCCGTCCCAAGCGTGAAGAGTTTTACGCTTTTGTTCTGTCCGTCATATCTAGTACCGAGTTTGTCGGTTACACCGATAAATCTTCACAGGGTACGAAAATGCCCCGCACCAACTGGAAAGACATGGCGAGATACGAGCTTGTACTGCCGGATAAAACGGTTGCCTTGGCGTATAACAACGCCGTTAAGCCTATGCTGGAAAAAATCATAGCGAACGTGCATGAGAACAGAACCTTATCCATGTTGCGCGACGCGCTGTTGCCAAAACTGATTTCCGGTGAGTTGCGGATTGATGACGCTAAAGGAAAGCGGGGTAAGTGAACATGTTTTCCGATGTGCAGACATTCGAGCTACTGGATGCGCGGAAAATGCTGGATGCCGTGGGAAACCTTCCACACCTGCAAGAGATCATCGAGGAAGTAGAAACGGGCATTCGCAATAATTCAGACAAAGCCTTTGACGGTTCCAAATGCCTGATTGAGTGCACATGCAAAACCATTCTTGCGGAGCGTGGCGAAGAGGTTGCGCCGAATATAGACTTGCACCAGCTTGTAAAGCAGACCGCTGAAAAACTCGGAATTAGATCAATTCTCGGTAATGACTTCCGCGATATGCTTTCTGGTCTGACGACTACGACAAGGGCAATCGCTACAATTAGAAACTCATACGGACCCTTATCTCACGGTAAAGATGCTGCGCATGAGTGCATTGGCGGTTATCAACGCTACATGGCTGCGAAAATGGCGGAGATGGTATCTGTCATGCTGTATCAGATACACAAGGGCGTTCCTGCCGACCTGCTTTATACGCGGCAGGATTATGATGGGGATCATGCCGACAACGGCTTAGTTGACGAGGCTGTTCAGGTCGAAGTTAATGATGAGACAAACGAGATAAACTTTGTTGACTACGGCGTGTTTCGTCCCAGCCAGATACTTTATGCCTTGGATCGTCAAGCGTACAAAGCGGCATTACAGGCCGCAGTGGACAGCGCAGTTAATGATGATGCGCCGGAACAAGAGCAGGAGGCTTCGGGATGATGGAAGCGATTTTTGGTCTTGTCGGTGTTTTGATTGGTTCGGGCATTACTTGGTTCCAGACTGTTTGGGTGGGCAAGCAGGAAATGAATCGAAGTGCACGATATCTTGCTATTCGAATTGTATGCATCCTTGATAAGTATGTTGAAGACTGCGCCGCCGTAGTTAGAGATGATGGTTTGAATTATGGTCTGCGTACCCCAGAAGGACATCTGGAGCCGCAAGTAAAATCTCCCGGCCCACCTGTTTATCCCGATGATGTTGACTGGAAGAGTATCGACCATGAAATGATGTATAAAATCCTTTCCTTCCCGGCAGACGTAGAGGGAGCCGAAAAGATAATTCGTGCTGCTAGAGTTGTCGCAAAACCACCTAATTTTGAAGATTGGTTTGATGAGCGAGCATTCTGGTATGCCCAATTCGGACTAGCAGCGTATGCATTGGCGGAAGACCTCTCTAAAAAATACAGCATCCAGAAAAAAACCTACAAGGACTGGAATCCGGTTTTAGAATTGAAAACAGAATTAGAAGCGTTACAAAAGAGACGTGCGGAAAGATTTGAAGTTCATAAGCAATTTGTAAATAGAGTTTTGGGGGCGGCATGAAACAAGTAATTTCACCCGCAGTTTTAACTGATGCAGAACAAGCACAAGAAGCTGATATTACTGAGGTTGTTGATTCTATAGCTGATAGTCGCAGCATCATTGATATGAGTCATGACGAAGCTAGAATTTATTTTTTGAAGGAAAAAAGTTACTGTAATTTTGATTTACCACCGTATTTTAAATTTCAAAATATTCTTTCAGAGGTTGACAGTGCTCTTGCAGGTAAGAGACTCTCTGATTTCAAACAGGGAAATCCCAGAGAATATGACGATATAAATTATAAGATTCTGAATAACAAGGATGGGCGGTATTCTTGGCGACCAATGCAGCTTATTCACCCGGCACTTTATGTTTCATTAGTTCATAATTTAACAAAAGAAGATAATTGGAAGCTAATCTGCAATAGATTTAAAAAATTTTCTGACAATCCGAAAATTGAATGTATTAGTTTGCCACGAGAATCTTTATCTGAAAATTCAGATAAGGCGGAGCAGATAACTAACTGGTGGCTGGAAGTAGAGCAAAAATCAATAGAACTTGCCTTGGATTATGAGTGCCTATCTCACACAGATATTACCGATTGCTATGGCGCAATTTATACGCACTCAACTGCGTGGGCTTTGCATGATAAAGAGTTTATGAAGAAGCAAGAGAATAGGCCAAGCAATAACCCAACTCTTCTAGGAAATATCATTGATGGCCATTTACAGGATATGTCTCACGGACAGACAAACGGCATTCCGCAAGGATCGGCGCTTATGGATTTTATTGCCGAGATGGTTTTGGGGTATGCAGACTTTCTTTTATCCGAAAAAATAGAAAGTGCAGAAATTGCCGATTACAAAATAATCCGTTATCGAGATGACTATAGGGTTTTTACAAATAATCCTCGTGATAGTGAAAAGATTATAAAATTTATAACTGAAATTATGATTGGCCTTGGTCTTAAATTAAGTGCCGAAAAAACCAAGGCTACAACGGATGTAATTCGTGGTTCTATTAAAAGTGATAAGCTGTATTGGATGAAGCAGAAGCAGCGAGAAGGAAGTCTCCAAAAGCATTTTCTAATAATTCATGGATTGGCGCATGAGCATCCAAATTCAGGAAGTTTGACGATAGCTTTAAATGATTATTATGCGCGGCTTATGAAATTTAAAAATTTGCAAGGAGGGATAATTCCTCTCATTAGTATTGCCACGGATATAGCAAATAAGAATCCACGCACATACCCACATGCTGCGGCGGTCATTAGTCTTTTGCTAAAATTTATCAATCCAGACGATCAAAAGCGGGTGATGATTGATAAGATTATTGGGAAATTTAAGAATATTCCGAATACTGGACATCTTTTAATTTGGCTACAGCGTATCACTCTTGGTTTTAAGGCAGATTATCCATTTGACGAACCTTTGTGTGAACTTGCTGCTGGTAAAGAGGTGCGAATTTGGAATAATTCTTGGCTGAATATGAATCTGCAGAGCATTATTTCTGCAGAGAAAATTATTGACCAGGATTGTGTAAAAAAACTTCCAGAATTTATCACTGAAGAAGAAGTGTCTCTCTTCAGAATGGATTTTAATAGTGATGTCTAAAATAACCGAAAACCATGTTGAAGAAGCGGCTTTAGAATGGCTCAGGGAACTGGGCTACGAGATCGCGCACGGGCCGGATATTGGGCCGGAGGGGGCGAAGCCGGAACGGGCTAGCTATGGCGATGTGGTTTTGCAGGATCGTCTGACACGCGCTTTGCGTTCGATCAATCCGGGTTTGCCTGACAATCTCTATGACGATGTAACCCGCAAGATTTATCTGTCTGAAACACCTTCGCTGATTGAAGAGAACCGCCGCTTGCAACGTCTTCTGGTCGATGGCGCGGATGTAGAGATCATGCGCGATGACGGATCGATCAGCGGTGAGAAAGCATGGTTGATAGACTTTGAGCATCCCGAGAATAACGAGTTTCTGGCGGTCAACCAATATACGGTGATTGAAGGCGGCTTTGACCGGAGGCCGGACATTGTGCTGTTCATTAATGGTATTCCCGTTGCCGTGATCGAACTCAAGAACGCAGCCGATGCCGAGGCCACGATTGACCGGGCTTTCCAGCAGACACAGACATACAAGAACCAGATACCGTCCCTGTTCCGCACCAATGGCCTGATTGCCGTATCAGACGGGATGGAGGCACGGTATGGATCGCTGACTGCTGACAAAGACCGCTTCATGCACTGGCGCACAACAGACGGTGAAACCATATCGCCCAAGGGAACGCCTGAGCTTGAAACACTGATTAAGGGTCTGTTCGCCAAGCGCAACCTGCCGGAATTGATCCGTGGCTATACGGTGTTCGAGGATGACGGAGCCAAGATCATTAAAAAGATCGCCGGGTATCACCAGTTCTTTGCCGTGCAGAAAGCCGTTGAAAGCACGGTTGCGGCATCGAAGGCCGGAGGGGATCGCAAGGCCGGGGTAATCTGGCACACGCAAGGTTCCGGCAAGAGCCTGTTGATGACGTTCTATGCCGGACGGGTTATCCAGCACCCGGAGATGGAAAACCCAACGCTGGTTATTATCACTGACCGCAATGATCTTGATGACCAGTTGTTCGGGACATTCTCGAACTGCAAGGAACTGCTCAATCAAAAACCGCGCCAAGCTGAAAGCCGGGAACAGTTGCAGGAATTATTAGCTGTTAACTCTGGCGGCGTGATCTTCGCCACGATCCAGAAGTTTTTCCCTGCCAAGGATGATGAAGAAGTCCCGCTTCTGACAGACAGACGCAACGTGATTGTGATTGCGGACGAAGCGCACAGGACGCAGTACGGCTTCAAGGCCAAGGTCAATCCGAAGACAGGCGAAAAGACATACGGTTTTGCAAAATACCTGCGCGATGCGTTGCCCAATGCCTCTTATATCGGGTTCACGGGAACGCCGATTGAAGGAACGGACGTAAACACTCCGGCAGTCTTCGGAGATTATATCGATGTCTATGACATTCACCGTGCTGTTGAAGATGAGGCCACGGTTCCGATTTATTACGAAAGCCGCCTTGCCCGTCTTGATCTGGACGAGGACGAAAAACCGAATATAGATGCCGAAATCGAGGAACTGACCGAGGATCAGGAACATGACCTGACCGAAAAGGCGAAAAGCAAGTGGTCACGGGTCGAAGCCTTGGCGGGGGCGGAGAAGCGCATCAAGCTGATTGCAAAGGATATGGTCGATCATCTTGAGGCACGGCTGGGTGGTTATCCCGGCAAGGCCATGTTTGTTTGCATGAGCCGCCGTATCTGTGTTGCTTTGTATAAAGAGATTATCGCCTTGCGTCCTGACTGGCATAGTGACGATGACAAAAAGGGCGTGGTTAAGGTCGTGATGACGGGTTCCGCTTCCGACCCCGAAGACTGGCAACAGCATATCGGCAAGGGTAGCGGCAAGATGAGGCGAGATGCTTTGGCCAAACGCGCCAAAAACCCCAATGATGAATTGAAGCTGGTTCTGGTGCGTGATATGTGGCTGACAGGTTTTGATGCGCCCTGTATGCACACCATGTATATCGACAAGCCCATGAAAGGGCATGGCCTCATGCAAGCCATTGCACGGGTCAATCGCGTGTTCAAGGACAAGCCCGGTGGTTTGATTGTCGATTATATCGGCGTAGCGCATAATCTCAAATCCGCCTTGCAGGATTACTCCGAAGGCGACAGGGACAAAACGGGCATTAGTGAAGAGGAAGCCGTTGAAGCCCTCCAGAAATGCTATGAAGTCGTGCGGGGAATGTATCACAGCTTTGATTACAGCCTTGGCGTATCCGGCACACCGCAACAACGCTTGCAGGCAATGGCTGGGGCAATGGACTGGATACTGACGCTCCTGCATAAGGAAGCGCAAGAAGCCAAGTCAGAAGATCGCAAGAAACAAATTCGCCGCCGTTACCATGATTCGGTGCTGGCATTGGGCAGGGCTTTTGCTTTGGGTGCGGCAAGCGATTATGCGCGGTCGATCCGTGATGAGGTTGGTTTCTTCCAAGCTGTACGGGCTGCATTGTCTAAGTCCACAGCAGATGGAACGCGAAAGTCTCCGGCTGAGATTGAGGCTGGTATTCAGCAGATTGTCAGTCGTGCCGTGGTATCGACAGAGATCATAGACATTCTGGGTGCGGCAGGAATTAAATCGCCTGACATTTCCATTTTATCCGATGAGTTCCTTGCCGAACTTCGGGATATGGATAAGAAGAACCTTGCGCTTGAAGCGTTGCGGAAGTTGTTAAACGGTGAGATCAAGTCCACGGGTAAAACAAACGTGGTGCAGTCACGGGCTTTCTCTGAAAGGCTGGAGGATGCAATCACACGCTATCACAATAACGCCCTGACCACAGCGCAGGTATTGGAAGAGTTAATCAAAATCGCCAAGGATGTTAAAGCTGCGCGATTACGAGGTGAAGAGCAAGGGTTATCGCCTGATGAAGTCGCGTTCTATGATGCTCTTGCGGAAAATGAGAGTGCTATACAGGTTATGGGAGATGAAAAGCTTAGAATTATTGCTCATGACCTTATGAAGGCCATTAAAGAGAACATCTCTGTTGATTGGCAGAAGCGTGAAGGTGCGCGGGCAAAGATCAGGGTATTGGTCAAACGCATTCTTAAGAAATATGGCTATCCACCGGATTTACAGGATGATGCAATACGGACTGTTATTGAGCAGGCAGAGAGGTGGTCTGCGGAATGGACTGGCTCTGCATAAAGTTCCCGAACGGGAACATTTACCCGTATTTTCTGCTTAATCCAGAGTTATATTCCCGAGCGGGAATATTTTAAAAATATGCTATATGGGACTATCTTAGATTAGTGCCATTTTTAATAGATGGGAGAATTAATAAAACAAAATGGTGAGTGCATAAAAATGGAAATTATTCAAAAGCTTAAAGAACGCTTCCTTGAAGACCCAGCAAGATTTTCCGAACTTAATAATAACAAAGATGTTTGGAAAAAGTTTGTGGGCCAGTACGCCGCTCAAAACATCACTAGAATGAAACTAGATGAATACTGCATGGGGCGCGGCTCGAAGAAGGAGAATTTTTCTTGGTGGATTGAACGGGGTTTGCAGCCTGTTATCGGAACTTATTTTGCGGGTAGTGCAAGGGCGCATATTCTTTATAAAAAACCAGATGGTGGTTTGTATAAGCATCGTTATCTGGAGAGCATGAATGACGATGATGCTCTTAGTTATGTTTTGAAGATTACTCAGCTTCTTGCTCAAACGTCTAGTCTTGAGCAGGCTGAAAGATATGACGATGACAAAAATATATATGCAGATTTAAGGATTGAGCCAAAAGTTACAATGGGAGCTGCTAGAAAGCTAAGAGTATATATGGCTTATCACCCAGATAAAGTTGTCAACATTAATTCGCCTAAACACATTGAACACTTTTTGCGCCTTTTTGGTACTAAGAATGTTGCGGCTGGCCCCTTCGGAAAGGCGCGGCAGCTTTGGGATGTTTACCAAGATGTAAAGAAGGAAATAAACGATTTGACTCCAGATGGGTTTGGGAAGCTTTTGTACGATAGAAAATTGGATCTTGCTCCTACAAAAGAAAAGAACGAAGAGGGTGAAATTGAAGGAAGCCCTGTTACGCTTGATGATGAGAGTGTTCCTAGAAACGTTATTCTTTATGGCCCGCCCGGTACAGGTAAGACATACAGCACGATTGACGCGGCACTTAAAATTCTTGATCCAGCTTTTTATTCAGAAAATAGCAATGATCGTGCCTCTTTGTTGGCAAGATTTGGGGAGCTAAAAGACCTTAAGAGAATAGATTTTGTTACATTCCATCAAAGCTACAGCTATGAAGAATTTGTTGAAGGTCTGAAAGTTAATACTGATGAAAATGGCCAGATCGTCTACAGTATTGATCCTGGTGTTTTTAAGAGAATATGTGAGGCAGCATCTTCAAGAGTTACGCATCAGATAGACGCAAATATTGATTTAAAGGGAAGAACGATTTGGAAGATTTCTCTTGGCAATACTCTTGGAGATGATTCCTATATTTACGATGAATGTATAGATAACAATTATGTACTTATAGGATACGGAAACGAAATAGATTTTAGTGATTGCCAAACAAAAGAAGATATTCTTAAGAAATATAATGATAATGGTATAGATTTTAAAATTGGTGATTATCCAGTTAGCTGTCTTTATATTTTTCAACAGCTGATGAAAGAACGTGATTTGGTTGTTGTATCGGACGGCAATCATAAATTCAGGGCTATTGGGGAAGTCACAGGAAAATATAGAAGACTAAGGCGTAGTGACGAAGACCATTATGTTCAGTGCCGTGATGTGAAATGGCTGCGTGTTTACTCGCCTTCTCGTCCTAGAGAAGAACTCATGGATAAAGTGTTTTCTCAGATGACGCTTTATGAACTAAAGCCTAAAACTTTAGATCCGCAAAGACTAGCTGCGCTATTGTTCGAACCCGTGCAGGAAGAGGGTGGTTCACTGGATAAGGGTAAGATCCCTTATTCTAATGCCAGAGTTTTAATTATTGATGAAATTAATCGAGGGAATATCGCCAAGATTTTCGGCGAGCTTATCACCCTGATTGAGAATGACAAGCGCAGTGGTCAGAAGGAGGCGCTATCTGTCACTCTTCCATACTCTAAAGCCTCGTTTTCCGTACCGGATAATCTCTATATTATAGGTACAATGAATACAGCAGATAGGTCTCTAACCTCAATTGACGCAGCCTTGCGTCGGCGTTTTGTTTTTGAAGAAGTTGTGCCGGATTCTTCACTTCTTGCCAATACGGAAGCCGAAGATGGCGTTGATATAAAGAAGATCATGGATGCCATAAACAGCAGAATCGAAATTCTGTTGGGCCGAGAATATCTTATAGGACACAGCTATTTCCTTCAGTTGCGCGAAGATGCTTCTATAGGAAGTCTTAGAAGTCTATTTAAACGGCATATCTTGCCGCTTTTGCAGGAATATTTCTTCGATGATTGGGAAAAAATCCATAGAGTTCTTGGTGATCATCAAAAGCCTAGAGAATATCAGATTATCCGTAACCGATATGGTGAGCAGGATATAATTGATCTTCTCGGAGATGACTGGAAGGGCGGTACTGAGAGTTGCTGGGAAATTAATTATGCAGCGTTGATAGAGCCTCAGTCCTATATCGGGATATATCAGTCTGTCCGGTAGTTTGATTGTGAGCCAATGTTTTTCAGTTTACGAGTATGGATTTCTACTGCGCGGGGGTAATTCTTCGGGTCTTGATGTTACGTCTATCTCTGAAAGCGATTGGGACTGCCTTTTAAACGGTGAGTCACGACTTGTTGATGATGATAGTCCAAGATTGTTCCGTCCGGTTATCAGGAAAGGACAGCAGGCATTACAAGTACTTAATTATGTTGGGATTTTGTCTTTACCCTCAGGTTCATCTATAGAAATTTTACCTAAAACTACGGAAGTAGAATCTGAAAAAAAATCGAGACAGTGTCTTTTCAAGATGCTGGCAAGGGTTAACGATCTCCCTTTTACAAAATTTAATGATGCTGATCTTGGGGTTTTTGAAAGACCACTATTAGAGATTCTAATAGGCAGATTCCTGCAAACAGTACAACATCTTATAAACAAGGGTTTGCGTTCTCAATACATTAGAGTTGATGGGGAGGAGGCTTTTCTTAAAGGTAAATTGAGAGTAGGCGATCACCTTCGCAATCCACCTCACAAAAGGCATTTCTTTCCGATTGAATATGATGCTTACCTATTGACTAGACCGGAAAATAGGCTTTTGCATTGGGCTGTAAATCAAGTCTATCACTGGAGCAGAGACGGCATACACCGAAGTCATGCAAGGAAAATTCTGACCCTTCTTTCGGAAGTACCTAGAAGCAATGATCCGCTCGCAGATTTAAAAGCATGGCAAGATGATAGGCTTATGCAGCATTATGCTCCTGTAAAGGTTTGGATTGAGTTGATTGTTAAGGGGATATCGCCATGGACACAGATAGGTAGTGTACGAGGTATATCGCTTTTGTACCCGATGGAGCAGCTTTTTGAGAAATACGTCTTTCAAGTTATTAGGGAGCAGACCCAGAATGGCTACACTGTTCGTGCTCAGTCTTACGCTGGCTGGCTGGCTCATCATAGCGGCAAGGATTTCTTTAGACTTCAGCCTGATATTATCATTCAGAAGGGTGAGACACGAGTAGGCGTGCTGGATACTAAATGGAAGTTGTTGGATCAAGAAAATGCACGTCAGAAATATGGGATATCACAAGCTGACATGTACCAGCTTTTTGCCTACAGTCAGAAATGTTTGCCTAGCGGAGGTAATCTTTTTCTCGTCTACCCCAAAACTAGTCAATTTAGTAAACCTCTGCCTGAGTTCTCATTCAGCAATATGCACAGGCTTTGGGTTGTACCCTTTTGCTTAGAGACAGATTCTCTTATCAATCTAAAATGGCCAGAGGATGAACCGTTCTTGACGGGTAATCGATCTGCTTAGCAAACAGATGACCTATGCCTAGTTTTTAGCCTAGCGATAGCGAGCTATCTATTTTTCATGTGTTTGGCTATCCAGTCGTCGATCTCCTGCTCTATCCATCCAACGCTCCGGCAGCCTAATTTAATCGCTTTTGGAAACGTGCCTTTTTGCATCCAGTCATAAATGGACGAGCGGCTAATTCCTGTTTTTGTGATTACTTGAGGTAAACGTAGAATTGTATTGTGGCTTTCCACTATCGTTCCTTTCTTAAGTAGTTATTTAGTAGGCAGCGATATAGAACTCTAAATACCATCGGAAATTTGGTTGCTGGTTTGGGATTTGAACTGCGGAGCTATATTCTTGATTAATTACAGGAATAAACGCTGTGGAAACTCTGTACCCCCTACTTACGGGATGCGTGTCTGAGTGTTTTGTAGTTTGAGAACTATTTGGACAGGGACTAATACTTAGAATTATCTCCATGAGATAGTATATAAATCTGGCCTTATATCATATTTCCGTATTATCATAGAAAGTGACTTGTTTTTAAGGTAATCAGTACCTATTTTACTCGTATAAAGCTGCATTATTTTTACATTTTTTTAGTAATTTCAATGTATTATATGATATATAAATCTGGTTCGTTTTTGGAACTAATTTGGTTTAAGCTTGGTTTTTAATTGGAAGATGTGCATTTTCGTTTTGGTCAAAAAGAAAGATTAGGAGCCGCGTCATGGGAGCCAGCCAATCACTCTTTTCTACGGTTCATCAGAATGATCCTCTGAACTTCCGCGTTGATAATGCTACCAATTATCAGGCTGTCAGTGATTTTCTTAAATTTGATAAAGCCGAACTTGCAAAGATTGCAGGCGTTAGAGAAACTTCGATCAGATTCGATAATAAGATACCTGCTGACCTTAGGGAAAGGTTAGATCAGATAGCTAATATATGCTCTCTTGTTGCTGAGTATTTTGATGGTGATTCTTATAAAACGGCACTCTGGTTTAAAACGCCAAATCCGATGCTAGGGGATGTGACGCCCCGTGATATGATTAGACTCGGGCGTTATAAAAGACTGCTAAAATTCATTAACGAGAGCCGTAGTGCATATGCCTCCCAGACCGCCGAGACCAAGGCAGAAAACGCGAACGCTTAAGAAGCCTGCCAATTTTAATGAAACTAGTATTTTTCTAGATAAATTCACTCGCGCTGATCTTGCCGAGTGGACTCAGTTTTCTAAGGATATGGACGAATTTAATGTTCGCCTATTCTATCATCTTGAAGGTCTTAGAGCGTTTCATCATAAAGAGTTATGCGAATCTTTAGCATCCGTTAAAGGAGTTGCTATTAAGGCTAATGATTGGTGCCGAATTGTTGATTTTCAATACTCAGATCATCCTCTTTCAGCCAAGGGAAGTGTTATTAAAGGCGGGCGCTTTAATATAGGTAATAATTTAGATGGCGATGTTTTTAGTCCTTTTCCTGCTCTTTATATAGCTGAAGATGAGGATACTGCTGAGATTGAGAAATTTGGCGCTAAAAAGTCTTCAACTGGGTTGGAATCCTATGAGGTTGCTTTAGTTAAGAAGGGTAGCTACAGCAAACTGGATTTGAATTTTGAGTTGGGAAACATTTTTGATCTGACAAATGCTGCCAATCTAAATGACTTTGTAGATATAATATCTAAATTTAAAATGCCCGCCGAACTTGTAGAACTTGCTAAGCGTGTGGGTTTAAAACCCCCTCTTCTTGTAAGAGATGCAGAAGGTTTAAAGGCAACCCTTATTACTCACACTTGGCAATACAGTCCGTCTCAATTTGGGATTCCTGCAAATTCTCAGATTTTTGGAAGGATATTGAAAGAAGCGGGATTTGAGGGAGTTCTTTATCCTTCAAGTAAAAAAGCTTCTAGGAAATGTGTGGCGATCTTTACGGAGAACTTAGATGGGTCGGATTCATTTATAGAATTAGCTAATCCCGCTCCTTCATCAATTAAAATTATCAGACTGGATTCTAAGAACTGGAAAGCTGCTACTGACGATTAGCTTAACAAAGTTGTAGTGATGTTTTTTAATAATGCAGTTAATTGCACAGCCTGAAATCTGTCCTATGGGACACTTTTTGGGACAATTCGGGGTAAAAAAGTAGGATAAAAGACGATAATTGGCGACAAATAGCGAAAATGGTTTGCCTGTCTTTGGGGTGGTCTATATAGTTGATACATAAAGCCTAATTGCGGTTTTATGCGGATTTTAGAACGTGCTTTATTTGTCAGAAGGACGGATTTGTAAACCGAAGGTCGGGAGTTCAAATCTCTCTGCCGGCACCATTTCCCAAATCGCAATTTTTTCCAAACAAATTCAGGCGGTTAGAGCGGAGATAAACTGTTCTCCGGCGACAACAGTTCCGGCGGCGGTTTTGAAGTCCACGGTTTGTATCCTTAAACGCCTGATTGTCATCGAAAAAACTGAAGGCGTTTTTTGAAATGGCCTTTCCGGTTCGCGCCGGAATAATGGTCGGGCATTCGATACATGCGAACCATGACTCCACGGTTCTTTGGTGGTGGAGAGAAATGAAATGGTGCCGGAAAACGGAAAAACTTCGTCATCCGTCCCGGCACACAAGAAAAAACGCAGATGCATCCTGCACAACCGACTGATACGGCTGTCCGAAACCGTGGACGTTGAACAAATTGGCGCTGGAGAGTGTGGAGAATGTAGGCTTTTTTACTAATGCGGGTAGAAATACAAAAAAGATTCTTGCATTCTTAATTGGTATATTGAATACTATGAGTAACATTTGAGGTATGAAGACATGAAGGCAGTTGATCTGTTTTGTGGATGCGGAGGAATATCTGCTGGCTTGGAAATGGCCGGGTTTGATGTTTTGGCAGGCGTTGATATAGAGCCTAAATATATGGCCACTTTTGCAAATAATTTTGGCCCTGAAAAAGCGCACAAAATAGATTTATCAAAAACACCGCCAAAAGAATTTATGGAATCTATAGGTGTTTATGAGGGGGAACTAGACCTCTTGGCTGGCGGCCCGCCTTGCCAAGGGTTTTCAAAAAATGTTCCTCGTAGCCAAAGAACATCGGAAAGTTCAAATAATCTTTTAATTAAAACTTATCTGGATTACTGCGAAGCCTTGAAACCAAAAATGGTTTTGATTGAAAATGTTGCTGAAATGAAAAATGGCTTCGAGCAAACCTACACAAATGAGATTATTGAACGGCTTGCTGATACAGGATATGCGGTAACTTCAGTAGTTCTTAATGCTGCTGACTATGGAGTTCCGCAACGTAGACGAAGAGCATTTTTCATGGCAAATCGGCTGGGGATTCAGTATTCCTCCCCCAATGCGACGCACATTCCAATTCAATCGGAAAAAGAAGCCCAATTGAGTATATTGCCAATCTCATCCCATATAAATGTATGGGATGCCATTGGTGATCTTCCTAGCCTTGAGCATGGAGAGGGCGATGAAGAATGCGAATACGCATCAGCCCCATTTTCTGATTTCCAAAAACTTATGCGTGGAAGAAAGAAAAAAGTAAAAAATCATGTTGCTAGATTTTTACAACCGACCCAGTACGCTCGGCTAGCATCGCTAAAACCGGGCCAGGGACTCAAGGATTTGCCTTCTAAATTGAAAGTAAAAGGTGGATACAGCGGAGCATATGGCCGACTTACAAAAGATATGGTGGCGCCGACTATAACGCGATGGGTTTTTCATCCCGGCTCTGGTCGATGGGGGCACCCGGTAGATATTCGTGTGCTTACCATACGTGAAGCAGCGAGAATTCAGGGTTTCCCTGATGATTTTGAGTTTGTGGGAAGCTATACAGACCAAGCGGGACAGTTAGGAAATGCGGTTCCTCCGCTATTGGCACAAAAAATAGCTGAAAGCATGAGGGATCAGCTGTCTTTATCTAAACTGGCCAGCAAATCAATAAAACCTTCCAAGGATAGCTTTTCTTCTTCGGAAGGAAAATTAAAGGCTATAGCCTGAGGATCATTCGCCTCAGGCCACCAAGAATCTTCGCCACTGAAATGTAATTGGTTTTCTCCTAAACCATGCCAAGCCCACCACTTTTTCCCAGTGGTGCGGTTTCTTCCGTGAAGTGCGGGAAGTTGTTCCTTTTTTACCGTTTTCTTGGGGGTAGACCATTGCCATTCAAAGTCTTCAGGATTAAACAGATTTGGTTTTCTGCGCGTACAGAGTATTTTTTCAAAGTATGTGACTTTTTTATTCGGATGAACAATAAGTCGCGCATAACCAATCTCATCTAAGCCGTATAAATCCAAACTTTCCTTTGCATGATGATTGCAAAAATCTATAATCGCATCACCGAGATTTTGCAGTCCCTTATCACTCTTTCTTGATGCGTCAATGAGCGAACGCGCATTGGGAATCTTGGCCCTTTTCCATGTTACGGGAGTGCTTTCTTTAGTGGACTTTACTTGCCATCCGCATTTTGTCGCAGAGGATACGACATCGACAAAATCATATGTATTTAAAACCTGAGCGTTTCTCACATTTCCCAATACGGACTCCATTACTGCACCGGGGATGGTGTCCCCGGAAAAGGGAAGCATTGTATATTTTGATAATATTGCTTTTATTTTTGCCAGTTCTTGCGGCGTAGAAAAAATCATCGTTCCTCCTTAAGAAGGTCCGATGGGCGGCAGCCTAATGCGACAGCAACTCTTTGAACAATATCGATTGTAGGATTTCTGACACCGCGTTCAATTCCGCTAATATATGTCCTGTGAAGACCAGAGTATTCTGATAAATCTTCCTGTGACCAGCCTTTACGCTCGCGTAATTTTCTTACATTCTGTCCGAATTGTTTTTTTACATCCATAAGATTATATGTCGTATATGTATACGATCCGTCTACAGCCAATGAGTAACAAAAATATGAAAAAAACAGGGGTTAAAAAATCACGGCGTGAAATTATGCAAGCGGTTCGTAGCAAGAACACGAAGCCGGAAATGTTGGTACGAAAATTGGTACACAAAATGGGCTATCGTTATAGGCTTCACAAAAAAGGGCTGGCTGGTAGCCCGGACATGGTATTTCCAAAGCAGCAAAAAATCATTTTTGTGCATGGTTGTTTTTGGCATGGGCATGATTGTCTATCTGGCAAAAACAAACCATCATCAAACAGGGAATATTGGGGGCCAAAACTTAAGCGCAACATGGAAAGAGATAAAGAAAATCAGGCTATATTAAAAGCAGAAGGATGGAAGGTTTTTATTGTTTGGGAATGTGAAACGAAGGATCAGGATGTTTTGTCAAAAAGGATTAGATCATTTTTAAAATAGAAAGTTATGAAATTCGTAAAACGTCAAAAAGTTGAGTTTCAGGATCCCAACGAGGCACCACCACTTCATTTCAAATTTATAATTTAATCAAATTAACGAGCTAACAATCATTTTATGGAAAAATGATAAATTAGCCAGGTGGGGATTTGACCCCAGTTAAAACTTAGGCCGCTGCACAGCCAGTGCGGTACCCGAAGCTGTAATATATTTTTTGTAAACGCCGGCAGTTTATCGAGTTATGTACTTGTGTAACTTAATAATTGTTGAGGTCGCAGGAGGTATAGATGAAATAGTCATGATTTATATCAAAGACAAGCCAGAATAATATTTTTACAATAACTGGAGTTTTACTAGGGAGCGTTTTTATGAAACTGCACAACTTAAGTGTATCTCAAAGGTTATTCGCCGGATTCGCAGTAGTGCTTCTGATAAATATTGTTCTTGCTTTTTTCATTTTTTACAAGAAATCAAGTATCTCTGAAAATGCCTTGACTATAACAGAGATCAGGACTCCTACGATCGTACAGCAGTTAACCCTTATCGGAACCCTGAACTCTTCTTTGGCCAGTATGCGCGGTTATCTGATAAGCCCGGATAGCGGTTTCAAGGCTGATATTGACAAGGCATGGGAAAATATAGGCGTTATTCGGGAACAGGTTGACCTGTTGGCGCCCCGGTGGATTGTTGAAAAGAATCGTGAGCGGTGGAAGGGAGTAAAAGAATCCCTTGATAAGATTCGCGAAGCGCAAAAGAAATCGGTGGCCCTGGCGGATTCAGGCTTGAAAGATGAGGCCGTTGCAAATCTTAAGGAAAATGCGTTTCCCAATGTGAGGAAAATCGATGCGCTGGCGCGCGAGATCGTGGATAGCCAGCAGGCACTTATGAAGGATGACTCTCGGAAATTAAATGAATCCTTGCGGATGATCGGATATTTTCTGATTTCCGGAACGGCCATCGTATCGATTTTAGGGCTTATGATTGCCTTCGTGATTACCCGGTCTGTTGTCGTGCCTTTGACTCAGACTGTGGATTCCATGAACAAGATGCAGCAAGGCAAGCTCGATGAGATCATTCAGGGGCAGGAGCGCCGGGATGAACTGGGCATGGTTTCGAAGGCGCTGGAGAATTTTAGAAAATCATTGGCGCAGGCGGAAAGCGAACGGCAACGTCAGGCCGAAGTCGCACAGAAGGCGGCCGAGGTGCAGGGGCGGAAAATTGCGATGACAGAAGAATTCGTCACCGGGGCCATGACAATGGTTTCCGCTCTTTTGCAAGCCTCTGAAGAATTGCAGCGATCGGCGGACGCGCTGAGCCGGGCGGCGCGGGTTTCCTCCGAGAAATCGACGACGGTTAGCGCCGCATCCGAGCAGGCTTCTGCGAATGTGCAAACCGTATCAGCCGCCGGGCAGCAGCTTTCAGCTTCGATTCAGGAAATCAGCAGGCAGGTGCAGGTTTCCATGGAGATAGCCGAAGAAGCTGTCAGGGAGGCGCAATCCAGCGATATTAAGATACAAGAGCTTGTCGAATCGACTCAGCAGATCGGCCTTGTTCTGGAACTTATAAAGAACATCGCCGAGCAAACCAATTTGCTGGCGCTGAACGCAACGATTGAGGCTGCCCGCGCCGGCGATGCAGGCAAAGGATTTGCCGTTGTTGCCGCTGAAGTCAAATCTTTGGCCAACGAAACGGCAAAAGCGACGCAGGACATAGAACAGAGGATCGTGCAGATGAGAAGCGCATCCAACGATGCGGTTGTAGCAATTAAAGGGATCGGAAAGATTATTTACGATATCAACACCAATTCCAGTTCTATCGCTTCGGCCGTAGAAGAGCAAGGCGCTGCCACAAACGAAATTTCCCGTAGCGTGCAAGAGGCTGCGCAAGGCACGCAAATAGTGGCCGTTGATATGGTTGAAGTTTCCAACTCAGCCCATGAAACAGGGGGGATCGCCGCATCCATCAACACCGCAGCACAGGACTTGGCTTCACTGTCGACGAAAATCGGTGACAGTATCAAGACCTTCGCTAACAAGATAAACGCGGCCTGAAATGTTTGAGATCAGGCGGGGCCCCGCCCTGTCTCACCTCGGATAAACCGGGCGGCAAAAGCTTTGTCTTTTTCGCTATCGACCCAGTTATAGCGCTCGGCATCGAGGCGGATGAGGGGGACGCCGTCATTCAGGCCGCTTGCAATGTCCCCCAGATATTGCTGCAATATGCGGATGAAATCCAGCGTTGTCCTGTCCTCTCGCTCCAGCTCGCGACCGCGTTTGCGTATGCGTTCAATCTGAGTTTCAGGGCGCAGTTCCAGAAAGATGCGGGCGGCGGGTTTCACAGATTCTTTTCGGGCTTGCGCTGTCGACCGTATATACAGGTCGGCCAGGCCGGGTTTCATCAGCGCGAAATCAAGATAGGATCGGGCATAAGCCTCGTTCGTCACCAAAGAAAAATCATAGACGGGTTGCCGGTCGGTTTGGGGACGCTGGTTGATCTTGTTGTAATGCATCATCAGCATGGTCATGCCAAACTCAAACGCGCAGGAACGCGGATCCTGGTGGAAAGCCGTCAAGAAGGGGTTGGTTTCGAATTCTTCCGGGATAAAACTGAATCCGTAGCCGGACAGCGCCTTGCCCAGGGACGTTTTGCCAGCGCCGACCCCGGCTATGATTTCTATGTGGCTCATCACACGATGAAATTCACCAGTTTCTCCGGCACGAAGATTATCTTTTTGATGCTCTGGCCTTCGAGTTTTTCGGCGATAACGGGAAGTTCGCTCGCCATTTTTTTGACCTCTATTTCACCCTGGCCGCGATTCACCTGAATCTCGGCGCGCTTCTTGCCGTTGATGTGCACGGTGATCAGCACGGTGTCGGATTGCAGCCAGTTGGGGTCGTATGACGGCCATGAAACGTAGGCAAGGCTTTCGGCATGGCCAAGGCGCGCCCAGAGCTCTTCTGCCATATGTGGTGCGAACGGCGAAAGCGCCAGCACGAATTTCTCGGCGATGCCCCTGGGCAGCTTGTCCTGCTTCTTGGCGAGATTCACGAACTCCATCATCTTGGCGATAGATGTATTGAAGCGCAGGTTTTCAATGTCCTCGCTCACTTTCTTGATTGTGATATTGATTTCCCGTCGCAATTCGTCGCTCGCCGAGGCTTCATTTTCATCGGTTATGAAAACGTTCAGCTTGCCCGTTTCCGTATCGATCAGCAGCGACCATGCGCGTTCAAGGAAACCGTGCACGCCCTTCACGCCGCTGGTCTGCCACGGCTTCACGGCCTCCAGCGGCCCCATGAACATTTCGTAGAGACGCAGAGAATCGGCGCCGAATTCCGCCACCACGTCATCGGGATTGACGACGTTGAGTTTGGATTTCGACATTTTCTCTTCACGCGGGGTGAGGGGGGTGCTTGTCCCTTTTATAAACGGTTTGCCATCGCGGTATTCGACGTCGCCGGGAGCATAGAACTTGCCTTTGTCGTCGCGGTGGCTGATGCCCAGAATCATGCCCTGGTTGAAGAGTTTCTTGAACGGTTCCTTCGTGTGCACCAGTTTGCAGTCATAGAGTACCTTGTGCCAGAAACGCGCATAAAGCAGGTGCAAAACCGCGTGCTCGACGCCGCCGACATAAAGATCGACCGGGCCCCAATATTGCTCGGCCTTGGGGTCGAACGGCATTTTGTCGTTGGCTGGATCCATATAACGCAGGTAATACCAGCATGAACCTGCCCATTGCGGCATGGTGTTGGTTTCACGCAACAGAGTTTCACCGTTCATCTCGACCTTCATCCAGTCGGTCGCGCGCGCAAGCGGTGGTTCGCCTGTGTCGGTTGGCTTGTATTCGTTCAGTTCCGGTAGCGTAATGGGAAGCTGATCGTAAGGGGCGGGAATGATCACGCCTGTCTTTTGGTTATGCATGATCGGGAAAGGCTCTCCCCAGTAGCGTTGGCGCGAGAACAGCCAGTCACGCAGCTTGTATGTGGTTTCGCCTTGGCCGATTTTCTTATCTTCCAGCCATTTGATCATCTTTGCCTTGGCGTCGGCGGTAGGCAGGCCATCGAGGAAGCCGGAATTTACGGCGATGCCTTCTTCAGGATAAGCGGTTTCGGCGATATTGCCGCCCTTTACGACCTCGATAATCGGCAAGTTGAAGGTCTTGGCGAATTCGTAGTCGCGCTCGTCGTGGCCGGGGACGGCCATGATAGCGCCCGAACCGTAATCAGCCTTGACGTAATCGGCGATCCAGATCGGGGTCTTTGCGCCATTGACCGGGTTGATTGCGTAAGCGCCGGTGAAGACGCCGGTTTTTTCCTTGGCGGCGGCGGTTTCACGGTCTAGGTCGCTGGTGTTCTTTACTTTGGCGATATAGGCATCGATCGCCGTTTTTTGTTCCGCCGTTGTGATTTCGGCCACCAGTTTGTGTTCCGGGGCCAGCACGCAGAAGGTCGCGCCGAACAGCGTATCCGGCCGGGTGGTGAAAACTTCAAATGTTTTATCGCTGCCTTCGATGCTGAAGGTTACGCGTGCGCCGATGGATTTGCCGATCCACTGGCGCTGCATCTCGATAATGCCGGCAGGCCAGTCGAGTTCATCAAGGTCGGTCAACAGGCGTTCGGCGTAAGCGGTGATCTTCAGCATCCACTGGCGCATCATGCGGCGTTCAACCGGATCGCCGGTTTCGACATACTTGCCGTCCTGCACTTCCTCGTTGGCCAGAACCGTGCCCTGCGCCGGGCACCAGTTCACGGGCACTTCAGCGAGATAGGCAAGCCCCTGTTCATAGAGTTTCAGGAATATCCATTGCGTCCAGCGGTAATATTCGACGGCGCTCGTGTCGATTTCGCGCTTCCAGTCATAAGACAAGCCGAGTCGCTTGATCTGCTTGCGGAAATTGGCGACGTTTTCCTTGGTGATGATCGCCGGATGCCGGCCTTCACGCACGGCGGCGCGTTCTGCCGGTAATCCAAAAGCGTCCCAGCCCATCGGGTGCAGCACGTTAAAGCCGTTCATGCGCTTGTAACGCGCGATAATGTCGGTCGCTGTGTAGCCCTCCGGATGCCCTACATGTAGTCCCGCGCCGGAAGGGTATGGGAACATGTCCAGCACATAATATTTCGGCTTGGCAAAATCGTTGGGTACGCTGAAGGTGGCGTTGTCTTCCCAATGTTTCTGCCATTTGGGTTCGATCACGGAAGGGTCGTATTTCGCGGTCATGCTTTACTCGAAATGTTATGTGGTTTGAGGGTATTATGAATAGCACAGGCCTATTGGAAAATCACAGGGTTGTTTGTTGACTTTAGGTTTACATATTTAAAGATAAGAGAAAAACGCTTTGTGTTCTAAGTTTGGTTTGCGACAGTGCTACTACATTGTATCAACAACAACTTACAGATTGGGCGGGTGTAAATGACCAAGTTGCCGATCTTCGCAACCATAAGCAATTCAATTTCCTTTTTGCACGGCAATTTTGATTCTGCTGTGCGCATGCTGTTACCCCTTATCGCTTTTCTGATCGGTGCAGAGTTTTTGATAACTTTCTTGCCTGAGGGGGGTGAGGGCAAAGGACTTTCTAAAAGCGTCATGTATTTCCTGGGTACGATTTTATACGCTGTTACCTATATTGTGGCTTGGGCTTTGGTGGTGATTATCTGGCACCGTTCCTATCTGAATGGTGTGTCGGATACACATCGGGTGAATATCTTAGCAATGAAGCGCGAAGAATGGCAATTCGCGGGTAAAACGGTTTTATTTGGTTGTGTCTACATGCTTGTAGTTGGGCTGGCGATGATTGCTGGTTTTGCGGTAGGTGCTGTAATCGGGTTGATGATGGGTGTTGTGTTCGGGGTGGCGAACGCCCTATGCACAGGGTTAGGGGCTGTGGGTGCCATTATTGGTTTTGGCTTGGGGTCGGTGTTGTCTTGCCGCTTTATGCTCTATTTCCCGGCAAAGGCCATCGGCAGATATATAGGCTTTTGTGAGTCTTTCCGCTTGATGAAAGGGCTGGGTATGAGGCTTGCTGTCATACAGGCTATACCGGGCACTATTTCGGCGCTTACCGTCATCATCTATATCAGTATTGTCACTTATATCTTTCACAAGGATATAATCCGGAAATCGTTCGAATCTTTCAGCAATCCTGATGGCATAGAAGAAATGCCGGATGGCAATCTTGCCTATACTGCTAGAGACGGCACAACAATAACATTATGGGGTGAAGATTTGACGCCAACATTTTCGCTGGAGGGTATCCTTGAGTTTATTCTTACCATACCGGGTTATGTATTGATCCCCCTCTATTTCGTTCTTGTAGGCGTTAGCAATCTGTCGCAGACCTATAGATGGGTCATGGAAAAGTCGTGACTGAATCTTCAAATCCATATCTATAGAAGGATTCCAGAGCAATGGCCGTTCCTCATGATCTGCCGCTTGTATCAACCATCGCCGTGGGGATGAGTCTGGCCTTCGTGCTGGGGCTGGCGGCGGTCAAGCTGCGCATACCCCCGATCGTCGGTTACCTGCTGGCCGGGGTTATTATGGGGCCGCATACGCCGGGTTTTGTCGCAGATCTGCGTCTTGCTGAACAATTATCCGAGATCGGCATTGTGCTTTTGATGTTCGGAGTCGGTTTGCATTTTTCGCTGAAGGACTTGCTGGAAGTGCGCAAGATCGCATTGCCCGGGGCGGTGACGCAGATCGCCGTCGCGATGGCGATGGGGGCCGGGTTGACCTGGTTCTGGGGTTGGCCGCTGGCCAGCGGTCTGATGTTCGGTCTGGCGCTGTCGGTGGCTTCCACCGTTGTGCTTTTGCGCTCCCTTGAGGAGCATAACCTGATCCAGACGAATGACGGGCGCATCGCCATAGGCTGGCTGATCGTCGAGGATCTGGTGATGGTGCTGGCTTTGGTGTTGATCCCGGCTTTGGCGATGAATTTCGGTGCAGGGGCGTCCGGTCATGGTGTCGCGCCTGCGACGCCTGTCTGGCAAACTATGGGCATGGCCTTGGCCAAGCTTGTCGTATTCGTGCTGTTTATGCTGGTGGTAGGGAAGCGCCTGTTGCCGTGGTTGCTGACCGAGGTGGCGCGCACACGTTCCCGTGAACTTTTTACGCTTGCGGTTTTTGGCATGGCGCTGGGCGTGGCCTATGGCGCGGCCAAGATGTTCGGCGTCTCCTTCGCGCTGGGGGCCTTCTTCGCCGGAATGATGATTCGCGAATCCGACCTGAACCACGAAGTGGCTGACCGCGCCCTGCCGTTTCAAGATGCGTTCGCCGTCCTGTTTTTCGTATCTGTCGGCATGCTATTCGACCCCGCTGTCTTGTGGGAAAGTCCTTTGCATGTCGTGGCGGTCGTGGCGATCATCATGATCGGCAAGTCGCTGGCGGCTCTGCTGATTGTGATGTTGTTCGGCTACCCACTGAAAACAGGGTTGCTGGTGTCGGCCGGTCTGGCGCAGATCGGTGAATTTTCTTTTATCCTGACAACGATTGGCATGACCTATGGATTGCTGCCGGAGGAAGGGCGCAACCTGATTCTGGCCGGGGCTATGATCTCGATTGCGCTTAATCCGCTGGCGTTCTTCTTTTCGCGCCAGTCTTACGAGTATGTTGGCCGACGTCCGCGCCTGTCCAGCATCTTTAATGTCGCCGACAACGATCTGGCTTGCCTGCGTGCCGACGAGAAGCAAAGTCTTCGCGATCTGGTGGTTATGGTGGGTTATGGTCGCGTTGGTCGCCATGTCGCCGAGAATATCCAGAACGCCCGGATTGATCTGGTCGTTGTCGATCAGAACCGTGAGCGCGTCGAGGCTTTGCGAGAGAATGGCTTCCATGCGATAGCCGGCGATGCCAGCTACCCGGAAGTTTTGCGGCAGGCGACGATTGATCGCGCTGTCGCTATCGTGATCACTGTGCCTGATCCGTTCGAGGCACGGCGTATCCTTGAAACCGCCCGTGACCTGCGCCCGGATATTCAGGTTCTGGTACGGGCGCACAACGACGAGGAGCTCTCCTATTTCATGGAACAGAACGTTAACCTGGCTCTGACCGGGCCGCGTGAAATCGGCCGTCATATGGTTGAGTACTTGCGGCAGATGCGTCCGGAAATCATAAATTGATCCGATGGCGGCTTCAGACTTTGCGGTCGAAAGTTTTGAGCAGTTCGTCCGTCATCTCTTTTTCAGTTCTGATGACGGCGGCATTGGCTTTGTAGGTCGCTTTGGCGATATTCAGGTTCACAGCCTCTCCCGCCAGATCGATATTCGGCACACCGATCATGCCGTCTGCATTCGCAAACGGCGAATCGGGATCGTAAGCCGGGATGAAGGGTTGCGTTTGGGGAACGAAATCGCTTTTGACCCCCAGACCGTTCCCTTGCCCGTCGGTCAGAGCTGTCTGCTGTGTGGCCAGCGGCGTATAGGGAGCTTCCTCGGGATTGTCCAAAGATCCCGTAGTTTGCATATTCGCAATATTCGAGGCGCTGGCTTCAACCTTGCGGCTGGCGGCGGTCAAACCGGATAATGCAATCTGGATGGCGTTTATCATATTTTAAAGATATCATGTTTCCATTAATATTGCCTGAATTTTCAGGCATATCCTGCCGAATCAAAGATTTACCCGGGGTTTAACATGATGTCCATATCCGTTCGTTTTCTTCTCGCAGGCGCTGTGTGCGTGGTTGTGGGCTTCTCTGCCGCGGCGCAGGCCGGAACGATGGGCTCAGGTTCGGGCTCCAAAGCGACGATCTGGGGCTGGTGGCCGTCGCACTGGATCGGTCTGGATTTTAAGCCCTACATTGATCATCCGACTCATACCCATGCCGGGCAGTGGGGCAATGAAAACTGGACGCCGGCCGATTGGGCGGCGCAGCGCGGTGGTAGCGGTATGAAAGTAATCAGCGGCTTTTACAAAGCCGATATTTTGCGCAGCCAGTTTATCGACGACGATGTGCCCGTTCTGGAAGTGGGGCCGGGCTTTTATATGTTGGGCGGTTACGACAAGCGCCGCGTGATGGAAACAGTCGATAGCGAGTTTCAGATCACATCGGGTAAGCCGAACGGCATGTTCATGATTCGTGACTGGAAAACCAACCGGGACATCGGCAGCTACACCGCTTATGGCCTGCAACTGCAATAGTCTCTTTCCTGCCGGTTAGGAAGGGCGCTCGGATGTCGTAATCCGGGCGCTGCCTGAAAGCATTTTGTGTACCGGGCATTTATCGGCGATCTCCATCAGGCGCTGACGCTGTTCGACTGTAAGAGAGGATCCGCGAATGACAACTTCGCGGGCGATATAGTCGTGGTCGTCTTTCTTTTCGTGTGTCAGGAACACGTCCACCCCTTCCAGCGGCCACACTTTGCGCCCGGCGTACATTTGCAAGGTCATCGACGTGCAGGCGCCCAGAGCGCCCAGCATCAGGCTGATCGGGGTGGGGCCCGTACCATCCCCGCCCAGACTGCGCGGCTCGTCGGCGGTGATCTGGTGTGGGCCGGCCTGAATTTTTTGCTGATATTTCCCTTCGGCGCTGCTGCATACCGTCGTTTTGGTGATGCCGCTCATGATCAGTACATCGCTTCGCGAATGGCGTCGGTCAACTTGATGAAATCCTGTGCGTCGCCCAGGATTTCATTGCCGGATTTGCCTATTACCCGGTCGCCGGTGCGAACTTGATAGATGGAAGCGGTATGATTCATGTTGAACAAGCCGAAACTCTCCTCGAACACGCATTCGAATTCGGATTCCACTTCAAGGAAGCCGTCATTCTCGATGGCTTTGAGCATCACCCGGCGCATGCCGACTCCCTCGGGCGAGGGAGAAAATGCCTTGTCGCTGATACGTTCGATTTTACGCTCGGGGGGCAGCAAGGCGGCGACACCCGCTTCACAACCCTTGGCCAGCGTGGCATCGGCCTGAGCGCGTGATACGCATCCGCTGAGCAGTAAAGCGCAAGACAAAAGGACAGAAAAAGTCAGAAAATATGATTTCATCGAGAATATCCCCCTTCAAGAGTCATAAGGGATTCTAGGGGAGGGGTGATGTGCTGTCCAGAGTCGCTCCTAAAGGCGCTCCAAAATAAGACCCCGCCGGTTGAGGGGCGGGGAAGGCTTATTGTTCAACCTTTATGACTGGCGTTTGATTACGTCTCTCTTCGTCCTCTTTAGCGCTCTTTTATTTATGTTTCAGGATTATTCCGTTCTGCTCAACGGTATCCTGCTCTATTATGTTTATTATCTTTCACACTCTATTGCGGAGGCTTTACCGCCCTTTGTCCGCGTCCTATGAGTCCAACTTAGAAAGAAACGTTCGTAATGGCAATATAAAATGTAACAAAATTATAAAATAGCAATAATATTTCTTATTATATTTCAACATCTGGACTCTGCCCTGTTTTTGCTTAATATAGAGGGGCATTAAGGTTCAGCCCTTGCCTCGTTTCCTCCCGACTTTATGACATTGATAAATATCAATCCTTGCGCTGCCTTGCTTTTGCTATGGTGCGAGCCGGATAGTTCTGGAGAGCGAAAGTCATGAAAATCGGTGTCGTCGGTACGGGTCTGGTAGGGGGTGCTTGCGCCAACGCTTGCGTGTTGCGGGGCGTGGGAACAGAACTGGTGCTGGTGGATCACAATTCCGATCTGGCCATGGCGCAGGCCGAGGACATCTTTCACGCTACCCCGTTTGCCCAATCCATGCCGGTGCGGGCCGGTTCTTATGATGACTTGGAGGGATGCGGCATCGTGATGGTGGCGGCAGGCGTCAATCAAAAGCCGGGAGAGAGCCGCCTTGACCTCCTCAAGCGGAATGCCGATATTTTTCGCCGCATCGTGCCTGATATCATCAAGGCCGCGCCGCAGGCGATCTTGCTGATCGCAACCAATCCGGTCGATATCATGGCGCATCTGGCAACAGAAGTGGCGCAGGAAAGCGGCATCGCCGCCCATCGCGTGATAGGTTCCGGCACGATTTTGGATACCGCGCGCTTTCGCGCTTTGCTAGCGCGCCATCTCGGGATTTCCAGCCATTCGATCCATGCCTACGTCTTGGGCGAGCATGGCGATTCTGAAATGCTGCACTGGTCGGGCGTCACTGTGGGGACGGTGTCACTGCCTGTCTTTGCCGCGGATATGCGTGTAGCCCTGACCGATGCAGTCCGGGATGAGATTGATCGCGGCGTGCGTCAAGCTGCTGCGCGGATTATCCGCGGCAAGGGCGCAACCTATTATGGCATCGGAGCGGGGATGGCCCGGATCGCCAGAGGCATAATCGAGAACGAGCAAGCTGTCATTACCTGTACCCAGCTCCATCCCGAAATCGAAGGCATCAGGAACGTTGCTTTGTCGCTTCCGGTGATTATCAACGCGCAGGGAGTGGCTCACATCGTGCACCCAGCTTTGGCCGGGAATGAAAGGCAGGCGTTGGCCCGTAGCGCTGAAATTCTGCGCCATGCCGCAGATGCCATTGGCTGCCGTTAAATTATAACCGTGTGATCGATACAACGTTTTCCGCTGGGGCGATCTGGTGACGCAGCCATGTCACTTGCCTCTTGGCGTAATGACGGGTATCGGCTTGGGCGCGTTCAATGGCTTGATCCAGCGATATTTCTCCACGCAGGTGGGCGCACAGAGGAATAAAACCTAAAGCCTGTGTGGCGCCGCCTTGTGCCGGAGCCTGTCTTTGTTTGATCATCTCCATATAGCCTTTAACTTCCTCCAGCGCCCCTTCCGCCATCATTCTTATGAAACGCTGGTTGCAGCGCGCATAAAGGGCGTCGCGCTTCGGCTCAAGAATCGTGATGGCAAAGCGCCAGCCGGGTTGCGGTGGGGCTGGCGGGTGCGATTGCCATACAGCCAGGCTTTTACCTGTGCCCTCCCATACTTCCCATGCCCGGATCAGGCGCTGGGTGTCGTTCGGGTGCAGGCGCGCGGCCATCACCGGATCGACGGCGCTGAAGGCTTGGTGGAACGCGGGATTTCCCATCATGCGCTGTTGCTCGATCAAGCGCGGGCGAATGTCGGCGGAGATATCAGGAATATCGGACAGGCCTTGCATTAAAGCCTTGAGATACAACCCTGTTCCGCCGACGACAATGGGCATTTGCCCCGCCTGCAGCGTCTCAGTGATGGCGCTTACGGCCTCGCGCACCCAGTCCGTTGCCGAACAGGCCGTGCCGGGAGGGCGACAACCATATAGTTTGTGAGGTGTCAGGGTCTGCTCTTCAGCAGTGGGTTGCGCTGTCAGGATAGGCAGGGCGTTATAAATCTGCAAGGCGTCGGCGTTAATCACGACGCCGTTCATCTTCTGCGCTTTTTCAATTGCAAGGGCCGACTTGCCGCTGGCTGTCGGCCCTGCCATAACGTGTATGGCGGTTGTCACGGCTCTTTTTTCAAACGCAGCGCGACAAAACGCACATCGCCTTCACGGTTGACCAGCAGCAGAACCGAATTGCGTCCCGCTTGTGCGGCCTTGGCAATAATTTCCTTGGCGGCTGCCGGGCTGGATACGGGTTGCTGGTTGATTTCGACAACAACATCGCCAACCGACAGGCCTTTCTCCGCTGCCTCCGAGCCGGGGACAGTTTCTGTGACCATGACTCCCTGTACGTCGTCAGTGATGTTGTAGGCCTCGCGATCCTGCGCGCTGATGCCGCCAAGGGAAAGCCCTACCGATTCGATGGCGGTGCTTTCTCCGCCCGGGCTTTCTGTTCCCTCCTCGGCGTCGCTGGAAGCGATCAACCCTTCGTCTTCGGCTTTCTCCAGTTCGCCGACCTTGATTTTGGCGGTTTTCATCTGCCCGTCGCGCCAGAATTCAATGGTGGCTTCGGAATCTATATCGGTCTCGGCAACAAGACGCGGCAGTTCCCTCATCTCCTTGATTGGTTTGCCATTGAATTTCACGACAATATCGCCCGGTTTGATTCCGGCAACTTCCGCAGGGCCGGTATGGGTGACGCTGGCGATCAGGGCGCCTTGGGTTTCTTTCAGGCCGAAACTTTCAGCAATATCGTCGGTGACGGCTTGAATCCGAACCCCCAGCCAGCCGCGCCGGGTTCTTCCGTATTTAATCAACTGATCGATCACGGGTTTGGCCAGAGCCGAGGGAATGGCAAAGCCTATTCCCACCGATCCGCCCGAAGGCGAAAAAATCGCGGTGTTGATCCCGATTACTTCGCCGTCAAGATTGAACATCGGGCCGCCTGAGTTGCCACGGTTGATCGATGCATCGGTTTGTATAAAATCATCATAAGGCCCGGCATTGATATCGCGCTGCTGGGCTGAAACGATCCCGGCTGTGACCGTGCCGCCTAACCCGAACGGATTCCCGATCGCCAGAATCCAGTCGCCGACGCGTAATTTTTCACTGTCGCCGAATTTCACGGCTGTCAGTTTTTTATCGGTTTTGACTTTCAACAAAGCCAGATCGATCTTGTCGTCGCGGGCGATGATCTCCGCGGGCAGTGATGTGTCGTCGTGAAGCGTGACGCGAACTTCGTCGGCATCCTTGACCACGTGGTTGTTTGTGACGATCAGTCCTTGGTCGGCGTCCAGAATAAATCCCGATCCCAAAGAGGCGGGCGGGGTTGCAGGCATGCCGCCTTCGCCGCGTTGTTCCATGAATTCTTCAAAAAAATCCTCAAAAGGAGACCCCGGCGGAAAATGGGGCATGTCCGGGAAATCTTCGGGGCCGATGGCTTTGTGCGTTGAAGAAATGTTAACCACGGACGGCAACAATTCTTCTGAAAGATCGGCAAAGCTGGCGGGGGTGCTTTGCGCGGGGGCGCCGAATTGCGCTTGCGCCGCCGGGCTCAGGAAGAAAGCGCCAGTCAGCGACATAACCATAAAGGCGGTAGCGAATTGTCTACGCATGTTCATACCCGTATTCGTATCCCGTATCCGTTGAATGAAATAACCTTGTGATAAATTATGGCGTCCGGGCAGGGCGGTCAATCGGGCTGGCTGCGCCCGATTGAAAAATCACAATTTTGGCACAATCAGCAACAGCAAAAATCCTAAAGCCGCCATGCCCAGCCCGAAAGCGCGCAGCCTGGCAGGGGGTAGACTTAGGGCTACAACCAGCATGCGGCGCACGGAATCGGTAAATAGGCCGTAAAGCAAGCCTTCCAGCACCAGTATTATCGCTATCGCAACCAGCAGGTAGTGGAGGAAAGGGGCGCTCACCTTGCCTTATTGGCCATTCTGGAAATGTCTGAAGAAAGCGTTGTCCGGAGACAAGATCAACCGGGTGTCGCTGTTCGCCATCGAATTCCTGTAGGCTTCCAGCGAACGGATGAAGTTGTAAAACTCCTGATCCTTGCCCATGGCTTCGGCGTAGGTTTTGATGGCTTCATTATCACCGTTGCCGCGCAGGATTTGCGATTCCTTCTGCGCTTCGGCCAGAAGAACGGTGCGTTCTTTTTCGGCTGTGGAGCGGATTTCCAGCGCGCGCTCCTCGCCCTTGGCGCGGGTTTCCGTGGCGCGTTCTTTAAGTTCGGAGATCATACGGCTGACGGTGGATTGACGCAGAGCCGGAGTCAGGTCGGCGCGGACGATGCGGATATCGACGATCTCAATGCCCAGATTGTCGCGCTCGATTTGAGAATTCACGCGGGTGCGGATATCGGCCATGATCGCGCCGCGGGTGGTGGATAGCAGATCCTTGAGGGTGCGTTTACCCAGAACCGCGCGTGTGGCTTCGTTCATGATTCCTTGAATACGGTCATAGGCGGCGTTTTCCGTGCGCAGGGTTTTCATGAACTTGAGCGGGTCGGAAATGCGGTAGCGGGCAAAGGTGTCGACGATAATCGGCTCGCCGCTGGCAATACCTTCGTCGGTTGTTGTTTGACCGTCTGAACGGCGCTGGCTTGAAGAAATGACGATCTGCTCGGGCGGGGGATCGACCGCAAGGATGCGGGCGTCAAAACGCCTGACGTCCTGAACGACCGGGATTTTGAAATGCAGGCCGGGTTGCTTGATTTCGCCGACCGGTTCGCCGAGGTGCAGGACGATGGCTTGCTCGCGCTCGTCCACTGTGAACAGGGATTGGCTGAGGCCGATCACCGCAAGCGACAGGAGGATAAAAACGAAACCGAATTTTGAATTCATGACAGGCTCCTGATTAGCGGCTGTTCGCGGGGGCCGATCCGGCCGCCGGCTTCAATTCGTTCAAAGGCATATAGGGGACAACGCCTGACTTGTTCGCTTCTGAATCCATGATGATTTTCTGCGCGTTCTTCATCACTTCTTCCATGGTTTCGATATAAAGGCGGGTTTTGGTGACATCCTTGTTGGTCAGGTATGCCTGATAGATTGAGTTAAAACGTTCGGCGTCACCTTTGGCGCGGGCGGTCACGGATTGTTTATAAGCTTCGGCTTCCTGCTTCATGCGGATGGCCTCCCCGCGGGCTTTCGGCAGGATGTCCTCGCGATAGGCGCCGGCGCGGTTTTGTACCTCTATGGCATCCTGTTTGGCTGACTGCACGTCCTGAAAGGCGTCCTGCACATCGGGGTGGACTTCGGCTCTTTGGATCAAGACCTGATTGATCGTGATTCCTGATTTGTATTCATCCAGCGTCTTGCTCATGATTTCACGCGCCCGGCTGGCGACGTTGTCGCGTTCCTGCGTGATCAACGGAAACATCAGCGTTTGGCCGACGACTTCGCGGATGGCGCTTTCCGCCACCTTCTTGATCGTATTTTCAGGGTCGCGGATATTGAAGAGAAATTCATCGGCTGATTTGATCGTCCACAAAACGACCATATCCATGTCGACAATGTTCGCATCCGAGGTCAGCATCAGGCTCTCCTCGGGGATGTTCTGGCGCTGTGATGACCCGCCCATGACCATCCGCTCGGAAAAACCGATCGACAAACGTCGCATTTCGGAAACATTGACTTTGGTCAGCGTTTCAATCGGGTAGGGCAGACGATAACCCAGACCTTCTGCCGTTTTTGTGTCCTGCCACTTGCCGAAGCGCTGGATGACGCCGTTCATGCCGGGCTCGATAATGTAAAAACCGCTGGCCAGCCACAAGGCGCCGACCCCGAGCAGGATCAGGCCGAACAAGCGCGGGCCCTGAAAGCCGCCGGGCAGGACTTGTTTCAGATTGTCCTGCGCCTTGCGCAGCATCTCGTCTATATCCGGCGGAAGGTCGCCCCCGCCTTGGTTGCCGCCCCCCGGGCCGCGCCCGCCGTTGGAACCTCCCCCCGAACCCCACGGATTGCGCCCGCCGCCGCGGTTATCGCCACCGGATGGACGTCCCCACGGGTTGTTGGGGTTGTTGTTGAGGTGGATATTCCAGAACATGGGCTTGAATCCTCGGATTTTTCTTGAACTGTTTCGCGGGTTAAGAATATCTCTTTTCCGTGAGAAAACAACCCAAGACGAACAATGATTATGTCCAGACCCGATCTTGCTATGATTGAAAATGCCTTGCGTACCGTGCGTCACCCTGATGGCAAGGACGATATCGTCAGTGCTGGAATGGTTTCAGGATTGCAGGTCAGAGACGGCGTTGTCGTTTTCGCTTTAGAGGTTGATCCCAATCGCGGCCCGGCTCTTGAGTCTTTGCGCCAGGAAGCGGAAGCGGCGGTTCGGCATATCCCGGGAGTGAAAAACGTGCAGGCAGTGCTGACGGCCGAGCGCCCGCAACGGCCCTCTCGGCCCGATCCGCACGGCATGAGCAAAAATCCGGTTCTTGACCTGCCCATAAAGCGCATTATCGCGGTGGCTTCTGGCAAGGGCGGTGTCGGCAAATCCACTGTGGCGATCAATCTGGCGGTGGCGCTGGCGCAGCAGGGTCTGCGCGTAGGCTTGCTCGACGCCGATATTTACGGCCCTTCCGTGCCGCGTCTCAGCGGTCTGACCGGGCAGCGCCCGCGGCAGAATGATTTTGAGCAATTGGTTCCTCTCGAAGCCTATGGCTTGAAACTTATGTCGATCGGCTTTCTCGTCGAGAATGAGGCGCCGATGATCTGGCGCGGGCCGATGGTGCAAACAGCCTTATATCAAATGTTGCGCGATGTGGCATGGGGCACGCGGGAGAACCCGCTCGATGTGCTGGTGGTCGATATGCCGCCCGGTACGGGGGACGCGCAATTGACGCTGGCGCAAAAAACGCCTTTGGCGGGTGTCGTCGTTGTTTCGACGCCGCAGGATCTCGCGCTGATCGATGCCAGAAAGGCAGTTGAGATGTTTCGGAAGGTGAATGTTCCGATACTGGGTCTGATTGAAAATATGAGTACATTCTGCTGCCCGCAATGCGGCCATGAATCGCACATCTTCGGCCATGGCGGCGCCCGCCTGGAAGCCGAAAAACTGCAAATACCTTTTTTGGGCGAAATCCCGCTCCATCCCGATATCCGGGCCTTCAGCGACGCCGGCACGCCAGTGGCAGCACAAGGTCATAAACAGGCGGCGGCCTATAAAGCTGCCGCTGGACATCTGTGGTCTGGATTTTCCCATCAACCGCTTCCCAGAGCCGTATGAGTAGCGCGCGTATACACAGTTTCCCTCCTGTGGTGAGAACCGATGCGCGCATCCTGGTTTTAGGCAGCATGCCAGGACAGGCTTCTTTGCGGGCGGGGGAATATTACGCGCATCCGCGCAACCAGTTCTGGCCGATCATGGAGATTTTGCTGGGCGCGGGGCCGAACCGGCCTTACCAGAAACGTTTGGATATTTTGCAGGAAAACGGCATTGCTCTTTGGGATGTTTTGCATTCCTGCGCGCGTGCGGGCAGCCTTGATTCGGATATTCGCGATGAAAGGCCGAATGATATTGCAGGCATGTTGGCGGCGGCGCCCGCCATCACACGCGTTTATTTTAACGGAGCCAAAGCGGAGGCTGCTTTTCATCGTCACGTGTATGTCGGCTGCCGCCCTTTGTCATGCTTCAGGCTGCCCTCGACAAGTCCCGCTCATGCCGGGATGTCGTTTGACGAAAAGTTGAAGCGCTGGTCGGTGATTACGATTACCGGCTCATGACTTGCGGTCGAGGATACCGATAATATAAGGAACGGGCTCCTCTGCCGATGCGATGATCTCTTCCCTCCATTCGGCGCCGTTGATGCGCGGAAAGAAAGAATCGCCTTCATATTTCCGGTTGACGATTGTCAGGTAAATGCGCTCGATATAAGGCATCGCCGCGTCATAAATCTGGGCGCCGCCTGCGATGAAAATTTCATCGACGCCGTCGCTTTCCGCGATTCCTTTGGCGGCTTTGAGCGCGTCTTCAACGCTGGTGGCAAATTGCACGTTTTCCACCGGCTGCTGCGGGGAACGGCTGATGACGACATGAGGGCGGCCGGGCAGCGCTTTGCCGCCGATCGATTCAAAGGTCTTGCGCCCCATCACCAGCGGTTTTCCCATGGTTGTGCGTTTGAAGTGCTTGAAGTCTTCTGGTATGTGCCACAGCATTTTGTTATCCTTGCCGATAACAAAATTGGTCGACATGGCGGCGATGGCAGAAACGCGAACGCCCATTTAAACCGCGACCGCCGCCTTGATGTGCGGGTGGGCCTGATAGTCGACCAATTCGAAATCTTCAAACTTGAAGTCAAATATATTTGTCACATGCGGGTTGAGGTGCATCTCCGGCAGCGGGAACGGATCGCGCGATAATTGCAGTTTGGCTTGTTCAATGTGATTGAGATAAAGGTGGGCATCGCCGAATGTGTGAATAAACTCACCGGGCTTCAGGCAGCAGACCTGCGCGATCATCAGCGTCAGCAAGGCATAAGAGGCGATGTTGAACGGCACGCCGAGAAAAATATCGGCGCTGCGCTGATAAAGCTGGCAGGAAAGCTTGCCGTCTGCGACATAAAACTGGAACAGGCAGTGGCAGGGCGCAAGAGCCATTTTGCCGAGATCGCCCACGTTCCACGCTGAAACGATCAGGCGGCGCGAGTCGGGATCCGTCTTGATCTGGTGGATCAGGTTGCTGATCTGGTCGATGTGGTGGCCGTCAGGCGCGCCCCAACTGCGCCATTGATGGCCGTAAACGGGGCCGAGATCCCCTTTGTCATCTGCCCATTCGTCCCAGATTTTGACGCCGTTCTCTTTAAGATAGGCGATATTGGTATCACCTTTGAGGAACCACAGCAATTCGTGCACGATTGATTTCAGATGAAGCTTTTTGGTGGTGACCAGCGGAAACCCTTCTGCCAGATCGAACCTCATCTGGTAACCGAAAACGCTTTTGGTGCCTGTGCCGGTACGGTCGGATTTTTCGGTGCCGTTTTCAAGAACATGGCGCATCAGATCCTGATACTGCTTCATTGCGGGAACTCTTTCTTTGAGAGGGGATACCGTCAGATATGCTTAAAGGAATGCAGACCGCCTCGCATCATTAACCGTGGATTCTGCCTGTCCGGCTTGTGGATTAACTTTTTCATAACTGTTCTGTTATACTGTTTGTATGGGGGAATAGACGCCATGACGGCAATACTGGATGCATTAACGGTATATTACGGGCTCGATTGGGTCGCCCTTATTCTTGGCATTTCAGGAAGTTATATGATAACCGAGCAAAATCGCTACGGTTTTGTCCTGACAGCGCTCGCTTGCTTGTGCGGGTTTGCCGTGGCGGTGCTGTCCTCCCAGTTCGGCTATGTTATCTACAATGTTCTGCTGGCGGCGATCGCTGTGCGCGGGTTTAGTAATCTGAGCCGCTATCAAAGAGGCACCGCCGAGCCGGCCGAGTAGACTTCGCCGGGTGGATTTCGCATCGCATCGTGAAAATCTCTTGCTTGGGCGGTGAGGCGCCTGTTAGGCATCTGCTGGATTTGGAAGCAGGGAAGGTCTTTGATTGATGCCGCTTGTACTTTTCGATTGCGATGGCGTTCTGGTGAACACGGAAGAACTGGCCGGACGTTTGAGCCGCCAGTTTCTGGCCCAGGCCGGGCTTGTTTATCAGGATGATGTATTTGATAGGCGTCTGGCGGGAACCAGCTTCGATGATTTCCGTTTGCGCGTCAGCGAAGATTTCCTGAAGGCCACGGGTAAGCCGATTGCCGTGACGTTTTTTGACGACATGAACCAAGCCTATCTGAGTGAGGAAGCCCGTCATATCCGACCGATTCCCGGTGTGCGCGATTTCATAGAAGCGCTTGTGAGCGCCCAGATACCTTTTGCCGTCGCATCGAACAGCGCCAGCGCCAACACGCAAAGGAAGCTTGGTCTTGTAGGGCTGCTTGATTTTTTCAAGGGCCGTATCTTCTCGCGCGATGATGTGCCGCAAGGCAAGCCGGCGCCGGACATATATCTTCACGCCATGCAGGTGATGGGCAAAAATAGGCCTGATACATGCATCGTTGTCGAAGACAGCCCTATCGGCGTGGCCGCCGGACATGCGGCGGGGATGTATGTGGTTGGCTTTTCCGGCGGGGCGCACCGGCCGGCCGGGTACGCCGAAGGGCTGCGTCAGGCGGGCGCGGCTTTTACGGCGGATACCATGCCGGGTGTGGCCTTTGAAGCTTTCGATCAGATCGACGAGATTAAATTCGGCGCGCAGGGGCGGAATTACGCCATGCGTCAGCGACGAAAAGCCGGGCATCAGCCGGGTTAGCCCTCAAAATCTTGATTTTCCAGTCGTTTGCCCTATAATGAATAGTGCCGGGGTAACCCGGCTAAGATGCTAAACTCTTTGTGGAATAGGCGTTGTGGACCCGGGGGCAGTACCCGGCGGCTCCACCAGAATCCCCGGCGATGATGGTTCGGGCATTCAGGCGGGGCCGAAACAGGATTGACGCGCGCGGTAAAGGCAAAGCCTGTATCCGTTATGGTACGGTCGTTATCCGGCCAGGCAATTAAATGCCAACGATAACTTCAAGTTCGCAAACGCAGTAGCTGCTAACGACAATGGTCGTTTCGCTATCGCTGCCTAATCGGGCAAGTTTGCACGAAGTCAAATCCCTTGCTGACTAACTATCGGTAAGGTGGGGCGCGGGCCGGCCTAGCAACAGAACCGGCCCATTTTCTTTTTCATTCAGAATTTTCTCTCAGCGTCGCCCCGGCTTTATTTCGCGGGGCGGGGTCGATGCGGTTTGCGAAAGCACGTGGGCGCGATGCATGTTTTCGTTGCGGTCGCTGGTCAGGTGGAAGGTGATTTGCCCTAAGCGAGCCTTGGCCGCCATCGCCGCTTCGAAAGCATCTTTAAGCTCTGTGGCGTCTTCGCGGCCTTTCATGCGCAATTGCCCCTTGGCGATGATATCCAGCGACGACTGGCAATCCATGTGGATCTGGGCGTTGCTGCCAGCGGGTAGGGCTTTCATTGCCTCGGTCGCTGCGACCAATTCGGCGATTTCCGAACCATATTTAAAAGAGTTTTGCAGACGGGGGAGGGTCAGGCATTTTTCTTCGACCTGACCGTCGGTGTGTTTGATGATCCACCCGGCGCCTGCGGTTTTATGCGCTTCGCGGAAACTGCCGTCGCACCATATATTGGCTGCCTTTTTCATACGGCGCAGTTTAAGGGAGGCGGCGTAAGCTGTCAAATTTACAGAGCCTGAATTTCCGGCGGCGCCATAGATGCGATGCGCGATAATCCGTGGGCGCGGCTCATGCGGCGGTCGGTCTTGTCGCTGGCCAGAACCAAATCGATGTTTTCAAACCTCTTTACGGCGGCAAGGGCGATTTTGAAAGCGGCCCGCAGACTGGGCAAGTTTCTTTGCTTGCTATCGGGGGCTTTACGGTTTTGCAATGCTTGCAGGGCTGGAAGGCAGTCCATATGCACGGTCACGGCGTTATTTTTGTCGGGCACGGCTTGCAAGGCATGCGACACAGCCAGGAGTTCAGCGATCTGGGATCCATAGGCATGCGAGTTGCGGATCGGCGGCAGGGTTAAAGCTTTTTCTTCTTCCCGACCGTCGAGGTGCCGGATCACCCAGCCGACTCCGGCAGTTTTGTGCTCTTGCCGATAGCTGCCGTCGCACCATATTTGTATCATTTCAGGCATAAGCTGTTATGGCCCGATGTTTCGTGTCTTGTCAAACGCGCTTGGCGGTTGACAGTTTTTGCCACGCAGCACAATCTGACAGCATGAAAAGATTAATCCCTTATATGCTGCCTGCGCTGGCGAGCCTGTCTTTGCTGGCCAGCTTGCCGTTTCTTCAGCCCTATGAAGCGTTTCGCCTGCTCGCGCTGGCGGCGGGCTTGGCGGCATGGGCGGTTATGCTGGCCGACTCATCGCAGCGTTCCCCCACTGTGCAGGTGACTCCGTTGAGCGCGGCCATTCTGGCTTTCACGTTATGGTGTGGTTTCACCTTTTTCTGGTCGGTGTCGCCGTTCGCCACGGTGATTGCCTGGGGAGCCTTGTGGTTGCTTTCCTTATGGTATCTGATTTTTGCCGTGTTGCCGGCCAGCGTTTTGCAAATGGGGCGGGCGCTGGGGGGGGTGGTTGCCGTTTGCGCCATGATGGGGGCATGGGCGCTGGCGCAATATTTCATTTGGCCGCAGTTTCTCAATGAAAACGGCAATATCCGTTTTCCATTTGCCGATCCCAATAACTACGCCGGTCTTCTGAACCTGGGGATTTTTATGTCGCTGGGTTTGCTGTTTTCAGGCCAGAACAAGCGCGGTTGTCGGGTTTTTCTGCTGATCGCGGCGGTGGTGATGCTGTCGGCGCTGGTGCTGATCGGCAGCCGCATGGCGATGGCTTGTACCGTCGCGGGTCTGGGGGTGTTTGCATGGCTGGCGCGGGGCGGCAAGGAAGGGCCGGGGCCGATGGGCCTGTTCATCGGCTTGTTTATGGCGATGGTTGCCATCCTGCTGGCCTCGGGTTTGTGGGGCGGGGGGCGGCTGACGGCGCTTGAGCGGGTGATGGAGCTGGCGGCCCTGAGCGATGATAAAAGCCTGAGCGCGCGACTTGATATCTGGGCGTCGACGTGGGAACTGATCGCGCGTCATATGTGGCAGGGGGCCGGTCTGGGGACGTTTTTCCTGCTTTATCCGGCGGTACGTGCGCCATCTGAAATCTACTCATCCGGTCTGATGGCGCATGCCGATCCCTTGCAATTCTGGGCTGAAGCGGGTTTCCCGGCCCTTGCGCTTTTTTATGCGATTTTGCTGATGGTTCTTTTCCGTTTCTACCGTTACTGGAAGAGTTCTGCAGCCGATACATCCGGACGGTTGTTGGTGGCTGGTTTATTTTGCGCCTTGCTGACGCTGGCGCTGCACTTGCACGTCACTTTCCATTTATATGTGCCGGCATTGCTGGTGGCGACAGGTTTGACTCTGGGCGCGTTTGCGCGCCTGACAACCCTGTCCACAGAGCGCAGTACGGCCTTGTCGTTTCAAACGCTGGCGTCGGTGATTTTTCTTGGGCTTTTGGCGTTTGCGGTGGTTTACCAATCATGCCTTTTCAGCGAGATGCACGCGCGTCAGGCGGCGGCTGCGCTTGAGCGCGGTGATCTTGAAACATTCTCGCGTATGGTGAATCAGGCGGGGCACGAGGGTTTTGGGCTTAACCCGCGCCCTTATGTGCAGGCAGCCAGCATCCCCATCGGATTGCTGCAAACTTCCCGCGGCCCGGCTGAGGAACGGGAAGCTTTGTTCCTGCAGGCCGACCGTTTGCTTGATCAGGCGTTGGCGGCGTCCCCTGTCAATGCCGGAGCCTATTATTCCAAGGCGTTGCTGTATGGTGTGATGGGGCGCCCCGAAATCGATCATTTTCTTGATCTCACATTGAAATACGACCCGCAACATCGGCAAGCGCGGCAGTTGCAACAGGCGCGGGGGCGTGCCGGGGTAACAACCCCATAAGACAGCGGGTTTTCCACAGGATTATGGGTAAATGGCTGAATCGGGGGTGGTTTTCCGGAGTCCGATATGTCACTCATGGGGGAGTATAAACATCCTTGATTCGCGGAACCTTCTTCTGCCAGTAATAGAGCCATGAGTGACGACAGCGATATCCTCCGTTATGACAGAATGGTCGAACAGGCCTTGCGCGGCGTTGTGCGCCAGGCGATCAAGGAGGTGATCGACGGCAAAAATAAACTGCCCGGCAATCACAATTTCTACATCACATTCATGACTGACTATCCGGGCGTCGAAATTCCGGATTACCTGCGCGATCGTTACCCCGGCGAGATGACCATCGTTCTGCAATATCAGTTCTATGACTTGTTCGTTGACGCCGAGAAAATGGGCGTGACCCTCTCGTTCAATAACGTGCTCGAACGCCTGACGATTCCGCTTGGTGCCATCACCATTTTTGCCGATCCTTCCGTCAATTTCGCGTTGCAATTCCAGCCTTTGGGCGACGAGGGCCCTGATTTCGATCCTGATGACGATCCTTCCGAGGACGAAGAGGATCAGGACGAGAAGAAGGGCGCCGCCAAGAAGACTGGCAGTAAGTCCGGTGAAGTGGTTTCGCTCGATCAGTTCCGGAAAAAATAATGTACCGCGCCGATATTGCCGTTGACCATGAGCCGCACAAGGTTCTGATGGCGCGTGGTGAATTTATTGATGAGTCCCGTCACCAACGCCACGTTCCCTACAAAATTTACTATCCGGCGGCTGTAAGGCTGGGGCCGCTGCCTTTGGTGATATGGTCGCACGGTTTGGGCGGCAGCCGTGACGGGGCCGGCTTTATCTCGCGCTTCCTGACCAGCCACGGCTACGTTGTGATCCATGTCCAGCATCCGGGAACCGATAGCGGTCTGTGGGAAGGCAAGCCCGGCCATCCGTGGGACGTGATCCGCGAATCCAAATATACTGCCGAAGATGTCTTGAACCGTTACCGGGATATCCCGTTCGTTCTCGACCAACTGCCTGATTACATAGAAAACAATCCTGATATCGGCCAGCACATGGATATCGCAAGGCTGGGCATGTCCGGACACTCGTTTGGCGCGAATACAACGCAAGTGATGGCAGGGCAGAGATTTGGCAAATCTGGTGCGCTGCAATCTTTAAAAGAACCGCGCTTCCGCGCCGGCATTCTTTATAGTCCTGTACCGAGCTTTAATACGGAAAGCGCCCGCGAAGAGATTTATGGTGGCATCAGCCTGCCGCTCTTTCACATGACGGGAACCGATGACACCAGCCCGATTGAGGGTTTCGGTTATGAACGACGTCTTGAAGTGTTTGGGCACAGCAGCGGCCCTGAACAATTATTGATGATCCTGACCGGCGGCGATCATATGGTTTACAATGGCAGCCGCGGCCAGTTGGGTGAAAATCAGAAACGCCATACTCACGAGAATATCATCAAAGTTGCGGCTCTGGCTTATTGGGACACCTGGCTGAAGGATGACACAGCCGCACGGCATTGGCTGATGGAGGGCGGCTTTGCCGCATGGCTGGATGGTGAAGGTTCGTTCACTCTCAAGGTGTGATTTTCGCCAGTTCCGCTTCAATAGCCTTGATCAGGTCTTCCGAGCCGGGCTTGGTCGTTGAGGCGAACGACCCTGCCAGTTCCCCGTCCGGCCCCACCAGGTATTTATGAAAGTTCCAGCGTGGTTTTGCGCTCAGCAATCCGCCTGTCTTTTGCTTTGCCGCCCATTGATAGAAGGGGTGTGCACCCTTGCCCGTAACGGTGGTTTTTTCGGTCATGGGGAAAGTGATGGCGTAATTCATCGCACAGAACCGCTTGATTTCCTGGTTGCTGCCGGGCTCTTGGCCGCCGAAATCATTGGCCGGTACGCCGATGATGACCAGCCCTTTGTCTTTATAGGCTTCGTAGATTGTTTGCAGGCCTTCATATTGAGGGGTAAAGCCGCAGCGCGAGGCGGTGTTGACCACCAGCAAGACCTTGTTGTTGAAGCGGGAAAGCGGTAAGGGTTCGCCGTTGATCGTCGTGAACGAGAAATCATAAGCGTTTTGGGGTGCGGCGGGTTGCGCCCGGGCGGTGGGAACGGCCAGACCGCACAGGGTCAGGAATCCGGCAACGACGGCCATGGTCAGGGTGGTTCCGGGCATTTCTTCTCCTTGATCGCTGTCTTTTCTTCTTGCCTTTACGAAGACAGTATCTATGTGGATGATGGCAAGCAAAAGGCAAGGTCATGCAAAATTTCGCCATAGACATACAAAATCTCGGTAAAACCTATCGCTCGCGCGGCAAGGGAAGGAAAGCGGAAAATGTCGCCTTGCGCGACGTTACGCTGCAAATCCCGCGCGGGTCGATGTTCGGATTGCTCGGGCCGAACGGCGCCGGGAAATCCACCATCATCAACATTATGGCGGGTCTGGTGAACAAGACTTCAGGGTCTGTCAGGATATGGGATATCGACATCGATCAGGATTTGCGCAGCGCTAAAGCAGCCATCGGTGTGGTGCCGCAAGAATTGAATTTCGATCCTTTCTTCACCCCGGCGCAGTTGCTGGATATTCAGGCGGGCATGTATGGTGTGCCCAAAGCCGAACGCCGCACCATGGATATCCTGAAAATGATGGGGCTGGCGGATAAGGCAGGGGCCTATACGCGCAGCCTTTCCGGCGGGATGCGCCGACGGCTGATGGTGGCCAAGGCGATGGTGCATAATCCCCCGATTCTGGTGCTGGACGAGCCGACGGCGGGCGTGGATGTCGAGTTGCGCCAGCAATTGTGGGAGAATGTGCGTCAACTCAACCGGCAGGGCGTGACAGTGTTATTGACCACGCATTACCTCGAAGAAGCGCAGGAGTTATGCGATACTATCGCGATTATTAATCACGGCCGGATCATCGCTTGCGAGGAGAAAGAAACTCTTCTGGCCCGGGTCGACGCCAAGGAAATTCACTTTCGTCTTGACCGCCCGGTGGAAGGTATTCCCGCAGGATTGGCCGGATACCACACGGCGATAAAGGGGCGGCGGACGCTTACTGTGCGCTACCGTCCGGGCGACCAGCAGGTCGGGTCGATCATCGCGGCGGTGCAGTCTGGCGGTTATGGCATCGTCGACCTGTCTACCGACGAAAACAGCCTTGAAGATGTCTTTTTACAACTGACATCCTCGTCTTGAAATCCGGGATTCGGAAAAAAACTCTCTGAGAGGTCGTTCGAAGAACCTGTTTAACAAGGCCGCGCATGCAAATGTTGCCGGAAACATGCTCAACCACGTGAGCATGAATAAATCTGCGGGCATGTGATTGTCGTACTTGATGACAGCGATAAAAACATAAACAAAATCCATGATGACGAAATGAATCATATAAATGGCGTAAGAAATTTCTCCCAGATACGAAAATGGCTTGCGGTGGAAGAGTGTATTATTGTAGTGCCGCGCCGTATCGGCGGCAAAAAAGATAATCGCAGCGAAATTCAGCACAATCCATATATCGTCCGTTTGTCTGGATTGTAAGATAAAATATAGGATCAGATACAAACCCGCTCAGGATAAAGAAAAAATCAACACCCAGATAACCTCTTAGCACCCAAGGCCAGTCTTTTATGCTGCCATCAGGCAACATAGTTGAAAAATGGAAGATCATGACCCAAGAAGCAGCCCAAAAGCGTACAGCGGTCAGGGGCAGAATTTGCCCGGGAAAGGGGTATTTGTCGGCTGGCTGCGTCATCAGTGTTTTTTGGCGAAAAGCTTGAAGAAACGGGCCTCATTATAGGCCATGATAGCATATGAGGTTCTGTTTTTTTAGAAAACCTATTGAATTATTGAAGGTTTCAGGGCTAAGTAAGCGGTGTCTGACGTATCAGGCGCCCGTAGCTCAGCTGGATAGAGCGTTGCCCTCCGGAGGCAAAGGTCGTGAGTTCGAATCTCGCCGGGCGCGCCATTGCTTCCTGCTGAGGTCAGTATAGGGCAATCTGTTTACAGGATATCCCAGTCCGGTGTGGTTTGAGGTGCAATCAGGGTGCGCGGACGGTTGTCGAGTTGCCGGGCATCGCTGCGCGGCGTGTTGATATCCGCCTTGGTAGCGCTCAACAGCGCCTTCTGGTAAGCCTCGGCGCTATACCTGCGTCCACCGACTTCAACCATGTCCCAATCGCGCCCGGGCTTGAAATCTCCGCCTTGAATATCCAGTCCATTTTTGGCTGATAACGCCTTAATGGCCGCTTCTATGGTGGCCACGGGCAAGCTATTGTTTCCGGGGGGCGTCTTTACATCCCTGATGCTATGCAGTTGAATCGCGTCTTTATAAAAATTGACCTGAGTCATTTATGGGGTACCTCTGTAAAATCAGGTATATGATATGACAAAAATGTTAATATCTTTTTAACTGCCACTATACCGATTTTCGGGTTCTGTGTCTTTTGGAGCGATTGTCTTCGTGGTATAGTTGTTTTTAATATAGGCGAAGAAAGCCGGAATTTATCCGGCGATAAAAAGCTAAAAGACAGAACAGGGAATGGCATTGCAAAAGAACTGCTCCAAGCAGTCGGCGCATCGCCAGCAGAACATGAAACCGGATCAAAAGGCCAGGGACGGGGCGGATGCGCTCCAGCAAGAGCTTCTGCGCATGGTTGCGCGCCGCCGTGAGACGGCGACCGAACCGCAGCGCTATGGCGCCAGTTTCTTCTTCGAAGTGCGCAGCGGCTGGGAAGTCAGGGCGCTGGCCGACGATCCAAGCGTGCGTCAGGCATTCACCCCGACGGGTCTTGAGGATGCTTTTCATGATAAAAGCGTCCGCACGATCCTGATCCCTTGCGATGCCAGCATCAGCCGGACGATCGCTATGCGCATATGTACCCGTCATGGCGAGGGAAAAACGGTTTTCTTCGAAATCGAGCAGGAGGATTATCAACCTTGATCGGGAGCCTCGCTGCTGATATCAAAAGATTTCAGGATTTTCTTTTGCCGTTTGGCTAGAGCGTCAGTTTCGAAATCGGCAATCAATTCCTGAAACAGCTTGTACCAGTTGATTTCGGCTTTCAGATGGAGGAACACCGAACCCAATCCCAGCGCTGCCCGATCCATGAAAACGAATTCGCGGGGTACGGTGACGCCGCCGACTTCTTTGAGTTTCTGGTGTACAAAGTGTGCGGTTTCGCGGCCATACATGCCACCGCTCACTTCACCGATCGTGCGCACTTTATCGTCCAGTACGGGCGCGTAAAGGAAACGCGCCCAGATTGTCAGGGTTTCAATCTGCTCCTTGTTCAGCCCGCGGAAGCCCCATGTTTCAAAGGCATGCACGGCGCGGGCTTTGTCTTCTTCCAGCAAGGCGTGATAAAGGTCGATCACGCCGCCGACAAAGCGCGCCGGAAAGACGCGGATGCAGCCGAAATCGAGCAGGTTGATGCTCTGATCCTTGCGAACGGTGTAATTGCCCAGATGCGGGTCGCCGTGGATGATGCCGTAGAAATAGAACGGCACATACCAGGCGCGGAAAAGGTTAAGCGCTATCTTGTTGCGAATCTCTTGCGGCGCTTCCTTGAAGGCGAGTATTCTCTCGCCATCGAGCCATGTGCTGGTCAAAAGGCGTCCGGTCGACAAGTCCTCGATCACTTCAGGGACATGCACGCCTTTTTCATGTCTGAGCATGTCGGCATAAAGGGCGCAATGACGGGCTTCGCGCTTGTAATCCAGCTCTTCATACAGGCGCGCCGCTAGTTCCTGATGGATGTATTTGGTTGAGATCGCGGAATCGTATTTCTCGTAGAGCGAGAAAATAATCTTCAGTTGGCGCAGATCGGCGTCGATTGCCGACTGCATGTCGGGATATTGCAGTTTACAGGCGACGTGAACCCCTGCGGGAGTGATGGCGCGATGCACCTGCCCGAGGCTTGCGGCGGCGGCGGCTTCTCGTTCGAAGGATTTAAATCGCGATTCCCAGTTCGGCCCCAGTTCGGCTTTCATGCGCCTTCTGACGAAAGACCACCCCATGGGCGGGGCGTTTGATTGTAACTGTTGCAGGGCTTCGGCATATTCCGGGGGCAGAGCCTCGGGGATGGTCGCCAGTATCTGCCCGACTTTCATCAGCGGGCCTTTAAGATGCCCCAGTGACTGCAGCAATTCTTGTGCGTGTTCCTGACGCTCTATTTTAAGGCCGAGATAGCGCTCCCCGGCTACCCGTGCCGCCAATCCGGCCATAGTTGCGGATACTTTGCCATAACGGGCGACACGGCTGGTCAGGGCGCTGCCTTCTGATTCTGCCGCCGGGCGTGAAGAGTCGCCGCTTTGCCTTTTTCTACCCGTTGCCATTCGTGGCCCCTTGAAAAGTCATAATCATGTCTGCAATATCAATAAAGTTTCGTTCGTGCAAAGGATAACATGCGTACTCGCCCCGCCAATGATTTTTCTGCCCGGAATTCTACGCAGGATATCCGTGACCGGATTCTGGAGGCCGCATTACCGAACGTTCCGTTCGACGGCTGGACGTGGAAGCTCATAGAACAGGCGGCTGTCAACGCCGGATACGGGGATTCGATGGCGCGTTCGGTCTTTCCGGGAGGTCTTTCCGATGCTCTGGATCATTTCTCTTCGATGGCCGATAAGCGCATGCTGGAACGGCTGGAGAACATAGACCCGGAAACGTTGCGCGTTCGCGACCGTATCCATACGGCCGTAATGGCGCGTCTGCGTGTCTTGTATCCCTGGCGCGATGCTGTGCGTCAGGCGACTTCTTATTGGGCCATGCCTTCCCGCACGGGGCGTGGCATCCGCATCATGTGGCGCACAGCGGATGCGATCTGGAACTGGGCCGGCGATACGGCGACCGATTACAACCGCTATACGAAACGAACTTTGCTTTGTGGCGTATTGGTGTCGACCATTCTGGCATGGCTGGAAGATGATAGCCACGGCATGAGCGAGACTGAAGCATTTCTTGATCGACGGATCAATACGGTGCTGACACTGGGTAAAGCGTTGGGTAAGATGAAATCCTTTACACAACCGGGAAAGACAAGGCGCACATCATGAGTTACATCAATGCCCATACAATGAGAAAGGCGCTTACGGCTCTCATTGCCGGCGGTTGCATGATTCTTGCCGTCAATCCCGCGCATGCTCAGAAGAAAGGCTTTTTGGAAGACTGGTTCCCTTTTCTGTTCGAAGAGGAGGATACGGGCCCAAAACCTGAAGATACATTGCAGGCTCCTTTCATGGAAAAGGGAACGGCAGCCTCAGGCTCCTCATCCTTGCCGGGGGTTGCTTATCAGCCGCAGGCGGCTATTGAAAGCGGGGTGGCGATTGATCAGGCCCATCGGCAGCCAGCCCAGGTTGAACAATGGGTAGCAGGTGTTTTGGTCGATAGTCTTGATTTTGACCCTTTGCGCTATGAAGCGCACTTGAAGACGTTGTCGAGAAGCATGACGCCTTATTCACAAGAAGCCTTCAAAGCCTTCATGACCAAGGACAACCTGCTGGCGGCTCTGCAATCGAACGATTTGCTAATGCGCGTGTTTACCAGCGAACCAGGGCGGACCTTGAATCAGGGGGCTTTGCAAGGGCGCTATCGCTGGCTGGTGGAAACGCCTGTGACCATTACCTTCCTGCCGCGCGGCTTGCAGGACTATAAGAATGTAAAGCCGAAAAGCCAGGCTTTGAATATACGAACCCAGATTGGGCGTGTAGAGCAGGGTGGCGATGACGGCATGATCATTGAAACTCTGGAAATCATTCCTGTGGTTCCGAAACAGTAAGCCGGTTATGTCCTTATTGGCGCCCGATGAACCCGCACCTTTCGACGTGCTGAGGCCGCAAGGTGACAGCACCGTCGTTTTGACGTGCGAGCACGCCGGAGCTTACGTTCCGCGCGCGTTGAATATGCTAGGGCTTCTGCCCGATGACTACGGTTGTCACTATGCGGTCGATATCGGCGCGCGCGATGTGACTCTGTATCTGTCGGAATTGTTGAACGCTCCTGCGATTCTGGGCAATTATTCCCGGCTGGTCGTGGATTTGAATCGCGATATCGATCACCCCACGACGTTCGCTCCCACGGCTGAGGGAAAGCCGGTGCCTGGTAACCTCGATCTGAACGAACAGGACAAGGCGGCGCGAATTTCAGAGATATATGACCCGTATCAGCAGGCCCTGGCGGGATTGCTGGATCGGGCGGAGGCTGCGGGTACGGTGCCGCTGGTGATATCGGTTCACAGTTTCACTCCTGTTTTCTTTAATTTCCACCGCCCGTGGGAAATTGCCTTTATGTACGCGGCCGATGGCCGTCTTTCGCAATCCCTGATGGCGCGCTTCAGCGCGCGCGGGTATCAAGTAGGCGATAATGAGCCGTATGATCATCGGATACTCAAAGGCGGCGCGATTAACCGTCATGCCGGGGAGCGGCGTCTCCCTGCGACCTTGGTTGAATTTCGTAACGATATGATTTCCAATGAAAAAGACGCCTTTTTCTGGGCAAAACTTCTTGCGGATGATTTGCAGGAAATACTGGCAGAGGGCGCTGTCTGCACGTATTATAAGGGCCTCCAGCTCCCCTATGATCCGGAAAAAGAGCGCACGTATTTTGCGGATCTTGTTCAACGTGCAAAACGAGGTGAACCATGACCGCACAGGCCCGCGTACAAGATTCTGTGGCGAACAGCAACGTTGAATCCGTTGATAAGGCAACGGCATCGCGTCTGAAAAGCATTATCGAACGGGTTGAGCGTCTGGAAGAAGAGAAAGCCGCACTCGCCGAAGACGTCAAGGAAATCTACGGGGAGGCAAAAGCGACTGGGTTTGATCCCAAGATCATTCGCAAGATCGTGCGTCTGCGCAAGATCGAACTGGAAAAGCGCCGCGAAGAAGAAATGCTTCTTGAAACTTATAAAGCCGCAATAGGCATGGAGTGACTATAAACGCGGCGCTTTAATTGAGGGCGTTCGTAGGTGGTCTGCCGTTCTTCAGGAAAAATTTTTCAATCCTGTCTTGTTGTTGTGCGTCAGCAGGCGACCAGATCGCGGCTCCGCCGTTTGCTCGTTCGTAAGCGTTCAGGCGGGCGATGGCCGGGCTTAATTCAGGCAGCAGATTCTTTGGTACGCCCAGCGACAGCATCATGTTGATTTCGTTTTGCTGATTGGCCAGCTCTTCCTCAATCAGCTCCTGAATTTCAGGCGGTTCGGCGCGATCGAAATTTGTCTTGGCCAGACATTCCTGAATGATCCGGCTGATTTCGGCGCGCTCGGTGCGGCCAATTTCCTCGAGATTCTTAAGAATGGCGGCATCCGGCGTGGCGTGCGTGGCTTGGGCGTTTTTGTAAAAGCGGTTCAAGGTGGCAATCGCTTCCGGCCCGCGTCCCTCGCCAATCGCCCGGCTGAGAAATTTTCTTTTAAGCTCAAAGCGTCGCTGGTCTTGGCCCAAAGGGTCGTCTATTGACATAAGAAATCCTCTTTTTCCTGTTTTCCCAAGTTTTTCTTTATTTTTTATAATTCATTCTCTCATTAATTGGCTTTTTGGGGCAATATTTTTTTTATCCTGAAAGCCGCAGAAATCCGCCACTCCCGAAGGAATTTTCAATAATTAACCCGTTTTTTACCCTGACCGGCCTAGAATGCGGGCATGAAGGAACGGGATTTACAGTCAATTATGCAGGATATGGCCATCCGTCTGGAGGGCATTCAGGAGGATGACTGCAGCTACGCTGGCGGTCTCCTGAGCGAGGTTGAGGCCTATAAGGCCGTCGACTCCACTCTGGCCAGATTGCATAAGGAGTTTTTGGATTGCCGCCGCAACCGTCTGCGGGCCTTGGAGCAGCAAGGCGAAGGATCGGCCATGGCCGATATCGCCCGCGATCTGGAGGATAGCGCGCAGAGCGCGATTGAAACCCGCATCATTGAACTGCGAACCGACCCCATCAAGCGCATGATGGTCGAACGCATGATGGCGCAGGCTCATCTGCAGGATATGGAAGAGCAGCGTATCGCCTCTTCAAAGTTTTATGCGCGGCGCATGGCGGAGTGCCACGCCGAGGAGCGGCATGCGCAGATGCTGCATCTCAAACGCCAGCGCGAGGGCGAGGATTCCTTCCTTATGCTCATGCTGATGTGGTGGATGATGCGTCATACTGTCTGGCGCACGCAGCTCAAGCTTTCTCTGGCCAGCAGTTTTGTGCAGGCCAAGGACAGGCTGGTGGCGTATGAGATCCGCTACGCTGGAAACGCCGCTTAAGATTATTTTTCCTGATCAGGCTCTGGTGCGGATCAATTCCTGAACGATAGCCGGATCAGCGAGCGTCGATGTATCGCCCAGCGTTTCCAGTTCATTGGCGGCGATTTTGCGCAGGATGCGGCGCATGATCTTTCCCGAACGGGTTTTAGGCAATCCCGGCGTGAAGTGAATCACATCCGGCGAGGCGATCGGGCCGATGATCTTGCGTACGGTTTGCACGATTTCCTTCTTCATATCATCGCTCGGCGTCTTGCCGGTATTCAAGATCACATAGGCATATATCCCTTGGCCTTTGATGTCATGGGGGTAGCCTACAACAGCCGATTCTGCTACGGCTTCATGTTCGTTGATGGCGCTTTCGATTTCCGCCGTGCCAAAGCGGTGCCCTGAAACATTGATGACGTCATCCACCCGGCCTGTGATCCAGTAATAGCCGTCCTCGTCGCGGCGGCATCCGTCACCGGTGAAATAAAGGCCCTTGAAAGTGCTGAAATAGGTTTGCTCGAACCGGGCATGGTCGCGAAAAACTGTGCGCATTTGCCCCGGCCATGAATCGGCGATGCACAGATTTCCCTCGCAGGCGCCCTCAAGGGTACGGCCTTCGCCGTCGACGATGACAGGCTTGACGCCGAAGAACGGCTTGGTCGCCGACCCGGGTTTTGTGGCAGTAGCGCCGGGCAGCGGGGTGATCAGGTGGCCACCGGTTTCCGTCTGCCACCACGTGTCGACGATCGGGCAGCGGCCATCGCCCACGATATGATGGTACCACAGCCACGCTTCATGGTTGATCGGCTCACCCACGCTGCCCAGGATGCGCAGCGATTTACGGCTGGTCTTCTGCACCCACTCGTTGCCTTCGCGCAGCAGTGAGCGAATGGCCGTGGGGGCGGTGTAAAAGATATTGACATGGTGCTTGTCGACTACCTGCCAGAAGCGGCTGAAATCGGGGTAGGTCGGCACGCCTTCGAAAATCAAAGATGTGGCGCCGTTCGCGAGCGGCCCGTAGACGATATAGGAATGGCCGGTGACCCAGCCGACATCGGCTGTGCACCAATAGATTTCGCCCTCGTGGTAGTCGAATGTGATTTCATGCGTCAGGCTGGCAAAGACCATATAACCGCCGGTGGTGTGCAACACGCCTTTGGGTTTGCCGGTCGATCCCGAGGTGTAGAGGATGAAAAGCGGATCTTCGGCATTCATAGGCTCGCATGGACATGAAGAGCTTTGCGCCGCGACCAGTTCATGCCACCAGACATCGCGCCCGCTCTGCCACCCGATGGTGCCGCCCGTGCGTTTCAAAACCAGCACGGTTGATACGTTCGGGCAGGATTCCAAGGCTTCATCGGTGTTCTTTTTCAGGGGGATGGGCTTGCCGCCGCGCACGCCTTCGTCGGCTGTAATCACGACTTTGGAATCGCAATCTTGAATCCGGTCTTTCAGAGATTCAGGAGAGAATCCGCCGAAGACAACCGAATGAGTCGCGCCGATTCGCGCGCAAGCCAGCATGGCATAAACGGCCTCTGGCACCATCGGCATATAAATGGTAATGCGGTCGCCTTTTTGCACGCCGCGGCTTTTCAGCGCATTCGCCAGGCGGCAGACCTCGTCCTTCAGTTCGGCATAAGTGATCCGGCGGCTTTCGGCAGGGCTGTCGCCCTCCCAGATCAATGCTGTTTGCTGCGCGCGTTTGGGCAAATGGCGGTCGATGCAGTTATAAGCGGCGTTCAGGACGCCGTCCTCATACCATTTGATCGAGACGGGGGAATGGAAGCTTGTGTTTTTGATCCTGGTCGGCTCTTTGATCCAACTGATGCGCTTGGCCATCTCGCGCCAGTATCCATCGGGGTCGCTTAAGGAGCGGGCATAGGCTTGCTCGTAACCCTTGGCGTCAATATGGGCTTGAGAGGTGATTTCATTTGAAGGCGGGAACAGGTCAACCGGACTGGCAGTGGTACGGACGGCAGAAGTCATCGCAAGCTCCATTGTCGATAAGAGGGGTTTGTTTACATTATCATTTTGATAGAAACGGGATAGATCCTGATGTTTGTGCGATGCAACACGCTCTCAGGCGGCGGGGTCGACCTGAACGGGCTGTCTCTTCTGGGTCTTGCGGATTGTGATAATTCCGACGCCAAGGATCGTCAGTAACCCGCCCCAGATCAGCGATATATGCATGTCCTCGCCGAGCAGGGCAACCGATAAGGCGATGGTGACGACCGGCAGCAGCAATATGAAGCATGTGACCTTGGTAATGAAATTGCGCGCCAGCAGGGATTGCCAGAGAATATGGGCTATGCTGACGATCAGAGCCTGAAACGCCAGAACGCCTGCGATGACGAACCAGTTGGCGCGCGGCAATTCCGCCCACCCTGCGGGAGCCAGAATCAGGCTGGCCGCGAACACAAATGGCAGCGAAGCGCCGTTGATGACGACGATGAATGTCGGCGCGTGTACGTTTTTCAACTGGCGCATACGGATAAAGCTGATCGCAACAGCAAGGGCTGAAAGCAGGGTGATAAAGCAACCCCACAGATTTTGGCTGTCCGGGCCGCCCAGCACGATCAACAGGCCGGAAAACCCGAACAGTAGCCCAAACCCGGTGCGCCAGTGAAGACTCTCTTTCAGGATCAGCCACCCCAGAAGGGCTGCGAACATGATCTGCGCCTGCAGCAGAATGACGACTGTCGAAGCGTCCAGCACCTCAAGCGCCACGAACAGCAATCCCTGATGGATCGCTCCCATCCACAGGCCGACTTCTGCGATCTTCCAGAAGCAGCTCTTGCCCGGCCACTTCATAAAAGGCAGGAAAACGAGGGATGTGGTAAGAAAACGCAGCGTGATCATCACCAGCGGCGGCAATTCATTGACGCCGAACTTGATGGCGATGAAATTCCCGCCCCAGATCAGGATGCATAAAAGGGTCAGGAAAATGTCACGCAGTGTCATAAAAAGGCCCGGGCCGGTGTTTGCGTTTTTAAGATAAACCGGCGGATCGCTTTTTCAAATCATGTTTTGCGTTATTTTTCACTCATCTTGCAGATGGTTTTCCACTCGGCGGCAGTGACGGGGGAGACGGACAGGCGGGATTGTCGCAGCATCGCCATATTGGCCAGCGCCGGGGCGGCTTTCAGGTCAGCCAGTTTGACCGGGGTTTTGAACGGTGTGGTTGCCTTGACGTCCACCAGAACGAAGCGTTCGTCCTTGGGATCAGGGTAGTGTTCCTTGACGATCTCCATGACCCCGACGATTTCGAGCCCCTTGGTCGAGTGATAGAAAAATGCCTGATCGCCTCGTTTCATCGCCTTCATGTTGTTACGGGCCTGATAGTTGCGGACATCGGTCCACGGCGCTGTTTTAGCTGCGACCTGTTGATCCCACGACCATACGAATGGTTCAGATTTCATCAGCCAATAACCCATGATCTTGTCAACGCCCCAACTCGTCCTTGGCCGGGCGCTCCATCAGTTGCCGCAAGGCGTCTTCGACGCCGAGTGTGCCGTTAAGGCAGGCGTGAACGGCGCTCACCAGCGGCATCTCGGTTTTGAAGCGGGTTGCGATCCGCACCACCGCCGCCGCGGTCGGAATGCCTTCGGTGACGCCGCGGCGCTCATCAAGGATGGATTGCAGGGATTTTCCCTGCCCCAGCGCGTAACCGAGCGAGAAATTGCGAGACTGCATTGAGGAGCAAGTCAGGATCAGGTCGCCGATGCCGGAGAGACCCATCAGGGTTTCGCGCCGTCCACCCATGGCCTCGGCGAGGCGGGCGATTTCATGCAGGCCGCGTGTGACGGCGGCGGCGCGCGCGTTCTCGCCCAGGTTGCGTCCGGCGACGATGCCGCAGATGATGGCGATCACGTTCTTGACCGCGCCGCCTACTTCCGTTCCGACGACGTCATTGGTGGTATAGATGCGGAAACGCTGGTTCGAAAGCGTATCGCGCACCGGCAGAATCTTTGTATTGTAGACCGAGGCCAGCGTAGCCGCCGCCGGCAGGCCTTTGGCCACTTCGTGCGCGAAGTTGGGGCCGCTTAAAACCCCGATCATCGAGGCCGGCAGCAAATCGCCCGCAACATCGGACATCAGTTTACCGGTTTCAAGCTCGATTCCCTTCGAACAGACGATCACCGGGATGCTGTGATGAATATGCGACGCCGCCTTCGTCAGAACGCCGCGCAGGTGCTGCGCCGGTACCGCCAGCAGTATGATGTCGGCGGCGCACGTATTCGCAAGGTCGCTTTGCGCCTTGACCTGCGGATGCAGGTTGATATCGCGCAGATAAATGCGGTTTTGCCGCGTCAGGTTGATATCGTCTGCAAGCGCCGGGTCGCGCGCCCATAGCTTGACATCATGGCCGTGGCTGGCAAAGTTTTGCGCGAGCGCCGTTCCCCACGCGCCCGCTCCGATCACGCCGATTGTCGTCATCCTATTTTTTTCCTTTCCCAGATTTTCCTGATCTGTGGCAGCCCGAGCGTAGAAAGCAGGTAGCCCATAACCGGCACCAGCGCCGCCAAGGGCCATTCAGGTGAAGGTGTGACGTAAACAAACAAGATACTGGCGCAAATGTAAGTAATGACCGCAATTGAAATTCTGCGCGTCGCGCTTGTTTCCCACGCCTTATCTACCGCAACGCGGGCGTTGCGTGTCTCTATGGCAGTTATTCTATCTTCCAGGGGCATTTGTCGTTTCACTCATTTCAGCCAGGGGCCAGCGCGGGCGTGCCGCTACGTTGAGCGCATGCGTATGCCCCAGACGCAGATGCTCGATCCCCGCCCAGGCAATCATCGCCGCGTTATCAGAGCACAGCTTGACCGGCGGGGCAACCAGCCGGAAACCGTTGTCTTGTGCAAGAGATGTCAGGGCCGCGCGGATGCGCAGATTGGCGGCGACGCCGCCCGCAAGAACCAGCGCCGGTCGGCCAGTCTGGTAAGCGGCTTTGAATTTTGCAAGGGCGCGGCTCAGGCGATCTTGCAAAACATCACAGATCGCCTCCTGAAAGGAACAGGCCAGATCGGCCACGTCGTCGCGCCGCAAATCGCCAGGCGGCAATTTGTCGACATGGGCGCGCACGGCGGTCTTCAGGCCGGAGAATGAAAAATCCATTTCCGGGCGTCCCTTCATTGGCCGGGGCAATTCGAAACGGGTGCAGGCCGCTTGCGGATTGCGGCATTGCGCGGCGGTTTGCTCAAGGTGCGGGCCGCCGGGATAGGGCAGGCCCATCAGCTTGGCCGACTTGTCGAAGCATTCGCCCAGCGCGTCGTCGACGGTGCCGCCCCAGTGACGGTAGACGCTGACATTTTCCGCCACCAAAATCTGGGTATGCCCGCCCGAGACCAGCAACAAAAGATAGGGGAAATCGAGATCGTCGGTCAGGCGTGGCGTCAGGGCATGCGCCTCAAGATGGTTGATCGCTATAAAGGGCAGGTGACGCGCGGCTGCGATCGCCTTCGCGGCCATCATCCCCACCATCACGCCGCCGATCAAACCGGGGCCGCAGGTGGCAGCCACGCCATTCAGATCGCCAAACCCGATCCCGGCGTCATCCATGGCACCCTTGATCAGCGTATCCAGATGGTCAAGATGCGCGCGCGCCGCTACTTCTGGCACCACGCCGCCAAAGGCGCGATGTTCTTCCAGTTGACTTAAAACCAGATTGGACATAACAGTGCGATCGTCGCGGATCACGGCGGCGGCGGTTTCATCGCAACTGGTCTCAATACCCAAGACGATCATCAGCAGATTTATAAGCTGTGCGCGTCGCCAAGGGAAGGGGGGAGAAGGCCAGCCGTAATCTAACCCTGAATTTTAAATCGACCAGACTTCGCCCGGACAGAAAATAATTGAATAATTAAATGATTTATCTCCGAGCACAGCGAACCCGGTACAAATAGTATTTATTGCTGTTGGTCTGGGAGCCGTCACTGAACCTCTGCCTCCACGCAGGGCTGATATCGTACTCTGAGGACGACCAGTACTGGCCACCGCTTGTCTCGAATCCTGTGATCAGCGGATCAGGAGCATTATTGGCGGGGGTAGCGTCGACAAGATTGTCGTAGATAAGATCAAGTTCGCGGGCGGAGGGCAGATACCAGTCCGTTTTCCCATGGACATTGAGATTGTCACATTCCCGTGCGGCAACGTGATCCTGCGTCCCGGCGTTTGTGCTCGCATCGGTTGCCACCAGCGTTGCCGTATTTGTTTCGCCGGAAGCATCGCAACCTGCCGCAGAAGCGCAGTTGACCAAGGGTGTATCAACCCACCCGGTATCTCCGGCATTCCATGGCAGGGAAGACGCTGTTCCGGTGCAGGCAGCCCCATCCCATGTCTGGCCCAGATCGCACCGCGCGATATACATTGGCACGTTGCCATCAGGCGATAGACCGGCATAAACAGATCCGTCGGAACATATTGTACCCACGGGGGAGCAGCCGGATATGCCGGTTGTGATTGCCCAATCGCTACTCACAGGGCCGATGCTGGCGGTAATGGTGAAGGTCGTTCCCGAACTGGCCGAACTGGTAGCGCGAAGCTGGATATAGTTTCCTTGCATCGTCTGTGCCGTGTTCGATGCTGTCCATGTCTGGATTTCCGAGGAACAGGCGGCATCGCTGCAAACCCTGTATTGAGGGTTGCCCCCCGTGCCGCTGACGCCTACCGTGGCGCTGCATCCGGCATCCATCCCCGTAATCTCCACGATATTGGATGTTACAAGGGTTGACCCTGCCAGTTCATCCTGATCCGTGAAGACCGGGAACGCTGGGGCATTGTCGCAAGTGTTAACCGCTATTTTTTGCCAGCTTGCGCCATCACACATTTCAATGGTTCCGTTGGCGCTGCTCCAGCGCAGGCCGCCTTCCCGGTCGGCGTTGCATACAAGGCCCGTACTGCCGACGATGGCCTCGCCACCCACATGAAGCGGTGCTTTCGGGGCGGCCTGCTTCACGCCGAGATTGCCGCTGGTATCCCACTCTGTGACGCGCCTCCAAACGCTGCCGTCACAAACCAGAAGCAATCCGGCACCGGGATTCTCGGGGCCGCCTGCATGCAAAAAGCGGTTCGCTCCGGTGCAGGCATCACCAGGCTGCGTTTCCTGAGCCAAAGCGCGCGATGATGGGGTGCTCCAAAGCATGAAGGCCAATGCGGCAATCAATATCTTGATCTTGACTCTGGAATTATTCATGAGAGCCCTTTCAATAAAAGGGAGATATGCGCTATCCATCAAAGCGCCGCCATGATTAAGGTTGCCATAGACAGGCATTCCTTCACTGTCAATCAGGGCTATTTTCGCTTTCCGTTCCAACATAGGCAGTTCCTTTGCGTTTCTAAGAAAAAACGTTCTTTTTGATGCAGAAACGGTGTTCCCGTCACGCATGCCAATCATAATGCCGTGCACTTATTAGAAAAAATTATATTTTCTTATTGAATATATAACCTATACCTTATCAAATAAGAGGGATGAGAGAATCTGTTCGTCATATTTCGTTGAATATGTTGGTTGTGCTCGAAGCGCTATGCGTTCACGGGAGTACGGTGATGGTGGCCAGGCAACTGAGTATTACGCAACCGGCCGTCTCACAGTGCCTGAAAAGGCTGCGCGAGATCGCAGATGATCCGCTCTTCATCAGGACGCCAAAGGGTCTTAAGCCTACGCCAAAATGTCTGGCGATCAGGGCGCAGGCCGCCGCCGCGCTGGATATTTGCGAGAATATTGTCACAAACAAGGCCGTTTCGTTCGATCCCGCGACAGCAGAGCGTCGCTTTTCCGTGTCGATACCGGAACAGAAAACGCCTTATTTATTCTCTGTGCTGGGTATTTTGCTAGAAAAACAATACCCCCGCATAAGAGCGGATATTGTGAGATTATCGGAGGATGAGGGGATGTCCGCGCTCAGCGCAGGAGCACTCGACTTGTTTGTGGGGTTCTCCGGTAAAAGGGACGATGAAAAATACCGGTCAGAAAAAATCACCTCGTTTGAATGCAAGGTCATTTGTTCGAAAATGTGTTCGTTATATCCGAATGGAACCCTCACCAGATCGCAGTATCTGACAAGGCCTCATGTGAAAGTCGCTCAGGGGCTGGATGTGACATTGCTTGATAATGCTCTTACGTCATTAGGTTTGATACAAAAAACTCTTTTGCTTGTTCCCGACAAGGAATCGGCCTATGAACTGGTGCGGCAAAAAGACTGCCTGTTTATCATCGACCGGCAAACGGCGCAAATGCTTTGCCGCCAGCATGACGATCTGAAAATATTGCAAGAAAAATTCTCGCTTCCGTCAATCGATATTTATCAGGTCTGGGATGCGCGTTGCGACGCCGACCCGGCAAATATATGGCTGAGAAGCTACATTAAAAAGAAATGCGCCCCGAGTTAGCCTGCTGCCCCATGCTCGAAAAAATGGTTCAGAAATTATCCCGGCGACACGGAAAGAGAAGAGTTACTGTTATTTTATGACCGGAGTTTTGGTTAATTCTCTGAAGTCCGCGTGTTAACCAGTACCCGCAGCATAACGCCCCTTGCGCCCCGGCCGATAAAGAAAAAATCCGGCGCTGCGCCAGCGCAGCCTGCCTTACACCGGGATTGCCGCTGATATCTCACTTTGTGACGCGCGTGGGCTGATAGGGCGTATACCAACATTTTCCGAGCGCACATGCATACTGATCTCCCTGCCAAGGGAAGGGGGCACGCTGAGTTATACTGCCTGAGAAAAGTCAGGCGATTTTCTTTAGTTCAGTCATGAAAGCTCCCATTTTATCAAGCAGCGTATGAACGCGCCGGATAGCTTGCTGCGAAAGGCCGCTGGTGGCTTGCATCACGTCGTTTGCGGCTTGCTCGACCTGTGCCATGCTTTGATTGATTTCGCGTACATTCGCTGCGACGCTATGCGTTCCTTCAGAGGCATGCTCCGCACTGGAGGCGATCTCCCTCGATGCTGCGCTTTGTTCTTCGATTGCCGCAGCGACAGTAGCCGCCGTTTGATCGATATTGGTAATAACGGAGCCTATGGAAATAAACGCCTGTACAACCTTGCTTGTCGCGCCTTGTATGTCGCTGACCAGATCGGCGATTTCTTCTGTTGCTTTGCTGGTTTGTCCGGCGAGCCCCTTAACCTCGCTGGCGACCACTGAAAAACCCTTACCTGCTTCCCCGGCTCTGGCTGCTTCGATAGTTGCATTCAGCGCCAACAGATTGGTCTGCCCGGCTATCGCTTCGATCATGTTGACAACTTTGCCGATTTTATCGGCCATCTGCGATAGCTCAGAAATCATCTCTCTTGCGGTCGCAGATTCTTCAACGGCCGTCTTTGCGTATGATGATGTTTTACTCATCTGCTGCGAAATTTCGGCTATGCAACTCGACATTTGTTCCGCCGCCGCCGATATCGTTTGCACGCTCATCGAAGCGCCATCAGAACTGCGCATCGCGGCATCGGCTCCTTGCGCCGCCACGCAGACAGAATTTTGCATGGTGTTTGCGCTGTTTTCCAATGTCCGGGTCGTGGATTGTATCTGCTGGACGACATCGGTTAGCGATAAATCAAGATCGGCGGCCACATTCGCAAAGCCATTCATTTTATGCTCAACGTCTTGCGCGGCGCTATTGATGATGCGGGCCCCATTCAGCAGATTACCGTGCATTCCCGCTTCCAGGATACGCCGGAAGTACTGGTTGCGGCTTACATGCTCCATGGCGGCGGTTGCCTCTCGAATAAAAGAGTCTACGGCATCGACCATTTCGTTCAGCGCCCATTGAAACTCGCCGAAATACCCCTTCTCTGTAATGTTAGTCAGTCTTGCTTCAAAGTCTCCTTTAGCCAAGGCGCCCACTACAAGGGTCATACGTTTGATTTCATTTTCTGATTTCTTAAGGTTGAAGAACAGCAAGCCCAGGCTGATAGCGATAAAACCCATGCCGGATACGACGGGCCAGAGTTTCGCCGCATCGGTGAAAAGCAGAAAACCGGCAATCGCCAGCGTCGTCGCGAAGGCAATACCGTTAAACAGCTTTGCGCTGGAGAGCGAAGATAAATTCATCATAACTCATGCCTTTCTGCCGAATTATATCTTCCAGCATCTCAAAACCATTGTTCATTCCATCCTTGGCGTTTTTATAGCGGTTTTCTTCGTCGAGGAGCTGTTTGTATAAAGGGATAATCGTGGCGTCCAACACATGGCGACCCGGGACGCGGCGGTTGGAGTGGTATCCGATAATTTTTCCGTTTTTATCATAAGAGGGCGTTACGTGCGCCAGAACCCAGTAATTGTCGCCGTTTTTGGACATGTTGTTGACGTAAGCGAAAATCTCATGGCCCGTTCCAATGCGATCCCAAAGCAGCTTGAAAACGCTCCTTGGCATTTCCGGGTGGCGAATCAAGCTGTGGGGCCGGCCTAAAAGCTCGCGTTCGCTATAACCCGAGAGGTTGATAAAAACACGGTTTACGTAGGTAAGGCGTCCTTTGAGATCTGTTTTGCTGACAATGACTTCACCTTCGCGAAAAAAACGTTCAATCCCGGTGGGTACGATTTTGTTTTTTGCGGTCTCAGTCATAAACAGCCTCACTTATGCGGACTCTATCACTGTACCGGAAAATATTAATAATATGATTAAAAAACGGAGATAACGAAAATTTATAATTTTCCCTGAGGCTCAAAGCGCCCGCAGGCCACCGAGCGCAGACGGGGCCAGCCGGAAGATTATATCCGCCCCTTGCGCTCCAGCCGATAAAGAAAACGATCCGGTGCAACGGCTTTTCGCGTTTCTTCGGAAAAGTGCGGCGCATGCCCGAGGATTTGATCTGAAATCATTCTTGCAGATGCCAGCGAGGAGATAATCCCGTATGAACCGTGCGCCGTCGACAAATACAGATTATCGTAGAAAACCGGTTTTTGCGTCGTCCATTCCCCCTTGCGCGGGACAAGGCCGGTTATAGCCACGCGATCTTTTGAGGCTGTCCGCAGCGCCGCCGCAGCGCGGCTGGCCTTCATCCCTTCGGCAATAGAGGGAAGGTTTTCCTTCAGCCGCGCAAGAATCCTCTCGTTATCGCTTTCGCGCAGGGAAAGGTCGGTATCGTTCTGCTGGAACGTCGAACCTATGACGTGCAGGCCGTCCACCGGTTTCGAGATATGGCCCCCGTAGTTTATGTTGCAGGCCAGATTCGCGCTGTTTCCGTTTGCGGGGCATACGATCATCTGCCCGCGCACATTCTGCAAAGGCAGCCATTCGCACCCTGAAAAATACCGCGCGGCGAACCCGCAAGCGATGATGACGGAGTCAAAGGGCTCCCCGTTCACGCGCCAGCCGCTGCCTCTTTGCTCAAGGTTTCTCACGGGCGCCGAAAGGCGAACGTCGATATCGCGCGCCTGAGCGGCGCACAGCAAGGCGGGCGAGACAAAGCCCGAATGGGGAAGGAACAAGGCGTCATGACGCAGCGTTATGCGTGAAACCGCGCTGGCCTCCTGCGCGGATACGATCCTGACATCGTCCCCGCTCAGGCGCTGGTTCTCGATCATGGCCTGATAATAGGCGCGCTCGTCCTCGCTCTTGATCAGGTAGAGCGTGCCGCAAGGGTCGAAACCTATATCGGTTCTTTCCTGTATTCCCGAGAAAATCTGAAAAGCCAGTTTAAAGGCCGCGAAGAAATAATCGCCGACCCCGTTGCGCAGCTTTTGAAACCGCGGGTCGTAGATGCCTTGAATATTCCCCGATGCCCCCGTCGCCAGCCGCTCCCCCGCCTCAAAAATGACGGGTGTGACAGAATGCTGTCCGGCGTCGTTTTTCAGACTGTAAGCGCAGGCGGTGGCGGCAAGCCCCCCGCCGATGATCGCGATTGCTTTGCTCATTGGTTCGGCTCCAGCCGGCTTTATAATCGGTGTCGGAGACAAGATCAACGGCGGCCGCATCTGCGCGCCTTGCTGCCATTTTGATTATTAGGGTTGCATAATATACTACCTTGTGTTGTAATGCGGGGCGTTGCTGAAGAAGGGGAGAAACGCCATGGGCGGCTATAACGGGAAAAATCGTCACGTCTGGATCGGCACCGCGTTGCTTCTTTTGCTGGCTTCCGGCCTTTTTTTATACCAGCGGCACAATGTATCCGGTGAAAAGGCGGCGCTCTCCCTTCTCGGATTTTCCGGCAGCATTGAAAGCGGCCAGATCGTCAGCGGCAACATCCCGAATACAAGCACGGTCGTCAGGCTGAAAAGGCCCGACGGCACAAGCGGCGGCGGCGGTCAGGGCGCCTTGCACGGGTTTTATAGGTATCTGAACGCGACGGCGGGAACCTGGACTATGGAGGTCACGCGCACCACCGGCACGGCGGGGGGCGATTACGAGGCCACGATGATCCTGATCCCCGGGGCAACCTCCCAGTCCGGCGGCCCCAATGGTAGTAAGGGGCGTCTGGATTCCATCGCGTTCAGGAACGGCTATACGCAGAGTTTAAGCTACACCAGCGCCGGCGAATTAAGCAGCGTGACCGGTTCCTATGGCCGTTCGCTGGGGTTGGCGTCTTCAGGGTCAAGAAAAATTCTTGATGGGTGTGAATTTGTGCTGGTCTACCATAGCTAAAACTATACTTATGGACAGGGGCGGGGATTGGAAAAAATTATATACGTGAACCACCAGAAGGTTTGCCCGGTTTTTGGGGCAAGCCTTTTTTTGTTTTCTGCCATCCTGCCGGAGTAATCATTCATGATATTCGTAAGTAAAAAGTCCCTCAAGAAAGTTCTGTGCACTCTCGCGCTGATTATCGCGATCGGATTTGTGACCGCGTGCAGACAGGCGGAAGCTGAAGAATATAAATACGTTACGCCGGGATTTGTAGATGCCATTAAAGGCGTAAATAAAGATGCTTTCTTTTCGCTCTCTGAAGCTGAAATCTTAGAGAAGGCAAAAAGTAGCGTGGTGCGCTCAGAGATAGAGCAAAAGAAGGCTGACATGTCTGTCTTATCTTCTCACTACAGAACAATTGGTGAAGGGCTGTGTGAGCCTATCACTCCAACTTATCATGGCCTAATGCAGAAAAAATATAAGAATAGTGACGCATACGGTATTGATTCTGAAATAACAAAGATTATGCGGGAGGCCGGTGCCTACACCCTTCCTATTCTAGTAAAGAAAGGATGGTTCAAGGCTTCCTACTCGGTTATGCCGGGTGGTGCTTTGAATGCCGAAGGATTTAAGGCGGCTTATAAGAATGATGCTGGCCCAATTGTCAGATCTTTTGGTGATATTGAGATTCAGGATGAACGGACAGTTATTATTTCCGGACGCGCTGATGAAAACGGGGGGAACTATAAATATTTCCAAGCATTTAATACTTTCGCCCGCGATCATTTTTTTCAAATCAAAGATGTAAGCTACGAATTTGATTTTGTACGACCTTATCTTTTCGTTCTTGATAGGGATGCTACCAATATTAATCAGGGAGCCGTGTATTACTATGTCCTATTACCTTATTCAGTTTCGGGTAATGACCAACATACGGTTGTGACGTATCAGTACAAAGAAGATAATAAGCTAAGGTGCTATGCCGGTTCAATTGCGAATGTGTGGGCTACGGGTACCCGCAATCTGGCAGGAAGGTTTGAGACACATGCGGCTTCACCTTTAACTGAACCTGAACCACTTACCATCCCCCATCACCCAGAGTACGGGGCGACACAATATCCTGACGAAAAAGGTCGACTCATCAAGAACACATCCTACAAAGTTGAAGCGTCAGAAATGGCAGAGCCTTCTTTACGTTGTTGGTTAAATTCCATGAGTTTCTTATCTGATATTAAGGATAAAGAGTGTAACAGCCTCGCTTACGCTGATGAATATATGCACATGCTGAATAGGAATGTTTGCGTCAAGCCTAATGAAATATTACCGGCCCCTGTTTTGTCTTATCCCTATGAGGCTAAGCCTCAGCAAGGATACCCATTTGATCTGCAATTTGTTTTTACTTGGGGAACACGCTGCAATCCTTGAATATTTAAAGATAGTATGGAGTTATTAAAATGACAAACAATTATTATACAAATGTAGATCTGTATTCTTACTGGTCTTCACCCATTTGTTGGGCCACCAGAAGGTTTGCCCGGTTTTTGGGGCAAGCCTTTTTTGTTTTCTGCCATCCTGCCGGAGTAATCGTTCATGATATTCGTAAGTAAAAAGCCCCTCAACAAAGTTCTGTGCGCACTCGCGCTGGTTATGGTGATCGGGTTGATCGGTGCATGCAAAAAAGACGCAAGTGCCGAGGATAAACTTACGGTTATCCAGGCAGATATCGATATTCCCGTGAAGTGCCAAAAAGAAAAAACTTTGGATGCGTTTTCTTGTTTAAAGGAAGAAGTTGCGAAATTAGATAGCGAACTCGATTCTATTATAGCATCTGTGATTTTAGATCTCCATAGTCCCGAAGGCGCTGAGGCTAACACTGAGATATCGGAACGTATGCAGTTGTCTCAGGAGAGTTGGAGGAAATATAGAGACCTATTTTGTTTGGATGATTATTATACCAAGGCGGCTGTTCATCCGCCTTCGCAAAGCTACCGTATACAACGCTGTAGATATAAAAAATCCTACGAACGACTCATTGAACTGAAAAATAAATATAATAAAGGGGAATAAAATGGTCGATTTTACATGGCACGATATTGATGAAGATGTCTTGACGACCGTCGAAGATACCCTTGAAAACATGGCGACGACCGATCTGACCGCGCTCAGATCGGCGATGCTGCCGGTTTTTGGGGCAAGCCTTTTTTGTTTTCTGCCATCCTGCCGGAGTAATCATTCATGATATTCGTAAGTAAAAAGCCCCTCAACAAAGTTCTGTGCGCACTCGCGCTGATTATCGCGATCGGATTTGTGACCGCGTGCAGACAGGCGGAAGCTGAAGAATTCAAATTTGTATCGGCTGAGTTTCAGGATGCTCTTCATAATGTAACTATTGATTACTTCCTTGCACCTCCCAAACCGGAACCTAAAGATCTTAAGCTTTTCTATTTAGAGGATAAGTATGAGGAATATAGAAATCCCAAATTGGCTGAAGCAGAAGCCGCTTATGAACATTATCCTAAACTAGGGGACAAGCTTTGCGAGCCGATTGCAAAAGCTTATGAAGAAATGCTGAAGGTTCCCCTTAAACGCACTGAGGCAGCTTATCAATTTGACTCCGAACTGTTGAAGGTTATGCGTTCTTCCGGGGCTTATGTTCTTCCTATCTCCTCCGGGCGTGGCAAGGTTGATGGGATCTTTACAGTTAAAGATGCTGAAAAATTAAAACAGGAATATTTTAAGTCTTTTGGTGAAGCAGAAAAACTGGCAAACGCTCCCAAGTATGAAGCTGAGAATAAAGTTCTATTTCTTGTTCCTTCGACCGATGAGGGTGAGGGGGACTACAGAAAATATATAGAATTCTATAATGCTGTAAACCGATATGGCATTCAGGGAACTGAAAAGTTTGATTTTGATTTTAAATTTGTGCGTAGCTTTTTGTTTGTTCTAGGTGATACGGCTTCATTCAATGGGGAACGCATTTATTTTTATGTTGAACTGCCCTACAAAATTAGCGGCACCCGTGTCGGAGAAATTGATGAACTGCAATATGTGCCGGGTTCTGATCTTGGGGATCATGTTAAATGCTACACATATTCTAAAACAGGGCTCTATTATAGCGGGATAAGCAGTAAGAAGAAATTTATAGACAAGGGTATGGCCGATGCCACTGTCTTAGATCTTGAACCCTTATCCATCCCTCTTCATTCAGAATATGCCAGAGATGAAATTCGTCGCGATGATGGACAAAAAGGCTTCAGGAAAAATTACTACACGCTGGAACGATCGGAAGTATCTGAGCAATCATTGGAATGCTGGATGCTTGCTGTGGGGTTTGCATCCGGTGATATCAAGAAATGTCAAAATTCCGGATATGCCGATGAATATCTAAAAATGCTCAACTCTAATATCTGCGCCTGGAAAGACAGGACTGTCGAAACACCGAAAGTAAATTATCCCCTTACCGTCGATGCGGGCTTACATAGAGCAGATTACATGAGACTTAATAATTTATCTTACAACAATCGCTGTAATCCCGAGACATTACCAGAGAATAGGAAAGACTAAGTCATGACTGATAATTTCTACACAACGACCACTATTGAAGATGTTCGTGCAAGATTAGAATCTGATATTCAAAGCATACTCACGCCATTTCTTGATTGATATTGCCCTTGCCCTATTCAGCCCGTAAGTACCAACCTTATCGTCAAGGATGGGATCACGATCATTGCGAATTCTGTAATAAAAAATTTCTGTGGGGGGTGCTGATGAGGATTCATGATCTCTAAAATCCTCCCCCGCTTGCTCTGCCTTCTCCTATTCCTTCCACTTGCCCTGAGTGTTTCGGTCAGGCCTGTTTTCTCCGCCATCCCCTCCCGGCTTGCCTATAATACCTATGACTCTAACTCGGCGGTTTCATCACAACTGGTTTCAATGCCTAAAACAATCATCAGCAGCTTTATAGGCCTGCCGCGCTGCCAGGGGAAAGGTTAGCGGGGGAATTATGGATGATCCGGGCGCGGTACTGCTGCCGATTGCCGATACACTGCGGAAGGCCAGGTGACCATCTCTTGGCGCAACGCGGTGCCGGCACGGCGCCAGGCTGTTCTGGGTTGCAGGGTGAATATGTAGCAATTCACGTCATTGCCGGTCTGCTGGTACAGGAACGGGTTGATATCTTCATACGCGATATCCAGCATGTCGACAGGTAAAAGTCCGGCATGATTGCGCAAATCGTTTCGTGCGCCTATGGCCTTTAGCGCTTTCACCGGCCGAATATCACGATGGAGCATCGCAATGTGCAGGGCGGTATTGCCGCAGCCATCTTGTATATCAGGGTGTGCGCCATTGCGCAGGAGCGCCTGCGTGGCGCGTCCCATCAGGGTTTTGCGCCGCAGTTCCCGGACGCTGCAGGGGCGTCCGTCCGATCCGATGTTTGAAACATGGTTCCAGCCCTTTTTGACCGAGAGAATGAGAGCGGTATTTCTAAGATAGGGGCCGTGCTGCCAGCCCAGACGATCCTGATAGTCGAGATAGCCCTGAAGCTTCAGATGCTCGGTGTGCCAGCGTGGATCTACGTCCCACTGATAGCGATCCTGTCGGTTGAGATCGATTCCGAAACGACCACTGTTATCGGCCAGCCAGATCGCGGCGTCGATTCCGGAATGGGCAATCAGACAGAGCAGACCCTCCTGCGCATCGAATGCGTTCATGTCTACGCGGCCTGATTCGGCGAGGGCAATAAATTTGGCCGTTTGCTCGTTCGCACCGGCGAAGCGCAATTGCTCTTCCGGACTGGGGCGTTTTTCACGATGGCGGGTGAATGCAGCGGATAATTTTTTCATCGAGAGCCTCAGGTCATGGTTGGCGGCCACTGTAGAGGGGTTATTAAATTATGTCAAATATAACACCGTTATCACGGTTCCCTTTTATGGGCGCAGCGGCTATAGTGAGGCTTAAGAGTATGGAAACTATAAACGTGGCACAAACGCCAGTCGTAACAGGGATGGTTAACAATACGCGCATGCTGGGCCTGAGGAAGGCCATGGCGGCGTCGTCTCTTGTCTTTTTAATGCGTTACTCCGGCGATGTGAGGCGGCTGGCGGTTTTCCTGACTGTGGCGGTGATCGTGCCACCACCTGCGGGCATCGTATCGGGATTGCTGGCGGTGGGGTTCTACGAGGCGGCCAAGGTTTCGGGCCGGGTCTACCGCGATGTCATGGGGTTGCCGCGGCCTGAGGACTTTGCAGCGCTGGCTGAAGTGAACCGCCGTTACAAGGAGGCACACCGTGAAATCATGCCGTTGCCTCGCCCCGAGAAAACGGTTTTCCCTGCGATGGAAATGCGCTAATCCTAGGGCCGCTTTTCCGTGTGGCTTTTGAAGTGAACAGGCATTATGACGCAAACGATCCGGATCGGCACCCGTGGTTCGAAACTGGCACTGGTGCAAACACATATGGTGGCTGACGCCTTGCGGCGGGCGCATCCCGGTTTGCAGATTGAAATCAAGGAAATTCTGACCTCGGGGGATTGGAAGCCCGAACACGGCGAAACCCGTCTGGCCGAGGCTGCCGGAGGCAAGGGCCTTTTCGCCAAGGAAATCGAACGGGCATTGATCGATGGCGCCATCGATTGCGGCGTGCATTCGCTCAAGGATATGCCTTCGTTCCTGCCGCCGGGTCTGGAGATCAGCCACGTGCTGCCGCGTGAAGACCCGCGTGACGTTTTTGTCTCCGACAAATACGGTTCACTGGCCGAGATGCCATCCGGTGCGGTGATCGGCACTTCGGCGTTGCGGCGACAGGCGCTGGTGCTGAACAGATGGCCCGGCCTGAAGGTGATTCCCTTGCGCGGGAATGTTCCGACACGTATCGAAAAGATGAGGGCAGGGCAGGTCGATGCCCTGATTCTTGCCAGTGCCGGTTTAACAAGACTCGGCTTGACTGCTGAAATCAAAGAATATTTTTCAGTTGACGATTTTCTGCCCGGTGCGGCGCAGGGCGTGATCGGGGTGGAAACGCGTTCAGGCGATATGGTAACAAAAAGAATTCTGGATGCGCTCGATCATTTTGAAACGCGCCTGATCGTTTTGTCGGAAAGGTCGGCTTTGCAGACCTTGGACGGGTCATGCCGCACCCCTGTGGGAGCCTATGCGGTGCGCAAGGCGGATCAGAAAATGCATTTGCGGGTGAATGTCATATCTCCCGATGGCCGCGATGTTTATGCCGATGAAATCGAGGGCGTGGTGCAGACACGCGAAGAGGCGGAGCGCCTAGGTCAAATCGTTGGGTTGCGCCTCAAGGCCCGGGTTCCTCCCGGTTTGCTGACGGACTAGGTTCATGCCCGGCGTCATTCTGATTACCCGCCCGGAAGAGGACTACGCCGAAACGGCCACAGGGGTCGCGGCGCTCGGATTCACACCTTTATCCTGCCCGATGCTGACCATCGAGGCCGTGCCCTGTTCGTTCGATGACATAGCCTGCTATCAGGCGCTTGTCTTCACCAGCGCCCGGGCGTTGCGCCCCTTTTGCGATCATTGCGCCGCGCGGGATCTTCCGGTGTTTACGGTGGGGGACGTCACGGCGGAACGGGCGCGGGCGCTGGGCTTTGGCGAGGTGATTTCCGCCGGAGCGGATCTGGCGGCGCTTGAGGCGGCGCTTGAGGCGGCCGGACTGTCCGGGGAGCGTCCGCTTTTGCATATCAGCGGCGCGGATACCGTTCGCGAGATCGGTGTTTCCGGTCTCAAGGTCGAGCGCCGCGTCGTCTATCGCGCAGTGCAGGCTGACGCCTTGCCGGAACCTGCGCGCGGCGCGCTTGCCCGGGGCGAGGTCAGGGCGGTTTTGTTTTACTCCCCCCGCACCGCCGAAGCTTTTGCCCGAGTCATTGGCGCGGCCCGGCTCGGGCATCAACTTATGACAACAAAAGCCTTGTGTCTGGCCGATTCAATGGTAGAGTCGGTGCGTTATTTGCCGTGGCGCGCCTTGTGTGTGGCATCGCGTCCTGATCGCAGCGGGATGCAAGATCTGCTGGCCGCTGAAAAAGAAATGGATGAGATCATGAGTCATATACCCGAAAACCAATCCGGCACCCCGAACGATCAGGATCGGAATGCCATCGAACCCGCCGAAGCGGTGATCGAGCGTTTCGGCGGCATTCGTCCGATGGCGAGCAAGATGAACGTGCCTGTGACCACGGTGCAGGGATGGAAGAAGCGTAACGTCATTCCCGGCAACCGCCGTGAAGATGTGTTGCGAGCGGCGACGCAGAACAATATCGAGATTTCTGATATACTGAATCAGATTGTAGCCAACGAAAACATCAGCGCCCAAGCCGCTGCCCAGGCGGAAGCGCCGGCACCATGGTCGCAAAACGCGGCGGCAAGCGCCAGGCCGCTGGCGGACGGTGTAGCGGATACGGTGGCGGATCGGGAATTGCTGATGGGGCATATCAGGAAAGCGGAGAAAAGCGCAGTGACCAAAAGTGCGGCGATTACCGTTGTGTTGCTTTCCGCGGCGGGTCTTGCTGCGGCGATTCTTCTGGGGCCCGGCATGCGCGGCGCGTTCGATCAGGCGGAGGTCGCCTCGAAAGCGGAAGTGCAGGAATTGCGCGCCGATGTCACCCGTATCGACGGCGATCTCTCCACGCTGAAGCAGGAACATTTTTCCTTCAAGAGTCTGATACCGGACGATCTCGGCCGGACGATCGGCGATATGAAACAGCAAGCTGTCGATCTCAAAAACAGCATGACACAGTTGAACGACCAGTTCAGCACCGTGACCAAGGCAGCCGAAGGGATCACCACCGATGTGCTGGGCCCGAATGCCGGCGACATCCAGCAACGCATGGCCGCACTTGAAGAACAAGTCAGGGCGCTGACGGGTTCAACCGATCTGGGTGGCGTGTTGCAGCGTATAGGCACGCTAAAACAATCTCTGGAGGGGCAAAATCTGCTCTCCGCATCGGCCGATCAACTTGATGCTATGTTGAAAAATCTTGGCGGCGACATGAGTCTGCTCGGGCCTCAGCTTGAGGCGGCGCAAGCGCAGGATACAGAGCTTGCAAAAACGCTGGAAGGCGTATCCCAGACGGATCTGAAGGCGGCGGCGATGTTGCTTGCCCTGACCCAGTTCCGCTCCTCCCTTCATCGTAGCGCTCCGTTTGAGGAGGATCTTGCGCTGTTGCGTTCGATGGTCGGGGAAGACGATGCGGAACTGATTGGCGCAATAGAAAAGCTTGCGCCGCAGGCCAGTAAGGGCGTGCTGACCAGCAAAGGGCTGTCGCGGGAACTGAAGGGGCTGACCGGCGATATCGTCGTGTCTTCGATCAAGGGTGAGGATGTATCCATCCGCGAGAAGGCTGCCGCCCGCGTCAATGACGTGTTCCAGGTGCAAAAGGACGGCCAACTCGTGACGGGTACGGATACGCAGGCCAAAATCGCCCGCGCGCAAAAATTGTTGGATGAGGGCAACGTCGATGGCGCCGTAGTTGAACTTCAATCCCTTCAGGGCCCTGCCTTGCAAACCGCACAACCGGTGATCGATCAGGCTGCGATGACGGCGCTGGCGCAGCAGGTTTCCCTGATGTTGACGAAAAAGGTTGAAATGCAATTGCCGATGGGCGGTGCGTTGTCGTCGGGTATGGCGGGAATGGGCGGGGATATCGAGGGCAAGGCCTCTGAGATCATGGAAGGTCTGAACTCTATGAGTCCGGATGCGATTGGCCGTAACCTTGGCGGGCTGGTCAAGGATGCCCGCGATGGCGGAGGAAAAGGCGGCGCTTTGTATACGACGCGCGGTTCCGGGCTTGATGGCGTGATGCAAACCATCGAGTCGATGGGCGATGCGGTCGGTGCACCCGGCGGCGGGTCTGTTTCCAGCAAGCCGATTTTCATCCCGACGACGGAAACGCCTGTCGTCCCGGCCGATGAATTGGCCCCTGAGACGGTTGCTGAACCTGCTCCGGCCCCTGTTGCGCCGTCTGCGGAATAGCCTTCCTTCAATATATTCCGTTTTGCGTACTGGCGGTTCGGGCTCAAGCCCTGTATGATGCAGGGCAGAATTACGAGAGGGCCTTCTCATGTTTTTCCAGACGCTCTGGTTCATGATCAAAACTTCAGCCCTGATCGCCGCGGGCGCATGGCTGGCGACGCGCCCGGGTTTTGTCGATATCAGCTTCGGCCCTTACGATATTCATGCCCGTACCGGGCCGCTTTTGCTGGGCGGGTATCTTGTCTTGCTGATTTTTCTGCTGGTTTACCGCGCTTATATCGCCCTCTCCGATATTCCGAAGGCGTGGCGGCGTTATCACGAACGCAAGCGCCATCATAAAGGCATGCAGGCATTATCGCTCGGATTGTCGGCGGTGGCGGCAGGGGATGCCAAGATTGCATCCTACCAGGCTTACCGCGCGCGGCAGTTGCTGCGCGAGGATAAAGGAATTTCTGTTTTTCTTGAGGCGCAGGCGGCGCGGCTGCGGGGCGATGGCGATGCGGCGCGCACCGGCTTCCAGCAACTGGTCGATCACCGCGACACGGCGTTTTTGGGTTTGCGCGGCCTGATGCTGACAGCGATGGAGGAAGGCAATCTTGAAAAGGCCTTGCAACTGGCGCGCGATGCGTGGCGCATGCACCCCAGGCAACCGTGGGTGCTGCTGCTGGTCTACAATCTGACTATTCGCGCCCGGCAATGGGACGAAGCTGAAAAAATTCTCAGGCAGGCACAAAGGATCAAAGCTCTCGACTTCGATAAAGTGCAATCCGATCAGGTCGCGCTTTATTTGCAGCAATCCGACGACGCGCATTACCGCGGCGAACAGCAAAACGCCGTGCGCTACGCCAAGAAGGCGCAAACCCTCAATCCGGCCTTCGTTCCTGCTGCCCTGCGGCTGGCACGCCTCTATCGTGATGAGGGGCACCGCCGGGCGGCGGTCAAGGTAATCGAGGCCTGCTGGCGCACGAACCCGCATCCCGAGCTGGTGCCGGTCTGGGATTCTCTGGCTCCGGAACACAAAGCCAAAGATATGTCGGCACGTTTGCGCTGGTACGAAAGATTGCTCGCGCTTAAACCGGATAGCGCTGAAAGCCAGATTGCCGCTGCCCGCGTGGCGATGGAGGATGGCCTGTGGGGAGAAGCGCGCCAGTATTTGGCCATGGCGGAAAAATTGCAGCCGAACGCGCGCCTTTATCGTTTGTGGGCCAAATTCGCCGAACGCCAGCAACAACCCGAAGAATCTCGCCACTGGCTGGAGAAAGCGTCAGATGCCAAGCCGGACAAGGTTTGGGTATGCCGCGAAACCGGCCGTATCTATGAACACTGGACAGCGGTGGCCGAACCGCACGGCGCTTTTAACACCATCGTCTGGGAAGACCCGCAGGCGCTGGCGGGGGCTTCGCGCCCGCTGTTGACTGAAAGCACGCTGCTGCTGGATGCTCCTGTGCGTGTTTCCGTTTAGCGCCTAATCCAGAAACCGGGCGCGCATGATGGGTTTAAGAAGAGCAAAACCGGCAAGGAAACCACCGATATGCGCAGCCCAGGCAACGTTGCCGCCGCCGGGCGCCCCCATCATCCCGAATATCGCTGAAATGACAATCCACAGCACGATAAAAGGCAAAATGCCGTAACGGCTGCCTTGGCCGATGGCGCCTTGCATCTGCATCATTATGAGGACGGCGGCGAACAATCCGCTGAGGCCTCCGGATGCGCCGATCACAGGCGCCGTCGATCCCGGTGAGAAAACAAACTGGGCCAGTGCGGCAAACAGGTTGCAGAGCATAAAGAAAACAAGAAACCGTTTGCCCCCCATCCATTTTTCAACCCCGGCGCCGAAAGCCATGATCATCAGGCCGTTCAGGATGATATGAGTCCAGCCGCCATGCAGGAAAGTAAATGTCAAAGGCCCTGCCAGCGCCGCCCACGAAAACGGCAATTGCCCGCTGTAATAAGCCGGGATGAATCCGAAATGGGCAAACGCCCAGAATTGCTGGTTTGGACTCATCACAACATCGGTTATCAAATGAACGCCGAGAAAAGCCAGCAGCATGAACTTGGTAACCGGCGGCAGCTTCAGCAGGGGGCTTGTGTTAAACAGGGGCTCGGTGGATTTTTTCTCTTCCGCGCGTTTTTGTCGCTGGCGCTCGGCCCGGCTGGGTAAAGGGATGACATTATTCGTTTCGGGGGTGTTGTTTTTATCGTCGGTTTCGGTCATCGGGCATATCCGTAAAAAGGGAATCGTACCCTACAATAAATTCATTTTTTATGCACTATGTGCCGGAAACTCATGAAAAAAATCGTTTATGTGCGGCTGCAAAACGAGTGGGTTTCTTCGTGGATGTGCCTCTGCTATGGTTCGGTGCCCGCAAAATCCTGTTTTCAATAACAGGTCTATTCATATGACGGAGTTTATCATGACCTATGATTTCACGACCGCCGCCAACTCGGTGGAAGAATATTGGATGCCCTTTACCCCGCAGCGCCTGTTCAAAAAAGCGCCGCGCATGGTGATCCGAGCGCGGGGCATGCATTACTATGATCAGGACAACAAGCCTATTCTCGATGCCGCCGCCGGCATGTGGTGCGTGAACGCCGGCCATGACCAGCCCAAGGTCAAGGAAGCGATCAAATCGCAGCTTGAACTGCTAGATTTTGCTCCGTCTTTCCAGTTCGGGCACCCGACTGTTTTCAAGGCGGCCTCCCGATTGATCGCCGGTATGCCCAAGCCGTTTACCCACGTCTTCTTCAGCAATTCGGGTTCTGAAGCCGTGGATACGGCCCTGAAGATCGCGCTGGCTTACCAGCGCCTGAAGGGCGAGGGGACAAGACGAACCCTGATCGGCCGCGAACGCGCCTATCACGGTGTCAATTTCGGCGGGATTTCCGTGGGTGGATTGCCCTATAATCGTGCTGTCTTCGGCCAGCTTTTGCCGAATATCGATCACTTGCCGCATACGCACGACCTTAGCCGCAACGCTTTTGCCAAGGGTCAACCGGATCACGGGATCGAATTTGCCGACGCTCTGGAGCGTCTGGTTTACCTGCATGATGCTTCGAACATTGCCGCTGTGATCGTCGAACCGGTTTCCGGGTCGACAGGTGTTTTGCCGCCGCCCAAAGGATACCTGAAACGCATCCGTGAAATCTGCGATAAATACGGCATTCTGATGATCATGGACGAAGTGATCACCGGTTTTGGCCGTTTTGGCAGCATGTCTTCGGCTGATTACTTCGGTGTGACCCCCGATATCATCACGATGGCCAAAGGCCTGACCAACGGCACTGTGCCGATGGGGGCTACGTTCGTGCGCAAGGAGATTTATGAAGCCTTCATGCACGGGCCCGAGCAATTCATCGAACTTATGCACGGCTATACCTATTCAGGCCATCCGCTCGCGGCAGCGGCCGTTATCGGGACGCTGGATGCGATCAACGACGACAAGATCTGGGATAACGCCAGAAAAATGGAAAAACCTTTCGAGGACGCCATGCATTCCCTCAAAGGCGCGCCACGTATCGTCGATATCCGCAACTGTGGCATTCTGGCCGGTATCCAGATCGAAGATCACCCGGACAAGGGCGATCCCGGCCGCTATTGCCGCGAGGTGGCCTATGAACTTTTCCGTCGTGGAATTATGGTGCGCTATACCGGGCCGAATATCTGCGTATCGCCGCCGCTGATCTTCGACCAGTCCCATCTTGATGAGATCGTGACCAAGATTCGCGATGTCATGAAAGCGATCTGATGAAATAAAGGCGGCCGCAAGGCCGCCTTTTTCCCTTCTCTCCTTATTTCTTCTCGCTTATCCCATGAGCGGCCGTCCGAACATCGGTTCGTTCTTCATACGGTCGTATTTATAGACCTTGTCTTCCGTGCCGTTCGGTTTCATGAAAGCAGGAGGTGTATATTTTGTAATGTATTTCCCTGCCTCGGCCAGCAGATCGGTGGCCATGATCTTTGATTGCTTGATCTGCTCTGCCAGCTTTTCAAGAACCTGAGCGTAAGATTGCTTGGCGATCTCCTTGCCCATCACCACCAGTTTTTTGATTTCCCCGGCGGTGGGGATATTGCCCTCCATCACGGTGGAGAACGCAGCGACCATGTCGCCCTGCAGGCGTTTTTTCATCTTGCGACCGCCACTGCCGCCGCTGGCGCGGCCTTGCTGGCCTTCATCTTCTTCGTCTTCGTCGTGTTTTTCATCATCATTGGCGCTTTCAGGGCGGATATCGACATAGGTTGGAGCCTGAAAGCAAACCGGATATTTTTTCAGCTCGCTGACCGGGAGAGTTCGGCCCGACAGTCCGGCTTTGATCTCAATGCGCAGGACTTCGGCGTGGTGCCAGTCCAAAACAACGCAATGGCTTTTAAATTCACCGGGTTGGCGCAGTTTTCTGACCAGTTTTTTGCCGGGATAGATCGATTCTTCAATCCCGCAATGATCGAGAAATTCCTGGATATTGATTTTCATCACACCACTCCGTTGGTTCTGTATTGTTGTCTGGTCTTTTGTTCCATAATTCATTTTACGGAATTGTACTCATACTGCGCTCAATTTATTAATTAACTCTTAAATCGATCATGAAATTTTGGATTGATTTTTGGGCTGGATTTTCAGGGCTTTAAGAGGGCAGGCGGTGCGGGCTGGCGATTGAAAAAACAGGCGCCTGCAAGAAAATTGTTCTAAAATATAAAGGCGCTGTCATAATTGGCGGCATAAGGGGCAAGGAGAAAGACATGATCCGCAGACGTATAGCCGTTTTTGTTATGTTGCTGACATTATCCGCAACAGGCGTGGCGATAACCGGTTCGACCGCGGCGGCCGAAGAAGGGGGCGTGTTGCGCTTTTTCAACCGCAGTAAAGACAATCAGGGTTCTTCTGCGGGGCCTGTTCATATGAAGCCGAATATCAGTGGTGCGGCGAATAACGGCGGTGTTGGATCTGCGGTTGAACCTAAGAACCTGAATTACAGGAAGGCCGCGCAGAAGGTGGTCAGCTTTGAGAAATCCGTCATGCACGAGCAGGCCGAGGCAGCACGGATCAGGAACGGCGAGATGGCGCTGGCAGCGCGTGATGCCGCCGAGAAACGGGCGGCCCAGGAATGGGCAAAGATTGAAGCCGTTTTGGCGGCTGAACGTCAAAAACGGGCCTTGGAAGAGGCAAAACTGGCGGCATCATCGCAAGCGATGAAGGCCGGCGTTATGCCGCCGGGTCTGGATCCGTCTATCGTTCAATTGATAAGGCAGGCGCAACAAGCGCAGTTGCAGGGGGCCGTTCCCGGAGGTGTCATGCAAGGCGGCGCCGCTTTACAAAGCCCGCTCATGTCGTCTCCGGCGATGCCTGTGAATCCCGCCTCAGAGCCTGACAAGTCCGTTGCTCAACCTGAACAGCGTCCGCAGCAGTCCAGGCCCAGACATTTTTTCAACCGTCAGGAATAGGCGCATATCTGATGCCTTCGGAGTACCATGGGTAATCTTGGCCCCGCAGAGTGGGGACTTCTCATTGCGTTTTTATTGTCTCTGGGCGGCGCGGCCGGTTTTCTGGCGGGGCTTTTGGGTATCGGGGGCGGGCTGGTTCTGGTGCCCGGTCTTTATTTCGGCTTGAAGGCGCTGGGTTTTGAATCGGCAGCGCTGATGCATGTCGCTGTTGGTACCTCCTTGGCTGTTATCATCCCCACAGGGATGTCCTCGGCGCGGGCGCACTGGAAGCGCGGTGTTGTGCGGCTTGATCTGGTGCGCAAGCTCGGGGGCGGCGTTTTGCTGGGCGTTGCGGGCGGCACCCTTGTGGCCTCCCGCATCGACGAGCACGGCATGACACTGTTCTTTGCGCTGGCGCTGGCGGCGCTTGCTGTTTTGATGTTGCTCAATCCGGCACGTTTCAGCCCGCTGCAGGATGTTCCGCGCCAGCCATGGATCGGGCTGTCCGGCGTGGGCATTGGCATTTTTTCAAGCCTGATGGGTATTGGCGGGGCGACGATCAGCGTGCCCTGGATGAGCATGTGTCGCGTGCCTATGCATACGGCCGTCGGGACGGCTTCGGCGCTGGGGCTGGTGATTGCGGTGCCGGCGGCGGCCGGTTTTATCCTGATCGGCTGGGGGCAGGAAGGCTTGCCGCCCTTTTCTTTGGGTTATATCAACTTTCTCGCGTGGCCGCTGATTATCCCGGCCAGTGTTCTGGCCGCGCCCTGGGGGGCCCGCCTGGCGCATAGCGTATCGGTTGAACGGCTGCGCAGGTTCTTTGCCGCCTTTCTCGTCGTGATCGCCGGAAAGATGATCTGGAGCGCTTGTTGGCATGGCTAGGTCGCTGGCATTGCTGATGGCGCTGGCGCTTTATGCGCTGTTGGCAACCCCCACGCCTGACAATCTCGGTGTGATAGGGTTTTCGATAGGCTTGGGGTTGCTGTTTGCTGCGGGAGTGCCCGGGCTTATACAAGTCGCCAGACCTGCGCAGGGGCCGGCTGGCATGCCGCTTTTCATTCCCGCTGCGCGTTTGCTTCTGATGTGGGGGTTGTGCGTACCGTTGCTGGCGGGTTTGATGACAGGTCGTGAAGCCACATTCATTCTTCGCGATCTTGTGGCCTTCATATGCCTTCTTTTGCCGCTGTTTCTGTGGCCCTGCCTCAAGAACTGGCCGCAGGCCGACCGTTTGTTTCCGGCGATGCTTTGCATGGTGGGTATCATCTTTGCCGTGCGCGTTCTGTGGGGTGCGATTTCTGAACAGGGCGGCGCGATCCGGCTTTATGGCTTTATAAGCGACCCCGATAATCTTCTGAATGCCCCCACGGCTTTATTTGCGTTGCTCTACCTTACCGGAACGGGCGGGAGGCTGCTGGGCCGCGCAAGCAATAGCCGTTCCCTGCTGTTGGCCTTCCTGTGTTTCATACCCGTACTGATTCTGCTGGCTGCAATGCTCGGGGTGGGGCAGCGGGCCCATATTGGGGCGTGGGGACTGGCACTGATTCTATGGGCAGGCGCGCTCATCTGGCGCTGCCCCCGGGCGCTGGGGCGCATCTTGCTGCTGACGTGTCCCCTTATCGTGCTTTTGGCATTGCTGCCGGTGGCTGGCCTGCAAGGATTATTGATGGGGTTACTGGAGAAAAACACGCTCGTAGGATTCAATAACCGTCTGGAGGAGGCGCGGGTGGTGTTTGAAAGTTTTTCAGGGCAGCCGTTCTGGGCCGTGCTTTTCGGGCAGGGCTGGGGTGCAGGGATTACCTCCCCGGCGGCAGGGCCGTATCCGGTAAACTATACCCACAGCTTGTTAACGACTTATCTGCTCAAAACCGGCTTGTGCGGTTTTATGCTGGTTTTGGCCTATCTTGCGGTTCTTGCAGCCGGAATCTGGCGGGTTCTCTGGGTTTTTCCAGTGGGTGGCGTGGCTCTGGCGGCCCCGTTCCTGATTGATATCACTCTTTATGCCAGCTTTAAAACCCTGGATTTCGGCCTTTTGCTGTCCTTGATTGTTCTCTGGACAAACTGGGTTGGCTCCGCCCGGCAAAGTTGCCAGAACGGCCCCGGCTGGTGTATGCAAGAGGAATATCCAGAATAAGCCAGAACAAGACCTTAAGGGCCGGGCACTGTATTTATGCAAAAACCATCCGTGGTATTCTTCAACCGTGTCTATCCGCCTGCGCGCGGCGCGAGCGGCCGTGTACTGCGTGATCTGGCTCGCGGCTTTGTTCGCGATGGCTGGTCGGTGACGATCATTACCACCGGGGCTGAGGCGGCGCGCGAGAAAGACGGCGCGATCCGGATCATCCGTGTCAAGGCGCCGGTCAAAAAGAAACTTCTCGGCGCGTATCTCAATGTGTGGCTGCGCATGTGGTGGGCGGGTATGGGCATGCCGCGCGCCGATCTGGTGGTGACCATGACCGATCCGCCGTTGATGGTGATCGCAGGCGATATGATGGCGCGGGCGCATAAGTGCAGGCATATCCACTGGTGTCAGGATTTGTATCCCGATGTTTTGCCCGCGCTTGGCATCAAAATCTCGGAACGGCTGATGGATTTCTTCCGCGTGCGCTCGCGCCGGGCGATGAAAAACGCCGACCGGGTTGTCGTGATCGGGCGTTGCATGGCGCGCCACCTTGTCCGCACAGGGCTTGAAGCGCGTAAAATCACCCTGATTCCGAATTGGCCAGACCTTGAGCTGGTGGCGCCGGATCCGCGCACGCGGCGGCCCATGAGCGGCCGCGCCGCCTTTCGCGCCGCCAATGACGGACGGACAGCTCACGAACTGGTGAAACCGTTTGAAGCCTTGTTTCAGGATAAGGATCCGCGTTTCCGGGTGCTTTATTCCGGTACGATCGGCCGCGCCCATCCGGTGCAGGCGATTATCGAGGCGGCGCAAATTCTGGCGAAGGAGCATCCTGAAATCGAATTTGTATTCGTGGGTGACGGCCCCGGCTTCGAACGTCTGGCGCAGGAACGCGCCAGACGCAGCCTTGATAACGTCAGGCTTATGCCGTTCCAGCCGGCCGCGCGCTTGCGCGAACTGATGGAAAGCGGCGATGTCCACCTGATTTCCATGCGCGAGGATTCTTCGGGTTTCATCGTCCCTTGCAAGCTCTACTCGGCGCTGGCGGTGGCGCGCCCGGCGATCCTTCTTGGGCCCCAGACATCCGAGGTTGCGCGGGTCATCGATGACTTTCAGGCCGGAACCGTTGTGCCGCAGGGGGATGCCCGCAAACTGGCGCAGGCTATTTTGCGCTACCGTCTCGACGGGGATGAATGGTTTGCCGCTCATGAAGGGGCGCGTCGTGCCAGCCGCGTTTTCGTCCCGCACGAGGCGATCAATGCCTGGATCAGCCGGGCCCGCGATGTGTGCGGGATCGCCCGCCCTGTACGCCCTGTACGCCGTATGGCGGTTCATTCAACTTCAATGCCGGTTCGCCCTTCCTCGCAGAAGTCTGCCGTTGAAATGAGGCGCAGCGCATGAAAGGCCGTGCGCCCGAGCCGTCCTTGCGCGACCTTGCCGGATGGTGCTGGGATGCGCGGCGCTGGATCGTTTCAGGCTGGTGTGCGGGCATGGCGCTGGCTTTACTGTGGGGGCTGGCGGCGGTGCCGCAATATCGTATCACGATGATCGTGGGGCCGACCACTCGCACCGGGACGCCCGATATTTCCGCTCTCTTCCCTGAAAATGCCAGCTATGCCCTGGAATATGTGCTGCGGAGTTTCGGCAGCGGCGATTCCTCGGATTTCATGCGTTTTGAGGCGATCGCGCGCGGCCCGGCCGTGTCGTCCCGGTTGATGGCGGCAGAAGAATTTCAGGCCGGGTGGAGTCTTGATCGCCGCTGGCGCTGGAGCCGCGGGGATGATTTTTTCCATCCTGAGCGTCTGTCGGCATACCTCAACAAGAGGGTGCGCCTGGAGCCTGTCGGCCACACGCCAATGCGCCGTCTTACCTACCATCATGCCGATCCGGCTTTCGGTCGGATATTGCTGCGCGCTTTGTATGACGTCACTGACGGCTATATTCGCGAAGAGATCAAAAATAAAACCGCCGAACGGATCGGCTGGCTGCGGGGGGCTATGCAAAAAACCGCGGATCCCGATCATCGCCGCATGCTGACTGGCTTGCTGATGGAGCAGGAACAGGTGGCTATGATTTTGGCGCTGAACGAGCCTTATGCCGCCGTGATTGCCGAACCGCCCTTTGTGTCGGCGAAACCTGTCTGGCCCGATGCCCGCATGATCTTCCCGGCCTTGGGGCTGATCGGCGGTTTCATCGGTTTTATGGGCTATGCCGCATCGGGGCGGGGGCGTTTTGCCTTGTCGGGCGCGTTGCAACCCGCATGAGCAAGATTCCCGTTTCGGTGCTGGTAACGACCCGCAACGAGGAACGTCGCATCGTTTCCTGTCTGGAAGCGCTTTCTGATTTTTCCGAAATCGTCGTGATCGATTCTGCCAGTTCCGACCATACCGCGGATCTGGCGCAAGGCAAGCGTGCGCGCGTAGTGCCGTTTTCATGGGATGGCGCGTATCCGAAAAAACGCCAGTGGTGTCTTGATCGCCTGATGCTGGCGCACGAATGGATTTTATTCATCGATGCGGATGAAATCATGACTCCGGCGCTGGTGCATGAAATTCGCAGTGTGCTGCAGGCGCCCGCGTGTAACGGTTATTTTATCAAGGGTTCGTATGTGATTGCGGACAAGGTTCTGCGTTACGGTCTGTGCAACAACAAACTGATTCTCTTCGATCGTCGGCGTTTCCGTTTTCCTGAAGTGGACGATCTGGATATTGAGGGCATGGGGGAAATGGAAGGGCATTACCAGCCGCAAGCGATTGATGGCGCGTCCATAGGGCAATTGCGAAACAGATTGCTTCATCATGCCTATGATGGCGGAGAGGGTTGGGAAAGCCGTCATCGCCGCTATGCGGTTTGGGAAGCCGACATGAATCGGCGCAACGCATGGCCGGCCGATCCTGTGCGATCGCGGCAGCTATTGAAGCGCATTTTCAGAGCGGCGCCGGGGCGGCCTTTGATTGCTTTCCTGTATGGTTATATTTGGCGCGGCGGGTTTCTGGACGGTCGTGCCGGATGGCGGCTTGCGCGTGACCGTTATCGTTATTATGCGCTTGTCGCGCGCAGTCGCCAGTACAAAGCCGGGCAATAGCGCCGCAGGGCAAGAGTAAGCGTTTGCCGCAGCAGAATGAATATCTCCTCCATCGGCAAGGTCATATGCAATTCGCGGCGGATCAGGGATTGCTGCATCCGGCCTTTGAAGGCCTGCCGTTGCGACAGCCCGCCCGGTTCGAACAGGCAGAGCGGTCGCGGCCAGTACATGATGTCCTGACAGCGCATGATGAATTGAGCGGTGAACTTATAATCGGCGGCGATGCTGTATGCCCTGTCGTACAGCAAGCCGTCAATCAAAGCGCGGCGATAAAGGATGGCTTGATGATGGGTAAAAAGCCCCTGATGAAGAGTTTTGTGCGAATGGGCCGGTTTGATCACGCGCCCGCTTCCCGTGTCCTCGAAGGCGTCGCCGTAGATCAGGTCGGGGTTTACGGGGCGCGCCTTCAGGTATTCGGCCAGCGTATCCAGCGTCCGGGGCAGGGCCAGCGTGTCGCCTGCGTTCAGGAACAGCACATATTCGCCTGCGGCGCGTTCCAGTCCCTTGTTCATGGCGTCGTAAATGCCGTGGTCGGATTCCGAGATCCAGCGGGCGTTTGTTGTCTGCAGGTAATCCTGCGTGCCGTCATCCGAAGCGCCGTCTATGACAATCCATTCAAAAAGGGTCTGATTTTCGTGCGAAAGCGCGCTTGCCGTCGCTTTCAGGCCTGACAGGTGGTTGCGGCTGACCGTGATAACAGAGAAAACGGGATCAGTCATCGTCGCTCAGATCATCCAGAAAGATGCCGGTGACGGCGAGGTTTGAGAGAATTTGGCTGATGTCCTTGGCGGACTGGATAAAATCGAATGGCTTGGGGTCGCGCGGCACGACGATGGTTGATCCCGGCGGAATAAAGGCAGCCTTGTGGTTCCAGTTGCTGACCTGCAGCGGTTGGGCGCTGCCATCGGGATAAAGAACGAAGGCGCGGTCGTCGTCGGCGTGGTATGTGAATCCGCCGGCTTCCATGATGTAATCGCGCGGGTTCTTGTTCTTGCGGAACTGGAGATTGGCCGGGGAGAGAACCTCGCCGTTGACGCGCACTGTCAGCGGGCGTTTGGGAATATAAATGCGGTCGCCCTTTTCCAGCAAGATGTTCAATTCCGGCTCGATCGCCAGAATGCCGGGATCGGCTTCAACCGTGATCCGTCCGACGGCTTCGACGCTCCTGAGTTGTGCGGCCAGATCCCGGGCCATCGCGATCTGTGTTGCATCGGGCGGTGTATCCTTGTCCATCGAGGCGGCCAAGGCGCGCTCCAGATCCTGCGCGGCGGCGCGGAAGCGGGCTTCCTCCGCCCGGCGCTCGTTTTCGCGGCTGAAGATGGCGCCTTCCGGATAAGCCTGATCATTCAAGCCGCCCGCCCTTTGCAGCAGGTCGTAGATGGTATCGCCCGGGCTTAAGTCGTAGCGGCCGGGGTGATTGACTTCTCCGCTGATGAGAACGCTGTTGTCGGTGATGCGGTTGAATTTCTGATTGACGCGAACAGTGTCACCGGGGCCGACGGATATCTCTGATGGGTCGGTATGGCTGAAATTGACGGCAAAGCGCGGGCGGGGCCCGATCTGGCCGGGAGAACTCAAAGGCGTGATCTCGATATTGTCGGTGTTTGCGTCTACGGTCAGGCCGCCTGCTGACGAAATCAGGGATTTCAAAGTGCTGCCGTCCGTCACCGGCCAGGGCCCCGGATGGCGCACGGCGCCGCGCACATAAACCGCCCTTCCTTTCAAAAAGTTGACAATATCCCCGTCAATTCTCTCATCGTCTTCGGCCGACCCCATTTCAACGATATCGCTGGAAGATGCGGCGTTCAGGGCAAGGATTTGCTCACGGGAAAAAAGATGGACGATGTCGCCGTCCTCAAGCGGCGCGTCATATTGGCCCTTGGCCACCAGCAACGGGGAAAAATCGATCAGCGTGCGGCTGATCGATTGGCTGTCCTGACGCTCGATCACGCCGATCAGCGGATAGATGTCCGGGCCGAACAGGGATTCGGAAGGGATCAGGGCGGACAGAGTCGCATTGTGCGCCAGATCGTGGATGCCGGGTTGGCGGGTATGGCCGGTGAGTTCGACTGTGCCGCTGCGCGCTTCGCGGGTTGAAGACACCATGAGAATGCTGCCGTCGCCGAGGGCAGGCAGATAGGGATCGTCGCCGAGTTGATGGACTTGCTCGCGGCCATCGGCCGTCAGGCTCAGGCGGATCAGGCGGTTTTGGCCGGGGCTGATATAGCCGCCCGCGAGATCAAGCGCTTCCTCCAGCGATATTTTTTGGCTGTTATCACCCTTGGCATGCATGCCGCGCACGGCGGGCAATATCTCGTAAATGCCCGGCCGCTTGATATTTCCGGCGATGGCCATTGTCGGGCCGATCGGTGGCACGATCAGGCGGTCGCCGTCACGCAACTGCATATCGATATTGGTGCCGCCATGCATTTGCAAGGCATAAAGATCGATATAGGTGCTGCGGCCGTCGCGCACCAGCTTGATTTGACGCAATGAGCCGGTCTTTTCGATGCCGCCGGATTCCATCAGCGCATCAAGCACAGTGTGAAACACGGAAAGCGTTCGTCTCCCCGGTTTTTTGACGTGGCCGATCACCAGCACATCGATCTGGCGCACGGCATCGAGGCTCACAAATACCTGCTGGTTGTGGCGCATGGCGACTTCAGCTTCAATGATCGTGCGCACCTGCCCCAGCGTCAATCCTGCAGCCGGTATCGGCGTCATATCGGGCAGGGAAAGAAAACCCTGATTGTCGATGGCGTAGGCATTTTGCTGATTGCTCTGGCCGCGCAGCGTAATCATCAGGCGATCGCCGCTGCCTAGAACCAGATCGTCCTGCGCCATGCCGCCCGGCAGACCTGCGCGAGCGGCGGAAGCGTCTGGCGCGATATCAGGTTTAAGGTCGTCCTCGGTTCCAAACATGTCATAACCGAATTGCGTCAGCTCATCAACGATGCGCAGGGAATAAGCCTGCTCCAGCAAAGAGGCTTTTCGTTTTTGTTCCTGCGCTTCCAGTTGTTGCAGAATACGCTGCGTATGCTGTGGCGTTAGCAAGGCTACCGGAGGGGCTTTGATGCTGTCATCGGGCGCGGGCATCGATTCAATGCCGTCATCGTCATGATCGTAGGCGTCGTGGGGGGCGGCAATCAGCGCATGAGAGCCCTCACCTTGCGATGCCGTTTTGTCTGACGATGAGGCTTGCCATAGCCAGGGTGCATAAGGGTTGTTTTGCGTCCATGACTGCGCCTGCACCGGTGTGCAGGCAAGACAGGCGGCAAGCGTGGTTGTATAAAGCAGGGAGCGAACCATAGGCTGGTGAAAAGGGGGCAAGGGGCAATACGGTAAAGGGAGGAAGGCGTACTATTGAAACTATAAACTGTATAATCAGGGCCGTGAATCCCCTTGTTAAGGGGTTGTTTACCTTTTCCGCGTAGTCTTCAGGATTGGACGGGGCGGCAGGATTTCCGGAAAATTGCGGATTTCCTCTGTTTTCCGGCAAAAATGAAAAAAATCTTTAAAACTTTGAAAATCTGTTTGACACCTAGGGGCTGTTTTTATATAAGGGCCGCCTTGGCAGCGACATCCGCATGTCGCAGTCCTCTGAAAAGCGCGGTTTTCGAAAGAAAAAAGATGCAATTTAGAGCTTGACGGAAGAAATTATACTGAGTATAACGCCTTCATCGTCAGACAAGCGGTCGGGTTCTCCCGGCCTTTTTTTAGCGGTTAGGTTGTCGGCTCTTAATGGAAGGACGATCTAACGGTCTGGGCTTTAAGTTCTGACCTTAAGTTCTTGAACATCGTGAAGGAAAGAAGAGATACGCAGGCAGCAGCGTTGTGACGTGTTGAACGCACGAAACAAGAATTTGCTGATGTCTCGTATTCTTACGTGACGCATTTATAGTCAGTAAGTTCTTGTCAATTTAACTGTATCGCGAGTCCTTAATGGATCTTGTCGATACTGGAATCAAACTTGAGAGTTTGATCCTGGCTCAGAACGAACGCTGGCGGCAGGCTTAACACATGCAAGTCGAACGCCCCGCAAGGGGAGTGGCGCACGGGTGAGTAACGCGTGGGAACATGCCCTTCAGTACGGAACAACGTCGGGAAACTGACGCTAATACCGTATAACGTCTCCGGACCAAAGATTTATCGCTGAAGGAGTGGCCCGCGTCTGATTAGCTAGTTGGTGAGGTAACGGCTCACCAAGGCTACGATCAGTAGCTGGTCTGAGAGGATGATCAGCCACACTGGGACTGAGACACGGCCCAGACTCCTACGGGAGGCAGCAGTGAGGAATATTGGACAATGGGGGAAACCCTGATCCAGCCATGCCGCGTGAGTGATGAAGGCCTTCGGGTTGTAAAGCTCTTTCGGGTGTGAAAATGATGATGGTAACACCAGAAGAAGCCCCGGCTAACTCCGTGCCAGCAGCCGCGGTAATACGGAGGGGGCGAGCGTTGTTCGGAATCACTGGGCGTAAAGCGTGCGTAGGCGGCTATGTAAGTCAGGAGTGAAATCCCAGGGCTCAACCTTGGAATTGCTTTTGAGACTGCATGGCTAGAGATCTAGAGAGGTTGGGGGAATTCCGAGTGTAGAGGTGAAATTCGCAGATATTCGGAGGAACACCAGTGGCGTAGGCGCCCAACTGGCTAGATACTGACGCTGAGGCACGAAAGCGTGGGGAGCAAACAGGATTAGATACCCTGGTAGTCCACGCCGTAAACGATGTGTGCTAGTTGCTGGATCGCTTAGCGTTTCAGTGACGCAGCTAACGCATTAAGCACACCGCCTGGGGAGTACGGTCGCAAGATTAAAACTCAAAGGAATTGACGGGGACCCGCACAAGCGGTGGAGCATGTTGTTTAATTCGACGCAACGCGAAGAACCTTACCTACGCTTGACATGCCGGTTGAGATTTCCAGAGATGGATTTCGTCATTTAGTTGGACCGGACACAGGTGCTGCATGGCTGTCGTCAGCTCGTGTCGTGAGATGTTGGGTTAAGTCCCGCAACGAGCGCAACCCCTATCGTATGTTGCCACCATTCAGTTGGGCACTCATGCGAGACCGCCGGTGTCAAGCCGGAGGAAGGTGGGGACGACGTCAAGTCATCATGGCCCTTACGCGTAGGGCTACAAACGTGCTACAATGGCAGTGACAATGGGCAGCAAGTCCGCAAGGATGAGCAAATCCCCAAAAGCTGTCTCAGTTCAGATTGTCCTCTGCAACTCGAGGGCATGAAGTTGGAATCGCTAGTAATCGTGGATCAGCATGCCACGGTGAATACGTTCCCGGGTCTTGTACACACCGCCCGTCACACCATGGGAGTTGGTTCTACCTGAAGGCGCTGCGCTAACCGCAAGGGGGCAGGCGACCACGGTAGGGTTAATGACTGGGGTGAAGTCGTAACAAGGTAGCCGTATCGGAAGGTGCGGCTGGATCACCTCCTTTCTAAGGATGCGTTTGGCTCGTCTCGCTCTCACGGGCGAAAAGCGCGCTGCTGTCTTCGTATTTCTTCTTTCCAAAACAGTTCAAGGAACCGGGTTGAAGCCTTTTAAACGGGGCTACTCAAAGGGGCTAGTAGCTCAGTTGGTTAGAGCACACGCTTGATAAGCGTGGGGTCGGAGGTTCAAGTCCTCCCTGGCCCACCATGAATTCTAACGGGCCCTTAGCTCAGCTGGGAGAGCGCCTGATTTGCATTCAGGAGGTCAGGAGTTCGATCCTCCTAGGGTCCACCATTTCCGACGTGAACGAAGTTTAGTGATGAAAGGCTGAAGGCCTTTCATTTCTGACCTTCAAGTCAGAATCCTTGTACATCGTGAATAGGTTTGAAAAAATTGTCTGATCTCAAATAGCTGAGTATATCAAGCTGCGTCAGATCAACATGCTTCATAGGCGTGTTTGATTCTGTGCGTAGTAGAATTCAAGTGTCCAAAGGGCATTTGGTGGATGCCTTGGCAGTCAGAGGCGATGAAGGACGTGGTACGCTGCGATAAGTCATGGGGAGCTGCGATCAAGCTTTGATCCGTGAATGTCCGAATGGGGAAACCCACCGCTTATGCGGTATCTGTAACTGAATACATAGGTTGCAGAAGCGAACCTGGGGAATTGAAACATCTCAGTACCCAGAGGAAAAGAAATCAAACGAGACTCCGAAAGTAGTGGCGAGCGAAATCGGACCAGCCCAGTGGCTGGGTGTTGAAAATTGGAAGTGTCTGGAAAGTCACGCCAAAGTAGGTGATAGCCCTGTACAAGTAAATCAACATTCAGTCCTTGAGTAAGGCGGGACACGTGTAATCCTGTCTGAATATGGGGGGACCATCCTCCAAGGCTAAGTACTACTGACTGACCGATAGTGCACAAGTACCGTGAGGGAAAGGTGAAAAGAACCCCGATGAGGGGAGTGAAATAGACCTGAAACCGAATGCTTACAAACAGTCGAAGCCCGCAAGGGTGACGGCATACCTTTTGTATAATGGATCAGAGAGTTAGTCTTGCATGCAAGCTTAAGCCGTTAGGTGTAGGCGTAGGGAAACCGAGTGTGAATAGCGCGTTTTAGTATGCAGGATTAGACCCGAAACCCGGTGATCTATGCATGGGCAGGTTGAAGTCAGGGTAACACCTGATGGAGGACCGAACCGGTAGTTGTTGAAAAAACTTCGGATGACCTGTGCTTAGGGGTGAAAGGCCAATCAAACCGGGTAATAGCTGGTTCTCCGCGAAATCTATTTAGGTAGAGCGTTGTGCCATTTACTTCGGGGGGTAGAGCACTGGATGGACTAGGGGGGCGCGAGCCTTACCAAATCTAACCAAACTCCGAATACCCGAAAGTATTACCACAGCAGACAGACGGTCGGTGATAACGTCGATCGTCAAGAGGGATGAAAACCCAGACCTACAGCTAAGGTCCCCAAATCGTAGCTAAGTTGAAAAGGATGTAGGAATTCCATGACAACCAGGATGTTGGCTTAGAAGCAGCCATCATTTAAAGAAAGCGTAATAGCTCACTGGTCTAAATAAGAGTTCCCGCGCCGAAGATGTTACGGGGATTAAGTTACGTACCGAAGCTTAGGGTTCATATGTTTTTAACATATGAGCGGTAGCGGAGCGTTCCGTAAGCCTGCGAAGGCGGACCTGTGAGGGCCGCTGGAGGTATCGGAAGTGAGAATTCTGATATGAGTAGCGACAAACAGTGTGAGAATCACTGTCGCCGTAAGTCCAAGGGTTCCTGCGCAAGGTTAATCCACGCAGGGTGAGCCGGCCCCTAAGGCGAGGCCGAAAGGCGTAGTCGATGGGAACCACGTTAATATTCGTGGGCCTGATGGAAGTGACGAAGGCCGAAAGCTGTCAATTCTTATTGGATTGAATTGGCAGCCTGGGACTTCCAGGAAATAACTCCATCGTATAGACCGTACCCTAAACCGACACAGGTGGACTGGTAGAGTATACCAAGGCGCTTGAGAGAACGATGTTGAAGGAACTCGGCAAATTACTTGCGTAACTTCGGGATAAGCAAGCCCGTCCTATGGGCAACCAATGGACGGGGGCACAAGCCAGGGGGTAGCGACTGTTTATCAAAAACACAGGGCTCTGCGAAATCGTAAGATGACGTATAGGGTCTGACGCCTGCCCGGTGCCGGAAGGTTAAGAGGAGATGTTCACGCATTGAATCGAAGCCCCGGTAAACGGCGGCCGTAACTATAACGGTCCTAAGGTAGCGAAATTCCTTGTCGGGTAAGTTCCGACCTGCACGAATGGCGTAACGACTTCCCCACTGTCTCCAGCATCGACTCAGCGAAATTGAACTCCTCGTGAAGATGCGAGGTACCCGCGGTCAGACGGAAAGACCCTATGAACCTTTACTGTAGCTTTGCAGTGGCATTACGCTTGTTATGTGTAGAATAGGTGGGAGACTTTGAAGCCGGGGCGCTAGCCTTGGTGGAGTCACCGTTGAAATACCACCCTTGACTTTCGTGATGTCTAACCTCGACCCGTTATCCGGGTCAGGGACCCTGCATGGTAGGCAGTTTGACTGGGGCGGTCGCCTCCCAAATTGTAACGGAGGCGCGCGATGGTAAGCTCAGGTTGGTCGGAAATCAACCTACGAGTGCAATGGCAGAAGCTTGCCTGACTGCAAGACTGACAAGTCGAGCAGAGCCGAAAGGCGGTCATAGTGATCCGGTGGTTCCGTATGGAAGGGCCATCGCTCAACGAATAAAAGGTACTCTAGGGATAACAGGCTGATAGCGCCCAAGCGTCCACAGCGACGGCGCTGTTTGGCACCTCGATGTCGGCTCATCTCATCCTGGGGCTGGAGCAGGTCCCAAGGGTATGGCTGTTCGCCATTTAAAGAGGTACGTGAGCTGGGTTCAGAACGTCGTGAGACAGTTCGGTCCCTATCTGCCGTGGGTGTTGGAATATTGAGAGGATCTGTCCTTAGTACGAGAGGACCGGGATGGACACACCTCTGGTGTACCGGTTGTCGCGCCAGCGGCAAGAGCCGGGTAGCTATGTGTGGAAGGGATAACTGCTGAATGCATCTAAGTAGGAAGCCCCCCTCAAAACTAGTATTCCCTATCAGAGCCGTGGAAGACCACCACGTTGATAGGACGGATGTGGAAGAGCAGTAATGCTTGAAGCTAACCGTTACTAATTGCTCGATCGGCTTGAATTCTCTGCGCTCAGTATTAAACATGTACTGATGTGCATTGAACGCAGCACAATATACAAAGCGGTATGAACGTCAGACAATTTTTTCAACAGGCGGATTTGGATGATCTGGTGACTGTAGCGCAGGTGAAACACCCCATCCCATTCCGAACTGGGCCGTGAAAAACTGCAGCGCCAATGGTACTATGTCTCAAGGCATGGGAGAGTCGGTCGTTGCCAGGTCTTCTAAATCCGTCTGTTGGAATGACATTTCAAACCTGATCATGAAATTCTAAAAACCCGATAGATCAAGCGATCTGTCGGGTTTTTTATTTTATTCTCAAGTAGGCTGGTCTTACGGGATGAATTTCTGCAGCGTGATTGTGCCGCTGCGCGGGTCGTACCCGTAGGTGAGTATCGTTTGTATATCCACGGGCGGCATGTTTTGCAGGCTTACGATATAATCTGGGCTTGGGGCCATGGCGGGCGCGGCTGTTTCCGACCTCCCCCGCGTTGAAAATTCTCTGGCCGACTCTTGATGCTCCGGGCGTTTGCGTTCGCTGTCCTTGAGATTGTCGTTATCGCTGGCGGCGCCGGAGAAAACGCCTGCGACCGGGGTGATGAGCGGGAGATGTCCGGGCCGTGTGATCATGGCGCCCATCATGCCTGAAAAGGACGTCCGCATGCAAATTGTGGATACGCGCGGCGCAGGCCCGGCTTTCCGGATTGCCTGCGTGTTGCTTGCCTCGCTATGATCCCCTTGATGATTATTCCTCTTGATAAACCCTACCCTTCGATCCTCGGCGCACCGGTGATCGACCGGGTCGATAGTGCGATCTTCAGCCGGCGTTACTTCGCGCATTGCATGGCGTGCGGTTTCTGCGGGGATAGCTGTTGTCAGTACGGGGTGGATATCGATATTGAGAATGTCGGGCGGATCATGGATGTGGCCGACAGGCTGGAGCCTTTCGCCGGCTCCCGCCGGGATCAGTGGTTCGAGAACGGTTACGAGGACGATCCGTATTTCCCCGGCGGCAAGGTGACACGGACGCAGGTTAAGAACGGGGCTTGCGTCTTTCTGAACCGTAAGGGGCGGGGGTGCTTGTTACATAGTTTCGCCTTGCAGGAAGGCATAAACCCGAATGATCTCAAGCCGTTGGTCAGTGCCATCTTTCCGGTGACTTTCGATGCCGGATGCTTGTGCCCGTCCGATGAAATTCTTGACAACGAACTGATCTGCCGTGATCTGGGCTCTTGTCTTTATGAAGGCGCGCGGGCCGATCTCGGGTATTATTTCGGGACAGAGTTTGTTGCAGTCTTGGATGACCTTTTCCCCCGCTATCGCTTGCCCTCCGGTTAAGAAGTAATTTTATTGCAAGAAATCATGCGCAGCGGACGTAACAGGGTTGCGTCTGCGTTTTATCCTTTTTGTTGCTTGCCGGGAGCAAAGAGAGGTATATTTCCGTAATTATTTATAATAGAGGGATCAGGTGATGTCTCAAGGACATATGAATGTGCCGTTTTATGCGACTTTAAAGCCGTTGAGCGCCTTTGCCGAACTGGCCGGGTTGCGGCATAAAGACGCATTGCGGGCGGTGCTGATGATTGGCCAGGCCATGGCCGACGATGCGCGTAGCGGCTTGCGCTATTGCACGTCTGGCAAGGATAATGCGTCGCAAATGAATATTCGCGAGTTGTTTCAGTCTCACCTGGAAATCGCCAGAAGGGAACTGGCTCCCCGCGACGTGATGGTCGACCTTGCTGCCGTGGATCCGGTGCCCTTGCGCCAGATGGTAGAGTTTATGGAAGAGGATAGCGACCAGAAGGTGAAGCCGGTTGAGGCTCTGACGGCCGCTATTTCCCTGTCCAGGGTCTTTTATGAGAGCTTTGGTGATAACCGTACAGGAAAACTTGAGATTCCGGCGGTCTACCCGCAACGCCCGATCAATATTGGTCGTCGGCATATTTACCTGATGCCTTCGGCTTAATGCTCTGCCAAGCGGCTGTTCCGGTGATCCGCAGATAGGGAATATTGTTGCAATTCAGCGGTTTTAGCCTTATTGTAGGAAGGCCTGAAACGTATCAGGGCTTAGAGATTGACGTGCGTGCGCCACCGTATTGTACCGCCCATCCAGCCTGATCACTGGGGGGCGTTTATTTTTAAAACAACGTACAGTATGGAGTGCAGTATGGCCCAGCGTGGCAAAGTCAAATGGTTCAACACCACCAAAGGTTTCGGTTTCATTACGCCGGATCAGGGTGGCAATGATGTTTTCGTTCACATCACCGCCGTGCAAAAGGCCGGTCTGCAAACCCTCAATGAAGGTCAGGCTGTTGAATACGAACTGCAGGAGAACCGCGGCAAGATGGCTGCTGCTGAACTGCGTCTGGTTGATGCTGCCTGATAGGCGTTTCACCTCTTAAGGAATTTGCAAGCCCTGCCGCAACGGCGGGGCTTGTTCTTTTTGTCTTTGTTGACGGGAGATTGCCCGCTTGGAGATTGCCCGCTTAAGGTATGCGGCGCTGGTGAGGGGGATTATCGTGCTTGAGACAGCAAACGGCATGATGACAACCGCCTGCATCAATTCTGCATCAATTACCGCAAGCAATTCCTTCCGCTAGCTGCAAAGCGGCTTGAGAGCGGTTTGAAAATGGCTTGAGAATGGCTTGAGAATGGCCGTTTGCTGTTGAATTATATGGGGTTAAGCGGGCGCCAGGCAGGGCCGTGAATCTTGATATTCACTATTTATTCGGTTGCTTTCTGGCCGGAGGGGGGGTATAACCCCATATCTTTGTTGCAGGTCTTTTTATGTAACATTTCTCCGGGCATTGTCTGCGTTCATGCTATAGACAATCCCGGCATTTTGGTTGGCGCGGGATGGAGCAGCCCGGTAGCTCGTCAGGCTCATAACAGGGCGGGTTTAGGGCAACGCCGCCGCAAGACGTTGAATTAAAAAGGCTTTTGCACTTGGCCTAATTTGCTTAAAGTGCAGTGAGTAGCACAGAGTAGCTATGGATTATCTAACGGATTATCTAACGCTCTTTGCGATTATCTAAATACGACTTTCCTTGCCGCGGGGTGGAGCAGCCCGGTAGCTCGTCAGGCTCATAACCTGAAGGTCAGAGGTTCAAATCCTCTCCCCGCAACCAAGGATTTTCGTATCGTTTCCAGCGATTTAGCCGCCCGCGGGCGGCTTTATTATTTTCATTTCCCCCCTTCTAATATGCCGATCATCTAATACAAATGCAGCCTAGCCCGATTGCAAAAGGGCCGACTTTTGGAAAGTGATTTAGCTCCTTTAAAACGGGCCGTAAAGGGCTTTGATTTTATGCCAACCCTCAGGTTATTCGCCTGAATAAACGCGCACCAGAACGCACCTATGAACGCATAAATGCCGCCGCATGCGTTTATCTTTCGCAGCCGGGAAAAGCGTGCTTTATTAATAAATATTCATTGAAAGAGGCGAGGCATTTTGGCCGGAGAAATTTTAAAGCACATAAAATCCATTAAGGGGTTCGGCATATTTTCGGATTATTCCCATTATGCCGATCTGCCTGATTTTGCCCGGTACAATCTCATTTACGGTTGGAACGGTACAGGCAAGACGACTTTAACCCGCCTGTTGCGCTGCTTTGAAAAAGAAGAAATCTATCCTGATTTTGCGGCGGGCACTTTCTCTATTGAGCGCGCCGACGCTGGTATGGCCGCGCTTACAAATGCGGGCTTGGATGCTTTTAGCGGACGCCTGAAAGTATTTAACCGGGATTTCATCGAGGAAAATTTGGATCTCGATATCAAGCGCGACGGCAAGGCAAAGCCGGTCGCGCATGTCGGCAAGGCAAACATTGAAAAGAGCGAGAAGCTCAAGGAACTGAAAAAAGAAATCAATACCGCCACCAATGCAAAAGACGTTAAGCACGGCCAGGGCGAAGCGAAAAAGGCGGAACTTGAAAAGCTGGCCTCTGCTATCGGCAGCGAAATCAAGGCGGCGACGCAAACCGCCCGCAAAGATATCTATAAAAACTACAATAAGGCGAATGTCAAAACGGCATACGACGCGGGTGCGGTACAGGATATTATCCTTGCCCCGGAAGAAATCGAAAAACTGAAAGCCTCCATCAGCTCGGAGAACAAAGCGGAGATAAGCTTTACCGCGCCCGCATATCCAGACCTTAAAGTCTTGCAAACCGAAATTGCCGGTATTCTTGCCACGCAGGTTTTAGCCGACGAAACCATCGAAAGATTGAAAGACAATCCGGCCATTGAACTTTGGGTCAAAGAAGGCCTCGGCGTTCACAACCATGAGGCCGGGAAGCCGTGCGAATTCTGCGGCAATCAATTTACGCAGCAACGGCTTGAGGAAATCACGCGGCATTTTAGCGGCGAACGGCAAAAGTTTTTAGATGCCGTGGGAGAAAAGATAGCGGCGATTGCGAAAGAGAAAGAGGCTTTGGCTTCCGTTACCCTTCCGCACCAAACCGAATTTTTCTCTGAATTTCTGGATGATTATAAGGCCGCTGCCCCGGCCTTAAATAAAGCCGGGCGCGACGCCGGTATCTTTCTTGATAAGATGATCGCCGGGCTGGAAGCGAAAAAGAAAAACCCATACGGGCCAATGGAGCTTGCGGGTGAAACGCAGGAGTCCCTCGACGCTCTGAAAGCGGACTTTCTTAAAAAACAAAGCGATATCCAAACCCTCATTGCAAAACACAATAAGAAGGTCACGGATTTTGACGCCAGCATTCAAGCGGATAAGGAAAAGCTTGAGCAGCATTTCCTGAATACGCGGCAAGCTGAATACCGTGCCGTGGAGGCGGAAATCGCCACCCTTACGGCGGAGTTTGACGCAGCCGTTGCCGCCCACAAGAAACTGGAAGACGATAAAGACGCTATTGAAAAAGAAATTCAGGAAACCCGGATTGCCTGCGAAACGATCAACGGGCATTTAAGGGATTATCTCGGCCATGATGAAATTCAGTTTGAGGATTTCAAGGAAGGCTACCTCATCAAGCGTAACGGCGAAGTCGCAAAGAATCTGAGCGAGGGCGAAAAAACCGCCATTGCCTTTGTTTATTTTATCAATTCGCTCAAGGATAATTTCAATCCGGCGACCAGCGTTATCGTCATAGACGATCCGATTTCAAGCCTTGACGCTAACAATATGCACCATGCCTTTCATTTCATGGTCGCGCATACCAAAGGGGCCGGGCAGCTATTCGTCCTTACGCATAATTTCTCATTCCTGCGGAAATTGAAGCAATGGTTTAAGGCCGCAAAAACATATGAAGAAATTGAAGCCGGTTATTTCCAGCTCGTCTGTACGCAAAACGCGGCGGGAAAACGTATGTCGCGTATTACCAAGCTTGACCCGCTGCTGAAAAATTATGATTCCGAATACCATTATCTTTTTAAGCTGCTGGTTGATTGCGACAATCGCCGCGCGGCAAATGATGTTATTGCCTATGAGGAACTTTATCCGCTGGTCAATGCCGGACGGAAGGTTCTCGAAACTTTTCTGGATTTCAAATATCCGTCAAATCCGGACAAATTTTCGCAGTTGAAAAATGCCAAGGTGCAGACGACCGGAGAATTGTTTGATCCGGCCAAGGCGGAATTGCTTTACGGCCTTTTGAATGACGGTTCCCACGCGGGCTTTGATACGGGCGGCTTTGATACTTTCCGCAATAGTCCGGAAATCATTAAACGCGCCATTGAAACGCTGTTGGACTTTATTGAAGCGATTGACCCGGTACATTATCAGAATCTTTGCAAATGTAAGGGCGTCAAAACGCGGACGAAAATAATTTCAGTTTCCGCCATAGGGCAAGCCGCGCCTGCTGCCCCGCCGCCTGCTGCCGCGGACGGGACATCCCAATAAAAAATGTAAAATCATGGGGTTGCCGGAATATGCTGCGCGTGCTAATTTACTAACCATGCGTTTTTTCCTCTTTGCACTCATTCTTTCTATTTTTGTAAGCGGTTATATGACCGCCGCCCACGCTTTTGCGCCGGTTTCAGAAGGAAAAGGGCAAGTTGAAAGCATGGCGTTTTGTGACGGATGCCAGCCGAACAATACGGATAGCGGCGACCAAGACGATAACGGACAATTCAATAATGGCGGCTGTATGGCTTGCCATCATTGCTGCTCCGGACAGGTTGCTTTTCCGTCCGCTGCCGATTTTAACCCTCTACCCACAAAGCAAGCTTTAACCCCCGCGCTTGTTAGCAATTTAACGGGCGATCATACCTTTTCCCTTTTACGCCCCCCAAAATCCCTCGTCTGATTAAAGGGATTCTGGCTTGATTGAGCCAATCCCTTAATGCCGCCCTTATCAGGCGGCGTGATGCTTAATGCACTTTAATCACGATAAGGGATTTCAAAATGACCGTTACCGCAAAACGCCTAATGCTGGCGGGGCTTCTGGCGACTACTTTCTTAGTATCTTCTCCCGCTTTCGCGCAAACAGCCGAAAAGGCCGTGCCGCCTGCTTTGTCGAAAACCGATAAAGGCGAGATTCCACCCCTTATTAATCCGGCGGTAACGCCAGCTGCGCCTGCGACGCTTGTTCTCGATCAAGCCATAGCGTGGGCCTTGGAAAAGTCGCCGGTTCTAGGCGCGTCGGCCAGCCGCGCTGACGCGGCCACCGCAAGTCGATCACAAGCGGGCGCATTGCCAAATCCTGAATTATCCATTGAAGCTGAAAATATTTATGGCGACGGCCCGCTTGAGGGTACAGGCGCGGCGGAAATCACCTATGGCGTTGAGCAATTGGTGGAGTTGCCCGGCAAGCGCGGCAACCGTGTCCGGGTTGCCGAAGCCGAAACAACTAAAATTCATTATGCCCGCGACGGTGCGCGGCTTGATCTCATCCGGGACATTACAATCGCCTATGCTGAATTGGTGGCCGCGCAACGCAACTTGGCTGTTATCGAGGAGGAACGTAATCTTGCAGAGGAAGTCCGTAACAGCGTTGCCGCAAAAGTGGACGCCGGGAAAGAGCCTCCTATTCAAAGGAACAAGGCGGAAATCGAATTATCATCCAGCGATATTGCGCTTGAGCGCGCCCGCCGCACTGTAAACACGAAAACGCAAGGGCTGGCCATTTTGATGGGCGGCGATATAGGCAACTTTATTGTTGACGCGCAAAGCCTCCCCGCCTTGATGGAGCCGGAGCCTTTCCTTTCCTATCAAGGACGATTGGCTCAAACGCCGGATACCAAAGCTTTCAATGCCGATGTTTCGCAGGCGCAAGCTGCGCTTTCCTTGGAAAAAGCTAATGCCTTCCCCGACCCGACGCTTGGTTTTGGCGTAAGGCAATTCCGCGAGGATGATAGCCAAGCATTCGTGGCTGGCGTTTCCTTCCCTATCCCGGTCTTTAATATCAATCGTGCCGGTATTCAGCGCGCCGGGCATGAATTGAACGCGGCCAAACTTGAACAACGCGGCGGGCAATTATCACTTGAGGCGACACTTACAGAAAGCTATGCGGATTTTGTAAGCGCATACCGCGAAGCGAAAGCCTTGGATGATTCCGTTTTGCCAGGGGCCGAGGAAGCCTTTTCATTTTCACGGCAAGGATATGACGCCGGTAAATTCGGTTATCTGGAAGTTTTAGACGCGCAGCGCACCCTGTTTGATGCCCGCAGGCAATATAATGAGGCGGTTCTCGATTATCACCGCCAGCGCGCTGTCATAGAACGCCTTACTGCGTTTCATTCCGATCAAAAAATTCAAAATGGAAAGGAACATTAATAATGAAAAAAATAGCTCTTATACTTTGCATCGGTTTTTTAAGCGGCTGTGCCACCCCTACACCTATTCCGCAAGATATAAAGGATAAGGTCGCGCAACTCCCGACAGATGATTTGCCTAGAAATAGCAGCTTGGAGCAAACGCGGTGCCCTAAATCCAGATACCATTCTTTTGATAAAAGGATGGCTTGCAAAAATGAAGTCAGACGCGAACTCGCAGCTCGAAAAATAATGCGTGAACAAAAAGACACACTGGAACAAAACAACACAAAGGAACAAAGCAATGAAGCGATCAAAAACTAAAACTTTCCTGATGGCTAGTGTCGCCGTTTTGGCTCTTTCCGGTGCTTTTGCTTGGAAAACTTTTACACCGCCGAGTCATGCCGCCGAGGAACATGGCGATAGCCACGGCCATGCTGAAGGTGAAGCAAGCCATGACAAGGGCGAGGAAAAGCACGGTCACGGCCACGAAGAAAGCGGTGAAGAACACGGCGAGGAAGGCGGCGAACATGCGGAAAGCGGGGCGCATGCAGAAGGCGGGGAAGATCATGGCGAGGAAGGGGTTGTAAAACTGGACGAAGCGCAGCTAACCGCCGCGGGCATTAAGATATCCGAAGTTGGCCCCGGTAAACTGGCGCGGGAAGTAACTGTCCCCGGTAAAATCGTTGCTGCCGCCGACCGCATGGCGCAAATCGTTCCGAAGGTTGCGGGCGTTGTAACGGAAGCCCTCAAGAATCTTGGCGACACGGTTAAAAAAGGCGAGGTTCTGGCCTTGATTGAAAGCCGCGAAATGGCGGAAGCCGTTGCGGATTATCTAGCTGCAAAACGCGCGGAGGAATTGGCGCGCACCACTTTCAACCGTGAAAAAGGTTTATGGGATAAAAAAATTACGGCGGAGCAAGATTACCTGAATGCTAAGAACACGCATCAAGAGGCGCAAATCCGTCTTGATCTTGCAAAGCAGAAATTGCAGGCGTTAGGGCATGAGGGCGATATAGCAGGAAATGGCAATGCCCGCTTCCATCAACTGAAAACGCCGCTGGATGGCCGCGTGATAGCGCGGGAACTGACACTAGGCGAATTTGTCGATACGACCCATACCGCCTTTACCGTTGCGGATTTGAGCGTGGTTTGGGTTGAAACCGCTATAGCACCCGGCGACCTGCCTTTTGTGAAAGAAGGCCAGGCGGCGACCATTGCAGGAAGCGGTGGTAAAGCCGAGGGTAAGCTGATTTTCGTTAGCCCTGCTATCGACCCGGAAACCCGCGCCGCCAAGGCCATTATTGAACTTGAAAACGCGGACGGAAAATGGCGACCGGGCGAATTCGCCAATGCCGCCATTGCAACCTCGGCGCAAGACGTTGATTTCATCGTGCCGAAAGAAGCAGTGCAAAGCGTCGATGGTCAAAACGTCATATTCGTTCGCTCGGCTAAAGGCTTTGAAAAACGTGTGGTCGGTTTAGGCCGAGAAGATAGCCGCCATGTTGAAATTGTATCCGGCCTTCAATCCGGAGAAGCCGTTGCAGTTAGCGGAACATTCACCCTCAAGGCAGAATTCGGCAAAGCCGAAGCCGAACACGCACACTAAGGACAAAAGTTATGATCGAGAAAATTCTCAGTTTTTCCATTGCCCATCGGCTTTTAATTCTCATGCTGACGGTGACAGTGGCGGCGTATGGCGTTTTTGCCCTTGGCAAGCTCCCTATCGACGCCGTGCCGGATATCACAAACAATCAGGTGCAAATCAACGTCGAGGTTCCGGCCCTCTCTCCCTTTGAAGTGGAAAAGCAAGTTACCTATTCCATTGAAACGGCTATGGCGGGAATTCCTGGGCTTATTGAAACGCGCTCCATGTCGCGTAACGGCTTCGCACAAGTGACGGTCATATTCGAGGATAACGTCGATATTTATTTTGCCCGCGCACAGGTCAATGAACGACTGGCGACCGCTAAAGAATCCTTGCCGGAAGGCGCGGAAGTGGTGATGGGCGCGATTTCCACCGGCCTTGGTGAAATCTATATGTGGACGGTTGAATACGAAAAGCCAGAGCAGCCCTACACAACGCCGGAAGGTGTGACGCTTACGTCTGAATTTGAAAAGGCTATGTACTTGCGTACCGTGCAAGACTGGATTATCGGCCCGCAAATCAAAACGGTTAAAGGCGTGGCGGCGGTGGATTCTATTGGCGGTTACGCGCAGCAATATCATGTGCAACCTGATCCGCAAAAGCTGGCCTCGCTTGGACTGACATTCAATGACGTTATCGAGGCGCTCGAACGAAACAACGCCAGCACCGGCGCGGGCTATCTTGAGCAAAAAGGCGAATCTTATGTCGTGCGCGCCGATGGGCGGCTGGAAACCACGCAACAAATCAGCAATGTTGTTATTTCGACGCGCGGCGGCGTCCCGCTTTATCTGAAAGATGTAGCAACAGTCGGGCTTGGCAAAGAACTCCGCACCGGCAGCGCCAGCGAAAACGGGCATGAGGTTGTCGTTGCAACTGCCATGATGCTGCGCGGCGAAAACAGCCGGGTTGTCGCCAAGGCTGTAGATCAAAAACTAACCGAGATACAAAAATCATTGCCGCAAGGCGTAAGAGCCAAAACCGTCTTGAACCGTACCACGCTTGTGGAAGCGACCATTAAGACGGTTAGTAAAAACTTGGCGGAAGGCGCATTGCTGGTTATTGCCGTTCTGTTTTTGCTGCTCGGCAATTTCAGAGCCGCGGTTATTACCGCCTTGATTATCCCCTTTACAATGCTCATGACCGGAATCGGCATGGTGCAAGCCGGAATCAGCGCAAACTTAATGAGCCTTGGCGCGCTTGATTTTGGTTTGTTAGTGGACGGCGGCGTTATCATCATTGAAAACTGCCTGCGACGGCTTTCAGAACGGCAGCATAAGGAAGGCCGTTTATTGACGCATGACGAACGGCTTGCGGAAGTCATGGAAGCCAGCTCACAAATGATTAAGCCGATGGTGTTCGGGCGTATTATTATCATCATCGTCTTTATGGCGTTGCTTTCCTTTACCGGCGTTGAAGGCAAGATGTTCACGCCTATGGCAATGACCGTTATCATTGCCCTGACTTTCGCCTTTATCCTTTCTATCACCTATGTTCCCGCAATGGTCGCCATGTGGCTCAGTGGGAAGATCGAGGAAAAAGACAACTGGATTATCAGGAAGTCAAAAGCGTTTTATGAACCGCTTTTGAATCTTTCTCTCGATAATCCTAAAAAAATGATTTTAGGGTCGGTGCTGTTTTTTGTTCTTTCGCTGCTCACTTTTACGCGGCTCGGACAAGAATTCATTCCGACGCTTGATGAAAAAAACATAGCCATGCACGCTATGCGGATTCCCTCAACTTCATTGTCGGAATCGACCGCTATGCAGTTGCAAGTCGAAAAGGCAATCAGCGCCTTGCCGGAAGTGGCGTTTGTTTTTGCCAAGACCGGCACGGCGGAAATGGCGGGAGATCCGATGCCGCCGAACGTATCCGATACTTTCATTATTCTGAAAGATCAAAGCGAATGGCCGGATAAGGAACTGAGAAAACCGGAATTGATTGAAAAGATTGCGGAGGCCGTGGGCCGGGTTCCGGGCAACAATTACGAATACACGCAGCCTATCCAAATGCGCTTTAATGAATTGATTGCAGGCGTCCGGAGCGACGTTGCCGTGAAAGTGTATGGCGACGATTTTGATGCTATCGGAAAAACGGCAAACAGCATTGCAGGCGTAATGCGAAAAATTCCCGGCGCGGCGGACGTAAAAGTCGAACAAAGCACCGGCCTGCCTATGCTGGAAATTGATATCAACAAAGATACGATTGCCCGCTATGGCTTGAATATCGGGGACGTTCTGGATTTGATTGCGGTGGCAATCGGCGGCCAGGAGGCCGGGCTTGTGTTTGAAGGCGACCGACGTTTTCCTATCGTGGTGCGCTTGCCGGAATCCATACGGCAAGATATACCCGCGCTTGAAAATCTGCCGGTGGCCGTACCGCATGAGGATGGCGAGGAAGGCGGCGCATTTGTGCCGCTGAAACAAATAGCCACCTTCCGCCTTTCGGAAGGGCCAAACCAGATTAGCCGCGAAAATGGCAAACGCCGCGTTGTGGTGCAAGCTAACGTGCGGGGCCGGGACATTGGCTCCTTCGTGGCGGAAGCGCAGCAGGCTATAGAAAAGGACGTAAAAGTGCCGCCCGGCTATTGGCTTGATTGGGGCGGGCAGTTTGAAAACCTTATGGCGGCACGCGACCGGCTTATGATCGTCGTTCCGGCCTGCTTCTTTGTTATCTTTATGATGCTGTTTACCGCGCTAGGTTCGGCAAAGCAGGCATTGTTGGTCTTTAGCGGCGTCCCGTTGGCAATTTCAGGCGGGATTTTCACGCTGTTCCTTGCCGGTATGCCGTTTTCAATTCCGGCAGCGGTCGGATTTATCGCGCTATCCGGTATTGCGGTGCTGAACGGCCTTGTCATGGTGACATACATCAATCAGTTGGTGGCGGAAGGGGTAGAACGCCGCGAGGCGATTGTGCAGGGGGCTTTGACGCGGTTACGGCCCGTTCTGATGACCGCCCTTGTTGCTTCCCTTGGCTTCGTACCAATGGCCTTGGCGCACGGCACCGGCGCGGAAGTGCAAAAACCTTTGGCAATGGTCGTTATTGGCGGATTGATTTCTGCTACGGCCTTAACACTATTAGTTTTGCCTGCTCTTTATAAAGTTTTTTCCAAGAAAGATCGGGCAATGTTGGAAGAAGAACGGCTTGACCAGCTTCATCATCATTAAGGAGGAAACATGAAAAGATTTTTGTCTTTAGCAACGGCCTTGACGATTGTTACGGTTTCAGTATCCGCATATGCCGACGATAAAAAGGAAGTGCCGGAATATCTGCAAAAGAAATACGACCGCCGCACGGAGGAAATGAAAGCCTTTGATAAAAATAAGGACGGTATTTTGCAGACGGAGGAATTGCAAGGCAGTACGCAAACAAAGTTTAGTTCCGCCGATACCAATAAGGACGGCATTTTGTCGCCGGAAGAAACGGCGGCGTCCTTGGAAAAATTCAAGACGCAAAAGGTTGATTCCTACGGTGAGGCCGGAGTTAAACAGCAAGCCAATCGCATGAAGAACCGCTTTAAAAATGCTGATGCAAATGAAGACGGAAAAGTTTCCCAAGAAGAATACAAGGCTTATATGGGGAATCATCAGCAGAATTTCGACCGGAACGGTGACGGCGTGATTTCAAAGGAAGAATACCGCATGGATGGCGAAAAATTGCCGAGTTCCTACAGAAAACCTCCAAAGAAAGAAGATTAGGCTATGTGTAAGAAATTCTTGTTAGGCGCAGCGGCGTTTTCCGTTATCACATTGTTTGCCTCAGTCGGTTACGCTTGTGATGAGCATAAGGCTCAAAACGCGGCGGTTAATCTGGAACCAGCCGCGGGTGAAGAACATGGAACCGGCGACGGCCATAATCACAATGCTCAATCGCCTGAATCGGAAAGCGCGCCTGCCAATGCGGACGGCGATCACCATGAAAGCCTTGCATTAAAGCAAGTTGAGGCTAAACAGGTTTGCATGATGAATAATAAATTTATGGGGGTCGAGCAAATTTCTATCGAGGTGGACGGAAAGACTTATTACGGCTGCTGTCCTATGTGCAAAGAGCGCCTTAAAAACGAAGCAGCGGCCCGGCAAGCGGTTGACCCTATCAGCGGCAACACCGTTGATAAAGCGGCGGCGGTGATTGGCGCAGCCCCGGATAATACCGTTTATTATTTTGAGAGTGAGGAAAATCTGCAAAAGTTTAGCAGCGACCCTTCCCGCTATTTAAACCCCGTAACAGTTGAACCATAGAGAAGTTGAGAAATGGAAGATCACCACGGACACGATCATAGCGGCCATAATCATCATAACGTCCGCGATATGACGGATAAAAAACTTACTATGGCCGTGATAATAAATGTCGGCCTGACTTTCGCCCAAATCGCGGGCGGTATCTTTTCCGGCAGCTTGGCTCTTATTGCCGACGCCCTTCATAATTTTAGCGATGCCGCTTCCCTTTTACTTGCCGTGATCGCCCGGCGTATCGCAAAACGTAAACCCGATAACAAGCGCACCTATGGCTATCAGCGCATTGAAACCGTCGCCGCCTTGATAAATCTGACTTCCCTTATCCTGATTGGCTTTTGGTTAGGCACCGAGGCGGTCATTCGCTTTATCGAGCCGCAGCCGGTTGAGGGATGGACGGTTATCATTGTGGCGGGTATTGCCTTGATAATAGACGCGGCCACCGCGCTGCTGACATGGAAGGAATCAAAAACCAGCCAGAATATTCGCGCGGCCTTCCTGCACAATATAGCCGACGCCCTTTCCTCGGTCGGCGTCATTATCGGCGGCGCGCTGATTTTGCTTTACGGATGGACGATTATCGACCCGATCATAACGCTTGTCATATCGGCTTATGTCATGTTGCAGGCGGCTAAGGAATTTCCGGCCGTCTTAAACCTGTTATTGGACGGCGCGCCGGAAAGCGTCAATGCGGACGCCCTGATTCATGACATGCGGCAACTGATCGGCATTAAGGGCGTCCATCATGTCCATGTAAGGCGTCTGGATGAGCAAAGAAACGCCTTGGAGGCTCATATCGTCATTGACGATCTGAAACATATGGAGGAAGTCAAAACGAGCCTGAAAGCCTTTCTGGCCAACCGTTACGACATAGCCCACTCCACCCTTGAATTTGAAACGGTTGATTGTAAAGGCAATTGTTCATAAGTGGATATCCGTACTCATGGCTAACCCCTAAGCATACCTTCTTTTTTGCCAGTAAAAAGAAACGGTTACGCTCATTCCGAAAATCAGTTATGATTGTTGCGCTTTGTCTAAAAGGGGCAAGGCCGGGCTGTAGTAAGCCCGTACTGAACGTCAGACAAAACGTAATTTGTCGCCTCTCGGCTTATGGCCGGGTGGCGGCGGCGTATGTCCAAGGCTTCGGCCCAAAGGTCGTCGCGGCTGTTTCAGTACGGTCTACTAACACCCGGCCACCATGCCCCTCAAGGCATGGTGGTTTTGGTTTCAGGTGGACTATGATTGATTTTTCTGAACGAAATGAATTATTTGCCCGCCTTTTATCAAAATCAGGTAATATAACGTCGCCTTGTCAAATAAGGGCAAGGCCGGGTCGTAGTTGTCCCGCTATACACGCTTGGCAAAGCGATATTTGCCGCCCTCGGCTTATGGCCGGGTGGCGGCGGCGTATGTCCAAAGCCTCGGCTCAAAGGTCGTCGCGGCTGTTGTATAGCAGTCAACTAACACCCGGCCACCATGCCCTGAAACGCATGGTGGCCTTTTTATTTGGAGGTCTTAGTTGATGAATACCGCGATTTTTTTAAACAGGCTTGACCAGCAGCAACGCGAAAAACTTTTCGCAATGCAGGCCGAGCCGGATGAGCAAGCCCTTTACATTTACAATTTATACGGCAGCGATGCTTTTCAACTGGCGGAAGATTGCCGGGATATTTTTTTAGAAATGAAAGATCAGGAAAGCGGGGATTATTGGAGCCAGGTTTACGCCTGCATGAAAGCCCTAACGATAAGACACTGAGGGCGCCGATGAATGAAGAGCAATTAAAAAGAATTGATAGGCATGTCGGTCAACAATTGCGGAAGGCCAGAGTTCTCCGGGATATGAGCCAAGAGGATTTGGCAACGGCGATCAATCTGACTTTTCAGCAAGTGCAAAAATATGAACGCGGCATGAATCGCCTTTCTGCGTCGCGCATGTACCAGATTTCAAAAATTCTAAAAGTGAAGCCTGCCTATTTCTTTGAAGGATTGCCGGAAGACGAATATGAGGAAATCGCCTTAATCACAATAGAGCATATGAATCTAATCAAACACTATGAAGCCGCCCCGGAAGATTTGCGAAAGGAATTTGTCAAACTCCTGAAATCGGTCGGCGTGCAGAAAGGGAAAACAAATGCTTAGATTTATCTTGTTTCTCTCAATTCTGCTTTTGCCGGTTGCGGCCTGCGCCGGGGATATTCAGGCACTTGAAAAGGCGGTGATTGAACGGGCCGAAAGCGACCCGGAAACCGCGGAGGATTATTTTATAAGCCGCATTGAGGCGGGCGCGACCTATGAAGAACAGGCCGTTTATGTGTACGGCATGGGCGTGGCATGGGAAAAGCGGGGCAATCTGGTAGAGGCCATACATAATTATGTCGCCGCGGAAGCCCTTGGAAATCCCGCCGCCACCCGCGCCCTGCAGCGGCTTCAAACCCCGCGATAATCAGCCGCATTCATTATTGAATTAACGATTGAGTTTTATTAAATTGTAATAATGAAACCGATCCGCCGGAAATTTTATAAATCCTTTTGTGCTGCTCTAGCGGCTTGCATATTTTTTTCCGCCTTTCCGGCTCTTGCTCAACCTTTAACGCCGGAACAAAAGGCCGCTATTGAAAAGGCGGTTAAAGATTCTTTGAAAGATGCAGACTCCGCGCAATTCAAGTGGCTTGATTATATTGGCGAGGATATAGGCGGTATTTATTGCGGTATGGTCAACGCTAAAAATGGCTTTGGCGGCTATGCGGGATATTCCCCATATGTCGGATATCTAGTGAAAACGGAATCGGGATATAAAGCGTCTATCATTCATATCGGGGCCGATGATCCGAATGACGGAAAAACAGCGGCAATTATAAATTCATGCGCTAAAGAGGGATATCATTTCACTGATTAAGGGAATGGGCGTTACAGGGCTATGCCAAAACGTCGTAACGTCCAAGTCATAGCCAGATAGAGAATGACGGTTACGGCGCAGGATAAAGCCAAGGCCGCATAGAAATGAAAACCGGCGCGCAATAAAGCAGGCAATAATAAAAACATGGGTAAAGAAGGAAGAACATACCAAAAGGTTGCTTCCGCATGAGAAGCTATGCGCTGCGTATCTTTTGTTTCATGCCATAGCCAAATCATAGCCAAGACCGAAACTAGAGGCAGAGAGGCGACCAAAGCACCAAGCGCGGGGCTGCGTTTTGCTGTTTCTGAAACTACAGAAACCAAAATTCCAGAGATTACAGCTTTCAATATTGCAAACATGAAAAGAAAATAGCACTTTTTGCAATCTAGGTAAATAAATCAGGCATAGGGCCGGTTATGCAGAAAGTTGAAATAGTTGACGATAGCGGCAAGATCGTCATTCGTAATTAGGCCCACCCCCATTGCCATGCCGTATAATTCGGAACCATTTAAAAGCTTTTGCGTACCGTGATTGGCAGAGCCAAAATTGAATTTACCGGGATTTTGTTGAGTGATCGGTACATTCGTCGCCGCGCCGCTGGCTGTAAAAATGCGCGAATTCAAAGCGGACTTATAAGTTTGGTTTTGATTGTTCCATGAAAAAACATGCAATAACGGAATGCCGATTTTTCCGCTAAGATTATGAAGATTTGTTGTGTGATTTGTGCTGCCGTCTGCCCGGATAAAGCGCATGTTAGGCGTCGTATTATGATCGAATCTCCACCCACGATTGGATGAGGCGTTTGTCGTTCCTAAAATAGTTTGCTGTGAAGCGGTGGACGAAATCATAAAAGCAGCCGCGCACCACCATGCGTTTGTCAAATCGGTGCGGACTTGATTGCGGAAAAAATCTTGCGTGTTTTTGACTTCGGCATAATCGCCGCCATCCAGAATAAATTTATTTGTAGAAAAAGCCGGGTCGTCCGTTGTGGCGTTGGTATCGCGGCCCAGCCAAAAATCATAAGCGGATTGCGCCAAGCCGTCCGCGGGCTTTTTCCAGACGTTAAGCCATGTTTGCCCGGAGCCGGGATAGGAAGCCGAAAGCGAGGCGTCAATCTGAAATACCGTTGATGCCGGAAGGCGCGGTCTAGCGCGGCGGCGAGGATTTGGCGAATTGAAAGGAAAAAGTGCGGTCATTTTGTTTGCCCGGTTTCAAAGTAATGACGGATCTCGGTAATTTTGGTGTAGCAATCGCCCCATGCGTCGTAAATTTTGCTGATTTGTAAGGCGACATAGCTTTCTGCCATATCCGGAGGCGGCTTATTGATATCAGGCCGCTTGCAAATCATAATTTCCGCAGGAGGCGGCAAATAAAGCTTAGGGCGCGGGGTTCCCTTCATGGGTGCGGTACAGGCGGTCAAGATAATTACGCAAGACAGGGCCAGTAGGACGGTCATTAGTTTTTGCATCGTTAGTCACTCCTTTTTCCAGTTGGTCTAAAACAAGGGCGCGCGCATTTGCGGCGCGGCGTTCATTCGTCAGCGCGTCGATTTGCGCCTTGTATTGGTTTTCAAGCGTAAGATGCAGCGCGCGCTCGTCTTTCAAGTCGCGCTCAAGCTTGGCGATTTTGGCGGTGGAATCCCGCCAATCATCAATGAGCCATGCGAAGCCGCCGATGATAGCGAGCAAGGCAATTCCGCCCGCGGCCCACTTCCAAGGGCCGGGGATCAAATCCAATAGTTTTTTCATGGAGCGTTCCTTTAGGTTTCGTCGGTGGGAGGATGGTCTTTCTTTGCGGGCGGCTTTTTAGAAGGGAAAAGCGCGCCAATAATGCAAAGAACGACGGTAAGGCTTAGGCTGTGATCGAGGACAGCCAGGGCGACGGTTTCGGATATCAGTTTGAAGGCCAAAAGGGCCATAACGACGCCTGTATGCGTTAGGCCGATCATCAAGGAAAGCAAAGCCCACGCCGCGTTAAAGTGCAGCTTTGATAAGCCTTGCGGCAAAATGGTGCGGAGAAATTCGGCAATGTATTTCATGGCTCCCCCTTACAGATCAAAGGCCGGGCGGGCTTTTTGGAGGAAGCCCTCGACCGTGCCGGCACCTGCCGGCGTGTTGTAATATTTTTTCCAATACGCGGCCATGCCGGCCCAGTTGTTAGCCTCCGGCAAAGGTTCTTTAAATCGCATGTAATGAATGCGGCACATGGCGGCGGCATAAAAAAGATTGCCACGCAATTGATCGTGCAAATCCATGTCGCGGATAAGCAGGCTTTTAAGATCATTCAAAAGTCCAAGCTTTTTGCTTAGGTAACGCTCCCAGATATCGTCATGCGTCGCCGGTTCCATTTGAAAAAGACCGCGGGCTGGGCCTCGGCCTATTTGCTGAAGAAACATTAAGCCGCTTTCCGCCAAGGCCGTCCCGATTACGAGCTGCTCCGCCGCGCGGGAATAAGCATTAATGCGGCCAAGCGCAGGCACCGCGATATAGTCGCGGAATTGTCTTGCATCCATGATTTTCTCCTATTTGAAAATGCCTATTTGGCTGGCTATCGAAACGACCGCCGCAATCGTTCCGGCTATGCCGGATGAAACGGTGATAATGAAAACGAGAGTTTTGACGCTGCCGATCGTGCGGCCCTCCAAGCGCGCCAGAGCCTTGTTTGTTTCAAGCTGATTTTCGTTCACGGCCCGGAATCCGTCCTGCATTTCCTTTTGCAAATCCGCCATACGCGCGGCGTGGCGTTGCTCCATATTCTCGATATTTTTTTCATTGGAGCGCATGCGGCCTTCTAAAATTCCAAGTTCCTTGACTACGCCTGTCATAAGTTCTTTCAAAAGATTGAGCAGGCTTTGATTTTCATTCATTGATTTCTCCTAGTAAGTTGAAAGCACGACCCATTGGCCGCCGTCTGAGAAAATCGTCATGGCCGCAAAGTGCTGCGTAATGCTCCAAATTTGAGCATCCGGGCCACCGGAAGCCCCGGCCATTTGAAGTTTCACATGATTGCTCGATGGGTCGATTTTCTTGATAGTCGCCAGACGGCCTGCGGCAGCGGAAGGCGGCGGCAATTGAAAGATGATTTGGCCGGTAAAAGCTGAAACCAGATATACGCGGTGGAGCATAAGGGATTCATAAACGCCGCCCGGCGCGACGCTGCTATCAACAAACGTGCTTAAAGCGGGGGTGCGGTTATCCGCGATAGTCCACCAATTCGCTCCATTGGAAACAAGCGTAATGGTATCGAATTGTTGTAAAAGAATAACTTCTCGCCGGTCGGGGCCGAGGCCATCCCTTTCTTTGATCGTAATCGGATTTTCCCGCAAATCGTTTTTCTTGAGCGTAACCCACCGCCCGCCCGCATCCCCGGCATTCGGCAAGACGACATTATAAGGAAGATTGAACGAGCTAAGGAGATAGAAGGTATGCTTTAGATCAAGCTCGATATCCCCCTCATGGTCTTCGGGCGGATCAATGAAAGTTGTCGCGCGCGTCATGCCTTCAACGTGGATATCCTGCACTTGCGTTTTCTTCATATAATTTTTGACAGGAAATCCGGCGTTATAAGCCTGATATTCGCCGTGCAAGGTAGGGTCCCAAATAGCCGCGCCGCCGGTGGCAGAGAATAAATTTACGATGGACGTATTTGTTGAGCCATTATCAATGCGGATGCCCGGTGCTAGGCCGAGGCTTTCGGCATAAAAATTGACAATCACGTTATTGTCGGTTGCGAAGCCAAGCCGAAAGCACGCCTCGGCTGAAATATGGACGTTTGCCTCACAATCAAAGAAAGAATTATTATACCGTCCCGAGCTGATAAAGAAGCCGCTGCCGGACATTGGCGAGCCTAATGAATAGACGCGCACATCATGTAATTTGTTTGCGTTCGGGCTATCCCCGAATGTGTCCGGGTCTTCCCAATCGCTTGGCGTTGTCGTGAATAAAACGCCGTTGATCGCAGGGCGGGCAATAAGAATGCGGCTGGCGTTATTCCAATAGCAGGGCCAATCACGGTTATTCCATCCGTCAAAGGTAAGGCCGTGGTTGCAGTCCCATATTGAAATATTTTCTAGGACATTTTTAACGCAAGGGCCGTCCCGTCCGTAAAGCATAATGCCGGTGCCGCCGCCGACAATCCGCAAATCTTTGACGAGGCAATAGCCCTCAACAATTTCAATAGCGTTAAAGTCGGAGGGATAGCCCGGAACCGCATTAGGGTCGTAAGGTTCTTCACGCGCTTGAATACAAGATACATCACCCACCCCGTATAAAGTACGCCCGTAATTTACGATGATCGGGGCCGTGATACGATAAGTGCCAGGCGGAAGAAAAACCGCCTCGTTTTCCTCTAAAGCCTGATTGATTGCCGCGGTATCGTCTGCAATACCGTCCGCATAAGCACCGTAATCTTGCGGGGTTACGACTTCACGGCTGGAAAGATACTTTCTAAGATCAAGCTTATTGACGCTTTCGCCCGGTATTAAAATATTATCAATTTTTTTGACCATGATTATAATTCCGCACTAGCCAGAATGCCCGCGCCGGTCGCACGGTGGATATGAAAGCGGCCAGACGTAAGGCCGGAAAACAGGGCGATATCGGCCCGCGCGCCGTGCGCGTTGTTTTCATGGATCGTGCCGATATTCGCGCCGGATTGTGAAAAGTCCGCCGTATAACCGTCCGTCATATCAAGCGGGGCTGTAACCGTATAAGAAGGTGCTGCCCGCATATCCGGGTGGCTGAAAATAACTTGCATATTGCTGCCGGAATTCGCCACGGCGACAAAGCCGGTGATAAAGCGCAAATAACGCTGCACAAGCTTTGTTTCAAAGGAAACGGGGCGCGCCTCGAATGGCTGCTTGAATTCGCCTATGCTCAACTGTTCTTCACCAAGGAAGAAATCTTTTGTCGTGATCGCGCCGCATGCAATCTTGACTTCAATTTCAATACCGTTTTTGCAATCGCCCATGTCCGGGATTGCAAGCTCGATATCATCATTTGTATCGTTAGCGATATTGACCGTATCGCTTTCAATCGTCGTTACGCCGGAGAAATCATCCGCAGCGTTGGCTTTCCGCACCGTGATTGTATAAGTCCGCGTTGCCCCGGAATCGTGATAAGTGCGCGCAGAATAATAAGCCGGTTGATTGACGAAGGCTTGCGCGTCCTTGGCTTCAATACGGCGACGAAAGAGGATTGCCCCGGAGCCGGTTAGCGTGGCATTTTCGACCATGCAAGCCGCGCCGGTTTTAGCAAGGCTAAAGGCGGACGTTACTTGTTTGATAGTGCCTGCGGAAACCGAGCCTTCCGCCTTTACAGCCAGCAAATCCACCGGGCCATATTGAAAGCTGGTGCTTAGGCTCACATTGCCGCGGTGGGATACAAGGCACCCGCCGTTAATAATGGCATTCATAAGGCCGGGATAGGCTAGGTCTTCCGGCTGTACCGCGCTATCCGCTTTCGCGCCTTGCGCCGCTGTTGCAAAATCCCCCGTATCATTTAACGCTGCCGTCCCGACATCTTCCGGCTGCAATGCGCTATCTGCCTTTGCGCCTTGCGCGGCGGTAGCAAATGCGGTCGTATCTTCAAACGCCGCGCTGCCCATATCGTCATGCTGTAAGGCCGAATCCGCTTTTGCGCCTTGCGCTGCGCTGGCGAAGTCTTCAATATCCGCGCCCGCGGCGGTTCCGGCGTCGGTGATATCCGCAAGCGCGTGCGTATGTTCTTCCGCGGCAAGACCGCCGCGCAATTCCTCAACGGTCGTTTTGCGCGTGGCGTTATCCTGAACAACGGGTACGAGTTCGCTGCCTGTCAGCGCGTTTGCGTCTGGCAGTTCCGAGATTTTCTTGGTGGTCATGTGGGTTTTACTCCAAGACTAGGGTTATGGGTTGATCGCCGGAAGTGGTGTCGGATATGGGGCCGACAAAGGTGGATTTATTGCCGTAACGATCAACGGAGCGCACCCAATAGTAGAGGGTTTGCTGGCCGGTCAGATTGTTGCGGGTTACTTCATTTCCGAAGACTTCCAGAACGCGCGAGGCGTCTTCCTCCGGGTCGTCGGTATCGTCGGTATGTTCCCAAAGTTCGACATACCGCAAATCTTGATCGGGAATGCGATTCCAAATGATATGAAAGTAATCGGCGCCTGCCGTGATATTCAGGCCGTTCGGCGCGGTCGGTGGCACCGCGACATTGTTCGGCGCAACGACCGCGGGCGCATTTTCAAGCGGCGTTAAATCGGTGGGCGAAAACGCATAAACGTCCGCGCCGTCTTCATCGAGCGTCAAATCAACGCCCAAATTTTCCGTCATAAGCCAGCTTGTGACTTGGCAAGGCAATCCAGCTAATCCCATGCGCGGCCAGTCAATCGCAATGGTGTTACCGGCAGCGACTTGAAAGCCAATCAAATTAGCCGGGAAAAGAATTTGCTTTTGCCTGCGGTTCTTTTCCAAAGCGATATAGGCGATACGCTGCGCCATTGTATGCGATTGCGTGAAAGGCAAATCAAGCGTGGACGCCACTTCCTCGTCGCCGTCTTGCGCGACGTAAACCTCGCGTGAAACGGGCGGGAATTCGGTCGGCTGCCATTGATGCTCCGGCGAAACAAACGCACCGCGGATTGTATTGACCAAGCGGTAGCGCGACCTGTGCGGCTTGAGTAAAAGCGCGTCGCGCGCGTGTTTAGGTTCAATCGTCAATACCGGCGCGTCAAATGCACCGACTTTCAAACGCCACTTTCCGCCCGTGTAAGCTAAGAAACCGGCGCAGCTCGTAAGCATATCCTCTAAAATGTCATTAGGCTTACTTGCCAGATCGACAACGCCGTTACAGGTATAACGCTTTTCCTCGCCGTCCAAGGTGTCAACGGTTTCGTCGCAGATATTCGCCGCCGAGATAAAGGAATTAAGATCAATTTCATCAAGCGAGGCATTGAGGCCGAAACTCGAAAGCAAATAATCCAGAATGCAAAGGGCCGCATTTTCAGACCAAGCCGTTTCCTCTGTGCGCGGGTCGTAAACTTCCCGGCCTTTTACGACCGCCGAGATATTTGGAAGGCCGCTTGCATACGCCTTTTCATCAAAGCGCAGCATGGCATGGACATAGGTAAGTCCGCGCAGGCGGTGGCCGTCCGACCATTTTCCCGCGCTATTGGCGACCAGAACGCTATCGGCCAATTGGTCGGGAGATCCGAGGTGCTTATAGACATTTGCATAGACGGTAGAGCCTTGTTTGTACGGGTCGGCGGTGGCATTGCCGGAGCCGTCAAGTGCAAGGACTTCATCGTTGAAAAAGATATCCTGAATTGCGTTTGATTCATGCGCTGCCAGCACAATAACGACATGCAGCATATCCAGCTTTTCGCTCGATCCATCTACCGGGCGGCTATGAATAAACACAATAGGGCCGCTAACGCGGGTACGACCATAAATAATCCGGTGGCTTGTAATCGGTTGTCGCACCATTTGGGTACGGCCACCGCCTTTCACATCGGCGGAAAGCAGCGTGGATTCAAAGCGTGGCTTGTCCGGTTCCTTGCCGAAAACTTTTGAGCCGAGAAATGAAATTCCGGTCGATACAATGCCCCCGGCGACCGCGCCGACGACCGCACCGAGAACGCCGCCGCCCACGGCAGCGGCAATAAAATGGGAAGTCAGCGCACCGGCAACTGCACCGACCGCGGCCACGGCTGGAGGCATTTATTCAATCCTCCATGCGTGAAGTCCTTTTAAAATTCCATACGAGGACAAGCTGTTCCTGCCGGGCGCGACGATTTTGTCACCTACGCAAATTCCGAGCGTTAGACCAAAGCCGCCTTCAAATAAAACGGGGTCGCCGCGGCGGGCCTGCCGGGGCGGGATTTCAGGCATGCCATGTTCGCGGCAAATAGCGGAAACGAGTTCATAAAGCCCGCCATATCCGGCAATGTGCGCGGTGGCTTCATTCGCCGTATTGTAACCGCGGAATGTGCGGGCAAGATCGACGCCGGTAATCGCCAAAATGCAATTGCAGGCGAAAAGGCAGCAATCGTTTTCACCCCAAATAAAGGGTTTGCTTTGAGCATGCGAAAGCGCGGAGGCAAAAGCCCCCGGCCAATTTTTCAGCTTATGAATCATGGCTTATTCCTTTGCCCGACCCCAAAGGATGTCGGTTTCTTGCAGCGCGGGGACGTATTCAAGGCCGCGGTCGTTCGGATAACGTGATTGCTGGTCTGCGTCCGTATAACGGCGGGTGCGCGCTCTATCCAAATCGCGCAGGCGATTTTCAACCATCATGGTGATTGTCGCGGTTTGCCCGCCGTCCACGATTTCCACCGTATCCATGCGGCCGTCAAAGATAACGATAGGGTCGGATACCAATTGAAAATTGCTATTCAGAAAGCCGAGAAGGACTTTTGCGCGGCGGCCTTGGATCGGTTCGGCAATCACTTCCGTTAGGTCAACATTTTTAACGCCGGAAAGCTGCATCGACATACCCGCCGCGCGCAATTCCATTGTTTCCTCAATCGTGGAAATCCGGCCTAAATAGCCGGTGCCAGACCATTCCTCGTCATCCCATTCAAGCGTTCCTATGCCAGACCAGAGGCGCTTTTCGCCGGAGATAAAATCCAGATAAGCAAGCAGGATGGGCCGCACGACTTCCTTTACGGTTTCGGCGGCGTTCAATTCATTCAATCGCAATGTCACGGTAAAACTTCCTCCAAGCGGAGTTGATAGGTGGATAGGCTGATTGCCCGCGTGGTATCGTTCCGCCCGGCGTTATCGTCGGATAGGCGCATGACGACTTGTGCGCCGCCCGTTTTTAAATCTTGTACGACTACGGCCTCGCGGATATTTGGCGCGACGAAAGCCTGCCCGTATCCGTTAAGATCGGTGCCGGTTTCAAAAAGGATTAAGTGCGCCCGGCCCGGCGAGGTGCCGAGGCTTTCCCCCGCCCATAAAATCCCTGTAAGGTTCGGTGCCAGGCCGTCAAAACTTACGCGGTTATATGCGCCGCCGACTAAAACGGGCTGGCCTGCGCCTTCAAAGAATCCGCCGCCCACTTGCACAGCGATTTTTTCCGCCGTAAAAATGTCAAAGATAAATCCTTCCTCGGTTCCGATTTCTAGCGGCGCGCCAAAATCAACAGTCACGTTGATTTGTTCGTCTTCGCTGATAAACGGAATGCCGACATTTTCGCCTAGTAAATCCTCGCCCGCTTCGGTGAGCAGAAAAACGCCGTCTGGAAAAATCAAAAGTGCGGTTTCAAAATCAAAGGCAAAGAGCAAATTTTCCTCTAAGCCCATCGGGACAGGTTCTTCCGTGGTAAGGAGTCCTTCCTCCTCCGTCATATCTTTGAAGTCGTAACGGTCGGTAAAGAATGTCGAGCCGATTTCTTCCGCGTAATCGTCCATGCTTTGTGTGATAGGCCGCGTTTTCATGCGGCGGAAATCCGGCACCAGCACTTTGCCGGTCGGCCCGTTCAATCGCGCAATCAAGCTTTCAATAGTTCGTGCCCGGCCTTGATCGAGGCGGAAATCAAGCGTTGCCAGCCATCTTTCGCCGCCGCGCGGGAAAGCCTGAATTTGTCCGTTCATGCCGTCAAAAATTCCGCTAAAGGGACGGATGAAATAGACTTGCTGAATAGGATAGATATTCTCCGGCCAATCTTCCGCGCTCATTCGGGCAATACCTCCGAAAGCTGCAATTCAAAAGCGGATTGCAGGCGGTTATCAGTCGGATTTGCGCCTTGATCGTCGTCTTGCAGGCGCATAAGGACGCGGCAATTCGTCGTAATTAACGGCCCCGCCGTAACAGGCTCCCGCAAGCGCGGTGCAATTAAGACGGAAGCCTCGCCGTCTTCGTCGGCGTCCACATTCTGCACGACCATATGCGCCCGGCCTGTGGACGTTTGAATCATATCCCCGGCCAGCAAGACGCCGGTAGCGTCGGGCGTAAAGCCGTCAAGCGTTAGGGTTGTTCCGGTGCCGCTTACGAGCTGCGGATCGCCCGCCAAAGACCCTTTTGCCGTAAGGCGTCGGAAATCCGGCATATAGATACGGCCCACCGGGCCATGCAGGGCGGCTAACAGCGCGTCCATGCGGCGGGAATCCACCGCGCCGCGGGTAATATTCATTTGCGCCACCCACCGCGCGCCGTCGCGTTCCTGAATCTGGACTTGCCCGGTTAGTGGGCTTTCAAAACGGACGGTATTAGTGCGGATATAAAAGGCTTGCCGGGCGGGGCGTAAATCCAGAGGCCAGATTATGTCAGTCAAAGCGGCCTCCCCGGCGTTGGAAACTGTCTATAATTTCGGCTTTGGCTGTGGTGCTGCTTGCCCGGATAATGCCCGGTATGCGCGCCATCAAAGCGCGCTCAACGGCTTGCTCCACTTGCGCGGCGGTTGCGCCTGCATCGGTCGCGCCGCGGGCGTCCACATTGACCATATAAACAGGGTTGCCATTGCCGGAGCTTTCCACGCCGAGATTGCCGGAAGGCAACCGGCGCAGCGGTAAAATGGCTTCCGGCCCGGCTTCACCCATAAGGCCCGCGCCGTTTGCCATTGGAAAAATCGTGGGCTTATGAACGATCCCGCCGCGGGCGTAAGCTTTTACGGCAAAGCCACGGTCATAAACGCCGCCGGTCGCAGCGGCGGAAGAAAACAGGCTTCCAAAATCAAAGCCGGAAATCATTTGATTCAAGGCTCCAGCCAAAGGCCCGGTGATATTTTGCCGGACAAGAGCGCGGTTAATATCCTCAATCATGGTATTGAGAAGGTCGCGCCACTCAAATTTGCCGGTCATGGCAAATTCCGTGAAAGCATCTTCCGCATTATTCAAAAAGCTTAAAGTGACTTGTTCCGCGTTATATGCGGCGTCGGTGGCTTCGCGCTCATAGGATTCAAGGGCGCGCTTGACACCATCCGTCCATTTCGTGCTGGCGTATAACATGCGCTGGCGGGCTTCTTCCTCAGCCGCGGCGCGTTGCGGAGCCGTAATCAATTCTTGCTGATAAAGCTCGTTCAATTCCGCAATGCGCTGATTATATTCGGTCTGCGCGTCGGTCTGGTCTTCGGTGAGCTTGATAATGCTTTGAATTGTTTCCCGGCGTTTTTCTTCCTCCTTGCGCCGGGCCTCCATTGCTTCTTTTTCGTCATAAAGAAGCTCAACATTTTTCTTGAGTTCGGCTGCCTGATTTCCGATTTGCTCCGTTGTGAAACGGCGGGTTGTTTGCTGGACAAATAATTCACGTTCGGAAAGTTTAAGGGCCGCAATTTCGTCTTTAATGACCGTAACAGCGTCTTGTTTTGCCTTGGTCGTTTTCTTTTGTGATTGCTCAAGATCGTAAACCTGGCCGACCAGATTACGGACTTGTTTAATCTGCTCCGGCACAAGCGTAATTTCTTCCCGGCGCGCGATATTCTGCAATTGCAGTTCGGCGCGAAGCTGCGCGCGCTCTTTGCCTTCCACGCCCAAGACTTTGACTTGTTCATTCAGGCTTTGAATGAAATCCGCAACGGCGGTGGATTGCTTCTCCATGATAGCCGGAGGCGCAGCGGAAATTTCGCCGGTGATTTGCACGACTTTCTCGCGCAATTTTTCCAAAGAGGCTAAATCTTTTTCAAGCGCTTCTGTCCAAGACCGGCCATTTTGCGGCGGCGGTGCCTTGGCAATGCTGGCCTGAATCTTATTGATTTCTGCGTCAATAAGCTGCAAATGCTCCGGGCCGAATTTTTCCTCTAGCTTGTCGGCCAAAGGAATAAGGCGCTCCAAAGATTTTTGCGGGCCTTCGGCAAAGCGCGCCATTTTGTCGGGCGTATCGAGGCTGGACAGAATTTTCTGCTGGCGTTCGATTTCTTTATTTAATTCCCTGAGATCCGCAAGCTGCTCTCGAATGCTATTGATCGGGCCGCTATCCGGCTTCGCCACAATGCTGTTGCTCTTTTCTTCCAGCTTGGTAATCAGGTTTAGAGCTTCGCTCAAAGAATTCAGGATAGGGACAAGCGTATTGGCGACCGGCTTTTGCAGCGTTCGGGAAAGCTCTACCCATTGGTTTTTAAGGCGCGTCCATGAGCCGGTTACGGTATCCGCCATAGCTGCGGCGGCTCCTTGATAAGACGACAAGGCAGAAATCAAGGTTACGGCGAAAAATTCACTTGTAATTTTTCCATCCGCCACAAGCCGCCTAAATCCGCCCGCGCCGACGCCCGCCGCCTTATCCAGTTCTTGCATAAGGCCGGGCAGCGGCTCTACGACCTGTTTAAAATCTTCCATATTGACCACGCTGGAGGTCAGCGTTTGAGAAAGCCCGTACATGGCTTGGTCAATCTGCGTACTGGTTGCACCGAGCGCGGCCCCGACGTTGGCAAATCCCTCCGCCAAGGCTTTTACTTGAAAGTCACTGATAACGCCGCTGCGCTGTAAGGTTAAAAGCCGGGCGTAATTATCCGCGAATGTCGCAATATCAATGCTTAATTCGTTTGATTTTTCGGAGATAAATTTTTGCGCGTCTTCATATTCCGCCACGCTTTCGGTAAGGCGTCTAATCCGCGTATCAATCTTTTCAAAGAGGGTAATGTTATCAATGATGCTTCGCGCGGCGGTCGCGGCGGAAAAGGCAGGAATAAGCCTGCGCGTAATTGTGCGGCTAATACCCTGCATAACCATATCGGCTTGATTGCCCGCGTTTTGCAGGCGTTTGAATTGACGCTCCCCGGCGTCGCCAACTTTTACAAGGTTAGCCGTAACCGTTCCGTCCCCTTCAATTTTCAGGCGGATGGTATAGCTTGATTTTTTCTCGGTCATGTTTCGGCAGGCTCGCTATCTTTGGCAAGGGCCGACACAATGCCTTTTTCGGCTTCCTGCATAAGTTCAAGGACTGGCTCGTTATCAAAGCTGCGCGCCTCGATCATTTGCATGACCGTATTCATATCCAGACCGAGAACATGGCCGCTTGCCGTTAAGCGCAATTGGCCGGTGCAAGCCTCGACAATTTCCCATGCCTGCTGCTCTTGGATTGTTTGCGGCGCAAATTCGCTATAAGGACAGCGCGCGCCGTTTTCTCCGGTTCCGCCTTTTGAACATGCGGTGTCTTGCTGGACGCACCCTTGGCAATATTGCGGCCCGCCGTTCGGCGTGAAATGCCACTCGCAAATTTTCCGCATACGCAATTTGGCTTCGCGCAAAAGGGTCTGGTGCATGCTGAATTTTTGAAAGAATAGCTCGCCAATCGGGAATTGCATGACAACGGCGCGCACGTTCTCCGGCGTAACCGGAACGTCTTCGTCTGTCGCGTTATCAACGACGCCCTGCCAGCCGGTGATATGGCGCACGGCCATTTCCTTGATAAGCAATTCCCGGTAAAGCCCTTCGCGCTCGTCGGGATTGCTCAAATTCGCTGTATTTTCAGGCAAAAATCCTGCGGCCTCTACGTCCGCAAGGCTCTTTTCGATTTCCTCGATACGACGGCGCGCGGCCATGTGCGCGACGGAATAATCAAGCGTGGTAAGAGGGGTTACGGTGAATGTAACGCCCTCGACCACCTCGATTGTATAAGGGCCGCTTGGCGGTTTCAGGCCGATCATGCGTATTGCGTCCCATCCAAATCGTTGAGCAATTTGACCGTGACCATGCACCCTGCCGTTTCGTTCTTGGCGGCGCGGAAGTCAAAGGACGCTTCAATCCCGCCCGCGCCGTTGACCGGCGGTTTAGGCTTCGGCAAATAAACTTCGTGGGCTGTAACAGTTAGAGATAGGCCGGGCGCAAGCGTATAAACGAATTCAAGATCAATCGGCGTTCCGCTAGAAGCCAGATCAATAAGCGTCGTATCTGCAAAGCGGACGGTGATTGACCCGGTGAGCGCGGCAATGGTGGGGTCTGCGCCGTCGATTTTGCCGTCATCCCGGATCGTTTCAATGCGCTCAAGATTGTTGGTGTATGAAACGGAGCCGCTTGTAAGGTTTCCGATTTTCTCCCCGCCGCTGCGGATTTCGCCTTGAAACTGGCTTGTCCGGTTAAATGTAAGCTGCTGCGGGGTGCCGCCCTGGGAGGAACCGAAACGGGTTTCCCCTTGCGCGATCACATTCACTGTGGCGGTGGCCGCGCCGGAGCGTTGAAAGTCAAAGCCGATAGTGTTGACGACTACGCCGGTATTGAGAAAGAAGGCCGGGATTTGCGGCATACCGACTTGCAGACTGTAGCTCGGCAAGGATTCCTCGCCGGATTTGAAAGTATGCTGTGTGCCGCCGCCTCGCAATGTCGGCGCACTTACGCTTGCTGCCGACGCCGCCAGCGTAAAGGCATTGCCTGCGCCCCCTGTTGTATCATGGAGGATTTTCAGTTTTTGCGTACCGGATGGGCGGCTGTAAGTCGCATCATCAACCGTTGTAACGACCGAAGCGTTAAGAGCCGTTACCGCTGCATCAATCGTTTGCATGACGGTGGCTTCAATTTCAATCTCATTGCCGGAGGGTGAATCATCGACAAACGTAAAGACCGTTCCGTTAATCGTAATCGTATCGCCGTCCGAGGGATTGGTGGCAAAAGTGATATAGCCTTCCGCCTTAGCCGCTGCCGTGTCCGGTTCCCCGAAAAGGCCGGTAAGCCAGAAACCCAAATAGCGCGGATCGACCGGGACGGAGATATCGCCGTCCACATTGATAACGTCGCGCAAAGGCTGTGCCGGATCGCGGCCAAAACCTAGAACGGGATCGTCAATCAAGCCTTGTTCGCTGCCAAGGTTGCAGCTGGTAAAAGGCATTTTATAAAAGTTTCCGGCGGGTTTCTGTCCGTAAACCGATTCCCGCTTGAGCAAGAGAGAAGCACTTGAGCCATATGCGCGAGCCATGACATTTTTCCTTTGGTTTGGGTTGAAAAGAAAAAGCCCTCCGGTGAGGGAGGGCTTTTGGTGGGGTAGTAATTTCCTATGTAAGCGGCGTCGGCGTTTCGTATTCCGTCATAAGCAGAATGACACCGGCTTTAATTGCCGGGCCGCCGTCAATCGGCTGCGTGTGTGTATCCGGGCGGGCATAAGTAAGACCGGCGACAAGACCGTCAAGCGTCGGGTGGCTTTCTAAAACTGTGCCGATCAATTGCATAAGTTGGTCAAACTTGAGGTCACGCTGCGCGGGCGCGCCTTCCTGAATATAAACCTCGATCTCGATATTATGGCTGTAATAGACATTAGAAAATCCGCCCAGAACATATTCAGGGTCGCCGGGATTGCCGTCGCGGATGATAATAAGGCCGGTCGGCGGTATTTTTTCCGGCACGGCGGAATTGCGCTCAATTTTGGCGGTGGTTGCCGCGTCAATGAGCGTTTTTAGCTTGTCGAGAATTTTTTCGGATTGGCTCTGCATGATTAGCTTTTCATGTAAATGTTATGAATGAGCTTAGGGATTGCCGCGCCCCATTTTGACGCCGCGGACTCTACGTTTAAAGTTTTTGGCAGCTTTGCCTGCCGCACCAGAACAAACATTGCGATAGTTACGCGGCCCTTTCTTACGTTTGCCGGGTTTTTTGCTCTGATTTTGCGAAAGCCTTTAAAGTCGCCGGTCTTGCGGCTGTATGAGGAACGGTAATTATCCGTTACCAGCAAGGCGGATTGACCATCACGCGGCACAAAGCGCAGCGGGCCGTTATGTTTGACAAACAAGGCCGGAGTAATGCGCCTGTTTTCGAGGCGCGGCGGCGCGTTCTCGGTCGGGTACGCCAGCCAAATCTTGTTTTTTGCCCGAATGAGCATGCCCTCATCAAAGGCGCGCGCGATATCAGGCGCTTTGCTGTAAACAAAACCGGCAGGATTGGAGCCGTTATTCTCGTAAAATTTCCTTTGCCATGATTTTGAAAGCTGCGTCCCCATACCGGCCTTGACAATCTGGCTTTGCAATTCGTTTTTAAGGCCGTCTGTTCCTTCCTTTGTGCCGAGGCGGATTGAATTGATAATCGTTTTGCGTTCGCGCCGGAAGTCTGAGCTAATCGTGTTGCCAATTTGGGTTATAAGCTTCATGGGTTTTCCTGCGGATAGGTGTTCACGCGCCAAATCAGCCGGTCGCCGTCTTGATAGGCCGGGCTTCCTTGCACGACATAAGTAATTTCCTTGAAAAGAAGGGTGTCGCCTTCCTGCGGGCTGGCGATATCCGCCACGCGAATATCAAAAATTGCGGTATTTGTAGAAATCGACGTATCGCCAAAGCCAATAATTTCATCCGGCCTGCGCGGCATAACTTTGATTGATTTGGAAGGCCCGCCGTCCGGCGTATAGACGGCGGGTTCGCCCATAACAAAGAAATTGCGATCAACGACAAGCGCGAAAATGCTCATTCCGCGGCCAATCGTTTTACAGGGCGGATAAAAAGCTTTCCTTCCGAGGAACCGTCTGCCGAAACAAAAGCGATTTTATGCGCGGGATCGACAATCTCATGGTAGAGAATCCCGGCAAAAAGAATATCCATTTTGCCGTCTTCGTCGCTAATGGCCGGATTTGCGCCGATCCAGTAGTGCGTATCGACGCTAACCTGAATCCGCACCTCATTGAATCCAAAGGCGTCGGAAACGTCCGCCGCATCCGAAACATCGAGAATTTGGCCTAAAGCTTCGCTCTCGCCGTCTTCATATTCGTATTGAATGATTGGTGTCGGGCTGGAATCCGGCCCGGCTAAAGCGGTGTTAATGCGACTGTCTGTCATGTTTGAAATCCTTTTTTTGGAGAGGGAAAGAAAAAACCGCCAGCCCGGTAAAGGGCTGGCGGCAAGTTGCCAGCGGTGGGGAAACCTTACATATCCCCGGTCGTCCGAGCGCCTTTAACAAGGACTTTCGGACGCAGGCAAAGCGGCAGCGGGTTGCTTTCAGAAAGCAATTCAACCCATCGTCCGCCTTGGTCGGGGACAATTTTGGCGTATTTAGGAAGGCCGATTGTGTTGACCGTTTCCATCCAGTCCGCAGGCGCGGAATAGCTGCGGAAGGTGTCTTGCGTTCCGATAGGCAGGAAACGGCAAGTATTCGGCGCGATAAAATTACGAGTAACAGTATCGCCGTCCTCCTGTTTGAATGTCGCTTTGCCGCGATATTCAATCCACCAGATATCCTGCCAGAAAAAGCCCTTGCGAACGTCGCGCCGCATGGGATCGGTCGCTTGTTCCGCGCTGCCTGGCAGGCCGGGGCCACCCGTAATGCCAACTTGCGACAGGATATTCGCCATACGCACCGTGCTATCGCGGTATTCCTTGAAAGCGGTTTCAACGGCGGCATGGCTCACCAAGGATTTGAAGAATTCAGGGCTGCACAAGGCAACGACGCCCTCAAGCGTATCGCCTTCCAGTGCGTCCTCGATGGTTCCCCAAACTTGCTGCGCCTTTTCGGTTAGCTTGGTGGTCGGCGTGGTCAACGAGAAATCAACTTTATTCTCGCTCACGCCGAATTCGTCAAAAATATCCAGAAGCACCGAGCCGTCCGCGTCAAGGATTTGACCGGCAATCGCTCCCGCATTCAGATATTCGTGCGTAATGTCGTGCTTTTTCGACATTTCTCCCAAACGGTCGGCAATTTCCGATTCAGGCGTTTTCGTCTGGTCGGGACTGCCAAAGGCGCGGATATTTTGAATATCGCTCGGACGGATGGTGTCGTCCAACGGGAAGTGCGGAATTTCAAAGAACCGCATTTCTCGTTTGTTGCGAATATTCTTGTTTGCCTGTGAACCACGCGGGCGGCTTTGGATCAAATTGAGAACGCCCTTATTGATTTCCACACCCACGGACGTTGTAGCAACGCCCTTATGGCTGAAAAGGTTTAAGGCGTTAATCAGTCCGTACTGGTTCGGGAACAGATTGATAGAGTCAGTCAGTTCCTTTACGGAGAAAGCATCCCCGCTAAAAACATCAACAATGTTAGGCATGGTTTAGGCTCCTTGTGTGCTAAGGATGCCGACTTTTTTCAGGCCCGCGATCATTGCGGCCCGTTTATCGTCGTCATCAACGGATGAATGGAAGGTCAACCCCGGCAGGGAAACAATTGCGTCCCGTTCCAAAATAAGAACGTCTGCAACGTCATCCTCGCTTGCATCGACCGGGACAAGCAGAACGGCCACGGCATCGGCAAGGCCGTTGACCGCGCCCGCCTTGGCGTAATCGTATTTACCGTCGCCGGTAACTGCGATTGTGAAGGTATCCCCGACGATAAAGTCGGTTGCGCCGTCTGCGAGTGTGACGTTTAGGTGATCGCCTGCGTATGCTGCCGCGACGGTCAAGTCTGCCAGACGATAGCCGGACGGTGTGAATACGGCGAAAGTTCCGGCATTTGAAGCCGCAGCAATGCACCGTAGTTTGTAGTTTCCGACTTCGGCCAGTTTGCCAAGGGTAATGGCACCCATTACGCCGTTGCCGGTATTGGCTCCCGCCGTGGAAATGGCGGAAGTTTTTGTGCGCTTCCCCAAGACCGCGCCGGGCTTGAGATTGCCTGCACCGTCGATAAGGGTCGCGGTGCCGCGGCTATAGTGGGCGGTTTCTTCCCTTAGAAGAAAATCGCCTATGACGTTTTGTTCATTGATCGGATTCATGGTTTTCTTACTCCTTCATTCCGAGTTTGTTTTTGACGGCAGCAACCACGCCGCCGGTGCCTGAATGAGCGCGGGCGGATTGGCGATTGCTGATAACAGTGGTATTTGCCGATTCCTTCAGCTGGCGGTTACGCTTCGCTAAAAGGTGTTTGCGGACTTGGCTTGCGGAATAACCTTTACGGAGATAGCTTTCGGCCAGCCCAGGTTTTCCGTACAGCTTGCAAAGGGCCATGATTTCCAAGGCTTCTTTGCGCTCATCTTTCCGGCTTTGAACGGTGGCGGGTTCTTCCTCGTCGCCGTCTTCGTCGTCAAGATTTTCTTCCTCGTCCTCGATATCGTCGATATCATCCTCGGCTTGAGGGTCGTCGGCGTTTTCGTTTTCGAGTTCTTCCTCGTTCTCGATAGGGTCTTTTTCCGGTTTTTCGGTTTCGGATGGCTCTTGCGTTTTAACCGCCCGATTTTTACGACCCAAAACTAAGTTTTTGAGTGTCATAGTTTCGTTTCCTTTTTTGGAAGTTTCCCCGGAAAGCCCGGAGTGGCTTTTTCGGGCGGTTTGCCCGGAAACTTTGCGCTGCTCGATATCGGCAAGGATCGTTTGAATGACTTCATCGAAAGCGGCAATTCCATCCGCGAGGCCTGCCTCAACGGCAGCGGCTCCATCAAAGCAATCCGCTTGTGTGGAAATGACTTTGCTTTCGGAAAGGCCGCGGTATTTGGCGACCGATTGTGTGAAAACGCTGTAAACCGTATCCACGCGCGTTTGCATTCTGCTTTGCGCCGTTTCAGAAAGCGGCGCATGCGGCCAGCCGTCAATCTTGCGCGCCCCGGCATAGATCGGCGTGTATTGCAGGCCGGTTTTTTCATTAAAGCCGGATTGGTCAAGATGGACGGCGACAACGCCGATTGAACCAACGCCGCCAGTACGGGGCAGGAAAATTTTATCCGCCGTGGATGCCAAGGCATAGGCAGCGGAATAGGCGTGTTCATTGGCAAAGGCGTAAATAGGCTTTTCGCCGCGCCGGGAGAAAACATAGTCGGTCAAATCAAAGACGCCCGCGGCCTCGCCGCCGCCGCTATCAATATCAAATAAAACCGCGTCGATATCTGCGCGGGCCATGACTTCATCGAATTCCGCCCGGATAGCCTCATAAGAGCGAAGGCCGGAAAGCGTGTCCATGCAATCGCCGCGCTGCACCAAGGTTCCATGTACCGGAATAACGGCAATAGAGTTTTGGCCGGGGTTGATCGGGGCCGGATGACTGGCAAGAAACGGGTCTTGCATCATTTCAAGGGCTGCGCCGGTGTTCTCGATATCCGCGAAAAGACGGGGGGAAAGAACGTGGACAATTGTTTGCAGTTTGCGCGGATGGACAAGCAGCGGTTCTTCAAAAAGGCGGGCAGCAATATGCGGCAAGCGCGTTGCCGCGCCCGCAAGGTTTTTATCTGGCATGTTTGATTACTCCGTTTGGATTGAATCGGTTTCGTCGGCGTCTTGGTCTTCCCGTTCTGCTTTGTCGGGGTCTTCGCTTTGTCTGTTTTGCAGCACCCCGTTATGGCTTACGGCCCGCGGGTCGGTGTCGTAAATCAGGTTTAGCGATTGAGCGCGGGACAGATCGGCGGCGTTTTCGTCGTCAATTTCTGCAACGTCATAGCCGCGGCGACCGGCAACGCGAGTGCGGCTGATAAAGCCGGAGCGCACCGCGATTTTATCCGCGGCGGCTTCCTGCTGCGGATTGACATACGGCCAGCCGGGTGTAAGCCATTTAACCTTGAGATAGGGTCGCGGATTGAAAGCGAAGTCAGACGCTTCAAATAAACCGGCCTTGAATGATTCCACCATGAATTCACGCCATACCGGCATGCAGAATTGCGCCACTAAAAGCTGGTTTTGGAATTGCTCCCAAATGCGCTGCGATTCATTCAAGCCCCACCGAATAGAAGAAAACGTCACGCCGCTTAAATCGCCGGTCATAGCTTCATACATGACATCGGCGCCTGCGGCGGCGGCGCGCAAATTCATTTTTACAAACGGGTCATAATTGCTGCCAACGTCCGCGGGTTCTGCGGTCTTCACTTCTTGCCCCGGATCGAGATAAAGGCCGGTGCCAGGCTCAAGATCGGTTTCAAAGGGTTTGGATTCATCACCGCCCGCGAGAGCTTCCGCAATTTCTTCATCAAGGACGCTGCGCTCATCATCCGCAGGCGAAGTGATAAAGAAAGTCAGATAGGCGGCAAATTTCTTGCGTACCAGTTCAGCGTCTTCATATTCCATCAAATCGAGCATGCGAAGGATGGAGCTTGCGACTTTGGGAAAGCCGCGGGTTTGTCCGGGGCGTTCGACTTCAAAAATGTGCATGATTTCGTCGGCAGGAATGCGGACGCGGCGCGCAGGGTCGCGTATGCCGATCATTTCGTTAGGGTGTTCTTTCCAAAGATGATATGCGGCAATGCGGTCGTAATTGTCGAATTCAATTCCTTGAACAATCTTCCCGCCATTGGATAGGTGCATATTGTAGGTGTGGTCTAAGTGATCGGCTTCCAAGACTTTCAATTGAAAAGGGATAAGCAAATTGAAATCGTCGGTCGGACGGTAAATCTTCCGCACCAAAACTTCTCCTGATTGATAGACAGAGCGCACAATCAAGGCTTGGAGGCCGTAAAAATCAAGGCGACCGTCCGCGTCGGCCTCCATAGCCCACATATCCCAAGCCTCTTTAACCGCTTCGCGGAAATCCTTGTCGCCGCCTTTGGGGATCGGGCGGATTCCATTGCCGACAACATTGGCGACGAAAGAACGGTCGGCCCGGCGCATCCAAGGAATATTACGGACTTGATCGCGCGCACGGTCGCGTGTGCGGGAAAGAGAGCCATTAATCAGCCCATTGATCGCCGCGCTTGGTGGCTTAAAGTTTTTCATGCGCCGCCCGGTGCTGGCGGCGTCGAAACCGGACGTAAATTGATTGGCTTTTACAGCCCGCAGCGGTTTTCCGTCCGGGCCGAGCAATACAGGCGGTTTATTCATGGGTTAAAGTCCTCGGTTGCTTCGCATATGGACGCGGCGGGATTTCCGCTTGCCTTGTTTGGCGTTTAAAGCCCGGCGCAGCGTATTAATCGCCCGTTCCATATCGGAAAGATTTTGATATTCAATCGTCTTGCCTTCATACGTCAGCCGCTTGGTGCCGCTGGCGTATGCTTTCTCAAGTTCCGCCAGCATTTCTGGCGTAAACGTAACTTCGCTCATGTCTGTTTTTCCTTAGTGGTGGCGTACCCGAATGCGACGGCGGGCGCGACGCCGTGCAATCGGTTTTGCCGGTTGTTCGGGAACCTGTGGCAATTCTTTAGGTTCCTCCGGCTTTACGTCCGGTTTCGGGATTTGGTTTAGTTGATTGTGAAGCGATAGCAGGTCGCCTTGAATAACGTCTTGCGGTACTTCCCGCATGATCGCCAAGGCGCGCCATTTTTCCACCGTAAAGCGGTTAATCTCGCAGCGTTCGGCGGCGGCCATATTATAAATCCGGCAATCAAGGAAATGGTTTTCTCCCGACACCATCCATTCCGTTGTGTCTTTGCCGTTGCGTTGGTGCGTAACTAGGCTTTCCGCCGTAAGCTGTTTGAAATAGTTTTCGTCGCAGCCAGTCGAGAAGTGGCAATAGCCGTGCGGGTCTTCGTCCGCGCCTTCCATTTTTCCCTCAAGGCGCAAATAGGCGTAGAGTTCCGACTTGCCTTGCCATGAGCCGACCGGCCAAATCCGCATAGAACCGCGGCGTTTTTTCTTGCCGGAAAATGTAATTTCCGTTTTTGCCGCGGTTCCCAAAACAGGGGCTTGCGCGCCGCCGACACCTTTAACCACAATTGTCCGGTGCTTGCCGCGCGCCCAGGCATAGACAAGGTGGGCCATGTAACCGCTATCAATCGCCAGCATGTCGCATTGGAAAGCCCGCCCCCACGCATTCTCATATTGGCGGTTATAAAGCGTATCAAGTTGTTTCCAAGTTGCCGGGTGGCCGGTATCACCGGGCAAGAATCCAATATCAATAACCCAGCTTGTTTTGCCGACGCCCCAGCCGACGACTTCAAAATAAAATCCATCTTTTTGAACGTCCACGCCGACCGTGATAAGCAGCGCGCCAGCCGGGATAAAGCCAAGCGGGTAATCTTCGCGCAATGTAAGCAGGCGTTTCCAGCTTGGCGCGTCGCCGCGTTCCTCCCACGCCTGACCGAGCCATAAGTTATAAAAGGTTTTCAGTTCCCGCGGATTATCCTTAGCCGCAAGGAACGCCTCGACCATTTTTTCCCATGTCGTAAACGGGGAATAAATCGCATTGATCTTAAAGCCCGGATGGGTGCCTGCCGGGTTTTGAATAACCCACCGGCCCGACGCCAGCATTTTCCGTTTTTCATGGTGTTCAATAATGCAGCCGTTTTCTTCGCAAACGTAATACGGCATGTAAGGCGGTTCGGTATTGAAGCGCAGGCCGCCCTTGAAAGGCTCTTGCGTCAACGGGAAAAATCGCAATTCCTGTTCGGCGGCGCAATGCGGGCATTGAACCTTGTAAACGCGCTGGTCGGATTCCGCATAGCTGCGCGTGATCCGGCTAATGGATTGCAGCGTCGGCGTCGAAACTTCAAAGCATTTTGCCGTGCCGGAATCATGGAACGCGATTTGCCGGGCATTCGCCATTTTATCCGGGTCGCCTTGACCGCCGACATCAAGCGGCCATTCGTCCCAATCATCTTTAAACAGATACCGGATTGATTTCTGGCGCAGCGCGGCGGCGGAATTTGCGCCGGAGATAACCAAAAATCCGCCCGGAAACTTTTTAAAGGAAGTAGTCGAGGCACCATCCCGGCTTTTATTTTCGGCAACTTTGACGCCCCAATCATTCTCGTCAATATTTGGCGTCAGTTTTTCGCGCGACCATGCTTTGCCCGCGTCCATCGTCGGGTGAACGACCATTGAAGGGCCGGGCGCAACGTCGATGATATAGCCGATAAAATTTGTAATAGCCTCCGATCCGGCAACTTGAGCCGATTTCATAAATGTAACGCGGTCGCATGGGTGCGTTGGTGAAAGGCAATCCATCACCTCGACCAGATACGGGGTGCGGTCGTTGCGCCATTTGCCGGGGAACGACGTAGTTTCCGACGGCAGAATACGGCGCGCGTTCGCCCAATCCGAAACGCTATAATCCGGGTCGGGCATTAAGCCTTTAGAAAAGGCGTCCCGGTAAACATCATGCCCCGAGGCTAACATCATTTGAAACGTCCATGAGTGCGTCGCGGATTTTGCCCCGCAAATATTGAATAATCTCTTTTTCGTCTGTCATGCCGACGAGCGTTCCCGCTAATTCCTGCGGCAAAGATAAAAAACGGTCGCGGATGAGCCGGGCGGCTTCAAATGCTTCGCGGTCAATTTCTTCCTTGCGTACAAGTTTACCGGCGCGTTCCTCGTAATCCATTTGCGCGAGCTTGGCTTGATAGGCTTCGCGCGCGCTGCGGAATTTGGCAAAAGAAGCGTGGCCGTTGCCCGCCGGTTCCGTGGCAGGGTCTTGATCGTAAATCTCCGCCGCGCTTTCGGTTTCTTCCGGCATTTCATTTAACCGGCGCGCAGGGTCGGAAAGCTGTGCCAGAACCGCGTCGGCAATTTCCGGGTCAATCCGCTTTAATTCATCGGTCGGAATTTTCCCTTGCGTAACGAGCCGGTGGATATACTGGCGCGATACGTCCCGCCGCCGTGCATATTCCGCTTGCGTGATTAACTCCGCCATGAATTTGAATTTTCCTTATGTCGCAAAAAGGGGCAGGCCCGATTGCCTGCCCCTTCATACATGGGTTGGAGGATTTATTATGGAGCGTGGTGGTCGGTACTGCCCCGCCTTATCCGTGGAGGAACCCACGGCGTTTTACTTTTAAACTAACCACGCGAAACTTTTTGTCCCCGATACATACCGGCGTCCATTTCCGCGATTTTGGAGAAAGGCAGAATTTCAGCTTTCAGCCTTTGCCGCGCGGTAGGATCAAGGAAATACAGGTAACGCAATTGATAGCCCGGCAATTTCTTTGCGCCGAGTTCCATCCATTCTTTAGCCGTTCGATATTTAAGCTCTATTCCCATGTCCTTACAGATTTCGTGCATGGCGGGCGTATTCCAATTGGCATTCATGGTCATTTGCGCCACGCGCGCGCCGTTCGGAAATTCAAAAAGACTCCGGTTTTTAGATATGCCTGTAAGCACAAAGCCGGAGGCACGGTAGATTGTGCCGTCGCCGCATTGCGCTGCGTCTGAAAAAGAAATAATCCACTGAATATGCGGATAGGATTTTCTAATCATCCGCATGGCAACGCCCAGGGCGCGGCTTTCGCTATTGCGCGGCAGGCGCTCGGAAAAGGCCATGCGGTTCAATTCGAGAAACCCGTTCCACGGTGTATTTTCCACTAAGCCTTGCAATTTGCTTTTATCCATTGAAGGGCCAAATTGCATTGCGCCCTCTAGCCGGTCATTTAGGAAAACGCCAAAATTTAATTGCGAGTTATTGACGACCTTGCCGCTGTAATGATGGCAACGCACCATATGGCGCGCGGCCTCGGCGGTGATCGGCGCGACCCGGATATCCTTAGCTGCGACCATCGAGGAACATCTCACAAATACGGGTAATGGCGTTGCCGTTGCTGTTTTTATTCAGCGTTTCATCAAACGGTTTTAACTTCTTTGCGGCGGCAATAGCCGCCTTGACCATTTCGGCCTGCGTATTGTGAAGCGTAAACGTCATTTGCTGATAGGCGGATTTATCGCCGGTCGGCAAATCGGGCATGGTTTCCGCAAGCGCGCTCAGGCCGGGCAAAAGCTTTTCAAGTTCCTTGTCAGAAAAGCCGATAACGCCGAGGTCAAAATCTGCCAAATCAAGCTCAGTCAATTCCAAGGCCAGCAATTCGCGGTTCCATCCGGCGTTTTCAGCTATGCGATTATCCGCGATCACATAGGCGCGCTTTTGCTCCGGCGTTAAATGTTCCAGCAAGATACACGGCACAATTTCGCGGCCCATTTTTTTAGCAGCGGCATAGCGGCCCATGCCCGCAAGGATCATATGAGTTTCATCAATCAAAAGCGGGGCGGTAAAACCGAATTCCTCAATGCTGGCGATAATCTGGTCAATCTGCGCCGCGGAATGTGTGCGGGAGTTATTTGCGTATGGCGTCAGACTGTCAACCGGCAAGTTGACAAGTTTACCTTGCTTTTCATTCATGCTCGAAAAACCTATATTTTCCGTGGGTTTACAGAGGGTAAAAAACTGTCAACCAGCGAAAAAATGTAAACCTCGTTTGAAGCTTAGACACTACCAAGACCCCGCGCCTCGCGTACCCGTGTCCGTTTTTTTCGCCGGAAAGAACCTAGAAATTTGGGAAAAACGAAAGCCGCGGGCAATTTCTTGCGCCGCGGCCATAAAAAAAGCGCCTCTGGAATCAGGGCGCAACTTCACTCTATTACGATCATGTCAAACTTTTCCTGCGCTGTCAAGATTGGCTATTCGGATTTCCCCACCCAAGGAGTACAGGCAACGGCGGGCGGCTGTACGTTGTAGCTTGTAACTTGCGCGTCGCCTTTCCAAAGTTCGAGGCAAAGCTTGTCGAGCGCGCCCCACCATTGCCTGTAAATCCGGCGTTTGAAATCAATATGGTCTTGGCTCATAACGATTTCGATTTCGCAGGCTATCGGCTTTGTCCTATCCCGGTCGGCGTAAATCATCTTTGGCTTTCCGTTCTTTCGATAGACCGGACGGATCTCCGGCTTTGCGCCGGGCAGCCAATCCGGCACAAGGCCGGTCTTGCCGAAGTCGATGAGCAAGCCCCGTTCCAAATGCGTAAAGATATTGGCCTTAATCAGCTCATGTACGAATTCCGCGTCCGGGTGGATTTCCGCGCTTGGAAACCCAAAGCAATCAATCCGGGTTCCTAGTTCGGCATTCCTTTGAACCTGATATGTGCCGTCCCCGCTAATGTTTTTATAGAAGATACCGTCCGCGCCTTTTTCTTGCGGCAATAATCCCACGCCGCGCTCAACGATCAAGTCGGCTTTCTGGCGTTGATACGTCCAGATTAGAAGGTTTTCGACGGTAATATCATGGCGGTATTTCTTTTGCTTTGCTGGCTGCATTTTCTTTCCCCTTGGCTTAGAGATTTTTAGACTCGATTCCGGCTGGTGTTTTTTGAATGTTCTAAGGTTTTTAATTATTTGAATCAGGTTGTTATCTATTTGGCTTAGGCCGGTTTAGAGGATTTAGAGGATAGTTTCAGGTCTTTGGCCGCGCGCATATGCGCCTGCGCGTATCATGTAACCATCTTCTAAAATCGTCTAAATCCTCTAAATCTTCTAACCCTTTGGAAATCGCTCAAAAATTCCGTAGATGATTCTTGAGGATTAGAGGATTTCGGCTTTAGCTGTCGCCACCATCCCGCCTGCGGTATTGTTTGTTTTCTTCCTCAATCAAGCGGCTTTCCGCCTCGCTGCTTAACTGAACGCCCCGGTAATAGACGTATTGGTAGGTGTACCGTTCAATGTTCATTTCCGACATGCGCCGCCCGAATTTGTTCTGGTTAAGCGGATCGAGCGCGGCGTCCTTGCACCATAGCTTGTAAGCGTCATAAAGCCGCGCGGCGGGGATCGTCGCCCCGGCCTTCATTTCGCACCATGCGTCAAGGAATTGATGAACCGGATTTGATTCATGCCGGTATTCAGTCGTCGCTGCGCGCACCTTGTCCGGGATTTTCAAACCGCTTTCCGCCCACATGCGGTATCCATCGAGAAGCCAGTTTAAAATACCGGGTGCTTCCGCTTTCAATTTCTTGTCGAGGTTTTCAATTTTCGGCAACGCGCCGGGAAATTTGCCGAGCTGGTCTTCGTCCACAAACCGCTGCGTAAAAGGCACCAGCAGAATGCGCCGCCAAATGCCCTCATCTTGCCCGCGGATATACGGCTTGTTATTGAAGGACAGGCAAAGCTTGAATTGCGGCTTGAATTCAAAAAAATCTTTGTGCAAGTGGCGCACCGTCATAATCTCGCTGCCGGTCAATTGTTTAAGCATGCTTTCCGCAAAACGCGCGCCGCTTTCAGGCTCCGCCGCACTAACCAGCCGCGCGCCCGGCAGGCGCGCAAGATCGGGCGAGGCTTCGCTGCCCCGCCGCTGATCGGTATGCAAAAGGCTGGCGAACGGCGTAACCGTCGCATAATCGCCTAGCATCCATGTAAACAAATCCATAAGGGTGCTTTTGCCGTTGCTGCCTTCGCCCCAAAGCATGACTATGACCTGTTTGCCGGTATCGCCGGTCAGGCAATAGCCAAAGAAGCGTTGCAGAAATAGACGGACTTCATCATCCGGCATGACTTCCCGAATGAATTTATTAAATACCGGCGCCTGCGCGTCGCGGTCATAGGATACGCGCGCCACTTTGGTAATCAGGTTTTTGCGTTGGTGTTCCTCTAGGACAATGCCGTCAAAATCTTCATCGTCATTGAATTCTGCTTTCAAATTCAACGTGCCATTTTTAAGATTGAGCAGGAAATGGTGCGTATCGAATGCGTCGATTTCCTTTTGCAAATGCGGCTCGGCCTCGCGCATGATCGCGGATATGCGGGTGGTATTCCCGCTATCAAACGAAAATTTATAATGCGCCTTAATGCGCGCCATAAAATCTTTTGGCGGCTCGTCGTCTTTCGGCCCCGCCGCCATAGCCGCGATCACTTCCCCGCGAAGGTCACGGGAAATCCTTTGGCTGTATTTATGTGCCATAGCCGCGCCGATTTGCAGCGACCATCTTTGCCCTGTCCATCCGTACCACCCGGCTTTTGGAACGGAAATCAAATCGTGGCCATAGCGCGCGACGAGCCTTTGCCCATTGCCAAAGTCATTACGTTCAATTTTTGAAAGGCGGCGGTCGATTTCGGGCAGGCTATCGTAAGGCGGAATGTTTTGCGGGAGGGTTTCTTCAAACTCCGCCCCTTCCGCGCCCTCCAAAATCGCGCGCAAAGCGTCCGCCCCAAATTCGGGACGGTTTTCCTCGCTTTCTTCTTTTTTCTTTTTTGCCATTTAAAACAATCTTCCCTGTTTTTCCTGTACGGGCTGGATCACCCGTTTTTCGCTCGCGCGCTTATGCTCAAGCTCTTTGTAATGCGGCATGCAATACCAGCGGCCCAACCTGCCTTTGAGCAAATTCACGCCTTCGCCAATGCAACCGTCGCGCATGCAGCTTTCAACGCTGCACGGATGATAAAAAATATTCCCTTCAAATCGCGGCTCTTTGCTCATTGCAGATTCCGCATGCGCGCATAGCCTTCCGCGTACATGCGAGGGCAGCGAATAATCTTGATACCGTTTTCAAAATAGATTTCTGGCATGACCACCGGCGCGCCATTGGTCTGCATAAGCGGGAGATAATTCCCTTTGTCCCGTTTTAGGACTTTACGTTTAACAAGGCTTTTAAGATGATGATTGATAATCCAGACAGGCAGGCCGCAATAGCGCGTTGCGCGCTTTGGATTGAAAGGCCGACCGAGCATGTAATAACGGCAAACCGCCTGCAAGATTAAGGTTTCTGCATCGCTTAAAACCGGCGCATTGTATTTTTCCATCATTACTTTTTCCCCACTTTCGTTTGTTTTCATTCCACGGCCTGCCGCAAAATATCGTTATGATCCTTGCCGACCGGCGACCATGCGGCGCGCGCGTCTATTCCCATTGCGTCCCACCGGCGCAAGGTTCTTTCGATTAAGGAATTCACGGCGTATTGATCGCCTGCGTCTTGCTCCGCCAGCAAAATGGCGGTTTTGCATTCTTGCGGCGGCAGCAGGCCGGGCCGGGTAAAGCTAGGCAGCGGCGTTGGCAATTTTCGCCCTGGGCGCGCGGGATGCGGCTTGCCCGGAACATTCTGCCCGGCCCCGGCAAGGTTGCCGAGGCTTCCACCAACCCATACGGGCCAGTCTGGCTTTGCTATCAAGCTGCTCAATCCGTTTTCAATGCCCTCGGCAAAGACCATAAGCGGCCCGGCCACGCCTAAGCGTATGGCGCAGCCCCACGGTTTGCCTTTCATCTTCTTTGCCGGTAATTTCCGGCCGTCTTCCCGCAGCTCGATTTTTGCGGAGCCGTCCGGTTTCAAATAGGTGATATGAACGCCTTGCACGGCGCGCGCGGCATTTTGCAAAGGCGCGATCAAGGCCGGGAATTCGCCTAAAAGCTTTGGCCTGTTTTTGTTATCCGGCGTATGCCAATAAGGAACGGCAGGCAGAAAGCGCAATTGCATCATAACGCCTGCAGGAAGCTTTTCCGGGTCAATGCCGCGGCCCTGCAAATAGATTTCCGCCAAGGTTCCTTGCGCCGGTACGGATGATTTGAAAAGCTTGCGGGCTTTCTCAATTTCCCCGAGATCCGTCGCCTTTTCATCCTCAATATCGAAAGGGCGCGGCGGCAGCTTTCTTTTCAGGATTGCCGGTTTGCCCGGCGTTTCGATCAAGCCGTAGAATTCAGCCAATTGGAGAACGGCTTCGCGGAACGATATGCCGTCAATCTCCATAAGGAATTGAATAGCGTCGCCTTGCGCGTCGCAGGCGTAACAGCGGTATCTGTTTTTTCGAGTATCAATGTGAAAGGATGGATTGCGGTCGGCATGAAAAGGGCATAGGGCTTTGTAATAGTTGCCTGCGCGCTTCATTCCCCGGATTCGCAAGACGGCGATATCCTCAAGCCGTGCCCGGCCTTTTACCTTGTGCTTTAAATCCGGGTTTAAAGCGGTCATGGCGTACCGCCTTTGCCTGCCGACTGATTCTCTGTGGAAAGCCCCTTTAAGCGTCCGTATTTAGATTGTGAATCAGCCCCTTGCATGATACCCCATAGGCAGGAAATTACAGATTTGGTAATTTTTAGCCTATCATAAATTACACATTTGGTAACTTTTTTGTGGTATAGTTAGGGCTGAAAAATTATTTGATGTAAAATTTGGAACCGCATACCACACGCAGCGGTTGTGTTATGACCACGAAAGGGACTAGAATGCCGAAACAAAAGCAAGAAGCGCCGCCAAAAGACGCTGATTTGAGCGAAGGCCATGACTGGATAAAGGCCCGGCTTAAAGATGTGGGGAAAAAGATGAAAGACTTGGCCGAAGCAACCGGCCAACCCGCCTCTAGAATCAGCGAAAAGATAAGCGGCAAACGGGACTTTCAAGCGGATGAAATTCCGGCGATAGCCCGGCAGCTTGAATTGCCTGTGAGCGTAGTTTTGGCGCGCATACCCACAAGCGGGGCAGGCGTTTTGCCGGAAGACTCAATGCTTGTTGAAATTCATGGATCGGCCCAGGCCGGAAAGTGGACAAGATCAGTGAAGTGGGAACAAAAAGACTGGCAATACCTATTGGTTCCGCGGGATTCGGAGCATCCTTTCGTTTACGCTTTGCGGGTCATGGGGGATGATATGGCGCAAATATATCCGCCGCAAAGCACCGTTGTTCTCTATGTTCCATACGAGCATTACAAGAAGCAAATAGGCAGCGGCGATCATGTGCTTGTGCAACGAAATGACGGCAACGGTCAGTTTGAAATCACAATCAAGGAAGTAAACATTTCAGAAGATGGCCGCATATTGCTTGAGCCTCGTTCTAACAATCTGGATTACAGCCCGATTGAACTATACAAAACAGACGGCGCGCCCGCATATTACGGGACTGAAAATCTAAAAATTACCGGCGTCGTTCTTCGTGCCATGATCGAGCGCGCACCGCCTATGGCAGACAAAAAACGTCTTTTACCCGCCCACATTTAGCAAGTCCACCATTCACAGTTGCATACCTTCGGATGCAAAAGCTTCCGAGAGGATTCAATGCTTTAGCTAAAAAGTTACCAAATGTGTAATTTTTCCCTTGAGAAAAAATTACACAATCTGTAATTCTTGCCCCTATCTCAATAAAGAGAAATTAACCAGCTTTAGCGCAAAGGGGGCCGCTATGAAGACCAAAAACCGTCCTTGGATGCAAACTGCCAGTGGTGGAAAGTTTCATCTTATCAATCCCAATCCGGCAGAAGTCGATATCAAAGACATTGCCGAGGCCTTGGCAAAATCCAGCCGCTTTGGGGGCCATACTCAAAACTTTTTCTATTCAATTGCTCAACACAATTGCCTGCTTACGGATTTGCTGCCGGTGGCCGCAAAGCCATACGGGCTTTTGCATGACGCTTATACCGCCTATACCGGCGAACTGATTAAGCCGGTACAAGCCTTGCTCGATGCAAAAGCCGGTCACGATATCTGGTCAATCGTCACCGCCGATATCAAGCGCGTAACGCATGAGGCGTTTGGCCTGCAATGGCCGCCGCACCATGCCGTGCAAAGCATGGTGCGCGACGCCGACCGGATTATGCTGGCAACCGAACGCCGCGACATTCTGGCAGACGGCCCGAATTGGGAAATTCCTTTGCCCGCGCCGGACAAGAAAACAATCCGCGTTTGGACATGGGTTGAAGCGCACAGCAATTTCTTGGAGCGTTTCGATACCATTTGCAAAATGCGCCCGGATATCGTGCATGCCATGAAATCTTTTGGACGCGGGCAGGTGTAGCATGGCAAGCCATGACTTCTCGCAAAATTCTTTGCACCAAAAAGTTATTGAGGTCGTTGTAAAAGCATTTGCCGATAAAGATGTGGAAGCGCGGGAGCTGAATGCGCTTTATCATGCCATTTTGCACGGCCATTGCGTCAAACAGGTTTTTGAAAACGGCCTCTATCTTTATCAATCGAAAGAACAGGGAAAGCAGTCTGAAAAATATTTTCAGTTTGTAGATAGCATCCCGGTTCCGGTCGCTTCAAATCCAATGGTGGCTTTGAATGAAGTAGATCAAAATTTTATTCAAATCAGCTTATCTCAAAATCCTGACGATGAATTATGGTGCGCGCATTGTGATTTAGGAAACGGCGCTTATTTTGGAACCGCCTATCACGCAGACCGCGACCAAGCCTTGTCCCGCGCCATTATGATCGCCGTTATTTCTGCGCTTGCCGAATATTTGGAAAAAGAAAATGACTGAAAAAACGCCAGCACCGCACCGGCGCATTCAAGTTGAAATCCATATCGGAGCCGATAGCTGGAAAGATTTGAAAAGCATGGTGGGCGATATCGCCCGCGAGATCCGTGGCGCAGAATCCGCCGACGAAAATCTTTATTGGGTTAGCAATGGCGAGGGTGCCGGGGCTGACCTTTCCCTTACAGTCGATCACGCTATGACGCGCGAACAATACAAGCGCGATTTGCAGGCGTGGAATCCTTCACAAAAACGGAGCATTTCCCATGATGAAAGACCCTAAACATGCCGTCCATTTTGAAATTAACAATATGGGAGCTATCAAGCTTTTGCCTCGATGGATGCGAAGCCGCGGCGTTTTCAAAACTACACCCGATAAAAGAGGCGACCTTTTTTGCCTTACGCGCGACGGCGAAGTCGCCGGAAAAATAATATTCTGCAATCAGGCGCTCACAGGCCGCGCCTTCAAACAAATCGGAAAATATTGCAGAACATTACCGGGGAAAAACGATGAAAAATTATCCCAAAAAGTTAGCCAGGCCTGCCGCTAAAAGCGCAAGCCTTCTTTAAAAAGTTGAATTGAAATCCAGCCATGCCCGATTTTCCTATGGAATTTTGGGAGGGCCAAGATCGCGGCTTAACCATCAAGGAAGCCGCGGAAATCCTTGGCTATTCCCGCTGGACAATCGCCCGGATGATTGAACGGGGCGAGCTAAAAGCTTATGGGGACGGCAAGAAAAAAAGGATTCCTCTTTCATCCGTAGTCCAGTACTCGACGACTCATGCCGTTGTGAACGAAAACCAGATTGAAACCAAAAAACAAATCAGGCGCGTTTCCAAACGGTATTTGAAGACAAAAGAGAAACTGGAAAGGCTGCTGAAATGAGCGTTTATCAAAACAAGCAAAGAAAAAAATGGTGCTATGCTTTCAACATTGATAGCGAAAGATACACCGGATATTGCGTGAATCCCATTACGCAGGAAATCGCCACCACAAAGCGCGACGCCCTGAAAGCTGAAAAACTGATTAGGGCGGAAATCGAGCAGCGGATTATCACCGATAAATCCAAAAAAGAAGAAATCTTCTTGCCGTTGCCCGTGGCGAACAGCATCCCCTTGATCGAGCCGATCACATATCGGCTTGAGCAAATGCAAAATCTAGCGTCCTTCCCGAGCGCGAAAACCTACGCCAAGGAAATTTTAGAATTTTTTGGCGAAGCCACGCCGATGGATAAAGTTGAAGACCGGATATACCTATATATTGAGTATTCCAAAAAGCAGAATGTCCGGGTTTTCAAAGGCCGGGATAAGAACGGCGACAATCTGTATGAAGTGAAACCGGAATTGCGCGGGGAAAAATCAATCAATGAATATCTGAAATTTTTGACAAAGGCATACCGGGAATTCAAAGCCGCGCCGGAAAATAAGAAGATCAAGCACCTTATCCCCGACGCGCCGGAATTCAAACTTTTGAAAACGCCTAAGCGCGTACCGACGCCCATACCTTACAATATCACGCAAACATATCTTGAGGCGTTTGACGATGCGCTCCACGCCCATACGCGCCTTGCCTATATTATATGTGTTCAAACCGGCATGCGCGCCAAGGAATGCGCCCGTATCCGGGAACGCCAATATTATGAGGCGGAAAGATATATTTCCCTTGAAGCGGAGCAAACCAAAACAGCGACCGGGCGTTATGTGCATGTCAACGACATAGCGCACCAAGCCCTGATGGAATGCCGGAAGATAGGGGACTATCTTTGGGAAATCCTGAAACAATACCCGCACCTTGCTGCCGAATATCAAAAAGAATACAGCATAACGGCGCGCGGTGATATCAACTTTATTCTATACCGGCGCAAAGGCACCGGCGTACCGCGGCCCGTAAAACACGTTGCCACAACCGCATGGAAAACGACAAAGAAAGCGGTCGGAATTGATTACCGCTGGCACGATACGCGCGCAGCATTTTGCTCCGATACCTTGGGTGCGGACGGCGATATCGACGCGGTTAAAAAACTGGCCGGGCATCAAGATATCCAAACCACCCAAAAATATCTCAACGCTCAAGACCCGCGCCTGAAACGGGCGGTCAACAAACTGGCCGAGCATAGGCCGCTGAATGTCGAGGCCGCTAAAACGATCAAGATTTCGCGCAAGGTTGAAAGGGCTTTGCAACAAAACGCGGCCTGATTTCTGCCAAGGCAAAACCCGGTTACAGGCCGGGTTTTGCGTCGTCAGAATCCCGCTAAAGTATGCCCGGCCTTATATCCGGAGATCTCCTTAATATGCCGTTTCTGGCCCCACTGGTGGCGTGGGGTGGGCCTTCGGATTCTGCCGCGGCTTCAATCCCGGACGCCGGTTCAAATCCCGGCGCGGCAATTGAACGTGCGGCCAATAAAAACCGTTTTCCAATTTCCGGTTTTCGCTTGTTTCATGCAGGGAAAAATGCAAGATTATCTAACGGAATTATCTAACACCGCATAATTCCCGGTAAACACATTTGGTAAGGGTTTGATTTAGTTATGTTTTGAAGCGCGAAAATGCCTTAAGCTCGTAACGCTCATAACCTGAAGGTCGCAGGTTCAAATCCTGCTCCCGCAACCAATCAAAAGACGATCAAGCCCTTGTTTTACAAGGGCTTTTTGCTTATTAGGCCTCCCTTATTTGCCCCCGAAAATCACCCCGTGATACCATAAAATTAGTCGGACAAAACTCGGACAAATTGTACAGGCTCGCACAAACGGGGAGAGACCATGGAAAGACACAAGATTCTCGGCGATCAGGTTGCTCTTTACCGCCGCACCGAAGGAGGCGTTTGGCACGCTTATCTATGTCGTCATTGGCGACCGCCGTCTTAAGAGTTTTCCTATATCTCTGTATTGTAGAATTAAGTGTTATCATTATTTGAATGGCTCTAATTTTTACAACTTCCCATTATTGTAGATTTGGGATTTATATTCAATTCTTACCCAAAAAAATCTTTAAATTAAATTCTCTCAGGGGTTTCACCCCTTGCGCCGCAAGGGTCTTTCGATAAACGACAAAAGCCGTATCCCCAACCTTCCTCCATTTCATTCCGTGTAGGCCGGGTGATACCCCACGGCCTTTGTCGCCCTTTGCGTTTGCTACCCCCACCCTCGGCGGGAGCCAAGGTTGCATTCACGCAACCCGAACCCATTAGAGGAGTTAAGAATATGACGACACTTTTTGCCCAGCCTTATGATATCAGCGCCAACGGTTTCTATTTTAAGACAACGGCAGAATATGAAGAGAGAGCAGGCAAGCTGTTAAATTCATATGGCGGCCTGGTGGAGGAATTTGAAATCCAGTTTATTGATGGCGAAAGTCTCGATTGCGCTCTGTTTTCTGCTTTAGGCGTTCATCAGGGCAATTTTCCGGCATATCTGGAGGCCGTAGAGGATTGGAGCGAAGACAACAAAATCAAGGTGATTATTGCCGTAGGGCAGGTGGGTTATAATTTTGATTTAGGAAAGGATAGTCCAGATCAGTTTGATGTTGATCTGTATGAACTGGACAGCCTGAAAGATTTGGCCATGCAGTTTGTTGAAGAAGGCTTATTCGGTGAAATCTCTGAGAGTATCCGGAACTATCTGGACTATGACACGATTGCCCGCGATCTGGGTATGGATTACAGCGAAATAACCATTGCCGGAACAAACTATATTTACCGTTGCGATTAGCGGCATAAATCGCCAAAAGCAAAGCCGCTGGAAAAGGGCGGCTTTGCCCTTGGGCCACCTCTTGGGGTTTCACCCCGCCGGTTGCGTACCCACCCACCCGGCATCCCCGTTTTAAATAATGCGTACTGTAGTGCTGCATGATTTTTTGTGTATGCCTAAAAAATTCATATTGGCGGATCAAGAAGACTGAGGGCTGATTTATGATTCAATCCATTTCCAATCCGGGAGTTCCCAGCAAGGAAAGTTATGCATCATGCCATATATACTTTCTGCTAATGATAAACGTCTTATATTTTTGCCCCGTCCAAATCTTATAGGGGGCAAGCTTTCTGGATAAGTATCCTTGCTAGGCATATCAATATTGAAAGTAACAATTTTGCTATCATCAGCTAAGAAATTTCCTGTAGCTGTGTAATATTCTATGTTTCTATGGCATAAGGCTTTACACAAACGTGATGCCACAGGCTTTTCTGATATGAACCAGCATGCATTTATGTTAGAGCGCTTATAGCGATCTGATCTTTCTATGAAATCATCTAAGCTTTGACTAGATAGTTGTACTTCAAAAGCAACTCTTGCGCCTTTACTGCTTTCTACTAGTACATCTGCAATCCAGTCACTTCCTGATGGTTCTGATCCATAAGTTTCCAGTTCGGCTCTGAATCCAAGCTGGCGTGCAATTCTGGCTATATCTATTTGCAGCCGTGTATGAGCATAACTTTTAGGAGCAGGTAATTTTTCAGGATAACCAGCATGGTGGGAGAAGAATCTAAGCCCTCTGATGGAGGTTTTGGGCACAGCCGGCCAGTCAGTTCGTGGCATCAATAATGTTCCTGCTGGTGAAGAGCATATTTCTTCCCAATCTAAATCAGAGAGAGAAAATGCCTCAACAATTTCTCCATTATCTGCCCTATATGCAATTTGCCCCATACTAGTTCCTTTTTTGTTTTTTATTAGTTAGGCTTGTGGGCTTGTCTTTCTTGTACCAAAACCATCCTTGCGCTTTCATCGCTCCACGGCATGCGGTCAAATCCGTTGCGTTCTATGGTCGTGCGTTTGCGTTTGATTTCTGTGCCCGCCTTATAGGTTTCAACAGGCTTCTTGGTGAGGGGTTTGCTCTCGCATTCCAGAACGGAGAACCAGACCCAGCCTTCGGCAGGATCTTCCTTTTTCACCTCGGCGGTAATGCTGCGCTCGCCGATCTTCTTGGGCTTGGCGTTTTTACCGCGTTTGGCATTGTCCCAGATTGGCTCATGCCAGCGGATTACGTCAGCCACGATAAATCCCGATTTGCATTCTATCCAATCACTCATCTGTTTCTAATCCCTGAATAATGCAATTGTGCGCTGGCTGTGCTCCTCGATCAGGGCTTTGACGCCATCCGCCACGGGATGGGGGATGGTGATGGTATCAAGGGCCGCAATGATCGCCGCCGCCAGCTCGGTCACACGTTTTTTAACAAGGGGTTTGGCAAGGCCGCATTCCTCGGCCATTTTTTCAAAATGGTGCGGGTATATCTTGGAGGATTCGTATTCCCCGCCGATCTTCATGGCCATTTTTCGGCTGAGTTCGGGATAGAACGCCGTGCAAACAATATCATAAAGCGGTGCTAGACGAATGCTGTCCCGATCATAGGTGAGGGAAAAATTCTTGCCATGAGCATCATGGTTGCCGACAAGGAAATTGAAAATTACCGCGTCCAAAAACCTTTGCAGGTCGATCACGGGCGTGGTTGATACATCCCTGAGCAGTTCAAAGCCATTTTTAAGGGAAGGCCCGCCCTCACGCTGGTATTTGTTTTCGGACACAATACCAAGCGCCTGACAAAAATCTTCTTGGTGCATCCGCTGGATGGGGGATGGGGCGGCAGGCCCTTCCATTATTTTTCGGTCGTACCGTTCGACCAGCAGAAAATCTATCCCTCCGGTATTCCGTATCTCTACAGGAGCCACGGGAAGCCCGATGGCCGCCGCCAGCTTCATGCAGGTGGCTTCGTTGAAGACAACGCCCTCGAAATGGGCGATGGCGGGCTTTAAAATATGGGTACTGGGCGCACCGCCCAGCGGCACAGATATTTTGTCACCCGCGACATGAACGGCGATTTTATCCTGAGCGCCAGCCAGAGAGAGTCTGATACCGTCTTCACCGGCCATTAGGGGGCGGCGGGGGAGTTCTTTTAATATGCGGGCCAGATCGTCTTCGGACAGGGGCCTGTATTGATAATCGGTCGCGGGCAGCTTTGCGCCCGCTGGAATGAAAGTGACCGCGCCTGCGCATTCGCCGCCGATTTGTTCAATCATGGCAAAATCGTTGCGGGCGCTGATCCCGAGATTGCGGGCCACAAGATCCCTTTTGCTTTCTTCCGGCAAAATCCCGGCAAAGAAGCCACGGCATTCATTGCGACTGAAAGGCTCTTTTCTTAACGGCAGGGAATGCGAAAGCAGCAGGGCGTGCGGATGGCTGAGCCAGCTTTCGGCATAGGTGAAAACCATCTCTCCGTGTTCGTTCTGGATCAGGTTTCCGACAAAGTCGGTATACAAATAAACATCAAGCGTTTTGGTCATCACGGCCCCCTTTTAATGGCGGTGTGCTTAAAGAGAGCTTGATCCCGAGCGTATGCAGAACCGTCAGCACCTTGCCGATCTGGCAGGTAGGTTTGCCCCTTTCCAGCTCTATGATAAAGCGCAGGCCCGTACCCGATGTCAGGGCCAAGTCTTTCTGGGTTACACCCATGGCCTTGCGCGTTTGTTTGACCAGTTGGCCGAGTTGTTCAGGTGTCAGTTTCATGGCTTATATAATATTCCCGTTCAGGAATATTATGCCAGATTCGCCGCAAAAGTAAAGATTTATTCCCGTTCGGTAACTATTTGGTGTTTTGGGGGCTGCAAGCCTTACATTGTTCCCGAGCGGGAATTTTATGCGTTTTTTCCGATAAAACGGATTTATACGATCTGGCGTATAAGAAGGAGGAAAGGGCAAAAGCGGGAAACCTGACAGGTTAGCGGAAGAGCATCGAGAGCAGCGGCAGGTGCTTTAAGAAGGCTGGAGCAAGGGGCTAAAGCCCTAACCCAAATTTAATTCACCCTGAGCTACCCTGAGAATAGAGAAGGGGTTAATAGCGCACTTACGCAAACTGCGTTTGCAGTGCTGGGGAGTGCGATGGTCGGCGGGTTTTTTTATCAGTCACGTTTAGGTCTATCGCTGGCCACCCCCCTGATGTGTTCACATTCTGAGTGGGTGGGAGAAAGGCTTTGTAGCCTTTGGCGATATACCATTGTTCCGTGCGGGTGTTCTCGCGGGCCGAGGGCCACTCTGCCGTGGCCGCCGCCGCGTATCGCGCTGGCACAGTCTTGCATGATGAACGCCGTGGCTTTACCCACCGCTACCACCAGCGCACAGGCGTGGTGGACACCTTCATCATGGCTCCCGCTTATGCCCCTGAACTCACCCGTGACCGTGCGCTTCTGTGGAATGCAGCAGAGGCCGCAGAAACCCGCAAGAATGCCCGCGTGGCCCGCGAGGTCATTCTGGCACTCCCCTATGAGCTTGACCTGACCGCCCGCAAAACCCTCGCCCGTGATATGGCCGCCTATCTCGTGGAGCGTTACCGTGTCGCGGTAGATGTCGCGCTGCATAGTCCGCCTTCTGATCATAACGGCGGGAAGGATGGCCACGATCCCCGCAATCACCACGCCCATCTATTGTTCACCACTCGTGAGGTCACAATCGAGGGGCTTGGCAAGAAAACCCGTATCCTTGATGACAAGGAACACGGGCCGCAGGAGATCGAGGCTATCCGGGCGGTCTGGGAAGCCTTGGCCAATGCTGCCTTGGAACAGGCAGGTTTTGAGGCCCGTATCGACCGCCGTACCCTGATGGATCAGGGTATAGACCGCATCCCTGAAATCCATATCGGCCCCGAAGGCAAGGCCGGACGGGAGGAACGTGCCACCCGTCATAAAGATACGGATCAGGAAGATGGCGGAGAGGAGGATAGCGGTAGCACTTCATCCTCTGGTGGTTCCGGCAGTAGCGGCAGCCAGACCCTGCCCCCTGCATCCGAAGATGATGATGGGGATGATACCGAGGATGAAGGTCAGAGCGACCAGCAATCCGGCAAGCAGGGTAGCGGGGATAGCAAAGCCCCGGCCCCTGCCGCCAGCAAGGAGGCAGAAGCGGCAACCAGCCAGCCGGACGAACCGCTCAACGGCAATCATGGTTTCTTCCTGCCACAGATAAACTCAAAACCTTGCAGGAAAGCATAGAAGCGAACGGCGCAAATTGACGTGGGGCAGCTTGGCAGGTTCCTACGTGATTTCAATAATCACTCTTTATATTCTTTTCAAGGTTAACGGAGCTGGTACGGACTTCAGTGAAATGATGACGGGAGCGCATATTTTTCTTTTTGTGATTGCGCTGATAATTGTCACTGCAGTTTATTACATCCTGTTAGGAATATTATATCTCTGGTTTGGAAAGTTGGCAGCTAAACAAATGATGATTGTGAGGAGCTAATATGGGTTTAGTGAATGAGAAGATTGAAGATGATAGGCGTAGATCTGTAATGCCGAGTTTGTGAGTTGAGAGGATCGTTATGTGCTTTATCAGAAATAAAGAAACTAATAAGATTAGTTGTTAGGAATAAGAGGAAGTCATGTCATTTATATTAGATAGTAATACCCATACTCTGAGAGATCCTGAACGTAACATTGAGTTGAGGTCAATCCGCGGCTACAGCACAGGCGATAAGGATTGGGAAATTCACTGGAATGGTGAAGTAATAGGTTTTACTGCTAGGGATAATCCTAAGTATGGCGGTGAAACAAAAAATATTCTTATGGGGATTGATTGGTATGTTGCCTCAATGAAAATTCCGCAGCATTTGGAGAGTAAGAGGGCTGAGGTAATGGGGGTAATAAAAGAAGCAATGGAGGCTTACGGTCTCAAATACTCAAGAATGAAAGTGGATTGTCGTGTTCAGTTCGATCAACGCCTAATTCGCTAATTAACTTCATAAGAAAGATAATCAGATGTCGAACGTTATTACAATTCAGGGCACAACCTACACAATTAATAATATTGCGGATGCTAAAACCGCAATGGCCGCTGCACAAAATTCGACTGATGTGATTGGTGTTTTAACGATTGCTAATGATCCTGCGTACGTCACTGATGGTACATTTACTGTTTCAGAGTTGACGACAAAAGCTAATTCCTTATCAACCACCATTGCTGGCGCTGATACGGTTGTGCTTTATAGTGGTGACTTGGATTTGAATGGGAGTGGTGGGCTTCCTACATACCAGATTGCTAATCAGATTGCAGCAGACAGCAATGGGGCTGTGGCTATTCTTGATAATACTGAAGCTGGAAAAGTAACGTTTGACCCTGAATTCACCGTAGCACTTAACAATGCTATTGCAGAATATCTGAAGAAAATTTATTAGATATTAGAGCTATTGAGAAGCTTGAGAGCGAGATGGCTTATGAGGATGATGTTAGTATCTCAGCTATAGATAGGCTGTATGAGGAGGCAGGGGTCATATTGCCGGGTATGACATTAAAAAATATAAAAGAGGTTCAGACCTTTCATAAGTCTGTGGTGCATAACAGGCAAATGCATCTATCCAATGAAGTTAAGAGATATCAAGATTTAGTACTAAATCGAGATCAAGTAGTTCAGTCACTCGCTACAAGGCGTGCTGAAGTTATGCGTATACTCCGATCCCATGGTGCGTTGGATCAGTATCTCAAGCTTAATGAAGATATAGCTAAAGCGGAAGGAGAGCTAAAGTTTTTAAAAGAGAAATTATCTACTGCTGAAAGCTTAGAACTTGGCAATACATCTCTTGAGAAAGATCGTCTGCTTCTTAAAGAGCGTATGCAAATAGATCTGAAAGAACGAGAAGAGATTGTTAAACAAGCATCTGTCTCATTTTCTAAATATACTAGCTTATTATATGAGCATCCCGGCACTCTTTCCATTGATGCGACTGATAACGGGCCGTCTTTTAAGACACGAATTGATGGTGCACGGGGTAAGGGCATCAAGAATATGGTTATATTCTGTTTTGATATGATGATCATGGAGATCATGCATTCAAGAGGGATGGGGCCGGGATTCTTAATTCACGACAGTCATTTATTTGATGGTGTTGATGATAGGCAAGTTGCTAAAGCTTTAATCGCTGGGGCGCAAGCTTCTGAAGAATTCGGATTCCAATACATTGTCACTTTTAATTCTAATGATTTACCAAGATCTGAATTGGGGGACTTCCCAATTGATAAATATATTTTGCCTGTAAAGCTTACTGACGCTGAAGAAACTGGTGGATTGTTTGGTTTAAGATTCTAGAGCTGTTTAATCTATCCATTTTTTTACTTGATGAGGTATAGAGTTTAGTTCCAGTACATAAGAAAATGCATCTGCATAAGCGCAATTTTTTTCATACGACTGGCTATCAGTACCAAGACTACGCGTAGGACGCATTGTCGATGATGACAGAGCTTTCAAGGGCTGCTCTTTCGTTCTCTGATTTCAGCTTCTCGTATTCCTGCACCTGTTCGTGATCCTCTTTCATATTTTCAAGATCGTTCCGGGATTGCCATTGCTCGATCTGCCTTGAGAAATCCTCGCTCTGGCGTTGCTGTTCAAAGTCCCCCTGCTGCTCCTTTAGCTTACTGACTTCACTTTCCTGCTGTTCGCGCTGGCGTGAATAGCGTTATCGACACCCGCAATGCTCAGGTAGGTAATGAAGCTGTGACGGAGGCTGTGCATTGTCTTCTTGTCCGTCTTCAATCCCAGCGCAGCCAGATATTTTTCATTGAACCAGCGGCCCAGATTGCGGCCCCATTTCTCGTGATCGGTAAAGGTGAGATCATAGAGTAAGTGCGGTTCGCGCCCATCAGCCTTGCGCCTGAAAAGGCGGTAGCTGACCATCGCCAGAACGACGGTCAGCACAACCCCGCGCCATGACGGAAGCCATTTTCAAGGCCTTTGGTGCCATGTTCGCTACGGCGTATGATGGCCCCTTAGTGGTGATCTTTATGATCTTCACTTTCGGCAGCGCCATGGCCCATACCTTCCATGCCTTCCATGCCTTCCATGTGCTCGTGTTTCATTTCAGGCATTGGGCCGCTGGCAAACTTATGGAAGTTCTCTTCATTCTCGAAGTAATAAGTCATGCCGTGGGAATCCGCGCCGATAATGGCAGTCGCCTTGTCAACCTTGTTTTTGCTGACGGGATCGATGGCGGCTCTTTTTTCCGGATCTTTGCCCAGCATTTCCTTGCACATCGGGCAGCAGCCGTAATAGGTTTTGCCATCGATCTCAATAGCCATCTGTTCCTTGTCGAAGGCCTTGTCGTTCATCATGCAGACGAATTTGGCCTCCACGGGTTTCAGCCAGCTATCGCTGTGCTGATGTTCGCTCTCGGTGGCCATAACAGGCAGGGTTATAAAAGCCATCAGTATCGTTAATAAAAGCGTCTTCATAGTTTTCTCCTTCTTCAGGGTTGGTGGTGATCGCCATGACCGGAATGATCATGGGTAGGTAAATCTTTTGTTTCATGTGATGGTCGGACATACCATCCGCGCCGACGGATAAAGGTATCCACAACCCAGCCTGCTGCTGACAGGGATGAGGGCTTCCGGCCCCTCGGTAAAGCGCAGGGTGGGGCAGGGAGGTCTGCGCCGACCGGGACTGAAAATAGTATAAAATGGTAAAAAAGCTTCATGAGATTTTCTTTGGCATGTTTCAAGAACGCGCAAAGCCGCGATCGTGCGGCATGAAGGAAATCTATATCCGGAAGCGTTGGGTGCTCAGAATGAGGGAGGGCTGTGCAGAATGCGCCGTGGATCGGTCAGGCGGAGGCCCGCGTATGGCATCGGCCTTTCTGTCAGGCCTGCGAACGGCCGGATCGTCGCCCAGCGCAAAAATGAATACAGGGGAATGGATGTCAGTCTTCTCAATAAGGAGGCTGTCAACAACCTGTAAATCCACGCCCATGCAGTCCTTCAGAAGCTTTAACTTCTGGCCTGCTCCAGATTTCCGGTTGCCATGGTCGTCAGTAGGGTCGTCAGCATGACCGGCGCAGGGGGCAGCGACAGCTTTGGTTGCCGATTCCTCCCCGCAAAGGGGCATGGCACACGTCAAAGAAGGCGTGAGCATGACCAGCATCATCAAAGCGATCAACGGCTTTTTCATGCGGAGGAATATAACACTAATCTTTGAAATCGCCAGTGGCGGTTTATATTTTCCAGAAATTCACGCTGATCCCGAATCCATAAATCCATAACGGCGTTTGCCGGGGCGTGATCGCCGGCGAGCCCCCGGCAATACGGACGGGAATCCCGGAAGGATCGCAAATGCGAGCGCCGCCCTCATAATTTATGCCATCTTATGCGCACGGACAGGCCTTGAGGTTGTCTGTCGGCCAGTTCTATTCTTACATCATGAATGCCGGCGATCCAGCGCGCAATGGATAAGCCGAGGCCGCTTCCCGTGCTTCCGGTTTTATCGACCCGCACAAAACGCTCAAAGACGCGGGATTTGTCTGCGTCGGGAATGCCAGGGCCTGTGTCGCTGATTTCCATCAAGCCGTCGGCAGCCAGCCCGATATCGATTGCTCCGCCTTCCGGCGTATACTTGATCGCATTGCTGATCAGGTTTCGCAAGAGCATGGATAACGTTTCCTGATGCCCCTGAACCTGCACCCCTTCGGCGATGGCTGTTTTCAGGCTGAGCGGCTTTCTTGTAAAAAGAGGCTGAAGTTCATGAATTTCCTGCAATAACGTTTCCGATAAATCGATGGGGCCTAGCTTGCAAACCTGATTTTGCAGGTGCGCAAAAGCCAGCAATTGGTCAACCAGATGCGCGGCGCGGTCGATCGACGCGTTCAGGTTCTCAAAACTTTCTTTCGCAGTCTTTTCAGCGCTGAACTTCTTCAATAAAACCTGTGTCTGCGTTTTCATTGCCGCCAGCGGCGTTCGCAATTCATGCGCGGCATTCTCGGTAAATTCACGCTCACGCTGGAAACTGTCTTCTATCCGTTCCAAAAGCCTGTTCATGGCCTGAGCCAGAGGCAAAACCTCAAGGGGAATATGCTTCTCCTGAAGAGGGGTAAGGTCGTCGGCATGACGACGGTCGACATCGCTTGACAAGCTTGTCAGCGGCAGCAAGACTTTCCCCGTATTCCTCCAGACGATAAGGAAGATAATAGGCACAAACAAAAGCGCGGGAATTAGAAGACTCCACATGAGCTGCCCGATCAGCTCATAGCGGATGGCATAACGTTCCGCGGTCTCGATGCGCAGGTCTTTTTGACTGTCAATGAAAACATAAACGCGCCATGGTTTTCCCTCAATGGTTTGATCGGAAAAACCCGGGGGGGCTTGCAAATCTCCAAAAGACGCGGTGCTGGCGGAGTGTGTGATCAACTGATCCTGGTGCCAGATGCGGAAAGCCATTTTCCGTTCATATTTGTGCTGGAGGCTCGTGCTTCCGCTGTTTAAAGCCAGCTTTTTCAGGCTGCCTTCCTGCGCCTCGTGCTCGGTTAGCTGCAGCAATGTTTTGGCCGAAAGAACGAGCTGGGCGTCATACACTTCCTCTATCTCGTGCCACGCGAAGGCGAAGGCGAGCATGGCGGTCAAAAACCCGGCCAGCAGGACAGGAATGCTGATGTTCAGCAACAATTGCCTTCTGAGGGAATAAGGTTTTGTTTTCATGAAACGATCATATACCCCACGCCGCGAATTGTCTTGATCAGATCGCGGCCGAGTTTGCGCCGTAGCGCTGCAATATGCACTTCGATCGTATTGCTTTCTATTTCCTCTGATGACCAGTCGTATATTCTTTGTTCTATCTTTTCCTTGCTGACGGGGCGGTCAAGGTTGTGAACAAGAACCTCGAATACGGAACGCTCCCTGCCCGACAGGGTGATGAGCTGTCCGTTCTTTTCCAGTTTTCCGGTGGCCGGCTCAAATCGTATATCCAGCAGCGATATGACAGGTTCGGCATGTCCTTTTGAGCGCCGTATCAGCGCGGCGCAGCGCGCCAGCAATTCATCAAGATCGAAAGGCTTGATCAGGTAATCGTCGGCGCCGGCGTTCAGGCCGGCTACGCGGTGATAGATGGCATCGCGGGCGGTCAGGAGCAGCACAGGAATCTGGTTTTTGTTTTTCCTTAATGCTGTCAGAAATTCAAGTCCGGATGCGCCGGGCAGGTTTATGTCGGCGACGATCAGGTCGTAGTCATGCGTGGCCATGGCCTCCTCCGCGCCTTCGGCTGACTGCACCCAGTCAACGGCGAAAGACTCTTTCAAGCCTTCCGCTGTCGCTTTTCCCAGATGTCTGTCGTCTTCGATCAGCAGGAGACGCATGAAACCTATGCCGGTTCAGTTGAAACTCTTGCCTTCAGTTTTCTTCTTTTCAGCGATTTTGGCAAGAGCCGCCTTTATTTCCTGACGGCGACCAGCGTCAGCCAAAGCGCGGCCCGGGCGATCCGGGGCCAGCAGGGCTTTTTCCAGATAGGCTTTGGCTTCCTCATAGCGACGATCCTGCAGCAGGAAATCCCCGTAGAAGAAATTCGGGTCGATTCCGTGCGGATTGATCTGCAGAGCCATTTGCAAATGTTTCTCGGCCAGTTCATCGTCGCCGAAACCGACAGGCCAGCCCGGCACCTGATAATAAAGCGAGCCGAGGGACGTATGCGCCGATCCGTCGAGGGCGCGGCTGTCGATTTTTTCGGCCTGTTCCAGCAAGCCTTTGGCTTTTTCAACTTTCGGCAACGCCGACATGCCCTTGGCGATGCCAGCATCCGTGGAAAGGATAATCGCTTCCCATATTTTGGGTTCGGCGCGGTCGGGGTAGGAACTCGATAGCTGTGCGGCCTTCCCCTCCAGGGCTTTGATGGCCTGTAACTGGGTTTCTTCTTCCGGCACCTGATATTTGATGCGGGCCCACTCATCCTGCAGCGCTCCGATCTGTTCTGATAAGGTATCATCTTGCCGCGCGGCTGCAGGAACGGGCATTTGCGCCTGCGCAGGGGTGGTTTGCACCAGCGCAGGGGTCGCCGGTATCAGCAAGAAAGCTGCTGCAACTCGTAAAAATTTTTTCATGTTGTTTCTCCTTTTTTAGTTGTCAGGCGTTTGTTGATGAATGTCGCCGCAGTATGGCTTCACCCGCGCGGCGGTTTTTTTGCAGGCCTATGTCGATGATCGCAGGGCAGACGGCCTGTATCAGCGCGAACAGTCTTTCCGGCCAACCGATACGCACTTCTTTTTCTTTCCGCTCTATGGCACGGAAGATGAGCGCCGCAACGGTTTCGGGATCGTCGTAAGCCACGCCTGTTTTCTCATTGATCTCGGCGCGGGCACCGCTGTTCATCCCGGTGCGCACGGCGCGCGGCACGATATGGGTTACGGCAATCCCTGTGCCCGCCAGTTCCCGGCGCAGGGAATCGGTGAATCCTTTCAATCCCGCCTTGGCCGCCACGTAACCGGTCAGATGCGGCAGGGGTATCACGGCCGTCATGGATCCTACATTGACGATATGGCCGGATCCCCTTGTCTTCATGGCGGGCAACACCGCCTGCGAAAGCCGGAGCGGCACCATCATATTGAGCGCCACGATGTGCTCCAGATCCTGCCTCTCGCAGTAATCGAAGACGTTGAATCCCGCCATGTTAATCAGGATATCGGGGGTGCGCGCCCTGAGGCTGGCGCAGATATGATCTTTCATTTCCGCCAGATCGCCCTGGTTTTTCTGGCTGTATACGGTAACCGCGGCTCCGGCTTTTTCTAGCATGCGCACGAGAGGGCGACCGATGCCGCCCGTCCCGCCGGTGATGAAAACGGTTTTTCCTTTAAGCGGCACTCTTGAGACTCCTTTCATGCGGTATGGCGCGCATCACGTTTGCAAACAGCCTGAAAGTATTCTGTGCAACTTCGATGATGGCGGCCCGATCTCCGGGATCGTCGATTTGATTGACCAGTTGCTCGAAAAACTTCATGTGCTCGATGTCAAGCGCGCCGTGGGAATACAGATAGGTGAACGCCGCTTGCGGCAGTCCCAGCTTGGATTTGACGGCGTCGGCGCCGTTGCTGGCGGCTTGAACTGAGGTGCTTTCCAGCATAAAAACCATGCCGAGAAAGCCGATGGGGTTTTTGCGGGCGATATAATCGTAATTGTACGATACCAGAACCTGCGTTTCGAGGTTGGGGATTGCCGCGCGGGCCGCTTCCTTGTCGCCGCCGGCCGCCGCGATATCGTTGAGGATCCATTCTTCATGGCCTTTTTCCTCTTCGATGTATTCCGATATCGCCTCATGCAGCCACTTCTTGCTTTCCGGCAGATGTGCACCCATGGCCATCAGGAAGCGCACCGTGTGGCGTACGTGATGATAGGCCTCGGTCAGGTAGGCGATATAGGTTTCGCGACTGATATCGCCGCGCAGACCGTCGATCAATTGCGGGACGCTGTATAATTCCTGACGGGCGGTTTCCGTTTCCTGGCGCAGGCGCTCATAGAAAGTCATGGCGGTCTCCTTGGTTAGGCGGGTTTTGAGAATGGCGTCGCGGCACAGGCGTCCGTTCCCGGTCAGGGTGCCGTCCTGCCTTGTGAAGGCGGGGGTGAGGTGAAATGCGCCGATATGGGCGTAGTCGGGCAGGGAGAGATTGGCCCGGGCAATCGCTGCCGGGATCGAAAGCGGATCGCCGCCGGGAACGATCAGCGCCGAAAGCGCAGGCTGCGCGTCGCCATAAACAAAGGCCTGGGCTATTTCCGGCTGGGACAGCAGGGCGGCCTCCACCCATTCCGGCGATATATTCCTCCCGTAAGAGGTGATCAGAACGTTTCTCTTGCGGCCTGAAATCGTGAAATACCCCCCGGCATCAAGATCGCCCAGATCGCCCGTGGCATAGGGGCCGCTCTGCGGCTGGCCGACATATCCCAGAAAGGCCGGGTTGCGGATAACCAGTTCGCCGTTTTCTATAACCGCATCGACATGGGGTAGAAGCCGCCCGGCGGTTCCGGGTTGTGTATGTCCGGGCACGTTTAGTGTGACGACTGAACCGCATTCCGACAGGCCGTAACCCTCATAGGCAGGAAGTCCTCGCGCTTGTGCCTGTTCGATCAGGGTGGAGGATATCTTCGATCCGCCGACGGCGATAAAGCGCAGATCGGGTAGCGGGCCATTCCGCGCCACCTGCAGCATCAGGCTGCGCAGTATCTCGGGCACGATAATCGCCGACGTGGCTCGCGTCGTCGCCAGCGCCTGCCGCAGCCCCGCATAGTGCGGGCCATAAACCTCAAGCGGCGGCACGACGACACGGGCTCCCGCCATCAGGGCTGCGTAAACGCCTGCGACATTCTCCAGCAAGACCCCGAGCGGCAACACAGACAGATGGATGCCCGCATATTCAGGCCCCAGCATTTCGACAATGCTCCGCGCCACTGTCTCCATATGCGCGCGCGACAGGCAAACGCCTTTCGGCGTGCCGGTGGTTCCCGAAGTATAGGTGATCTTGGCGGTGCCGTGCGGCAAGGCGGCAGGGGGATAAGGCAGGGGTCTGATGCCTTGCGGCTCGATGATCGCCTGACAGCCTGACGATGACAAGGCGTGCGTCACCTGCGCGGGGGTAAAAAACGGAGGCAGCGGCACCAGTACCGTGCCGGATTCCAGCGCGGCCATGTCCCATAAAATCCATTCGACGCCGTTATCCATCGCCAGCGCCGCGCAGGATATATTCTTCAGTTGCGCCGCGCGCGTCGCGATTTCGGCAAGCGTTGCGCCGTAGCTGAGCGTTCGTCTGTCGTCCTGCAGCGCGATATTGTCGGCGGGGCGGGTTTTGATGGCGGATAACAGGTTCATCGGCTATCAACCTTATAATGAAGCCGGGAGTAAAGCCGTGGTTCGGTTTCAGTGTAGCGGGCTCCCAGAACCTTCTGCAGGCGCCTGTATCCTTCGTCAACCCGTCCTGCCATTACATGGGGGTCGGTATCGTAGTAAGCGCCCCAGTTCTCGCCCTTCTGCAGCAACCGCGCCGGATCGGCCGGGGCCAGCCTTTGCGGACGCAGCCCCAGGTCATGAAAGCGCCTTTCCAGAAACTGTGTGCCGGTGACAACGGCGTGGGTCTGCTTCTTGTGATGCAGGTATGCGGACAGCGCCGCAAACAGGAACAGCGCCGCTCCGCCACCGTCGGACGCCAGATTGCCGACCTCTGTCACGCCATGGCGCGGCACCTGTAAAACCGTCTCTACTGGCTGCGTAAGATACTGCTCAAGGAACAGCGTTTCTTGCGCCGCATACCTGAATCCCAGTGCCGCTAGAATCTTCCCGCTTTCGTCGCGCACGCTCATCAGCACCGGATAATGAACGCCGATGCGCGCGCCGTAGGCGCGCGCATAGATATTGACGATAAAATCCTCGACGAACTGTCGATCCCGTGTAAAGGCGGGATGGACAGATACAATCGCCGGGCGGCTGCGCAGTCGTGAAAGCCAGCGCGATTCGTTCATGCGCAATTGGCCCGTATGACGCCCGTCTTCCTGATAATCGAGTAGAAACATGATAAGGAATAGCCTTTTCCGATATCCTCATCATGCGACAGAAACCTGAAACGAACCTGAAGGCGGCGTCTTATCCGGATTTTGGTCGCCGCCAGCGGGAAGGAAACGCAAAGCGTTGTTCGCTCTTTTGTTTGGCTTTTTCTATCTTGCTGTTTTCTCAAGAGTTTCACAAGAAAGCCAATACAGGCGCTCTTCAGATTGGCTTCAGGTTCGAGCCGTAAACAGGAGCATATGGTAAAAAATCCGAGGCTCCCATGATAAGCGTCGTCGTCCCTGTATTAAACGAAGAGAGTAATATCGAACCATTGGTGCGGGAAATCGTTGCAGTCGATGCCCCTGTCAGCGAAATCATCTATGTTGATGACGGCAGCACGGACGGCACAGTTCAGGTGCTGCGGTCATTACGCCGGCAATATCCGCTTTTGCGTGTGATCAGGCATAGCGCCCGTTCCGGCCAGTCGTCGGCACTGTGGACAGGCATCAAAGCCGCCGGCAACGATCTGATCGTAACGCTGGATGGCGATGGCCAGAACGATCCTGCTGATATTGCTTTGGTATACAAGACCTATAAAGATGAAGAGTCGCGCCATAACAAGCGCGTCATGGTGGCGGGGCAGCGATTGAAACGCCAGGATTCTCTGACAAAAAGGCTTTCCTCCCGCTTTGCCAACAAGCTCCGGTCTTTTGTCCTTGCCGACAAGACTCGCGACACGGGCTGTTCTCTCAAGCTGTTCCGCCGTCATGATTATCTGGCGCTGCCGTATTTCAATCACATGCACCGCTATATACCGGCCCTGATGATTCGGGAAGGCGTCAGGGTTGCTCATGTCGATGTATCCCACCGCCCGCGCGCGGCAGGGATATCGAAGTACGGTACGCTGGATCGCGCATTGGTCGGGATATCTGATTTGATGGGCGTGCGCTGGCTGCAAGTGCGGGGGCCATCCCGCGTTGAAGTTCATGAAGATTTGGATTAAGGAGGACATGATGTTATCTATACCTGCCTTTAGCGCCGAAACGATCTGGCTTATTGTCGGATTTATAGGTCAGGCGCTCTTTTTTGGCCGTTTCCTTGTGCAGTGGCTGGCGTCCGAGAAGGCAAAGAGAAGCGTCATTCCCCATGCTTTCTGGTATTTCAGCATCGGCGGTGGTCTGACCTTGTTCGTCTATGCGTTGTATCGTCAGGATCCGGTCTTTATTCTGGGGCAGAGCACGGGCCTGTTGATATACGCCCGCAATCTTTACTTCATCCGTCGTAATAGCAAGCCTGTCTCAACTCAAGAGTTTCCTGTTTCACGATGAATGCCGCCTTGTTGTCCCGGCAGGGGCTCTGGATTCCCTTCGGTTTCCTCGGCATATTTCTGACGACCGTTTGCCTGCGCCCGTTACTGCCCATCGATGAGACGCGCTACCTGAGCGTGGCGTGGGAGATGTTTCTGCGTCATGACTGGTTGGCCCCGCTCACAAAGAATGGTGAACCATACCACCATAAACCCCCGCTTTTGTTTTGGATGATTAATGCGGTGTGGGCCGTTACCGGGCCTAGCCGCTGGGCTGCAACGATGCCTCCCGTCGCCATGGGGCTTGCCAGCGTTTATCTGACAACGCTGCTGGCGCAGCGGCTATTCACGCGGAGCGCGCAGATAGCATGCCGGGTGCCCTGCATCATCATGGGCTGTTTGCCTTTCCTGGTATACAGCTCCATGGTTATGTTTGATGTCACGATGGCCTTCTTTGTGCTGCTGACAATCCTGAACATGCTTGCGTTCGCGCAAACGCAGCGGTGGCGTTATGTGGCGCTCATGGCTCTAAGCATGGGTTTGGGGGTTCTTACTAAGGGGCCCGTGAATTATCTATATGTGATATTTCCTATGTTGCTGGGGCCGGTCTGGCATTGTAACGCGCTCAAGCCGTTGCGCTGGTATGGAGGCTGTCTGGCGGCGTTGATGTTATCGATAGTGCCCGTATTGCTATGGCTGCTTCCCGTTTTGCGACAATCAGACGCCCACTTTGCCTTCTGGCTGGTCTGGGAACAGACGGCGGGTCGCGTGACGGGAGGATTTAAAGACGCCCATGTGCGCCCCTTCTTGTTCTACGTTCCGGTTGCGATCGTTCTGGCGATGCCGTGGGCGTTTTTCCCGCAATTTTGGCGTCAGGGGCGGGCCTTGCGTCGACTGGCGGGCAACGAAGCGGGCCTGCGGTTCGTTCTTTGCTGGCTTGCGTCCGCCTTCGTGGCTTTCTCCCTGATCAGCGGCAAACAGCCGCACTATCTGGTGCCGCTCATTCCCGGTCTGGCGATCTTGATCGCCTGCCTGCTCGAAGGTTTGAAAGTAAAGACTTTACGGAAGGTTGCGATGGGCTCGTATGCCGTATTTGTACTGGCTCATGTTATTGGTTCGCAGACATTCTTTAAAAACTACGACCTGATGCCCGTTGCCCGTTACGTGCGGCAAAACGCGGATCGCGACTGGGCCTTTGTGAAGCAATATCATGGCGAGGTAACGTTTCTGGCGCGTAGGCAAACCCCTTTGGATGTTCTGTCGGACGGCCATGAAGCGCGGGAATGGCTGATACAACATCCGGAAGGGTTGGTCATCATGCGGTATGAAGACAATGAGGACGTTGCTGCTTTTCACGAAATTCTATCCATTCCGTATAGGGGTAAAATGCTGGGCATTTTTAAGGATAAGAGCGCCACGGGAAGGCAATAACTCAACAAGAGACGCGTATCTGGTCGATGCGCTTCATAAAATGTTGTCTTGTGAAATGGATATGGCCATTTCTTACGATGCGGGCCTGATAGCCTTATCCTTCGTAATAGCCATCATCGCTGCTTGCGGAGCGATATGAGGCGCCGGGCCTTCAGGGGCAGGGCCTCTTACCGCCCCGGCTGCGCGCTGCGAAGGTAGGTTGCCCGCCGCAGCAGGGCTTCCAGGGGGCCGCGCCCCGTATGTTGTGCAACCAGGCCCACTACAAGAATTGCCAGCACGGCAATCAGCAGGCCAACCGGCATCAGCCCGGCGAATCCGATCTTGCCGAATAGCCCCAGCCCATAGCCTCCGAAGACAAACCCCGCAATTGCGCCCTGCAAAACATAGGCCGAGAGCGAGTTCTGACCTGCGGCCGCCAGCGGCGCGGGCAGGATCACGCGGTCGTTCAGCGCGAGGATCAGGTGCAGGTAAACCGCCGAGAGCAGGGGGCCGCCCAAGGCGATTCCGACGAAGCCGATGAGCGATAGTAACTCCTGCTCCGGCGGGATTATTTCGCCCATCGAGGCGGCGTAAGCGATATTCAGCGGTGTTCCCAGAAGCAGTAGCCACGGCACGGCTTTCTTCAGCGCGGTTCTTCCGGCGCTTCCCGGGGTGAAAAACCCGGCTTTGCCTGCGGCAAGGCCCATGGCGAAGGCGCCATAGGCCAGGGGGCCCTGGTATAGCAGGAGAAAACCCAGCGTTCCCGGCCAGTCGCTTAGCCGTGCGCGGGTGGCTTCGGCGAAGCTGCCTCCAAGGCCGGGGCCAAGCGCCGGCATGCTGAATTCAGACAGGGCCAGTGCAAGCCCGACAAGGCAGAAAGCCGCTAGCGGGATCATGGCATAGGCCACGCGCATGAGCGCCCGGGGGCTGAGCGACCGCAGGGGCCAAATCAAAAAACCTAGCAGCGCATAGATCAGCAGGATATCGCCGGTAAAGACCAGAACGGCATGCAGGCAGCCCATCGCCGCCAGTGTCGTCAGGCGGCGGAGGTAGCGGCCTGCAAACGACACGCCCGCGCGGCAGGCCGAGGCGTCCTGCACATGAATTCCCCAGCCAAAGATGAATGAGAACAACAAGAAGAATTTGGATTGAAACAGCGCCTCGACGACAAAGACGGCGATCCGGTCGGGTGCGGTCGCGGGCGGCGACAGGGTTGCCTCGGCTGGCAGGCCAAGGAATGCTACGTTCACAACGCAGATGCCGATCAGTGCCAGAAGCCTGATCATATCCACGGCGGTGTTGCGGTCAGGTTTGGGCATGGTTGCTGTGAAGGGCGACTGGAGAAGGGAATCAGTGGTGGAGGGACTTGAACCCCCGACACAAGGATTATGATTTAGCTTACGGAAATTAGCAAGCTATGCAAACCTATGTGATCGTAGAGCTAAAAGCTTTGATTATATTGGATTCTAAGCCCTCAACTTTCACTAAGTCGTACAAACCTCTGCATATCAATTCAGTGTTTCTAGTACCCCTGTGATACCCCAGAAATTAGCGTGGGTAAAGACCTATCAAGTATATATGCGGCAGGTTTTGTCCCTGATATTGAGGGACAATATTTGATGCCATTCATCTATCTTGTAGAGCGTCAGCTTATATGGAATTACGTTTTGGATTGGGGGTGCATGCCAGAATGCGACGAAAAATAATTCAAACGCCGAGGCTTGAAGGTTGAATTAACATGTTTGTCTAATTCGTTTCTTCAAACAAATCGAATTGAATGGGTTCTTGTTTAGGTGGCTCAAAAAACTTTGCATCTAAGAAGCCTGCAACTAGATCCTGACCCTTTCGTACGGGCTTGTCCATCTACTTTGGGGCTAGTAATAGGGGTGATGATAGTGTTCTAATATGCGCTGACGAAATTAAGACGATTGAGTTCATGGTTTCTAATAACAAAAATAGTGAGAAAAAAGATGAGTAATAATCGAGATACGCCTAAGTCTGTTTCGCAGAAAGGCTACCAACCGCTTCAGGAAGGGTATAAACCCAATGTACAAGGGGGCCACCAGCCTACTAAGGGAGAGGGTGCGCCGTCAAACCCACCCAATAAGGGAAGTGGTGGAAAAAAATAGTCAGGAAATCCTGAGTAGTGAGACTCGTCTATCCTGTTACCCCAGTGTTACCCCAAAATAAAAACAAAGAGCGCTTTTAAAGGGCGCTCTCTTTAACTTATTGATTTATATTGGATAAATGGTGGCGGTGGAGGGACTTGAACCCCCGACACAAGGATTATGATTCCTCTGCTCTACCGGCTGAGCTACACCGCCATCTGGTGTGTTTCAAGGCTGCGTTTATCGCCGTTTAGGGCGTTTTTGTCAAGCTTTCCGCTGCCGGGGGCTCGGTCATCGGGGTGGGTGCGGGTTTTTCTTCATTTTCCGGCATGTCCGCTCTGTTTTTTAGGTGTCTTTCCAGAAACGACAGGCTGCGCTGCCAGGACAGAATGTCCGCTTCCTCGTTATAGGCGGCTCCCTTGGTCGGGTCGTTCCCGGCGGTTTTTTCGGTGAAACTGTGAACGGCACCCTTATAGGCGTAGAAGGTTATCTGCGCCCCGGCTGCGGTCATTTCCTGTTCAAAGCCCGCAACTTCGGCGGGCGGCACGAAGGGGTCGTCCGCGCCGTGATGAATCATGATCGGCGCGGCGATCGCCCCGGCTGCGGCCGGAGCCTTGGTCGACAAACCGCCATGGAAGCTGACCACTGCGGCAAGGTCGGCCCCCGATCGTGCGGCTTCGAGCGCCATGGTGCCGCCGAAGCAATAGCCGATAGCCGCGATCTGCGGCCCGGCGCTGCTCATGGATTTGGCCAGATCGATGGCGGCCCCCACACGTTGCCGCGCCAGTTGCGGATTGTTTTTATAAATCCCGGCTTGCCGGGCGGCCTCTTCTTGCGTCTGCGGGCGAACGCCCTGACCGTACATATCGATGGCAAAGGCGTTGTAGCCTTGCGCCGCCAGCATGTCGGCGCGGCTTTTTTCGTAGTCGCCAAGACCTTTCCACTGGTGGATGATCAATACCACGGGCGCGGGGGCCGGGGCGCTGCTGTGCGCGAAATACCCCTCCAGCGTAACGTCGCCATCCTTGTACAACAGCGGCTCGCCCGCCAGCGCAGGCGTGGCGGTCAGGCAGAGCAGGAAAAAGCAGAAAGCGCGCAATGACATGAGAAACCTCCATGAATATGGAGGGGCATTATAAAGCCAAATCGATGGATGACAAAGGCCGTGATTTGCCGATGGCATGCAGGAAACGCGTTTTTTGCTCCGGATTTGTGAAGTCAAGGCGCATCAGGTTGTAGTTATCCGGATCGCGTTGCGGCAGTTCCGGCAGGTGATCGACCGGATCGAATCCCAGCCGTTCGTAAAATCCGCGCGAAGATGTCCACGAGACCGCCAGCGATTCCACGCCCATTTTCTGCCAGAACGGGTATTGCGAGGCAAAGAGCGCCGCCCCGATTCCGCTGCGCGATGGATTGTCCGGGTTGTCGGAGTCGTAATGGCGATACCCCTTGACCCGCCAGATCAGAGCCGAGCGATGCTCGGGAAATAGCTGGTAGCTTAGATGCGAAGGTTCCTCGGTGCAGGTTGTGCCGTCTGCCGGGCCGGGGCCGCAAAACGGGTATACATCAACGATAATCCCGCCCTTGCCGGGGCTGAAGACGATACTGCCTTTTCCGGGCAGTTCGCGGGCTGTCTCGGCGAAGGCCTGTTGAATGGTCAAAAGGGGCGCCGTGCTGAACCGCGCGCGTGGCGTCGCCTTGCTTTTAAAATCGGTCATGAGTAAATGACGGGCAGGCATCAAGCGGCTTTCGAGAGGGTTGCGTTTTCCGTGCTGGCAATCCAGCCGCCGCCGATCAGGCGTTCGCCGTCATAGCAAACGGCGGCTTGCCCCGGCGATATGCCGTATTGCGGATCTTTCAGCCTCAGGCTGGCGCTGCCGTCTTCGTGGCGCGTCAGTGTGGCGGCAATCGGCTGCATCATCGAACGGAATTTCAGCAACACGTCTTTATGATCGTCATCCAGCCAGTTGCATTCCTTCAAATGAACCACATCCCGCGCCAGCGCTTCCTTCGGGCCTACGACAACGCGCGCGTTTGCCGCATCGACCTTCACGACGTAAAACGGATCGTTGTTATCGGAATGGCCGCCGCCGATGCCAAGGCCTTTGCGCTGGCCGATGGTGTAATGAATGATGCCCTCATGCGTGCCCAGCACGCGCCCGTCAATATGGATGATCTCGCCGGGCTTCTGGGCTTCCGGGCGCAGGCGCTTGACCACTTTCGTGTAATCGCCGCCGGGCACGAAGCATATATCCTGCGAATCCGGTTTGTCCGCCGTGATGAGTCCCAGGCGCTGGGCGTGCTGACGCGTAATGTCTTTCGTCCAGCCGCCCAGAGGAAAACGCAGGAAGTCGAGTTGTTCTTGCGTTGTCGCAAACAGGAAATAGCTTTGATCCTTGCCGGGATCGACCGCGCGCAACAATTCAGCGCGGCCTGTATCCTGGTTGATCGCGCGCTGGATGTAATGGCCTGTGGCCATGCAATCCGCGCCCAGATCCTTCGCCACCGCCAGCAGGTCTCGGAATTTCACTGTCTGGTTACAGCGCACGCACGGGATCGGCGTTTCACCACGCAGATAGGAATCAGCAAAATCCTCGATCACGCTGTCTTTGAAGTTATTCTCGTAATTCAAGACATAATGCGGAAAACCCCGCGCCTCGGCCACGCGGCGGGCGTCGTAAATATCCTGCCCCGCGCAGCAGGCGCCTTTTTTCTGGAGCGCCGCGCCGAAATCATAAAGCTGGAGCGTGACGCCGATAACCTCATAACCTTGCTCGTGCAAAAGGCTGGCGACCACGGATGAATCGACCCCCCCCGACATGGCAACGACCACGCGGGTTTTCTGCGGTTCCTTGTCAAAGCCCAGTGAATTCATGGCCCGATATATAGAGCAAAACGCCCGTACAGCCAAGAATTATTGACATAACTTTCCTGAGAACGGATTGAATCTCCGGGCCTCGCTTGCAGCCACGGGAGGGTTCTTTTTCAAAACATTCGGCGTGATGCGCTGCGGCACATGAAAATTTGACTTTTTACATGGCCTTTTGCTAATTCTCGCTTAACAAAACGTGAATTTTCAACGCGGACAGGGATCGAACTATGGCAGTTTCAGGCAAGAAAAAAGAGATCAAAACCGTTGGGGTTTTTTGCTCCTCGCGGATGGGCAACGACCCCATCTACGCGCAACACGCCGAGGAAGTCGGGCGTTTGCTGGGTCAGAACGGATTCGATCTGGTTTATGGCGGCGGTGCCTCCGGTCTGATGGGCGTGGTGGCCAAGGCCGCGCGCGACAATGGCAGCCGCGTGTTTGGTGTGATCACCCAGGCATTCAAGGATTCGGCTACCTATGTGCCGGTCGACGGGACGGTCGAGAAAATTGTCAAAACCCTGCCTTCGCGCAAGGCGTGGATGATGAGGAATGCCGATGCGTTTATTACCTTGTTCGGCGGAATCGGCACGCTTGATGAGAAATGGGAAATCGCTGCGCGCAATGATATGTTGATTGCCGCTCGTTCGCAGGATTTTTTGACCCCGATCATCGTTCTCAACACCAACGGCATCTATGACGATGAGAAGCGCCTGATGCGCAAGCTGATCGCCGCCGGGGCCATTCATCCGGGCCGCGAGGAAATGATTCGCGCTGTCAATGAGCCGCAACAGGCGATCGACAAACTCAAAAAATGGAGCGCCGAGGGCGTCATGCGCGGTGTCGATCTGGCGGCGCCAATGGTTGAATCGGCTGTCCACGCCAGCAAGCCGCAGCCCTGATTCAAGCTTTCCGTTTTACTCCGGACTCCGGAAAGGTTAAGATTCCTCGTAACACTGGTTATGAGGAATTTTTCTTTGTCGAGACTATCATTGGCTCTGTATGGCGGATCGCGCGATGGCAACGACCCTTTTTTCGCGGAGGAGGCGCGCGCGCTGGGCGGCTTGATTGGCCGTCATGATGTATTGCTCAAATATGGCGGCTCGGCCAAAGGCCTGATGGGGGCGTTTGCCCGCGGTTTCGTCGATTCAGCGCGCGATTACAAATCCGAAGCCCAGCTTTATGGCGTGATGCCGCACAAATATTTCTTTGAAGGCGATGTCGCGGCGCTGGGGTTCAAATATTCCCTGACTGAAACCATGTCCGAACGCAAAGCCTACTTCGTGCGCGACACGCAAGCTTTTATCGTCCTGCCTGGCGGCACGGGCACGCTCGATGAAATCTTTGAATCGGTCGAGATCGACAACAACGTCAAGGATGCGGAAGGCAACCGTTTGCCGGTGCGTCCGTTATATTTTCTCAATACCAGGGGTTACTACGACCACATGCTGGCGCAATTGCGCCATGCCGAGAAACTGGGGTTCATATCCTCTCATAGCGGCCTCGATCATTTCCGCGTCGAGGAAACGCCTGCGGCGCTCTATGAGCGGATCAAAAAAGAAACCGGGATCTAGGGGCAGGATCCTGCTAAGGCTCAAGGCGTCCAGTCGGTTTTGGTGCCGGGAAGCGCCAGAACCAGACCGTCCAGTTCTTCGCGTACCGTGATCTGGCAGGACAGGCGCGAGGCTTTGCGCACGTCGAAGGCAAGATCGAGCATGTCTTCTTCTTCAGTTGACATGCCGTCTTCGGGCAGGACTTTGTCCCACCAGTCCGGATGAACGTATACGTGGCAGGTCGCGCAGGCAAGGCTGCCGCCGCAAGCGCCTTCGATTTGCTCGATATCGTTCATTTGCGCCACTTCCATCACGGAGTAACCCAGCGGCGCCTCGACCGTCTTTTGTGAACCATCGGCAAAAAGGAATGTAATCTGCGGCATTTTTAAAGTCTCACGATTTTGTTTGCGACACGGCTATACATCTTTAGCCAGACTTCGGCAAGCCGTTTGAAATCGCTTTCCTTTGTTGCCCATCCGGCAGAGATGCGCAAAGCGTGGCTGCAAAGATGTTCCGGCGCGCCCATGGCCTGCAGGACGTGGCTGGGTTTGATCGTGCCGCTTGAACAGGCCGAACCGCTGGAAACGGCAATCCCTTCGATATCCAGATTCATAAGCTGAGTGTTTGCGGGAATACCGGGCAAACCGATTTTCGACGTATTGGCGACGCGCGCGGCGTCCTGGCCGAAGATGGTTATTTCCGGCGCCGCTTCTCGCAATGTTTTTTCAAGATCATCACGCCAGCGTGAGAGTTGCGCGAAGGAATCCAGGTGATTCAGGGCGATGTCCGCCGCCAGCCCGAACCCGGCGATCCCGGCGACATTCTCAGTTCCGGCGCGCTGGCGTTTCTCCTGCCCGCCGCCGTGAAGAAAGGGCACGGGCTCGGCGCCCGGGGCGCAGAGTAAGGCGCCGACGCCTTGCGGCCCGCTCATTTTATGCGCCGACAGGGAAAGATAGTCGACCCCGAGGGCTGCAAACGCGAAAGGGATTTTCCCGGCGGCTTGTGCCGCATCGGTGTGGATGTGCACGCCGGGGCAACGTTGACGCGCCAGTCGTGCGACTTCCTCGACCGGCTGTATCACGCCGGTTTCATTATTGACCAGCATCACGGAAACCAATGCGGGCACTTCTCCTGAAAGAAGCTCCTCAAGCTTTTCAATATCGATCACGCCGTCCCTGGTAACCGGAATCTTTTCCGCTTGCGGCGCGGATTCCAGAACGGACGGATGTTCGATGGCGGACACCAGAACGCGACGGCCGGAAAAATGTTTGAGGACGGCGTTGTTGGCTTCGGTGGCGCCGGATGTAAACGTCACATAATTGGCGTGCGTGTCTGCCAGTTTTGCAATTTGTTCGCGTGCGCCTTCTACATGATGCCGCGCTTCGCGTCCGAACGAATGGATCGAGGAAGCGTTGCCGGGCTTTGCCATCAAGGTGCGCATGAGATCGGCCACGTCAGGCCGGATCGGTGCGCTTGCGTTATAATCAAGATAAACAGGGTTTTTTTCCATCTTTCCCGTTCTCTGGTTTTCACCAATGCAAACAAGCCTTTATCCACACAGCCTGTCAAGGCGTTATGATAAATTTGTGGACATTTTCAAGACCGTTTTGCTATACGGACAACAGAACCAGTTTAGATCACACCTGAGCTTTTTTTACGGCATAACTTGCGGGGAACTTGTTATGTCCAGTGTGTGAGACGCTGAAAAACCAGCTAGGGGAATTTATGCCTGAGATTATCATCAATGGTCCCGCCGGCCGCCTTGAGGGCCGGTATACGCATTCCAAGACACCGAACGCGCCGCTTGCGATTGTCTTGCATCCGCATCCGGAACATGGCGGTACCATGAACAACAAGGTGACCTATCATCTGTTCCAGACATTTGTCGAACGCGGTTTTTCCGTTCTGCGTTACAACTCGCGCGGCGTAGGTCGCAGCCAGGGGATATTTGATCGCGGCGAAGGCGAGCTGAGCGACGCCGCTTCGGCGCTTGACTGGATGCAGGAAATCAATCCGAACGCGCCGTATGTCTGGGTCGCAGGTTTTTCTTTCGGGGCATGGGTCGGGATGCAGCTTTTGATGCGCCGGCCTGAAATTCGCGGATTCATCTCGGTAGCGCCGCCTGCCAATATGTTCGATTTCACATTTCTTGCGCCGTGCCCTACATCGGGCCTGATATTGCATGGTAACCGCGACTCGATCGTGCCGGAACCTCATGCTGAAAAACTGGCGCAGAAATTGCGCGCGCAAAAAGGCATCGATATTGATTACCGCGTGATTGACGGCGCCAACCACTTCTTCAACGATCATGTCGATGTGCTGACCAGCCATGTGCACGATCACCTGAACAAGGCCGGGTGCGGCCGTTCGGTGGTGCGCCAGCTCAAGGCGGCTTGATCTGTTTCTTCTATTGCCGGAAAGGCCGGGCGGAAAGCCCGGCCCTTTTCGTTATGCGGTTTTCTTGATTTCCTTAAGGAGTTTCAATACTTCGCTCACGTGGCCAGTCACGCTGACCTTGCGCCAGATATGGGCGATCTTGCCTTCGGCGTCAATCAAGAAGGTCGATCTCTCGATGCCCATGTATTTCTTGCCATACATACTCTTCTCAACCCAGACGCCGTATTTTTCACATATCTTGCTGTCTTCATCCGACAGCAGCGGGAAGTTCAGGTCGTATTTTTCCTTGAATTTGTCGTGTTTTTTGACGCTGTCTTTTGAAATGCCGATCACTTGCGTTTTCAGGCGTCTGAATGCGGCGAGGTTGTCCCGGAAATCGCAGGCTTCCTGCGTGCAGCCGGATGTATCATCCTTGGGGTAAAAATAAACCACAACGGGCGCACCCTTAAATTTCGATAAAGTGATGGAATCGCCGCCATCGGCGGGGAGTGTGAAATCTGGCGCTTTGCTGCCGTTTTTGAGTGCGGACATGATCGTATAACTCCTTATGCGGGCTTACATAAATAGCGCTGTTGCGGTAAAAAGGAAGGGTTACCGTTAATAATATTCCATATTGTGCGGACTGAATGAAGTTTGGTTTTTTTCGAGTGTGCAGCCGTTCGCTGCTGCTGGCTATCGAGGCTCTGGCGGTTATCGTCGGGTTGCTTGTGCTGCTGGCCGGGATCGGGATGTGGCGCCTGACCAGCGGCCCGCTCGATATTGGTTTCGCCCGCGATTATGTCGAAGAAGCGCTCAAGGAGAACGAAGCCGGCTATAGCGCCGATATTCAGGGCGCATCCTTGTCATGGCCGCAGATCAACGGCCCCCTGGTTCTTAGCCTGCGCGGTGTGGATCTGCTGCAGAATGAGATTTCGTTCCTGAAAGTTGCCGCCCTTGATCTCGGGGTGGCGGTGCGCCCGCTTTTCTTAGGCCATGTGCGCCCGGTTACCATTCGTTTGCAGGAACCATCGATGCGCATCTTCCGCAGCGCTGACAATAAATTCGAACTCTCGCTTGATGGCGAAACGCGGGCTACGCATATGCAAGGCGAAGACAGCGCGCTTGAAACGGTGATCGCCGCTCTTTCGCGCGAGGATAAGGATCGCCGCAAATGGGGGCCTTTGGCGCTGCTGCGCGAGTTCGAGATCGCCGATGCGCGCATGGTCGTGGAAGATCATATTCTGGGCGTGACCTGGTATATATCGCCGCTCGATCTGTCTTTTGCCCGCGACCGGGAAGGTTTGGCCATTACGTCAACGCTGGAATTGCCTGGCGGTGCCAATCGCTCCTCGGTCATCGTGGCAGACGCCATCTATAATCCGAAAATGAGCGATCTGGTGCTAAATCTGCATCTGCAGGATATCGATCCGCGCGCGTTGGCGCAGAAAATCGATGCTCTGGCGTGGTTCCGGGAACAATCTATCGTCGTGAACGGGGATCTCACCCTGATCGCCGATCCGCAAGGCAAGTTGCGCCGCGTCGGCATGAACTTGACCAGTCAGGACGGCGCGCTGAACTTGCCGGATTTGTATGATGTGCCGCTCGGCTATAACGAAGTGGCGCTGAAAGCGGAATACGATCACGAAAAAGGGGTGTTTGCGCTTGAAAACCTATCTCTTACCATCAACGATTTGCAGGTGAATGCCACGACAAAAGCGGAAATCAGCAAGGATCATATGCTGGTGCCGCTCATGATCACGGTGCCTTCGCTGCCGATGGATACGCTCTCGGGCCTGTGGCCGTCGGCGTTTGACGATGTTTCGGCGAAATCGTGGCTGACCGAGCGTCTGTCTGCCGGGCGTTTGTATAACGGTCTGGTGACGCTGGATATCGAAGCCAACCGTGTCACCGGAGAGGCCGGAAAGGAATCGACCTGGGATGTTAGCGCCCGCAACCTGACGGCTGATGCCAAAATGGAGAATATGACCGTCGATTATAACAAGCCGATGCTGCCGGTCACGGGGGCGGCGGCGACGGGCCGGGTTGAAAACGACCGTCTGGTGATCGATATCGAAAGCGGCAAGATCGACGATCTCGATATCGGCAAAGGTCAGGTGGTCATTACCGAATTGACGTCGGACAAAATCGGCCAGGCGAATATCGTCGCATCTATGAAAGGCCCGGCGCGCAGCGTCCTGCGCTATCTGCAAAAGGAGCCGATCGCCTTTGATGCTGAAAAAGCCGGGATCAGGGTTGAATCCGTAAAGGGGGACGCTGCGCTCGACGTTGATGTCTCTTTCCCGACGTTAAAGGATCTTCCTGCGGAACAAGTCGAGGTGAAAGCTCAGGCCACGGCGAACAACCTTTTATTGCCCGGTTTCATCAAGGGGCTGGATGTCACGGGTGATAAAATCAATGTTCAGGTCGCAGACGGGATCGTCAAGATCAAAGGCCCGGCGCAACTGCAGGGGCGTCCGGCAAGCGTAGACTTTGACGCTTACCTTGAGAGCGCCGGCAAGCCGTATGTATTTCAGGCGCGCACCAGGCTGGTGGCGGATTACGATTTAAGACGTCACTTCGGCGCCGGGCTGGAAGATTGGCTTGCAGGCGACCCGACGATCAATGTGGTATATACGGAACGCAAGGACGGGCAGGCGGATATCAACGTCAAAGGCCAGGTCGACGATGTTAAATTGCTGGTGAAGCCTTTCAAATTCGAGAAAGATATTGGCATCGCCGGTACGGCCGAAGCGAACGTGGTGTTGCAGAACGGTGAATTGAAAGAGGTCAAAGACCTGACCATCGCCACGCCCGATCTCAAGGTGGAAAACGGACGCTTGCTGTTCGAGACGGTTCAGGGCGTCTCCGAATTGCGGCGAGGGCGATTGACGCGCGCACGCCTGGGCGAAACCGATGTCGTGCTTGATTTCGAGCAGGTGCCGGGCGGGCCGCTCAAGTTTAAGGCATCAGGCGCGTTTTTCGATGCTCGCCCGTTCATCGGCAAAAATGGAGAGGCGGGTGAAGACGCGCCTTATACGGGGCCTGCCGTCATCGCTTCCGCCAATGTGGAGAGGATGCGCACGCATCCGGCGCGAGTGGTTGAAAAAGTCAAACTCTATCTCGATATGAACAACAAGGGCGATATCAACCAGTTCGAAATGGACGCCATCGCCGGGCAGGGGCCATTGCTTCTGCGCTTCAGGCCGGCCACGGGCGGCGGCAAGATGATCATCCATGTCGAGGCGCAGGATGCCGGGGCCGTGTTGCGCGCCTTCGATGTGTACGAAAACGTGCAGGGCGGGCAGATGAAAATATACGGCGAGCAGGTGCCGGAACAGAACACGCGTCGCCGCCTGTTGCGTGGATCGGGAGAAATTACGAACTTTCGTGTCGTGAAAGCCCCGGTTCTGGCGCAGCTGGTCGGCACGCTGAGCCTGACGGGAATCCCCGAGTTGCTGAGCGGGCAAGGCATATCCTTCAGCCGCCTGCAGGGCGATTTCGACTGGGTCGTCAGCCGCAGCGGTGACGTTTATTACATGCGCAATGGTCGTACATCGGGTTCCTCGATCGGCCTGACGTTTGAAGGCAAGGTAGATAAGCGCGAGAATGTGATGGATGTCGGCGGCACCGTAGTGCCGGTGACGTTCGTCAACGATTTTATCAGCAACATTCCCCTGATCGGCGATTTGCTGACCGGCGGCGAAGGAGCGCTGATCGCGGCGACCTATTCGATCAAAGGCCCCGCCAAGAACCCGACGGTGACGGTCAATCCGCTTGCCGCCCTGACGCCGGGAATTTTGCGCCGTATCTTCTTTGAAGAGGAGAAAGCCGACCGCGCCCCCGATGCCATGGGGCCGCCCGCGCCGAAGGCGATTGTGTCGCCGCCATCAGGTGAACCGGGACAACTGAATCGCTGACGGCTTGCGGCCGCTTATTGAAGCCTCACAAGCGCGTGGCGTTTCTTTCCGGCGGAAAGCTTGATGTAGCCATCGCCGGTCAAGTCGCTTTCGCGGGCGACGAACTTATCGTCGCTGATAACATTATCATTGCAGCGAATGCCGCCGCCTTGCACCAGCCGGCGGGCTTCGCCTTTGGAGGCCGCGAATTCGACCTCGACCAGCAAATCGAGAATGGCAATGCCGGTCGACAGGCGCGCGCGCTCGACGGTGATGCTGGGAAGATCGCCGCCCACGCCGCCTTGCTCGAAGACTTTTTGCGCTGTCTTGGCGGCCTCAAGCGCGGCGGTTTCGCCGTGGCAGATTCTGGTGGTTTCGAAGGCGAGGATTTTCTTCGCCTCGTTGATCTCACTGCCGCCCAGAGTTTCAAGACGGCTGATCTCCTCAAGCGGCAGGGTGGTGAATCGGCGCAGCAGCGCGCCGACGTCGGCGTCTTCGACGTTGCGCCAATATTGCCAGTAATCGTACGGGCTTAGCATCGCCGCATTGAGCCAGACCGCGCCCTTTTCGGTTTTGCCCATTTTCTGTCCCGAAGCGGTGGTCAACAGCGGCGCGGTCAGCGCGAAAAGCTGCACCTGATCCGCCTTGTGGCCGAGATCGACGCCGTTGATGATGTTGCCCCACTGATCCGATCCGCCCATTTGCAGGATCGTGCCGTATCGCCGATGCAATTCCAGGAAGTCGTACCCTTGCATCACCATGTAGTTGAATTCGAGCAGGGTAAGCGGGCTTTCACGTTCCAGCCGCAGTTTCACCGAATCGAAGGACAACATGCGATTGACCGTGAAATGCCGGCCGTAATCGCGCAGAAAAGACAGATAGTTGAGGTTGGCCAGCCAGTCGTCGTTATTGACCATCAGCGCGTCGGTTGTGCCGTTGCCGTATTTCAGGAACTGGCGGAAGCAGGTGGATTTAATATGCTCGATATTGTTGTTGATGGTTTCCTCATCCATCAGCTTGCGGCTTTCGTCCTTGAAAGACGGATCGCCGATCTTGCTGGTTCCGCCGCCCATCAGGGTAATCGGTTTGTGCCCTGTTTGCTGGAACCAGTAAAGCATCATGATCCCGGTCAGGTTGCCGATATGCAGAGATTGCGCGGTGGCGTCAAAACCGATATAGGCCGATTGCACGCCGACCGAGAGCTTCTTGTCCAGCCCTTCGAGGTCGGAGCACTGGTGGAAAAACCCGCGTTCCCGCATCACGTTGAGAAATTCAGATTTTACAGCGGCCATGATACCCATTATCCTTGAAAATAAACGCAATTTCCTGATATCAGAGACTCATGCAAAAGCCAAGCGTTAACCATAAAATCCATACCGCCATCGGCCTGATGTCCGGCACATCGCTGGATGGGATAGATGCCGCGCTCATCCGTACCGACGGTGCGGATTTCGTGGAGCCGCTGGCGTTTTTGACCCTGCCGTATGAGCCTGCGGTACGCGATTCCCTGCGCGCCTGCCTTGGCCTGTCGTCTGACCCCGATGGCCGGGTAGGGCGGGCCGAAGCCCTGATGACCGATGCGCATGCGCAAGCTGTCAAAACTTTGCTGGCGCTGGCCCATGTCAGGGCCGATCAGGTTGATCTGATCGGCTTTCACGGCCAGACGATTTTTCACGACCCCGATAACGGTTTTACGTGGCAGATCGGCGACGGCGCGAAACTGGCGCAGGATACGGGGATCGCGGTCGTCAATGATTTCCGCAGCAACGATGTGAAAGCCGGTGGGCAGGGCGCGCCGCTGATCCCGGTTTATCATGCCGCGCTTGCCTCCCGGCTGCCCAAGCCTGTGGCGATCCTGAATATCGGCGGTGTGGCGAACGTGACATTCATTGACGATCAAAATCACGTTCTGGCCTTCGATACGGGGCCGGGCAATGCGCTGATCAATGACTGGGTGCGGGCGCGCACAGGCGAGGAATTCGATAAAGGCGGCGCATATGCGAGGGCAGGCCAGATCGACGGCGCGGCGTTAAGCCGCCTGTTGCAAAACCCATTCTTCGCGGCAAAACCGCCGAAATCGCTTGATCGGGACGCGTGGAATACGGCCTTTCTGCAAGGCTTTTCGCTCGAAGACGGCGCGGCGACGCTGAGCGCGTTTACGGTGCAAGCTGTGGCGCAAGCCGTAAGCCATATGCCGCAGAATCCCAAGGCGTGGTATGTCACGGGCGGCGGCCGCCTCAATCTTGCGATCATGGAAGGCCTGCGTTCTGCATTGAAGGCCCCTGTGTATGATGTCGACACGTTGCAATGGGATGGCGACGCGCTGGAAGCGCAAGGATTTGCATATCTGGCGGTGCGTTCGCGTCTGCAACTGCCGCTTTCTTTCCCGTCGACCACCGCTGTGCCGAAACCGATGACGGGCGGGCGCTTTTGGGCGTTGCCATGACAAGAATCAAAGCCCCCTCTGAGGATGCGCTGCGCGAGGCTTCGGGCTTGTTGCGCGCGGGGCAACTGGTCGCCCTGCCGACGGAGACGGTTTACGGCCTGGGCGCGAATGCGCTTGACGGCGAAGCGGTGGCGCGGATTTTCGAAGCCAAGGGCCGCCCTTCGTTCAATCCGGTGATCGTGCATGTGCCCGATGTTGAAGCCGCGCAGCGCTATGTGATGATGGATGCGCGCGCGAAAGCCGCAGCCGCGGCTTTCTGGCCGGGGCCGCTCACCCTTATACTGCCGCGCCGCGAAGATTGCGCGGTGAGCGAGCTGTGCAGCGCGGGCTTGCCGACGCTGGCGGTGCGGGTTCCGGCTCATCCGGTTGCGCTTGCCTTGCTCAAAGAATCGGGCTTGCCCGTGGCGGCGCCCAGCGCGAACATCTCGGGGCGGGTCAGCGCCACCACGCCTCAGCACGTGGACGAGGGGCTGGGCGATAAAGTCCGCCTGATACTGGCGGCGGGATCCTGCGCTGTGGGGCTGGAATCGACTGTGCTGGATTTGAGCGGGGAAACACCTGTCGTGCTGCGTCCCGGCGCGATCACGGCGGAGCAGATAGGTGACGTTTTGGGGTGCGTTGTAGGGTACGATTTCGGCGATCATGGCGACAAGGTCAAATCGCCGGGGCAGACGCTCAAGCATTATGCGCCCTGCGTCGCGGTGCGTCTGAATGCTGTGGATGTCGCCCCGGGCGAGGCCTTGCTTGCGTTCGGGTCGATCAAATTCATGGGCATCAAAGGCGGCGGCAGTGCCAAAGACCTGCCGGAGAGCGCCTTGCGCAACCTGAGCGAGGCAGGCGACCTGAATCAGGCGGCGGCCAACCTTTTCCGCATGTTGCGGGATCTCGACCGTCCGGAACACGCCGCCATCGCGGTGATGAATATTCCGGATCAGGGATTGGGTATCGCGATCAACGACCGCCTGAAACGCGCCGCCGCCGGGTCGAAGCGGGGTTGATTCCGCCCTTGGAGAGGGTATCTGCGGGATAGCGGGCGCGAGGTTTACCAGTTCGTTCGTCGATTTCGCAACGTTTAAATTTTTGATGACGCCCGCGCGATGCAGACGCAGGATCAGGCGCACTTGTTTCAGGAATTCTTTTTGCAGGCGCAAATAATGTTTGATCGCCCGGCGTTCGTTGATGATGGCGTGTGGATGTGGATGGTGGTGCGCGGGGTGGAGGCGGCAGGACTCATGCGTCCATGTTAGGACTTAAATCCTATATTGTCAAGCCGAGGATAACAGGGAAGCTTAAAACCCCCTGTAAACGACAAAGACGCCATCTTGATCAGGGATGGCGTCCGTTTGGGCGTCAGGCCGGGCTTGCGGCCTGTTTATTTAAGAGCTCAATTTGCCAGAGCCAGACTGTGATATCTGTGCAAGGCGGCAAGCGCGCGCGCTCTGGCAGGATAGGCGGCTTGTCTCAATGTTTGTCCGCCGAGAATTCTCCCGACGCGAAACAGAGCCTGTTTCCTGAACTCGTGGCCAAGAAGAGAAGTCATGTTTAACCTCCATTTCCTAGTCTCTATGCTTTAAACATACATGATATGATGTATAAATTCAAGTAGAAAATAAAAAATCGTATTTAAAAAATGACATTCATATACTTATTATTACTTTACTATATTTAATTAAATTACAATTAATCTCGAATATGGGATATTATTACATGACAAATTAACCAGTATTCATGAAGTAATCATATAGTAATTGTGAAATTGGGTATGAAAAGGGGTTGCCTGCCAAGGGGTTGGGATATGGATATTCTGCCATGATCGGGGGATGAAACGCGGTATCCTGCAACAGGCAGAAATTTAAGAGGCTCCGTGAATGAAAGAGCCTGCATTCAATAAACTTCCGGGTGAAAAAATCATAGCCCCCCTGGCAGCATGCGCGGTCTGCTGTCAGCCAGGATATTGGTTGGTACGACTGATAGGGGTATGTAATTTATGACAACTGATCTGCTTCCCGCGAGAGCCGTCGCGGCTAAAGTCTACTCGTTATAACGCGGTCGGCTGCGGGGCGTGTCGAGCGGGGTGTCGAGCTGCGCCAGCTCCATAATCTGCAAGGGGCTGACGGCCAGATTGCTCGTGCCACCGCTGTGCGGAATGCCGCCCAGAAGTTTGGCGGTGCGGTTGAGAGGTTGCTCGTCGTTATGATCGTCGGTGCCCGCGAGCAGGCGGATTTGCTGTTGCTGGTTGCTGCGGAAGAGGTTCTGCGCCCAGATTTCGGCGCTTTCTTCCATGTCGGCGCTCACGCGCGCGGCGGGGGCGGCTTTGGCTTCGGCCACCATCGCGGCGCTATCGGCGCTGTTGCCGAATTTTCGGGCGAAAAAATCATAGACCCCCGCCAGTGTGCGCGGCTGCCCGGTTTTGGAATCATAAAACACGTTGCGGTTGGCGCGTGCGGCTTGCGGGAAGAGGTCGGCCGCGGTTTGCAGCGGATTGTCCTTCATCGCGTTTAAAAAACCGGAGGCGCCGGACGGGCCCATGAAATGCGCGAAGTATAATTCGACCGAACCGATGGTACCGTCGACGTTTTTTTCGAGATAGCGCTTGTTGGCGGCGGCGTATTCGGCGGCCATGGCGGCGGCGGTGTCGGGGTCGTTCCTGAGTGCCAGAATATCCTTGCGGGTTTGCGCGTCGCTGACCTTGCCGTCGGCGCCGATTTTATCGGCATAATCGCCAAGGCCGTATTTCGCGCCGTGGTCGCGGATCATCCCGAGCCACGTTTTCTCGATGAACTGGTAAAGGCCGGTGGCTGAGCTGGATTTCGATTTGATGTCGGTTTTAAAGCTGCTTTCGGCGCTGGCTTTTTCCAGCAGGTAGGCAAAATCAACCCCTGTGCGGGCGCTGGCTTTTTTGATCGCGCCCAGCACCTCAGGCGAGGCTTTGCGCTGCAAAGCCGCCAAGGTGTTGTTTTTTAATATATTTCCTGCCGAATTCATCGATATGACCTCAAAGCGGGTTTTCAGCCCCTCCCCCTGTATCAGCAAGGGGTGTGCCAGTTTGCCCCCTGATTTGCCGTAATCGTTTTTGCGCGGCAACATGCGCAAGGTGTGGGACTGCCGGGCAATTCTGCTATATTTACCCCTTGCGGTTTTCCCGTTTCACCCCGTTCCCCGAGGTTCCCCCGATGAGCGCCTACAAAGCCCCGATTGCGGAGATGCAGTTTATCTTGAAACATGTGGTCGGGCTGGGCCGGCTTGAGGCTGCGCGCGATCTTGACGACCAGATAGTCGGCAGCATCCTTGAAGAGGCCGGAAAGCTGGCGGGCGAGGTGTTGGCACCGCTCAACCATACGGCGGATCGTGCCGGGGCGAAGCTTGAGGGCGGCAGGGTCGTCACCCCGTCCGGCTTCAAGGAAGCCTATCGCCAGTATCGCGAGAGCGGCTGGAACGGCGTGCCGTTCAACCCCGATTACGGCGGGCAGGGATTGCCGTTGGCGCTCGCCTTTCCGGTGCAGGAAATGTGGCAGGCTTCCAACATGTCGTTCGGCCTGTGCCCGATGCTCAATCAGGCGGCGGTGGAAGCGATCGACATTCACGGCACGCAGGAGCAAAAGAACACCTATCTCGCCAAGCTGATTTCCGGCGAATGGACGGGGACGATGAACCTGACCGAGCCGCAGGCGGGCACCGATCTTGCTGCGCTCAAGACGAAGGCTGTCCGGCAGGATGATGGCACTTACAGGCTGAGCGGGCAGAAAATTTTCATCACCTACGGCGACCACGATCTGGCGGAAAACATCATTCACATGGTGTTGGCGCGCACGCCCGACGCCCCCGAGGGCGTGAAGGGCATATCGCTGTTTTTAGTGCCGAAATTCATTCCCGATGCGAACGGCAAGCCCGGCGTGGCCAACGATGTGAAATGCACGGGGCTTGAGCACAAAATGGGCATTCACGGCTCGCCCACCTGCACCATGCAGTACGGCGATCAGGGTGGGGCGGTCGCGTGGCTGGTCGGGCAGGAGAACGAAGGCTTGAAATGCATGTTCACGATGATGAACAACGCGCGCCTTGCCGTCGGGCTGCAAGGCGTGGCCGTGGCCGACCGCGCTTATCAGCACGCCCTCCATTACGCCCGCGACCGTGTGCAAGGCACGCGTATCGCGGAAAGGAACGGCGCGCGCGTGGCGATCATCGAGCATCCCGATGTCAGGCGCATGCTATTGTCGATGAAGGCGCAGGTGACGGCTGGGCGCATGCTTTGCTACGAGGCCGCCTTTGCGATCGACCGCGCCCATGAGGGCGATGCGGGCGCGCAAGACAGGGTCGACCTGCTGACCCCTGTGGTTAAGGGCTGGTGCACCGACATGGCGATCGACGTGACCTCGACAGGCGTGCAGATTCATGGCGGCATGGGCTTCATCGAGGAAACCGGCGCGGCGCAATATTATCGTGACGCCCGCATTACCGCGATCTATGAGGGTACCAACGGCATTCAGGCGCTCGATTTGACGATGCGCAAGATCATCGCCAACAAGGGCAGGGCCGCGCAGGCCTGGTTCGACGATGCGCGAGAAGGCTTGAAGGCTGTGGATGACAAAGACGCTCGCAGCGCGATGGATGCGGCTTTGAGCAGCCTTGAACAGGCGACGCAATGGGTGTTGACGGAAGGCCAGAAAGGCGGCCTGGCTGCGGTGGCTGCGGTGAATGTGCCGTATTTGCGCGCCTTCGGCGTGATCGCGGGCGGGGTGATGATGGCGCGCTTGCTGGCGGCGGCCTCGTACGCGGCCAATCCTGAGGAAACGCGGCTGCTGGCGCAGTATTACATGCATCATATCCTGCCGCAGTATAAAGGCTGCATCGATACGGTGCTGGTCGGGGCCGATACCGTTTGCCGGTATCAGGCGGCGATGTTCGGTTAAGCCGCAGGCGCGCTTTCAATGACGCGCCGCGTTTCTTTTTACCGGTGCATCACTCCGGAGGTTCGACGAAGATCTCGTTCAGCGGCAATTTCTTCATGCAGTCCTGATCGGCCTTGGATGATATGTTGCGCAAATGCCGGAAATCAGGCACCGGGTTGTCTTTGTAGTGCTGGGCGTAGGAAAGCGCGTAGCATCGGCAGAAATTATCCAGATTCTTTCCGCCGAAGAACAGGCCGATGGATGACAGGCATTTTTGCTGCGCATAGGCAGCCACGCCCGGCTCGGACGTGCATTCACCGGCGATTTTCCCCATCAAAACGTCTTTTGTGGTTTCCGGGACGAAGACGCGCTCTTCAAAATATGTGGCGCCGAGGCATTCGCAATCGTGGAACTGGGAATAAAGATTGTAATGATTGCATTCGGTAAAAACTTTTTGGCTCTCCTGCAGGATCTGATCCTGCACGGCGGCGGGCAGGGTCGTGAAAATTTCTTCGGCGGTCTTTCCGTTATGCTTTCTGGGCTCCCGCCCTTTGAGGAGCGGCTGAAACGACGGCGAAATGGTGGAGGCGCCATCGTTTACCGGCGCGCTGCCTGTCTCTTTCTCCGCAGGCTCGTCCGTCAGCACATCCGGCGCGAGGTCGGGTAAGACCGGCGCTTGAGAAGGCGAGTTTTCCTGCGCCGATGCTTCAGGCGCGGCTCCGAGGGTCGCGGGAGCGTCTGCTTGCGCCAGCGCCGGAGCCGCGGAAAAGATCATCATTGCCATGATCGCCGGGATATAGAACTTCATCATGTCCTCTGGTCTAGAATGTCCATTTGTCAGTGTATCATAAAAAAGACCGGCTGCTGCCGGTCTTTTTGAAGTCCAGAAGGCTCCTTCAGGCGGAGATTTTTTCTTCCTGAGGCTGCGCGTTGTTGGCTACGCTTTCGCCACGAATTTTGTGCCATAGGCCTTGTATATCGAAATTACGCGCGGCTTCGGCGGCGGCCTGACGCGGGCGGCTGAAGGGGCTTGCCTTGCGTGGTTCCGATCCTTTTTCGGGGACAGGGACATCGGCGGCTTTAGCTGCGGCCGTGGGTTTGGCAACGCCGCGGCGCTGCATTTCCATCTGACGGCGCATCTGGGCGCGGCGGTCACGCTCCTTCAGTTCCTCTTTCAATTCTTCGGCCTGTTTCTGGCTATACTGGCTGGTGAGGAGAACCTGCTGGGCCTGTTTTTGCCACTGGTCGCGCTGGTTTTTCAGGTCTTCGATCTGCTCTTGCGCGATTTCCAGTTGATCTTCGAGCATGCGGATGCGCATTTTCATGCGTTCCGTTTCGATGATGTTTGCGGCTTTCTCAAGTTCGCTTTCGATATTCGCGGACGCAGCGACTTCACCGCCTTGCGGCGCGAGGCCAAAGACGCGTTCCAGTTCGGATACGTCGATGACGCGGCGACCGGCGTTATCGATTTCATAAGACAGCTTGCCCGCCTTCATTGCGCGCTGAACAGTAGATTTAGAGCGCCCTGTCAGTTCTGCCGCTCTTTGTGGTCCGACTTTTGCCATGAGATTGATCCTCTCCTTAAGAATATTCGTTGTTATGAAGGATGCCCTGTAAAAAAATCCGCAGTTATTGCCTGGTGCCTGTTTTCTCTTCCATCTCAATGCGGCGGGCGAGCATTTTCGTCAGGCGGCTCCATTGCGCCCCGGAGAACAGGTGAGCATACAGGAAAGGCAGCCAGCCATTCTTGCGCCATTCAAGGAAATCCTTTTCCGGCAGGGCCGCGAGTTTTTGCTCGTCGACGATGCGGAAACCCGAGAAATTGATGCGCTTGCCGTTGCCGATATTGATTTCAGCCTGCCGTTCGACCAGCAGGCCGCTCTCTGCCAACGCTTTGCTGAAGGCCAGCGTTTGCTGGGCGGCGGCATGATAGGATTTGCAGAACTCAAGCGCGTTCTGCGCGAGCAAGGCCGGCTTGCCGTCGGCCTCGAAGAATTTCTGTTCGCTTTTGCCGTCGACGATGCTGTCGTTCATGTCCACGCACAGCGTGAGTTGGTCGGTTCCGGCAATTTCCGAGAAAATAAACGGGTAGCGGCGGATATAAGCCGGGATATAGGCGTCTTCCTGCCATTCGCCCGAAGCGTCGACAAACAGGTTTTCGTTGTCGCGCACGCCGAGCAGCGCCACAGGCGTGGCGTTGTTATCGGGGCTGAAAGCGATCGGGTAGTAGTGGCTGATCTGCGGCATTTCAATCATGTTGACCGGCACGGCGTTGACGCGGGCGCAGAACGATAAACCGAAGTTTTTCTTAAGACCGAGATCGGCATGCTTTTTACCGTCGAGCGGCACCGGGTTGGTATAGAACAGCGGCAGGGGCGCGGCCTTGTTTTCGCCATTCTGATTATTCGCGGCGGTCGCTTCCTTGTTTTTGGCCATGGTCTTGTTTCTTCCTTCCAGATAGCGCCCTTTGGGTTGCGGGCGGTTATATTCGTGCGTATGACGGAAACTCGCCTGAATCAATCAGACTTGCGCATGAAAGTCTACCATTTTGATATTCCGTAAAACAGTTTCCCCCAGACTGTCAGAGGCATAGGTCTGGATCCTGGATTCAAAGATATGAAAATATATAAAAATTCTTTTTTCATAATACAAAAATCATCTTTCGCCGCCCCTATAAATGCTGTAGGTTTTCGCCAGTTTCTTGGCCGGAACGGCATGGCGCCATTCGGCGGCGACTGAAAGAGGATTGAAGTCATGCGTATTGCAATGGTGGGCACGGGCTATGTCGGCCTGGTTTCCGGGACATGTTTTGCCGAATTCGGATTTGACGTTACCTGTATTGATAAGGACGCATCCAAGGTCGAGCGACTGAAAAAGGGGCAATCGCCGATTTACGAGCCCGGTCTGGATGAACTGCTGGCGCGCCAGATCGAATCGAAACGCATTTCCTTCACGACCGATCTTAAAGCGGCTGTGAAGGACGCCGATGTCGTCTTCATCGCCGTAGGGACGCCGCCTCGCAGCACCGACGGGCATGCCGACCTTTCGCAGGCCTATCAGGCGGCGCGGGAAATCGCCGAAGCGATGGACGGCTATACTGTGGTGGTTACAAAATCGACAGTGCCTGTGGGTACGTCGCGCGAGATAGACCGGATCATCCGCGAAGTGCGCCCCGATGCCGATTTCGATATGGTATCCAACCCCGAGTTCCTGCGTGAAGGGGCGGCGATCAACGATTTCATGCGCCCCGACCGCGTTGTCGTGGGGCTGACCTCCGACCGCGCCCGGCAAGTGATGAGCGAGCTTTACCGCCCGCTGTTCCTGAATGAAACGCCGATCGTCTTCACATCGCGCGAAACGGCGGAAATTATTAAATATGCGGCCAACGCGTTTCTGGCGACCAAGATTACCTTTATCAATGAAATTGCCAATTTGTGCGAGAAGGCCGGGGCCGACGTTCAGGATGTGGCCAAGGCCATCGGCCTTGATGGAAGGATCGGCAAGAAATTCCTGCATCCGGGGCCGGGTTATGGGGGCTCCTGTTTTCCCAAGGATACATTGGCGCTGGTGCAAACCGGCGAGGTTCTGGGCGCGCCGCAGCGCATTATCGAAGCCGTCGTGCAAGTAAACGCCGATCGTCAGCGGGAAATGGCGGAAAGAATCATCCACGCGTGCGGCGGCGATGTGAAAGGCAAGCGTATCGGCATTCTGGGCGTAGCTTTCAAACCCAATACTGATGACGTGCGAGAAGCGCCCGCATTGACGATTATTCCCATACTGCAGCAGGCGGGCGCTGTCGTCGCGGCTTACGATCCGGTGGCGATGGAGCAGGCGAAAAGGCAGTTGCAGGGCGTCGTCTGGTGCGAAAACGCATACGAAACCGCCGCCAATAGCGAGGCGTTGGCTATCGTGACAGAATGGAACGATTTCCGCGCGCTGGATTTGAACCGGATCGGCGGCGTGATGAAATCGCGGCGCTTGCTGGATCTGCGCAATATCTACCGTCCCGATGAAATTGAAAAAACCGGATTCCACTATAGCTCGATCGGGCGGCCCGATATCTTTCCCGACACGGCGGCGCGCGGCAAACTGCGATCTATCTCCTGATGCGAGGCGGTTATGGATGCCTATCTGGATCAGCTTGAGTCGCAGTCGATCTATGTTTTGCGAGAAGCTTATAACGGCATCCATCCTTTGGCCATGCTGTGGTCGATGGGCAAGGATTCAACCGCTTTGCTGTGGCTGGCGCGCAAGGCGTTTTACGGCCGCGTGCCCTTTCCCCTGATCCTGCTGGATACGGGCATGGAGATGCCTGAGGTTTATGAGTTCCGCGACCGTCTCGCGCGCGAATGGAACTTGCCGGTGATGAATGAAACCTGCCCGCCGGAAAGCGACATGGATCCGGCGCTGCCGCCGGCGACCAGAGCCGCGATGAGGAAAACCGAAGGGTTGAAGAACGTTCTGCGCCGCGAAGGCTATAAAGGGATCATCAGCGGCATCCGCAGGGACGAGCAACCCCTGCGTGCCAAGGAGAGGGTCTTCTCGCCGCGGGCGCTGGACGGTGGATGGGATTTCCGCGAGCAACCGGCTGAATTCTGGGATCACTATACTTATACCGCGCCTGAAGGGGCGCATATAAGGGTGCATCCCCTGCTGGACTGGACCGAACTTGACGTCTGGCGTTACACCAGGCGCGAAAAAATTCCCTGCGTGCCGCTGTATTTTGCCAGAGACGGCAAACGTTATCGCTCTCTGGGCGAGAAGAACATCACCTTCCCGGTGGACAGTCAGGCCGCATCTCTCGACGACATCATCGCCGAGCTTGAAAGAACCAAGGCGTCCGAAAGGGCGGGGCGGGCAATGGATCACGAATCCGAGGACAGTTTCGAAATCCTCAGGACGCGGGGGTATATGTAATGAAGCTTCTGCCTCACGATCACCCGCTCTCTTTCGTTGTCGTCGGCCATGTCGATCACGGAAAATCGACGCTGGTCGGCCGCTTGCTGTTCGATACGGACAGCCTGCCGGAAGGCAAGAGCGAAGAGCTGATCAAGGCCGCGCGCCGCCGGGGCGGCGACGCGATTGAATGGTCATATCTTCTGGATGCGTTCCAGGCCGAGCGCGATCAGAATATCACCATCGACATGACCCATATTCAGTTCAAAACCGTGCGGCGGCGCTACGTGATTATCGATGCTCCCGGCCACCGCGAATTCTTGCGGAACATGGTGTCCGGCGCTGCTACGGCGGATGCCGCCGTTCTGGTTGTCGACGCCCATGAGGGTCTGCGCGAGCAATCAAGGCGCCATGCCTATATCCTCCACTTGCTGGGTATCCGCCAGGTCGTGCTGGTTGTGAACAAGATGGATTTGGCCGGTTACGACCCGGAGATTTTTCATCAGGTCAAAGCGGACATGCAATCCTACCTCGGCTCTTTCGGGATTGTCCCCGTTCATGCGATTCCGGTTGTGGCGCGCGATGGCGACATGGTGGCATCGCGCAGCGGGCCGATGGATTGGTATGAAGGCCCGACATTGTGCGAGGCGCTCGATAGTCTGGATGTCTTGCCGCTGCCGGTGGCTGTGCCTTTGCGCTTTCCCGTGCAGGATGTTTACAAGTTCGGCGATGAGCGCGTCGTCGTTGGGCGCGTGGAAAGCGGCATGCTCAGGCAGGGGGACACGATTGTCGTCTCGCCCACGGGGGAAAAGGCGCAAGTGACGTCTTTACGCGTCTGGCCGGAGGATCGCGACAAGGTCGTGGCCCGGGCCGGCGAGGCTGTCGGGTTCACGCTGGATCAGAATCTTTATATCGAACGCGGACATGTTATCAGTCATGAGGAAAACCTGCCGGTATTGTCGTCAATTCTGCGGGCAACCGTGTTCTGGCTGTCGGCGCAGCCTTTGCAGATGGGGAACAGCTACACGTTGCGATGCGGGACGCACCAATGCCTTGTAACGGTGCAGGCGATCGAGCGCGCGGTTGATACGCAGGATCTTTCGCGACTGGATCCCCGTCAGGATGTCGGCAAGGGGATGGTTGCGGAAATCATCCTGCGCAGCCGCGACCGGATGCCGGTCGACACCTATGGCGAGCATGTCAGTACGGGCCGGATCGTCCTTTCCGACGGCATGGAGATATTGGGAGGCGGAATCCTGCATATGGATGATATAGCCGCCGCACGGCGTCCGGCGGCGCAGATCGCCGCCAACCTGTTTGCGGTCAGCCATCTGGTTTCCTATCAGGATCGTATTCGCATCAGGGGCCATCAAGGAGCGGTTTTCTGGCTGACGGGCCTTTCAGGGGCAGGGAAATCGACGTTGGCCATGATCCTTGAAAAAGAGCTGATCGACCGCGGTTATGGCTGTTATGTCCTTGACGGCGACAATGTCCGGCGCGGCCTGTGCGCGGATCTGGGATTCTCGATTGACGACCGCGCCGAGAATATCCGTCGCGTGGGGGAAGTCGCCGCTTTGATGTCGGATGCGGGGATGATCGTCATCACGTCCTTCATTTCCCCGTTTTCAACAGATCGCGCGCGGGCGCGGGCGTCGGCTTCCGGGCGCTTTCATGAGATTTACGTCAAGGCCGATATCGCCGAATGTGAAAGGCGCGACCCGAAGGGGCTTTACCGCAAGGCGCGCGCGGGGGAGATCCGCGATTTCACGGGAATCGACTCGCCTTACGAGATTCCGGATGACCCTGATCTTGTCATTGATACGGCAGCCAGCGATATCGGTGATTGCGTCAGAAAGCTGCTTGATTATATATGTCATCATATATCCCTGAAGGAAGAGCAGGAGAATCATCGTGCATTCTGAATCCAGTTTAAAGCTGCTGGGCCACCCCAAGGCGTTGTGCAACATGGTCAGGCGTATCGCGGTGCAGGCCGGCGACATCACCTTGCAATATTTCGATGAATCCGGCATGGATCGGTCAAGATACGAAATTAAATCCGACGGTTCGCCGCTGACTCTGGCCGATACCGAAGCCGAACATTTTATCGTTCAGGAACTGAGCAGGCTTTTGCCCGACGTGCCCGTTATCGGCGAGGAATCGATGGCGCGCGGAGAGGCCGTTTCGATCAGCGGTTATGATTATTTCTGGTTGGTTGACCCGCTGGATGGCACGATCCAGTTCAAAAACGGCGATCCTGAATACACGGTCAATATTGCCCTGGTTCATCAAGGCGTTCCGGTCTTGGGTGTGGTTTACGCGCCGGCGCTGGGGGAATTATACGCCGGGTGCGGAACGGGCACGGCGCTGCGCTGGCTGCAGAAGACCGATAAGGAAAGATCCATCAAGACCAGAAAGCCGCCGCATGCCGGATTGACTGTCGTCAGCAGCAAAAGCCACGGTGACGAGGCCAGGCTTGATCAATTCTTGTCATCGCACAAAGTCGCCAGACGCATGACGGTCGGAAGCTCGCTCAAGATTTGCTGGGTGGCTGCCGGCAAGGCGGATTTGTATCCGCGTTTCGGGCAGACTTCGGAATGGGATACAGCCGCGGCAGACGCCGTCTTGCGCGCCGCTGGAGGCGTCGTTGAAGATATGGACGGCCGGCCATTGGTTTACGGGAGCGACGGCCGGGCCTTCAGGAATCCCGAATTCATAGCAAGGGCGCGCGATCTGGCTCTGGCCTAGCTGTTACTTATAGCAATCCTTGACGATTTCATCGGCGGCTTTTTCAATGCCCTGAATATCGAACGATACCCCTTGAACTGTGCCGTTTGTCGGGATGATTTCAATTATCAGCCGCTTTTTGTTCATGATATTGCGCACAAAGCTGATGGCGTCAGGCATGAACACGGCGTGCATATCCGTCGACACTTCCCATTTTTCGTTGGTGATCCCGGAAGCGTCGTAGCGATAGTTCACGCTGATGCCGCTTTCCCGCTCTGCCTGCGTGGGTCTGGTAACGGGAGCCTTCCAGTCGAGGAACCCCTCGGTTTTCCCTGGCGTGCACCGGATGACCAGGTTGACGTAGCGCGCGCTCATGCCGCTGGTCTCAATAGTATTCGAGGATTCCACGCGCAAGGTTGTTTGTGGTTCTCCCATTGTCGATGTCGCGCGCGTGATTTGCCAGAAACCGATTTCCTGCAAGGTGTCCTTTTCTTTTTTCATGCGATCCTTGTCGATATAGCCCAAGGTTTCGGAGATGTGATCGTAGCATGTGAGTCTGACGGCGCGCTCCTCGATCAGGGTGCAGCGCCTGATGTCGTTTTTAAGGTTGAGGAGTTTGACCGTGATTTTGGTCGGATCCTGATCGTCTCCGCCGGGTTGCGGACTTGCTGTGGCCGCCGGGGCGGCAGCGGGCGATTCCGCCGCTACGGCGGCTGCGTCTTGCGCCTGAACCGCCGGGGAAAGAACGGCCACGCCGGAAAGCAAAGCGGCGACTGCTAAAGTGAGGCTGTATTTTCCAAGCATCTATATACCTGCTTCTGATGTGTGTCGGGTAAGAGCTACTCGATAATCGGGCGCGGTTCCTGACGGAACCTGTCAGGATCCAGTTTGCCAGATTTTTCAAAAACTGTACAGTTGCGACCGGTTTCCTTGGCCTGATAAAGGGCTTTGTCGGCACGATCCAGCACGCTTTGAACATTGTGCTCGCCGGGTTCGATAAAAGCGCCGCCGATCGACGTGGTCACGACAATTTCTCCTTGCGGCGCCGAGCATTTAACGGGTTTTTCGGCGATCGAGCGCCTCAGGCGTTCGGCAATGAATTGCGACATGTCTTCGCTGGTATCCGGCAGGATCGCGACGAATTCCTCCCCGCCCAGACGCGCCACCAGGTCGACACTGCGCAGGTTGTCTTTCAGGCGAAACGCGACGGTTTTGAGCACCTCGTCGCCGATACCGTGGCCGTAAGTGTCGTTGACTTTCTTGAAATGATCGATATCCAGCAAAAGCGCGCAGAACGGTTTTTTCGATTCAAGGTTTTTTTGGATCAGCTTCTGCAAGTGCACTTCCATATAACGCCGGTTGTAAAGGCCGGTTAAGGGATCGGTCAGCGCCATCGACAGGCTAACCTGATAGTTGGCTTGCAGACGATCCTGGAAGCGGCGGCGGCGAATCTGCGTGCGGGCGCGGGCCAGAATCTCGTTACGGTCGACCGGGCGCATGACATAGTCATGGGCGCCGATCTCAAGCCCGCGGGCTACGCGCTCGAGATCATCTTCGGTCGCGACCATCAGGATCGGAACGGCGCGGGTGCGTTCGTTCGATTTCAGATGCGAGCACAGGCGCAAGCCGTCCTCGTTTTTCAGGTTCAGGCTGATGATGATCAGGTCGAAGTCGTGCTGCGACACCAGTTCCATCGCCTTGATGCCGGTGTCGACCGGCACGACGATATCGTTGTCGCGGTGCAGGGTCTCGGCGATCTTGTCGGCTTCGAAGCTTTGGTCGTCGACCACCAGAACCCGCGCTTCCTCGACGGGTTCGTTCATGACGTTGGCGGCCCCCTCGGCGATGCCGAGCTGGTTGGCGGTGTTTTCGCGGTTGCGCCATTCATCGACGGTCATCTTCAGGCGCACGAGCGATCGCACGCGCGCCATCAGCGCCGTGTCGTTGAGAGGCTTCGAGAGGAAATCATCGGCCCCGGCCTCAAGCCCGCGCACTTTGTCGGTGCTGTCGGTCAGCGCGGTCACCATCACCACGGGGATATGGGCGTAAGAGGGATTTTGCTTGATGCGGCGGCAGACTTCAAAGCCGTCCATGCCCGGCATCATCACGTCAAGCAAGATGATGTCGGGGCTGTCCTGCGCGACGCGCTGCAGCGCTTCTTCGCCGCTGGTCGCGGTCAGAACATCGTAGTATTCGCTGCTCAGTTTGGCTTCGAGCAGCTTGACGTTCGGCAGGATATCATCAACGACTAGAATACGCGCAGACATGTTGTGCCTGATCCCCGGGGTTTTGTTATTTCAGGTATTTATGAACGACTTCCATGAAGTGCGTCACCGAGATGGGTTTGGAGATATAATCTTCGCAACCACCTTCACGTATTTTTTGCTCATCGCCCTTCATGGCAAAAGCGGTGACGGCAATAACAGGAATATCCTTGAGGTCGTTATCGGCTTTCAGCCAGCGCGTCACATCCAGCCCCGAAACTTCCGGCAACTGGATGTCCATCAGGATGAGGTCGGGTTTGTTCTGGCGGGCGATGTCGAGCACATCCTTGCCGTTGCGTGTTTCAATGGTGTTGATGCCATGGGCTTCCAGCAGGTCATGGAAGAGCTTCATGTTCAGCTCGTTATCTTCAACCACCAGAACTGTCTTCGTCATATTTGAAGTACTCGTTTTGCTTAAGATCAAGGAAGCGATGCGGCCCAAAGTCTGGCCAACCCTTTGTTTTGTCCCGGCTTTCAGGATAACCGGGCAAGGTTTGCCAAACAGTTAAATTTAAATCGTTTGGGTGGGGAAGTCGAGCGCTGATCCGCGCATGCCTTATGGAATTAGACTGAAGGGCTTGCGCTTCGGTTTGTCCTTGGCGGGCTCGGATTTGTCATGTTTTCCGCCATTCGCCGGGGTTTTCTTGTCGCAGGAGGGGGCGGGAATGTTTTCCAGCGCCACAAGCTTTTGCGATACGGAAAATTCACCGTAATCAACGGTCATGTCGCTGATCACGCCGTTGTCATGCAGGATGACATCCATTTCATAGTCGGCTTCGGGTTGTGCGTTGGCGATCGGGAAAAAGGCCATCCGTACAAGCCGGGCCGGGGAGTTGATCAACGTCGTATCGATCGCCGGGCCGGGCTCCAGCGTGGCCATCACATTCACGGCCTTGCCGACCACGGTGTTGATCTCGATCGGGCCTTCTTCATCGCTGCCGTCGAAGACGATGGCGCTGAAAACCCTCTGCCCTTTGCGTATGTTTTTCATCATCTCGGTTGTGTGCGCCATCGGGAACAGACTGCCTTGCGGCATGTCAAAGGTCAGGCCGTCGGGCTGGCTGTAAGTGACGGTGGCGGCATCCCGGTCATCGCGCACGGCCTTGCCGCGCAACTCCTGATAAAGCTCGCCATCGCGGCGGCGGCGTGAGTTGAAGTCGAAACTTTTGCCGTCCATCGGTTCATACGTGGTAAAATCGCTGGTGATCTGCATTGGCGCGCTGTCGGCGTATTCGTAATAAAGATTGAAACGGTGATCCGTCGACCACGCCTCGCACGAGGGCTGCAGCGAGAAATACATCTGTCCGTGAATGTTCAGGATTTGCGAGGAACTGCGGCGTGAAATCATCTCGATCGTATAAATGGCCTTGTGCGGAGCCAGCGCCTCGCGCGCCGTGCGATCCAGCCTTTCGCCAGCCAACGCGGGCGCGGCTGTCAGCAACAGCAGGATAAGGGCAGGTTTCAAGGCGTTATAACGCATGCAGGATCACTCGCGATCGGGAGACTGATGATGGATTAATCATAGGCCATTCCCTGCCGCTCGGGTAGGGCCGACCGGGTATTTTTTGATCGGGACATCCGGTCATTTTTGCCGCCGGGCCCGGCCTTGTCGCCTGCGCGTCGCTGCTTTTTATAAGTTAATGTATTGAAAAATATAGAAAATTCATTGTGCTCCGGATTGGCACAGCCTTCGCAATACCTTTTTTATGGGTGTGGCGTACAAAAAACAGCGTCACGAAAATGAGTTGTTAGGGTGAAATCAGAATGACAACAGAAATCGTCAAAAGCAGGGAAATCGCTGTGGCCGCCGCTGTGGCGGGCGCTGCGTTAACAGGGATCACGTTAGCCGGAGACGTGCACCGGACAAACGGCAAACTATCGGGCAGAAAAGGCAAGGCCGCCAAAAACCATCCCCCGGCAGGCCTTGAGTATAAACCTGCGGACGCGCAAACGCTGTTCGCCACGCTGGAACAGCACCAAAGGGAAAAAGAGGGATGGGATCGCAGCATGAGCGCCACGCTCGCATTGCTGAAGCAGGCGCATAACATGCTGGAACAGGCTGAAACCCGCATTTTCGAGCAGGAACAGCGCATCTGCCAACTGGAGAAAGTGGCGACCACCGATGAACTGACCGGCCTTTTGAACCGCCGCGGCTTCTATGACGCTTTCAGCGGCGAGATCGAACGCTGTAACCGCGGTCTTGTGCAGAGCGGGTTGCTGGTTCTGATCGACCTCGACAATTTCAAGATGATCAACGACACATACGGCCATCTGGCCGGGGATGCCGCGCTGCGTCTGGTGGCGCGCACCCTAAAAACCGAGATCCGCGCGATGGACAGCGCGGCCCGTCTTGGCGGCGATGAATTCGTGCTTCTCCTCTCCCACACCAGCAAGCGCGACGCGGCTTCCCGCGCCCAGACCATCGGGTGGAAGCTCAACAACCTGTCACTGGCCTGGTACGGTGAAGAAATTCCCGTCCGGGCCAGTCTCGGGCTGAAGGATTTCCGCGCCGGTGATAAAGCCGAAATGATATTCAATGCTGCCGATGCAGGACTCTATGAACAGAAGGAATCCCGCAAGGGCAGCCGTGAATCCTCGCGTACTGTCTTGAACGATCCCCTCACGGAGGAGCAGTCCGTGACGGCCTAGAGCTTACAAAGAGAGAAAACGGTTTTCGCCTGCCACCCTCCCTAACCGTGAACCCAAACCCCGGCAGGCGATTCCCCCGGCCCGGTCAACGACCCCAAACGTTGACCGGGCCAATTCTTTTTAAGGTCTGGCCGGTCAACGACCCCAAACGTTGACCGGGCCAAATTTTGGTAGTGGGTCAGTTTGAAAAAAGTTAATTTTGCCGTGCTTGAGCGGTCATGTATAACGGGGGTATGCGCCGCTTTACACGCCTGACAAACGCTTTAGCAAGAAGGTTGAAAACCGCGCTCATGCGGTGGCGCTGCATTTCATGTATTATAACTTTTGCCGTATTCACAAAAGCCTGAAAGTCAGCCCAGCAATGGCTGCTGGGGTTACTGAGACATTGTGGTCATTGGAGGATGTTGTGAAAATGTCTGATGGATATTGGACGGAGAAAAACATATGTCGATAGCAGAGCATCCAAACAAAGGCAGTATTCTACTTTGTGATTTTAATCATGGCTTTGTGGCTCCGGAAATGGTTAAAAGAAGGCCAGTTATAGTGATTAGCCCAAAAATACATGGACGAGTCGGATTATGCACAGTTGTTTGAATTCCCAATCTGTTTTAAAAACTACCGTTTCCGCTGACAGGCCATAACCAAGGAATCCGCCTAGTAATACTATTCCAGAACTGTCTGTCTGCATCGATTGTCATTTGGAATTTTCTCCTGAAGATTCATAAAAATTATTCAGTTCGTGAACATAAACATTGTTAAATCGACCTTCTATTTCAGCAAGAGGCATACCTGTTGTAAGCAGCGGGCTATTAAATAGTCTCAGGATAAAATGGTCGAGTTTAGTCATGTGAGCTTCTGGGTCTTTGAAATTCTCATCTAGCGCAGAAGGTAATGCCCAAATACCGTTCGCTGTAAGTATTTTATATGCATTAAAGTTAATGCAGTTGACTCTAGTTTTGCTAGAAATGGTAGACAATAATAGCCCACCGATAATCTCTTTCTTTGAATTATTCAGGTATACACTGCCGCAGTTGCTCGTAGATATGTTTGGACTCAACATAGCATCAATAAAGACCATTCTATTTCTAAGAATGCTTTCAAAGAATCTGTGGTGCTTTAGATATGCCTTTTCAATATTTTCACCAAAAAGGAAAAATACATTAGCTCCATTACCATTAATATATATTTTGTGGGGAAACTGGGGCTGAAGGTCAGCAATAACCGAATGTAACTCATTAAGATATTTATCACCATCCATAACACGAATATCGACAGGCCTTTCCCATCGCATTAATACATCATCTTTTGTTGCGTGCTGCGCATCTTGCAGGAAAAGTTTTTTGAAGATCCACCATACGCATTCTTTTTCCTGAATACATTCATCAACTGTTTCTGCTTTATAGGGCTTTGATGTGCTCGCAGCAGTGCTCGGCAGACTATACGCAAACCCTGCTATCAACATAAAGATAAGAGTTATTATAAGTATGGTGCTTCGGGGCTTCACTCGAAAATGGATGGGCGATTTGGGATAGGACACTTGCATTACCAGCATAATTTATACTGATAATTTTTTTACCCTTAGCCTGGACAATCTACCAGTCTTGACTTCAACTTATTATTGTGAGTCAAAATGATGATCTGTCCTGCGATTCGAGTGAAGGTTATCGGTTAGCCAAACAACCGTTGCCACAGGGTTTTGGATTTTTCGACCTCCAGGGCTTTTCGGAGGGAGTGGTTTTGGCGCAGGATTTTCTGGCGCTCTTCTTTCTCTGACTTGGCGGATTGCTCTTGGTTGGCTATGCGAGCCTCCAGAGCTTTCAGAGTTTTTTCCCAAGTCTCCCCTGCCCCATCATTTCGTTTTGAAGTGCTCTGGTCTGTCAGCAGAGCTGTGAGTTTGCGCGTTTCACCCAGAGCTTCATCAAGCTTTGTTCTAAGGTAGTCAATTTGCTCCTCATAACCATCTTTGTCTGAGCGTATTTGCTTCTGGAGCATTTCCAGTTCTTTTTTAGGGACGGCAGCTTCCAAGGTTTCCGTATCTGATACAGATTTAGGGTTGGGTATTGCACTAAGCACTACAGAACCAACCCCAAAGATGCCATATCATGCCCAAATTGACCTGAACCCATCACTTCCAAGTCCAATGCAAAGTGTAGGATTATGGATTAAAGGGGACATGGTAAATACTGTTGGTTTTCATAGGCCTAACTTCTTTGACAAAACACTTATAAAAGACTTAGAATTTAATTGTTAGTGGCTCTCAGGAAACTGATCCACGTCTAAGTCCTCTTTGTGAGGCCACCGTATCAGCTTGTGATGACAAACTTAGATACGGTGCAGTTCAGACACCCGCAGTTAAAGCGGGTATTTTTTTACCCACCGAGACACTACCGGATTTTGCCAAATTTATCTGGCTTCGCTAGTGTGAAGACGGAATGGCAACGGGAGATAGTTTATGGGACGTTTGTTTACGGTTTTTCTGTTTTTGCTGGTGATGGCGGCGGTTGCGCCGTCTATCGCGCGGGCAGGTGCTGATCCGCTGGTGGTGCAGAAAACGCGTGAGGTCGCCGCCGCATGCCCCGGGGCATGGGAGACGCCAGCCTGCCTGAGGGTATTGTCGCAATCGAATTACCTGATGCTGGCCAATTACGGCGCGGCCTTGCAGCAGCAAAAGCATGAGGTCGCCGCCGAGCAACTGAAGCAGCATTGCGCGGCCTCGACCGCGCACCGTGAACAGGCTTTTCCCGCCTATGCGATGCGCAGCGCGTTCGTCGAGTGCGCCAATACGATTTCGGATATTGTTGACACAACGGGGCTGATGCCCAATCAGGACTTATATCGGCTTTTGCTGTTGCCGGTTTATTGCCTTGACGGGCACATCACATGTCCGGTGATCGAGAAAACACTGCGGCAGTTCAAGTAAGGGAAAACGGAGGAGGGGAGTGGTGCCTAAGGGCGGAATCGAACCACCGACACGGCGATTTTCAGTCGCCTGCTCTACCGACTGAGCTACTTAGGCACGCTAAAGATTTCGGTAAAGGGGTTATAAGCAATGGCCCCGGGCTTGTCCAGCACCAAAATTTGCAAGCTCTGACATTGGGGGCCGCGTTGTCGCGGCGGACGCGGCAGAGTTGCACTTTCAAAGACACATCGAGAAAGACGCATCAAGACAGGGTCGCATTTGAGAGCGGCTTTAACCCTATAGGGCGGCGTCGCAGAAGAAGGCTGAGCGTCATCGAATTCCTTGGTTTGCCATATTGTTACGGCCGGGTTTTATAACAGCTACCTGCGGAAAAAGAACTTTTCAGGCTATGGCGTTCTGGAAGCGGTCGATCAGGGCCGGGGTGCGGCGGTTTCTGGTGATTTCAAGAAAACCCAGGTTGGTGAAGCCGTGGATCTGCACCGTGCAGGCGTCTTCGTTAAAATAGTCGGCCAGCGCATCGAGCAGGGCTTGTTGCTCGGCCTTATCCTTCATTTTCAGGAAATCGACCACGATCGCGCCTCCCATGTTGCGCAGGCGGATCTGGCGGGCGATTTCCCGCCCGGCATCAAGATTGATCGCAAGCTTGCCGCGCTTGTCGGCGCCGCTGTTGACGTCGATCGCAGTGAAGGCGGCGGCTTCTTGCATGATGATGACCCCGCCTTCTTTCAAGACGGCGTAGGGTTGGAACAGCTCTTCGACCTGGCCGATCAGGTCGTGGAACTCAAATAGCCCCAGATCCTGATTGTCGATTTCGACCGGCTGAATTTTGGTCACCAGATCGGGGGCGTAGACCTCGCACCACTCCTCGACCAGTTGGAAATGATCCATGGTCGTGACTTCGATCGACTGGATCATGCGGTTGGCGTGATCGCCCAGCATGCGCTGGATAGCGTCAGGGCCAAGCATGATGAGGGAAGGATCTTCGCCCTCGAAATAGGTTTGCACCTGTTTCCAGGTTTCGGCCAGAATTTTGGACTCGCGGATCAGAATGTCGGTTTGTGTATCGGCGGCGGCGGCGCGCAGGATGCAACCCTGCACGTCTTTCATGTCATCAAGCATGGCCATTAACTGTTTGCGCAGTTTTTTGTCGCGGATGCGCCGCGAAATCTGGTTGGCGGGTTCCATCGGCGTGAAGATGGCGTAGCGACCGGGCAGGTTGATATTCATGCTGACGCGCGGGTTCTTGTCCTCGCGCACGCGCTGGCCGCTTTCCTCATCGATTCGCGGCAGGTAACCTTCCTTGGCCTGTACGGCGATCATCTCGCCGGGCTGGATCAGCTTGCCGATGGCCACATCGCCGCCCTTCTTGTAGGTGCCGTCTTTCTGACGGATACGGACATCGGCGTTATGCAGCAAGCCGATATTGTCACCATCGAGGTTGATATAGGCGGCATCGAGCGCCGTATCGATGCGCGCGACCTTGGCCCAATAGATGGAACCCCAGCGCACTTCTTCGTTGACCGGATCGACCTCCAGCCCGTCGAGGCGGCCTTTTTCCGTCGCCGCCGCCCACAGGCTGCCATCCATTTCCTCGATAAGAACGTGCAGGGTCGTATCCTCGCGCTGGTTAAAATTATGAACGTAAGCTCATGATATTGATTTTATAGGACTTGTCCATGCCGATTGGCTGGAAGCCCGCAGGGCGGAGCTTCTCCATAGGCGGTCAGGGCCGGAAGTCAGGGTTCAGCGTTGGCCGGGCGCTGATTTCGGCGCGGGGCAATCCAGAATGACCTGATTCCCGGTTCGCGTGCGGGTGCAGCCGGTGGTGGTGCGTGTCGTGACGGCGGTATCGGGCAGGACGTTTGCAAGCGTGGCCTTGCCTTCCGCATGGCTGTGGGCCCATGCGCGGGCGGCGTCTTCTTGCTGCAGCGTGCCCGGTGTGATCAACGATGTGAGCTTGATGCCTTGCGCCTTCAGAATGTCGTCGACGCCTTTGTGAACGTCCTCGGGTGAAGCGGCGTAAATCTGCAGTCCGACATAGCGGCTGGTCTCGTTCTGCGCCATCAGCAGACCGGCCAGCGTTTCCGGCGCGATGCGGATTTTTTCCTTGCCGCCGACACGTTTTTCCAACTGGGCGCGGGCTTCGGGGCTGAGTTCAAGGCTGAGCAGCATGCCCAGGGCGTTGCCGACGGGGTCGTTTTGCTTCAGCAAAAGGCTTTCGGCGCGGCTGATATCGGTTTCCCTTGTCATGCGCTCCTTTTGATAGGCCGCGCATTTTTCGTCGAAGCTGACATTGCGCACACCCACGCCCATGACGGAAACCCCGCCGCCGCCCATGCAGCTCTCGGGGCGGGGTTGCACCACGGTCGCGCAACCGGAAACGAAAAACGCTGTTGCCAGCGCCCCCGCTGCGGCGGCTTGCCTGAAATAGGGTTTCAGCGAGACAGACATTTGTACACACCCGGTTTTATAAGTTGGTCATGACCCTACACAACAAATGTAGTTATGTCAATAAAATGTGCCTGTAAAAAACCCCCGGAAGCTGCGCTGCCTTCGGGGGCCTTTCTGAATTATTTGAGTTGAACGCCGTGAGCCTTCAGGGCGGCGTCGACCTGCGGCTTGCAGGTGTCGACGACCGGGGCCGGAACGGCGGCCGGTTTCGCGCTGCTGCGGGCTGCCGGACGCTGGTTCATGGCCTTGGCGTATTCGACAAACTGGGCGATGACGGCGCTGCAATCGGCTGGGGCTGCTGCTGCCGGGGCCGGAGCGGTGACGGTGACCACTGTCGGTTTGGGCTGCTTGACGACCAGATTGAAGCCGCCCAGCTTGTGCCATTCGCCTTTGCCGACTTCAACGGGTTTGCCGTCTTTGGCCATGTCGTTGATGCGGCTTTCGAGAGCGACGGAGGCGCTGTCATAGGCGGCGCTGTTCTGGCGGGCCTGTTCATGGGCCAGAGCGCGATCCAGCGGATCGTCCGAGCGGCGCAGCGCGTTTTCACGATCCGCATCGGCAGCCTTTTCCAGACGGTGCAATTCATGCGCGGCGCATTCCTTGTTCCAGCCGGTGTTGAAGGCGACGCTGCCGCCGACGTTCGTGTCGAGCGTGCCGACACCCAAAGAAAGCGAAATCCCTGTTTTGCAGGTGCCATCGCCGATCACGGCGGCGGCATCGGGCGCGGCGCGGTTGGCGGCGGCTTTATAAACGCTGTTGAAGTTGACGTTGTTGCCGGAAGCTTGCGCGGACGAATTGTTCTGTGAGCCATCGATAACGGTTTGTTGCGTGCGTGAGTTGTCAACGACGGTTTGTTCGGTGCGGGAATTGTCGGTCAGGTTCGTATCGCCGGTTCTGACGTTGGTATCGCCGGTTCTGACATTGGTATCGCCCGTTCTGACATTGGTATCGCCCGTTCTGACACCGACATTGGTCGGGCCGGTCTGGACACCCACCTGCGTGGTGTTGTGAACGCCAACACCCACGCCTACGCCCACTTGCTGGCTGTTGCTCTGTTGCTGGCTGTTGTTCTGCTGCTGATTGTTGCGGTTGTTGTTTTGCGGCGGTGCCGGTGGCGGTGTCGGGCATTGGCCATGCGGGTTTTCAGGCGTTTCCGGGCAGAGCGGGCGGCCGTTGTTGGTCGCTTCCGCAACAGTGGGAACCAGCAATGTGCTGGCGGACAGGATAAGCGCGGACAGTAGTCTTTTCATGGTTGGAACACCCTTTAGCGTTAGTTCAGTTATATGAAACCGCCCGGAAGATGCCTGAGAATGGTCTTTTATGTCAAGAAAAATGAATGTGGAAAATAGCAGGCAAGTTTATCAGTGAAGAAGTCTTAACTATAAAAAACGCAAGTCTCTTTGATTTTTTTTGCATAATCTGAAGTTATCCTGTAAAACTCCCGGCCAATGATTGTCGATATGGATATTATCATGACCGGTGCCGGGCAGATTGTCCTGGTTGTTCCCGGGGAGATCCCGGCGGGTGCGCTGGAGATGAGCGTGCAGACCGGCAGTGTCACGCTGGCGGCGGACGGGCATGTGTTCGTGAGCGTTGCTGACATCGATGCCATGACGATCGACGCCTTGGCCGGGCAAAATCAGGTCGATCTGATCGCCGTGCCGGATGCCGACCATCCCCCCGCCGGGATTACGCATCGGGCCGCTGTTCGTGACGACCGTATAAGAAAATAAAATAGAGAAAGTGTGTAACGATGACGTCTTTATCACCCGCGACAACCGTTCTCCCGCTTGAGGCTGCCGATGCGGCGACGATCGCTTCGCTGTCGCGCCGTGAAGCCGATCCCGAGGCCGGAGAAAAGCGCCGCCGCCGTCTGGCGGCTGTGCTGGGGATCGCAGGAGGCCTGGGCGCGGTGCTGGCGGTCAAATCCGCAGCGACCGCAACAGCGGTCTGGCTGGGTGCGCCTGCGCTGGCGACAGTCGTGATTGGTGCCGCCGCCGCCGCCGTGGCTGCGGGCAGCGTTGAATATGTGATGAAGCGCCGCGCCGCGCGCGCCGCCGGGCGGGGCATGACAGCGGATTATTTCCGCCATTTGTTTGTTGAATCCAAAGCTGCGAAAGTCACAGGACTGATGACGGTTCTGGGTGCGACCGCGCCTGCGACTGCCGTGATGGCGGCGGGCGGGATCGTGGCGGCGCTGGGCGCCGGCGCGAGCGATTATTTCGGCAAGCGCCGCGACATGAAAGCCGCCGGTCTGGTCGTGCCGGATTTTAGCTGGCGCGACCTGTTTAAAACCATAAACAACTCTAAGAACGCGAAACTGGCCTTCGGCGTCAGCCTGTTGACCGCGCTCGGCGTCACGGCGCTGGGCGAGGTACTGCACAGCGTTCCTTCTGGCGCCTATTCCGAAGCGTCCGTTGACGCGCCTGTTGCCGATCCGGTTGGCGTAACTCCGGTTGCGGGTGAAACCGCTGCGCCGGCCCCGGCTCCTGCGGTTGAAATCGCCGTCACCGTGCCGCCGCAGGACTACATCGCCGATTACACGTTGCAGCGCGGCGATAACCTCTGGGATGTGGCCGAACGCTTGCTGGGCGAGAACGCCACCGATACGCAGGTCGCGAACAAGGTTCATGAAATCGCTGCGCTTAACAATATCGCCGATCCCGATCTGGTGCTGGCGGGGGATGATATCCGCTTGCCGCTTGCCGCTGTCGATGCCGCCGGGCTGGAACGCGTTCAGTCCGCGTTGCCGGGATTGCAGGCCGCCGCGACCGCCGATTTGCAGGCCACCTTGACGGAAGCCAAGGCGCATTACGTACCGGCCCCGTCGCCTGCTATGGCCCCTGCCGTCGAGAGTGTCAGCCCCCCTGCCGCCGTCCCGGCCTTTACCGAAGCCGCCGTTCCGGCCCCTGTCGCTGCTGCGCCGTCGGTCGTGGGAAGTTGTCAGGTCAGCGAGACCGAAACCGCGCTTCATTTCGATTGCAAGCTCGACCCCCGCGCGCTGGTGCAGCCGGGGGCGGGGATCGACTTTCATGCCGCCGCGCAGGGCGAGCCGTTCCGCGTCAGCCTGTCCGCCAATTCCGCGCCGATGACCGTGCAGGAATTTCTGGCCAACCATGCCGTGCCCGAAGCGCAGGAAGCCTTCCGCAACGACCGTTTCGAGCCGCAGCCTTAAGCCTCTTTGTAGTCGAGCGCGCGGATGAGGGGCTGCAATTCCTCCTCATAGCGTTTCCAGCTTTTGACTGATGTCTTGTAAACGGGTTTGATAACCTGCATCTTGCTGGCGGTCAGAACGGTGCGCTTTTGCTCGTGCGGTTTCAGGCAGGCGTCATCCCACGGCAGGCCGATATAATCGATCAGGCGGCGGGCGACTGCCTCCAGATTGTTCACCGTGTCTTCGTAATCGATCTCGATGAATCGTTCCGGCACCACGCTGCGCCAATGCGCCATCAGTTCTTCGTAGAGCTTGTATTGAGCGGCCAGCTCTTCAAGATTGTAAGACCAGTATTGCCCGCGCGCGAACAACTGCTTGTAGCAAGACAGGCATGTATCGACCGGGTCGCGGCGGCAATGGATGATTTTGGCGTTGGGCAGCGTGCAGATAATCTCGCCGATACGCGAATAATTGCCCGGCATCTTGTCGGTGATGCGCTTGGCCCCGCCGCTTGGGTCGCGGGCGCGGATCATGTCGACGTAGGTCTGGCCGAAGGCGGCGGCATTCTCCGGGTGCAGCGCGCCGCACTGGCGCTCGGTTGCGGTCAGATCCATCAATTCGCCCGCGCCGAACACATCGGGGTGGGATGAAATGATCTGTTCGGTCAGCGTCGTCCCCGAACGCGGCATGCCGACGATAAAAACAGGAATATCCGAAGGGCAGCCTTTACCCGCGAACATGTCGATAGTCTGGCGGCTGTATGTTTCGCGGATCTGTTTGAAGCCTTCCGCGCACAGCTCGTGATTATAGGATACGGTGCGGCGCTTGGCGTCGTTGCCTTTCTTCAGGTAAATGAAGGATTTCTTGTAATCGCCGATGTCCTCGCAGGCGTTGGCCAGCGCGAAATAAAGGCTGATGCAATATTGCGTGCCGCGCTTTTCGGCGCCTTCCTCGAGGGCGCAGAGATCGCGGAAATCATCGCTGTCGGCTTTATATTTTTGCGCCTTGCCCAGAGAGTAAAACAGGCTCGGCAGATCGCGCGTGATTGAAAGACCCTTGCGCACATATTCGACCGACGCCTCGATATCGCCCTCGGATTGCTCGATTTCAGCGAGCGTGGCATAGCCCAGAGCCATATCGGGTTTGAGGGCAAGAGCCTTGTTAATCGCCTCGATGGCTTCGGGCACGCGGTTGCTTAAGAAATAGGTAATGCCCTTGCGCAGATAGGCTTCAGGCATCTCGGGGTTGAGGGCCACCGCCTTGTCGATGGCGGCAAGGGCGTCTTCGATGCGGTTGGCGCGCTCCATCACGGTGGCGAGTTTCAGATAGACGCGGGGCGAATCCGGTTCGAGCCGCAAGGCTTCTTCAAGCGCGGCTTCGGCCTCGTCGATGCGGTCGGCGGCGAACAGCACGTCGGAAAGCTCGGCGTAGGCCTGCGCCGATGCGGGCTTGAGCAGGATGGCTTTTTGCGCGTGTTCCTGCGCGTCCTCGATCTCGCCCAGTTCCATCAACGCCAGACATAAATTGCCGTGCGCGTCGCCGTAGTCGGGTTTGAAGGCGATGGCATAACGAATAGCTGTGGCGGCTTCTTCATAACGCTGTTGGTCGAGCAGGGCCACGCCCAGATTGTTCTGCGCCTCGGCATAGTCCGGCTTCAACGATACGGCCTTGCGGAACCATTCCTCGGCTTCTTTGGGCTTGCCCTGATCGCGCAGCACGTTGCCCAGATTGTTCATCGCGAAGACCAGCTTCGGGTCTAGCTCCAGCGCCTTGCGGCAGGCGGCTTCGGCCTCGGCCAGCTTGCCCTGATCGCGCAGGGCGTTGCCGATATTGTTCCACGGGTGCGCGAATTTCGGGTGATCGCGGGTGATGTCCTGCCACACGGACAGAGCCTCTTCGCGCTTGCCCTGCGCCACCAGCGCATTGCCGAGGTTGAGACGCGCATCCAGCATATCGGGTTGCAGCGCCAGCGCGCGCCGGCAAAGCGCTTCCGCTTCCTGGTAGCGTTCCAGCTTCCACAGCGCGTTAGCCTTGCTGCTTAAGGCGTCGACGAAATCGGGGTCGAGTTCCACGGCGCGATCCCACCCGGCCAGCGCCGCCTCGGGCTGTCCGGTTTCGGCCATCATCACGGCGTAATTGTTCCAAAAATGCGGCGCGTCGCTTTCCCGACCTCCGGCGTCATAGGCCTGCCGGATCAGGCGCGCGGCTTCATCGAGACGCCCGCGCTGGTAACAAACGATCGCCAGATTATGCAGTGCGTCGAAATGATCGGGCGCGGCTTTCAGGATATCGCGATAGGTGCGGTCGGCCAGCACCAGATTGTTCTGGCGGTGATAACCGGCTGCGATCTGCAGCGCATCATCGAGCGGAACTTCATTCGAAAGCGGCATGCGCGGGGATATCCTTGGCGGTTGCGGGTTCGGTATAATCCGCCTTAAGGATAAGGCGCACAGGCCCGGCTGACAACCATGGCCCGCCTTCTTGACATTAGGATATAATTCCTATAAGATGCAGGCCATCAACGCCCCGACTCCGCCCGCGCCCCGGGCGGCATTTTTTTACTGGCAGGCGTATTTTCCCGCAACAAAGGATTGACCATGCTGACCGATAATACATATGGGCTGCCGCGCCCGCGTCCCCGCTTTGTTCCCGCCACCGCCAGCCCCTATCTCGACGGCGTGCTGGCCAGCACGGTGTTCGATCTCGACGCCACCATCGCCGCCAGCTACGGCGGTTCCGGCCAGACATGGGCCAATCTGACCGCTGCCCCGGCGGATGGATCCGCCAAGACCGCCTATGATTTTTACCTCGGTGCGACTTCGTCTGCGGCGTCCGACGATCCCGCGTTCAACGGCACGCCGGGCGACTCTGCGGCCTATTTCTCGGTCGACGGCGGCGATTTCTGGCGGCTGGCGGGTGCGAAGCCGGATTTTCTCGATGCCCTGCATAAAACCACGGGTGGCACCAACTGGTGGCTGGCCATGACCATCCGTTGGGCGACATCGGGCAACGGGTTATTCGGCACTGGCAATGCCTCGTCTGCGCCGGGGATGAATTTACGCACGACCAGCGCCGACGGCTCGATGAATTTAAGGATGCGTGGCGATACAGCTACAGTGACATTCGCCTCTCCGGCGGGGTTGCTGACCAATGGCGGCGATGCGGTGATTATCCATTCCTTCAACAAGGACACCAGCATCATGGCGCGGTGGGTAAACACGAGGACGGGGACAACGGGCGCTTTCGTCCCGAACGCCACGTCATCCGATGCGTCCGGCGCCGGGGAGATTTTTTCCCGCGGCGACGGCAATTTCTTTATGGCGTCCGGCGCGCGGCTGTATTCCTGCGCGATGGGCAATGAATATCTCGACGACACCAAAGCCGCCGCGATCATCGCGCATCTGAACGCCCGGCATAATCGCACCTATGCGTAGTACGGGGGCGTGCGTCATTTCATCGGCCTCATACCGCGAAGATAGGCTCTTTTCCGGATTGCCCCCCATACCTTGGTGCAGGCATGCTTCTTGCGAGATATGAAAACGACATAAAACTAAACGTTTTCCGCGGTTATGGAATACCGCATTAAGCCTTTGTTCATGACTTCGATTGCAAAATGAGAATAGGGCACCGGGTATTTTGATACCCCCATTTATGGTACGATAGTAACCGGATTGATTCGTTTATTTTTTTACTAACTGCGGCGCAAGCCGGATCGCAAAAAGCAAGGAGACGATTATGACAAAAAGAATTCTACTAACCACGGGGCTCGCGGTGCTGGCTCTTGGTGCGCTGGGCATCAGCCATCAGGCGCGCGCCGTGTCGGACACGGGCGATATCGAAGCTACAATCGTGCAGCCGATTACATTCACAGCCGTAGACACGCTTGATTTTGGCAACATTGCCGCGCCGACCGCCGGAACAAACACGGTTGTGATTGCCCCGAATACAGGCGCGCGCACGCTCGCCGGTGGTGGTGATGGTCTGCTGATCGCCGGTGGCGGCGAGCAGGACGGCACCTTCAACCTTGACGGGGAAGATACTTTGACGGTCGATATTGACGTTCCCGCCGACGGCACTGTGACCGTGACAAGCGGTGCAAATACGATGAACGTTGACGTATTTACATGGGCTTACGATGGGGGCGGCGCAACTACGGGCGACGGCTCTGTAGCGCTGGCAGTCGGCGGCCCGGATGTTTTGTCCGTGGGGGCGACTCTTTCTGTCGGTACGGCGCAGGCTGCCGGTACCTACACGGGTACCTATACGGTCGATGTCACCTATCAATAGTTAATTGGGTAGATACTGAAGTTTTGCGATCAGAGGCGGGTGGGGATTGGATTATCCCCACCCCCTTCCTGATAAGAGTATAAAGAGCCCAGGGGAGTGCCCGATGAGATTTTCCGGATTGCAGAAAACGAGCGCGCTGACAAAAACTGCCGGGATGGCGGCGGTTGCTGTGAGCCTGAGTGTTTTTATGTACCCGGAAACGGCGGCGGCGGTAACGGCCATCGGCAATGCTGAAGGCACGATTGTCAATATGGCCGTTCCTACCCTCAATGATATTCAGGAACTGAATTTCGGCGCGATTATCTCGGGCGGGGCGGGGACGGTCGATGTCTCGACCGGCGGCGTCGGCACGCCCACGGGCGTCAACCTGGTGCCTTCCTCCGGCCTGCAGCAGGGGATTATGCGCATCGTCGGCAATGCGGCGGCGCTGGTTGATATCAGCATGACGGCGCCGAGCTACGCCGTTTCCAACGGCACTGCCACGATGAACGTGAACGCTTTCGATATTGGCAACGGCCCTGGCAATGCCCATACCGTCACGATCGGCGGCACCAATGTTGTGGATGTGAATGTCGGCGCGACCCTGAATGTGGGGGCTGCGCAATCCACAGGCACCTATACCGGAACCTATACCATGAACGCCGCTTACCAGTAAGGATGACGTGATTTGAGCAAAGCTGTCACCAGCGCCAGAACCGACAAAGCCATCGTCCGCACGGGCGCGCTTGCGGTGATGGTCACGCTGTCTTCGGTGGCGATGGTTAAGGCGATTGCCGCCACGGCGACCCTGCCGGTGATGGCCAAGCTGATCCGCGCCATCGAGATCACGATCAATACCTCGCTTGATTTCGGTACGCTCGCCTTCACCAACGAACAGGTCGGGGAAGCTAAAATCGACCCCGCCACCGGCGTTTTGACCACCGACGGTAACAACAGCCTGATGCTGGCGGGCGGCAAGCCCAAGGCGGGCCGTGTGATTATCCGCGGTTCTGAATTTCCGGTGCAGGTCAGCATGGAGCAGGCCGCTGTGCAGCTTTCGAACGGCGAAATGTTTGTGACCGTCGAGGATTTCAATTTCCTCAACAAGGCGGTCGGCAGCCGCGTCACCATCACCCCCAATCTGACCGCGAATACCATCAGCCTGCCCGTGGGGGCAACGCTGAAAACCAAGGTCGGGCAATTAAGCGGCACCTATATGGGCAGCAACCGCGTTTTTGCCAATTATCAGTGATATCTTCCATAATTTCCCTGCCGGACAGCCTCCTGTGCGTAAGGTCGGGTAAGTCCCTGATTTATGGGGGATTGCATTACCGCGTAAACTCATGCAGAATCTTAAGAGAAGGATTGGCCGTGACTCAGGGCCTCCGCGTCCACGATTCTTGATCGAAATAGATGAAACATCTGCAACTGAAAGCGCCCGCGCGGCGTCTGGTTTATACGGGTCTGGCCGCTTTAGTCGCCGGGCTGACGGCGCTGACTTTGTGGGCGCCGGATGCGCAGGCGCTGAAAGTCACATTGAAACGCGCCGTGTTCGAGGGGCCGCGCCGCACGGAAGTTCTGACCATCATCAATAACTCGGCTGAGGAACAGGCGTACCGCCTGGGCTGGCGCATGATGCGCATGACGGAAAACCAGTCGATGGTCGCGGTCGATGATCCGGCGCAGGCCGCCGACCTGAGACCGGTGGATGAAATGATCCGCTACGCGCCGCGCCGGATTGTGATTCCGCCCGGCGGCACCCAGCAGGTGCGCCTGCTGTTGCGCAAGCCTAAGGATTTGGCCGAGGGTGAATACCGTTCGCATTTCTGGATCCAGCCGGAGGCCGAAAGCGTGAAATTCGAGCCGCCGAGCGAGGAAATGGCCGAAGCCGCCAAAACCAAGCCGGTGGTGCAGATCAAGATGCTGACCGGGATCACCATTCCGGTGATCGTGCGCCACGGCAAGCTTTCTGTGAAAAGCACGATTACCGATGCGCGCGTCGCGCGTGATGGTGGTGGCAAGGCCATGAATGTCGGTTTTACGTTGAACCGCGAGGGCAATCGCAGCGTTTACGGCGACCTGAAATTTATCTGCAACGGCGGTACGCTGGCCAAGCAGATCAAGGGGATTGCTGTTTATACGGAAATCACCAAGCGCTTCATGAATTTCTCTATTCCGTACCCCGAAGGCGGGGTTTCGGCCTGTTCGTCGATGAAAATCGAGTATATCGCCGATGAAGATGATCTCGATCTTCAGGGCGTGACGCTTGCCGCAGCCGAGGTCGCGGTTCAATAACAAGGATTTTGCAAGCAATCTCATTTCCCAAACGCCCGGTCTTCATGTCCGGGCGTTGTTTTTTCCGCTATATGATTGATTTTTCTCTGGTATCGGTGAGTCAGGATGTTACAATGGTATTGGGCTACTCTACCAAGAGTTTTTTACGCGTAACGACTATCAAACATCTCTCCTGACTACCTTTCTCCAGCTCAGTTTCATGGGCAACATTATTGGTCGAATTTATTCGAGGGCCAAAGCGCTAGGGCGTCACGCATTCCTTGTGACGCTCGGCGCCTTTGTCCTCGTCAGCGCCGGGACTGCGCTCCATACGCCGCAGGTGTATGCGCAGGATCAGGACATTCAGGATCTTGTCCTCGAAGTGAGGATGGGGCAGGCGATTATTACCTACGGCGCCGTGGTTTTTGAAACCAACCAGCGCTACTACCTGCCGCTGGTCGATCTGGCCGAGAATTTCGAATTCGTTATCACCGACTCCGATATCAGCCGCGGCTATGTCGAAGGCTGGTACATCAGCGAAGACAACACGTTCTCGGTCGACCGCCAGAACATGGAAGCCTTCCACAACGGTGAGCGCATCGAGCTCTCCGAGATCAACTTTGTCGACGACCCCTTCGGCGAGGGCACCGATGTCTACATGCAAATGGAAATCTTCAGCCAGATCTGGCCGGAGATATCTTTCGACGTCGACTTGCCGACCTTGACGCTGAAGGCGGAATCCGAAGCCACCTTCCCGTTCATGGAGCGCAAGGAGCGCGGCGCGCGGCAGAAGATGCTGGAGGCGCAGCGCGCGGCGCGCGCCGTGGTTCCACCGGACTTGCCGTATCTCAACAACCCTTACGGCCTGATCGGCAAGCCGGTCGTCGATATCGAAACGTCCGCCAACTGGAAGCATTACGACCGCCAGATGACGGCGCAGACCAGTATCAACGGCGTGCAGGATCTGGCTTTCATGACGGCGGAATACGGCCTGACCTTAACTCGCGACGAAGAGGGTTTTGTGCCGCCGGAGTCGATGCGCCTGAAGCTCTCTCGCTCCTCGACGCCGGGAGAGCCGTTGCCGTTCGGCGTCGAAAAGGTCGAGTTGGGGGATACGCGCCTGACTTATCGCGAACTGGTGGCGAACGGTTCCGGCGGGCGCGGGTTTTATTTCACCACCAGCAAGCGCGACGCCAATCGCGAATTCGACGTCATCACCGTCGAGGGCACCGGCCCGCCGGGGTGGGAAGTCGAACTGTATCGTAACAATGAACTGATCGATTTCGGCTTCGTCGACACTGTCGGCGAATACCGCTTTGAAGACGTCGCCACGCAATACGGCAACAACCGCATCCGCGTCGTGCTTTACGGCCCGCAGGGGCAGATCCGCGAGGACGTGAAGGATTATAACTTCGCCGGCAGCATGCTGCGCCCGGGCGAAGGCGCCGTGACCGGGGGCATGGTCGACGCCGACCGCGATTTCGTGCCGCTGGTCAAGGATGAACCGCGTTCAACCCCGCGCGGCGTTGCAAAATCGCTGGCCGGGGCTTTTGGCCTGACGCGGAATATAACCCTGTTCTCGGGTTATAACGAACTGCCGGTCAATCAGGGCAGCGAGATCAACGAGATGAAAAAATACGGCAGCGTCGGCGCGACGTTCTCGACCGGCGGAGGATTCGGTCAGGTCGAGGCCTATCGCGGCATGGGTAACGGCCATGCGCTGGATCTGCGCTTCCTGACTGAAGTTCTGGGTTTGCGCCTCAATATGGCGGCGGCCTTCTATAACAATTTTGAAAGCCCGAGCGCGGGTTACGGCGACAACGCCAAGAAACAGGAGCTGGAATTGACCGCGGCGCGGACGGTCAGGCTGCCCTTCGGTTCGCTTGGCCTGCAATTCGACGCCAACCGCATCTACCGCAATAACGGCAATGCCGAGTTGTCGTTTGGCACCCGCCAGACGATCGGTCGCTCCGGCATCCAGTTGACGCACCAGACCGACACGCGCGTTCTTAACAACAAGCACCAGAACACTTCGGGCAGTCTGACCGCGAACGCGCGCATGCGCAACTGGCGTTTGCGCGGCGGTCTTTCCTACGCTTATTTCCCACAAGCGCATGTCACCAACGGCAACGTCGAACTGCGTTACCAGACGCGCGACAATTTTACGGCGGCTGTTTCGATGCAGAACGATTTCGTGCAGGATCTGATCGGCAGCGGCTTCCAGATCGGTTACGACTTCAAGCGCTTCCTCGGCAGTTTTGACGCCAACTGGATGGAGCAGCGCGGCTGGGAGATGATGCTGCGCGCCAGCACGTCGCTCGGGCCATATGGCGCGGGCGGCGGTTACGACATGGTCAGCGAAAGCCAGCGCAATCAGGCGCCGATCGAAGCGCATACCTTCCTTGACAACGACGCCAGCGGAGATTTCAGCGAAGGCGACGAGCCGCTGGCCGGGGCACGCCTTAATTTCGGCGGCCGTGTAAGCGAAGAGGAATCCGATGAGTCCGGGCGCCTGATAGCGCGCGCGGGCGCGGTCACAGGCCTAACCAATGTCGCGCTGGATACGTCTTCGCTCGATGACCCTTATTACGCCCCGGCGGTTCCCGGGTATAGCATGTCGCTGCGTCCGGGTTCTATGCCTGCCGTCTCTTTCCCGGTGATTGAAACAGGCGCTATCGACGGCACTATCTCAAGCGCCGACGACGGCGAACCAGTGCAGGGTATCCGCCTGCAACTGGTCAATGACAAAAATGAAATCGTCGCCATTACCGAAGCCGCCTATGACGGCTTTTATACCTTCGAATTTGTCAAGCCCGGCACCTACATAGTCCGGGTCGATCCGTCTTACAAAGTTAACGTCCCACCGGAGACCGTAACGGTCGTTTCCGATGATCTTTTCGCCTCTGGCGTAGATCTTCAACTGCTGGAGCAGGTTCAGGAAACGGATGGGGTGGCTGCAGGCGAAGATCCTGACGCCGATGCCGATCTGGAGTCCTTCGAACAAGAGTTCGAAGAGGCGCTGGAAGAGGAATCGGCGGAGGGATTGACGACTGTGGAACCCCAAAGCGGCGCGGAGAGTGGTAGAGTAGCCCAACCCTACCATGAAACGCAAAACGGGACGCGAGAGCCTGCTCCGCATTCCTCTGATGGCACAATGTCCGCCATCGTACACCGCGTAAGGATCGGAGAGCACCCAGACAGGCTCAGGCTTGTCATGGAGCTCTCCGGTCCGGTGCGCTATACGGTACAAGAGGGGGATGATCCCGGTGAAATGGTGATTGATCTGCCGGATGTCGCCTGGGATGCGCTCACTGTCTGGCGGGTTGAAAGCAGCCCGGTCATCCAGTCGTTTTCCGCAGAAGCTTTGGTCGGCGCGAATGCTGCGATTGAAGGCACGCGCATTCGCCTGCGCGGCGTCGATCCGGTCGCAGGAGGCCAATCAGGGCTGCTGCCGCCGGACGAAAAATCCGGGCATCGTTTGTTTGTCGATTTCAGAAAAGCTGAGTAAGGCCTGATTATTTCAACGCATCGTTCAGCGCGTTATGGGTGCCGTCGCAAAACGGCTTGTTACCCGTATGTTTGCAGCGGCACAGCCACGCCATGCCGTCTTCCTGTGCTTCGAAAACGTGAGGTTCGAACGCCGTGCCCTTATGTGAACTGTCGCAGAAAGGCTGCTTTTGCGATTTGCCGCAGGTGCAAAACCAGTATTTTTTGCCCTTCTTGAGTTCGACTTCGATCGGAGATGTGGCGGCAATCGTCGGTTTTGTCATGGTCTTCCTGCGTGGTTTTTTAAACGGGCAGACTATAAAAGAAATCCCGGCTCCGGGGAAGGGTGTCCCAAAGAGCCGGGAAGTCGGGGGCTTTCCCTGTGATGCGCGTCAGGGAAAGGGGATAAAGCCGGCCACGGCTGTGCGATCAGCGGATTTCAATTCTCTTTTCGGTTTTCTCCGGCTTGGCCAGTTTTTTGATCAAGACCGAGAGCACGCCGTTTTTCATTGTGGCCTCAATCGCGCTTTCATCAACATCAGAAGGCAACTGCAGACTGCGGCTGAACCGGCCATAGCTGCGCTCCACGCGGTGGAAGGCTCTGCCTTCCTCTTCGGTTTCCTGTTGTTTTTCGCCGGAAACCGTGAGGATACCTTCGTTCAGCGTCAAGGACACGTCTTTCTGCTCAAGGCCCGGCAGATCGGCGGTCACCGTATAGTCCTTGTCCGTCTCGCTGATATTGATCTTAACGGCAATATCCGTCAGAGAACCGACGGGGATATGCACGTTTGTCAGCGCGTTCCTGAAAAAATTATCAAAAACCCGATCCATGTCATCCAGCGATCCCCAGCGCGAAAGCGATGCGGAACGATGCGGAAGGGGTACGAGGTTGCGAAGAGTTGTCATGGTTTTTCTCCTTTATCCATCTGTGAAACATGACTGGAACGGGATCGTGCGGGCCCCCGGCTGGGCGGCCCCTGATCCTTGTAAACTGATTTAGGTGCCCGGCGGCGAAAATCAAGCGTATTAACCATTTGAATTGGCAATGTTTATCTGTAAAATTAGGTCGAATCCTAAGGATATTTTTTTATGTGCGGTATCGCCGGTTTTATTGATGTGAAAAAGACGCGTGACGTGGATAGTCTGCGCGCGCATCTCAAAGTCATGACGGATAGTTTGCGACATCGCGGCCCCGACGGCGACGGGTCATGGGTGCAGGATCACGTGGCACTGGGTCATAGAAGGCTGGCTATCGTCGATTTGAGCGATAGCGGCCGCCAGCCGATGGTTTCATCGTCGGGCCGTTATGTGATTATTTTCAACGGCGAGATTTATAATTTTCAGGACATCCGGGCGGAACTGGAATCGCGGGGCGTGCGTTTCAAAGGTGCATCCGACACCGAAGTGATGTTGGAATCCTTCGAGGTCTGGGGTGTTGAAGAATCGCTGCGGCGCTTTGCCGGGATGTTCGCTTGCGCGCTTTATGATTTAAAAGACCGCGTTTTACATCTGTTTCGCGACCGTCTGGGCAAGAAGCCGCTTTATTTCGGCTATGCCGGCGATGATTTCGCATTTGCTTCAGAGTTAAAGTCGTTTTTCGCCCTGCCGGGGTTTGCAGCCGTGGAAGAAGAACAGGCGCGCCACCTCTTTATCCGTCACAATTTCATCCCTGCGCCATGGTCGATATATAAAGGCGTCTTCAAACTGCCGCAGGCGCATAGTTTGTGTTTGCATCTCGACGATCTGGCGGCAACGCGCAATGCGGCTGATTTCCTGAGGCGGGCGGTACCCTATTGGGACAGGCAGGGCCTTTCATCGCAGCCCGTCGCGATGAAGACGGAAAAGGAAACGCTGGAGGAGCTTGACGCCTTGTTGCAACTGGCCACGTGCCAGCGCATGATCGCCGATGTGCCGCTGGGGGCGTTTTTATCCGGCGGGATCGATTCATCGTTGACCGTGGCGCTGATGCAAAAACAATCCCCCCGGCCTGTAAAAACTTTCAGTATCGGTTTCAGCGAAGCCAGCCACAATGAATCGGAATACGCCCGCGCGGTCGCCAGGCATCTGGGCACCGATCATACGGAATTCACCGTCACGCCGGAGGAAGCGCGCTCTGTCATTCCGCATTTGCCGGACATATACGACGAACCCTTTGCCGACGCCTCGCAGATCCCGACATGGCATGTCTGCCGTCTGGCGCGGCAGCAAGTCACGGTCGCCTTGAGCGGCGACGGCGGCGACGAAGGCTTTGGCGGTTACAACCGTTATCTGTTGGCGCGTTATGTGTTTCCGGCGTTTTCGGTCGTGCCGCTTGCATTGCGGCAATCGTTGGAGCGCTGGCAAACCCTCACCGGGCATCAAAACGCGCGCCGCTTGCTCGAGGTTTGCGGCGCCGCTGATCCTTCCGATTTCTACCGCCGGATTTTTTCATACTGGCAGGATACATCGCTCGTGTTGCAGCAGGGCGCAGCCCCCGATATCGCGCTGCCCGATTATCAGGGCAGCATCGTCCGGCACATGATGATGGCGGATACAGCTTTTTATTTGCCGGATGATATTCTGGTGAAGGTCGATCGCGCCAGCATGGCGGTGTCGCTGGAGACTCGCGCGCCGTTGCTGGATCATCGCGTGCTGGAGTTCGCGTGGACGCTGCCCGATCACATGCGGATAAAAAACGGCAAGGGCAAGTGGATCTTGCGCCGGTTGCTGGCGCGTTACGTGCCGGATGAACTTTTCGAGCGCCCCAAGCGCGGCTTCGGCGTGCCGCTCGGGGCATGGCTGCGCGGCCCGCTCGCGCCATGGATGCAGGACTTGCTCGGCTATGAACCCTTGCGCCAGCAAGGATTGTTCCGGCCCGCCATCGTGCAGACCATGGTATCGCAGCATCTGGCCGGCAGCCATGACTGGAGCTACCGCCTGTGGGGGCTGCTGATGTACCAGTCGTGGCACCGGCGCTGGATGGTCAAGCCGGACGTTTCACATAAAATTGCAAGAACCGGGTAAAATCCGGACTGACAACTGCGGGCTGTCAGGCTAGACTTGGCGGCGCATCCATAAAAGAGGAGTGAAAAATCATCATGAGCGATCAGGATAATAAACCGGCTGAGCCGGCGTTATTCAGCGTCAACACGCTGAAGGCCGAAGCCGAAAAGCGTATCCGCGCCCTGTGGGCGGGCGAGGTGGCGTTATTTAATGCTTTCTGGGTTTACGGTTTTGCTGTTGTCGCCGGATTGTCGATCATCGCTTCGCCCTTCGATCTGCTCGGCAGCTTGATTCATCTGGTGGCGCTGGGCTGGTCTTTGTTCATGATCAAGCCGATCTGGCTCGCGGCGGATAAATACCAGGGGCCGCAGCATTGGGCGGTTGCCGCCAAGATCGCGGTCGTGCTCGGCGGCCTGAGCACGCTGGCTTCGTTATTGGGTTAACGTCACGGCAATTTTTACGCGTGCTGCTTGCGGGCCGCCAGCAATTCCATGATTGAAAGGAAACCGGCGATTTCGCCATCTTCCTTCATCACAGGAATGTGGCGGATATTTTTGTCGGTCATCAGATCGATAACAGTCTCAATGTCGTCTCCTTCGTGAACCGCGATGATCCTGGTCGTCATGTAATCGCAGATATAGGATGTTTTGGCGTTGTCGCCTTCAGCGGCAAAGGCCTTGACGATATCATGTTCGGAGAGGATGCCGATGCCGTGCCCCTCTCGGTCTGTGACCAGCAAGCAGGTCGAATGCGTCATGCTCATGACGTCGATCGCGTCCATGATCGAGGCGTCTTCATCGATTTCACGGCGGTCGGGAATGCGGGCAAGAACGTCGGCAATATTCATCGGTGGCTGTCTCTTCGGGGTGAGGAATGGCAGAGGGGATATGGTACAAAGGCCTTGATGCGATACAAGTGCCAAATTTTTTTCATAATCTAAAAATGCTGGAATAATATTTTATGGGCGAAGTAGCCGGCGACCAGCAGGATCAGTCCTGCGCCGTAGAGCGCCCAGAAATTCCACATCAGCTTTTGTGCCAGCAAGAATGGCACGAAGAAAAGCAGCGACAGCGGCACGGCGGTAAAGATGCTTTGAGCGAAACGCGCGGTTTTGGCCGCGTCTTGATATTCCATGTAGGAAAAAGGCAGAACCAGCAGTGTCGCCAGCGGCAGCGCCATGATGAACCCGGCCAGTTCAGGCTTTTTGCCCGACAACCACGAGGCGAAAGCGATGAGCGTGGCTGAAATAAAGAGCTTGAAAGCAAAAATCATAAAACGATCCGTTCTGTTTGGCCCGCAGAGGCCGGTATGCTATACGAGGGTATTCGTAGAGTTGTTCGAGGTGAATTGTAATGAATCCTGCCCCCGCGCGCATCCGTTATCTGATGTCATGCCTGTCCTGGCCGGTTATTTTCCTGACAGCCGTTATCATCACAGCTATCGGGTTTGGGGCGGGCGCTCCGGTTCTTGGGTTTAATATTGCCTACCTGATGCTGGCGCTCAGTCTTTATATCCTTGAACAGGTCATGCCGCATGAACGGGAATGGAATGAGGATGACGGCCAGACTTTCGCCAGTCTTGCGCACACCTTGACCAGCAAGGGTACCGTGCAGACATTGTTTATTTTCAGTGCGGCGCTGGGGTTGTCGTCATTTATTTCTCCGGCGGCAGAATCCGGATATGGCCTGTGGCCGCGCGACTGGCCGCTAATCGCGCAGGTGGCGCTGGGACTGTCGGCCGCGGAACTCGGCTTGTACTGGGGGCATCGTTTGGCGCACGAATGGCCGGTTTTGTGGCGCTTTCACGCCATTCATCACAGTGTTGTGCGCCTGTGGATTTTGAATACGGGGCGTTTTCACTTCATCGACAGCCTGAAAAGCATACTGATGGCGATGGGGATTTTAATGGTTCTGGGCGCGCCGATGGAGGTTTTCCATTGGGTGGCGGCGATCACCGCCTTTATCGGCATGCTGACGCATTGCAATGTTGAAATGCGCTTCGGGCCGCTTTCCTATATCTTCAATACGCCGGGACTACATCGCTGGCACCATAGCCGCGACCTGCGTGAAGGCAACAAGAACTATGGCGAGAATCTGGTGTTATGGGATCTGCTCTTTGGCACGTTCTTTAATGAAAACCGCCGCCCGCCGGTGAATATCGGCATCGGCGAATATATGCCGCCGGGCTTTCTGCAGCAGTTAGTGTGGCCCTTTCAGGTCTGGTTCAGCCGGAGCCGGGCGCAGGGTGAAAACGTGAATTATGAGGCTCTGTCATCGCGAAATCAGGTTGCCGAATAGTCCTATTCTATTGAATTCATTAAATAATCTTTTTGTTGCCAAGTTGTGTATCTTTATTGCATACCATTGAATGGTTGCAACAAAGGGCTTGCTATGGCGAAAACGGCGCTGATCACAGGCATCACCGGGCAGGACGGGGCGTATCTGGCGGCGCTCCTGCTGGAAAAAGGCTATCACGTTCATGGTGTCCGGCTTTACGAACCATCCCCCCTCTCGCCGGCTATTGTCCGGTTGCTGGAAGGTTGCCCGCAACGATTTTTCCTGCATTACGGCGATATGGTCGATGGCGGCGTCTGGTTGCGCCTGCTTCGGGAGATCGTTCCCGATGAAATTTACAATCTTGCCGCACTAAGCCATGTCGGTGTCAGTTTTGAACTGCCTGAGGCCAGCGCCCAGATCAATGCGCTGGGGACGCTGCGTTTGCTTGAGGCCGTTCGTTCCTTGCGGCTTCCGGCACGCCTCTATCAGGCTTCAAGCTCGGAGATGTTCGGCAACGCGCCGGCGCCGCAGAACGAAGAAACGCCTTTCCAGCCGTGCAGCCCTTATGCGTCATCAAAGCTTTATGCCTACTGGCTGGTGCGGAATTACCGGGAAGCCTACGGAGTGTATGCCGGCAACGGCATTTTGTTCAATCATGAAAGCCCGTTGCGCGGAGAGGAATTCGTCACGCGAAAAATTACACGCGCGCTGGCTGAGATCGTAGCGGGCAAGGATACTGTTTTGCGCCTTGGCAATCTGGACGCGCAGCGTGACTGGGGCCATGCTTCCGACTATGTGGAAGGCATGTGGCGGATGTTGCAGCAACCGCAGGCGGACGATTATGTGCTGGCGACCGGGCATACGCACGCCGTCAGAGAGTTCGTTAAGGAAGCCTTTTCCTATGCCGGTATTGATCTGGCCTGGCGCGGGCAGGGCACTGAGGAAGAAGCTTTCTGTGCGCGGAGCGGACGAGTCATGGTTTCTGTCGATCCGTCCTTGTTCCGCCCTTCCGATATTCGTTGTCTGCGCGGTGATGCGGCAAAGGCGCGGAACGTTCTGGGCTGGGAGCCCCGCCATGATTTTCTCTCTCTGGTGCGTGACATGGTCGATGCCGACCTGATGGAGCGGGGCCTTCAGCGCGGGGCGGGGTGGCTTTATGCTGTCGCTGCGGAATAAGCGTATCTGGGTCGCGGGTCATCAGGGGCTGGTCGGTCAGGCGCTGGTTCGGGCCTTACCGGCCACCGGCGCGTCAGTGCTAACGGTGCCACGGTTCGCTTTGGATATGCGTGAGCAGCAGGCTGTGCGCCACTGGTTGCGCCAGAATAACCCCGATGTGGCAATCATTGCGGCGGCGACGGTCGGCGGAATCGGCGATAATCAGGCGCGTCCGGCAGATTTCATTTATGACAACATGATGATCGCGGCGAACATCATGCATGAAAGCGCGCATATCGGCCTTGAAAAGCTTTTGTTTCTGGGATCGTCATGCATATATCCCCGTGATGCGATGCAGCCGATCGGGCCTGAGTCCTTGCTCTCGGGGCCGCTGGAGCCAAGTAACGAAGCCTATGCGGTTGCCAAAATCGCCGGGATCAAAATGGCGCAATCCTATGCCCGGCAATATGGCTGCCGCTTTATAAGCGCGATGCCTTGCAATCTTTACGGCCCCGGTGATCGTTTCGATATGAAGCGATCGCACGTTATCCCGGCCCTGATGATGAAAATGGATGTGGCGCGGCGGCAGCGGCAATCCGCTCTGGAGGTATGGGGCACGGGTACGCCGCTGCGTGAGTTCTTGCATGTGGACGATCTGGCCGCGGCCCTTATCCTGCTATTGCAGACTCATGAAGGGACGGAGCCCGTCAACGTCGGCAGCGGGCAGGAGATATCTATTGCCGATTTGGCCACGTTGATAGCGGAGATTACCGGATATGAAGGAGACATCAGATTCAGCCCGGCCTATCCGGACGGCACGCCGCGCAAAATTTTGGATTCTGCTGTCATGCGCGGCCTGGGGTGGCGACCGGAAATTGATTTGCGCCGTGGATTGATGCAAACCTATGACTGGTTTTTGCAAAACAAGGCTTCTGCGGCAGAAGATCATTATGTCGCCTGAAGTATCGCTCCATGGATCGATCGTTCCTGTTATTCTCGCCGGCGGCGCAGGCCGTCGTTTGCAGCCGTGGTCGCGCGCGCTTTTCCCCAAGCCGTTTTTGCGCGTGCGGGGGCGAAGCCTGCTGCAGCACACGCTTGAAAGGGTCAGGGAATCGAGTCCCCTGATTGTATGCGCTTACGGGTGCCGCGAGCATGCCCGTGAACAAGCAGCAGCCCTAAACGTCGATTATCATCTGTTGTTGGAGCCGTGCGCACGCAATACGGCGCCGGCAGTCGCAGCGGCAGCAGCGCATATCCTGCATCATAAGGGCAACCAGGCGTGGATGCTGGCTATGCCGTCCGATCATGCGATCGACGATATATCCTCTTTAAAAAACATGGCCAACGAGGCCGTAGACGGGCGTGTGCCGGGAATTGTTTCATTCGGGGTCAGACCAAGCCGCGCGTCCCCGCGTTTTGGTTATATTCTGGAAGGAAGGGACGGTGTGGCTTTTCATGAAAAGCCCGATCGTCGCGCGGCCAGGGCGCTGATCGATGCCGGGGCTTGCTGGAACAGCGGAGTCTGGCTGGCACGGGTTGATAACGTGCGTATGATTTTCAGGGATCTGGCCCCCATGTTGTGGCAGAAAGCCGAACAGGCTGTCGTCTATGCAAGACATGAAGGGCGCGAAACGATTCTGGAACCGGCTTATTTCTCCTGTATGGAGCCTGCGGCGATCGATTGTGTCGTCATGGAAAAATACCCGGGCCTGACCTGCCGGGTTTTGCAGTCACGCTGGCGGGATCTGGGGTGCTGGCCTTCGATGATAGCCTATCTATGCGGGTTTTAGGGGCTTGCTCCCGCGCTGCACACTCACCTATTCTGCTCACATGAAAAAGAAACCGATTCGCTTGATTCCTTATTTATGTGGCTGCGGCGCTTTTTCCGCCGGGGCCGAAGCCGGAGCGATGGCGCTGGCAAGGGCCGGTCTGGTCGAATTGCTGCGTGGGCAGGGTCTGGATGTCGCTTGGTGGCGTGATCCTGAAACCGCTGAATACGATTACAAGGCGCTGGGTTTGAAAACGCGTCCGGCGGCGGCATCATCTGCGCGTGAGGATGTGGTTTATTTTCATCTGACGCAACTGGCGCAGGATGTGGAGGATGCCGTGCGGGAAGGATTCCGCGCAGTCACGATCGGCGGCGACCATTCCATGGCGATCGGCTCGGTCGCGGGGTTGGCCAAAGCCCGAAAGGCTGCGGGCAAAACGGGTGTTGTCTGGATCGACGCGCACCCCGATATCCATACGATGAAAACATCAAGGCGCAAGACCTTTCATGCAGTGCCGGTATCCTTGTTGCTAGGGGAAGGAGACAAGAGGTTCGCGGCGCTTGCCGGGATTTGCCCTGTGCTGAAGCCGCAGCACATTGCTTATGTCGGCCTGCGTTCGATTGACGAGCCGGAGCTGCATCAGATTGCCCGCTACAATATCAAGACGTTTACCAACGGCGATCTTGACCAGTTCGGGTTGAAGGAGGCGCTGTCGCAATCGATTTCCCATATCGGCAAGGGCGCCAAGGCGCGGTTTTTGTCGCTTGATCTGGACGGTATCGATCCGGCGTTCGCTCCCGGCGTCGGAACGGCGGTGCCCGGCGGGATAGATGCGCCTGAGCTGTTGAAACTCTTCAAGAGTTTAGGCCGGAAGGCCGATTTCGATGTGATCGAAATCACGGAGTATAACCCGGGCCTGGATCAGGGTGGAAAGACCGCTGATCTGGTCGGGGATATCTTGATAGCGTTGCTGGCCTAATCGCCGACCTTGCGCAGTGTCAGGATCACGATTTCGTTGCCGTATTCGATTTGCCCCGACATTTGCATTTTATCGCCCTTGCGCGCCAGACGCAGCACGGAGCGGTAGGTAACGGGTTCGCGCGTCGGCGTGCCGTCGTGAGCCGTCAGCAGGAAATCGATCCGCGCTTCGGAAGGGTCAGCCACGGAAACCATCAGCACTTCATTCTCGTTCAGAGCCGTAAATGTACTGTTCCAGAGGACGTTATTGCCGTCGCGGCGGCTGGTCTGACCGTCGCGGATTTCAGTTGTGCCGTCGCTACGTTTCACCAGCGGCCCTTCATAGTTGCTGGCTGATGAAACCTGATAGATGCCGTCCAGTTCGGTGGTCATGTGCAATACCCCTCAAACATTCAGGCTAGCGCAGGAACGGTTAAAAGGAAATGAGCGGCAAAGAGCTGGAGGAATCTTTGCCGGGCACAATTTTTATGGCCTCAGGCCATAAAAACATTGACATAAAAGGAGAAGCTGTTGTATGGTCGACCTGTAAAAATAATAAGAAAGACTTAAGTTTTGACCAAGTTCATTGAAATATCTTCAACTTTTCCAGAGCGGGAAGACATGAGCGGGTCTGCCTATGTGCAGCAATTGCGTGAGCGTTTGCTGTCGGTTGGGGCGCAGGACATCCAGTACTTCGACCTGAAGCAATTGGCCGAGATTCAGGCGCGCTATCGCAACCGCCTGCGGGTGATGATTCATCATTACCGGCGCTGGCAGGCTGATTACGGGCGCGAGCGGGATCGCATCGAGAAAGTTTACCGTGCCTATGAAGGAATTTTTGTCCGTCGTCAACTTGCCGATTCGTGGCAGCTTTATCTGACGGTCAACCGTGATTATCACGAACTGCGGCGTGTATATCTGGCGAACCTTCGCCAGCCTCCCCACAGGCGCGCCGCATCGTGATAGTACAGAACCGGCTTCCCCCGGTTCAGCTTGATGACCCCACACACAAGCGGAAATCCCCCTGATCGCAAGGTCAGGGGGTTTTTCTTTTTGTTTGCTCGTTGTTTGCTCGCCGGGGGTTGGATGCTTTCTTTGGCGCCATTAAGGCTCCCGGGATAAGAAGAGGGGAGGGAGAAAGTAATTCAGGGCGCCTTCACAACCATCAGAGCGGTTGAGGATGATGACGGAGGGCCCATGACGGGATGGCGCGGAGCGCTTTTAAAAATATGCTCGACCAACCCATGCTGGTCGAAATAGCCGTTGGCGGTGACCAGGCCGCACATGCCGGCGAGCTGGGTCATTTTCTGCGGCAGCGGCTTGATGGACGACATCATCAGCAACTCATCGCCGATATCGAAGGCGAAGTTGCGCACATAACCGTTGGCTTCTGTGATGCTGAAGCGCTGCGATTTTGTGAAGACAAGGTTGTGCGCGACCTGACTGGCTTTCTTGTGCCACTGCATCTCATAGCGGAAGTTATTCGGATGCGGGTCGAAACCGTTGATACCTGTCGTGTGATCGGCGATGATCTGCATGATATTTTTCATGAATGGCGCCAGCGACTGGTCGTAGGCCTTCTCCAGACTGTCGTACCACTGATTGGTGTCGTAGCCGAGAATGACGTAACCATCGTCGCCGGCAAGGTCACGGCAGGCGGTCAGCATGCTTTGCATGTCCTGATCGGGGAAACCGTTAAGCGGCGCATTGTGCAGATTGGTTACCAGCCCGCCCGTCAGGAAGACGGCGGCTTTGCCTTTAGCCGGGACAACCGCGCCTGCGTCGCGAAAATCCATTTCGTAGTCGTCGGCGCTTTTGATCCGGCGGCGCAGAATGCGGGACTGGTTCAGAACGCCCTGCGCTTGCGCGTTGAAGTCGGCGCTGAGGTCAATCAGGCTGACGGCTTTGAGATTCGGCAGCTTCTCCAGAATCGGGTATTCCTTGCGGCTGAAGGAGGAAGCCGGGCCCGGGCCCACGACGATGGCGTGTTCTACATCCTGCAGATTGGCGGCGATAGCGTCGCGGTTGACGGAAAGAAGGCTGATTTCGCCGTGATAGGGGTAGTAGTTCTTGTTGGCGTGGGTGAATTGAGCGAATAACTTACCGCCGCCGTTTTGATAGGCGATTTCCCCGGTGTGCCCCTGAACTCTGCGTGAGAACAAGTCCAGAGCAACCTTTGTGACAAGTTTATCAAAACTCATGGCTTTGCCATTACCGCTGCTTGCTTTTTTATATTCTCATTGTTATCGCTCAAGCCTTGGCCTTACGGGCCGGTGCCTGAGCGGTTATGCTATGTGCCCGCTGCCACATATCGGCAAACTGGGTTCTGTAGGCGTCGGCGATCGCTGGATAATCCATGACGATCACCGTAGGTTCGGATTCAAAAACGATCGTCGCCAGTTTATTGGCGTAGACATAAAAGGGAACCGAAGCGAACAATTCCTTGGGAATACCGCGATATTCGGCATAATCGGCCCCCGGAACGTAATCGTCGCCTTCGCGCACCAGAATTTTGTAGTGAATGTTCGGCAGATTTTTCATGCGTTCGATGTGCGTTTCCGCAAAGTCGCCCAGATATTTGACAAACAGCCGTTCATCGACGTTGCTGACCAGAATATCGCCCTTGTAATCCTTGACGGTCTGATAAATATCTTCGTAGAAATCCACCAGCCCTTCCTGACCCTTATAAGTGCGGATATCGCCGCTGCGCAGACGCACGCCATCAAGGCCGATAAACTCGATGCCCGATGACTCGAATGTCTTGCGGATGGTTTGCAGGGTGCTTGCGCGCGGGGTGCTCTGGCCGTTTTCAATGCTGCCGATAGATGTGGAGGAAATCCCCGTCCGCTCCGCCAGTTCACTCTGGCTCCAGTTGAGGATTCCGCGCGCGCCGCGAATTTGTGCTGTTGTGATGCTCATTTTACCCTGCGTGTGTAATCTAACACCTTGTACAAGCTTTTAAAAAATCCAAGCCGGACTTGGTCTTTCGAAGGAATTAATAGCTGACTATGGGTATTTTATGCAAACAAAAAAATCATAATTTTCATAATTTTTTTTATTGACTATTTTTATAAATTATGAAAAAAATAAGCCTAACTTGCAAATTGATTAAGTTAACGGGAATCCCCTAGAACTGGTTCGTTCTTATCCCCACACACAGCCCGAAGACGGGTCAATTTTCAAGTCCCCACACGAAACATAAAAAAGACCTTCCGGCGCTTCCCCGCCCGGAAGGTTTTTTTCTGGATTGACCCTGCAGGCGGCTGCTACAGGGTGTGCATGACAAGATTTCAGTCACCGGATACAGGTCGAAACTGGGTAAACTGGCTGCGGGAACAGGCGGCGCAGGCCTATGTCTGGGACGAAGCGGGGCAGTATCATCGCGTGATCGCGCCGCGCGGCCCTACGGCGCGCACATTGCGGGAAGCATGGCAATCCCTGTCCGCGGCAGACGAGCGCTTTCCCAGCCTGAAGCATAATTTATTTGTCGGGGCGTTGCCCCGCCTGCCGCTGGCGGCACGGGCCCAGATCAACGCTTTTTTCTCCGCGCAGGGGTTGCGCGATTTCGAATTTCTCGATCACGGCGGCCGGGCGATTGCCTTTCGGGCTTATCATCTGCCGTCGCGGCAATTCCGCATCGCGCGCATGGAGGCTCCTCATGGCTGCCGTTATGCGCGGCCCCGTCATCCGGCGATTCTGCAGCCCTTCGCCAGCAATGAAGGCCGCATGAAGGCGTATGGCGATATCAAACTTGAGATTTTGCCGGAGGTCATGCCTCTTGCGAAGCTTTACAAGGCCTGCGATGCCGATCAAGTCAAGCTCTTGCGCGATCTGTTCCACGAGGCGGTTCTCGGGTTGTCATGGGGGACGAATCTGATGTATCCCGCCACCATGTTCGACCGCGATGCTGAACCCCAGAATGTGGGTGTGCGCCCCGATGGACGGATTGTCAGCTTCGATCCGCAGATTATCACGGGCGCTCCGGCGCAGGCGGCGCAGCGCCATTTCAAGACCCCGGGCATTTTGAAAGATGCCAGCACCACGCAACTGGCGCTGATCTATCCGGCCTTTTAGCGGATTTTTCTAGGCGACTTTCGATGTTGCGCCGTCGATCAAACCTTCCCGACGAAGCAGGGCGTCGGGGTCGGCGTCCTGACCGCGAAAATTGCGGTAGAGGATGGACGGATGTTCGGTGCCGCCGCGTTCCAGAATCTCGCGGCGATATTTCATCAGTCGCTCTTCATCGTAGACATGATGTTCCGTCATGTAATAGAAGGCGTCCGCATCCAGCACCTCGGCCCATTTATAACTGTTGTAGCCGGAAGCGTATCCGCCGCCGAAAATATGGCTGAAGGAGGTCGATGTCGGCCCGGCCAGCATCGGGAACAGGCGGGTATCCTTTGTGACGTCTTCTTCAAATTTGAAAACGTCGAAGCCGTATTTTTCCTCGATCTCTTCCGGGTTCGTCGTGTACCAAAGCATATCCAGCGTGGCGAGATTGACCTGACGCAGCCCCATGGAAGCCACCATGAAGTTTTTCGAGTCGTTTAGCTTGCGGAACAGGTCGCCGGGGATTTTCTCGCCCGTTTGCCAGTGACCGCTGATCAGATCAAGGGTTTCACGCGTATAGGCCCAGTTTTCCTGCACTTGCGAGGGCAATTCAACGAAATCCCATTTCACGTTGGGGCTGGCGAGCGAGCGGTAAGTGACATCAGAAAGCAGGCCGTGCATGGCGTGGCCCATCTCATGGAAGAGGGTTAGAACCTCGTCATGCGTGAGCAGAGAAGGTTTTTCCGGCAGAGGCTCTGTGAAGTTGCAGACGATGGCGATGATCGGGCGCTCGATTTTATTGCCGAACAGCCCTTGCGAACGGTAACCGGTCATCCAGGCTCCCGGTTTCTTGCCGCTGCGGGGGTGGAAATCGGCGTAGAGCGTGCCGATGAAGACCCCGGTTTTCTTGTCGGTGACATCGAAGGCTTTGACGTCTGCGGCCCATGTCGGATAGCGCGGGTTTTCGGTGAAGACCACGCCGAACTGGCGGCTGAAATGTTCGAAGCAGCCGCAGAGCACTTTTTCGAGCGGAAAGTAAGGGCGCAGATCCTCGCTGGAGAAGCCGTAGATGTCTTCTTTCATCTTTTCGCTGTAATAAGCGACGTCCCACGGTTTGATTTCTGCGGGGCCGCCATGGCTGGCGGCGAATTTTTTCAGGGCGTCGAGATCGCGCACGGCCGCATCCTTGTAGGCGCCTTTGAGTTTTCCGAGGAAGGCGAAGACGGTTTCCGGTTTTTCCGACATGCGATCTTCAAGAACGAAGTGCGCCGGCGTGGGATAACCCAGAAGATTGGCGCTTTCATAACTCAATCTGACGATTTGCTTGATGGTGTTCTGATTGTCGTACTGATCCTTCCATGCGCGGCAGCCGAAGGCGCGCCATATCCGCTCGCGCAGATCGCGGTTGTCGGCGTAGGTGATAAACGGGCCGTAGCTGGGGTAATCGAGCGTAAACAGCCATGCGCCGGGGCTGCCTTTCTTTTCGGCGCGCGCTTTGGCGGCGGTGATGACATCCTCAGGAAGGCCGGAAAGATCTTCTTCCTTGTTGACGATCAGCGAGAAGGCCTCCATCGAGTTTTTGATGTTCTCGTTAAATTCCGTGCCCAGTGTGGAGGCGGCGATATTGATCTCCTTCATGCGGGTTTTGTCCTTGTCGTTCAGCAAGGCGCCGCTGCGGCGGAAGCCGTCATAGGTGTTTTTCAGCAATGTTCTTTGCTCGATGCTCAAGGCTGGATTATCATGGTCGCGATTCCACACCGCTTTGATACGCGCGAACAATTCGTCGTCCATCGCAACGGAGGAATAGAACTCGGCCAGTTGCGGTGCGGTGGATTGCTTGATTTCGACAAGGGCGGGGGTGGCGGCGGCGCTGATCTGGTTGCCGAGGATTTCCATGACATGGCTCAAGGCCTCGCCCATCGTTTCCAGCGCTACGACTGTGTTCTCGAAGGTGGGCGCGGCGGGCTGGCTTTTAATGGCGTCGAGTTCGGCGCGGGCCCGCTTCAATCCTTCCTCGATCGCCGGGGCATAATGCGCGTCTTCGATTTTATCGAAGGGCGGAGCCTGATTGGGCAGAGTGGAGGGGGCAAGCAGCGGATTGGCGGACGTCATGGGAGAAACCTCGTCGGACATATGAATCGGTATGGAGATTATATAGGGGGCAAGCGACTGTATTCCAGAGCGAATAGCGCCGCCTGCGCCAAAGAATAGGGGGATACATGGCGTATCCCCCGGTTCAACTCTCGATGACCCCTTAAAAACCCTAGAAGAATGTGGGTTTAGGGGGCAGCAACCCTTCGCGCCTAGGCAAGGCCTCGGGGTCGGCGTCCTGCCCGCGGAAATTGCGGTACAAGGTGGCCGGGTTGTCGGTGCCGCCCTTGGCGAGGAACTCCCGGCGGTATTTATCCAGACGGTACGTGTCGTAGGTGTCCAGCTCCGTCAGGTATTCGAAAGCGTCGGCATCCAGCACTTCGGCCCATTTGTAGCTATAGTAGCCGGCATCATAACCGCCCGCGAAAATATGTGTGAAAGAAGTCGATGTCGGCCCGGCCAGCATCGGGAATAACCTTGTGTCCTCGGTTGCGGCTTTTTCGAAAGCCAGGACATCGAAGCCGAATTTCTCTTCTATCTCTTTCGGGTCGGTGTTGTACCAGGCCTGGTCGAGTGTGGCGAGATTGACCTGACGCAAACCGGCATATCCGGCCATATAATTCTTTGCAGCGATCAGCTTCTGGTACAGGTCTTCGGGAATCTTCTCCCCGGTTTGGTAATGGCCGCTGATCAACGCGAGCGTCTCGCGCTGATAGGCCCAGTTCTCCTGCACCTGAGAGGGCAGTTCAACGCAATCCCACGGCACGTAAGGGCTGGCTTTGGAACGGTAGGTCACATCGGAGAGCAATCCGTGCAGCGCATGGCCCAATTCATGGAACAGCGTTGTGACTTCGCCATGATCCAGCAGCGCCGGTTTGTCGGGCAGGGGCTTGGTGAAATTGCATTCGATGGCGACGACCGGTCGCTCGATCCGGCCTTGATAAAGACCTTGCGCGCGGTAGTCGGTCATCCAGGCGCCGCCCTTTTTCCCCTTGCGCGGGTGGAAATCGGTATAGAGGGTGCCGACAAATTCGCCGGTTTGCCGGTCGGTGACATCGAAGGCTTTTACGTCTTCGTGCCATGTCGGGTATTGCCTGTTCTCGGCGAATTCCAAACCGAACTGCCTGCTGAAATGGTCGAACGCGCCGCCCAGCACCTTTTCGAGCGGGAAGTAAGGTTTCAGATCCTCGCTTGAGAAACCATAGAGCTCCTGCTGCTGTTTCTCTGAATAATAATTGACATCCCACGGTTTGAGGTCATCTTGCCCCCTGGATGCGGCGAAGGCCTTCAGAGACTCAAGGTCTTTCAGTGCCGCTGGCTTGTAAGCATTCCTCAATTGCTCAAGGAAACGGGCGACGGTTTCAGGCGTTTGCGCCATGCGGTCTTCCAGCACGGCGGCAGCGTGGTTCTTATAGCCCAGCAGTTGCGCCTTTTCATGGCTCAGCGTGACGATGCGGCGGATGAGATCCTGATTGTCGTTGGCCGTTTTCCATCCGCGGCTGCCATAGGCGCGCCACATCTGTTCGCGCAGATCGCGGTTGTCGGCATAGGTCATGAACGGGCCGTAGCTGGGGTAGTCGAGCGTGAAGACCCACCGGTTCTCAAGGCCGCGCGCTTTGGCTTCCTCGGCGGCGGCGGCGATGGCGTCCTCAGGCAGGCCTTTCATATCGTCCTTGTCTGTAACGATGAGCGCAAAAACTTCGACGTCTTTTTTGACGTTCTCGCTGAAATCGGAGCCCAGCGTCGACATCTCCTCGACGATGTCCTTCAGGCGTTTTTTGGCGGCCCCCTTGAGCAGCGCGCCGCCGTTACGGAAGCCGTCGTAAGTCTTTTTCAACAGCGTGCGTTGCTCGGTTGTAAGAGCGGGGTCGTTGTGCTGGAGATCCCATACGGTTTTCACGCGCTTGAACATGCCTATATCGGTAAAGGCGGCCATGGAAAATTTAGCGCGCAGGGGGGAGATTTTGTCCTCCGCCGCTTTCAGCTCAGGCGTTCCTGCGGCCAGCATCTGGTTGCTGAGCAGACTTGAGAGAATGCCCAGCCGCTCTCCTGCCAGTTCAAAGGCTTCGATCGTATTGGTAAAGGTGGGCTGCTCCGGGTTGGTTTTGATGGCCCGGATTTCCGCGCGCGCCTCTTTCAGTGCCGCGCGCATGGCGGGCAGGAAGTGTTTGTCCTTGATTTTGTCGAATACCGGAGCCTGATTGGGCAGCGTTGAATGTGCCAACAAAGGATTGACTGATGCCATAACGAAACCTTTTCCTGTTATCTTAATTGATTATAGAAAAGGACTTTAAGGCAGGTTTCGCTTAAGGGTCAAGTGTAATCGTCGTGCTGTCCATACCGCCTTCCAACGTCTTGGAATCAAATGCGGTTACGACGACGCGGTAGGTTCCGGCTTCCTCGAATTTGAGGTTGGTGCCGTAGATGCCGGGTTGTTCGGCCTTATCCAGTTTCAGGCTCGCGAGCAGGACTTCGCCCCGGTAAATGGCGGCTTCGACTTCATAGCGTTCCGGCGGCCAGGGGCTGTCTTTGTCAATATGACAGCCGCACAGTTTGGTGACGTTCACCTGCAGGGGCAATGTGCCTTCGGCGCTGAACTTTGCCTTGCGGTTGGCGGGAGGACTCATTACATCGACGATGAAACCAGGGATTTCAACGATAATGCCGTTGCCTTGGGTGTAATCCTTGCCCGGGATCAGCAGATAATCGGCGCTGGCCCTGGCCAGAGACTGCATTTGCGCGTAAGGCCCGGAAACCTCGACAGTCACGGGTGTAGGCTCATACAGATCCAGTGAAAATTCGAAATGCGCCGTGTCCTCATCGATGATCACGGCGTCGCGCGCCGTACTTGGGGCCATGACCAGGTCGCGCTTGCCGGCGTGGCCGGTGGTGCGGCCTTCGACCAGAATGTCGCCGTCGCGCTTGTCGCGTACGATCACATAGGCGGCCCCGACCGATTCCCCGATAAACAAGGCGTCTTTGGATTTAACGCCGATACTGACATTTGTGTCTACAGCGTGGGCGGGTGTTGCCAAGGCTAGCAAGGCGCAGGAGGTCAGGGCGGTCAGTATTGTTTTTTTCATAACCAAAATCCTTGTGAGTCTTGAACCGCTACCAGTGTTAACCGTAGCGGGGACGCGGTCAAGAGGAGGCGGAATCGCAAGTCTTCCTTGTAAAAATGCAAATCTGTGCGGCGAAGCAACGATTGTTCTGCATAAGGCTGCGGAATTGGCTTTTCTTTTTCATAGAGTACGGCATTATCGTAGCAATATAAAAATAAACGCGTTCTGCGGCGGCCTTCCCCAGGCAAGGCGTCGAACGGAGCGCTTACAGGGAGATATTAAGTCAGATGAACAGTCTGTGGCCGAACTTGCCAGCCCACCTGAAGGACAACCCCTTCTTTCATTTCTCCGCAAAGACGAAATTCGTTCCGGCTTGGCACAAGATCAAGCCCGAGCACGTTTTGCCGGCGATTGATTATATTTTCGAGAATATGCGCCGGGAGATCGATAAAATCGCGGACAATCCGGCCAAGCCCAATTTCAAGAATACTGTGGAAGCGCTGGAGTCGGCCTTTAGCATGCCGATGTATTTTTTTCTGGCGACGTTCACCACGATGCCCGGAAACGATGAGGAACAGAAGCAATACGACGAGGTCGAGCGTATTATTTTCGACAGATTCCATGATATTTTTATGGATATCTTTCAGAACAAGAATCTGTTTAACCGCTTCCTGTTCTTATCCCTGACGCCCGAGATTATGATGTTGACCGGGGAGCGCGAGCGCATGTATGGCATGTATGCCAATACCTTCAAGGTTTGCGGCATACTCAAAAAACCGGAGCACCAGCAAAAACTGCGCGAGATGGGAAAGAAAATCTCCGAGCTTTCGCATGTATCGCAGAAAAACATGCGTGAAGCCGAGAAAGCCGCATTCCTGCGCGTTTCCGACCCGGCCCGGCTGGCGGGGTTGTCGCCGGTTCTGATTGATGCTGCGGCCGCCGAAGCCAGAAAACGCGGTTTTGAAGGGGAATGGTGCTTCGGCGTGGGCGCCAGTACTTATGTCCCGTTCATGAAATCGGTTCAGGATCGCGAACTGCGCCGTGAAATGTGGATATTGAACAGCCGCACCGGCACGACGGGGGCGTTTGATAATCGTCGGACGATTCTCCAACTGATAAGGCTTGAGCATGAGCATGCGCGGTTGTCAGGTTATCGCAATCCGGCCGCCCAGCATTTGCAATACAACATGGCGAGAAACGCCAAGAAAGTGGAGGGTTTCCTGAAAGACATTCGCCAGGCCGCCAAACCTGTGGCGCAGCGCGAATTGCAGGTGCTAAGGGAGTTCGCCTCGCAGGAAGACGGCATCAAGCGCTTGAAGCCTTGGGATCATGAGTACTACAAGGAACGGCTGAAGCTGAAGGTTTTGGGGTTTGAAGACGAACAATTGCGGCCTTATTTCGAGATGGATGCGGTGCTGCAAGGCACCTTCAGGCATTTCCGCAAGTTATTCGGCCTCGAATTCAAGGAAAGCAAGGTTTACCCGAAATACGATCCCGACGTAAAGACGTTCGACGTGACGGATGCACGCACGGGCAAACATATGGGCGTGCTGTGCATGGATCTGTTCGACCGCCCGGGCAAGCCCGCGGGCATCGCATGGAATATCAGCGCCTTGTCGCAAGGCATGTTCGAAGGTGAAAACCGCCGCCCGGTCGATATGGTGGTCGCGAAATTCGTCAAGGGACAGGGCGATCAGCCTACTTTGCTGACGCATTACGATCTGGAAGTGCTGTTCCATGAACTGGGGCATGCCACCCACAACCTTCTGAGCAAATGCCGTTACCAGAGTTTCTCGGGTACGTCGGTCGACACGGATTTTGTCGAATTCCCCTCGCAGATTCAGGAGAACTGGGCGTTCCTGCCCGAGGTTCTGGATGATATCGCCCGGCATTACCGGACGGGCGAGAAAATACCCGACGAAATCAAGAAAAAGATCAAGGATAGCCGTAAATTCATGGCGGGGATGAGTACGCTCAATCGCGCGATGAGGGGTTGGCTCGATCTGTCATGGTATCGTATAAACCCGCAAAATACGCGCAGCGTTCTGGCTTTCGAGCGTCATGTGACACGAGATTTCATGCTGGAGGCCACAGAGCATACGCCCGTTTCCCCGCGCTTCCACCATATTTTCGGCGGCGGCTATGAAGCTTCCTTTTACAGCTATCAGTGGTCGGAGATGATGAGCGCGCAGATCTTTGAGAAGTTCGCCAAGCACGGGGCGTATGATCGCTCATTGCGCGCAAGCTTTAAAGAAGCCTTGCAGGTGGGCGCCAGCCGTGAGGAGGCCGATACTTTCTACATACTGGCCGGGCGCCATCCGCGCATCCAGCCTTTGTTGCGCCAGTATGGGTTGATCGGCAAACCATTCAATTATGCTGCGGCCTTCACGCCGCCGCCTGCGCCTGCCAACGATCGTCAGCCGCCGGCATCCCCGTTCAGGCCGAAAAAATTCGATATCTCTTGATGCTGGACATGCCTTCGTTTAAGCAAGGGGCATGATCAGGTCGGTGCAATTTGACGATATCTATTTCTCGCCCGAGGACGGCCTTGCGGAAACGGAGCATGTTTTCCTGCGCGGCAACAACCTTCCGGCGGCATGGCAGGACAGATCTTCGTTCACCATCGCGGAGACAGGTTTCGGCACAGGCCTGAATTTTCTTGCGGCTTGGAAACTGTTTGAGGAAACAGCGCCTGTCGCGCATCAACTGGATTACGTTTCGTTTGAAAAATATCCGCTTTCATCTGAAGAAATTTTGACGGCGTTGCGGCGTTGGCAGGGTTATTTCGGCGGACGGCTGGAAAAAATGGCGGCGTTGTATCCGCTGCGGATCAACGGCGTTCACCGCGTGCATCTGACGCCGCGCACGCGCCTGACCTTGATCTTCGACGATGTAAACGAAGCCTTGCCGCGGCTGATTGTGCCACGGGGCGTGAACGCGTGGTTTCTCGACGGGTTTGCGCCTGCCAAAAATCCGCAGATGTGGAGCGATGTTTTATTCGATGGCATGGCGCGGCTTTCGGCAGAAGGGGCAACCGTGGCGAGTTTCACGGCAGCCGGGCATGTCAGGCGCGGTCTTGCGGCGCGAGAATTTACGGTCAGCAAGGTGCGCGGTTATGGCCGCAAGCGCGACATGACGCAGGCGGTTTTCAATCGAAGTGGCGCATCCGCCGCTGCAGACGGATTGACTTGCGCGGCGTCTGCAAGGATCGTTTTCCCGTAATCGGCGCCGTGGCGGAGGCGGAATATCTGGCGGATCGCCTGACGGGGGCGGTCTGGAGCCTGCCGGGCGATTCTGCGGCGGCCCCCTCGCCGGAGCGTTTTGCCCGGTGGTTTGTGAAAAAGGGATTGCCTTCTGCCTAGGCAATGTGGATGATCTGGAGGTTAAGAGGATTCCTTTGAAGCGTTTCTGGGCAATTTACAAGCAGGATCAGGCAGCCGTTACCAGCATAGAGTACGGTTTGATTGTCATGGCCATCGCCCTGGCTTGCATGACGGCCTATTTTCTGGCCGGCGATGCCGTGCGGGAGATGGTGTTTCACGCATCCTCGACGATAGAGACAGCTACCAGTATTATGGCTGAAGAGTAACTCCCGGACAGATTTTATGCCTCACCCCCTTTTTATGATGGCGGCTTTATTCGCGGCGGCGGCGCTTATCGTCGGGATGCTGCTGCCAATCGCGTGCCGCATGGCGCATCGTCTGGACTTTCTCGACCGGCCCGGGGGGCGCAAAAAGCACGAGGATGATATTCCGCCTGTTGGCGGGCTGGTTATTTTTCCGGTTTTTATGCTGCTGGCCTTGTTGACCGGAGATGCGCCGCCTTCTTTTATCGCCTGTGCCGGGGCGGTTGTGCTGTTACTGGCGGTGGGCGGGCTGGACGATCGTTTTGCGTTGCCGGCGCGCATCAAGTTCATCACCCAGTTTATCGCGGCGTTTATTATAGTTCTGATCGGCGGCGTGCGCGTGCAGGGGATGGGGGATATTTTCGGTTTCGGGCCTTTGTGGCTGGGCTGGATGGCGATTCCGTTCACGGTCGTGGCCATCGTGCTGCTGATTAACGCCATCAACCTGATGGACGGGCTTGACGGTTTGGCCGGAGGGCTGGGGTTTATCGTTTGCTTCTGGCTGTGGTTGTGCGCTCTGTCGGCCGGGGATCAAAGTCATGCCACTGTGCTGGCGATCATGATGGGGGCGCTGATCGGGTTTCTTTACCACAATATGCGCCATCCGTGGCGGGCGCAGGCGCGCGTTTTCATGGGCGATGCGGGCAGCTTGTCTTTGGGGCTGGTTCTGGCGTGGGTGGCGATTGACATGGCCGGCCATCCCGATCAGTCTGCCATCATGCCAATGACGGTGGCATGGCTTCTGGCGCTGCCTATCATGGATACGTGCGGGCAGTTCGCGCGCCGCGTTTCGCAGGGGCGTCATCCGTTCGACCCCGATCACAATCATTTCCACCATCATTTCGTGACAGCGGGGCTTTCAGTGCGCGCCGCGACAGCCTCGATTTTGCTGATTGCCTTTCTGTACGGTTTGTTGGCGGTGGCGGCTGAAATGATGCAATGGCCGCAGGCGGCGCTGACTTATCCGTGGATCGGATTGCTATTTGCGCATATATTCATGTCGATGCGCCCCCGGCGCTTCCGCAAGCTGATTCAAAGAATCTTTCATATCAAGGGCGAGGAATGAAGAAACCTTTGCTGATGTTCGTTGTGACCGAGGACTGGTATTTCCTGTCGCACAGGATGCCCACGGTCAAAGGCGCCCAGGCGGCGGGTTATGATGTCGCTGTGGTCACGGCCGATGGTTCCGCCCGCGCGGCGATCGAGGCGCAGGGGGTGCGTATCATCCCGTTCAGTTTCGACCGCCGCAGCCTCAACCCCTTCAAGGCGTTGCGGCAGATAGGGCGGCTGCGGCGCATCTATCAGGCTGAAAAGCCGCAGATTATCCACCATATAGCGATGAAGCCGATTCTGTTTGGCACAATAGCGGCGATTGGCGCTTCCGCGCCTCACGTTGTCAACGCTTTCGCCGGGCTGGGGTACGTATTCAGCGCGCAGACAGCGCTGGCGCGCGCGATGCGGCTGGCCTTGATTCCAGCTTTCCGGATTATCCTCAATCGCCCCGGGTATGTCGTGCTGTTTCAAAACCGCGATGACCGGGCGCTGCTGCAAAAATTGCGGGCGTTGCCCTCCAGCGCCGGCAACACCGTGTTGATCAGGGGCTCCGGCGTGGATACGAAAGCGCTGCAACCATCGCCGCTGCCGGATGACGGCGGGGATTTTATCTGCGTGTTTGCCGGACGCATGATCGGCATCAAGGGGCTGCCGACCCTGCAAGAGGCGTTTGCCCGCCTGCAGCGGCAATATCCGCGCATAAAGCTGTGGCTGTGCGGCCAGCCCGATCCAGGCAATCCGGGATCATGGACGCAGGAACAAATCGACGCCTGGGCGAAGGAAAACCCGAACGTGATTTTCAAGGGGCATTGCCTGATGAATCATATCTGGCCGCAAGCGCACGCAGCTTTACAACCTTCTTACGGCGGCGAGGGGATACCGAAATCCCTGCTGGAGGCGGCGGCTTGCGGCCGCCCTATCATCGCCACGGACGTTCCCGGTTGCCGCGATATGGTGGATGAAGCCGTCAACGGTTTTCTCGTGCCGCCGCATGATGCGGCTTTGCTGGCAGAACGCATCGCTTTGCTGGCGGGTGATCGGGCCTTATGCCAGCGCATGGGACAGGCCAGCCGCGCTTTGGTTGAAGGCGAATTGTCGGCTGACGCCGTGACAGAGAAAACGCAGGCTCTTTATGAATCCTTGCGCGCGGCGGCCTGAGTCGCCGGTTTCATGAGAGTATATTGCCGCCGACCCAGTTCATGACGTCAACGGAATGGGTGTTGACGACATAGCTGATGAAGGTGATGAACCCAGCCAGTTCTAGCGGTATGCGCAGGATGCTTGAGGCCATAAAGGCTGTGAACAGGTAGGAGTACAGCATCAGCACGCAGGTGAACGGGTATAGCTCTTCCCATGTGTAAGCCCCGCTGAAGCTCAGCCAGATGCACGGTATCATCAGCAGGGTTGCGGGCAGGCTGAGCCAGTTGTTGGCGATCACGAACTGAAGGAAATACTCGCGGCGGTCGATTTCGCCGACGATCCACCAGACCGCGCCCAAAAACAACAGGTTGACGATGGCCATGCGCAGGGCGAACATCAGCGCCAGCGTATCGCGCGAGAGTTCCGAAAGCTCGGGCGCGGGATAGAGCAGGATCACCAGCAAAATAGGGGGGGAAAGCAGGATTGGAATAATAAAGGAACGGACGGCTTCTTCATGACTGCTGCCGAAACGGGTACGCCCTTGCCGCATCAGTAGCGCAAACTCCAGGCAGCCCAGCAGATTTCTTTTGATTTCGCCCTTGGAAAAAAACATCGCCACACCTTTCGCCTGTAATCGCTATTGTAACGTCTAAACCGTTAATATTGTTTAATAGATCATCACAAGTGATGTGGATAACGCAAGTTTTAGCGCGCATAAAACATTGACGAATCTGGATGAGATTACCTAGCCTGTTGAAAGATATAAAGAATCTCTGATGAGGATGGCTGCCATGGCAGGCAGGAATTTCAAGGCCATAGGCCTCACATCTTTGATGGCGCTTTCGTTGTCTGCCTGCGGCTGGGTGCAGGAAGACCCCTATCAGCAATCATACCGTGGCGGATATGCCGATATGCAGCAAGCTTCCGCCCCGCCGCAAACCAGGGTCATGCAGACGGCGGATGCCACATGGTTGATGCCGGATCAGACCCCTAAACCTGTGCCGACCGCAACTGAACTGGCTGAACTCAAGCAAGCCAACACGCGGATTGCCGAGCTGGAAGATGAAATCGCCGCCCTGCGCAACGATATGAGCATGATGATGCCGGCCCTGACGAAGCTGGCGGGCGGTGAAGCCGTTGGCCCTGTGGACGCTGAGCCGGTGATGGCCTCTGGCGTGGCAGGCAACCTCAACCAAATCCAGACCGCCGCAGGCGGCAGTCTTGCAGCCGGCGAGATAGGCCGCGTTCATCAGGATTACACGCCTGAGAGCGCCTATGATGAAGAGCCTGAGGCGGGCGCTGATAGCGATGCTGCATTGACCGGGGCCGCAAAGGCGGCGCCGCCCGCGCCGGTGCGTCCGTTGGTGCCGCCTGCTGAAGCGCCGGCTTATCACCGGCCGCCGTCCACAACGGCTCCGGCTGTGGCGACAGCCGCCCCTGCCCCGACCAATGCAGCTTATACGCCGCCCGTGCTGGACGTCACTTCCATTCAGGCCGTCAGGTTCGGTCAGCACGATAATGGCAAATCCAGGCTGGTGATCGACACTTCGGCGGCCCGGGACTTTCATTACGACATCGACAATGCCGAGCGCATTCTGGTGCTGGAAATCCCCGGTACGGTCTGGAATGCCGGGCCGGTCACAAAAAACATTCTTGATCACCCGCTGGTGCAGTCGATGACCGCGGCCCCCGACGGGCAGGGCGGAACCCGCGTGGTCTTTCAACTGTTGAAACCGGTGCAGGTTTTGTGGTCGCAGGCGATTCCGCCCTCCGGCAGCCAAGGCCACCGAATTGTGGTCGATATCGCATCCAATTGATTTAAAAGCACATTCTTTGACTTAAACTGGCCACGATTCTATCGTAATCTGTTTTGCGAAGGATTGAGCGCCATCCACCGTATCAATTACAGATAGGTTGGGCCCTTGATACCATGAAAGGAAAATATCATGTTCTCACATCTCGTACTTCCCGTTGCTGCCGCCCTGCTTTTAAGTACAGGCGTGGCGTTCGCTGAGGATGCCGGTTCATCCGCCCCCCCGGCGGCGGCAAAGGAAGCGGTCAAAGACCGCGGCCCCATGAAGGATATCGATAAAGACGGTGACGGTCAGGTTTCATCGGCGGAGTCGGAAGCCTTTTCAAAAGAACAATTTTCCAAGATCGACACCAATGAAGACGGTAGCTTAAGCCAGGGCGAGCTGAAAGCTTTCCACCAGGAACGCAGAAAAGGCCGCCCGGATGGCGAAGGCGGCGAGGTTCCTGAAGAAATGAAGGAAAAAATGAAGGCTCGCATGGAAGAGGAACGCAAGGGTCATGAAGCCATGATGGATAAGGACGGCGATGGCGTGGTCAGCGAGGAAGAGTTCCTTTCCCATGCGCGTGAGCGGCAGAGCCGTATGGATGTGAATGGCGACGGCAACGTCACCAGGGAAGAGGTTATGGAGGTGCGTGAGAAGAGACGGGCCGCGCATGAAAAGCGCCGTGAAGAGTTGAAAGGCAAGGCCCGCGGGGGTCACGATGATTGGCAAAAACCGTCTGTAGAATAAAGAAAATGGTGGCCTGAGCGGTACATTTTCATGGAAGACACGGATGAAGGCCTGATGAAACGCGTACAAAAAGGCGATCATCAGGCCTTTTCCCTTCTGGTCAGGCGGCATAGCGAGCGTTTTTACGCTTTAAGCTGGCGGTTACTGGGCAATGAGGCTGAAGCCGAGGATGTGGTGCAGGATGCCTTCATCAAACTTTGGGCGCAGCCGGCTTTGTTCAGGGTCGATGCCGGCGTCAGGTTTACGACCTGGTTTTACCGTGTGGTCAGCAATATGGCGACGGATCGCCTGCGCGGGCGCAAGCGCTGGGCGTCGCCGGAAGCGATGGATATTCTGCCCGATCCCGGCAAGGGCGCAGATCAGGCTCTGGCGGAGCGGCAGACGCAGGCCCTGATCGAAAAGGCGATCCATGCCTTGCCGGAACGGCAGAAGCTGGCCTTGACCTTGTGCTTTTACGAGGGGTTGAGCGTGCGGGAAGCCGGGGCTGTCATGGAAGCGGGGGAAAAGGCGGTCGAATCCCTGCTGATGCGGGCAAAAGCGGGATTGCGCGAGGAATTGGCAAAGAGCGGTCTGGTGGCACCGCAGGAGGTACGTCATGAACGAACAGCAAGATATCGATGATATTCTGGCTCGCCGCGCACCCGTGGCGGCGCGGCCTGACCTGGCGGAGCGCATCATTCACGCGGCGGCGCGCGCCCCCCGGCAGCCTTTGGGGCTTTTTAGCCCGCAGGGCTTTATGCACGAGGCGCTTTCGTGCTTCCTGATTCCGCGCCCGGCCTTGTCGTTGGCGGCATGTTTGCTGATCGGGGTGACGGGGGGATGGATGACGGCGACTTCTCAGACCGTTTCTTACGACGAGTCCGAAATGCTGAATCTGGTTGTGATTAATGAGGAGGGATGGTTATGAACCGGAACTTGAAAATCGCTTTTACCCTCTCGCTGCTGCTGAATGTTTTTTTTCTTGGGGTCGGCGCCAGTTGGGGTTTTAGAGAGTTTATGGAGAGGCCTGTTCCTGTTCATTCGTTGAATCCCGAACTGAGCCACGATATCGCCAAATCCATGATCAAGGCCCGCCGTGAACACGAAAGCCTGCATCAGGATTTGAAGACGGCGCGCCAGGCTATGAACCGCGTATTGGCCCAGCGGAATTTCAACGAGGACGAGTTCAGGAAAGCCGCGCAGAAAATCGACGAGGCGCAGCAGGCCTTGTATAAGGCCCGCACGGAATCGATGTTGAAAATGGCCAGGGACATGACTCCTGAAGATCGCCAGCAGATGGCGAAGCGGATGCAGGAAATGTCGGAGCGGCGCGGCGGCGGGCAGGGCGAAAACCTCGAGAAACTGCGCGAACGGCTTAAGGAAAGGCGCGCCGCGCGGCGAGAGCCGCCGCCCGCCGGGGAAAATATGCCGCCGCCGGAGTGAGCAGGTGCGGACGGCAGATTCTACGCAGCGCCGGAGGCAGGGCTTTATCTTTCCGACAACAGGTTGGCGGTTAACGGCGCCGGTTCGTTTCGGCAATCATCTTGCCAAGAGTGCGGAAGTCTTCCTCGCGCGGGTCGTTCTGTCGCCAGCACAGGCCGATCTTGCGGTGCGGTTGCGGGTTGGTGAAACGCTGGATGGCGACGCCGCGCGGCAAGGTTTGCGGGTTGGCGGCCATCGCGGGCAGCAACGTTGAACCGTAGCCGTGTTGCACCATCTGGATCAATGTGGCAAGGCTCGTCGCGCCGAAGGTTTTGCGTTGTTTACCGGGTTGCAGGTTGCAGGCGACGAGCGCGTGATCGCGCAGGCAGTGACCGTCTTCCAGCAGCATGATATTGTGCCTGGACAAGTCGTCGATGGTGGCGGGTTTTTTGATTGCGCTGTGCGTCCCTGGCATAGCGATGACAAACGGCTCCGACCAGAGTTCGATCTGCGTCATGCCGGGTGTGGCGTAGGGGAAGGCCATCAGCGCGATGTCGATTTTACGTTGATCAAGCGCCGATAAAAGCCGTGCTGTCACATCTTCTTTCAATTGCAGATCCATCTGCGGGAAGCGGCGCTGCAGCGCCGGCAACAGCGCCGGCAGCAGGTAAGGGGCGATGGTCGGGATGATGCCCAGCGTTATGGCGCCGGTGAAGGGTTCCTTGCGCGTGCGCGCCATCAGCACGAGATTCTCGGCGCGGGTGATAATGTCGCGGGCAGGCGACACAAGACTTTCGCCGACAGGTGTAAGCGCCACATCGCGCTTGGAGCGGATGAAGAGTTTTTCGCCCAGCAGATCCTCAAGCGTGGCAAGGCCTTCGCTTAGGGCTGGCTGGGTGACGTGGCAGTGCTGCGCTGCCTTGTGAAAAGATAAATGCCCGGCAACGGCGAGGAAATATTCCAACTGGCGGATGGTGGGGGTCTGCATAGGAATTTCCTATCATAATATTTGCATTATGATAGGAAATTCCTATTTTAAGTCAAGAAAATTCCGATTGGATATTTGCGCCGCGAAAGCGCATGTTGGGGCTGAATTTCATCCCCCTACGTTCCCAAAAGGAGTGCGCTATGCTTGGTATCGGTGACAAACTGCCTGAATTTTCCGTCACAGGCGTTAAACCCAAATTCATGAAACATGAAGAAAACGGCCAGCCCGCTTTCGAGACCATTACGCAGGACAGCTTTGCCGGCAAATGGAAAGTTCTGTTCTTCTGGCCGAAGGACTTCACGTTCGTCTGCCCGACGGAGATCGTCGAATATGCCAAACTCAAGAGCGATCTTGAGGATCGCGACGCCGTTATTCTGGGTGGCAGCACCGACAACGAGTTTTGCAAGCTGGCCTGGCGGCGCGAGCACAAGGATCTGCACAACCTCGATATGTGGATGTTCGCGGATACGAATGGCTCTCTTGTCGACGGTCTGGGCGTGCGCGATTATGAAGCCGGCGTGGCTTTGCGCGCGACGGTGATCGTCGATCCGCATAACGTTATCCAGCATATTTCAGTCAACAACCTGAACGTGGGCCGCAACCCGAAGGAGGCGCTGCGCATTCTCGATGCGTTGCAAACCGACGAGTTGTGCGCTTGCAACCGCCCCGTCGGCGGCGGCGTGATCGATCTGCAAAAAGAAGCCGCTTAAGGTGGGCGCGATGAGTATCGACTCCCTGAAAGAGGCGTTGCCCGAGTACGCCAGGGACATCAAACTGAACCTCTCTACACTGGCCGGTGAGGAGCTTCTCACCGAGCAGCAAAAGTGGGGCGCGTTCCTGTCCTGCGCGCTGGCGGGGGGCAATGAGTTCGTTATTCAGGCGTTGCACGCGGAAGCTTCTGCGCGTCTGGGGCCGGACGCGTTGAATGCGGCCAAGGCCGCCGCGGCGATCATGGCGATGAACAATGTCTATTACAAGTTCACCGGCATGATTGAAAACGCCGAATATCGCACCATGCCGGCACGGCTGCGCATGAATGTGATCGCCAATCCAGGCGTGGACAAGCTTGATTTCGAACTGTGGTCGCTCGCGGTTTCGGCTGTCAACGGTTGCCAGTTCTGCGTCAACGCGCATGAGCCGATCCTGATCAAAGGCGGCCTGAGCAAGGAGCAGGTGCAAACGGCGGTACGGATCGCCGCCGTGGTGACGGCGGCGTCTTGCGTGCTGAACGGCGAAGCGGCGCTGCAGGGCGCTTCGGCGATTGTGGCTAGCGCCGCATAGACAGGAAACAGGCATGAAAAAGCCCTCCACGTGAAGGCGGGGAGGGTTTTGTTGTTCCGGCGCCTTACGCCTTCAGCGTATTCACGGCCTGCTCCGGGTAATGGCTGTTGAACCGTTCGTCCAGCGCTTCCGGGTTGGTCAGCAGGCGGTAGAATACAGGCCCGAGCAATTGGTCGATCGCCATGTCGGTATCGAGGTCGGCATTGAACAGGCCTTCGGCTTTGCCCTGCGTCAGGTGGCGGCGCAGATTTTCCACCCGCTCGTTCATGAAGCTTTTGTTGAGCAGGTCGAGGGCTTCGGGTTCGGCCTGCGCTTCGGCGATGATGTTGGCGACGATGCGCCCATTCTGGCCTCGCAACTGACGGATCAGCTTTTCAAGCTGTACTTTGAGCGCGTCATCGGCCCCCGGTGTGGTCGGCAGGATATTCTGCAGGCCGGGCTGGGCGAGGAAGGCTTCCATCACCAGCGCCGCCTTGTGCGGCCACCAGCGGTAAATGGTGGTCTTGCCGACGCCGGCGCGTTTGGCCACGGCTTCGATTGAAATATCGCGCAAGGGGGTATGCATCAGCATCTTGCGGGTGGCGTCAAGAATGGCTTCGCGGGATTTGTCGGAGCGCGGGCGCCCGGGGCGTTTTTCCGGATTGCTGCCCGGGTTGCTGTTCGGAACGACACTGATCAGAGCGGCTTCAGCGGCCATGTTTCACACCTCAAAAAATGGATTTCAAATTTACGTATCGCGACTGCGATAAAGTTGTCCACAACGGAACGTGTCGTTTTAGCCCTGCCTTTCCAGAAGATCAAGAAAAAAGCATGACTTATCCCTCCCGCTTATATTACGAATCGCTTATTCTACATACCATTGTGCGTTCAGACGTGTCCGGCCAAGGTCGGGCATTACTAAAAAGCCGGAAGGCGAGAAGAACCGGGGAGGTTCAAACAATATGTCTGGGTGCGAACGCGGCATAGGGGCTCGTGTGATGTCTTTTGGCATTACCGGGCCTTTTGTGTCTGTAGAGTTCCATCAAAACAGGAGGCTGCCCGTCTGGACGCTGGCAGCCCGGCTTTTGCGCACAGCAAAGGCCAGCTCTTAAATCGCGGTCGAAGCATCGGATAAAGGCCATGCCGGGGTCATACGATCCCGGCATGGTTTTTAAAGGTCAGGCCGCAAAATCAGGGATAATGCGTTTCATAAAACCTTCGAACAAGGAAACGGCAAACGCCGGCAATGTCGTCGACTGCGCAAAACAAAAAGCGAGGCTTGCCGCCCTTGCGCTATGCAGTGCGCCTTTTCAGAACAAGCTGGACAGATAACGCTGTATTGTTAACTTGCCGAAACACGGAATATGGAACGTGCAAGAGTTTTTTTCCGCATGGTCAACTGGGAAGCAGCCCCAGATGCCTCAATAGAAATCCGGAACAGATAAACGGGTTACAAAATTCGCCATTTTAGCTTGCCTGATCCTAATATTGCGTTCTGACGAAAGAACGCGGCGCGGGGTCGATCACATTCATGCTGCCGTTTTTGTATTCTATGATCGCCAGCCCGCGTTCGGCCATGCCGTCCGGACGGAAGCGGAAGATGCCATCGATCCCGGCGAAGCCGTTGGGGTTGGTGATCGAGGCGCGGTCATAAGCGGGCGCTCCGTAATGGGCCAGACCTGATTTTGCGAGCACCACGGCAAGAGAGGTGGCGTCATAGGCCAGTGTGGAAAGGCGCGGCGGCGCGGCACCGTAAGAATCGTAGTAACGGCGTTCGAACGCCTTGCGCAATGCCGGGTCGGAGGCCGCGAACCAGGCGCCGTCCATGTTCTTCTGCGCGGCGAGGGCCGCATCATCCCACAGGCCGGTGCCGATACGGCGCACGGTTCGCGGGTCGAGTTCGTAGAAAGACAGCGAGTCCGCGAGCGAAACGGCTTCGCTGCCGCCCAAGGGCATGAAGACAGCATCGAACGGGGCCGGCGCCTGTCCGCCTTCCTTGATGATGGCGCTGCGGGCTTCGTAATTGGTGAAGGCGCTGATCTTCTCCGAGGCGGCGGCGCTGCCGGGCGATGCGCGCAAAATGCTGGCCGGGGCCAGCCCGCTGCGAGAGGCGTGAACGTTCCACGCCGAGACTACCACATTTCCGTACTCGGTTTCAGGGGCGATGATGGCCACGCGGTTCAGGCGCTGGGCAGCGACATATTGCACGATCCGTTCGACTTGCGTGAAGGGCAGGAAGCCCATGACGAAGGTATTGCCCTGCGCGAGCGTCCAGTCGGTTGAGAAGCTGATGACGTTGATATTGGCCTGCTGGGCTATAGGGGCTGCGGCCCGCGCCTCGCCTGCGAAAACGGGCCCAAGGATCAGTTGCGCGCCATCGGCCAGCGCCAGTTGCGCCGCCGTGCGCGCCCCCTCGGGCGTGCCTTTGGTATCCTGCGGCATCAGTTCGATCCTGTCGTATTCCATATCGAAGAGCGCCAGTTGCGCCGCCTGCAGCATCGCCTGACCGAGGTTGGCATTTTTGCCGCTCAAGGGCACGAGCAGGGCCACCTTGACGGCGGCTTGCGGGGCGCTTTGGGGCAGGGCAGGTGCGGCGGCTGTTTGCGGCGCGGTGTCGTAGCCAGCCACCGGGTAGGTTTCAACCGCTTCGGTGTCGTAGCCTGCCGGGGCGGGCGCGACCGCCATCTGGCTATCGTAGGTTTGAGGCATCGCCGGGGTATCTTCGAGCTTGACCCCGTGCGGGGCGGCGATGATTTCCCGGGTCAGCGCTTCCCGGGTCAGCGGGCTGGGCTCGGCGCTGGCGTTGCTGGCGGCGGGCTGGCTGCGGTTCCATGGGTTCTGGCCGTTGCCGACGCAGGCATTTAGGGAAATTGCCAGAGACACCAGCAGGAACAAGGACAATAGGCGGGAAAGGATTTTTTTCATCATGCCTTGTTAGTTAGCATAAGTGGCTTTATGCAGGAAGGATGAAAACGCTCGCTTCCGTCCCCCTGTCCCCGGGGTTGTATCTGGTGTCCACGCCGATCGGCAATCTGCGTGACATAACGCTGCGCGCGCTTGAAGTACTGGCCGCGGTCGATGCTATCGCCTGCGAGGACACGCGCATGACCGGAAAGCTGCTGGAGGCGCACGGCATCAAGGCGCCGCGCCTGATTGTCTATAACGATCACAGCGCCGACCGCGAACGTACGGGCATTCTCGATATGCTGGCGCAGGGCAAGCGCGTGGCGCTGGTCAGCGATGCGGGCACGCCGTTGATTTCCGATCCGGGGTACAAGCTGGTGCGCGACGCGCAGGATCTGGGGTTGAACGTTACATCTCTACCGGGAGCGAATGCGCTGTTAACCGCCCTTCAGCTCTCGGCGTTGCCGACCGACAGATTCTCCTTCCTTGGGTTTCTGCCCGCAAAGGAGAAAGCGCGTCAGGACGTTTTGAAGGAATGGCGCGACGTACCGGGAACGCTGGTGGCTTATGAAACCGGGCCGCGCCTGATCGACTCGCTTTCCGACATGACCCGGGTGCTGGGGCCGGATCGCCCGGCGGCGGTGACGCGCGAGTTGACCAAGATGTACGAGGAAGTGCGGCGCGATACGCTGGCCAATCTGGCGGCTTATTATGCGCAGGAGGGCGAACCCCGGGGCGAGATCGTCATCGTCATCGGCCCCGGTGAGAAGAAAACTTTCACGGAAGAGGATATACAGTCCCGGCTGCGGGAATTGCTGGCCGATCTTTCGGTGCGCGATGCCGCCGCGCAAGTGGCCGATGAAACGGGGATCGCCAGGAAAGAGGCCTATGATCTGGCGCTGCGGCTGAAAGATTAAATTACCATAATATTGATTTCTACCCTGAAATCGGGTAGTCTAGGCGCGTTTTTCAAAGGGCGCACAGGCTGGGGCGGGCCGTATGAACCAGACCGATTGGGATATTCAGGCGATTTTCGAGCAGGGCGCACAGGCGCTGGCGGCGGTTTTTCGCCCGGGCCGGGTGCTGCATCTCGGGATCGACTGGCAGACGCTTTACTGCGATCCGAATTTTGTCGCCAGCCAGTGCGGCGACCTGAAACGCACGCAGAAAATCCTCACGACGCTGGCGCGCATGGAAAAAACGATCGCCGAACTGCGCCCGGTGCTGCCGACATGCTGGATTCACCATGACATACCGATGCACAGGAGCTTGCTGCTGGATGAACGGATCCTCGAAGGAATGGACGCAGGGCAGACACAAAGCAAGCTGGATGAACTGCGCGCCGAAGCGAATGCGATCTGCGCCGATGTGCGGCCCGGCGACCGTTGTTTTGCCAAGCTGGGTTACGATTCCTATCAAAGCCCGGATTTGCAGGCGTATCTTGCACGATCAGAGGCAACCGTGCATCTGTTGAGCGGGCTGGTGCGCAACGACTGTATCCGTAAAAGCGAGAAGGGTGGTGCAGCCCGCGGGTATAACATGTTCGTGATCGAGGATCTGACGGTGAACGACTACGAATACACCAGCGAATTCTATCTGGGCCTTTATCGCGAGGCGCAGCGCCGCGGCACTCATGCTGTGCGTGCGGCTGACGTGCGCAGCATCGCCGCGCAATATCTGCCATGAGCCGGAAACAGACCTATCGTGACGGTTTGCGCGCTGAGGCGATATCCGTTTTTCTACTGCGCCTCAAAGGGTATCGCATTCTGGCGCGACGTTATAAAACCCCTGTCGGCGAGATCGATATCATCGCGCGGCGCGGGTGTGTGCTGGCCTTCATCGAGGTCAAAAGCCGCGCAACGCTGGCTGAGGCTTTATCCTGCCTGACGCCCGCGATGCAGGGCCGTATTATCAATGCAGCGCGCCATTTTATCGCCGCATATCCCGATTACGGTGATTATGACATGCGTTTCGATCTGATGGCGCTGGGACGGGGTTTTACCGTCCGCCATCTGGACAACGCATGGCAGACGCATACATAATGGATTTTGTAGTCCCACCCACCGTTACCCGGTTGATGCCATCATGAATATCAAGACGTTTATCCTTGCCGCTTTCCTGTTGCTGTCCGCCTCCCAGCTTTCCGCGTGCAGCGCGGTCGGCATGGCGGCGGGCGCCGGGGCGGCGGTGGGGATTGCCTCGCAGCAGGAAGGCGGGATCAGCGCCGCGGCCAGCGACGTGCGCATCAAGGCGATGATCGCCGATAAATGGTTCAAGTATAAGGTCGATACTTTCTCCAAGCTCAGCACTACGGTCGATCAGGGCCGCGTTTTGATTACCGGCGTGGTGCAGAGCCCCGATGACCGCGTCGAGGCAGTGCGCCTGGCGTGGCAGGTTGACGGGGTCAAACAGGTGATCAATGAAATCCGCGTTGCGGACAGCGAGGGCGTTCCGGGATTCGTCCGTGACACATGGATAACGACCCGTCTGCGCACGGCCCTTACGTTCGATAAGGAAGTGGCGGCGATCAATTACACCATCGATACGGTGCAGGGTACTGTCTATTTGATGGGAGTGGCGCGCAATCAGGCCGAACTTGACAGGGTGATTGAAACCGCGCGCGGCATATCGAATGTGAAGCAGGTTATCAGCTATGTGAAGCCGTTGGGCGAACCGGTGCAAGGCCAGGAAGGCCAGCCATGGTTGCAGCCCTAGAACCGGTTTTCGCTCGTTTGCGGGAAATCGGCGCGGGTGAAGACTCCGCGATTGACCTCGGCAAGACGGCTTTGCTGCTTTCGGAGCTGGCGCATCCCGGCATCGTGTCCGAGCGCTATATGGCGCATATCCGCAAGCTGGGCGCGGATGTCGGCCATCGTTACCAAAGCCTGCTGACCTCGGGCGCGGAGGATAACGCCGAAACGCAGTTGGCCGCGCTCAAGCATATTCTGGCCGACCAGTATGGCTATCACGGCGATGAAGTGCGGTACGACGATATCCGCAACGCGGATCTTATCGATGTGATCGAGCGGCGCAAGGGCATGCCGATCACACTGGCCATCCTTTATATTCTGGCCGCGCAGGCGCAGGGGTGGAATGTGGCGGGACTGAATATCCCCGGTCATTTCGTCGTGCGGCTGGAAAAAGACGGCCAGCGTTTGATTTTCGACCCGTTCCAGCGGTGCGTCTTGCTGAATGCGCCTGAACTGCGGCAACTGATCAAGAAGACAGTGGGCGAGCATGCCGAGCTTTCGGCCAGCTATTTCGAACCTGTGGGGCCGCGGCAAATTCTGATCCGCTTGCAAAACAATATCAAAACCCGGCTGATTGAAGGCGAGGATTATGAGCGCGCGCTGCTGGTCGTTGAATCGATGCGGGCAATCGATCCGCACGAATACAGGCTACTGCTGGACGAGGGGGTGCTGTGCGCCCGCACCGGCAAGGCGCAGGCGGCGATGCTGGCGCTCGAAGAATATATCAAGCAGGCCCCCGACCAGCGCGATCGCCAGGAGGCGGCGATCCTGCTGCAGCATATTCGCAGCTCCTTGCATTAGGGTCGGAAACCTGCCCCAAAAACACCTTATTTTCGTCTTGGCTGCGCCTTGCCAGTTGCTCAAAATCTACCGCAGATTCTGGTGGGTAGAGGGTGAAAAAGGGATTGACGCCTCTTGTTTAGCCAGGCTTGCCGGACTAAAACTAGTTAACTAAAGGATTCGGGTGTTCAAAGCGCCATTTCCGGCGCCCTCCCCGTCGTGATTGTTTAAAATTAAGGATTCAAGGAGAATACCCCATGTTGTTCATACGCGGTTTGCTGATGATGGCCGTTGTTGTTTCCCTCGGTGCCTGCTCGACCAAGGATAAGGATGCCGATTCAGTACAGGTTACGGATGGCGGCATGGCCGCTGGCCCGCTCGATGGCACGGAAACCTATGGCACCGCCGGCGCCGACGGGGTCGTTCCCGGTACGCAGCAGGATCTGGTTGTGAACGTGGGTGATCGTGTCTTCTTCGGTTATGATCGTTATGACGTCAGCCCGGAAGGTCAGCGCGTTCTTGAAATGCAGGCCGAGTGGCTGAAGCGTTACCCCAACAACAACGTGACCATCAAAGGCCACTGTGACGAGCGCGGAACCCGTGAATACAACTTGGCTCTGGGTGAGCGCCGCGCCAGCGCGATTAAAAACTACCTGGTGGCTCTGGGCATCCCGGCGACTCGCATCAATACCATAAGCTATGGCAAAGAGCAGCCGGCTGTCATGGGTTCGAACGAAGACGCCTGGGCGCAAAACCGCCGCGGTGTAACCGAAGTTGATTAAAACGGATTTGAATATGAACCATGGTTCGGCATTCGGGGCACGGAAGTTTTACCTTCCGTGCCTTGCGGCTTTTCTCGGAATGGGGCTTTTCTGTGTCACGCCATCGGCGCAGGCGCAGTCCGGCGATATGCAGACGCGCCTCAACAGGCTGGAGAATGAAATCGAAACGCTGAGCCGGGCTTTGTTCAAAGGTGAGGAACCGCCGCCGGGGGCGTTTTCATCGCCGTCCGACGATGCCGCGCGCGCAGCGCTTGAAGTCCGTATCAACCAACTGGAAACCGAGTTGCGCGCCTTGACCGGGCAAGTCGAGCAGCAGGCCTATGAATTGCGTTTGCTGAAAGAGCAGGTCGAAGCGCAAAAAATATCTCCCTCTCATCAGGGGATGACGCAGATGGGACGCCCGATGGGCGAGAACCCCTTGAGTTCTGGGTTGTATGGCGATACGCCCGTATCCAGCCCGGCGATGTCCGCGGGCGCGGAACCGGCGATGGGGGGGCCGCGCTATGAGCAGATGATCCCGCCGCAACCGTCGTCCGCGCAGACCGCCGCGCCTTACACGACGGGTGGCGGTGGCCATCTGGGCACCTTGCCGCAAGAGGCTTCCGGCCAATATACGCCGCCTGCAACCAGCGATCCGACGGCTGTTTACGAACAGGCTTTTTCGCTGGTGCGTGATGGATCTTATGGCCAGGCCGAAGCTGCCCTGAGCGATTTCCTGACCCGTTTCCCCGACCATAGCCTGGCGCCGAACGCGCGCTACTGGCTGGGGGAAACCTACTATGTGCGCAAGGATTATGAACAGGCTACCCGTGTTTTCGCCGAGGCCTATCAGCAAGCCCCTAAAGGCCCCAAAGGGCCGGATAACCTGTTGAAACTGGGATTATCGCTGGCCGGGATGGGGAAAACGCAGGATGCGTGTGTGGCGCTCAATCAATTGAAACTTGAATATGGCGGTACTGCCAATCCGGTTATAGACCGCGCCAACCGTGAGATGACGACCATCGGCTGCCCCTAGGCCGGGCGATCCCCCGCTTACAATGATTATGAAAATTTGATTTTTCCATCGGTATATGGTAGGGTTTAACGCATTCATAGCAACGAAAGAGCGGCTGCAAGACGCGAAATAAGGTCGCCGGGGTGTAAAAAAATGGCGGGTAACGATATCATAGCAAACCGTGGCCAGCAGGTGCCGGAGTTCAGCGAGTACCTGACCTACGGCGCCAACCACATCAGCAATTTCTTTAACTGGGCCGCCGATGCCGCCGGGCAGGTCGTCCAGTTTACTTCACCCATGGCGGCAGCAGGGTGGGCGGCTTTTGGCACGGCGGTCATGACCTATGCGCTGATGCGTGTACGGACGCATTCAGGAGCCAGCCGCAACGAAGCTTTGACAAGCAAGCTATTCAACACTCACCGGGGCACCTTCACGCATTCGATTGCCTGTATGGCGATGCTGGCCTCTACGGTCTTTGCCACGTCGATGACGGCCTACAACTATGTCGGCTACGAGATGCAGGGCAGCGTGCCCCCGGGCAATTATCACGGGCAGCAGATTACGGTCGAGCGTTCGAAGGCCGCCGGCAATCCGCGGGCTATCGTTGAACAGCGCCGTTTTCATGAAGCCCGGCCCGCAAGAAAGCGTGAACTGGTTGATCCCTTTGCCGACTATCCGGCGCAGCCGGCGCGTCAGGCGGATAGCCGGAACGTCAAGGCCGATCCATTTAAAAGCCAGCCGCAATAATTTCATATATTTTTGTCATGCGCCCGCAAACCGGGCTATAACAGTGCCATGAACCCGTTTTCACTGATACAGCCGGAGAATCAGCCGGACGAAGTTTTGCCGCTCACGGCGGCGGAATTTTCACGGTTGCCGGTCATGCGGGAGATGGAATCTGCTGTAAAGGAAGGGGCGGCGATCGCTGTGGCGTTGTCTGGCGGGGCGGATAGTCTGGCGCTGTGCGTCTTGCTTCATGAATGGGTGCTGGCGCGTCATTTGACGTTGCATGCCCTGACGGTCGACCATTCGTTGCGCCCTGAATCCGCTGAAGAGGCGCGGCGCGTCGGTGCGCTGGCAACCGCGCATTGCCCGGGTTTGCGCCATGTCGTCTTGCGGCGCGACCCCGAGAAGATCGCACCGACCCGCTTGCAGGAAGAGGCGCGGCGCGATCGCTATCGACTGATGCGCGGCTATTGTGTTTCTCACGGCATTCGCTATTTATGTCTGGCGCACCATCAGGATGATCAGGTCGAAACATTTCTTTTCCGGCTGGCCAAGGGCAGCGGGATCGACGGTCTGGCCGGGATGCGCGCGGTTGTGCCTGCGGGGGACGCCGATCTCGACTATGTGCGGCCTTTGCTCGATATACCCAAGGGTCGTCTGGTGGCGGCTTGCCGCGCGCGGGGACTGGATTTCATCAACGATCCCTCGAACAGCGACGAGCGCTTTGCCCGCGCCCGTATGCGGGCATGGCTGCAGGGGCTCTCGTCAGAGGGCTTTAGCATCAAGCGTCTGACGCAGACCGCGCAACGCATGGAGCGGGCCGCGCGCGCGCTGGAAGATATAGCCGCGCAGGTATGGAAAAAGGCGCTATTGACGCAATCACCTGCAGAACTGGTTTTATCGCTGGGGGAGGTCGCCCTTCAGCCCGAGGATATCCGCGTTCGCATATTGATGCGCGCTTTGGAGCGGGTTGGCGGCGGCGCTGGATACGGCCCGCGGCTGGAGCAGGTCGAGGATTTGCAACGCCATATTTTTGATAAGACCGGGTTTACCAGAACCACGCTACACCATTGCCTGATTGAAAAATCCGGTGCCCGGCAGACGCTGCGCTTCGTACGCGAAAATGCATAATCCCCTTGTTTGCTTGGACAAACGGTTTAAATTCCCTATAAAATGGAATGATTATATCCCCCTGAGAGAAAAGGCAGTTTGAAGCGTGAATAATTTCAGCCGCAATTTGATGTTCTGGATGGCCATCGGCATCCTGTTGATGTTCCTCTTCAATGTGTTTCAGGGAACGCAGACGCAAAAGCCCGGCGCCGGTGAGATGATGGCTTACAGCGATTTCATGGCCGAAGCCGCAGGCGGGCGTATTTCCGACATCACGATCAAGGGGCAGGATGTTACCGGGCATTACACCGGCACGGGCAAGGAATTCAGCGTTCTGGTGCCCGATAACGAGAATGTCGTCGAGCGCCTCAGCGGCACAGGCGTGCGCATCACCGCCGAACCGCAAGATCCGGAAAAGATCAGCGCGCTCGGCATTTTCCTCTCATGGTTTCCGATGCTGCTCCTGATCGGGGTATGGATTTTCTTCATGCGCCAGATGCAATCCAAGGGCGGCGGCGGGGCGCTTGGGTTCGGCAAGTCGCGTGCGCGCATGCTGACCGAGGCGAACGGCCGCGTGACGTTCGAGGATGTCGCCGGGATCGAAGAAGCCAAAGTCGAATTGCAGGAAATCGTTGAGTTCCTGAAAGATCCGCAGAAATTCCAGCGGCTGGGCGGCAAGATTCCGCGCGGGGCGCTGCTGGTGGGATCTCCGGGGACGGGTAAGACGCTGATCGCGCGGGCGGTCGCGGGTGAGGCCAATGTGCCGTTCTTCACCATCTCCGGTTCCGATTTTGTTGAAATGTTTGTCGGTGTCGGCGCTTCGCGTGTCCGCGACATGTTCGAACAGGCAAAGAAAAATGCGCCCTGCATTATCTTCATCGACGAGATCGACGCGGTGGGTCGCCACCGTGGTGCTGGTCTGGGTGGCGGCAACGATGAACGTGAACAGACCTTGAACCAGTTGCTGGTCGAGATGGATGGGTTCGAGGCCAACGAAGGCGTGATTATCCTTGCCGCGACCAACCGTCCTGATGTTCTTGATCCGGCATTGTTGCGCCCGGGGCGTTTTGACCGCCAGATCGTGGTACCGCTGCCGGATGTGAAAGGCCGTGAGAAAATCCTGCAAGTGCATATGAAGAAAGTGCCGCTGGCCAAGAATGTCGAGCCGCTGGTGATCGCCCGCGGTACGCCCGGATTCTCCGGGGCGGATCTGGCCAATCTTGTGAATGAGGCCGCTTTGCTGGCGGCGCGCCGCAACAAGCGCGTGGTCGGCATGGAGGATTTCGAAGAGGCCAAGGATAAGGTCATGATGGGTGCCGAGCGCAAATCCATGGTCATGTCGGATAACGAAAAGAAACTGACCGCCTATCATGAGGCTGGTCATGCTGTGGTCGCCGTCCATCTTGAGGAATCCGATCCTGTGCACAAGGCGACCATTATCCCGCGCGGTCGTGCGCTCGGGATGGTGATGCGCCTGCCCGAAGGCGACCGCGTGTCGATGACCCGCGCCAAGCTCAAGGCTGATCTTGCCGTAGCGATGGGCGGGCGTCTGGCCGAGGAAATCATCTTCGGTTACGACAAGGTGACGACTGGGGCTTCGAGCGACATTTCCATGGCGACCAATATGGCGCGGCGGATGGTGACCGAATGGGGCATGTCCGACAAGCTTGGCCCGCTTCGCTACGTTTCCGATCAGGAAGAGGTTTTCCTTGGCCACTCGGTCACGCAGTCCAAAAACATGTCGGATGAAACCGCGAAGCTGGTGGATGCCGAAGTGCGCGTGATCGTCGATGAGGCCTATAACAAGGCCAGGGATATCCTGACGACCTATATCGACCAGTTGCACAACCTCGCCAAGGCGTTGCTGGAATATGAAACCCTGACCGGGGATGAAATCCGCGGGCTGTTGCGCGGTGAGCCGATCATCCGCGTCGATGATCGCCTTGGCTCCGAGGACAGCAAGCCCAAATCCTCAGTTCCAAAAACCGGAGGCCTGGGCGGTGGTGAAGTTCCGCAAGGGGTCTAAAACCCCGCAAAAAGGGAATTGCAAGAACGGGGGCATTGCGCCCCTGTTTTTTTTTACCCATTGTTTTATTGACATAATTATAGGCGATAGGGTAGCCTCCGTGCATCGTTAAAAAACAGGGCCGCACATGGATCGTCGCACGATTTTAAAAGCGTTTCTGGCTTCGGTGCTGCTGGCGCCGCTGGCCGCGTTTGGCACGGAAACTTCAGTCGCGCGGCAGGAGTATAGTGGCCCTGACGATCCGGATACCTTCCAGAAAACGCTGGCCGAACAATCCTCTGCGGCCGTGGTGATGAACGTCTTTCATGCGACATGGTGCGGCCCTTGCAAGTCCTTGTTCGCGCAAATGGATGATATACGCCGCCAACCCGGCATCAAGATTCAGCTTTTGGGCGTGGATATCGATAAATATCCGAAAATTTCCAAGGCGATGCTGCCGATGGTGGCGACGCCGCAAAGCTTCTTTTATATCTATGGTCAGCCGCAAGCCTACAAATTTGCAGGCACGATCCGCAATGTGCCGGAGATGACGCGCTATTTACGCGAACTCACCCGGGCCGTTCACGGCGACCAGCCCGGCGTGCCGCGTCTCTAGGATACCCATCGTTTATGTCCGGGCGCCTCACTCGTCGCTTAACCGCGCATCCACGATGCCAACAGCTTTCCCGCTGTGGGTGTTTGGCAAGGCTTCCATCGTAGCAAGGGATTCTTCCCGTTCCAGATACCACTGGCCCTGAACGTAGCGGTCAAGATCAACCACCGGAAGAGTTACGGGTTGCCCCGTGATGGGGGCAAGCGATTCAAAACCATCTTTAAAAATTGGAATGTTCTGCCCTGTGTTCGATATGGCCCCGCCTTCGACATCATCAAAATAAACGCGCGCTGATGCGTTTTTATCCTCTGGCGCCATCAGGGCCTTTCCCCGCATGGCGTGAACGTAATAACTCATGAAGCCTTTGTTAAATGGCATATAGTTCGGATAGTCGAGCAGGTAGCCGGACAGATCGACAGTTTTTTTCATGTCCGCGGATTCAATGGAGAATTTTAAAAAGCGCCGATGAGAAAAATCAGCCTCAACGCGAAGGCGGTACCAGGTTAAGGGTTTAAGCTGCGACCCGAGGCTGATGGTTTCCCACTTTCTGTCTCGACTTGGTTTTCCACGCAGGGTATCGTCTGTACCGGTGGCAACCCACAAGACCCCCGTGCGCTGGACACCGACGAAAGCCATCCAGTCGCCGCCTTTGATAAAGTGCGGGTTTTCTATGCCTTCGATCATTTCCAGATCCAGCCCCATGATGACGTCCTTGCCCAAGGCAGAGTCAAACATCATATAAGCCTCAATATAGCCTTTTCCCGGGTTACGGAGAAACGTTGCGGCGTTCTCATCTTGACTGACGAGCGCCACCATGGCGCTCAGGCGCGACTCGCGCTCCGCCGCGTAAGACAGGGGAGTGTTCCACAAAATCATGGTGAGAATAAGCAATAAACGCATGGCCCAGACTCCTTGCTGCCGCATAAAACGGGTAGAGTATAATCTGAAATAAACCTTGATAGAGAAGAAAAAGGAAAGGTTCGAACCCAGACCGTAGAGAGGCATGACCCGTTTTTCTTGTGGTGGAGAGACGAGAAGGGGTGTTGTGGGACTTAATGAGTTCTGAGCCTTAATACACGCCACCAGCCCCTTGTGAAAAAAAGACGGGGCCTGATCAGGGCCCCGTAGAGTTGTGCTTGCAGAGTGTGTTAAACAGATTCCCTTTAATTCAGGCTGGCCTGAAGCAGGGGGACTGAAGGCGGCGCGGGCGGTACCTTTAGATGGGGGTTCTTTGTCAGTTCGTCTGAAAATCTGGACGCATCTCTCCAGTCCCAGTGTTGCCCTTTACCGTAGGTCGACCCGATCTGCATCTTGGCGGCATCTGGTGTTCCCAGAACTTCGTCGGCCAGATTTTCGATGCTTTCACCGGCGCGATACAGGATATTCGTTTCGTACCAGCTCTGTGTTTCCGGGTTGCGACCATTATCCCACAACGAAACGATTTTGGCTTCGGCGTAGAAAATGCCCCTGATCCGCGTATCGAAAAAGTCTGTTTTGACATGCGGCAGGCGTTGATCCAGGCAGACGGCAATGCCGTTTTCCTCCAGCTTGTCGAGCGCCACGGAATCGGCTTTCTCAAGGGCAAGACGCAGACGGGCTTCATAGGGGATTTCCTGCGGCTTTTTATCCTGCGTATCGCACCTTTCCAGAGAGGTAGCGACAGCGCGCTCGATCAATTCCGGCTTGCGGGCCTTGTCGAAGTCGGATTCGCCGCAGCCCGAGAGAGCGCTGGCCAGAAAGACGGCGGTGAGAAGTCCGGCAACGGGCTTTTGCAGGGATGTCATATTCATCATGGTGTTTGTCCTCCTTCGGACTTTTTAAAAATGCAGAAACCTGTCGCCGGAGGCGCTGTGCCGCCCGTCGTTCCGCGGCTTTCTGCGCGCCGCATTTTCGGTGTCAAGTATTGTTTTGGATTACTTTCAGTAAAACCAAGTAATACAAAGTATTGATTGTAGATGTGTTCGTCCCCGCGCCGCCCGTGGCCGGGTGGTGCCTCCGCCTGCGCGGAGAGATACGGATCGGGAATAAGTATGATTGTCCTGCAAGGCTTTGTTTGATGCCTTGGATATTATTCCGTCACAAATGTCGGGGGAGGGCTAGTGCCGTTCGAGGAACTCCTGGAAGAGAGCGCAGGTCATGATGTATACTCCTCCTTCTTGGGAGCTATATTCGGTTTTACAAACCGGTCTTCGCACTTGCGGGAACAGTTTTAAAACTATACTCATCTTTTTTATTTGTTACTTCACTATTACTTTATTTATACACTGTGAGTCAAGGATAATCGGTAAAATCTGGCGATTTTGCTGATTCAGGATAAAATCCCTGATATACAGGGGTTTTCGCAAGACATGAGCTTAACGACGATGACACGCAAATATTTTGGCACCGACGGCATTCGCGGCGAAGCCAACAAATTCCCGATGACGGCAGACATGGCGCTGAAAGTGGCGATGGCTACGGCTGTGGCGCTTTTAAAATTGAATGGGGGCAAGTCGCAAGGCGGTATGGATCAGAAACGCGTGATCATCGGCAAGGACACGCGCCGCTCATGTTACATGCTGGAACAGGCGATGGCCGCCGGGTTTGAATCCATGGGCATGGATGTGTTGTTCACCGGCCCGATTCCGACGCCTGCGGTTTCGATTCTTACGCGCACATTACGCTGCGATATCGGTGTGATGATTTCGGCCTCGCATAACCTGAGCAAGGATAACGGCATCAAGATTTTCGGTTCCGACGGGTACAAGCTTTCGGACGCAATGGAGCGAGAGATCGAGGCGCTGATCGATCAGGATCTTTCGTCTTATCTGCCGGATAGCGAGAAAGTCGGACGGGCCACGCGCATCGATGACGCGACCGGGCGTTATGTGGAATACATCAAGCGCAGCGTGCCGCGCGCATTGACGTTTTCGGGCATGAAGATCGTGGTCGATTGCGCCAATGGCGCGGCATACAAGGCTGCCCCTTCATTGTTTTATGAGCTGGAAGCTGAAGTCGTGTCCATCGGCGTGATGCCGAACGGCAAGAACATCAACAAGGATTGCGGCGCGACTCATACCGAGGCCCTGCAGAAAGCGGTGATCGAGCACAAGGCCGATCTGGGCGTGGCGCTGGATGGCGATGCCGACCGCCTGATCATGGTGGACGAGGAAGGCAGCAAGATCGATGGTGACCAGTTGCTGGCCTTGCTGGCGGTGACCAAGCATAAAGATGGTTATATGAAAGGCGGTTCGGTCGTTGCGACCGTCATGTCCAATCTGGGGCTGGAGCGCTATTTGAAAACGCAGGGCCTGAACCTCGTGCGCACGCAGGTCGGTGACCGATATGTGATGGAAAAAATGAAAGCCGCCGGGTTCAATATCGGCGGCGAGCAATCCGGGCATATCATATTCGACGATTTTGTCGCGACGGGCGATGGCTTGCTGGCGGCGCTGCAGACGATCGCCGTGATCGCGCAAAGCGGCAAAAAGGCGAGCGAGGTTTTGAACGTATTCAAGCCGCTGCCGCAGATCTTGCAAAACGTCCGATACGAAAAAGGGCGGCAGCCGTTGGAGGATCCCGGCGTCAAGGCTGCGATCTCGCAAGCCGAAGCGCGTCTGGGCCAGATGGGCCGGGTGTTGGTGCGGGCTTCCGGCACCGAGCCGCTGATCCGCGTGATGGCGGAGGGTGATGACGAAAAGCTGGTGCAGGACGTCGTATCCGGTATCTGCCGTGCGGTCGAGGCTTCGGCATTGCCCAAGCCAGCGCTGCAACCGGAACGCAAACCGGCGTAATCTGGCGAATATCAGGCAGGGGCGGTTTTCATCCGGATCTGGCGTTCCGCTTCATAGCGCGCGTAATCGTCGAGTTCAAACGGAAGCATGCCTTTCTTACGCAGGGAATAGGCAGCCCGTTCCTTGATCATTTTCTCAGCAATCTCAACCGTCTTGTTGACGGGGGTGCCTCTCACGGTTTCCAGTGCGGGCATATCAAAACTATAGGCGCGGACAATCCCTTTGCCTTCCAGATGCCTGTATCCGCCGTTATCGTGCTGGAGGCAGCCCACATGAATGGTTTTTCCGGTTGCTGCCGCTTCGGAGAACATCGAATGAGAACGGCCCCACAGAATGATGTGATCGGATTGGTCCAGAAGCCCTGTGTAGGGATTGTAAGAATGGGGATTGCCTTTTTCGTCATTCAGGTGATAGCTGACTAGCCTGACGCGGCTTTCGGCGCCAGCGTCCCTGATGGCGTCGCGGCACCCCTGCATGACCTTTTCGTAATCTGATTCCGTAGTACGCCAGCATGTTGTCAGGAAGATCGTCGCCTGATCATTCTGCAGGGCATGGAGGACAAGCGACTCACCCAGCAGTTTTTCGCTGGCGATATTTTCGACCAGCAGGAAAGCGATCAACGTCCCTTCAATCTGATCCTGATAATGTTCGCGGAAACGCAGACCCTCGGTATGGAGCAGTTCCGGCGTGATGTGGTGGGCGACCAGCATGTCCTTGTCGAGTTGCGTACCCAGATTTTCATTCCGGCCTTCGATCATGACAGTATCGCGATCCGTGAAGCGGCCTGTGCCGTATACGCCGCGGCAGATGACGATATCGGCGACACCGTAATCGCGCAGAAAACAGTTCTCGCGTTCGTAAGAGGATGTTTGTCCGGGGTAGAGGCGACCCAGCATTTCGTCGTCGATCTGGATGAACGTGCCGCCCAGCTTGCGGGCCATAGCGCGGCCAATCCCGGCATAGCCGTGGCTGTCGCCGCGCGTGGGTTCGTCATCGCCCAGAATGTAGTATATGTACGGGCGACCCCGGTTTGAGAAATGGTCTTGTATATTCAATGTCATAACGTTCTTTCAGTCGCATCGGGTGTTACCAATATAGATTAGCGTTATTAGTTATGTCAAATACAGTCAGGATTCAGGCTTAAATATCATTAATATGAAAACTTGACATTCCCCAAAGTTTTTCATAATATTTTTCAAATTTCTAGCAGAAGAGGTTCGTCATGCCCCAGTTGAACTATCAGGATTTGAACGCGCAACTTCGCGAGGCAGCCCGCCTCGGCGACTGCCATAAAATCCGTTTACTGGTGATGGGCGGCGCCAATGTCGATGATCGTGATGAGGATGGTTGGACGGCGTTCAATATCGCTACAGCCGCCGGACATTCCGAGGCGGCGACAACGCTGCTGGCGGCACGCCAACTCTCTTATATCCGCCAACTGGGTGTGGATGCACAGGATTTCTACGAGAACGACAATAGGAAAGTGCGTAAAGCCGCATAACACCCGGCTACAGGCGCTCTTGCCTTGTGCGGGCTTTCCGCTCCTTTTCAACTGAACCGCGAAGGAGAGAACCTGCTTATCTCCGGGCGCACCGGATCGGGTAGCCAGTGTTCTTATAATTGGTGCCCTGAACACCATCGCTGAACCTGCGGTACCAGGCGGCGTTGCCGCTGTCCTCTGAGGATGACCAGTAGTAAGAGCCGGTATTGAACTGTCCGATCGCACCTTTATTGCCATAGATGACATTCATCTCCTGCGAGGCCGGTAAATACCAATCCGTGTAACCGTTCTGCGACAGGTTGTTGCAATGAACCGCCGCCACGTGATCCTGAAATCCGCCCGTCACGTTGTTGGAATCAAGCGCGACAATGCCTGAGGTATTCGTTTCGCCCGTAATCGCGCTTGTGTAACTTGTCAGAACCCAGTTGGAATCGCCGTCATTCCAAGACAGGCTGAGCCGCGTTCCTGTGCAGTTCGACCCGTCCCAACTCATCCCCGCATCGCACCGCGTGACGAACATCTGTACGTTGCCGTCCGGGGAAAGGCCCGCATAAACCGTGCCGTCAGGGCAGACCGTGCCGGGGGCTGGCGAGCCCGTGCAATCGCCGGTGGGGGTGGCATTCCAGACGTCCGCCCCTGCGCCGACCGACAATGTTGCGCTGTAGGTATCCCCGCCCGCCGCGCTGGTGGTCAGGCGCAACTGGATATAGCTGTTATTATCAACCGTTCCCGTCGTGCTCCAGTCCAGCAGCACTACAGAGCACCCGGAATCGCCGCATGCGCGGAATTGGGGGGATCCCTCTCCGCTCACGGCCACATTCACCGTGCAGGTTATGCCCGTGATCTGCAATATATTCGATGCAACAAGCGTTGATGTTGACTGGTTGACCAGATCGGTAAAATCGAACGCATTCGGCGTGGCATCCCCGCAGGCCGCTATGGATATGCAGGCCCAACCGACTCCGTTACACAATTCGAGACAATTGCTCGTGGCGTTATAGCGCAAACCGCCTTCGCGATCGATATCGCAGGTGAGACCTGTCGTGGTGCCGATCTTGATTTCTCCGGCTACATCCAAAGGAGTTTTCGGCAGGGCTTTTTTAACGCCGAGGTTGCCCGCCGTGTCGCTTTCTGTGATCCGCGTCCATACCCCGCCCTGACAGGTCATGGTGAAAACTTTGCCCGCGCTCTCCGGCCCGCCTGATATGACATAGGCGTTGGCCGTCGCGCAGGCATCGCCGGGCTGGGCGTCCTGCGCGGACGCAGTAAAGGGCGTGGCAAGGATAAGGGCCATCAAAATAATGTCGGCGAAAATAAGTTTGTATCCGACATATCTATTCAGCATGATTCACCCCACGATTTGAAAGAGTAAAAGCCACCAGAGTTTTCAAGCTCTGGTGACCGGGGATTCGAAACCGTTAGCAAACAACAACGGCGCGACAGCCTTTAGGCTTGCACCTTGAACATGCGCTGCCGCTCCCCGGTCATAACCGAGAAGCAACATCTCTGATGCTGTCTTTCCTGGGAGCGGCATCAGTTACGGCTGATGCCAGCCGTGTTTGCTAAAACGGGGTTTCGATGCCCCGGATGGGCTTGCGCCAATCATGTCTCAGAGTAGCAGGGTTTATTTAATAAGCAATAAATAATAAGGCGGGGGCAGGGTTTTCCTGACTTCAATGATGCGGGTGGAAAACAAGAGATAATCCTCAAAGGGGAAGGTTTTGCCTTCCGGATAGGGTTTGCTCATTCTTCCCGTCCCTGTTAACCGACCATAATAGACAGGACTCAGGAGTTTGTCAGTATTGAAATTTCACCCCCAAGGCGTTGAAGAGCCTTGATCATTCTTGCTCTCTGCGGCACATATCAGGGGTCTGCAAAACACGGAGATTGTCATGGGTAATGTAGCTGTCATCGGGTCTCAATGGGGCGACGAGGGGAAGGGAAAGATCGTTGACTGGCTCTCCTCGCGCGCCGATGTCGTTGTGCGTTTTCAAGGCGGGCATAATGCCGGTCATACGCTGGTGATCGACGGGGTTGAATATAAGCTCAGCCTGCTGCCCTCGGGGATTGTGCGCGGCGGCAAGCTCTCGATCATCGGCAACGGCGTGGTGGTCGATCCGTGGCATCTGCTTAAGGAGATCGACGGCATTCGCGCCAAGGGGATCGAGGTCAACCCGGCAAACCTGATGCTGGCGGAAAACGCGACGTTGATCCTGCCCGTGCATCAGGCGGCCGATCGCGCGCTCGAAGCCGCGCGCGAAGACGCCAAGGCGGGCAGCAAGATCGGCACCACAGGACGCGGCATTGGCCCGGCTTACGAGGACAAGGTGGCGCGCCGCGCCATTCGCGTGTGCGATTTGCAGCATCCGGAGATGCTGAAGGAGAAGATCGAGCGCCTGATGCTGCATCATAACGCGCTGCTGAAGGGCTTGGGCGCCGATACCATCGACCCGGACAAGGTCTATGACGATCTGATGCAGATCAGCGGCAGCATACTGCAATATGCCGGGGTGGTGTGGAAGCGTCTTGAAGAGGCCCGTGTCAAGGGTGAGCGCGTCCTGTTTGAAGGCGCTCAGGGGATCATGCTGGATGTCGATCACGGCACCTATCCCTATGTGACGTCGTCAAACACAGTGTCGGCCAGCGCCGCTTCCGGCTCCGGCGTGGGCCCGCGCTCGGTCAATTATGTGCTGGGGATTACCAAGGCCTATACCACGCGCGTAGGCACGGGGCCGTTCCCGACCGAGCAGCAAAACGATGTCGGCGAATATATGGGTCAGCGCGGCAAGGAATTCGGCACCGTGACAGGCAGGAAGCGCCGTTGCGGCTGGTTTGATGCGGTGCTGGTGCGGCAGGCTGTGAAAGTGGGCGGCATCGACGGCATCGCGCTTACCAAGCTCGACGTTCTGGATGGCCTGGATGAACTGAAAGTCTGTGTCGGTTATGAATTGAACGGCGAGCGCATCCAGCATTATCCAGCTTCCCAGCTTCATCAGGCGGCGGTCAAGCCGATTTACGAAACGTTGGCCGGATGGAAGGAAAGCACGCGCGGCGCGCGCAGCTGGGCTGACCTGCCGGCGGCAGCGGTTAAATATGTGCGCCGGATCGAGGAATTGATCGAAGCGCCGGTCACACTGCTTTCGACGTCGCCGGAACGTGAAGATACCATACTGATGCAGGATCCGTTCCTCGCGGCCTGAGCCGTTTTACTTTAGTCTTTTTCAAGGGTACAATAAACGGGAGTTCCGATTTTCCGGAATGCTCTCTTGTTTCAATCCCCTGTCGCATGGAAGAGGCCTTCCGGCTTTTCTAGAGATCATGCCCATGAGTGCGGAAAATGCATCGGCCCCGGAAGGGGAAACGTTTGCCGAACAGCCAGCGGTTGTCGAATCGCGTCCGGGAGCGGGCAATCAAGGAGCGCGTCTGGGCAATATTGAGATCCTGCCGCATCAGCGCCTGAAGAATCTGGATCAGGGGCCGCTGCAGGCCTTTGCCGCGCGCCCGGCGGGAAACGCGGCGAGCGCTCCGCTTTTTGCGTACATATGCGAACCGTGGTTGATACCGCGCATGAAGACGGCGCAGGGGATTGCCGCTATCGCCAATCCGCAACTTGCCCGCCTTATCAATCACGGGATTGTGCATTGGCCGCTTGCGCACGCCGAGCGTTATGTTTTTATATATGAGAACAATCTCGGGCAGCCGTTGATGAAGTCTGTCGCGGGTCAAGGGATGGGGTGGAAGAATGAGAAGGCGCTGACATCGGTTATCAAGCCGATTGTCGGCGTTCTGGCCGATTTGCGGGACGCGGATATCGTTCACGGCCATATCAATCCGATGAACCTGTTCGACGGCAACAGCCGCACGGTCGATAAAGTCATTCTGGGCGATTGCGTGGCGGCTCCGGCTTCATTTCTGCAGCCTGCGCTGTTCGAGCCGATAGAACGGGCGATGTGCCAGCCGATCGGGCGGGGTCTGGGCACATTTGAAGACGATATGTACGCGCTGGGCGTGACCCTGACGATCTTGCTGCGCGTGCGCGATCCGCTTGAAGGGTTAAGTGAAGATGACATCATCGCCGAAAAAATCCAGCAGGGCAGCTATGCCGCGCTGACGGGAAAAGAGCGTTTCACAGGCGCCATTCTCGAATTGCTGCGGGGTTTGCTTTACGATGATCGGGCCCAGCGCTGGAACATCGTTGACGTCATGTCATGGCTGGACGGGCAGAGGCTAAGCCCGAAGCAAAGTTCGAAGAAAGTGAAAGCCGCCCGGCATATCCAGTTCAACGAAGAACGCTATAATCGCCCGGTTCTGTTGGCGATGGATCTTGAGAAGAACGTCTCTCAAGCCGTGCAACTGATTGACGGCGGGGAGATGGAGCAGTGGATCAATCGCTCCCTTGAAGACAACCTGACCAAAGGGCGTCTTGAGCAGGTGATAGAGGGCAGCCACGAGCAGGGGCGGAACGCGGGATACGCCGAAAGGCTGGTTTCGCGCGTTTCCATGGCGCTCGATCCCGAGGCGCCGTTGCGCTACAAGGGGATACATGTGACCCCCGACGGCTTCCCCCTTTCGCTGCTGGATGCGTGTTTGCACAAGAAAGATCTGGGGCCCTATGTCGATATCATCAATCAACAATTGATGATGAATTGGCTGAGCGTGCAGACCGATATGCGCTATGACGTTGGCGCGATCGTCGGGAAGTTTGACAGTTGCCGCGCGTTCCTGCGGCAGCAGGGCATTATCTATGGGGTTGAGCGTTGCCTGTATTTTCTGGTGCCGGATGCTCCCTGCTATAGTGAGAAGCTGCGCGAGTTTTACGTTCTGACGCCGGAAGATATGCTGCGGGCCTTTGAAAAAATCGCTGACAGGCCCAACCGCCCGCAACTGTTCGTCGATCGCCATATCGCGGCGTTCCTATCCGTGCGCGACCGCAAGGTGATCGACCCGTATCTGGTGGATTTGAACGCGCCGGAGCCTTATAAGCGCGTCATGGGCAACATCAAGGTTCTGGCGACCATCCAGTCGCGTATCCGTTCCGAGCCGTTCCCGGGGGTCTGCCGCTGGATTGCTTCCTTGCTGGATGTTTACTACGCGCGCATTCATGATCGGGAATTGCGTCAGAAGATCAAGGATAAGGTCGAGCGTTTGAAAGATACCGGCGATATCGGCAAGATGATCTTGCTGCTGGATAGTCAGGATATAAAGCATAACGACTTTCAGGATTTCCGTCAGGCGATGGTCGATTACGGCAAACTCAGGGAAGAGGCCCATGAACTGGAAAAAAAGCTGGCCAAGCCTGAAACCTTTGTCAGGGAGGTTGGGCGCGAATATGCCGCGATCATCGCTTCGGCGCTGTCCGGTATTGTGATTATTGCCTTTTCAATCATTCACTTTACGTCCGGGGGATGATCTGATGGCGGTTAAACAGGCCAAAAAAGAACCGGCCAGAAGGAAACCTGCCAAAAAGAAAGGCGGGTGGTCTTCCCAGATTCTGCTGATTTTTGTATTGCTGGCGGCCATTGTCTTCCTGCCGACCACAATGCTCGTATTGTTTGGCATGCTGCCCACGGTTGTCGCCGTCGTGATCGATCGTCATGGAGGGACGCGGGCGATTACTGTCGGCTCGATGAATCTGGCGGGTTGCTTTCCATTCCTGCTCGATTTATGGACCAAATCCCATACGGCTGAATATGCCGTGGGCCTGATTACCGATCCGCGCACGATCATCGTCATTTATGCGGCGGCGGCGATCGGTTATCTGATCGACTGGGCGCTGTCCGGCATTGTTGCCACGATCATGATGCAGCGCGCGAATTTGCGGCTGTCGGCTATCCGCAAACGGCAGGAAGAGATGACCGTGCGCTGGGGCAAAGAAGTTACGGGTGAAGTCGTGCTTGATTCCGAAGGGTTCCCCGTAGAGGAGGAAAAGGCCCAGGCAACCTGAAGGGTTGACTGGAAATCGGCTAACCTATTGTAATTATCTAAAATTATCGGATTGCTCAAGGCTTCCTTAATGAGTGCTCTTTATAATGGGAAGGAAGTACCTCTCTTTATTTCTGCAACATGAGTTTAGGCATGGATTTGATTAGAAAGGCATTTTCAGCATGGCTGCGGCGCCGCGACGGCGCCACGGCGATTGAATTTGCGCTGGTGGTCGTGCCGTTTGCGATTACGGCGGCCTTTATTATCGAACTGGCCATGGTTTACACGGCGGGATCCTTGATGCAGGGGGCCGTTCAGGATGCGGTGAGAGCCGTGCGTACCGGACAGGTTCAGGTGATTTCCGATCCGGACGAGGCTGAAGGGTTCTTCCGCGAACAGATTTGTGAACACATTCCGATTGCCCTGGTTGATTGCAATTCCATACAGTTCAAAGTCGAGGTTCTGGATTCTTTTGCCGATGCAAGCACGACGGCGGAAGTGGATGAGGAGGGAAATCTGGCGGATGACAGTTTTGAAACAGGCGGGTCGAACGACATCGTCATGGTTACGGTTCTTTACTACCACCCGTTGCTGACGCCGATTGTCAGCGCTTTTCTATCCGATTCGCCGAACAATACGAAACTGATGACTTCCGTTTTTGTCTTCCAGACGGAGCCTTATGACTGGGATGACGACGATGAAGTTATTTAAGCGCATTTCAGAACCCGTCTATAGATGGGCGCATGATGTTAGCGGCCTGGCGGCGACGGAATTCGCCATGGTTTTCCCGATCATGATCGTCTTGCTTCTGGGGATCGTCGAACTGGGGAACGGCATTCAGGCCAATCAGAAGGTGATCGCGTCGTCGCAGATCGTGGCCGACCTTCTGACGCGCGTCGAGGAGGTGACGGATGCGCAGCTTGAAGACGCCAAGAATGCGGGGCGTCTGGCGTTGGCGCCCTTCGATCAGGCGCTTGTCGGCTTTGATATTATCAGTGTCAGATATGACGCCGACAGCGGAGTTGACGATGACGATGCGCCGGATCCGGTGATCGTGTGGCGCGATACGACAAATATGGATCCTGTCGCCAATATTCCGGATAATGTGCAGGCCTTGGCGCTGGAGGGGGATGGCGTGATGCTGGTTTATGTGCGCTTCCCTTATGAACCGCCTTTTGGAACGAATATTGTCGGCGACATCGTGATGATAGAGAATACCTTCAGCCGGGGACGGATGGTTCCGGTTGTCACGCGTGCAGAATAAGAGGCGCCCCTCAGGAGGGCTGGATCATGAAAAAAAACGTTTTGGGAAAATTCAGCAGCTTCTTCGCGCTGCTCAGTGAGGGGTCGATTGCGGTTGCTTTCGGCTTGCTGGCGCCTGTATTGATTGGCGCGGTGGGGATTTCGATGGATGTGTCGCAAGCCTATCTGGTGCGGCAGCGCCTGCACGGCGCGCTTGATGCGTCCGTTCTGGCGGCGGCGGCCTCCAACACGGATGAGGAAGGCATTGAAAACAGGGTCATTGAATTTCTGGAGTCCAATTACCCGCCCGATAAAATCGGCAATCTTGATTTTGATAACGTGAGCGTAGAGGTTACCGACAGTGAAGTCACGGTGACGGCGGTGGCCCTGTTTCCGACGACATTCACCCGTATTTTCGGTGTGACCAGCATTTCCGTATCCAGTTCGACGACCGTAGCGCGGGAGATCCGCGGGCTTGAAGTCGTTCTGGTGCTGGATAATACAGGCTCTCTTGGTTCGACTAACATGGCGGCCGTGAAAACGGCGGCGCAGAACTTCGTCGATATCCTGTTTGATCGTGTCGAAGAGGCGGACGATGTCCGTATCGGGATCGTGCCTTACGCGGCTTCTGTGCGCGTGGGGCGTTATGGCCTGGGGCAGTTCCCGGACGGTTCGTCCGGATATGGCACACCGTTTGTGACGTTGCCATCCGGCGTCAGCTACACAACGAGTCATTCAGGATCGGGGTGGTATGGCTGTGTCGTCGATCACAAGGAGACGGATTATAACGACGCCGCCACTCATGTGGCCAATACGCGCGGACAGCTTTGGACGACCAGCGGAACGGGGTTATGCACGGGGGCGTCAAACTGCCGCGGCCACGGCTGGCGTCCGGACAGCACCACCAACGACCCGTACCCCGATGATACGGCCGACGATTACCCGGGGCCTTGGGATATCTATGTGTCGGGCCGCGTGATTTCATCGGGGCAGGAATGCGACGATTATTCCGGTTACAGCAATTCGCGTTGCAGTTCTTGTACCGGCTCGGGTGGTGATTGCAACAAAACCTATTGTTATTGCTGGCGCAGCCAGCCTAACGAAAGCTGCCCGTATGCCAATATTTTACCGTTGAGCAGCGATCAGGCCGCGCTGACATCAACGATCAACAGCATGACGTATCATGGGAACACGTATTCAAATATCGGGATGGCCTGGGGGATGCGGGTTTTGTCGCCGGACGAGCCTTTTATCGAAGGATCGGAATGGGACGATGAGGAGTGGAATAAGGCGATTGTGCTGATGACGGATGGTGAAATGTACCCTTCCAGCATTTATTCAAGTTACTGGAGCTCATCGCGTTCGACAACGGTCAACAATGTCACCGAGATGAACGAGCGTCTGCTGGAGGTTTGCGACTGGTTGAAGGACGATCCGCGGAATGTGATCATCTACACAATCACCTTTGACCACACGACATCGGATATCACGGAAGATACAAAAGAAATTTACCGGCAGTGCGCTACGGACTCTGATCATTATTTCGATGCGCCCTCTCAGGCGGAGCTGATTACGACGTTTGAGCAGATCAGCGGAGCCTTGGCCAACCTGCATCTGAAACAATAGGCAGGCGCCAATCCCTCATGTGAAAGTTATGTCAATTTTTTAATAAAATATGCTTCAATTTCGAAACGATAAATCCTTCTTTTCACTATCAAAAAGGGCAATCTTAACCCCCCTTTAAAAATTTAATGGATAAGATAGAATCATAAGGTTAGGCATTTCATGTTCTGTGGAATGTGGGAAACCCTGAAAATAAAAACTTGCTGGAAACTTCTTGAAGGAGATTTGACTATGCTGAATAAAATCATTGCTCGCGTGCAGGCTTACATTCACAGCGAAGATGGCGCTACAGCGATTGAATACGGCCTGATTGCAGGCGGTATTTCTCTGGCGATCATGGCGGCCGTATTTCTTGCCGGCGACAGCCTCTCGGCGATGTTCGGTTCGATTTCAACCGCTTTGAGTTCTGCTGCCAGCCAGGTTGATGCTGTTGTATCGTAATTGATAATTTATGGAAAGCCGCCTGGCGTGCGTCAGGCGGCTTTTTCTTTGCCTGCAATAGGTGTAAACTGATAAAGCATATACCTTTCTTCCGGGCTCCGGCTCCATCCTGTAGATCCAGTTCTCATTCATGCTGTTCCTTGTGGTTTTTCTCAGTGCGCTTCTGGCGGCGATCGGTTTGGGCCTGTTATCGGCCTGGTCTGATATGCGCGGCATGACCATACCGAACGGCTATTCCGTGGGCATATTGCTGGCTTTTGTGTTTGCCTTCATCGCCTGCCGCCTTGGCGGCAACCCCGAACCGTTCGGCGGGTTGGCTGCGCACTTGATCACAGGGGCGCTGGTCTTTGCCGTGACGTTTTGCATGACAATCGGAAAGATGATGGGAGGCGGCGATTCGAAATTGATGACCGCTTACGCCTTCTGGATGGGGCCCCAGAATATCATGGTGTTTTTATTCGCTATGGCGGCTTTTGGTTTCTTGCTGGGGTGGCTGGCGCTGTTTTTCAAAAAGGCAAAGCCCTTCAAGAATGCGACGGAAGGCAGTTGGCTGGCGCGCGTGCAAGGCGGTCAGGCGGTTATCCCCTATGGCGTTCCGATTATGACAGGGGCTTTGTTCGCGTTTATCGATGGCGGGTACGCAAGCCTTGACATGCTGGCCGGGTTTTTGCAGGCGGCGGGTTAGGACTTGGTGAAAAATGAAAATGGGTTATCTTTATAAGGGCGACATTCGAAAGGGCATATCATGAACCGTAACGTTTTAATTGTCATGGCCGGAGGGTTTCTGGTGGCGGTGCTGGTGGCCATGGTTGTGCAGGCGACTCTCAAGACTGACAAGAAGAAGCAACCTGTCAAGGAAGAGGCGCGGGTGCAGATCGTCGTTGCGGCCAAACCGCTGAAATTGGGTGAAACGCTGACGGCGGATAATGTGAAGTGGCAAGACTGGCCCAAATCCGGCGTTTTTGAGGGGTTGCTCCTTAAACAGGGCGATAAGAAGATTACCGACATCGCCAGCGGGAAGGTTAAACGCGCGGTGGCTGTCGGTGAGCCGGTAACCAAATCGGTATTGATCGATAAAAAGGTCAACTACCTGTCGGCAACCTTGAAGCCGGGGATGAGGGCTGTCGCGATTACGGCGAACGCCGCCAGTGCTGCGGGCGGCTTTGTCGCGCCGGGCGATTACGTTGATATCGTCCTGACCTATCGTCCGCGCTTTACCGTTCCGAGCAATCTTGCAGACGAGGAGAGCCGGGCAATCGTTCAGAAGAACTTGTGGCGGCGCGCTTCTGAAACCATCATGCAGAACGTCAAGGTTCTGGCGGTCGATCAAGCCGTGGTGCGTAACGAGGAGAAGGTCAAGGCCGGCAAGGTATACACGATGGAAGTCGATCCGGTGGGCGCCCAAGTTCTGGCTATGGCCGGGTCGGTCGGCTCTTTGGAACTGGTTTTGCGCGGTCTGGGCGACGACAAGGTTACGGATAGCAAGATTCCCGCGGCCTCGGATGCGCGCATGACCAATTTGTTCAACGAGATCATGCGCGATATTGAGGGACAAAGAGGCGGTAGCGGCGATGAAAGCATTGTCCGCCTGTATAATGGGAATTATGTGAATCAGATTAATGTCGAGCCTTGAGCGGGGATGGGCGGCCATCGTGTCATGGCTATAGCGTTTTTATAAATTATGGCTTAAGATTCAAGATGCCTTCCTTGAGATGCCCGTTCTGGACATCTTGATAACAACCTGAGTGAATTGAAAATGACAGGTTTGTCCACAGTTTTATCCCGGCGTTTTCGCCGGATATCGATGCGATTGACGGCTGTATTGTTGTGCGGCTTTCTGTGCACGTTTGCCGCGTGGCAAAGCCGTGCCGACAAGGCTGATCTGGTCACGGTTTCGGCGGCCCAGCAGCATCAGGATCCCACCTTGATACTGACGATCGGCAAGGCCGAGATCGTCAAGGTGGATGGGCCTGTGGCCGATGTGATGGTCGCGAACCCCAGCATCGTCGATGTGCAGGCTCTGCAATCCAATCAGCTTTATATGGTCGGCGCCAATATCGGCGACACCAACATCATTGCGCTCGACGCCGAAGGGAACGTTTTGAGGCGCATGAACATTCATGTCCGGATTGACGAAATCACTTTGCAAAACAGCATCAATACGCTGTTCCCCGGCGAAAGCGACGTGCGGGCCAAGACGGTGAACAATCAGGTGGTGCTGACCGGGCGCGTTTCGACGCCCGATAATTCCAACAAGATTCAGGATCTGGCGGCCCGCATCACCGGCAATGCCGCCAACGTTGCCAATTTAATGACTGTAGCCGGCGATCAGCAGGTGATGCTGAAGGTCAGGATCATGGAAATGGCGCGTACATCCCTGCGCGAGTTGGGTACGGATTTCGAGGTTGATTACCTGGGCGGAAATACCGAAGGAGTTATGGATGTCAACACGGGCAGTGGCCTGACGACGACGCCTTTCTCTGTCGGCGGCTTTATCTTTGATAACGGCATCTTCTCGCCTTTGCAGGGCGCATTGCGAATGATGGAGGACGAAGGCCTGGTCAATATATTGGCCGAACCGAATCTTTCCGCCATTTCCGGCGAGCAGGCAGGGTTTCTGGCAGGTGGCGAATTCCCGGTGCCGACCGGTCTGGATGAAAACGGCAACGTCGTCGTGACCTTCCGCCAGTTCGGCGTATCCCTGAATTTCCGCCCGATCGTGCTTTCAAACGACCGGATCAGCCTGCAAATCCAGACGGAAGTATCCTCGCTTGACCGCAGCAACAGCGTGACGGTGGGAGGGGTGACTGTGCCGGGGCTGGATATCCGCCGGGCTTCGACGACTGTGGAACTGGGAAGTGGCGGCAGCCTGATGATCGCCGGGATCATACAGTCGCAGGCGGTCAAGGGCATGCAAGGTCTACCCGGGATCAAGGATACGCCGATTCTAGGAGATCTGATAAAATCGCGCAGCTTCGACCGTGAAGAGTCGGAACTGGTGGTCATGGTGACGCCGTTCATGGTGGATGCTTTCGCCGACAAAACGCAGGCGCAAAAGCTGCCGGAGCCGGAAAAGAGCTCTTTGGCGCAGGCGTTTGCCAACAACATACGCCGCACTTACGCGGATAAACGCAAACTGCCTGAGGAGCTGATGGCTGAAGACGAGAAATTCGGCTACTTGATGCCGTGAGGAAAATGACAATGAATTCACCAGCCAGATTTCAGAAATTTGCCGGGCTTAAGAAGACGGTTTGTCTGTTTGCCGTGATGGCGGCGTTCGGGGTGTCCGGCTGCGCGATTGATACGCCGACGACAGTGCATGCCGGGAAGCCGCAGTTAGTGACGGAGAATTATTCCTCTACCTACCAGGTAGCGGAGCTGGGCGGTGCCCAGTTTGATGAAATGGCAAACCGTTACAGCCGCCATGGTTCAGGCGAATTGGAAGTGATTATCGGTTACGATCCGCATTCCAGGAAGAATACCGCGATGAAAGCCACGGATCAGTTGCATCGCGTGCTTGATGAATTGTCCCGCCGTGGCGTCAAAAATGTCAAGGGCAGCATTCTGGCGCTTGAGAATAGCGGCGATCAACCGGAAATGATCATTGGTTACAAAAGTATTAATGCGGAAGCTCCTGAAGGCTGCGATATGATACCGGGCTATTATACCATGCAGGCCGAAACGGATTACGATTACAAGCTGGGCTGCTCAGTGAATACGATTATGGCGCGGCAAGTCGCGCATCCGGAGGATCTGGGAGGCCGGGCCGTCAATCCTGACGCTGACGGGCGCAGGACAGGCGCCATGGCCGAACCCTACCGCGCCGGGCAGCCGAACAGCGGGTTGAGCGGGGCTTATTCCTCAACCAACTGAAGGTTCTGTAAAGGTCTAAGCAATCTTATTGAATTGTAAGCAATTAGTAATATTTTCGCGCAATTATTGAGAAGAATAGACAGGCTTTCCGGGTATACATAATTCTTCTTTTGCTTAGGCTAATCCATGAGTGACGACGACAGATCCTATACTTCCGTTTTGCTGCCGAGCGCGCGCGTAACGTTGTTCACGCGCGACGCCGAAACGCGCGCGGCTTTCGAGGCCATTCGGCAGGATTGGCGGTTTGCCCGCGTCACGCTCGACGTCGTCGAGGGCGGCGTCAACGACGCGATTAATACTTACACCAGCTATGCCTCGCCCGATCTGGTAATTATCCAGACCGAAGAAATCGCCGATGGCTTTACCGACAGGCTTGAGGCTTTGGGCGGCGTTTGCAACGAAGGCACGGCAGCCATCATCATCGGCCCGGTCAACGATGTGAACTTGTATCGGCGCCTTGTCAATCTGGGGATCAGCGATTATCTGGTCAAGCCCATCAGGACAGAGCATCTTGGCAATGATATTGCCGCGACATTGCTGAAAAAAATCGGCGCCACAGGCAGCCGCCTGATTGCGTTGATGGGCGGCAAGGGCGGTGTTGGCGTTACCGCCATTTCCGAGACTTTGGCATGGGCGACATCTGATATGCTGGGGCAGAAGACGTTCTTGCTTGACGCTTCGGGCGGTTGGTCGACGTTGAGCGTGGGGATCGGTTTTGAGCCGGCGGCCACACTGGCGGAAGCCGCGCGGGCGGCTGTGGAAAAGAACGAAGACAGCCTCGGGCGCATGATCCATGAAGCCAGCGACAAGCTTTTCGTCCTGAGCAGCGGCAGCGATGTGATGCTCGAAGATAACGTCCCCCCCGAGCATTATGAGACGCTGCTGAATTATCTGATGGGTATTTACCCCGTGGTGATCGTCGATCTTTCACAATCGCCTTCGGCGCTGCGGCGCGTGGTTCTAACGAAGGCCAACCGGATTGTCATGGTGACGACGCCGACACTGCCGGCGGTGCGCGCGACCCGGACATTGCTGCAGGAACTAAAGGATTTGCGCGGCGGGGCCAGCGATGAGGCTGAAATCGTCGTCAATATGCAAGGCTATTCCGCCAAGAACGAGGTCTCTAAGTCGCAGATCGAACAGGGGCTGGAGCGGCGTGTTGCCGTGGTGATTCCGTTCGAGACTGATTTGTTTGTGACTGTGGAAAGCCAGGGAAAGAAGCTTCATGAAGACAAAGAGGGCGTTCTGATCGCCGAAAAACTTCTGCGTATTGTGCGCGATGTGATTTCGGGCGCGGGAAGCGATGGCACCAAGACCGAGGACGACAAGAAATCCGGCAAGTTGTCGGGCCTGCTGACCAAACTCAAGGCCAAGGGCTAGAGAGGATCGGAAGGATATGTTCGGGAAGAAAGGATCAGAAGCGGCATCGCCAGCGCCAGTGGGCCAAAAGCCTGCGGCGCCCACGCCAGCGCCCGCACCTGTTTCCGCCAAGCCCCCGTTACCGCCGCCGTCTTCATCCACAGCGTCTCCGTCCCCGGCTGCGCCCGCGCCAGCGCCGAGCCAACTCAGCAGCGAGCAAATGGCGCAATTGATGGCGCTGTCCGCCGAGCCAGGCGCGAAGAAGCCCGAACCCAAAAAACCTGCGGGCGAAGACCTTTTGAGCCTGAATGAGCCTGCTCCCGAGATCAAGGCCGGAGCAGGCGACAGTATGACATCGTTGCGCCTGCAGCGGGCGCGCAACCGCATCTGGATCGATCTGCGAGATGGCATCGACCTCAAGGCGCTGGCGCGCATGGATTCGAAGGCCGCGCGCGAGGAAGTGTCTTCGGCGGTTCAGGAAATCGCCCGTTTCCGCAACCTTGATGTTACGCCATCGGAGCTGGAGCAGATTTGCAAGGAATGCGGCGACGACATGCTGGGTTATGGCCCTTTGGAATCGCTGCTGGAGCGCGACGATATTGCCGATATCATGATCAACGGCCCGGAGATTACCTATATCGAGGTGGCGGGCAAAATTCAGCGCACGGAAATCAAGTTCCGCGACAACCAGCATTTGACGACAATATGCCAGCGCATCGTCGGCGCGATCGGCCGCCGTGTCGACGAATCATCCCCTATATGCGATGCGCGGCTTCCTGACGGGTCGCGCGTGAACGTGATCATTCCGCCGCTAGCGGTCGACGGCGCGTGCATGACCATCCGTAAATTCAAGAAGGATAAGCTGACGCTTGAAAAGCTGATGGAATACAAGGCGATGACGCCGAGTTGCGCCAAGCTGATCATGGCGATCGGCCGGTGCCGCGTGAATGTGCTGGTTTCAGGCGGCACGGGTTCCGGTAAAACCACGATGTTGAACTGTCTGACCCGTTATATCGAAGCCGGCGAGCGGATCATCACCTGCGAAGACGCCTGCGAACTGCAACTCCAGCAGCCGCACGTCGTGCGTCTGGAAACGCGTCCGCCCAACCTTGAAGGCGCGGGCGAAGTCACGATGCGCGATCTGGTGAAAAACTGCCTGCGCATGCGCCCCGAGCGGATTATCGTCGGCGAGGTGCGCGGCCCTGAAGCCTTTGACCTGTTGCAGGCGATGAATACCGGTCACGACGGATCCATGGGCACGGTGCACGCCAACAACCCACGTGAAGCGCTTTCGCGCATGGAGAACATGATCGCCATGGGGGGGTTGAATCTGCCTTCGGCCGCTGTGCGTGAACAGATCGCCAGCGCAGTGAACGTGATTATTCAGGTGCAGCGCTTGCGCGATGGATCCCGTAAGGTGACGCACGTCACCGAAATCACCGGTATGGAGGGCGAAATCGTTACGATGCAGGATCTTTTCGTTCTGGATATTCAGGGTGAAGACGAGAACGGCAAGCTGATCTGCACGCAAAAATCGACCGGCTTGCGCCCGAAATTCTGGGACAAGGCGCGTCAGTACGGCGTTGAACAGCTTGTCATGGACGCGATGGCCGAGGCCTTTGACAAATGAATATCACGTTCCTGATTATTTTTCTGGTTTCGTTCCTGGTGGTGGTGACGTTCAGCCTTTTCACCCTGAAACAGGTAGAGAAAGCGCGCAACAAGAGGGCGCTGTCAATCATTCGCGGGCAGGCCGTCGCCGAGAACAAGGATAAGGCCGACCGCGACACCCAGAACAAGCGCCGTGAAGATCTGGCGCGGAAGCTCAAGCAGAGCAACGATGTCGAGCGCAAGGAAACGCTGGACATGAAGCTCAAACAGGCGGGCAGCAGCATGAGCGTCGCGCAGTTCTGGATTGGATCTGTTGTTTTGATGCTGGTTGCGGTGGTGCTGGCGATTGTGGCCAAGCTGCCGCCTGTGGCCATTATTCTGATCGGGGTTACGGGGCTGCTTGGCCTGCCGCGCTATATCCTGCGCTGGAAGATCAGGCGACGCCAGAAAAAATTCCTGACCGATTTTGCCGATGCGCTCGAAGCTATGGTGCGCTTGCTGAAAGCCGGTATGCCGGTCACTGAAGCTATTCATATGGCCGGCAAGGAATTCGAAGGCCCGATGGGCGAGGAAATGATGCTGATGTATGAAGCGCAGCGCGTGGGCATGTCGCTGCCCGAAGCGGCGCAACAGGCGGCGCGGCGCATGCCGATCACGGAAATGCAGATGTTCGCCACCGGCATGACCATCCAGCAGCAAACCGGAGCCAGCCTTTCCGAGGTTTTGATGAATCTGGCATCGGTGATCCGGGCGCGATTCAAGCTGAAGCGGAAAATTCAGGCATTATCGTCGGAGGCCAAGGCGTCGGCCATGATTATCGGCGCGCTGCCGTTTCTGGTAGGGACGGGCATGTTCTTTCTCAACCCGGAGTACGCCATGCTGCTGGTGACGACTTCAACCGGAAAATTCTGGCTGGGGGCCAGCGCCGTCTGGATGATGATCGGCATTTTTATCATGAAGGCGATGATCAACTTCAAGATTTGATAGGTATTCATGTTTGAATCGATAGGCATAGGCAACGAGACGTTGGTCATTTTCGTAAGCGCTGTTGCGGCGATGCTTTCGTTCATCGCGGTCGTTCTGCCTTTGCTTAACCGTAACCAGAAGAAAGAGCATTTCCAGTCGGTCATCGAGCGCCGACGCAAGGATTTGTTTGCCCAGACTCGCGCCGAAATCGCGCAGAAAGGCGTGAAAACCCTGACCGCCAGCGAGTCGGTGGCGGCTTCTTTCAAGGTCAAAAAGATGATGGGGGAGATGGGCGAGAAGGTGCGCGGACAGATGCTGATGGCGGGTATTCGCTCGCCGACCGCCCCGATGAAATACATGATCGCCCGCATCGTCTTGCCGTTCTTTGCCATGGGTGTGGCGATGATTTTCATCTCGGCGGCCGAGGAGCCTCCAGGGAAAATTGTTATCCTCCTGATTTTGCTGGTATCCGTTCTGGTCGGTTATTTCCTGCCGCGCATCCTGCTCAAGAACATGATTGTCAAGCGCGCGCAGGAGATCAATCTGGCATTCTCCGATGCGCTCGACCTGATGTTGATTTGCGTGCAGGGTGGGATTGGTCTTGAACAGACGGTACAGCGGATTGCCGAAGAGATTTCAGAACATTCCCCGGTATTGGCCGAGGAGTTAGGGATATTGAGCGCCGAAATGGCGATGTTGAACGACCGCCGCGCAGCGTTGCAGGATTTTGCGCGCCGGGTGGGAAGCGGGGCGGCGCGTAACTTCGCCACCGCTCTCATTCAGGCCGAACAATACGGGACATCGGTTTCACAGGCGATGCGTGTAATCTCAAGCGATCTGCGCGAGCAGCGCATGGCGCTGGCGGAGCAGAAGGCCGCTTCTCTGCCACCGAAGCTGACCGTGCCGATGATCGCGTTTTTCCTGCCTGTTTTGTTCGTGATCATTCTGGTGCCTACCGTCATCAAGGCGATGGGCGCGACCGGCGGGTAATAAGGCGGGTTGCCGTTCTTTTCAGGTTACTGGTTCAGACCGCGCGGTTTCAGGGGCTGGCGCGGCTTTTCAGGGGCTGGTGAGGGTTCCGGCTTCGCATCTTCCTGCTTGTCGTCGCTATTCAGATCTTCCACAACGATTCCGCCTGATTTTTCCTGATCGGGTTTTGCCGTTTCGGCCTTGAGGGGGGCAGGTTCTGCGGTCGCCGTTTTTCCGTCTGCGGGCTTATCGGCCTTTTCATCCGATTCCGTTTTTACTGTAACGCTTTCGGCAGGTTTGCCTTTGGCTGCGGTTTGCGCGGCCTTGGTTTGGGCAAACGGAACCGTGGCTGTGCCGGGCTGCACTTGCAGAGCCTGCACGATCCTTAGGTTTCGCTCGATCTCCCCTTTGTTGGGAGACAGGCTGGCGGCCCGGCGCAACGTGCTGATGGCCTCATCAAGGAAGCCTTGTGCGGCGAGGTTGAGGCCCAGATTGTTCAAAACCGGCGAGGGGTCTCCCGACCAGTTATCCAGCGCCTTGCGGAAAGCGACCTCCGCTTGCTTGTTGAAGCCCTGCGCGTCCAAGGCGATTCCCAGCACGTGATAGGCCTGGGCAGAGTTGGGATCCATCAGAACGGCGGCGCGGGCATTTTTTTCAGCCAGCTCATAATTGCCCATGGAGGCATGCACGGCGGCAAATTCCGTTACCACGCCCAGCGTTTTTGTTTTCGGATTTTCGATGAGTGGATTGAGAACCATGGCGGCGCGGGTCATACGGCCATTATCGCGCAACGCGCGCGAATAGCGCACGGCCAGATCCGGGTTCATGCTGTCCTTCTTGTAAAGGCGCTCTATGGCGTTGAGTGAATCGACGCCGCTATCTGTGGGCGCTTCTATGGCGGCGCGCTCAAGCGCGGCATTGACGGGGTCGTCGCTCCCCTTAACGGCGGTGCCGGTGGTTTGGCAAGCGGAGAGCATCAGCGCCGATCCCAGCGTCAGGCTGGCCAGCAAAAGGCGGTTATTCTTCATGGTTTTCATTGTGTTTTGGCGTTCTAGCGTTCAGGGTTGGTGTCTTCGACATTATCGTTCGGGTCGTTCACGTCGGAATCGGAGTCGACGCTGCACAGATCCGGATTTTCGGTGCAGATATTGCGGATTTCATCGATCATATCGGCTCTTGATTCTGCGGGAGTCTCCTCCCCTTCCGGGTTTATCTCTCCCGCCCCCTGACGCGGTTCAGCCGAAATGGTGTACTGCGAGGTATTGCTATTGCTTCCTGGCAGGAGTCCCGTTTCGTGGCACATGCCGCCCGGGCAGTAGTAAACCCGTGTATCCTGACAGGAGGATGTGGCGTTGATGCAACTGCGGCGGATTCTGACGTATTTTTCCTTGGGGCTGGCCACGATGACGTGGCGGGCCATTAAAACCTTGCCTGATTTATTCATAACCAGAAAGTGCGTGGCGCCCGGTTGCCGCGGCGTCAGAATGATGGTTCGCGGCGTTTCCAGCACCACATTCAAATTCTGAGGGTTGCCGACGATGATGCTGGAAGCCTCTTCATCAAGGTGGATGATCTCCGATTTTTCGGGGGTCATGCGCAACATCGGGTGGGTGGCGTTCTGATCGCCTGCATCGTAGGCTGGCGCCTGAACGGCGGAGGCAGCCATGGGCGGCATCATCCCGTTATCGGCGGTTGTTTCGGCTCCTGCCGGGGCGGTCAGCGCGATACAAAGGCCGGCGGCGAGGAAAACAGTCCCGAAACGGGCGGAAATCTTTGAAATCATTATCATGAGAGACCTGTCGGCGAGGGAAGGGCATCAACAAGGCAATTATACCTTGCACAGTTTCAAAGTACATGCACTTTTTGGCAGAATTACGGTAAGGAATCAGGGGTGGTGCGCAATGCAAGGATTGAACTTGCGACCCCTACGATGTCAACATAGTGCTCTACCACTGAGCTAATTGCGCGTACCCGTCGAAGGCCACCATAAAAACCAGATTTTCCGGCTGATTTCAAGCCTTTTATGGCTACAGCGCCTTGTTCAGGCCGCCAGCAGTTGTTCAACGCGATCTACCAGATCCTTGAGATGAAAGGGTTTGGAAAGGATTTCCGGGGCCGGTTCGGATTCTGACCGGTTCGCCAGTGCTACGGCAGCGAACCCGGTGATGAACATGACTTTTAAGGACGGAACAATGTCCTGAGCCTTTTTGGCGAGTTCAATACCGTCCATGCCGGGCATGACGATGTCGGCCAGCAGCAAGTCTATTTCCGTATTAGCCTCAACGGCGCGCAGCGCTGCGATGCCATCTTCACAGGCTTCGACGCTGTGCCCCGCCCGTTCGAGGGCGAGGGTCAAAAAGTGACGCATTGAGGCGTCGTCTTCTGCGACAAGAATATGAGCCATAAAGGTCTGCTTTGGTTACATTCCGCGTTTTTAATCCGTCCGGGCTATAAAATCCATGGTTTTCTTTTAATTTCAGGGCTTTCAGCACTGATGCACGGAAAGGGATTCAAGAAAGCTGTCGGTAAAGGCAGGCCAGGTATAGATCTGACTGATATAATCATGCCTTTCTTCTTTCTTTCCAGTGGATTGCAAGGCTAATTTCACGGCTTGCGAGAGATCATCGTCCACCGCTCCCAGCAGGGGGGTGGTAATGATGTCCTGCGGGCCTGCTACAGGATAGCCCGCCACGGGAATCCCGCAGGAAAGCGCCTCAATTAAAACAATTCCAAACGTATCGGTTCTTGATGGAAAGACGAAAACATCGGCGCTGCGGTACCAACTTGCGAGGTCGGCTCCTGTTTTTTTACCGACAAACATGACGTCGGGAAAAGCGGCCCTGAGCGCCGGGAGAGAAGGGCCGTCTCCGACCACAATTTTCAACCCTTCCCATTCCATATTCAGGAAAGCTTCGATGTTTTTTTCAATCGCCACGCGGCCCACGAAAAGGGCAACGAGTTTCTTCATGGGATCGATTGCCAGCGGCCCTTCAACCGTGAAGAGGTCAATCGGCACGCCACGTGGAATGGCGGCGAGAGGGGCTGTTATCCCCCACGTACGCAGTTCGCGGTTGATGGTTTCCGTTGTCGTAATGATCACGGCGGAACGATTATGGAATTTCTTGACCATGGCAATGCCCAAGGTGCGAGCCGGACGGTAAAGCCACGGGAAATGCTTGGCGACGCGCTTGGCGAAATAGTCAGGAAACATCGTATGGAAGGCTGTACTGAAACGATGATTGTGACGGCGGCACCAGCGTTGCGCTGTCTGCCCCAGAGGGCCTTCTGTTGCAATATGTATACTATCGGGTGCAAACGCCTCGATCATGCCGGAAAGGCGGCAATAGGGAAAAAGGGCAAGCTCGATTTCGCGGTAGCCCGGCAGGGGCATGCGCCACGGGAAATCGTGCGGGCCGATCACTTGGACTTCGTGGCCGCGGCGGGTCAGTTCCGCGGCGAGGTATTCATAGGTGCGCACGACGCCGTTAATCTGCGGGTGCCAGGCATCGCTGATAATCAGTATCCTCATGGACACAGAGCGGTAACGATTTTACACTCAAAGATCAAGACCCACCCCGATAACAGGGCAACGCCGCGCTAAAACATGATCATCCGTCGCCATATCACTTTGACAATGGGAGTTGCAGTCCTGATGCTGGCGGCAGCGGCCATGCCGGTACAAGCACAGATGTGCGATACGCTGCCCGAGGTCATCAGCACGTTGAAAACGCCCACTTACGGATTCCCTACGGTATGGGATGCCGATTATGGCGAACGCGGCCGCCTGATCCAGTTTGCCGCAGGCGTGGTCATGCCCGAGGGCACCATCATGGCTTACGGCGTCAAAATAGATTTGCAGACATCGCAGGCTCTGCAAACCGGGTTGGTCGAACTGAACCGCCGCGGCCGTACTCTGGTCGAGCAGTTTGTTCCCGCAAAAGACGGAGAGCAGCCGGCCGGGATGGCCAAGCTCGGGGAGCGCTTCGTTGGCGTTTCGAATATTCGCGTTGGCAAGGGGAAAGACCGCCATGTGCGCCTTAGCTGGTACGACCGTCAGGGCGTTTATAAGCGCGAACAGATATTAAGCGACGCGGCCTATGATTACATCGCGCAAGGGATCGTCCCTGCCGCCGAGGGCAAAGGGTTCGTCGTGATCGTTCAGGCTGTCAACCGCAAAGATCCCAAGGATCAGTACGGCATCCTGAGTCGTCACACCGATGACGGCAAGCTGGTATGGAAGCGGGCTTACCGCCCCGGTGTCAACAACATGCTGGCAGGGCTGGCCGTTACGGATGACAAATCCTATATCGCCACGGGCAAGATCATTATGGATGACGGACGCATGGCCGGGTGGATCCTGAAACTTGGACATGACGGCACCATCTTGTGGCAGCGCACCTATCCGCGTGGCAAATACTCCGTTTTGAACGGCGGAGCGGCATCCTCTAGAGTCACGCCCGACGGTGGCCATTATTACCTTGTCACCGGCGCCGCGGAGCCGGTCGACGACAACCCGCATGCGGCCTGGGTGATGGAGGTCGATCCGGCGGGCGAACCCGTATGGCAGCGTTACTACCGCCTTAAGGATTACGAATTCAACGGCCAGGATATAAGCGCTCGCGCTGATGGCCGCGTGGTCGTGGTGGCCAATGCGCTGACGCGTGACAGTTACGATCCATTCATGCATGACCATATCCGCGTTCTAAGCCTCTCGCCGCGCGGCGCGATGCTTGACGATCAGTCCTACCTCAATGGGTTGAAGGCGCAGGCCAGCGATGTGACTCGCAATGCCAGCGGTGAAACCGTCATCACGGCAACCATCCTTAAAGAGCAAAAAAAGTCGGAGCAGGAATACGGCCCGGAAAAACCCGTGCCCGAAGGCCAGCAGCCCGCGCCAGAACCGCCGCTGCAGGAAGGATGGGTCATGGTGGTGCCGGGGCTGGATGTTTACGAAGATCCCTGTGTTCGCAAGCCACGCCGTTAGGTGTGCTGGCAAAACCAACGAGTCCTGACCCTAATTTGAATATTTTCATGCCGTCCTGTATGTAGTCGCCATGTCAGAACCGTTCCAACATCTCCGCTTCAGCGTGCCGCCAGAACAAGCGGGGGTGCGTTTGGACAAGTTTCTTGCCGATGTGGCCGTAGAACTTTCAAGAACGCGCATCAAGGCGCTGGTTCTGGGGGGGCAGGTGCAGGTGAGAGGGAATGTGTGCGACAGCCCGGCGTATAAGCTCAAAAGCGGTGATGAGATCAGGATCGACGTTCCCGCACCACGCGAAGACACGCCGCTGCCGGAAAACATTCCTCTCGATATCGTTTATGAAGACGACGCCCTGATCGTGATCAACAAGCCGGTGGGGCTGGTGGTGCATGCCGGAGCCGGGCACGAAGATGGCACGCTGGTGAACGCGCTTTTGCATCATTGCGGCGATACGCTTTCAGGCATCGGCGGTGTGAAGCGCCCGGGGATCGTTCACCGTCTCGACAAGGATACCAGCGGCCTGATGCTTGCGGCCAAGACGGATCGCGCTCATCAGGCCTTGTCGGCCCAGCTTTCGGATCGCTCCTTGCATCGTTTGTACAAGGCGTTGGTCTGGGGTGCGCCAGTGCCGCGCAAGGGCATCGTCGATGCGCCGATAGGCCGCCACCCCTCTCATCGTCAGAAAATGGCTGTGGTGCAAAGGAACGGCCGCGAGGCGCGCACGCAGTATCTGGTGGCTGAGGAATGGGGCCCGGCCGCGTTGGTCGAATGCAGCCTTGAGACGGGCCGCACGCATCAGGTACGGGTTCATATGGCGCACCTGGGGCATCCGCTGCTGGGGGATCCGCTTTACGGGCTGGCGCGCAACGGCCAGATGTCCCGTTTGCGCAAGGCGGGATTGGGCGAGAATGAATGCGCGCTGATCGTCGATTTCCCGCGGCAGGCCCTGCATGCCGCTGAAATTGCCTTCATCCACCCCCTGACCGGGGAGGAGATGGGGTTTGAGAGCCCCATACCGGAGGATATGGCTGGAATAATTAATGTTTTAAATCAAATAGATAAATGATTTCTAGAAAAACACTTGTATTTACATAAAATTTTAGATATATTTGAAGAATAGAGACAATGCTGAGTAGGAACGATCTGTAAGCCACAGATCCTGAGTGTGAGACAGGAAAGGCTAAGAGGGACTGCAAAAAGCAACACGAACCCGGGGGCGGGTTCTAAACAGCAAGGACACAAGTTTCGCGTTTTTCTAAAGTTTACCTTTGACCGATCTGGTATCTGTTCCCTTAAGCCGCCGCAAGGCGGCTTCTTCTTTCGATTTTTGCGGCATGCTGCTGCTGCGAAAGAAAATTTCTTTTAAAAATCCGGCGATTCGTGCAGTGTTCTTTCGAATTTGGCCAATGGAGACGCAGATGTTTCAGCTTCGCGCGCCAAATCGTTATACTGAAAAGAATAAATCACTTTAGGGCATGTTGCGGTGCATATAGCTCGCCGCGAGGAGTATCTCATGAATATCCAGGATCTGGACGCATCCTTTCTTTCACAATTCGTCGATTATGACGGGCATGAAACCATACGCCGCGTCGAAGATTCTGAAACCGGGCTTTTGGCGTTCATCGGCATTCATAACGGGAACCTTGGCCCGGCGCTGGGCGGTTGCCGCATGTTTGCCTATGACAGCGAGCAGGATGCCATCCGCGATGTGCTACGCCTTTCGCGCGGTATGACCTACAAGAACGCTTTGGCCGGGCTGCCGCTGGGCGGTGGCAAAAGCGTGATCATCGGCGATCCGCGCAAGCTGAAAACCGATGCGCTGATCAGCGCAGTGGCGCGCGCGGTCGAAGGGCTGGGCGGGCGCTACATCACCGCGGAGGACAGCGGCACCAACGAACATGACATGATCACCATGTCCAGGGAAACCAGCTATGTCGTGGGGTTGCCCTCGGCGGCTGATTCTGTTGGCGGCGATCCGTCGCCTGTCACAGCCTGCGGCGTCTTCAGGGGATTGAAAGCCTGTGTGGCCCGCCGTTACGGGAATGAGAGTGTTAAAGGGCTCAAAGTCGCGGTGCAGGGGTTGGGCGCTGTCGGTTATGCGCTGTGCCAGTATTTGCATGGCGAGGGCGCGATACTGACCGTAACCGACGTGCGCGACGAATCGCTGACCCGCGCCCGGGCCGAGATGCCCGGGATCACAGTGGTGGCGCCGGATGCGATTTTCAGCGTGGAGGCGAATGTATTCGCGCCCTGCGCTTTGGGCGCGCAGATCAATGACCAGACGATCCCGCAGCTTAAAGTGGACATCGTTGCCGGGGCGGCGAACAACCAACTGGCGACACCTGCGCACGGGCAGAAGCTGGCGGATAAGGGCATCTTGTACGCTCCCGATTATGTGATCAACGCAGGCGGCGTCATTTGCGTGGCGTATGAATATTGCCAGCGCATCGGCAAGAACCCGTTCAGTCACGATATTACCCGCGCTAACATGATGGCGCATGTCGATAAAATCGGCGGCACACTCGATACCATCTTCAATATCGCGGAGACACGCCAGATCACCACGGCCAAAGCCGCCGATGAATTGGCCGAGGCGATTTTCCGCACCCCGAAGAAGGCTGCAGCCCAAGGTTAATCGGTTTGTCTGTCGGGCGTTAATCACTTCAAACCCCAGGAAAAATGCGGTTTGCTGGCACAGATACCCCCGATTATCCTCATATTTGGTGTGGATGAGGCCGTGATTCGCGGCAAAAACCCTTGGCCGCCCCTGGCCCGACCCGGTATAGTCTGGTCATAATCCAAAAAACCAAAGGGGGGCGATAGACGTGTCAGCCCAGGATGTCCGCGAATTTTTATACGCGAATATGAAATCGCAGCGCCGTTTTGAAACAGACGATGCGCCTTCCCCCTTGCGCAATCTCGAGGCGCAAAAGGATGATCGCGTCCTGACCCTGCTCAACCAGTTGGGCGAGCGCCTGATTCGCAGCGAACGCGAGCGGCTTGAACTGAAAGAAACAGTGGGCCGCTATGCCGATCTGATCGGCGCGCTGGAGAACAAGATCGACAAGCAGGCGTTGGCCGAAGAGTCGCTGCGCGAACGTCAGGACAAGATCGAGCGCGATTATGCCGCGCAGATGCAGAAGATGCAAAAAGCCATCGTCTTGGCCGAACGCATCGAGGAAGCCATCAACCAGCAAAACCGTCTCGCCCGCCGTATCGAGCAGATCACGCAGGACAAGGCGCGGATGTTGCGCAAGCTGGAGCGGATCGAAGAAGCTGTCGTCGAAACCCAGACTGCCCTTAACGCCAAATCCCTTGTGCTGGTCGGTGAGCAGAGCCGCGCTGTCAACGACCCCTCTGCAACGATGCCGCCGCCCGCGAACCAGAACGCGGCATGGCAGGGACTGCCGATGCGCCGTTTTGCTTCGCGTGTGGCGGCGATTGCGCTGGTGGCGGGCCTGAGCTGGGGCATTTATCAATCCTTCCCGGAGATGATGAGCCGCAACAGCCTGGGTGATGTTGAAGCCGTCAACCCGGAAAACCTGTTGGCTGCGCCGCCGTTCGCACCCGCGGATACGCCGGATGTGAAAGCATTGTCTTTCGGCACGGCCCCGGCTGAAGCGGATGACGAGCAATCGCGCGCCGTTCCTGCCGAAGCGGCGCCAGCGGCGGAGGATGCGATGGATACCGGCGAAGGTGAAAGCGTGACGCCGGATGAAATTCGTACCCCGTCGCCTGTAACGATGGCCGATAGCAGTATTCTGGCCAAAAGCGATGATGAATTAGTGGCCATGCTGAATGACGATCCGGATGCGCTCGCCACCGCACTCAACAATATTGCCCCGGGTGCTGCCGCTATTCCGCCTTCGCTGGCCCCGGCACCTGTTCCCGCGCAACCATCTCCGGTCGAAAAAAATTCAGCCGATCAGATGGCGATAAACGATTTCCTGCGCGGTCAGGCCGACTCGCGCCCGCTGGCTCAACGCATCCAGTCAGATGCCTCTTTGCCTGCCGCGTTCAAGGATGTGGAAGCCAAGGCGTTTCAGGGCGTGCCCGAAGCGCAGCACGATCTGGCGGCGATTTACACCGCCGGGCAGGGCGGCGTGAAGACGGATTTCACGCAAGCTGCCAAATGGTTCGAGGAGGCAGCGTTGAACGGCATCGCCAATGCGCGTTATAATCTAGGCGTGCTCTATCATCAGGGTTTGGGGGTCGCTCAGGATACGAATAAGGCGATCAACTGGTATAAGGCGGCCGCATCGCAAAACCATCCCGAAGCGCAGTATAACCTCGGCATCGCTTATATCGAAGGGGTTGGCACGGAATACAACCCGCAGAAGGCGGCGGCGAATTTCGAAAGCGCCGCGCGTGCGGGCATTCTGGAGGCGTCTTACAATCTTGGCCTGATTTATGAGAACGGGCTGCTGGGGACGCCGCAGATCGAGGATGCCGTCTACTGGTACAGCCGGGCCGCCGAGGATGGCAGCCCCGAGGGCAAGGCTGCGCTTAACCAGTTGGGGCGCAATATGGGCTATAGCGAGAGCCGCATTCAGGAAATATACAAGAAACGCAAGGCCACGCTTGAAGGCGTCGCGGCCAAGCCTGCGGATTCTGCCGTGAAGGCGGCTGTTGCCACAGCAACGGAGACTCTTGCCGCTATACCGGTTTCAACGGCGGCTACCGCCATAGAAGAGCGCAAGCCCGTCGCTAATGAAATCCCGGTATTGCCGCTGGATGCCGCATCTGTGCCGCTCAATGACACCGGCGCAAGCGCCGGACGCTCGACGCGGAATGCCAGCGTCGTCGCGCAGATCCAGGAACATTTGATGAATACCGGCCTTTATCCGGGCCCGGCTGACGGTACCTATAACGATGTCATGGCCGACGCCATACGCTCCTATCAGAAAGCGCACAATCTCGCCAGCGATGGCCGCGCCAGCGAAGCCTTGCTGATCCACATGCTGTCGCAGGAAGGCGAAAGCGAGTAGGTGTCTCGCTGTCATTGTTCACTCAGATATATCATTCCAGTACCGCGTGATATGCCGATAGGATAGCGGTTCGGTCAGGGTATAGAGATCGACAGGGTTGGCCAGCGCCTGCCCGGCATCACGCCCGAAAGGGGCGGCGCTTAAGCGCATGATGCTGTTTTGCAGGGCGAGCGGGACATTTCCGATCGGTAGCGTGAGCGATAGTCCGCTATAGACGTTGGTGCGCCCGCCGAAGATATCGAATTCGCTTTGGTTGCTGGCGGTCATGAATCCCCGTACCTGCAAACCGTGATCAAAGCGATGGGCGAGGGCGAATGTGCCGCCCCAATCCTCGTTCAGGTAGCGTCCGGCTCGTATTTCGGCGGTAAGATCGGTTTCAGGAAATTCATAGTACCCTTTCATGTGGCCGGTGAAGACAGTATCGCCGCTTAAGCCCTTGTGCAGGCGGCTATCGGGGTCGCGCTTGAGCGCGAGCCAGCCTTCCGCTCCGATTGCCCATGTCGCGCCGAACGGGCGGTAGAGAATGTCGCCGCCCGCGCCCGCGTACATTTCTTCAAGGTAACCCGCCGCTGCGGCGATATGCAGATCGGGGGCGATCGTGCGCACCCAGCCGGCATAAAGCGTATTGAGCGCGAATTTGTCTTCGGTGAAGCGGTCAATGTCGCTGCGCACGGGCAAGAGGGACGGCACACGCAGGTCGTTCAGGTGGTCGAGATTATCCGTGATGTTCAGGCGCAGGCCCAGTCCGCCGAGCAAGCCAAAACGCGTTTGCGCCGAGGCTTCCGCGATCAGACCAGTGCGGTGGAGCAGACCCTGATCTTCCTCGGACAGGCTGACGGCCTCATCGAGAACGAAGCGCACATCCGCGTTGAGAAGAGCAGGTTGCAGGCCTGTCGGCGCTAAATTTTCTGCCTTTTCCGGATTGATCGCGGTGTTGCGCCATATTTCCTGCGGACTGCCGGCTGATTGTTGAAGAGTGTGTGTGACGTCGCGCCGGTTAAAGCGCAAGCCGGCCCCCTTCAATCCCTTATGCCGGGTGTCTATTTCCAGCGCCTCTATTGTGTCGGGGCTTTGTGCGTCCAGTTCTTGCAAGGCCTGGCCGATCGCTTGTGGGCTGCTGATGTGGCCGGGCAGGGATAATTCGGCTTGTATAAGACGCGGGCCCGCAGCGACAGGTATCGCTGCCGCAGGGGGTTGTTCCTTGCGGAAGAGCTTGCCCGGCCAGCGCGCCACATGTTCATGAAGTGTCAGGGCGGTCATGATTTTTTCGCCGCCGATCAGTCCGGTTGAAAGATTGACCCATGGGCGCGGGCTGTAATGGATGCCAAGCGCCCATGGTGCGGGCGCTTCGTAATCGAAGGCGGCTTTTTCGGCAAGGTAGCGGTCGGCGCCCCATTCTGCCGAGAGGGAAAGTCCTTCGACCCACGGCGCGCTGTACTCAATACCGGCAAACAGGCCGGCATCTTCCCCTGTAAACCAGTTCTCCGGGCCGTTCGGCTCTTCGCTATCAAGGCGGCGGCCTTTTTTGAAGTGCTGGCCGAAGAGTCCGAGCGGGTTGCCGGTATGATGCGCGCTGCCGTAGCGCCCCCAGCCGAGCCCGCCGCTGACATCCCAGTTATCGAACCGTTTGGAAGCGACGAGGTATTCTCCGGCCATGCGTTTATGCCCGAGAGCGCCGAGCCAGCCGAGGCTGAGTTCCGGATGATAAGCGCCTTCTTCGAGCAGACGCAGTTTGATGTCGACGCCGGGATAAAGCCGCAAGGCATCGTCGTGCAGGCTTGATATTTCAGCCGTCTGGCGCAGGGCGATGTATAGCGGCTGGGCGATTTGCAATCCGAGCGTGCCGTGCATGTAAGGATCGAGCGTGCCAACCCCTGCGCGTATCGTACCGGGTTCGTCCATGCGGGCGCTGGGGATCAGGGTCAGGCCGAGCGGCCCCAGCAGGCTGCTGTGCCGTGCGGGATCGGCCCCTGCCGCGTTTGGTAGCAGGCAGACGATCATTCCGCAAGTCAGGGCCAGGCATTTGAGCATCAGATCATCGGCGGCAGTGCAAGGAACAGGGCGATCAGGGCAGGAAAAGATTGAATCATGGAAATCTTGCGGTGAGTGCTGAAACCGCCATAGGCACCGGCGGCGAGAAAACCGTTATACAGCCCCTGATCGGCGGCCAGCACGGCAGTGGTTTTTGTCTGTTCAGCCGACATTCGGAATATTTTCAGCACCAGAGGCTTTTGCCAGAGGCGCATCTCCAGCACCGGAAACCGGAAATGGAGGGCGGATATCGCGAGTATGAGTGTTTTTGCAAGAATATACACCTGGCTTCACCAGATAATGTTGACCCCGTTGCGATTGCAATTTTACCGGGCCTGTCTTTGATATCTCAAGTAAAGGCTGGGTTTTTCAAGGATTTATCCCCTTATCCCGCTTCAAAGAGGCGTTTCTTGCAAAACTTCTTTGCTTTTTGGCGTGTCTTCTTATAAAAGATGAGGCCTAATTGACTGACTTGTAAGAGATTTTGACTTTATGTCCAAAGAAGATTTGATTGAATTTAAAGGTGTGATCAGCGAAGTGCTGCCGAACGCGATGTTCCGCGTCAAGCTTGAGAACGATCATGAAATTCTCGCTCATACCGCCGGTAAAATGCGTAAGAACCGTATTCGTGTGCTGGCCGGCGATACCGTCATTGTTGAAATGACGCCCTACGACCTGACCAAGGGCCGGATCATCTTCCGTGAAAAATAGACCCCTGATTCTGGCGTCGGCCTCCCCCCGCCGTCTGGATCTATTGGCGCAGATCGGCATCATGCCGGACTGTGTCGTTCCTGCCGATATCGATGAAACCCCGCACAAGACCGAGCTGCCGCGCGATTATGCCCTGCGGATGGCCGTGGCCAAGGCTGAGGCCGTTTTGCCACAAGCCGGGGACGCTGTCGTCTTATCAGCCGATACGGTTGTGGCTTGCGGGCGGCGTATTCTGCCCAAGGCCGAAACGATGGAACAGGCGCGCGCATGCCTTGCTTTACTCTCCGGGAGGCGTCACCGCGTGATCAATGGCATTGCGCTTGCGGATTTTTCGGGTGTGATAAAAACGCGCCTGAGTGAAACTGTCGTCCAGTTCAAGCGTTTGAGCGCCGCAGAGATAGATGAATATATCGCCAGCGGGGAATGGCAGGGCAAGGCGGGTGGTTATGCGATACAAGGGCGCGCGGCCGTGTTCGTGAAATTCATCGCCGGGTCATATTCCACTGTGGTGGGGTTGTCGCTGTATGACACACAAGCGCTTCTATCCGCGCACCGGACATAGAAGCGCGGCGGATTTTCAGGGTATAATCAAAACTGGAACTGCAGTCCGGGTTTTGCCTGCGGCATGCGGCTGCGCTGCTCGATTTGCTGCCGGATATAATCGGGCAACAGGGTCAGTTTCTGGCGGAACTGTGTGGCGGGATCTTCCTGCTGGGTGCGCCAGAAGCTGTGGTAGTTTTTGACCGCCTCGGATAGGCCTTGCTGGCCCGGGTAGCGATCAAGCAGGTTTGTGATTTCCACTTCCGTGGCGGGTTTATGTTCTACATCCGTCATCGGACGTCCGGCTTTCCTGTCATTCACCATTTTCTCGCCGGTAAGCTGGCCGATCTGTTCGAGCGCCATTTGCGCGCTGCTGGCGCGCACGATGGGGTCTTTAAGGAATTTTGCCAGCAAAACGTTGCGGAACCCATCCCGTTCCTCATCGGTCAGGCTGCGGTTCTGCGCTTTGGCGGCCAGCGCCAGCGCGTGCAGGTCTGAAACCTCCCCGATCAGTCGCGGAAATTTACGGTATAGATTGTTGATGTCGTTCGACCGCCCGTCTTCCGCGGCGGCTTCTGCCGCGAACAAGAGCTTCTCGGCCATCGAGTTGGCTATCATGGCTGTGGTCAGCAGCATCGCCGTATCAAAATCATGACCGGGTTTGAACAGGGGGTTTTGCGGGTTGGCCGCCGTCATCATCGCCAGATCCGAAATGATTTCTCCAGTATAAGAAAGGTAACCCTGCTCGGTCATGAATTTGATTTTTTCCGGGTGCATGGCTGCCGGTGCTTCTGATGTAGGGTCGGCCACATTGATCATGATGGCTTTGTATTCTTCGTTATATGTGGCCATGCCTTTGCTGGGGTCTCTAAAATCCGGGCAGATGGCTTCCACTTTGATGCCAGCTTTCCTGGCGTCTTCCAGCAGGGTGGGGAAGCGTGAATAGGCTTTCAGATCCTTCAGGGTCTGGCGCACGACGCCATCGAATTCGCTTCTGATGATTGGCGAGGCGTCATCGAGCGGGCTGCAATGTTCGGGCAGGGCCTTGGGCATCCCCGGCAGGCCGTTCAGGAAGACGGGGCCTGCCTGCGCAGTGTTTATGCCGACTGCCAGCGCCATGCCGACGGCAACGGAAGCAAAGGGACGGCGCAGGGATCGCAGTAGGGAAGACATCGTAAAACCTTTCAAAAGAGCCTGTTCATTGATTTTTCTAGTTTGACGCCCATCTAATACCCGCTTTAGCGAGCTTGCAAACAAATTCTAAGCGCCGGTCTTGATAAAGAAATTTTATTATGGAAATTAATGATTTCCGGCGATAACGCTGCGAATGGCCGTCTGCCAGCCGCGGTAGAGCTGTTCCCGCCTGTCTGCGGGCATGGTCGGGGTATAGCGCCGGGCGTGCTGCCAGCGGGCGGTAATGTCCTCAAGGCCTTGATAGATGCCGCTTTGCAGCCCGGCGAGGCAGGCAGCTCCCCAGGCGGTGGTTTCGGTGATCTGCGGGATGTCGAGCGGGGTGTCCAGCATATCGGCGATAAACTGGCAGACGAAACCATTATGAACCAGACCGCCATCCGCCCGGATGATCTCCGGGCGGGTGCCGGTATCCGCTTCCATCGCGTCCATCAGGTCGCGGGTCTGGTAGGCTTGCGCTTCGAGCGCGGCGCGGGTGATATGGGCAGCGGTGCTTTCACGGGTCAGGCCCAATATAGCGGCGCGGGCATGGGGGTTCCAGTAAGGCGCGCCCAGCCCGGTGAAGGCGGGCACGAAATAAACCCCGTTACTATCTGCCACCTTACGGGCCAGATCCTCGCTTTGTGCGGCTTGCGTGAAGAGGCATAGCCCATCGCGCAGCCACTGGATGGCCGCTCCGGCGACAAAAATCGAACCCTCGATGGCGTAATGCGATTGTCCCTGAAAACGGTAGGCTTGCGTGGTCAGCAAGCGGCTTTGTGAAAGACGGCAGTCCCTACCGATATTCATCAGGGCAAAGCACCCTGTGCCATAGGTCGATTTGACCATCCCGGGTTCGAAACAGGCCTGGCCGATCAGGGCCGCCTGCTGATCCCCGGCCATGCCGCCTATTGTGTAGGATTTGCCCAGCAGGTCGGCGGCACTTTGGCCAAAGTTATGGACGTTGTCGTGAACATCCGGCAAGAGGCCGCGCGGAATATTGAACAGCGCCAGCAGATCATCGTCCCAACTCTGGGTTTTTATGTTGAAAAGCATCGTCCGGGAGGCATTGGTGGCATCGGTGGCGTGAACGCGTCCGCCAGTCAGCTTCCACAACAGGAAACAGTCTACGGTTCCGAAGGCCAGATCCCCCCGTTTTGCGGCATGCCGGGCGCCTTCGACGTTGTCGAGAATCCAGGCGATCTTCGTCGCCGAGAAATAGGGATCGAGCAGCAGCCCCGTTTTGGCGGCGATGGCGGTTTCATGCCCCTGCTGCTTCAGGGCGGCGCATTGCGCCGCTGTGCGGCGATCCTGCCAGACGATGGCGTTATAAACCGGCTCCCCTGTATGGCGGTTCCAGACAATCGTCGTTTCGCGCTGGTTGGTGATGCCGATGCCTGCAATCGCCTTCTCGCTGCCGGGATGGCCAGTGATGACCTGACGCGCGGCCCACAGGCAGTCCTGCCAGATATCGTTTGCATCCTGCTCCACCCAGCCGTTCTGCGGATAGCGCAGCGTCAGCTCTTTTTGTCTGATATCGATAATCCGGCCGTCGATTGAGAACAGGATGGCGCGGGAGCTGGTCGTTCCCTGATCGATGGCAAGGAGCATATGGTTCATGATCCCTCCTTCAGGATGCGGCTTTGAAGGGTTCGTACGCATTGAGGTTGTCGTAGGTGGCATCCGAGACATGCAGGCCAAGTTTCGTCCGCCGCCATAAAATATCGTCAAGCCCGCGCGCCCATTCGTGCCGGGTCAAGTATTCGATTTCCGCTTCATAAAGGCCATCCCCGAACAAGCGGCCCATATCCTGCATGCCGCCCCGGCCTTTGAGCAATATATCCATGCGGGTGCCGTAGGTGCGGGCGTAGCGCGATAAAAGCTTTTCATCCAGCCATGGATATTGCTGGCCCTGTTGTTTCAGAAAGCGATCCATGGTGCGAGGGATATTGCCGCCGGGCAGGGGTTCCGCATGGGTGGAGCATTTTCTGAATTTATACTTTTGCAAGCGGAACAACTGGTCGACAGCGTGTTCCGAGAGTTTGCGGTATGTCGTGAGCTTGCCGCCGAAAACGGATATCAACAGCGGGCCGTGAGATTGATCCGGCACCAGGCGGTAATCGCGTGTGATGTTCGAGGCGTTGCTATCGCCGTCATCGACCAGCGGGCGCACGCCGCTATATGTCCAGTAAACGTGCTTGGTGCTGATCTGGCTTTTGAAATAGAGATTGACGGCCTTGACCAGGTATTCGGTTTCCTTCTGGTCGATCACGATCCCCGCCGGATCGCCATTGAACTCGACGTCGGTGGTGCCGATCAGGGTGTAGCTGTCTTCATACGGGATAACAAAAACGACGCGGCGGTCGGGTTGCTGCAGCAGGAAGGTATGGGCGCCTTCGTACAGGCGCGGCACGATGATGTGGCTGCCCTTGACCAGGCGCACCTGCGGCGTTTGCGCGGTCGAAAGGTGGCAACCGTCCAGAAACTTCCTGACCCATGGCCCGGTGGCGTTGATGACGCTGCGGGCGGTGAAAGACCCCTCGTAGCCGCTGCTGATGTTGCGCAGCTTGATGTGCCAGCGTGATTTGTCGGTGCTGGCTTCAAGGCCGACGCAGGCGGTGCGGGTCATGACGCGCGCGCCGTGTTCGGCGGCGCTCAGGACGTTCAACAGCACCAGCCGCGAATCCTCGACCCAGCAATCGCTGTAATGATAGCCGGTTTTGTAGATATCCTTGAGCGGTCGTCCGCAGGCGTCCTTGCGGAAATCGACGGCGCGCGAAACCGGCAGGGAACGCTTGCCGCCGAGACGGTCGTAGATAAAGAGGCCTGTTCTAATCATCCATGTCGGGCGCAGATCGGGCGTATGCGGCATTACGAAATCAAGCGGTTTGATGATATGCGGGGCGAGGCGCATCAGGATTTCGCGCTCCCGCAGGGATTCGCGCACAAGCCGAAACTGACAGGTCTCAAGGTAGCGCAGACCGCCATGGATCAGCTTGGTGCTGGCCGATGACGTCGCCCCGGCGATGTCCTGCGCTTCAACCAGCAAAACGGAAAGGCCGCGCATCGCGGCGTCGCGCGCAATCCCGGCGCCGTTGATGCCAGCCCCGATCACGCAGAGGTCAAAGTCCGGTGTCGTGTTCATGATCCAGATAAACGCCCGTTTCGATGTCAGCTCATCAGGCTGAGGTCTGCCCTGTGCAGGACACAGATGAGAGTAAAGAATTTTCGCGCAGTTTCAAAATCCATTTCGATTTTGCCTTCAAGTCGGTCGAGGAGCATTTGCGCGCCCTCATTATGGATACCGCGCCGTCCCATATCGATTGCTTCCAGTTTTTCCGGCCCGGCGGTGAGACGGGCCTGCTCGTAGCTGCGGATCATCAGGAAGTAATCCTGAATGATTCGCCGGTAGGGCCGCAAGGACAAGGCCAGCGTCTGCAAGGGCTGGGTCAGGCTGTTTTGCAAGTCGACCACAAGGTAACCGTTTTGCAGCGAGAGGCGCACATGATAGGGGCCCTGATTGTCGTTGCAGGGCTGGAAATGGGATTGATTTTCCAATTGCTCAAGCGCCTGACGTTGTTCATGCAACATGAATCCGCTGTTCGCCGCCAGAGCGCTTTCCGGCTCATCCAGCGCGATCCGGGCGATGCGGCTTGCGTTCATGGCGCGCCTGCGGGAATCCGCTCGATTTTCGCGCCGCAAGCCTTGAGTTTGACTTCGAGATTTTCATAGCCGCGATCCAGATGGTAGATGCGGTCGATTGTCGTCGTCCCTTTGGCGACCAGTGCCGCCAGCACGAGCGCCGCCGAGGCGCGCAGATCTGTGGCCATGACCCGGGCGCCTGTCAGATTTTGCGCGCCGGCGATTGTGGCGGTGTTGCCGTCAATTGCGATTTTTGCGCCCATGCGCGCCAGTTCCGGCACATGCATGAAGCGGTTTTCCCAGATGGTTTCCGTGATGGTGCCGCCGTTGCGGCATTGCGTCAGCAGGGTCATGAATTGCGCCTGCAGATCGGTCGGGAAGCCGGGATGCACTTCGGTGACGATGTTCGTGCCTTCTTTCAGCGGGCCTGCGCGTTCGACGATCACATCGCCGTCGTCTTCCTCGATGCGAACGCCTGCGGTTTTCAGCGGGCCGACCAGCGCCTGAAGGTGTTCAGCGCTGGCGTTTTTGAGGCGCACCTTGCCCCCTGCCATGGCGACCGCGATCATGTAGGTGCCGGTTTCAATGCGGTCGGCGACGACCTGATGCATCGCTCCCCGCAGGGATGGAACGCCTGTCACGGTGATCGTCGATGTGCCCAGCCCTTCGATTTTCGCGCCCATGGCGATCAGGCAGCGGCCCAGATCGACGATTTCCGGTTCGCAGGCGGCATTGAAGATGTGTGTGACGCCTGAGGCCAGAGCGGCAGCCATCATGATGTTCTCCGTGGCGCCGACGGAGACGCGGGGGAAGGTAATGTCAGCCCCTTTGAGCCCGCCCGGAGCGGTAACCCGCACATAGCCCTCTTCGAGCGTGATCTGCGCGCCCATGGCTTCGAAGCCCATCAAGTGAAAATCGATCGGGCGCGTGCCGATGGCGCAGCCTCCCGGCATGGAAACAGTGGCTTCCTTAAACCTTGTCAGCAGCGGGCCCATGACCAGAAAGCTGGCGCGCATTTCCTTGACTAGATCGTAATCGGCTTTGGTGCTTTTGATGTTGCGCGCCTGAATCGCCATGGTGCCTTCGGGGCCGGTGGCTATGGTCGCGCCCAAACTCTCCAGCACTTTGGTCAGGGTGGCGATATCGCGCAGCGTGGTCGGCATGTTGGTGAAGCGCATGGTATCTTCGGTCAACAAGGCTGCGCACATCAGGATCAGGGCCGAATTCTTGGCGCCGCTGATGCCGATGTCGCCGTTCAAGGCTTCTCCGCCTTCAATGCGGATCAGGTCGGTTCCCGATTTGGCGCGGGTTGCGGGGGCTGCGGCGGGCTGGGTAAGCGGTTTAACAGGGGATGCCATTGTTGAATGTCGTCTTTCTTTTCTGGATGCGTTGCGATCAGATTTTCGGCAGCGTGACGCCGGTCTGGCCCATATATTTGCCTGAACGGTCGGCGTAGCTGATTTCGCAGGGGCTGGAGCCTTTAAAAAACAGGAACTGGCATACGCCCTCGTTGGCGTAAATCTTGGCCGGGAGCGGGGTGGTGTTGGAGAATTCCAGCGTGACGTGGCCTTCCCAGCCCGGTTCCAGTGGCGTGACGTTGACGATGATGCCGCAGCGGGCATAGGTGCTTTTGCCAAGGCAGATCACCAACACGTCTTTGGGGATGCGGAAATATTCAACCGTACGGGCGAGCGCGAAACTGTTGGGCGGAATGATGCAGACATTGGTTTTGCGCTCGACGAAGCTTTGGTTGCTGAAATCCTTGGGGTCGACGATGGCGTTGTTGACGTTGGTGAAGATCATGAATTCATCGGCGCAGCGCGCGTCGTAACCGTAAGACGACAGCCCGTAGGAGATATTACCCTCGCGCTTTTGCTTTTCGACGAAAGGCTCGATCATCGATTCTTTTTGCGCCCATTCGCGAATCCAGTGATCCGGCATGATCCCGGGCAAGGCCTGCAAGGCGCTTTCGGGGGCGGGCTGGATCACGTTGCTCTGGCGCATGGAGTCCTGATCTTTCTGCTGCTGCTTGCGGCGTTTCAAATTTTCGCGCAGGGCCTCGGCGCGGCGTGCGTCGCGCCCGGCTTTCTGCGCCATTTTAGTCTGATTCGTCATTTTGTCCGAATCCCGGCATAGTGATGGAAAATCAGGGGGATTTATAATCAAAACGGGCGTGACAGGCCAGATTTTTTATTGTAACGTCCGCCGCGTTGTGGGACATGTCCCGCCTCCGTGCGCTGCTGTAGCTCAGTGGTAGAGCGTACCCTTGGTAAGGGTAAGGCCGAGAGTTCAATCCTCTCCAGCAGCACCAGCCTTTCTTGCTTGCGTCCACAAAAATGCCAGGGAGGCAGTTCCGTGAAAAAATCGTTTAAATACAGTTTGTTATCATTTCTTTGCTATGCTGCGGCCGTTCCTGCCAGCGTGTGGGCGCAGACTCCGGATGCGGGAAGCGCCTGGGTCAAGCGCTGCGAAGGGCAAGGTCGGGAGCAGGTCTGCGAAATGGTCTATCGTCTGATGGAACAGGATAGCGGCACCCGGGTTCTAGAGTTTGCGATTGGCTTCTCATCCCAAAAGGACAGCGCTCGCGCCGTCTTGATTGCCCCCCTGGGCGTTGAACTGGAGCAAGGGTTTACGATTACCGTCGACGGCAAGGACAATATGGCAGTCAAGCCGCGCTATTGCCTGAGCGATGGCTGCTACGCCTTTCTTTTGCTGCCCCCGGATGTGCTCGCAATTTTGAAGAAGGGCAAAGAGGCCGTTTTAAGCTTCAATACATTTGACGGTCAGCCAGCGAGATTACCGATAGCCCTCGAAGGGTTTGCCTCCACCGTGGCGGAAATCCTCAAATAAAGTAAAGGCCGGAAAATCAGGGCTGTTTACTCGGTTGCCGGCAGTCCTGCCTTGCAGTCGACCGGGCTTTTCAGCAGATCGGGCCAGCGGTTGACCCATCCCTTGTCGTTGGTCACGCTCTTGACTTCGCTGACCCTGACGCAGTGGGAGTTTCCGGCGGCGTGGCGGAAGTTTTGCGCCATTTCCGGCCCGACCATGTCGTCCCATTCGCCGAGGAAATGATGCTGCGGCATGGAAGCCAGATGCGCAGCGTGAATGGCGGGGTTGTTCGAGGTCTTGTCGACGAACACTTCATGCTCTTCTGGCATATAGACTTGTGCGAAGACATCGGTGTCGACGACGCCCGCAACGGTACGCAGGCTTAAGACGTCCTTGCGTGCGGCGGCCAGATGCACAGCCACGCCGCCACCGTCGCCCACGCCCACCAGATGGAACCCTTTAAGCGCGTATTTACGCTGCACGTTGTCGAGCGCCAGATTCATCGCGCGCAGATTGTTCAGGCTGAAGCGGCCTGATGTGAATTCCTCGCGGGTGCAGGGGCTGCCATCGAGTTTGGTCGTATATTGGCAAGGCCGCGCCAGCCAGACGACGTTCGATGACAGGTCGCGCGTCGACATGTGCAGAGCCATCGGGTTGAGCGGCGTGGCGGCTTCGCGTTCCTTGATAAAGTCATCCCAGACCAGTTGCCCGCCCTCGATGTAGACGGTTGCGACGTCACCTTTGCGGCTGACCCGCTCGAAAGCGGTGATCAGGTAGGGTTTGGCTGGAATCTGGCGCTCCATCATGCCGGCGGGCACTGCCAGACGCGTCAAAGTCTGTTTCTTCATGTCGAGGGTGGGCATGTAACAAGCTGAAAGAGCAGCGGTGGCCACGAGAAGTGCGGTCAGTGTCGAGATTTTGTGCGTGCGCGTCATGAGTGCCTTCCTTTGAACCCGGGTGCAGTACTGTAGCATTCTTGGGGGGGTAGAAAAAGTCTCGATTGATCAAGCCGTTTGGCTGCGTAACGGCGCATATTTTCCGTAATTTAAATCACTGGGTGCTGGCGGGGTGCCAGCCGTAAAGCCAGTCATCAAGCGGGACGATCTCGGCCTTGTGGCCATTGTCATGGAACCAGCCGTCCACGGCATAGCGCCGACCGCTGCCGCGTTCAACGATCACCGCCGTCTGATGGAAACCCATGCCGCCGCCGACCAGCGGGATGCGGGTTGAAATCGTGGATACATCGTGATGCCTCAGCCAGTTTTTTTGCTTGATCAGATCAAGGTAGATGGTGGCGTTGACGCTTTCATCGACGCAGTCATGCTGGTCGTTGCCCAGACGGACATAGGTGCCCGCAACATCGGTGCCTGTTCCGGTTTTAGCGCCGATGAAAGTTTCAAAGAGGCCTATGGCCTGCGCCAGCGCCGCGCGCTCCTGGCCGGCATCCATCTGAGGCTTGAAAAGGAGGGCGATTTTCTTTTCTTCCGTCTGTGAAAGCGTCGCATAGCTTTTCAGGCGGCAACCATAGCCATGGCAATGAGGGATGGCTTGTGGTGAGATCGCGTGAATGCCTTTTTCAGCCAAATACGGGCGGTAATCGCGCGCCGGGCCGGAAGACGCGCTGCATGCCGCGAGCAAACCGCAGAACAGCAAGGGCCATATTCTCATAAACCGATCTCCAGCAGCACAGGCGTATGGTCGGACGCCTTATCCCAGCCGCGCGGAGCCTTGTCGATGCGGCAGCTGCGAAGGCGGTCAGCGATATCGGGCGACAGCAGGAAGTGATCGATGCGGATGCCTTTATTTTGTGGCCAGGCTCCGGCCTGATAATCCCAGAAGGTGTATTCGCCGCCGTTGCCGTTGCTGACCCGCAAGGCGTCCGTGAGGCCAAGATTCATCAGGGCGCGGAATTGCTGGCGGCTTTCCAGCCGGAAGAGAGCATCATCATGCCATGCTTTCGGGTCGTAACAATCGCGCTCTTCGGGGATGATGTTGAAATCGCCGCCGATCACGAAGGGCAGGGCCTTGGCCCGCAATCCGGCGATATGAAGGCGCAGCCGTTCCAGCCATTGCAGCTTGTAGGTATATTTCTCACTATCGACCGGGTTGCCGTTGGGAGCGTATACATTGATCAGGCGCAGGCCGCTATGTTCGACCTCAAGATAACGCGCCTGCTCGTCGGCTTCGTCGCCCGGCAGCCGGGTCAGGAGAGGGCTGACAGGGGTTCGGGTCAGCGTTGCGACGCCGTTGTAGGTCTTTTGTGCAACGAAGGCGCATGTGTAACCCTGTTGCCGGAAGGCGTCAGCGGGGCATTCCAGCCCTTTCAATTCCTGCAGCATCAGGACATCGGGTTTATGCTCCCCGAGCCATCTCAGGACGTGGTCGAGGCGGGCCTTGATAGAGTTGACGTTCCAAGTCGCGATAATCATGAAGCCTCCCGTGCGGGCGATCATAACAAGACCCTGGAGTCTTGTCACCACGGTCAAATCGCGTTACGATTTTTGGGTGGAGCACAATACAAAAATCGAATCAGGCAGGTGAAACATGGCGCATCATCCCAGCGACGCAGAGGAACTGGACGTTTTGCACCAGTACCGTATCTTGAATCGCTCGTTGTATCACCTGAACCAGATGCAGCAGGCGTTGCGGCAGGTGTTTCAGACTGTGGTCGGGTCGCAATGGACGCCTTTCAGCGTCAAGACCTTGCAGCGATTTGTCGAAAAACCGGAATGGGATATGATTACGAGCAACCCGGTGGCGCTGGGCGGCCCGGCTTTGGCGCGGGTGCGGCAAGAGGCTGATGAATGCTCGCGGCAGGTGGGGGAATTACTGCTGAAAAGGGTCGGTCTGTCTTTAGCCGAAGTCGACCCGGTTTCGCTGCGCGACGGTTCCAAAGTCCTGAGCAGGCTTGATCTGGCGATTGAGGAAATTTCCGGTTTGATGGGCGGCCCGGATGGGGCAAGGGCGGATGCCGCGCAGCTTCAGCGTGACCTTGAAGACATAGTCAACCGCAATGCGCCCCTGACGGCGGCGGCGGCGCGCCGGTACGGCTATGAATTAAAGGATATCAAAGGGGCCGCGCTGAAATTGCAGGTGAAAAAGGGTCACATCGATGTGGCGAGCTGGTGGACGAAACTGTCCACCTGCGACCTGCGGGCGATGAAGACCGCTTTGATGGTCGATTACGGTCTTGCTTCCAAGGGCGCCGCCGGGGCGGAGGCGCCTGAGCGCTGCATAGCGCAGGTATCCGCACCGCAAAAGGAGTTTATCCGATCGGACGCGCGGGCTTTTACCGGTCTGGGTCGGGCGAAAAGCAGCCTTTATCAGGCGCTGAATTACTGACGCAAGGTTTGTCGGGATTGTGATGATTTGCTGCAACTGCGTGGGGCATGGTGATAAGAGTTGACAGTTGCGCCGCGTGTTAGCTAGCGTTCCCTTCATGCTTTATTTCATACATGATCTTGACGACAACTTGCAGAAGTTCCATCCGCACGCTGTGGATGCGATGCATGCTGCGGCGGCTTGCGCGGTGATCGAGGATTGCGGCCTGACCCTGACCGTGGATGAAGTCAAAAAGCTGATCGAGGAGAGCGTCAGAACCAAGAACAGCCATTTCGATCTTCTGATAGAGCAACATGGTGCCGACTGGCGAACCTTGCATCTGGGGTATAACCTGCGTATGGACAGGGGCATCGTCAAGCCGATTGCGCATCTTCCGGCGTGCATGGCGCAATTCAACGGACATGCAGAGCACAGCATTCTGTCTCATTCCCACATGGCCTGGGCTTCGGATTGCGTCGATATCAACGGGATCAGGCCCTGGATTCCTGATGAACGGATTATCACTCTGGAAATGTACCATACCGAGCCCAAGCATAAGGGATTCAAAGGGTTTGAATTGGCTTTGCAATCCATGGGCGGGCCGGATCCGAAGAATGTGATTTTCACAGACGATACGGCGGCGAATCACGTGATGGCCAAAAAGATGGGTATGCAGACGGTTTGGTCGTCGCATGGACGTACGCTGGCGGCGGAGTTCGCTTCATCCGTCGATCACATTGTCGATGATGTGACGGTGTTCATGCAGAATCTGGCGCAGCATATGGGGTTGCCTGCGGTAAAAACCCAAGGGCGCGCACCCTCTCTGGCCCCTGATTCTTAATTTTCTCAAACGGCGAAGGACTGTCCGCAGCCGCAGGAGGATGTGGCGTTGGGGTTCTCGATAACGAACTGCGACCCCATCATATCCTCGCGGAAAGAGATAACGGAATCGCGCAGTATCTGGCGCGATGTCTGATCAATAACGACGGCCTCGTCAAAGACGAGGTCGTCGTTATTCACCACATCATCCATGGACATTTCGTACTGAAACCCGGAACATCCGCCGCCGACCACAGCGATCCTGAGATAATGGTCTCCACTCAGGCCCTGCTTGCTTCTCAGGGCCTCGACACGGGCAATCGCACTATCCTCGACGACAATTCCAAAGGTCTCACTCATAATTTTAATATAGGTGCGGCAAAGGATGGTTTTCAAGGGGCTGGCAGGATATATTCACCTGCTGAAACTTGAAAAGGAACGCCACGCATGACCACATCGCGCCTGCTCGATCAACCGGCCTATAATTACTGCGCCCTGCCGCTGGCGGCCTATGCCTGCCGCCCGGATATGACACGCGGGCGCCTGCATCGGGAGCCGGAGAGCCAGTTCCGCACGCCGTTTCAGCGCGACCGCGACCGTGTCATTCATTCCAGCGCTTTCCGCCGCCTGAAATACAAAACGCAGGTTTTTGTGTATCACGAGGGCGATCATTACCGCACGCGCCTGACGCATACGCTGGAAGTGGCGCAGGTGGCGCGCACGCTGGCCCGCGCCTTGATGGTAAACGAGGATCTGGCCGAGACAGTGGCTCTGGCGCACGACCTTGGTCATACCCCGTTCGCGCATATGGGGGAAGACGTACTGATCGAGTGCATGAAGGATGTCGGGGGCTTCAATCATAACGACCAGTCGCTGCGCGTGGTGACAGTTCTCGAACGCAAATATCCCGGCTGGAACGGCCTGAACATGACGTGGGAGACGCTGGAAGGGATCGTGAAGCATAACGGCCCGGTCGCCGACAAGACGCTTCCGGTCACGTTGGCGATGATCCAGCAGCACACCGATCTGCGTCTGGATACCTACGCTTCGATCGAGGCGCAGGTGGCGGCGCTGGCCGACGATATTGCGTATAACAATCATGATGTCGAGGATGGTTTGCGCGCCGGCCTGTTCGATTTTGACGACCTGGCCACCGTGCCTTTGCTGGCGCAGGTGATGAACCGGGTCAGGGCGACCCATCCCGGCCTGAGCGATCATTATTTTATTTGCGAAACCGTGCGCGAGATGTTCGGCGCCATGGTCATGGACGTGTTGTCCGAAACGAGAACCAGACTGCAGGCGCTTAACCCGCAAGGCCCGGATGATATCCGCGCCGGCGACAGGCCCATGGTGGCTTTTTCGGAGGAGATGTTTGCTCAGGTCGAACAGTTGCGCACTTTCCTGCGCACCCGCATGTATCATCATTACAAACTCAATCGCATGCGGCTGCAGGTCAGCCGCATTGTGCGCGATCTCTATGAGGCGTTCACGGAGCAATACACCTTGCTGCCGGAACATTGGCAGACCCGGGTTCAGGAAGCCGGGGGGCCGGCCAATCGCGCCGGGCAGGCGCGTGTGGTGGCGGATTATATCGCCGGGATGACAGATCGTTTCGCCCTGCGCGAACATGCCCAGTTGTTTGGCGCTTATGAGGATCCGCGTTGATATTTGGCTGATTTCGGCCTTTTTTCTATTTTCAGGGCTTAAATTGCTGGGGATAGGGCAGTGTTAACCATTGCCCGTCCCCTGTCTTTTTTCATAGGATAGGGGCATGCAAAACCATGATGAATTTGACGAGCCGAACGCCGCCAAGGCCATAGGTTCGATTATGAACGCTCTCGATCTGCGCGCACAGTTTGAAGCGCGGAAACCTGTATTCGCCACCGGTATCGTCGTGGCGTTGCTCGCGGTTCTGGGCAGCGTCATCTGGTACAGCTATCCGCGGGAAAGCGCGCAGCGCGAAGTGATGAACACGCCGATCGTGCGCGCCGATGCGGGTGATTATCGCACGGTGCCGTCGGAGCCGGGCGGCATGGCCATTCCCTATCGTGAAAGCACGGTCTTCAACACCATGCGCAGCGCCGAAGGGGCGGGGGCAGGCGAAGTTGAAAACCTGTTGCCTCAACCCGAGCGGCCCGTATCGCGCGATGAATTGTTCGCCGGATTGAAAGTCGAGGAACAGGTCGCGCCCGGTGTCAGCGCGGAAGACAACGCCGAGGCCGTTGCTGCCGCGGATGATAATGTAACCAAAGAAGCGGCAGCGACGGAAGCGCCTGTAACGGAGGCTGCGGCTGCCACAACCCCTGAAGTCGCCGCTGTGGCCGCCAAACCTGTGGCGCCGCCAGCTCCTGTGACAACGACGGCGGATAACAAGGCTGCCGTTGAGGCCAGCAAGACCGAACCGGCTGCCGGGGTGCAGAAAATCGATGACAAGCCCTCATCCGCTTTTGCGGGCGGTTTTTACGTGCAGCTTGGCAGCGTGCGCGCCCGTGAGGGGGCTGGCGGCGAATGGAAGAAGCTGCAGAAATCTTTTGCGGCCTTGGCTCCTCTCAGCCTGCGCGTGGAGGAAGCCAATCTGGGTGAGAAAGGCATGTTCTACCGCATTCAAGGCGGCCCCGTAACCGAAGCTGAGGCTAAAGCCATATGCCAGAGCGTTATTGCGCAGAAACCGGGTGGGTGCCTTGTCGTCCGCAAATAATAATCAATCTTCCACGCCGACATCTTCGGCGGGCGATCTTTCCCCTCTGCTGGAAGATGCGCCGCCCGCCGCCGTGATCTTCGGCGTCGAAGGTCAGGTTCTGACCAAGAACGAGGAAGACCTGTTTCGTCAGACCGATCCGCTCGGGTTTATTTTGTTCGCTCGCAACTGTGACAGTCCACAGCAGATTCGTGATCTGGTTTTGTCGTTGCATCAGGCGGTCGGGCGCGTGGTGCCCGTCCTGATCGATCAGGAAGGCGGCCGTGTCCAGCGCATGAAGCCGCCGCACTGGAAACAATATGAGCCTGCCAAATATTTTGGCGACCGCTTTATGTCGGATTTTGCCAAGGGACGGCAGTTGCTCCAGGATCAGGTCAAGGAAATTGCGGGTGATTTGCGCAGCGTCGGCGTCAATGTGAATTGTGCGCCGGTTCTGGATGTCTTGTTCCCTGAAACTCATGCCGTGATCGGGGATCGGGCGTTTTCATCGGATCCTCAGGTCGTGGCGGCCTTGGGGGCTCTGGCGTGTGAATTTTATGCCCGCAGCGGGATTATCCCGGTGGCCAAGCATATCCCCGGCCATGGCCGTGCGGCGGCTGATTCGCATAAAAACCTGCCAGTTGTGGCGGCCAAGCAGGCCGAGCTGGAACAGGCCGATTTCGTGCCGTATCGCCAGCTTTTGACCCGGGATTTCTCGGAAGCGGTCTGGGGGATGGTCGCTCACGTCATCTATAGCGATATCGACACCAAGCTGCCCGCCAGCTGCTCGCGCAAGGTCATCTGGGATACGATCAGGCAAGATATTGGTTTTAAAGGATTTCTAGTAAGCGATGATATCGGCATGGATGCGCTGTCGGCCCATGGCAAACCGCATCGCCGCGCAGAGGACGTGTTGCGCGGCGGTTGCGATGCCGCCCTGCATTGCAGCGGTAAGTTCGATGAAATCGAGGATATCGCCCAGCGCGTGCAAAAGATGACAAACGAGGCGGTAAAGCGCTATAACCGTTCCATTTCCTGGTACAAAGGAGTGGTATGACCCACGACAACGCCATAGCCGAGGAGGCCGCGCTGGCCGCGACGTTATCCTCGTTCGAGGAAGATCCTCCCCGTGAAGGGCTGGGGGAGGGGATGCATGCTGCCGATGCCTTCTTGCTCAATCTTGACGGTTATGAAGGCCCGATTGATGTGCTGCTCGGCATGGCCCGGGATCAGAAGGTCGATCTCGCAAAAATCTCTATTTTACAGTTGGCCCGGCAATACCTGCAGTTCATTGAGCGGGCCCATCAACTGGAGCTGGATCTGGCGGCTGAATATCTGGTCATGGCGGCGTGGCTTGCGTACCTTAAATCGCGCCTGTTGCTGCCACGTGAGAAGGATGGCGAAGGCCCCGACGCCCATGCCATGGCCGAAGCGCTGCAGTTCCAGTTGCGCCGCCTTGAAGCGATGAAGCAGGCTGCGGAAAATATGTTCAAGCTGCCGCAGCTCGGTATGGGGATTTACCGCCGCGGCATGCCCGAAGGCCTGCGCACAACGTATAACAGCATCTACGATCTTTCTCTTTATGATGTTTTGCGCGCTTATGGCGATATCAAGCAACGCGCCAAGGGCGGCCAATACGAATTGCCGACATTCCACCTGATGTCGATGGAAGCCGCGATGGAGCGCATGACCCGCATGCTGGGCAAATTGCCGCGCAACGGGCAATGCAGCGTCTGGACAACGCTTGATAGTTTCCTGCCGGAAAAAAATACGGACAAGCTCTATATGCGCTCCTCTCTGGCGTCGCTGCTGACGGTTACGCTGGAATTGGCCAAGCAAGGCAAGATCGAGGTGCGTCAGGATGGCCCGTTCCGCCCGGTCTATATGCGGGCGACAACCGAAAAATTTGACGATGTCACGATGGAGGGTAACGCAGTTGCAACAGGAACCTGAGGCAATCGAGATGATTGATGATGAAGACATTGCCGCTCTGGCGGATATGATCAATCAAACCTTCATCGAGGATGAAGACGAAGAGGCTGTTTCCGCCGTCACTGGCGAAAGCGTTGTGCAGGCGACTGCTGAGGTTGCCATAGCGGTGGTTGCCGATGTCGATCATCTGCGCCTGATCGAGGCTTTGCTGTTTGCTTCTGCCGAGCCCTTGACCGTCAATGCCGTTCGCGAGCGCATGCCGGAAGGGGCCGATGTCGGCGGCTTGCTGATGGAATTGCAAAAGACTTATGAAGGGCGCGGTGTCAGTCTCTTGAACATGGACGGGTACTGGGCGTTTCGCACGGCTTCCGACCTCAGTGACGCTCTCAGCATGAAAAAGGACGTGCAGCGCAAGCTTTCGCGCGCCGCCGTGGAAACTTTGGCGATTGTCGCTTACCACCAGCCGGTGACTCGCCCCGAGATTGAAAATATCCGTGGCGTGGCGATATCAAACGGCGCTCTTGACGTGCTGATGGAATGCGGCTGGGTGAAGCCGGGCCGCCGCCGCGATACGCCGGGCCGCCCGCTGACATGGGTGACGACGCCGGCCTTCCTTGATCATTTTGGCCTGACGGCGCTGAACGACTTGCCGGGCATGGATGAACTCAAGGCCTCCGGCTTGCTCGATAGCCGTCCGGCGATCGCGGTGACGACGGGTAATTTGTTCGGTGCCGAAGACGAGATGCTGGCGAACGATCTTGAGGATTCCGATTTGCCGGACGATGGGGACGGCGATGAATCCGTTATTGAAAAGGTGACGGAGGCTGTTGAATCCTTGTTGGACGGCGATGATTCTGACGCTGAGGACGACTCCGAAGACTGGGGCGATATGGCTGCGTCGAACGACGATGCCGATGAAGACGACGATGAGGAAGAGGTCGCGTGATGGGGTTGAGTTTCTGGCATTTGCTGATTGTCATTCTGGTTGTGGTGCTGGTTTTTGGCACCAAGCGTCTGCCGAATGTCATGGAAGATCTGGCCAAGGGCATTAAAAGTTTTAAAAAAGGCCTGAAAGACGAAGACGAGACCAAGACTCTCGCACAGGATAAGAAAGATCGGGAGTAAGCGGCCATGCTGGATTTCAGCTGGCCTGAAATCTTTGTGATCCTCGTCGTCGCGCTGGTCGTGATCGGCCCGCAGGATATTCCCAAAATCATGCACGGTCTGGGGCGCTTTGTCAGGCGCCTGCAATATGTGCGTTTTGCCCTGTCGCAGCAATTTGACGACTTCATGAAAGAACACGATCTTGAAGATATCCGCAGGGCTGCGAACGCACGACCCGACGAATTGTTCGATGAGGCTGCTGCTGACGAAGAGGATATGGCGGTGGAGCCGATGAAGGAGGATCGTCATGAACGTCAATCCTCATGATCAGCCTTTGCCGGTTGATGGCCGCCAGACTCTGGCCGGGCATTTGGTCGAGTTGAGGAAGCGTCTTTTATGGTCGCTGGTCGCAGTGTTGGCGGCAACAGGGATTAGCTTTCTATTCGTCGAAGATATATACGGATTTCTGGTGAAGCCGCTGGCGCAGGCGCTGGGCCCCGGGGATAGTCAGCGCTTGATCTATACCGGATTGACCGAGGCGTTTTTTACCTATCTCAAGGTATCGTTCTTTGCCGGAATTTTCCTGTCCTTTCCGATCATGGCGATGCAAATCTGGAAGTTTGTCGCCCCCGGCCTTTATAAGACCGAGAAACGCGCTTTTCTGCCGTTCCTGATCGCCACGCCTGTGTTGTTTTTTGCTGGCGCGGCGCTGGTCTATTACTGGTTGATGCCGGTGGCGTGGGAGTTCTTTATCGGATTCCAGAGCGACGGCACGCATACCGCGCTGCCGATCCAGTTGGAAGCCCGCGTGGGTGAATATCTCGATCTGGTGATGTTATTGATATTTGCCTTTGGATTGTGTTTCCAATTGCCTGTGTTGCTGGTTTTGCTGGGGCGCGCCGGGTTGGTGACGCCCGAACAATTGGCAAAAGGCCGCCGATATGCGATTGTAATTGCGTTCGTCGTGGCAGCTTTTCTGACGCCGCCGGACGTGCTTAGCCAGTTTGCCCTTGCCGTTCCGATTATCCTTCTTTATGAAATCTCGATCCTTGTCATCCGCTATCTCCAGAAACCATCCGTCCGCGCTGAGTGAGTGTCTCGCGCAACGCGGGATTGCGCTGGATGAGGCGCAAATCCTGGCCTTGCGGTTTTTGCAGGGTTTGCTCAATCAGTTGCAGGTGGAAAAACCCGCAAGGAAAATGATTTCTCTGGGCCGCCGCAAACCTGAACCCTTGAAGGGTGTATACATGCATGGTGGTGTGGGGCGCGGCAAATCCATGCTGATGGATATATTTTTCGACCAGATACCGCCTGAAGTTTCTCATCAACGCCTGCATTTCCATGAATTCATGATCCGCGTTCACGATTATCTGCATCAGGAAAGGCGGGCGGCCCGCGCCGAATCGGGCCCTGATCGCGCTCTGCTGCGCTTTGCCGATTTGTTGGCGCGGGAAGCGCGGGTTTTATGCTTTGATGAATTTCATGTCACCGATATTGCTGATGCGATGATACTGGGGCGCCTGTTTACGGCCCTGTTCGACAAGGGGATGATCGTCGTCGCGACATCGAATTGGCCGCCGGAACGGCTTTATGAAGGAGGGTTGCAGCGTGATCGCTTCTTGCCCTTCATTGATTTGGTCAGGCACCGGATGGAAATTATCGAGGTCGAGGGCGGCACCGATTACCGTCTGCGGCATCTGAGTGAAGAAGGGGTTTATTTCTGGCCTCTGGGCGAGCATACAAGCGCACGCATGGATCAGGTGTACAGCCACCTGACAGGCAACGTCTCTTCCCATGCCGAAGAATTTCGCGTCAAGGGGCGCACCATCCATGTTCGGGCGGCGGCCAAGGGGGTGGCGCGGTTTTCATTCGCCGAACTGTGTGAGCAGCCGCGCGGCGCGGAAGATTATCTGAAAATGGCCGAGATCTATCATACGGTCTTTCTTGAGAATGTGCCCAAACTCGCCTATGACCGCCGCAATGAGGCCAAACGCCTGATGACACTGGTGGATACCTTGTATGATTCCGGCACCAAACTGGTGGTCAGCGCCGAAGCGCCACCCGACCAGATTTATCGCGGCCATGACCATGAATTTGAGTTCCAGCGCACGGTTAGCCGCCTGCTTGAAATGCAAAGCCCGGATTATCTGCAAAAATGATCGTTATCTCAAATGGTTATGAATTTAACCTTTGGTGGATTTATCCTGCTATTATGAAAGATGATGTTTGATTTTCTAAAGCGATTCCATACTGACCCCGCAAGACTGCCACAAACGGTAGAACGCGATCCGCTGCGCTATGAGAAAGAGAAAACCATCGCCCAGTCCAGTAATGTACGCAAGCGTCTGGCGCTGGCGAAAGATCCGCGCACCCATCAGGAGATTTTGTTCTATCTTGCCAAGGAGGATCCCGACCCGGCGGTGCGGCTGGCGGTGGCGCGCAATATGTCGACCCCGGTGCAGGCCAGCCCGATGCTGGCGGGAGATGGCAGCGAGGATGTACGCATGGCGCTGGCGCGACGGCTGGTGACCTTGCTGCCTGAGTTGGGTAAGGAAACCCATTCGCAGCTTTACGCCTTCGCTGTGCAGGCCTTTGCCACGCTGGCTCTGGACGAGGTCTTGAAGATACGTATCGCCCTGTCCAGTGCCTTGCGTGATCATGCAGCAGCCCCTCCGGCGGTTGTTGGTCAACTGGCCAAGGATGTGGAGCGTGAGGTCTCCGAGCCGATCCTGCGTTACTGCGTTGTGCTGTCGGATGATATTTTGCTCGATATTCTAAGTACGCACCCGGCAAGCTGGGCTGTGCAGGCGATCGCCGGGCGCGCGCAGGTCAGTGGCATCGTTTCTCAGGCCGTGATCGACGCCGATGATGTGCCCGCCGGGAAAATTCTTTTAAAGAACGCCGGGGCCGATATCGGAGAAGGGTTGCTGCAGGATATCGTGGAGAAAGCGCGTGTTTACTCGGAATGGCAGGGGCCGATTGCCATGCGCAAGAATTTGCCCGCGGCCGCGGCGCGGGCGTTGGCGGAGTTTGCCGATGCGTCGGTGCGCGATGTATTGCTGGAGCGGGAAGATTTTGACCAGCAAACCATTGATGAAATCGCCGGTGTCGTGAAAAGGAGGCTGGCCTTCGCACAAGAGCTTATCCCGGGGGAAAGCGTTGCCGATCATGTGGCGCGTCTGGAAAAAAAGAGAAAACTGAATGAAGAAGCGGTCGCCGATGCGCTCGGCATGCGCGATAAGGATTTCGTCGTGCATGCGGTGGCGCGTCTGGCCCGAGCCCAGCCCGAGACGGTTGAAAGCGTCTTTCGCATGCGCAAGGCCCGGCCTGTGGTGGCGCTGTGCTGGCGGGCGGGGTTGTCGATGCGGTTTGCCTTGCGGCTGCAGCAGGAAATGGCGCTGGTGCCGCCGAAAGAACTTTTATACCCGCGCGATGGCACCGATTACCCGATGACGGACGAAGAATTGCGCTGGCAGCTTGAATTTCTTGGTTTCAAGGCGGCCTAGATTTGCATAACAGAGGCGGGATTTTTACGGTATCGTCCTTGCCTGTGCAGGGCAAAAAAGCTATGTCTGGAACAGTTCTGTTTCCACGGTCTTGTAAGGAGTTTCACGATGTCCCGTAAAAAAGTAGCCCTTGTCGGTGCCGGCCAGATTGGCGGTACGTTGGCTTTGCTCGCTGGCCTCAAAGAGTTGGGCGATGTCGTTCTGGTTGATGTGGCTGAAGGCATTCCGCAGGGTAAGGCGCTTGATATCGCTGAAGCCGCTCCGGTCGAAGGCTTCGATGGCGCTTTTACCGGCAGTAACGATTATGCCGCGATCAAGGACTCTGACGTCGTCATCGTCACCGCCGGGGTGCCGCGCAAGCCGGGCATGAGCCGTGATGACCTGATCGGCATCAATAGCGGCATCATCCAGACTGTGGGCGAGAACATCAAGAAATACGCGCCGAAAGCGTTTGTTATCGTCATCACCAACCCGCTCGATGTGATGGTTGAAGTGATGCAGCGCGTGACCGGCCTGCCTTCGAATATGGTGGTCGGGATGGCCGGGGTTCTTGACTCGGCGCGCTTCCGTTTCTTCCTCTCTGAAGAATTCGGGGTATCGGTTGAGGACGTTTCAGCCTTCGTGCTCGGCGGGCATGGCGATACCATGGTTCCGCTGGTGCGCTACTCCACGGTCGGCGGGGTGCCGCTGCCGGATCTGGTGAAAATGGGATGGAGCACGCAAGCCAAGATCGATCAGATCGTTCAACGTACACGTGACGGGGGCGCGGAAATAGTCAATCTGCTGAAAACCGGGTCGGCGTTCTACGCCCCGGCGGCCAGTGCGATCGCCATGGCGGAAAGCTTTCTCAAGGATAAGAAGCGCGTTCTGCCCTGCGCCGCCAAACTGAACGGCGAATACGGCGTGAAAGATCTTTATATCGGCGTGCCGGTAGTGATCGGGGCCAGGGGTGTTGAGAAGATCGTCGAGATTGAACTGAACGCCGAAGAGAAAAAGATGTTCGACCATTCGGTCAATGCCGTGCGCGGCCTGATGGACGTGATCAACAAAGCTGCGTAACGCAGAGGAATCCCAGACCAATAAAAAAGGGCCGTCAGATGATGGCCCTTTCGTTTGGTGGTAATTTGTATCCGTGCCTAGTTGAGCTTGGGCTTGGGGGTCACCACTGTTTCAGTCGCGATATTGTTAGGGAGCGGTTTTTTGGCAAAAAATTCCTGATACCACTTAAATTGTTGGTAAGGGCCTTGACCTACGGCTAGGCCGCATAGTTTGGTTTGGTCGATATCGGCCGTTTTGGAGCGCCCCAGAACAATCCAGTCTCCTGTCTCTTTATTGGCATAAATTTCCATCTTCCATTTATCGTTCTCAGCTTTGATGCCGGAGGGGGGCTGATTTCTAATTTTTACATAATATCTTTCGGTACTTTGTTCGCGGGCACATGTGGGATTGGAACGAAGACCGTAGGAGTCATATTCTGGTTCTGCGGCTTGTGCAGAAAAGGCAACAGTGCTCAGGGCAAAAATAGATGTCAGAATGGTCCGTTGCATGGTTTTCATGGTCGATGCCATTTCAAGCTCCTTGTTACTTTATTGCGACGACTGTCTGAGGATATTTGGCAAAAATATTGTTTAAAGTCAAATATTTAACAATGAATTATAAAAACTCGCAGATTTCTGCGGCTTGAGAAGAAGCAAAAGCCCCTCTTACAGGGGCTCTTGAAAAAACAATTCTGAACTTTCGTGGCTCAGCTCAGCGCGGGAGCGGGCGTCACGGTGGGACGGGGGCGTTCCGCAGCAGCCGCGGTGGCCACAGTAGTTGGCGGGGCGCTGGTGCGTGCCGTTTCAAATACGTTTGACAGGGCCTGATCACGCTCGGCGGCCACCAGCACGGTGCCGACCTTGGCACTGGCGCGGTTGGTCCCCACCCCGTCATGAACCCCACGACCAGAGGCATCCTTGGGCAACGAGGCCCATTCACTGGAAAGACCTGTCAGGAATTTTCTTTCCGACATGCGACCTTCAAGATAATCACTGTAGCCGCGCTTTTGCAGCAGATGCATACCGATACGGTCTTGCATCCGTTCATCAAACTTTTCGTCACCGCGCAGGCCGAGTTCCTTCATCGATTGGCGCAATGTGCCGGAGATGACCTGATATTTACCGGCAGCCGAAGAACGGTTGTCGGCGGAGTAGCCTTGGGCCTTTTGCTGATTAACGTAGGCAGACTGCCATTCCAGCACTTCATTCAAGGTCATATTGGTGAGGTCAACACGCTTGATGCCTTTATGGGCGAACACGCGGTTATAATCGCCGGCGGATTCATGCTTGCCGATCAATTCCAGCATCTGGCTGCCGTAAGCGTTTTTGGCGAGGAGCGGTTGGCCTTCGCGGGCGGCCGCCAGAGCGGCTGAACGATCAAAACGGCTGAAATCCATGCCATCGCGTACCGACTCGCGGCCACGCATGCGCAGATCGTCGCGCAGGTTGCGGAATTGCGTATGGTTGGCATCGTCTTCAAAACCAAAGGCCTTGGAGATCAGGCCGATCAAGCCATTATTTTGCTTGTTATCGGGATCGAGCACCCCGGTCAGCATCATCATCAGATTGATCAGCAACTGGCTGAGCAGATTTTGATCTTTATAGCTGGCGGGCTGTACCGGTTTGACAGCGGCGCGGCCAAAGGCATCGCGGGAGCGCTGGGTCACTTTCAGGCCTTCGCCTGTACCCGAGGTCGCGGAAAAGGAAATACCCTCCTGACCGCGTTGGCCAAGAAGATCATAGGTACCTATACTTGTCGTAGGATTCTCAGTCACTTACACACCCTCTGAAAACCAAATCATTTTTATATTTGTTTAATTACCCCAAGTGTACAGGAATTCGAGACGGCCTGTCAACAATTAAGGAAATATAATTTAGTCAATAAAAACAGAGTGTTGATCTGATTTTATCTCTAGGGAGCCGGGGCAGCCACGGGGGCTGTCGCAGCCACTTTCTTCTCTGGGGCCTGTTCCGGTACCGGGCTGTTGGCATTGGCCGGGGCTGTGCCCTGACTGGCGCTGGCAAAATCGCTGCTGACATCTTTTGATGTGGCAATCGCAGGCGGAGCTGCCGAGCCATTGGTGCGTGAGGTGTTGACAGGCTCTGTGGTTGTTGGGGCCTGTGCTTGAGCAGGGGCTTGAGCTTGCATTTTCTGCTCATACTGCATGCGCATTTCATCAGGCATAGCATCCAGCATTTCCTTGCGGCCTTTAAAATCGCCTTTCTCTAGCCTATTGTAAAAGTCTTCTGCCTTTTTGTATTCAGCCTCGCTTTGCTTGTATGCGTCTGCTGCAGCTTTTTTCTCTGCTTCTGAGGCAGCGAGATTACCTTCCAATTCAACTCTTTTTTCAGCTTGTTTTTTCATGAAGTCTTGAATTTCTGCCCCAAGACGAAGAGACTCAGCCTTCATGGCCGCAATGTCGTTGACTGAGTACCCCACTCTTCCCGACAGCTCTTTGTATTTTTCTAAACTGGCGGCTTCTTCCTGCTTCTTATTGTCTAGATCAAATTCGGCTCTGGTACAGCTTGGGCCATTTGCAGCGACTACTTTTTGGTAATGTTCATATGATGTAGTTAATACCGGTTTATCAGGGTCCATTTTCCCCGTGGCCTGATTGATCTGGTCTACTTTTTCCTGAGAAATAGGTTGACCCTTGCTATCAACGTATTCTGTTTTCCCATCCGCCCCGGTTTTCTTAAATACGAGATCCTCTTCGGAGGCAGGGGGTCTTTTGCCTTCGATTTTTTCAGGGCCGTTTTCGCCTACTTTATAAACAACTTCTTTGCCACCCTCATTGACGGTTATGTACGTGTCCTTACCACTAATCATGATGGCATTATTCTTTGCCTGATCTAGCGGCGAACAAAGTTCATCTCTGACAACTTGTGCTTCGGCGGTGGCTTCTTTCTTTTCTTCATATTCGCCATGGGCATCAATAGCGGCATCTACAGAATCTTTACGATCTTGCATTTCTGTCTGTATTTGCGCTGTTGTGGCATCATGATTTTCAAGAGCCTCTCTATCTTGCCGAACTCTTTCCTCTGCTTCCTGAAGCCGCAGGCGTGCGGCTTCCATTCTGGTCTGGCAATCAGATAGATATTCCCCGGCAGTCTCCAACGCAATTGCATACTCCTGTGATTGCATGAATTGCTGCTGCGCCATGTATTGATAATAGAAATCGTCGATGGATTCAGCGGCGTCGTACTGGGTGATGATTTCATCCGTTGTGTTGTGGTATTTACGTGCGCGCGCCGCTTCGCTGCCGTCGTCCACCAGACCGTACTGGAAAGCCTTGCTGGGATTGTTGTCGACTTTATGCGCTGTGCTGTCGGGAGCGGTGGCGCGTTCTTTCATCAGGGCGCTTAAGGCGCCGGCGGCGATCGTGGGCGCGAAGGCAGGTTTTTGCGCTACAGGGGCGCGGTTGACGATGATCGGTTGCGCAGCCTTTGGCTCTGGCATGTGAACCTGCGGCGGTTCCTTATCCTCAATTTCCTGTACCCGCGGTTTATCGTCTGCGACGGGTTTTTCAGCGGGCTTTGCATTCTGGTCGGGAGCAGGGGTGGCATCCGGCCTCGCTTTCAGTTGTTCGCTGCGCAGACCCAAAGCCGAAGCTCCGTCTTTCAGGCCAGGGCGCGCATTGCGCAGCAGTGTGTTTGACAAATCGCCTTGCGACCAGCCCGTATCCTGCCATTTCTTCGGGATGAAGGCGCTGAAATTACTGGTTTCTTGTTTTAAATCAGACACGTTAACTCATAACCCCTTTTTGTGACGCTGAAAGGCGTACCCCTATATTTTACTAAAAAAGTTAAAAAAGAGCAAAGTTATGGTAAATTAAATACAATTTTAGATATATTTTATGGAATACCGCGGAAAACCGCCATTTCGGCACCGCAACAGGGTTGAAGCCTCTCCCCGGGCGGGGTATGTAAATCCGGTTATTGTCTGGAAATTTAACCGGGGTTCGACCATGAACATTCATGAATATCAGGCTAAAACGCTTCTCAAGAAATATGGCGTGGCCGTCCCTGACGGTATCGCTGCGATGAGCGTCGATGAGGCTGTGAAAGCGGCGGGCCAACTGCCGGGGCCGCTTTATGTGGTCAAGGCGCAAATTCATGCAGGCGGTCGTGGCGCAGGGCGTTTCAAGAACAACCCCGAAGGCAAGGGCGGTGTGCGCCTGTGCAAGACGCCTGAAGAGGTAAAGGCCGCAGCCGAGGCCATGCTCGGGCAGGTGCTGGTGACCAAGCAAACCGGCCCTGAGGGCAAGGAAGTGCAGCGCCTGTACATCACCGACGGCGTTGACATCAAGAAGGAATATTATTGTTCGGTCGTGCTTGACCGCGCGACTTCGCGGGTGACCTTCATGGCGTCCACCGAAGGCGGCATGGATATCGAGGAAGTCGCCGAGAAGCATCCTGAAAAAATCGTCAGAGTGGCGATCGACCCGGTTGCGGGCTTCCAGCCGTTCCATGCGCGCCGGCTGGCTTTCGCGTTGGGCTTCGAAGGGGCTGCCAACAAGTCGGCGATCAAATTTTTCACCGCGCTTTACAAGGCTTTTGTCGAGCTGGATGCGTCTATCGTTGAAATCAATCCACTGATCGTGACCGACAAGGATGAGGTCGTGGCGCTGGATGCGAAGATGAACTTCGACGACAACGCACTGTTTCGTCAGGCTGATGTAGCGGTGATGCGTGATGAATCCGAAGAGGATGAGAAAGAAACCATCGCCAAGAATTTCGACCTGTCCTATGTGGCGCTCGACGGCAATATCGGCTGCATGGTCAATGGCGCGGGTCTGGCCATGGCGACGATGGATATCATCAAGCTTTATGGCGGGGAACCTGCGAACTTTCTTGATGTCGGCGGCGGCGCCAACAAGGAAAAGGTCACGGCCGCGTTCAAGATCATTCTGGCTGACCCCAAAGTGAAGGGCGTCCTCGTCAATATTTTCGGTGGGATCATGAAGTGCGACATTATCGCCGAAGGCATTATCGCAGCAGCCAGGGAAGTGTCGCTGTCCGTGCCGCTGGTGGTGCGTCTGGAAGGCACCAATGTCGAGAAGGGTAAAGAAATTCTCTCGAAATCCGGTCTGGCCATTATTCCGGCAGACAATCTGGCTGATGCCGCCAAAAAGGTGGTTGAGGCCACGCGCCAGGCTCTGGCTGCCTGATCCGGATACTGTTTCTGCGGCGCAACAAATACGAAATTTGATTTTTATGGGCTCACGGCGTTATGGTGAGCCCATAAGTTTTAACAGGGCTTTTGAATAAAGAAGATAAAAAGAAGGTTTCACGAGTATGCCTGCATCGATTCGCACTGCCTATGAACTTGATTTTGATACTGATTTTAGCGCACGTCAGGATAATCTCGATCGTCTGGCTCATATCACCACGGCTTATATGAATGGCAGCGAGATCAACTTCCCCGCGACCCATAAACACATGCGGTTTTCATGGAAACGCGCATCGGCCCCGCTGGGCGACCTGCTGGAGTCATTGTACGGCTACTTTAATGGCGCTGCCGAAGTGAGCGTTGCGGGTGGCGGTACACACCCTTTCGATCGCGAGTCCGTTCATTTGTCGGTTGATCTGAAGCCGGTAACCGAGACCATCTCCCGCGACGGGGTGGGAAATGGGCTGGCCCTGCTGGGGCGTTATCTGGAAGATCCGGCGTTTCAAGCCATTTGCGAGCAGAATCAGGTCGATGAAGTTTATACGCCCAGCAACGATCTGAAAGTGCGGGCGCACAAGGTCATGCACCACAATCATCCTCGTCCTTTGTAATCTTCCATGTTGTCAGGGTGAGCGCTGCGCCAGCCGCGTGCCGTTTGGTATAACCTCCGCCAGTGCGCGCTCGTTGCCGACAATACGCATCTTGGCTTCATAGAATTCTGCCACGGTATAGGGTTTGCGCCGGTCGCCATTACGGAAGAACAGGCTCATGTTTGTATCCGATCCGGCGTAGTTGCCGCGTTCGGCATAGATATAGGCCGGATCGCGGCGTGCTTTCGGATCGTCGTAGGCGCGTATGATGTCCTTGGCCACGGCCCAGCCTGTAAAGTGAGATGTGGCTGAATCGGCAAAGGTCAGCGGGCGTTTGATATACGGACTCATGGCCATCAGGTCGCGCTTGATATGTGCGGCGCAAAGCGGGATGGCGATTTCGGGATCGAATCGCAGGTTGAGTATGTCTCTTTGGTATTTTCCGGCCGTATAATAGGTTCTGTTGTTTTTCCCGGCGACAGTATAGACCGCATCGGCGTATTTGCCGAAACCCAGGCGTCCGCCGTCTTTGGCCAGTGTGCTTAAGAAGGTTTGCTCTGTGAATTGGCAGATGCCGCTGGCGTTGGTGTCCGAACGCGCGTTGAGCACATGCCCGATATTCTTGCGGCCCAATCCGCTTTCCTTGCCGAACAATTCGATCATCAGATCGGGGTGCAGGCCTTCGGCGCTAGCGGCGGATTTGATCAGGCTATCGATTTCGCTGTCGATGACCGGCGTGCGTCCGGGCCCTCTGGCGAACTTGTGAAAATCCAGACGGGGGAAGGCATAAGCCTTCGCTTCGGGCGGCGGCGCAGGGATATAAGGTTTGCCTTTGCCCATGATCCGGTTGTAAGGGTCGGCGGCGGCAGGGGCATTGATCTTGGTTGTTTCTGCCTCGGTTGCGTGTTCTTCATCGGCATCGGCTGGAGACGCCTGCGAGAAGAGGGCCATGATCGAGGAGACTGCGACAAGGCCGCCTGTGGCAAGCGCCAGTTTCGTTCGGGTGGAGAAGTTTTCGGTCAAGCGCGCCAGTCGTTCAAAGCGGGCTTTCAGCGGCGCAGGTTGGTAGGCGCTTTGCAGCGGCTGAGGCGCGTGGGATGGGCTTTGGGGGCGGCGTTCGATGCGGCTCAGGTCATCGGATGCCGCACGCTTTTCCGCCGGGCGTCCCGGGGAGCGTAACTGCCAGCTTTGAGCTGCGGCTGCTGAGGAGGTCTTATCCTTTTGGTTTTCCGCCATCTTTACTCACTCAAGTGGCAGTTTTCCCGCCAACACACCATTTTATGAAAATAAATTTGTACTAATATAACAAAAAAAGGCAAAAACACAAGAAAAAAGCTGTCCGGCGGGCTGGGGAGAGATGCAACTTCGCGGTTGATTTGTCCGAGGGTCTTTCATACAACAAGAGGCGCGCTTTTGCGCTGCAAACATATAGTTTTCTGCCAATTTCGGAGTGGTCATGGCTGTTCTCGTCAATAAAGATACCAAAGTGATATGTCAGGGTTTCACAGGCTCACAAGGAACGTTCCACTCGGAGCAGGCGATTGCCTACGGCACCCGGATGGTGGGCGGCGTAACCCCCGGCAAGGGAGGGACGGCACATCTCGGGCTGCCGGTGTTCGATACCGTGCGCGAGGCCCGCGAGAAGACGGGGGCGGATGCGACAGTCATCTACGTGCCGCCGCCGTTTGCGGCTGACGCCATCCTTGAGGCCATCGACGCCGAATTTCCGCTGGCGATTTGCATCACAGAAGGTATCCCGGTTCTGGACATGGTGAAGGTGAAGCGCGCCCTGCAAGGTTCGAAGACACGCCTGATCGGCCCCAACTGCCCGGGCGTCATTACGCCCGGCGAATGCAAGATCGGGATTATGCCGGGCCATATCCACAAGCGCGGGAAGATCGGGATCGTATCCCGTTCCGGCACGCTGACGTATGAAGCGGTGCACCAGACTACCGCCAAGGGTCTGGGGCAGTCGACCTGTATCGGTATCGGGGGCGACCCGGTGAATGGCACCAATTTTATCGACTGCCTGCAGATGTTCCTTGAGGATCCGGAAACCGAAGGCATCTTGATGATCGGGGAGATCGGCGGCAGCGCCGAAGCCGAAGCGGCAGAGTTCTATAAGGCTCAGAAAAAGAAAAAGCCGATCGCCGGGTTTATTGCCGGGGTAACGGCTCCGAAAGGCAAGCGTATGGGACATGCTGGCGCCATCATCTCCGGGGGTAACGACACCGCCGAAGCCAAGGTTGAAGCTATGAAATCTGCAGGATTTGTCGTCTCTGACAGCCCGGCGGCGCTGGGCGATGCGATTGTCAAGGCTATGGCTGCCTAAGGTTGTGGTTTTTTGAAGGTTCCAAGCCTTTTCAGCGCGCCGTAACTCAGGTAGAATCTGGCAAGCGATCCGCCCGGAGGAATCCATGCCTTACCTTGACCATTTCAATGATGAAGACAAACTGCTTCTGATCAAACTGCCTTATCGCACGGGTTTGTGGGTGAGCGCCAGCGACACCACCGGCGGCGATGAGTCGGATGAAGCCGAGCGGCAGGCCTTGGCGAATATCGTGCGCGGGTTCACCGAAGATTTCCTGAAATCCGAATTCGTCGAGGAAGTCATGCGAGAGACAGTCGCCCATATGGGCGAGTGGGACAATTGGGGAGAGAATATTGAGGCTATTCCCGGCGAGATTCGTGAGGGCATTGCTCTGGCGGCGCGGCACATCGATTACAAGCAAATGGCGGCTTTCAAAGGCAGCTTGATGGATGTGGCGATGACGGTGGCCATGGCTTACCGTGAGATGGATGAGTCGACGCCGTTCACCCAGCAGATGCGGATCTATTCCCGTTACTGGCTGGAGCGTGTACGCGCCTATCTGCTGAAAACGCAACCGCCGATCATGGATCAGTTCCTCAATATCAGTCAGGACGAGCATAAGGCGCTTGATATCCTGTCGGCGGCGTTGCGTCCGGGTGATCAGGAAGGTGTTGAGCCCGTTGAGCAAGAGGATGCCGCCTGATTCATGTCTTTTCTGGATGGTTTGACCAAGGATGAAGTTACGCTGCTGGTGTCGCTGCCTTATCGCGCGGGTCTGTGGGTCAGCCATGCCGATGACAAAGGGCAAGGGGCGGGAAAAACGCATGAACTCAAAACAATTGAAGGCGTGATCTCCCGTCTTTCTGAAGGGATGATCGCCTCGGCTTTTGTCCATGAAGTGATGCAGGCAACGCATGTGCGCCGGGATGAGTGGCCGTCATGGTCGTTACAGACGGGCACCGTCCCCGATGAAGCGAGGGCCGTGGTCGTGCTGTTGAAGCGCAAGATGATGCCGCAGGACGCCGAAGCTTATGTCCAGACGATTATGTCGATCGCTTATGAGACGGCGTACGCTTTCCGCGAATTTGATCGCACCGCCAGCATCCCCATACGCCTTTGGGTGGGGTTGCAACTGGCGTGGGAGGCGTTTATCCGCACCGGTAACAAGGATTACCGTCTTGAAAGCCTGACCAATATCAGCCTGGCCGAAGATGAAGCGATTGCCGTTCTGGCGCAGGCCCTGACGCTTGAGAGAGAAGCGCCGCTCCTAGCCAATGCCAGTTAATTATTGAAATTATGAAAATATAAATGATTTCTGGATGCGTCAAGGCGCCGGTCGGCGGTTTGCCTTGCAAACCGGGTCGTACCGGACTAGAAAAACAAGAGAATTTCTCAGTGTTTTACCCAAGGAGTCCCTATGTCCGCCTCGTCTGAGCGTATGACCTTTTTGTCCGGTAACAATGCAGAATATATCGCTCATCTCTACAGCCAGTACCTGATGAGCCCGAACAAGGTTGATGAGAGTTGGAGGGGGTTCTTTGACAGCCTAGACGATAACGAAGCGGCGCTGTTGCGGGAGTTGCAGGGCGCAAGCTGGACGCCGGAAGAAAACCGCCGCAATAAAAACGGGTTTAGCAGCTTTGCTGTAGGGACGGGGGCAGCCGACACGGCTGTGGGGATTACGACGGCGCAGAAGGCCAAAGCCAGCGCGCCTGCCAATCAGGACGACATCCGTTCCGCGGCGCGCGACTCTGTGCAGGCGCTGATGCTGATCCGGGCCTACCGCGCCCGCGGTCACCTGATCGCCAACCTGGATCCGTTGGGATTGAAGCAGGCTTCTTACCATCCTGAACTCGATCCGTCCTTTTATGGCTTTACCGATGCGGATTACGACCGTCCGATCTTCATCAATGGCGTGCTTGGCATGGAAACCGCAACGCTGCGTGAAATCGTGCAGGTGCTCAAAGCCACCTATTCAGGCAATATCGGCGTCGAATATCTGCATATGACCGATCCTGACCAGAAGGCATGGATTCAGCAACGCATCGAAGGGCCGCGCAATCACACGGATTTCAGTCCGGAAGGCAAGAAAGCCATTCTGCAACGTCTCACTGCTGCCGAAACCTTCGAAAAATTCCTGCATGTGAAATATACCGGCACCAAGCGCTTCGGCCTGGATGGCGGCGAATCGCTGATACCGGCGCTGGAGCAGGTGATGAAGCGCGGCAGCCAGCTGGGCGTTGAGGAGGTCGTTCTGGGCATGGCGCACCGCGGCCGCTTGAACGTGCTGACCAATGTGTTCAGCAAGCCTTTCACGGCTTTGTTCTCAGAGTTTCAGGGGCGTTCTTCCAATCCGGACGACGTGCAGGGTTCGGGTGATGTGAAATATCACCTCGGCACGTCCAGCGATCGCGTTTTCGATGGCAAGGCTGTGCACTTGTCGCTGACCGCGAATCCGTCGCATCTGGAAGCTGTCAACCCGGTCGTTATCGGCAAGGTGCGCGCCAAGCAGGCGCAACGTCTGGATCGTGAAGCCGCCAAGGTCGTGCCGATATTGCTGCACGGCGACGCGGCATTTGCCGGGCAAGGGCTGGTTGCGGAAACGCTGATGATTTCCGAACTGCCGGGTTACCGCGTCGGGGGGACGATTCATATCGTCACCAACAACCAGATCGGTTTCACGACGATGCCACAATACAGCCGCTCTGGCCCGTATTGCACCGATATCGCGAAAATGCTGTCGGCGCCGATCTTCCATGTCAATGGTGACGACCCTGAAGCCGTTGTGCATGTCACGCGGATTGCCACCGAGTTTCGTCAGGAATTCAAGAAAGACGTGGTTATCGATATTTTCTGTTATCGCCGTTTTGGGCACAATGAGGGCGATGAACCTGCCTTCACGCAGCCCTTGATGTACAAGACCATCCGCACGCAAAAGACGACGCGTGAAATTTATGCGGCTCAGTTGATTGGCGAAGGCGTCGTTTCGGCGGATCAGGCGCAGGCGATGGTCGATGAATTCAACGATTATCTCGAGCAAGCCTTCGAAGCGACCAAGAGCTACAAGCCGAACAAGGCTGATTATCTTGAAGGGGCGTGGACGGGTCTGAAGGTTGCTTCCGGCGAGGAGCGTCGTGGCGAAACGTCTGTTACCGAGAAGGATATGGCGGCGTTGGGCAAGGTTCTGACCGCCGTACCGTCCAGTTTCAATATCAACCCGAAGATCATGCGCCAGCTTGAAGCCAAACAGGACATGTTCAAGACAGGTCAGGGGTTCGACTGGGCAACCGCTGAGGCTTTGGCTTTCGGTAGCCTGATGCAGGAGGGATACAAAGTGCGCTTGTCCGGTCAGGATGTCGGCCGCGGCACGTTCTCGCATCGTCATGCCATCATGTACGATCAGGAGACCGAGCAAAAATATATCCCGCTGCAAAACGTATCGGCAGGGCAGGCCCCGTTTGAAATCCATGACAGCCCTCTTTCGGAAGCCGCAGTTCTGGGCTTTGAATACGGTTATTCGCTGGCCGATCCGAAGGCGCTGGTTTTGTGGGAGGCGCAATTCGGGGATTTCGTCAACGGTGCGCAAGTGCTGATCGACCAGTTTATCTGCTCGTCGGAATCGAAATGGCTGCGCATGTCAGGCCTGGTCATGTTGCTGCCGCACGGTTTCGAAGGGCAGGGGCCGGAACACTCCTCCGCGCGCCCCGAACGCTTCTTGCAACTATGCGCGGAAGATAACTGGCAGGTCGCCAACTGCACGACGCCCGCCAATTATTTCCACATCCTGCGCCGTCAAATGGTGCGTGATTTCCGCAAGCCGCTGGTGATCATGACGCCTAAATCGTTGCTGCGCCACAAGCTGGCCATCTCGCCGATGGATATGTTCACGGGTGAGAGCACTTTCCACCGCGTACTGTGGGACGATGCGCGCGATAAACTGGCCAAGGGCAAGGATGTGAAGCGTGTCGTACTGTGCAGCGGCAAGGTTTATTACGATCTTTATGAAGAGCGCGAGAAGCGCGGCATCAAGGATGTCGTCATCCTGCGCCTTGAGCAACTTTATCCGTTCCCCGGCAAGGCGTTGTCGAAGGAACTGACGCAATACCCGAACGCCGATATCGTCTGGTGCCAGGAAGAGCCGCGCAATCAGGGTTATTGGGCTTTCGTTCATGAACGTATTGAAGAAGTGCTGGTGGGCATGAAGCATAAAACCGCGCGGCCCAGATATGCCGGTCGCATCGACGCCGCTGCGCCGGCGACAGGGTTGCTGAAACGCCACCAGGAAGAACAAGCCAGACTGGTATCGGAGGCTTTGACCATTTAATGCGTCGTTTGACCCGGAGTATAACGCTGCAATGCTTGATGATCTTCACGCTGGCTATGGCGTGGGTATCTCCGGCTTGCGCGTTTATATCCGGGGATGTGACAATCATCGAGATTTGCGGCGCGGACGGAATCATGAATATTGCCGTGCCTGCCGATCAGGCGCCGGATCTCCCGCACGGGAAGAGCCAATCTCACGACTGCAATTTTTGCATGGCGCAGGCCATGGGTAAAGCGCTTACCACGCCCGATCAGGCGATTATCGATTTTTCTTATGTTTATGAAAGAGAGGGCGCTATCGCGCCTGCCTATGGCATCTCTTTTGCCTTTGACCGCGAATTGCCGGTACGGGGGCCGCCCTTCATTCTCTGACTGATTTTTTCTTTCTACAGAAACATTCAGAGGATTTTCTGATGTCTTATTTTATGCGCGGCCTGCTGTGCGCCGCTGTGCTTGCGACAACGTCCGCATCGGTTGCCGCCGAACATCTAACCGTAACCATCCCGTTGTCGCGGGGAACCATGACTGTGCCCGGAACCGCCCAGGTTGCCCAGGCCTTGCGGCAAATCCCCGGCGGCGCCGATGTGATCCCGGGGGAGGTCTATAAGACCGGCTACGCGCTTGGTTTGAAAGATGCATTGGCGTCGACGCCGGGCGTTCTGGCAGAGCAGCGTTATGCCGAGGAGTCGCGTCTGTCCATTCGCGGCTCCGGCCTGTCGCGCGGTTTCCATTTGCGCGGCATTTCACTGTTGCAGGACGGCATTCCCTTCAATTTTGCTGACGGCAGCGGCGATTTTCAGGAAGCCGACCTTCTGGCTTTGCAGCATATAGAGATTTATCGCGGCGGGCAGGCCTTGCGTTATGGCGTGGCGGGGTTGGGTGGAGCCATCAACATGGTGACGCCTTCAGCGCGCACGATGGACTATCAGTCCCGTGTCCGGGTCGAGGCCGGGAGCTTCCAGACCCTGCGCCTGCATGCCGATGCCGGGCAAACATGGGGTGTTGCTGATGCCTATGTGTCAGCGACGAAGACCAATAGCGCAGGTTATCGCCAGCAGACCGAGCAAGATAATGTCCGTTTCAACGGCAATATCGGTTATATGTTCAGTCCCGATGTGGAAACCCGATTTTACGTGTCGTGGAACGACATTGAACAGGAAGTGCCGGGAGCCCTGACAAAAGCGCAGGCTCTTGAGACGCCGACCATGGCGTCTGTCACCAATATCGCCAATGACTATGCGCGTGATATCCGTTCCCTGCGCGTGGCCAACCGGACAGCGGTATCGCTCGGCAGCGATAGCGTGATCGAGTTTGGCGGCTACGTGAACGATAAAACGTTATACCATCCTATCTTTCAGGCGATTGATCAGGAGTCTCTGGATTTAGGCGTTTTCACCCGGTTGGGCACGATCTGGCAGGCTGGAAGACTGAAAAGCGAGGCAACTTTCGGAATCAATCTTGGACGTGGCGTCAACAACGCGGATCGCTATATCAATGTACAAGGCAACCGTGGATCGTTGACAGCGGATGCGCGGCAGGTTGCCACAAATTATGATTTTTACGGCGAGAACAGATTGTTCTTGAGCGAAGGCTGGCGACTGGTGACAGGTTTGCAGGGCAATATCGCCGTGCGCGATTACGAGGATCATCTCGACAGCGCCAACAATGCCAAAAAGACCTATGGCGGCTTGAATCCGAAGCTGGGGGTGGTGTGGCGCGTGAATCCGGAATCGGAGATATATGCCGGGATTAGCCGCAGCACGGAGACGCCGACTTATTCGGAGTTGGTGCAGGGGGCGGGGGACGGGTTTATCCCTGTCAAGGCGCAAAGGGCATGGACAGCCGAAGTCGGGACGCGCGGCGGCGCGAAGAATTTTGCATGGGATGCCACCTTGTATCGGGCGTGGCTTAAAGACGAAATGCTGCAATATACAGTGGCGACGGGCATTCCGGCTTCGACCTTCAACGCTGATGGTACGATCCATCAAGGTTTTGAACTGGGGGCGTCGTGGAAGCCGTTTGCGCCGTTGACTTTCAGCATGATCTATAACCTCAACGATTTTTATTTCGATGGAGACATGCAGTTTGGCGACAACCAGATTGCCGGAGCGCCGCCGCATCAGTTCCGCTTTTCCTTGCGCTATGAAGGGGGCAGATTTCATCTGGAGCCGAAGGTCGAATGGGTGCCGGAGGCAGGGTGGGTCGATTTTGCCAACACCTTAAAGGCCGATTCCTATGCGGTTTTAGGCCTGAAGGCGGGATGGGAGCCGGTTAAAAATACCACTCTGTTTTTGGATGCGCGCAACCTGACGGATGAGCGTTATATTCCGACATACAGTACCGTCACAGACGCGCGAACCGCTGCAACGAACGTGTTCTATCCCGGTGAGGGACGCGCTCTGTATGCCGGATTCAGCGTCAAATTCTAGGGGGGCGGGATTTTGATAAAAGCGAAGGTGATCGGTTGGCACAGGCAAATGACGGTCGTCGCCGCCGCTGCAGCGCTGATCTGGGGGGCAAGCGGCCTTCTTCATCCCCTGATGTCATGGACGAACCCGCGTGCAGAGGCCTTCATGCCGCCCCGCGTTGAATCCTTCGCGATTGATCGTGCTCTTCCCGATGTTCTGAGGCGGCTTGATATAAACCAGTATCAGGAATTGCGACAAATCGGAGACGTTGTGCAGGTCATGCTGCCGGGTCAGCCTGAGCGGTTATATATAAATATCAAGACGGGCAAATTGTTGCCCGGGGGCGACCGGGAACGGGCGGTAAAGCTGGCGCGCCACTATGCGGGCCTGACGGAGGCTTCCATCCGGGAGGTTGTTTTGGTGACGGCCTTCAGTCCGGAATATACCCATACCAATCGCTATTTGCCCGTATGGAAGGTGTCGTTCGACGATCCGCGCCGCCTTTTTGTTTATGTCGATACAAGAACGGATCGACTGGCGAGCATCACAGACCGCCGCAAGGTAATTTTGCAATCATTGTTCCAGATTTTGCATACAGGCGCGTGGCTTGAGAGTGTTGAAGTTTTGCGCCTGACTGTGATCGGTTTTTTGATGTTGGCGGCCTTGGGTATTATACTGAGCGGTCTTTACATGCTGCTGCGTCTACGCGGCCAACGCAGGGGTTGGCGCAAGCTCCACCGGGGTTTGGCTTATGCGGCGTCGCTTCCGTTAATGATGTTCACGATCAGCGGTTTCTTCCATCTCTTTGTGCAGTCGCCCTTGATTTATGGCGCGCATGCTGACGTCCCTGTGAGTGTTGATGTCGGCGCCTTACGCCATATGCCGGAAGGGAAGGCGGATGATCTGCGTTTTGTGGCCCCGGCGTGGTGGCGGGTGGAGCAGGGCAAGGATGTTACCTATCTCAATGCGATGGAGGGTCGCCGGATTGAAGGCGATGCGGCGTTTGTCAGGGAACGTGTGCCGGAGGCCCAAGGGGAAATACGTCTGGTCACATCATTCACGGATGAGTACGGCTTTGCCTATAAGCGCCTGCCGGTATGGCGAGTGGATACGGGGCGTGAACTGATTTTTTTTGAAGCTCGTACGGGCGCGGTGGCGGCCCGTATCGATCCGCTTAAGGCGGCTGAAAGCTGGAGCTTCAGCCGTATGCATAAATGGCAGTTTCTCGATTCCCTGAGTGAGAGGATTTCAGGCCCCGGGCCATTTAAAGCCGCTTTCCGGGATGCGGTTATGGTTTTATTTATACTGGCCGGGCTGGGGATGTCGGTTTTGGGGTTATTGATCCGGTTCAAGCGGTAAAAACGAAGTTGACAGATTCTCATTATTGTCATAATAGATCTCGTTGATCTGGTTTCAAGGGGGACGCTATGTCAGCCTACAAACGCGTGGAAACTTTACATATACCTGAAGCCCGCTTCGTCAGGGAAGATGGTTCGACGCAACTCGTGCAGCCGGTGCTGGCGGACGAGCAATATTTGCGTCCGGGCCGTATCCCTTATGATCGTGAACAACATCACATGAAATTGTTATGTCCGTATTGCGATGTGCGCGTTGATTTCAATAGAGGAAGTGGTGCGGCAATTTGCGGTACGCAAATAACGGGGACGCGCGCCCATTTCAGGAAGGCTCCGGGACAAGAACACGGTGTACAATGCAAGTTGCCGGCTACCGGCGACGATGAATCAAATAGCGAGATCGACCCACGGGCACCGTATCGCATTCACCTGAATATGCTGATGGGCGGCGCGGCGGGCAATCAGCCGCCCGTGTATGGTCGGGCGAAGGGCGGCAAGGTTATAACGTTTGACGAGCGTTTGCAGCCTCAAAAAGCCATTGTGCCTGTTAAAGACGGTCAGGGCAGGATCGTGAAGAGATATAAGAAAACGGTTTCTGTCAGGGATGTGCAGGATATTATCGGGTTGATGAAAAAAGGCGAATTTGATCGGTTAAAAAATTCATTGGTTATTCACAATACGGTTGTGCAGTGGACGGATTTTGCAATTCTCAACGCGCAACGTCTGAGAGCTCTGGTTGATCGTTTGCTTCGCGGGGCATCCCACCCGATTATGCTGCATTTTGGCTTGGAGAAGCCTGTGAGGGGTCTTTATGCCGAAGGCAATAAAATTCTTTACAAACAGGAAGGCGAGAATGACTGGCCTATCGTACCGCGAATCTATATGGATGGCCCAGACACGAAGGATGTCTTTAATGCCAAGGGGGCTTATCTGGTTATGGGGATGCCACGCGTCCACTTTAACAAGAGGAGCGGGGTTTATTTCCTGAATATCAGTCTCAAGAGTTCCGGGCAGGTTGCAGCCTATTCTCCTGCCGCATTGTTGGCGGAAGCGCGTGAACGGGCGCAAATGCGGCAGGAGTCCAAGGCGCCCAGCCCCTAGTTTTATACTTCCGGGCACCTATATTTCATGCCACTTATGTCATCTCCTGACTTGACGGCAGGGTCTCTTCACGCCACATTAGGGGCAGTTTTCAACCTCCTGAAGCCGTTCGAGTGAAATATGACCAATATCGTTGTTCCGACCCTTGGCGAATCCGTGACCGAAGCCACCGTGGCGCGCTGGCTGAAGAAGGAAGGGGATACCATCTCGGCTGACGAGCCTGTGGTCGAACTGGAAACCGACAAGGTGACGTTGGAAGTGAATGCGCCCGCGGGCGGTGTCATTACAAAAATCATCGCCGGCGAAGGCAGCAACGTAGGTGTAGGCGCATTGCTGGGCGAGATTGCTGTCGGGTCTGCCGCCAACGATGCCGCCAAACCCAAGCCTGCCATAGCGGCGTCTGCGACGGCACCGGTTGTTGCGGCGCCTGCGTCTGAGCAAAAACTCTCCCCGGCGGTGCAAAAGATGGTGGGCGACCACAACCTCGATGCTTCGAAAATTCCCGGTACAGGCAAGGATGGACGTATCCTGAAGGAAGACGTTCAGAACTTTGTCGGCGCGTCTGCGGCTCCCAGGGCGGCCCCGTTGCCTGCCGCGCAGAGCGCGCCGCGTGCGACCGGGCCGCGTGAAGAGCGCGTGCGTATGACGCGTCTGCGTCAGCGCGTGGCGCAACGCCTGAAGGAGGCGCAGAACACAGCCGCCATGCTGACCACTTTCAACGAAGTGGATATGGGCACGGTAATGGATCTGCGCAATGCCTATAAGGACACATTCGAAAAGAAGCATGGCGTCAAGCTGGGTTTCATGTCCTTCTTCGCCAAGGCGGCTGTGCAGGCTCTGAAAGAGTTTCCGGCGGTCAATGCCGAGATCGACGGAGAGGATATCGTTTACAAGAACTTCTACGATATCAGCATGGCGATGAGTACCCCGCAGGGTTTGATCGTACCGGTCATTCGCGATTGCGATACGAAATCCATGGCGCAAATCGAAAAGGATATTATTGACCTTGGCAATCGCGCGCGTGAAGGACGTATCAGCATCGAAGAGATGACGGGCGGCACCTTCACCATTACGAACGGCGGCGTGTTCGGTTCACTGATGTCGACGCCAATTATCAATCCACCGCAGTCCGGCATTCTGGGGATGCATAAAATCCAGCAGCGCCCGATGGTGATGAAAGATGGCAAAATCGAGGCGCGTCCGATGATGTATATCGCGCTGTCATACGACCACCGCATCATCGATGGACGCGAGGCTGTGAGTTTCCTTGTTCGCATCAAGGAAGCGATCGAAGATCCGCAAAGATTGTTGCTGGATCTGTAATTGCTTTCAGAAGGCCGCTTTATGCGGCCTTTTTCATAGCAACAGGATAATCCCCCAGACGGCGGCGACGTTGATCAGGCTGACAAAGACGGCGGCGCTGCCCAGATCCTTGGCGCGCTTTGAGAGCGGGTGGATGTCGTCAGAGATGCGTTCAATCACCGTTTCAATCGCGGTGTTGAGCAACTCTATCAGCAAGACGAATAGAACGCTGGCGACCAGCAAGGCGTGTCCGACAGCTGTGGTGTCGATGAGAAAGGAAACGGGTATCAAGATGAAGGCCAGAATGATTTCCTGACGGAAGGCTTCTTCCGTGCGCCACGCGTCTTGCAGGCCTGCGATGGAGTAGCCCCCGGCGTTGATCAGGCGTTTCAATCCTTTGGCTTTGATCCGGGAGGCGTTCATCTGAGGTTCCTTGTAATATTCTATCAGGTATCGGAGGGTTTTTCATGCGGCTGGATCGGAGTGGCCAGAGCCTGTAGCTCTTCAAGATTGATGAAATCCAGAATGCGTGCGTTTGTAACCGTGCGCTTGGCCAGAATGGCGGCTTCGTCCAGCGCCTTGTTGGCGTGCTCTATATAAAGGCGGGTAATGCCTGCGCCGATCAGGTTGACCAGTTCGCGCGATGTGGGGACGTTTGTGCAGAAAATCATCCCGTCGACGAGCTTTACGCCGATGCGCGCCGCCCCCATGATCAGGCGATTCATGGGTTCCAGCATATAGTTATATTTGTTCTCGCTGTCGCGCAGCAAGGAGGCGTCGTTGGCCATGCTGTAGCCGATCACAGGGTGCGAACGCGCCGCCAGAGAGAACACGTTCCCCGAAACCCGGTCGCGGCCGATCGCGCAGGCGAAGCGGCGGCCACGGTGGCGATGACGCATTTTTTCGACGTAATCGGCAAATGATTTGCGCGTAATCACGCCATAGAGGCGCTCATATTCCAAAGGGCTGTCCTGCGCCGGCTGATAGGTTTTATCAGTGTGCAGGATCGGCTCAAGGCGTTGTTCCTTGCGCCATAACTGATAAACGGAAATTCCGGCTTTCTCGCAGATCTGCATCGACATGTTGCTGAAGGCGTTGCCGCGCCGGGCGGAAAAATCCTTGGTGAAGCCTTTATGATCGATATAGATCGTTTTGATTCCGGCCTCGGCGATATTCTTGGCGCAGTTCGGGCAGATCGGATCTGTGACGCAGAGGCTGGCCTTTTCGGTGACGGGTGCATCCAGAAGACAGGCGGTTTCGGCATGAACGGTGCCGCTGCTGTCGCCGATATCGGTGTCCATCCCGAGGCGTGCCTCGATGATCTCCGGCCAGTAATTGGTGCGGGAAATGCTGAAATCCCGCCCTTGCCGGTCATAGCCGAAAATGGTGGCGGCAATCTTGTTCACCGGGTGCGGACTATCGTTAACGATATCCACAGCCTTCTGCATTTCATCAAAGGGTTGAAAACTCATAAGTTTTGGCGGGCTTACTCTAAAGTTTGGCTTGTAAAAGCGTTCTCGATTCACTATAACCCGCCTACAGCCAAAAGCGAATACAGGATCGAAGCCATGCCGCAGCTTGACGACGTCGCCTTTATGAAGCGTGCCTACCTGCTGGCCCTCAAAGGGTATAATGAAGGCGGGTGCCCGATTGGCGGTGTTCTGGTCGATAACGAGACCGGGGATGTGCTGGGCGAGGGCCACAATATGCTGGTTCAGGAAGGCAATCCGATTATCCATGGCGAAATGTCCGCGATGCGCGCCGCAGGCCGCAGGGCCACCCGCCGCAATACCACCATGTACACGACCTTAAGCCCCTGTATGATGTGCGCGGGGACAATCGCACAGTTCAAGATTGGACGGGTCGTCGTGGGGGATACTGTCAATTCCGAGGGGAATGTCGAGTTTTTGCGCGCCCGTGGCGTCGAAGTCATTGTTCTAAATGACAAAGATTGTATCGATCTGGTTCGGAGGTTCCGCGAGGAGAAGCCGGATTTGTGGTTGGAGGACTGGGGTGGAGCGTAATTTTCGGGCTTTTTAGGACGTTTTTCCTTCCAGTTTCTCATAATTATATGATATGTAAATCGGATGGCGGCGTAAGCGAATAAATATATGAGTTTGGTGCGTAAACACTTAGCAAGAAGGAACGGCTGTTGATGAGCGGAGATCAACTGACGCAGGTTGAAAAGGAAACCCTGAAACATCGCCTTGACTGGACCGAGCGTGTCCTTGACGGAATGCTGAAAGGCGAGAAGCCTGCGATCAACACCGCCGCCGTAGATGAAAAATGGCTATATGACCAATTGACCCGCATGTATGCGGGTCATTATTTATCCAGCCCCGCCAATTCTTATGTCACCCTTCCCGGCGAAGGTGAAAAAGAGATTGCCGCCAAAGGCGATACCCGCTTTCACCCATTGCCATCGCGTTTCATCCTGAGTGAAAGCCGCAAAGCCCGCCAGGAGCTGGAAAGCGCCAATATTCATAATTACCATATACTGGGTACTGACGATCAGCCGGCAGTCGATGCCGACCACTATGTTTGCACGTCTGCAGCAATCGGGGCCCTGCATCAGGCCGTGGCGTTGATGCAGCAGAACCTGGCTCTTCCGGAGGGGCAGAAGAAGCTTTTGGTGCTGCAAAACCGCAACGGGTTCTGGGATGAGATCGTAAACGGTCTGGGTTTGAAACAGGATATTGTGCGCCAGGCCTTGGGTATGGCTGTGACAGCGGACACTGAGAGCACCAAAAACGCTATTCTTTTCTCCGGCAAGGATATTCAGAAGAAACTGGCTCCGTCAACCAAATCGCAAATGTTTCCGAACGGTATGGAAATGCAATTCGGTTCGACTCAGCCAAAAAAGGCCGATGAAACCGGGCAGATCATTCTGCATGAAAATATGAAAGCGGGCCTGCGCGATGCCGTCGTGCCGCTGCATTGGTTCCTTTCCGCCGATGAGATCAGCAAGACTTATGAGGGAAATGGTTTCGAGAAAATCGAATCCATGATGACTCGCATCTACGACCAAATCGGTTACGATGAGGTTTGTAAAAGACTGTGCGACCGCGGCTACGACCCCGAGCGTACGGTATTTGTCGCCAATGATACAGGCTGGGCTCTGAATGTTGATTTCTCGCAGGAGCCCGAATTTGCCGCGGCCAAGGCCGAGATCGTCCCGGGCAAGCAATGGCCGGATGTTGAACTGGGGCCGATCGTCGATGCCATGGGTGGTATTACCCGCTTTATGGGCGCCTTGCAGAAATGCTATGAACGCAAGGGCCTGAGCGAGCCGCTGCATTATCGCGATACGCAGCTTTATATGCTCTTCAAACTGGTTCCCGAGCGTAAAGATGTGCATGTGCACAGCTATTTCGGAACGTCGACAGGGTTTGTTACGTTTGATCCACGCCCGAACATGAAGGGCTCGCTCTACACAGAGCATTTTTGTGTTCCCGATGGTCAGCCTGAAGGTGCAAAAGGAAAAACCCAGGCTGAACTGGGGGGCCGTTATCTGCTGACGGACAGCCCGCAAGCACGCACTGTGCGCGCAATTTCTCATGATTTTAACCTGCCGAAATCGCTCAAACCTTTGTTCGATCACCACGCCAAGGATCGCAATCATCGACACAAGCTGCGTTTGCTGACACAGGATAACTGGCTGGAGGGTATTAAATCAGGTAGTGGCGGTGCGGGATTTGCACGCGTTGCCGGCGAAGAGGGCTGGAAGCTTTCAGGTAAGAAATACGATGCGTTTGAGGAGTACGCCGAGGCGGCGGACGCGATTTATCTGGGGGCGCACAGCAGCGCCATCCTTGATGATTACGAAACGCATAACGCGCGCCTCTCGCTGTTGTTCTGCAAGGCCGGCACGCATAAGCAAATTTTACATGATGTCATGTATGGCAAGACGCTGATGATCGCCAATCCTGATCTGCGCTTCTTTAGCGAGAATGGCGCTACGCACCAGAACTGGTCTGATCCGGCAATGGGCGAACGTTTTCTGGATTATTTGCGTTCTCTTGACCCGGCTGAACATCCGTGGGGGCGTCAACTGCTGCTGTACCGTTATTTCCACGAAAATTCGCTGATCAAGCAGCAACCGAAATATATCTGGACGCAAGTTGAAGGGCAGCCGCTTTCCGTCGTGCTGCGTGAAGCCTGCGATAAGCACGCATCGCATGCGGTCACGCGTTATACCAAGGAAGAATATGGCGATGATCGTCACGATCTTTTTGCGGTCACGGTTCTTGGCTCTGCCAGCACCCGCAGTCCGCTTTATACGGATTCCGCATACTACCTGGGGTATGAATGCGCCCGCGAAGGTATTCATGGCCGCAGCGGCGGCGGTCGTTACGGCATTATGGGCGCGTTTTCGCGCGGGATGACGGATTATCAGGACGCTCACCCGCAACAGGCTGACAGGTCGCACCTCTCCGCTATCCAGATGCCGCGCACAGTGCAGTTTGAAGGATTGGCGCTGGATATCGGCGCGATGGACAAGCAAAAGAACCGCTATGTGGCGATCGAGCCGGGAATGGATCCGCGCATGATCAGCCTGTTCCGTTCGGATGTAATGATTGCCGACGCCGGGGGGTTGGGGACGCTGGAAGAAATCTTCTACTTCATATCGCTGAAACAGGCGGGGCATCCCGTGGTCAAGGACAAGCCGCTGATCATCATCAATCACGCCCATCTGGGCTCTGAGGCTATCCATCTGTACGATCCGCTGCTGGCGACGCTGTCGGCGAAAGACCGGCAGGATGTTCATGTCGTTACGACGCCGCAGGAGGCCATGGATCTGGCGCTGACGTTCCGCAAGCAAGGCTATAAGCCGCGCAATCCGGCGGCGGCTCCGGGGGGCGCGGGCGAGGGGTTGCGGCTGGCGCTGTAATCCGTAGAAAAATCTAATGTTTTCAGCCCCTTGAGATTGGACGGGCTTTGCTCTAGATTGATATTCCTATCAATCTGGCGTGGAGTTCTTTTGAAATGGCTGCAAAATCCTATGATGTGATTGTAATCGGCGCGGGCCCGGGCGGGTACGTCTGCGCCATACGCGCGGCGCAACTGGGGATGAGCGTGGCCTGCGTTGAAAACCGCGCCACATTGGGAGGCACCTGCCTGAATGTGGGGTGTATTCCCTCGAAAGCCCTGTTAAGCGCTTCGGAGAAATATCAGGAAGCCGAGCATCATCTGGGGGCAATGGGGATACGCATCGGCAGCCTGAAGCTCGATCTTAAAGCAATGATGAGCCATAAGGATCAGGTAGTGACATCGAATACCAAGGGGATCGAGTATCTTTTCAAGAAGAACAAGGTTGACTGGCTGAAGGGCAAGGGTGTTATTGCAGCGCTGGGGCAAGTGCAAGTCGGCGCCGAAACATACAGCGCCAGGCATATTGTGATTGCGACCGGCTCCGATGTGGTCAGTCTTCCCGGCATTGCGATTGATGAAAAGAGGATCGTATCTTCAACCGGGGCGCTCGCCCTTGAGGAAATCCCTAAATCGCTTGTAGTCATCGGCGGTGGCGTGATCGGCCTTGAGTTGGGCGCAGTCTGGCGGCGCCTGGGAGCGGAAGTTACGGTGGTTGAGTTTCTTGATCGCATCCTGCCCGGCATGGATGCCGAGCTTTCCAGGGAAATGCAGAAAATTCTGACCAAGCAGGGGATAAAGTTTAAGCTTTCGACCAAGGTCACCTCGACCAAGGCGGGTGCCAAAGGCGTAGACCTGACGCTGGAGGATGCCAAAGGCGGCAATGCGCAGAATCTGGGAGCGGATATAGTTCTTGTTGCGGTGGGCCGTAAAGCCTACACAGACGGCTTGGGGCTGGATAAGGTCGGGGTTAAGCTTGACGAGCGCGGACGCGTGGTTACGGACAAGAAATTCGCCACCAATGTGGCGGGCATTTATGCTATCGGCGATGTTATCGCCGGGCCGATGTTGGCGCACAAGGCGGAAGACGAGGGCATGATCCTGGCCGAGATGCTGGCCGGGCAATCCGGGCATATCGATTACGACCTGATCCCCGGCGTAGTCTACACATGGCCGGAAGTTGCGGCTGTCGGTAAAACAGAGCAGCAGCTTAAGGATGCGGGCATTCCTTATAAGGTTGGCAAATTCCCGTTTAGCGCCAACGGGCGCGCCCGGGCGATGAACGCCACGGATGGTTTCGTCAAGATTCTGGCGCACGAAAAGACTGACCGCGTGCTGGGTGTTCATATCATCGGCCCCGAGGCCGGAACCCTGATAGCCGAAGCTACGCTCGCGATGGAATTCGGCGCCTCGGCCGAGGATATCGCCCGCACCTGCCATGCCCACCCGACACTGGAAGAAGTTGTCAAAGAAGCAGCATTGGCCGTGGACGGCAGGCCTATTCATATTTAGTGGCGTGTCAAACCGCAAGAGGTTCGTATGAAAAGGCGTCTGACAGCTCTGATCTTTCTTGTGCTGCTTTTGTCTGCCGCTGTTTTTTACGGGCTGAACGTGCGTAGCAACGTCGCCGTTATACATCCTGCGCAAGGGCCGGTTGTGCAGGCGGTTTATGCGACAGGCACTGTGGAGCCGACGGTGATGGTTCCCATATCCCCGCGCAGCACAGGCGTACTTAAGGAATTGCTGGTTGACGAAGGGCAGGCTGTAACCAAAGGCCAGATTCTGGCCGGCCTTGAAGATAGCAATATCCTCAAGGCGATTGAGGAGCTTGAGGCAAAGGCTACCCTTGCTGAAAAGGAATTTAAGAGGAAAACGACGCTGCTTGAGAAGGGGGCCGTGTCCCGCGCCATCGTTGATCAGGCGGAAGCCGAATGGCAGGTGGCCCGCGCATCGGTCGAGCGCACTCAGGCCGAGTTGGGTTTTTTAAGGCTGATCGCCCCGGAAGATGGAATCGTTATTCGTCGGGATGGCGAGATCGGGGAGGTTATCGCCATCAACCAGCCGGTTTTCTGGATGTCTTGCTGCGCCCCGTTGCGGGTGTCTGCTGAAGTCGATGAAGAAGATATTCCTCTGGTGAAGGTCGGGCAGGCGGTTTTACTACGCGCGGACGCCTTCCCTGGGCGCATATATAACGGCCACGTCAAGAGCATTACGCCCAAAGGGGATCCCGTGGCCCGCAGCTACAGGGTGAGGATAGAGATAGCAGATCAAACCCCCCTTATGACAGGCATGACGGCTGAAGCCAATATTATAACCGGGCAGAAGGATAAGGCGCTCTTGCTGCCTCCTTCCTCTTTGCGGGCCGGCTATGTTCTGGCTGTTGATAACGGCAAGATTCGCAAAGTTGCCGTGGAGAAAGGGATAACGGGAAAAGAAGGGGTAGAAATTTTGAACGGTGTGGCACCTGGTGCGCTTATTCTCCAAAATTTCGACCCGGATTTGAATGAAGGACAAAAAGTTGATTATCGTTTGCTCGATTGGTCAACGACCGATCATGGCATATGAGACATTTTGTTTTTATAGCTCTTAAACACATTCTGGCAAGGAAGAGGCAGAGCTTTGTGTCTTTGCTGGGGATTGTTATCGGGGTCGCTTTCTTCCTAGCCATTTCTGCTTTGATGCAGGGGTCGCAGAATGATTTTATCGCCCGGCTGATCGATAATTCGCCGCATATTACGATTTATGACGAATTCCGCGAAGCGGAAAAGCAGCCCGTAGAGGAGATGTTTCCCGATACGGTTATAGAACTAAGAAGCCTGAAGCCGCAGACGGAGTCGCGTGGAATCAGGGGGTACAGGCAGATCGTCGATTATCTCAAATCTCTTGATGGCGTCAAAGCTTCTGCCAGCCTGACCGGACAAGCCATCTTCAGCTTTGCCGGGCGCGATGTGAATATTTCCCTGAACGGCATGATTCCGCAGGATATGCGGGATATCACCACAATAGACGATAATATGGTTGAAGGGAGCCTTGAGGCGTTGATCGCCAACCGTAATGGAATCGTAGTCGGGGCCGAGCTTATGCGACGGCAATCGCTGTCCTTGGGCGATAATATTACTTTGTCTGCTTCAAGCGGGCAGGTAAAGACGTATAAAATCGTGGGGGTTTTCCGCACAGGGCGGGCGGATTACGATAAATCCCAGGCTTTTCTTGATATCAAGCGCGTACAAGCCCTGATGAATCGCAGTAATCGGGCGAATGCGATTATCGTGAAGATGGAAAGGCCGGAGCGCGCTCGTGAAGTCGCGGCCTTGATCGAAAGCCGCATACGCTACAAATCCGTATCGTGGCAGGAGTCTTCCGAGGATCTGATGAGCACATTGGCCATTCGCAACATGATCATGTATTCAGTGGTCAGCGCTGTGTTGATTGTGGCGGCTTTTGGCATCTATAACATCATCTCTACTATCGTTATGGAGAAGCATCGGGACATCGCCATTCTCAAATCGATGGGATACCGCAGCCGCGATATAAAATTCATATTTCTTGTTCAAGGTGTTTTGCTGGGCGCTTGCGGCGTCCTTCTGGGGCTGCCGGTGGGATGCTTGCTTATGTACGGTTTGATGCAGATCACCTTTAACCCGCCCGGCGCCACGGAACCCATCCATATGCCTGTCGACTGGGGTGTAGAACAATTCCTGATCGCCGGCGCGTTTGCCTTTTTTGCCGCTTTGTTCGCTTCTTACTTGCCCGCCAGAAAGGCTGCCGACGTTCTGCCGATCGATATCCTCAGGGGAGGGCAATAGCCTTGGAAGCGCTGATAAGGGCCGAGAACTTGACACGTATTCTAAACGGCGATGTTGACGTTACGCTTGTCAGCGGTGCCAGCCTGCAAGTTTCGGCCGGAGAATTTGTTTCTATCACTGGCCCCTCAGGATCGGGGAAATCGTCCCTGCTTTATTTGCTGGGCCTGCTTGATAAGCCGACATCCGGAAAGCTTTATGTCGCTGGTCAGGATACATTATCGCTGGATGAGGCCGGTCTGGCGAAGATCAGGCTTGAAAATATGGGATTCGTTTTCCAATTTCATTTCCTGCTGCCTGAATTCACAGTACTTGAAAACGTGATGATGCCTATGAAACGTTTGGGCAATTTGACGGACAGGCAGGCCCGGGAGAAGGGGGTAAGCCTGTTGTCGGACATGGGTATAGCCGATCAGGCTGATAAATTACCCAGAAAACTATCCGGCGGGCAGTGCCAACGCGTGGCGATCGCCCGGGCGCTGGCGAACGATCCGGCGATCATTCTGGCCGATGAACCAACAGGAAATCTGGACAGCGCATCAAGCAAGGTTGTCCAAGGCATTCTGCAGAAACTGGCTCATGACCATGGGCGCGCCGTCATCGTCGTTACGCACGATATGGATTTTGCCGCAACGGCTGACCGGAAAATACGGCTCGTCGATGGAAAGATCAGTTCGGATCGTCTTTCCATTTGATTTTTCGCGAAGACGGCAGATCGACTACAAGACATTGGTTGTCCCGCGCCAGCTGGCTATCTTCTGAGCTGACCTTCGTTTTGATCTGGAATTCGTAGAAGCCTTTTCGTGTCTGCTCAATGGTGTATTGATACTGGTCGAGTTTAATATACGGGCATGTGCTGTTGGCGTCCTTGCCTGGCATCATGATGGCGGCCTTCGTCACTTTATCAAAGGCAATTGCCCATTTGTTATCGCCGATGGTGCGCGCATCGACCGTAAGCACGGTTTCCCCTGAGGGTTCAATGGCGTGATTGATCACTTTGAAGGGGATGGTATCCGGCGCGTCGGCGCGCAGGGTCGTGGGCACGGCAAGAGCCTGAACGCCGCTTGTCATCAGCGGCATTAACAGGGCTGTAGAACTGAAGAGCCTTGTTAGGTCGTGTCTGTTGAATTTCAATTTTATCCCTGTCGTTTATTCAGACGTCCACCGCATTATACTAAGGTGAAAAAATTGATAAACCCTTTATGTGTGGTTGCGCGGATGGGCTTTTCTGTAAACTTTCATTAACTCTTCGGCGTTGATGTCGGTATAGCGCTGTGTGGTGCTGAGCGAGGCATGGCCGAGCAATTCCTGTATTTCCCGAAGGTTAGCGCCGTTTTGCAGCAGATGGGTGGCAAAAGAATGCCGCAGGGCGTGCGGGGTCGCTGTTTCCGGAAGGCTGAGTTCCATCCGCAATTCACGTAATGCCTTTTGTGCGATTTGCTGTTGCAGGCGTTTGCCGCGCTCGCCCATGAAAAGCGGTCGGTCGGCGGTCTCTGCGAACGGGCATTCCGTCCGGTAATTGGTCAGGCTCTTTTCGACGATCTCCAGAACGGGCACCATCCGTTCTTTTTGGCCTTTACCGAGGACACGCAGATAGCCATCGCGTGGCAGATCGCGGATGTCGAGCGATAAAGCTTCGTTGATCCGCAGTCCGCAGCCATAAAGCAGGGTAAACAAGGCACGGTTGCGCAGACTAACCCAGTCTTCCGAGGGGATATGGACAAGTTCAATCGCCTGTTTTTCGTAGAGAGGGCGCGGCAATTTGTGCGGTTTCTTCGGCGTGCGGACAATTCCGATGGCGGCGTTGTGGACGATCCCTTGCCGGTCGAGCCAGCCGAGAAAATTCTTAACGCCAGACAGGCTGCGGGCGCGGCTGGCGGCGCTGGCACCATCCATCGTGCGTCGCGACATCCAGGCCCTGAAATCGCTCAGACTGGTTTCACCGATATCGTGAAGGCAGGGTGAGCGGCCATGGTGATGCGTCAGAAAGGAGATAAACTGTCCGAGATCGATGCCGTAAGCGCGCACCGTATGTCGGGACATGTTTTTTTCCGAAACCAGCCAGCGCCGCCAACGTAAAATCGTATCGGCCAGGTCGGGGGCGCACCCCGCCAGAGCGGCATCTTCTATGCGGGTAGATGAAGCCATGACTGGAATAACCGTTCTGTAACGCACCCCAGAAAGGCAATCAACTCGGTGCCTTGTGTCGACTCGAAGGCTTGTGGGTCGCGGCTGCCGAAAGCGATCATGGCGGAGGGGGAGTCATCGCCGATGTGCAGCTTTAACAGTGCTTGCGATTTCACCAGTCCCGCGCCACCGCCGTATATTTCATCAAGTCCGTGAATGTTCGCTTCCAGAACGATGGGCTTATCTTTCATCAAGAGATGGATGGTGCCAGGCTGGACGGCGCGCACGCCTTGCATGTGAATCTGGGGGACAATCCCGCCATCGGTTTCAACGATCAGGCTGACAATGTCTATATCCAGCAAAGACGGAAAATCGAGAGTGATCGTACTGACAAAAGATTCAAAGTTGGCGGCTTCCAGCATCATCAGGATGGCCCGGTGAATGCGGGTCTGGCTGTTCATGTTGGCGCGGCTGTTTTCCACGATTTCTCTCGCGGTTTCCAGCACCTCGTCGCGATCGGCCTTCAGGCGCTTCACCATATAATGCTGGAAGTCGGCAACGCCCTTGCCGAACTGCTCTTTGGGCGGTGTCATCTCGTCCAGCAATTCCGGGTGTTGGCTCAGGAAGCGGGGATGCTGGCGCAGCCAGTTGATGACGTCCTGTTCACGGAGTACGGGTGTGGAATCTTGCGGTGGGCGGCTCATGATCTCTGACATGGGTGGAACTCGTGTGGAGGGAAGGCTTACATGTTATATGAAAGATTGTAATATGGAACGTGAGCCGGATCACGGATTTATATTATTTGTCATATTTTTGAATCGGTTTGTTACTTGAGCGAGTCTATAATAAAATTTTTCGGAAGACAGACCGAGAGCGGAAAGACAAGCGACATGTGCAGTAAATGCAGTCCTTACCTTGATTTTGCAAAAGAGTATTGCCTGAAGCATGGTTTGCGCTTGACTGAACCGCGGGCGCAGGTTCTTGGGATTGTCGTCGAAGCGGGAAGGCCTGTGACAGCTTATGAAGCGCTGGCGGCACTTGGGCGGCAGGTTAAAAACCCCAAGCCGCCGACTATATACCGGGCTTTGGAGTTTTTGCAGGAAGCGGGGCTTGTGCACCGGATCGAAAGCATGAATGCCTATGTTGTTTGTCATGGCGCTTACGAGCATCATAACAGCCAGTTTCTGATTTGTGATGATTGCGGCGATGTGCAGGAAGTGGATATCGCGCAGATGGATGTCTCGATTGATGCGGCGACAAAAAGGGCAGGGTTCGCCCCGGCTCACTGGTCGGCCGAGATTCACGGCACTTGTAAAAAATGCCAGGGTTGATCAGCGAATATCCGGCATGTAAATGGTGCGGGCCGCCCGTTTGAGATCCTGACGGTAAATGCGGTAGAGCGCATCGTTTCCTTCGGCGTGCACATCACAACCGGCAGGGGATTTGACGTTTACGCAAGGCAAGTGCTGAACCCCGTAATGCCCGCCAAAGGCCGAAGCGCTGGTGATCAGAAATGGATCAGGGATAAGGGGCTCGAACCGCCAGCCTTGTTGCTGCAGCAAGGCGCGCACTTTTTTTGGCGGGATGCCGGCCACTTCCGTGGCAAACAGGTATTTTAGTTTGGCGATCATTGCATCTGTCCGGGAGAACGCGGTTTTTGACGCGGTCATGTTTTCTTTTCGGTTAGGGTTGCGGGCGAATATCATAGATCCGCGCAGCCGCTTGTTTGACAGCTTGCAAGTAACGGGCTTCAAGATCACGGTTGCGGTTTTTGCCGCGAAAAACGACCTCATTCTCCGGTGAAAGAATGATGGTTCTGACTGAGGGTATGGCGGCGACCGGCCCCATCATGCTGGAAGCTTTTATCTCCTCGACCATTTCCGCCTGTGTTTTCGAAGGCTTGAATGACCAGCCCTGTTTCATCAGTTCGCGGCGGACTTTTTCCTGCGGCCCGTCCTCAGCCAGACACAGGGCGGCATAATATTTGAAGTGGTTGCTCAGACGTTTTATCAAGCCGGGATTTTTTTCGCTCATAGCGGATCCTTGTGGTATCAATCAGGGGGTTAGACCGTGCACGCGGGCCGAGGCGCGGTTTTTATCGCTTTCATAGCGTGCCAGCAACTCCTTGTCACCGCTCCTGAAGACATCTTTCCCGTTGGCTGACTTCACAGTGAGTTCCGGATAAGGGGCGCCAAAGGCTGAATGCAGCAAGGGCGCCGTATAGATCAGGGATATATATTCTTCGGAGGTTTCAAACTGCCAGCCTTCACGTTTTAATTCATCGCAGACTTTAGCGCAGGGGATATCCGCCGTTTTATCGAGGAAGTGACGCAACTCACGCCCCAGACCGGGCACATTGTATACCTCGCGAGCAGTGTCTTCCTTGGCTTGCTTGTATCGTTCGATCAGGGCTTTATCGGTGGCGAGGAACAGGGATTGCCCTTCAGGGCTGATGGCTTTCATCGTGGGCATATAACCGGCCATGCCGCCCATGCTGAAATAAGCCAACTCACCTCGGGCGGCAGAAACAGGTTCAAATCGCCACCCCTTTTTCTCCATGGCTTTTCTCACGGCTTCGCCGGGAATGCTGGCCCAGACGCTATCATAGTAGCCGGCATAGCTGGCGGCCTTGGCGAAGAAACTCCTGATGGATCCGCTCATAATTGACACACCCTTGTTTTTTTAATATTGGCGTTAATTTACAATAAAAAGCCGCCGTGTGGCTACAAATACCAGCAGGCATCTGATTTTATATGAAAATCAAGGCGTTGTGCCATAGACCTTTGCGGCGGCGCGTCTGATGGATTCCTTATATTTTTCATGCAGGCCAATATCCTCGCCATAGACAACATCGTTGCCATTGTGATCGATAACTGTGGTTCTGGGGATATAAACGAAGGCGTGCGCGCAACCGGAAACCTGCGCACAGGCTTGTCTGGCAATTTGCTCGGGTGTGAAACTGGTCGGGGCTATACGGTAGCCTTCTCCGGCCATAACCGCGAGAATGCGGTCATTGGGTATCGCGGGAATTAAGGATGCACGGTACTGGACGCTGCGGGCAAATTCTCTACACAGTATGGTGAAAGACGTCTTCATGGCTTTTCCCCTCTGGAATTGATTTATGCGGTGGTTGGCGCAGGTCTCCATGCGCGAAGCGCTGTTTTTAAACCTTTACCCAGTTGTTCTGTTTCAACCGGAGGCAGGAAGTCCCCCACTCTGATTTGCCGGGCATGATGGCGGATGAAAATTTTAGGGATACCGCAGGTGCTGTCCTGCACGACCCGGGCCATTGTGGGATATTCAATTTTGTGAATTAGCGGCTTATCCCAATCAGGGCGCGTGTGTGTGATTTGCAAACCGTCTTCGTCCATGGTCAGCAACTGGCGCTCGCCGGCGGCGCGGGCGTTGCGGGAAAACGCATACTGCAAACCGCCCTGAGCCAGAAAAGCGAAGACGGCGACCGGCCAGGCGCGCCCCTGAGACATAATCAGCGCGAAACCGGAAACACCGCCCAGAAGCAGGGCGGAAAGACCGCAGGCGATCCATGATCCGGCCTGTCCTAAACTGCGCTGTGGCGCCAGTTCGGCCTCGAACCGCGCTTCATCGAAACTGCCTTTAATGCTGATCATGTTCCCTCCCTGTCACCGCTTTTTATAAGATGGATTGGCCTGTTTTTTTCCAGTCTTCGACAAACGCCGCCAAACCCTTATCGGTCAGGGGATGGTGGTAGAGTTTGCGGATGACATCCGGCGGGCAGGTTGCGACATGAGCGCCTAAACGCGCGGCCTCCAGCAGATGTACCGGATGACGCACCGAGGCGACCAGAACTTCTGTCTGGAAGTTCGGGTAATTGTCGTAGATGGTCAGGATGTCGGCAATCAACTGCATGCCGTCATGCGAGATATCGTCAAGGCGCCCGACAAAGGGTGAAATGAACGTTGCGCCTGCTTTGGCGGCGAGGAGAGCCTGCATCGGGGTGAAGCACAATGTAACGTTGACCATGGTGCCGCCATCGGAAAGCTCTTTGCATACTTTCAAACCCGCTGGGGTCAGCGGAACCTTGACGGCGACGTTCGGAGCGATCCTGGCGAGTTTCGCGCCTTCCTTGCTCATGGTTTCATAATCGGTGGCCGCCACTTCGGCACTGACCGGGCCGCTGACGACAGAGCAAATTTCCTCGATCAGAGGTATGAAGGGTTTTCCTGCCTTGGCGATCAGGGACGGATTGGTGGTTACGCCATCCAGCAGGCCGGTTGCGGCCAGATCGCGGATTTCGTTGATGTCACCTGTGTCGACAAAAAATTTCATAATTTCATACCTGGGGTTTGTAGTGGAAAACTAACCCGGGTTTTAAAGATGTTTGCCGATTTCTTCAAGTTTATTGGTGTGTTAAGGTCGTTTTATGACCCAGCCGCAACTCTTCGTACCGCAGCCTCCCGAAAGCGCGCCCGACTTGGCCCGCAAGGCGTCGGTGCTTGTCCCGTTTCCGGTAGACAAGGCCTATAGTTACGCCCTTGCGGAGGGAATCGGGGCGCAACCCGGAGATTATGTGATCGTTCCCTTAGGGGGACGGGAGGTTCCGGGCGTGGTCTGGGATGATGTACCGGACGATGTGAAATCCGGCAAATTGAAAGGGATTGTTCATAAATATGACTTTCCGCCGATGCCGGAAATCGAACGCCGTTTTATCGACTGGCTTGCAAATTATACTATGACCCCGCGCGGGGCGGTCTTGAAAATGGCCTTGAGCGTTCCCGGCGCCCTTGAACCGCCCAAGACCGCGCAGGGGTATATCCGCGGCGCTCAACTGAGCGATGCGACCTTCAAGGGATTGTCGCCGCAAAGAAAGAGCGTTCTGGAAGCTCTCGCCGATGGTATGCCGCGCCGCGCCTCCGAGATCGCCGAAACTGCCGGTTGTACGCCCGGCGTTATCAAGACGATGGCGGGACAGGGGTTGTTGACGCCGGTTGATATTTTTTCCCATGCGCCATGTCGTCATCCTGATTTTGAGAGGCCGCGTGCGTCATTATCCCCTACGCAGGCGACGGCGGCTGATGTGTTGTGCCGTTATGTGCAGGACGGGGCGTATCATGCGGCCTTGCTGGACGGGGTGACGGGGGCGGGCAAGACTGAGGTCTATTTCGAAGCGGTGGCCGAAGTCCTGAAGACCGGACGCCAAGCCTTGCTGTTGCTGCCTGAGATTGCACTGTCGAATGCCTTTCTTGAACGTTTCAAGGCGCGTTTCGGCTGCGCTCCGGCCCTGTGGCACTCTTCGCTGGGGCCGGCGCAGCGGCGCAACACGTGGCGCGGCGTGGCGGAAGGGCAGACCAAAGTGGTGGTGGGCGCGCGCTCAGCCCTGTTTCTTCCCTATCATGACCTGGGCCTGATTATTGTCGACGAGGAGCACGACCCCGCTTACAAGCAGGATGAGGGCGTCATATACAACGCCCGTGATATGGCGATCGTGCGCGCCCATATGGGGAAAATTCCCGTGGTTCTGGTGTCGGCCACGCCGTCATTGGAAACGATGGCGAATGTATGGACGGGGAAATATGCGCATTTGCAACTGCCCGACCGCCATGCCGGAGCCAGCCTGCCTGCCATGCACGTGATCGACATGAAGATTGACAAGCCGGAGAGACAAAAATTCATATCGCCTGCGCTTATGAAAGCTGTCGTCGATACGGTTGCCGCGGGCGAGCAGGCCTTGCTGTTCCTCAATCGGCGCGGTTATGCGCCGCTGACCCTGTGCCGCACCTGCGGGCACCGCATGGAATGCCCGCGCTGCACGGCGTGGCTGGTCGAGCATAAGAACAGCGGCAAATTGCAGTGTCATCATTGCGGCTATGCCATGCGGCAACCGAAGGAATGCCCGTCATGCAACGATACGGACAGCTTCGCCGCTTGCGGCCCGGGCGTGGAACGCATCCTTGAAGAGGTGAAAGAAGGATTCCCGCAGGCGCGTACGATCGTGCTCGCGAGCGACACGGCTACAACACATGACGAGTTGAAGGCAATTCTCGACCGAATCCGCCATCATGAAGTGGATGTCATCGTGGGTACGCAGATCATTGCCAAGGGGCACCATTTTCCCAACCTCACCTGCGTCGGCGTGATTGATGCCGATCTGGGATTGCAAGGGGGGGATTTGCGCGCCGCCGAGCGCACGTTCCAGCTTTTGCATCAGGTGGCGGGCCGGGCCGGGCGCGAGGAAAAGCCCGGCCATGTCTGGTTGCAGACCTGGTTGCCGCGCAATAAGGTCATGATGGCCTTGAGCCAGCATGACCGCGACCGTTTCCTTGATATTGAAATGCAGGAACGCGAGGCGGCGCATATGCCGCCTGTATCGCGCCTGGCCGGGATTATTGTTTCCGGCAAGAATGAACGGCAGGTGGAGGAAGTCGCCCGCGAACTGGGGAAAATTGCGCCGCAAGCGGAGAACATCAGCACGCTGGGGCCCGCACCCGCTCCGTTTTACCGTTTGCGTGGCAATTTCCGCCGCCGTTTGTTGGTGCGGGCGGATAAAAGCGTGAATATCCAAAAAGCGATCACCGATTGGCTAGGGGCCTTCAAAACACCCTCGGCCGTGCGCATTCAGATTGATATCGATCCACAAAGCTTTATGTAGAAGGCAGCAGGACATCTGGTTAAGACGTTGATTCTGTGATAGATTCTTTCTATGTCTTTAAAGGCCCTGAACAAAGATCTGACTTCGTATGACGTGTTGAAGGCTGCGGCGGTTCTGCTGATGCTGGCAGACCATACGGGTTTTTATTTCTTTCCGGATGAGAATTGGTGGCGGGTGTGGGGGCGCTTTTGCGTTCCCATATGGTTTTTTCTGATCGGCTATGCGCGTTCCCGCGATTTAAGTCCCCGGATATGGGTGGGGGCTGCTGCGCTGGCCATCGCCAGCGGAGCCGCCGGGATGGGTTTTCTTCCGCTTAATATTCTGGCAACGATGATCATCCTGCGTTTGGCTTTGGATCCTGTAATGGCAGGGGTATTGCAGGGGCGCCGGTATATATGGCAGATCAGCGCCATATTTTTGTTCCTTGTGTTGCCGTCTTCGTATCTGTTTGAATATGGAACTTTGGCTTTCATCATGGCTATGTATGGCTGGTTGGTCAGGCACCAAAGCGAGTATGAAGGCGGCGTGATTCTAAGACAGCGTTTTTTCTTTCTGGCTATCGGGTCTTTTGTCTTTCTACAGTCCGTATTCTTTGCGTTCGACCAGCCGCAGATGATGGCGTTGAGTATCGGCATTTTGTTTGTAATGGCGCTGTTGACCGTTTTTAGGCCCATGACGTTTGCAGGCACCGGGCAGGGCGGATTAGGCATCCTTTTTGCACCTGTCAGGTTTTTGGGGCGCTATACGCTTGAGATATATGTCGCGCACTTGCTGCTGTTCAAGGCGCTTGGGGTCTGGCTTTATCCTGACAGGTTTCTTTTGTGGGACTGGAGGCTGATTATGGCCGAGATGCTCACGCTCCCCTCTTCAGGGATATGAGGGGATAGGAAAATCCGGAGTCTTTCCGCGCGGCCCGTGGAATTTAAAATATGGAAATACTCTGACGATTTCCCGGCTATGGGGGTCATTGTGCTTGTTTGCGGACGATAGATTTCAGCCCGCTTTGACCGGTTATGGTATTTCCCCGCAGGATCTCGGATTTTACAGTGTATTCCCGTTTTCCGGTGACTGGCGAATAAAGCCTGGAATGCCTGATTTTCTGCGCTTGCGCCGTAGCTTCCCGTGTGCTAAATCCACGCTGCCTTTTGGTGGCATGGAAGTGACAGAAAACCGGGATTTTCCGACGCATGGCAAACACTCAATCAGGCCTGATGGCTAGACGTTACGCAACGGCGCTCCTCGATATGGCGATGGATGCCCGAGCCCTTGAAGGTGTTGAGAAAGATTTGCGTGAATTTTCAGCCATGCTGGTGTCTTCGCCGGACTTGCAGGCGTTGGTGCGCAATCCGTTGATCGGGCGCAGCCAGCAAAGGCAAGCTGTTACGGCTGTCGCCGAGAAAGCCCAATTCAACAAACTGACCATCAGCTTTCTGGGGCTTTTGGCTCAGAACCGCCGTCTGTCGGCCGTTTCGGCTGTGATCGACGCCTTCCGTCGTGAAAGCGCCGCCCGCCGTGGTGAAGTTGAGGCCCATGTTCAAACAGCCTATGCCCTGACCCCCGCGCAGACCGATGCCCTGCAAAAAGAGCTGAGCCGCGCGCTGGGTTCTCATGTGTCCCTGAACGTCGAAGTCGCCAGGGATTTGCTTGGCGGCATGATTGTGACGGTGGGTTCGCGCATGATCGACGATTCACTGAAGCGCAAGCTTGAGCGTTTGAAACGTACGCTCTCCGCTTCACGCGCCGCCTAAATTTAAACGATACTCTCAAACGAACGCCTAGACGATTAACAAAGGAAAAGTAAAACATGGAAATCCGCGCAGCAGAAATCTCCGAGATCCTGAAAAAACAGATCGCTGAATTCGGCGCTCAGTCCGATGTGGCTGAAATCGGTCAGGTGCTCTCCGTCGGTGACGGTGTGGCCCGTGTTTATGGTTTGGATCAGGTGCGTGCCGGCGAGATGGTCGAATTCCCGGGCGGCATCAAAGGGATGGCGCTGAACCTCGAATCCGACAATGTCGGCGTGGTTATTTTCGGCGACGACCGCGCCATTAAGGAAGGCGACATCGTGCGCCGCACCGGCGAGATCGTTCAGGTGCCTTCGGGCAAAGGCCTGCTGGGGCGCGTGGTTGACGGTCTGGGCAACCCGATCGATGGCAAGGGGCCGCTTAAAAACGTCGAGATGCGCCGTGTCGAAGTGAAAGCGCCTGGTATCATTCCGCGTAAATCGGTGCACGAGCCGATGCAAACGGGCCTGAAGGCGATTGACGCGCTGGTGCCGATCGGCCGCGGCCAGCGCGAATTGATCATCGGTGACCGCCAAACAGGAAAAACCGCGGTGGCGCTCGATACCATCATCAACCAGAAAAGCGTAAACGCGTCCGGCAAAGAGTCGGAAAAGCTTTACTGTATCTATGTGGCTGTGGGTCAGAAGCGTTCAACCGTGGCACAGCTGGTGCGCGAGCTTGAAGAGCAAGGCGCTCTTGAGTACTCGATTATCGTGGCGGCAACGGCGTCTGACCCGGCCCCGATGCAGTTCCTGGCCCCGTACACGGGTTGCACGATGGGCGAATATTTCCGCGACAACGGCATGCATGCTTTGTGCATCTATGACGACCTCTCAAAGCAGGCTGTGGCTTACCGTCAGATGTCCTTGCTGTTGCGCCGTCCGCCGGGCCGTGAAGCCTATCCGGGCGACGTGTTCTACATTCACTCCCGCTTGCTGGAGCGCGCGGCGAAGATGAACGACGATCAAGGAGCCGGTTCGTTGACCGCTTTGCCTGTTATTGAAACGCAGGCCGGCGACGTATCCGCTTACATCCCGACGAACGTGATCTCGATTACAGACGGCCAGATCTTCCTGGAAACAGGTCTGTTCTTTAAAGGCATTCGTCCGGCGATTAACGTCGGTTTGTCTGTTTCTCGCGTGGGTTCTGCCGCGCAGATCAAGGCGATGAAGCAAGTTGCCGGCAAGATCAAGCTGGAGTTGGCGCAGTACCGTGAGATGGAAGCATTCGCGCAGTTTGCCTCCGACCTTGATGCCACGACGCAAAAATTGCTGGCGCGCGGCGCGCGCCTGACGCAGCTCTTGAAACAGCCGCAATTCAAGCCGATGGCGGTTGAGGAGCAGGTGTTTGTGATTTATGCCGGCACCCGCGGTTACCTCGATAACGTGCCGACCAACAAAGTGAGCGACTATGAGTCCCGTTTGCTGGAAGATATTCGCGCGAACGGCAAGGCTATCCTTGAGGCGATCCGCAGCAAGAAGGCGCTTGACGACGCGATCGAGAAGGATGTGAACGCGTTCCTTGACGCTTTCACCAAGGGTTATATCGGCACCGAAGCGAAGGCGGCTTAAGTTATGACGACCAATGGCGCAACGCAACCAGTTCAGTGGGATTACCAGGTTCGCATCAATCTGGCGGACTCTTTCGCGACCGTTGCGCGCGCCAATGCGGCTGATCCGGCGCTCAAGCCGTTGACTGACGTGCTGTCAAAGTATAACGCCACGATTAAAAATCAGTTTGATGCTTTTGCCGATTTTTGCAGGGAAGCTGAAGCTAACGGGCAAACCGATAGCGATCTGTATCGCTGGACGAAGCAAACGGTTGACAACCCGGAGAAGCAGGCCCGCTATGCGACCCGGTTCACGGTTTATGCCGACGGCGGCAAGGAAGTCTACGACAGGGCGATTGCCGACGGTCTGGAGGCGGATTTGCGCCCGTTGCTCGGGGGCATGATTACAAGAATCAACAAATTCGATTCTAATCCGGCCCGCAACCCGCAGCCGCCGGCGCAGAGTTGAGAAGATTTGAGTGAAGAACGCCCGGTATGGGCAATTATGGATGAAGCAAGGCTTTTAATATGCCCAGTTTAAAACAGTACCGCGTAAGGATCGCCTCCGTGAAATCGACGAGAAAAATCACCTCGGCGATGAAAATGGTGGCGGCTTCAAAATTGAAGAAGGCGCAGGAACAGGCTGAGGCCAGCCAGCCTTACGCATCGGCCATGGCCGGGATGATGGCGCGCGTGGCCTCCGGGGTGGTGATCGGGCCGAACAGCCCGAAATTGCTGATTGGCACAGGTTCCGATCAAACGCATTTGCTGGTCGTGGTGACATCCGACCGCGGCCTGTGCGGCGGCTTCAACGGCAACCTCGTGCGCCGTGTCCGTCAGGAAGTGCGCAAGCTGCAGGGCGAAGGTAAAGACGTAAAATTGCTGTGCGTTGGCCGCAAGGGCCGCGACGTTCTCAAGCGTGAATTCGGCAGCCAGATTGTTCACTCCTTTACCGGGCTTGCCGGGCGCACCGATTTGAGTTTCGCCGAAGCCGATGAAGTCAGTCAGTGGATTCTTGAACAGTTCGATGCGGGTTCTTTCGATGTCTGCACGCTGGTCTATAACGAATTCGTATCAGTTCTGACGCAAAAGCCGATGTTCCAGCAATTGATCCCGTTCAAGTCATCGGAAGGCAATGCCTCGAACGACAATCGCCATCTGGATCAAGCCGCCGAGCCGGTCAACGTCACTGGGCCATACAGCTTTGAACCGGAGGAAGACCGCATTCTGGGCGCTTTGCTGCCGCGCAATCTCGGTATTCAGATTTATCGCTCGTTGCTGGACAGCGGCGCCGGGGAACAGGCCGCCCGCATGACCGCGATGGATAACGCGACCCGCAACGCCGGCGACATGATCAACAAACTCAGCATTCAGTACAACCGCGCGCGTCAAGCTTTCATCACGAAGGAGCTGATCGAGATTATCTCCGGCGCAGAGGCTGTTTAAGAAAGGATTTTACCACGAATGGACACGAATCAACACGAATAAGGCAATGGGCGAAGTACTACTGTTAAAAGATGAGGTTTATAAAATTGCAGGATGCGCCATGACGGTGTTGAATACGCTTGGTCATGGCTTTTGTGAAAAAGTTTATGAGAATGCCCTGCTGGTAGAGTTTGCCGTTCAGGGAGTTCCATATGCACAGCAAGTTGGCTACGATGTGTTTTATAAGGATGTTCAGGTGGGGCGTTATGTGCCGGATCTGATCGCTTTCAACCAGATTGTCGTTGAAATAAAAACAATTGACGGCATAGCTCATCATCAAGCAGCTCAGATTATCAATTACATGAAAGTCACGGGATTTCAGGTTGGCATGATCCTGAATTTCAAACATGCTAAACTGGAGTGGCAGAGATTTGTCCTTTAATCTTCGTGTTTATTCGTGTTCATTCGTGGTTAAAAGCAATACAGTTTGTAACAAAGGAAAGTAAAAAATGGCTAACGGTAAAATCGCACAAATTCTCGGCGCTGTCGTCGACGTTCAGTTCGAGGAAGGCAATGTTCCAGCCATCCTGAACGCGTTGACGACGCAAAACGACGGCAAGACGCTGGTTTTAGAAGTCGCGCAGCATTTGGGAGAAAACACGGTGCGTTGCATCGCTATGGACACGACCGACGGCCTGGTGCGCGGTCAGGAAGTGGTGGATAGCGGCGATGCGATTTCTGTGCCGGTGGGCCCTGAAACTCTGGGCCGCATTCTGGACGTGATCGGCAACCCGATCGACGATATGACAGCGCCGAAGACCAAAAAACGCTATCCGATTCACCGCCCGGCTCCCGAATTTGTTGACCAGTCGGCTGAAAAAGAGCAGTTGGTTACCGGCATTAAGGTCATCGACTTGCTGTGCCCGTATCTGAAAGGCGGCAAGATCGGCCTGTTCGGCGGCGCCGGCGTGGGCAAGACCGTGACCATTCAGGAACTGATCAACAACATCGCCAAAGGCCACGGCGGTGTGTCCGTATTTGCCGGTGTAGGTGAACGTACCCGCGAAGGGAATGACCTTTATCACGAAATGATGGATGCGGGCGTTATCAAACTGGATGGCGAATCCAAAGTGGCTCTTGTGTTCGGTCAGATGAACGAACCGCCCGGCGCGCGCGCGCGCGTGGCGTTGACCGGCCTTTCCATGGCTGAATATTTCCGTGACGAGGAAGGTCAGGACGTTCTGTTCTTTATGGATAACGTGTTCCGTTTCACGCAGGCGGGCGCCGAAGTGTCGGCTCTGCTGGGCCGCATTCCCTCCGCTGTGGGTTATCAGCCGACGCTGGCGACCGACATGGGCGCATTGCAAGAGCGCATAACCTCGACCAACAAGGGCTCGATCACCTCGGTGCAGGCTGTTTACGTTCCTGCCGATGACTTGACTGACCCGGCTCCGGCGACAACATTCTCGCACCTTGACGCGACGACGGTTCTTTCGCGTCAGATCGCCGAGCTGGGCATTTATCCGGCGGTTGATCCGCTTGACTCGACATCGCGTATTCTCGATCCACGCGTTGTCGGTGAAGACCATTATAACTGTGCGGCAGACGTTCAGAAAACGTTGCAAACCTACAAGGCTCTGCAGGACATCATCGCCATTCTCGGGATGGACGAACTTTCGGAAGAAGACAAACTGGTCGTGGCGCGTGCCCGCAAGATCCAGCGTTTCCTCTCCCAGCCGTTCCATGTGGCCGAAGTGTTTACAGGCTCCCCGGGTAAGTTTGTTGCTCTGGAAGACACCATCAAAGGATTCCGCGCGATTGTTGATGGCAAGTATGACCATTTGCCGGAGGCAGCGTTCTATATGGTTGGTACCATTGAAGAAGCTGAAGCCAAGGCCCAGAAAATGGCCGCTGAAGCAGCTTAATGATGACAAAACGCGCATGAGGCGCCGAAGCCACATATAGCGTCAGTGAATTCGCTGACAAGCGGTGATTCTAACAGCAACAGCGCCGCAGAACCATAATGAGCCAGGAATAAGGATTTTTAGACATGGCCGAAGCAACACAAGCGACATTCAATTTTGAACTGGTTTCGCCGGAGCGCCGTCTGATTTCAGAACCGGCGAAGATGGTCGTCATTCCGGGCGAGGAAGGCGATTTTGGCGTTCTGCCCGGTCACTCCGCGCTGGTGGCGACGATCCGCCCCGGGGTTGTTGAAGTTCACAGCATAGAGAGCGGTGAAGTGCGGCGTATTTTTATCGCAGGCGGTTTCGCCGATGTGACGCCGCAATCCTGTACCATTTTGGCGGAAGAGGCGATCAATGTTCTCGATCTGAACGCTGAAGCGCTGGAAAAAGCGCTTGGCAACCTGAAAGAGGATTTGGCACTGTCCAAGGACGATATCGAGCGCGCCCGTGTCACCAAGAAAATCAATCTGATTCAGGCGAAGGTGGCGGCTCTGAGCGGTAAAATCGCTGCGTAGACATCAAGCGAACGATGGAACAAAAACGACCCCGGAATTTTCCGGGGTTTGTCTTTTCAGGCGGTGCGTTCTTCTCTTGTTTCAGCATCATCGCCGATCCATCTGAGCGAGGATTCGGCCTTTTTGACCAGTTCGTCATACCATTGATCTGGTTTTGTATCGCCATAAACGGGCAAACCCGTGACATAGCGCAGTTCATGACTGTTGTTGACGACGACTTCCTTGTTCAGTAGCAGCGACAGGCTGCCGTTAAACCCGATCAGGGCGATGTGGCCAAACGCGGGCCCCCGGTTGAAGGGTTCTATTCCGCTGATAACGCGCAATGTACGGTCGGCGGGTTCGCCGCAATAGGTGTCCGCAGGGCTGATCAGTCCCAGAATATTTCTCAAAGTGACATCGTTGGCCAGAACGCCGCGGGTTGTCGAAGAGAGCATATATTCTTGTCCGATCGCCCTGACTTCTGGCGATGAGGGGCCGAGGATGCCGTTCGCCGGGCAATAAGCCGACAGCTTGATGGCTAGCGCCTTGGCCTGCTTCCGATGTTGTGCCTGGGCATCTTTATTGCCGGCCAGACTTTTTCCCGCGACGTCGTCGCGCAACAGGCCTTCGGGGCGTTGCGTGCGGTGGCTGATGTGGGTGGCTTCGATCTGACGGTCGATCAGCGTCAGGCAGGGCTCGGTTTCGGCAACAATCACGCTCAGGCCGCCAAGGCTGAGGCAGGCGCCCGCTATGCCGGCAGATGAATGCGTGCGTATGTTGCTATAATGCGCCAGCGTATCGTATCCTGCAGGCAGGCGGCTTTCATAGAATTGACAGAGATGGCTGCGGTTGAAGCTGCCGGCGTGAATATAATCGGATAGTTGACGGACATGCTCTTTCATCGCGCCGGGCATGGTGGCGGGCACCCACGATAATTGCGGTTGAACGGTGCCTCTTGCGGGCATGAACTGTCGCGCCGCCAGCGTTTTGAAGTGATTGTATTTGACTTGGGCTTGCTCGGCGCTTTCGCTGACGACAATGTACCACGCGTTTTTCTCCTGATGGTCAAAGGCCACGCATTGTTCGTAGAGGCCAAACGCTGCTTGCGGCAGATCCCCGGGTTTACCCTGGGCGGTCATCAAGCCAAATCCGAAATAACCGACAGCGCCTCCCTGGAAGGGCGGCAATGTCGGATCGCGCAGGATTTTGCCATGTCCCCAAACGCGCAGACGCTCCTCCAGCAATTCCACGACCGACGTTTTCAGGCTCAGTTGCTGGTCGCGGTTGGTGACGGTGACTTTATCGCCCCAGGCTTCAATGATCTCTACGGGCTGGAAAACGATAGTGCTGTATCGATGGCCATTTTGCACGTCGCCATCAACCATTTGGGTGTAAGGAAAACGATATAACGAAGAGAAAACAGCCAGAGGATCCGAAAGATGATTAAGGGAATAAGCGTATACATTTTTAGCGATCATGGCGTTTATCTCTGATTAGTCTCAGGCGCGGCGGAAGCGCGCTTTATCCTCGTTTTATGCGTTTAATTTGAAAGAGGTGCAAGAAATTTCACTATGCAGACAGCGGTGTTTACAGTGAATAATCATGTTGCGGCGCGTGGATGTGGTCTGTCGGGTCGAGGGAAGCCTGCGGACTGAATCAGTCGTTGCGCGAGGCGGCAGCGGCATGATTTCAGGATCGCTATTTTCCCGATAAATATTATATTTTATAACGATATCAATGATTTAATTATTATTTTGATGAAGAGCGCGATATCTGCTCAGATATCCATGCGATAAGATTTTTGTTTTCAACCTCTGGGTGCTTGTGATATGTCAGCCCCCTTAAACAAGGAAAACTCAAGACGTCCTTGTATTTTTAGCAAGAGAAGATGAAGGTTAAGCTATGAATGACGATATTATTGAACGCCTGAAACAAGGCGGCGTTGAAATCTTCGGCGACAATGGCGAGTTGATCGTTATTGCCGGCCCGGGCGTTTTAAGCGACTTTCTGAATGCGACAGCGCTTAGGCATTTCAGCCATGCGTTTAATCCTGAAGCGCGCGGTAAGGCACCAGCCCCTGCTGTTTCGGCGAGGTCTGCTGTGCAGGAAACAGGCGCGGCATGCCCGTGGCAAATACGAGGTCATGTTTACTGCGAAAACGGGGAACTGATGACTATCAACCCATAAAAGGCTTACTGTATCTGTAAGACAATAAAAACCCCTGCCCTGAGCAGGGATTTTTATTTTAATAACCGTTTGAATCAAGAACCCGATACTAGGGAAGGCATGCGCGGATAGTGTCTGATTTTTAATTCAAACGGCTATAAAAATCACGAATAATCACGGTGGCTTGCGCCAATCCGACTCTTTCAATCGCGACCCCTGGGGGGAAGGCCCCCAGCATGCGGCTGGGCAGCATGGAATCCAGCATCACGAATATGCCGCGGTCATCGGCGCGGCGCACCAAGCGCCCGAAGGCTTGCCGCAGCTTCAGCCTTGTGATCAACTCATCGTAACGGCGACCGCCGAATGCCTCACGCCGGGCACGGTGCAGGATTGTGGGGCGCGGCCATGGGACGCGGTCGTAGACGAGAACACGCAGTGCCTCGCCGGGTACATCAATCCCGTCTCGCACGGCATCGGTGCCCAGAAGGCAGGCTCTTTTTTCCTCCCTGAAAATATCGACCAGCGTGCCGGTGTCGACGTTGTCGACATGCTGGGCATACAGGCTGATATTGTTTTCTTCGAGCGGCGTGGTGATACGGTCATAAACGGCGCGCAGGCGCTGTATTGCCGTGAACAACCCCAGTCCGCCGCCATCGGCGGCCTGAAATAACGTGCGGTAAGCTGCCGCGACCTGATCCATGTCGTCCTTGCGCACATCGTTGACGATCAGGATTTTCGTACGCGCGGGATAGTCGAAAGGCGATGTCACCGAGAATTGATGGGCTTGAGGGTTCAAATGATCCGCGCCGGTGCGCTCCCGGGCCACGCGCCAGTCTTCTGTTTCATCGCCCGTGCCGTCGCGTAGCGTGGCTGATGTTAGCACGATTCCGTGTGCATGCGGTTTTAGAGATTCCGCGAACGACTTCATCGGGTCGATCCAGTGCCGATAAAGGCCGATATCAACAGCCTGCCCATCGATGCGCTCGATTTCCATCCAGTCGACGACACCGGGAGGGCTTTCAGGTTGTTCCAGCGTTTCCAGCATACCGATCCAGCCGCCGACCACCGCTTCTGCCCACCAGTTCAGGCGGTTGCTCACGGACTCAAGGCGGCGGCGCATATCGCTATCCAGCGTGTCGGCATGGTCGGCCAGCTTCTTTTTGAGACGTTGCGATAAAGAGATCATCGGTTTTCGCAGGGCGGTTAAACGCTCTTTCAGGTCGAACGCTGAATCGGACAGTTCCGGAATGAGGGGGCGCGTATCGGTTTCAAGCGAGTAGGGGCTGTCGCGATCATCGGCGCGGGCGAAGACTTGCTTATATATATGAGAAAGAAAAGTTTCGGTAACGCCGACAGGATCGCCGTCTTTCAGGCGCTTCGACCATCCGGCGGCGGCCAGTGATGACGCCTCATGCAATATGGATTCAAGATCGCCCTCGGCATCGGCGTCGCCGGCAATAAGATCCTCGACCCGGCGTTTCAATCCGCGCGCGCGCCCCCGACCGCCTTCAGCTCCGCGCAGCCAGCGGCGCAGTTCGCTTGTTTCGCGGGCGGTCAGGTGGCCTGCGAAAGCCGAATCGGCGGCGTCAAATAAATGATGCCCTTCGTCGAATACGTAACGCGAAGGCAAATCGCTGTAATCGCTCATGGCGGCCTGCGCCATCACCAGTGCATGATTGGCAATCACAAGGTTGGCGCGGCGGGCGCGTCGAATGGAGCGTTCGACGAAGCAGCGATGATAGTGATCGCAGGCTGAGAAAATGCATTCGCCCCGGCGGTCAGCCAGGGAAAGGGTGAATTTTGCGCCGATCAGACCGGGTAGCCAGCCGGGAAAATCTCCACCGCTTAAATCGCCATCCTTGGTGCGTTCCGCCCAGCGGCACATCAGGCCGGCAGCGATCACCTGATCGGGATGCTTGGCCAAAGCCGCCCCGGCGACGATCTCATCAAGGTTCAACAGGCAAAGGTAATTTTCGCGCCCTTTGCGAATGGCGACATGGGCGGCTTTGACTTGCGGGTCGGGATAGAGGCGGTCGAGTTCCTGATCGATTTGACGCTGCAGGTTTTTTGTATAGGTGGCGATCCAGACCGGGCCTTTGTTCTTCTCCGCCCATACGCTGGCCGGGGCCAGGTAGCCTAGTGTTTTTCCTACGCCGGTTCCGGCTTCGGCGATGACCAGATGGGGATGGTCGCCGTCTTCTGCCGGTGAAAACGCGGATGATATATGCGCTGTATAATCCTGCTGTTGCGGACGAGGCTCCGCCTTATGTTTCCCGTTTTGCAATAGCTGGCTCAATCGATCACGGCCTTCCTGCCCGGTGACGGGGTGGTGGGTCGCGGGCGGCGGCGGTGCGTCTTCCGACCATTCCGGCAGGTATTTCCAGATACTCAGCGCGCCTTTGGCGATGATTGGCTCTTCAGGGTTGTAGTCAACCCCGAGCGCGGCCATCACGAACGGAGTCCACGGCCAGCCTTTGCCCTGTAAGCCCATGACCCGGGCGATGTCCGCAGGATCGGCTTTGGCGCCGGCGCGTTGTTCACGGCTGATATCTTCTAGCAATGCCTGGGCCGATTCGGTAAGGCTGAAAGGGTAGTCATCAAGGTTGTCGGGGGCAGTTAGCCCAAGCGCCTTTGCCACGCCGGCGGGTGTGGGGACGCAGAATGTAGCCGGATGAACGAAAGAGAAAAGTTCAAGAATATCGAAAGCCAGAAATTCATGGGTGCCTAGCCTTTGTCTTGTATAGGGCGCATGACATACCAGCAGGGCCTGTTTATGGCTGCGCAAGCGGGCTTGTTCATGAGAAAGATATTCCAGTTCGCCTTCCGCAGACAAAAAGGCCGCCCGCGAAGCGTTCACGCACAGAACGGGGATGTCCGGCAAATTGATGACCGCATTCGGGGATGGCTTATCCTGTGGCAGGGGGGAATTCATAGGATTAGTGATAGCATTCTAATCCTACCCCGTCCATGGCATCAGCGGCGGATGAGAACCTGATAATAGTAATAATTTGCCCCGTCCTTGCGGCAGCCTGTGGCTTGCTCGACCAGCCCGGCGGCGTCATCTCCGATGATGTTATCGGGGGCGGCGGCGGCAAAGCTGCCGGTGAAGCGGGCGATGTTCATGATGTCGTCAACCGGGGCTTCATCGGATGGGTTGGCAATGCCCAGCATGGTATTGACCCGGCGGCACAGGGCGCCGCTGATCTGGGCCTGGATGATCAGCTCAGGATTGGCTGTCTCCAGGTTTTGCACCAGATGGGAGCCAAAAATGTCCCATGAAGTCACAAAATCGAAGGTTCTCCAGGTTATTCCCCCACCTTGCAGGCCGAAGACCTGATTCGCCGGATTCGCGCAAGAGGCTCCGTTATAATCGCCATGCCCCCATCCTGAATCGTGAAAACAAAGATCGGACTCACTGATGCCCCGTAGTTGCATTTGCTCAATGGTTGTCTGCATGCCCTTCATGTAACGCATCAGATCGGAGGCCTGAAGGCTCAGCCTTTCGACGTTTCCAGTCTGCTCGATCGTATCGGAAGAACGTGTCATCGCCATCGTCAGCGCTGCGAGCAATGCTACGGCCACAAGCACAAACCAGATGGCGTTGCCGGCTTCGCGTGACTGTCTGGATGGGATCATGGTGATGTCTTTCCTGATAAAGAGTTTATAGCTGGTTAACCTTGATACGGGCGAAAGGAAGGGTTCGATCTTCCGATTGCATTTTACCTTGTCCAGAGAAATTTCAAAAAAAAATCAAAAAAATGCATTTTTCTGTTTTTGTTTTCGTTTTGTCCGACTATAATCTGTTAAGTGTATCAATGGTGATACATTATTTGTTCGGTCGAAAGACCTGACGCCATAGTGTGGGAGAAAACAAAATGGCTGTTGCAAAGAAGAAAACGACTGCTAAGAAACCGGCTGCTAAGAAGCCTGCTGCTAAGAAAGCGGCTGCTAAAAAGCCCGCCGCGAAGAAAAAAGTAGCTGCGAAAAAAACCACAGCGAAAAAAGTAGTTCGTAAAGTAGCTGCTAAGAAGCCGGCTGCTAAGAAAAAAACCACAGCGAAAAAAACAACGAAGAAGTAATTCTTCGTTTTCGTTTTTCTGCTTCGAAGCCCCGTGTGCTTATTGGCCTGCGGGGCTTCTGCTTTAGGGGCTTGCTTTTGGCTGTTTTGGGCTCTATCCCCCTTGATTTTCCTGTGTTTTTCTTATTTGATAGGACGTGAATACGAAAAACTCCTCTTTATATATGAGATAACCTAATGAGCGACAAAGCAGCAGCAACACAGAATCAGGCCTCTGCGATCACCGATCCGCGCGAAGCCAAGGCGCATAAGCTGGCTTTGCTGAAGGCTGCCGGTTTTGAACCATATCCTCATAAGTTCAATCGCACGCATAAAGCAGGCGAATTGCAGGATAAATACAAGGATCTTGCGTCCGGGACTGAAACCGAAGACCGTGTGGCTGTCGCGGGCCGCATTATGGCCATGCGCAATAACGGCATGTTCCTCGACCTGAACGATCCATCTGGCAAGATACAGGTCTTCTGCCATAAGGATTCTATGTCGGAAGATCAGCTCAAGAAGCTCGACTTTATGGATATTGGTGATATCGTCGGCGCAGTTGGTACGATCCGTCGCACACCGCGGGGCGAGTTGTCGGTGCGGGCCAAAGAGGTCGATATGTTGACCAAATCCCTGCTGGTGCTGCCGGAGAAGCATCACGGTCTGACCGATGTCGAGCAGCGTTATCGCCAGCGCTATCTTGATCTGATTATGAACGAAGACAGTCGCAACAAACTGCTGATGCGCTCCAGGATCATTTCGACGATCCGCCATTTTATGGAATCACAGGGGGCGATCGAGGTGGAAACACCAATGATGCACCCGATTTTGGGTGGGGCCTCGGCCAAACCATTTGTTACCCATCATAATGCGCTGGATGCCGATTTCTTCCTGCGGATTGCGCCGGAACTATATCTGAAGCGGCTGATCGTGGGCGGTCTGGCTGATTCCGTGTTTGAGATTAACCGTAATTTCCGGAATGAAGGGATTTCATACAAGCATAACCCCGAATTCACCATGATCGAGTCCTATCACGCTTATAAGGATTATTTCGACGTCATGGACTTGATTGAGGAACTGGTGCAGGCGGTGGCGATGGCCGTGCATGGCACGCTCGAGATTCCTTTCGAAGGTCATATCATCAATCTGGCCAGTCCGTGGACACGCAAGAGTATGGTTGATCTGGTGAAGGAAGAAACCGGGATCGATTTCATGCCGATGGACGCCGCTGCTGCTCATGCGGCCGCCAAGACGCTGGGGGTTTTCGTGGAGCCGCGTTGCAACTGGGGTCAGGTGGTCGAGACGGTGTTCGGCGAGAAAGTTGAGCACAAACTCATTCAACCCATCCATGTCATCGATCACCCTCTGGATGTTTCGCCGCTTTCCAAAGTGCATCGCGGCAACCCGCGTCTGGTCGAGCGCTTCGAGAGCTATATCAATGGCTGGGAACTGGCGAACGCGTTTACAGAACTGAACGATCCGCAAATCCAGCAGGATCGTTTCATGGATCAGGTGGCGCAGCGCGAAGATGGCAATGAGGAAGCGATGATGGTTGACCATGATTTCGTCACGGCGCTGGAATACGGCTTGCCGCCAACCGGCGGGTGGGGCATGGGGATTGATCGCCTGACCATGTTGATGACCAATTCGCACAACATTCGCGAAGTGATCGCCTTCCCGACGCTTAAGCCGGTTAAGAATTAATCTGGCAACCTGAGCAGTCCGGCAAACTAAACCCCGATTTATCGTAATTGTCCCCACGGTTGAGCGGAGCGTTTTTCTGCCACCAGGTCGTCAGCAACGCAATTTCCGGGCGTGGCCGTTCGTCGGGGATATTGGCTGGGGTGCCGATATAGATGAATCCGGCGACCTGATCGCGTTTATCGAGGCCCAGAGCATGGCGCACATAGTCGTCATAGGCATACCATTCGGTCAGCCAGTTCGTGCCGAAGCCCAGAGCGTTGGCGGCCAGGCATAAATTCTGGCAGGCGGCTCCTGCGGAGAGAATTTGCTCCCAGCGCGGATTTTTGCCGGGCCGAATGCGTGAGATGACGGCGATGATCACCGGCGCTCTCAGAAAGCGATTTTCTTCCTGAGCGAGCTTTTCAATCGGTGTATCGGGATCTTTTTTGAGCAGGGCCGTTTTCAGGATCGCCCCCATCTCATGCCGGGCCTCATCACGGAACACAAGGAAATGCCACGGAAACATTTTGCCGTGATCCGGCACGCGGGCAGCCGCAGCAATCATGGTTCGAATGTGCTCTGCTGTCGGCCCTGGCTCCGTCAGATCCTTGGCGGGGACGCTGCGACGCTTGTTAAGGTAGTCGAGAAGTTCAGCAGATTTCTTGCCGGCAATCGGGTGATTCATCAAGGGCCCTTGGGTTTGTTGTAGTAATCTTTCCAGTAATCGGGGCGTTTGTCGCGAGGGATGGATTCCCAGCCGCGGTTCAGGACATCGTATTTCTTGCTGATCCAGACGCCGTTATCCATGATCTTACGGTCATCCAGATATATACAGCCGCCTTTGCCGTGCAACAAGGTGGTGATATCCCAGTGCAGGTCGCTTTGCCCGCCGTTATCGACCTTCACCGGCCGACCGCCGTATTCTTTGTAGGAATAGGGGCGCCCCAGGGCGAGATGGAAACTACCGCCGATCTTTTCGACGAGAAGCCCATTCATGACATGGCGCTTTAAGTGGGGATTCGTGCCGATCCCGAGTTCGCCGATATAACGGGCGCCTTCGTCCATTGTCACGGCTCGCCTGAAGGCTTCTATTCCACGATCGGCCTTGTAATCGACCAGTTCTCCATCCTTGAAAGTCATGGTCAGGTTCTCGATGACGCCGCGATCATGGGTGAATTTACCATTGGCCACAACGATGCCGTTAACGCTGTCGCGGCGGGGGGCGCTGAAGATCTCCGATCCCGGAACGTTTTTGGCTATCACGCTGTTGCAAAAAGTAAAATGAGATCCATCGTGGTCCACTAACGACATGCTGACATCTGTGCCATCGTCGTTGGTGATCCGTACATGCGAGGCCGCGTTGAATTCCTTGATTAGTTCTTCCTGTGCCTTGGTGATCGCGTCCCATGGCTGGTCGCACATCTCGAAAAACAACTTTATATAATCATCATAAGGGATGCCGTCGATTTGCGCGTCCTTCCGCGTCGGAATCGCCGTCAGTGTGTAAAACAGCGCGCCGGTGCTGGCTTTACGGTAAAAAGAGGCCGTTTCGTTATCGTACAGGCGTTCGCGGTCGGGATGGGCGTAGACGCGAATACGGTCGGGCTGTCCGGCGCGGGCAACGCTGGTTTTATTGATGCCATCTGTCATGCGTGTGAAGGCTTGTCCGAGTCGCACTGCGCCTTCATCATTAGTATGATTGATCAGCAAGGCATGGAAGTCAGGTTCAACAAAGTGCGCGACAAAAGGGATACTGTCTTTCAAACAGCGGTTGACCAGAAACGGGGCCAATAGCCGCGATCCATCGCCTAGCCTGAGCAAAACACGATCGCCGCTGCCGCGTTTTGCATTATAAAGCTTGTTGGCTATGGACTCGTGCAGTTTGATCGGCACGGGGGGTGCCGTGAAGTCGGCCCAGCCGCGGGATTCAATCTCTTCAAGGTGGTATTTGAATTCGGGCTGGTTTTCCAGACCGGCGACAATGATCTGCTCAAGGCGTTGGGCACGACTGAGCGTTTGCAGCAATTCATCGCTTTCGCTGCGCTTATAGCTCCGCTTCAAATGCGGCAGCAGGGCGGTGGCTTCCTCTTGCCACAGGCCCGGTCGTTTGGCCAAAGCGGCAATGTGTGCGATCTGGGTAACGTAATAGGGGCCTAAGTTCTTGATTTTCATTATCTATACCCTGTTTTCTAATCTTCTGAAAAATATATTTTCCCAGTCTTAGCAGGGTTTACCAATCAGCGCAAATCTTGACGGGCGGGGCCCGTGTAATGCGCTGGATGTGCTGCGGGTGGTGTAGTTGTTGTTTAAAGGGAAACCCCTATATTAGAAGCCATGACAAATCTCGCAGCCAAGCAAGATATAACCGCTCCGGCATCAGACCAGTCCCGCCCGTTCCGGGTGGTGTCGGATTTCAAGCCCGCAGGCGATCAGCCGGAAGCTATCCGGCAACTGGTTGAAGGCCTGCGGCAGCATGAGCGTAATCAGGTGCTGCTCGGCGTCACGGGTTCAGGCAAGACCTTCACTATGGCGCATGTAATCGAGGCGATGCAGAAGCCGACATTGATCATGGCGCCGAACAAGACGTTGGCGGCGCAATTATACGGTGAGATGAAGTCTTTCTTTCCCGATAACGCGGTTGAATATTTCGTCTCTTATTACGACTATTACCAGCCCGAGGCCTATGTGCCGAAGACCGATACCTTCATCGAGAAGGACTCGGCGATCAACGAGCAGATTGACCGGATGCGCCATGCCGCGACACGGGCGCTGTTTGAACGGCGCGATGTGATTATCGTCGCCTCGGTTTCCTGCATCTACGGTATCGGCTCGAAGGAAGATTATCAGGCGATGGTGATCGACCTGCATAAAGGGCAGCGCATTGATCGTGAAGAACTGATTCGCCAGTTCATAACACTGCAATATAGCCGTAACGATATCGCTTTTGAGCGCGGCGCGTTCCGCGTGCGCGGCGATACGGTGGAATTGTTCCCGGTTCACTACGAGGACAAGGCGTGGCGGTTTTCCCTGTTCGGCGACGAATTGGAGGAAATCACTGAGTTTGACCCGCTGACCGGTGAAAAATTCATCAGGATGGATGGTGTGCGCGTCTACGCCAACAGCCACTACATCACGCCCGGCCCGACGATGCAGCAGGCAATCCAGAGCATAAAGAAGGAATTGAAAGAGCGGCTCGAATATTACCGCGCCAACGGGAAATTGCTGGAAGCGCAGCGATTGGAACAGCGCACGATGTTTGATCTCGAAATGCTGCAGGCGACGGGAATCTGCGCAGGGATTGAAAATTATTCACGCTACCTGACGGGGCGCGCGCCGGGCGAGCCGCCGCCGACGCTGATCGAGTACCTGCCCAAAAACGCCCTGATGATCCTTGATGAAAGCCACGTCATGGTGCCGCAGTTGAACGGTATGTATCACGGCGACCGCGCCCGTAAGAGCACGCTCTCGGAATATGGGTTTCGCCTGCCGAGCTGCATGGACAACCGCCCGCTGAAATTCGAGGAATGGGAAGCGATTCGACCGGAAACGATTTTTGTGTCGGCGACCCCCGGCCCATGGGAGATGGAACAGGCAGGCGGCGTGTTCGTGGAACAGGTGGTGCGCCCGACAGGTTTGGTCGATCCGCCGGTTGAGATACGACCGACCGCGAATCAGGTTGATGACCTGATGGGGGAATGCCGCCGCGTGGTGGAACGCGGGGGGCGGGCGCTGGTGACGACGCTCACCAAGAAAATGGCCGAAGACCTGACTGAATATCTGGCCGAGAACGGCGTTAAGGTGCGTTACCTGCACAGCGATGTCGATACGCTAGAAAGGATCGAGATAATTCGTGATTTGCGTCTGGGCGCGTTTGACGTGCTGATCGGAATCAATCTGCTGCGCGAAGGTCTGGATATTCCCGAATGCATGCTGGTGGCCATACTCGACGCGGATAAGGAAGGATATTTGCGTTCGCGCACGTCATTGATCCAGACCATAGGGCGCGCGGCGCGCAACATAGAGGGCAAGGCGGTGCTTTATGCCGACAAGGTGACCAAAAGCATGGAAGCGGCGCTCGGGGAAACGGGCCGCCGCCGCGAGAAGCAATTGAAATACAATGCCGAGCATGGCATCACGCCGGAATCGGTAAAGAAAAATATCAATGATATTCTGGAGAGCGTCTATGAGCAGGGCGATCGTGTGGTGGTGGTTAAGGTTGCCGGGTTCGCCGACCACGAGACGGAAGAGTTCATGCGTTCACCGCAGGCGCTGCGGAAGTATATCGACAAGCTCAAGGCCAGGATGATCAAAGCCGCCGAGGATCTGGAGTTCGAGGACGCCGCCCGCTTGCGCGACGAGGTCAAGCGGCTTGAGCAGCTTGACCTGTTTATGGCCAAGGATCAAATGTAGTTCATCGCTTTCAGGAAGTTATAAGTTCCCAAGGTAATGATGAAGAGGCCGACGAACACCATGAACGGCTTGATGGGTACTTTCTTGACGAAATAAGCGCCCAGCGGTGCGGCAAGAACGCCGCCGCCCGCCAGCGCCAGAATAATATCCAGGTGATGAAGCCCCATCGTCAGCAAAAATGTCGCGGAAGCAGCGATCGTGACAAAGAACTCAACCGCGATAACGGTGCCCACCGTGGTGCGTATGTCGTGTCCGCGCGCGGCCAGGTTACTGGCGACAATCGGCCCCCATCCGCCGCCGCCGATAGCGTCGATCAGTGCGCCGAAGAAACCGAGCGGGCCAAGATGGCCGGTTACTCTTTTTGAAGGGAAATCCATCCATGCCTTGTAAATGATGATAGCTCCCATCAGCGCAAGATATACCGCAATCAGCGGGCGTAGAGTGCCAACGGGCAAGGCGGATAATGTATAGGCGCCGATAATCGCGCCTGCGACCGCCGGCATGACCATCTTGCGGAAGAGCGATTTGTCGATATTGCCGAAACCGCGGTGGGAAAGGGCGGAAGCCCCCGTTGTAAAACATTCTGCGGCGTGCACGGTCGCGCTGACCGTGGCCGCAGGAAGCCCGGAGGTTAACAGCAGGCTCGATGCAGTAAGGCCGTAAGCCATGCTCAGGCTGCCATCAACCAACTGCGCCAGGAACCCGGCTGCGACATAGAGGAGGATGTCTGCTTCCATGGTGATAAAATAACCTGACTTTCCCGGAATTCCAGCCATAAAAAAGCACGGCAGTTTTATGCCGTGCTTCTTGGGATAATCAGCGCAATAAAGCCTAGGCGGCTTCTTGCAGGTTGACGGCCGAGGTTTTGCCTTTTTCCGTCGCCAACTCGTAGCTGATTTTCTGGCCTTCACGCAGGCCGCGCAGGCCAGCTTTCTCAACGGCGGTAATGTGCACGAACACATCATTACCACCGGCGTCCGGCTGAATGAAACCGAAGCCTTTTGTTGCGTTAAACCATTTTACTGTACCGGTAGCCATTTCAGAATCTCCTTTATGGTCCGAGGGCGCGTCGCGAGCGTGCGGTTTGCGCGTTTAGCATCTCCAACCAAAAAGGCTCAAGACAGGAGCTAACATACATTCTTTTCTGGAAAAACGCAGTTTTTTTATTCGTCAGAGGGTAAAAAAATGTGATGGAACACCGTTTCATGACCTATGTTGCCAAACTCCTATAATCCGGGTTATGATTCGCATATGTGCGTTCGCACATTCCCGACATCCGTCGCGCCGCTTAATTTTATTATGTATAAAGAGAGACAGCTATGCCTTCATTTAAACGCCTTGGTCTGCTGACTGTGACTCTTTTGCCTCTGGCTTTAACGGCCTGTGGCGGGGAAGGATGGCAGATGCAACCTACGAAGAGATTTCCTTACGGGAACGAGAGAACCGCAGGTTCAGGTGTCGAATATGTTCGCGCGAGCATGATGCCCGCCAAGGGGCCTGTTCTTGAATCGGCAAAACCGGCGGAGACCGCACCGCCGCCCCCAGCCCCCGAACCGGAGCCGGAGCCTGAAGCCGCGCCGGAACCCGCCGAAGCCGAAGGCCCCGTGGCCCCCGCCGATAAAGTGTTCAATAATAGCCAGCGTAAATAGAGCTGTTACGGATTTTCAACCCAACGACTGCGAACGCGGATCTCCTGCTCGGGATCCGCGTTTGGCTTAGGCGGTGTCAATCGACGCGAATGACGGCGAGAAGGATGGCGGCGATAATCAGAAATCCGCCGCTGATGCGGTTGCGCCATACGGTTTTGCCCAGAAGATAACGGCGGGCCGCTCCTGCCATGCAAGCCCACAAGCTGTCGATGCAGCCGATCACAAGGATAAACGATAGCGCCAGCACAATCAGTTGTTCGGTGACGTGAGCGTCACCCGCGATAAATTGCGGGAAGAACGCGCCGTAGAACAGCAGCGTTTTGGGATTGGTCAGTGATACCAAAAAACCGCGCCAGTATATTTCATGCACGGATTGTGCCTTGGCCTGGATATGAGCCAGATCCTGCACCGGGGCAAGACATTCACGTATGCCCAGATATACGAGATAGGCCACGCCCGCCCAGCGCAGAACGTCAAACCATTGCGACAGCAGGGTGATGAAGGTACTGAGACCCATCACTGTCAGTATAAGCTGCGGCACCATGGCGCTGCTGGTGCCGGCGACCGTCAGCAATCCGTAACGTGTCCCATGGGCCAGAGAGTTGGCAACCGTCAATGCTACATTCGGCCCGGGAATAAGGCCGAGGATGATCGTGGCGAGGACAAACGGAATCAGCAAATCTGTGATCATGCGTTCTTATAAGGCATCGCGCATAGAAATTCGCTTTAAATTTTATGTGATTTTGATCCGTGTTTGATCCGTATCCTCTTGAAAAATAACATCATTTTAACGCTCCGTTAGTTATTATGGTAATTGTTACCACATCGCGTTGCCCGCTCTTCTTCACAATCATTGCCTTCAGCAACGAGATCAGGAGCGGTGCGACCCTGTCTGACACGTCAACCTAAAACATCTTGTGTACTGCTTTGAAAGGGTGGGAATGAAATCATGGATGTATCTGTAGAAACCTATCTGGTGGTGGCGCTGGCTTTCGCGGTTTTTTCGGCCGTGACGGCTATTGGCTCGAGTCTGGTGCTGGGCATCGGCTTTGAGCGGCTGCGCGCCGGATTTGAAGTGGTTCGTAAACAAACGGCCTACTTCAGCGACGCCATCTTCACGCTGGAAAAGCGCGTGGATGAGCAAGACGTCAAGATGGCGACCGGCGGCATCAATACCGATAAAGCTGAATCGCTGGTTCGTCATGCTGAGAATCTTCTGACTGAACTGACCCATGTTGCACGCGGCATGAAAGCCGATGCGGAAAGTTCCGTCAAGGAAGACGCTCGGCCCATGACGATTGAAGTCAAGAATGAATCCTTGCCGACGACGATTGCCCATTATGCTTCGCAGTGGGGCGACCTGGGTAAAGATGACAAGCGCCAGATCACATTGATGTAATCATCGGAATCTGCCGCGGATGACAGGGCTCCCCAGGGTGGCGGGGCCCTGTTGTCATTTTCTGAATCATGTATCATGGGAAGGAGAAAGCCAAGGAGCCCCGCATGACGATTCCCTCATCCCTGATTCCCTTTATGACGATTGGTTTGCTGCTGGCGTCGAATGTTTTTATGACGTTTGCCTGGTATGGCCACCTCAAATTCAAGGCCGCTCCGCTTCTGATTGTCATTTTTATCAGTTGGGGAATTGCCTTTTTTGAATATTGCCTGCAAGTTCCGGCGAACCGGATGGGGCATGGCGTTTTTAACGCCGCGCAACTAAAGACAATTCAGGAAATCATTACGCTGCTGGTGTTCGTCGTTTTCTCGGTTCTTTATTTGCACGAACCGGTCAAATGGAACCACCTTATCGGTTTCGGCCTGATTGTAGCCGCGGCTTTTTTTATCTTCAAGGAGTGGTGACGAACGGGCCGGTCAATCATTGTAGCGCGGTTTGACCCTGATAGCCTTTGCCGCTAAGCCGGATGCCGGCTCCAGCTTGGCGACGACGTCATTTGATTCTTCAAGGGGGTTATCTACTGTCAGGGCCAGTTCGCCTTCGCACCCCTTACCTTCATAAATTCCTGCCAGACGGTTCTGACGTTCTTCGGCTTGTTCTTCCGTTTCGGCGGCGTTTTCGCCGGACTCTTCGGCGGCTTCACCGGCAAGGGCGCCAACGGCAACAATGCCGACCACGCCCCCGAGAGATCCGACCAGCAGGGATCCTACTGTTTTTGCAACGCTGATTCCTGTCCCGGCATGTTCACTGTTTTCCTGCTTTGCCCGCGCCGCCCGTATGATTTGATCAAGTTCGACCACTTCATGGGCGATTTGCTCGCAACTCAGGGCGCCATCGGCGGCTTTTATCGTTTTGCCAGTGTTGTCGCCAGCATGCGACAGGGCAGCAAAGCCTGACACGCCCAGAAAGGCAATTGAAACCACAGACGCACGATATATTAATGATAACCATTTGCGCATGCTTCCATTCTAGAGAAGGAAATGCCTAAAACCAAGCCCGGCAAAGAATGAATCGCCTGATTTTACCCAGTCTTTGGTCTATACAAGGCTTTGCCGGGGCTGGATAAGGGGCGTTTTCCAGCCAAATTCCTTTGGAGGCAGAAGTTTTTACTAGGCGAATACGGCGGCAGTTGGGTTTATAATGTTAAAATATCGTACAGGGTTTGATGGGAAAATGACGAGTCATAGCAAAGAATGTCAGGGTGGTTTAGCACCGTGCGGGGAATACCAGGATAATCCCAAACGGCGCGCCATTCTGGAGGCTGCTGCGCGACTGTTTCTTGAGCGCGGCTTTACTGCCACCAGCATGGATGCGATTGCCGAAGCGGCGCCGGTTTCGAAGCCGACCCTTTACAGTCATTTCAAGGATAAAGGCGATTTGTTCGGCGCTGTTATCAATGGCCGCTGCTGCTCGTTAATGAAATCGCTGTATGAGCATGTCAATGCGGAAGAAAGCATTGAAACATCGTTGCGCGCCATTGCGGAAAGCTTCTTTGATTTGATCTATGCGGCAGAGGCGATCAGCCTTTATCGCATTATTATTTCAGAGTTGAATCAGTTCCCGATGCTCGGGCAGACTCTGTACAGTGAGGGGCCGACGAAAATCCTATGCCTGCTTTCGGCTTTCTTTGCTCAGCAGAACGAAAAAGGGGTCTTATCGCTAGACGATCCTGAGATGGCGGCTCGTTTGTTCCTCAGTATGCTCAAGGGCGATTACCATATGCAGTGTCTTCTGGGCATAAAGCAATCGATTTCCCCGGAGGAGCGTGCTCGTATCATAGATGCTGCAATACCGCTGTTTATTGCGGGGTATCGCAATCGCACAAAATCTTAAGATGTGAAATTTTGTTATCATTGCTGCGCTGCATTTTGCAATTTTTTCCTGTAATGCGGCGGTAAATACATAAAGCCGTGTCGTTTTGCCATGGCATGCTATTATATTATCTTCCTCATGCACCGCACACAGTGCTACGACTCGGGGCAGAGACACCAACAAGGAGATTCTGCCCATGACTCTCGAAATTGAAGATATCACCGATAGCCTCGCCAATCGTCGCTCCGATTTGCGTTTTCGCGCCCATGCCGATTATGACGGCCATGAAAAAATTATTTACGCTGAAGACAGGGATATAGGCTTTCGCGCCTTCATTGCAGTTCATAACACGAAACGTGGGCCGGCTCTGGGCGGATGCCGCTATTGGTCGCGGTACAACAACGATGAGGAGGCGATCTCTGATGTTCTCCGTCTTTCTCGTGGCATGACCTATAAAAATTCTGTAGCCGATCTGGCGTTGGGCGGGGGCAAGTCGGTGATCATCGGCAAGCCCGGGACGCGACAGCCTTCGGCTGAGGTGATGCAGGCTTTGGGCATGGCTGTGAATTCTTTGGGCAGTCTGTATGTCACGGCGGAAGATGTTGGCACCAGCGTTCAGCATATATTGATCGCGCGTGGACGCACGCCGTACGTGGCAGGCGTACCGCTGACGGCCTTGTGTGAGGAGAGTATGCCGCAGGGGATAGATCCTCAGGCTGTTCCCAATCCTGATCCGTCGCCTTATACCGCGTATGGCACCTACATGGCGATCAAGGCGGCAGCCAGGCATCGCCTGGGGGTTGAAAGCCTGAAAGGCCTGAAGGTTACCGTCAAGGGTTATGGTCATGTGGCGCAAGTCCTCTGCCGCTACCTTGCCGATGAAGGTGCCAAGCTGCTGGTCAACGATATTACGCCGCAAGCTTGCCGCCAGATCGTAACCGATCTGGGGTCGGAGGCCCTGTTGGCCGAAGGGCGTGAAATCATGTCCGTTAAATCGGATATATATGTGCCGTGCGCTCTGGGCGGGGATATAAACGATGGCACGATTCCTCACTTGGTGCTGGCGGGTGTCAAGGTGGTAGCGGGTTGCGCAAACAACCAGTTGAAAGCCCCTCATCATGCCGATGAACTGCGGCGTTCAAACATCTTGTATGCGCCTGATTACGTAGCCAATGCCGGGGGCGTAATAGCGGCAGGGATGCAGTATTTGTGGATGATCAGGCCGCAAATGACCGAGTTCCCGACCCATCAGGCTATCATGGGCCGTGTGGGGAAAATCGGCGCTACATTGGAACATATTTTTGCCCGTGCCGATGCGGAAGGGCGTAATACAGCACAAGTTGCTGACCAACAGGGGCGTGAGGGTTTTGTCATGCCTGTAGCGAAGGCGGCATAAAACAGGTATTTAATTACCTTTCTTGAAAGGGCTCGCTACTCATGGCGGCCCTTTTCATTTTTTTAGCGTGAAAAATGCGATTTTATTTGCATAATAAAAATATTCCATATTATGGTTTTTTTAATTGTAAACATAACTCAAACGTACGTGGGGGTACATCATGAGTGAAATCAAACGGGCTGTACAGGCCCGCACCAATATTCAGTTTGCGCATCGTCTGTCTATCGAGCGTTGCCGCGGTTATATCAGTCATATGCAGGCATTGTTGCATGTTGGAGAGGGAGTGACCGGGGAGGAACTGACGGAAGCCCTGCAGCAGGTCATTATTCTGCTGGATATGGAACTGACTCACAGCCTTAAGCAATTATCCTGAAAAAGTTGCCGGCCCACATTGTGAACTGCCTATGGTCAGGGGCAATTCAAGCGGTTACAATATCATTGTCATAGCTTGAAGGGGTGCGTGCGTGTGGATTTTTCTTTGGATAGTGGCGTCCACTTTCATTCTGGGCGTTTTTGGCTGGTCTCTGGTGATTTTGCTCCAGCAGAAAAGGGCGTGGTCGGCTTTTGCCAAGAAGCATAACCTGATGTATGTGCCGGGAAAGATTATTCAGGCTCCGGCCATGAAGGGGGTTGTTTATGGCCATCAGGTGGCTTTTTTTCCGGACATACAAGCCACGCAGGATCAGCGCGGGCAGCGCTTCGTCACCGTACTGGAGTTCGACGTCGGACAGGGCATGCCCACGGGCGCGCTGATTGCGACGCCGAACTTTGCGGTGTTTGCTTCGAACCTCAATTTTACACAGAAGCTGGATGTTGATTTTCCGGGGTGGGACAAATCAAGAATCATACTAACGCGCGATTCCGCCGCTCTTAAGCAATACTTGACCAACGACAGGCTTGAGCTGCTTCATGGTATAATGTCGATGAAGAACGCAACGGCTCTTTATTTCTTTGATGAAGAAAGCGCCATCGTCCATATTGAAACCAGTGATCCTATCCGTGATGAACAGCGCATGGAAAGAATCGTGCAGAAAATCACATCCTCTTTGCCTCGTTTGAAACTGATGAACGAGGAAAGAGCGCAGTTGAAGAAAATCTAGAATCTGGGCTTCATAGGGCTTTCGTTTGCAGCCTATATCCGTAGGGCGGCAACATATCCCCGTTGTATGTTTGATCTGTTTCCCCCAGGTTGAAGGCGCAAGAAACCGTTTGGCCTTCCGATGTCCTTGTGAACGCTAGAATATCCTCGCGACCCGTGTCGATAAACGCGATATCACCGCGAATCAGGGCAGGCAGATATTTGCGCTGTTTCAGGAATTGTTGGGTGAATGACAGAACGGAATCCCTGTCAGATTGCTGGTTTTCCACGTTTAAGCCGATATGGCAAGGGGGGACGGGCAGCCATGTTTTGTGGGCGCTTGTGAATCCGGCATGCCGGTTTGAAGAGTCCCAAGGGATGGGTGTACGGCAACCATCGCGGCCCTGCCATTCCGGCCAGAGGGCGATGCCCCAAGGGTCTTGCAGGTCTTCGTAAGCCAGTTGCGCCTCGGGCAAACCTAGCTCCTCCCCCTGATAAAGAAAAGGAGTGCCGCGCAGGCAACAAAGCAGCGCTATCAGCATCTTCGCCAATCGCGGGTCGGGGTTGCCTTCGGGAGCGAAGCGGGATGCAGATCTGACCACATCATGATTGGAGAACGCCCATGATGGCCAGCTATCGGGGCCTTCCCTGAAGAAATCCATAACTGCGTTTTTGATGAAGGCGGCTGTCAGCTTTACCTTTCTTCCGCCGAGCAGGCTGAAACTGTAACAAGTATTCAGTCGCCCCGGGGCTGTATATTGGGCTGCCAGTTCGTTTGCGTTATCGGCGCCGATTTCTCCTAACGTCATCGCGCCGTATTCGTCGCACAGGCGCTGGATGCGTTCCATCAGTGCCAGATTTTCGGGCCGTGATTTGCTGTAGATGTGAGTCTGCATGGCGTAGGGCGCGGGGAAATCCAACTGCGTCGATGTCGTTTGCGTCCAGGGCCGCGCCGGATTATCGCGCAGATGGCTGTCGTGATAACAATGATTAATGGCGTCGAGTCTGAATCCGTCTACGCCCTTGCCCAGCCAGAAACGGCAGTCATCGAACAGGGCGTCCTGCATTTCCGGACAATGAAAATTCAGATCCGGTTGCGAGGAGAGAAAGCTGTGCATGTAGTATTGTCCGCGCCTGGCGTTAAATGTCCATGCCGGGCCGCCGAAGACTGATGGCCAGTTGTTGGGGGGTGTGCCGTCAGGTTTAGGATCGGCCCATACATACCAGTTGGCCTTGGGATTGTCGCGGCTTTGCAGGCTTTCCTTGAACCAGACGTGTTGATCGGATGTATGATTCAAAACCTGATCTATGATCACTTTTAACCCCAGGCGATGCGCTGTCGCCAGCAATTCATCAAAATCGGCCAGCGTACCGAAGAGGGGGTCGACGGCGCGATAATCGGAAACGTCGTAGCCAAAATCCTTCATCGGCGATTTAAAGAAAGGCGAAAGCCAGATGCCGTCGACGCCAAGATCGGCCACATAGGGCAAACGGCTCGTTATCCCTTTGAGGTCACCGATCCCGTCACCGTTGCTGTCCATAAAGCTGCGCGGATATATTTGATATATCACGGCCCCGCGCCACCAATCTTTCTTCGACATGATAGACCCCCGGTAGATATATTTCTGATGCTAGCAAAAAAGCCGCCCTTTGCGGGCGGCTTTATGCGTTCAATCGATAATCTTACTCAGGTGTTTTATCGGTATCTGATGTGCCATGAGCATCAGCAGCGGCTTCAGCCTCGGCGGCGGCTGGGGCCGTTTCAGCCGGAGCGGCGGCTTCGGTGGCGCCTTCAGGCGCTGATGCGGCGGCGTCACCTATTGAGGCTTTGACAATTTTGTCAGGGTTGGCCGGCGGTTCGCCCTTGGCGATCGCGTCGATATACTCCATGCCGCTGGTGACCTGGCCCCATACGGTATAATTCCCCGTCAGGAAGCTGCAGCCATCATCGGTGAAGCAGATGAAGAACTGGCTGTTGGCCGAGTCAGGGTTCATCGTGCGGGCCATTCCAACGGTGCCGCGTTTATACGGAGTGTTGCTGAATTCGGCCTTCAGATCCGGGTAGCTTGAGCCGCCGCGACCTGTACCGGTGGGATCACCGGTTTGCGCCATGAAACCGTCAATCACGCGATGGAAGACGATGCCGTCATAGAAGCCTTCCTTGACCAGAGTCTTGATGCGCTCAACGTGACCCGGGGCGACGTCGGGCAACATCTGGATGGTGACGCGGCCGCCTTTGAGGTCGAGGTGAAGGTTATTGTCTGCCGCTGTTTCGGCGTGTGCCATGGGGGCGATCGTCATGATGGCGATACTCCAGATCAAATGTGAAAGTTTTTTTGACATAGTATTAGTGTTCCTTGAAATGTTCAGGGGTCGATTCCTACAAGGAGTGCCATACCAGTATGGCCAATTCAAGGCACCTCCGGGGTGGAAAGGGGGCTTACACACCGGCGTTTGGATCAAGGCGTCCCGGCGGGTTGCGGAGTGCGTTTTACGGGTTGCGGGGCGGTTCCGGCGTCGGGCAGGGTGTTTTTCAGCTGCTGGACTGTTACACGGTTGTTATGGGTTTGTGCTTCTTCCCTAAGCATGCATATGCATGACCCGCATTGGGGTTGTTTGCCCCCGGTGCAGCCAGCGTATATTTCCTTAACTTTTACAGGTTTGTCGCCATGTTTCTGCAGAAAGCGCTCGACAGCTTTTTCGTTGAAGCGGTTGCCGTGCTCATCTTCTGGATTGCAGGAGCAGATAATCATACGGGATGCTTGCCGGTTAATTGTGAACCTACATCTTGAGGATAATGCACCTGATAATCATTCGCAACTGAAATTCAGAATAGTATCCCAGCTTGGGTGAGGGCCGTAAATCAGCCCTTGGGAGATGGGTTAATTTATTGATCTGATTTGTAAATTATCATTACTGATCGGCTGAGGCCGATTGCAGTTGCAGATAGTTCTCCAGCCCCATGCCTTCGATCATTTTGAGTTGGGTTTCAATATGATCAAGGTGGCCTTCCTCATCGGCGAGGATTTTGATCAGCAGGTCGCGGGTGACGTAGTCCTGCGTTTCTTCGCAAACGACAATCCCTTTGCGATAACTGGCGATACCGGCCTTTTCCAGCTTCATATCACATTCCAGCGCCTCTTTAACGGTTTCACCGATCATCAATTTATCAAGGTCTTGCAGGTTGGGCAGCCCTCCTAGCAGGAGAATACGCTGGATCAGCAGATCGGCATGGCCCATTTCTTCAATCGATTCGGCTTTTTCGTGCTTGGCCAGCTTCGTTACGCCCCAGCTTTCAAAAATGCGGGCATGCAGGAAATACTGGTTAATTGCCGTCAATTCGCCTTTAAGCGAAAGATTGAGCGTTTGAATAACTTTTTTGTCGCCTTTCATGGGGCACCTCGTTTTTGTCTGGAAAGCCGCTAATCAGGATAGAGTGACAGCCGTGAAATGCAAGGGGCATACAAAGGCTTTATCGGTAAAAAGCCTTTTATATAGCCGGTTACTGAGAATGATTTTTATTTGCCTCCCAAGGCGCGCTGAAAGATCATATCGCAGGCCCGGATATAATCCTTGTAATTGAAAATCGCTTTCAGGTCGCTGTCGCTTAAGGCCTTTTTAACCGCTGAATCCTGGGAGAGCAATTCAAGGAAAGATGTGCGGCCGTTGCTTTCCCATACCTTCATCGCGTTGCGTTGTACGATGCCGTAGGCCTCTTCGCGGCTGACCCCCTTTTGGGTCAGTGCCAGCATGGTACGCTGGGAGAATACCAGCCCGCCGAGTTTCTCCAGATTGGCCATCATGTTTTCGGGATAGACCAGCAGATTATCCATCAGTCCTGCCAGACGAACCAACGCAAAATCCAGCGCAATGCAGGCATCGGGCGCCATGATGCGTTCGACAGACGAATGCGAGATGTCCCGTTCGTGCCAGAGCGTGACGTTTTCAAGCGCCGGGATCACGGCGGCGCGTACCACCCGCGCCAGACCTGTCAGGTTTTCCGATAGCACGGGGTTGCGTTTGTGCGGCATGGCGGACGAGCCTTTTTGCCCCTTGCTGAAGAACTCTTCGGCTTCGCGCACTTCGCTGCGTTGCAGGTGGCGAATTTCAGTGGCCAGGTTTTCAATCGAAGAGGCGATGACGCCGAGCGTGGCAAAAAACATGGCGTGGCGGTCACGCGGAATGACTTGCGTGGCTACAGTTTCCGGGGTCAGGCCCAGCTTTCGCGCGACATAGGATTCAACTGAAGGGTCGACGGTCGCATATGTGCCGACCGCGCCTGATATGGTGCAGGTGGAAATTTCGCTGCGAATGAATTTCAGGCGCTCCCTGGCGCGGGCGAAGGCCGCGTAATGCCCTGCCATTTTGATTCCGAATGTCGTCGGTTCGGCGTGGATGCCGTGACTACGGCCGATGCACAGCGTCTTTTTGTGCTTGCGCGCCTGTTTCTTGAGCGCCTTGAGAACAGCGTCAATATCCTTGATCAGCAAATCTGCCGATTGGCGCAACTGTACGGCAAAGGCAGTATCCAGAACATCTGATGATGTCATGCCTTGATGCATGAAACGCGCGTCGGGGCCGGCATGTTCGGTGACGTTGGTGAGGAAGGCAATAACGTCATGTTTAACTTCACGTTCAATTTCGGCGATGCGTCCAGCATCAAACTTTGCTTTTTTACGCAAGGTTAGCGGTACCCTTTGCGGAATGGTGCCCATCGCTGCCATGCGCTCAGCCGCCAGAATTTCGATTTCCAGCATGATCCGGAAACGGTTGTCAGTATCCCATATCTGGGCCATCTCGGGGCGTGTATAGCGCGGTATCATTTATATCAGTCCTAGGTTGCGAAAACTGGCGGTGCCGTGTCTGGAAACGATTATATGGTCGTGGATGGCAATATTTAAGGGTTCGCCTGCCGTCTTGATGATTTGTGTCATATCGATATCGGTGCGGCTGGGGGTCGGGTCGCCGCTGGGGTGGTTATGGCACAGGATCAACGCGGTGGCACCCAGTTCCAGCGCTCGCTTCATGATCTCGCGAGGGTAAACGGGGGCATGGTCGACCGTGCCGCTTTGCTGGATTTCGTCGGCGATCAATTCATTTTTCTTGTTCAGGAACAGAATGCGGAAATGCTCTTTGGTTTCGTGCGCCATGGTGGCGGCGCAGTAATCGATCAGGCGCACCCATGAATTCAGAACAGGTTTCTTCATCACATCCTGCTTCATCATGCGGAAGGCGGCCGCTTGCACGGCCTTTAGTGCCGTGATGGCGCTCTCGGACAGACCGTCAACTTTCTCAAGTTCAGCAATGGGCGCGCTCAAGACCCCGGCGAGATTGTCAAAACGAGCGGTTAGTTCCTTGGCGATGGGTTTGACGTCTCGGCGGGGAATGGCCATGAATAATATCAGTTCAAGCAGTTCGTAATCCGGCAGGGCGTCGGGGCCGCCGAGCAAAAAACGTTCGCGCAGGCGGTCGCGGTGACCGTGGTAATGCGGCTCGTCTTTTTTTGCCGGGTCAGACATAGGGCGGTTTCGTGTAGCCTTTGGGAGACAGGGTGAATATTTCAAACCCGGTTTCGGTGACGCCGATTGTGTGTTCGAACTGGGCAGAGAGGGAACGGTCGCGCGTGACGGCTGTCCAGCCGTCATTCAGGACTTTTGTCTGCCAGCCGCCAGCGTTGATCATGGGTTCAATCGTGAAGAACATCCCCGGCTCCAGTATGGGGCCGGTTTTTGGCTCGCCGTAGTGAACCACGCTCGGGGCGCTGTGAAAAACCTGACCGATGCCATGGCCGCAAAAGTCGCGGACGACGGAAAAGCGGTGGCGTTCGGCTACAGTTTGTATGGCATAACCGATATCGCCCAAAGTTGCGCCAGGTTTGACGGCTTCGATACCGGCCATCATGCTATCATAGGTAACATCAATCAGGTTGCGGGCCTTGATCGGGGCGCGGTCACCGAAAATATACATGCGGCTGGTATCGCCATACCAGCCATCAAGAATGACGGTCACATCGATATTGGCGATATCACCATCCAGCACTTTCTTGGGCCCAGGGATGCCGTGGCACACAACATGGTTGATCGAAATGCAGCAGGATTTCGTATAGCCTTTATAGCCTAAGGTCGCCGGGATCGCTTTGTGATCCACGATATAATTATGAATCAAATTATCGAGTTCTTCGGTGCTGACGCCGGGAACGCAGAAGGGCGTGATGTAATCCAATACCTCCGCCGCCAGTTTTCCGGCCTTTCTCATGCTTTCATAGCTGGATGCCGGGTGGATCTCGATCCCGTCCCGGTTATAGCGCCGTTCTGTGCTTCTGGCGGTATTGTCTGGCATGGCATTCTGCACTAGCTTAGTGTTAACTATGTCTTGCTTTTTTACAAGTTACAATGACATAGCGGGCATGAAGTCGTTTGGCAACCTTTTTGGACTAGGCAGTACGGGGCATTATGTCGAAAAGTGGCAGTTTTGATACTTTCTCCGCGGCTCTTGCGATTATTGGCAATGAAATCCTGTCCGGGCGCACGCAGGACGCGAATACGCCATGGATTGCCGAACGGCTGACGGAACGGGGGATTGTGCTCTCCGAGGTCAGGGTTATCCCCGACGTCGAGTCGGTCATCATCCGCACCGTACAGCAATTGAGCGAACTTTACGATTACGTTTTCACGACCGGCGGGATTGGCCCGACTCACGACGATATAACGGCTGAATGTGTGGCCAAGGCCTTTGGCGTCGAACTGGTGCGCGACGACGATGCTTTCCGCATGCTGGAAGAGCACTATGGCCTTGAAGAACTGACTCCGCCGCGTGCCAAAATGAGCCTGGTGCCGCAGGGGGCGAAGTTGATTCCCAACCCGGTGTCGGCTGCTCCTGGTTTCAATATCAAGAATGTTTATGTCATGGCCGGGGTGCCCCGCATTATGCAGGCGATGCTCGACCACGTCATGGGCACGATAGAAGCCGGTACGCCGATCTTGTCCAATACGGTGGCTTGTGGTTTGCTAGAGAGCGTTATCGCCGAGGATTTAAGCGATCTGGCATCCCGTTACACTGACATCCAGATCGGCAGTTATCCGCATTACCGCGGCGGGGTGCTGGGTCTAAGTCTGGTTTTGCGCGGGATGAATCATGAGAGCCTGGATAAGGCGACTCAGGAGCTTATAGATTTGGTGCGCAAGCACGGCGACGAACCGCGTGCCCTCAGTATCAAATCCCGCCCTGATCAATCCGCCAGTCGCGCGGGTTAAGTTCTCTGTGAAGAAGATGTTCCCGTGACGCAGGCCTGCGATTACGGGCCTGCCATCGCCGTTCTCTTGAGGTAAGCAAGGTCGACATTGTTTGCTTGCTGTGCGTCCATGCCCTGGCCGACTTTGCGGCCTTCTTGTTGCAAAGAAGGAAGTTCTGCGTTCCGCCGCATATGGGCATCCATGCCGACATCGATCCCTTCATCGGGCACTAAGAAAAATGCCTGAAACTGGTAACCGTTGCCGAAGTCATTGGCCATCTCGTCATATATGTTATCGACTTTGCGCACATGAACTTCGCTGCCGTCTCCTTGAACGCCGAATTTATCGCTTACGACCATCCCGCCGTCGGGGCCCTTGTCGAATCTTGTCCAGTGATAATCTTCCCCCTCATGGGTGTATAATGCGACAAGCCGTTTTCCCTGCGGGATTTCAATTTTCTCGGGATCCTGCCCGACATATTCCAGCCCGTCGGCAACGGCTCTTTTGATGATGGTGGGGGCGTCAACGGCGCCGTCGTTAGCGTCCATGCCCATAGCCGCTTCGCCGGGCGATGCCGCAACGAACATGGCATTCGTTCCGCGATCGCCGACGGCAAAAGAATAACAGTTGGCGCGCAGGTATGGATTGCTTTGGGCGTCTTTGTATTTTTCAACAATTTTTTGCTGCAGGGCCGTGACTTCCGGGTTTGTGCTTTCGCCGTTCAGGGCCAGTGTTAATGCCAGAGAGGCATTATGGCGGCTTAACCCGCCTTCAGGCTCTATAGGAGCGCTGAGGGTTTTATCGGCAAATTTAATCAGGTCAGGATCCGACATGATAGTCCATGCATCCGGGCCAGTCTGAGGACGCTGGTGGTAGACATCTTCCGAAGTCAATTCCCGGGATTGTTTGGCAAGGTTATTCGTTACGGCAGCCTTGAACTCTGCCGATAAGTCCGGAACATTTTGAAGGGAAGCCCCTGAAGCGTGATTATATTCCCTTGCTACCGCAGATGTTGCCAAAACTATCCCCTGATCAATAAATAGAATTGTACGGCTATTTGGTTAAAAACGCCCTAAATTGCCCTGATTCTGTGATGACAGGGGTTGAAAAAGCGCGTTTATTATCGCTTGATCTGCATGGTCGGGATCGGGATTTGCTTGAAGACCTCGTTGTTGCCGCAGGCTTCGGCTGTCGCCCTGTCTTGGCTGACGGCCCATGGTTGCGGCAGGATATAGCTTTGGGCAGGGGTCCAGCCGGACGGAACATCCTCTATATGGAACACGGCTGCAGGGGCTTGATCAGGGAAGCTTTTTGCGTGCTGCTGGTAGAAAAGAGCGCCGCGATATCCCAGTTCATGTATGGCGGAGTCGAATTGCTGCGTGATGGTCGATCTGTAAGCCAGCGCTATAGGGTCTTTAGCCCTGATTTTATCGTCAAGATCTTTATTTATGCAAACAACCGCATAAGGAAGAGGCTGGGTGCCTTTCTTGACCAGGTCTGTATCGTCAATAAACTGTTTGGGCAAATACGTTGCGGTAGACCAGATAGCCCCAAGGCTGGCCTGATAGTTGTGCAGGGCGCGGCCTGATGCCTTGGCAACCCAACTGAAGCTGGCTGGGTTTTGTTCCGGGCGCTCCATTTCCGTTTGCAGTATGCCAAGAAGGGCAGGCGATATCAGTGCTGCAGTGACGGCGCTGCCGCGATGGTTCCACAGGGCGGATAAAAAACCGCCCATCAATGCGCGCCATTTTGATTTGCTCGCTTCTTGAACCGGCGCTTCCTTGGCCGCGGGTTTGATCCTGATTTCCTGCTGGCGCGTCGCGGTTTGACCCGCGCCGTTTTTATATCCTGTTGCTGCCATAACACACACCCTGGGACTGGCAATTAAAACTGTCGTATATTAACATAATATTTATATCTATGCAACTCTCTAAGGTTTTGATTTTATTGGACTAAGCCCTTTTTTTCAAGGAGGCTTTCCCGCTGCCGGCCGATTTCAGCAGGGTGGCGAGGTATTGGGCGGTATAGCTGCTCTTGACCTTGCCGACATCCTCCGGCGTGCCTTCGGCCACTATGGTGCCGCCTTTATCTCCGCCTTCAGGGCCGATATCGACGATCCAATCAGCGGTCTTGATCACTTCCAGATTATGCTCGATTACCACGACGGTGTTTCCCTGATCGACGAGGCGGTGGAGCACGGCGAGCAGGTTGCGCACGTCTTCGAAGTGCAGACCCGTGGTGGGTTCGTCCAGAATATAGAGCGTCTTGCCGGTGGAGCGGCGTGAGAGTTCTTTCGAGAGCTTGACGCGCTGCGCTTCACCGCCCGAAAGTGTTGTGGCCTGTTGCCCGACATGGATATAGCCAAGACCGACTTCTTTGAGCGTTTCCATTTTGTCGCGGATGGAAGGGACGGCCTTGAAGAAATCCGCAGCTTCCTCGATCGTCATGTTCAGCACGTCGGCAATGGATTTATCCCTGAACTTCACCTCCAGCGTTTCGCGGTTGTATCGCCGGCCTTCGCAGGCATCGCACGTTACATAGACATCGGGCAGAAAGTGCATCTCGATCTTGATGACGCCGTCGCCCTGACAGGTTTCGCAGCGCCCGCCCTTGACGTTGAAGGAAAAACGGCCCGGGCCGTAGCCGCGCGCCTTGGCCTCGGGTAAGCCTGCAAACCATTCACGGATGGGGGTAAAGGCGCCCGTATAGGTTGCGGGGTTGGAACGCGGCGTGCGGCCGATCGGCGACTGGTCGATATCGATGACCTTGTCGATGAATTCAATCCCTTTGAGCTCCTTGAAAGGCAAGGGCTGTTCGCGCGTATTGTTCAGGCGCCTGTTGATCGCCTGATAGAACGTGTCTATGGTGAGTGATGATTTGCCTGAACCCGAAACGCCTGTGATGCAGGTCATGGTGCCGAGCGGTACTTTCAGGTTGACGTTCTTCAGGTTGTTGCCAGTGGCGCCTTTGATCTCAAGGAATTGCTTGGGTTTACCGGGGCGGCGTACGGCAGGAACCTCGATGGCGCGGCTGCCGTTCAGATACTGCGCGGTCAGGCTCTCTTTCGATTTCATGACTTGCGCCGGCGTACCTTCAGCGACGATATGGCCGCCATGTGTGCCGGCACCCGGGCCCATGTCGATCAGGTAGTCGGCGGTGCGGATGGCGTCTTCGTCGTGTTCGACCACCAGTACCGTGTTGCCGAGGTCGCGCAGACGTTTCAGGGTTTCCAGCAGGCGGTTGTTATCGCGCTGGTGCAGTCCGATGGAAGGTTCATCCAGCACATAAAGAACGCCCGTCAGGCCGGAACCGATCTGGCTCGCCAGACGAATGCGTTGGCTTTCCCCGCCCGACAGTGTGCCGGACGTACGCGAGAGATTGAGATATTCAAGGCCCACATTCATCAGGAAGGTCAGGCGTTCATTTATCTCCTTCAATATGCGTTCGGCAACGGCGAGTTGCTGTCTTTTCAGTTTTTTATGCAGGCTGCCGAACCAGTCATGAGCTTCCTGAATGCTGAAATCAGAAATTTCAGCAATGTCGCGCTTGTCGATCTTGACCGCCAGCGCTTCCGGTTTCAGACGCTTGCCGTTACAAGCGCCGCAGTGTGATGAATTCTGATATTGCGAGAGATGTTCACGCTGGCTTTCGCTGTCTGTCTCCAGAAGGCGGCGTTCCATATTCGGAATAACGCCTTCGAACGGCTTGTTGCTCTTCCATGTGCTTTCGCTTTTGCTCTGGTACGTGGTTTTGATGGAATCTTCGGAGCCGTGCAGCAAAATCTGCTGATGCTCTTTTTTCATCTTACTCCATGGCACATCAAGGCGGAATTTGTAGTGTTTGGCCACGGCCTCCATCGCTTGCAGGTAAAACCCGAAGAAGGGGCCGTTCCACGGCGCAATTGCGCCTTCTTCCACGCTTAGGCCGGGGTCGGGGATAACCAGATTTTCGTCGATATACATTTTTACGCCGAGGCCGTCGCAATTCGGGCAAGCCCCGTGCGGGTTGTTGAACGAGAACAGGCGCGGCTCGATCTCGGGGATGGTAAAACCCGATACCGGACAGGCGAATTTCTCCGAGAACAGTGTCTGCGCGCCGCTATCGGCGTTTTCGACGACCACCAGCCCCTCGGCCAGGCGCACGGCGGTTTCGACCGAATCCGCCAGACGGTTGCCCATATCATCGCGGATGACAAGGCGATCTACGACGACGGCGATATCATGCTTGATCTTCTTGTCGAGGGGGGGGATATCCTCGATCTCGTAAAATTTTCCGTCGACCTTGGCGCGTTGGAACCCCTTGGCCTGAAGTTCCTTGAACTCCTTGCGGTATTCGCCCTTACGGCCCCGCACGATGGGGGCAAGGATGTAAAGCCGGGCCTCCTTGCCCATGGCCATGATGCGGTCGACCATTTGCGTGACAGACTGGCTTTCAATCGGCAATCCCGTGGCGGGGGAATAGGGTACGCCCACGCGCGCCCATAACAAGCGCATGTAATCGTGAATTTCGGTGACGGTGCCCACGGTCGAGCGCGGGTTGCGGCTGGTGGTTTTTTGCTCGATGGAAATGGCCGGGGAAAGCCCTTCGATCGAATCCACATCCGGCTTTTGCATCAGCTGCAGGAATTGGCGCGCATAGGCCGACAGGCTTTCAACGTAGCGGCGCTGGCCCTCGGCATAAATCGTATCGAAAGCAAGGGATGATTTGCCCGAGCCGGAAAGGCCGGTCAGCACGATCAACTGGTCGCGCGGCATATCGATATTGATGTTCTTCAGGTTGTGTTCGCGCGCGCCGCGGATTGAGATGTTCTTTAACATATACCGTTCTCTAAAAGTTCTACCCGGATGCCATTTATATGGGATTCGCCGTGCTCTTGGCTAGTGTCTTTTTGCGCATAAAAAACCTGCCGGGCAGGGTGAAGAGCTTTAGAATAATGTCGGGTTTGGGAATTGATTCTGTTGCATTACACTTTAAAAATATCCGGACTCCCTGATTAGGGGAGGCGCAACGATGACCCGCTCCCTATAAATGGAGTCCATATCCGGAGTGAATCTTTTCTGATTACGCTGGGCCTAAGGCAATATCACGCCGCTGAGCGCTGTTCGAGGCTGCGCAGCAACTGACGAACCAGATTTGCGCCGGCTGGCGTCAGGTAAATCTCCTTGCGGCGCAATTCCTGCGGCGAAAAGTTGACTTTTACCAGTCCGCCTGCCGGGCTTCGGCTGCCGGAGAGGGCGGCGACAATCCTGGAAATGGTTGACAGGCAAATGCCGGTGCGGCGCGCCAGATCGGTCAGGCTCAGCCCTTCGGCCTGCGCGATTTCCGCAAGGCACAGGGCATATTGAATCGGGAACTCAGGGTCGATTCTGCGCAGGTTCTGCAGTAGCCTGACCAGACTTCCGTAATTCTCTCTCGTCATCGATATTCCATCCCACCCGGTTGAAATATTGCGTTGCGGTCTGTGCCGCTATGGGATGCCGATCCATGTGTATTGAGTCTCCACCCACCCATGAAATATGGATCGTCATGTCTAACCCCATGCAGACAGTATGGTACTACTATAAATTGCAGCAATCGTGTAATGCAAAAGCAACAAATAAATCAAGTTTTCCACATGGGTATCAGGCTACCCGTTTTCCAGTATCGATGGGCAACCATAAGGTGCGGGTGCTTGCCAGTTGTTCGATCAGGCCGGCGTGGCGATGGGCAAAGGTAAAGATCTCCGATGCCGTTTCCCGGGACTGTGGGGCAAAGGGCAGATGAAAGCCGTTGTGTCCCAGCAGCAGCGTCCGGTCGAGGCAGGTCACCATATGCGAAAGCCCGCGCAGTACCAGTGGCGGTTGTGAAAACAGGCAGGGCATATCATTAGTCGCCATAAACACCAGCCTGTGCAGGCAGGCCGCGTCGATAAAGTTGAGATCCAGCGCCGAGAGTGTATCGAACACGCAGGCGTTGAGGCGGGCGCCCGCGATATCCGTGGCACCGAACAGTGTGCCGCGGAACGATGCGCCTGTCATCTGCGCCTCGCATAACGCGGCGCTGTGCAGCTGGGCGTTATCAAACACGGCATAGTCCAGGCAGGATTCGGAGAGGTTGGCTCCGGTCAGGTTGGCCTCCTGCAGGCAGGCGCGTTGCAGTTGCGCGCCGTCCAGTTGGGCGTTGCTGAGGTTGGCATGGCGCAAGTCGGCGCCTTTTAAGGATAGGCCCTGCGCCACGGCGGTTTCGGCGCAGTTGCGGACATCTTCATGATCGCCTGCGAACAGCGGGCGCCGGGTGTGCATTTCCCTGATAACAATACGAGGCATGATTTTTAATACTCCCTTACTTTAGTTGATTACATGCAAGTAATCATAAAAAATCGTCACATAAATAATATAACTACCTATAGTTGATATTTTTGATGGAAAGTCAAGCCCTTTGCCTTGCGATGCGGGGCGGGGTGGCGCGCGGTGGAAATTCCGGCGGGAACGATTTAGTATCATTCCCATGGAAAATAGCGACAAATCACCCGGAACGGCTCTGGCCCGCGGGGCGGCGCTGATCGGCAATTTCGCCCGGTCTTTGCCCGAAACGCCGGGCGTCTATCGTATGCTGGATGCGGCGGGCGGCGTTCTTTATGTGGGCAAGGCCAGGGCGCTGCGCCGCCGTGTCACGTCCTATACCCAGACCGAGAAACTGCCGATACGGCTGCAGCGGATGGTGGCTGAGACGGCGGACATGGTGTTCGTCCACACCCATACCGAGGTTGAGGCGCTGCTACTGGAATCGAATCTGATCAAGAAACTCAAGCCGCGATTCAATGTGCTGCTGCGTGATGACAAATCTTTCCCGTATATCCTGATCACCCGCGATCATGACTTCCCGCTGCTGACCAAGCACCGCGGCGCGCACAATCGCAAGGGCGATTATTTTGGCCCGTTTGCCTCCGTGGTTTCGGTCAATCATACGGTTGCCATCCTGCAGCGGGCTTTCATGTTGCGGAATTGCGCGGATACGGTGTTCGCGAACCGCAGCCGCCCATGCCTGCAATATCACATCAAGCGCTGCACGGCGCCCTGCGTCGGGCTGGTCAGCCAGCAGGATTACGCCGGGCAGGTCAGACTGGCCCACGATTTCCTGTCGGGAAAAAGCCGCGAAGTGCAGGATTCTTTTGTGCAGCAGATGCAGCAGGCCAGCGCTGTGCAGAATTACGAGGAAGCCGCCAAATTCCGCGACCGCATCCGGGCCTTGACCCTGATCCAGTCGTCGCAGGATGTGAATGTCGAAGGGCTGGGTGACGCCGATGTCGTCGGTCTGTGGCGCGAGAACGGGCGCAGTTGCGTCATGGTGTTCTTCTTTCGCGGAGGGCAGAATTTCGGCAATCGCGCTTATTTTCCACGGCATAACGCCGAGGAACCGGACGAAGCCCTGCTCGGGGCTTTTCTGGCGCAATTTTACGAGAACAAGCCGGCACCGCGCGAAATCCTGCTCAGCCATCCGGTGGAGGAAGCAGCATTGCTGGAACAGGCGCTGAACGAGAAGAACGCCGGGCGTTTCAAGGTGCGTCTGGCGGTGCCAGAGAAGGGGCAAAAGAAGCGTTTGGTCGAACTGGTTGTGCGGAACGCCCGTGAAGCGCTGGAGCGTGAAGCGTTGCAACTGGCAGGCACGGGAAAATTGCTGGAGGGCGTGGCGGCGCTATTCGATCTCGACGAGACGCCGCAGCGGATAGAAGTCTACGATAATAGCCATATCGCCGGAACGAACATGGTGGGGGCGATGATCGTGGCGGGGCCGGAAGGCTTCCGCAAAAACGCTTACCGAAAATTCAATATCCGCGAGGCCGCGGCAGCCGATGATTACGGTATGATGCGCGAAGTCATGCAGCGCCGCTTCGCCAAAGCCATGGAGGAAGGCCGCGGGCCGGAGACGGAAGGTTGGCCGGACGTTCTTCTGATCGATGGCGGTCAGGGGCAATTCAATGCCGTTCATGCCGCCCTTGAGGATATGGGCATAGCCGGCAGCCTGACGCTGGTGTCGATCGCCAAGGGGCCGGATCGTAACGCAGGGCGCGAGAAATTCTTTATGGCGGGGCGCCCCATGTTCCAGTTGCCGGTCGATGACCCGGTATTGCACTATCTACAGCGCTTGCGGGACGAGGCGCACCGTTTTGCCATCGGGTCGCACCGTGCCCGGCGCTCAAAACAGATCGCAATCTCGCCGCTTGATGACGTGCCGGGAATCGGCGCCAAGCGCAAGAAGGCGTTGCTGCTGCATTTCGGCTCGGCGCAGGAAGTTGCGCGCGCAGGCGTTCAGGATCTGCGGCAGGTCGAGGGCATTTCGGATGCCGTGGCGGAAAAGATTTATCATTATTTCCACGATAATTTATAAGAAAAATATTGTTTTTTTTCAGCGTGTTGTCACTTTTTCTGGATTTTTTTCGTAAACTTACGCTTGCAGTGAGCGGGCTGGGCTGGTAACGTCCGGCTCATTCAGATTATTGAATTTTGGAAGGGCTATCGGGTGCCATCTTGGGGTGCCGGGTTTCCTTTCAAACGACGAAACCCAAAGGCGCAAACCAGAAGGAAGAAACACAATATGTTTCATCGTCCCAAGACCGAACAACCCGACAGCGAATCCGTCGTGACGGCGGAAGCAGCTCCTGTCGCCAGTGAGCCGACTACCACTTTTAGCAAACCCGAGGAAAAGAATATGAACGCTACAAACAACGAACAACAGGACAATACTCAAGCCCCGCGTATCGACATTCCGGGCGGCGCCGCCGCCTTTCAGCGTCCGGGTGCCGTGCAGCCGGGCCGTGTCGTCCCCCCGGGTTCCGCCTATGCGGCGGCACCGGCTGCTGCCTATGCCACGCCAGGCAGCTACAACACTGCAAGCGCGGCTACGCGTACCGCGGCCGATGGCCGCCGTCTGGTGATCGGTGAAGGCATCAGTATTTCCGGCGAGATCGAAGCTTGCGACACGCTGGTTGTTGAAGGTACCGTGGAAGCTGCTCTGAAAGGCGCGCGCATTCTGGAAGTCTCTGAGACCGGTACGTTCTACGGCACAGTCGAAATCGACGAATGCACGATCGCTGGTCGCTTTGAAGGCGACATCACTGTGAACGGGCGTCTGACCATTCGTGCAACCGGTTCCATCACCGGCACGATGGCATACAAGGAACTGGCTGTTGAAGCCGGTGCTACGGTTGACGGCAAAATCACTCCTTTGTCCGCAAAGGGGGTAGCGAAGGCTGAAAAGCCGGGAAAGTCGCTTAAGGCAGCCCGCCGCGACGCCGATAACGACGCCGGCCAGCTGCCCTTCGGTGGTTCCATCGAAGCTGCCTAACTGAAATATCACAAGGCCATTACGGGCCCCTACAAGCATAAAATGGGTGAAAAGGGGTTCGGTTGCCATGATGACATTTACCAACCATTTATTACGCTATGTAAGCGTAACGGCGCGGAGGAAAGGTCGTTTGACTTTTTCCTCCCGCGATGCCTTGTCGCTGATTGTCCTCGCGGGCCTGCCGTTTGTGATGATTAGCTCACTTTCGATCAACCGCGCTATGCATCATAACGAGGCCTACGCTTCGGTGATGCAGGAAGGCATGCAGCAGAATGAATCGGAACGATCGATCCGTGCGCTGGCGTCTCAGTTGAAGTCGGATCCGGCGTTTTTCCTGCGTATGAACGGAGGCCAGCTTGGAGATGTTCTAAGCGCCCCGGGATTGCAACGTGCGGATGGCGATATGGCGGTCTGGCAATATCGTAACCATGAATGCGTTATTGATCTGTTTATTGCCGATCAGGGGCGGGGCGGCGTCATTCATTATGAAATGCGGGATCGCGCGAAAAAGCCCGTACGAGGCGCAGGAGAACCCGAAGGGTTTACGACCGTCCGGCAGCGTGCCTGTCTGAAATCCATCATCGCCGGGCATGATGGCATAGACGCGCTGAGGCTTGCCTCCCGTTAGGCGTCAGGCCGTTTTCTCTTTATAGCCGCATACCTTATATACAGGACATTCTGCGCAGAGCGGTGTTCTGGCCTTGCAGATATAGCGGCCATGCAGAATCAGCCAATGATGGGCATGGCGGCGGAATTCCCGGGGAACGACCTCTTCCAGCTTGTCTTCCACTTGTTCCACTGTTTTTCCGGGGGCAAGGCCCGTGCGGTTGCACACACGGAAAATATGGGTGTCGACCGCCATGGTTTCCTGACCGCAAGCGATGTTTAACACGACATTCGCTGTCTTGCGCCCCACGCCCGGCAGTTTGACCAGTTCATCACGCGTGCGGGGGATACCACCATTATAATCGCGCACCAGAATACCCGAGAGCGCAATCACGTTCCTGGCTTTGCTGTTATAAAGGCCGATGGTTTTGATGTAATCCTTCAGCCCGTCTTCGCCAAGCCGCAGCATTTTCTGCGGAGTGTCGGCTTTGGCAAACAGGGCCTTGGTGGCTTTATTGACGCCCTTATCGGTCGCCTGCGCCGATAAAACCACCGCCACCAGAAGCGTGTAAGGATTGACATACTCCAGCTCTCCTTTCGGCTCAGGGTCGCGCGTTTGCAGGGTTTCAAAGAAAGTACGGATTTGCCTGGCTGTCATTGTCATGAAGCTATTTTATTCCCGATACCGTATTGATTATCAATATAAATATGACTTTTTCTTGCGGGGGGGCGGAAAACCTATTACTGTGCCCGCTTAATAGGGAGATTGTTTTTGATGTTCGGAGATAAGCGCACTTTTCTTGAGTTGTTCAATGCCCGCAGTTCAAGCTTGCAGGCCGATGGCGGTTTGTCGGCGGCACAAAAAAGGCAGATAGATATTCTGGAGGATTTTCTCGCCGGGCTGTCGAACGATCAGGTGCAATTTGAGATTGATGTTGTCAACTTCGACATGGTCATCACGATGCAAACCGGGCAGAAAATGAGTTATGTCCCGTTCACGCTGACCGATAAGGATGTGCGCATCCTCGGGAACAGCCCGGAGAATTTTGATCTCAATTATGATTTCCGTCGCCAGCGTCTGGTTGAGCTGCTGGCTCAGGAATTAAGCGTACGGGCTGAAGCGATTGCGGTCATGAGTGCCGCTACTGAATATCTGATGCAAAAAGAGCGGAAAGCCGTAGCCCCGGTGCCTGCCGTCGTGGCCGCGCCCGCTGCGCCCGCAGCCCCTGCGGCGGCATCGGCCCCGAAAGTGCCTCAGGTGTCTTGATCTTGATGCCAAGAAACGGATTGGCCGTGATCACCATCGCAGTTAATTTACGCTGATGAGCGATATCTCTGAAAAAGTCATATCCGAGTCCATTGATTATATCGTGGCGCATTGGCAGGATCAGCCGGATCTTGATCATTTGGCCCGGCGCGCAGGGTACGAGCCTACTCATTTCCAGAAGGTTTTCACGCGCATGGTCGGGGTCAGCCCCAAAAAGCTCAACCAGTATATGAATGCGCGTCATGCCCGCGATCTGTTGCTTGAGGGATATTCAACTCTCGAAGCCGCATATAGCACAGGGCTTTCCGGCAACGGTCGCCTGTTCGACCTGATGGTGAATGTCGAGGCGGCCACGCCGGGTGAAGTGCAAAAAAGGGGGCGCGGCCTGTGTATTTGCTACGGATTCCACCCCTCGCCGATGGGGGATATGCTGATCGCTGAAACGGGGCGCGGCATTTGCTGGCTGGGTTTTGTCGTCGATGAAGACAGGAATGTCCCTTTGCAGCGCCTTCTGAAATACTGGCCCTTAGCCGATTTTAGCGAAAATGAAAGCGATACACGGCAAACGGCGGAACGGATGCTGGATATCTGGCGCGGCAAAAGATCGCCCAAACTCGACATTCATTTATACGGCACCAACTTCCAGATTCAGGTCTGGCGGGCCTTGCTCAAGATTCCCTGCGGTGGGGCGGTGAGTTATCAGGATGTGGCTTCGTACCTCGGCAAGCCCAAGGCCAGCCGCGCGGTGGGCGGGGCGGTAGGGGCGAACCCGATATCCTTGTTGATCCCTTGCCACCGCGTGATCCAGTCTACGGGGATTATTGAGAATTACGGTTGGGGCACGCCACGTAAGAAGCTGATATTGGCGTTAGAAGCCCAGAACATCGCGCATTGAATAAAGCCCGTAATTTTGCCCGGACAGCCATTGGGCTGCGCGCAGAGCCCCTTTGGCGAACAGACTGCGGTCATGGGCGCGGTGGCCGAGTTCAAGCCGCTCGCCGGAGCCTAAAAAACTGACCGTATGTTCCCCGATCACATCGCCCCCGCGTTGCACGGCATATCCCACGGTTCCACGCTCACGCTTGCCGCTGCGGTCATAAGGCGCGGTTTGCCGTCCCGTGGCTTTGCCCAGCATCAAGGCCGTGCCCGACGGAGCGTCGACTTTGTGATGGTGATGGGTTTCCAATATTTCAATATCATAGTCAGGCCCGAGACGGGCTGAGGCTTGCTCCACCAGTACCGCCAGAAGATTGATGCCGATGCTCATATTCGCGGAAAATAGCAACGGACATTCCTTGGTGGCATCTCTCATTTCCTGCATGTCGGCGGTCGTCAGCCCTGTTGTGCCGACGACCAGAGGCTTATGGTGCTTGGCGGCCAGCCAAATATGCTGACGGGTGGCGGAGGGGGTGGTGAAGTCGATGATGACGTCAGCGCTAAGGAGCTGTTCGGGGCTGTCCTGGGATGTTGTTCCCACGCTATAGGATAGATCCGGCCATGCTCCGGATTCCAGTTCCCTCACCAGCATTTGGCCCATGCGGCCCTTATATCCCGCGATCCCGACACGCATGGCTAATCCTTGAGGTCGCTCCATGCTTCCTTGATCTTGGAAAAGAATCCTGAAGATTCAGGGCTGTGCTTACCTTGGGAGTTGCCGCCGAAGGATTTATCCAGCTCTTTCAGGAGATCCTGCTGCTTGCGGTTCAGGTTCATTGGCGTTTCGACCTGCACATCTATGAACAGGTCGCCAATGGCATCGGAACGCAAGACCGGCATGCCCTTGCCCTTGACTCTCAATTGCTGGCCGTTTTGCGTCCCCTCGGGGATTTTGACTTTGGTGCGGCTGCCATTGATGGTGGGGATTTCTATTTCTCCGCCAAGGGCTGCCGTCGTCATCGGGATCGGCACGCGGCAGTAGAGGTTGGCGCCGTCGCGCTTGAAGAGCTTGTGCGGCTTTACCGCCAGCAGGACGTAAAGGTCGCCAGCGGGGCCGCCGCGGAATCCGGCCTCTCCCTCTCCGGCCAAACGGATGCGGCGCCCGTTTTCCAGCCCTGCCGGAATTTTTACGCGCAGGGATTTCTCCTTGCGGATACGGCCCTGGCCGCTGCACTTGCTGCAGGGGTCGCGGATGATTTTTCCGGCTCCGCTGCAGGTGGGGCAAGTGCGCTCGATCGTAAAGAATCCTTGCTGCATGCGCATGCGTCCCTGTCCGTTACAGGCGGGACATTGTTCTTCACCGGTGCCGGCGGCAGCGCCTGATCCGTTGCATTTATCGCAGGTTTCATGGGTAGGAACCTTGATCGTGGTTTCAACGCCGGAAAAAGACTCTTCGAGCGTGATTTCCATCGTGTATTGCATGTCGGCGCCGCGCTGCGGCCCGGTGCGGTTGCCGCCCCGGTTCATCATGTCGCCGAACATATCCTCGAATATATCGCTGAAGGCGCCGCCGAAGCCGCTGAAACCAGCCCCGCTACCGCTGCCGCTTGCCATGTTGAGGCCATCGGCGCCGTAATGGTCGTAGGCGGCGCGTTTTTGCGGATCCTTCAGGATGTCATAGGCTTCGTTGACTTCCTTGAATTTGGCTTCTGCCGCCGGATCGTCCTTGTTACGATCCGGATGGTATTGCATGGCCAGTCTGCGGAATGCTTTTTTCAGATCGTCCTCGCTGGCCTTACGGTCAACGCCCAGTATCTGGTAATAATCCTTTGACATGATTTACCTTGAAATAGGAAAGAGCGGGGCCGTGATTCCGGCCCCGTCCTTGTTTGGTTATTTCTTGTCGTTGTCGTCTTCAAGCTCGAAGTCGCTGAAGTCGGCGTCAACCACTTCGCCTTCCGCCGCCTGTTCCGGGGCGTCAGGATTTGCGTTATCAGCCGCGCCCGCCGCATTTTCCTGGGCTTTGCGGTAGGCGATTTCCCCCAGTTTCATGCTGGCTTGCATCAGCGTGTCCGTTTTTCCTTTGATGCGATCTTTATCGTCGGAAGAAAGCACTGACTTAAGATCCGATATGGCCGACTCCACCTTGGCTTTTTCATCGGCCGGCACGCTGTCCCCCAGATCGGCAAGGGAACGCTCCGTCTGATGCAACATGGCCTCCGCCTGATTTTTGACGTCAACCAGTTCGCGCAGTTTTTTGTCTTCTTCGGCATGCTCCTCGGCGTCGCGCACCATTTTCTGGATATCGGCATCGGAGAGGCCGCCAGAGGCCTGAATGCGGATTTGTTGCTCCTTGCCAGTCGCCTTGTCCTTTGCCGTCACATGCACGATGCCGTTGGCGTCGATATCGAACGTGACCTCGACCTGCGGCACGCCGCGTGGCGCCGAAGGAATGCCAACCAGATCGAACTGGCCCAGTATCTTGTTGTCGGCGGCCATCTCACGTTCGCCTTGATAAACCCGGATGGTCACGGCCGTCTGGTTGTCCTCAGCGGTCGAAAATACCTGCGATTTTTTGGTCGGGATCGTGGTGTTGCGGTCGATCAAGCGGGTAAACACGCCGCCCAGCGTTTCGATGCCGAGTGAAAGCGGTGTCACGTCGAGCAGCAGCACGTCCTTGACATCGCCTTTCAGGACGCCCCCCTGAATGGCGGCGCCATCGGCCACGACTTCGTCAGGGTTCACGCCTTTGTGCGGCTCCTTGCCGAAGAACTCTTTCACCGTCTCGATGATCTTGGGCATGCGGGTCATGCCGCCGACGAGAACTACTTCATCGATGTCGGATGCTTTGACTCCTGCGTCTTTCATCGCCGCTTTCAGCGGGCCTGTGGTTTTTTTGATCAGGTCGTCAACCAAACTCTCGAGTTTTGCACGGCTCAACTTGATGTTCAGGTGTTTGGGGCCGGAAGCATCGGCGGTGATGAAGGGCAGATTGACTTCGGTCTGCATCGTTGATGACAGCTCGATTTTCGCCTTCTCGGCGGCTTCCTTGAGGCGCTGCAGCGCGAGTTTATCCTGGCGCAGGTCGATGCCTTGTTCTTTCTTGAATTCGTCCGCAAGGTAATCGATGATTCGGGCATCGAAATCCTCACCGCCGAGGAATGTATCGCCGTTGGTGGATTTCACTTCGAATACGCCGTCGCCGATTTCAAGGATCGAGATATCGAACGTGCCCCCGCCCAAGTCATAAACGGCGATCGTGCCGTTCTTCTTCTTGTCGAGGCCATAGGCGAGCGCCGCTGCTGTCGGCTCATTGATGATGCGTAGAACTTCAAGTCCGGCGATTTTACCGGCGTCTTTGGTGGCTTGGCGCTGGCTGTCGTTGAAGTAAGCGGGAACAGTGATCACAGCCTGCGTCACCGTTTCGCCGAGATAGCTTTCAGCCGTCTCTTTCATCTTCTTCAGCACCATGGCCGAGATTTGCGCGGGCGCCTGCTTTTCGCCGTCAACTTCAACCCAGGCATCGCCATTGTCGCCGCGTATGATCTTGAACGGGGCTGTTTTGATCATTTTCTGCACATCGGGATCGTCGAAACGGCGGCCGATCAGGCGTTTGACGGCGTACAGCGTATTGTCAGGGTTTGTAACAGCCTGACGCTTGGCGGGCTGGCCCACCAGACGTTCGCCATCCTTGGTGAAAGCGATCATCGAAGGAGTCGTGCGCGCCCCTTCGGCATTCTCAATAACACGGGGTTCTTTACCTTCCATGACAGCGACGCAGGAGTTGGTCGTGCCCAGGTCAATACCAATGACTTTGCTCATTTGCAGTTCCTCTTCTCAGTGTGGCAAATCCGTTGATGGCCCACCATTGGCACCATCGCGGTTCCCTTGCAAGCGGGGGTCTTTACAGATGCTTGGACTATAGCACAGAGCACCCCGAATACCAGAGGGGCAGATTCCAGAATCCCCATATATGCGGCAGATTGACCGCTACAAAGGTCTTTCTGAAATTGCCTGTTTTTTATATAGGGATTTCGGGGGCACGATCAAGGGGGAAATAGGTAAAAAATCCTAAAAATAAGGTCAGGCTTGTGTATCAACGTTATGGGCCGAACCACCCTGGCCCTCATCCTTGGCTACGCCGACTCGGGCGGGCCGTAGCAGCCGATCATGCAGGATGTAGCCGGCGTCCACCAATTGGATGATGGTGCCGGCGGGTTTACCGGTGCCCGGCACTTCGAACATCACTTCGTGGAAGTGGGGGTTAAACGGTTCGTCGCGGGGCTCGATTTTCTTGACGCCGTTCTTTTCAAACGTTTGCAGCAACTGGCGCTGCATGGCTTCCAGTCCGGCAATCATATTTTTAATACGGTCATCGCCCGAGGCTTTCAATTCATCGGGGATCGAATCTATGGCGCGCTTGAAATTGTCGGTGTAGTCGAGGATGTCGCGCGCGAAATTGGCGATGGCGTATTTGCTGGCGTCTTCACGGTCTTTAATGGCGCGTTTGCGGGTGTTTTCGGCTTCCGCCAGTGCCCGCAATCCCTGATCCTTCATCGCTGCCAACTGTTGTTGCAATTCGGAAATTTGCAATAGAGCCTGTTCCAGCGGAGAAGGCGCTGCGCCTTGTGAAGACGCACTGCCTGCCGAGGAGAAGTCTTCCGGCTGCAGGGGATCGGGAATGCTTTCGGGGGAAACGTCGCTCATGCTTATCCGTTTCTATTCTGTCGGGCGCGGTCTGCGTATGTGCACAGCCAGAGGCTTCTGGATCGGTTCATCGGCCTCCAGGCCGAATTTGACACTGTCGACTGAAACATAGTCGAGCAGTTCGCCCTGCGCCTGAGAATAGCGATCACCCTTGGCCACATAGTAAAATGCGGTTTTATCCTTGAGAGGCGATTTAAATCCCGTCAGGTGATCTTCAAGCGGGCTTAAACCCCGGCTGGTGGCGAGGCGATCGACTTTCTCTCGCAAGTCTGCAAGCTCCTGCTCCGTCTTCGCCCCCGGCACGGAGAGAATAACCGTATTTTCAGGGTAGAACCAGACAGTACTGGGCACTGTTTTGATGTTGCCAACCTGCATATCGGCTAGCCCCTCGCGGGACAGGGCCGGCCACATGCGCACCCTTTGGTCGCTGAGTTCCAGATCGGCTTCGATTGGTTGTCCATGATACATAAACCTTATTTTTTCAATGCCCTTGGCCGCGAGCATGGCGCTGTCAAGGATAACCTTGGCGGTAGGAGGGGACATGGGTTTGTTGCAGGTCGTGCCCGTGCCTTTCAACTGATCCCGCGAATCCAGTATGTAGTTGTGGTAAGTCAGGCGAAGAAAGTTGGCCAGATATTCGACTTCGACGGGAATCTGGCTGAGTTCGGCGCAACCTGATGAATACGCGCCCCCCTCTTCGGCGTGGATGATAAATTGCCCCGGCATAAGGCTGACGTCCCGGGTCAATGTTATGTTAACATTGCGTAGCGGCTCCGGGTGATACTGTTCTGAATAAGCAACCCCCTCGCTGTCCAGCGTTTGAGCCTGTGCCGGCAGAGCATACCCGGCCAGACCAAGCCCCATACATATGGTGGAAACGAGCAAATTGCGCTTTAACATTCTTGGCGACCCTTCCGGAAAACAGTCAATAGATGCCTTAGTCTAGCGGGAAACGGGGGAGGAGGTAAATCCCAAAAAACCGGCTATCCCGAAGGCTTTACAAGAGTCCTAGCTTTCAAGGATGCGGGTCATCACCCGTGAGGTATAATCGACCAGAGGAATAATCCGTTTGTAATTGAGGCGGGTGGGGCCGATGACGCCGATAGCTCCGATAATCCGGTTTTCCGTGGTTTTGTAAGGAGAAATGACCATCGACCAGCCGGAATGCTCGAACATGGTGTTTTCGGTGCCGATATAGATTTGCACGCCGTCGGCTTGCTGCGCCGCTCCCAGCAGGCGCATCATGGTTTCCTGTTCCTCAAGTGCGGCCAGTAACTGGCGGGCGCGCTCAAGATCCTCGATGGCCTTGACGTCTTCCAGCAGTCTGGATTGTCCGCGGATGATGATATTGCCGCTGAAGTCCTCAACAGCGGGGGTCATCGACAGGCCGCGTTGCACAAGTTCTGCCGTGATCTGGTCGAGTTGGGCTTTGTTTTCGGCCATGTCGCGTTCAATATCCTGTTGAGCCTCGGGCAGGGTTTTTCCGGCGATCTGGCGATTGATGTAATTTGAAGCCGCTGTAAGGGCAAAGTCGCTTGTTTCGGGCGGTATGCCCATGACCCGGTTTTCAACGGTGTTGTCGTGCAGAACCATCACCAGTAGCGCACGTCCGCTGTCAAGCCTGACGAATTGCATATGCCGCACGGGTTTGTCTGTTTTCGGGGCGATAATCAGGCTGGCGGCGGATGACAGGCCCGAGAGCATTGTCGTCGCCCGCTCCATCACCGCGTTCATCGAGCTGCCGCTGGCCCGGCACTGGGCTTCGATTGCGCCGCGATCCTCAGGGCTTAAATTGCCGATTTCCATCAATCCGTCGATGTAAAGCCTCAAGCCTTGCGCCGTAGGCAAGCGCCCGGCGGAGGTGTGCGGTGCGTAGAGCAGCCCGCTGTCTTCGAGGTCGGCCATGACGTTGCGGATCGTGGCGGGGGAAAGGGTCATCTCCAGATGGCGGGCAATCGTGCGGGAACCGACAGGTTCCCCTGTCTCCATGTAGGTGTCGACGACATAACGTAAAATCGCCTGCGCCCGCTGGTTGAGATCATTGATCATGGGAGAAACTTAGGCGCTATCCTGTAAAGATTCAATCGGTTGGAGCTTGTATAAAAAATAATTGGAATTTATTCCTATTCGTTGTAAACTGAAAATCAGTAGCGCCCCCTTTGTGCAGACAATGGGGGCGTTTTTATTAACTGGAATGTTTTATTATGAAGAACGAATTTAAAAGAGAAGCTGACCACAAAGTGATTGTTACAGATGGGATGCACAATGGCTTTTGTAAATGAGAAAAGTAAGGATGGGAGGCGTAAAACAGTTGATTACAATCGAGGGTTAATTTTAGTCTGCATGGAAAGAGGGCGGCCAGAAAAACCTTACATTTTTGAACTAACTTATTCCGATCAGAAAATTAAGTTCTATGCAGAATGTAAACTAGAACAAACACCGTCCAACACCCAAAAGATAACCTGGAAGGTTACTGATGTTATGTTTCCTGATGCGGAAAATCTGGATCATGGCGCAGTTATGCGGATTATCCAAGAAGGCCTAGTCGCATATGGTTTTTCGGGGCGCAAAGAGCATATCGATTCCGTACATGTGACTCTGTCTGGCCGCTGGTGATACATATAAGGATATCGTTTATTCTGCCTTTCTAGAAGCCGCATTAAAGCATTTTGGGACTTTCACTGCCTACTTGGCCACAGAAACAAATGGCCTCCTTAATGCTCTGAAAGCCGCCATGGGAGAAAATGTATGTTTTCTTACTCTGAACATCCCCGTCTCGTCGTCCACAGCACTTCCGATTGACAATGTTCGCTATATTCGCCACTGTGGCCGCGATTTCATTGAAAAAGAAGGATTTTAACCAGTGAATAGCCCGGTTCCCGCCCTTGTGCCCTTTTCCCGCCCTTCCGGCCGCGAAGCTTCAGTTTTGCGCGCTGTCGAAATCGTGACGGGCGTTTCCAAGCATGCCGAAGGTTCGGCGCTGGTGAAATTTGGTGATACGCATGTTTTGTGCACGGCGACGGTCGAGGAAAAAGTGCCGGGCTGGATGAAGAATACCGGCAAGGGCTGGGTTACGGCGGAATATGGCATGTTGCCGCGCTCTACGCACCAGCGCATCGACCGCGAAGCCGCGAAGGGCCGTCAATCAGGCCGCACGCAGGAAATCCAGCGCCTGATCGGGCGTGCGCTGCGCTCCGTCGTCGATATGGAGAAAATGGGCGAGCGCCAGGTGCGCATCGACTGCGACGTTATCCAGGCTGATGGCGGAACAAGGACGGCGGCCATCACAGGGTCTTACGTCGCGCTTTACAAGGCTTTTGAATACGTCAAGGCGTTGGGTTGGCTGGGTGAAATGCCGTTTAAAGACAGCGTGTCGGCGATCTCCTGCGGTATCTGGCAGGGCAAGCCCGTGCTGGATCTCGACTATGCCGAAGACTCGGAGGCCGAGACCGATGCGAATTTCGTGCTGACGGGCTCAGGGAAAATCGTCGAACTGCAAGGCACGGCGGAGCGTGACCCGTTCGATGAGACGATGTTCCTTGAAATGCTTAATCTGGCGCGCAAGGGTTGTGCTGAGTTGACGGCCCTTCAGAAAAAGGCGCTGGGCCTGTGATCGATGAGCGTTGCGCGTAAATTCTCCGGCGATAGACTGATCGTTGCCACCCATAACAAGGGCAAGATCGCTGAATTTGCAGCCTTGCTGGGGGATTATGTGCGCGAATTTCCGGGGGTCGGCGATTTGAATCTGCCGGAACCGGAGGAAACGGGTGCGACTTTCCTTGAAAACGCGACGATCAAGGCGCTGGCCGCCGCGCAGGCAGCGGGCTGCCCGGCGTTGGCTGATGATAGCGGTCTGTGTGTGAATGGGCTGGGTGGGCAGCCGGGCGTTTATACTGCTGATTGGGCGGGTGTGCCGCGGGATTTTGTTAAGGCCATGCGGCGCGTTCATGATGAACTGGGCCATAACCCGGATCGTTCCGCCTATTTTATTTCTGTTTTGGCGCTGGCGTGGCCGGATGGTCATATCGAGCATGTCGAAGGGCGGGTTAACGGCACGCTGGTTTGGCCTGCACGAGGGGCAGGCGGTCACGGATATGACCCGATATTCGTACCCGAAGGCCGTGACCGGACGTTTGCTGAAATGGTGTTTGAAGAGAAGGGCCAGATCAGCCATCGGGGCCGTGCCTTTGCCGCCCTCATAGAAAAATGTTTCCGCTGATGTTCGGGATTTATGTCCATTGGCCGTTCTGTGCCTCCAAATGCCCGTACTGTGATTTTAACTCTCACGTGCGCGATGCTGTCGACCATGCGGCGTGGCGTGATGCCTATATTCGGGAAATTAATTACTACGCGATGCTTGCCCCCGGGCGTACCGTAACTTCGATCTTTTTCGGGGGTGGGACTCCCTCCTTGATGGAGCCGGAAACGGTCAAAGTTGTGATCGACCAGATTGAGAAGTCATGGCCGTGCGATCCGGATATGGAGATTACCCTTGAGGCCAACCCGACATCGGTGGAGGCGGCGAAACTCAAAAGCTTCCGTGAGGCGGGAGTGAATCGTGTCTCAATCGGCGTGCAATCCCTGCGCGATGAAAGCCTTAGCTTCCTTGGTCGCAAGCATGACCGCAATGAAGCGCTAAAATCCATTGATTTGGCTAAAGAAAACTTTGAACGCTTCAGTTTTGACCTGATGTATGCGCGACCTCAGCAAAAAGTGAGTGATTGGGTGCAAGAGCTTGAAGAGGCTGTGAATTTATCGGTTGGGCATCTATCGCTTTATCAGTTGACGATTGAAGAGGGAACGCCCTTTCATACATGGCACGCACGCGGCGATTTTATGATGCCATCAGAAGATCTTGGCGGAGAGTTCTATGAAATAACACAAAGTATTCTGGGCGCTGCCGGGTTGCCTGCGTACGAGATTTCCAACCACGCGAAGCCGGGGCAGGAGTCACGGCATAACCTGACCTACTGGCGCTATACCGACTATGTCGGGATCGGGCCGGGGGCGCATGGCCGCCTGACCTTGAATGACGACAAGGTTGCCACCCGTGGACACCGCGTGCCGGAAATCTGGATGGAGCGTGTTATGGAATCCGGCCACGGCAGCCACGATCATGAAGTGGTGACACCGGAGCAGCGCTGGATGGAATCCTTAATGATGGGGATGCGCCTGCGCGAGGGCGTGCCGTTTGCCCGACTGGAATCGGAATCCGGAAAATCAATTGATGATATCCTCGATCCACGCAAATTGAAGGCCTTATCTGAGGAGGGGCTGATTACTCTCTCAGGCGATGACATAAAACCCACCACGGCGGGGATGCAGCGGCTCAATGGGGTGTTTAGATACCTTTTATAGATAGAATGACCACAGGTTACTGAGCCGCGCCGCCCATAACGGTCATCATATCGGCTCCGTTCAGCAGTTGTTTGCCATCCGGGGTGATTTCCACATCATAAGTGCGCGTCGGCTGGCCGTTGCCATTGGTGCCTTGCTGCCCGATCATTTGCAGCAGGGTCAGGACTTGCAGGGCGTTTGCCGCGCTTTGCTTGTTCTCAGCGCTGACCGCTGGATCGTTGGCAAGGGTTTGCAGTGACGAAAGAATGGTTTCAAGACCGAAAATTTCCACCCTGAGTTTGGCTGTACCGCCGAGCAGCGCTTGTATATTCGCGGCGGCTGAACCGTTCAGCAGTACACTGTATTCATCGGCCTTGCTGGCTCCGGTGTTGACGATCTTCAACGAAGCGCCGGCATCGGTCAGCAGTTTTTGTGCCATCGCGACCGTATTCTGCATCACCAGCCCGCCGCTTTCAGGGCTTTGCGAGGATTGTTCCAGACTTTTCTTGCCGAGGTCGGAGAGTTTTGTCAGGGGCAGGTTGTTAAGGGTCAGATCCAGATTGAAACTGTCGGGAGCCAGTTGATCAAACCCCGCCGGGGGCGGCGTGATCGAAAGGCCAGACAGTGTGACGGTCGGCCTTAGCATCACCTGGTTGCTTTTAAGGCCTTCAGCCATAAAGCCGAATCCTGCTTTGCCGATTTTAATGGTGGATGCCGGTTTGTCGCCGGCCGCGGGTGTGATGAATTCTGCCCCGCTGATGGTGAAGTCGGAGCCGAAACCGTCCCATACGGTGGTGAGGAAGTCAAAGACCGTATTATACATCCCCATGAAGTGCGAAGTGCTGTCGCTGGGCCTGTCGGTATCCAGACTCTCGATCAGGGCTTCCATTTTTTCGTTATAGGCGTTGGCTGCCTCGATCGAGTAATCCTTGATCGTACTGTCCAGTCTGATGCTGGCGATCTTTCCGGCAGCGCCGGTATTGCCAAATGTCGCCTGAATATTGCTGGCGCTCAGGTTCATCGGCCCCGACCATAATGCATTACCGCCTTGTTTCAGGTCATAGACGGCGCGGGCGTCGGGGATGGTGATCTTGGCGCCGTCTACCGGATCGTAGAAGCTGATGTTCTTGTACTGGGCGTTGAGACGAACGAAATTCTTGAACGATTCGTGGAAGACACCGGCAAAATTCTGGCTGCCGATTTCAAGGACGGCACTTTCCTTGCCGCTGGCGTCATACATGGTGATGGGAGTGGGCATCGCCAGTGTCATTTTCCACTCTTGCGGCTGGTTGCCTGGTACTGCGTTGATGGCGATCAGTCCGATATTGATTTTCGTGCCGTCTGCCGAAAGGGATGTCAGGTGCGGCAGGGTGATCGCGAAGTAGTTGTCGCCGGGTTCGACCATGACTTCCCCCTCGACCAGCAAATCGCCGCCCTGCAGCCTGGCTTCATTGCGATAATGGTCGACCATGCCGCCGAACAGGTCTTTCAGGCGTTTTCCGTCTTCGGCGCTCATCGCTGCGGCGGCGGGCAGGGAATAGGACAGGGATATAAAGGCCAGGCCGACAAGAACACGGTTGGAAAGGCGTGATAAAACGGCCATAACAATATCTCCTGTATTTTCTATATCAATCTTATAAGGACACGCTATTCTAGGGCCAAACCGGTTTAATCACAATGCAGCTCAGCCATTCCGCTATAAAAACCGATGTACCCGTCCGGGCGGTTCTGGGGCCGACCAACACCGGTAAAACCTACTATGCGATTGAGGAAATGATAAGGCACGCCAGCGGGGTGATTGGTTTCCCCTTAAGGCTGCTGGCGCGGGAGAACTACGATCGTCTGGTGGCCATGAAAGGGGCGCAGGCCGTGGCGCTTGTCACGGGGGAAGAAAAGATCATTCCGCGCCACGCCCGTTATTATGTTTGCACTGTTGAAGCGATGCCGGTGGATCAGGATTTTGATTTTCTAGCAGTCGACGAAGTCCAGCTTTGCGCCGATCCTGAGCGCGGACATGTCTTTACAGACCGGCTGCTGCGGGCGCGCGGCCGTAAATTGACCCTGTTTTTAGGGTCGGATACGATGCAGCCGATCATGAACTATTTGATCCCGGGCATTGAATTCATCAGTCGCTCGCGCCTCTCGCAATTATCCTATAAAGGTTACAAAAAACTGACCCGGTTGCCCAAGCGCAGCGCTGTGGTCGCGTTTTCTGTTGATGATGTATACGCCATGGCGGATTTAATCCGTCGTCAGCGCGGGGGGACGGCTGTTGTGCTGGGGGCACTTTCTCCGCGCACCCGCAACCGTCAGGTCGAGATGTATCAGGCTGGCGAGGTCGACTTCATGGTGGCGACGGATGCCATTGGCATGGGTTTGAATATGGATATTCATCATGTGGCGCTGGCTTCAACCCGCAAATTTGACGGACGCCACCCGCGTGCCTTGACCGCGGCGGAAATGGCCCAGATCGCCGGCCGCGCCGGACGGCATATGCGTGATGGCACGTTCGGGACGACGGGCTTTGTTCGCAGTCTGGCCGAGGAGGTCGTCGAGGCCATAGAAACCCATAGCTTCGAGCCGGTTCCGGCCCTGTACTGGCGGAACAGCCTGACGGATTTTACCAGCCCGGCAGCTTTGCTGGGATCTTTGGAATGTGGCGCGGGCAGTCCGGTTCTGACGCGCGGGCGTCCGGCGGATGACTATTTGACGCTGGTCGGTTTGCTCAAGCGCGACGATATTCTGGTGCGGGCCGGCGATATTCCGCGTGTGCGGATGTTGTGGGATGTATGCCAGATCCCGGATTTCCGCAAAATCATGAGCGAAAATCATCAGGAGCTGGTGGCGGATGTATATACCGGTCTGGTCGATTTCGGAGCGATCCCCGAGGATCGTGTGGCTGAGCAAATCCGCCGCCTTGACCGTCTGGACGGGGATGTCGATACCCTGATGGCGCGGATTGCACATATTCGGACTTGGACGTATATTACCCATAAATCCGAATGGGTCAGGAATGCCGATGAATGGGCCGATAAGGCCCGTGCGATTGAGGACAGATTGTCCGATGCCCTTCATGAAGGGCTAATGAGGCGGTTCGTCGACAGACGGTCGGCTGTATTGATCCGGGCGATGGAGGAGGGTGGCGGTCTGTTGGCCGGGGTGCGCCCGAACGGGGAAGTGGTTGTCGAAGGCGAGGAAGTGGGGCATCTTGAAGGCTTCCGTTTCGTGCCGGATTCATCCGCGACCGGACGAGACTTTAAAGCAGTAATGGCGGCAGCGCGCGGAGCGCTGCGGCCCGAAATACAGAAACGGTTACGAGTGATGCTGAACGCAGTGCCTAAACAATTTCGTTTGAACGATGACGGTCATATCCTGTATCAAAGCGATCCGACCAATCCGATGCCGGGTATCGTGGTTGCGACCGTGACCAAGGGGGCCACGATCCTGCAACCGGACGTGCAGGTGATCGACACGCAGTTGATCGAAGGGCAGGATCGCGAAGCTGTCGCGGTGAAACTGAAAGAATGGCTCAAGGGGCATATTGCCACGGTTCTGGAGCCGCTTGTTGCCCTTGAGAAGGAAGAAGAAGGCATCGCCGCACCGGTTCGCGGCATCGCGTTTCAGGTGCATGAAGCGATGGGAATTATCCCGCGCGCTCAGATAGAAGACCTGATCGCGGGGCTCGATGCCGATATGCGCCGTGTGCTGCGTCAGAAACAAGTCAAGCTGGGCCCGATTTTGGTCTTTATCCCGGCCCTGAATAAGCCCGCGGCCGTGCACCTGCGCGCTTTGCTGTGGAGCTTATGGAACGATAAGCCCTTGCCGGCGAAAATCCCTGCTGATGGCATGGTTTCAAAATCGCTGGTGGCGGATGCTGAAATCAATACCGCGTTCTACAGCGCAATCGGATATCCGGTTTATGCCAATCGCGCGATCCGTGTCGACATGCTCGATCGCTTGATCAGCGCGATCTATGATAGCGCCAAGGATGGCACGTTCAAGGCGACGCACGCGATGGCGGAATGGTTGGGTTGCTCGATCCCTGACCTGTATGCCGTGATTGAGGCGATGGGGCACCGCAAGATCATCGATCCGGCGGAACAAAAGATCGAGGTTGCTGTGACGCAGGCTGATGCGGCGGTTGCCGCGGTGGAAACGCCTGTCGCGCAGCCTGTAGAAGCATCCGCGGAAACGCCCGCGCCGGTGGCGGCGGAAGTGGTGGCTCCGATGCTTTCTGCCAAGCCTGAACTGGCGACGTTTCGTCTACGCAAGGGGAAGGCTTATGGCGAGGTCGCGGAACGCAAACCTTATCAAGGAAAGAAGGGCGAGAAAAAGGAATTTCGTAATGGTGATAAAAAACCGTTCAACGAACGCAAGGGCGATCATCGCAAACCCAAAAAAGAAAGCCGCAAGCCGGATAGATTGAAAGAGCATGATAGCCGCGAGCCGCGTGTGATCGCTTCGGCCCCGGCGAGCAGCACCAGCGAATCGCCGTTCTCCGTTCTGCAGCAATTGAAAACCCGGCAGGGTGGACAGTAATCAGGCCATGTCGATGAGGCTTCATTTCCTAACGGCGTTGTTGGCGTTTGCCTTGTTGACCGGGGTGAGGCCTGCCTGGGCCAATACCCAGTTTTCCGGCGCTTATCTGCTGCATGTCTGTGAAATGGATGCCAAGGGCAAGGAAAAGGTCAGGGGCGGTCATACGGCCTGTCAGGCGTATATTACAGGTGTGGTTGATTATCACCGCATCCTGCAGTCGATGAAATTGGCGCCAAAAATTGACATATGCGTGCCCTCCAAGACCCCGATTACGGATGTTCACCGGGTGGTACTTGCCTATTTGAGAAAACATAAGGAAAATGATGCCTTCATCGCGGCTCCGGTCGTGACGATGGCTTTGTATAAATCCTATCCCTGTAAGTAATATGGAAGACTTAAGCGAACAGCCCGTTTTACGTGTCAGGCCCGAGGAAGGCGAACGCTTCCTGCCGAATGATTTCTACGACGTTCTGGCCCATCGCTATTTCCCGGTCTTAAGCCTGACCTATATCGCGTCGATTATCGGCATCGCCCTTAAGGTGTCGCGGCCTGAAGCCGGCTTTATATATTATTTCTTTCAGGATCCTTATGCTTACCGCATGGGCTATTGGGTGGCCGCGTGGGTGTCGATACCAGCCATTTTGTGGATCCTGATCAAAAGCACTTTTCACCTCGGCGATGTAGCCGATCTTTGGTACAAGGTTACGTCCGGGCTGATGATCTTCACGTTGCTGGTCAGTCTGGTTTTGTTTCCTATGGGTGAGTCGGGATTTGCCATTCGCCTGTTTATGGTAGCGACCATCCCGATTTTGTTCGTGCAGTATTTCTTTTTTGTCCGGGGGGGGCTTCCGCCTACAATGGCTTGGCCGCTCACTGTGGCGGGTTTGACGTTCCTGACCTATGGCCTAATCCTTTAAACCTGATTCATCAACCAGCCCAGCAGGACGATTTGCGGAACCGTCAGCAGCGGTAACGACAGGGCAATCTTCCAGCTCTTGGTCGTCTGTTTGAGTACCAAAACTTCGGTATAGTCGGTGGAAACGCCTGCCATCAGGAAGGTAAATCCGTTCCCGGGCGCGCCCGCGCGTATGACCAGATCCGCCCCGATCGGGGTGGATCCTTCGGAGCAGACTTCTATGATTGTGGTCGTCAGCAACGTTAATAGCAGACCGATGATTGTTGGGCCGAACCATGTTGCCATTGCCTGATCGGAGATGAAAGTCTGTATCAGCGCCGCCAGAACGACCCCCAGAAACAGCCATCGCAGGACAGAGAGGCTCTCAATGAAACCGCCCTTGAGAATATCGCTGACAAGCTTGGGGGTGATTTTCAGGTTCGATACGCGCGTCCTGAAATCGGCCTTGATGTCAAAGCCAGGGTCTGTCGGCGCCGTATGCGGATTGGGGGGCAGGTATCCGTGCTTCACCAGATGCAGGTAGATGATGCCCGTGGTGATTGCAAGCAAGGCAGACGCTGCCGTGAAAGCCAGAGTCCACGGCAAGCCTATCAGCGATATCAGGATCAGCGTCAATGTAATCGAGTTCCATGGGCTGGCGATCAGGAACGCCATCACCTGCGCCAGAGAAACACCGCGCTCATAAAGTTTGGCCCCGACCATCAAAATGCCATGGGAGCATAAATCCAGCAGCAGCCCCGCCAGAGTCGCGCGGATCACGCCGCCTACAGTATCGCCGCGGCCCATCAATGCCTGAAAATAACTGCGCGGGATGTGCGACATGATGCCAACGGCAACGATGCCGCCCGCGATTCCCCACCACATCATGCCGATAAGCTTGGCGACGGCATGCGCAAAGGTGCCAAGATACGCGGGGTGCCACCCTGTGAAATGCAGTATGACTGCCGCCACAATAATCAAAAACATACCGATCAGGAGAATATCCTTGCGCGGGTTGTAACCCTCGTGACAATGAGATTCCGCCGGGGATGGCTCGGGGATGTGACAGCAACTACTCATATAAAAAATGTAAACCTGATGAGTTTAAAGTCCATAGCGGCCCCACAAGGCGCGGGCTTCCAATGCCTCCAGCATTTCATCTCCAATTCCCGAAACATCAATAACCTGCGCTGATGGAAAGGGCGGAGGGAGAAAACGATTTTCTACCGGCATGTCGATGAGCTTGACGCGGTCGCCGAATTTTTGCCGCATCAGGCTGCGTATGTCGCTGATACCGTCGACCAGCCCCAATTCAAGGGCGGCTTGCGCCGCCCAGATGCGGCCTTCAAAGATTGTGCGGTCAGTGGCCTTGAGCATATGGCCGCGGCGCTCCCGCACCCAGTCGATAAAGACATTGTGCAAATCCTTCTGGATGATTTGCAAACGCTCTATGTCTTCCTGTTTTTCGGGCAGAAAAGGGTCGAGCATAGATTTTTCACGTCCGGCGGTGTGCAGGCGGCGGGTGATACCGTGCCGCTCTATGAACTGATCCATGCCAAATCCCGATGAGATGACGCCGATCGACCCCACAAGAGAAACCGCCTGCGCGTATATTTCATCACCGGCGCAGGCCAGCCAGTAACCGCCCGAGGCTGCAATGTCTTCGATGAAACTGTAGACCGGAATTTCTTTTTCTTCGGCTATTTGGCGTATAAGCCCTGCCACCAGAGAAGATTGTCCGGCGCTGCCACCCGGTGAATTGATCGCCAGCGCAACGGCGACGATATCCTCCCTTTCGAAGGCCTTTTCAATCACTTTGGCATAACGAGCATAGCATATCGCGTTGCGGCGGCGGCTGTCGGTGATAATACCGGACAAGCGGATGACCGCCACTTTGGGGCGGTCTTCGAAGTATTTCCCCGCCATAGGCAGAGTTTGCATAAGGGCCCGGAATTTCTTCAGGGTTTCGGTGTCTTTTTCTTCGCTCATGATAGTCTGCACTGTGCCTGAAAAACGGCTCAAGTCAAGGGTAGCATATCCCGCAGAATCCCGTCCGTTTCTGGGGTGTAGCCGTCATGATCCTGATGCAGCACCAGCCCCGGGTGCAGGGTGCAGGGGGTTTGCCTGTCTTTGCGGGCGCGGATGATGACACGCTTGGCGGCTTCGCCTTGCCGCGGCCATAGCGGGATGATTTCAATTGCGCCGAAACGGCGCCCAAGGGCCTGCACGATGTCGTCGGTCATGCCGGCTTGATGGATCATGGTCAGGCTGCCGCCCGAGCGCAGGTTCTTGAACCCGGCATCGATCCAGTCTTTCACGGACATGGCTTCATCCTGATGCCCGAGGGCCTGCGCGCGCAGAGCATCGGGGGAGACGGTATAGCCACCAGTCTCGAAGTAGGGGGGATTGCAGATGACGTGATCGAACGCGCTCCCGGTTTTGTACTGGCGAATATCAGATTGAATGAAAGTGACTTTGCCATCGGCCTGATTGAGGGCGATATTCTGCAGCGCCAGATCGGCGTATTCAGGCTGGATTTCCACCCCGGTGACGGCACATCCCGTGCGCCTGAACAGGCAGAAGGTTGCGCCGCCGACACCGGCTCCCATATCGAGAATGTGATCGCCTGCCTTTGCCGGGCAGGCCGCGGCCAGCATCACGCTGTCAAGCGATGTCCGGAAGCCTTTCGGAGGTTGCAGCAACCGCACGCGCTTGTTGAGAACGAAAATTTCTTCAGGCTGATCCATCCTTTTATATAAGGGATAAAACTTGCGTTTTCCAAGCCTTTCGGCTAATTCTTAACGCCATGCAGGGACATCCAGCACCGCAAATAAAGTCGCAGGCCTCCGGAAACCCTCTGGAGCGTATGTCACATATCCTCCATGACGATATGAAGAAGGTCAACGATCTGATCCTGAACAGGATGGAATCGGATGTGCCGATGATTCCCAGGCTGGCGGGGTATTTGATCGCTTCGGGCGGTAAGCGCATTCGCCCGTTGATGACTTTGGCGTCCACCCGGCTGTATGATGGCCAGACGCCACGCCCCTTTGCTCTGGCGGCGGCGGTGGAATTCATTCACACAGCAACGCTGCTGCATGACGACGTGGTGGATGAAAGCGCCGAGCGCCGCGGCCACCCTTCGGCAAATGTCGTGTACGGCAATCAGGCTAGCGTTCTGGTTGGCGACTTTTTGTTCTCGCGCGCGTTTCAGTTGATGGTGGAAGACGGTTCCCTTGATGTGTTGCGTATTCTCTCCGATGCATCGGCCGTGATCGCCGAAGGCGAAGTGTTGCAATTATCGCTGGCTAACGATATCAGTTTGACTTTGGCTCAGTATGAAAAAATAATTGCCTGCAAAACTGCGGCCTTGTTTGCGGCGGCCACGGAAATCGGGCCGATTATTGCCGGTCAGGACAAGGCGTCTGCTGCGATGCTGCGTGAATACGGTTACAATCTTGGCATGGCCTTCCAGATAGCCGATGATGTGCTGGACTACACGGCTGATCAGGACAGGTTGGGAAAGACGGTGGGGGATGATTTCCGCGAAGGCAAGCTGACCGCGCCTGTTATTTATGCGCTGCAAATCGCCGATGAAGGCGAGCGAGCCTTCTGGCAGCGCACGATGGAAGATCGCATTCAGCGCGAAGAAGACTTGCCGCGTGCGCTTGAGATATTGAAGAAGCATAAATCCTTCAGCAAGGGTATGGATCTCGCCCGCAGTTATGCCAAAAAGGCGCAGGAGACCCTGAAAGGGGCTCCTGAGGGGGAGATGCGCGACATCCTTTCCGACATTGCCTTATTTAGCGTTGAACGGGGTTACTAACCCATTGGAATCTGCCGATTTTTAAGTTTCTTGTCAGAATTCTCTTTACAAATTTCATGAAAATTATATGTTCTGGCTCTGACCATTATCGGGGTATAGCTCAGCTTGGTAGAGCGCTACGTTCGGGACGTAGAGGCCGGAGGTTCAAATCCTCTTGCCCCGACCATTTTCTATTCACTGCAAAATATTATGCAAACACTTCGCTAGAGGTTCAAGACCTCCTTGATACAAAAAAATGTCGCGGCCATAGCCGCGCAGGGTTCGAATTCTCTCGTTCCGACCACCCGCTTTCGCTGCCCTGTTTATCAAGCGCGGGTCTAAATATTTCGCGCAAATTCGTAGACGAGGTATGGCTACAAACCTGCCGATCCTTTCATAACCGATCAGACACAAAGGAATGGGCAAGGTATATGCAAGTAAAGGCCGACAGGGGCAACCTGCCAGCTTCAACCAAGGAACTCGATAGATACACTGTTCGGGATATTCCGTAGCGATACCGGGACAAGGTTGTGACTGGCAAAAAAACGCAGAGGTGGGAACCTATATCATCAACACATTTCAGTCGGCATCAGATCGCCGGGATTAGCCTGTCGTGCCATATGCTTATGGTTTTGCAGCATGTGCAACAGGCGCAGTGATTTCCGACGAACCGAGTTATAGATTCGATCATCAAATATATTTTAATTTAAGAGGGAGTGTAGTTTAACACATTCTAATGTAGTATTCAGATACCATGAACAGACTTGGTTTTCATGAACCGCGCCGCTAACAATCAGAATACGGCTTCCCTGACTGAGGGGCCATGCTCTGGCTCTTTTCGCCGTTAAGCGTAACTTCATAAGCGCATAGTTATACTTGATAATAGTCAATGTGTCGTAGCCAGATTTTATAATTTACCGATTGTTTTGTTCAGTATTTTCAGGGGTGGTAGTGCGATGTTTAGGAATCTCAGGCTCTCACAAAAAATTCCCGGCCTCATGCTGCTCATGACGCTGGTTGCTGCTGGCGTGGTCGGGACGCTGAGTGTTACGTCTGCGACAGAAGACGCCTTGATAGCCAGCCACAACAAATTTATGGCGCTGGAATCTTCTCGTTCGGTAGCCCTCAGTGATTATCTGAAGTCGATCAATCAGGATCTGTCAACATTGGCGACCAATCGGCAAACGGTTGAAGCCTTGAATGAATTCAATCAGGCCTATGCCGGATTCATGGGATCGGCGGAAGGGTACTTGCAAAACGCCTATATCAAGAATAATACCCACCCGCTGGGTTCGAAGCATCTGCTTGATTATGTGCCGGATGGATCTGCGTATAGCGAAGTGCACAAGCGCCATCATAAATGGTTCAGGCAGTTCCTGACCGAGAAGGGCTACTATGATATTTTTCTGATCAATAAGGAAGGGTCTATCGTTTATACGGTTTTCAAGGAAAACGATTTCGCGACCAATCTGCAAACCGGGGCATGGAAAGATACCGATATCGCCACAGTTTACCGCGAGGTGAAGGCCAATGCGAGGGAGGGATACCGTTATTTTGCGGATTTTAAACCCTATGCGCCCAGCAACAACGTGCCTGCGGCCTTTGTCGGCATGCCGATAATGAATGAAACGGGTGAATTTGAAGGCGTTCTGGCGTTCCAGATGCCGATCGGCCGCATTAATGAGATCATGCAAGTGGCAGTAGGCATGGGTGATAGCGGCGAGACCTATCTGGTGGGCGCCGATTACCTGATGCGGAGCGACTCGCGTTTCTCCAAAGAGAGCACCATTCTCTCGACCAAGGTGGAGACAAATACCGTAAAAGCCGCACTGGAAGGAAAAAGCGGGGTCGATACGATCAAGGACTATCGCGGCATAGAGGTGGTTTCCGCCTATGGCCCTATAGAGTTCAATGGCACCAAATGGGCGGTGATCGCGGAAATCGATACGGACGAAGTCATGAAGCCGATCCGCAGCATGCAAATGAAAATGCTGGGTGGGGTGACGGTGACCCTGGTTCTGATCGGGGTGATTGCCCTGATGTCCGCACGCCGGATCGCGAGGCCGATTTCAGCCACAACCGCGACGATGGAAAAATTGGCCAGAGGGGAACTGGAAACGAAAGTCGAAGGCGGTGAGCGCGGTGACGAGATTGGCGCGATGGCGCGTACGCTTGAGACGTTCAAAAACGCCTTGATCGCCCAGCGTGAGGCTGAAGCCGCGCAGCGACGCGACGCTGAGGAAAAGCTGGCGCGTTCGGAGCGGATCGAGAATTTGATCGCGAATTTCGAAACCAAGGTCGGGGTCATGGTAACGACCTTGTCGTCGTCGGCCTCGCAGATGGAATCGACGGCGTCGATCATGTCGTCGGCGGCGGAGGAAACCAGTGTTCAATCGGCGACTGTGTCGTCTGCGTCCGAGCAATCGGCCTGCAGTGTCCAGACCGTGGCGGCATCGACCGAGGAAATGTCGTCTTCCATTCGTGAAATCAGCGGTCAGGTGATGCAATCATCGGCGGTGGCAACGCAGGCTGTGGAGGAAGCCACGCGCACCAAGGATGCCGTCAACCATCTGGCGATGGCCGCGCGAGAGATCGGCGATGTCATTAACCTGATCGGCGCGATTGCCGAGCAAACCAACCTGCTGGCATTGAACGCGACGATTGAGGCCGCGCGCGCGGGCGATGCCGGCAAGGGATTCAGCGTGGTGGCGTCCGAGGTCAAGGCGCTGGCGACCCAGACCGCCAAGGCGACTGACGATATCCGTGACAAGATCGAACGCATTCAGGGAGCAACGACCAATTCCGAGGAGGCGATGGATCGTATCGTAGGCGTGATCGAGAAGGTTAGCGAGATCGCGACCGTGATCGCCGCCGCCGTGGAGGAGCAAAATCAGGCTACGCAGGAAATCACCCGCAACATCCAGCAGGTTTCAGATGGCACGGCAGAGGTTTCGAAAAACATTCTTGACGTGCAAAAGGCGGCGGAATCGACGGGGCAATCGGCGATCTTCGTTCAGCAGGCAGCGGTCAGTCTGGGTGAACAGTCGGTCACGCTGCAAAAAGAGGTGCAGGAATTTATCGCGGCTGTGCGCACCGCCTAATCAAGGAAAAATATTCTGTGCAGAAGCTCCCGTCGGGGGGTTACCACGGGCCGGAAAGAGCCGGGGGTGGGGTTCGTTCTTCGATATGGACGGTGCCGCCCGCGTCCACGCGCAGCGTGACATGGCTTGAAAGACCGCTGCTGATATAACCGATCAGAAGTCCCTTATCTTCGCGTCCGCTCGTGACAAGGCGGTAATGGACGGAACCTTCGCCGTAGAAAGGGATGCGTTTATCGATCCGGCTGTACGGGGCGATTGGGGGCAGCGTATAGTCCTGCGCCAGCGGATCGGTGAACGTCAGGCTGTCGATAGCCGCCGCGCTATCGTTGATGACCGTGACGGGGTAAAGGCTATGGACGTAATGGGCATGCAGCATCGCGACAGCGGCGGCCGGGATATTCAGCAGCAGGCAAAAAAGCGCGATCATGATTTTACGGGGACGATCCGCGACGTTTGCCTCTTTCAGTGCCCGCGCCGCGGGCCAGAGCATCAACAACCCGGCCAGAACCAAAAGCATACAAAACGGCAACAACAGCAACCCGGCAATGACGAGGGTTTCACTGGCACTGGGTAGCCACAGCGCGTAGATCACGCCGCCCGTCAAAAGCGGCCCCAGCCCGCAGATCAGACACAGGCGATACCACCATGAAATTCCGGTTGTGCGGGGGGCGGTGTCTGGCAGGGCGAACTCCTATACAAATCAAGCCACCCGTGGCCTGACCGGGCAGATTATGGACGGAAAAAGCGAGCAAGAAAACGTTTTAATGGGGCACGTTAATGCAGGACGGGTGGTCGCGGCACAGGGGGATGCGCCGGGCGGTCATCGTTATCGCTGTCTTTGGTTGCCGGGTGATCTGCCTGTGCTGCAGGGAGGGTCTCGCCGCACAGCAGCGCATGGCAGGTTTTCATCTCTTCTTCGAACAGATGATCGAGGATGGCGCTGGCCCCGCGGCAGCCCTTGCCGATCAGGACATGGTGCTCATATATCGCAAACAAATCGGCGTTGTCGGTGCAGGTGGGGTCTTGCTTGTAGAATTCAGCCAGTTGCCGCAAGCCGACAATGCTTTGCGCGCTGTAATGCAGGCGCACGGCACGGGGAACCTCCACGTCCTGCAGGGCCTCATGCAGATACTCAGGCGCATGGAACAGCGGATGAAAAGATTTCAGCGCCTTGACGATCTGAAACATGTCATAGCCGTAATCGTGGCGGATATTGTCGTATTCGTAAGAGTCCTTGTCCAGGTGCGCAAGGAACGATGCACACGCGAGCGGCACCGGGCCCATATCCGCGGGGCACCCTTGTATCAGAAGGCAGGCGACATCCGAAAGCTGGCGCATGAAACCCTCAAGGTCGCCGTACTTGTTCTTTTGATTCAATTCCTGAAGGCGATGAAAACAACGCTCAAGGCGATGGTCGCGCGGCAGGCTGCTATCCCCGAAATCCATGATCTGTCCCTGTTTTTGTTATGGGGGGAGATTAGGGGGTTAGGGGAATGCTGGCAAGAGGCGGTGGTGCGGCGATGCACAAGAGGCTTGGATCTTTACCAAACTCTTATTGAATGTGTAGCATGCGGCCTTGTAGCTCAGGGAATTTATTAAGTTCATTTTTTAGTTTAATTCTTAGCTCTTCATAAAATGGATTTCTTTCAAGTTTAAAAATATCTATACCCTGTATGTTTGCATTTTTTAGATATGATTTTTCTTTATCAGCTAATGTTTCTAATTTACGAGAAATGAATAGGCACTCGTCAAATATAGCCTCTGAAGATATAAGTAAGCTGAATGTTCGTTGGTGGATCTCTGCGTAGCGGCTAATGATATATTGAGGTAATTTAGCAACTGAATCATTGTCCATAAATTTTTTTAGTAAAAAGTTTCTCTCTTCGCATATTGTTTGAAGCTGAGATGTTTCATTTTTCATCCGGAAGAAAACTTGAACAATATCTGCTTGGCTGCCTATATCTGAAATCTTTTTCAAGAACAAGTCTTCAGACGGTGGTTCAATGTGTCGTATGGATCTAAGTTGCACATGCGGATTTTGCGTGGGGGTTGTCTGTAATTCCGCGAAGGTGGTTTTTTCACTGCTGTATGAGGGTAAGATTAGTTGGCTTATGTGATGGGCAATAATTTCTAGTATGGATGATAAATATATAACTGCCTCGTTGAACTCATGAGCTCTATTGATACTTTGATTCTTGTCTTCTTGTTTTTGAATAAGTCTTTGAAAATAATAGCCGCTCCCAGCCGCAATTAGGACTAGGATTAGTTGAGATGTAAAATCTGAACCAATATTCCACCAATCAATCTTTGATATTTCAAAAATTATGGCATCAAATTGTGCTTTATCAATTTTGATGTCCATCTCTTTTCCTAGCCACGTCCCGTCGCCAGCAACATATTTTTCTGCATGTACTCGACCACGTTATCCATGTTGATGCGGTCTTGTTTCATGGTGTTGCGGTGACGGACGGTGAGGGTTTTGTCCTGCACGGTCTGGTCATCGATGGTGAAGCAGAACGGCGTGCCGATTTCGTCCTGACGGGCGTAGCGCTTGCCGATATTCTGCTTGATGTCGAGGTCGATATTGAAATGCTCGCGCACTTCCATATAGAGCTTCGTCGCCAGAACCGGGTGCTCGTCCTTGGCGGTGAGCGGCAGGATCGCGGCTTTCTTGGGCGCTACGGACGGATGGAAATCGAGATAAACGCCGGAGGGGCGGTTCGGGTCGGGGGTGAACCCTTCGGTCAGCAGCGCCAGTACGCCGCGCGTCAGGCCCGCCGCCGGTTCGATCACGTGCGGGAAGAATTTCTCCTGCGTGACCGGATCCATGTATTCCAGTTTCACTTTGGAATGTTCCTGATGCTGTGTCAGGTCGAAGTCGCAGCGGTGCGCGATACCTTCCAGTTCGCCGAAGTCCGGCGCGGTGAAGGGGAAGCGGTATTCGATATCCGCCGTGCCGAGGCCTTCCTTGGCGTAGTGCGAGAGTTCGTCCTGATCATGGTCGCGCATGCGCAGGTTATCAGAGCGCAGGCCAATGGCGCGCCAGAATTTCTGACGCTCCTGGAACCAGAATTCGCGCCAGATTTTGGCTTCGTTCGGGTGGCAGAACCATTCCATTTCCATCTGCTCGAATTCACGGGAACGGAAGATGAAATTGCGTGGGTTCACTTCGTTGCGGAAGGCTTTGCCCACCTGCGCGATGCCGAACGGTACGCGCACGCGGCTTGAATCCAGAACGTTTTTGAAATTGAGGAAGATGCCCTGCGCGGTTTCGGGGCGCAGATAGGCCTTGTTTTCATCGCCGCCCGTAGCGCCGATGAAGGTATGGAACATCAGGTTGAATTGCTTGGGTTCAGTCAGCGTGCCGACTGTTTTGGTGTCGGGGCCAATGATATGTGTGAATTCAGCCGCCGGAAGATCGACCAGTTTGTGCACTTCGTAATCGGCCGCCTTGCCCTTGCCGACTTTCTTGATGCGTTTTTCGATTTCATCGTCTTCGGTGTTTTCCATGATGGCAAGCCACGGGCCGTCGCCGGATTTTGGTTTGTAGACCAGCAAATGGTCGGCGCGGTAACGCAGCTTGGTTTCGCGGCAATCGACCATGGGATCGGAGAAGCCGCCGACATGGCCGGAAGCGACCCAGGCTTTCGGGTTCTGGATGATGGCGCTATCAAGCCCGACGATTTCAACTGGTTGGCCTGCGTATTCCGTGCCCTCGGGGCCGAGCGGAGGGGTGAGCACCATGTGTTTCCACCACAAATCGCGCAGGTTGTTCTTGAGTTCGACGCCGAGCGGGCCGAAATCCCAGAAACCGTTAATGCCGCCGTAGATGTCCGACGCCGGGAAAATGAAGCCGCGGCGTTTGCACAGAGCGACAATCTCTTTCATGTCTTTCATCGGGGCGGTTTCGGGGGCGGCGCTCTCGGCCTTCAGGGCTTGGCTCATGATGATCCTTCCGGGATTGCAAAATAGTCCCGGAAGATTATGGTTTTTCAGGATTTTTGGGAAGGGAAAAGTGGGCGGTGCGCGCCTACATATCCCAGCGCGGGACGTTCGGGTTGTAAGGACGCTCTGCGGGCGTATTGTCGGTCCGTGTGCCGTCGCGGTTCCAGCCCGGAGGTGGCGGGCGGTCATCGACATAGTCGTGCAGCGGAATTTGAACTTCGCGGAATTTGTCCTTGGCCGGCGGGATCATGTGCGGCGGTATGTATTGATGAGGCATGATGTGTCGTCCTCCCCTCTTTGGAATTCTTATCGTTAAGGGATGGTGACATAAGAGGCGGTGATTATGCAAGATAATTGCGATAACGGGCCTGATTTTTGAAATTATCGTGAAGTTTATTGTGAGGATTCAGGGGTTTCGGCAAAAACGGTGTTACACCACGCCTCAACCTCGCCGGAGGCGATTTCAGACTGGGCACGGTAGGCCCGGCACAGGGCCTGACCGCCGTTCTGGCCGTTTACGGAGATGTCGTATTTCCAGTAGTTGGTTCCAAAGGTTCTGGCGCACCGATCCCAATCCTTTGCGTTGGCAATGGGCGCGGCACTGGCAAGATGGAGGAGGGAAGGATTGCTGTCAGCACGTTCAGGGAGGGTACGGGAACCGGCCTGTGTCTCATCAAGCTGGGCCGTCACAAACGCCTGACAGGTGCGGATCGTGGCCAGAACTTTCTCTTCAGGAGGTTGCCTGATGTCGTTGACGATCGTCATGGCGGCGCTGGCGACAGGGATACGCGGGGCATACGCCATATCGCTGTAGCTCAGTCCGGCGAAGGCGCCAACGCACAGGCAAAGGGCAACGAACAATGTCGTCTTGATGTTCTTGAAAGCGTAATAAAACACATCACCGAACCGGCCGCTGACGACCAGCGTGACGGTGACAAGAAACAGAACGGACAAGATGGCGATTGCAGTTACCATAATATAATAGTATGCGAAAAACATTTATAACTATTTGATTATTCAAACAGATTTCAGAAAACTTGCCGAGAAATTAAAGCAAATTTTATGCGGATTTGCGGTTCCTCACATAATCCACGCCGAGGTAGTCCTTTTGCGGAAACAATACGGCCATCAACTGGTGGAACCACGACCCGGCATAAACGTCAATCGCGGGATCTTCGAACAGATAGGAAAAAATCGAAAGCTCCTCAATCAGGAAGGTGCGCGAATGGTGATGGAAAGCGAAGTAGAGCGTAGGGTCGTAATCGTGGCGGCTCCAGAATTCACGGATGGTGTGCTCGATCGCCTGATCAAGCGCGGGCGTGGTGTCGATCACCCGGTAGGAGGGATGCATCAGCAATTCATCCCAGCGCAAGATTGCAGGGTTTTGCAGGTGGCGCAGCGCGCCTGCGTTCCGATGCAGCCACAATTCGCCTTCGAGCCGCGATAGTTTCCATGCGGTAGCGGCGTCGCAATTGCGCTGGTAGCGCAGATTGTGACGCTGCAGCGTATCGGAGACGATCAGCACGGTGCGGTCGAAACGAGCCCCGGCCCATTCACACAGAGCGCTGAATTTATCGCCTTCGTAATTGGGCTTGCCGACGCTGATCTGCAGGCGGCATGTATCGTAATTTTGCCACGATGCCTTGTGGTTGACGCAGATTTTATAGGCACCTGAGGGGGCCGGGTAATTAATACGTTTCATCGGCTTCGCTCCTGTCGGGGATGGCGAGGACAATGCCCCGCCAGAGCATTTCGAACGCATTGCGCCAACTGGTGGCCAGTGCCTTGTCGCGGAAGACCACGGCCTTGGTATTGTCTTCGGCGCAGACGGCGACTTTGTCGCCATAGACCAGTGTGACGTTGTTGAGAAAATAGGGTTTCGGCACCCAGCGATATTCGCCGGGTGGGCCCATCAGGTAGCGGTTGTCTTCCTGCACCAGTTGGCGCATTTTGATTCCGGCCTGTCGCATTTTGCGCAGTTGCTCTATCACTTCGGGCGGGCTTTGCGCGTCGTCGGCAAACAGCATGAGCATTTCCGGTGCGTTTTGATCGGCCAGTTCGTAATAGACATCGTCCAGCACCCGCAGCCACCAGCCTTCGCCGCTGATGTCGTAGGTGGCGGTATTGCGCCGCTCGACCCCGTTTTCGGTGAAAAACACGGCGGCTTGTTCGAAGGCGGCAACCATTTTCTCAAGGGTGCTGGGGGAGGTCTTGCCGCGTTCGGCCTCGCAGTCGGCCACGGCCGACAGGGAAATCCCGGCGCGTTCGGCCAGTTCGGTCTGCGACCAGTTCACAAGGGCGCGGGCAGCGCGGATTTGGTAGGCTTGAGCCATGGAAAATCCTTTGGAGATCCTAGGTTTTTTATATGAAGGGGGATTATAAGCATAAAAATCATGGATGCAAGAATTATTTTTATTGACGCAAGTGATGTTTTTCATATAAAAACGAAATCAGCAACCCCTAAGGAATGCCTCAAGGATTGTCCCCACACAAAACGCGTCTCCCCACACAACGCGTTACCCTTGAGAAAAAGGCCACCGTTTACGGTGGCCTTTTTATTGCGGGATTACGCTTGAAAGACGGGGATCAGCGATTGAAATTGATCTGGCTGTCCCATTCCCGGCTTTTGCCCTGCGGGCCGGTCTGGGTTACGTGTTTGGCGGCACCCCCTTCAACCTTTTCGACGGCGATATCGCGGCTGCTGGTCTGGCCCTTGATTCCCGTGCGATCGATCTCTTTGGTGTAGCCGTTATCCGTTCTGGCAACAGTCTCCGTGCGGGTCGAGGTCTGGCCGTCGGCGTTGGTGCGGGTATGTTCTTTGCTCAGTCCCTCATCGGTTTTGCTGATATCGTTGGTGTAGGTGCCAGTCTTGCCGTTCGCGGTGGTATAGGAACCGGTGCGGCTGATGCCGTCTTCGGTTTTTACGGTGGTGGATTCGCGGGTGCCGGTTTTTCCTTCTGCGTTGGTGCGCGAGGATGTGGTCGAGTAGCTGCCATCCTCGTTTTTAGTGGTGTGGCTGTCATAGGTCGATGTTTTGCCGTTAAAGCCGGTATGGGTTCCCTGTGTGTAGATGCCCGCGTCCGATTTTGTCGTCGTCCTGCTGTCGGTCATGGTTTTGCCCTGCGTGTTGGTTGTGCTGCGATCCCGCGTGGTTGTGCCGCTGCCGCGATCCCATGTCCGGGTTTGCGTGCTCGAACCCGAACCGCGGTTGTTTGTCCAGTCGGCGGAGCGGGTGCGCTCGCCGCTGCCGCGTTCGGCCCTGTGTTGCCCGGCAGCACGGTGCTGGCGCTCGCCTGCGAAGGCGCTGTCGGCTGTGATAATCAGTGTCGAGAAGGCGACGACCGGTATGGCGGCCAGCATCAATTTGCGAAAGCGTGAGAATGAGCGGATCATGTGTTGTTCCTTCCAGATCAGAGCATTGAACGTTACAAATTATACGGGCAGGATAGAATAATCCTTCGCAGAAAAAGCGACCGGAGCAGAAAGGCAGTCATGACAGATCCCCGTCCACAAATAGATATGGCAAAAAACGAAGATTTACAGGCGCTTAAGCGGTTAGCCCCCGAGAGCGAGGCCGCTTACTTCGAAAAATGCCTGCAGGAGCAGGAAGAGGGGCGACGCCTGATTTTTCTGGCCTGGGTGGAAGAAAACCCGGCGGGTTATGTTTTCTTGAACCGCCGACCGCGCTACCAACCGTTCCGGCGTCTGGATATTCCTGAAATTCAGGATTTGTATGTAGCGCCGCCTTACCGCCGCCAGGGGATCGGCGAAGCTTTGGTCAAGGCTTGCGAGCGGCAGGTTTTGAAGGAAGGCTGCGCGCAGATAGGAATTGCCGTGGGGTTGCACGCCGGGTTTGGTGCTGCGCAGCGTTTGTATGTCAGGTTGGGATACATGCCCGATGGCGGCGGCGTGACCTATGACCGCGAACCTGTGCGTACGGGCGAGATGCGCCCGGTCGACGACGACCTGACTTTGATGCTGGTCAGAGATATGACTCCCTGATGTTTATTGCTGAATGCAGACCATAACACGATAACCGCTGCAGCCCATGGTGCTGTTCGATGTCCAGCCAGTGTTTGTTGAGCCTGTCGTTCCAAATCTTCCTGAATAACCGCTTCCGTTCGTTGTCCATCCGGCGCAGTTATCGATCCCGCTATTTATAGCGGCCCCGCCAGGGGAGACGTTCGAAATGACAGCTCCGGAAGCGATCCAATCGCCAGCGGCACTCTTGCGCCCGGGGTGCACGGAAACAGTGCCATCTGTGAGGTCTGTCCAGTTGTTGGCTACCAGCGCTCCGTCGGTTCCACGATAAGGGATGACGGCTTTGGTTGTAAAACGCGAGTCCGGATCATCGGTTTCATCGGTTGCCAGCCATGCCATGTAAGTTCCACCCAACCCCGCAGCACTGGCGGCGCTGGCGCAAAGCGTATCGGCGCCCGTTATCCCGCCGATTGCCGAATCTGCGGGCACGCCGAAAGTGTACTTGAACGTACCCAGCTCCTGCGTTGTAACGCTCCAGTTGCGGCTTTGGCCGCCGACAGTAACGGTAGCCGCGTAAATGCCAAGGCTGTTACCGGAAGAGGTCAATCTCAGTTGCAGGTATTGGTTGTTCGCAACCGGTGAGGTCGTACTTGTCCAGTCTTGCACGACGGCATTGCAACTGGAATCCGAGCATACGCGGAACGAAGGACTCCCGTCGCCGGTAACGGAGACATCGGCGCTGGAACAGGATATTCCAGTGATTTCCTCTATGGAGGAGGCCTGTGTGGCGCTGGCTGGAGCATTCGTGACCGGAGGGAAAGAAAAATCATCCGGCCAGGCACTGCAGTCCGGAACTACGCGCGTCCAATTGGTTTCGTTGCAGAATTCGTGAACTTTATCGACGCTGTTCCAGCGGATCGATCCTACCGTCAGCCCGTCGCAGATGTCGCTGGCAGGCCCGATTTTGATGGCGCCCTGCCCGAAGTTGCCGCTGATTTCAGCTTTGACCTGCGCAGGAGGCAGGGCGATAAAGACAACGAGGGCGATAGTTATGAAGTCGTTGAAGAGAGTATGTTTACAAAGGGGTTTTATAAGGGCGATCATAACGAAACGGCCTCCTCGCTATTAGTTAAAATAGATCAAAGGCTGTTTCAGTTATGCTTTGCCAGAAGGTAAGAAACGAGCGGAAATCACTCTTCCAGAATTGCGCATAACGTACCCCGTTTTTACCAGAGCAGGAAATGAAACGCAAGAGCGGCCTGCGAAAGGCTGTCTAAACCAAAGAATCAATGCAGCGTATGGCTGGGTGGAATGAATTTGTTGAGCGGATCGTTCAGGCGATCCTGCAATATTGCTTCCGGTGAAAGGTCGGTCAGGCGGTCTTCGATATAGTATCCGGTCAGGAAATCGAGCGCTTCCAGCAGTTCTCCTTGCAATGCAGGGTGTGACTGCGCGTAAGGTGCCAGGATATCCGTCAGGCAGGCATAACGTATCTTTTCTATTTCTTCGATATTCTGTTCGGCGGTCTGTTGTTCGCCTTCGTCCTCGGAATCGAACCCCCATGCTTGCGAATATTCATCACGGTACAATATAGCAGACTGGATAACAGGGCTCAGGTCAAAATCAACTTTCTTGATGACTTGTTGCGTTTCGGCGTTCATCAGGATCAGGCGAGCGGTGGTATCGTTTTCAAGATCCGCCCCGATGAGCAGGGTGTAATCGCCGTCTGGCAATCCCTGCAGGGGCGCGGCTTCTTCGTCTTCGAATTGATAGGCGTTGAACATCATTTGGCCAAAAGCTTCTTCCTTCCGTTTTTCCAGTGCCTTTTGCAGATAGGCGGTGGTGGGTTCGTCGAAGGCGAACGATCTGAGAAGAGCCGGCATGTTTTTACGATTCCCTGTCTTGTTAAGATTGTTTTGTATCAGTGCAATTTAGGCTTGTTTAAGGATATATCGTGCGTACCCTGTCTTTGCGCTTGTTCTTCGAGATTATAGGACGCCACTTGACCGACGATCACCGGATAGAGCAGATAATCAAGGGCATCAAGCAATTTGAGGTTGAATGACGGGTTGTTCTCGATGTAGGGCTTGAACAGGCCTTCGAGGCAGGCGGAGCGTTTCAGCAATATTTGGTGCGCCACCTCTTCATAAGCTGCCGCGCCATCGTCCTCATCCATATCCGTCAGGTTCGTATAATTTTCGCCGTCGTCTATGGCCGAAGTGATGATCGGGCGCAAATCGACACGGGCGCTGGTTATGGCACGGTGGCTTTGCTCTTCGATCAGGGTGATTTTGGCGAACGGATCGTTATAGGGATCGGCCTCGATCACCATGGCGTAGGCGCCATCAGGCAGCAATTTTAGCAAAGGTGCGGCTTCATTCAGTTGAGTGATCTGCTCATAGGTTTCCCGATCGAAATATCCATCCGGCGCGTTTTGCGGACATTGCTCGATACAGGTCTTTGCCGGTTCGTTGAAGAGAAAGGAAATCAGCCGTGCGCCCATTTTTGTAAACTCCCTGCCAAATTTTTACATAAGGATTGATTGGAATGTCAACAAATCATGGAAAATAGATGTCGCAGCTGCAATAAAACGCAGAAAAGCATAGGAATTGTTGTAATCTGTGGCACGACAATCTTTCAGGGAGGTTCGCATGGCCGCGCAGTGGGTCTATGGTTTCGGGGCAGGAAAAACCGAAGGTAATGCCAAAATGAAGCAGTTGCTGGGTGGCAAGGGAGCCAATCTGGCTGAAATGGCCGCGCTCGGCTTGCCTGTGCCGCCCGGATTTACGATCACCACTGAAGTCTGCACCTGGTATTACGCCAACGGCAGAACTTACCCTGCAGAACTGACGAAGCAGGTAGAGCAGGCGCTCTCGGCGTTGGAACGGCATATGGGTTTGATGTTTGGCGATCCGGAGAATCCGCTCTTGCTGTCGGTGCGTTCCGGCGCGCGGGTATCGATGCCTGGTATGATGGATACGGTTCTCAATCTGGGCCTGAACGATGAAACCGTTGCCGGGTTGGCAAAAAAATCCGGCAACGAGCGTTTCGCGTATGACAGTTACCGCCGTTTTATCCAGATGTATGGCGATGTCGTTCTGGAGGTGCCGCATCATGATTTTGAGGACATCCTGGAGCGACACAAACGCGATCAGGGCGTAACGCTTGATACCGATCTGAGCGCCGAGACATTGAAAGCGGTTGTCGCCGATTATAAGGCATTGGTTTTGAAGCAGCGCGGCCAGCCCTTTCCGATGAACGTGCAGGATCAGTTATGGGGCGCCATGGGCGCGGTGTTCGCTTCGTGGCTGACGCCGCGTGCGGTAACCTATCGCGCCATACACAATATCCCCGAGGACTGGGGTACGGCTGTGAACGTTCAAACCATGGTTTTCGGCAATATGGGGGATGATTGCGCCACCGGCGTGGCGTTCACGCGCGATCCTTCTACCGGGGAGAATTACTTCTATGGCGAATACCTGGTGAACGCGCAGGGCGAGGATGTCGTCGCCGGAATCCGCACGCCGCAGTCGCTGACGCTGAAAGGTAAGGAGAAAGAGAAAAGTGCGCTGCCGGCGATGGAAGAGGTGATGCCGGGGGTCTTCAAACAATTGGACGATATTCGCGCAACGCTGGAGCGGCATTACCGTGAGATGCAGGACATCGAATTCACCGTGCAGGGTGGCAAACTGTTCATGTTGCAAACCCGTACCGGCAAAAGAACGACGGCGGCGGCGATGAAGATCGCGGTCGACATGGTCAATGAGAAATTAATCAGCCGTGAAGAGGCTCTATTGCGTATAGAGCCGCAGGCGATCGATCAACTTCTGCACCCGACGCTGGATCCGATGGCGCATAAGCGCGTTTTGGCCAAGGGGCTGCCCGCTTCGCCGGGGGCCGCGAGCGGCGAAGTTGTTTTCAGCGCCGATGAGGCCGAAGCCAAGGCAAAAGACGGCAAGGCGGTTATTCTTTGCCGCCGGGAAACCAGCCCGGAGGATATTCATGGCATGCATGCCGCGAAGGGCATCCTGACCGCGCGCGGCGGGATGACATCGCATGCCGCCGTGGTGGCGCGGGGCATGGGGCGGGCCTGTGTTGCAGGAGCGGGCATGATCGCGATGGATTATGAACGGGCTGCGATGATGATTGGCGATATCACGATCAAGGCAGGCGAGATGATCACGATCGATGGCGGTACAGGCGAGGTGATGCTGGGCGTTGTGCCGACCATCCAGCCAGGCTTGTCCGGCGATTTTGCCGCGGTTATGGAGTGGGCGGATGAAACGCGCAGCATGGGCGTGCGCGCCAACGCTGAGACGCCGCTCGATGCCCGCACTGCACACGGTTTCGGTGCCGAAGGGATCGGCCTTTGCCGTACGGAGCATATGTTTTTCGATCCGGCACGCATCCAGCATGTGCGCGAGATGATTTTCGCCAGCGACGAAGGCAGCCGACGCAAGGCGCTGGCCTATCTGTTACCGGAGCAGCGCAAGGATTTCATTGAGCTGTTCCGGATTATGGAGGGTTTGCCGGTCACGATCCGTCTGCTCGATCCGCCGTTGCATGAATTCCTGCCGCAGACGGAACAGGATATAGCGTTGTTTGCGCAGAGCGCTGGTGTGTCGCCGGAACGTGTGCGTCGACGTCTGGCGGAATTGCACGAAGCCAATCCGATGCTGGGGCATCGCGGCTGCCGTCTCGGGGTGACCTATCCGGAGATTTATGAAATGCAGACGCGCGCCATTATCGAGGCCGCGATCGAAGTGGCGGCCACACCGGAGATCATGATTCCGCTGGTTGCCACGCAGATCGAATTCAAATTGATGAAAGATCTGGTTGACCGGACGGCGGCTAAGGTGTTTGTCGAGAAGAAAAAGCAGGTTTCTTATCTGGTAGGGACCATGATCGAGTTGCCGCGCGCGGCTTTGATTGCCGACAAGATTGCCGAAGAGGCCGCCTTCTTCAGCTTTGGCACCAACGACCTGACGCAGACGACTTTGGGCCTAAGCCGTGATGATGCGGCGCAGTTCCTGCCGGAATATATCCGTCAGGGCATATTTGCCCGCGACCCTTTTGCCACGATCGATGTCGATGGCGTTGGACAATTGATAGAGATTGGGGTGGAGCGCGGACGCAAGACCGGCAAAACTCTGAAAGTCGGCATTTGCGGCGAGCATGGCGGCGATCCGGCCTCGATTGCTTTTTGTCAAGGCGCGGGGCTTGATTACGTTTCATGTTCACCTTACCGTGTGCCGGTAGCTCGGCTTGCCGCGGCGCAAGCAGCGATCAGGGCCGAGCAGTCCAAGCCATCAGCCAGTAAAAAGGAAGCCGCATGAACGAATCTCAAAAACAAAGCGAAGACGAAAAAAGAACCTTTGATATCTACCACTTCATGAGTCGATGGGACATGTTGCTGGCCGCAGCGGTTATTATTATTCTGCTGGTGGTGGTAGCCTATCTGGTCTTTTTGAAACCTTCGATAGCCTAGGATTCAGGCGTGGGTGGGAACTGCGTGGGATATTTTTTTTCGAGATTGATCTTGGATTCCTCTGCCGCAGTTTTGATGGCGCGTAAGGTGTGCCTGTCGCCTTGAGCCACCATGATGGTGAGTGCCATGGGTGCTAAAAGAGGGGCCATAACGGACATCATGCCTAAAAATATGACGCTAAATTTATCGCGGTTGAAGTGCGCGACAATGTTGAGATCGTCCTTGTTGAAGTCTTTAATCTTGTCGCAGACTTTTTTCAGTGGTTCCAGTTGATAGACGCTGTCATGACCGGACAGGCCTTGTGCCGCGATGTTAAATCCATCACGTAGGATCTTGCTCTCATCCCGGCCCTTTTTCAAATCCCAGAGATTATAGGTGGTCATCAGGGCCAGCCCTGCCAAAAGCCCCTGCGGCAATAAATAGACCATGCCAAGCGACATCCCCACTACAGCCAGTGACAAGATAGCCCTTTTCTTGAAAGCGCTACCTGCGGCCTCGCCCAGTGTCGTGGCGGTTTGGTAAGCCAATTCTTCGGGTTTCATTGACATGTCTATCCTCATTGGCTGCCCTACAGGATGTCTCCTGCAACCAGCTAAGACTAGTTAGAAGGGGTGCCTGTGTTCACACAGGCACCTCCTTAGAATGTTCTAGACCGTGTAGTATAGCCTTAAGCTGGACCTTTTGTGGCCAATTGGCGTAGTGTCTGGACTTCAGCAAGGCCACCACTTGAAAGGCGTTCAGGGGTAATAATCAAGTTACCTCTTTCCGCAACTTCACGGAGAGCATCAAGTTCCATCGAGCGTTCTACAATCCGAAGTGCTTCATCCTTAGTGACTGTTCCTTCTTTTGTCAGATCTTCAATCTGTGTTTTATAGCCATCTAGAATAGCTTTGCGGAAGTCAGCGGCACCTGTACCGGCAAGCTTCTGTGCCTCGGCATCGGCGCGAGCTTTTGCCACCACTTCTATGGCGTGTGCGTCAGCCTTGTTTTGTGCTGCCGCTTTCAAACGCTCGCTGGCACGCACTTCGTTAAAAGCATTCTGCACTTCAGCTGGAGCTTGTGGCTCATCGATGATGATGCGTTTTACATATATGCCATAGTCAGCGGCATCACTTTGTACATGTTCGATAACTGTTGATCCAATTTCGTCGCGGTCACCATATAATTCCTGAAATTGCTTTCCAGATGTTACGGTTCTAACAGCCGCGCTGACAGATCTTTTCAGGTTATCAATCGGTTTGCTGTTACCGAAATGGAAACGTTCCGGATCAGTGACTTCAAACTGAATAGAAATCGGAAGCTTTACAAATAAATCATCAGCAGTTTTGCTTTCGAGAGTTTCCGTGACCTGTTGCAGTTCTTGTCCTACACGCTTTGCAATTTGGTCAATAAAGGGAACTTTAACATGTAAACCAGGATCGTCTACTCTATGGATCAGTTTACCTAGTCGTGTGACAAGGGCGGTTTCTTTAGGCCCGGTTGTATAAAATGTTTTTGCCAGCGCTGTAATACCTACTCCGCCCGCTGCCAGTCCTGCAGCAGCTTGAAAAATTGTCGAAAGCGTAATGCCGTCCATCATCGAATTGTCTCCAGTGAAGTTATAAAATAACGAAGTACCCATATGACAAATGTAAATTTATGTCAAAAAAAATCGTCGAACGGGCACAGTCTCGGCTTTGTCCGGTGGAATGACTTATCCCTTTGATGCGTATGTATTTTCTATTCTTTTAGTTTAATCAGCGCTAAGGCATCATCCCCAACAACGCTACGAATTTCCCCGATATAGCGACCCTGATCATCAAATAATTCATCCCCCGGGGCTGGGGCAGGCAGGGTGATTTTGATCGGAAGCAGATGCTTCTTGGCCAGTCCGCGGTGGTGCATGCGGGCAGTTATTTCCTGTCCGATATAGCAACCCTTGGTGAAAGATATGCCATGAAAGACGTCAATCCGGCTTTCGATCAGTGTGGATTTCTCCGGCACCATGTCGCGGCTGCCGTCAGGGACGCCGCAGGTGATACGCAGGCGATCCCATTCCGTGAACGGACGTTCTTCCATAGCTACCGGTTTGAGGAAGGTGCGGTGCCCGAGTGCGGGATGGCGCGGATCGGGGGGAAGGGTGCCGCCGATGATCACATAGACAGGCCGGGGATCGTCGAGCCTTAGCTCCACTTTTGATCTCAGGCGGTAAAGGGTCAGTTTTTGCAACAGGGCTTGCGCCCTCGCTCCGCCCTCGCAATCAAGCAGGAAACCTCCGCCATCGCGGCTAATAAAGAAATCGAACAGGAATTTCCCTTGCGGGGTCAGTAAGCAGGCATAAAGACAGGGTTGGCGATCGAGCAGCGCCATATCGTTGCTGATCAGGTTTTGCAGAAACGAAAAGGCATCATCCCCGGCCACGCGCAGCGCGGCTCGATCGGGAAGTGTTACAAAGAAAGGCTTGGTTTCATCCGGCATATCACGTATCAATTCCTTATGAAGGTTCTTTTTATCACATCCAGCCGCATTGGCGATGCGGTTTTATCGACCGGGTTGTTGCGCAACCTGAAAGATACTTATCCCGGGGCGCATATCACAGTGGTATGCGGCCCGCTGGCAGCTAGCCTGTTTGCCGGGGTGCCGGGATTGGAACGTGTGATTGCGCTTAAGAAGCAAAAGCATAATAAACACTGGATAGAACTGTGGCGCGAGGTCTGGCCGATCAAGTGGGATATTGTTGTCGATTTGAGGAATAGCGCGGTCTCACGCTTGATCAGGGCCAAAAAGCGCTGCATCTTTGACAGACGGATCGACCAGAACCTGCACAAAGTCGAGCAAAACGCGGCCGTGATGGCGCTGAACCATGTGCCCGCGCCGCAGTTGTGGCCGACAAAGGAACAATCTGAAGCGGCCTACCAACTCATCCCTCCGGGGGGGGCGGTTCTCGGCGTAGGGCCGACGGCGAACTGGGCAGGGAAGACCTGGCCGGCGGAGCGTTTTATCGCATTGATCTCGTTGTTGACAGGGTCGGATGGGATTCTTCCCGGTGCGCGTGTCGCTGTGTTCGCAGCGCCCGGTGAAGAAGACTCCGCTTATCAGGTGTTGAGCAGCGTGCCGGAAGCTTTGCAGATTGATATAATCGCCAAAACTGATCCGGGAACGGCGGCGGCGGCCTTGCAGCGCTGCGCGCTTTATGTCGGGAACGATTCTGGTTTGATGCATTGTGCGGCGGCGATGGGCGTGCCTACGTTCGGTTTGTTCGGCCCGAGCTGGCCTCATCTTTACCGCCCGTGGGGTGCGCACACAGCATATGCCGCGACACCGAAGAACTATGATGAACTGATTGATTTTCCTGGTTACGACAGTAAAACAGCAGGTTCCCTGATGACATCGCTGGATGTCGAGACTGTCTACAATGCGATAGGCGATTTCTGGGAGCGGCACGAGCCGCGTGCGGCGTAATCAGTAAAAAACCCTGCAGGAGCAGGGTTTTTTGTATTTCCAAGCCCTATTCGTTCAGACCGTCCCATTCGCCTTGCGCCGGGGAGATGGGTTCATATTCGCCTGTCTTCTCGCGGTGAGCTTGCTGGTTAATGGCAGCGATATAATCGCTGCGGGCCTCTTTTGCGACATCGTATGGCACGTGTTCAATGCGTTCCCAGCCCTTGGCCATCATGCAGGTTTCAAAGTCGTGGTAGTCGCTATGTTCGGCGTAGAGGTAACCATCACGGGTGGGTGTTTCCCATTGCGCAAGCGCACCTTGGGGCGTGCTGGGATCAGGTGCGCCCACAGCGGTGCTGTCACCTGGCGTGTGCGTGCGAATGAAGCCTAGGCGGTCAAGCTCGCGTAGCTCGGTCACGCAGCGCGCTGTGTCGCGGTTCAGCAATTGCTGAGCTTTGGGCCCGCGCGTGTAGATGGCCTCGCTGGTGCTGGAGCGCTGCCAGTAATGGGCATCGTTCATTAATTGCGACTGTGTGGGGGTCGATGAGCAGGCTGCCAGTGTGATCAGGGCTGCGCCTGTAAGAGCCAGAGAGGACAATTTGTAAGAGATCATGGGGTACCGCCCGGAGAATCTGTGAAAAACAACGTGTTAAAACATACCAAGAGCGGCGCGGCGGCTCAATCCCGTTTTGTAAACTGTCCCCATTTTGTAGTTATGACTATTGATCGGGGGATGTCCACCAGCTTTCCAGCACCATGCCGTAAAGAGGCAGGACGTCCGGACGCTGCAGCCGGGATTTATACGCCACGTAATCAACCCCGGCATAGTTGAGCGGGATCATGTAATGCCCGGCCAACAGTGCACGGTCGAGTTCTTTCACCAGTTGCATCATATCGGCGCGGGTGGGCGCGTTGGCAACCGACAGGGCAAGCGTGTCGATCTTGGGGTCGCAAATTCCGGGAAAATTCCAGCGCGCTTTTTGTTTTCCGGCTTCGCAGCCGTAATAAAGCACTTGCTCGGTGCCGGGGGAGAGGGTCGATAGCCAGAAATGCAGAACCATGTCGTAATCATATTCATTCAGGCGTCCGGTGAAGGCCGCAGAATCGAGAACGCGCACCCGGGGTTCAACCCCGAGTTTTTTCAGGTTACGCGCAAAAGCCAGCGCCACCTTTTCATCATCGGGCGAACCGAGCATGATTTCGAAGGTGAGCGGGGTTGTCGGCGAGTCTTGCTTGATGCGTTGTCCGTTGCTGATAATCCATCCGGCATCCTTCAATAATTCATCAGCCTTTTTGAGATTGGTGCGGCTTTCGGCGGGGGTTTTGTGCGAAGGGGGAATCCAGTCCCCTGCTGCGAGTTCCGAGTTGGGGTAGTAACTGTTCACACGCCTGTAAAGACCGTGATAGAGGTTGGCGTTCATCCATTCGAAATCAAGCGCCAAAGAGAGAGCTTCGCGCACGCGCGCGTCATCAAAGGGGGGGCGTCTGATGTTGAAGATCAGGGAGCGCACTTTCTCGGGGCGGCCATGGGCCAGCATTTCGACTTTGACCATTCCGTTTTTTGCAGCGGGGAAATCGTAACCTTTGGCCCATTTTCCGGCATCGGCCTCACGGCGCAGATCGAACTCGCCCGATTTGAACGCTTCGAAGGCAACGGTATCGTCACGATAATAATCAAATACCATGCGGTCGAAATTATATTGCCCTTTGTTGACCATCAGATTGGCAGCCCAATAGGCGGGGTTGCGTTCGTATATGATTTTGCGGCCGGGATCGATCTGCGCGATTTTATAGGGGCCGCTGGCGTTGGGGATGTCAAGCGTGGTGGCATCGAATTCGCGGCCTTCCCACCAGGCTTTGGAGAGAACCGGCATCATCGCCAGAATCATGACGGTTTCACGGTCGTAACCTTCGCCCAGAGAAAAGTGCACAGTGTGGTCGTCGTGTTTTTCAGCGTTGTCGACCAGCGCATAGATGCGGCGCATGTTGGGGCGGCCTTTTTCCTTCAGCGTTTGAAAGGAGAAAAGAATATCATCCGCGGTGATCGGGGTACCGTTCTGGAATTTTGCGCGCGGATCCAGATAAAATGTAATTGCCGAGCGGTCTGTCGGTACGTCGATTTTTTCGGCGATCAGGGGGTACAAGGTAAACGGCTCGTCCCAGACGCGTTGCATCAGTCGGTCATGAACAAGGCTCAGGCCTTGCGCGACGGTGCCCTTGATGTTGAAGGGATTAAGATTGTCGAATGTGCCTATAGCGGACTGGGTGAGAGTGCCGCCCTTGGGGGCGTTTGGATTTACATAGTCCAGATGGGATGCGCCAGAAGCGTATTTGGGCGTGTCGTTCATGGCAAGCCCGTAGAGAATTTCCGCCCGAGCGGGCATAATACCCATGCCCAAGGGCAGAGCCGCTAGAAACAAAATATAGCAAACATATCTGATCATGACTGAGTTTGTACCAGACGCTACCGATCCTTCCAATCCCCATCACCATTTAATGCGTCGAATAAGGCTGATTGAGGGCGATATCACGCAGCAAAAGGATGTTGACGCGATCATGTCGGCGTTACCTGCGACTTTGGATACAGGGGGCTGCCTTAATCAGGCGATCATTCGCGCCGCCGGGTCTGAGCTGGACGATCTTATTCTTGAAAACATATACCGCCCGCGCGTGGGCGATGTTTTTGCCCTGCCGGGTCTGGGTTTATCGATCCCGCATATCCTGTTTTCCATCACACCATCGTGGGGGACGGGGACATCCGGCGAGGATCGGGACTTGCTGCGTTGTTACCGCAGTCTCCTCGAGCAGGCCGAGCGGATGAAACTGACATCCATCGCTTTGCCTGCGCTGGGAACGGGTAAGGGAAAATTCCCGGTGCAGCGTGCCGCGCGTCTGGCGATTCAGGCCTTGCGTGAGCGCATGCCTGATCGTCTGGAAGAGGTCAGAATCGTTTGCAACCGCAAGGATACGTTCGAGGCCTTCGTCGAGCGCTTGAATTTAATGGCGAACCGGAATTACGATTTTTAGGTCAAAACAGGCCTTGATAGTGGCGCTGCGACATTTCGTTGATTTCGTCTTCTGAGAAATCAAAATTCTGGCCGAGTTCCTCGATCATGACCTGACGCATCAGAATGTTGAGATCCTCTGCGGTTTCGCACCACAGGTCGAGCAGGGGGCGGCGGAAAATCAGCAGCAGGTCATCATCGTTGGCGACTTTGCGGGTGACGCCTGGCGCGATCTCGCTGCCGCTGCGGTAGAGGCAGATCAACTCGAACGGGTCGTCCAGATCCAATTCGCTTTCAATCGCTTCGTCGGCGAGTTCTTCAATGCGGATGGCCAGATCCTCGCACAGTTCGAGTATTTCTTCCGGCAGATGGGTGAGGATAGATTTCGCAAGCGCCTCCAGATCATCTGATGAAGGCGGTGTGGAGAAGCTCATAATAATGTCTTGCCGTTCCACGGTTCTTGACCTCATATCAATACCATGTCAGATCAGAGATGATTGATTCGCCTATAATCTACGATGAAACGAGAGGTATAACAATGCCTGAGAAGCTGGAAGCGGCGCTGGTGGCTGTGCGTATGTCAGGATTACAGAACTGGGTTTTGTCAGAGGATGGGCTGGCCATCAGCAAGGATTTCCGTTTTCGTAATTTCAGCGCGGCGTGGGCGTTTATGACCCGGGCAGCGCTGCTGGCCGAAAAAATCAACCACCACCCCGAGTGGTTCAACGTCTATAACCGGGTTGAGGTCAGATTGACAACGCATGATGCCAAGGGTTTGACGGAGCTGGATTTTCGCATGGCAGCAGAGATGGATAAATATGCCGTCTGAAGCCTGCCGTACTGCACTTTAAGCTTGCCAGCAGGGGTGATGTTCCGCTATACGCGAATATACATAAATCATAAATGGGCGTATTCATTAAGGACAGGGTTTCTTGCGTGTCTGATAAGTCTGGGCTTCTGCCGTCTGTAACGAAAGAACGTCTATATCAGTGGCTGGCGATGAATCCGTCACCGCTAAGCCGTGCCGCTTTGCTGACATTGGCTGGTGCAGAAAGCCATAGCGCTCCTGTCGTCGACGGTTATCTTAAGGAATTAATGGATGAAAAACGGGTCGTCATGAATGGCCGCCGCGGCTATCAGGCGGTGTGGCCGTGGTCGGACATTGCTTATGCGACTGTTGGTACGATCCAGGGGCACAGGCGGGTGCCGGTGACCATCAGCCTGTTGCCGGCGGATACCGGCATCGCGGCGACGCTCTCTCACGCCGATATTACCAAGAACAAATTGCAGGAAGGTGACCGTATCGTCGTGGCGCTGCGCCGTGGCGACGGAGCGACCCTGCGGGCGCAATTTCTGGCTCATATGCATCAGGGGCGGCCTTATCGTCTGAGCGGGACGTTTAACCGGAAATCCTGTGTATTCACACCGCTTGATCGTTCGATCAAGGGCGTTTTCGTTTTGCCTGACGCGCCAGATAAAGAGGCCAAGCACCATTTTCTGGCGGAATTCCCGCCTGATTTCGATATTCGTCACCCGGTTATGGCAGTGACGGGCGATCAGGCACGTGATTTGGATACGGGCAGGCCGATCAGCATTATCATCGCCATGAAACATCAGATTGCCCATTCCCATCCCGGGCACGTGTTGAAAGAGGCGCATAACCTTAACCGCCGGAAGTTGCGGCCCGAGCAACGCGTCGACTTGCGCCACCTTGATTTTCACACGGTTGATCCGCTGGGATCGACCGATCTGGATGACGCCTTCGCGACGGAAAAAGAGCGTGACGGCTACTCGCTATATACGGCAATTGCCGATGTGCCGGCTCTGGTGCATTACAATACGGCGGTGGATCGTGAAGCCTACCGCCGCGGTGTTACTTTCTACTTAAAAGACCGCACGAGTCATATGCTGCCTCCGGTTCTGAGCACCAATAAGTGTTCACTTGTTGCAAACGCTGATCGTCCCGCGATCATCGTGCGCCAGCGTATGGATTGGGATTGCAACATGACCGGTTATGAAGTCTTTGCCGGAATTATTCGCACGCGCGAGCAACTGACCTACGGGCAGTTTTATGATTTGATGGAGCGTGACGACCCACGATTCCGCCTGATTAAAGATATCCATGATACGCGCCGCCGCCGCGGTTTGAATGAAGAATTGAGAGCGCTGCTCAAGGAGAATCCTGAGGCCTTTGCAAGCAAGTCGATCATTGAAACCCTGATGGTGCAGACCAACGCGCTTGTTGCAAAGTTCCTGCTGGCGGCACAAGTGCCTTTCTTGTCCCGAAATTTCGAGCAACCGCAAAATGGAGATGCCGCGTCGCAGCGCGCATATTATTCATCGCAAAGCCTGGGTCATGCCGGACTGGGGCAGCTTTATTATGCCCATGTGTCATCCCCCATACGGAGATATGCCGATATCATCAATTTGCGCGCTCTCCATAAAGCGCTGGGTACGAAGGGCATCGGGATTGGTGAGGAAGAGATTGCCCGGCTCGATGAAAGCGCCAGCCATCTGAATGATCGTCGCCGTATAGAACGCGATGTTCAGCATGATTACGAGAAGTATCATGCCATTCCAGATCTCAAGCGTTTGCAGGCGGCGCCGGTGCGCGTTTTTATTAACGAAATCGGGAATGATTATGTCGAAGTGTCGATCCTGCAGACCGGCGTGCGCCAACGTCTGATGCTGCCGGATTTTCAAGGTACGAGATGGCGGGTTGATGGGCCGCGGTCGGAGCTTGTGTTGCTGGATGCCTCCGGCGTCGAAGCAAGACGTTACCATCGCGGCGAATCTTTGCTGGGGCAAATATGCAATGTTGATCCAGCCAGCGCGAAGTGGGAATTGTTGCTGATCCCGACTGAACCGCAACTGCGATCCGTTGTGAAAGCGGGGAGCCTCTCGCCCTGACCCTAGATTTTGGCGTTTGTCGTCAATTGCGCCGGATCCATCTTAATTTCTATCAATGCAATCTTTCCGGCAATGCGTGCGCGCTCCCATGCGCTTGGAAAGTCTGCGGCGGATTCAACGCGGGCGGCAAACGCGCCGTAGCTTTCCGCCAGCCTGGTAAAATCTGGATTGGTCAGGGCTGTGGCGCTGACGCGGCCAGGGTAGTGTTTCTCCTGGTGCATGCGGATTGTGCCGTACATACCGTTATTGCAAACCATGATAACCGGATGCGCGCCGTGATGTATGGCGGTGGCCAGTTCCTGCCCTGTCATCATGAAGCCGCCGTCTCCACAAAGGCCAAGGACTGTTTTGTCCGGTACGGCCAGCGATGCGCCGATTGCCGAAGGCACGGCATAGCCCATGGCGCCGTTGACAGGTGCCAGCAGGCGCCCAGGGCGCCCATATTGCAAGTAGCGTTGCGCCCAGCCGCTGAAGTTCCCCGCATCGGTGGTGATGATTGCGTCTTCCGGCAGGTTTTCGCGCAGGAATAAAAAAATTTCCGTCATGTTGGCGCCTTTCCAGCGCGGTTGCGCGGTCAGGTCTATGGACGTCCATGTCTGATACAAGGTGCGCAGTTCATCGCGCCAACCTGCCCATAAGCGCCCGTCCACGCCATGCGCCAGGCTGGCGAGGGCGGCGGCGGCTTCGTTGACGTCGGCTGTCAGACCCAGCGCGGGCTGATAAACCTTGCCGATTTCATCGATGCTTTGGTGGATATGGATCATTTTCATTTGTGGCACGGGGGCGTCGAATAATGTGTAGCCTTGCGTGCAGATTTCATCGAGACGCGCGCCCACCACAACCACGAGATCGGATTGCCTGATTTTATCAATCAATCTGGGATTGGGGCCGGTGCCCAGTTCCCCGACATAGCATTTATGCTTGTGGTTGAAGAGATCCTGACGGCGGAAGGAGGCTGCCACTGGCAATTGCGCGGTGCTGGCGAAACTGGCGAAGTCTTCGATTCCTTTCTCGCTCCATCCACTGCCGCCAATAATGACAACCGGCTGTCTTGCGTCTTGCAGCAGATCTTTTATTCTTGCGCAACCATCCTTAGTCAGTGTCGGAACAACCGGTGAAGCCGGGGCAGGAATGTTGGCTTCGGCAATGTCGGTCAGCATATCTTCCGGCAGGCCGATGACCACCGGGCCGGGGCGGCCCGTGGTGGCTATCTTGAAGGCGCGGGCGACGATTTCCGGCACACGGGCGGGATTGTCGATTTCTGCAGCCCATTTCGCCAACCCGCTGAAAACGGCGCGGACATCGATTTCCTGAAAGGCTTCCCGACCTTTGTCGGCGCGACCGACTTGCCCCATGAACAGGATCATCGGCGTTGAATCCTGCATTGCGGTGTGAACGCCGATCGAGGCGTTGCAGGCGCCGGGGCCGCGCGTGACAAAACAAATGCCGGGTTTGCCTGTCAGCTTGCCCCAGCTTTCGGCCATGAAGGCTGCCCCACCTTCCTGACGGCAGGTTGTTACCTTGATGTCCGGATGGTCGAGCAGGGCATCGAGCACCGCCAGATAGCTTTCGCCTGCGACGCAGGAGATATGGCGCGTTCCGTGCGCGGCTAAAGTCCTGACCAAGAGTTGCGCTCCCGTTCCTTTAGAAACGATGCTGGCAGGGATTATGTTGTCTGTGATCGTGCGTGAAGCGTTCATGGCATGCGCCCCTGTTATATTAGTTACGTCTGTTATGTTGCGGCATTATGCCATGTCGTTAACTTCGCCAAAAGTCTAAATTTTTCATTGTTTTGACTTATTATTCATGAGAATCTAGGCAAAGGAAATTTCTGGCGGCTGCATATGGTTTATCAATTCAAGACGGTTTCGATTTTAGTCGTCGACGACATGAAGCCGATGGTGTCCTTGGTGTCGGGATTGTTGAAGGTTTTCGGCTTTTCGGCAATTTATACCGCCGATAATCCGGAGGATGCTTTTGCGCAATTCTGCCGTTATAAGCCGGATATCGTTCTGACAGACTGGCAGATGCAGCCTTTCGACGGGCTTGAACTTATTCGCATGATTCGGCGTGACCCGAGATCTCCCAATAAATTCGTGCCGGTGATTATGATGAGTGGGTACAGCCACCGCATTCGCGTGGAACAGGCGCGCGATGTGGGTGTCACAGAATTTCTGGTGAAGCCCTTCACAGCGAAGGATTTATTCGCCCGAATTGAACAACTGATCGAACGTCCGCGGCAATTCGTAGATAGCGGGCAGTTTTTTGGCCCTGATCGTCGCCGCCGCAAGGGCGAATATGCGGGACAACGACGCCGGGAAGACGATGTCGTGGATATTCCGGATATGGAACTGGATATGATCGATCCCTCCGAGACTGAGCGTATTCTCAAGGATCTGCAGGAGCATGTGCGTAACGTCGGCCCCAATCTTCATGAAAAGAAATAACTGTGTTTGAATTATGACTGAGAAAGCCAAGAAGAAAGCGCCGAAGGCCAAGTTCTATAATCCGCCGAACACATTGCGTGCCAAAGCCGGTTATGGCGGCATGGATCCGGCTGTCATCGAACGTGCTGAAGATTTTATTCGGAAAAATGAGGTTGATTTCACAAGCTACGCCCTCTCTATTCTTGAGCGGCTTGATCGTGCGCTTGATGTCGCGCGCATCCAAGAGAACCGCACCAGAGAGTTGGTTGGCCGGGTAACCGGGCCGATCATGGAGTTGAAAGCCAACGGGGCGATGTTTAAATTCTCCCTCCTCAGCGATGTTGCCGACATCGCTCTGGATTTTCTTGAAAATCTCGAAGGGTTCAATGATGACGCTTATGAGATCGTGAACATTCATCGCAAGACGTTGTATATTATTATTTCCAACCAGTTGCGCGGCACGGGCGGCAAACAGGGAAAGCTGCTGATTTCCGAGTTGCATGAGGCATGCCAGCGCTATAACAAGCGCTATGGCAGAGAAGCAAAGTAACGGCCTGTTAACTTGTTTGTTATAGCCTGAAAGGATATGAGGTGATTATGGAAGTTCCCGCTGGCATTGCGGCTCAGGCTGCGTTGACTCGACAGGCGATTGCGCTGGAGATGGTGAAACAGGCTGCAGATATGGAGAAGCAACTGGTAGCCATTCTTGATCAGGCGATTTCGAATGTTCCTGTGTCTTCGTCACGGGGAGCCACCCTCAACATGCAGGCGTGATGCCTCTGGGCTTTGACCCGTAAGCTATCCCCCGGCTGGCCCGGGGGATTTGCTTTAGCCCTTTGATAGATAATCATTATTCAGCCAAGCTTGCCTTTTTCCTTAAACTGTCATATCTAAAGGCTCTCCAAACTTACAAATTGCTGCAGTCAGAGTGTTTAGTAATGACGTCACAGATTCTGGTTAAACTCAAAGGCCACGATGTGCTGGATACCGCCCATGCCGCTTACAGGGTGCTGGATATGATGGGGGTTCACAACATTCATTGCACAAACGGCACTTATGCCTATCCTGTGGAGCGTACCGTCCCGACGACCCTGGCAGGGTTCCAGTATATCAACGATCAGGTGGCTTCGCCTTATGATGCGTTTCTTGTGGCCGTGAATTCAAACCAGAGCATGGCGGGAATCATGGCCGCCAAAAACGCTACAGCGGCTGAAATGTCGGCGCTTGAGAGCGAAGACGTGCGTGCCGCCAAAGTTGCAGATGCACTGTCGGCGCACTTTAACAACCGTCCGGTCGTTGTGCTGTTCTATCACGAAGATACGCCCACGCGTCTTTACGAGGCGCTGGCCGCAGCCAACATCAACCTGGTGAGTTTGCACAAGTGGGGATATGGCACAGATCCGAAGGCGCCGCGTATTGAAGGCGCCAGCAATTTTGCTCGCGTATTCGGGTTCCCGCTGCCCAACGACGGGAAGCCTGTTTGTCATGGCATTACGGTACGAGAAGATCAGAGCGGCGTCGTTACTGTCGTGAAGCTGCAGGAGCAACTGGGGCCCCATGGAAAGCCTTATATATCGTCTGCAGGCAAGGTACAGTTTACCGTGCCTGCCGGTCTGCAAATCCATCAGGATTTGTCGGCGCTGAACATGCCGGCCCCGGCGAATGCGCCAAGTATGAAACCCTGATCAGGATTTCAGTGATTTGCCAGCGTTCTAACCGAAACCTCGCCGAGTTTGGCGAGGTTTTCCTCTATGTCGCCAAGATAGGGGAAGGATGGCTGCGCACCTTTCTTGAGGCAGGTCAAAGACCCGGCAACGGCAGCACGCTTGAGGGCTTCGATAAGGGGCATTCCGGCATGAAGAGCAGCGGCGAATGTACCGCAGTAGGCGTCGCCCGCGCCTGTTTTATCGACGAACGTTTCCAGCTTTAGAGCGGGGACGTGTATTTCCTGCCCTTCGGGCGTGATGGCGAACGAGCCGCGGTCGCCCATGGTCACGATGCAGGTGAGATTACCCATGCGCGAGAGCGCACCTGCGATCTGCAATTCGTGGTTCTCGGCGGGCAGATTCATGGCGGCTGCGATTTGCCGAACCTCGATCTGGTTGACGATCAGATAATCCAGTTTTTTCAGGATAGGTTCAGGGATATGAATGGCTGGGGCCAGGTTGAGAATTGTCGTTGCGCCGATCTGGTGGGCGCGTTCAATGATTTTCCAGTTCTGCTCAGGGAGGATTTCGTTTTGCATCAGTACCATGTTGCGGCTGCCGAGAATTTCATCCGGGATCTGTTCATGAATGACATCGGCGTTCGCGCCTAAAGCAACCAGTATCTGGTTCTCGCCTTTAGCGTCGCGCGCGATCACAGCGCAGCCCGTCGATTGTTCGGACTGCACGATGCCTGAGGTCATAACCCCGGCGCGGCGCAAATTGTTCAAGACCCGGGCTCCCATGCCGTCATCGCCGACCCGTCCGATCATGGCGACTTTTGCGCCGGAGCGGGCGGCCGCAAGCGCCTGGTTGGCACCCTTGCCACCGGGGGACATTTCGTAAGCGGGAGACAAGACGGTTTCTCCAGGGACGGGCAGATGCTCGACCGACATAAAAATATCCATGTTAATGGAGCCGAAAACGATAATCATTCTCAACTAGCCTCCCCTTGTATCCCTTTATTCTAACTCAAGTTTTGTATCTGTAAGCATTCAAAAGCGGTCAAATTGATAAAAGTCATGGTCTAAATCGGTGACTGCAACTTATTGTGTTAAGAAAGGCTATTGGGTAGTCTGGCCCGGTTTACAGGAAATATCATACTGCAAAACTCGAGTGACGATTATGGACTATGAAGCTTTCTTTCAGCAACGTGTTGACACCCTTAAAGACGAGGGGCGTTATCGCGTATTTGCCACGCTCGAGCGTATCGCCGGGAATTTCCCTAAAGCTTTGTATCATGCGCCGGATGGGGATGTTCGTGAAGTGACCATCTGGTGCAGCAACGACTATCTGGGCATGGGGCAAAATTCGCATGTGCTTGAAGCGATGAAGGCGGTGATCGACCGTTCCGGCGCAGGCGCCGGAGGCACCCGGAATATTTCAGGTACGACCCGTTATCACGTTGAGCTCGAACAAGCTATCGCCTGCCTGCATGGCAAGGAAGCTGGCCTGGTTTTTACATCGGGTTATACGGCCAATGAAGGCGCGTTGAGTACATTGTGCCGTTTGCTGCCTGACTGCATCATTTATTCCGACGCGCTTAATCACGCTTCGATGATCGAAGGTATTCGTCATGGCGGCGCGGATAAGAGAATCTTCCGTCATAATGATCTCGGGCATCTTGAAGAATTGCTGAAGGCCGATGACGTGGGTCGCCCGAAAATCATCGCTTTTGAATCGGTTTATTCCATGGAAGGCGATATTGCGCCGATCGGCGCGATTGCCGGTCTCGCGGAGAAATACGGTGCGCTGACCTATCTTGATGAAGTGCATGGTGTAGGGCTCTATGGGCCCCATGGCGGCGGTCTGGCAGAAGAAACGGGCGTGATGGATCGTATCGACATCATTGAAGGCACGTTCGGCAAGGCTTACGGGCTGATGGGCGGATATGTGGCTGGGCGCAAGAATACGATCGATGCCATTCGTTCATTTGCTGCGGGCTTCATTTTTACGACATCCTTGCCGCCTGCCGTTCTGGCCGGAGCCAAAGCCAGCATAGAATATCTGATGGTTTCTGACATCGAGCGTCAGCGCCAGCGCCGCAACGTACGCCATTTCAAGACGCGTCTTGAGAAAGCGGGCATGCCCTATTTGAAAGGCGAAAGCCATATTGTGCCGTTGATCGTAGGAGACGCCACCTGCTGCAAGATGGTCACCGATATGCTGTTGAACCAATATAATATCTACGTTCAGCCGATCAATTACCCGACCGTGCCCAAAGGGACGGAACGCCTGCGTCTGACGGCAACGGCGGCCCATACGCTGGCCGATGTTGATTATCTTTGCGATGTGTTGGAAAAATTGTGGGCTGAGAATCACGTCTATCAGTATGCGCGCGCCTGAGATATCAGATTAACCCCAATATACCGGCACATTTCTCGGCATGTCCGAGATTGCGATCGAGGGCGGCCATGGTTTTGCTCAGGTCGAGGCTGTCGTCGTTCGTCCACGTTTTTATCGTTGCTATATAAACGGCTGATAATGCGGCTATATGGGCGGCCCCCCGCAATCCGGCGGTTTCTATGCCCGCTGCTTCGAGCATCCAGCCCATGGAACGGGCCAAATAGGGCAGATTGGTGACGATTTGGTGAGGTTCGCACTTGATGTCTTCAATCACCGAAACGAGGGCTTCACGATTTTCATTCAATATATCGAATCGCTCCATCAGTATGTCGAACAGACGGTCGCGGCGGGATGCGTCTTTGTCGGTTTCACCGACAGCGTCCAGAACCTTTTGGTCGACCATCCGGGCGTAGCAGGCCAGGATGTCGTACCGGTCATCGAAAAACTCACGGAGCGTTGCGAGGCTGATTTTTGCCTGACGTGCGATCTTTTCCATGGTTAAGGCTTCCCAGCCATCCCGGGCGGTCAGGGCGAGCGCAGCGTTAACGATTCTCTCCTTTGGGTTTTCTTTTGATTTCTGGGGTTTTCTGGTTGCCATGGTATTCCATTACTTCTTTATTTAGATTAGAACTTAGCCTGTTTTTCTGTGTGAAGGAATATAGGATATGAAAGACCCCAAAATTGATCTTCTGGCAATCGGCAACGCTATAGTCGATGTGCTGGCCCAGGCTGACGAGGCTTTCATAGCGCATCAGCACAAAGTTAGCGGCATGATCAAGGGTGGCATGACCTTGATTGATGAAGCGCGCGCCGTAGAACTTTATGCCCAGATGCCGTCGGGGATTGAATCTTCAGGCGGGTCGGCCGGGAATACGATTGCGGGTTTTGCGTCATTCGGGGGCAAGGGTGCGTATATCGGCAAAGTCGCGCAGGATCAGTTGGGTGAGGTTTTCCGCCACGATTTGAAAGCGCAAGGTGTGCTGTTCAATACGCAGCCGTTGGCGATTGGGGCACCCACGGCGCGTTGCCTTATTCTGGTGACTCCGGACGGGCAGCGGACAATGAATACCTATCTGGGGGCGGCGGTTGAGTTGTCGCCCATCGATATAGACGAGGACATCGTCTCGTCATCGAAAATTACATACTTGGAAGGGTATTTGTTTGATCCGCCGCAGGCAAAGGAAGCGTTCCGGGTGGCGTCTGAACTGGCGCACAAGGCCGGGCGCAAGGTGGCTTTGTCACTCTCTGACCCGTTCTGCGTCAATCGCCACCGTGAGGATTTTCAGGCTTTTGTCGAAAATCACGTCGATATCCTGTTTGCCAACGAACAGGAGGCTATGGCGCTTTATCAAACGGATACGTTTGAGCAAACACTTGAGGGCTTGAAAGGTGTTTGCGAGGTTGTCGTGATTACGCGCGGGCCGCAAGGCTCTGTCGTTATGGCAGGCGAGAGAATCGTTGAAATTACTGCGGAGCCGGTCAGCAAGGTTGTCGATACGACCGGGGCGGGAGATCAGTACGCCGCCGGGTTCCTGTTCGGCTATACCCGAGGATATAGTCTGGATGTATGTGGACGCTTGGCCTCCATGGCGGCTGCTGAGGTCATCGCCCATATGGGCCCGCGCCCCAATATGAAGTATGCGGATTTCTTGAAAAAGGCGGCCTAGCTCTCTCAGGCGGCAAGACTTTTTTCCATGAAATAGGAAAGCCGCCTTGCGAAATCCGCAGGGTCGGGAATGGGTTCGCCCTGAATGATCCGGGCCTGATCCAGCAGCAGATGCGCGGCATCGGCCATGTCCTCTCCTGTGCTGCCGGCTTTGGCCAGACTGGCCATCCGCCTGATCAGGGCATGATCCGGGTTGATTTCCAGTATGCGCTTCGAGGGTGTTTCATATTTTTGATGCACTCTGAGCACGCGTTCCATCCGCAGGTCGACTTCATTCTCCGCCGCAACCAGACAGGCTGGGGAACTGGTCAGGCGGTGTGAATAGCGCACCTCGCCGATATCGTCTTTCAGAGTTTCTTGAATGATGACCAACAGGCGGCGCAGGCTTTCGTCTTTGGAGGGCTCCTGTTTCTTTTCCTCTGTCTGATCGTTCGCAGGCACGTTGAATTTCGAAAGATCGACATCGCCTTTGGTTACTGATTTGAAGGCCTTGCCTTCATAGTCGAGAACCGATTGCAGCCAGAAATCGTCAATAGTGTCGGTAAAGAGGAGAACCTCGATCCCGCGCGCTTTAAAGCCTTCGATTTGCGGGCTGTTACGCAGATTGTCAATATTTTCACCGCTGATGTAATAGATGTGTTCTTGTTCTGGCTTCATGCGCGAGGCATAATCGGTCAGCGAGACAAGGCCGTCAGCTTTTTCAGTGGAATGGAATCGCGCCACTTTTAAAAGATCGGTACGGTGCTCGGGGGCGTCGTACAGGCCCTCTTTAAGAACGGCGCCGAATTGTCCCCAGAACGCCCCGTATTGCATAGGGTTATCCTGCGCCAGCTTGTCAAGGTCGCCCAGAATGCGCTTGGCGACGCTGGTGCGGATTTTCTGAATCACCGGGTTATGCTGCAGCATTTCACGGCTGATATTCAGTGGCAGGTCTTCGGTGTCGATCACACCGCGCATGAAGCGCAGCCACGGATACATCAGGCCGTCGCATTGGTCGGTGATGAAAACACGTTTCACGTAAAGGCGCGTAGCGTTCTTGCGGCCCGGGTCGTACAAATCCCACGGGCGCAGGGTCGGTACAAAGAGCAGGGCCGTATATTCTATTTTTCCTTCAGCGTGCCAATGCGATGTCATCATCGGCTTGTCCATGCCGTGACCGATATGGTGGTAGAATTCAACATACTGCTCATCGTTGATGTCGTTCCTGGAGCGCATCCACAAAGCCGAGGCCTTGTTAACGGGAATCTGGGCGGCGCCGTTGTCTGCGTCGGTGCCGTCGCCTCGACCGAGAAAAATCGGTATGTCGATGTGATCCGAATACTGGATGACGACCATGCGCAATTTTTCTTCGAGCAGGTATTCGCTGCTGTTGTCGTCGATGGTCAGGTTGATGGCGGCGCCCCGGCCGGCAATTAGCTGTTTTGCTTCATCGGGGGCGGCTTCGCGTACGGTAAAACCTGTTTTCCCATCGGACTCCCATACCCATGTCTGATCTTCTCCGGCTTTGCGACTGACGACCTTTACTCTGGTCGAAACCATGAAGCTTGCGTAGAAACCCACGCCGAACTGACCGATCAGGCTCAATTTGTCCTGTGGTGATGATGACTGGCCCAGTTGTTCCATAACGGCGGCGGTGCCTGACCAAGCGATGGTGCCGAGGTTTTTGATCAGTTCTTCCCGGTTCATGCCGATCCCGTTATCGACAACGGTCAGGATGCGCGTTCGCGGATCGCGATATATCCTGACCTTGAACGATGGGTCGTCTACCGTCAGGTAGGGCTTTGTGATGGCCTCATAGCGCAGGCGGTCGCAGGCATCGGCTGCGTTGGAGATAAGTTCCCGCAGGAAAACGTCGCGATTGGAATACAAGGCATGGGCGACGATATCCAGCAGTCGCGATACATCGGCCCCAAAGGATAGAGTTTCTGTTGTCATAGACGGAATATGGCGCGATTACCTGACCTTTTCAAGGGTAGAGCAGAGAGCGTTCCCAGCCTTTTTCCCCGCGCTTATACACAAGCCGGGTATGCAAGCGGGAAGTGCCATCATGCCAGAATTCTATATAGTCAGGTTTCAGGCGATAGCCCCCCCAGTGAGGGGGGCGGGGGATGTTGTCAGTGCCTTGATATTGCTTCTCAAGTTCTTCAATCCGGTGCACGAGCGTACTGCGGTTCTCCAGCGGGCGTGACTGGCGCGAGGCCCACGCCCCGAGGCGGCTGCCCTTGGGGCGGCTGGCGTAGTATGCGTCGGATTCGGCATCGTCGACGATCATGACAGTGCCTTCGACCCGCACCTGCCGCCCGAGAGTTTTCCAGTGGAAACATAACGCGGCCTGCGGGTGCAGGGACAGGGCTTGACCCTTGCGGCTTTCGCGGTTGGTGTAAAAGACGAAGCCGCGTTCGTCTACATCCTTGAGTAGGACAATCCGCACCGACGGATGACCATCGGGGTCAATGGTTGCCAGACACATGGCGTTGGGGTCGTTAATCTCTGTTTTTTCCGCCGTCTTCAGCCATTCGGCGAAGAGCGGCAAGGGGTTCTGCGGCCCGTCCTGAGGGTTTTCCAGCCTTTTTATGAAATCATTTTCCTGCATATTTTACTCCAAAGCCGCTTTTTTGCCTTCATAGAGCCATAGTTGATTTGCTAAATAGTAATTGTCAACATCCCCCATCACGAAGGAGCTGAGGGTCAAATGAAAAAACTTATTCTTGTGTCGGTACTTGCTGCCGGATTGGCCATGAGCGGTTGTACGCAGACGGGCGGCACATTCAGCAAGGAAAACGTAGGCCTTGCCAGCGGGGCTGTGATCGGCGGCGTTTTGGGTTCTCAGGTAGGCAGCGGCTCTGGACGTTTGTGGGCTACGGGGGCGGGCGCGTTGTTGGGGTCTCTGGTGGGCAGCAGCATCGGTCAGTCGCTGGATCGCGCCGACCAAATGTACATGCAGCAAGCCACGCAAAAGGCCCATTCTGCTCCCGTCGGTGAAACGATTGCCTGGAACAACCCGGAAAGTGGCCACAGTGGTACGATTACCCCGACTCGCGATGGGACATCGAATACTGGCCGTTATTGCCGTGAATACCAAACCACGGTGACGGTGGGCGGCCAACGTGAAAATGCATACGGTCAAGTATGCCAGCAGCCTGATGGCAGTTGGGAAATCGTTAAGTAAGCAATTTGCCCTAGAGAGATAAATGCCCCGCCAGCAGGCGGGGCATTTTTTTGCTAGCATTATCCTATTTTTGCGTTTGTCTTCCCTGATCGCCGGTGCTATCGCCGCCTGACCGAACGGCTTGTTGCAAAATTTGCGGTCGGGAGCCGCTCCCGATACCTGGGCCGCGCGGCCCCCCGGGGGGAGGCATGGCCAGGCGTGGAGCGGCAGAAAGGGCTGGTGCTTTGGGTGCTGGTGCTTGCGGTGCCGGGCTGTTGATATATTCGAGTTTGGCTTGGTAATCGGGATTGCTGATCGTTTTCTGGATGGAGGCCTGTATGGCTCTTGAGGCCTTATCCTCGCCAGCGATCTCCGCCAAACGTGAAAGTGTAATGATTTCACCTTCGCGCTGGTGTTCAATGACACGGTTGCTGAGATCCCGCAATGTCTCCCAGCTACTGTCGTCCTTGTGTTCGCGAAATTCACGCCTGACAAGATGTTCCGTCCGGCGGTCGCCTTCGGGGGTGCGTTCAAGGATGCGCGCTGCCGCCTGCAAAGCGGCGGCGCACCAACCCATGACCCGGCCTTCGCTGAGGTCTTCGTTTTGTTTGTCGGCCATTTTTATGAAAGGGTCTGCGCTGTGCAGGGATAATCCCTTGGCGATGATGTCTTCGAAAATATGGTCAATGAGTTTATCGTGAAGGTTGGCGTTGATTTCGTCGTCAGCGTAGGGGCTGTATTTCTCTCCGATGTCTATAAATGAAGATGCTTTTATCGACGTCAATTCCTGTATAAGGTGACTGGTGGTTCTTACAAAGGTATCGGGGCTGGTATTGATGGCGGCGCTTAGTATATCGGGTTTGCTGAAACCGCGCCATGCCATGTCCTGCGCCGGCTCACAGAACGACAGCCAGTTCATCAGCGTTTGATCGTCAGTCGCCAGATCAACCTCGCGGGCAACTTTTAACGCCGTAGGTATCATCAGCCGTTTGGAAGGCAATTTTTTCCCCAGTTCCGAGACGGCGTATTCGACTGCTTCGACGGCGATGGGATATGGATAAAATTCAGGCATATGCGCCGAGCGCGGCGTGATGGCGTTTAGAGAGCGCATAACGGCAATTTGCTTAAGGGCATCGCGGTCGCCTTGCAGGCCGCACATGACCGCACTCAGGACATCGGCTTGCAAGTTCGCACGCATCATTTCCAGCGCACTGCGCCGCCTGACGATAATGTTTGTTGACGACGCTATCCGCCCGTCAGGATCCTCGTGATAAAAATAGCCGTCAAGCGCGTGCCATGCCAGATGCCATGCTTGCTGGCGGACCTCTCGAATATTTTGGAAGTGATCTATATTGATGTTGCACAGCGCCAGAAGATGGTCGCGCCATGCCAGACCCATGAACATATGCGTTCTCGCAACAGCAATCCCGAGGAGGGATGATTGCTCGCTTAGCTTGGGTTGTTGCATGATCCTCATTGCGGTTTGCGCGGCTGGATGATGAACAATCTCCTGTGCGGTAATCCCCAACGCTTCGTTTCTTTGACCATCATGATGGATGATGAAATGCACGGTCAGAACCTTGTAGTGTTCCTTGACCTGCTTGGTGATCTGCTGGCAAGCTTGTGCCACGGTTTCGAGTTGTAGGCTCATGACAGGGATCCGATTCCCGATTAACTAAAACTCATTGAAAAAAAAGAATTTTTTACGCCTTCACTTTATCATCAAGGAGTTAATATTTCTCAAATCAACCGGCTGGGAATAGGGAAAGCGCTGGACGAAAAGCTGTAAATGTGTAGGATACGGCTGGATTTATGCAGTAAATTTTCATAATCAAGAAAATCAGGAAAGCCCTAACAAGCATGAGCGATAATCAGAAACTGATGGCCGGGAAGCGTGGTTTGATCATGGGGGTTGCCAATGACCGCTCTATAGCCTGGGGCATTGCCAAAGCCGTCTCTGACCATGGTGCCGAACTGGCGTTTACGTTTCAGGGCGAAGCTTTGGAGAAGCGCGTCCGTCCGCTGGCGGAGAGTGTTGGTTCGAAGCTGGTTTTGCCGTGTGACGTTACTGACGATGCGGCGCTCGATCAGGTGTTCAAGACGATCGAGAAGGAATGGGGCAAAATTGACTTTGTTGTCCATGCGATCGCTTTCTCGGATAAGAATGAGCTTGATGGCTTGTATGTGAACACTACGCGTGCGAATTTCCAGCGCACGATGGATGTTTCTATTTATTCTTTCACGGCCGTGTGCCAGCGCGCTATGCCGCTGATGAAAGAGGGAGGCAGTCTGCTGACGCTTTCCTACTACGGGGCGGAGCGCGTGATGCCGCACTACAACGTCATGGGCGTGGCGAAAGCGGGGCTTGAGGCATCAGTGCGTTATCTGGCGGCGGATCTGGGCCCACATAATATTCGTGTGAACGCGATTTCCGCAGGCCCGATCAAGACGTTGGCCGCAAGCGGCATCGGCGATTTTCGTTTTATTCTGAAATGGAACGAACTGAATGCGCCGTTGCGCCGTAATGTCACCATCGAAGATGTCGGCAGTTCAGGTCTATTCCTGCTTTCTGATCTGGGCAGTGGTGTGACTGGTGAGGTCATGCATGTCGATTCCGGTTACAACATCATCGGCATGGCGGCGGTTGACAGTGCCGCCGAGACAGCCGAATTGCTGCAATCGATTGCCCCCAAGGGCGGAGAGAAAGCGGCTTAGGCAAAATCAAGGAGCGATTCCAGGCGTTCTGTTGCGCCGGGGCAGGCGGCCTAGTTGTTCCCACATTTCAGGATAGTGGTCGGTTCTGTCTGCTTGCGGTTCACGGTTGTTGATGGGCGGATATATCTGGGGTTGGCCGTTGATGCAAGGTTGCTCTGTGCGGTCGATATGAGTTTGCCCTTCAAATCCAGTTTGCACCAGATATTGCAGGCCGTAGGCCGGCGGATTGAAATCATGCCCATCCATGACACCTAGAACATGCCAGCCGGGATGGTTGTGCAAGCGGCCCCTGCTGGTAATCATCAATGCGCCTGCAAATTTATCTGTCAATGTCAGAGAAAGAATGCGGTTATAAAGGAAGTAGGGTGGGTTAGAGACGATGGCGAACTTTTCATGCTTGCCCAGGAGGCGTGCATAATCGTAAGCAGTCAGGTCGCCATCGGGTGCATCGGGATTCATCTTGAATTGCCACGGATTTAAGATCAGGCGCGGTCTGGCTGAGGGGTCAGCGGCCCAAGCCCGGATATCGGGAGCCAGATGCTCGGGCATGACTTCAAATGCATAGATCGTATCGGCGTTTGTCTCCCGCAGCAATCGCACCAGATTGCCGGTGCCGCAACCAAAATCCAGCACAGCTATCCCGCACAGGTCGATATGCGCTAAGGCGTTTTCAAACGATGCGGTATTGACCGTCATGTTGCGGTCAAGGGTAGCGCGTGTGAAGACGGGGGCTGCGGCGGGCCGTATGGCCGTGGATTTAGGCATAGTGACCGTGTGACCATTCTGTTCAGGGTTTATTATTCATAATTTTCCATGGTATAACTGTCAAACTATTCTTGAATTTCCCTTACTTGTGATAGGTTTATCCCATGTCAGGAAATCGCTTCGGTACTTTGTTTCAATATCAGACATGGGGCGAAAGCCACGGCCCCGCTATCGGGTGCGTGGTCGACGGCGTACCCCCGCGCCTTAACCTGTCGGAAGCCGATATCCAGGTTTGGCTCGACAAACGCAAGCCGGGGCAAAACCGCTTTGCTACCCAGCGGCGGGAACCCGATACGGTGAAAATCATGTCCGGCGTTTTCGAAGGGCAGACGACAGGGACTCCCATCAGTTTGATGATCGAAAACGAAGACGCGCGTTCCAAGGATTATGGCGATATTAAAGACAAATATCGCCCGTCTCATGCTGATTATTCTTATGACGCCAAATACGGAATCCGCGATTACCGCGGCGGCGGACGTTCGTCAGCGCGCGAGACCGCAATGCGTGTTGCGGCCGGGGCGGTTGCCCGCAAAATCCTGAGCGGCGTGATCATTCGTGGCGCGGTGGTGCAGATTGGGCCGCATAAAATCTGCCGCGATAACTGGGATTGGGATCAGGTGGAGAAAAATCCATTCTGGTCTCCTGATAAACGCATCGTCGACGAATGGGAGCATTTTCTGGACGAACGCCGCAAGGCGGGGTCGAGCGCGGGCGCTATCGTCGAGGTGCATGCGTCCGGTGTTCCTGCCGGGTGGGGCGCGCCGGTATATGACAGGCTGGATGCGGATCTGGCTAAGGCGATGATGTCGATCAACGCCGTAAAAGGCGTCGAGATAGGGGCGGGGTTTGAATGTGTGGCCTGGGGCGGAGAGAAGAATGCTGACCAGATGCGCATGAGTGATGGCGGTAAACCGCAGTTTCTTAGCAATCATGCTGGGGGCATTCTGGGCGGCATTTCAACAGGGCAGGATATTGTTGTGCGGATGGCGTTCAAGCCGACCAGTTCCATCCTAACGCCCGTGCAGACCATCACCCGGACGGGTGAGGATACGGATATCGTGACCAAGGGGCGCCATGATCCGTGCGTGGGTATTCGCGGCGCGCCTGTGGCCGAGGCCATGATGGCATGCGTTCTGGCCGATCACTGGCTGCGTCATAAAGCGCAATGCCTATAGGAGACTTATATGAATCGTCGTTACTGGTTTCGCACCCGGCCGCTTTTTTCCCCGCTACCACTGCCGCAGCAGAAAAAGGAACCGTTTGCGCAGAGGGCTTGCGCTTTTCTTTATCGTGGTCTGAGGCGTTTTTGCATGGCGATTGGGTTTATGGTGCTGCTGTCGATTTTAATCAGCAGTATTACGGCATCCATGATCGCAGGGCAATCCACCGTGCAGCCTTTGCCGGATAAGATGGTGCTTTCGCTGACGCTTGAAGGTGAATTCCCGGATTATAGCACGCCATCACCTTACAGCCTGGTGATGAAATCCCATTTCCGCCATTTCATCAACGCCATTGATCGCGCTCAAACGGATCATCGTGTCAAGGGGTTGCTTCTGTCTGGGGGCAATGCCTCTTTGTCTTTGGCGCAGATGCAAGAGTTAAGAAGCGCCCTCAGGCGTTTCCGCGCCAGCGGCAAGACCGTCTGGTTTTATGCTGAGTCCATGGACGCGGGCCTGGGAAGCTATTATCTGGCGGCCGCCGTCGACCAGATATGGATGCAACCGGTAGGATCACTGGCAATTGGTGGTTTACGCGCGGAAATGCCTTATGCGCGCCGACTTCTGGACAAGCTGGGGATCGAGCCGCAATTTTTCGCCCGCAAGGAGTATAAGGATGTTTTCAGCAGTTTTTCTGAAAGCGGCATGAACGAGCATACGCGCGAGTCGGTCACACGCATCCTCAATGATATCAGCGGCATCATGGTGGCCGATATAGAGGCAGACCGCAAGCTGGCGGCCGGTGTCTTTAAAACGCATATGGATAAGGCTGTTCTTACTGATCGTGAAGCCTTGCAGGCTGGACTGATTGACAGGCTCGATTATTTTGATGTCTTGAAAAAAGATATCCGTATCAAGATTACGGGGTATGATGACCCGAAAGCTATGAAGTTTGTCCGGATGACGCGCTATATGGATGATGCCAACCATCACGCCCTGCAAGCTGATCTGGGTGTCAGGGCGCATAAAATCGCTCTGGTTTATGCGGTAGGAGCGATTGTTTCCGACGACGATGTTGCCCTGTCTTCATCGGCTTACTACGGCGGCTCGATGGTTAGCGCCAAGGATCTGGCTAAGGAAATCGAAGAGGCGGCACTCAAGGACGATATCAAGGCGATTGTTGTCAGGGTGGACAGCCCCGGCGGTTCACCGACAGCGTCGGAAACCATCCGCCGCGCTCTGGCGTTTGCCCAGCAGAACGGTAAGAAGGTTGTTGTTTCCATGGGCGGCACAGCGGCCTCGGGCGGCTACTGGATCGCGGCATCGGCCGACCGCATTTATGCCATGCCGATGACGATTACGGGATCTATCGGCGTTGCCGGCGGCAAATTCGTTCTCGCCGATTTGTGGGAAAAGGTCGGTGTGAACTGGGGTGAAATCCAGATCGGGGCCAACGCTGACCTGTATTCGCCGAACCAGCCATATTCTGAAGAAGGTCGCGCGCGCATGAACGCCATGATGGATTCCATTTACGAAGCATTTATCGTGCGCGTGGCGCAAGGCCGCAAGATGCCGGTTGCCAAAGTCGACGAGGTTGCGCGTGGCCGGGTCTGGACAGGGCATGCGGCAATGGGTTTGGGGCTTGTCGACGAGATGGGAACATTGAACGATGCGCTCGATTATGCGGCGATATTGGCTGGTCTGCGCAGCCGTCGTGATGTTGATATCGTCGAAATCCCAAGAGAAAAGACACCATTCGAAAAACTGGTCGAGTTGCTGGAAATGCAGGCGCGGATTGGCGAAGGGCTGTCGGCGCAGGCTGTTTTAGGGGAATGGCTGGTGCCTTTGGTGGCGTCTTATAACAATGCCGGGTTCATGACCCGGGAAAACCTCAATCTTCAGTGATTTGCCTGAAGGCTCTGACGCAGGCGCGGCATAAGGTCTGCCCATGCCATGATGATGTTGTCGTTGCCGACGTTATTTTCCAGCACGGCGATAGCGGCATTCAGTCCGTAAGCGATCGGCACGACCGGGCAGGGCAGATGTTCTCGCGCGGCTAGAGCCGCTTGGATATCTTTGCGGCGGTCGCCGATATACCAGACGACATCGCCTTGTCCGGGGGGGGTATCCAGTCCGTTCAGGGCTTGCAGCAAGGGATCAGGCCATGGTTTCGAGCGCCGGATATCTTCGCGGAAGATCGCGATATTGAAATATGGTTCAAGGTCGAATGTCTTCAGAATGTCATGGCCGTAACCTTTGCCCAGGCCGTTGCTGACGATCCCCATGCGGATATTCCGGCTTTTGAGAAAATCAAGCACGTCGTATATGCCGGGACAGGGCTCGACGATCTCGTCGACGTCCTTGCGGCGCATTTTATGCATGGCGCGGTGCACCAGAAGCTTGGGGCGCTTGCCGTGCCGCGTTTCCACCAGCGGAGGCGCGTCGATTTTTGTTTTAAGGGTTCTGGAGAAGAAGCGGGCGGCTTTATGGCTGGCGTCATCCAGCGCTTCCAGGATTTGTAGCAATCGCGGATGCAAGTGGCGTACCGTGGTGCCGTCCATGTCGAAGAGAACGATAGTGGGAGGTATTAAGCTCATTATACAAGACCGGACGCCGTGTCGGCTATGTGCCGCGCCTTAAGGCGCGCTTCTTCATATTGCTTTTCCGGTGAATCCTGATCCTGAAAGGCGTCAGGCAGGGTCATGGTACGGATCTTGAGCCTGCCATCGTCGAGCGCGCCTCTTTTGTTGAGGAAATCGAGTACGAAGCTGCCGAATCCGCCGCGAGCGCCTTCCTCGATGGTGATGAGGGCTTTGTGGTTTTCTGCCAGATTCATCACCATATCCTCATCCAGAGGCTTGGCAAAACGGGCATCGGCAACTGTAGCGGATAACCCCTTCTCGGCGAGCATGTCGGCGGCTTCCAGACATTCCCGCAAACGCGTGCCGTAGGACAGGAATGCTACATCGGCGCCCTTGCGAACGATACGCCCCTTGCCGATAGGCAGGATAACGCCCTGGGCAGGCATTTCGACGCCCACCCCCTCGCCGCGAGGATAACGGAAAGCGATTGGGCCGTCGTTATAGGCGGCGGCAGTCGTTACCATGTGCATCAGTTCGGCTTCATCCGATGCGGCCATCAGCACCATGTTGGGCAGGCAACCGAGATAAGCCGTGTCGAACGCGCCCGCATGGGTGGCGCCATCGGCTCCGACCAGACCGGCACGGTCTATCGCAAAACGCACGGGCATGTTCTGGATACAGACATCATGCACCACCTGATCGTAGGCGCGTTGCAGGAATGTTGAGTATATGGCGCAGAAGGGTTTGTAACCCTCAGCAGCCATTCCGGCGGCAAAAGTCACGGCGTGCTGTTCGGCGATGCCGACATCGAACATGCGATCGGGAAATTCATAACCGAACAGGTCAAGCCCCGTGCCCGACGGCATGGCGGCGGTGATGGCAACAATCTTATCGTCTTTCTTCGCTTCGGCAATCAGGCTTTGCGCAAAGACCTTGGTATAGGTCGGGATATTCGATTTGCTTTTGTGCTGGTTGCCTGTGACGACATCGAATTTCACGACGCCATGCATTTTATCAGCCGAAGTTTCCGCCGGGGCGTAGCCCTTGCCTTTTTTGGTGATGACATGCAGCAGTACAGGGCCGTGATCGCTGTCGCGGATATTTCGTAACACGGGCAGCAACTGATCCAGGTTATGACCGTCAACCGGGCCGATATAATAAAAACCCAGTTCCTCGAACAGCGAGCCTGCACCCATGGCCATGCGGGCCGATTCCTCGGCGCGCTTGACGGCGTGACGCAACGGCGGCGGCAGGATTCCGACGACTTTTTTACCGGCTTCGCGCGCGCCCATATACTTGCTCGACGATACTAGACGTGTGAGATATTTGCTCAGCGCCCCTACAGGCGGGTCGATCGACATCTCGTTATCGTTGAGGATGACGAGCAAGCGGCCTTTCATGGCTCCTGCGTTGTTCATCGCCTCATAGGCCATGCCGGCGCTCATGGAACCATCGCCGATCACGGCAATCACATTGTTGCTGCCGCCCGCCAGGTCGCGCGCGACGGCCATGCCGAGGCCGGCCGAGATTGACGTGCTGCTATGGGCCGCGCCAAAGGGATCGTATTCGGATTCTGCGCGTTTGGTAAAGCCGGAAAGCCCACCCCCCTGGCGCAGGGTGGTGATGCGGTCGCGGCGGCCGGTAAGGATTTTATGAGGATAGCATTGATGGCCGACATCCCAGATCAGGCGGTCGCGCGGCGTATCGAAAACTGCGTGCAGAGCGACGGTCAGTTCAACGACCCCAAGGCCAGCTCCCAGATGGCCGCCAGTTTGTGAAACGACATCAATGGTTTGCTGGCGAACTTCATCGGCCAGCAGACGTAGTTCTTCGTCGGAAAAGCTGCGTATGTCGGAGGGGTCGGCAACTCTGTCAAGCAGTTGTGACCTCTGGCTACGGCCATAGTCTTCTGATGTTTTCGCTTTTATCATATCTGTTCTATGCGCCTGTCCGCCCTGCCGCAGGGCGGAGGGGTTATGTCCGGCGTTTTAGCACGTAATCGGCCAGATCTTCCAGCATTTCCGCCCGGCCTTCAAAAATGGCCAGATGGCGCTTGGCCTGCGTCGCCAGCATTTCCGCCCGGGCGCGGGCCTGCTCCTTACCCATGGTGGATACAAATGTCGATTTTCCGGCCTGTTGATCCTTGCCGGTATCCTTGCCAAGCGTTGTTACGTTGGATTCAACGTCCAGAATATCGTCCGTGACCTGAAAAGCGAGGCCAAGGTCATTTGCATAGTTGAGCAGGGCTTTGCGTTGAGGTTCGCCTGCTTTGCCCAGAATGGCGCCGGCTTCACAGGCGAAGGACATCAATTTTCCGGTTTTCATACGCTGCAGGCGGCTAATGGTGCCAAGATCGAAGGAAGATCTTTCCCCGATCAAGTCAAGCATTTGCCCGCCGCAGAGACCATGTCCGCCTGAAGCTTGCGCCAGCGCCGATACAAGTTCAACCCGCACGCGCGGATCTTCATGAGTTTCTGAGTCTGCCAGGATTTCAAAGGCCAGAGTCAGCAGGGCGTCCCCCGCGAGAATGGCTGTAGCTTCATCGAAAGCTTTATGGGTCGAGGGCTTGCCGCGGCGCAGATCGGCGTTATCCATGGCGGGCAGATCGTCATGGATCAGGGAGTAACAATGTACAAACTCCAGCGCGGCAGCCACACGTCGCGAACGCTTGGGGTCGACGTTGAAGAGCTTGGCCGACTGGATCACCAGAAACGGGCGCAGACGCTTGCCGCCGTTCAGAGAACCGTACCGCATGGCTTCGAACAGAGGAGCCTCCGGCAAGTCCGTTTCCGGCAACAGGCGCGCAATCGTTTTCTGCATGACCTCCACGGTTTCGGTCAAATGTTCCTGCAGACTGATACTGGCTTCGCGGGATGAAGGTGCCATAGAACGTTACTCCTGTTCTGCAAACGGTTTGACGGACACCGAGCCGTCGGCATTGACTGTGATCTTTTCGATTTTAGCTTGCGCCTCGCGCAGTTTCTGTTCGCAATGGTTGCGAAGGGCGACGCCGCGCTCGTAAGCGCTGATCGATTCTTCCAGACTGGTTTTTCCTGTTTCCAGATCACGAACAATGACCTCAAGTTCAGCCAGCGCCGATTCAAAATTCAAGGTTTCAATGGCCGCTTGTGCTTTTGCCATGATCGGGACTCCGGATGCCTTTTCTGTTAAACCGCTGCACTGTATGGCAAAAAGGCCTTGATCTCAAGCCTTTCAATGGCTTAAGGCTCATTGTTGCACAGCAAAAGAGCTATGCAGCCCCGCGAATCCAGCCTTTCCGACTTTGCAGGCCCGAAAGGCAGGGCTTCGGGGTAAAATAAATTTAGTGATTATGACTAAACGGGAGGCATTGCAATGAATTCTCAACAGAATCAGACCACCGATACCCTGATCGAGGACACAGATCCGCTGGCTCGCCGCGTCGCGCGCGCCCGTATGGAACGCCGTGAACGCGAGATCAGCCGTATCCTCAGCGCCCGCCCGCGTTTGCGCCATGTATCGGCCGTGGCGACCCGGCCCTAATCCATTAGGGCTTTCAGGTGGGCAGCAACGCTATCGCTGAGTGCGGCGAGGTTGTAGCCGCCCTCAAGCGCTGAAACCAGCTTTCCTCTGCAGCATTCCCGGGCCAGTTTGGCTAACTCTGCGGTGATCCACGCGAAATCTGCCGTTTCCAGTTCCATTTGCGCCAGTGGATCGTCCTTGTGGGCGTCAAAACCTGCTGAAATCATCAATAAATCAGGTTGGAAATGGCGAACGGCCGGCAATATCCGTTGTTCATAAACCTGACGGAAGGGGAGAGAACCGTCCCCCGCCTTCATCGGGATATTCAGAATTCGGTTGGGGATATTGTCTTTTGCATGCCCGGTGCCGGGATAAAGAGGGCATTGGTGCGTTGATGCGTAAAAAATATTGTCGTGTATCCGTGTCATCGCATCCGAGCCGTTGCCATGGTGGACGTCGAAATCAACAATGGCGATGCGGGCGCAGCCGAGGCTTTGAGCATGCAGGGCGCCAATCACAATATTATTGAGCAGGCAAAATCCCTCGCCATGATCAGGGAAGGCATGATGGCCGGGTGGGCGCACGGCGCAGAATGCGCGCATGGTTTTGCCCGAGGTCACATCCTCTACAGCCTGACATACGGCGCCTGCAGCGGTCAGAGCCGCGGCCCATGAGCCGGGCGATAGCACGGTGTCGTTATCAAGATAGGTTTGCCCATAATCCGGAACCATCTCTTCAAGCCGTTCCAGGTAACGCGGGTCATGGGCGCGTTTAATCCAGTGCAATTCGGCTTCCGTGGCTTCGATTTGCGGCAGCGCCATGAAGGGGCTCTTTTGCAGCAAAGAGAGGATTGCGTTAAGACGGTCAGGGCTTTCCGGATGACTATGACCAGTCTGGTGTTTCAGTCCTTCACGGGGTATATATAAGGTGAGAGTATTCATGGTTTGATTGATATTAGATGAATCATAGTACACATACAAATGTTGAGTACCTGGCGCAGCGGTTGTTGCAACGCTGGGTCATCAAATGGTATGAGGCGTTTCCCGACCCCGCCACGGGCGGTTTTTATGAGCGGCTGGGAAAAGGATTCAAACCCCGTTATGTGGGCAATCGCCGTTTACTGACTCAGTGCCGCCAGTTGGCTATGTATAGCCATGCGTCTTTGCACGGGCCGCAGAATTTCAGGCCTGACCTGAAAAAGCATTTTGATGCCTTGCTGGAAAAATATTACGTGCCGGAGACGGGCGGGTGGCGTTTCAGTTTGGGCGACAATGGAAGACCCGCCGACAACACCTACGATCTTTATTCCCTGACCTTCGTTATTTTTGGATTTTCTCACTACTTTCGCGCTACACAAGACGAGCGTGCTCGCAATCATGCCCGCGCGGTGCTGGATTTTATCGAAAATCATTTCACCTTGCCCGGAAAGCCAGGCTATGCCGAAGCGTTGGATGAACAACTGCATCCGATCAACCGTACGCGCCGCCAGAACCCGCATATGCATCTACTGGAAGCATGCCTTTTTGCTGAAGAAACGTGGGGTGATCCGGCGTATGCCAGAATGTCGGATCGTCTGGTTCATCTGTTCATGACGCATTTTTATAAGCCTGAACAAAACCACTTGTGCGAATTTTTTACTGAGGATCTGTCGCCGGATCCGACAACGGGACAGCGGGTGGAGCCAGGGCATTATTTTGAATGGGTTTGGTTGCTGAAAAAACATGCGGCATTGCGGTGTGACCCGGCGCGGCACGACGGCATATGCTTAGGGTTGCTGCACTGGGCCAATCGTTTCGGCTGGGATCAGGTTTATGGCGGCATATTCGATGTCCTCAATCCGGCGGGACTGGTTCTAACCGACACCAAACGCATCTGGCCTTTTGCCGAGGCTTTGAAGGCAAACGCTTTGATGATTGATATGGCGCCTGACCGTGATGCAATCAAAGCGCGGATGGCGGAGATGGTACGGGTGTTCAGGGAATGCTATATGCAGGAACGCGGGTTCTGGGTCGAATGGCTCAATCGCGATTTATCACCGGCGACGGATTATATGCCGGGAACCACGCCTTATCATGTGTATTTTGGAATCATGGAGACGCGGGCCGTGATTCACGCCCGCGGTGAAACCGTGTCGTTGCGTTCGGGGATGGGGGTGCGGGTTTATACCTGGCGCCGTGCGCTTTCCAACAATTTCCGCAAGGTTAAAAAGAAAATCAGGGCGTAACGGACATGACAACAAACGCCGCCATCAAACTTGAGCAAAGCTGGCTTGATTATTTGCAGCCTGAGTTCGATCAGCCCTATATGCATGAATTGCGCGCTTTCCTGAAAGCCGAGAAACAGGCGGGACGCTGTGTTTATCCACGGGGATCCGAGATTTTCAATGCGCTCAATACGACGTCATTCGACCGGGTGCATGTTGTCATTCTGGGGCAAGACCCATACCACGGCGAAGGTCAGGCGCATGGGCTTTCTTTCTCTGTGCGTAAAGGAGTGGCGCTGCCTCCCAGCTTGCAGAATATCTATAAAGAGATAGAGGCTGAATATGGCCGGAAAATGCCGCATGTCGGCGATCTGACGTCATGGGCGGAGCAGGGTGTCCTTCTTTTGAATGCCACGTTGACGGTACGGCAAGCTTCTGCGGGTTCGCACCAGAACAAGGGATGGGAACGATTCACAGACGCAGTCATTCGTGCGGTCAATGACCGGCATAACCATGTCGTTTTCATGTTGTGGGGTTCATACGCGCAAAAGAAGGGTGCATTTATAGATCGCAAGCGTCATCTGGTCTTGCAGGCGCCGCACCCGTCGCCACTCTCGGCGCATCGCGGCTTTCTCGGCTGCGGCCATTTCAAGAAAGCGAACGACTACCTGGTTCAGGCAGGTTGCCAGCCGATTGACTGGTTTTCTGTCGCGCGTTCCTGATTTTCAGTTCGATTGTGTTTCGACGCTGCCATCGGCCTTGATGCGGATCACTTGCTGCTGCGGGTTTGCCAAGGCAGGCGGTGTTGCGGGGGCCGGGGTCGATTGTTTCATGGCTACCGGATGGGAGGGCTCTTCAGTCGCCGAAGGTTCAACAGCGGAAACCTCGGCTCCTGCCGCTCCGGCTGGCAGCGCCGCGGCTTCCTTTTCTGGTGCGGTGGGTGCAGGTTCGGCATTGGCGACAGGCTCGGGGGCAGGTGCAGTCTTTTCAGTTGATTGAGCATTTTCCATCTGCGGTGGCATTGCTTCTGGGGCAACTGGCTGCATCGCAGATGTTTGCGCGGTGCGGCTGCGGTTGTAATTCAACTCATCATCTGTCAGTTGGAAGCCGATCAGGATCTCATAACCGGATACATCCTGCCCTTCCCTTAAGGGGATGACCTGACGCATGCTTTCTTCCTGTGTCAAAGCGGTTTCATTCGCGTCATAACGGATAGTGGCGGCAAAGACCTCTTTGGAAAGGATTTCCCCTGATGGCGTGGTTACCGCAACAAAATAAGGGTAGGCAAAGCTGTGGCTTTCTGTTTTCCAGTTAGTGGCTTTGGGGCCTAACGCGGCGTCAAAGCGCAGGCCTATATCTACGGCGACGGTTTTTTCCGTCTTGCTGCACGATGATTCCATCCCGGTCATGGAGATGCTGGAGATGTTTGTTTCCGGGGTCGGGTTCGCCGGGGTTTCAAATTGGCTGAGGTGCTTGAGGTCTTCGACCACAGCAACTTGCGGGCAGCCCTCAGCCGAAGCCATCACGGCGCCTTCCGCAGGCTGGATTTCATCATCGGATGAAAACGAGGGGAAGTCTATCGCGGCCAGCCTGTTTTTTACGTCCGTCATGGTTTCGCAGCCGGTAAGCCCCAGAGCCAAAACGGAAAAAGCGCTTACGCAGAGAAGCTTGCGGATCATCTTGAATACCTCAACCTGACAAAGGATCGCCCGGAAGCCGGGTGAGAAGAACCATATGATACCTAAAGGTATGGTGCAAGAGGGGGCTGGCTGTTATAAAGGCTGGCATTTTCAGGGGGTGCGCGTTATATAAAGGCCATGGAAAAACAAGGCCTTACTATTTTATTGGCTGCGCCGCGTGGTTTTTGCGCCGGGGTTGATCGTGCTATCCAGATCGTCGAGTTGGCGCTTGCGAAATACGGGGCACCGGTCTATGTCCGGCATGAAATCGTCCATAACCGTTATGTAGTCGAGGGGCTGCGGGCTAAGGGGGCGGTGTTCGTCGATGAGCTTGATGAAATCCCCGATGATGGATGCCCGGTCATTTTTTCCGCACATGGGGTTCCCAAAACCGTCCCGGAAGCGGCCCGCGAGCGCGCAATGTTTTTTATCGACGCAACATGTCCGCTGGTCAGCAAGGTTCATCGCGAGGCCGAGCGCCATTTTAAAAATGGACGGCAGCTTGTTCTGATCGGCCACAAGGGGCATCCCGAGGTTGTCGGAACCATGGGGCAACTGCCGCCCGGGGCCGTTATATTGATCGAAACTGCCGCCGATGTGCAGGCTCTGGAGGTGGCGGACGCAGACAATCTTGCTTATTGCACGCAGACGACACTATCAGTTGACGATACGGCGAGCGTGGTTGAGGCGCTGAAACGAAGATTTCCCGCGATTGAAGGGCCGCACAAAGAAGATATTTGCTATGCCACCACCAATCGCCAGGCTGCGGTCAAGGCGATTGCGCAGAAGTGTGAGGCCTTGATCGTGATAGGCGCTCCCAACTCCTCAAACTCGAACCGTCTGGTGGAAGTGGCGCGCAACCATGGCTGCGGCAAGGCCATGCTCGTGCAGCGCGCCGCCGAAATTGACTGGACATGGTTTGAAGGCGTTCGTACGCTGGGTTTGACTGCGGGGGCTTCGGCACCCGATGCTCTGATCGATGAGGTGATAGAGGCCGCGCGCGAACGCTTTGCCCTGGTGCTGAAAGAAGTGCGGATTATAGACGAGAACGTCACTTTCAAGGTGCCCGGCGTTCTTGCGGCCTGAACGGCTATGGGCTGAGATCCTGACCGGAGAGTTGCGACATATAGGCGACAAACTCGGGATCTTCGCCTTGCATCAGGCGGGGCAGGGCAGCTTGAAAATTCGGCTTTTTCAGCCATTCGCTGATATAGTCGACCCACGAGTTCCACATCCGGCGGTACTCGGGATCTTCTTCTGCTTCGAGCAGAATGAAACTTCGTTCGAACAGCGACACTACCATTTCATAAAGGATATATTGGCGGCGGGCGTCTTCGGGGTTGCCGAGCGGGGTTACGTGCATATCCAGTTCCGGAAATTCGAACAGCTTATCCTGAATTTCCGTGTAATGATCCATCAGCTTGTCGTAAATTTCCTGCTGCTCGACGCGGCGCTCTTTTTGCTCCTGATGCAAAAAGATGGTTATGCCGAAAGGAATGCCGAAAACTGTGGCGATATAACTCGCCAGTTCCATCCATTCCAGAAATGATCCTATGCCTAACATGGGCGCTATCCTGCCATAGAAGCGGGGGGGATGAAAAGGTGGCTATATTTTCCTTATATCGCTTGACCGGGGCAGGGCAGGGCCGTTTTAATAGTGAGTATGGCTGTCTTTACCCCGCTCGATTCATCCCAGATTCGCGACCTTCTCGCCCTCTACCAGGCAGGGGATTACGTTTCGCATGAGGGTATACTTGAAGGGGTGTGGAATACGAATTTTCACGTCCACACCACCAAATCGCATATGATCCTGACGGTTTTTGAAGAACGGACGAACGTCGATGATCTGCCGTTTTTCTTTGCCTATACCGATCATCTGGTCAGGATGGGATTGTCCTGCCCGGGGCCGATCCTGACAAACCGCTATGAGCGCTCTGTCGAGATCGCCGGGAAGAAGGCGGCTTTATTTCCTTTTTTTAACGGGCGTTCTTTGACGCTGGCGCAGATTACCCCGGAGCATTGCGAAGATCTGGGGCGTTATCTGGCGCGCATGCATTTGGCAGTGGCCGATTTCATCGTGGAGCGCGCCAACGACATGTCCTTGTCAGGCTGGCAAAAACTGGCGGATAAAACACGCGCACGCGCCGATGAAGTGTGCCCCGGCCTGTCGGTTATGGTCGATCAGGAACTGTCGTGGCTGGTACAGCATTGGCCTGAGGCGCTGCCGCGGGGCGCTGTGCATCTGGATTTGTTTCCCGATAACGTTTTTTTTGATGAGGGCAAGGTTTGCGCCGTAATCGATTTCTATTTCTCGGCTACGGATATGCTGGCTTACGATCTGGCGATTGCAATCAACGCCTGGTGTTTTGATTCGTCCTGTCTTTTCCGTCCTGATTGTTATCGGGCCTTGCTGCAGGGCTATGAATTGTTGCGCCCACTGACGTTTGCGGAGCGGGAGGCGCTGCCGGTCTTGCTGCGGGCAGCATCTGTACGGTTCTTGATGACTCGTCTGCATGACTGGCTGTTTCATGACCCGAAGAACTTTGTGAAGCCTCATGACCCGATGGCGTATGTTGAGCGATTGCGCTTCCACCAGCAAGGGAATCGGTCGGCATGACGGAATCCAGGCATGTAGAGATGTTTACTGATGGCGCTTGCAGCGGTAACCCCGGCCCGGGCGGGTGGGGGGCGATTATGCGCTGGAAGGGCCATGAGAAGGAGCTTTCCGGCGGCGAACACAAGACGACAAATAACCGCATGGAACTGACGGCTGTCATACGGGGGCTGGCGGCGCTCTCGCGGCGGTGCAAAGTCGAGCTTTATACCGACAGCCAATACGTGCAGAAGGGCGTGCATGAGTATCTGGCGGGCTGGAAGGCGAAGGGGTGGCCCGAGAGGATTAAGAATCAGGATCTCTGGAAAGAGTTGGATACGCTCTTGCAAAAGCATGATGTCAGATTGCACTGGGTGCGTGGCCACGACGGCCACCCTGAAAACGAGCGAGCGGACGCTCTGGCTCGAGCAGCGGTGCCGAAATTGCGCTAATCCGCAGCGAATCGATTCTATGGCTGCATCGCCTTGCCGGGAGCGTCAATTGCCCCGATACCACGAAATTGTGAATACATGAGTGTTATCCACAAGCTATATAGGGTGATTCCGGAAAGAAACCAGAATTTTAAGATTCCATTAAGTGATTGGCGGCACTCTGGGGCTATGAGTTGAACAAGAACCGGGCCACCTAAGAGCCCATAACGCCAGACAGCACCGGGCAGGGTGTTGCCGGGTATAAGGAGGATCACATGAAGTACGACCACTTTGACAGATACTGGGTTGAAAGCCTTGGAGGCGATCATAGCGAGTTTATTTACAATAAAGATCAGATTACTTTGCCTTTGCCACCGCCACTTTCCGAGGAATCGCGCTTTGAGATGGAAGTATATGCCCGTTTCATGCGTCATTTGCGTCACGTCCCGAACAGCCGTATGGAGATTAAAATTCTATCCGCCATACAGTTCACTGCCGATATCATGGATCATGGCGATGCGTTGATCGCGAAGACACTGGTTGATATGGGTTTGCGCGCGCCGCGCAAGGCCTTTCCGATTACGTTTCTCGATTTTGCCGATAAATGCGCACAGCGCCGCAACTGGTCGGGAGGCAGTGTGCCGCCGCCGTCGGTTCTTTCACTGAAAGAACATTGGGATCATATCGGCGAAAACAGGTTTGCGACGGCGGGACGTGCACATTATGCGGTTTTCAATGAAAACATGTATGTGCGTGCATGACCGGCTGTAATAGACGGTGTGATCCTTAAGAAAGGGGATGGCTTTGCGCCATCCCCGTTTTTATTGGTTGGTCGCAGGTTCGGCAAGGAGCCGGTTAATCAGGCCGTCGATGCCGTTCATCGCTGGGCGGTTCGAATACATGGGCTTCAGGGTATTTCTTTGAGCGGCGACACGCAAAGCCGTGGTCATGGTTTCGCGCCAGATTGCCGCAGGCAGTGATCCGCCGGTGACAGCCTTCATCGATGAATTATCGTCATTCCCCACCCATACGGCGCAGATCAGGTTCCCGGAGAAACCGATAAACCATGCGTCCCTGAAGTCCTGCGATGTGCCGGTTTTGCCGGCGATTCTGTAGCCGGCAATTGCAGCGCCCTGACCGGTGCCGGTTTGCACCACGCCTTCCATCATATAGATCAGATTGGCAATCGATTGCTCGCTGGCGATGCGGCGCTCGGAAGCGAAAGGGGCGCGTTCATAGACCAGGCGACCTGCCGTATCCTTTATGCGGATAATCCCGTAGGGGACGACAATAAAGCCGCCGCGGGCAATTGATGCGTAGGCAGTGGCCATTTCTATGATCGGGACTCCGCTGCTCCCGAGCGCGATCGAAAGATCGTGCTGCAGCTCGCTTTTGACCCCAAGGCGGCGTGCGGTATCGATGACATTTCCGACCCCTGCGTTATAGGCGAGTTGAACCGCCACCGTGTTGAGGGAGCGGGCGAGCGCGAATTCCATCGGGACTTCGCCGAAATATTCATTCTTAAAATTGGTCGGTCTATAGCGACCGTATTTGACGGGCTCATCAACGACCATATCGGAGGGGCGCATGCCTTGTTCGAGAGCGGTCAGGTAAACGATGGGTTTAAAGGATGATCCCGGAGCCCGCAAGGCGTCTGTAGCGCGGTTAAACTGGCTGGTGCGGTAATCTCGCCCGCCAACCATGGCCAGTACTGCGCCATCGGTATCCATCACCACCACGGCGGCTTGGGAAGCTTTCTTGGCCTCCCCTGATTCATCCAGTACGCGCTTGACGGCTTCTTCTGCGACTTTTTGAATTTCAGGAATCATGGTTGTTTCTATGACCATGTCACTGGGAAGTTCCCCGGTCAATGTGGTCAGGTCGCTGACGATCCAGTCTGAATAAAACCGCTCGCCCGTGCCTTCGACAGGGCGTGTTTCCTGATCGAGGCGAAGGGTGCTGTTCTGCGCTTCTTCCTCTGTGATGAAGCCTGCATCCTTCATTGACGCGATCACGACTTTGGCGCGTTCAGCCGAGCGTTGCGGGTTGGCCTGCGGCGAGTAGCGCGAAGGCGCCTTTAGTAGACCTGCGATGATGGCGGATTCCTGAAGCGTCAGTTCTTTAGCGGATTTGTTGAAATAGACGCGCGAGGCGGCTTCAATGCCGTAAGCTCCTGCCCCTAGGTAAACGCGATTCAAATAGGCACTTAAAATCTCATCCTTGGTTAGTTGCGTTTCCAGCCACAAGGCCAGTATGGCCTCCTGAATTTTACGTTTCAGTTTTTGTTCGGGTGTCAGGAACAGGTTTTTAGCCAGTTGCTGGGTGATCGTAGACCCGCCCTGTCGTGTGTTGCTGGTCAGGTTGTTGTATAGCGCGCGGGCAATGCCCACGGGATCGATGCCGAGGTGACTGTAAAAACGGCGGTCTTCGATCGCGAGAACCGCGTAAATCAGATGCGGGGGGAGATCTTCGACCCCGATACTGACGCCTTTGAGTTCACCGTAGCGGGCAATCGTGCTGCCGTCGAGCGCCTGCACCGTGACGGCGTACTTACGCTCGAAATGCGGATCATCGATAATTCCGGGAAGTTCTGCCGCATACCATGCCACAATCAAGCCCACGACCAAGGACATCCATATCCCGGCGACCAGACAAAGGCGGGCCAGACTGATGATCAGCGGGCGTTCGCTCTTATGCGGTTTTTTGCGGCTCTTGCCTTTGCTGGGTTTACGCGTGGCCATAGTAAGGTTGATTTCCGGAATGTGGGCGTGTTTGGTTTATATCGGATCAGGGTACTTGAATTCCAGACAATCCCGAAGGTTTTTTCATGGCGATTCAGTGGCATCGTGATTTAATTGCAGTCGATCCAGTAGCGTTTGCGCGCGGGGAACTGGTCGGTTTCCAATGTTTCGTCTTCCAGAATGCCGCCGCATGACTCGATGATCTTCTGGGCCGAGATGTCATCCGGGGCTACTGTGATCAAAGCCTTGTCTATACCCAGATAATTCGCGAATGGCAGGGCTTTGATCAGAACTTTCTTGCCGAAGCCTTTGCCGCGCATGGTGGGGCGTATGACAAAATGAATATGACCGCCCCATTTCTCCAGATGCCAGTTCAGGCGGTGGCGTATATCAACTGTGCCCAGATATTGATCGTCCTTGACCAGCCATAATACGGTTTCGGGCACAGGCTCTACCCAATCCTGATAGGGCTGGTGCGGATAGCCGCGTTCCGCCCGCAGCGCTTCGATGAATCCGGGAAAATCCTTGCTGATGCGCTGGATGTCCTGGTGAAGGTAGCGCCCTTCGGCATGGTACTCTGCGAGGGCATTAAGGAAGCTGTCCTTGAAATCAAGCGAAGGTCTGGTGAGTTTGGAAGCGGACATCGAACCGGGAGCGCAGTTTTTAAATTTCTCTGTTTTTTCAGAGTGTTAAACGAGTGCCTAGTGATACAGAGTTTGGGCGGTTATAGCAAGGTATCCAAAAAAATCTTTTTAAATCAGGAAGATAGTGGCTAGCCCCAAAAAGGCGAAGAAGCCGACGATGTCAGTCATCGTGGTCAGGAAGACTGAGGAGGCCACTGCCGGGTCGGCACCGATACGGTCAAGGATGATAGGGATGAAGGCACCGAAGAATCCTGCGGTGATCAGGTTGATGATCAGGGCGGCCCCGATTACACAGCCCAATACCGGATTTTGAAACCACAGACCGGCAATGACGCCGACAAAGGTCGCAAACATCAGCCCGTTGATGGCTCCTACGCCTATTTCTTTCAGAACGACGCGTTTTTCGTTCACGCGTGAAAGTTCGTTGGTGGCAAGAGAGCGAACCGCCACGGCCAGCGCCTGAGTGCCAGCATTGCCGCCCATCGAGGCTACGATCGGCATCAGGGCGGCCAGTGCTACCAGTTGTTCGATCGTGTGGCCGAACAGCGAAATTACATAGGCGGCCGTCAGTGCGGTGAACAGGTTGATGAATAGCCAGCGAAAACGCGAGGAAGCCGTTGATATAACGGCGCGATACAAATCGCTTTGCTCGACTCCGCTCATTTTGAGCAAATCTTCCTGCGCTTCTTCGTCGATAACGTCGACGACGTCGTCAATTGTGATCATCCCGATCAGGCGTTCTTCTTCGTCGACGACAGGAGCGGAAGTGATATCCTCGCGCATGAATATTTGAGCGACTTCTTCCTGATTCATATGAGCCGGAACCGGGTGGATGTCTTCAAGTTTGAGAGCGTCTATTTTTTCGGAGCGGCGTGCCCGGATTACACGGTTCAGGGGAATTTCGCCTACGACTTTGTATGTCGGGGTAACGACAAACAGGTCGTAAAAATAGTCCGGCAGGTCGTCGCTGGCGGCACGCAGATAATCGATGGTTTTCCCGACGGTCCAGAATTGAGGGATCGCCACATATTCGCGCTGCATCAGGCGCCCGGCGCTGTATTCAGGGTAGTTCAGGCCCTCGACCAGGGCAATGCGCAAACTGGCAGAAAGGTTGTGAATGACGTCTTTGCGTACATCCTCGTCGAGATTTTCGATCAGATTCAAGGCGTCGTCGCTGTCGAGTTCCGAAATGATGGCCGCCACGTATTTGGGAGGCATCTTGGACAGCATCTGGTTCTGCAGTTCGGGGTCAAGCTCGGAATAGGTTTCGGGTTTGAACGCCGCTGCGTGTTTTGTCAGCAGCAGCTCGCGTTCTTCCTCGCTGATTTTTTCAAGCAGGTCGGCAGCTTCGCGTTCGGTCAGATCTCCGATGATCTGGACAACGGCGTCATCATACCCGCTATGCAAAGCTTCGACGATATCGACGATCCGGTCGTCGCTCAGGACGAAGGGCGACTCCGGTTCGGAATCGTCGGTTCCTTCCTCATGCTGGCGAAGTTTGTCCAGCAGATCCTGGTCGTCTGCGTCCATGCCTGTATCCTTGACCATCAGACATTCAGGGCTGTCTGCCTGATTGTTTCCTGTTTGTGTTCGGCTTCGTAGATCTGGGCCTCGACTGTGGCCACAGCGGTGACGTTTACGATACCACGGGGGGTGATCGATGTCGAAACGATATGCGCCGGGCGCTCGACCCCCAGAAGCATAGGGCCGATGGCGATGGCATCGCCTAAGACCTTCATCATGTTGAAGGCGATGTTGGCGGCGTCCACGTTCGGCATGACGAACAGGTTGGCTTCGCCGTGCAAGGTCGAATTCGGCATGATTTCCTGCCGGATCGACTGGCTCAAGGCCGCATCGGCGTGCATTTCCCCATCGATTTCCAGTTCAGGCGCGCGCTGACGCAGGTCGGAGAGAGCCGCACGCATCTTGAAGGCGCTTTCATTATTGTGCGTCCCGAAATTGGAATGCGAGAGAAGGGCGATTTTGGGCTTGATCCCGAAACGTTGTACGGCTTCGGCCGCCATCAGCGTCATTTCACTGATCTGGGCGATGCTGGGATCCGGGTTGACGTGCGTATCGCAGATAAAGTAGCTGCCTTTGTTCATAATCAGCAGGCTCAGGGCGGCGGCAGTTTCCACGCCGGGCTGAAGGCCGATGATATCTGTAATCGTCTTCAGGTGATCGCGGTAGACGCCAATGGTTCCGCAGATCATGGCGTCGGCATAGCCGCGCTCGACCATCAAGGCGCCAATCACCGAAGCGTTGGTTCGCAGGGTGGTTCGCGCCACAGCGGGCGTGACGCCGCGCCGCTCCATGATCTGGTGATAACGCGTCCAGTAGTCGCGATAACGCGGGTCGCTCTCAGGGTCGATCAGTTCAAAATCCTTGCCTTCCTCGATGCGCAGGTGGAGGCGTTTGATCCGGGTTTCGACGACGCTGCGGCGGCCGATCAGAACCGGGTGGGCCAAGCCATCGTCAACAACGACCTGTATGGCGCGTAAAACCCGTTCTTCCTCGCCTTCGCAATAGACAACGCGCTTGGGGTTGGTTTTGGCGCGCGCGAACAAGGGGCGCATCGCCATGCTGGTGCGATAGGTGTAGGATTGGAGTTTTTCGCGGTAGGCATTCCAGTCTGTGATCGGGCGGGTGGCCACTCCTGTCTCCATCGCAACCTTGGCGACAGCCATCGGCAATTCGACGATCAGTCGCGGGTCGAAGGGTTTGGGTATCATATAATCGAGCCCGAAGGAGAGTTGTTCGCCGCCGTAAACGGCGGCGACTTCGGCGCTGACTTCCTTGCGCGCCAGATTGGCGATCGCATGGACGCACGCCAGCTTCATTTCTTCATTGATAGCGGTTGCGCCGACATCCAAGGCGCCGCGAAAAATAAACGGGAAGCACAGGACGTTGTTGACCTGATTGTTATAATCGGATCTGCCGGTGCAGATAACGGCGTCAGGTTTGGCTTCGCGGGCTTCTTCGGGCAGGATTTCCGGTGTCGGATTGGCCAGCGCCAGAATAAGCGGCGCTTTGGCCATTTTTCTGACCATGTCCTTGGTCAGTACGCCCGCGGCCGAAAGACCGAGGAAGACATCGGCATCTTCGATCGCGTCGCCGAGGGAGCGGGCGTTGGTTTCGACTGCGTATTGCGCCTTGTCCGGATCCATGCCTTCGGTACGGCCTTTATAGACGACGCCCTGCCGGTCGGTGACGATGATGTTGTCCTTGGGCAGGCCGAGGCTGACCAGAATATTCAGACAGGCCAGCGCCGCCGCGCCGGCGCCGCTGGTCACCAGCTTAATGTCGGTGATTTTTCGTTTGGAGATATGCAACCAGTTTGTCAGGGCTGCGCCCACAATGATGGCTGTGCCGTGCTGGTCATCGTGGAAGACTGGAATTTTCATACGTTCGCGCAGGCGGCGCTCAATTTCAAAACATTCCGGGGCTTTGATATCTTCAAGGTTGATGCCGCCGAAGCTGGGTTCGAGGGAGGCGATGATCTCGATCAGTTTGTCGGGATTTTTTTCGTCAATCTCGATATCGATGGAGTCGATGTTCGCAAATTTCTTGAAGAGAACGGCCTTGCCTTCCATCACCGGTTTGGCAGCCAATGCGCCGATGTCACCCAGCCCCAGCACGGCGGTGCCGTTCGAGATCACGGCCACGAGATTGCCGCGTGAGGTGTAGTCAAGCGCCTTGAGGGGGTCTTTCTCGATTTCTTCGCAGGGGGCGGCTACGCCCGGTGAGTAGGCCAGCGCCAGATCGCGCTGTGTTGCCATGGCCTTGGTGGGTACAATGGCGATTTTTCCGGCATTGGGAACGCGGTGATACTCAAGGGCGGCTTCGCGGAGTGTGTCTTTCATGAAAAACCTCGTGCTGTCCGGGTCGATCCGGGGCAGCTATAGATGCTGCATTACTGTGCCGGAAATATGGCAAGAATAAAAGCCCGCCTCAAAATGATTTATGGCAGAGCAGCTATGTAAACATTTGTTCGCAAATGCAAAAAATCGGGAGATGGTGCGGTCGAGAAGACTTGAACTTCCACGGGTTGCCCCACAGCGACCTCAACGCTGCGCGTCTACCATTCCGCCACGACCGCACTGAAATGGAAGGCTGTTAGGTATCAAATTCATCACTTAAGTGCAAGCAGGAAAGATATTGCGCAGGGACGGGAAGGGATTTATGGTTTAATTCCTATGGAAATAGTGATTTCAGACGATCTGGTGAACTACCCCGAGGCTCTTCAGGTGATGGAAGGGCGGGTCGCGGCTATTCGTGCTGGAACAGCGCCGGAAACGATCTGGTTGCTTGAGCACCCGCCTCTTTATACCGCAGGAACCAGCGCCAAACCCTCAGACCTGCTCCATCCCCGCTTTCCGGTTTTTGAGACTGGGCGGGGCGGGGAATACACCTATCATGGCCCGGGGCAGCGCGTGGGGTATGTCATGCTCGACCTGAAAAAGCGCCAGAAGATACCAGACATCAAGCTTTATGTCTGGCAACTGGAGGAATGGATTATTCGGGCTTTGCGTGATCTCGGCATTCAGGGTGAGCGCCGCGAGGGGCGTGTGGGGATATGGGTCGCCCATGACGGCACGGAATCCAAGATTGCGGCGTTGGGAGTCAGAATCCGTCATTGGGTCACCTATCATGGAATTTCAATCAACGTCGATTCCGACCTTGCGCATTTTCAGGGTATCGTGCCGTGCGGTATCCGTGAGTTTGGTGTGACATCATGTCATGAGCGCGGGGTCAGGATATCCATGAATGACCTGGATGAAGCGCTGATGAAGCACTGTGGCATGGTTTTTGGCAGCGATCAGGGTCTTAAGGCGACAGCTTGATTAAGGCTGAACTGATGGATTTCGGTGGCGAACCGCGTCAGGATATTCTTCAGATTCCCACCCTTGAAGGGGTCAAAACTGAGTGAGGACTGATCCATATAAAGGTCACGGGCCAGCTCAATCTGCAGGCTGTGGCGGCCTTGATCGGGCGCATGGGTCTTCCGTATCAGCGCGCCGCCGGGATAAGGCTTGTTCAGGCCCGTGCTTAGTCCCTCTTTTCTGAAGAAGTCTTGCACAAAACCCAGCAGCAGCGGGGAGCATGACTTTCCTTTCAGATTCCCCAGTATAACGTCCTGATGGTGGGGGCTGTCTTGGCGCGGGGTTGAGTGAAAATTGAAATGAATGGCTATTCCATGATGTTGCTGAGATGTGTTGATTAAGTCGATCAGGGCATCATAGTAGGGTTTATAGTATTCATTGATTCTTCTTTTTACTTCTGAAACAGTAAGTTGCGAGTTTTCATTAAATGCTTGCACTAACGTTCCATCGCGACGCTTTATCAAATAGGGAATAAGTCCCATGCCGTTCCTGACATTCGCGGTGACCTTGTGCGGGTAGGGCCAGGGCTCCTGAAAAACGGAAGGGTCGATTTCTTCAATGTCACGGTTGGTGTCGATGATGGTGCGCGGCACATCTGTTTCCAGAACGTGAACGCCAGCGCCCGGTGCTTCGATCAGCAGGCGATCCATAAACGCATCCCACAGCCATGTTTCGCTGTACCCGCTGTGCGGATTATCGAAAACAACAGGTGAAATACCGTTGTTCGGCGGATGATGGATAATGACGGGTCGGTAATGATCGGCCATGTTTCATCCATATCTGTCCCGCAGATGGATTGCAAGTTGGCAGTGACATAGTAAAAGTGGGGCTGGAGAGGTTTCTGCGCGCATGTTGCCATTTATCATAACCGGACTGGTGTCTGCCCTTGGCTTCGCCGTGCTATGGTCGTACAGCCGCGGCCGCACTGCGCTGGTCACGGGGGGCGCCTGGTTTGCTTATGCGCTCTATGAAATCGGGATTCAGAGAATCTGTACGGGCGAGTGTAACATCCGCGTCGATCTGTTGCTGATTTATCCATTATTACTGATCCTGAGCTTGCTTTCGCTGTTTTTTGTTATCAGGCAGCGTTTGCGCCGGAGAGATGAAAAAACATGACGTCCGTCGATGCGCCTCTCGACCGGATATTGAAAAGCCTGCAGGAGCTTTATCCGGAGAAAATCGATCTGTCTCTGGATCGTTTGTTCAGGTTGCTCGATAAACTGGGCAATCCGCAGGACAAGACGCCGCCGGTAATCCATGTGGCCGGGACAAACGGCAAGGGATCGACGATTGCCTATATGCGCGCGATCACAGAGGTGGCAGGGTATAAGTGCCATGTCTATACGTCGCCACACTTGCTGAGGTTCAACGAGCGCATACGTCTGGCCGGGCATCTGGCCAGCGATGAATTCCTGATAGACATTCTGCAGGAGGTGAAGGCCGTCAATAAAGGTGCGGCGATCAGTTTTTTTGAGGTGACGACAGCCGCAGCTTTTGTGGCATTTTCAAGGGTACCTGCTGATGTCTTGCTGCTTGAGGTTGGCATGGGTGGGCTGCGTGATGCGACCAATGTTGTGCGCGATCCTTTGCTGACAGTTATCACCACGATCTCTTACGATCACTGCGACTGGCTCGGGCGAACCCTGCCGGAGATTGCCATACAAAAGGCCGGAATTATGCGGATGGATGTCCCCTGCGTGGTGGGCTGCCAGATGCCATGGGCACGGGAAGAGGTTGTTCCTGCATTGCAGGGGTGTGCGACGCGGGCGCGTACATCCCTGATATTATGCGGTCGGGATTGGAGCGTGACGCCCGGGGAAAGTTTGCGGATGGATTTTCAGGGTCGGCGTTACCGCTATCCGGCACCCAATCTTTTGGGCGTGCATCAGTTCTGGAATGCAGGAGCGGCGATCACCGCGCTCAAGAGCCAGTCGCACTTGAATATCTCCGAAGAAGCTTTCGCTGGCGGCGTGCAAAAGGCTGAATGGCCCGGCCGCCTGGAGCATATTGTGCGGGGTCGTGTGGCGGAGGCGTTGCCTGCGGGATGGGAGCTTTGGTATGACGGCGCTCATAATGATAGTTGCGGGGAAGTACTGGCGCATCAGGTGGCCGCGTGGTCGCGGGCCGAACCTGACCGCCCGCTTCATGTGGTGACGGCCATGCTTCGTAGCAAGGATCCGGCGGTTTGCCTTGGGCCGTTGCTGCCTTATGTGAACAGCGTCTCCACGTTTTCGTTTGTGAACGGCCCTTATGACCAGACCGGCCCCGTTTTCAGCGCCGACGATCTGGCAGCGTCATTGCGGCCAGTTTGTGCCGGTGTCAAAAGTTATCACTCTCTGGAGGCGGCTGTCGCTGCTGTAGCGGAACGGTCTTCCGCGGGCCGCGTGCTGGTGACCGGGACGCTCTATGCTTACAAGGAGTTGGTGTAATGCGCCTTAATCTGTTTTATGTCTCATGTGGCCAGCATCCGGGCTCTGCTAGTCGGCGGCTTGCTGTGACAGGTGTGCGGAGACATAGGCGCGCAAATGCTGCGTAAAGATTTCAATATCTTTTCTTAACACATTGAAATGGCTGTTTTTATCGAGGCGCCGCTCATTCCAGTACAGACCCTTGTTGATCTCAATCTGCAGGCTGGCGCGGCCGATTTTAGGATTGCTGTAGCGGCGCACCAGTTCAACGCCCTTATACGGCGTATTAATCGCAACTGAATAACCAAGATCCTTGAGCATTTCTTTGATATCATTCGTGAAATCAGGTCGGCAACTGGTACCATTGCGGTCGCCCAGCACAAAATCAGGCTGGCCGTTGCCGGGGCGGCGTCCGTTATGCGGCAATGGCCCCACCGCACCGAGCGAAGGCATGGAATGCCAGTTGATATGCCAGACCTGACCGAACAGGCCGTAGGTTCCGTCCAGCAAATGGGACAGGGCGCCATGGTAAGGTACATAGTAAGTTTCAAGGCGCTGGATGATCTCCTTCACCTGTAAGCGGCGGTTATAGACCGGGATGCCGGGTTTGATCTCGCGGCGGATCAGGCCAATGCCCGAGAGTGCGCGATCCGTCGGGTTCAGCGGCGCGGGCCACGGTTCTGCCAGAATATCGGGTTCTATATCGTCCGGGGCGCGGTTGACGTCGATATAGGTACGGGGGAATTCGGCGCAGAGCAGGGGAATGCCATAGCCCGGTGCGGTGGCCAGCAATTCATCGACGTGGTTATCCTCGCCCCGGCGCAACAGGCCTTCGTCGCAGTTGTAATTGAAATCGGCAGGGTATATCCGCCCGCTATGCGGGGAATCGTATACCAGCGGCAGCGGCTCTTGCGCCCGCGCAATCCTGTAAACACCGGGGATATGATCCTTAATGTTTTGCATAGTCCTGATTTTATAGTAGTTTACCGGCGAAGTAAGATGTTTTTACAAGGTCAAATACCTTGGTGACCGTTTTGATAAGGATTTGAGAAGAAATGCACGATATCGCCGCCATCCGCAAAGACCCTGCCGCTTATGACAAGAACTGGGCGCGTCGTGGCGTGTCGCCGCAGACGCCTGAGATTCTGAAATTGGATGCCGAGCGTCGCGCTGTGCAGACGGAAATGCAGGATCTGCAGAACCAGCGCAATACCAAGTCCAAGGAAATCGGGGTGATCAAGGGCAAGGGGGGGGATGCCGCCGCGCTCATGAACGAAGTCGCAGCGATGAAAGATCGCATGGCCGAACTGGAACAGACGGAAGCGGCGCTGGCCGAGAAGCTTAATACGATTCTGGCCAGCCTGCCGAACCTGCTGGATGCGGATACGCCGGACGGCAAGGATGAGAACGACAACAAGGAAGTGCGCAAGGTTGGCACGCCGAAAAGACTGAACAGCCAGACCCCTGAGCATTTTGAAATCGGTGAGGCGCTGGGGATGATGGATTTCGAAACCGCCGCCAAAATGTCAGGCAGCCGTTTCACGTTGATGCATTCCGGTCTGGCACGTATGGAGCGCGCGCTGGCGCAATTTATGCTGGATACGCACACGCAGGAGCATGGTTATACGGAAGTATCGCCGCCGCTCTTGGTGCGTGATAACGCGCTCTACGGCACAGGGCAGTTGCCGAAATTCGCGGAAGACCTGTTTCATACAACATCGGATCACTGGCTGATACCCACCGCCGAAGTCTCGCTGACCAATATCGTTGCCGATTGTATCGTCGAGGATGATTACCTGCCGCGCCGTTATACGGCATGGACGCCGTGCTTCCGTTCCGAGGCGGGGGCTGCGGGCAAGGATACGCGCGGCATGATCCGCCAGCACCAGTTCTATAAGGTTGAACTGGTCAGTGTGACCCTGCCTGAGCAAAGCAACGATGAGCACGAACGCATGACTGGGTGCGCGGAGAATATCCTGAAAAAACTGGAGCTGCCATTCCGCACGATTTCCCTGTGCAGCGGCGATATCGGTTTTGGCTCGCGCAAGACATACGATATTGAGGTCTGGCTGCCGGGACAGGATCGTTATCGCGAAATCTCGAGCTGCTCGAACTGCGGCGATTTTCAGGCGCGGCGCATGAAGGCCCGTTTCCGCAGGAAGGGTGAAAAGGACACGCAGTTCCTGCATACGCTGAATGGTTCGGGGGTGGCTGTGGGTCGGGCTCTGATCGCCGTGATGGAGAATTACTACGACCCGGACGATGGCGGAGTGTTCGTTCCGGCGGCGCTGAAACCCTATATGGGCGGGATTGAGAAACTGATACCGGCTGATACGGCAACGCAGGCGCAGAAGCGCGCGATTTAGTCTGACCGGCAATTAATTGACATAACAAACAGACTCTGCTATCCATGGGCGGTGATGCAAAAGCTTGTTCTTACCCGTGATTTTGAACGCGCGGCGACTGACCACCATCAGCAGATGGCGATAGTGGTGCAGGCGAAGACGCTCTTGTTCGCGGCCCCCGGTTTATATGAGGGGGAGTGGCGGGCACGGGATGATAATAATTGTTACAATTTCGCGATTAACAGGCCAACCCGGGATCATATGCAGCCTGGGGATTTAAGCGAGGAGCTTGATTGGCCGGGTGATGTCCCTGTGAAGTCGGTCAAGTTGAAAGAGGGCCTTTTCCAACTGGTAGATAGTACCGGTATTCGCGTTCATAAAGGTGCTCAGGCCGATGGTTTGGTTTATCTGGGGCATAATTTTTTAGGGTGCAGGAAGGATTTTTTTCCTGCGGCCTTGTTTTTGAAGTATGAGGATCAAGGCGATTTTCATTGGATGGCGATGCGCCAGAAGGTCGACGGGGATAGTCCTACAGGGGAATTGATCTGGAGTCATAAATGCGGTCGTCCCAGCCCTGTTGAGATTATTACGGCACCAGATACAATTTTCTCAAAGGCGACAGCCATAGGTTATTTACTTTTTGCCGGATACTATGCAGTTCCCCGTGATATGGCTTATCGCGAAGTGCCGGGGCTGTCCCCCTGATTCGTTTTCCGCTTGGTTCCCGGCCTGTTTGGATTTAAAATTTGTAAAAGTCATTCGACGCTTCTTTTTATCCATAATCGCAACAGCGCGCTATGCACGGTACGATCAGTTCACACGACAAGAAAGTTTGCCATCTCATCCTGAAGCTTCGTGAGCAGGGCATCACGGAGGTGGATGTTCTGGATGCGATCGAGCGTGTGCCGCGCGAGATCTTCGTGCCGCCGGTGATGCGTGATCGCGCTTATGAGGATATCGCGCTGCCTATCGGTCGCGGACAGACCATCAGCCAGCCCTCGGTCGTGGCGCTGATGACGCGGGCGTTGGAACTGAGCAATCGCCATACGGTGCTGGAGATCGGTACGGGTTCGGGCTACCAGACCTGCATTCTGGCGTGGCTGGCGCGGCGCGTTTACACCATAGAACGGCATGTGCCGCTGCTTAAACAGGCTGAAGCGATTTTCAGGCATCTGAATATCCGCAATGCCAGCAATATCACGGCGATCGCCGGGGACGGTATGAAGGGGTGGCCGCAATTCATGATGTTTGATCGCATCATCGTCACTGCTGCCGCCCGCGCCACGCCGCCGCAAGCGTTGCTGGATCAGTTGAAAGTTGGCGGGATGATGGTGGTGCCTGTCGGTGATATCGGCGATCAGGTGTTGCGGTTGTATAAAAAAGAATCCGAGGACACTTATGCGCTGCGCGATCTGGCGCCGGTGCGTTTTGTGCCGCTGCTTCCGGATGTCGTGTCGGAAGAGGCCGAGACTGATATGGGTGCCGGGCAGGCGGTAATGGCATGCTGAAGAAGGGATTGATGCTAGCGTCGCTATGCTTGTTGTCGGGGTGTCTGACAACAAACGGCGGTGGATCATCGAACACGGGCAGCGCGTCGTTCGTTCATTATGGCCAGAGCGGCGGAGCGCAAAGTCTCGGCATGCACACGGTCATGGCCGGGGATACGGTTTATAACGTGGCGCAGCGTTACAATCTGGCGCTCCAGGATGTGATTAACGCCAATCAGTTGCAACCGCCTTATGCTCTGGCGGAGGGCGCGCGCCTCAAGCTGACTCCGCCGCAAAGCTACAAGGCGAAAGACGGCGATACGGTGGAGACCGTGGCGCGGATGTTTAATGTCAGCGCCAGCCAACTGACGCGGATGAATAATCTCCATGCGCCATATAGGCTGGCTGCCGGGCAATCGGTGCGTCTGCCGCCTGCGATCAAGATGCCGCCGCCGCTGATGACCTCTGAAATGCTGGCGCAGCGCAAGACTGTTTCTTCGGCGGGGGGAATGGCACAAGGTCGTTATCCGTCCGGGGCTTATGATAAGCAGTCTGTCGAGATGTCTGCCGCGCCGCCGCCTTCGGTCGAGCGTGAGGTGTTAACATCTCCGGCACCCGTCATGGCGGAACCTTCGGGCGTTCCTGCGCAGGCAATGCCTTCGCAAAAAACGGTTGATGCGGCCTTGGTCAGCGTACCGGCGCGAGCCAGCGGCAAATTCGCCTGGCCTGTGGACGGGCCGGTCATATCGGGCTACGGCCCCAAGTCTGATGGACGTTCGAACGACGGCATCAATATCCGTGTGCCCAAAGGCACGCCGGTGCGGGCGGCCGAGAACGGCGTGGTTGCATACTCCGGCGACGACTTGCCGGGTTACGGTAATTTGGTGCTGATCCGTCACGCCGATCGCTGGATGACGGCTTACGGTCACCTCGACAGCGTGATCGCAACTAAGGGCATGACGATCAATCGCGGACAAACGATCGGGACGGTGGGGAAAACCGGATCGGTTGACAGTCCGCAACTCCATTTCGAAGTGCGCCGGGGAACCGAGGCCTTGAATCCGGAGCCTTATCTGGCGCATCAGGGCAGCTAGTCACAGGGAGCTTCGATGATTGGTTTTATTTTCGAAGTGCTGGGTGCTGTCAATCAGTTGTTGTTCGTTCTTATGGGGTTGGTTTTCTTCGGTATTGGTGGCGTGATGAGCGCTTATCCGGTCTGGCAGCGTTTGCGTCATCCTCGCGTCAAGGCGCGGATCGTCGAATTATACGGCGACCGCGCGGCGACCGCGGTTCCTCAACAGGATAAGACAGAGACTGTGCAACGTCAGGGTTTGCGATCCTCGACGATGAAATCCGATGTCACCAGGACGCCCGGCGCTGCCGTGGCCGCCGGATTTGTCGTTTTGTTGTTTCTTGGTATTCCGCTGACCTTCATCGCGATCGGTGGATATTTCGCCTATGATTATTTCGACCTGAAGGCGAGCGGATTGTCTGCGCATGGCACAGTCGTCCGGATTGAGGAATATACTGATAGCGAAGGGGATACATCCTATACGCCGGTGGTGGAGTTCGCCGACCGTTCCGGCGTGACGCAGCAACATAAAAGCCGCGTGAGCTCAAGGCAGTTCGATGTCGGCGGCCGGGTGGATGTGATCTATGAAGATGGCGATCCCGGGCACTTCATCATAGATTTATTCTGGCACAACATGATCGTGCCGGTGGTTTGTATCGGTATGGGCAGTCTGTTTTTGTTTCTAATGTTTTTTGCCGGGCGTGCGCAATTTCGCCCGCGCCGGGAGATACAACCTTCATCGTACAGGCCCAAGGCTTTCTCGACGATGTTCTATCCCGTATATGAATATATCGCGCCTGACGGGCGGCTTTTGCGGGCGCAGAGCAAGGATGCCAGCAACTGGATCCCCGGTCATTTGCCGGGCACTGAGGTTATGGTCAGTTTAAGCCCTGATAATTACGAACGGGTCGAGAAGACGCCCATGATCTTGTTCATCTTCGGCCTGATATTTCTAACGCCTGGCATTTTCATCCTGAGCGAGAGCATCAAAGGGCTCGAATTTGGCTTCCCGTTGTTCATAGCGGCGGCAGGGTTTTTCGGCTTTATCGGATTCAAACTCTCCAGAACGATCAAGCCACGGCACCTGTGGGAAACACGCGATCAATTCAGGGAACGCATGAATCTGAAAAGAAACAAGGCGGGTAAGAATGGTAGCGATGGCTGCAAGGGTGTTCTGCTGACGCCTCAGGAGATTAGTGATTTTCTGCTTCAGCACGACAGGGCCATGGCGATCTGGAGTCCGCTTTATGTCCTCCTTGCGACGGCGATGATTGTCGGCGGGTATTATTTATACAACAAGCAATCGGGATTTGAGGCGACCGCCATGAAAGCCCGGGGCGAGGTTGTGCGGCTGATCTCTAAATCAGACAGCGATGGGATGACCTATTATCCGGAAATCTCTTTCACGACGCGGGATGGCCGTGAGATCGAGTTTCGGGACAGTGTCGGCAGCAACCCGCCGTCAGCGGAAAGGGGGGATGAAGTTAAGGTTCTTTATAATCCTGAACGTCCATCCGAGGCGATCGTTGATCGCGGCTGGTTCAATCTGCTGCCGGGCGTGGGCTTGCTATGGATCGGCGGGATGTGGCTGGTCGGTTCTCTGAAAAGCTGGGCACAGTCGTTGATCCGTCTTTCAGGAATGCGCCGTTAATGTGCATTACAGTTAACAATATGAAAATTAATGGACTGTGCAGAAATGAGCGGAAGGGGTTGTTTTTGACCTGTGCGGGACTATAGTCCTGCTACACGTTTATTTTTATGTATTTGGGGAACCAAAGATGCTGATCTCTGCTGCCTATGCCGCTTCGGATGCCGCTGCCGCCGCGCCTTCCGCCGGGGAAGCGATGATGCTGAATTTCCTGATGATATTGGTGTTGGTGGTCTTGTTCTATGTCCTGTTGATCATGCCGCAGCAACGCCGCTTCAAGGAACATAACGCTATGCTCAAGGGGCTTCAGAAGGGCGATAAAGTCCTGACTGCCGCCGGATTTCTGGCTACTGTCGATCATATGGTGCCTGATAAGGATGAGGTGGTGATTGATCTTGGCGGAGGTATCAAAGTCACGGCGCTGCGCTCGACTATCCAGATGCGCGTCGATGACAAGCCCAAGACCGACGTGAAGTCGACTGTCTGACCGTGATCAATAAAGAAAACTGACATGATTTATATAAACCGCTGGAAAGCCATCCTTGTTATTGTCGCTTGCGTCCTGAGCCTTGCTTACAGCGCTCCGAACGTCATCGGCAAAGACGGGCGTGAGTGGCTGTCTGCCAATATGCCGTCATGGCTGCCGAACAAGACCGTCAATCTCGGCCTTGATCTGCGCGGTGGGTCGCATCTTCAGCTTCAGGTTGATGTCGATAGCGTAATCCGCACACGGGCCGAGGATCTGGTCAATCAGGCTCGCCCCGATTTACGCGCTGAAAAGGTCGGCTATACCAAGATTATGACGATTCCCGGCGGCTTGCGGCTTTCGCTTAAGGCTGGGGAGGACATCAACAAAGTACGCCGCATACTCCGCAAGATCGATGGCTTGCTCGATATCGTTGTCAGCGAGGATAATCAGACGGTTGAGGCCACGTTCAGTGAGGCGTCTCTCAAGCAAATCCGTGATCAGACCATTGATCAGTCGATAGAAATCGTTCGCCGCCGTGTCGATGAGAGCGGCACCAAGGAGCCGAATATCTCCCGGCAGGGCGATGACCGCATCATCGTCCAGCTTCCTGGCGTAGATAATCCTGAATACATCAAGAAGATGCTGGGGCAGACGGCCAAGCTGAGTTTCCACCTTGTGGATATGGGGGGGGATGCCTCAGGGGGCGGTGTCCGATCCCTGCCTTTGGCCGAAAATCCGGGCCAGATGATCCCCATCCAGCGCAAGGCGTTGCTGACGGGCGATATGCTGGTGAACGCCCAGCCCGCCTTCCAGCAGGGGGCATCGGTTGTCAGTTTCCGTTTGAACGCTGTCGGAGCCAGGAAATTTTGCGATGTCACACGCGCCAACGTCAATCGCCCGTTTGCCATTGTGCTGGATAATAAGGTGTTGAGCGCCCCCAATATCAACGAAGCTATCTGTGGCGGTGCGGCTATCATCTCCGGCAATTTCACGGTTCAGGAAACCAACGATCTTTCTATTCTTCTCCGCGCCGGTGCCCTGCCTGCGCCGCTGCATGTCATGGAGGAACGCACCGTAGGCCCTTCGCTCGGAGCTGACTCTGTCGAGGCCGGTAAGACCGCCTGCCTGATGGCGGTTCTCTTCGTCACGATCATGATGTGTTCTGTTTACGGCTTGTTTGGGGTCTTTGCGTCACTGACGCTGTGGATCAACATGGCGATGATTATGGCGGTCATGTCGGTATTGCAGGCGACGTTGACCTTGCCCGGCATTGCCGGCATTGTATTGACAATCGGCCTGGCTGTTGACGCCAACGTGCTGATCTATGAGCGGATGAAGGAAGAGTTGCGCGCCGGCCGCAGTATTGCCGCCGCGCTCGACCACGCTTATAAGCGGGCGCTGACAACGATCACGGATTCGAACCTGACGTCGCTGATCGCCGCTCTGATTTTGTTTTCTTTTGGCACTGGCCCGATCAAAGGCTTCGCTGTCACCATGTCAATTGGCGTGGCAACGTCTTTCTTTTGCGCCCTGATGCTGACCCGTCTGATGATCGCCACCTGGCTGCATCAGGTCAAACCCAAAGCCATTCCGGTGTAATGCCATGATCCTGAAACTGATCCAGCTTGTTCCTGAAAATACCAAGATCGATTTCTTCGGGCACCGTTTCTACGCGATGTTCGCCAGTCTGGTGATTATCGGCGGCTCCTTATTGTGCATGGGGATAAAGGGCCTGAATTTCGGAATCGATTTCACCGGCGGCACCGTCATCGAGATTCAGGTGCAGGCCGATCCTGATCTGGCCAGGCTGCGCACGGATCTCAATGCGCTGGATCTAGGGGATATTTCTATTCAGGAATTTGGTGAAAAGAGAGACCTGATGATTCGTCTGCCGCAGCAAGAAGGAGGCCCGGAGGCACAGCAAGCGGCCATCAATACTGTGCAGATATCGCTGACCAAGCATTTTGGTGAGGGCAAGGTTGAGTTCCGCCGTACCGAATTTGTCGGCCCGCAGGTGGGAGAAGAGCTGAAAAAGGACGGCTTCTTTGCCGTGCTTTTCGCCATTCTTGCGATCATGGGATATATCTGGATACGCTTTGAGTGGCAGTACGGGATCGGCTCGTTGCTGGCATTGATCCATGACGTGGTCGGGATTCTTGGGCTCTTTGCGTTGACCCAGATGCATTTCGATTTGTCGACATTGGCGGCCATTCTTCTGGTGGCGGGCTATTCTATCAATGAAACCGTGATCATCTTTGACCGTATCCGCGAGAACATGCGGCGCTTCAAAAAGATGCCGATGCCGCAAATCATCAACCTTTCGATCAACAATACGTTGCCGCGTACGGTGATGACGTCGGGTTCGACCATTCTGGCGATCCTCGCCTTGTGGCTGTTCGGCGGCGAGGTTATTCGCAGCTTCACATCAGCGCTGTTCTTCGGCATTCTGATTGGCACGCACTCCTCTTATTTCGTCTCCTCTCAGGCTCTTTTCTACCTCAAATTGCGCCCGGATACGGCGGCCAAGGATGAGGAAGCCGACGAGGCCGCGCCCTCGCAAGCCTGAGGGGAAGCGGAATGGATGTAACCCCTCTGGTCAGGCCCGGACAGCAGATCATCCAGAGTTATGCCGGAGGGGGTTTCCGCATTGGCGGCAAGTTTTATCAGGGGTCTGCCATCGTCTGGCCGGAGCAGACGGAAACGTGGGTATGCAAACCTTTTCCCGAACTCTCTGTTGCCGATTTCTCCCCCCTTTACAGCCACGATCCGCTACCCGATGTCGTATTGCTGGGGACGGGAGCCAGCCAGATATTCTTGCCTCCGGACTTGCGTCAGGCGCTACGTGGAAAGGGGTTGGTGATTGAAGTTATGGATACGGGCGCGGCCTGCCGAACCTATAACGTCCTGATGGCGGAAGGGCGGCGTGTGGCAGCGGCCTTGCTGGCGATTTAGGGTCGGAGCGCAGCAGGAGGCGATGAGGCGTTATTGTTTATAGCCGCCGGATTCAGAATCCGTAGCCGTGGTTGTTTCAGCCCATACCCATGTATGCGTACTTCCTGACCGTCAATTTCAATCATGCTGTAGGCGCCTGCGGGTTTGTCTCCCTCTACCACTTCGACGAGAGACTGGTGGATCAGGTAATGGACGCCGTTGTTTTCCTTATGATGATTCAGGTGGCGGTGGCCGCTGAGGCAGAACATCACCTTGCCGGATGATTCAATTATTCCGCGCAATTCGTGAGAGTCTTTGAAATAGGACGGATAATAAAGTTCCTGCGAGTGGGCGTTCTTCCATTTCTTCCGTACGGATTCAGGGCCTCCGAAAGGGATATGGGAGAGCAGAACAACGGGTTTTTGTGCGCTGGCCAATTCGTTGCGTAACCACTGGATATCGCTGTCATCGACAATCACGCCCTCGCGGGTATAGCGGTTGAGGTAGGGGTTCCACTGGATGATATGATAACCGTGCGTGATCAGTTGCGTAGAAGGAGATTGCGCTGCCTGAAAACGCACATCGTGATTGCCGTCAATTTCAATGACCGGGCAGGCGGCGCGTTTGAACTGCGCGCGCAAGCTCTTTTTGAATTGCTCGTCTACAATCGGGTTTTGAGAAGATACCTTGTCGCCCAGATTGAAGATGTAATCTGCGCCAAACTGGTGGGCGGCATCGATAAACTCCTCAACCAGCTTTGGAGCCTGAGCGCCCTTTTTTGCGCCGGTATCGAAACCGTAGTGAATGTCGGTAATAACCGCTATACGCAGTGCCATACGAATCCCTTGAAAGTCCCTGTTAACTTTATTATTGCCCCAAGCTTAGGCGAATTGGGGGGGAGTGGTCAAATTTACCGGGAAGCCGCAAAAAAGCCCCGGAAACCGGGGCTTTTTATCGTTCAGGCAGCGATTTTCAGGGGGCCTTTTTCAAAAAGCTGGCCAACATGATCCCAGTTGATCAGGCTGTCGACGAAGGCCTCAAGATATTTTTGGCGGGCGTTTCGGTAGTCGATGTAATAGGAATGTTCCCAGACATCGCAGCCTAAAATCGGGGTTTTGCCATAAACCAGAGGATTTTCGCCGTTGGCGGTCTTTGTAATCTCCAGTTTGCCGTTGGCATTATCGACCGCCAGCCAGCACCAGCCCGAGCCGAACTGGGTCAGTCCCGCTTGCACGAAGCCGCTGCGGAAGGCATCGTAGCCGCCGAGATCCGCAGTCATTTTTTTCTCAAGGCTGCCGGGCATTTTCTTGCCGCCGCCGTTGGCTTTCATCCAGTTCCAGAAATGAATGTGGTTGTAGTGCTGGCCCAACTGGTTGAAGAGGCCAGCCTTGGCTTTATCCTTGAAGGCAGAGATCATGGCTTCTTCGAGAGGCATGTTTTCAAGCCCGGTGCCCGCAATCAATTCGTTGCCTTTGTCGACATAGGCCTTGTGGTGCTTGTCATGATGGTATTCCAACGTTTCTTTCGACATGAAAGGCTGGAGTGCGTCATACGCATAGGGAAGTTCGGGCAAGGTAAAAGCCATAATGTCCTCCTGTTAAAAACGGCAAGGTTAACCTATACTGCTGGCTGAATTTGGCAAGTCTTAACCTGTTGTGATTATGTCCGACACTCTTTCCTACACCGGAAGCCTGGTGCGCCAGAATGATCCGGAAAGATTTTTCCTGTCGCTTCTGCAGCCGGCGGCGCTGCGCCCGGCGCTGTGGGCGCTGTTGGCGCTGCATCAGGAAATCGCCAAAACTCGGGAAGTCGTCAGCGAACCCACACTCGGGTATATGCGGTTGCAGTGGTGGCGTGAATCCATCCAGAGTCTTTTTGAGGGTACTGCGGTGTCTCATCACGACATACTGGGGCCTTTGGCTGCGGCTATCCAGACTTATCACCTGCCACAGGCATTGTTTGAGCAGATGTTGACTGGGCGTGAGTACGATCTGGGAAACAATATTCCGGCTACCATGGAGGAATTAAACGGTTATATCGGTGGCGTCGTCACGCCGCTCACCGAGATGATCCTGAAAGTGACAGGTGAACGGCCGGACGGTGCAGCCATGATTTCAAACGCCTACGGGATAAGCGGTGTCATGCGCTCGATTCCCTGCATGGCGCGTCAAGGGCGTTCGTTGCTGCCCCGAGAATGCGGAACGGTTGATGAATTATTCCTTGATCGCACAAAACGCCAAGAGGTTTTGACCATGATGCATAATGCGGCGTGCCAATCTTTGCTGGATGCGGGGTCGTTTTCCTCAAAGTGGCTTAAAGGCATGGCCAGAACGACACACATATGCCTGCGGCATATGCAGCGGCTGGATTTTAACGTGCTGGATGAACGTTTCAGTGCGCAGCCGCCCTTCCTGCAGATACGACTTCTTTTGGGCTAGGGTCAGAGAGCGCCTGCGGCTTTCGATGGGCGCGGGGCTCTTTGCTGCTGCTGGCGTTGTTGCAGATTTTGGCGAATAACCGGTTGGCGGCGCTGCTGCAAGTGTTGCTGTTCTTTTAATTCGTTCGTGTGTGCTTCATTCTGTCCCATGACCGGCAATTCTACCTTTGGGCGCTGCGCAGTGCTCGCGGTATCCTCCTTTTCTTGCGCCGGGGCGACCTGCCCCAGCTCCGATCTTGTCGGGGCGGCTTTCAGCAATGGATCCGCTTTTTTGTCCGTAAGCGCCGGTTTATCCGGGTCTATCGGAGCGTTCAATCCTTCCTTCAGCGATTTGGATTCTTCCGGTGCGGTGTCATCCAGCACAGGCGGCTTGGCTTTTTCCGGTAGCGGCGACACCGGCTTTTCGATCTCCGGTTTTTCTATGGCGGGGCGTTGCGGTGTATGCGGTTCTGCGCTATCAGGTTTTTGCGGCAGGCGGGGAGCATTGTCGATCCGCCTGATCGGGGCATTGGGATCCCGGCTCTGCTGCAATTGCTGGCGGCGCTCGATCATCATATCACGATGCTTGAGGCGGGCTTGCTTTTGAAATTCACCGTGGGCCTTGATGCGTTCGCGTACGGCATCGGCTTTCTTTAAGGCTATGGTTTGTACGGCGCGATCCGTTTTTTCAGGCGACCAGGTTGCTGCCCGCGAAGGAATGGATGTTCTGGATCGCAGGAAGGTGCCTTGTCCTTTGTCGACGTAAATTCGTCCACGCTCGGTTTGTACGGTCACGCGGCCTTCCGTCACCAGTACGCCGTATTCGTCGTCGACCACGCCGCCCCAGAAGGAAGTGCCGCGTATGCCGATCGCTGCATAAGGCGTATTGACGGTTACGTCGGGGTTTTCTTTCTTTGCGACCAGCCCGCTGGTATACAAGAAAGCGCCTCGCAGGATTGAATATACGCCTTTGTTGGCGCTGTTGTCTTTCTCATCGAAGTAATATTCGTCAATCGTTAGCAAGGCATCGTCGCCCACGGTCAGTTCCGTATCGTCGATCAGCAGGATGAAAGCGCGGCTGCCCGGGCCGGTTTCGATGCTGTCGTTCAGGTTGACCTGATCGTTGACTTTGGCCGCTTTGGCAATTCCGCCCTTGGGTGTAATCGTGACGGTTCCCTCGACTTCGAGAACAGAGCCGACAATGGCCGCCGGAAGGGCATTGCTGTCTGTTGCGGTCTGAGCCTGTGCGGGTAAGGCGATCAGGAGTATCAGCGTAAAAATGGCAAACAGGCGTCGAGTCATCAAAGCGCTCCCGGCTTGGGCGGTGGGTTTTTAGAGAAACTGCCCGGATTGTTGCATGACCGTACCAGAAGTCAACGCTTCTATAGTCATAACGTAATAGAGATTCACCGTAAAATCAGGCGACTTGTTCTACCGGTGCTTGTTTACGCAGCCACCCATCCAGATCACGCAAGGCGCGGGCCGTGGTTTCTCGCTTTTTGTCAGTGCCGCGGAGGGGGCGACCACGGGCGTCCTTCAATTCCAGCAGCGGGAACAGGCCAAAGTTGATGTTCATAGGCTGGAACGTTTCGGCATCGGCGCCGCCGGTGATGTGGTTGAGCATCGCGCCCATTGCGGTTGTGAGCGGGGGCGCATCAAGAGATTGCCCCAGACGTTCGGCCGCGGCGAATCGTCCGGCTATGATGCCGACCGAAGCGCTTTCGACATACCCTTCGCACCCTGTAATCTGCCCGGCGAAGCGCAGACGCGGCATCGCCTTCAGGCGCAAGGTGCCATCAAGAAGCCTGGGTGAGTTAATGAAGGTATTACGGTGCAGACCTCCGAGGCGCGCGAAGGTAGCGTCTTCCAGTCCGGGGATCATCTTCAATACGCGGGTCTGCTCGGCGTATTTCATCTTGGTCTGGAATCCGACCATATTGTAAAGCGTGCCAAGCGCATTATCCTGACGCAGTTGTACAACAGCCCACGGGCGGCGACCTGTGTGCGGATCGGTGAGGCCCACGGGTTTCATCGGGCCGAAGCGCAGCGTTTCGACGCCGCGTTCTGCCATCACTTCCACAGGCATGCAGCCTTCGAAGTAGGGGGTGTTTTTTTCCCACTCCTTGAATTCTGTTTTCTCGGCGGTCAGCAGGGCGTCGATGAAGGCGTAATATTCATCCTTTTCCATCGGGCAGTTGATGTAGTCCTTGCCGGTGCCGGCGGGGCCTTCCTTGTCGTAGCGCGACTGGAACCAGGCGCGTTCCATGTTGATCGTTTCTTTGTAAACAATGGGGGCGATGGCATCGAAGAAGGCAAGTTCGCCTTCGCCGGTGAGGGCGCGGATCGCTTCGGCCAGCGGTGGTGAGGTCAAGGGGCCGGTTGCGATGATAACGCTGTCCCAGTCAGCAGGGGGCAGCCCCATAACTTCGCTGCGTTCGATCGTAACCAGAGGATGGTTTTCCAGCGTTTTTGTCACGTCGGCGGAAAATGCGTCGCGGTCAACAGCCAGCGCGCCTCCAGCCGGTACCGCGTGTTTATCGCCCATCTTCATGATCAGGGAATGGCAGCGGCGCATTTCCTCATGCAGCAGCCCCACCGCATTTTGTTCCTTGTCGTCGGAGCGGAAGGAATTGGAACAGACCAGCTCAGCCAGCCCTTCGGTTTTATGGGCGTCCGTCTTACGTACCGGGCGCATTTCATGCAGCACGACAGGGACGCCGAGGCGGGCGATCTGCCATGCGGCTTCGGAACCGGCCATACCGCCGCCAATAATGTGTATCGGTTTCATGATCGATCTTTAGTTGGGAGAAACATTCATGCAGGCCAACTGTGCATTGCCCTGCATCTTATCGCATTGCCCTTCCCGGGCATAGCGGATCACAGTGGGGTCTTTTTCTAGTCGGGATGTGCTGTGCAGGCCTTTCGGGCGACAAGTGCCGTCATCGGCACAGGTGACCAGCGGTTGGTTGGGGTTTTCAATTTCGTTCTTGTAATTGGAGATATAAGCCATGGCGCCCAGTCCGGCGACGGTAAATATGGCAGCGTATTTCATCATCGAACTCATTTTAAAATCTCTTTCCAGGGGCTTTTTCGGCTCCGCTTTTAATAAATTGTCGGGCGGCAACTGGCAAACGCTAATCTTGCCGAGCCGCATGACGGGTAATAATTTTAATTAACATAATAAATTATGGGGTTTTATGCAATATAATCGTATAAGAGTTTGTAATGAAACAACTTTATAGGTCGTTTAAGCAGCAGTAGGTGTGAATTTGATCTTTCAGACGTTCTCCGATCAGACGCTGGAAATCTTGGCGGGGGGCTTCATGAGCCTTCAAGTCTTCCATTAATTGCCTGACTTTGGCAAAGCCTTCCAACTGTGGGATGTCGCGATAGCCGATATGGGGCAGGACGCCCAGCATCAGAATTTTACCTGCGCCGTGCTGCAGGCTGGCAGCGGCGAGGGGTTTGCCGGGAACAGCGGCGTAAAACGCCAAGGGTTCAAGATTGGGGTCGTGCGGATTATCGGGATAGAAGGCCGGGCCGTTGCCATAGGCAATACTGGCTCGTTGCCACGTGCTGTCGAGGCGTGTGCTGCCTGCGGTTTTATACCAGACATCGCATAAAGACAGATCGCTGGGCCAAAGAGAAGGATCGTATTGTCCGCCCATGTCGGCCACGGGGCCTCTGGCGACGCCCTTGATTAAGTGATTGAGCGGCGCGCGGTTGCGCTTTGGGCCCCACTGCGGATCGTAGATGGTTTGCCGATGAGGGAAGTAGGCTCCGGCGCAAACCGCCAGCATGATACGTCCGGGACGAATGGCCGCTGACATTTCCTGCAATCCGGCTTCACCGATCTGGTCGGTGTAGCCGCTGACTTCGCCAATGATGCCGGGGAGTGAAAATCCAACCGTATCCGGTTCGCGCAAAATGCCATTGCGCAGGTCACCGCTATCGAAGACGCAGACGTTTATGCCTGTACCCTTGAAGATGTCTTTCAAGGGGGGGATGACAGACTCTGTATTGGCCGGGCGTTCGCTGTAAACCGGGAATTTCATGAGGCTTACTCAAGCTGAAAATCGGATGGTTGTCCACCAGATTGGAACTTCTTCGTAATATCAACACACTGTGCGGACAATGGCGGCAGACAGGGGGTTAGCAATGCCACAGTGGCGGGGGGAAGGGTAAGGGGATGTCCGGAGAGGGGATGGATGTAGCGGCCCGCTATCACGATCTGGGTCATATCCTGTTTTTGTTCTTCCGGCATTGCGGCAATGATATCTTTTATTTTGGCAAGCGGCTCGGCAGTCAGGTGCTCTCGATTGTTATCAAGATGATGGCCTATTCGCCAGGCCTGACGGAAAAACAGGTCGGTCAGGATAATGTTGTGGCCGTAGCCCATGCGTCGGGAACCTTCCCGGTCGCCGTATAGCTCCAGCAGACTGCCATAGAGGGCGGGGAAGGCAATGCGGCAGAATTTTTCACGCTGTTGCGGATCAATGTTCGCAAGGGCCTGATTGAGATCGCTTACCCCGGCGCGAACGAACCATGGGCGTTTTTCACGGAAGAACTTTCCCAGAGCTTTCAGGCCTTGCGGGCTTTGATAAAGCGATTCAACGCAGCGCTCATGCAATCTGACGCCTTCGTGATGCAAAAGCGACCATAGCTCGTGCTGATTGAGCGGTATTTTGCGGTGATCGCGAAAGTAAGACGATACCAGCAGGTGCAGGCGCACCTGGATTTCATCTTCGGCACAGTAATATTGTGCAGTTTTGGGAGCTTTCCTTTTAACCATGCCCTTGACGCCGTGGCGTAGAAAACGCCCGAAAACATCGGTCAAACCCTGATGGATCATCTGTTTTTGCAGAACATGGATGTTCTCATGAGAGATTGAGTCCGCCCTGACCCGGCTGTGGCGGCGAAAAATTGTCGACAGGCTGGCCATGCGGTTGAGGTGGATGACGAAATCGCGCTCCTGGTTGCTGACATGCGCGGCAGAATCGCTGAAAGGCTGGTTATGCGTCTCGAATATCACCTCTGCGTCAGGCGGGGTGCCGATGTTCAAATCCGCCGGCGGCCAGCAGCCGTCGAAATCGGCGCGCAAGATATCGGTGCTGCGTGCCGTGCCTTTATAATACATGTCGTTGATGACATGTACCCGACTATAGGTAGATGCGATTGCAATCGGCAACGGTTATATCCCTGTTTCGGCTTCTTCTGGATATTGCGAGAAGCTTGTTTTTTATGGTTTTTATTCGTAGAGGGTCGGGCGGGGTCTGTCAAACCCGGTTTTGGTAGTTGGTATTATCCCGGGTTATTCCGCGAATTCTGCCAAATCCGGCACGCGGGAAAAAGCGATCTTGGTGCCGAGGTAACCTGCTTGTGTGCGGGGAGATATGCCGAGTCGCAGTGTCTCGGCGCCGTATTTTTCGTTGATATCGTCCATCAGCAGTGACAGTGATTGTTGGCGTTTACCTTGTATCGTTTCAGTGTGGAAAAAATCGAGAGTGATATCTTCCGGTTTGCGCAGGCCATGCAACGTCACAGAGATTTTCTTGATCTTTACCGGGCGTTCTTCTGTTCGCATAATATCCCACATAGCGTCCAGCGAGTGTACGAAGGTGAAATTATCCTGCGCGGGGTGAAGTTGCATCTCGCCGCTCCAGCGCGGGCCGTCGGCAAGCCTGACAGAAAGATGGCAGCGTGTGGCGTAAAAACCCATGCGGCGCAGGCGGGTGGCGGCCTTGAGCGTGAGGCGCCTTGCCACTTGCCGTGCTTTGTCTACGGGGCGCAGTTCAGGATCAAGGATGCGGCTGTGGCCGATCATGCCGGGATTTGTAGGCTGATCGGGAACATCGTAACCGTGGAGGTTGTACCAGAATCGCTCTCCGTTGACGCTGCCCCATATCATGCGGGCATGCTTGGGTGAAATATGCCAGAGTTTTTCTACGCTTGTAATTCCGGCTTGTCGCAATCGTTCCAGCATACGGGTGTTGATCCCCGGCAGATCGATCAGATCAAGGGTGAACAATCGCTCGTGCATGTCTTCGTGCTGCAGGATCACCAGCCCGTTGGGTTTTTTCATGTCGGTTGCAACCTTGGCCAGAAAAGAGTTGGGGGCTATGCCGATCGAGCCGTTGATATAATGACCGACATTCTCCCAAATGCCTTCTCGGAGGGCGTGGGCGAGATCTGTAGCGGCTTGCAGTGTGCGCTTACCGGTGGGCAGCCGGCTGGACATTTCGTCAATCGACCAGACTTTATTGAGGGGGGTATGACGGACAAACTCGTCGACGATCCGGTGATGGTAACGAACATACTGGTCGTGGCGTGCCAGTACACAATGGAGTCGGGGGCACAGTTTTTTTGCTTCGGCGATTCCGGTGCCGGTTTTGATACCGTAGGCCTTGGCTTCATAAGAGGCGGCAATGGCGCAGGTGTAATCTGTCATCATTGGCACGACGACAACGGGCTTGCCGCGCAGAGCCGGGTTTATTTGCTGTTCGACGCTGGCGAAGTAGCTGTTGAGGTCGAGAAAAAGCCATGAGAGGGCGGCACCGGGCTTCATCTGCGCCTCCTGCGGTGTTCGTTGAATGTTTTCATTTTACCCACAAATTAGAACAAATCAAGAACTAAAATGATTTCGCGGCAGAGGGGATGCCTGTGCTAAACAACGCACATGAATTATCGCCACATCTACCATGCAGGTAATTTTGCCGATGTTTTCAAGCACATCGTTCTGATGCGGCTGCTGGATCATCTGAAGCATAAGGAGAAGCCGTTTTTTTTGCTTGATACCCATGCCGGGATCGGGCTTTACGATCTGGATTCCGAACAGGCGCAAAAGACGGGTGAGGCCTCAGACGGTATTCTGCGTCTGCAGAACGCCAAGGTAAGACAATCCGCCGTGCAGGCCTATCTGGATATGGTGGCGGAGTTTAAAGGGCTTTATCCCGGATCGCCTAAAATCATGCAGCGCCTGATGCGTGAAAGCGACCGGCTGGTCGTAAACGAGTTGCATCCGGATGATCGTGAAATCTTGCGCGCGGCAATCAGCCGGGATCCCTGTGTCCGTGTCGAGGGAATGGATGGTTATCTGGCGCTTAAGGCCTTGTTGCCGCCGCTGGAAAAGCGGGGGTTGGTTCTGGTCGATCCGCCGTTTGAGGTTGCAGACGAATTTTCGCGGATGGTAAAGGGGTTGCAAAACGCCCATGAACGTTGGGCAACCGGGATTTACGCTTTTTGGTACCCGATCAAGTGCAGGCGAGCGGTTCAAGGTTATCACGAAGCTCTGCACAAAACCGGGATTAGGAAAATTGTGGCGGCTGATTTTTATCTGCGCGCGCCTGCCGATCCGGAATTATTGAACGGCTGCGGTATGGTTCTGGTGAACCCGCCATGGACGCTGGCTACGGAATTGAATACAATCATGGGCGAATTGGTGCCGCTGCTGGCGGACAAAACCGGTTCCTATTACTGGACGCAGATTGCGGGGGAATAATATGACATCTATGGCGGATAGCCGCTTTTACATGTGGCGCACGGTGTTTGCGCTGGCTCATGCCGATGGTCAAGTGACCGACAAGGAACGCCAGTTCATGCAAATCTACCTCTCGCGCCTCTCCTTGTCGCCCGAGCAAAAGGACATCCTGAAAGCGGATATCGATAACCGTCAGGAAGTTTCCTTGATGTTTTCAAAGATCACCGCGGAGAAAGACGTTGAGGATTTCTTCAATTTTGCCCGGCTGTTGGTGTGGTGCGATGGCGACTTTGCCGAACAGGAACGGCAAATCCTGGAACTGTTGCGCCAGCGCCACGACACTCCGTTGGGGACGGAGCGCTTGATATACAAACTCAAGGCCAGCGGTGAGAAAAAATCAAGCTGGCTGCGCAAGATGCGGGAAAAAGCCGGAGAGTTGAAAGATATCCTTGATGTGTTTGCTGCGTCGGCGATCGCTGATGACGCAAAAGGCAAGAAGGGTGAAGGGTTGGGGCATAGCCGCTTTTACATGTGGCGCGCGGTGTTTGCGATGGCTCATGCCGATAACGTGGTTACGGAAGAGGAAAGGAAATACCTTCGCAATATTCTGGCGGAAGAGCCCTTCAGCGCGGAGCAGAAAAAGATCCTGGAAGAGGATATGGCGCAGCCGCAGGATATTGCCGAGATGTTTGTGAATATTGAAGATCAGAACGATCGCAGCCAGTTCTTCTATCATGCGCGGATGCTGGTCTGGAGCGACGGTGATTTTGGCGAACAGGAGCAGAAGATCATGATGCGCCTGAAACAAACTCATGTGCGTACGGTCGATTTTGATCAGATCATGAAAAATCTGGATCTTAGTATCGATGATGAGCAGAAGCAAAAGCTGGCCGAGAGCCGCAGTCGTGTTCTTGATGTCGATCCGCCTCAGGGATTTTTCCGGCGCCTGCTGCGTAGCGTCTCTGGGCGTTAAACTGGATGGTTAGGCCTTTCAGGGAAATATTTTGACGCCGGTCACGTCCAGCATGTTCATGGCGAGTCCAGGTGCTGAGGCGGGTTGGGACGGATAGCCGCGCCCATTGAATTTCAACGCCACGTTTCTGGCATCGTTGTTTTGCCGTCCCGACACATGGATGATCAGATCGCGCCATCCCGATGTTTGACTCTCGGCGACAACCAGAGGGCCGCGCACAGGAGAAATTTCTGAGAGGTAGCTGAATCCGTCGTCGTGGGCGCGGAATAAGAACAGGCTGCAACCGTATTCCATGCACCAGGCCTGATGCGGGCTTTGCATTAGCACCAACCCTTCGCGGCGACCATCGTTATCAAGGTCTATGCGGGTAAATTCGTATTGCGTATTGGGCGGCGCATTATTTTGCTCAAGCCATGACGATAATGCGTCCATGAATAACCCGTCATCGGGATCGTGGGCAGGCACGAGAGACTCGCCGGGAAGGGGGAGCAACGGCCCTCCCGATGCAGGCATAATCGCAGCAGCGTCGTGGCCGGCAGTTGCATGGTCAGGCGATGAGGCGCAACCAGACAAAAGTGTGGCGCCGATAGCAGAGAGGATAAAATTATATAAGGGTTTCATGCCATCATTATGTCTCTGTCGCCTTCACGCGCAATTTGAAAACGCCATGACAGAGACCCTGTCCCCTGAAAAAGTTCAGGCGGCTTCCATGTTCTGAGTGGTTTCTATGTGACGTTCAAAAGTGCGACAGCTCTCACGGAACAGGCTGTCGAGCAGATCCAGCTCGGAAAGCTCCATCGCCCTGTGCCTGGCGACTCCCTGATCCATCAGGTGCTGGGTATACATGGAAAGCTTTTTCATCCCCAGATTGCCGCCGGTGGATGACATGTTATGCAAAGTTGAGCGAATCATTTCGAAGTCCTCCATCGCGGTGCGGATGATGAGAAGGCGTGCGGCATTGTCGTTGACAAAATCATCGTAGGCTTCTAGCAGGCGGTCGTTGCCCACGAAGCTGACGAAGCTTCTCAATTCGGCTTCGGCCAGCAGGGGAACGTTCTCATACGTACTTCCTTCACGCTGCTGTATGTCCCAGCCGTCGGTGCCGCCGCCTATCCATTCTTCCACTTTGCTCGCCAGTTCTATGAATTCGACGGGCTTGGTCAGGAAGTCATCCATTCCTGCTTCAAAACATTTTGCGGTTTCCTCCGGCAGGGCGTGGGCTGTGAGTGCGATAATCGGGGTCTCGTCGGAACCTATGCCGTATTCCTCGCGAATTTTCCGCGCGGCGTCGTAGCCGTTCATGACAGGCATCTGTAGATCCATGAAGATGAGGTCGAAGTGCTGTCTTTTGACGCGCTCCAGGGCTTCAGCGCCGTTATGCGCGGTTGAGCATTGATAACCGAGCTTGCCCATCATCGCGACGACGATGTCCCGGTTCATTGCTATATCTTCTACGACCAAAATGCTTTTGTTCATTGTCTCTTCAGCGGCATAAGTCGATTTGATGCCGTCATCCTTGGCCATGACGGCGTTGGTGCGTTTGAAGGGCAATTCGACTTTGAAAGTCGAGCCTTGCGCGGGCTGGCTTTCTACGGTGATGTTTCCGCCCATGCGCTGGGCCAGTTGCTGCGCAATCGACAACCCCAACCCCGATCCGCTGGTCTCGCGGGTGAGCGACATGTCGGCCAATTCAAAGGCGTGGAAAATATCTTGCTGTTTTTCTTTGGGAATGCCGATGCCTGTATCTATGACGCAGAATGAGACAACGCATCGATTGCCAGCCTCTTCCGCCGTAGCCTTGAGTTTGACATAGCCGGAATTGGTGTATTTGATGGCGTTGTGCAATAAATTCAGCAGTATCTGGCGAATACGCAATTCGTCGCCTTCTACCCACTCAGGACAGCGCGGATCTATCTCGATGAGAAGTTCAAGCCCTTTCTCATGGGCTTGCGGGTCAACAAGGGCGCCGCAGCTTTCAATCATTTTGGCGAGGTTGAGCGGGGTCAAGTTCAGTTTGATTTCGCCGACCTCCATCCGCGAAAAATCCAGAATATCGGATATCAGGTCTGTCATCGTCCTGCCGGAGGTCTTGATTTGATCAAGAAAGTACCGCTGCTCATCGTTGATATTAGTTGAGCGCAGCAAGTCTGTGAATCCGACAATGCTGTTCATTGGTGTCCTTAGTTCATGGCTCATGCGGGCCATAAAATTCGATTTGGCCTTTGTAGCCTCTTCCGCTTTTTGTTTTAGGGCGTCGAGCTCAACCATAAGCAGGCGGCGATTGCGGTCTTGACTGAGCAAGTACCCCAGTAGAAGGGCTCCCACTATGTTAATCCCCAGCAGGAAGGCGCCTGTATCGACCAATAAAGGAATCGCTATGTTCTCAGGGAATAATGCGATGGGCAGCAGGCACACGGGCGCGATGACAATGGCGTAATAAACAATCCATCTGAAAGGAATAATGCCTTTGTTATATTTCTTTATGTAATAACCAAGGGCACCGCTCCCCAGCATGGCTAATAATATGGATAGCACGCCGACCAATGCGCCTATCCCCCCGATATGCAGACGCAATATGATGGGGGGGATGCCTGCAGCCAGCGCTCCCAGAGGGCCGGCCACCAGCCCGGCCATGGAGATGATAGGAATTCGGCTATCAATAATCACCCCATCGACAGCATAGACAGGCACCATCATGCTCAGGCATGCAAAGCCGCCAAATATAGCGCCAGCCAAAAGCTGCTTGAGGGTTGTGTCGCACCCTTTTCTGGAGAAATTGGACAGAATCGTGAATACCACGAACAGGGCGGCCATGATGATCATGTTGTCGCCAGCCGAGTCCATCAAATCGATTTTCATGCTAGTTCCGCTTCTCTGTCCGGAAGGGCAAAATTATCACCCTTGTTACTGCTTATAGTTATCATTATATTCTAAATTAGCAATGATAACAGAAGGTTATCAACCGTGATAAAAGCCAGCCCTATCCTTGCGAGTCCACATCTAACTTAAGTTGCAGAATGTCTGTTATTTCCTTTATTTTCATGATGTTAATGGCATCAATCGTTATGTCGGGCCCGTCTTTTGCCCAAACCGAGGCATCTGCTGTTTCGGCAAAGGTTCGACATGCAACTGCATTACAGACCAGCCCAGGTGGCGTTTGGCTGTCTATTGAAGATAACATGCGCAATGTGATGGATGCCGTGAAGCGGGCCGACTGGTCAGCCATTTCCGGTTATGCTGGTCTGATGAAGGCCGATTTGTCTGCCCTGCAGGCGGCGGGGATCGAGGGCGAGGTTAAGCCGCATGAGCAGGAACAGTTGCTGAAGTCTTTCTCCCAGCTTGAAACGGCGATTGATGAACTTGTGGCGGTGTCTGCGGGCACAGATGTTGCCGCTATTCAGGCCGCTGTGACGAAGGTTTCAGGGGCTGCCACCCTTACCAGAATTGACGTGCCGATGGGGCTTTTGGAAAAAATATCCGGGGCAACGGTAAGAGCGGAAATTATCAATACGCCAGCGCTGCAAAAAGATATCGAAACAACGGTGACGTTGCGTTTGAAAAGCGCCATCAGCGGCAAACCCTTGGTGTCCTCTGACTTGAAGGAAATCCGTACGAAACCGGTGCATGCTCTGATTGCTGACCCGCAACTGGAGGATTACAAGCACGTCCACCCTGAGGAGATCGACGTTCCGGGCGAATATACGCTGTCTATTACACCCAAAACTGCCTGCACATACCGTCTTTGGGCGGATGTCACGCCTGTCAAGGGGCAACAGGAATATGCCATGGTCGACATCCCGGGGCAGGAGGGCTGCGGTAGCCTGACGATTGATAAAAGTGAGAAACTGGAAGTTAAAACTGCGGATTATGCCGCTACGCTGTCGTTGCCTGAGGAAGGTTTAAAGATGGCCGGGGATTCTGTGCTTAAGCTATCGCTGGTTAACTCTGAAGGCAGTGTTGTTGAAAACCTGGAGCCGTTAATGGGGGCGTACGCCCATATGGTCGGATTCTATGACGATTTTCGCACGATTACCCATTTGTACCCGATAGGCGCGGAACCCGTTACCGAAGCGGATCGCGGCAGAGGTGATCTGTCTTTTCATTTCAACCCCGAGAAGGCGGGTTTTGTGAAGATTTTCCTTCAGGTGCGAACAGGGGGGCAGGAGCATATCTTCCCGTTTGGCGTCACGGTTCAGGAATGATTCCTATGGAAACGCTCTTATCGGTTTAATCGTTATAGAACATCGACAGGTATTTTTCGCCACGATCGCACAGGAATGTCAGGACGGTTTTGATTTCGGGATGCTGGCGGCGGATTTCCTGCGCGGCCCAGTAATTGGCCCCGGCGCTGGGGCCGACAAAAAGCCCGCGCCGCGCTGCCAGAGATTGCGCCAGATCGACGGCAACTTCGCTTTTTACGCTGATGATCCCATCGACGATATGGCGATGGCGTTCGTAAATCGTCGGGATGAAGCCGTCCGATATGCCTTCGATCTTGTGGTCTCCGACGATGCAGCATTCCAGCGTCCGCGATTCCGAAGGCTCCATCGCGAAGACCTTGAGGTTCGGATTGTGCCATGCCTTCAACGCTTGTGCAGTGCCGATCAACGTGCCGCCGGTTCCTACACCCTGCACGATCGCGTCGACTTTTAACCCCGGAGGCAACTGTGCAATGATCTCACGGCCCAGCCATTCGCGGTTTTCCTCGACGTTCCATTCATTGTCGAATTGCTGCGGGCAGTAGTGGCCGGGCAGTTGCCCGATGCGGATGGCTTCGGCCCGTGCTTCATTGACCTGAAAGTGGCCCACATGGATGATTTCCGCGCCAAAGGCTTTCGAGATTTTCACACGTTCACTGGTGTAGCCATCAGGCATGATGACTTTCATCTTATAACCTTTGACGGCAGCGATCATGCTCAGGGCGTTGCCGGTGTTGCCGCTGGTAGATTCAACGATTGTATAACCAGGTTTAAGCAATCCGGCGGTTTCGGCTTTCTCCACCATGAACTGCGCCATCCGCGCCTTGATAGACCCGGAAGGGTTCATGAATTCGCATTTCGCCAAGATACCCGGTTCCAGTTCGATCATCGGCGTGTTGCCGATGGTCTCCAGAACGTCATGGATTATAGGGGCGGGAGTATCGCTGCGCGTTTTCATGGCGTGTTTTGTCATGTGTTTTCCCTGAACTTGCGGGTGTCATCGCTGGGCCGTCCCATTCCATTGGGAAATGGTTGACTTGAATGATGTCTTCGCGCGCGGCCTGCGTGCGTTGCAACAGGTTGCGCACTTCGGCGTTGATTATATTGAGATCTGCGGCTTCTTCGACCAGATCGCTGAAAGAGACGTCTTTTTTCAGTAGTCCCTTTTTCTGGGCGCGGGCCAGCGTTGCTTCGTGCGGCGCTGATTCAGCCACCAGTTTCAAAGCGGTTTCCAGCCTTGTCATGTATTCGCCCTGTGCGGAGGGCATAAAAAGGCCGGACGTCAGGCGATCTCGTGTCGGGGAAGGCCGGCAGATTGCCTCGGTGATTTTTTTATCGAGACGATCAAGCGGTTTGCTGATCCATGACACAGGGTGGAAAATGCGCCGCAATCCCCTTACCAGAACACTGGGGTGATTGCGGATTAACTCTTCCATGGCGCGCTCGGCTTCATACAGGTGGTGCTGCACAGCGCGTTGCATCAACGGAATGTCGTCATCCTGGCGGCCTTCGTAATTGAAGCGACGCAGCGTGAGCGATGCCAGGTAGAGGTGGCTTAGGATATCCCCGTGGCGGGCGGAGGTGCGTTCCTCGCGCACAAGCCTGGGCCCGAGAAGGGCCATGCTGGCGTCAGCAAGAGTGGCAAATTGTGCCGACATGCGGTTGATCTGGCGGTAGAAGGGGGCGTCTGGCCCGTTATGCGGCGTTGCCGTCAGGTAGCCCCCTGTCAGGCCATGGAAGAATCCACGCGCAGCGGAGGAAAATACGTGCTTGATATGCCCGCGCAGCAATTGGCCCGCTTGCTTGGCGGTGCCGTTTTCTCCTGCCTTCATTTCGTTAAGGGCGTAAGGATGGCCGACAAAGATACCTTGTCCAAAAATCATCAGGTTGCGGGTCATGATGTTGGCGCCTTCGACTGTCGTCGATACAGGAATAGTGTGCCGCAAGTGGGAGACAGGGTTGTCCGGCCCTTCGACCACGCCCTTACCGCCGTGAACTTCAACGGCGGCATCGGCAATCGTGCGCGATGCTTCTGTCGTGTGATATTTCAGTATGGCCGAGGAGACCGCCGGGCGCGTGCTGTGGGTCTTGTCAAGATCCATATCCTGCAGCGGGCCCATGCGGGCGGCATCGAGGCTGTATGTCAGAGCCGCCATTTTGCCAATCTGCTCTTGAATGCCCCCCATCTCAGCAAGGCTGGTATTAAACTGTTTGCGGATGGCGGCATAGGCGGTGGTGACACGCAAGGCGTACTTGGCGAGTCCGCCCGCGCCTGCAGGCAGTGAAATAGCCCTGCCGATCGATAGGCAGTCGACCAGCATATTCCAGCCGTTACCTGCCTGTGAGGCACCGCCTATGATGGCATCGACCGGGACGACCACATCCTTGCCCCAGTGAGGGCCGTTCATGAATGGGTAAGGCGGGCGGTGACGATGTTTATTGTCTACGCCCGGTGTGTCGGCAGGAACGAGGGCGAGTGTAATACCGCGATCTTCTCCGCCACCAAGCAGATTGTCGGGGTCTTTCAGGTTGAACGCGACGCCGATCACGGTGGCAACCGGTGCCAGTGTGGTATAGCGTTTGTCCCAGTTCATGCGGATATAGAGTTTGCCGTCCTCGCCTTTAAATACAGTGCCTTCATCGGCCTGGTTGGTTGCGTCTGACCCGGCTTGCGGGCTGGTCAGAGCGAAACCGGGAATGTCACGCCCGTTTGCCAAGCGCGGCAGGTAATGGTTTTTCTGCTCAGCGGTGCCGTAGTGCGCCAGCAACTCTCCAGGCCCGAGGGAATTCGGCACCATGGCTGTGGCGCCTGCTGTGGCGCAGCGGCTGGCAATCTTGCTGACGATGGCGGCGTGGCCTTGTGCGGAGAACCCCTTGCCGCCATATTCTTTTGATATGACGAGCCCGAAGAATCCTTTTGTTTTCAAATAATCCCAGACGCGGGGTTCCAGATCCTTAAGTTCTTCCCGCACTTTCCAGTCGTCTATCATGTTACAAAGCTCTTCCGTCTCGTTGTCGAGAAAGGATTGCTCTTCCGGCGTCAGGGACGGGGCTTCACGCTCCAGCAGGCTTTTCCAGTCAGGCTTGCCTTTAAAAATAGTTCCTTCAAAACCAACCGTACCCTTATCAAGGGCTGCCCATTGTGTGGGTGTGATGGCTTCGCGGCTCTTTTTGAAGAATGCTAATGATTGGTTGTCCCAATCGGTTGCGAAACGGTAAGCTGTCTTGAATGCCTTGAACATGAGCGTATCCCTGTTAACTTTATGATTATTATGGCCTTATTTGATGCAGCCTAGTCAATTGTCAGGATTACGGCAAGTCCTCTTGTTGTGCTGCGTTTGCGAAAGAGCAAGTAATTGAAATTCAATGCGATATGATTGACTGCGCCTTTTCCAGCGCTATCTGGAAACTGTCGACCTCAAGAATATCGCTGTGATGGCTGAAGAATCCCATGCGCGACAGGATATCGCGACAGTGCGGCTGCATTCCGGCGATGATCACAGTTGTGCCTTGTTTACGGCAACGGTTGATGAATTCTTCCAGAGCCGTATCACCGCTGGCGTCGATCAGGGGAACATCGCGCATGCGCAGGATGAAGACTTTCGGAGGATTGCTGAGGTGATCGAGAACATCCAGCAGTCGTGAAGCCACGCCGAAAAAGAAAGGGCCGCGTATCTGGAAGGCTTCGACGCCCTCAGGCAGGCGATCCCGCTGCATTTCCGTATCTTTGTTTGGAGCAATCAGGTCGTCGATGTCTGCTTCGATCAGCGATGTGGCGGTTTGCATCTCAACGGCTTGCGACATGCGGTGCATGAAGAGAATCGAGGCCATTAATACACCCGCTTCGATGGCTACGGTCAGGTCGACGGTCACGGTTAGTATAAAGGTTAGCAGCAGAACGACCTTATCGCCCAGCGGCGCGCGCATCAGGTGGCGGAAGCGATCCAGCTCACTCATGTTCCACGCGACGATCACCAGAATCGCGGCCAGACATGCCAGCGGGATATATGACGCTAGCGGCGCGAAGAACATCATGAACAAGAGCACGAAAGCGGCATGCAATACTCCGGAGACGGGGGAGAACGCGCCGGAGCGGATATTGGTGGCGGTGCGGGCGATTGCGCCTGTTGCGGGCATGCCGCCGAACAGGGCAGAGGCGCTGTTGGCCACCCCTTGCGCTACCAGTTCGCAGTTGGAGCGATGGCGCCGCCCGGTCATGCCGTCGGCCACCACCGCGGAGAGCAGGGATTCGACACCTGCCAGAAAAGCGATGGTCAGGGAACTGGGCAGCAGGGCGCTCATTTTCTCTAATGTAATTTGCGGCCAGTGCGGGGCGGGAATGCTGTGGGGGATGCCGCCGAAGACATTACCAACTGTCGGGATATCCATTTTAAACAGCCAGACGGCAAGCGAGGCGCCTATGACGGCGATCAGGAACGCCGGGAGTTTTGGCGCGAGCTTTTTCAGCAGGATCAATGTGGCCAGCGCCCCTGTCGATATAATGATGCTTTCGGGCGTGAACGTTTCGCGGGCTTCCCAGAAAGCGCGCCATTTTTCGAAAAACTCGCCGGGTACTTTTTCGATCTCCAGACCGAGGAGGTCTTTGACCTGACTGGAAAAGATGATAACGGCGATGCCGGAAGTAAAGCCTGTGACAACTGGTTGGGGGATATACTTGATCCACGTTCCCAGCCTGGCAAACCCGGAGGCGATCAGGATCACTCCGGCCATCAATGTGGCTAGAACCAGCCCGTCGTAGCCGTGTTGGGCAATCACATTAAAGATAACGACGACGAAGGCGCCGGTCGGGCCGCCGATCTGGTAACGGCTGCCGCCCAGCGCGGAAATCAGGAATCCCGCGACGACCAGCGTTATCAGCCCTTCTGTTGGCGTGGCACCGCTGGCGATCCCAAGAGCCATGGCCAACGGCAGGGCGACGATGGCGACGGTGAGGCCGGAGATCGAGTCAGAGCGCAGATTTTTAAGGCTATACCCTTGGCGGAGGATGGTTATCAGTTTGGGCACGAACAAGTGCCACCATGGGGAAGCTACTGAAACAGAAGGATTTTTCATGCCATTGATCCTATACCTCTGGCTTGCGCGGCGGCAAGAGGGAATTTTATTGACACAAGATTCGCTCAAGGATAACGATTATAGAAAATAAAGGGCGGGGATAATCAGAAGAGATTTTGCATGGCGACAGCTTGGGACAGGGAGGACTTTGTAAACGCATGGAACCAGACATATGGTCTGGACATGAGCAAGGCGCCTATTCGTCCTGGTTTGATATTTCCCTTATTGGCCGAGAAAATTGCTTCATTTGAAAATCTGGTGCTTGCCGATCTTGGCTGTGGTAACGGCAATCTGATACGTCATTTTTCCCGGACTGATTTTTCAAAATGGATCGGAGTTGATGGCGGTTCTGCTGTCATTAAATCAGCCGCTGATAACACCCGAGATTCGCGCGTTGAATATCAACATGCTGATTTAACCCGGCCGCTGGCCGTTGAAACGCATTCAGTGGATATTGTCACGAACGTATTTGTGATTGAAGAGATACCATTTCAGGATCTCAAAGGAATGTTTGCCAACGTAAAAGATATTCTGAAGCCTGATGGTCGCGCCTTCTTCTTTACCAACCATCCATCACATGCCTTGCTGCAGGATCTCGACGCTGTTCGCACCGGGCAACCGAATGCTAAATTTCCCGGCCATCAGGGATATTTTGATCATCAGGGAACGTCGTATGTTTTATCAGTCATGAATGCGCAGGATAAACAGCCTGTCATGGCGAATTACCACCATAAAACCTTTTCGGATATTATGAATGCTGCCGCCTCAGCAGACTTGCAACTGGTTGAAATGGGGGAAATTCCTCAAGGAGTTATCCGTCTTGATGACTGGAAAAACCATACTCCCAACGCGGGGGATAGTCCCCGTTTCCTGTATTTACAGTTAAAAGCCTGATCTTTGGGCTTAAATTCACAATTTTCTAGCCTTTTTCAAGGCGTTCCGGTAGATAGTTCACGCGTTTTAACCCTTTTCAAGAATGCGTGTACTTAATGTCCGTCGATAAAATCCGTAACATTGCCATTATTGCCCACGTCGACCATGGCAAAACCACTCTGGTCGATAACATCCTGAAACAGTCAGGCACATTCCGTGAGAACCAGCAAGTCATGGAACGGGCGATGGATTCCAACGATTTGGAAAAGGAGCGCGGCATCACCATTCTGGCGAAATGTACCGCCGTGCAGTGGAAAGATGTGCGCGTTAATGTGATTGATACGCCCGGCCATGCCGATTTTGGCGGGGAGGTCGAGCGCATCATGAATATGGCTGATGGTGTATTGTTGCTGGTTGATGCCGCCGAGAGCGTGTTGCCGCAGACCAAGTTTGTTTTGGGCAAGGCGCTGAAGCAAGGTCTGCGCCCGATTGTCGTGATCAACAAGATCGATCGCCCCGATGCGCGCCCTGACGAAGTTCTCGACGAGATTTTTGACCTGTTCGTCTCGCTGGACGCCAACGACCAGCAACTCGACTTCCCGGTCGTTTACGCCTCGGGGCGCGATGGCTGGGCAGCGCTCAGCCTCGACGCGCCGCGTGAATCGCTGGCTCCGCTGATGGATCTGGTTGTTTCCCACGTGCCGGCTCCGGGCCTTAACCCGGATGCGCCTTTTACCATGCTGGCGACGCTGCTTGATCGTGATCCGTATCTGGGCCGTTGCCTGACCGGGCGCGTGACGTCAGGCCGGGCCAAGGTGAACATGCAGGTTAAGGCCATGAACCTGAACGGAGAAACGGTGGAAACCTTCCGCCTGACCAAGCTGATGTCGTTCCAGGGGTTGCAGCGCGTGCCTGTTGACAGCGTTGAGGCGGGGGATATTGTTTGCATCGCAGGCATGGCAAGCGCTTCGGTTTCCGATACGATTTGCGATGTGGCTGTGACGGAACCTGTCCGGTCGACCCCCGTCGACCCGCCGACGATGTCGATCACGATCACCGTGAACGATTCCCCTTATGCAGGCACGGAAGGCAAAAAACTGACATCGACGATGATCCGTGAACGCCTGATGGCTGAAGCGGAAACCAACGTGGCTATCCGCTTGACCGAGAGCGAGAGCAAGGATGCTTTCGAGGTGGCGGGCCGCGGCGAATTGCAGCTTGGCGTCCTGATCGAGAATATGCGTCGCGAAGGTTTTGAATTGTCGGTATCTCGTCCGCGCGTTCTGTTCAAACGCGATGAGAATGGCCAACTGCTGGAGCCGTATGAAGAAGTTTTCTGCGATGTGGACGAGGAATACACAGGCGTTGTTGTCGATAAGATGACGCAGCGTAAAGCCGAGATGACCGATATGCGCCCTTCCGGCGCGGGCAAGATCCGCATTACGTTCAAAGCGCCGTCGCGTGGCCTGATTGGTTACCAGGGGCAATTCCTGACCGATACGCGCGGTACGGGCGTGATGAACCGCTTGTTCCATTCTTATGGCCCTTATAAGGGTGAAATGGCGGGGCGTCGCAATGGCGCTCTTGTTTCAACCGACAAAGGTGAAGCGGTGGCCTACGCAATCTTCAATTTGCAGGATCGCGGCGTGATGTTTATCGGGCATGGCGACAAGGTGTATCAGGGGATGATCGTGGGCGAGAACAGCCGCGACAACGATCTCGACATCAACGTCCTCAAGGGCAAGAAACTGACCAACGTGCGGGCCAGCGGAGCCGATGAGGCGGTCGTTCTGGTGCCGCCGCGCAAGATGAGCCTTGAAGACATGATTGCCTATATTAACGATGATGAGTTGGTCGAGGTTACACCAAAATCTTTGCGGCTGCGCAAGAGGTTCTTGAATCCGACAGATCGTGAGATCGCTCGTAAAAAGGCGAACAAGGAACGTGAGGCGGGTGCAGCCTGACGCGCCGTTAACGGTAATATTGCAAGAGCTTGACGCGTATTTCCCGCTTGCGCGCGCGCAGGGCGCATATTTCCATGTCTGCGCTGTCGTTGATCTGGAAGGCGATTATCTCATCGACATAATCGGTGACAGCCAGATTGCGGGCCATGAGAGACTCCTGGTCGACCGCCGGGGCTTTCATAAATCTCAGGCTGCGCCTGTTTTTAATCTGCAGGTTGTAGAGCAGTTTTACCAACCTGTCGGCTTCATCTTTGCTGATGACGTAATTAAGGGCGCTTTTGAGAATATGGCTTTTGTAAGCTTCAAGCGGGCAGGGAAGTATGACTTCAATGTTCTCGGCGCGATTGTCCCACTTCAAGGCTTCTGCGATGGCGGCATGTTCGGCGCCGGGAGATGCCCCAGTATACAGCCTGTCGCCACGCTGTATGACTTGCCGGGTATATCGCCCGACATCTTCAGCGATGTCGTCCTGTATTGTTTTCCAGGTACCTAGTATGGCAACGCGACTCATGCGCCGGATTCTATCATTTTTCAGCGTTATTGAAAGACCTTGCAGGTTTTTTATGATCCGTGATGTGCAAAGGAGGGCATTATGGGCTCAATGCGTCGTCAGGGCGAGGAGGCTTTTAATGACTATGGTGTGCGTAAGGACTTGACCCATTGCCGGGCGTGCCTGTCTATCTGCTCTTGCAATGCCTCACGGCGGCCCGGGTCAGCCTTGTAGTCGAATATATCCAAATGGGCCTGCGATCTGCCTGAGAGTGCTTTTATGTATTCGGCTTCGTCGCCGTCATAGCCTTTCACGGTTTTTTCGTCGAGTCCTGTGACCACCACGCACTCGGACATATGGCGGCGCGCTTCTGCGGGAAGGTCGCCAAGGTCGAAAGGCTTGCTTGTCATGATAACGGACAAGGTATCAAATCCGGCGTCTTTAAAGCGCGCATGCAGGCTATCCTGGCACCCTGATTTGTGAGGCTTGCTGCCGAGGATATGGGCGACACCGGCTTGTTGTATGTATAATTGCGCGCCCGTTTGCTGCAGGTGCTTTTGCGCTTCGTGCGTCATGACAAGATTGCGGATTTTAAAGTCATATGCGCTGGTTCCTTCCTGTCCTTGAGTGCTGTCCCGCCAGCCTGGCGGGTTGTCTTTCATAATCTGGCCTGTGATGGGATCCTTGGCATCAAGATCCTCGCTGGCGGTTTCGGCGGCGTCAGTAAAACGGGTTGGAATCTCGGCGCGACGGCAGAAATCCAGTTGTGTATGTCGCGCGACAGGAGCCGAGGCCGGATTGATGTAAGCCAGATAGGTTATCAGTGCCGTTTGCCCTGAAGGGTCATCTGTATTCAGGCGGTATTTTTCCTCAGGCGTCAGTCGTGCGCCGGTTTCGATGGTTTCAATCACGCGGGCTGGCGTGGTTCCGGCAATCTCCATGCCGTAGGCCAACCCCCGGGGTCTTCGGGTGTTCAGTTTCTGTAGCAAGAGGGTTTGAAGGATTTTGTGCGAGGGTAATTCATGATTCTCGCCGACCAATACCACCAGCGGTCGTTCGTTCAGCGAAGCGCTGACTTTCTCAATGCGCTCCACGATGGCGGCTACGGCAGGGCGCAGGTTCATGGGCTGGCTGGTGCAGGAGATAATCTCAGCGCCGTTTTGCGCCGCATCGTCCAGGGTAAACGGCAGGATTTCGGCGGAGCATAGTTTCTTGAGCCAGTTTTTGATTATGCGCATATATTTAACATAAAACACTAACAAGGGCAATGAATTAAGGCCTGTGCGGTTAAATGTATTGGAATATCAGTCCCTTGAATTACAGAGCGCGGGTTTTACGGTTCTAATCGGCGCTATCGGGCAAGGCGCCGACATCCTATCGGGGGTCTTTTCATGGCGAGGCCTTACCCTCTATCGTCTCTGGTGAGAAAGCTTCCCTCTGAAGAGCCGCGGGGTATGTCTTTAGGGGCGGATAGCCGTCGTATGGTGGCAAGCCCGTAGAATCAGATTATAAATATGAAAGATAAGAACAGACGAGCGAATACAGGAGTTTTGATGATGTTGATGAAAGGTTATCGCGGATGGTTGCTATTGGCCGGGCTTGCTGTTTTAGGACTGATGGCGGTTGTTCCGGCGAATGCGGATACGGCAAAACTCTCAATGGCTGAAGCGCGCGCGGCCGCTCTTGAAAAAGAGGAAGGCAAGGTCGTTGATGTTGAAAAATACAAGGCGGATGATGATGAGATACTTGTTTTCTATATCGAAAAAGAAGACGGGAAGGTCATGAAGGTAGAAGTCGGGAGGCAGGCGGCCAAAGTGCTGAAATCGCAACTCGATTATATCAAGGCTGATACACCGTTGCCTGAAGGGTCTATAAAATTGACGCAGGCGCGTGAGATTGCCAAAAGCCATGTGGCAAGATTGAGCGGCATGCCTGATCGTCCGGTTGCGCTGGGGGCAAAACTTACGCTTCATGCGGATAAGCCTGTTTACTACTTCAAGGTAAGCGTGGGGAAAACGACCTACGATGTGAAAGTGGCGCCGGAAGACGGCAAGGTTGTGTCGGCGGTTAACAAACAAACGGGGGCAGAATTGAAGGAACCAAGTTCCGCGCCGGTCAAGCCATGAGGATATGAACGCGGGGATGGTTTGATTTTTCTCAATACCCATCCGGCGCACTCTTCTATAACCTACAAAGAAACGGCGGGAACCCGTGTTTCCACCTTCGCAAGTCAACAGGAAACATCCATGAATTTGATATATTGGGATCATTATTATAACGGCGTTCTGCTTTTGAACCTGGCTATTGTTGTTGGGGTTCTGGTGTCGCTCAAATTTTTTTCGGCGGCGATCATCCACGTCAATCCGACCAGAGAGTTGTCCGTCAGGGATAACCCGGCTTTCGGTATTTCTCTGGCCGGTGCGACGCTGGCGATTGCCATTATGCTGGGCGGGGCGATTTACGGCAGTCCGGAGAATAATCTGATGCACTCTTTGATGGCTGTTGCCGGGCTGGGGTTGCTGGGAATTTTGCTGATGACGATCACGCGGTTGATTTTCACCAAGGTGACGTTGCCGGCTATATCGCTGCGCGCGGAGATTCTTGCCGGTAACAAGGCGGTGGCGATTGCTGATGCCGGCAACGTGATTGCGGCGGCGATCATTGTTTATGTTGTCATGATATGGGTGCCCGGCTATTCCATCGAGTCCATGCTCGCTTTGCTCGGTGGTTATGCCATTTCGCAGATCTTCCTGACGGCCTTGACCGTGGCGCGGATCAAGGTGTTCGCTAAAGTGCGGCAAGGCGATTGCCTGCAAACGCAATTGAAACAGGGCAATATCGCGATTGGGTTGCGTTTCGCCGGACAGAAGATCGGTACGGCGCTGGCGATGAGCACCGCCGCGCATATCGTGGTTTATGAAGAGTACAGCGTTCTGCCGATTCTGCTGGCGTGGATGGTCGCATCGGCCATCGTCGTGGCGGTTTGGGAGGCCCTGTGTCTGGTAGCGCAAAGAATTATCTTGCCGGGGATGGATTTGAACCACGAGGTCATTCAGGACAAAAATATAGCTGTCGGCGTATTGCAGGCGGTGATCTGCATCAGCATCGGCTTGCTGATTTCTCAGCTTTAACGCCGGATGGGGTTTGTTTATGAAACTTACCTTTCTTGGGGCCGCCGGAACAGTCACGGGATCCAAATATCTCCTCGAAGAAGAGGGGGCGCGCGTTCTGATCGATTGTGGATTGTTTCAAGGGCAGAAGGAACTACGACTGCTGAACTGGGCGGAATTGCCTTTCAATCCATCCGGCATTGACGCCATATTGCTGACCCATGCTCATATAGATCATAGCGGTTATATCCCCAGGCTGGTGAAATCTGGTTTTTCCGGCCCGGTTTACTGTTCCAAGGCGACGTTCGATCTGTGCCGCATTTTGCTGCCGGATTCTGGTTTTTTGCAGGAAGAGGACGCCGCTGCCGCCAATAGCCATGGCTGGACTGCTCACCGTCCGGCGATGCCGCTTTACACCGAGGCTGAAGCTGAGGCTTGTCTTGAGTATTTCAGGCCCGTGCCGTTCGGTCAGCCGGTTCATATAGATGAGGGTCTTCGTTTCACCCTGCATCGCGCCGGGCATATTCTGGGTGCCTCTTTTATTCGCGTGGCGGGGGAGACATCCTCAATCTTGTTCTCGGGCGATATAGGCCGTCTGCATAACCCGGTGATGAAGCCGCCAGCCACGATACAGGATGCCGATTATATCGTCGTTGAATCCACATACGGCGACCGCCTCCATAACACCGACGACCCGACCGAGGATTTATATAAAATCATTCATCGCACTATTGCCCGAGGCGGGAATCTGATTATCCCGGCGTTTGCTGTCGGTCGGGCGCAGGCCTTGCTCTACCATCTTTATGTGCTTAAAAGCGAACGTCGTATCCCCGACATACCGATCTACCTCGACAGCCCGATGGCTATTCGCGCCACCGATCTCCTTCTTGAGCACATGAACGATCATCGACTCTCGCAGGAAGAATGCGATGCGGTGTGCAGTATTGCGCAATATGCGCGCACGTCCGAGGAATCGAAAGCGATCAATCAGAACCGCCATAACGGTGTGCCGAAAATCATTATCTCCGCAAGCGGCATGGCGACAGGCGGGCGTATCCTGCATCATCTGAAGCATTATCTGGGCGATCCGCGCAATACGATCTTGCTGTCCGGCTATCAGGCGGCGGGAACGCGTGGCGACCGTTTGGCGCGGGGTGAGACCGAAATCAAGATTCACGGCGCGATGTGGCCGGTCAAGGCCGAAGTGGCGATGCTGGACAGCATGTCGGCGCATGCCGATTATAGTGAACTGTTATCATGGCTGGGGCATGTCCATGATGCGCCGCGCCGCGTTTTCGTCACTCATGGTGAAAAAAACGCGGCGGAAGCGATGAAGGGCCACATAGAAGAGGCGTTTGGCTGGAACGTCAGCGTCCCGGCTTACCTTGAGGAAGCCGATCTTTGAGCGCTGCCCTTGCGGCTGTGCCCTTTAAAGACGAATGGTTTCTTGCCTGTCGCTGCCTTCTTGGTTTTTCCCGCCGGCGCCCCGCTGCGCGGTTTTACGCCGAAGCTGCTGCGGTTGTTGCCTTCGTAGCCGTCGCCGCGCCCTTGGTAATAGTTACGGCCTTCGTTCCCGGCGTTATCGTTGTGTGGCGCGCGCTGTTCGCTACGGTCATGGCCGCGTTTTTCATGGCGGCGCGGGGCAGGGCGTTCATGCAGGTCGTTGCGGAATTCGCTGCGATATTCCTTGCGGCCCTCCTTATTGTTCCAGTGGCGGTCGGTCGGAGCGCGTTTAGTTTCCTTGTTCGGTGAATCGCGGAAGTCGCCGTTGCGGAACTTTTGCTTCTCGGAGCGTCCGGCGCCGCGGCTTTCGTAGCCTCCTTCATCGAAACTGTGCGGCTTGGCCTTGCGATTGTTGAATCCGGAAGCATTTCTGTAGTCGCGCTCGCCGCCGCGTTTGGGGCGTTGCCCGCGATTTTTTTGCCTGCCTTCTGAACGTTCTTTACGCTCGGGCGCCGCGCCCGGGTTCAGGATGCGGTTGATGGCGTTCCACTTGCCCAGCTCCGAAGGGATGACGAAGCACATCGCGTTTCCTTCAGCGCCGTTTCTCGCGGTGCGGCCGATACGGTGGATGTAATCCTCAGCCACTTGCGGCAGGTCATAGTTGATGACGTGTTCTATGTGTGGAATGTCGAGGCCGCGCGCCGCCACGTCTGTGGCGATCAGGATGCGGGATTTCTGCTGACGGAACTCGCGCACGGCGCGGTCACGCTGCGCCTGACGCAATCCGCCATGGATGACGATGCTGGGCAGGTTGTCGTTATGCAGGCGTTTGGCCAGACGTTCGGTGCCGTGCTGGGTTTTGACGAAAACCAGCACCGAGCCCTGACGAAGTTCCAGTTGGTCGATCAGGCCGCTGTATTTTTCCCCGTCGGAAATACGGATCATTTCATGCTTGATCTTGGGTGCGTTGACTGTCTCGGTGCTCACGGCCACGCGCTCCGGGTTGCTGAGATAACTGCGGGAAAGACGGATGATGCCTTCAGGGAACGTGGCTGAGAACAGCAAGGTCTGGCGTTGCTTCGGCAGATTTTTCAGAATTTCATCGATTTGTGGGGCAAAACCCATGTCGAGCATGCGATCCGCCTCATCGATAGCGATAAAGTTAGCCTTCGCCAGCAATTTGCCATTGCGGCGCAAATGGTCGTTGATGCGGCCCGGTGTGCCGATGATAATGCGCGGATTCTGGCGCAACTGATCAAATTGCTTACCCATGCTTTCCCCCCCGATCAGCAGGGCGGCCTTCAGGTCGCGCTGGCCATGGGTGAGTTTGCGCACGACATCGAGCGTTTGAGCGGCAAGCTCGCGCGTGGGGGCGAGCACCAGCGCCATCGCTTGCGAATTGTTCATCAGGTGCGCGATCATCGGGATCGAAAAGGCGGCGGTCTTGCCTGTGCCGGTCTGGGCCGAACCCAGAATGTCGCGGCCCTGAAGGGCGACGGGAATGGCCATTGCCTGAATTTTAGTGGGTGTTTCGTACTTCATTTTAACAAGCGCGGTATGGATGGCCGCAGGCAGGCTGAAATCGGCAAAACTGATACCCACGGCCTTGGCAGATTCTGGCAGGTTATCAACAGAATTGTCCACAGGCAGGGGTGCCGCGGCGGGAGGGGAAGACATGTTCATAGAAGGTCTACTTTCAAAACAAAGGGTTACCCACGCACTGACTTGTCCAGTGCGCTTTCAGGGTTTCGCAGGCGGTTGATGCCGGAAACCATTTAACCCTTTGACTTTAAAGGAAAGTTGCCGAGATCGCGGGCGGCACGTCTGGATTACCAATAAAAGCGAGGTAATGCGCGGCCCTAAAACCATTATGCTGGCGCTATTAACCACAGAGCTGTGGATAAAGTCAAGGCAAATCAGACTCTGTAAATTAAGAGACGAGCTTATCATCCTTTTATTGACGGCAACAAGCGTACGGCGCTGGCTGCTGGTGATTTATCTGAAGACGAGCTGGCGGCGCGGTAATTTTTTACCACGAAGACATAAAGAACACGAAGAAACACAAAGTTTTGTCATCTCGGCGCAGGTCAGCATCAGCCAGTGGTGCAGTTTTGATCAGGAAGGAGGTGTCAGTCACGCTGGATCATTCCTCATAGCCTTTTGTGAGTGGGCTGTTAAGCAATCTCGCTATATGTTAAAGTCTATGGATATATCTATTAATTGGAGGATGCAGTATGAAATTCTTTAGTTTTATATTTTCTTCTGTTTTTTTGCTTCCGACTATGGCTCTGGCGGTTCCGGCTGTAACTCTTGAACAGGCACGGGCCATTGCTCTTTCTCAAGAACCAGGTGAGGTGATTGAAGTCGACAAAAAATCCTTTTCCTCAGGCACGGTCTATGAATTTGAAATCCGCAAGGATGACGGCACGGTGATGGAAATTGAAGTCGACGGCGGTAGCGGCGCTATCATTGAACGCAAAATCGATAGGCTGGGCCCCGACGCCAAGTTGCCTGACGCGCTCGTTTCTCAGGCGCAGGCTGAAGATGCGGCGAAGAAAAAGATTGTCGAAATGAAAGGAAATGGCGCGCGTCCGGCCATTAAGGAAGTCAAATATACTTTATCGGATGGGAAAACCGCCTACGAGATTGATGTTAAGGAAGGGTTTACTGAGTATGTCGTGTTCGTTGATGCGACGACCGGAACTGTTCTATCAGCAGAAAAAGAAGATTAGCTCTGGAACTTGATCTTATCCCGGCACAGGCCGGTATCCAGTCTATTTAAATCGTAGGGTCATAGAGGATGTAAAGTCTCTACAACCTTGGCACGGGTGGATCAAATCTCATGCCATTTTGGGGAATCAAAAAATACCCTCCGAATTGTGGTAATGCATAGCCGCGCTCGGCCTTTCTAAGATCAACAATTTTCTGTCCAGACTCATCTGTATCCCGCGCTTTCGTATTCCCTGGTTTGTGAGTCCAAAACAGATTACCTTGATCGTCTGCATCCAGCCGATACCAATGAAACCCACCCATAAAAAACACCCCCGGCCTTACAAAAAGCGCTGCTAGATAATACCCTTCCGGCACTTTTTCATTCTTATCAATGGGAATTAATCCGTCCTGAACCGCTCCCGCTCTTATGGAGCCGCGTGATGTAAATAAAATAGGAAAAAGCTTATGTCGAAGCTGTTCTCCTTCGGATATCTTTCCATTTATGCCGGGTACTGGGAATGAGTACTTGTCTTCCGATATTCGATTATTAACAACGTAGGCATAGCAGTTTGAATGGATCTGAATGGATTTTCGTATATTTTTTTTGTCCGTATGCAAATCATTCCACAAAGCGGGATTAAAGCGTGGTGCTGCCTGAGCATATTTCACTCGATCTATTTCGGGCATATCTTCAACTGTATCTGGGTTGTTAATAGCGTGGATTGTCCATCCGCCTGCTGCAAGAGCAAAGCTGGCCGCCAATCCATAAGTGATTATTTTATAATTAAGTGTTCTTTTTCCGCCCGTATTCAAACCACAACCCCAAACAAATCATATTCATCCGCGTCTTCAACTAACACGTTGACGATATCGCCTTGTTTGACGCTTGCGGGAACATCGCGTAGATAGACTTTTCCGTCGATCTCGGGGGCGTCGCCTTGTGATCGTCCATCGGCGCCGCCTTCGCCGTCGGCCACATCGATGATCACAGGAATGGTGCGCCCGACCTTGCGTTGCTGGCGGGCGAGGCTGATTTCTTGCTGGGCTTCCATGAAACGCTGATAGCGTTCTTCCTTGATTTCTTCGGGTACAGCGCCTTCGAGTTCATTAGCGACGGCACCTGCGACGGCTTCGTATTTGAAGCAACCGGCGCGATCGATCTGCGCGTCCTTGATCCAGTCGAGCAATATCTGGAAATCTTCCTCGGTTTCTCCGGGGAAGCCGACGATGAAGGTCGAGCGGATGGTGAGGTCAGGGCAGATTTCGCGCCATTTTTTAATGCGCTCTGTGACCTTTTCAACATTACCCGGGCGCTTCATAGCCTTCAGTACTTTCGGACTGGCGTGCTGGAACGGAATATCAAGATAGGGCAGAATTTTGCCTTCGGCCATCAGCGGGATCACGTCATCCACATGCGGGTAGGGGTAAACGTAGTGCATGCGCACCCATACGCCGAGTGAGCCCAGTGCTTCGGCGAGATCATAGAACTTCGCCTTGATGACTTTATCTTTCCATTTGCTTTCGGCGTATTTGATGTCAACGCCGTAAGCGGATGTATCCTGCGAGATGACGAGGATTTCCTTCACGCCCGCCTTTACCAGATTTTCAGCCTCATACATGATGTGGTTGGCCGGGCGGCTAACCAGGTCGCCACGCAGGGAGGGGATGATGCAAAACGTGCAGCGGTTGTTGCAACCCTCCGAAATTTTCAAATAAGCGTAATGGCGCGGGGTCAGGCGCAGGCCCTCGGGCGGCACCAGATCGACATACGGGTCATGCACGGGCGGCACGACGTCATGCACAGCGTTGACCACCTGTTCGTATTGCTGCGGGCCGGTGACGGCCAGCACTTTGGAGTGCACGGATGTAATTTGTTCGGGTTCTGCCCCCATGCAGCCGGTGACGATCACCTTGCCATTGGATTCGATAGCTTCGCCAATCGCCTCAAGGGACTCGGCCTTGGCAGAATCGAGGAAGCCGCAGGTATTGACGATCACAACGTCAGCACCGTCGTAACTACCTGAAATCTCATAACCTTCGGAGCGGAGCTGGGAAAGGATGCGTTCAGAATCGACCAGCGCCTTGGGGCAGCCGAGGCTAACCATGCCCACTTTAGGGGTTTTGAGGGTTTTTTTGGCGTTGATGTTCGATGCGCTCATCTCAAAGGTTCCTTTTCGCGCGGTTTTATACTCTGAAAAGGCTCAAAAAGCGAGTTTTTTCATATTACGGCAGGGGCGATGCCACAGGCGCTGCGCAGACTATCAGCGGCTGAATGGGGAGAACCTGTTTCAGCAGGCTTTCATATTGCCGGGCCTCCTTGCAATCGCTCATCAGGGTTTGGCGCAGATGAATCTGTTGCATGATTTCCGGCGGGCGGGCGGCAATGAAACTTTGCAGGTCTTGTATATCGCGTCTTTTCTCAAAGTAATGATGCACGATTTCGGCCTGCTGCTCGATGTTGTAGGAAGGAAAGGGGGTGTCTGGATTGAGTGTAAAATCATACTCCAGATCACTTTTGATGTTAGGGCGGCCAAAACGCTGATATTGCCAGACGTGAGTGAGCTCGTGAACAAAAACACCTGCGTGGTCTTTGTAGCGGGGCAAGGTTTCTATCCATGAGGGATGGCGGGCATAGCCGTAATCGTCACGGTGAGGAGCCATGTTGGGGCCAAGGTAGATATTGTTGCCGTGGGTCAGTGCTATAGCGCTGCTGTTGAATATCCTATTAATCGGCAGGCGCTGAAAGACGAGAACCTTGTCGTACGAGAGGCTGTCGCCGAAAATGGGCCGAGCCATAGCAACTTCATCAACCGTCATCTTGCGACAGGTCGGGTCGACTGTGCAGATCAGGGGCCCTGTATCGGCGACGTGATCAACCATCATCGCTCCGGCGACCGACCAGGCGAAAATACGCGCTAGACGGTGTGCGGTCTTCTTGTTCATGGGAACGATGGAAGGGTAAAGGGTTGCGAGAGTTGTTCGAAAGATCCCGGCCACAACTGGCGACTCTCCAGATGGAATCCCTGAGGCGGTTGCGCAGAGGAATTGATTCCGGATTTTTTTGAATCCGGGCGGCATAATTCTTCGGGCAGGATAGGAAAATAGACGCCGAGCTTTTTCTCATAGTCGGCGAGTTCCTTGCATTGCTCCTTGATCCACTTGTCACCCATCGTATAGACGCGGTACAACGCCTGGCCGTTCTCCGGCTTGTAGGTGGTCATGTCTATGAATTCCTGCCGTTTGGAGAAGTAGTCTTCCATCATTTTCGCTTGTTGCTCGAGATTGTACTCATCAAAGGCCAGCGGAGCGTGAATGGAGTATTCGTAGGCGGCGGCATAGTTGAAGCGGTGTTTGACCAACTCGCTGAGCGCCATTTTTTGCACGTTATATCCACCCTGCCACTGCGCTACGTGGGTCAGTTCGTGGATCAGCAGTTTTTGGGTTTCCGGCCCTTCCTGCGCGTAATCGCGCAGGCGGCGGCTTTCAGCCACCATGTAAATATTACCGTTCGGTGCGATGGCGGCATAAGTTTGCCCCAGAAAACCCATAAAAGGCCTGTTGAAGACCTTGATCTTGTTATAGTCGATGGTCCAACCGAAATATTGCCGGGCGAGGGCGATTTCGCCCTTGGTCAACTGACGGCAGCCGGGGTCGGTGGTGCAGAGCCAGTTATTGCCTTCCTTACGGTCAAAGAGGCTGTAGCCTGTCCATTCGAGATGTACGGCTGCGGCAAAGGCAAGAGAGAGGGCAGAGGCAATAAAAAGCCTCTTCTTATTTTTCATATCCCTGTTACTCGTTGTTCTTATTTTATCGGTTGATAATAAAGAGACAGGGGATGAGGTCAAACAGATTATTCGGAAGGGGGATTTTTTGCGGTGCAGCGTTGCTGACAGGCCTGTTTGCGGGTCTTCATCTCATCCGTCAAACGGCAAATCATGTTGCTGCCTGTGTGGGTGAAGACGAAAGGGAAGAGACCGTGGATCATGACAATGACCCCGGCGGCGATCAGGGTGCTGCCGGCTTTGATAGTAAAGACCAGGTGCTCGATATAGCTTTCATTGGCATCGTGCAGATGTTTTGTGAAGAAGGATTCGCTCATAAGGTGGATATTACTCAAAGCGCGGATTAAAAAAATCACAAATATGTGATGCGAGGCAGCATGGGATGTTGTTGGCTACGGCTTTGTGGATGCTGTGCAAACTCGTCAATGCGCCTGTTTACTTCATTGTTCAGCGGGTCGAATATTTTTTCTTTCAGTTCTGCGAGCTTATCATAGTTAATCCCGATTCTTTCTAGTCGATTGCTATTATCACGGTCGTGCTGACGCAACTCATCACTGAATTCAACGTACTTGATAACATTGACCATGTTCTGGTAACGGGTGAGTTGATCATAAGACATGCTGCTTGGATCTGGCGCTGTCTGCAGGGCGGCAACAGCCTCTTGGCCTGCGGAGAAAGCCAGGCCAATTTTCTCATTATTGTTTCTTTCTGTATCAATGCCTGACATTTGTGCGCCATATGTGGCGTTATATGTACCATCATCCATTAGGGATATGTTCTGAATGGCTATCCGAATAAGATTGACTTTCATAAGTTTGTCGAAGTCTGTTGCCGGAGTCTGGGCCTGAATCTCGGGCAGTGCCTGATATGCGGTATCTCTGATAAGGCGAGCCAGTTGTGCCGGCTGCATACCAATCAGGTATGCATTCTTGATATCGCCCTTTAGACTATCAAGGACAAACCCGATACCATCAAATTTTCCGAGGGCTGTTGTTGCCGTTGCATATTTATCTAAAAAGAAACGTGCTTCTCTTTGCATTGTTGCGGCGTTTTTGTCGAGGGCGGGTTCTGCTGCAGAATTCTGTGGAACGGTTTGAGCGGGTGGATGCATTTCATCCTTGTTCTCACTATGAGGAAGAGAGCTTGTTTTAAACGGGTTCGATATGATGCCGCCATGCAGGGTGGGGGTGTTGTCTGTCCGGTTGGGTTTGTTTTCATCGTCCGCACCCAGTAATTGTACACTCGCAAATAGGACGCCTAATGAAGCTGATCCCGCTGCAAGCCATGCCTTCCAGTTCTTTGCCATGTTATCTCACCATTGTGCTAAAACATGGTACTAACAAAGTATTATTATGTCATTAACGTGAGTTGACTGGAAGATCACTTCATTGTCGGCATGACGAATTCAGCGCCTTCGCGGATTCCTGTGGGCCAGCGCGAAGTGACGGTTTTCAGGCGGGTATAAAAATTCACGCCTTCCGGCCCATGGACGCCATGGGCGCCGAAGGCCGAATTTTTCCAGCCGCCGAAAGTATGGTAAGCGATCGGCACCGGAATGGGTACGTTCACGCCGACCATGCCGACCCTGATCTGGTTGACGAAGGTGCGCGCGGCATCGCCGTCGCGGGTGAAGATCGCTGTGCCGTTGCCGAATTCATGGTCGTTGATCAGTCGGGCGGCCTGATCGAACGTTTCCGTACGAACGACACAGAGAACAGGGCCAAAGATCTCTTCCTTATAGATGCGCATATCCGGCTTGACGTGGTCGAACAGGCAGCCGCCCATATAAAAGCCGCTCTCATAACCCTGATGTTTCGATTTATACCCGCGCCCATCGACAAGCAACTGCGCGCCTTCCTTCACGCCGAGATCGACATAGGACAGAACCTTCTGCAGATGCTCGCGCGTAATCAGAGGGCCCATTTCCGATTGTGGGTCGGTGCCCGGGCCGATTTTCAGTGTTTCGACCCGCGGCTTCAGTTTCTTCATCAGGCGATCGCCGACATCGCCTACGGCGACGGCCACAGAAATCGCCATGCAGCGCTCTCCCGCCGAACCGTAGGCCGCGCCCATCAGGGCATCGACCGCCTGATCCAGGTCGGCATCGGGCATGACCACCATATGGTTTTTGGCGCCGGCCAGCGCCTGCACACGCTTGCCATGCGCAGCCGCTGTTGAATAGATGTAATGGGCAATCGGCGTCGATCCGACGAAGCTGACGGCTTGCACACGCGGGTCTGTCAGCAGGACATCGACAGCCTCCTTGTCGCCGTGCACCACGTTAAGCACACCGTCAGGCAGTCCCGCTTTCTTGAACAGGTCGGCAATCAGCAACGATGCTGACGGGTCGCGTTCCGAAGGTTTCCAGACAAATGTATTGCCGCAGGCAACCGCCATCGGGAACATCCACATGCCGACCATCATCGGAAAGTTGAACGGTGTGATCCCTGCGCAAACGCCCAGCGACTGACGGATCGAGTAGGTGTCAATGCCGCCGCCGACGTTTTCGGAATACTCGCCCTTCAACAGATGCGGCGCGCCGCAGGCAAATTCGACGACTTCGATCCCTCGCGTCACTTCTCCCTTGGCATCTGAAAGCACCTTACCGTGTTCGGCGGTGATGATTTCCGCCAACTGATCGGCGTGTTGATCCAGCAAATGCTTGAAGTTGAACAAGATGCGCGCCCGCTTCAAAGGGGGTGTGGCCGCCCATGACGGATAGGCGGCTTGAGCAGCGGCAATTGCGTCTTGAACCTCCGTAACCCCGGCAAGGATAACCTTGCCGCTAATTTCGCCGGTCGCTGGGTTGTAGACATCGCCGTAACGCCCCCCCGGGAGGGTTTCCGTCCTGCCATTGATGTAATGTGAAATCTGTCGGGGCGCGGGCATAAATCTGTCCTTTGAAAAATGAGCCATGCTATGGTTTTAGCATTTCCTTAAAAAATATTTAACCACTTTCCTGTATCTTTGTATTCGTAAAAGAGGGGCTGCCAACGGACATATCCGGGCAGGAAAAAGGAAAATGTTGAATCCGTTTTCTGAGGATTTATCGTCTGCAACCACGGAAACGGTGGATATCCCAGTATGGCCGGGTTCGGTTTCGGCGCGGATGAAAGTCGATGTCGCGGTCAGCCCCCATGGTCAGGTTCTGGTTTTGCACGACCAGCCGTTTCCCTCCTATCTTGAATGGATTGAATTTGATGCCGAGAGCGGTGAGATGACGTTCGTCACGGCCGGGGGAAAAATTCAGGGGCTGGGTTTGACGATTTTCGCGCCGATGAACAGGCACGTCGCCAAGGCGCATGAAGTTTGTACCATCTGTATACGCAATAACGAAATACGGGATATGGGCCTGGTGCCGATGACCGTTAGAAACAAGCATTAAGCCGGGGTGTGAGTCATGAATAACAGCAAAATGGACAAGAACGAGGCGTGGCGCTTTCCAGATGGGAGTCAGCTTTCATGGACGGCGCTGAACCAGATGGGCATGACCCCCGGAGACGTGGGTGAAGTCATGCGTCGGATGTATCAAGATCCAGACCCTGAGGCGATCCGTAATCTGGGTTTGAAAGGGACATCCCTTTTGAAAGATGAAGCTACGCAGGATTCTAATCAGGATCATCTGGATGAATTGCGTGAAACGAACGAGCGCGTTCTGGAGCAGCAGCGTCAGGAGCAGGCGCGACTCGACGAGCAGCGCCGCATGGAGCAAAAGCTTGCGGATGAAAAGTTTCAGGAAAAGAAAGACGCAGAAGAGAAGCTGGCGGCTGAGAAGCGTCCGCAGGAAGATGCGTTGAATATGCGTATTCTATCCTTGCCGCTAGGGCTGGCCACTTTTGGCTTAGGGTTGGGGTTTGGCAAGGAGGTACTGCAAAATGTAGGCGGCATGATGTCGGGCGCGGTCAACTCCATGAACGACCCTATGATGGTTGCCAGCAATAACGGTGGTGGCTTGCTGGCTATGGCGCGCGGCGCTTTCGATATGCTGGGCCCCGGCACCGACAAGGATATTCAGTTGAAAGGCCCGGGCCTGACGGCGAACTTCACGCCGGGTGCTCCTGAAGCGGAGTTTGGCATGGGTGAGGGGATGGCCCCCAATTCCCCGATGAAGAAAATGAGTATGGGCCTATCCGGCCCCAGCCTGATGCCGCCGGGTATGAACTGATTTAATTCCGCATCGCAGCATTATGACGCTTCCCCTTGAGACGCCTCCCGTTTCATCTTATATTATGTCTTTAACAACGCAGAGGCAGGCGCAAGCCTGCTTTTCACATCCCGTACTTGGTCGTCATGAAAAAAAATCGCCCCGGTGGACATTCCCACATCGTTCTGACTTCTCACCCGCAAAAGGACAGCAAGGTTCCCAAGGTCAACTGGGGGGCGGCGACGGCTGAGGAACGCGGCCCGTTGATCGCGAGCATGGCCGACCATGAATCGTCAAACGTGATTGGCGCTTATGCCGGGGCTTACTCGGTTTACCGCGCGATGGCTGTGGCGATTGGTGTTTTGGATCCGCTGCATGTTCCTGACTTGCGCAATACTGCCCCGGCGGAGCGTATCGGCCCGCATCCGCAATGGGCTGATCCCGATAAAATCGTCAGCCTTGACCCGTGGGGGCATATGGCAGGCGAAGTTTTCGGTAAGTACCGTGATCAGGGTTTGGATGTACGTCCGACGATCGCCGTGACCAAGGCCCATATCAATGTTCCTGAAATCCACGATGCCATGCGCGCCGGACGACTAAAACCAGACGGAAAAATTCTGAAGGAGAATGGCGATGTGCGCGTAACCAAGGCCGCGATCGACCCGGTGTGGTATCTGCCTGGCATAGCCAAACGCATGAATATCGATGAACGGGATTTGCGCCGTTCGCTGTTTGAGCATTCAGGAGGCATGTTCCCGGAACTGGTGACGCGCCCTGACTTAAAAGTATTCATGCCGCCTATCGGCGGGCATACGCTCTATTTCATGGGCGATGTTGAAACCATTCACGATCCGAACGTGCCGCTTGCGTGCCGCCTGCATGATGAATGCAACGGCTCCGATGTTTTCGGTTCGGATATCTGTACCTGCCGCCCGTATCTTTGCCATGGGATCGAGCTTTGCATCGACATGGCGCAGAAGGGCGGTAATGGCTTGATCGTCTATAATCGCAAGGAGGGTCGTGCGCTGGGTGAGGTTACGAAATTTTTGGTCTATAACGCCCGCAAGCGTCAGGAAGGCGGCGATAGCGCTGCCAAGTATTTTGAGCGCACGGAATGCGTGGCCGGGGTGCAGGATATGCGCTTTCAGGAACTGATGCCGGATATTTTCCACTGGCTGGGCATCACCAAAATCGATCGTTTTGCTTCCATGAGCAATATGAAGCATGATGCTCTGGCCAAGCACGGCATCAAGGTGATTGAGCGTGTGCCGATCCCGCCGGAGTTGATTCCAGACGATGCTTCGGTCGAAATGGAAGCCAAGAAAGCGGCTGGCTATTATGTCCCCGATCCGGAGCAGGTTCTGGATGAAAAAGGATTGGAAACCGTCAAAGGCCGCGATCTCGACGAATAAGAAAGATTTACCATGAAAAACGTACATATACTCGATCATCCGCTGATCCGTCATAAACTCACGTTCCTGCGCGACAAGCGCACCTCGACCAAGGAATTTCGCGATATCATGCGGGAGATGTCGATGCTGATGGGATATGAGGTGATGCGTAACCTCCCGACAGAGCAAGTCGAGATTGAAACGCCGATGGAGATAATGCGTTCCGATGTTCTGGCGGGGCAGGGGCTGTGTATCGTTTCGATTCTGCGGGCAGGCAACGGTTTGCTTGATGGTTTGTTGCAACTGGTGCCGACGGCTTCTGTGGGCCATATCGGTTTGTACCGCGATCCTGATACCCTGATCCCGGTCGAATATTACCTGAAATTCCCTGAAGATGTGGCCAGCCGCAGCGTCATTGTTGTCGATCCGATGCTGGCCACGGGACACTCTGCGGTGGCGGCTATCGACCGGGTGCGGGATATGGATGTCACCGATGTCAAATTTCTGTGCATTGTGGCCTCGCCCGAGGGGTTGCGCGTGTTCCAGGATGCGCACCCCGACGTACCTGTTTACACCGCGTCCATAGATCGTCAACTGGATGACCATGGATATATACTGCCCGGCATCGGCGATGCAGGCGACAGAATATACGGAACTAAGTAAAAGGCATGCCTCATGCCCGGCAGGCTTCTCCTCAGTGTTCGTGACGCTCACATTTCGTTTGGCGATAAACCCTTGTTTGAAGGGCTATCCTTCAATCTTGCCGAGGGTGAGAAGATATGCCTGGTGGGGAAGAACGGCTCCGGCAAGACCACGTTGATGAATATCATTACGGGCGCGCGTGAACTGGATCATGGCGAGAGATGGCAACTTGAAGGAACTACTATCGGCTATCTGCAGCAGGAAATAGACATCATTCCCGGTCAGACCGTATTCGATTTTGTTTTCGCGCAACTGAGCGGCGAGGAGCGCGAGGCGCAATCCTATAAGGTCGATATGGTTGTGCAGCCGCTGGGACTGGACATCCACGACCGTATGGAAAAACTTTCCGGAGGACAGATGAGGCGTGCGGCGATTGCGCGCGCGCTTGTTGAAGACCCCGATATTCTTTTAATGGATGAGCCCACCAACCATCTGGATTTGGATGTGATTGAATGGCTGGAGGGGTACTTGAAATCGTGGCGCGGCACTTTGATCGTGATCAGTCATGATAAAAGGTTCTTGGCTAACGTTTCGGATCGGGTTTTCTGGCTGGATCGCGGGCGCTTGCGCGTCTGTCCGAAGGGATTTGCCTATTTCGATGAGTGGTCTATGCAGCTTCTCGATCTGGAAGAGAAAGAATTGCAGGCGCGAGAGAAGAAGCTGGAACAGGAAATCGCCTGGGCCAGCCGTGGGGTCAAGGCGCGATTGAAAAGAAATGTCAGCCGCCTCGACAGGATGGAAGCGGAGCGCGAAAAACTCAAACGCGACCGTTACGCGTTTAATTGCATGATGGCCAAGATCGAGATGGCGCCGGCTGAATATGAAGAGTTGTCGTCTAAAACCGTAGCTGAATTTTTCAAGGTCAGCAAAAACTTTCAGGACGGGGCGCAGGAGAAAGTTATTCTGGACAAGCTGAGTCTGCGGATCGTGCGTGGCGACCGTATCGGCGTTCTGGGCCTGAACGGTTCGGGAAAAACCACATTCTTGCGTCTGCTCGTGGGCGAGCTTGAGCCGGATGCGGGCAAGGTCAAGCTATCGCCTGCTGTGGAGTTTTCCTATTTCGATCAGAAGCGTCAGGATCTGAACCCTGAGTTTTCATTGTGGCGCACGTTGTGCCCGAACGGTGACCATATCGATGTGCGGGGCAAATCGAGGCATGTGATCGGCTATCTGAAAGATTTCATGTTCGAGGCCGATATGGCGCATCAGCCGGTGAAAACATTATCCGGCGGGCAGAAAAATCGCCTGATGCTGGCGAAAATTCTGGCCAGTCCGAAGAATTTCCTGATTCTCGACGAGCCTACGAACGATCTCGACATGGAAACCCTCGATATGCTGGAAGAAATGCTGGCCGATTATGAAGGTACGCTGATTGTCGTCAGTCACGACCGGGACTTCCTCGATCAAACGGTGACAAAAATCCTTGCCTTCGAGGGGAATGGCGTTGTCGAGGGGTATATTGGAGGGTATTCCGATTATCTGGTGGCGCGCAAACCGCGGCCCGGTATACAGCCTGCGGCTAGAAAGGCGGAGAAGCCTATTGCAGAGGAAGCGGTTATTGTAAGAACACCCGCGAAAAAACTATCCTATAAGCTGCAATACGAACTTGATCGCCTGCCGCAGAAAATGGCTGATCTGGAATCGGAAATCAATACGCTGGAAAATCAGTTAAGCGATTCCGATTTATATAGCCGCAATCCTGCGGCCTTCCAGAATGCCTCGCGCCGCCTCGGACTGGCGCGGCGTGAACTGGAGGAATCAGAAACACGCTGGCTTGAACTTGAGGACATGAAAACCGCGCTGGAGGCTTAGGGATCGTTCGCTGGTTTTGCGGGGCACGGGTTGCGCGGCACATTGGTGGGATAGGCGGTGATGATCCGGCTTTGATCCTGGTTAAGGATTACGCGCACGCGGATATCATCGATCGTCTGCTCGGCAACGTGATAACCGTTATCCTGTTGCCGCCAGTTGATGTTATCGTTTGCGGCGATGTTTTGCACACGGTCGATGACGGCGGCGGCGTCCCATGAGGCTGGAAATTCGGATTTACAGGGGCGACCGGCACCGTGGAGGTGCCCCCCGCCACGTTCATCGCCGTAGAGCAGGTGCTGTCGTCCCTGCGCGGTCAGGACGGGCGCGGTTTCTGGTCTTGGTGGCAGACTGGAGGCGGGAGGCATCAAAGCCCCGGCTATCAGCCAAAGGGTGGCGGCGGTTGCCAGCGCGAAGGGGATAAGACGCCGGGGTTTCATGGCTAATAATTTGATTTTCATCATATTTTTCTTCAAATGCCGAAGCGGTGCGTGTAAATGCGGGTTGCAGGGTGATTGTATATTTGATTTGACGTAATGAAAAATCAATGTGTAGAGTACCCTTTAATAAAAAATAAGCAAGCCCGCAGGGAGGGCCACTATGTCTGATAAATCACCACAACCGGCAGCCTCCGCACTTGCGCAAAAACCGGGCATGTCAAAGGGCAAAAAATGGGTCATCGGAGGCGCTCTGGCGGCTGTCGGACTGGCGGGGGCGTTCTACTGGGCATCGCGGAACGAGCCTGCGCCGCCTGCAGAAGTGACCTATACCCAGTTCAAGAACATGATTCAAAGCAAGGCGATCACGTCATTTAAAGAAGTGACGGATCCTGCGACGGGTCAGGTCAGTTATATAGGTCAAAGCGATACCAGCAGATTAAAGGTTATTACGCATGACGTGAAGAACAAGGAATTGGCGGCCGCGATAGAATCTGCAGGGGGGAATGCGCGTGCGGAGCGCATCCAGCCGCCCAGCCAGTGGGCTGGGTATGCTATGATGTTCCTGCCAGTCCTACTGCTGATAGGCGCCATGATCTATATGCAGCGCCGCGTTGAAGAAAAGCAGGAGGCCATGCTGGCCAGCATGACGGGCAGTTCGGCCGACCGGGCCGCCAAGCACAATGCCTCCAAAGCAAAGCTCGTGAAGCCGGAAGACAACAAGACAAAATTCAAGGATGTGGCCGGGGTCGATCAGGCCTTGGACGAAGTGAAAGAGGTCGTCGATTTCTTGAAAAACCCTGTCAAGTATTCAGCCATGGGAGCCCGCATCCCTCATGGCATGTTGCTATCGGGCCCGCCGGGTGGCGGTAAAACGCTTTTGGCTAAGGCGATTGCCGGAGAAGCGGGCGTGCCGTTTTTTTGGATTACCGGGTCGGATTTCACCGAGATGTTCGTTGGTGTTGGCCCTGCGCGTGTCAGGGCGATGTTTGAAGAGGCCCGCAGGAATTCGCCCTGTATCATATTTATTGATGAGATCGACGCCATGGGGCGTGCCCGTGGAAATTTCAATTCCAACAGCGAACAGGAAAACACCCTGATTCAGATGCTGACGGCAATGGACGGGTTTGAGGATAATCCGGGAATTATTTTAATGGCGGCAACTAACCGCCCCGATATTCTGGATCCCGCGATCTTGCGGCCAGGGCGTTTTGACCGTCATGTTCACGTGCCGCTGCCAGATCTGATGGGGCGCTATAGAATCCTGCAGGTTCATGCCCGCAACAAGCCGTTGGACGCGAAAATAGACTTGTTGCACGTAGCCAAGGCAACCCCTCATTTCTCGGGGGCGGATCTCGCGAACCTGATGAATGAGTCTGCGCTTTTTGCTACGCGCCGACGGGCGCGCATGATCCAGATGGACGATATGAACAAAGCCATGGACAAGATCATGTTTGGAGACGAGCGAAAAAACCTTGTCATGACGGCGCAAGAGCGTCGCGAAACGGCCGAACATGAAGCGGGGCATGCTGTTTGCGCTTACTTCCTGAAAAACCTTCTGGGCTTGAAAGTGAACAAGATGACGGTAATGCCGCGATCGAAATCGCTGGGTTTAGTGCATATTGTCAACGAAAAGGACATGCTGTCCTATAACCGTGAGCAGATGAAGGGTATGCTGGCATTCGCCTTGGGCGGACGTGCGGCCGAGATCATATGTCGCGGCCAGATGACGACGGGAGGTTCTCAGGATATTGAAATGGCCACGCAGCGCGCGCGCGACATGGTGACCCGTTACGGCATGTCCGATTCTTTGCCGCCGAGAAACTATGTTCCTCAGCAGACCGGTTATGGGCTTAGCCCCACGATGTCCGAAGAAATGGCGCGCCGCGTCGATGATGAAATCGGCAAAGTTCTTAGTGAGGCGGATGAGGCGGCTCGTAAGATAATCACTGACCATAAGGTTGAGTTCGACCTTTTGGTTGATGCTGCCCTCACATACGAGACCTTGGAGAAGGAAGATATAGAATGCCTGATGGTCTATAAGGATATGGAGAGGCTTAAAAGAATGCGTGAGCAGCGCGATGCCGAACTGCAAAGAGTAATTGCGGCGCAGAGGGTTCAAAGTGTGGCCGTGCCTCAAAGGCAGCAAATCCACCCTAATCTGGATCATCCCCTCTAGGGGCTGGCAAAACCTGTCTAAAAATAGACGCCCGACGGATTGTCGGGCGCTTTTTTTTCATCTAAACTGCTGGCTTGATTGATTTTTTAGGGGATTGCCCATGACCCGTCTAAGCAGCGCGATCGATACCGCCAGCCCTGAATTTGATGCCAATCGAGCACGGATGAAGGCTTTGGTGACCGACCTTCAGGAGAAGGTTGGAAAAATAGAATTGGGCGGCGGGGAGAAAGCGCGTGAACGCCATACGGCGCGCGGTAAGCTGCTGCCCCGTGATCGCATCAATCATTTGCTGGATACAGGTACGGCGTTTCTTGAATTCTCGCAATTGGCGGCGCACGGCGTTTATACGGATGACGTGCCCGCGGCGGGCATTATTACCGGGATAGGGCGCGTTTCCGGGCAGGAGTGCGTGATTGTCTGCAATGATGCTACGGTTAAAGGCGGAACCTACTACCCGCTGACTGTCAAGAAGCACCTGCGTGCGCAGGAAATCGCTGAGCAGAACAACCTTCCTTGCATCTATCTGGTTGATAGCGGCGGCGCTAACCTGCCCAATCAGGATGAGGTTTTTCCGGATCGCGACCATTTTGGGCGCATCTTCTACAATCAGGCGAACATGTCATCCCGGGGGATTGCGCAGATCGCTGTCGTGATGGGGTCTTGTACGGCAGGCGGTGCTTACATTCCGGCTATGAGCGATGAGAGTATCATCGTCAAAGAACAAGGCACGATTTTCCTTGCCGGGCCGCCTTTAGTGAAAGCGGCGACGGGGGAGGAGGTCAGTGCCGAGAATCTGGGCGGCGGCGATGTCCATACCCGTATCTCGGGCGTGGCCGATCATCTGGCGGAAAATGACCAGCATGCGTTGGAGTTGGCGCGACGGGCGATCGCCAACCTGAACCGGACGAAGAGGCATTCTCTGGCCTGTATCGATTCGCGGGAGCCGGCTTACGACCCCGCCGAGCTACATGGTGTTGTCCCGGTTGACTTGAAAACGCCCGTCGACGTCCGTGAGATTATTGCTCGCCTTGTCGACGGCAGCGAGTTTGATGAGTTTAAAAAGCGCTATGGCACAACGCTGGTGTGCGGTTTCGCTCATATATACGGCATGCCGGTCGGGATTGTGGCGAATAATGGCGTTTTGTTTTCGGAAAGCGCGTTGAAAGGGACGCACTTCATTGAGCTCTGCAGCCAGCGCGGCATACCGCTTGTGTTCTTGCAGAACATTACCGGGTTTATGGTCGGGCAAAAATACGAAAACGGAGGGATTGCACGCGACGGGGCCAAGATGGTCACTGCCGTATCCTGCGCCCGCGTCCCGAAATTCACCGTGATCATTGGCGGGTCGTTCGGGGCGGGCAACTACGGCATGTGCGGTCGCGCTTTCAATCCGCGTTTCTTGTGGATGTGGCCGAATGCGCGCATATCGGTCATGGGCGGCTTGCAGGCGGCCAACGTTCTGGCAACGGTGAAGCGCGCCGGGCTTGAGCGTGAAGGCAAGGCATGGAGCCCGCATGAAGAGGAAGAGTTCAAACAGCCGATTCTTGAACAATATGAAACCGAGGGGCATCCGTACTATGCTTCGGCCCGCCTGTGGGATGACGGAGTGATCGACCCTGCCGATACACGGCGTGTTTTGGGACTGGCGATTTCCGCATCTCTGAATGCGCCGGTGGAGGAAACCCGTTATGGCGTATTCCGGATGTAGGGTGCAAAAATGAAAAACGATATCGTCTTGATGAATGTCTTGGATGGCGTGGCAACGATTACGCTTAATCGCCCTGATACGCACAATGCGTTCGACGAGCATATGATTGCTGCGTTGAGCGGTAAACTTGACGCCTTGCATGTGGAAAAGGATGTTCGTGCCGTAATCTTGAGCGGGAACGGAAAGTCTTTTTCGGCCGGAGCCGACTTGAACTGGATGAAGCGGGCGGCGAATTTTTCAGAAGAACAAAATAAGGCGGATGCTCTGGCGTTGGCTGAAATGCTGCACAAACTATATACCTTGCCGGTGGTGACGATTGCTTGCGTGCAGGGCGCGGCAATGGGCGGCGGCATGGGGTTGGTGTCCTGCTGTGATTTTGTAATTGCGGATGAAAACGCTTTATTCGCCTTATCGGAAGTCAAGCTGGGCCTGATTCCAGCGACGATTGCCCCTTATGTCCTGCGGGCCATCGGAGAGCGGCAGGCGCGGCGTTATTTCCAGAGCGGGGAGAGAATCAATGCCGCACAGGCTTGCGAGATCGGCCTTGCCCATGAGATCGCTGGCGGCCCTGAGGACATGGCGGACAAGCTGGAATCTTTTATCAAGGGTATTCTGGTCAACGGGCCCGAAGCCATGAAGGCAGCCAAGAAGCTATGTCTTGACTTGGCCGGGAAGCCCTTGACGCCATCGCTGATGGAAGATACGGCCTCTCGCATTGCCCATACGCGCGCCGGAGCGGAAGCAAAAGAAGGTTTAAGCGCCTTCCTTGAGAAGAGAAAAGCCACCTGGGTTTGATGTGGCAAGCCTTGGATAATGTTCCTAGGCAATCAGCGGTCGATAGTACAGGGGTTTCTTTTCCTGCGGACGCTCAAGGTCGATGGCTATCCTGTGCAAATGGCCATTGCCTGTCATGAATGACCAAAGATCCGCGTTTCGTTCCTTAAGGCGTTCGAAATTTCGCAGGTAATTGAACGAAAAAGCCTGACGCATGCCGTGATAATCGACAGGCTCGCCAAGGGCTTCATGTTCGGAAAGCCCCATCATGGATAGTGCGCGCAACAGTTTGGGTTCCACGATAAAAAAGGCATTGCCGGTTTTATTTTCGAGCGATGTCTTTAATGCGCCCTGAACCAATCCCAGGATGACAAAGGTTGATACGGGCATGCCGTCGATGTGGTTTTTATATGAGTCCCCGCTTTGGGTACGAAAATCCTTGATCAGGCCCAAGCGGCTGATTTCACAAAACTCATGTTGAGACGCCAGCACACGCACACGCGGCGTATCGACGGCGCGTTGGAAGGGGAATTGCGCGCGCGCATCCGCCTTGTCTGGCAGTACGACGCGGATAACCCCGATATATTCCCCGCTGTTCTTGTGGCGGATCAGCGTATGGATTGAACGGTTGTCATAGTCATCACGCTCGCGGCCATCGTGATGGTGATCGGGGTTTTCATACCCTGGGTTCTCAAGGCAGTAAATGCGGTAACGCAGACGATGGGCGGCATCTTGCAAATCCGGTGTGTCGGCCACAACGGTTTGGAAGTAATGGCTGTAAACTCTCCCGAGGGAGCAATGCTTCTTGCTCTCGTCGCGGTCTGGCCAAAGCTGTGTTAGTGAATTCGGCATGATACACCCTTGTGATTTTTATCATTCTTACCGAAGCCAAACGTTGTTTTTTTGTAACACCATACAGGTGCGTTAAGCACACTAATTTTCCCGTTTTCCTTATTTTTGTAATAAAATAATAAAAGTTAACCTCGTGGTTGCGGAATTTCAGCGGATTTTCAGGAAGGCCAGCGCTAGTGCCGCCAGCACAATGCCAAGAGTTGCGATTTTGTTACTGCCATCTTTCCAGCCGGAGAGGCGTGAGAGAATCATCAGCCAGACGACATCCAGCATGGCGATCATCGTAACGAAAGCGGGGTGGTCGACGGATTGAAAGGCGTAAGTGCGCAAGACCACCCCCAGCAACAATAATCCCCCGGCAACGCTGCCGCTGCGCCATCCGGCCCGGCTGAATACATCCTTCCAGCCGCTATGCCGCCTGAGAGTGAAGTAAAGGCCGTAAAAAGCCAGCATCAGGCTGGCTTCAAACCCGATATAGCCGAAAACGCCCTGATCCTCAGGGGCGTAATCGACCGCCGATTTCAGACAGATGATGCCGATGGCGGCCGCGATGATAATTGGCCAGATGGCTTTGAGCGCCATCCATGATACCGCGCAGCGTTTCAGGAAAATTGTGCAGCCGACGGTCAGAAGCAAGGTTGCGCATATGCCCAGAAATCGGGGCGTGTCTTCAAGATACCGTCCCAGCAACTCCGGCTTGATGGCAAACCACGCGATAAAGCCGAGGATAAGGCCGAGCGGCGAAAGTCGCGCCACCAAAGCGCCGCCGTGGTTCTTTACGGCTTCGAAATAGACCAAGTCGTTATAGCACCAGATAAGGGCCGCGCCCGCTGTGAACAGGTAAAAGAGGGGATGCGTGGGTAAACCCGTTTGCCACAGGACAGGGGCAGCCAGCGCGACGGCAAGAATTTTGAGCCATACGGCTGTGGCTGCGTTGGTGCCGCCCAGGCGCTGATGCATATAGACGCCAAGGGCAGAACAGGCAGAAGAGCCAAGGGCCAGGAAAAACCATAAGGGAATCATCTTTGCCATTTTATACGCGGAAGGCGGGGCAGGTAAGCGGGATTTTTTTACGGCGCGCGCGTAATGGTCAGGACGGGATGATCGCCCGATTTGCAGGTACGTGCGTTTTCCACGTGGGCGCTGAAAATTTCTTCCTGCATCTGGTCACGCAGGGTCAGTTCGCGGATGAACGAATGTTCACGCTCGTCAGGTGACATTCTGCTGATGTCGTCGCGTGTGGCAAATTGCGCTTCATAGCGGGCATTGATGGCTGTTTCCGATTGTTCGTTTGCAAGTCTTATGCAGTCACGGACGCCGATTCTGGCTGGAATTCCCGGGTTGTCGGAAGGTTTTTCCTGCGGGCTGCAAGCCGTCGCCAGGAAGGCGAGGGCCAGTGCTGAAACCGTGCCGTTAATCCATTGACCGTTCATGGGCGCTCTCTCCGTCTAGCGAACAGAGCCAGCATATATCAAGTTTACATATTGTGTCAAAAATTGCTGGTGAGGGCGGCTAAAATTGGCCGCAAATGGCTGTGGTGCCGGGTCAGCAGGGATCTGGCCTGTTCCAGGGGTAACCCCTTGGCCAGCAGGATCGCCAGTTTGATGTTGTTTTCCGTCACTCCGCCATAGGCTTCATGTGCGCTTTCCAAGGCTTGTCTTGCGGTCGGCTCCGGGCAGGCGGCAATCGTGGCGACGATGGAAACGGCGCGGTGGCGCAGTTTCTCATTGGTAGGGATCAGGTTGACCATCAAACCGTCATGCACCCGCCCCAGCCGTGTCATGATGGCTGTCGAGAGCATATTGATGGCAGCCTTTTGCGCGGTGCCGGCATTCATGCGCGTGGAGCCTGAAACGGGTTCTGCGCCACTATTCACAAATACGGGAAATTCGGCAGTCTGTAACAAGGGGGAGTGCGGATTGCTGGCGATCCCGATGGTAAGCGCTCCTGCATTGCGGGCGGAGCGGCAAGCGGCGACCGTATAAGGCGTCACTCCGCTGGCGGCGACGGCGATGCATACATCGTGCAGGTCGACCCCGAGTTCGGTTACGCGCCTTATGGCATCTTCGGCGCTGTCTTCAGCATTTTCTATTGCTTGACTGAGGGCAATAGCGCCTCCGGCGATCATGTGCTCCACGCGGCTGGCGGGCCAGCCGAAAGTCGGCGTAAGTTCGGTGCCATCTTGTACGCCGATGCGGATCGAGGTTCCCGCCCCGGCATAGATGATCCGGCCTTTCTCGCTGGCTTCAAGACGGCGGGCGGCTGCTTCAGCAGCAGCGGCCAGCATCGGCACGGCTGCCCGTACGGCTTGCAGGCTGCGGGTCTGATCGTCCAGCAGCGCGTCAATCATCTGGCGCAACGGCCATTCGTCGACGCCTTGATAGTGGCTGTTATAGCTTTCGGTAGCGATTTTCTCGCGGGGTTGGCTCATAACGTTATTAAGCGCACAAACGGAGGTGGGAAACAAGGCCGGGAAGCGGTGAATTGCCGTTTTCTTGCACTGCGGCATACCGGGTTTCCGGGCTTTTGTAACCGGGGGGATTTTGCTAGACTCTGGCCCTGTTTAACGGGGTTTCCTATGTTCACAAAAATTCTGATAGCCAACCGTGGCGAGATCGCCTGCCGCGTGATGTTGACGGCCCGTGCCATGGGGATCAAGACCGTGGCTGTGTATTCCGATGCCGATAAAGGCGCGCGTCATGTGCGCATGGCCGATGAAGCGGTGAGGATCGGGCCGGCTGCCTCGCGTGATTCCTATCTGCGCGGCGATGTGATCATTGAGGCTGCGAAGAAAACAGGCGCGCAGGCCATTCATCCCGGTTACGGTTTCTTGTCGGAGAATGAGGATTTTGCAGCGGCCTGCGAGAGTGCCGGGATTGTCTTCATCGGCCCGTCGCCCGCGGCGATCAATGCCATGGGCCTGAAAGACAAGGCGAAGGAGATCATGAAAAAGGCCGGGGTGCCGATTGTGCCCGGCTATATGGGGGATAATCAGGAAACCGATTTCCTCAAGAAAGAGGCCGACAAGATCGGTTATCCCGTCTTGATCAAGGCGGTGGCGGGTGGCGGTGGCAAGGGCATGCGCCGCGTCGATGACGGCAAGGATTTCATCGAAGCGCTGGCGTCTTGCAAGCGCGAGGCGCTGGCCTCTTTCAGCAACGATCGTGTATTGATTGAAAAATACGTCAACAAGCCGCGCCATGTTGAAGTGCAGGTGTTTGGCGATACCCACGGCAACGCGGTTTATCTGTTCGAACGCGACTGCAGCCTGCAACGCCGCCACCAGAAAGTGGTTGAGGAGGCCCCCGCGCCCGGCTTGCCGAGCAAGGTGCGGAAGTCGCTGGGCGAGGCAGCGGTCAAGGCGGTCAAGGCGCTGAAATACACCAACGCCGGCACGATTGAATTCATCATGGATGCCGTTACCCATGAATTCTATTTCATGGAAATGAATACGCGCCTGCAGGTCGAGCATCCGGTCACGGAAATGATCACGGGGCAGGATCTGGTTTATTGGCAGTTGCTGGTGGCTGCGGGCGAAGAATTGCCGCTGGAGCAGGATGAACTGGAAATCGACGGGCATGCGTTTGAAGTGCGCCTTTATGCCGAAGACCCGGCGAATAATTTTCTGCCGCAGATCGGGACGGTGACGGGGTTCCGCGTGCCGGAAGATGTGCGGGTGGACACCGCCGTCGAAGAAGACGATCCGGTGACAATTCATTATGACCCGATGATTGCCAAGCTGATCGTGCGCGGTGAGACGAGGGAAGATGCGATCGCTGAAATGCAATCCGCCCTTGAAGAGACTGTCCTTTCAGGATTGATCACCAATCAGGAGTTCCTCTATAATATTTTTCTCTCCGAAGATTTTGTGAACGGCGATGTCGATACCGGATTCATTTCTCGTCATGAAAAAGAGCTGCTGCCCGATAGTTATGGCCGCCCTGATATTCAGGATCTGGCCATCGCGGCAGCCTTGTGCCTGAGCGGCGATCATAACGCCGATCCGTGGAGCATCACGGATAACTGGCGTTTGAACGGAGCGTTGACCCGGACGATTGATTTCGTATCGCGCGGTGAATTGATCAAGGTGGCGGTTACGTGTCGGGGCGATGAATTTGAAGTCTCTTACGGCGCCGAGAAAACGGTTATCAACCGTGCCGCTACCGACCGGATCAACCTGGTCGCAGACGAGCGCGATATCACTATTTTCCGCGATGGCCGTGTCGTGCGCCTGCATCTTTATAAACCGGGCGCAGCAGGCGAGGAGTCCGGTGGCGAAGGCCGCATTACCGCGCCGATGCCGGGCAAGATCGTCAGCGTTCTGGTGCAAAAGGGCTGGAGCGTCGATAAAAACCAGCCGCTTTTGATCATGGAAGCGATGAAAATGGAAATGACCATTCGCGCCGGTTGTGCCGGTATCGTGGATGAATTGCCCGTCAGCGCCGGACAGCAGGTGGTCGATGGCGCGCTGCTGGTCGCCATCGCGCAGAAGGAAGCGGCATAATGATCCTTCCCAGAACAGTGAGAATCTATGAGGTTGGCCCCCGCGATGGTTTGCAGAATGAAAAAATCGTTCTGCCGGCTGAGGTGAAGATTGATTTTATTAACCGGCTTTCGGAAACCGGGTTGACGCACATAGAAGCAACGTCTTTCGTTTCCCCAAAATGGGTACCGCAGATGGGTGATGCCGCCGTTGTGATGGCCGGCATTGCCCGGGCTCCGGGGGTCAGTTATCCCGCACTGGTGCCGAATGAGAAGGGTATGGAAGGGGCGTTGGCTGCGGGGGTCACGGAAATTGCCGTGTTCGCGGCGGCTTCCGAGAGCTTCAGCCAGAAGAATATCAATTGTTCGATCGCTGAAAGCCTTGAACGGTTTAAGCCTGTGATCGCCGTAGCGCAGAAAAATCGTATCAAGGTGCGTGGCTATGTGTCTTGCGTGGTGGGGTGCCCATACGAAGGCGTGATCGCACCCGGCCGCGTGGCCGATGTGGCGGCAACGCTTGCCGATATGGGTTGTTACGAGATTTCATTAGGGGATACAACCGGGGTTGGCACGCCGAACAAAATTCTCGATATGCTGAATGATGTCTTGAAACTGGTTCCGGCGGAGCAATTGGCGTTACACTGCCATGATACATACGGACAGGCATTGGTGAATATCTACGCGGGGTTGCTTGCTGGAATTGCCGTGATCGATTCCTCAGTGGCGGGCTTGGGTGGATGCCCGTATGCTGAAGGGGCGTCGGGGAACGTCGCCACGGAAGATGTTTTGTACATGCTGGAGGGGCTGGGTATTCGCACAGGGGTTGATATTGCCTGCGTGATCGATGCGGCATGGTTCATATCCGGACATCTGAACAGAAAACCAATATCAAAAGTGGCAAACGCCATGAAGGGAGAGCATCATGAAATCATCTGCCGCGCGTGCTGAACGCTCATCACAAGGAGTACAAGCCATGTCTTATCCCACATTGAAATTCGCGCATCCGGAAGAGATCGAGATGCTGCGCGAGGAAGTGCGGAAGTTTTGCGCTGTCGAACTGGCGCCGCGCGCCGCGCAGATTGACGAGGAGAATGAATTTCCTGCCGATATGTGGAAAAAATTCGGCGATATGGGTTTGCTGGGCATGACCGTGCCGGAGGAATTTGGCGGAGTGAACATGGGTTACCTCGCGCACGTTGTGGCGATGGAAGAAATATCCCGTGCATCGGCCTCGGTGGCGCTGTCTTACGGCGCGCACTCGAACCTGTGCGTGAACCAGATCAACCGTAACGGTAATGCAGAGCAGAAAAAGAAATATTTACCCAAGCTGATTTCCGGGGATCATGTCGGTGCGCTTGCCATGTCGGAGCCGGGAGCGGGTAGCGATGTCGTTTCGATGAAACTGCGCGCTGATAAAAAAGGTGACTGTTATATCCTGAACGGCAATAAAATGTGGATCACCAACGGCCCCAACGCCGATACGCTGGTGGTTTACGCCAAGACCGATACGGCGGTCGGGTCAAAGGGCATTACGGCTTTTATCGTTGAAAAGGGCATGAAAGGGTTCTCAACGGCACAGAAGCTCGACAAGCTCGGCATGCGCGGCTCCAACACCTGCGAACTGGTGTTTCAGGATTGTGAAGTGCCGGAGGAAAATATTCTTGGTGAAGTCGGCAAAGGCGTAAAAGTGCTGATGAGCGGTCTTGATTATGAGCGCGTGGTGCTTTCGGGCGGGCCGCTCGGCATCATGCAGGCCTGCCTTGATGTGGTTATCCCTTATATCCATGACCGCAGGCAGTTTGATCAACCGATTGGCATGTTCCAGTTGATGCAGGGCAAGGTCGCCGACATGTATACGACGCTCTCCAGCCAGCGCGCTTATGTTTACGCGGTGGCACAGGCCTGCGACCGCGGCGAAACGACACGCAAAGATGCCGCCGGATGTATTCTCATGAGCGCGGAAGCCGCAACGCAGATGGCGCTGCAAGCCATTCAATGTCTGGGCGGGAATGGATATATCAACGAATTCCCGACCGGGCGACTCCTGCGCGATGCGAAACTCTATGAAATCGGCGCGGGGACAAGCGAAATCCGCCGCATGCTGATTGGTCGGGAGTTGTTTGAGGAGACGAAGTAAGTACATGCCGCAGGGTAAAAAAAACGTTACTGATTATTGCGGGTGCAAGCGGATCCGGAAAAACGACTCTCGCTGAATATGTTTTGCCAAAGAGTAAAATAAAAGAGTTTGTCAACGCGGATGAAATTGCACGCGGGTTATCCCTTTTAACCCGACCGGCCAGCGCGTCAAAGCGGGGAAGCTTGTTTTGCAGCGCGTTTCAGAGTTGCTTTCCAAAAATGAAAGTTTTGCGATTGAAAGCACGCTGTCCGGGAATTCTCTTGCTTCAATCATAAAAAAAGCCAGGAATAAAAAATACAGAATTAAAGTTCATTTCATATATACGTCCGATATAGCCATCAATTTGCGACGGATCGAAATGCGCGTCAGGCAAGGAGGGCATGATGTCCCGAAAAAAGACGTGACAAGACGCTATGAGAGGGGTTTGAAAAATTTCTTCAATCTTTATGAAGGATTGTCTCATGATGTTGATATATATAATAATACAGAAGGTCTTATGATTCCTGTCGCATCTAAAAGTTCCGTGACGCCGACGGTCTATCTGGTTTATGATGAAACAGTGTGGGATGAGATGATTGGCAAGGCTGGAAAATGAGAAATTTTCGAATCAAACGGGCAAAGCCCAAAAAATCAAAACACATGGCCGGTGCTGTCATGATTGCAGTGCAGAAGGCCTTGCGATTTGAAACCCCTATGGTCGTCCGTGCTCATAACGGGCGCATTGTTGAGATATCCCCCAAGACTCTAAAACAGCGCCTGAACCGCGTCCCTTAGACGTATCTGCGATTTTTCAAATCCGCCGCATGCTGATAAGTCGGGAGTTGTTTGAGGAGACGAAATAGTCAGATCAACGATCGCTCGATCAATCGCCCGAGTCCGTTCAGTTTCTTCTGTTCCGCGTAGCGCAGGGCGGCCGGGCATACCATGTCATGGGGTAGCTTGCGGCGCACATGGTCAGTGCTGTAGCCGTCTGATATCAGCAAACGCTGTGCAATGTTGTCGGCGAATTTTATCGCGATCCGGTCTTGCCGCGCGGCGATAAGGGCTTTCGGGAATGAAAAGGGCACCAGCAGCATCAGCAGGGCCAGCAGGGTGTCTTCGCTAAAGAAGGCCGATGCCTTCGCCGCAAAGAGCATGTTGTCCTTTTCCGCTTTCCAGCTGGTGGCTCCGTATTCCCGAGTCAGCACATCCGAAACCAGAGGAGCTGCCGAGTCGATGAAATCGCGGCACAAATTGGCATAAGCGCGGCGGCGGAAGGGGGATGGCGTCCCGTCCATTCGTGATCTCCCTGTAAGATCGCATGATTATCGATATTAACCAGATTGGTTGCATAATCTGGCATCGGGCGTCAATTGTGAATTGTGATTTTATTGCTGCGGGATGCGGATGGGGCGGCCGCTGACGTATGATCCACCGCCGTTGCCGCCGCCTAAACCGCTGGAAATATCAAAATGGGGGCCGCCGTCAAGCGAGCCGTAAATCAGGTTCTCGGTTGTGTTTTTGATTTTGCCGAATTCGCTGTTCCGGGCGGCGTAGTCATCGGTCATGCTCAGCATGAACGGAACGATGATGAAGAACAAGGTTCCCAGGGAAAACAGTTCCTTGGCCAGCAATTTGAACAAACCACCCATATGGTATCTCCTTTTATCTTCCCTGATTATGCCGCAGAGCCGTTAATGCCCTTTTAACGGTCGGTCGAAATTGCCTAAAATTTTAAGGACTTAGCGCTGGAATGGCAGGGTTTGGCACTGCACCAATTCTGCAGTCCCTGTCTGGAAAAACCCTTTAGAATCCATTAGGTTGGTAACATTCTTTCAACAGGGATTCGGGATACAGGAATAGACAGAATGTCGTCATCAGCTGCGCTGCGTCATGTTTCGCTCAAAGATAAATTTGAACTGGATGACGGGATTGCCTACATGTCAGGTTTGCAGGCTTTAACGCGCTTGCCGATCGTGCAACGTCGGCGCGATATCGCCGCAGGCCTCAACACAGCCGGGTTTATTTCAGGTTATCGCGGATCGCCGCTCGGCGGGTATGATCTGGCGCTGGAGCGCGCCAGGAAATACCTTGACCAGTTGAACATCAAATTCATTCCTGGCGTGAATGAGGATCTGGCGGCGACAGCCGTCTGGGGTACGCAGCAAGTCGGCTTTTATCAAAATCATAACGTTGATGGCGTTTTCGGCATCTGGTATGGCAAGGCGCCTGGTGTTGACCGTTCCGGCGACGTGATCCGCCACGCGAACGCCAACGGCACAGCGCCTTTGGGCGGCGTGCTGGCGATTTTCGGAGACGACCACGCCTGCAAATCGTCGACTCTCCCCTGCCAGAGCGATCATGCGTTATACGCGATGCAGGTGCCGCAGCTTTATCCGGCCAGCATTCAGGAGTTTGTCGAGTACGGGCTGCTTGGTATCGCCATGTCCCGTTATTCCGGCTGTTGGAGCGCGTTGAAGGTCACGTCGGAAACGGTGGAGACGTCTGGCACGGTCGATTTGTCGCGCGAAAACCGCTCGATTGTTCTGCCTGGTGACGATGAATTCACCATGCCGCCCGGCGGATTGCATGTTCGCATGAACGATACGCCGCGCGAAATTGACTACCGTCTGCAGAATTTTAAACTGTTCGCCTGCCATGCGTTTGCACGAAAGAATAATATTGACCGCGTGGTATGGGATTCTCCCAAGCCGCGTTTTGGCATTATCACCTCCGGTAAATCATACGGCGATGTGCGTCAGGCCTTGATCGAACTCGGTATCACCGAGCAGGTAGCCAGGGATATCGGCCTGCGCCTTTATAAAGTCGGCATGACATGGCCGCTTGAGCCCAAAGGCGTGCAGGCCTTCGTTGAAGGACTGGAAGAAATCCTGATCGTCGAGGAGAAACGTGAATTTATCGAATATCAGCTCAAGCAGCAGATATTCAACTGGGATGAAAAGCGCCGTCCGGTGGTGGTGGGTAAATACGACGAAAACCGCAACCGCCTTTTGCCCCTGCATAACGACCAGTCGGTGGGATTGGTGGCCCGGATCATCGCACAGCGTATCAGCCGCTTCTATAAAAGCCCGCAAGTCGACCGGGCGCTGACGTTCTATGCCGAGTACGAAAAAAAGATGGAGGGGTATGTCCCCGTGTCTCTTCGCCGCCCGTGGTATTGCTCGGGTTGCCCGCATAACACATCCACCAAAGTGCCGGAAGGCAGTTTCGCGATGGTAGGGATCGGTTGTCATTACATGGTGCAGTGGATGGATCGTAATTCATCGCTATGCACGCAAATGGGCGGGGAAGGCGTGCCGTGGATCGGGGCTGCGCCGTTCACCGGCACTAAACATATCTTTGCAAACCTTGGTGATGGCACCTATTTCCATTCCGGCACGCTCGCCATTCGCGCGGCGGTGGCCGCCAGGGTCAATATTACCTACAAAATCCTCTATAACGATGCGGTCGCCATGACCGGCGGTCAGCATGTCGATGGCGACATGCCGGTTTACCGTGTGGCGCAGCAGGTGATGGCCGAAGGTATTGCGAAATGCTGGATCGTCACTGAAAATCCTGAGAATTACGCTGACCGCAAGGGTATCCCGGCGGAAGTGCCCGTGCTGCATCGCCGCTGGATGGACAAGATTCAATTGGAGGCGCGCGACACACCGGGCACAACGGTTATTATTTATGACCAGACATGCGCCGCTGAAAAACGCCGCCGCCGCAAGCGCGGGCAATATCCCGATCCGGCCCGGCGCGTAATGATCAATTCTGCCGTGTGCGAAGGGTGCGGTGATTGCTCGGTGCAATCGAACTGTGTCTCTGTCCAGCCCTTGGAAACGGAATATGGCCGCAAGCGCCAGATTAACCAGTCGGCTTGCAACAAGGATTTTTCCTGCCTGAAAGGATTTTGCCCGTCATTCGTGACGATTGAGGGCGGATCCCTGAAAAAGACCAGGGGCAGTGATGCCGCCGCTGTATTTGCGACGATCCCGTCGCCGTCAGTGCCGGCGCTGAACGCCGCATGGAATGTCATGGTGACGGGTATCGGTGGCACGGGTGTTTTGACCGTGGGGGCGCTGATGGGCATGGCCGCGCACCTGGAGGGCAAACGTTGCGCGATTCTCGATTCAACAGGATTGGCGCAGAAGGGCGGGGAAGTTCTATCTCATGTGCGATTGGCTCCGACACAAGATGAATTGCGTACCGGCCATATCATTACCGGCGGCACTGATTTGCTATTGGCTTGCGATATCGTTTCCGGTGTGGGGAAGGCGGCTTATGAGACGCTGAACCCCGAGCGCACTCATGCCATCGTCAATGCGGAAAATACGCCTGTCTCGGCTTTTGTTCTCGATAATAAAATGGACTTCCACGATGCGGATATCCGCAAGGAACTGGAACGGGCGGTTAAAGATTTCTTTTATGTTGACGCCACCACGGTGACCGGAACCCTGCTGGGCGATGAAATGGGCACCAACGTCTTTATGATGGGCTATGCATGGCAGCGTGGCCTCGTACCTTTGTCAGAGAGCGCTTTGATGAAGGCCATCGAACTGAACGGCGTGTCCATAGAGGAAAATGTAAAGGCCTTCAATTATGGGCGTCTGGCTGCTCATGATCCTGAGAAACTGTGTTCCCTGGTTAAGGAAGTTGCGGGTGGCGTTCTGGAAGAGCCCGCAGCGCGCAATCTTGATGAAGTCGTTGCCCGGCGCATCAAATACCTGACCGACTATCAGGATGCCGCGTATGCCGACCGCTATCGCCTGACGGTGGATAAATTCCGCTCGGTGGATATGGAAATGGCTGAAGCGGTGGCGAAAAATTACCACAAGCTGCTGGCCTATAAAGATGAATACGAGGTCGCGCGCCTTTATACCAATGGCGATTTTATCCGGCAGTTGAAGGCGCAGTTCGAAGGCGATTACAAGCTGAAATTCAATCTCGCGCCGCCGATCATGGAAGTGACTGATCCGGCTACGGGGCGTCCGAAGAAGAGAGAATTCGGCCCGTGGATGATGACAGGGTTCCGGATTCTGGCGAAACTCAAATTCTTGCGCGGCACGCCGCTGGATATTTTCGGTTATCATCGTGACCGCAAGGAAGAGCGCGCCCTCATCAAGGATTATGAGGAAACGGTCGAACTGGTTCTTTCCAGATTTGAGAGCGGCAACCGCGATATTTGCCTGGAGTTGCTGAATCTGCCCGACATGATCCGCGGCTACGGCCCGGTCAAGGAAGGCAACATCAAAAAGGCCAGGGGGTGGAAGCAGGCTTTGCTGGTGCGGTTGAATGGTGCCGCCCATGCGGACAAACCCGCCAAGGCGGCGGCCTGATTGTTAATGATTGTATCCTGAGGGTTAAATGACAAAGCCGGATTCGCCCGACATAAAAAAGCCCCATAGAACGGTTCTGGACGAGCAGTTTGAACATGGAAAGAGCGGTTTCTTCAGCCATATACGCGCTTATTTTCTAGCCGGGGTGCTGGTGACGGCTCCGATAGGAATTACGCTTTATCTGACTTGGTCGTTCCTGAGCTTTATCGATACGCGTGTGCGTTCTATTTTGCCAGCGCGCTACTATGAACAATATTCCGACCTGGCCTTGCCCGGGGTCGGGATTGTCGTAGCCCTGTTGTTTTTTATCCTGATGGGCTGGTTTGCCAAGAATTTTCTGGGTCGTCTGTTTATCGATATGTCTGAATATATTGTGCACCGGATGCCGATTATCCGTTCGATCTACTCAGCGGTAAAACAGGTTTTTGAAACTGTCATGACCACGCAATCGCAGGCCTTCCGCGAAGTGGTGATGTTTGAATTCCCGCGTAAAGGCATATGGGCGATGGGTTTTGTCACGGGTGCGACGAAAGGGGAAGTCCAGCGTTTGACTGAGGATGAGGTCGTGAATGTTTTTTTCCCCACTACGCCGAACCCGACCTCGGGCTTCCTTCTTTTTATTCCGCGCAATGATTTAGTGTTCATGGATATGAAAGTGGAAGAGGCTTTAAAGATGATCGTATCGGGTGGTATTGTGACGCCGCCCGACAGGGACGGGTTCGCAGACTGATCTTCACGTTTGCTCCCTGAATGGAAAAGGCCGGGTTATCCGGCCTTTTCCATGAATCTTGCTCATGATTGTAGTTAGATGACTGGCGAAGTGCCTGCAGGCCGGAAGCCCGGCGCGGTATAGACCGGCAGGATCACATCGTCCGACTTGTTCAGCAGGCCTTCAGCGGCCATGGCCTTGAGAATGGTCGCCGCCTTTTTCGAACCGACGCCGGCGCTCTGGAATTCACTGACCAGGCTGCGCGGGTGTACGATACCCTCGCTGTCCGGCAATGTGGCCTGATTTTCGAGGTAGAAGGCACGGGCCTTGAGGTAGGTCGCCGCTGATACATCGCCCTCGGCCAAAATGGGCAACAATTCCGGTTTTACGCCTTCTTCAACGACATCGGTCAGGACGGGGATGCCATCGTCCACCACAGCAGCTTTATCAGGCGCGGTGTCTACGGCTACAGGTTCTACGACTGCCTCTACGACCGCGGCAACAGGTGTATCGGCGTCAGCGGCGGCGGCAACTTCAGGCGCGGCTGCCTGCGTAGTGGCTTCAACAACGGCCTCGGTTTCGGCTGCTGCGGGTTCAATACCTGCTTCCGCCAGCAGGGCGGCAGCCTGATCAGCCGGTATTTCCTGCACTTCAACGCCATCGGCCAGTTCGCGCAGCGTCGGTTCAACGATTGCTGATACAGCGGCGGCTGGCGCTTCTTCAGCAGCCGGAGTTTCTTCAGCCGGGGCGGCGGTCGTCAGGCGTCCCGCTTTCAGGGTTTCCCATTCGGTTTTGGCAGCGGCCAGAACGGCTTCCGGAATGTCGGTGGGAGCGTTGATGATTTTCAGGCCCACGTCTTCAGCCGCCAGCAAGAGCAGCGCCTGATCTTTTTGCGTGCCGAAGACGTTGACGCCTTCGTTGCGGATCGTGTCGCTGGTCATGGCCAGCAGCGCGCGGCTATAGGCTTGCGCGGCGGTGATATTGTCCTGCCCCGAGACGACATGGCGCCCATCCTGCGTGACGCCGGCTTCCATTTCATCGTTCGATGCCGGATCGGCCAAGCGCAAGGCGCTGATCGCTGTGGCAGGTTCGACAATCTTGAAGCTTTTGATTTTTTCGAAGGCGTCGTCGTCGACATTATCCTGTCCCCAAGCCCCGGCAACTTCAAGGCGCAAGTCTTCAAGGGTGAAGATGTAGGATTCGTCGCCGAACTGCGGTTCGGCGCGGGCGCCCTCATCGAAGTCCGGCAATGTCGCAGAGCTGATAACAGGCGAGTCCGGATGCAGTCGGCCTCCGGCCATCTTGTTCAGGATATCAAAGGCGCTTTCCTCAGGGGTATGGGCCCCACGCTTTACAGGTTCGCCGGTGGCAAAACCCGCAGTGCCTTTTTCCACTTGCGCGGTGCTGTCGATATCTTGATCACGATCGAGGACAATGGCGTTCATGTTTTTATTCCCCTCTGCTTATTAGATTTAGCCTGGCATATACTGGAACGGGCTGAGTGTCGGTTCACGACGCTCGGGTTTTGGTTGCGTTGCCTTGGCATCCGGTTTAGCGGTTTCGGCGGGTTGCCCCAGATATTTTTCCACCTTGCTGTCGCTCAATCCGGCAGCTTGTTCGAAAACGTGGAATTTCTCGGCCAGCACACCGATTTTATCTTCGGCGATCTCGGGGATGCTCTCATCCGTGACGTCCAAATCGAAATGCTTGGCGGCCCAGAACAGCATCGCGCGGTCTTCATCGTTGCCGCTTAGGGTGAGGGTTTTCATCGCCGGATTGGCGGCGGCGGCGGCGGCCAGTTTATAGGCGAGTGCCGGCGTCATCGGGCCTGCGGCCTCATCGGCCAGTACGGAGTCTTTGGTGATTTCAACGGATACGCCCTCGCACAAGGCATAAAGCGTGTCGTTATAGGTTTGCGGCAAAGGTCTTGCGTTATCGAGTTTGAAAGACTCAAGCTGGGCTTTGTATTCCGTCGGGATGGCGCGAATGCCATAGATCATCGCCAGCAATTCCATGAAGCGCGTATTGTCGAAGTCTTCAGCCAGTTTCGATTTGGGCGCGACTGTGGCGGCGTCTTCACCGTTTTTGATGCGTTCCAGATGATCGACCACATCCATATCCGGGCCGGTCAGGTGGCCTTTTTTAACCGGGGCAGCGTGAGCCGATACAAACCCGGCCATACCGGCGGGAACCCCTGCCGATGCCGGTTTTGGCTGTTCTTGTGATGTCGGTACTTCGGTTGCGAAGCCAGCGGATGCAGTCATAATTCACACCTTCTATAAATGCGCCCGATTTTTAATTTGTCGTAATATTATACTTCCCGAAGCTTAATTACAACTTTATTTTTACCCATAATTATCAGGGTTTTGGAGCCTTTTCGGATATCTATCCCGAACGCAGGTAGGCAATTGCCTGGTCGCGCTCGAACAGGTAAAGCAGGTGGCGCAGGGCGTTCCCTCTAACACTCTGTAATTCAACATCTTTTTCTATAATTAAGCGAGCATCGTCACGGGCGGCGGCCAATAATTCGCCGTGGAATGCCAGATCGGCAAGGCGGAACTGGACAAGGCCGCTTTGCCGGGTGCCGAGGATTTCCCCGCTGCCGCGCAGTTTCAAGTCTTTTTCCGCGATCAGGAAGCCGTCCTCGGTTTCACGCATGGTTGAAAGACGCTCCTTTGCCGTTTCTGAAAGGGGGGAGGCATAGACAAGGAAACAATAGGATTTAGCGCCGCCGCGCCCGACCCGTCCGCGCAGTTGGTGGAGTTGCGCCAGACCGAACCGCTCGGCATGTTCGATAACCATGATGGTGGCTTCGGGCACGTTGACGCCGACTTCGATCACCGTGGTGGCCACAAGGGCAGAAAGCTCCCCGCTTGCGAATTTGCGCATGACATCGTCTTTTTCATCCGGCTTCAGCCGGCCATGGATCAACCCGACTCTATCGCCGAAGCGTGCCTGCAGGATTTCATAGCGCTCCGTAGCGGCGGCCAGATCCAGCGCTTCGGATTCTTCAACCAGCGGGCAAACCCAGTAGACTCGTTCTCCTGTTTTTGTTTGTTTAAACAGGCTTTCGACAAGGTCTTCGGCCTTGTCCTGCGACAGTAATAAGGTTTTGATCGGCTTGCGGCCCGGTGGTTTTTCATCAAGGCGGCTGACATCCATGTCACCGTAAGCGGTCAGGGCCAGCGTGCGCGGGATGGGCGTGGCCGTCATCACAAGCACATCGGTTGCCTTGCTTTTGGACGATAGCTGCAAGCGTTGATGCACGCCGAAGCGATGCTGCTCGTCGATGACGGCCAATCCCAGATCGGCGAATTCAACGCCTTCCTGAAACAGGGCATGAGTGCCAATCACAATCTGCGCTGCGCCATTCGCGATCTGTTGCAGCAAAACCTCGCGCGCTTTGCCTTTGTCGCGCCCTGTCAGCACGACATGGCGCACCCCGGCCGCCTCCAGCCAGGGCTTGAGCGACTCCGCATGCTGCCGCGCGAGGATTTCCGTCGGTGCCATCAGCGCGGCTTGCGTTCCGCACTCAACGGCATTCAGCATTGAAAGCGCCGCCACCACCGTCTTGCCGCTGCCGACATCGCCCTGCAGCAGGCGCAGCATGCGCGTGGGGTCTTTCATGTCGGCATAGATTTCCTTGAGCGACCGCTCCTGCGCGCCTGTCAGATTGAACGGAATCGCTTTTAGCAGAGCCGCCCGCAATTTCCCATCGCCTTCAAGGCTGCGTCCGCTCTGGCGGCGGCTATGGTGGCGCACCAGCGCCAGCGTCAACTGGTTGGCCAGCAATTCATCATAGGCCAGGCGCATCCGCGCCGGGTGTTCAGGGCTGATGCCGTTCAGTCCCGGCGGATGGTGCAGTGTGTGGAGGGCTTCCTGCCATGTGGGCCAGTTATTCTTCTTCAACCATGCCGCCTCCTGCCATTCCGGCAGCGCGGGGGCTTTATCGAGCGCCGCCAGCACAGCCTTGCGAAGGGGCTTCGTGGTCAGGCCTTGCGTCATCGGATAAACAGGCTCGACCGCTGCGATCTCGTCAATCTCTTCGATGGAGCCTATGGCGTCCGGGTGCACGATCTGGGCGCGGCCTTGATAATGATCGACACGCCCGCTGACGATGACGGTTGCCCCGACAGGGAGGTGTTTTTCAATATAATCTTTATGGGCATTGAAAAAGACAAGGTCGAGCGGCCCTGTCTCATCCTTGCAGCGCACGCGATAGGGAATATGGCGGCGGGTGCTCGGCGTATGTTTTTCGACGGTGAGGGTGAACGTAGCGATATGGCCGCTTGGGGCGTCTTTCACGGCAGGGCGCAAACGGCGATCAACGATGTCGGTTGGCTTGTGCCACAGCACGTCCAGCAGTTTCGGCCCCCCGACCAGTTTTTCCAACAGCTTACCGTTCCTGGGCCCGATTCCAGGCAGGGTGGTCAGCGGCGTGAACAGCGGATCAAGCGCAAACGGGCGGCCCGTTTTGCGCGTTGCTTCTGGAGAAGCTTTTTTCAAAGCCTCAGGCATGAATCTGCGCAGCCTTGATCTGCCGTCCGAGTTTGACCGCCCAGTAACTGATGGCGATCAGCATGAACCCCATGAGCATCAGGGCAACTGGCCAACCGATCGTATCCGCGAAATATTCGCCGGTGAAATAACCAAGATAACCGAGAAGTGAAAAAGTGCTGACGATCAGTAATGTGCGGCTGTGCATGCGCACGCTTAGGAACATCATGCCCACAGCGGCAGCAAGGAAACCGACATCGGCGGGAGTGCCTTCAACGGCATCGAAAACCGACCATAAAAGTCCGACGGATCCTAGAAAATAAAAGAAGGGAGCGATGGGGCGGTGTACTGTCGTATCCATCGACCAGGCTGTTGCCATGATGGAGAGGCCCAGTCCTATTCCCAGCGCATCGCCAGGAACGTTAGCACGATCCATCAGGATGCCGACAGAGGCGTTCCAAAACAAGAAGCCAAAAAATAACAGGCTGGTTCGGGGGAATACTTTAAATGTTGCGATAAACTGCATAGCCAGCAACCCAAAGACAATCAAAGCCGCGAGCTGTGAATCGTCTCCTTCAGCATATTCCTGCAGATAAACGAACATGCCTGTTGGCAGGAGAAGGGCGCTTTTCAGAAAAAGCGGCGTGGAAGCCCTGATAAAACGCTCGTCCTTCAACGTGATAATACCTAGAACGAAGGCCATTAATCCGGGGCCATACGTAATAATCACGCGCGCAGGGCTGTTTAAATCATCCCACTTCATGCTGATAAAGAGGGCTAGCCCACAAAAAATAAAAGCAGCGCCCAGATATCCCAGAACACGGGGGAGCCATTTCTCGCCTTTCTGGTGAGCGGCGTCTTTCGTCAGGCGCGCGCCGATATCGTCAAGGCCCAGGTTGAATTCCTCAGATAGTCGTGAAATGAGGTCAAGCGCCTGTTCTTTCGTTTGTGGATTCATTGTGACATTCCCTCATTACTCCGTATACCAGCCGATAAAGCGGCAACTATAGTCGCGAGCCTGTGGAACGTCATGACGGTATCCGCCTTTGCGAAGAACGCAATTGTCTCTATAGCGGGATCCGCCGCCAAAGATGTCTGTCATTATATTGGATCTGCCGCTGCTATAGGCAGCCTCGAATGTAAAACCGTCAGGGCTTTGTTCTTTGGTGTCGATATTCTGCCCGGTTTCTTCAATAATGGCGGATGACCCTTCTTTCGTATCGAGAGAGGGCAACTCTATTTCACGACTGGCGTCCTTATCCGGCTCATAAATAAAGAGGCGCGGTTTTTCCTGATTATAGTCCTGTGCAGGATTTGAATAGCTGAATGTCAGTTGACCGTTCTCAACCTGAAAATTATAACCGGCTGTCCGTTGATAATATCCGGTAGTGAAAATGACGGCTGTTGTTGGCTTTTCAACACCCATGACACTGACGCGCGTGGCGATAAAAAAGACTAGAGCCAGGGCCAGAGGTAGGGTAATGCCGGCGACCAGGACAAAATTCTCTTTGAAAAAATGCTTCATAGCGTGGGGCCTTTATATTAAGAAAGTGTCATGAGTGTAGAGGAAGTACAAAACTGGCGCAAACGGTTGATATTCAGGTCTTGGCACCGGGGAACCCGGGAAATGGATCTGATTATGGGTTCGTTTGCTGATGCCCACGTTCCTGGCTTTACGGAAATCGACCTTGAGGCGTATGAAGTCCTGCTCGATACCAGCGATCCTGACCTTTATAACTGGATCGCCGGGGTGGAGCAGCCCCCGGCTAATCTGATGACGCCTTTGCTTGAAAAGCTGATGGCCCATCAATATACCAAGGGCTGATATGTCCCAGCCTGTTGAAAAACGCTCTCTGTCGGTTCTTGCCCATCCGGTCATTCATGGCGCGCCGGAAGGGCAGGATGCGCGCCTCCTGATCGAACGCGCCCGCGCCATCATGCCTGATGACCGTGTGTTGATTCATGTCGCCATGGATGATGCCCGTGTGGCTGGACTGCAGGAACTGATCGCGTTCTTCGCCCCCGATGTGAAGGTGATGTCTTTTCCGGCATGGGATTGCCTGCCTTATGATCGCGTGTCGCCGAACGTTGAGATCGTGGCGCAGCGCGTGGCTGCGCTTTGCGCCCTGATCGGTTGGGAACGGCAGCGCGAACGCCACCCGCGCATTTTGCTGACGACCGTCAATGCCATCACGCAGAAGGTCACGCCGAAAAGCGTGATCGCCGGCGCAAGCCTGGTTGCCGAGCGCGGAGGCAGCCTGAAACAGGAGCATTTGCAAACCTTCCTGCATAATAACGGCTATAACCGCACAGACACGGTGCGCGAACACGGCGAGTATGCTTTCCGCGGCGGCATCGTCGATATTTTCCCGCCGGGCTATGACGAGCCTGTGCGTCTCGATCTGTTTGGCGATGAGATCGAAAGCATCCGTACTTTCGACCCCGCCAGCCAGCGCACGGATAAAAAATTGTCCAGACTGGTGCTGCATCCGGCGACGGAATTTTTCCTTGACGACGATTCCATTGCGCGGTTTCGCGCTGGCTACCGCGAATTGTTCGGTGTGATTCACGATAACGATCCGCTCTATGAGTCGATCAGCGCCGGTCGCCGTTATAACGGCATGGATCATTGGTTGCCGCTGTTTTTTGAGCGCATGGATACGCTGTTCGACTATGCGCCGAACGCCCTGGTGACGATGGATCAGGCGGCGGAGCAGGCGCGCACCGAGCGCTTGACCCAGATTGCAGATTTCTACCAGGCTCGCCGCACGCTTGAGGATGCCGGAGCCAAGCGTAAACTTAAAAAAGATGGAGCGGATGTCTCCTTAAGCGGCGCGATATACCATCCGCTGCCGTGGCCGCGGTTGTATCTGAATGACGAGGAATGGGCGGCATTCCTGAAAGAGGCGTTTGCGTTCTCACCTTTTGGCGCCATGAATGATGCGGAGGAAGGGGCGCGCAGAGGGCGTGACTTTGCCGATATCCGCGCCTTGCCCAACGGCGATATTTTCAAGGCGCTTTCCGATCATGCTTCGGAGCTAGGCCGGAGCGGTCGCAAAATATTGATAGCGGCCTACAGCATGGGGTCACGCGAACGTCTGCGCAGTCTGATGCTGGCGGCGGGTTTCGCCGGGCTTTCCGACATCGCTGGCGCTGAAGACCTGAAGAGACTTGATCGATTCCAGATCGGCATGTGCGTCTTGGCTCTGGAGCATGGGTTTATAGCCCCCGATCTGGCGGTTATCACCGAGCAGGATATCTTGGGTGATCGTCTGGCGCGCGCCTCGAAAAAACGCAAGAAAGCCGATAATTTCCTGCGCGAGGTGTCGTCGCTGGCGCCGGGCGATCTGGTCGTGCATATTGATCACGGTATCGGACGTTTTGAATCGTTGGAGACGGTCGAGGCCGCGGGAACGCTGCACGACTGCTTGAAACTGGTCTATGACGGAGGCGACCGGCTCTTCGTTCCCGTCGAAAATATCGAGGTTCTTTCGCGTTTTGGCGGCGAGGGAGATGCCACACAGCTTGATAGGCTCGGCGGGGTTGGCTGGCAGGCGCGTAAGGCCAGGGTCAGGAAAGACCTGATGATCATGGCTGAGGGGTTGCTGAAAATCGCCGCTGCCCGCCAGTTGCAGCGCGGCGAAGTGATGGAAGCTGTGCCGGCTTATAACGACTTTGTAGCGCGTTTCCCGTATCAGGAAACAGAAGATCAGCAGCGCGCCATTGATGACGTGCAGAAAGACCTGATAAGTGGCCAGCCGATGGATCGTCTTGTCTGTGGCGATGTCGGTTTTGGCAAGACCGAGATTGCATTGCGTGCCGCGTATGTGGCGGCCATGCATGGGGTGCAGGTGGCCGTCGTTGTGCCGACTACATTACTTGCGCGCCAGCATTACAACAACTTCAGCCAGCGTTTTGCAGGAACGGGCATTCGCGTGGGGCAGCTTTCGCGCATGGTGTCGGCGCGCGACGCCGAACTGACGCGTAAAGGCCTGACCGATGGCAGCGTCAATATCGTGGTCGGCACGCACGCCATTCTGGCTGAGAAAATCAAATTTGCTCATCTGGGCTTGCTCATCGTCGATGAGGAGCAGCGATTCGGCGTGAAGCAGAAGGAAAAGCTGAAAGAGCTAAAAGCCAATGTTCATGTGCTCACTTTGACAGCGACGCCGATCCCGCGGACATTGCAAATGGCGCTCACCGGGGTGCGGGATATGAGCGTTATTGCGTCGCCGCCAGTGGACAGGCTGGCGATCCGCACTTTTGTTTTGCCGTTCGATCCGGTGGTGATCCGTGAGGCAATCCTGCGCGAGCATTATCGCGGCGGTCAGTCTTTTTATGTCTGTCCGCGCGTCAAGGATATTCAGGATGTCGAGGACATGCTCAAAGAACTGGTGCCGGAAGTGAAAATCATCAGCGCTCATGGCCAGATGGGCGCGCAGGAACTGGAAGATCGCATGACAGCGTTCTATGATGGGCAGTATAACGTTCTGCTGGCCACCAATATCATCGAAAACGGTATCGATATTCCCACCGCCAATACGATGATCGTGCATCGCTCCGATTTGTTTGGCTTGGCGCAGCTTTACCAGATCCGGGGCCGTATTGGTCGCTCCAAGGTGCGCGCTTACGCCTACCTGACTTATGAAGCGAACAAACGCCTGACCGATCAGGCGCAAAGACGCCTTGAGGTTTTGGAAACGCTCGACACGCTCGGTGCGGGCTTCCAGCTTGCCAGCCATGACATGGATATTCGCGGCGCGGGCAATCTGCTGGGTGAGGAACAATCCGGGCATATCCGCGAAGTTGGCGTCGAGCTTTATCAGCAGATGCTGGAAGAGGCCGTCGCCGCCGCGCGCGAGGGCTCTGATATTGCAGGAGGGGAAGCGATTCCGGATAAATGGTCGCCGCAGATCAATCTGGGAACTTCCGTTCTTATTCCTGAACATTATGTGGCTGACCTTAATGTGCGGATGTCGCTCTATCGCCGCCTGTCCGAACTCGAAGACAAGCCGGCGATTGAAGGTTTTGCTGCCGAGATGATCGACCGTTTCGGCCCGCTGCCCGAGGAATTTGAAAACCTGCTTTCCATTGTGGCGATCAAGCAATATTGCCGTATGGCGGGCGTTGACCGTCTGGACGCCGGCCCCAAAGGTGTGGTCATCGGCTTTTATAAGGATAGTCCGCCCAACGTGCCGGGTTTGATGAAATGGATGCAGGAGAAGGGCGGTTCGGTGAAACTGCGCCCTGACCAGAAGTTATTCACGCCGCGCCAGTGGATGAGCACCCAGCAGCGCGTCAAAGGCGTTGAATCTCTGGTAAAGGAGCTGGCCGCCGCGCAGGCCGTTTGATTTCGCACTTGCAAACCCGCCCCCTTGGCGGCCCTGTCCTATGGGCGTATCCTCAAAAAAACTTTGTAGGAATACGGGAGTATAAGCATGAGTGCCGCATTGAAAGTGCCACAGCAAGTCGGTGATTTCGAAGAACAGTTGCGAGATCTCAAGGGGCGTTTCGCGGCAATGATGCCTGAATTGGAGAGTATCGTCCGGGATCCGGCTTTGGGTGTCGAAGGCTATATCGTGGTTTGGAATACGGGGATCAGCGTTGGCGGGCCGATGGAACGCAGTGGCAAGGGCGGAACCCGGATCACCCAGAATGTGACGCTGGATGAAGTCAAGATGCTGGCGCGGACTATGGCATTGAAAAACGCCGCGGCAGGTCTGCCGCTCGGCGGTTCCAAGTCGGGTTTGCGGGCTGATCCGTCTGCGCCCGATTTTGAAAAGAAATATCGCCGTTTTGTTAAACTGTGCGCACCGTTTCTGCGCGAGAATGGCGGCCCGTTTGGCGGTTTCGGCTTTGACATCGGGGGACGCCCCGAACACGCGTTGTGGGCCTGCGATGAATTGAAATCGACAACCTGCTTCACTGGAAAGCCCGTCAGCATGGGCGGTACGGATTACGATCGCGAGGGTATTGCCGGTCTGGGTGTGGCTGTGGCGGGCAGAACCATGATGGAGATTCAAGGCGTCAAACCGTCAGAGAGCATGTTTGCTGTGCAGGGCATGGGCGCGATGGGGGCTGCGGTTTTCCGCTATTTCAGCGAAACCGGAGCGCAACTGCGGGCTTTGGCAGATCCCAAATATGGCGGGACATGGATGATGCGTTCGTCGCCCGGCGCGGAACTGAAGCATGCGCTCATATGTCAGGATAAGGATGCCGTTATAAAGCTTCTGCCACAGGAGGCGGACAAGCTCTCGGACGATTGCGAGAGCGTCCTTTATCTCGACGCCGATATTCTTTTTCCATGCGCCGTTCAGAATGTGTTGACCGAAACCAACTCGGTCAAGGTCAAGGCGCGATTCGTTTGCGAAGGGGCAAACGGCCCCTGCACGGAGGAAGCCCGCACAAAGCTTCATGAACGCGGTATTCATCTGGTGCCTGATTTTATTGCCAACTCGGGCGGGGTGATTGCCGCTTTTGTCGAATTGACATCCAAAAGCGCGGCTAAAGCCGAGGAAGCCAAAGCCATGACCCGTCAAAAGGTAGAGGCCAACGTCAGAGAGTTGTACGATCTGGTTGCGCGCCACCGCTGCGAGCCGCAACAGGCAGGGCTTTATATGGCGCTGAGTAAAATTCTGGCGTCGGCGTAGATTTTTATGAAAATATAATAATCTTGCCAGTATCAGGGCGGCGTGGGGGAGAGTGTTGGTCTTTTCAGCTTTTGTATGAGAAAATGAAAAGGAAAGTTCTGACCCTGAAGCCCGGGATTATCCATGAGCCGTGAATACGCTGAAAAACGCATCCTCGAAGCCTTGACCATGAGCAAGGGCAATAGCACCAAGGCGCGGCAGCAGGTCATCGCCTGGTGCAGCCAGGATCATAAGTTATTGCAGGCGCTGGCGCAGCCGCATTTGACCGGGATTGTGGCTCATGCGATCAGCCGCGTGGTATACAAGCAGGAAACTGTAGAGAATGAGGATGATATCCCCGAAACGCCGCAATCGCTGGATATGGCGCCAGATACTTTTGGTAAAGAGATATTGAAAGCGCTCTCCAGCGATAATGCTGTACTTTTCGGGCGCGATACGGGTGCGGCCCCGGTGCGCCGCAAACAGGCATCGCAATCGCATATCGATGCCCTCAGGCAGATGGCCAGCAAAAGCAAATCCACCCATAAGGACAATGGTGAAGATGGCTGATAATAGGGTTTTTTCCTGAAAATTCCCGTTTGTATTTACGGCCATCCGCTATAGTTTGTATCCATGTCGCAAGCGTTGCCTAAAATTCAGGATTGGTTCGATGCCCGTGATCGGCTGCGTGCCGATTTCCTCAACCGACACGGATGGTCACCATCGGCTATGGTAGCGGTCGGGGATGACTGCGCGTTTCGCCGCTACTTCCGCATGCAGGCGCAAAACGGGAAGAGCGCCATCCTGATGGAGGCCGTGCCCGATGGCAGCGCTTTCGTCACGCCAGGCCATAACATGAACGACTTTATTCGCATCAGCGAATATTTGCGCAAGCTTGGCCTGACGGCCCCGGAAGTCTATCACAAAGACATGAAGGAAGGTTACCTGTTGCTGGAAGATTTCGGCAGCGCGTCTTTCAAGATGGCTTTGAATTCCGGTGTGGATCGTCAGGAGCTTTATGCGCTGGCGACCGATGTCCTGAAATTTCTGCGCCTGAACGCGCGTGTCGGCGATATCGCGTTGCCGCGCTATTACGACAGCCATGTTCACGCCGGGCGCCGCCGTTTGGTCGACTGGTTTGTGGCCGCGCAAAAAGGAACGTTGAATCCCGACGGCATGGTTGAGGAATATCTTGCCGTATGGGATGCGATCGAGAAATCGCTGCCCCCTGTGCCTGAAGGTTTTTTGCATATCGACTATCATTTTGAAAACCTGATGTGGATGCCCCAAAGGCAAGGGCTGTCCCGGTGCGGGATTCTCGATTTTCAGGGCGCTATGACCGGGCCTGTGCCTTATGATCTGGCGAACCTGCTGGAAGACGCCCGGGTGGACGTTCCGGCGAATCTGCGCCGCGACATGCTGGATCGTTTTTGCGAGGGCATGACCCAGACAGAGGAGGATTCTTTCCGGGCATGGTACCGTGTGCTGGCAACGCAGTTCCATTGTCGTGTAATCGGCCAGTTCATCCGTTTGGCTGTGCGTGACGGGAAAACGCGCTATCTGCAGCATATGCCGCGCGTAGCGGGGTATATCTCGGAAGCTCTCAAGGATCCTGTCCTCTCGCCCCTGCAGGCATGGCTGCAGAAGAATGATATCCGGTTCGATACAGTGCCGATGATCGATCCTGCCAGGACATCCCAGTTTATCAGGCTGGATGCCTTCTAGGATTGCCTTTCGGCGGCAGGCAGCGCCAGTGCCATCCCCATGAAGAACCACAGAAAACGGGTATAGAGCAATTCGTGCGTCAACGACATGATGGCGAAAACCAGCATGATCATCAAGGCGCCGAGGTAAAATCCGTCGGGGTCTTTCCGCTTTCTGATTCGTGCGAAAAGATTCCACAGGGCCAGCGCGAAAAAAACGGCGAAGAGGGTAAGTCCGATGATCCCTGTCTCGGCGAGCAGCCAGAGTGCAGTGAAATCTATAACATCGCTATAAGTGCCGCGCTTGCTCTCCTGGTAATCCCGGAACGCTCCCAGTCCTCCGCCCCAGATGGGATGAGCGTGCCATACCGCGAGCGCGTCGCTGTAGGTGTCTATGCGTACTTGATCCCCGTCATAATTCAGCTTTTCTTGAACATCCGTAGCGGGCATCTGGCTGAGCATGCTGAGTTGGGCGGTCTCATGAACCCGGCTGAATGTAATGTCGAGAGCCAGCGAGTCTTTGTGCCAGAACGTATAGGCAGTCGTCAGCGCTGCGCCCAGCATAAGCGGCAGCAAGATGTGGCGCAGAGACCATTTGAGGTTTGTAGCCAAAAAGGCCATCACGATGAATATCAGAGCCACCAGCCCGGCACGTGAAGCGTTGTATATATAAAAGAGCGGTATGGCAGCCCAAAGCGCGTGGAAATATATCGGCGCCGGCGCGGGCTTCTTCATCGTGACAGCGGTCAGGAAGGCCAGTGCACAGAAACTTAAAAAGGCATAGGCGTTGCGATTGGCCATCAATCCTTCAAGCGGGTAGAGATTGTAAATGCGGTGGCTGTTATCGCCCAGGTCGACATGGATCATGTAAAACAGGAAGAGCGGCATGGTGGCCGCCCAGAATCCGGCAAAGGAAACGAAAATCGCCTTTTTCCAATCGCATCTCTCTTGCCCTGAAAGCCAGGCGCCGACGCCCATATAGGCCAGCAAAACAAACCACCCGACATATTTGTTGATCAGGGCCCATTGGTTCCAGTGTCCTGTATTCAGGTAACCGTTGACCAACGCCAGCGACACCAGGGCGGTGAGGGCGGCTATCCAGCCATAGGTGTAAGGGATTTGCCATTGCGGCCACGGATCGCGTTTCAGCAAAAGCCTCCCTGTGATCAGGCAGCCCAGAACCGGCAGCAACAGGTCGGCAGCATTGATCCGCAAACCCAAATACGTGTCGGTCTCGAACAAGGTGATCTGTATTTGCAGAGCTATACCCAGCAGCAGGGCGGGAAGCGCATAAATCCAATCCTGAGACGCTATGCGTAGCCGGTGCAAAGGCGGCGCGCTCATAAGCCTTCAGCCTTCCTGGTGGGCCGAGCCCTTATGCATCAGGGCTTTGATGTCGCGGCTGATTTTCTTCATGTCCATGCTCAAAAGTGCCGGGATACCTGCAAGGATCGTTGCCACCATCGTCAAGAGGCCGATCTGGATCGAGATCATGAAAGCGGTTTCCTCCGGGACGCCGATCAGCGCAAGGCCGAAGACAAAGGCCCCTTCGCGCACACCCCAGCCGCCGAAGCTGACCGGTAGGCTTGCCACCAGTGTGATCACAGGCAGAACGCTGAGCAGGTCGAAGAAAGAAAAAGCGGCGCCCGACGATAGAGCGATGAAATAAACCGAAATAAAATAGAAAATCTGTGCCGTCAGGCTGTTGATGACAATCCTGATCAGAACTGTCCGGTTCTGGCGCGCTGAGGCCAGGTAATCCATGCAGGAACGCAGTTTAGGATGACTGCTGATTTGTTCACGGATGTTCTTGCTGTAAAAAAGCGGAATAAAAATCATCACTGTAAAGACCAGAACGGCGACCGTCGCGTAGGCGGTATCATGCAGGGCGTTGCTGACGAAGCGGTCGAAGAACGGTACAAACAAGGCTGCCAGAATCATAAGGGCCAGAAGGGTCATGAGGCGGTCAATGATGGCAGCGCAGATCGCTTTTGTCATTTCAACGCCCTTATGGATGGTCAGGCCAACGCGGACAACCAGCCCGCTGATCGAGGTGATGAACAGGACATTCGCCAGCAAGCTGGCCAGCGTGATCTGTAACGATCCTTTATAGCTCAGCGCCGGTTGCTGGTGATCGAGGTTGATCAGATCCGACCAGCGCCAGGCCAGCAAGCCGATTTGCATCAAGATGAAGAGTCCGGCCCATATCATACCGCTGAATTGGACTTGCGCGAATTGGTCACCGAGCGCGCCCATGTCCATGCGCGACAGCAGAAAGATCACGATAACGGCTGAAATCATCAGTTTCAGAGGGATATTCAGGGCAGGCAAACGCATCAGGGCACCTCGCAGGATTTTACAACAGGCTCAGGCTAGGGGCTTGAAGTGATTCTGGCAAGTTATTATTAGGGATTTAAGGAAAAAATCCTTTCAAAACCGTGCTTTCCATGCTTTATTTCGGCCATAATCTGACCCTGTACGAGGATACCATGTCGATACTTGCCAAACGCCTGTCCGTCATCAAGCCATCACCTACTATCGCTGTAACCACCAAAGCCGCTGAACTCAAGGCTGCCGGGCGCGATGTGATCGGCCTTGGCGCGGGGGAACCGGATTTCGATACGCCGGATTTCATTAAGGACGCGGCGACCGCGGCGATGAAAAGGGGCGAAACCAAATACACCGCCGTTGACGGCACGCCTGCTCTGAAAGATGCCGTCATTGGCAAGTTCAAACGCGAAAACGGGCTTGAATATAAACGCGAAAACATCACGGTGGGCACCGGCGGCAAGCAGGTGCTCTATAACGCCTTGATGGCCTCGCTGAACCCTGGCGACGAAGTGATCATCCCGGCTCCGTACTGGGTTTCGTATCCGGACATGACGCTCTTGGCCGAAGGCACGCCGGTTTTCGTGAAATGCCCTGAGAGCAATGGCTTCAAACTGAAACCGGAAGACCTTGACAAGGCGATTACCCCTAAAACGAAATGGCTGATCCTGAATTCGCCGTCAAACCCGACCGGAGCCGCCTATACAAGGGCGGAAATGAAGGCGCTGACCGATGTCCTGCTGAAGCATCCCCACGTATGGGTTATGTCGGACGATATTTATGAGCATCTGACCTATGACGGTTTTGAATTTTACACGCCGGCGCAGGTCGAACCGAAACTTCATGACCGCACCCTGACCGTGAACGGCGTATCCAAGGCCTATGCGATGACGGGTTGGCGGATCGGGTATGCCGCAGGCCCAAAAGAACTGATCAAGGCCATGGCGGTGATCCAGTCGCAAAGCACGTCGAACCCCAGCTCGATTTCGCAAGCTGCGGCAGTGGCGGCGCTCAATGGCGATCAGTCATTCCTGAAAGGCTGGAAAGACACCTATCAGAAACGCCGCGATCTGGTGGTCGGCATGCTCAATCAGGCTGAAGGCGTTACATGCCCGACGCCTGAAGGGGCGTTTTACGTGTATGCATCCTGCGCGGGCTGCCTGGGCAAGGAAACGCCGGATGGGAAATTGATCGAGAACGATACGGACTTCGTCAACTACCTGCTTGACGCGCAGGGCATCGCCTGCGTGCAGGGAGAAGCCTTCGGGCTGAGTCCGTATTTCCGCATTTCCTATGCGACATCGGATCAGGCATTGATGGAAGCGTGCGGGCGTATCCAGAAAGCCTGCGCTGCGCTGAAGAAGCGCGCTGCGGCCTGATTTTCTGGTTAGGCCGGCTGATTGTGGAGATAGCGCGCCACGTTGGGATAATGCGTGGCGATAAAGAGGTCTTTTTCCATCGCGGCCTTGACGCCCAGACGATCGGTTACGCGGTCGAATTTTTCTTTGTCCATCAAGCCCAGCAGATAAAGATTGTCGGCCAGCATTTGACAGATACGGTTGATTTTCTTCTCTTCTTCAGTAATCAACTGCCGCGCGCGGCGCTCAATTTTTTCCATGTTTTCCGGCGTGGCGTCTGTGATGTCGGCCGATGGAAATTCCAGGAACTCGTCCTCGTTGCGCCATGACATGCGCGGCGAGATGATGAAAATGTTGTCTTCGCCGATCAGGTTGGCGGCGGCCATATTCGCCGTTGTGTTGGCATAAGCCTTGGCTTCCTCGAGAATGCGTTCGTTGCCGATTTCATTGTTCTCGGCATAGTGGTCGAACAATTCGTCGTCGTCTATGTCGTCGGTTACGTATTCGCCCGTACCCAGCGTCACGGAAATGACATCGGCATCTTCAGGCTTATGGCGGATGATGTCGGAAATGACGAAGATCGAAGTGTGCAAAGTGGCCTTGTCCGCGGCGATCACGCCGCTTTCCGTGCGGTGAGGCGGATAAGCTAGCAGATTGGCCGATGTGGCCATTGCCGCGTCCCAGACCTTCATGTCATGCGGGAAAGTCGTAGCCGGCGCATTCATACCGGTATCGAACAGGTTTGTCTTGCGGGCGTAGAAGGGCAGGAATGTCATGCGGCGCGTGTCGAACGCGGCAAAATAAACCGAGCCGATGCATTCACTGATGCGGGCGTCACCCATGGCTTCCTGAAAGATCGTGCGGCGCATGTCCGGGTCGTGCATGCGGCTTTCCCGTGGCGCCCAATGCCGCTTTACCATGTCCATGCTGGCGATCGCCGCGCGCTTAAACAACGTTGTCAGTTCGCCGTGCTTGGATGTGCTGCGCTTGGTGATCAGTCCGCCGATGCGCGCGGTGAGTTCCAGTGTGGTGGACGAAGGCTCGTAGGCAAGCAACTTCTTTTTGCTGTCGCCGGAATCGGGAAGGCCCAGCCTGCCGCATATCTTCAAGGCGGCCTGCGTGTCGGCCCGCGTCAGCCATCGTTTGGTTGATTTGTCACGCAGCGTATACACCAAAGGGGCCTTTTCCTGCGGCAGTTCCACCAGCAGCGCATCGCAATGCTTCTTGATGGAATCGATGAACATCTGGTCGGCCTTGACCTTGGCCGGGTCAATCATGCGCTCGGCGATATTGATCGCGTTGGCGGCAAACATCTTGTATAAACGGTTGGGTTTCTCCGGAAACAGGATGGGGCAGTCCTCAACATAGCGGCGATCCAGTTGTTCGCACGAGTATTTAGGAAGGTGCGGATCGACCGGGTGGGGGATGCTGATCCCCGCGACCAGAGGCCCTGACGTGGAGGCGCCTTCCTTGACTTGAAAGGCAATCCCAAGCGGTGTTTCGATTTTCTTTTCGATGTCGGCACCGACCAGAATGGGGATGCGGCCCAGTACGCCACCCCCTTGACCGTACAAGTGAAATATTGCGCGGCGCTTGAGCAAGACGGTATGCTTTGCCCTGCTTTCAATCGTGTCGGTATCAGACGCATGGCCTTGCGTCATAGTGATCCCCTGTCAGGCTACGTTTTGTATGTAAATTATTGAAGGGGAATATAGAGGAAAAGCAAGGGCTTGTCATGGGTTCCGCATTGTGCGTTGCCGTGGCGGCGTGGATAAGTCCATAAAATTATGAAAAAACAAAGACTAACCTGTTCTTTGCCTATTCCACGGTTTCACGCTCGCCGAAAAAGGTGAAGTATTTCTTCATCCGGTCGCCAATGCTGCTTTGGTGGCGTTCTTCTTCGCGGCGGTCGCGGTTGCTCGTCAGGATGTGGCAGATGTCATCCAGTTGGCGGCTGTTTTCTTCCATCAGGGCTTCGGCGAAAAGGCGCATCCTCTCAAGATTTTCGGGGCTGGCGTCGTCGATTTGCGGGCTGGGAGTATATGCGCGACCGCTTTCCGGCAGGATGGAGCCGTTGAAGACGTGAAGATCCTTGCCCAGATCGTCGACGAAACTTTCCATCAGCGCGGATTCGGAGGCGTGGAAAAAGATATTGATCAGCGGCAGATCATTGACCGGGTCGACGACGCCCAGCGCGCCGTAGCTGTTCCAGTCGTCTTTCTTGATAGCTTTGTTCGTGTATCCCGTGCCGAGCACCAGCATGACCAGTTTGTTATGTGGCGGAATCATCTTGCGGATAGTGCCTAGATAACTGATGCAGGGGTTATCGAAGACGCAGCCGTCAATACCGGTGTAGGAAATCTCCCTTTTCCCCGGGTAGCGCACTTTGAAGTGGTGGCAAGGGAAATATGTTGGCGCGGCGCAACTGGCCATGACGGCGTCATAAAGGCTGACATCCGGCGTACGCAGACTGGGGCCGTTCTGGGGCATATGCCGGATGTTGCTCATCCAGAGCGCGTGGCCGCCGTAATCATCCAGTGAAGCCCTGCCGCGCGCGACCCAGTCATGGCCGCCGCCTTCCGGCGTTTCGAGAATCCTGAGCTGTTCGCCGTCGATATTATATGTCGGGACGACAAGCGTTCGTAATGAATCTGCCAGGCGGGCATCGCCATAGAGCGCCTTGAGGGCGCGCCCGAGGTTGGACGGGTCATAATGGCCATGGCGGAACAGCCAATTCAACTGATTGAGTTTAAGTGTGCGGTTGTTGAAGTCGTGCACGATCCCGCGGAATTCGCGGAAACGATCGGAAGGAAAAATCTTGTGACCTTCGCGTTCGTAGAACTTCACCATGTGCCGGGCGCGGAAGCGGGGGCTGCTGGTATGCTCGGGATGACGCAGGGTCATGGCGGCATTCAAGATAGCGCCTGTCGAGGGGCCGGTGAATATGTCGACCATATCCGCCATCCGCAGTCCGGTCTTGTCTTCTATGCGGCTCATGATGTGAGCGGGGATCAGCCCGCGCATACCCCCGCCATATGTAAATAGGGCGATAGTGGTTTTTTGCGGGACGCTGTCGCTAGTGTTACTCATTCTGCCAGTCTATCAGGAAGTGTTTGTATTTATTCATAATTGTACGGCAAAGAGGGGTAAAAGTCAGCTTGCGCCGCAGCAAACGTCAGGGGTATCGGCAGAGCAAAAAAAAACCGGGTCTTTATGACCCGGCGAGTTGAACAGGGAGGTTTCACGTCTGGGAGACGTAGGACCCCGAAGGATCCCATCGACATCGGAATGTCGATGGCCGCTTTATATACTGGGACGACTCCGCAGTGCCAGAAGTAATTATGCATGACAGGCCTGCGGTAAATGCATATCTAGGTTGCGGTGCAGAAAATGACGATTTCTTTAGTTAAATCAGAGCATTGTCTTTTTGGGCCGGGTTCCGCGGAAAAATAACAGCGCAGTAAACTGCAACTTAAACGCTATTTTATTTTCAGCTCAATTATTAGAACTCGGTTATGCCGACATGTTTCAATAGAAAATCACGGAATATGGCAAGTCTTTGTGAATGGCGGCGCTCTTCCGGATAGACAAAATACATATCGACACTGACCGGTTGCAGATTCGGCAGGACGCTTTCCAGCGAAGCGTCCTCATTTGCCATAAAATCAGGCAAGAGTCCGAGCCCTGCGCCGCCTTCCACGGCCTGGCGAATGGCATAAAGCGAATTCATCATGATCAGGTTGTTATGCTCTTGCGGATCGACCCCGGCAACGCGGAATAGCCAGTTCGAGTCCATAAACGGTTGCGGCGCGTTTTCCGGATAGCCGATCAGGACATGGTCGCGCAGATCCTTGGGTTCGCCCGGTCGTCCATGTTTGTCGAAGTAAGCCTTGCTGCCGAAGATGTGGAACTGGATGGTTGCGAGGTGCCGCTGGATCAAATCGGGTTGTTCAGGCTTATAGAGGCGGATGGCGGCATCGGCTTCGCGCATCGACAGATTGAGCACCCTGTCGTCCATCAGCAGGGTGAGTTGAATATCAGGGTGCTGGCTGCGTAAATCGGCCAGACGCGGTGCCAGCCAACTGGCGCCGATGAATTCCGTGGTTGTGATGCGGAGCGGCCCTTCAGGCAATTGGCGTGAATCGATCAACTGCCCTTCGATCATCGCCAGCTTGCCGAAAATATCCTTGGCCGCCTTTTGCAATAGCTCGCCTTGCTCGGTGAGCAACAGTCCCCGCGCATGACGGTGGAAAAGGGTCACCCCGAGAGATTCCTCAAGCGTGCTGATTTGCCTGGATATTGCCGATTGGCTGAGATTCAGGGCTTCACCGGCATGAGTAAAGCTGCCGGCTTCGGCGACAGCATGAAAGATACGCAGCTTGTCCCAGTCCATGTTCTATGCTCCGTTCCACTGAAACTGGCCTTCGGGGCCGAGTGGCGAGAAAGGATTATAAGCTATTTCCCACAACTGACCATCGGGATCTGCAAAATAACCGGAATAACCGCCCCAATGAGTCTGGGCGGCTGGCTTTACAATGCGTCCGCCAGCTTTCCTGGCAAGGTCTAATGTTTTATCGACTTCCGCGGCGCTGCGCACATTATGGGCAAGAGTAATAGCTGAATACCCGCTGCGCTCCATAGGCACATTCGCGTCTGCTGCAAGCATTTCCCACGGATGAAGGGCAAGGGCCATGCCTGGCAAGTCGTAGCAAACAATATCAGCCTCCCGTTCTTTACCAGAGGCCGCCCGCCAGCCAAGCGCATCATAAAAGGAACGGGCGCGCTTCATGTCCTTTACGCCAATCGTAATTAGGCTGACTCGCGGTTCCATGAACTACTCGGCGGCAGCCGCATGCGCGGCTTCCTCGGCGGCGATAAAGCGGTCGGCTTCCAGTGCTGCCATGCAACCCATGCCGGCGGCTGTCACAGCCTGACGGTAAACCTTGTCCTTAACGTCACCGGCGGCAAAGACGCCGGGAATATTCGTTGCCGTTGAATCGGGCGCCGTCGTGATGTAGCCGTGTTCGTCCATCGCGATCTTGCCTTTGAATATCTCGGTAGCCGGATCGTGACCGATGGCGATGAAAACACCATGCGCGTTCAATGTTGAGGTTTCGCCGGTCTTGACGTTCTTCAGCTTTATGCCGGTGACGCCGGGATTGTCATGTTCTTGCGGGTTGCCCAATATCTCCTCGACAGCGCTGTCCCAGATCACATTGATTTTCGGATTGCTGAACAGCCTGTCTTGCGCGATCTTTTCCGCCTTTAGCGAGTCGCGGCGGTGGATCAACGTCACTTTGCTGCAGAAGTTGGTCAGGAACAACGCTTCTTCGACGGCGCTGTTGCCGCCGCCGATCACGGCGACCTCTTTGCCGCGGTAGAAAAAGCCGTCGCAGGTAGCGCAGGCTGAAACTCCGAAGCCCATAAAGGATTTTTCTTCCGGCAGGCCCAGCCAGCGCGCTTTGGCGCCGGTGCATATGATCACTGTATCAGCGATATATAGAGCGCCTGAATCACCTTTGCAGACAAAGGGGCGCTTGCTGAAATCGACTTCGGTAATGTAGTCGTAGACCATCTCCGTCCCGACATGCACGGCTTGCGCCTTCATTTGCTCCATCAGCCACGGCCCCTGAACCATCTCGGCGAACCCGGGGTAGTTCTCGACGTCTGTGGTGATGGTCAGTTGCCCCCCGGGTTGCAAACCCAGAACCTGGACGGGCTTCAGGTTGGCGCGGGCGGCATAGATGGCTGCGGTGTAACCGGCGGGGCCTGAACCGATAATCAGGACTTTCGTCCGGATGTCTTTGTCCTTACTCATAAATTCACTTCCTTTGGTAATAAGATAGTCTTAATTGCCGGCAGGCAACCCGTAAAGCCCCGTTCGGGCGCTTTTAGCCGGCATTCCCCATTTTTCGCCGGATTTCATCTGCAATCAGGCCTGCGTCCTGCAGGGGATTGTAGATATAGGGTTGCAATTGACCTTCGAAAGGCCGGATTGCGCCGCATGTTGTCAGGTTCTCGTAGAAGCGGTCGAACTTGGCTGATCCGCCTGCAAGCGGGATGACATAAACGGGTTTGCCTGTGGTGGCGGCCTCTGAAATCATTGAGGCGCTGTCGGCCGTCGCCAGGATATAATCCGCCCAGCCCAGAAATCCGAAATAGGGGTTATCGCCCCGGCCATCCCATAGAAAAGCCTTGCTGTCTTTCATCTCATTTCTGAGCAGCGACAGATTCTCTTCGCCTGTGCGGCGCGAAGCGGTGATCATCAGGCCAAACCCCAGACGATCCAGTTCGCGCAATTGCCCGGCTAGTTTTTTCATGGCATCGGGCGTTAGCTTGTGGCTTTTGCTGTTGCCGCCCAGCAGAACGGCCACGCGCGGGCCGGGCACGCCGCGCAACAGATCGGAAAAATCCTGCCGGCCTTCCGTCAGGCGTTGCGGTGTAATGCGATTGGGTGTGGCTTGCGTGACGATAACATTCGCCGCGCGCATTTTGTCGTGAGCGGGCACGGCAACGATGTCGAAGATATCGGAATGAATGCGGGGGTCTTGAATATGAACGATGAAGGTTTTTCCGTCGCTTTTGCGATGAATGTATCGGGCGGCCGCAATGGCTTTCCGTCCCGATGAGATCAGCAAATCAGGCCAGGGAGCAAGCAGTCGGTCACCGCTAAATGTGAAGGATTGCTCCAGCCCCAGATAGGGGCATAAAGCTTTCCACGGTTGACGTAATCCCACTCGCTTGACAACAGGAATGACCCCAAGGGCTTCAGCAACGCCTAGACATTGGTTTTCTGTACCGGCCATGCCTTCAGTGACAATCCAGCAGGAAGTCATAATTCCCTATTTTCCAATTCAGGTTTGAGAAAATATTAATAAGGCAGATTTCGCAGAGCACCATGAAAAAGGGGCTTGCCTATCTTCCTGCGCAACTTTATACCAACGGCAGGGTGTTCCCGACAATAATTTTACTATACGAATGATATTTCATGAAGCGCGTCAAGCTTGACAAGATCGATAAGAAAATCCTGAAGAATTTGCAGGAGAATGGGCGCATTACCAACGTCGAACTGGCGAAGGTTGCGGGCATTTCCGCTCCCCCCTGCCTGCGCCGTGTCCGCGCGCTTGAGGAGGCTGGCTACATTAAGGGCTACCATGCTCGTGTTGATGCTGTGACGCTGGGGTATGGTGTGACGGTGTTCGCAATGGTCAAGCTCGTGAGCCAGGCTGAAGCCGATCTTAAGAAATTTGAAGAATTGATCCTTTCATGGCCGATGGTGCGCGAATGCCACATGCTGGCGGGCGAAGTTGATTTCGTTCTCAAGATTGCGGCTCCTGATTGGGATACCTATCAGCACTTCCTGACACATGAGCTGACTGGTGCGCCGAACGTGACATCGGTGAAATCCGCCTTGGCCATTCGCGCTTCAAAAGAAGCGCCCGGCGTGCCGATTGATATTTAATCGTTTAATCACGATCGGAGATGCAAAAAAACCAGCCGTGCGGCTGGTTTTTTATGATGTAGCGTCGCGACGCTGACCTTATAGGGGTTGCGGCGGTTTATAGCCGGCGGGCTGGCGCACAGGGCTGGCACCCGTATCGTTGCTTGGGTTCCTGATAACGGCCCATGCCTCGCGCAGACGGCTGCCCCATGTCTTTTTAGGCGTTACCAGCGGCTCGACATTCTGCGTAAGGGCGTTCTTGAGGACTTCCTCAATCGTGCCGACGGGAACGATTGTGAGCTTGGACTTGATTTTCTCTGAAACCTCGGCCAGATGCGGGATGTTCTGGCGCGGGATCAGAACCGTTGTCGCGCCCGCACGCAGCGCCCCTTCCAGTTTCTCCGGCAGTCCGCCGATGGCCGTGACTTCGCCGCGTAAATTGATTTCGCCGGTCATGGCGACGTCGCGGCGCACGGGAATCTTCGTCAGGGCCGAAATAATGGCTGTGGTGAAAGCTGCGCCTGCTGAGGGGCCGTCTTTGGGAACGGCGCCTTCAGGTGCATGTATGCGAAGCTCTGTCTGGCGCAACAGGTTATCGCTGATGCCGAACTCCGGCGCGCGGGAGCGTACAAGGCTTTCGGCAACGCCTGCGGATTCACCCATCACTTTGCCAAGGTTGCCTGATGTCACCATGCGGAAGCCTTGCGAAGGCGCAAGGCAGGCTTCGATTTGCAGTATCGAGCCGCCGGACTGCGAATAGGCAAGGCCATTGACGACGCCAATGCTATTAGCTTCGGGAACATGATCGCGTCCGCCATAAGCGGGGCCGAGATACTCTTCCAGATCGGCTGGGGTAACAATGGTCTGTCCGGATTTCTTGCCGGTCTCTATATCGACGACGGTCTTGCTGCAGATGTCGCCGATCTTTTTCTCCAGCGTCCGCACGCCGGCCTCGGCGGTGTAATTGTCAACCAGATGCTGGAGAGTGTTTCTCTGGACTATCAAATCCTCTTCTTTGAGGGCGGCAGCCTGCATTTGCTTGGGTAACAGATAGCGGGTTGCGATCTCAAGTTTTTCATCTTGCGTATAACCCGGCAGGCTGATGACATGCATGCGGTCGCGCAACGGGCCGGGAATGGTTCCCAGGTCGTTTGCGGTGCACAGGAACATGACCTTGGAAAGATCGAATTCAAGCCCGAGAAAATCATCGCGGAAAGTATGGTTTTGCGCCGGATCCAGCACTTCAAGCAGGGCTGCGCTGGGGTCGCCGTTGGTTGAACCATGGCCCAGTTTGTCGATTTCATCCAGCACGATCAGTGGATTGCTGGATTTGGCCTTGCGGATTTCCTGAATGATGCGTCCGGGCATGGCGCCAACGAAGGTGCTGCTGTGTCCGCGGATATCGGATTCCTTGTGAACGCCGCCCAAGGCGACGCGGATATATTCGCGTCCGGTTGCCTCCGCTATTGATTTCGCAATCGATGTTTTCCCAACCCCGGGAGGGCCTACCAGCAGCAGGATTTTACCGCTGGGAACGGCGGCGCGATTTTGCACGGCGATGTGCTCAATGACCTTTCTTTTCACTTTTTCAAGGCCGTAATGCTCTTTGTCGAGTATCTCCTGGGCTAAGGAAATGTTGCCATTTGTCTGGTTATAGGTACCCCAAGGCAAAGCGGCGACCAGCTCCAGCCGTTTCATATTTACTGAAAATTCGGATGATTGGGGGTTGAGGCGCTTGGTTTGGCGTATCAGACGCTCGATTTCTTCCCGGATCTTGTTTGGAATCTCGATTTTCTTGATCTGCTCTATCACGCGGTCAAGATCTGAGGCTTCGTCGTCGTCTGCCTGAGGCTGGGGCTTGCCCGGACGGACGGAAACGCCGCCCGCGGACTCGCCGGCCTTGGGCGCCTTGCCCCCGTTCTGACGTGCCGAAACAATGCCGCTGAGGGCGCTGGCCATCGACATCATCTGGGCTTCGTAGTTGTTCATGACCGTCAATGTGTCGTCGGGACTTGTCAGATAACTCATCTGGCTGATGACGTTTTGCCACCTTTGCGCCAGAAATCTCAAGGGATCGGAGGGGGTGAAGGCGACAATCGCATTCAGGAAGTCGGGAATGCTTTTGACTTGACGCTCCCCGGAGTTGAAGGAAGCTATACGCGCGAACAGATCGTCGTTCGACTCTTCGGGCGTAATATCCGGCCCGTTGCGGGATATTTTCATCCAGTGATACAGGGGGGAAGGTATTAACTTTGTATCGTTGACGTTCACCATCAGGGCCGCGAAGCTGTCCATCATGTCGTCAAGGAATATTTCGTCCAGCTTTCTGTCGCGTACAAGCTGTGCAGGCGCTTGCTCCAGAGCCTTGATTGCCAAGGGCTGTTTTGCCAAGCTTCTGATCTCTTTGAGAAATTCGTATGCCGCAGTATTCGCGGCCATAGTAAAATGGCGACGGATATCCATAGTGCAAACTCCCTGTTGTATACTCTCTTATTATTTTTTTGAGCTAGGATGGATTAGAACAAACTCCGGGAAAAATATCAAGAAAACCTTTTGATTTATTCTAAAAATGCTCATTTTTGGGTCAGATTAGAAAAAGCTAGGGAAAAAGGCGGCTGAAATGAAGCCGTGGCTTCAACTTTGACGGCGGTTCCTCTATAGTCTGTCCCGTTCACGCAGTTTTGTTTGCATCAAGGGAGTTCTGGATTATGGCCGGCAGCGTCAATAAAGTTATTCTGATAGGCAATTTGGGGGCTGATCCTGATATCCGCACCATGCAATCCGGTGGCCGCGTAGCCAACTTGTCGATTGCCACCTCGGAATCCTGGAAGGATAAAAACTCCGGTGAACGGCAGGAACGCACACAGTGGCACCGCGTTGTTGTATTTAACGATAATATCGTGGGCGTCTGCGAAAAATATCTTAAGAAGGGATCCAAGGTTTATCTGGAAGGGCAACTGGAAACCCGCAAATGGACGGATAATTCGGGGGCTGAGAAATACACAACGGAAGTGGTTTTGCGCCCATATCGCGGCGAATTGACGATGCTTGATGGCCGGAGCGGGGGCGCAGGGGCTTTCAATGACAACGACATGCCTTCCTATGATGCGGGCCCGGCGGTGGCGGCGTCCGGGGCGGGGCGGGGCAAGGTTGACGATCTGGAAGACGAAATCCCGTTTTAATTCGTTCACTATTCAGGGCAACATCAGATGTTTTCAAAGGCTTTTCTGACGGCTGGGTTTCTTCTTGTGATTGCGGCGGGCTCGGCCTTCGCGCAGGAAGGTGATTATGCGGAACGAAAGGCTCTGGCGGAAAAGCTGGCGACTGTGAACCCGGTTGCCCGCATGATGGAAAGCGCTGTTTTGCGGGTGGCCTCAGAGTGGGGATTATCAGAGAAGGAAAAATTCCAGCGTGAAATGATGGACAATCTTGACATAGCCGGTGTGGAAAAAACCTCCGTTCAGGCTATGGCCGATACTTTCACCAAGGAAGAGCTGGAGGTCATGCTGGCTTATTACAGCGCGCCCGAGGCCAGAAAAATCGCCGAGAAAATGCCTGTGTATCAGGGCCTGATCCAGCCGGCCATTGCCAGGGAAATGGACAGGGTTCTGATGAAGCTGCGCACCGGGTATGAGGCGCAGATGAAGGGCGCGGCGCCTCCCCCGGCAACCCCCTGATAATCATATATTTTCCAGCTCGCATTTATCCCCGGAAAACCCGCCCGGCAGGATGATAGATTGATTGTGAACTCTGGCGAAAACTGCTAGAAAAAGGGCTGATTTCCCGCACTTTTTTAAGGCTATAGACACATGAGCGATACCGCGGCGACCGAAGGCAACCTTCCTGTCATTTCCCTCGAAGAGGAAATGAAGAAGTCCTATCTCGATTATGCCATGAGCGTGATCGTCAGCCGGGCGTTGCCCGATGTGCGTGACGGTTTGAAACCCGTTCATCGCCGTATCCTCTACGCGATGCGTCAGGGGGGGTACACCTCCGACAAGCCGTTCCGCAAGTCGGCCAAAATCGTCGGTGAAGTGATGGGTAACTTCCATCCGCACGGCGATTCCGCCATTTACGAGTCGTTGGTGCGCATGGCGCAGGATTTTTCCATGCGCGTGGTTTTGGTTGATGGGCAGGGGAACTTTGGCTCCATGGACGGCGATCCGGCAGCGGCGATGCGTTACACTGAGGCGCGTTTGTCCAGGGTCGCGGAAACGCTGCTTGATGACATTGACAAGGAAACCGTCAATTGGCGCCCGACTTATGATGAGTCATCGCTTGAGCCGGAGGTTCTGCCCGCGCGGATTCCCAATCTGTTGGCGAACGGGGCAGGCGGGATTGCCGTCGGCATGGCGACGAATATTCCGCCGCACAATCTGGGCGAAGTGATTGATGCCTGCTGCGCTTATATCGACAACCCCGATCTGGATTCATCTGACTTGATGTCGTTCATACCGGGGCCGGATTTTCCGACGGGCGGGCAGATTCTGGGGCGCAATGGTATCCGCAGCGCCTATATGACGGGTAATGGTTCGATCATGACCCGTGCCAAGGCGCATTTTGAAGACCTGAAGGATAAGCGCGAAGCGATCATCGTGACCGAGATTCCGTTCCAGGTGAATAAGGGTAAGCTGCTTGAGCGTTTGGGCGAGGTTGCGCGTGAGAAGATCGTCGAGGATATATCCGATGTTCGGGATGAATCGGATCGTGATGGTGTTCGTATTGTTGTCGAATTGAAAAAAAACGCTATTGCCGATGTGGTGCTCAATCAGCTCTATAAGCATACGGTTTTACAAACTACGTTCCCTTGCAACATGGTGGCGCTGAACCACGGCCGCCCGGAAACGTTGTTGTTGCGCGATTTTATTTCCGCTTTCATTGCTTTCCGCGAAGAAGTTATTACTCGCCGCACGATTTTCGAACTCGGCAAGGCCCGCGACCGCGCCCATATCTTGGCGGGTTTGGCTGTGGCCGTGGCGAACATCGATGAAATCATCGCGCTGATTCGCAATGCCAAGGATCCGGCAGTGGCCAAGGATCAGTTGTTGGCCAAACGCTGGCCTGCCCGCGATATTGCCCCGCTGATTGCATTGATTGACGATCCGGATTACTTGGTTGATGATGCCGGCGCCTACCAGATGTCGGAAGTGCAAGCCAAAGCCATCCTTGATCTGCGGCTGCATCGCCTGACGGGCCTTGAGCGCGACAAGATCGGTGATGAATTGAAAGAGATCACCGACGCTATTGCCGAGTATCTTTCCATCCTTGCTAGCAGGGAAAAGTTGTTGACGCTGATGCGCAACGAACTGGTCGAGGTGAAGGCCAAATTCGCCACGCCGCGCCGCACTGAAATCGTAGATTCTGAATTTGAAGAAGATATCGAAGATCTGATCCAGCGTGAAGACATGGTAGTCACGATTACGCACGGCGGATACGCCAAACGTGTGCCTTTGGCTACGTACCGCGCGCAGAAGCGCGGCGGCAAGGGTCGTACCGGAACCGCGCTCAAGGATGAAGACTTTGTATCCGATCTCTTCGTCGCCTCGACTCATACGCCGTTGCTGGTGTTCACGTCGAAAGGCATCGTACATAAGATGAAAGTCTGGCAGATTCCGCTCGCCACGCCGCAGGCCCGCGGCAAAGCGATGGTCAATCTGTTGCCGCTTGAAGAAGGAGAGAACATCTCCGTCTATATGCGCCTGCCAGAGAACGAAGAAGTATGGGATGAACTGGATATCCTCTTCGCGACTTCGACGGGCAACGTGCGTCGCAACAAGCTCTCGGATTTCCGCAATATCCGTTCCAACGGGTTGATCGCGATGAAGCTGGAGGAGGAGGGCGAGAAGCTTGTCTCCGTCAAGATCGCCCGGGAGGATGAAGATGTTCTTTTGGCGACCGCGCAGGGCCGCGCCATTCGTTTCCCGGTCACGGATGTCCGTGTCTTTGCGGGGCGGACGTCAACCGGTGTACGGGGGGTAAAACTGGCTGAGGCAGGCAAAGGCAAGAATAGATCCGACAAGAAAGATGAAGTGATCTCGATGTCGATCCTGACCCATGTCGAAGCCACGCCTGATGAACGCAATGCTTACCTGAAAATGGCTAGCAAATTGCGCGGCGCCGATGAGGAAGGCATGGAACTTGAAGAGGGCGGCAGCGGCATCGATCTATCTGAAGAACGCTTCAGGGAACTTCAATCCAGGGAGCAATTCCTTCTGACCGTGACGGCCAAGGGATTCGGCAAGCGCACTTCCGCTTACGAATACCGCATTTCGGGGCGCGGCGGTCAGGGCGTTGCCAATATGGGCCTGACCGAAAAGAATGGCGCTGAAGTGGTGGCCACGTTCCCGGTTACGGACGATCATGAAATCATGCTTGTGACCGATGGCGGCCAGTTGATTCGTACACCCGTGTGTGACGTGCGTTTTACCGGGCGTTCGGCGCAGGGCGTTACTCTGTTTAAGGTGGCTGAAGGCGAAAGCGTCGTGTCCGTCGGCTGGCTGATTCAGGACGAAGAAGACGAGAGCGAAGGTGCCGAACCCACTGTGGAACCTTCGATCCAATAGAGGAAGATCGTGACCGCACCGAAAAAACGTATTGGCGTATACCCCGGCACGTTTGATCCGATCACCAAGGGGCATTTGCACATCATCAAGCGTGCGAGCAAGCAGGTGGACAAGCTGATCGTGGGGGTGGCGGAAAACGTGCGCAAGGCGCCTTTGTTCAGCACCGATGAGCGCGTGAAGATGGTGCAGCATGACATCGACAATATGTATGAGAAATACTGCGAGATCGAAGTGCGTCCGTTTGACAACCTGCTGATTCATTTCGCTCGCGATATGCATGCGCATTGCATCTTCCGTGGCTTGCGCGCGGTGTCGGATTTTGAATTCGAATTCCAGATGACCGGGATGAATGCGCGTCTGTCGCCCGATATCGAAACCCTGTTTCTGATGGCGGCGGATAAGTGGCAATTCGTGTCGTCCAGTTTTGTTAAGGAAATCTGTGCCTTGGGCGGCGACGTGGGAGAAGTTGTGACGCCGGCGACCGAGGCTCAACTGAAGCGGAAACTGGGACGCAGCTAGGGGCAGGGCTCGTTGATTGAGTCCCGCCCTAGGGGCCAGACCCCCGAAAAGGCTTGAAAACCGGGGCTGTTCATGAGTAAAAACAAATACTTGACGCGGGGCCGCAAAATCCATAATTTGCACCGGTCAACGCGGTTCCCTTAAGGAATCATCCAAGGTTCGGTTGCGTAGCTCAGTTGGTAGAGCATCTGACTTTTAATCAGAGGGTCGTGGGTTCAAGTCCCACCGCAGCCACCATTTAAATCAAGACCTTATCGGCAGTTGCCGGGCTTCTGCCCTGAATGGCTTATCGGGGCCATTGGTGTTGCGACCTGCCTCTTGTTTGCAGGGCGGATTCATTTCTTCCGTGAAACGAAAGAGCGATCAGGCGCATTGGCATAAATACATCAGCGCAACTGCCAGAGGTGAAGAAGGCAAGGAAGCCTGATTCGATTATTATCGGGTATCGTTTTTTGGGGGTGTGATGATTGCAAAACGGGCAGAAAGCACCTAGATTGAAGGAACCTGAGGTCAAAAAAGCGGAGACGGGATGATCGGTGCCGCTAGGTTTTCAGGTTTCTGAAGTGATGCGTTTTATCCCTCAATCATGCAGATAACGCTGGTGTCCCGCGGGGGTATGAGAGGCAGCAACACTCGCGTTCCAGTACGATTTATACTGAACATCTAATAAAACGGGCATGAACCTTTTACGCATGGCGGCACTGTTTTCTATCATTGGCGCGATCAACCGTCAGTCACCTGTTACCAGGTGCGCAATGGGCATCTGGCTGTTCCTGATCGTTTTCCTGATTGCGGGCTCTCCCGGCTATATAAAAATATCTGAAGATATCGATGTGGCTGTCAATGAACAGCAAGGCAACGAAGATGTGCGCTTTTTGATGGACACTCTCTACGATTTGACGCGCTTGCGCCAATTGCTTTTGTCCACGCAGGGTTGGAAGGAGGATATGGAAGAAATAAGGCGGTTGTCCGGCAAGATAGTCGCGGATATTGAGTCTTACCGAAATATCCCCGGGATATCCAAGGTTATGGGTGGCAGCCAATGGCAAGACTATAAATGGAAAGAAGCCTTCCGCGCCCTTACCAAGGATCCAGGCCCCCGTCATGATCAGGCTGTTACAAGGATAATCGACGATATTCAGGCGCTCATTGTCGAGGCTTCAAACTCGTCGCGCCTCATTCTCGATCCCCGTCACGATAGCTATTACCTGATGGATATATGTGCCATCGTGATGCCTGAACTGGCGGAGGTCATCTCAAATGTGGGGCGCCTTCTGCAAGATGAGGATAATGCCGCTTCTGCGGGTGCTATTTCAAATCGTGCGGAAATTTTATTCCTGCAAAAAGAAAGGCTTGGCTACTTAACGGCGGAGAAAATTCCGGCCAGCTTCAGACTGTCCGGCTACGGTAATGGAAAAAGCCGTGATCCAGCCTATCATGAGGAATTGGAGGAGAGCATTAACGCCCTCCTTGATTCAAGTCGCCGCTTGTTGCTTCGGGTATCCGAAGGATCGAAGGTGCGCGGAGGCGCCAGCACGGATGAGATGGTGCGCGATTTGATAGAAAAGGCGCAGGAGGTGTCATGGAAGGCCTCAGCCGGTCTGGAGAGTCTTCTTCTGGGGCGCGCAGAAACGCTGAAGACTATGCGTTTAAGGAGCGGCGCATGGGCGTTGCTTTTGTCTATCGGTGTCGTGTTCTGTTTTTACATGGTTTTAAAATCCAGCCGGGATGCCGAAATCATCAGGGATCAAAGCCATTTGCTGGATATGGCTTTTAAAGCGACGCAGGATGGCATATGGCAGGAGAATTTTGTCACCGGTGAATTTTATATCTCCCCCCGGATGCTGGCGATGTTTGGTTATGGAAGCGAGAACGATGCCGGATCCAGAGAGGTTTTTGGCAGGATATTTGATAAGAAAGATTTGGAGTGCATTCACGATGTGTTGCAGCGTGCGCAGGGAGGAGAGGAGATAAACTTTCATAATGTCATGTCCGGCCGTCATAAGGATGGATTGCAACGGCAAGTCTTCTGCCGGCTTATTTCCGAGAAGGATCCTGCCGGAAGGGCCATCAGGGTCGTAGGCGCAGTAACGGATGTCACCAATCTGGAACAGGCCCGCTTGCATGCGGATAATGCCAACGTTGCCAAGAAGGCGTTTCTGGAGAATATAACGTGTGAAATCATGGCACCGATCAACGGCATAATCGGCATGTCGGAAATCATGCAATCGATGCCTCTGGATAAAAAACAACGGCATTTTCTAGGGATTATTTCTTCTTCCGCTGCCAGCTTGTTCTCTATAATGAATGATGTCATTGATTTTTCGCGTCACGAAAGGGGCGCGATGGGTTCCGCTTCTGTTCCGTTCGACCTGAAGGCGCTATGCCAGCAGGTTGCCGGGCTCGTGCAGGAAAAGGCGCAGCGAAAAGGCTTGTCCTTTGCAATGATATATGATGAGAACTGCGATCGTTTCTATATCGGTGATCCGCATAAAACGCAGCAGGTTATTCTCAAGCTATGTGATAATGCTGTTAAATTCACGAATGCGGGCTATATCAGGTTTTCGGTTTCTCATGTGCGGAGAACTGTCGGTTATGCCGTCGTTCGTTTCTCCGTCGAAGATAGCGGTATAGGAATATCTGAAGAGGCCAGGCGGCATATCTTTACCGAATTCTCACAGGGCGACGATAAAGGAAAAAACCGTTGCAACGGCATGGGGATTGGTTTGCCGCTATGTCGGAAGCTTCTCAGGCTTATGGGGAGTGAAATGGAGGTTCGGAGCGCGCCTAACAATGGCTCCGAGTTTAATTTTGAGCTGTTGCTGGGAACCGTTGATTTCGAGCCTGAGCGTCCGGATACATCATGGGTGCTGGCAAGCCCTCTGACTGAATGTCGTCAGTTCAAGGATATTCGCGCCCTGATCGCAGACAGCGATTTCGCCAGTCAGGAAATATTAAAGGAAATGCTGGCGCTCCACGGCATCGATGCGGATACAGCTTCTGACGGCCACGAGGCTATATTGAATTTCGACAGGAACGATTACGATCTGGTCTTTACGGCGCACCAGATGCCGAAGGTGAAAGGCGCCGATGTTATTCGATATATTCGAAAGGGTTCAAAATCGGCGAATGCGCGTCTTTTTTCTATCTCTCTGGGCTCGCTTGATGAGGAGGAAAAACTCATGATGGAAGCCGGCGCGGATGATTACCTGAGAATCCCTATGCATCGGGCTGAATTAGCCGCGCTACTGTCGAAATGGTTGCCGGCAGAGGTCAAGGCTTGAAAGCGTCCGATTGAGCACCCGCCTGAGGGTTCCCCCTCATGTGCTAGGGGCATTCTTCCGTTTGTGCCGGTAATTTGCCTGTGACCACGCCATTATACCCCACCAAAGCAGAGAGGCTGCGGCCAGGCAGCGCAATTCACGATAGCTGTCAGGATAAAATATTCCGGCGGAATTCTGGCGGAGTCTGATGCTGTTTTTTTCAAGAATACGCTTGTCGAGCGCCATTTTTAAAAGGTTCAGGTGCCCTGTTCGTTCCCGGCCCTGCCGGTCGGTGTATGTGAAAGTCACTTTTACAGTATCGAAGCTTCTATAGTCTTTCTGGTAGTCAACGGCCTTGATGGCGCCTGTCAGGACATGGGAGTTCTTGAAGTCTGCGGCGTAGGCAGCCACGTAGGCAAGCAGGAATAAGCCCGCTAAAAAACCTGCCATATTCAAAACGCGGTGAAAGCGCAGGGGCAGGGTTCTACTCATAAAAATTCTCTTAAGCGGTCAAGCGCGCCTTCCAGCACTTCACGTTTCTTGGCAAAGCAGAACCTTGCCAGATGATGGGGCGCGGGGCCGCCGTTCGGATGATAGAAAGCGCTCATGGGTATGACCGTCACTTTGGCCTTTTCATTGAGCCAGACGGCAAAGTCAAGGTCGCTGCCTGTGAATCCTGCGCGTTTTGCGACATTTGTTACGTCAACGGTCAGGAAGTATGTGCCGTTGCAAGGCAATACCTCAAAGCCGAGGGCGGCAAGGCCGGGGTTCAGGATTTGGCGACCTTCATCCATGCCTTTCACAAGTCCGGCGAAATAGCTGTCGTCCGCGCGCAAGCCTTGGGCGACGGCAATCTGCGTTGCGGGGTTGACGGTGAAGGTCAGATACTGGTGGGCGGACGTTACGGGCTTGATAAGCGGGGCGCAGCCGGTGACATAGCCGATTTTCCATCCGGTCATGGAAAATGTTTTGCCTGCCGAGCCGATGCGCAGGCAGCGGTCGCGCATGCCGGGCAACGTCATCAGCGGGATATGCTCGTGCGGCGCAAATACCAGATGCTCATACACTTCATCGCAGATGGCATAGGCGTCAAACTCCATGAGCAGGCTGGCAATGATCCCGAGTTCGCTGCGGCTGAAAACCTTGCCTGCCGGATTCATCGGGGAATTGAGGATGATCAGTTTTGTTCTGGGGCCGAAGGCTGCTCTTAGGGCCTGCTCACTTAAGGCCCAGTCCGGCGGAGCAAGGCGCACGAACTTTGGCGTTCCGCCGGCGGCTATGATCTGCGGCACGTATGAATCGTAATAAGGTTCGATGACGATGGCTTCATCGCCGGGGTTGAGCAACCCCATGCAGCAGGCGCTGAGGGCTTCGGTTGCGCCTGCCGTCACCAGCGTTTCCGTCATCGGGTCTATATCCAGATTGTAAAAACGCTTGTTATGTTCGGCGACAGCCTTGCGCAGATCGGGGTGCCCCGGCATCGGCGGGTATTGATTGGGGCCTTTGATCAGGACGTCTGCTGCGGCCTTCCTGACCCATTCCGGCCCGTCCGTGTCGGGAAACCCTTGCCCCAGATTGATTGCACCGTGCTTGGCCGCCAGCGCCGACATAGTCGCGAAGATGGTGGTGGGCTGGTTATTGTAAAAGACGCTGACAGGTTTCATGCGCTGGTCTTTGCTGTGACGGCGCAGGTCAATTCGCTTTTAGCCACCAGCTTGCCGCTGTCATCATGCACCTGAATGTCCCAGACATGCTTGGTGCGGCCTAGATGAACGGGGCATACTGTGGCTGTGACATATCCGCTCTTGACCGGCCGGAGATGGTTGCAGGTGATGGTCGATCCTACGGCGTAGTGGGTGTCCGGGTTGACGCACATCAGCGAGGCTATACTGCCGGCGGTTTCAGTCAGAACGCAGGTGGCGCCGCCGTGCAGGATGCCGTGAATCTGATGCGTGCGGCGGTCGACCGGCATGCGCAGTTTTAGAAAATCCTCACCGATCTCGACAAATTCAATCCCGACATGTTCCACGATATTGTCGTGGGTCATCAAATCTTTCATGTCAGCGAGCGTGTACGCCTTATGCCATATCATATGTTTGTACTCCGGCGAGGGTTCATGCTCATGGTACAATCTGGCAAAGCGGGCGGCAATACGACTTTAACGCGGGCAAACCGGGTGAGGATGCGCGCATACCGGGCATTTCACGGTTTCCCGGGGCTTGGCGTCCCCCTGCGGTTTCAGCAGGAAATACCGGTTCTCGATACTGGCGTGGCGGTTATGGTATCTTTCCAGTTCCATCCGGTGGGAAATACTGACGATGATCGCTTGGGGCAAAGTTTCAAGAACAGCCTGGTACAATTCATCCTGTGCCTTGATATCTAAAGATGCCGTCACTTCATCCAGCATCAGGATGTCTGGTTTCAGCAACAAGGCGCGGGCAAAGCTGATGCGCTGTTTTTCGCCGCCGGACAGTCGTTCCCAGTATGACCCGTCTTTGGTTCCATCGTTCATATGCGGGGTCAGATTTCCCAACCCGGCTTTTTCCAGCGCCGCCGCAACGGCTTCATCGCTATGCCGACTTGAGAAATCGGGAAAACTGACAATCCCTTTGAGAGTTGTCAGGGGCAGGTGGGGTTTTTGCGCGATGATCAGTTTGCGCGCAGCGGCTGCGGTTTCAATGGTGCCGCTGCCCCATGGCCACAGGCCATGCGCCGCCCGCAAGATTGAGGATTTGCCGCAACCCGAAGGGCCGGAAATCATCAAGCGGTCTCCGGCTTTCAGATGAACTGAAAACGGCTCGATCAATCGAGTGCCGTCGGGGCGGTCGATGCTTAATTCATGGATGGCCAGACCTTCCACATCCTGGTTCTTCCGGGCGGTGATAGGGGGCTGTGTAGCGCTGGTGAAGGATGAAAGCGGAGCTAACGTCATGGCGATTATCCTGCGTTCGGGGCGGACGGCTTCATGCTGGCCGCCGTGCCGTTGTGTTTTTGCATGCTGGCGCTAAAGCCGGTCAGGCGGTTGGTGACGGACTTCCAGTCAGCCAGATCGGTATAGGCATTAAAGAACCAACTGAGATCGCCCTGCACCTGTCCGAAGGCGCTGGCCCCCTGGAAGAAATCGCCCAGATCCATTTTGCGGCCGAAGAATTGCGGCAGCATGATGATATACGGAGCGACGTTCGCCGTTTGGTTGACAACGGCGCTCAACGCCGTCATTTGCATGTTCTTGTTAATGATCCGGTTCTGGTTGGATACGACCGGGCCAAAAAGATGCTTCAGAATGTCCCGCTCCACGGCCTCGCCATCCTGCAGCGCGATCGATTCCGTGTTATTGCGCACGTTCACCAGCCCGTAGCGGAAATCGGCCTCGTATTTTTGCTGATCCTGATTGAGCTTGATCAGCGGTTTGCCAATCTTGTGGGCAAGGTAGGTCGAGGCCACGGCATATCCCGCTGCGCCCGCGACAAAAGCGGGGCCGGCGATATCCCATAGGATGTAAGTGAAGGAGGGTAGGGAAAGAGATGAACGCAAAAATCCCGTCCCCAACCCCAGCGTGCTGCCTGTAAAGCGCGCGATGTCTTCGGATATACGTTGATCCGGGTTGTCGGCGGCGCTGCCATCGCCCAGCATCCGGTAATAGGTTTTATGGTCGCCGTCTATCCAGTTTGAAGCGTATTGGTTTGTCATCCATTGCCGCCAGTTCAACTGCAGTTTCTGGTTGATCTTGACTTTGGTGATGGCCAACGCCAGGAAGATCCCGGCCAACCCTAAAAACTCGAACAATTGCCTGGTTGTTTTATCTTTCAGTTGTTCGATCTGCGCTTTGACCTCTGTGGTCTCGGGTTTCTCCAGAACATTCCCGGCCTGTTGGAGTGTTTTGTAGAACCCATTTCCCCAGTTGCTCAGTTTCACATCCATATAGACCTGGCCAATCGTCAACCCGAGAACCATTGCCAGCATAACCTTGGCTTTGCGTTTTTCTTCTGAACGGGTGAAATAGGGTTTGGCCAGTTGCCACGCGGCCCGCATCGATTCAGACGGTGATGACAGCACTGTGCTGTTCATCAGCTTTTTTCTTTGTTCATCGTTGAGGTTGTTTGCAGGCTTGCCTGAATTGCCCGATGCGCCGCCGAAGGCCCGACGCAGACCGTCTTTAAAATTAAACATTTATTTTTCCCTGTTCTGGCCATAACAAAGCAGGGCTTGGCGGTTCTGTCAAACCGCTTTTTCGTAAGTTGCCGGACGACACCCCTTTTTTTATAAAGTTGCGCGCGCTAGGTTGATCGTCATGAAAGATTCTGTCGTACAAGATCACTATATACATAATATTTTAACCCGTAGGCGAGTCACGGACGAGCTTCATATCGGGGCGCGTGTGGCGACGGAATATCTGCTGGCGGCCATGGATTTGAAGCCCGGTATGAAGGTGCTGGATGTTGGCTCTGGTCTGGGGGCCGCAGCGCGGCTGGCTGCCTCACTTTATAATATTCACGTGACCGGGATTGATCTGGTTCCTGAATTTTGTGAGGAAGCGCGGCGGAACGCGGATGACGGCAGGGTTGAATTTATCTGCGGCAGCGCTCTGGATATGGATTTTGAAAGCGGGATGTTTGATGCGGCCTTCATGCTGCATGTGAACATGAATATTCGTGAAAAGAAAAGCCTAATCAATGAAATAGCTCGTGTTATTAAGAAAAATTCTCAATTCGGCTTTTATGAAATTCTGGCGGGTGAGCATGTTGCGGCTATGGCTTATCCCTGTCCGTGGGCGGCGAACCGCGAGGATAGCTTCCTGATAGCACCTGTCGATCTGGATAATCTTCTGGCGGAGGCAGGTTTTGCGACTGAGAAAAAGGAGGGTCGTCGCGATTTCGGTATTGCAGCGATGGAGCGCCGCCAGGCGGATTACCCTGAACAGCCTTTTGTGAATCTTCTTGAGAATGTGCGGGAGAACCGTTGCGCGCCGTGGCAATATATTTGCCGCAAGATATGAGAGGACATAATATCATGACAGACGATCCGATTGTGATTGTGGGAATGGCCCGGACGCCGATGGGCGGTTTTCAGGGCGACTTTGCTTCGTTGACGGCGCCCGATCTTGGCGCGGCGGCGATCAAGGCGGCGGTGGAACGCTCAGGCGTGGCCGCAGACGAAATTGACGAAGTTATCATGGGCAATGTGCTTTCCGCCGGATTGGGGCAAGCCCCGGCGCGGCAGGCGTCCATGGGGGCGGGTTTGCCGCAGGCTGCGGGGTGCACCACGATCAATAAAATGTGTGGCTCCGGCTTGAAGGCTGTGATGCTGGCGCATGATCTCCTGCTCGCGGGAGCCAACAAGATTATGGTCGCAGGAGGCATGGAAAGCATGACCAACGCGCCTTACCTGCTGCCGAAGGCGCGCGGTGGCTACCGCATGGGTCATGGCCAGATCATGGATCATATGTTCCTTGATGGTCTGGAAGATGCCTATGACAAGGGCAAGCTGATGGGCGTCTTTGCCGAGTTGTGCGCGGATAAATACCGTTTTACCCGTGAAGCGCAGGATGAATTCGCCGTTGAATCCCTCAAGCGGGCGCAGAAGGCTGACTTTTCTGCGGAGATTGCGCCCGTGACAGTGAAGGTCGGTAAAGAGGAAAAACGGATTTTTATAGACGAGCAGCCGGGCAAGGCGAAGTTTGAGAAAATTCCTACGCTCAAACCCGCATTCCGCAGTGACGGCACGGTGACGGCAGCCAACGCCAGCTCGATTTCTGACGGAGCGGCGGCCTTGGTACTGATGAAGCGTTCGCAAGCGCAGGAGCGCGGGGCAAAAATTCTGGCGACGATCCGCGGCCATTCAACCTGCGCCCAGGAACCGTCATGGTTCACCACGGCTCCGGTCGGGGCGCTGAAAACGCTGGCCGCCAAAACCGGTTGGAACCTGAATCAAGTCGATTTGTTCGAAATCAACGAGGCCTTTGCCGTTGTTACCATGGCGGCAATGACGGAGCTATCGTTGCCTCACGCCAAGGTGAATGTGCATGGCGGTGCATGCGCTTTGGGGCACCCTATCGGTGCTTCGGGGGCGCGCGTGCTGGTGACGCTGATCGCGGCGCTTGAAAAATATAACTTGAAACGCGGAATGGCAACGCTTTGTATTGGCGGCGGTGAAGCTGTGGCTGTGGCCGTGGAGAGATAGATATGGATATCAAAGGCGTAACAACGATTATCACCGGCGGCGGATCGGGCATGGGGGCGGAGACGGCGCGGGTCTTTGCCGGAGCTGGCGCTAAAGTCATTTTGTGGGATATGAACGTTGCTGCTGCGGGATCCGTTGCCGCCGAGATTGGCGGTGTGGCGATTCAGTGCGATGTGACCAGTGAAGACAGCGTCAAGGCGGCAATCGCAAAATCATCCGGGGCGCGTGTGTTGGTGAATTGCGCGGGCATTCTGGTCGGCAAGCGGATCGTGGGCAAGGAAGGGCCCGCCGACCTCGATCATTTTATGAAGGTGATCAATGTCAATCTCGTGGGCACATATAACACGATGCGCCTTGTCGCCGGGGAGATGGCGAAGCTTGATCCCATCGGCCCGGACGCGGCACGCGGCGTCATTATCAATGCCGCTTCGATTGCGGCGTTCGAAGGGCAAATCGGGCAGGTGGCCTATAGCGCTTCCAAGGGCGGCATCGTCGGCATGACGCTGCCTGCGGCGCGTGATCTGGGCAAGCTCGGTATTCGCGTGATGGCGATTGCGCCGGGGGCGGTGCAAACGCCGATGATCGGCACGATTTCACAGGAACTGCAGGACAGCATCGCGGCGAATATCCCCCATCCGTCCCGTATGGCGCGACCGGATGAATTTGCGAAGCTTGCGCTTCACATCGTCGATAACGATTACCTCAACGGCACCGTCATCCGTCTGGATGGAGCTTCAAGATTGGCGGCGAAATAATGACTCAAGGCAAAAAATTTCTGAATGCGATCAAAGCCGAAAGGCCTCTGCAAATCGTAGGCGCGATCAACGCCTATTCCGCCTTGCTGGCGCAGCGGGCAGGATTCAAAGCGCTCTACCTTTCGGGCGCAGGGGTGGCGAATGCTTCATTTGGGCTGCCTGATCTCGGGATTACGATGCTGAATGATGTGGTTGAAGATGCGCGACGCATCACAGGCCGTGTCGACTTGCCGTTGCTGGTGGATATCGACACCGGCTGGGGCGGAGCGTTCAATATCGCCCGTACCGTAAGGGAAATGGAACGCGCCGGGGTTGCATGTGTTCATATCGAGGATCAGGTCAGCCAGAAGCGCTGCGGCCATCGTCCGGGTAAGGAACTGGTCGATCAGTTCGAAATGGGTGACCGGGTCAAGGCCGCGGTCGATGCGCGTTCAGATCTTCTGATCATGGCGCGTACGGATGCGCTGGCGGGTGAAGGGCTGGATGGCGTTATCGAACGTTGCGTCTATTATGTGGAATGTGGTGCCGACATGATCTTTGCCGAGGCCATGACCGACCTTTCACACTATCGGAAAATCAGGGACGCGGTGAAGGTGCCGCTGCTGGCGAATCTCACGGAATTCGGTAAAACAGATTACTACACCACGGAGCAACTGGCCGGGGTTGGCGTCGATATGGCGCTTTATCCGCTCTCGGCCTCGCGCTCGATGGCGCGGGCAGCGGAAAACGTCTATGCCACGATCCGGCGCGATGGCACGCAAAAAGCCGTGGTTGATACGATGCAGACCCGAGAGGAGCTGTATCAGGTGCTGGATTATTACGACTATGAACAAAAACTCGACCAGCTTTTTGGGAAGAAATAGGACATGAAGGAAACGAAGGCCGCTTCTGTCGGGTAAGGGAAGTAAGCGCTGCGTCCGGAAGAACGAAAAAGGCCGGTGTTGATCCCGGCCTTTTTTACTTGCTATGAAATAGCTTTATTTCTTTTGTCCCATGCCCGGGGCGTTGATCGGGGCAGGCGCTTGTGGCTCTGGGGGTGCGGTTTTCAGTGCGGCCGCGCAAATTTGACCGATGCTGGAACCTGAAGCGGGGTTCAGGTTTACCGTTCTTTGCTGGCCGTTTATGTTGATTGCGCATTCCCGCGGTGCGGCCAGCACGTCAAGAGAGTCATGGTCGCAAAGATCCATGGCCGATATGTTTCCCGGCTCGGGCAGGCCCGGGCCTTGGGCGCGGGCCAGGCCCATGAGGGTCTGGGCATCGGCCATCAGGCGGAGGGCGCTTTCCGATGTTGCATAAGCTTGCTGCATAATCTTGTTCCTTCCTCTTGTCCTTATACTTTACCGTCTGACGATCAGGTTGACTGAGTGCACCAGTTTCTGGTCGTTGGCCGATTCCAGCCTTTTTTGACCTTTGCGCGTGATCAGGTAGACACGCCGCGCCTTTTCAAAGTCTATGACATGGCTCTCAGGCAATTCCAGGGCCAGTTCAGCTACGGCCCCGCCCATTTGCACGATGGCCAGTTTCTTGGTTCCGGCATCCCACTCCAGCCATGAGGGGATATCGCTGAAAAAGAAATCCACCGAAAGAACGATCCGGTCATCTTCTTTCAGTAGTAACGCATCGGCCCCCAGCGGGCCATGAAATCCTTGATCCTGCTTCAAAAGACGCTCCGGCACCGCTTCCAGCGGCAAAATATCGCTCTTATGACCTTTTAACAAATAACGGAAAAAGGTTAAGATTTTATTGAAAATAGACAAGATGGCTGCACCGGAGGGCGTAATGGATTCAAGGGGAGAAAATACATATCTCCTCTAGGATATTGGGTGAAGTCGCTCTAATCTTCAATCGGATTTTAATTGTGATAATGAGGTTAATATCATGACAGGGAGTTCAGCCGCCGTGGCCGTGCCGGGCGTTAAGAAAAAAACCGGCGGTCTGGCCGGGGTTGTGGCCGGGGAAACCGGAATTTCAGCGGCAGGCGGGGCGCATACGCTCGAATATCGCGGTTATTCGATTTACGAACTGGCTGAGCATGCCGAATTTGAGGAAGTGGCGTATTTGCTGCTGTACGGGGAACTGCCGACTGCGCGCGAACTTAAACATTATAAGAACAACCTTGCCAATCAGCGCGATTTGCCTGCGGCTTTGAAGGCTGTGTTGGAGATGATTCCGGCGAACGCGCACCCGATGGACGTGATGCGCACGGCGACGTCTTTTTTGGGCAATCTGGAGCCTGAGGCCAAAAATCACGATCAGGTCGCCGTTGTCAACCGTCTACTGGCGGCGTATCCGGCGATTCTGGCCTACTGGTGGCATTTCACGCGCAGCGGCAAAAAAATAAATTGCATGACGCAGGGCGAGGGAATCGCCGATCATTTTCTGACGCTGCTGCATGGAAAGGCGCCGTCCGAACTGCATAAGAAGGCGATGAACGTCTCGCTGATCTTGTATGCCGAGCATGAATTTAATGCATCGACTTTTACCGCTCGCATCATAACCTCAACGATGGCCGATATATATTCAGCCGTGACTGGGGCGATTGGCGCGTTGCGCGGCCCGTTGCATGGCGGGGCAAACGAGGCGGCTATGGAACTGATCGAAAAATTCAAAACGCCGGAAGAAGCTGTCGCGGGCGTCAGGAAGATGATGACGGAAAAACAGTTGATCATGGGTTTCGGACACCGCGTCTATACTGAGGCCGATCCACGCAATGTTGTTATCAAATCATGGTCGAAAAAGCTGGCTGACGCTGCCGGGAATAAAACGTTGTATCCCGTGTCCGAAGCGATCGAGATGCTGATGTGGGATGAGAAGCATCTCTTCCCCAATCTCGACTTCTATTCGGCCTCCAGTTACCATTTCATGGGCATTCCGACGCCGATGTTCACGCCGATTTTTGTGATGTCGCGCATCAGCGGATGGGCGGCGCATATCTTCGAACAGCGCGCGAATAACAAACTGATTCGCCCGAATGCCGATTATACAGGGCCAAAGACAAGGGCCTTTGTGCCTGTCGGCCAGCGCGGATAGGGTTTGAATTGAGTCTCGAATTTTTTGTTTCCGCCTTCGTCAGCTTGTTTGTTGTCGTCGATCCGTTTGGCACAGCGGCTGTGTTCGCCGTTCTCGCGCAAGGGATGGATCGCAACCGTCAACGCCGCGTTGCCGTTAAGGCGATGCTGATTGCTTTGGGAATTTTGCTGACCTTCAGTTTGACCGGGCGGGCGCTGCTTGAATACATGCATATCTCGCTGGATGCTTTCCGGGTGGCAGGCGGTCTGCTTTTGTTTATCACGGCTTTCCGCATGATCATGGGGTTCCACGATCCCGATCAGTTGAATTCGGAAAAAACAGCATACAAAGATCGTAGCGATATCGCTGTGTTCCCGCTGGCCATTCCCATGCTGGCGGGGCCCGGGGTGATGACGGCGGTTATCATGTTCTCAACGGCTGCGCAGGACGTAGCCAGCCATGTGCAGGTAACGGTGGCGATTGTTCTGGTGCAGATTGTGGGGCTGTTCAGCCTGTTAGGCGCCGCGCGGCTTAGTCGCTTCTTCGGGACAACGGGCAACAGCATCATTGCGCGCATCATGGGCATTTTGCTGGCGGCGATGGCGGTGCAATTTATGGCCGATGGCATTACCGAGTTATTCCGTCTGCGCGATTTCCCTTCGCCCGTTCCGGATATCATGCAAGGCTGATCCTTGTCTTAAGGAGTATGCCCGGGTAAAGCTTTCGGGCGGGGCGGAGCGATCATGGATGCGATAAGTTGTTTGGCCTTTTCCATTGTATCCACGACGATATCGGCGCCATTGGCCCGCAGGGCGGAGTCGTAGCCCGGCAGGCGGTGCTGGCCGCCGCTATAGCCAATGACAAACATTCCCGCTGCGCGTCCGGCTTGTGTTCCAGTGGGGCTATCGTCCAGCACGATGCAATCCGCCGGATTTTTTCCCCCCAGTTGCTGCAGGGCGTACAAAAAAACGTCGGGTGCTGGTTTTGGTTTGCCGCCAACATGATCCTTGTTGTAAAGGTGCGGCGCAAAAACATCATGCAGTCCTACATTCCGAAGCTTGCGGCACATGGAGTCGTATTCGCCGTTCGATGCGACGGCCTTGGGAATTCCGGCATTATCAAGCAGGGTGATGATTTCTGCGACGTTCTCAACCTGTTTCAGGTGATGCAGACCTTGGTGAACATAGTTCGCCGTCAGCAAATCATTGATATTGGGGGGCAAGTCGCGACCGCATTGCTTTTGCGAGGCATCATTGAGTGCCGCCACCAACGCCGCCCGGGTTTTGCCCGAAATCAGGGCGGCGTATTCCGGTACGGTAAAATGCAGACCGAATTGGGCAAGGAACGCCGGGTCGTGGAGGACTGCCGTTTCCTCGCTATTGACCAGAATGCCATCGTTGTCGAAAAGCACATATTTCATGATTACAGATTATGGCATATTTCCTTGTGTGTACAGGGGGCAAGGAGCGATGCTCAGGGCTGACATGTCACCCTAAATCCATTAGTCTGTTCGCGGCTTACATCGAAATGTTTGAACGAGGGAAATCATGGGTTTTGCTGCACATGCTCACAACGTTGACCTGAACGAGCGCCCGGCTCCTGACAAAGTGCTGACCGACATCGCCGACTACGTCACGGGTTATAAGATCGCCAGTGAAGAAGCCTATCGCACGGCGCGTTATTGCCTGATGGACACTCTTGCCTGCGGGATCATGGCGCTGCAATTTCCGGCCTGCGCGAAAATGCTTGGGCCTATCGTTCCCGGCACGGTTGTGCCGAACGGGGTCAAGGTGCCGGGAACGTCGCACGTGCTGGATCCGGTGAAGGGGGCTTTTGATATCGGCTGCATGGTACGCTGGCTTGATTTTAACGATACATGGCTGGCGGCTGAATGGGGGCACCCGTCCGATAATCTCGGCGCCATTCTTGCTGTGGCCCAGATGTACCCCGACATGACCATGAAGGATGTCCTGACGGCGATGATCAAGGCGCATGAGATTCAGGGCTGTCTTGCGCTGGAAAATTCATTCAACAAGGTTGGTCTTGACCATGTCGTGCTGGTCAAGGTGGCATCGACAGCGGTGGCGGCGCAGATGATGGGGGGCAGCTACGACCAGATCGTCGATGCGCTCTCCCATGCATGGGTGGACGGGCAGTCTTTGCGGACTTATCGCCATGCGCCGAATGCGGGGCCGCGCAAGTCATGGGCGGCGGGCGATGCCACCAGCCGGGCCGTGCGTCTGGCGCAAATTGTGGTGCAGCAAGGCCAGATGGGTTATCCCGGCGTGCTGACCGCGCAGAAATGGGGTTTCTATGACGTGTTGTTCAAAGGGCAGCCGTTCAAATTCCAGCGCCCTTACGGCTCCTATGTGATGGAGCAGATATTGTTCAAGATTTCCTATCCGGCTGAATTTCACAGCCAGACGGCGGTGGAATGCGCGGTCAAGCTGCATCCGCTGGTCAAGGATCGTTTGAGCGATATCGAGTATATCCAGCTCACCACGCACGAGGCCGCCATCCGTATCATCTCGAAAACAGGGCCGCTGCATAATCCGGCCGACCGGGATCATTGCCTGCAATACATGGTGGCCGTGCCGCTGATCAAGGGTAACCTGGTTGCCGAAGATTATGAAGATGACGCCGCCGGAGACCCGCGGATCGAACGCCTGCGCTCTTTGATGCGCGTGGCTGAAGATGCGCGTTACTCCCGCGAATACCACGAGCCTGATAAGCGCAGTATAGCGAACGCTATCCAGATTTTCTTCAAGGATGGCAGTAGCACGGAGAAAGTCGAAATCGAATACCCGGTGGGCCATCGCCGCCGCCGTGAAGAAGGTATTCCGTTGCTGGAAGCCAAGTTCGAAGCTGCGCTCAAAGCTCACTACAAACCCGCGCAGGTACAGGCCATTATTGATATGTGTCGCGATCAGCAAAAACTCGAAACCATGAAAATCGGCGACTTTATAAAAGCCTGGGTCTAAATCGCGATCGCAACCTTGGGCAATAAAGAATCGCGCCGCGTGCGGCCCCGGCGCGATTTTTCTTATCCATCAGCGCTATTCGTAAATAACTTCGATGATTTCATAAGAGCGCAAACCCTGTGGCGTGCGGACTTCTACGCTATCGCCTTTTGATTTCCCGATCAGGGCCTTGGCGATGGGGGCATGCAAAGAGATCATGCCGTTGTCGGCATCGGCTTCGTAATGTCCGACGATCTGGTACGATACTTCAACGTCTGTATCTTCATCCACAATGACAACGCGCGCGCCGAACCTGACGGTGTGGCCACTCATGCTGGAGGGATCGATAATCTGAACGGCGGAAATGACGGACTCAAGCTCCTGAATGCGGCCCTCGATAAAGCTTTGCCTCTCTTTGGCAGCGCTGTATTCGGCGTTTTCTGAAAGATCGCCATGGGCGCGGGCTTCGGCAATGGCTTGTATGACTGCCGGGCGTTCCACACTCTTGAGGTTTTTGAGTTCTTTCTCCAAAGCGGCGGCGCCGGCCCGGGTCATGGGGATCTTGTCCATTCTTAGTCTCTCATCTCTTCGCTTGTATAAAAGTCAAAAGCCCGCCAGAACAAATGTGGCGGGGCAGCAATTACTTTCTACGAATTGAATATAACATGCTTGAGCGGGACGTCAACAGCTTTAGGATCGACGCCCCAGGCGCACATATAGTTCCGAATAATCCTCGATTTCATGCCGTTCCACCAAATGATCGCCGTCGGCGTCGAGAGCGTTGAACAAGGCCTGCCCTTTGCCGTTCATGGAGTTAGTAAATTCCTGATTCGTGATCACGGAGTCTTGATCCTGGTCAAGATTGTCGAACAACCTGTTGAACATTCTGTCTTTCTGCGAACGGTGGATTTCTTGTTGGAAAGCGGCAGGTTGAAGGGGAGAGTTTTCTTCCAACGTCATCTGGTGGTATTCATCCATGCTGATCAGGCGCACGCCTATCGGCAGAATCGCTTCAGCCGCGCAGGCCTCTTCAGCATGCATGATGACTATAGCAAGTAACGCGAAAAGGAAAAATTTCATAACCCAAACCCTGCCCGCTGATATTTTCTGTGTTCCTGAAACATGAACCCTGTTACGCCGTGACGATCCCCATCGTTACTTTCAGGATAATGCTGCAAAGCTTAATCAAAGCTTTCTATAAGCGCGATTGATTTGCACATCGGTATGCACATTCCCTATCTGAGGGGTGTGAGTGATGAGAGTGTGGTAATCAATCACCGTTATTTACGATTCATCGCATTTTATGCGGGTTTATCGATTGTCTTTGCATGCCCGGCTATGCGGTAGCCAATAACCGTTCTTCTTCCTCATCGTCCCTCATGGTGTCGCCGCCGCCCCCCGGATCTTGCGGCAGATAATCCTGCAGCGGCGCGACATCGATTTCCTTGGCGCGCAGCGCGCGAATGGATTGCACACCGGCGCGTGCAGCGGTAAGCAATGTATAATGCGGTATTTTATGCATCAGCGCCATGCGGCGTATGTTGTCGGAATCGGCAAAAGCCTGTGGCCCTTTGGTCGTTGTATTGATCATGAGGCTGATTTCACCGTTGATAATGGCGTCGACGATATGAGGCTGCCCTTCCATAACCTTGTTGATGCGGGTAACCGGCAACCCTTTTTCCTGCAAAACTTTGCATGTGCCGCCGGTTGCGATGATTCTAAATCCCATTTCGATCAGGTCTTGCGCCATCGTGACGGCTTCGGGTTTGTCTGAATCCTTCACGGAAAGAAATACGGTGCCTTGTAAGGGTAATTGCGTACCTGCTGCGAGTTGCGATTTGGCAAAGGCTTGCGCCATGTCGCGGTCGATGCCCATGACTTCACCGGTGGATTTCATCTCGGGGCCCAGCAAGGGATCAACGCCGGGGAAGCGGCTGAACGGGAAGACGGGCGCCTTGACGGCGGTATGACCGTCAGGCATGCCCGTGAGCATATCGGCGGCGCGGAACGTCGAGAGAGTCTCGCCGACCATCAACCGGGCCGCGATTTTGGCGACGGGCACGCCTGTTGCCTTGGCAACGAAGGGAACGGTGCGGCTGGCGCGGGGGTTTACCTCAAGGATATAAATATCGAACTCGCCCGTATTCTTGTTGCGCTTCAGGGCGAACTGGATATTGATCAAACCTTTGACCTTGAGCGATTTCGCCAGCAGGATGGTTTGTTTTTCCAACTCGCGCACGGTCTTATAAGGCAGGGAATGCGGCGGCAGGACGCAGGCGGAATCGCCCGAGTGGACGCCTGCTTCCTCGATATGTTCCATGATGCCGGATACATAAACATCATTACCATCGCACAGGGCGTCGACATCCACCTCGATCGCGCTGCGCAGATAGCGGTCGAGCAATACCGGGGCGCTGCCAGAAATACGAACGGCGGTATTGATATAACGTTGCAGTTCTTCTTTGGAATGAACGATCTCCATGCCTTGCCCGCCCAGAACGTAAGAGGGACGGACAACGATAGGGAATCCGATATCTTCGGCTTTGGCCAGCGCTTCTTTCTCCGAGCGCGCCAATCCGTTGGGCGGTTGGCGGAGTTTCAGCTTATGCAGGAGCTTCTGAAAACGCTCACGGTCTTCGGCGAGATCAATCGCATCGACCGACGTGCCCAGTATCGTGATTCCGGCCTCTTCCAGCGCATCAGCCAGTTTCAGCGGCGTTTGCCCGCCCAGTTGCACGATCACGCCCAGCACGTCGCCGTTTTTCTTCTCGCCATCGATCAGTTCGATCACGTCTTCGGCGGTCAGCGGTTCGAAGTAAAGGCGGTCGGAGGTGTCGTAGTCGGTGGAAACCGTTTCCGGGTTGCAATTGACCATGATCGATTCATAACCGGCTTCGCGCAGCGCGAACGATGCATGGACACAGCAATAATCAAATTCTATGCCCTGACCGATGCGGTTGGGGCCGCCGCCCAGAATGACGACCTTTTTGCGGCCTGTGGGGCGGCATTCGTTCACCGGCGGGTTGATGCCGTCGCCTTCGTAGCAGCCGTACATATAGGATGTTTGTGAAGGAATCTCGGCGGCGCAACTGTCGACGCGTTTGTAAACCGGGCGCACATTGTGCTTGTGCCGCGCTTTGCGAACCGATTTCTCGTCGACGTTCATCAGCTTGGCCAGGCGCGCATCCGAGAATCCCATTTTCTTGACCTTGAGCCAACCCTCGCTGTCGATAGGCAGGCCATGGGCCTTGATGCGGGCTTCGGCGTCGGTAATGTTTTTGATGCGCTCGATGAACCAGCGGTCATATTTGCAGATATTGTGGATGTCTTCGACGCTGAAGCCGTAACGCAGGGCTTGCGCGACATACAAAATGCGCTGTGGTGTCGGGCGGGCCAGTGCGGCGCGGATCTGGTCGGGGTGCGGCGGTTTGTCGTCTTCGCCGATCTTTATCTCGTCGAACCCGGTCAGGCCTTTTTCCAGGGAGCGCAGCGCTTTTTGCATCGATTCTTCAAAGCTGCGCCCCATGGCCATCACTTCACCGACTGATTTCATCGACGTTGTCAGGATATTTTGCGTGCCGCGAAATTTTTCAAAGGCGAAGCGCGGAACCTTTGTGACGACGTAGTCAATGGTGGGTTCGAAACTGGCGGGCGTCTTGCCGCCGGTGATGTCGTTGCCCAGCTCATCGAGTGTGTATCCGACCGCGAGTTTGGCCGCGATCTTGGCGATCGGGAATCCGGTGGCCTTGGAAGCGAGCGCGGACGAACGGCTGACGCGCGGGTTCATCTCGATTACGACCATACGGCCATCGACCGGGTTGATCGCGAATTGCACGTTCGATCCGCCGGTTTCCACGCCGATGCCACGCAGTACCTTCAGCGAGGCGTTGCGCATGATCTGGTATTCCTTGTCGGTGAGCGTCAGCGCGGGCGCGACGGTGATGGAGTCGCCCGTGTGCACGCCCATCGGGTCGATGTTTTCGATCGCGCAGATGATGATGCAGTTATCCTTGCGGTCGCGCACGACCTCCATTTCATACTCTTTCCAGCCTAGCACCGATTCCTCAACCAGCACTTCATGAACGGGCGAGGCATCAAGGCCTTCCTTGACGATGTATTCGAATTCTTCGCGGTTATAAGCGATCCCGCCGCCTGTCCCGGCCAATGTGAAGGAGGGACGGATGATTGCGGGCAGACCGATCGCGGGCAGGGCGGCGCGGGCTTCTTCCAGCGTTTTGACGACCTGACTCTTCGGGCTTTCCAGCCCCAGCGTATCCATGCAGTCGCGGAATTTCAGGCGGTCTTCGGCGCGGTCGATGACATCGGCGCGTGCGCCGATCAATTCAATGTTCAAGCGTTTGAGCGTGCCGTCATTGTGGAGCGCCATCGCGGCGTTAAGGGCCGTTTGCCCGCCCATGGTCGGCAGCAGGGCGTCGGGACGCTCCTTTTCAAGAATTTTGGCGACGACGGCCGGGGTGATCGGCTCGACATAGGTGGCATCGGCAAACCCCGGATCGGTCATGATGGTGGCCGGGTTGGAGTTCACCAGAACGACCCGGTAACCTTCCTCCTTTAGCGCCTTGCAGGCTTGCGTGCCTGAATAATCGAATTCACAGGCCTGACCGATAACAATAGGGCCGGCGCCGATGATGCAGATGGATTTGAGATCGGTACGTCTGGGCATGAAACTCTCGGCAAGTAGGGGTTACCGAGAACCAACAAGTAAGCGAAAGACAGGGACAGGGCAATCGCTTTCTTTGCTTTGCACACCGGAAAAAGAGCGGAAATACAGGCTTTTTCTGGCCTTATGCGCTTTTTGCAGGGCTGGCCAGCGGGGTTTAAAGGCGGCAGGGCGCAAAATTAGCTTGTGATTTTCCCGAAAATCGGTATAAATTGAGTTATTCAAAATTAATAATTATAAAAATCCCAAGTTTAGGGATGTCCGGGCAAACGGAGTATTGCTTGGGTGTGTAGAAAAGAAAAAGATCAAGGCCCGTTTGCTGACGGGCCTTTCTTTTCAGGGGCGCGGCCCGCGGGGCAGGTTATCGACTGTTTCCTGCGCCTTCTTCAGCTTCCGCCGTCGGTACTCGCAATTGACGCCGCCCATCACGGTAAAGAAAGCGCAGGCCAGACGAATTCTGTTTTCGTAGTCGGTAGCCAGATCATGATATTCCGGCTTGCTCGCGACCTTGGCGTGAAGATCGAAATCATCGCCGTTGTCCATGCGCGAGAGGATCAGCAGCGATGTCGCCGCTGTGGCGATCGCAAAGAAGCGGGCAATTCCGAAATGCGTTTTTTCGCGGCGCAACTTCAACTCCGCCGCGGCGCGTGTGATGGCTGGATCGTCCTGAAGGGCGTTATTCATTTGGTTTGCATCCCTGTTTCTATTTTCTTATCTGCGGGTTTATAGCCCCGCCCGTGCTTTCAGAGCAAATAAAACCGGACATAGGATAACATTCCGGATAGACATTTTGCCAATCCGGCTATAGGAGTCGATATCTCCGCCATTGCTGAAAGGCTCGCTTATGAGTGCAAACGTCCTGAAAAAACCCGAACCCGCACCGCCGCTCAATCCGCTGGTGGAATGGGCCTATGTCGACGGCAAGGATCGTGGCATCATCGCCCGGGTCGACATCCCCAAGGGGGCGCTGATCGAACGCTCCCCGGCGATCGTTTTCCCGGTGGAAGATATGACCCGGGCGGACGGTTCCTCGCTGTTACTCGAAAATTATTGTTTCCTGTGGGAGGAGAAGGGCGAAGATATCGAATACGCCATCGGTCTTGGCTATATCGGTCTTTACAATCACTCGAAGAATCCGAACGCCGAATTCGATTGCGAATTCGAGACCAAGGAAATGACCATGACCGCCGCCCGCGACATCAAGGCGGGTGAAGAAATCACGTTCGATTACGATTGCGAGCTGTGGTTCGAACCGAAGTGATAGACCGGTCTAATAGGTAATGGCTCCAATGCCAGCACCGATTACGGCGCCGACTCCGGCTCCTGTCACGTCTTTCGTTGCGATGGCGCCTGCGGCGCCGCCGGCGACACCGCCTATCACGGCATGGTCGGTGCGCGACATACCGCCACTACAAGCTGTCAGGCCAAGGGATATAAAAATCAAGAGCAGGGTTATACGCATATCAGGCCGCCTTTCTTCTGGATTGCATCATTTCGACGAAACGTCCGAACAGGTAATGGCTGTCATGCGGGCCGGGGGATGATTCAGGGTGGTACTGAACCGAAAAGGCCGGTTTGTCCTTGACCCGCAGCCCTTCGTTCGATTTGTCGAACAGGCTGACATGGGTAACTTCGACATTCGCGGGCAGCGTTTCCGGCAATACGCAAAAACCGTGGTTCTGGCTGGTGATTTCGACGATGCCGGTCTGCAAATCCTGCACCGGGTGATTGGCGCCGCGATGGCCGAGCGGCATTTTGGCGGTCTTGCCGCCAAGCGCCAGCCCCAGCAACTGGTGGCCAAGGCATATGCCGAAGATCGGTACGTTATTGTCCAGCAATGATTGGATGGTGGGGACGGCGTAGACCCCTGTTGCCGCGGGATCGCCGGGGCCGTTGGACAGGAATACGCCATCGGGGTTCAGGGCCAGAATATTGGCGGCCGGTGTGTTGGCGGGAACGACGGTGACCTTGCACCCCGCCGAGGCGAGGCTGCGCAGGATATTCCGTTTGGCGCCGAAATCCATCGCCACGACATGGTATTGCGGCTGGGTCTGGCGGCCGTAGCCGCGGCCCATTTCCCACAGCGTTTCATCCCAGCTATAGCTTTGAGTGCAGGATACGACCTTGGCCAGATCCATGCCTTCAAGGCCCGGCCATGCGGCGGCTTCTTTTTTTAGCGCCTCGATATCGAATTCGCCTTTGGCGTTGTAGCAGACGATTCCGTTCGGCGCGCCGTTGTCGCGAATGCGCTGGGTCAGGGCGCGGGTGTCGACGCCGCACACGCCGACCATGTTGTGGGCGATCAGCCATCGCGCAAAAGAGCTATTGGCGCGCCAGCTGGAGTCTTCGGTCACGTCTTCGCGCACGATCAGCCCGCGGCAGGCCGGGGTCAGGGATTCGATGTCTTCGGCGTTGGCGCCGACATTGCCGATGTGCGGGAATGTGAAAGTGATGATTTCCCCGGCATAGCTGGGGTCGGTCAGAATTTCCTGATATCCGGTCATCGCGGTGTTGAAACAGATTTCCCCGACCGCTTTCCCTTCGGCGCCGATCCCCTTGCCCCATAGCAAGGTACCGTCAGCCAGAACGATCACGGCGGTCGCGGATTTAGGCTGGGCGATTTCGGGCATGGCGGGCATCCGGGCTGCAGGTTGACGATTGGCCGCAGAATAGCTACACCAAAAGGCAGATGTAAAGACCGGAAAGGACATAATGCCATGGATAAGCGCACTGAACTCAATAACGCCTTGAAAGAGGCTATGAAAGCCAAGGACGAAATCACCGTGGCGACGGTGCGGCTGATCAATGCCGGGATCAAGGATCGCGACATCAACGCCCGTGGCAGCGGTAACACCGAGGGCATCAGCGATACGGAGATTCTTTCGATGATGCAATCGATGATCAAGCAGCGCCAGGAATCGGCGGAAACATACAAAGGAGCGGGTCGGCAGGATCTTTACGACCGCGAAACGGGCGAGATCGCGGTGATCCAGCGCTTTATGCCCAAGCAAATGTCCGAGGCCGAGGTCGATGCCGCCATCGGCACCCTGATCACCGAGTTGAATGTGAAAGACATCAAGGAAATGGGCAAGGTGATGGCCGAACTCAAGGCTCGGTATGCGGGGCAACTGGACATGACTAAGGCCAGCGGTGCGATCAAGAAACGTCTGGCGGGCTGAGGCTTGTCTTGCCCGATGACAAAAAAACCCGCCATCCGGCGGGTTTTTATATGTTGGCGGAGGGGCGGCCTGAAAGCCTTGTTTTTCCATATGGTTAGGAATAGGGTGCTGTGCTGCCATTAAGAAACAATTTGCTTTTATCGCGATAAAATAAGGGGCTGAGGCATCTTATAATAAATGCCGCCGGAGGATTTTATGACACACACGCGTATCCCCTTTACCGGGCATGCCGATCCCCATCCGATCCAGATCAAGGAGCCGGTTGTGAATGCGCTGATCATGATCGGCGGCAAGGTGCCGGTTCTGCGCCGGAGCAAAAATGGCGAAAGCTGGTACGACCTGCCCGGCGGCAAGCCGGAACCTGAAGATGCCACCATCAGCCATACGGCGATCCGCGAACTGGAAGAAGAAATCGGAATCAAGGCTCGTGTGGTCAGCCATCATCCTGTCGATGTCATGCAGCATCCCTATCTGAAGGACACCAACAAGGTGTTCCTTCATTGCGCTTATATTGAAGGGGAACCGCGCAACTGTTTGGCAGATGAACATGAAGAGTTGCTGCTGGTGGAGCCGCATGAGGCGGTGGCCTTACTGGGGCCGCGTATTTCACCTAAGGTCGGGCAAGCGCTTCTGATCCTTGGCCAACAGCGTCCGGCGCCGTGCGGCTGCGGCTTTTCCGCGAGAAGCTAGCGATCCGCCTTGTTTTCAAGCCGGTTTCCGGTTTTTGATTCCTAGGGATATCTTAATGAGAGTCCGTGACGCAACCCGCATTCAAGCGTCTTGAGGGCGGGGTTTTCATCGGAGACGGGGCGTTGCTTCAGCTCTTCGCAAGGATCGGCGTTCGTCGTTTTATTGTCAACAGGGCGATCATGAAGGGCAACGGTCAATGCCAGGCTCGCCAGCCCGGCGCTGACAATCCCGAAATAAAGGCAAACCGCTTTCAGGCTCGATGAAGGTTGATCTGACATGATAATGATATCTCCCGTCCGGTATTTTGTAATTCCTGCAGACGCTCTTGACTTTATGCTAAGTCCCGGCTTCTGTCAAATCGCCCTTGGAGGCTCCGGAACAGTCTGCTAGAACAGGCGGATGTCGTCCATTTCACCACGATTCATGCAAGAGCTCCGCGACCGCCTGACCCTGTCCGAGATCGTCGGTCGTAAGGTCAAGCTGACGCGGGCAGGGCGAGAATATAAGGCCTGCTGCCCTTTTCATGGTGAAAAATCCCCTTCTTTCTACGTGAATGACGACAAGCAGTTTTACCACTGTTTCGGTTGCGGGGCGCATGGTGACGCTGTCGGGTTTGTCATGCAACACGATAATCTGTCGTTCATTGAGGCGGTTGAAGTGCTGGCGTCGCAGGCGGGATTGCAGGTGCCGCAACAATCGGCGCAGGAGGTGGAGGCTTCGAAACGGGAGAAGAGCCTCTATGCGTTAATGGATGACGCCGCGCGCTTTTTCGAGGCGCAGTTGCGTGACTCGCGCAATCGTGACGCGTTGCGCTATCTGCAGGAACGGGGATTGCCGGATGACGTGATCGCTGCGTTTCGTCTGGGATATGCCCCGGCCGACGGCCAGGCGCTGCGCACCTATCTGGCGGCACGTGAATACACTGAAGCGCAGATGGTTGAGGCTGGCGTGATCCGTAAATCCGATAAGGGAAAGGAACCTTATAGTTTCTTTCGTGATCGTGTGATGTTTCCGGTGGCGGATCGCCGGGGGCGGGTGGTGGCATTCGGCGGCCGGGTTTTGCCCGAGCATTTGCGGCCTTTGGCGCCCGGGGCGGGCAAGCCGCCTAAATATATCAATTCTTCTGAAACGGCGCTTTTTCATAAGGGTCGTATGGTTTATGGCGAATCCCATGCAAGGCAGGCGGCCGCCGAAGGGGCGTCGATTGTGGTGGTCGAAGGGTACCTTGATGTCATTGCCTGTTTTCAGGCCGGATGGCGCGGCGCGGTGGCACCGCTGGGCACAGCTCTGACAGATGAGCAGATTTTGAATTTATGGAAAATTATTCCCGGTGAGGAGAAATGTCCGATCCTGTGCTTTGACGGTGATGCCGCCGGGCAGCGGGCGGCGGTACGGGCGGCGGAAAACCTGATCCCGCTTTTAAAGCCGCATCACTCCGCCCGCTTTGCGTTTTTACCCGCAGGGCAGGATCCGGACTCTCTGGTACGCGGCCAAGGCCCCAAGGCGCTGGGGGCGGTGCTTGAAGCGGCGATTCCTCTGGTTGATTTTCTATGGAGCCACCACACGGCAGGTAAATCATTCAATACGCCTGAGATGCGTGCCGGTCTTGAGAAAATACTTGAAGATGAATCGGGCCGGATTGTCGACCGCACGGTTCAGCAATATTACCGGCAGATGTTTCGTGAGCGTATTCAGAAAGCCTTTTTTTCATCGGAAAAAAGTTCAGGATATTCAGGTAATTCACTGAAAAATAACAATAAAAACAAATCAACTATCCCTCTCAAGCGCCCGCCTGCCACGGCGACGGCGCTGGCGTTGCCAATTTTGCTGGCGACCGTGATTAACCACCCGCAGATGGTTGCGGATGTTGAGGAAGATCTGGGATCTCTCGATATGGCGCAGGCTCCGCATCTTGACCGGCTGCGGCAGTCAATCTTGCAGCGGGTAGCCGGAGATCAAGCCCTTGACGATACAGGGTTGACGGCCCATCTCAAAGAGGCTGGTTTTGGAGATGATCTTGATCTTGTTTTGACAGAATCCGTCTATGTGCATGCGGGATTTGCCCGCCCGGGGGCTGATTATTCTCTGGCCATGCGGGGATGGCGCGAGGTTTTGGGCCGGTTGCGCCAGACGGCGGTCAGCCGCGAGGTTCAGGCGGCGCGTCAGGCTCTGGTTGAGGATTTCAGCGAGGATAACCAGAACCGGATACTGGCGTTGCGGGATGTGCAGGAAAATAAGGGCTGATCCCGATAAATACTTCTTGCAATAGCCCTTTGATTTTTCTTAAAAAGTACGGTCTAATCACCGAGTCGGTCATATATGAGTCGTAAACCCATGGCATCAAAAACAACGAGCAAGGCTGCTGCAAAGAAAAAAGAGCAGGAGCAAGAGGATACCCGCGAGTCCACTGTCGTAAAGGGCTCTTTGGAATCCATCGTCAAAAAGCTCGTGATCAAGGGTAAGGAGCAAGGCTTCCTGACCTACGATGAAATCAACAAGTCTCTGCCGGCGCAGGAATTCTCATCCGACCAGATCGAGGATTCGATGGCGACCATCACAGATGCCGGGATTCAGCTGGTCGACAGCGAAGACGATTTGGAAGCCGAGGCCGAAGCCGAGACTGAAGAAAAAGGCGAATACGAATCCGGCGGTAACATCGACGATGACGATACCGGCCGCACCGATGATCCGGTGCGAATGTATCTGCGCGAAATGGGGTCTGTCGAATTGCTCTCCCGCGAGGGTGAGATCGCGATCGCCAAGCGCATAGAGGCGGGCCGCGAAATGATGATCGGCGGGATTTGTGAAAGCCCGCTCGCGATCGAGGCGATCATCGCCTGGAACGAGGCCCTTCAGAAGGGCGAGATTATGCTGCGCGAGGTCATCGACCTTGACGCTACCTATGGCGGCGAACAGGGCGAAGCGCCGATGGAAGCCGAAGAACGTGAGGAGCCTGAGCCGTCCGAGGGCGGCGAAGGGGGTGAGGGCGGCGAAGGCACCGGCGACGAGGAGGGAGGCATCTCCCTTTCCGCGATGGAACTCGAATTGCTGCCGCAGGTGACGGAAACTTTCGGCAAGATACAGAAGACCTACAAGAAGCTGCGCAAGGTTCAGACCGAGCGCATGGAGTTCACTTCCAAAAGCAAGGAGCCTCCGCCGGCGCTGAACAAGAAATATGACGGTGTGAAGCAGGAAATGGTCGAGTTGATGAACGAGGTGCGTTTGAACAACGCCCGTATCGATCAGTTGATCGACCGCCTCTACAAGGCCAATCGCGAGCTGGTCAGCCTTGAAGGCGGTCTGATGCGCATGGCGGTGGATTGCGGCGTCAAACGCGAGGACTTCATCGAACAATATTTCGGCAACGAGCAAAACCCGCGCTGGGGCGCCAATATCGCCAAGCTCAAGGGCAAAGGCTGGCCCAAGTTTTCCGACAAGCATAAGGATGACATCAAAACCGTCCGCGACCGCGTCACGGAAATCTCCGAGGAGGCGCAGCTTCCCATCGCCGAATTTCGTCGCATCGTCTCCACAGTGCAAAAAGGCGAACGCGAAGCCAGCCGCGCCAAGAAGGAAATGGTCGAGGCCAACCTGCGTCTTGTGATTTCTATCGCCAAGAAATACACCAATCGCGGCCTGCAGTTCCTGGATCTCATTCAGGAAGGTAATATCGGCCTGATGAAGGCCGTCGATAAGTTTGAATATCGCCGCGGCTATAAATTCTCGACCTACGCCACATGGTGGATCCGTCAGGCGATCACGCGCTCTATCGCCGATCAGGCGCGCACCATCCGTATTCCGGTGCATATGATTGAAACGATCAACAAGCTGGTGCGCACCAGCCGCCAGATGATGCACGAAATCGGCCGCGAGCCCACACCGGAGGAACTTGCCGAGCGCCTGCATATGCCTCTTGATAAAGTGCGTAAGGTTCTCAAAATCGCGAAAGAGCCTGTTTCCCTCGAAACCCCGATCGGCGACGAGGAAGACTCGACCCTGGGCGATTTCATCGAGGATAAGAACGCGCTTCTGCCTGTGGATGCCGCTATTCATTCGAACCTGCGCGAAACCACGACGCGGGTTCTGGCGACCCTGACCCCGCGTGAAGAACGTGTTCTGCGCATGCGCTTTGGCATCGGTATGAACACCGATCACACGCTCGAAGAAGTTGGTCAGCAGTTCAATGTGACCCGCGAACGTATCCGCCAGATTGAGGCCAAAGCGCTGCGTAAATTGAAACACCCCAGTCGCAGCCGTAAATTGAGAAGCTTCCTCGATACATAAGGGTTGCATAAGATTTCCGGGAAGGGAAATTATGTCGAAATTAGCGTTGAGAGATCGCTTCTCTGAATGGGTGGGAAATTCCCCCGTAGTGGGGATTCCTGCCGGTGCCGCCTTGTTGGGGTATGGCGCGGTGCGTGGTTTTGTCGAAGGCATCAAATGGCGGTTCGATGCGGCAACAAAACCAATCGCTGATTTTGATCCTCGATCGCCGCAGGAAGGGCCAAGCCTGAGTGACCAGATGGCCGTCAAGAATTATCGTGAATGCCTTGAATGGTCACTGGGTGTTCTCGGCGGTGGTCGTGTTGATAAACTTCTTGATCGCTTGTCGTTGACCGACATTCCGCACGTCGATAAAAAAAGCCAAATATGGGCGCTGTCACAATCCTATGCGGGGATCAAAAATCTGCCGCAGCACGAGCAGCTTATAAAATACGGCCTCAATGATCGGGCTGTTCTGAGCGTTGCGCGGGGCATTGATTTAGCGATTGGCAGAACTTTAAGAGAGTTTTCACAGGAGGTTCCGCCTGAAGAATGGAAAGAAAAACCCAAAACTTTCATTCAGGGCGCTTTTGATGCTCAGGGTTTAAAGATCGCCTCGACGAACCAGATTGTGAAAGATCGTGTTTTCTTCCTTGAGGCCTGCGTAAAAAGCAGCCTTGAATCATGCTCGTTCCATGACAGAAAAGACCCGGCTACGAAGGATAAGCTGTCAAAGGTACTGCTGGATTGGCTGGTGGAAGATGTGCAGGCGGAAGTGCCGGATATCTTCGGCGAGATTAAAGCCCCGGAGTTTGTGTCTCAAAGAGGGCGCGCATTCGATATCCCTGATTGCTGGACTTGACTGCGATATAGATGAACAGCGTACGGGTGGCGGCGCTTGTTGCGCCGCCTGGGCGCTCCTTAAGGATTCTATGGAGTTGCCGTGTATGGCGGTTAAGGCTCCATGCCTTTTATAAAACGTCGATGCTTGCCGTCTACCACAAAGACAGTATTCGGATTGTGTCCCGCTTTTTCGAGAGCCCTGCTCAGGGCGTTGGCGGCGGCGCCGTCTATGTTCGCGTGGAAGAACATCAACTCCTCGCTGGAGGGGGTGGCGGCAGGCTGCAAGACGGCGGACTGATCGATATGTTTCTGGATATCCGGGCGCGCTTGCTCCAGCGCGCTGATCATGGATTTATAGAGCGATACGATATCGGCGTGCTTGACGGTTTTCATCTTGCCTTCACGGGTTGAGTCGTTGAACGTAACCCAGAATGTTGCGCCATCCATGGCGCCTTCGACCTTGGGCTTCCCGCCATCTGTGGTTGAATAATACACATTGCCGCCTTTGAAAGGCGCTGTGCCGAGTTCGCGGTCGGCTGCATCGGCGATAACGGCCTCTGTTTTGCCAAGCGCGGTCAGCAGGGCCGGGTTCATGACCTCCTTGCCGAAATAACCGTGTTCGCATGTCTTGTCATAGGGATGGCGTGCGTTATGCGTTGCGATGATAATGCGCCAGCTTTGGTCGCCCCATGGAGCGGGCAATTTGAAAAGTTTGACGTTGATCTCAAACGGCTGGCGTTGGCCACCGGTGGGAATGAGAGCGTATGGCTAAGGTCTTCCTCGGGTGTAGGCGCGGGGGCGGTCTCTCCGGCAGATGGTTGGCCGAACGATTGCCGTGCGATCTCTGAAAGGCGGTTCAGACCGGATATGACTCGTTGACGAATGCTCATGGAAACGAAACCCTCTTTGTTTTTATTGACATAATTTTATCACAGTGCGGGTTATTCTTCAATTTTATGCACATCTGTCTCCATAGCGCCTGGAAGCCTGTGTTTCTGCAATTTTTAAAGGTCATAAGGCTGGAAACGACGGGGAAAACCTGCTAATCCATCTCATGGTCGGGCCTGTAGCTCAGTTGGTTAGAGCTGGGTGCTCATAACGCCTAGGTCGGGGGTTCAAGTCCCTCCGGGCCCACCATTTTCAAAAAATATCAATAGTCTCAATGGCTTGGAGAATGATTTATCTGGTGAGACACGAAAGTGGGACATCACCGTGAAGAGTCCAGGCACTATGAAGAATCCAGACTATTTGATGCTTTCATAAGGCTGATTTTTCCGTGAAAGCGGGAGCATCTGGCGGGCGGAGGGGAAGCGGCGCCGAAACCCGGAAAACCTCCGCCCTATCGGTCAGGCAAACCTGCCGGATATCATTCGGTATTTTTAAAATTTGGTTCCGAGCGTCAGCCAGAGTTTTTCGGTATCCGTGTATAAATCGTCGGCGTCATAATCGGCGTATTTTATCGATACCGACCACTCTTTGAAGGGGTAGGTGCTGTCTTCCGTTTTGAAGGTTCGGCTGGCTTGCAGGTTCCATTCCGATCCATAATCGCTGCTGGTATCCTCCGCATCGTAATCATGATAGACGAGATCCAGAACCGTATTATCGAGCCATGCGCCTGCGCCATTCACTTTATAGGAAACCTTGGCGTATTTATCCTCAAGGCCGTTCGCCGGCGTCGTCAGGAATTTATCGGCCCAGCCGTTGAACGCGTGCAGGGTCGCAAGCGGGGTCTGGAAGGCGCTGGTGCCGTCGCCGCCGAGAGACTCATAACCCATGCCCAGCGTCCAGCCGCCATATTTCAGTGCCGGGCTGAGGTAGTAATAAGACTCATCATAGTTGGCTGTGTTATTGCCATGATCGCTTTGCGTGGCGGCCTCGGCTTCATAAGCCAGCTTCCAGCTATCGCTCAACGGCGTTTCGCCGGTCAGGCGAAGGCCGAGAGTGCGCGAAGACGATGTGGGCGCGAGTTCGAAATCCATCCAGTAGCCATAGCCCGTCAAGTTCAGCCAGGGAGCATGGGCATAGGTGGCGTGGGCGATATGGACAGGCCCGTCCCAGTTGCCTTGCGAGTGATCCGTGCCGTAAATCCGGTTGACTGTGCGGATATAGGCGTACATCAGGCTGAGGTCTTTTATGCTTTTATTCTCGATCGAGAGCGCATCAAAAGTCTGATCGTTCTGGCGCCACCCGACCGAACCGATAAAGCGCTGATTATCCAGGTTGATAATCTGGCGTCCTGCCTTGATTGTTGTTTCCGGCAGACCTGTCCATGACAACCAGAGTTGATTCAGTTCCTCTGTTTCAGGGTCTGCAATCGTCGGGTATTGCGTGCGGCCGTTCAAGCCGTCGTTATAGTCGCCGTCCCCCAGATTGGCGACGAAATCGCCCTCGATCAGCGCTTGAAAATTTTGATAGACGCCGGTTTTAAAGCCGGTGCGAACCCTGAGCGTTGAAGCATGGGCTTCAGCCGTGACCGGTGCAGGGCCATCCTGATCGACAGTCTCATAGCGATAGCGGATGTCGCCGTAAAAGGTGCCTTTTTTTATAAAATCGGAGGAATCGCCAGCCTGAGCGATTGTGGCAGGAGCCAGAAAGGATGATGTGGCAAGGCAAATCAGCAGAAAGGTCTTGTTTTTGGATGTCATAATCAGGTTATTCCTTATGGTGAGGAAAAGCTTAGCACACTAGACCGCATATCTTTGTACATTCATTTGATCCAAATCAAGTCATGTAGTTTTGCTAAAAGTTTCTGAACTCCATTTGAAAGTTTTTAGGGGGCTTCAGAGATGTTATGTTAAGAGGTCGCGTTTGCGGCGGCAGGGATTTTAATGTCGGGCGGTCATTGTCGGCGCGAAAATTCTGGATGTAATAGGTGCCGGAATAGCCGCGTTCATCAAGATTGTCCATGATTTCGTGGATGTCCGACTCGTTCATCAGCGCCGTATGGACTGTCGTTCTGATCTCGAAGGGAACCTTGCCCTGACCGCAAAGCAGGTCGAGGGTTTTGGAAAAATCATTGAATTTCGCAACTCCTGTAACGGCCTTGAATTTTTGCGGCGGAGCCTTGTAGTCAAGCGCAACGTAATCCAGAAAGCCGGATTCAAGAAAATTCTCGATGATATCGGGGCGCAACCCGTTGGTGTCGAGTTTGGCTGCGTAACCCATCCGCCTTATCTCGGTGATGAAGTCCGGCAGACCGGGATAACTGGAGGCTTCGCCCCCGGAAAGCACGACCCCATCCAGCAATCCTTGTCTTTTTCTGAGAAAGGCGAGCACCTGTTCGGCGCTGCCCCTGCCTTTTCCCTTGACGATTTGCGGATTGTGGCAGTAGCCGCAACGCATATTGCATCCTGAAAACCATACAATGCACGCCGTTCGCCCTGGAAAATCCAGCATGGTGAACGGCGTGACACTATAGATCGGCAGGACATCAGACATTGTGGAAGAGGTTGCCGGTATCGACCTGATCTTCACGGAAATGCAGACGCTCGCGGTGTTCGCCTTTCTTCCCTGTATTAAAGCTGTCGACCGGGCGGAAATACCCCATGACGCGCGTCCAGACGTTGGTTTTCGCGCCGCATTTCGGGCATTCCGGCTGCTCGCCGTTCAGATAGCCGTGCGTTTCGCAGGTTGAGAATACCGGCGTGACCGTTATGTACGGCATTTGATAATTCTCGATGACCTTCTTGACGAAATTTTTGCAGGCTTCGGCGCTCGAGAGTTTTTCATTCATGTAGAGATGAAGAACGGTTCCGCCCGTGTACTTGCATTGCAGCTTGTTTTGCAATTCCAGCGCTTCGAACGGATCATCGGTGTGGCCGACAGGGATCTGGGACGAGTTTGTGTAATAGATGTTCTCTCCGGATCCTGCCTGAATGATATCCGTAAAGCGCTTCTTGTCTTCCTTGGCGAAGCGATAGGTCGTGCCTTCCGCCGGGGTGGCCTCAAGGTTGTAGAGATTGCCGGTCTCTTCCTGATAGGCCACCATGCGAGAACGCATGTGATCGAGAATCTCAAGGCACATCGCGATCCCGCGTTCGTCGGTGATGTCGTACTTGTCGCCAGTGAAGTTGCGGATCATTTCGTTCATGCCGTTGACGCCGATTGTCGAGAAATGGTTCTTAAGGAACGGCAGGTAGCGCGAAGTGTACGGATAAAGGCCGCGATCGTACATTTTCTGCACGAAGGCGCGCTTCTTCTCCAGCGTCGATTTACTGATGTCCATCAACCGGTCTATCTCCCTCATCAGCGCGGCACGGTCGCCTTTGAAGCGATAACCGAGACGGGCCATGTTGAGCGTAACGACGCCGATCGACCCGGTCATTTCCGCAGAGCCGAAGAGGCCGTTGCCGCGTTTCAGGAGTTCGCGCAAGTCAAGCTGCAAGCGGCAGCACATCGAGCGCACAGCGCCGGGAGAATAGGCTTCGGGGTTTCTGACCCGCTCGCCTTTATCGTTTTTCATCCACTGGCTGCCGACAAAGTTCTGGAAGTAGGAAGACCCGACCTTTGCCGTGTTCTCGAAAATGGACTTGGCCACTTTGCTGTCCCAGTCGAAGTCTTCGGTAATATTGACTGTCGGGATCGGGAATGTAAAAGGCTGGCCCGAGGAGTCGCCTTCGGTCATGACTTCATAATAGGCAATGACGATCATCTCCATTTCCGGCACGAAATGCTTGAAGGTCAGATCTTCAAGGCTGCGGATGCCCATGTCGCGCTGCTGGGCGCGGGCCAGCAGCTCGTCGTTGCCGATGCCGCGGAAGAAATGCTGGTCTTTATAGGTCGGGAAGGAGCCTTGCAAATCTTCCGGCACGGTGATGTCCAGCGTGATGTTGGTGAAGGGCGATTGTCCCCAGCGCGCCGGAACGTTCAGATTGTAAACGAATTGGCGGATGGCTTTTTTGACTTCGCGGAAAGACAGGTTGTCATAGAAGACGTAAGGTGCCAGATATGTGTCGAAGCTGGAAAACGCCTGAGCCCCGGCCCATTCGGACTGAAGAATGCCCATGAAGTTGGCCATTTGCCCCAGGGCTTCACGGAAATGGCGCGGCGGCCGGGAGGATACGCGGCCCCGGACGCCATCGAAGCCTTCGTTCAGCAAGGCGCGCAAGCTCCACCCGGCGCAATAGCCGCTCAGGCAGTCAAGATCATGGATGTGTACATCTCCCTGGCGGTGCGCCTGCCCCTCTTCAGCGCTATAGACTTCATCCAGCCAGAAATTGGCGATCACTTTCCCCGCCACGTTATTAATAAGGCCGGCGTTGGAATAGCCGGTGTTGGCGTTGGCATTGATGCGCCAGTCCGATTTGGAGATATATTCGGAAACCGCCTCGCTGCAATCCACTTGTGTGCCGCCATACAGGGTCGTGATATGGTCTGCTGTCGTCGTGCCCAGAGCTTTTTTGACAATATCCTGATTGTTTTTCTCGGTTCTGTCCGGAGCGGGCGAATCTGTGGATTTTTTGGCTTCAAGAGGGGTGAGAATGGCGGCCATAGGGCGTCTCCTGTGATCTGCTGACTGTGAATAAGCTTGTGGAAAAGAAATCGTGAATAACACAAGATCTTGTGTCTTACAGATACAGCCTACACAACATGTGGTGTTCTAAATTTGATCTAGGTCAAAAATGACAGAGATTTTTGCGATCTGTTTACCTTTTTTTAGTGATTGTTGTGTTTTTGCTCTCCGCGAAGGAAGAGTTATGGAGAGTATTGCGATTATGTGATTTTCAAAGGCCCTGAAACGACCTTTCAGGACAGGGATGCCCTGCCGAGTCGCCCCGCAGACGAAGTAATATAATTACAAACTTTGAGGAAATCTGGTTACACCCCCGGCGACCTCAAGAAAAATTTGTCAGATTCTATGTTTCTCTCTAGCCTTTTTTTCTCTTATGTCTATTATCCGGGTCATACACATATAGAAAACTTTGGCACGCTCCTGCGCCAGCAGGTGCCGTGCGGATTTCAGGGAGGAAAAAATGGAATATCGGAATTTGGCTCGTCATTTTGGGATGGTCGCGCTGTCGGGCGCTCTGGTTTTTGGGGCACAGGCCGCCAGTGCGGAGACAGTCGATGCCGCAGAGGGGATTTGCAAAAATCTAACGGCCTCTCAAACCGCGAACCCCGCCAACGATAGCGTCACCATCAGATGGACGAATGACAAGGGCCAGCTCAATCGTCACGGCGGGCCCGCCATGGTCAAGTGTGATGCGCAAAGCGGCCATGTCTTGGCCGAGATATGGGCGATCAACGGGAGTCTGCATAATCCGTCCGGCCCGGCATACAAAGAGTACGATCCGGCGACAAAAAATCTGCGGGTTGAAGCATGGTGGCTGAACGGCAAGCAAACCCGCGCCGAAGGGCCTGTTTTTACGATCCGCGATCCGCTGACGAAGATTATCACGACCGAGGAATGGAAAAAGGACGACCTCTATTTCAGAAGCAGCGGCGAAGCCACCAACCTGCGTCGGGATCCGGCGACGGGCGTCGTTATTCTTGAGGAATGGGCCGAGGGGCGTCAGGGAGAGGATTTGCACAAAGTGGGCTCTCCCGCTTTTATGCAGCGCGATCCCGTCACAGGGGTGGTCGTATATGAAGAATGGCGCCAGCAAGATAAATTTTTCCGCGAGAATGATTTACCGACGCGGGTTTGGCGCAACGGCGCAACAGGCAAGGTCACCAGAGAAGAATGGAAAGCCGGATATATTCTCGATAGGTCTTCAGGCCCGGCCGTGATTCAATACGCTCCGGACGGGGCAACCGTTCAGGACACCGAATATTGGAAAAAAGGCAAGAGAATCGAGCCGGCGGCTCCACAAAGCAAGCCTTAAACCTCGCTTCCTAACACCATTCGGGTTTGTCACATTTGCCATCGGGCCCCTTGCTCGCAGGGCGCCAGATACCCCTTGAAGGGTTTTTGGTCTTCTTGTGCGATCGTATGGTTGAAAACCGTTACGCGCTTTCCCTTTGTTGCAGCCATTCGTACCCCCTGGTTCTGTGGAAGAATCCGTTAGAGAAAGGAATATCCGGCCTTATTTTCTTCAACTCCTCCGTTACGGAGGCAGGATCGGCCTTATTGCTCAAGAGATCGCGGAACAGCTTCGATACTTTGACCATATCGTGGCTGTGGGGGGACAAGCGGTAATGCGTAATCCCCATGCCGGTGAGGGTTTCAATTTCCTGAGCCAGATTGAGGCATGTATGCGACATGGTGGCGATGCCGTTGACGGACAGGAATGGTTGGCCTTTCAGGGTTTTTAACTCCATACCGTCGGCGTCGTTTTCACAGACAAACTGGCAGTTATCCTTTACGCGGCCATGAGCGCGCGCATGATAGCAACGCGCCGATAACGCGAGGGGGATTCGGCCATAGACCTGTACTTCGGTCGTGATGCCCAGGTGGTTGGCGCGTCTGGAGAGCACCGATAGCGACGCCTCGGGAAGTTCAGTCGGGAAACACGCGTGTTCGGCTCCGTTCAGGGTCAGGAAGGTCAGCGTTTCCTCGTTGTACACATTCATGAAGGGGCCGATGGTATGCGGCTTTCCTGAAAGATAATACAGGGCTGAAGTGTCGTTGGCCTCGACCAGAACGTCTTCAAGCGCCGTCATGCCGGAAACCATCTTGCGGTCGTGCTTGATCATGACCTCGGCCAGGGTCGAGAAAATCACTTTCTTCCCGGCCTTCTTCAGGTAATCGGCGACTTCTTCGTAAAGAGGTTCATAGAAGGGCGCGCGTTTGGAGCAGATAACCTCGCCGATGTAAACGACATCGACAGGGGCCTCATCGGCGATTCGCATGTAAAAATCTTTCCATTGCGGAGCGGGCCAATGATACTGGATTGGGCCCATTGTCAGTTGCGGGATCATCGCCACCTCTTGCTTTTGAATGCGCCTTCGGTTTGCTTGTTGCCTTCCGTTAAGGCCAGAAGGTCGTTCAATTCAGGCTCTTCGCCGTTCATATAGGCGTCGATCGTTTCTCTGAAAGATGACACAACCGCCTCCACATAGGCTTTAGAGCGTTGACGACCCTCGATTTTCAAGGCTGTGACTCCAGCCTTCATGAGTTCGGGCAGCAACGCCGTCAGATTGAGGCTGATCGGTTCCTCGAAGGCATAGTAGGGTTCTTTGTGATCCTTGGTCACGTAACGCCCCTTGCAAATCGTGGGGTATCCGGCCTTTTCGCCGCAGGAAAAACAGTCGATTGTAAATTCGCCAAGGCGGGTGGTCAGGTTGCGATCCTTGTCTTCGTCATAATGAACGTCGCCGGCGGGGGAGCAGACCCCGTCCATATTGGTTGAAATGCCGGTCGCGTAGTTGGTCAGGCTGCATCGGCCTTCTGCCATCATGCCGATGTTGCCGAATATGAAAGCTTCGATTTCACAAGGAATCTCATTGTGAACGGCCTTGATTTCCTGCACGGTCAGTATTCGAGGCAGTACAACACGCTTGATATCGAAAGAGCGGCAATAGAACTTTATGGCTTCGGGCGATGAAGCGCCTGCCTGAACGGATAGATGCAGGCGCTGGTCGGGATATGTCCGGTGGGCGTAGTCGGCTACGCCAATATCGGCGACAATAATTGCGTCAACGCCAAAGCCATGCGCCATATCAATCGCCTGTTTCCACAGATCGAATTTTCCGGCTGGCGGGAACGTGTTGGCGGCCAGCAAGACTTTGGCTCCACGCTCATGAGCGTAGGCAAGGCCTTGCTTCATTTCTTCGGGGGTGAAATTCAATCCCGGGAAGTTGCGGGCGTTGGTGGCATTCTGAAAACCGCAATAGACGGCATCGGCGCCCGCGTCCACGGCGGTACGCAAGGCGGCAGGGGTGCCGGCGGGGCAAACAAGCTCCGGGCGTTGCATGGAGGGTTGCTTCATGAATCTCTCCTGATGCGGCGTAAGGCTGAAACTGCGGCGCGGCCCAGAGGGCCGAATTGATCGGCCAGATCGTCAACGATGCTGCCGTCCAGATCGTCAAGGGCGTTTCGCAGGACGACGACGGCTTCAGTGTCGCCTTCAACGATCAGGTCGCGGGTGAAGAAAAGCGCATCGCCATCGAGGCTGCCGTCGATCATGTTGAGCAATGTCAGGAAAGTTCCGGCAATCCGCGCATCGTAAGAAGGGGCATGCCGCCCCCGGCGGCAGGCCCGCAAGCGCGGCTGGCTTGAATCCGGCGTCAGCAAAAAGACGAAAGGCATGTTGGTAGGGTCGACCAGATAGGTTTTATTCTGGTGGATGCCCAGACGCCCGAACAATTCAGGCCTGTTTTCGGCCGTCTTGCGTATGACCCGGCTCAATATCGGCTGGAGCAGCGGCAAGGGCAGCGGCGCTAAAAGGCGCCGGGGTAGATTTTGAAAAGAGAATTGCGGGCCAGCGGCCATTTCGTTATATGCCATGATGCATAAGGCTTACTACTCCGGGGCTTCCTCATGTTTGACCTAAGTCAACCTGATTCCTGTCAATTAAGGAGTAGCCTCGATATTGCGGGATGAAGAAATGCTATTATCCGTATTGTTTTTGATGACGGCCGCTTTGTATGCCACCGTGGGATTCGGCGGAGGGTCAACCTATACCGCGCTGCTGGCGCTGGCGGAAACCGATTATCGCATACTGCCGGTGTTGTCTTTGATATGTAATATCATAGTGGTCAGCGGGGGTGTGTACAGATTTGCCCGCGCCCATCATTTTGATCTACGCCAGGCTTTGCCATGGACGGTTATTTCCGTGCCCATGGCGTGGCTGGGCGGCTATCTTCATATATCGGAGAAGCTATTCATAGGGGTATTGGGACTCTCTCTTCTGGGGGCAGGGTTTTTGGTGCTTATGCAAAAGCAGGGGGAGCCGCATAATAACGGCGCGAGAAGGGCTGCCCGCTATAACGTCTTGATGCCGGTCGCAGCAGGAGGGGGGCTCGGTTTTGTTTCAGGAATAACGGGGATTGGCGGAGGGATATTCCTTGCGCCTGTGCTGTATCTGTTGCGCTGGGATTCTCCGCGCATGATTTCCGGCACGTGCAGTTTTTTCATCCTCGTCAATTCCCTTGCGGGGCTGACTGGGCAGTTTATGAAACTTGAAAGTCCTCAGGATATATATGAATCGCTGCTTTCTTTCTGGATGTTGTTCCCGGCCGTTCTCATCGGTGGGCAATTGGGATCTTATATGGGGGCCATGCGGCTTGATCAACGATACATCCGTATAATGACAGCGCTGCTTATGCTATATGTGGCGATCAGGCTGCTGTGGCGGTGGTGGGGTATGGATTAAGGAGGGGATATGATTTCCTATAGCGAGGCGTTGCGGATTATCCTGCAACAGGGCAGCCGATATTGTCTGGGGTATGAGAAAATAGATGTTGCTGCTATCGCTGGGCGCATCTGCGCCGCCGAAATCAGGGCAAGGGTTGATAACCAGCCATTCGACAATTCTGCGATGGACGGTTTTGCCGTGAAGGTGACCGATTTTGAGCAAGCCTCCGAGTTTAAACCTGTTTCTTTATCCGTTGCGGGGCATATCGCGGCAGGGGAGTTGCGACGGTTTCCTGCCCTATCCTCAGGACAATGCTACGAAATCATGACGGGGGCGCCGGTGCCGCCGGGGTGCGACGCGGTGGTGCCGGTTGAAAAGACGATGAGGGATGATGCGGGGCGCGTCGTTTTTAGCGGCGGCGCAGTAGCCGGTGAGAACATTCGCTACGCCGGATCCGATTTTCATCAGGGTGATGTCCTTGTCAGGAAATCGGAGATTTTGCACCCCGGCCATATTCTGGCGCTGGCCACGGCGGGCGTGGGGTGTCTTGATGTCGTGTGCAAGGCCAGGGTTGCGCTGATATCGACCGGGCAGGAAGTGATCGAGTCTTTCGACACGCCCCTGCGATACGGGCAAATATACAATTCGACCAAGCCTTACCTGAAAGGAGCGGTGGCGGCGCTGGGAATGGATGTGGCCGCTGGCGATACCGTGCAGGATGATCCTGCCGCCTTTCAAAAGAAGCTGGAGTCCCTTTGCGGGGCCGGCATCGATATTTTCATTTCAACGGGGGCGGTATCCGCCGGGGTGCATGATTTTGTGCCCTCCGTACTGAAAGATATGGGTTTTGAGATATTTTTTCACAAGGCGGCGATCCGTCCGGGCAAGCCTGTGTTATTCGCTATGCTTTCCCCAGGCGGGCCCTTTTATTTCGGTTTGCCGGGGAACCCGGCGGCCACGGCGGCGGGATTGCGGTTTTTTGTTTATCCGCTTTTGCGCGCCCTGCAGGGGCTGCCGCCACCGGCGCCGCAATACGGCATTATGCAGGGTTCTTTCAGGAAAGGCGATATGCCGCTGCGATTCTTCATGCAGGCGCGCACATTTATAGATCAGCAAGGGCGCTGCCGGATCGAGATTCCCCAAAAGCAGCCTTCTTTCATGGTCAGCCCGTTTATCGGGTCGAATGCATGGGCCGTTGTCCCCGAGGATGTCGGAGAGTTAAAAGACGGAGATCTGGTTGAATTCTATCAATGATAGCCTTTAAGATTGTCGTTGCACAGGGGACATTCATCGGCATTGAATCGCGGGCAGGTGTGGGCTGTATCAGGGTCGCAGAAATGGCATAAAACGTAAGCGTCCCTCAGCGTGATTTTTTCCTGATCGACGTAAATGCCCATTTTCTTTATCCGGTTAAGGACGCGGGAGAATGTTTCCGGCGTCATGCCCAGATGGTTGGCAATCATGGATTTTTGGAATGTGAGCGCAATATCCATCGAATCGGAGCCTTGCTCCAGATGTTGCTTCAGCAGGTAGTAACCCAGACGTTCCATCGGCGTTTTGGTGATGATTCCATCTATCTGCTGCATGGCGTTCTTGTAATGCCGCGTGATGATTTTCAGTAGATTGCACGCAAACTGCGCGTCCTGCAGGACATGCCGCCGCACGGTTTCCGCCGGTATCATCAACAGGCTGCTATCTTCAATGGCCACGGCGTTGATTGGCGACTTCCCTCCCATAAAGATGACGGCATCCATAAAAGTTTCTCCGCTGTGCAGCAGGCGGATAGTGGCTTCATCGCCGTCTGCTCCATAACGAACGGTCTTGATTCCGCCTTTAATTATAAAAAACAGGTGTGTCGGCGTGTCGCCCTGCTGTACCAGATGCTTCCCCCCGGCGCAATTTTGCATAATTGAATTGGAAAGTAGGGCTTGGATGCTTGATTCCGACAGGCTGTGAAAGAGATATGTGGCCTCATCGCTATTTTTACTGGCTTCTCTGAGTTTTTTGCGTCGCAAGAGGTCATCGATAAACAATTGTACAGGTTTATCAGTCATATTCCCCCCGTCTTGATTCAGATCAATTACCCTTGGTTGCTGCCATGCGAAAAAGAATATATATGCCTTTATTAAGAGCAAGCATGAGTAGGCCACAAATATATAGGGAATGGCAGAAATGACAACGATTTCCGGTTACGACGTTTCCAGAACTGACCAGATCCGGGCCCTGAGTGCGAATACGATCGCATTTACTGTGTGCTTTGCCGTCTGGACGATCTTTTCGATAATCGGAGTGCAGATAAAACAGGAACTGGGTTTGAACGAAACCCAGTTCGGTTTGCTTGTGGGGACGCCGATCCTGACGGGATCTTTGATCCGGGTTTTTCTGGGGATATGGACTGAACAACTGGGGGGGCGCATTGTTTATGTGATTGTGATGCTTCTTGCGGCCACAGCGACCTGGCTGCTGACGTATGCTGAGACTTACCCGCAATTTTTGCTGGCGGCGCTGGGGGTCGGGTTTGCGGGCGGGTCTTTTGCCGTCGGCATTGCCTGTGTTTCCAAGTGGTATCCGAAAGAAAGACAAGGTACGGCCCTCGGGATTTTTGGCGCTGGCAATGTCGGCGCAGCGGTGACGAAGTTCACCGCGCCGTTCGTTATGGTGGCAATGGGCTGGCAGGCTGTTGCGCAAATCTGGGCAGGGGGGCTTGTCGTTGTCGCCATCCTGTTTTGGCTTTTCACGAAGGATGAACCGGATCTGGTCGCGCGCCGTCGCAGCGGGGTTAAAGCCAAGGGGGCGTTGTTGCAAATGGAGCCCCTGAAAAACGTTCAGGTCTGGCGTTTCTCACTTTATTATTTCTTTGTCTTTGGCGCGTTTGTTGCTCTGGCTTTGTGGTTGCCGCGCTATCTGGTGGGGGTTTATGGGCTGGATATTAAACAAGCGGGGATGATTGCCGCCTTTTATTCAATCCCTGCAAGCCTGTTCCGGATCGTAGGCGGGTGGTTATCCGACAAATACGGCGCTCGCCGAATCATGTACTGGACGTTTATCGTGTCGGTCATATGCACTTTCCTGCTTTCCTACCCATCGACAAGCTACGTCATTCACGGCATCGACCGCGATATGAGTTTTGCGTTGTCTATGGAGCTTCCTGCCTTCATGGTATTGATCTTCATCCTTGGTTTCTTCATGTCGCTGGGGAAGGCGGCTGTATTCAAGCATATCCCTGTCTATTACCCCGATAACGTTGGATCGGTTGGCGGGTTGGTGGGTATGATCGGCGGACTTGGGGGATTCATCCTTCCCATCGCATTCGGCGCTTTGAACGACCTGACGCATGTATGGACAAGCTGTTTTATGCTTCTGTTCCTGCTGGTATCAACGGCTCTGACATGGATGCATTTTGCGATCCGCCGCATGGAAAGGCGGAAACATCCGACGTTGCGCGAACCTGCGTATCTGCCCGAACTGGGTGAACGGCCGCAAGGTATTAAATAATCGATAAACCTCAGGAGTATTTTTATGGCTAAGGATATTATGAAATGGGATCCGGAAGATCAAACCTTCTGGGATAGCGAGGGCAAGAAAATCGCGTGGCGCACGCTGTGGATATCGATACCGTGCCTGCTGTGCGGGTTTGCCGTGTGGATATACTGGAGCGTCATTACAGTACAGATGCTTAATCTGGGCTTTTCCTTTAGTAAGGGCGATCTGTTCACTTTGAATGCGATTGCGGGCTTATCCGGCGCGACGCTGCGGATTCCGGCGTCGTTCTTTATCCGGATAGCGGGCGGCCGGAACACGATTTTCTTTACGACAGCGTTGCTGATGATACCGGCGTTCTTTACCGGCGTAGCGTTGCAGGACATAAATACGCCTTTGTGGCAATTCCAGTTGCTGGCGCTTCTCTGTGGTTTCGGCGGCGGTAATTTCGCGGCATCCATGTCCAACATCAGCTTCTTCTTCCCGAAAAAAATGCAGGGATTGTCGCTGGGGTTGAATGCCGGGCTTGGAAACTTTGGCGTGACGTCGACGCAAATTCTCATCCCCTTCGTGATGACGTTCGGCCTGTTTGGCGGCGATTCTATGGTGCTTAAGGTCGACTCAGGGACGCTGATCGGGAAAATCCCCGCAGGCGCCGAAACGTGGATTCAAAACTCCGGATTTCTCTGGTTTGCCATTCTGGTGCCGCTGGTTATCCTGTCATGGCTGCTCATCAGCAACATCCGGGCGCCGCACGTATCACCCGACATTGGGGGGCCGGTTTCTTCTTTCTTCAAGATGACGGTTATGCTGCTTGTGGGGCTGCTGACATCTGTCGCCGGATTGTGGCTTATACTGCCCGAGAGCGCCAACGGATCGGGGCTGGATATAAGCAAGTGGATTGTCTTGCCGGCCGTTATCGCGGCGACAGTGGGGATACTGGCGATCCTGCCCGGTTTAAGTGCGCGGGTGCGGGCTCAGTACAAGATATTCAGCCATCCCCATACCTGGATCATGACCGTTATCTACACGATGACGTTCGGATCCTTTATCGGCTATTCAGCGGCGCTGCCTTTGTCGATCAAGGTGATCTTCGGCTTCCAGCATGTTATGGGCGCAGACGGCGTGATGGCGCATACTCTGGCCAATCCGAACGCGCCAAGCGCTTTGACTTATGCTTGGATCGGCCCCTTCCTTGGAGCGATCATCCGCCCGGTGGGGGGGTGGCTGGCCGATAAAATGGGTGGGGCGCTGGTAACCCAGATATGCTCGGTCGTTATGGTGGCGGGGGCATTTGCGGCAGCGCATTTCATGCAGGCAGCCTATGCTTCGGCGACGCCGGAAATCTACTTCATGCCTTTCTTCCTGACCTTCATGGTTTTGTTCTTTGCGGCGGGGATTGGCAATGGTTCGACGTTCCGGACAGTTGCGGTTGTATTCGACCGTCAGCAAGCCGGCCCGGTTCTGGGCTGGACGTCTGCTGTGGCGGCATATGGCGCGTTTATCATCCCCATCGTATTCGGAGAGCAAATCGAGGCTGGCGCGCCGCAGGTGGCCCTTTACGGATTTGCAGGATTCTATTTTGCTTGCGTTATGTTAAACTGGGCGGCTTATCTGCGCCCGGGGGCAAAATATAAAAATCCCTGATGGACATGATCTGAATCAAATGCGACTTTTCAACGTCATGACATGTTAGGGGCCTGATTCTCAGGAGAGTGATTATGAGCTATTTTCTCGATCGGTTGATGTTCTTCAAATATAACCGCGAAGATTTTTCTAACGGTCATGGCGTGACCAGTTCAGAAAACCGGAAGTGGGAAGACGCCTACCGGGGGCGCTGGGCGCACGATAAAATCGTGCGTTCAACCCATGGCGTGAACTGCACGGGCTCCTGTTCGTGGAAGATCTACGTCAAGAACGGCTTGATCACATGGGAAACGCAGCAAACCGACTATCCGCGCACACGCCCTGACCTGCCTAACCACGAGCCGCGAGGCTGCCAGCGCGGCGCCAGCTATAGCTGGTATATCTACAGCGCCAACCGCTTGAAGTATCCAATGATCAGGAAGCGCCTGTTGAAGCTTTGGCGCGATGCCAAGGCTCAATATAAAGATCCGGTTCACGCCTGGGCTTCCATACAGGCCGATGAGGCCAAGCGCCGCGAGTATCAAAAAGTGCGCGGCCAGGGCGGTTTTGTTCGGGCGGAATGGGAAGAAGTCAACGAACTGATTGCGGCCGCCAACATATACACAATCAAGAAGCACGGCCCTGACCGGATTATCGGCTTTTCACCGATCCCGGCGATGTCGATGATTTCCTATGCTGCCGGGTCGCGTTATCTCTCGCTGCTGGGCGGCGTGTGCATGAGCTTTTACGACTGGTATTGCGACCTGCCGCCGTCCAGCCCGCAAACCTGGGGCGAGCAGACGGACGTGCCTGAAAGCGCCGACTGGTATAATGCCGGCTTTATCATGATGTGGGGCTCCAACGTGCCGCAAACACGCACGCCTGACGCCCATTTCATGACCGAGGTGCGTTATAAAGGCACGCAAGTGGTCACCGTCACGCCCGATTATTCCGAAGCTTCCAAATTCGGCGATATATGGCTGAACCCGAAACAAGGGACAGACGCTGCTATGGGCATGGCCATGGGTCATGTCATTTTGAAAGAATTTCATATCGATCGCGAGGTCGATTATTTTGACGATTACTGCCGGACATACACGGATATGCCGTTCCTCGTCATGCTGGAGGAGAAAGACGGCCAGTATGTTCCGGGCCGCATGGTCAGGGCGTCCGATTTTACCGATGGTATGGGGCAGGCGAATAACCCCGACTGGAAGACCGTCGCGATCGATGAAAATACCGGCCATGTTGTCGTTCCTAACGGCTCTATCGGCTTCCGCTGGGGGCAGGAAGGACGGTGGAATATTGCGCCTACGGAGAATATCCGTCTGCAAAAGAGCTTTATCAAGGGGTGCGACGCCGTCGCGCCCGTGGCCTTCCCTTACTTTGGCCATATCGAGCATCAGTATTTTAACAACAGTCGGCATGATGCCGTGCAGATCCGTAATGTTCCCGTGCGGAAGCTCAAGCTGAAGGGCGGAGAAGTTGCCGTTGCTACGGTTTTTGATTTGTTGTGCGCCAATTACGGTATTGATCGCGGTTTGGGCGGCGGCAATGTCGCTTCGTCTTACGATGACGATGTTCCCTATACTCCGGCATGGCAGGAAAAAATCACGGGCGTGCCGCGCGATCAGGTGATCCGTGTCGCTCGCGCCTTTGCCGACAATGCTGAAAAAACAAAAGGCCGTTCGATGATCATCATCGGGGCTGCCATGAACCACTGGTATCACATGGACATGAACTACCGCGCATGCATCAACATGCTTGTGTTCTGCGGATGTGTTGGCCAGTCGGGCGGCGGCTGGTCGCACTATGTCGGGCAGGAAAAGCTCCGCCCTCAGACGGGGTGGGCGCCGCTGGCGTTTGCTTTGGACTGGGCGCGCCCGCCGCGTCAGCAGAACAGCACGTCGTTCTTTTATGCCCATACCGATCAATGGCGCTATGAGAATCTCAAACCTGCGAATCTGCTGGCTCCCTATGCCGACAAGCAAAGATGGAAAGGCAATTTGATCGATTGCAATATTCGCGCCGAGCGAATGGGGTGGCTGCCTTCAGCGCCTCAGCTTCAAAGGAACACGCTTCTGATCGCGGGGGAAGCGGAAGCCCAGGCCAAAGATCCTGTGGCATATGCCGTTGAATCGCTCAAGAATGGAAGCCTGCGCCTGTCTTGCGAAGATCCGGATCATCCCGATAACTGGCCGCGCAACATGTTTGTCTGGCGTTCGAATATTCTGGGTTCCTCCGGTAAGGGGCATGAGTATTTCCTCAAGCACTTGCTGGGGACGCAGAACGGCGTTCAGGGCAAGGATCTGGGCGCGGAAGGCGCGAAAGACAGCACGGAAGTCGTCTGGCATGACAAGGCGCCGGAAGGCAAGCTGGATCTTCTGGTCACGCTGGATTTCCGCATGTCAACAACATGCTTGTATTCTGATGTCGTCCTTCCTACTGCGAGCTGGTACGAGAAGAACGATTTGAATACGTCGGATATGCATCCTTTCATTCATCCGTTGTCTCAGGCGATTGCCCCGGTCTGGCAAAGCCGTACGGACTGGGATATTTACAAAGGGTTGGCCAAGGCTTTCTCTGCAATTGTTCCGGGTCATCTGGGGGTTGAAAAGGATCTCGTCCTGGCGCCGATCCAGCATGATTCGCCGGGAGAGCTGGCGCAGCCGCTGGATGTTAAAGACTGGAAGAGAGGGGAATGCGAGCCTGTTCCGGGCGTTACCATGCCTTCCATGAAGGTGGTGGAGCGCGATTATCCGAACATCTACAAACGCTATACGTCGCTGGGGCCGCTGATGGAGAAAATCGGAAATGGCGGTAAGGGAATCGCGTGGAATACGCAACATGAAGTCGATTTCCTGAAGAAGCTGAATGGTGTGCGCGATGGCTTGGCCAAAATTGAAACCGACATCGACGCTTGTGAAGTTGTTTTGTCGCTGGCGCCGGAAACGAACGGCGAGGTGGCGGTAAAATCGTGGGAAGCGTTGGAAAAAATAACCGGCCGTGAGCATGCCCATCTGGCCTTGCCCAAAGAAGACGAAAAGATCCGTTTCCGCGATATTCAGGCTCAGCCAAGAAAGATTATTTCGTCCCCGACCTGGAGCGGTATCGAGTCGGAGCATGTCAGCTATAACGCCGGATACACCAACGTTCACGAATATATCCCCTGGAGAACTCTGACCGGAAGGCAGGAGCTTTATCAGGATCACCAGTGGATGCGCGATTTTGGCGAGTCCATGGTTGTATATAAGCCGCCAATAAATACGAATACGGTTATGAGCATGCTCACCGGGCGTGATAACGGCCATAAGCCGATAGCGTTGAACTTCATTACGCCGCACCAGAAATGGGGCATCCATTCGACTTACACCGACAATCTGCACATGCTGACGTTATCGCGCGGCGGGCCGATTGTCTGGATCAGCGAAGTGGACGCCGGGAAAGTGGGTATTAAAGATAATGACTGGATTGAAGTGTTCAATACCAATGGGGCGCTTGTTGCCCGGGCGGTTGTCAGTCAGCGTGTGAACGAGGGTATGGTTCTGATGTACCATGCTCAGGAAAAAATCGTCAACGTGCCGGGCAGCGAGATTACCGGGGCGCGGGGGGGCATCCATAATTCTGTCACTCGCGCAACTGTAAAGCCGACACATATGATTGGCGGTTATGCGCAGCTTGCTTATGGATTTAACTATTACGGCACAGTCGGTTCCAACCGTGACGAATTTGTCGTCGTTCGCAAGATGGCAAAAGTCGACTGGATGGACGGGGAGGCAGCAGAATGAAAGTACGGGCGCAAATCGGTAAGGTTCTGAACCTTGATAAATGCATCGGTTGTCATACATGCTCCGTGACGTGCAAAAATGTCTGGACTTCACGCGAGGGTCTGGAATACGCTTGGTTCAATAATGTTGAAACCAAGCCCGGCGTGGGTTACCCGAAAGAATGGGAAAACCAGAAGAAATGGAACGGCGGCTGGGAACGCAGGCAGAGCGGCAAAATTCAGCCGAAAATCGGCGGGCGCTGGCGCGTGCTGGCGAAAATTTTCGCCAACCCCGACATGCCGGAAATTGATGACTACTACGAGCCCTTCACGTTTGATTACGACCATCTGCAAAAGGCGCCGGAAATGAAAACGCCGCCTGTGGCGCGTCCGCGCTCTTTGGTCAGTGGCGAACGTATGGAAAAAATCGTATGGGGCCCGAACTGGGAAGAGATTCTGGGCACGGAATTCGAGCACCGGAAGAAAGACTATAACTTCCAGAACGTTGAGAAGGAAATTTACGGGCAATTTGAGAATACATTCATGATGTATTTGCCACGCCTGTGCGAGCATTGCCTTAACCCGACGTGCGTTGCGGCTTGCCCTTCGGGTTCGATATACAAGCGCGAGGAAGATGGTATCGTCCTGATCGATCAGGATAAATGCCGGGGCTGGCGCATGTGTATTTCAGGATGCCCCTATAAAAAGATCTACTACAACTGGAAAAGCGGCAAGGCCGAAAAATGTACATTCTGCTACCCGAGGATTGAAAACGGGGAGCCTACGGTTTGCTCCGAAACCTGCGTGGGGCGCATTCGCTATCTCGGGGTCATGCTTTACGATGCCGACCGCATAGAGGAGGCCGCCAGTGTCGAGAGCGTTGAGGATCTCTATCAGGCGCAGCTTGATATATTCCTCGACCCCAACGATCCGGCTGTGATCGCGCAGGCCCGCAAGGACGGCATCCCGGAGAATTGGCTGGAAGCGGCGCGGCGTTCGCCGGTCTATAAAATGGCAATGGAATGGAAAGTGGCGTTCCCTCTGCATCCGGAATATAGAACCCTGCCGATGGTCTGGTATATTCCTCCGCTCAGCCCCCTCAAGGCAGCTGCGGAAGCAGGCAGGATTCCGATGGAGGATAATGGCATTATGCCGGACATCGAGTCTCTGCGCATTCCCGTTAAGTATCTGGCGAATTTGCTGACGGGTGGAAAGGAAGAGCCGGTGATTTTGGGTCTGAAGCGCATGATTGCCATGCGCCACTATATGCGCGCCAAATTCGTGGAGGGTCGCGATAACGCACCTGTCCTGACCGATGTCGGCCTCACCAGGGATCTGGTCGAGGATATGTACAAAGTCATGGCGATCGCCAACTATGAAGATCGCTTTGTCATTCCGAGCGGCCACCGCGAAGAAACTCTGGATGCCTTCGGCGAAAGCGGCGGTTGCGGATTTTCCTTTGGTAACGGTTGTTCTTCTCACAGCAATAGTAAGACCGATCTTTTTGAATCCATGCGCGCGTCCCGCGGCCGGAGCGGCTCGAAAAAGGACAACCGGGTGAATACGCTGTTTACCAAGCCGGAATACGGGGCAGATCACGGCCATATGCATCAGCATCACTCATCAGGCAACTGCGGCAGTGGCGGCTGCGGGAGCGGCTGCGGCAGCAAAAGCGGCGGAGGGTGCGGATGAAAACCTCTGCGACGGGTAAAACTTTAAAGGCAATCGGGTTTCTGCTGGCGTATCCGCAAGGCTATATCCGCGAAGCCGCCCCTGAGATCAATGCTTTATTGCAGCGTGAGTCGTGGCTCTCCGAGTGCGTGCGTGTCGACATTAAAGGCTTTATGGACTACCTGGGGCAGGAAGACCTCCTGGATATTCAGGAGGCTTATGTTGAACTGTTCGACCGGACGCCGTCTTTGTCTCTGCATCTTTTTGAGCATGTTCACGGAGATTCGCGCGATCGCGGTCAAGCCATGGTCGAACTGGACGGTCTGTACCGTGAAATCGGCCTGGAAAACGCATCAGAGCACACGCCGGATTATCTGCCGTTGTTCCTTGAATATCTTTCTCTCCTGCCCGTGGAGCAGGCACGCGCCAACCTTGACGGTGCTCTTGATGTGATTGCGGTCATCGGCGAGCGCTTAAAAAAGAGGGGCAGCCGATACGCCGTTCTTTTTGATGCGCTTCAAGAGGCATCCAGCCGCAAGCCCGATGAGAAGAAACTGCAAAGCGCGTTGGCGGCCCATGCCGGCGATATGATGTCGCAGGCTGAGATGGATGCGGCCTGGGAAGATCAGTTCGCCTTGGGTGAGCCATCGCAGGCGGCCGATGGGGGCGGATGCCCGAAAGTGCAGGATATTCTGGCGCGCATGAATGCGCCGCTTGATGAAACGGATAACAAAAACGGAGCCAGATCATGACTTTTGATCTCGATTTTTTCCTGTTCCAGATATTGCCTTACATATCCTTGGCCGTGCTGTTTCTCGGCAGTATCGTGCGCTTTGACAGGGATCCTTATAGCTGGCGCAGCAAATCCAGCCAGCTTTTGAGGAAGAGGCAGTTGATGTGGGGCAGCGTTCTGTTCCATGTCGGGATTCTTGTTATATTGGTAGGCCATGCCGTCGGCCTGCTGACGCCGATACAAGTTTTCGACGCTTTGGGGGTTTCTCACAGCTTTAAGCAGGTTCTGGCCATGACCGCTGGTGGCATTGCCGGGGTATTCTGCCTTGCAGGGTTGCTTTTGCTGTTGCATCGCCGCCTGTTTGATCCGCGTATCCGGGCGAACAGTTCGTTTGCCGATATCGCTGTCCTCGTGCTGCTTCTTGCGCAGCTTTGCCTGGGGTTGATGACGATTACCGTGTCCATGCACCACCTTGACGGCCATGAGATGGTCAAGTTCATGGAATGGGCGCAGCATGTCGTCACATTCCGCGCCGGCGCCGCGGAGTTTGTCCGTGACGTTGATGTTATCTTCAAGCTTCATCTGACTTTGGGGATGTTTATTTTTATTGTCTTCCCCTTCACGCGTCTGGTTCATATCTGGAGCGCGCCTGTTTTCTATCTGTTCCGCCACCAATATCAGATTGTCAGACGGAGAGAATCATGATGATTGAAGCTCCGGGCATAACCGTCAACGGAGTGAAGATTACCACGGATCAGATTAACGCCGAGGTTCAATACCACCCTGCGCCGTCTTTGGTTGACGCAAAGTATGAGGCCATGCAGGCTCTGGTGATCAGGGAACTGCTTATACAGCAGGCTGTTTCTTTGGGACTGTGCATATCGAATGACGGCCACGAAAATCTGGACGATGTGATCGAGGAGCTTCTGGAGAGGGAAATCTCGGTTCCGGAGCCTGATCTGGAAACCTGCCAACGCTACTATGATAACAATAAAAAACGCTTTCATACATCTCCGTTGTTTGAGGTGTCGCATATTCTCTATCTGGCTCCGCCCGAGGATGAAAACGCCCGTGAGAAGGCTCTGGCGGCTGCGGAAAGCGCCCTGCGGGCCATACAAAAAGACCCCAGTATTTTTGAAGACACTGCGAGGCGGGATTCCGCATGCCCATCGTCAGCCGTGGGGGGAAGTCTCGGGCAGATTGGTCTTGGGCAAACTTTACCCGCCTTTGAGTCGGCGCTGCGGGGCATGAAAGAAGGTGAACTCTCTGCTGAACCTGTCCTGTCTTCTGTGGGCTACCATATTATCCGCCTGCATAAGCGGATTGACGGCCAGATGCTGCCGTTCGAGGCTGTTTCGGAATGGATAGAAGATCACTTGCGTATGGAAAGCTGGCAGCGCGCCTTCAGCCAGTATATCCAGATTTTGGCGGGTAAGGCTGAAATCAGCGGTTTCCGTTTCATGGGAGCTGACAGTCCTCTCGTTCAATAAGGAGGTAAGCCATGCCCGTTGAGCCCGATCCATCGATTTTCGACCACCCATTCTGGGGGCGCGGATTCAGGCCGTTCTTTATGGGGGGTGGGCTCTATGCCGCATCCAGCATACTCATATGGGTGGGATTCTATGCCGGATATATAACGCCGCCGGATGTTCTGCCGGATGTTATTTCGTGGCACGCCCATGAAATGATATACGGTTTTGTCATGGCGATTGTGGCCGGTTTTCTCCTGACGGCTGTGGCGAATTGGACTGGCGGCGCTCCTGTGCGGCAGATCCAGCTTATGATTCTCTGCGTCCTTTGGCTCTCCGGGCGCATTGTTATGAATGTCGAAGGCCTTCCTGCATGGCTGGCCTATGGAACGGAACTTTTATTTATCCCGGCTTTGGCGATCAGCTTGTCTTTGCCTCTCTTGCGTAGCTGGAACACGCGGAATTTTATTTTCCTGGGGTTGCTTGCGATCCTTTGGGGGTGCGACATATTTTTCCTGCTGGGGCAGGATCGGATGCCTTTATATGCCGCCTTGATGGTGATCCTTGTGATGATCTCCTTGATCGGCGGGCGGATTATACCATCTTTCACGGTAGGGGCTCTGCGGCGTCTGGGCTATGAGGTTCGTGTGCAAGATCAGTATAATCTTGACAAGCTTGCGCTGCTGTCGTTGGCCGCATCTATCGTTTCGTTGATTTTTGCCGGGGTCAATTCTCCCGTTTTCGGGCTCTCTTGTGCGGTTTCCGCCATGATCCATGCTTTAAGGATGTGCGGATACCACAGTTTTCTTGCGTTGAAAGATCCGCTGGTGTGGATACTTCATGCCGGTTACGGATGGCTGGTTATCGGGCTTGCCATGCTAAGCCTGTCATGTTTTCAGATTGTCTCCGTTCAGGTGGCGCTTCACGCCCTGACGGTGGGGTGCATCGGCAGCCTGACTTTGGGGATGATGTGCCGGGTTACTCTGGGCCATACGGGGCGGAATCTTCTCAGCAACCCCGTGACGACATTCTCATTTATACTGATGCAGGCTGCCGCTGTTTTACGCGTAGCGGGGCCATTGCTACTGCCTGGTTATTATACCGTTTTTGTCGTTATATCCGGGATGCTGTGGTCGGTTTGTTTCTTGTTATATATACTGCTTTATGCGCCGATGCTGTGGCAGGCCAGACCTGACAGGCAGCCTGCGTGAAACGTTCGGGGAGGGTCAAATCCGCTTCAGCAGGGTTTGTCGCGGTCTTCGACGTCGCAGAAGGCGGCCAGGCGTCCTATTTCTTCAATAACCGCAACGCGCCCCTGCAGATGGACGCCGTGTGGCTCAAGCTTCTTGAAAGCGCGGGAGAATGTCTCCGGTTGAATATTCAGGCGGCGGGCGATCAGCGACTTATCGTAAGGCAGGGCGACCTCAATATTGCGTGTGGCGCCGGGTGGGCACAGGCGTAGCAGGAAAGTGCCGATACGTTGCGGCGCCTCGCGAACGGTCAGTTGCTCGATTTGCTGTATCAAATAATGTTGCTTGGCGGCAATGGCTCCCAGAATGGAAATGGCCAGATCGCTGTCCGCGCGGATGGTTTCTACGAAAAGGCTGCGCGGGATTTCCAGCAAGGTTGTATCCTCAACGGCCTGAGCGTTGACGGGGTAACGCTGCATCGGGCCAAACACGGCGGCTTCGGCAAATGTTTCATGCGGGGCAAAGACATTGATAATTGATTCTTCGCCTTCGCGTGTGATGCGGTAAAGTTTGACCCATCCATCGATAATAAAGAAAAAGGAGGCTGCCTGATCGCCCATGGCGAACAACTCCTCTCCTTTTTCATAATGTCTGACAAGGCTTTTGCTGGCAAACAAGGCGACTTTCTCGTCATCCATGCCTGAGAAAAGTGCTGTTTTTTTCAAAGCGTTGGCAGTATTCATATTTATTCCCGTTTGATCTGAATCAAATGCTTACGTAATATCCGGCCTTACAATATGATGAAACAGTTAGCCTGAGAAGGCCAAAACTCCGAGCTGCCGGGCCTAAGTTTCAATCGTTGAAATATGGCCCTTCAGCCGGGGTCGCGGGGGAAACGCCGCGGCCTCCCGTGTTGGAAAGGAGCAACCATGAATCATCCACCCCTGATCGGGGATCGCTTCGGTCGGCGCTTTCCTTATCTGCGCCTTTCGGTAACGGACGTTTGCAACTTCAGGTGCTCGTACTGCCTGCCCGATGGCTATCAAAAGGCTCATAATGATGAGTTTATAACTGTGGCTGAAACCGGCAGGCTGGTGAAGGCCTTTGCCGGGCTGGGTACATGGAAGATCCGCCTGACCGGGGGCGAGCCGACGGTCAGGCCTGATTTTGTGTCTCTGGCGGAAACAGTGTCGTCGACCCCTGGCATCAGGCGCGTCGCTTTCACGACTAACGGCTACAAGCTGCCCGAGCGGGCGCGGAGTTACTATGCCTCCGGATTGCGCGCTATCAACATCAGCATAGACTCCCTTGACCCGCGCAGATTTCATGAAATTACAGGCCATAACCGTCTGTTTGAGGTTGTTGAGGGTGTCAATGCGGCTTTGAATGTCGGCTTCGAAAGCGTCAAGATCAATACGGTGTTGCTGAAAGGGCTGAACGACGATGAACTGGATGGATTTCTGGCGTTCGTGGAGAGCAGGCCCGTGTCCTTGCGTTTTATAGAATTGATGCAGACGGGCGATAACCTTTCCTATTTTCGCAAGCATCATATCCCCGCCGCCGTCATTCGCAGCAAGCTGGCGGAGCGTGGATGGGCTTTGCAGGAGCGTGCTGAAGGCGCGGGGCCTGCCGTCGAATACGCTCACCCGGCCTATGCCGGACGTATTGGCCTGATCGCTCCGTATGCGAAGGATTTTTGCAATAGCTGCAATCGACTGAGGGTGTCTTCGCGCGGCGCCCTGCATTTGTGCCTGTTTGGCAGCGGGGGCTACGATTTGCGGCCCCTTTTGCAGGCTGACGACCAGATAGAGGAATTAAAAGACAAAATTCTGAGCCTGATGCAGTTTAAGCGTTCATCCCATTTCCTGCACGAAGGGGATACGGGTGTTCGCCGGCATTTGGCTTCCATAGGAGGATAAGAAAGAACATGAGCAACACGGAAAAGAATATCATTGATTTTCCCGCCGACGATGGCGCGCAATTTCGTATGATCGATGTGGGGCGCAAAAGGGTGACGCGCCGGCGCGCTGTGGCTGAAGGAAAGATCACGGTGGGGCCCGTGGCGTTTGAAAAAATAAAATCAAAATCATTGCCCAAGGGCGATGTTTTGGCGTTGGCCGAAATGGCCGGTATTACGGGGGCCAAGAAAACCCCCGAGACGTTGCTGATGTGCCACAGCTTGCCCCTGGATCAAGTGACGATACATTGTGTTTTGGAGGCGCCTGCGTCAGTGCGCGTCTATGCGCAAGTAGCGGCGCATGCCAAGACCGGCGTAGAGATGGAAGCTGTGATGGCTGTGCAGGCGGCGTTGGCGACGATCTGGGATTTGACCAAGGGGACGGAACCTAACCTGCTGATCGGCGATATTCGTTTGCTCGTGAAAGAAGGGGGGAAAAGCGGTTTGTGGGTCAATCCTGACGGCATTCCGGCATGGCTGGCGGAGCAATTGCCTCCGGCGCGGCCGCTTGAAGGGGTGCCGGTAGCTGTCATCGTCATGAGCGACAGGGCGCACGCGGGCGTTTATGAGGATAAATCCGGGTCATGGCTGGTTGAAGAGCTAAAGGCCTCCGGCGCGCAGATTGCCGATTACAGCGTCATCCCTGATGATGAAAATATTATTTTCAGCACGATGCGAAGAGTATACGAACAAAAGCAACCCAAACTTATGATCATGTCCGGAGGCACCGGGCCGGGGCCGCGTGATGTGACACCTGAAGTAATGCACCGCGCATGCGACAGGATATTGCAGGGTTTTGGCGAGATGCTGCGCCGTGAGAGCGCCGCTTATACGGATACGGCGTGGTTGTCGCGCATGGAGGCGGGGATGATGGGGAACGCGCTGGTTATGGCGCTGCCGGGAAGCCCGAAAGCGGTATTCGAATGCTGGGAGATTATAAGCCCGATCATCGCCCGTACCCTGAAAATGATTGCCACGCAAGGTTTTGAGAAGCAGGCAGGGGGCAAGCCATGAAACAAGTGACGGTCAATGTGCGTCTGTATGGCGGATTTCGCAAATACAAGGATAGCGTCGATCTTTCCATTCCTGCGGGAACGCCGGTTTCCGCTGTGAAGGAATCGCTGTGCCAAGCTCTGGGGCCGCAATCGCGTGATCTGATCATGGATTCTGTTGTGGCGAATGACCAGACAATTCTTCCGCAGGGATACGTGATCGAGGGCGATATGCGGCTTTCCATTCTACCGCCCGTATGCGGGGGTTGATATGGATCAGGCTTGCGATATAAAAGTTTCGGTTTCGACGGAGGCGCTCGACGCGAATAACGCCTGTGGTTTCGTGACCGATCCGGCGAATGGCGCGATCGATATGTTCATTGGCGTTGTCAGGGACAATCATCTCGGGCAAACGGTTACAGGGATTACGTATGATGTCCATGAGACTCTGGCGGAGCGTGAGTTGATGTGCATCTGCCGCGAGGCTCAGGGCATATGGCCGAAAACGCGTTATTTCGTTTCTCATTATCACGGCTATTTGCCGGTCGGCGGCGTCAGTGTCCTGATCGCCGTCAGCGCCCCCCACCGCGAGGAGTCTTTCGAGGCTTGCCGTTATGTGATCGAGGAGATCAAGAAACGCGCGCCTGTTTGGAAGAAGGAGCACTATGTCGGCGGCGAAAGCGAATGGCTGCCGGGGCATTCTTTGGTGATGCAGGGCGAAGAAGAACAGGCCGTCTGTTGCGGGAAATGCGGGGCGCATGGATAAGATCGCGGGAATAGTGCTGGCGGGAGGGCGATCTTTACGGATGGGAGCCGATAAGGCTTTGCTGCCGTATAAGGGGCGGCCGCTTGTTTCACACATGAGGGGTATCCTGATACAGTCCGGCATACAAGATGTTTTCATCAGCGGCGATGTGCCTGGGTACGACTGCATTAGTGATGCGGTGCGTCATGACGGGCCGGCGCAAGCGATGTATTATCTGCTCGAACGCTTTTCCACGGATTATGAAAGGCTGTTGTTTGTGCCGGTCGATATGCCCTTGATGCAGGTAAAAGCGCTGAGAGGGTTGATCGCGCGGGAAGACAGCGTTTATTACGAAGGCTATCCGTTGCCCGCCTGCCTGAATACCGGTCGGGGAAACCCTGAGAGCCGCTCGGTGCGGGCCTTGCTGGATAGTATGGGGGCAAGAAGCGTTGTGTTACCTGCTGCGTACGACCGGAGTATGTCTAACGTCAACACCCCTGAAGATTGGAAGGCCATAGCATCATGAATTTAAGAATAGCAGAGAATAATTTTCGTTTTCGTATCACGCCGCAGGATCTTGAAAGGCTTTTGCGCGGGCAGGATGTCGACCAGCGTGTTTGCCTGGGCGCGCATTGCTTCACTTACCGGATCGCACCGGAAAGGCAGGGCGATCGTATAAAGCTTGAGATGGCGGTTGGCGGGTTCTGTCTGTCGGTGCCGCAGTCACGGCTGATGGAATTGCGCGATATGGGGCGCTCGAAAGAGGGCCTGACCGTCATGCAGGGCGATGTGGAGATTTCGCTACAGATGGATATCAAAACGCAAATGCGCAAGGCCGCCTGAACTGGCGGCGCCGGATCAGGCTTTGGCGCTGCTCCAGGCGTCATACCCGCCTTTCAGGCTATACAGGTCGCTGAACCCGGCTCTTAGCAGGATTTCAGCCGCTTTGCGGCTGCGCGCACCGCGCTGGCAGTATAAAACGCATGTTCGGTGGCGGTAAGGGCTGAAAACTTCTGGGTCGTGGTGGAGTATGGATAGTGCCAGGTGCAAGGCATCGGGGATATGCCCCTGATCCCATTCTTCCTGTTCGCGCACGTCTATCATCAGGCATTCTTGCAACGCGCCAAGGGCGGCAATCTCGATGTCCCTGACCTCTGCGGAAAAACAAACCGGGGACGCGTATTGAGGAACAATCTCCGCCTGCGGGCGGGAGCAGATAGCGCAGTCATGGTTCTTGGGGATGATGATAGTCTGTGTATCCATGGTTTTCACGTCCATCAGGAACAGCTTGCCCTTTAAGGGAGAGAAACTCTCATGCCCGACGATCAGCTTGATGGCCTCCATGGCCTGCATGGCGCCGATCATTCCCGCCAGAGCGCCGATCACGCCTGCTTCGGCGCAGTTGAGAACCAGGCCACGCGGCGGCTGCGGGTGCAGGCAGCGATAGCATGGGCCGTGCGCAGCATCGAAGATCGCGACCTGTCCTTCAAATCCCTGAATGGCGCCGTACACGACGGGTTTCCCCAGTTTTACCGCCATGTCGTTGATCAGGAATTTCGCGGGGAAATTGTCGGTGCAATCGAGAACGATGTCGTAGGCTGAAAATATTTCCTGCGCGTTCCGGTCATTCAGCTCGGTGTCAAATGCATGCAGGGTGATATCCGGGTTGAGATCCTGCAGCCTGGCGCGCGCTGTCTGCGCCTTGGGCTTTCCGGCGTCGGCGGTGGCGAATAATATCTGGCGCTGAAGGTTGCTGATATCGACGCGGTCATGGTCGATGATCCCTATCGTGCCCACTCCGGCGGCGGCAAGATATTGCAATGCAGGGCAGCCAAGGCCGCCTGCTCCCACCACCAAAAGGCGCGCTGCCGCCAGCCGCATCTGGCCCTCGGTTCCCATTTCGGGCAAAATTGTCTGACGGCTGTAACGTGCGCTATTCATGCTGTTATCCTATATCACCCTGCTGGTTTTCATACATTCTTTTATTAAGGGCGCTATAGCGATCATGGGTATGTTTTCAGAGGCGCATGAAGAGGGGCGGGCAGTTTCGGCAGGGCCGAAAATACCCAAAACTCTATAAAATTCCTGTTCACGGCGCGCCGCCCCTTTAAATTTCTTGTATAGTTTCCCGATAGTTGCTAGGGCTGGATGGAATATTTTTACGTAATGCGTAGAACTATCAGGCACCGTAGGTTAATGACGGGCAATAACAATAAAGCAAACAGGGATCGGTTGTTTCATGGGACGTCAAAATCATCGCAAAAATCACGGCCAGTCGCATCATAACCATAAGGGAACGGCCGGTCATCGTGGCCGGGGTGCGGCGGCAAAACCCGCAGCCGGGCCGGTTAAGGTGCCTGATGCTTTGGTCGGGGTGATCGGCAGGGATCTGTCTGGTCGGCTCGTCCTCAATCCCTGCAGCAAGCGGGATCGTCAGATTTACGCGCTCGATGCTGCGGGCATGGCAGGGTTGGGCGAGGGCGATATTGTTCTTGCAAAACAGGGTTCGCAATTTCTCAGGAACATGCCGCAGGCCCATGCGGAGAAGAAACTGGGCCATGCTTCCGATCCGGGAATCCTGAGCCTGATCAGCGCGCACGAAAAGGGTTTGCGCACGGCCTTCAGTCAAGCCGCTCTTGATGAGACGCAGGGCATGACTGTGCCGGCGCTGCAAGGCCGGACTGATTTGCGTCAGGTGCCGCTGGTCACGATTGACGGCGCCGATGCGCGCGACTTTGATGACGCGGTTTTTGCCGAACCGACGAAGGACGGTTACCATTTGATTGTCGCGATTGCCGATGTGTCGTGGTATGTGCGTCCCGGCACGGCCTTGGATGACGAAGCCTATCAGCGCGGCAACTCGACTTATTTCCCGGATCGCGTGCTGCCGATGCTGCCGGAAAAACTATCGAACGAGCTGTGTTCTCTCAAGCCGCATGAAGACCGCGCCTGTATCGCCGCGCATCTGTGGATCGACAGCGCGGGTCAATTGCAAAAATACAGCTTCGAACGGGCATTGATGAAATCGGCCGCGCGCCTGACCTACGATCAGGTGCAAGCCGCCAAAGACGGGCGCCCCGACGCTGTGACTGCGCCCTTGATGCAAGACGTGATTGAGCCGCTTTATGCAGCCTATGACATGTTGCGCAAGGCCCGCGATGACCGTGGTGCCATGAAGATGGATAGCCGTGAATACAAGGCCATCGTCGACCGCAACACAGGCGCCGTCAGCGGGATTGCCAGGCGTTCGTCGGCTGACAGTCACAAGCTGATTGAGGAATTTATGATTCTTGCGAACGTGGCGGCGGCTTCGGCGCTGGAAGCAAAGAATGCGCCGTGCGTCTACCGTGTCCACGACAAACCCGTTTCCGCTGAGAAGATCGAGGATCTGCGCACCTATCTGGCGACCATGGGCATCAATCTCCCCGCCGGCGACGCCGACGATCCGGAATTTTTCAACACGACGCTGGATGCCGCTAGCCAAACGCCTTATCTTGCGATTGTGCAGGACGCGATCTTGCGGGTGCAGGCCAAGGCCGTTTATAAAACCGATAATAACGGCCACTTCGGCCTGGCGCTGGAACGCTACGCGCACTTCACCTCGCCCATTCGTCGTTATGCCGATCTTCTGGTTCATCGCAGCCTTGTCGATCAAGGCGGCCTGGGGGCGGGGGGATTGAACGCGGCGCAGCGCCAGAATTTGTCGAAAATGGCCGAGCATGTTTCAAATACGGAACTGGCCTCGCAATATGCCGAACGTGTTTCGAACGATCGCTTTGCCAGTGCCTATCTTGAGTCATCGACGGGGTGCAAATTTTCCGGCACTATCCAAAGCGTGACAGCGGCAGGCCTGTTCGTCCAGTTCAACGATATCGGCGCGGTGGGGCTGGTGCCGCTCGGCGCTTTGCCCAAGGATCGCTACCGGGTGGACGAATCGACCCGTTCGATCGTCGGAGCGCGGCGCGTTTACCGCGCCGGGGCGGCGATGGATGTATGCGTGGTCGAGGCCGATGCCTTGAAAGGGGCTTTGCTGCTTGAGCCCGCCAACGGCAACAGCGCCGATTTTCCGGGATTATCGTCGGGCGGCTCCGGCCGCAAGGCCAGACGCGGTCATTCCCGCAGTCCCGATTAAGCCCTGATCCGCCAGAGACACGGTCAACAAGCGGGATGGTATTTGCCCCGGCAATACCCTACCATGGGCCTGTCTTAATAAAGGCAGGAAAATTGGCAATTGAAGGGCAAGAATATAAAACGTTGTTTTTTCGCAACTACTCTTTCACTTGTTGCGGCTGTTTTATTGATCGAGATTAATATTAAATCCCCCCAAAAGATTCCTTGTGAACAAGATGTTTCTTATGATTGTGTTGCGCGGGAATTATTTGATTTATTGCCGGAAAAGCAAAATACATATGAACTGTTCAATCAGAACTTACGGGAAGTTTTGTATTTTTTCTACGAGGTTGAGGATAAGAAGCTTCTAAATGATGTTCTTGCTCAATTCGAAGAGATTGAAAGAAATGGCGTCATAGACGCATATGATAAGAGATCTGGACGAGGGTCAGGCCTGCGGGAGCCGAGTCTTAAGATGGAAAAGGCCTATTTCTTTCTGGCATTAGATCGATATGAAAGAGCGTTGGAAATCGTAAGTGAATATTCTCGCGATCAGCCACTGCAGCAACGCGAGGAAACCATAATAGGGTTTCTTGTTAAATCAAGGAAATATGATGAAGGTTTGCAAAGACTTGAGAGTTTTTTTGATGCGGGCTATCAAGGCTCTGATGTGGTTGATGCTCCAGCTTTTACCTCGCAAATGCTGTATAAATTGTTTTTTGGGTTTCTTGGAAAGGGTGAATATAGCAAGGCTGAATACGTTATATTGCTGATTGAGAAACATCCCGATCATGACGATTGGACAATGTCTGCTTATGGAGCCTACATGAAGCTGTTGGCTAAGAAATTTGATAACAAGGAGATAAGGCAAGAGGATGTTTGTAGGGAATGGAAGCATGTATGGATGAGGAGCGCCTCAAGCCGCATTTCTGTCGATCCCTTCGTAAAATATAATTGTTTTTTAAGCGACAGAGTGGCAAGGGAGCTTGTTAAGCAGGCAAGTATCCGCCAGCGTAATTTTTATAATTTGGCTGTCCTAGGTGAGGACGCAGAGATAAAAAGAATAATCGCTGACAGGCAGGAGCTGGCGCATAAGTACCGTGATCATCTTGGGGCGGCTGAGGTATATTTTACGCTGGACAAGAGTGATGTAGCGTATCAGTACATAGAACTGGCAAAATCTTTAATCCCTGAAATTTATAAAGAATACAGAAATGAGAAGGGCTGGTTGGCGCCAGAGTGTCAGGCCCAAGCGGTAGGCATCGTTTTGCGCGATTGGGTATCTTATCAGGCAGGTAATGATTTTATTCATAAATACTCATGCGCAAAGCCACATAGCGGTGTATCAGATATTCTGGGTCGGCGTATGAACTCTATGGATCATTTTCTTCCCGCTTATGAGGAGCGTCTTCAGAGCGGTACAACGAATCCCTCCCTGTTGAGGCCGTTTATAGAATTGTTTGCTAGGCATGGAATGTACGACAAGGCTTTGCACGTCGTTGAACTCTATCAATCAAGCGATATGAACGCCCTTTATAAGGCACGGAGTCATGACTATCTGGAAATTCTGGCGCATTTATTGTGGGCGAATACATCGTCAGAAACGAGCGAAGGCTATAAAAGTATACTGTGGCGGGGGTATATGGCAAACTGTATGAGTATTCATTCTGACCTTAAAAGTAATGCAGGGTACCTTAACTCCGAATATTATCGTCGTCGATCCTGCTACGTCAAATTTCTTGCCGCGCGTCAGAATTTTCTTCGCACCTAATTCTTAATTTTAAAGAAGGGTTTTTGATGCTATAGAATTCCAATTCTGTATTTTCAAAATTGTTTGCCACTATCTTCTTGCAACAGAACGGTCACAAATATGGAAGCATCCCGCATATACTTCTGGACTCAGGTTTTTGCCGTGGTGGCGCTGTTGCTGACGCTCTATCTCGGCCTGCTGCCGGCGATGCTGGCTGGGTTGCTGGTTTACCAACTGGTTCATTTCGGTGCTTTGCGGATGGAGCGCATCGGCGTGTTGCCTGCGCTTGGGCGTATTATCCTGCTGGCGGCGGTGGCGACGATCGTCATTACCGCGCTCAGTTTCGGGATATTGAAATTTTCCGAGTCGCTGACGGCCGGGCCGGAGGGCATTGTCGCCCTGATGCAGGAAATGGCCGATGTCGTGGGGGAGGCGCGCACCTATATGCCGCCTTCCATGCAGGCGATGCTTCCCGCCAACATGGAAGAATGGCAAAAATTGACTGCCGACTGGCTGTTGTCGAACGCGAAGGGCATCAGCGTTGTGGGCAAGGATGTCGGTTATTTCCTTGTGCATGTGCTGATTGGCATGGTGATCGGCGGCATGGTGGCGCTGAATCCGGCTTTTCAGGAGAATCGCCGCCCTCTGGCCGCTGCCATGCGCGAGCGGATTGTCTTCCTGGGCAGCGCCTTCAAGCGTATCGTCTTTTCACAGGTGCGCATCTCTGCGCTCAACACAGTGCTGACCGCGATATTCCTGATTGCCATTCTGCCGGCGATGGGCTCTCCGCTGCCCTTCACCAAAACCATGGTGATCGTGACGTTTGTCGTCGGTTTGCTGCCGATCGTTGGCAATCTGATCTCGAATACGGTGATTTTCCTGATCGGCCTCAGCGTGTCGTCCTTTGCGGCGGTTGTATCTCTGGCTTATCTGGTGATCATTCACAAGCTGGAATATTTCTTTAACGCCCGCATCATCGGTGGACGGATCCGTTCACGGGCATGGGAGATACTGATTGCCATGATCGTGATGGAGGCGGCCTTCGGCATCGCCGGTCTGGTGGCGGCCCCGATCTATTACGCCTATATCAAGGACGAGCTTCAGGCACGGAAGCTGATATAAAAAAGCCCCCGTTCAAGGGGGCTTTTTATGTATCGAAGAATTAGAGCGCGAGGTTGCGGCAAAGCGAGCGGATTTCTCCGGCCTTCATATTGTTGCCCTTGGTGAAGACATGGGCTTCGCTAACGCCCATCAAGGTCGCCAGCGCGGCTTTGGTGGTCAGGTTCAGGCGCACGGCGCTTTGCAGGGTCGTGCCGAAACGGCTGGGGTTGTTGTGTTCGCCGTCGGCGATCGCCCGGAATGTGGCGCGCAGGCAGGCTTCGGTCGGTTGTGTCATTTTTTTCACCCTTCTTTTTAAAAAGTGAGGTTTTTTACTTATTTTTTCCAAGTTCTGTCAATAAAAAACGGCAGGCCTGTACAGAAGTGATTGTTCTGCTAGGGTTTTTCGGCCATGTCGCTTTTTCTGATTACCCTGATCACCGTTGCCACCTTCCTGACGGCCATCCTGTCGGGCGTGTTCGGCATGGCGGGCGGCATTATCATGATGGCGTTGCTGCTGGGGCTGCTGCCCGTGGCTTCCGCGATGGTGCTGCATGCGGCGATACAGTTGGTTTCAAACGGCTGGCGCTGCTTTCTGTGGCGCAGGCATATCGTCTGGCGCGTGACGCCGTTTTACGGGCTGGGGATCGCCGCCGGGGTGACGGCCATCAGCTTCGTTCACTATGTGCCGGATAAGGCGCTGGCGCTGATCGTCGTGGGCGCGGTGCCGTTGCTGGCGCTGGCGGCGCAACGATTGATCACCTTGAGCATCCTCAACCCGACGCAGACTTTCCTCACGGCGATGGTGCTGACCTTCATCCAGATGACGGGCGGTGTCGTGGGGCCGCTTCTCGATCTGCTGTACAACAACGCGCCGCTGACGCGGCAGGAAATCGTGAGCACCAAGGCGATGACCCAGAGTGTCATGCACACGGTGCGTCTGGCTTATTTCGGTAGCCTTATTCCTTTGCTGACGGGGCGTGAAGGCTGGCCTGAGGGGTTGGATCCTGTCTGGATGCTGGTATTTATGGCGGCGGCCATCAGCGGCACAACAGCGGCGGCTCCCATTTTGCAAAGAATAAATGATAGGCATTTTAAAGAGTTAAGCCGCGCCCTGATTGTTTTGATCAGCTTTTACTGTCTGGCACGAGGGCTTTCAATGCTATTGCTTTAGAGCAAGAGCGGTATTGCCCGAATTGTGAATTTTTCCAGCGGTGGAAAATCCTTAATCTGCAGGCTGATTTTGGGGCGCACAAGAAGGCCTCCATAAGGAATGGCAGCGTATCCGACAAACTCATTATAGGCTCCGCGGTCGGCTCTGTGCGGATCGGTAATGGGGTCGCCGGAAAAGTCTGTTTGTGTGGGCAGGCGATCCGCATTGTTGCAATCGCCCCCGCTATGCAGATGAGACCAAAGCCCGTTTGTGTTGCGGCAATAGCAATGATATCCCGGCTTCCCTTGGGCGGCTTTCGCGCCGTAAAAGATAGCAAGTACATGCGAGCCATCATTGGGCAGGTTATCCAGCATCTGTAAGCCATCACGTTTCGCCAGCTTCTCTTTCAAGCTTTCGATCGTAAGAGTTTCCGGGGAGGCGCTCATCTCAAAAGCGCTTGATATGTTGCCCAGCCCGTTGACGCCAATAAAAGGCAGTCCTAACCCATAACCGTAACAATCGGTTAGGAAGGGGCCTAAATCTTTCCAGGCCGCCGGGTCAAAATCCATTTGATAGACGGGCTCGACAAGGAGCCTGTCACCCTCTTTAACCTCTTCTAATGTACTGTTTTTATTTGTCAAAATTACCTCTGCAGCCGATATCCAAATATAACATTCAAATATTAACAAGCGCCAGATTTACGCATGTTTTTCCTGAAAATCTTTGACAAATCCCTGAAAATCCTTATAGTCCCGCCATTCCCGAAAAGTGGGGGTTATCGGCCTTCCGTTGACGTGAGCGAATAAGTTTGTTGCGCCAATACATTTAAGGATATCGGGACAATTTGTTGAAAAGGAAAAAAACATGAGTGAGAAAAAACGCCCGACGGCGAAGTACAAGATTGACCGCCGCCTGAACTGCAACCTGTGGGGTCGTCCGAAATCCCCTTACAACACCCGTCAGACCAAACCCGGCCAGCATGGCGCTAACCGCGGCAAACTCTCTGACTACGGTCAACAGCTCGCGGCCAAGCAAAAAATCAAGGGTTACTACGGTAACATCGGTGAAAAACAATTCCGCAAATACTACGCCGAAGCGATGCGTCTGCGCGGCGATAACGGCCAAAACCTGATCGGCCTGCTTGAGCGCCGTCTGGATGCCGTTTGCTATCGCGCCAAGTTCGCGATCACGGTTTTCGCTGCCCGCCAGTTGGTCAGCCATGGTCATGTTCTGGTGAACGGCAAGCGCGTGAACATCGGCTCCTATCTGGTGAAGGAGGGCGATGTCATCGAGATCAAGGAAAAGTCGAAACAACTCGGTATGGTGATCGCCGCCGTGCAATCGCAGGAACGCGAAGTGCCCGAATACATTCAGCTTGATGAAAAGGCTCTGAAAGCCACTTTCCTGCGCACGCCGAAACTGGAAGACGTTCCGTACGCTTCCCAGATGCAGCCGCAACTGGTTATCGAATACTACTCCCGCTAAGTCGTGGGCTGATGAATTTCTCAATAGGGGAGCCTTTCTGGCTCCTCTTTTTTTCTTGACCTCAATGTATTATCGTACTAACACATTATTACAATAAGGAACGAGGGAATGCCATGACGACAAGACTGGAAAGCGAAGTACGATGTGACATCGCCGCTATATTGGCGCGGGCCGACATCGGGTGGGAACCGTGCGGCAGGGGCAGTATTCTCGTGAGCAAGTTTCTTGAGGCGGCGACGCGCACGCCTGAAACTTTCAGGCAGGCTAATATTCCGTTCGAGGAAATGCGCGGCGGATATCTGGTCTGCGCCTATGACATCGGCCAACTGGCCAGACAAGGCTGGCGTCCGCCGCAGATGGCATAGAGGTTTCATTCACCGCTAAACGAGCCTTTTATTGGCGGTGTAGTACACATACATATAGCGCAGCTTGATCTTACGTCAGGCGCTTGCCGGTCAGGGCGCTGATGATGCCGTGGAAGGTGTTGACTTCCTGCTGCGTCAGCCGTGCCCGCACCAGCATCGCGCGCAGGTTGCGGATCACGGTCGGCTTCATCTCGGGCGAACGGAAGAAACGGTGTTCCTCCAGCGCGCCTTCGAGTCGTGCATATAATGCGTCCATATCGCCCTGCGTAGCGGTGGGCGTGTCGCCCGTCACGAGCTGCTGCCCTGCGGTCTTGTCGCCGCTCATCAGCCATTCATAAGTGGTCAGCAATACGGCCTGCCCGAGGTTGAGAGAAGCAAAGCCCGGGTTAAGCGGAATGGTGATGACGGCGCTGGCGATCGCGATGTCTTCGTTGATCAGACCCATGCGTTCGGCGCCGTAAAGGATGCCGATGCGTTCGCCCTGATCGTGGCGCTGGCGCATATCTTCGGCTGCGCTGCGCGGGGTGAAGACGTCCTTGACCATGTCGCGGGGGCGGGCAGTGGTGGCGTACACATAGTGCAGATCGGCTACGGCTTCGGCTGTGCTTGCGAAAACCCTGACCGGGGGCATGCGCTCAAGCGCGCCAGAGGACATGGCGTCGGCGCGTTCGTTCGGCCAACCGTCGCGCGGATTGACAAGGCGCAGTTCGGTCAGCCCGCAATTCAGCATGGCGCGGGCCGCGGCCCCGATATTCTCGCCCATTTGCGGGTCGACCAGGATAACGACCGGGCCGGGCGCGGGCGTCAGCGGGATTGATTTATCAGTTCCAGTCATGTTCTGCCTTCAGGGGTAGTTTTGTATTCTTTTTCAAGGCCGTGGGCAAATTTTATAAAAAGATTGCGTGACATTTTTTGACATATTAATCTCCCTGTGAGCAGGGATATAACATGAGCCGACAAACCTCGTCCAAGCAAAACCCGTCGCGGGCGCACGAGCGCCGGCGCAGCCCCCTTCAGGAGGAGCCGCTTGACTTCAATCCCAAGCAGCAACTGGCGCGGGCGTTGAAGGGGCGTCCGGTGGTAGAAGGGTTCAGCTTCGACCCGCCCGGCACCTATATCATGGACGATGCCATCGTCCAGATCCGGCGCCACGGCGAGGGATGGCACATAGAATCCGTGATCGCCGATATTCCGTCCATGGTGCCGCCCGACAGCCAGTTGCGCCGCAAGGCGGCTGTGCGCATGGAAGAGACGCATGTGCGCGGCAAGGGCATCGCGCGGATTTTCCCGGTCGATTTCCTTGAGCAATTCGTCAGCCTGCAACAGGGTGTGACGCGCGCGGCTATCACCTTCAGCATGTATCTGGACGACAAGTTCTCGCTGCAGAGTTACAAGATCAGGCGCGCAGGATTTTACAACAAGGCGAATTTCTCCGATGGCGCGTTGCAGGCCAGCGCCGCCTTTCCTGAAAAGCATTTGCAGGAATGGAAGGCGGCCTCCAGAAGCTTGTACCTGAAGCGCGCCAAGACTCTGGCCGGCGAATACGATGCCGCGCTCAGCGCCGATGTGCCGGAACTTTTCAGCCCGCGCCACAAAGATTTCAAAGACATGCAGGAAGGAGAATTGCTGGTGCATGAGGTCACGCGCCTGACAAACCGCGTGGCTGCGGATTTCCTGCGTGCGTGCAAACTGGAAGTGCCGTTCCGGGAGCAAAAATCGGCGATCGAGGCTACGTTGGTGACGCCCTATTACGCCTTCGATCAGGCCTGCAACAAGATGTGCGCCGACATGGTGAATCATCTGGAAGGCCAGAGATTTCCTTATGTTCACCTGACATCGCCGTTGCGGCATTACCGTGATTTTCTTGCCCTTGATGTATTGGGCAAGGCGCTGGACGGCGGCAAGGTCGACACCGCGACAGCCGACGATATATACAGCCTGAGCAAGGTCTTCAACAAGCACAGTTGCGCCCGGCAGGCGCGTTTGCTGCATGAACTCTGGCGCAAGGACTGGGGCGCGCAGTTGAGCGAGCAGGAAGGCTGGACGCCGTTCATGAACGTCAGCCCGGGGCGCAGGGACATATCGCCCGCGGCGCGCCTCAAGACCCTGTGCGGTGAGCGCGGCTGGCGTACGCCGATGGTTGCCGAGCGAGAATTGATGGTGCAGGGCACGAGCTTTTATTTTATCGGGCTGAACATGGATTTCCCCACAGGGCAGGGGCGGCAGATGCACGCCTGGGCTTATGCCCATACGCCCGTGGCCGCTTTGGAATATGCTTCCCATCGCTTGCTGAAGCAGATTGAAGCCGCGCTGCCGCGCATTGCCGCGGCCAACGATCATAATAAAAAATTGTCAACCACGTAACGAACCGCTTCAGGCGGCTTTCTTGTGCCGGAGGCGGCTTAAGGTTTTTTCCGGCCCGATCAGCGGCAACAGTACCGCCAGTTCCGGCCCGTGTTCCATGCCGGTCAGCGCCTTGCGCAGCGGCATGAACAATTCCTTGCCTTTGCGGCCCGTAGCGGATTTGACAGCGTCAGTCCAGTCTTTCCATGTCTGCGGCCCCCACGGCGCTGCCGGGATCAGGGTTGCGGCCTGCGCGATGAAATCGGCATCCTCGATCACCGGATCGACCGGGCCGTTGGCGACCGTCCACCATTCCCTGATGTCTTCAAGCTTGTTCAGGTTGGGGCGCACCGCCAGCCAGAACGACTCATCGAGCTTGTCCAGCCCCATGGCATTCAGCCGCGCCTTCACCCCGGCGAAGGCGGTTTCATGGATGATCTTTGTATTGAGACGCAGCAACTCTTCCATGTCGAATTTGGGCGCGCCCTTCGAGAATTTGGAAAGGTCGAAACTGTCGATCACATCCTGCATGCGGCAGAAGGGCTCGATCGGGTCGGAACTGCCGAGCCTTGCCATCAGGCTGATGATCGACATCGGCTCCAATCCTTCGTTCTCGCGCAAATCCTTGACGCTTAGGGAGCCAAGGCGTTTGGAGAGTTTCCCGCCCTCGGAGTCGGTGATCATGGGCAAATGGGCGAAGTGCGGCAGTTCCGCGCCCAGCGCTTTGAACATCTGCACGTGCATGGCGGTGTTGGAAACGTGATCTTCGCCGCGCACGATGTGGGTGATCTTGTAGTCGATGTCGTCGATCACAGAACACAGATGGTAAAGCGGCGAGCCGTCTTCGCGGATCAGCACCGGATCGGAGATCAGCGCCCCGTCGAATTTCACCGGGCCGCGCACCAGATCGTTCCATTCGATGGGTTCGGCGTCCATTTTAAAGCGCCAGTGCGGCGGGCGGTCGAAGGCTTCTTTTTGCGCGTCGGTCAGTTTCAGCGCGCTGCGGTCATAGATCGGGGGCAGACCGCGCGAAAGGAGAGTCTTGCGTTTAAGCGCCAGTTCTTCCGGCGTTTCCCAGCACGGATACAGGCGGCCGTCGTCCTTGAGTTTTTTAATCAGGGCGTCGTAACGATCCTTGCGGTCGCGCTGGCGGGTTTTATCGTCCCAGTTCATGCCGAGCCATGTCATCCCGGCTTCGATGTCTTGTTCGTAGATGTCCTTGCTGCGCTCAAGATCGGTATCGTCGATCCGCAGCAGGAAGTGACCGCCCTGCTTGCGGGCAAATAACCATGTGACGATAGCCGCACGGACATTCCCGACATGGATGTAACCGGTGGGCGAGGGGGCAAAACGAACGCGAACAGACATCAGTCAATCAATCCTATATTTTTATCGTCGCCGGCCTGGCCGGGGATCCAGAATGTGCCCGCCATCCTGTGCGAGGAGCGCTGGATCCCGGCGTTCGCCGGGATGCGCGAAAAGCGCGCAGTTTGCCATATTTAGCAGGAATTCCCGGGGGTTACCAGCGTTTTTCCATTTGCTCCGGCATGGGGTGACGGTGGTGACGACATGCAAATCTATCACTTCGTTTGTCGTTTTTGTGGCTTTATTTTCCGATGCCGCGGCTTGCCGCCGCAGGCGCAGCAAGAGCCGCACCTGCGCGAGGAAGCGCCGTTGCTGGCGCAGGTAATCAAGCGTGGCGCGGTGTTCGGCGATGGCCTCAGCCGAGCGTCTGCCGTGCTTGAGCGCATTCAGGCGTGTGATGGCCTTGCCCGCCGGCGTGCGTGGGCCGGTGGATTTCAGCCAGGGTTTGTGGGTGCGGATGCGTTCAGACGCCGCCAGACGGCGGGCGGTATTCCAGCCTGTGGGCATGGCGGGGACTCCTGTGGGGGTGGGGGAAAGAAAATCATAATTTATTGTAGGACAAAATTCCTATTAACACAAGGAATGTTCTGTCAAAGTCCTTTATCTGCGGGCAGAGGAGATTCAGCTTTTTCTTTTAAGGCTCTGTGCTCTTTATTATTTAATTATTTACCCCTCGCGGCCCGCCAGGCGTGATTGCCGACAGGGTAGGGGCGTTTGCGACCGGAGCCATTTCGCCTGTGATGATGGCACATTTAAAAACTACAATAAGTTGTTGTGATTAAAAGAATATCATAGATAGCTCCTCATGTGTGTTCGCCCAGAGACATGAGGTCGGCGTGTAAAACATGCGTAAGCCGATATGCGACGCCGCCTGAATGAAAAACGCGGATTGTCTTAATAACCTTTCTTCTCATAAATTTATCTTGCAATATTATGTAAACAATTATATAGTTCAGGAAGATTGCTAAGAAGAGCGGTTTGCCTGAAGCAGTTTTGTATATATAGAGGAGAAAAACGATGACCGGAACAACGCAACAGCCAGATGTGCAGATCAGCTTTACCGGAGATGTGGGCAAGGTCGTGATCGGGGGTTCCCGGTTTGAGGTTACACCCGATGGCAGGGTGACGGCCTATACCGATCAGAAAGTTTTCCCGCAACCGTTGGCAAAGGCCATAGACGAGAAGAATACTGCCAGCATCGGCAAGGATTTTTCGGTAGCGGTTTACGGTGCCAAAATCATGAAGGCAGAGGCCGGATTTACCATTCAGGCGGCCTCGATCGCCCAGCGCCCACCCGCGATTGGTCTTGCACAGCGCGCCCTTGAAGTGGGCCAGCGTCTGTCGGATGGCACAGTCGTTCTCTCCGTTGATCTTAACAAAAACGAAGTCCTGTTCGTCCCGGCGAAGATATTCGGCGGGGAAGCCAGATTCGATCGTCAGGATAATGTTGTAGAATCTGCCAACAAAGACAGCCTGCACGGTCATAAGGACTGGCGCCGGATTACGGACGCCGAAGGAGTAACGCTCTCCGAAGCTTGGGACAAGGTCGCCCCTGCGGAATTGCAGGGCCGTGCTGCCCCGTGGTTCTGGCTCGACGCGACCGAATACGATATCAATGGGCGGGTGCGCCAGGGTGGCGAGCCGGACTGGGATCGCGTCTTCCGGTTCTTTTCGCTGCCGGTGCCTCTCGTCCGCAGCGGCCCGGCGATCGTCTGAACCCGTCTGACTCGCGACCGCAGGAGTCAGGATTTTATAATACGCGAGAAGTGATTGGTAATCGGGTAGCGGCGCTCGCGACCGAAGGCGCGGCTTGTAATCTTTGGGCCGGGGGCGGCCTGACGGCGTTTATATTCCGCGAGATCCAGCATGCGCCAGACTTGCTGGATCGTCTGCGGGTCATGCCCGCCATGTGCGGCGATTGTTTTCACATCCCAGTCATGTTCGATCAGGCCTTCGAGGATGCTGTCGAGCACGTCATAAGGGGGCAGCGTGTCCTGATCGCGCTGGTTGGCCTTCAGTTCGGCGGTGGGGGCCTTGGTCAGCACGTTATCGGGAATGACGAGGCCATCAGGGCCGAAGCCGTGGTCGGGCCTGTTTTGATTGCGCCAGCGGCAAAGTTCATAGACTTGCGTCTTGTATACATCTTTGAGGACATTGAAGCCGCCGCACATATCGCCATAGAGCGTAGCATAGCCGACGGCGACTTCGGATTTGTTTCCGGTCGAGAGCACCATCTTGCCCGTGGCGTTGGAAAGGGCCATCAGGGTGATGCCGCGCGCGCGGGCCTGAATATTCTGGTGGGTGATGTCGGGCGTGTCGTCGGTGAAGTGATTGACCAGCGTGTTTTCAAACGCGGAGACAGGATCGACGATGGAGATGATGTCGTAATGCATGCCGAGCAGACGGCAACTATCTTCGGCGTCCTTGAAGCTTTCATGCGAGGTGTAGACCGAGGGCATCATCACCCCGTGCACGTTATCGGCCCCGAGGGCGTCGACGGCGATGGCCGCCGAGAGGGCGCTGTCGACGCCGCCCGACATGCCGATCAGCACGCCGGGAAATCCGTTTTTGGCCACGTAATCGCGTAGCGCAATCATCAACGCCTGATAGGCCGCTTCGGTTTTCTCGTGCGGCGGGTGGCTGGTGCCGGTCGAGCACAGCCAGTGGCCGTTTCCGCGCGTCCATGTGGTATGGTGCGTGTCTTCAACGAATTCTTCAGCCTGCAGGATTGTATCGCCGTGCTCATTAAGGGTGAAAGATGCGCCGTCGAAAACGATTTCATCCTGCCCGCCGCATTGATTGACGTAGATCAGCGGCAGGCCCGTTTCTTTCACGCGGGCGCGCGCGACATCAAGGCGCTGGCCATGCTTGGTGATTTCATAGGGGCTGGCGTTGATGCTAAGGAGCAATTCCGCGCCGCTCTGCTTCAGGCGGGCCGCCGCTTCGGGCGTCCATGTGTCTTCACATATAATAAAACCGAGCTTATGGCCGTTGAGCGTCAGCGGATCGGCAAGCGGGCCGGGTTTGAAAATGCGCGCCTCGTCGAACACGCCGTAATTGGGAAGGTTGCGCTTATAGACCGTGCCCGCGATGCGGCCTTCGCCGATCAGGTGCAAGGCGCTCATGATCTTTCCGTCCTGCATCCACGGGCATGAGAGGGCGATATATTTATTTTTTGACTCGCGGACAAGCTCTTCGACCGCGCTTTTCACCTGTTCCAGAAAGAAGGGTTTCAAGACCAGATCTTCGGGCGGGTAGCCGCAGATTGAAAGCTCAGGGAAGAGGATGAGATTCGCAAGATCGGGCGATTCATCGCGGATCTTCCTGATTTTATTGAGGTTGTACTCAATATTGCCGACAATCGGGTTGATTTGCGCCAGCGTTATATGAAGAGAGGCAGCCGTCATGATATCAGGCCTTTTTTCTAAACAGGAATTCACGGCCCAGCTTCACGCGCGGCGCGCCGTTATATTCGATGATATCGGCGGTGGCGTATGTCTCTGTCCATGTATCAGGAAGATAGGAGCCCGTGCCGACAAAATCCAGTGGGGCGCGGGCATCGGCCATCAGGCGGCATTTTTCCGGGCTGAAGCCGGAAGAGCCTGTAATTTTAACCTTATTAAATCCGGCTTTATCCAGTTGTTCTCTCAAATGCCAGATAGCCGCCGCCGAGACGCCCGTGCCGATCAGGTGACGCAGTTCGCTTTCATTCCTGTAGCCGCGGATGACGTCAGGCACGTTTCTTTCCAGCACGGCGTAAGAGGTTTGAGGGTCGAGCCCCTCGATATAGCGGCCGCCCGGCGTATCGACGCGCACGCTTAAATGCCCGCCCGCAGCGAGATCGCGGAAATGTCCGGCGACGGCGAGCGAGTCGGAAACCTCGCGGCCGAAATAATCGACCAGAACGGTCATCGGCACATCCGGTAATGTTTCATGGAACATTTGCGCGGCCTTGAGCGTCGATCCGGCGTAACCGATCAGGGCGTGCGGCATCGTGCCCATACCTTTTTCATTGCCGAAATAATGCGCGGTGGCGTCGGTGGCGTTGCCGATAAAACCTACGGCGTTTGATTTTCGTCTGGCGCGCGCGCTGCCGACGCTGGCGGCGTAGGCCATCATCTCGGCCATTTCCGTGCCCGCGCAGTGGCGAGCATCCATGGCGATAAACTTCACATCGGGCAGCGTCACGCACATGGTGAAGGCGTTATAGGCGGCCACGCAAGCCGGCCCCAGTTTTTGCAGGAAGAGCGTTTCCAGATCGCAAAGCTGTGACATCGGCCCTGTGATGTAGAGCAGCGGCTCTCCCGCGCCGACCCAGCGGCCTTCGGCGTATTTCAGGTCGATCCCCATGGTGAAACCGCGCTCTTTGGCGACGGATTCCAGCCATTCGATCATCAGGCGCGGCGCGCTCACCACCGGGCGGCGGATGAACACGGCATAGGTGACGGTGACATCGCCGTTGCGGTTCACCACTTCCCTGGTGTGCTTGAAGTAAGTATCAGTCCATCGGGCGATATGGCGGTCGATCGATTCCATGCCCGGCAGCCTAGCATAAGGGCGGGGGCATGCAAACCTTTGAGTTGCCATATTACTCGGCGGCTGCGACCTGCGCGTCGAAAACCGGCCGCGCCCCGCGCAAAGAGCGCAATTCTTCGGCCAGCAGGAAGGCCATTTCGAGAGCCTGATTGGCGTTGAGGCGCGGATCGCAAACGGTGTGGTAGCGATCCGAGAGGTTGTCGTCGGTGATTTTCTCGGCGCCGCCGGTGCATTCGGTCACGTTCTGGCCGGTCAGTTCGAGATGGATGCCGCCCGGGTGCGTGCCTTCGGCCTTATGCACGGCGAAGAAGCCGCGCACCTCGCCCAGTACGTGATCGAATTTGCGGGTTTTGTAGCCGTTGTCCGACTTGATGGTGTTGCCGTGCATCGGGTCGCATGACCAGACGACGGAGCGGCCCTCTTGTTTGATGACGCGGACGAGGGGGGCCAGTTTCTTCTCGACCTGGTCATGCCCCATGCGCGCGATCAGGGTCAGGCGGCCGGGCTCGTTGTCCGGGTTGATGATGTCGACCAGACGCAAGAGCGTGTCGGGATCAAGCGAGGGCGGGCATTTCAATCCGATCGGGTTTTTGATGCCGCGCACGAATTCCACTTGCGCGCCGTCCATCTGATTGGTGCGCGCGCCGATCCAGACCATATGGGCCGAGCAGTCGTACCAGTCTCCGGTCAGGCTGTCGACGCGGGTGAGCGCCTCTTCATAGGGCAGAAGCAGGGCTTCGTGCGAGGTGAAAAACTCGGTCTGGCGCACGATCTCAGGCACCTTATCGCCGGTGACGCCGCAGGCCGCCATGAAGTTGAGCGCTTCGTCGATGCGGGCGGCGAGGTCTTCGTAACGCTGGGTCAGCGGGCTGTCTTGAACGAAATCGAGATTCCATTTGTGCACGCGGTGCAAATCGGCGTAGCCGCCATAGGCGAAAGCGCGCAGCAGGTTCAGTGTCGCCGCCGCCTGATTGTAGGCGCGCAGCATGCGTTGCGGATCGGGCACGCGATCTTCAGCGGTAAAGCCGTAACCGTTGATGATATCGCCGCGATAGCTGGGCAGGGTCACGCCATTTTGCGTCTCATGATCGTCCGAGCGCGGTTTGGCGAATTGCCCGGCCATGCGCCCGACCTTGACGATGGGCAGAGCGCCCGCAAAGGTCATGACCACGGCCATCTGCAAAAGGACGCGGAAGGTATCGCGGATCTTGTTGGCACCGAATTCGGCGAAGCTTTCGGCGCAATCCCCGCCCTGCAGCAAGAAGGCGCGGCCTTCGGCCACTTCGGCCAGATGTTTTTTCAGGTTGCGGGCTTCGCCGGCAAAAACCAGCGGCGGCATCTGGGCCATGGTTTTTTCGGCGTCTTTGAGGGCGATATCATCGGGGTAAGCCGGAAGTTGTTTCGCCGGTTTGTTGCGCCAGGATTGCGGAGTCCATTGATCAGTCATTGTTGCACACTCTCGGGTCTTGGTTTTAGGGAAATAAAATTAGGGATTTTCCTTGTGCATTGCAAGAAAAACACTTAATTTTTCCAAAGATTTAGTAGTTTCCTGTATGATTTAAGAGCAATTTTTTAAGCACAAGAGGGATTTCCTTGGCTCAAGACCTCGCCGCCCGGCCCGATAACCAACATTCATATTACAGTTTTTTCCGCACCCTGAAGCCCGCGATCGACCAGACGGTGCCGGAGCCGTCGGAGTTTCTTACCCCGGAGGCTTTAAGCGCCCGCGCCGCCGCGCTCGAACAAAGTTTCGAATCCGATATGCGCCGCGTCGCCGAAGTATCGGAGTTGCTGTTCGGCGTCGATACGGCTGCCTATGGCGCGCGTTGCGCGGCTGTGTTCAGCCGCTGGGAGGCCGAAGGCGGCGGCCCCGCTTTGACCGCGATGGTGATGCAGGCCACTCAGTATTTCGAACTTGATATTGAAAGCGCGCCTGTGCAGGCCGCGTTTATCGCGGCGATGCTGGCCGAGATTCCGAACGACCTGCAGTATCACGGCAACGAGCATTACCGCAAGGTGCTGTTCCATACCATTCGTCTGGTGGCTGCGCACAATCAGGCTCCCGATGGTCAGTCGGCGATAGAAAAAGACGATATTGCCTTGCTGCTGGCGGCGGCCTGCATTCACGATCTGGGTCATGAAGGCGGCGACAACGCGCGCGAGGGCGTCTATACCCCCGGGATGATGGAACAACGAGCCTTCGATCTGGCCAGGCCTTATTTGCTGGGTGTGGGGCTGGACGCCGAAAGCGTGGGGCAGATCGAGACGCTGGTTTTTTGTACCGATATTACGTTCTTCGCCGGAGACAACAGCCCGTGCGTGCGTATGAAAAAAATATACAAGCATGTTTTTTACGGCGACAACGATGAGGACGTTTCCATCATGATGATGGGAAAGCTGCGCCGTTATGAAGACAATCCGAAACTGGTGTTGATGGCGATGCTTCTGCACGAAGCCGATGTCGGCACTTCGGCAGGGTTGTCGTATGAGCGCACGAAAACGGAGACGATATCGTTCCTGGCGGAACGGAACATCATGAAGGCCGGGCCGAAGACGGTGCTGGCATTCCTGCGCGACCAGTTGGGCGAAACCATGTTCACCGCCGCCGGTAAACGGCTGTTCGGCCCTGTGATGGCGCAGGTGATCGAACAGGCCGAGGAAGACATCGCCGCCGGACGTGAAACGTTCTAGGGGCAAGGTCTAGCTTCAATACATGCCAGATCATTCAATTGATGAATCTCCCTGTTATGGGGAGATGCCCTGAGGGGGTAAAATAAAATTCTTCACTGATGTTTCAGGATAGAAATTTCTTTTATGCTTAAATATGCGGGGCGATGTTCTGTGATGAAATTCGTGGCGATGGTGTGGTTAAGTTCTGTAGTTCCTGCCAATACAATTTTAGAATCTCCAATGGCTCGCCAGTCCATTGTCCATTTGAAATTTCCTTGTTGATGAAATCCGCGATCTGTAGTCGTTCGAATTAAGAATCCGACATTATGGGTCTTATCTTCTTGACCTGCTCCCCCAATCTAGTCCGTCGGCCATACAGAGTCCTGCCGGGTTAACAGGCGAAGGGTCAGGCTTCCTGAATTTCGTTTTTGCCCCAGCGGCGATGAAGCCACATCCAGTCGCCGGGTTTTTGCGCGATCCAGTCTTCCAGACGCGCATGGGCGCGGGCAATGACGTCGATTTCATCGCCATCGAGGCTTAAAGGACTTTCGAAGGTCACAGTGAAATCGCAGCCGTTATTGCGGCGGCAACGAAAGGGGATCAGGCAGGCATCGTATTTGCGCGCCAGTTGCACGAAAGCCGGACTGGTCATGGCCGGGCGGCCAAAGAAGGCAACGGATACGCCTTCGTTGTATTTCTGGTCGATCAGGATGCCGATGCTGTTTCCCTCTTTGAGGGTTTGCACCAGACGCCGCGTTCCCGCGCGCGATTTGGGAATGGTTTCAAGCTTGCCGTGGAGGCTGCGCGCGTAATCGAGCAGACGATCCGAAACCGGGTTATTGGGGGCGCGGTAAACCAGTCCCAGTTTCAATCCGGTTTTATCGAGCAAGGCGGGAGCCATGACTTCCCAGTTCGCCAGATGCGCCCCAAACAGGATAACGGGCTGGCTTTGCGAAAGGGCATGTCTGATGACTTCAACCCCTTGCAGTTCGACATGGTGCCTGCCGATTGTCTCAAGGTGCGGATATTCGGCGATTACCCGCCCTAGATTGTCCCACATGGCGCGGATCGCTTGATCCTGCGCGGCATCATCCAGTTGCGGCAAAGAGTCCTGCAGATTTTTCCGGGCCTTGCGGCTGGCGGCCAGACGCGGGCCGATGTGGCGCCCGATCCACCCGCCCATGCCAGAAGCCGCGGCAGCCGGCAATATGTCGCACAGGCCATAGAAGGCCAGCAACACCAGGGATTCAAGTATGTAGCGGAACTGTTTCATGTCCGTGCCTTTATCATCGACAGCAGAGCCTCCGGGTTTTCAAATGTCAGATCAATGGTCACTGTGCTTATATCGTTGAGGGGGAATATTTTCACGGCGTCCTTTTCCGTTGTTACCAGACGGGCGTTCAGACGAGCCGCTTCGGTTTTAAGCTCCTGAATATCAGACGCGCTGTAGCGGTGATGGTCGGGGAATGTTTTAAAGAGGACAATATCGTAGCCCAATGTTTGCAGGCTGTCGCGGAAGCCTTCGGGGCGGCCCAGGGCGCAAAACCCAATGACTTTGCTGCCCGAGGGGAGGGGGCATGATACCCGGCGGCGCGCCTGAAATACAGGCTTGTCGCCGGGGATGTCGGGCGCGCCGTCAAGCGCGATGAGGGCATGGGCGCGTTTCAGCCCGCATTTTATAAACTCGCGCAGCGGCCCCGCCGGGATCAGGCGGCGGTTGCCCCAGCCCAAAGGGCCGTTGACGACGATGAAACTGATGTCTTTGCGCAGGTAAGGGTTTTGCAAACCGTCATCCATAATAATCAGGTCGTGGCCCTGCGCTGCGGCGTGATGCGCGCCCGCAAGACGATCCCGCGATATGACTGTGGGGGCTGTACGCGATAACAGCAAGGCCTCATCCCCGGCATCCGGCCCGGTTTCGGGTGAGATCTCCTGCGGCCCCGTCAGTGTGCCGCCATAGCCGCGCGTCAAAAAACAGGGGGATTTATACCAACCTGAATTTTGCAAGGCCTTCATCAGCGCCACTGCCACCGGCGTTTTTCCGCTGCCGCCTGCGGTCAGGTTGCCGACGCAGATCACCGGCGCACCGGCTTTTTGCGGCTGGATCAGGTTCATGCGGGCCGCCGTGATCGCGCCATAGACCCAGCCCAGCGGTATCAGCGCCCGGGAGAGTACAGACATTTCGGCTGGGGGCTTGTACCAGAAAGAAGGGGTATTGAAGGTCATGCGGCCCCCGTAACGGGAGTGAGCGCACGGTCGGCTACAGGGTATATCTGACCCAGGATATTCGGCAAAACGAGGCTTTGCCGCCGCGTGAATTCCTGCCCGCTATCGGCGAGTTTCTTCAGTTTTTCAGGGTGCCGCAGCAGTTCACGCAGCACGATATAAAATTCGTTTTTATCGCGCACCAGGCAGGAGGCATCGGCTTGGTTCATGTCCCTGTAAATCTCAAAAAGATTTTGTATGCGTGGGCCGTGGAGAACGGCGCAGCCCAGTTGCGCGGCTTCGATGGGGTTGTGTCCGCCGCCGCCATCGTCGCTGAAGCTGCGACCGATGCATGCGACGGGGCAGGCGCGGTAAAAGAGCCCGAGTTCGCCCAGCGTATCGGCGATATAAAGTTGTGTATCCGCGTCCGGCGGCGTATGCACCGCCGTGCGGCGTAAGGCCTTGACCCCGAAAGCCTGGCAGATTTTCATGATATCTTCGCCGCGTTCGGGATGGCGCGGCACGACGACGGTGAGCAGATCGGGAATGTCCGCAGCCAGTCTCAGGTGCAGGCGGCAGGCCAGTTCCTCTTCGCCCTTATGCGTGCTTGCATATAGCCAGACCGGGCGCGAGCCGATTTGCTGCCGCAGCAATGCCAGATGATCCGGGTCGCAGGGCAGGGGTGTTGACGCGTACTTCAAATTACCGGTTACGGCCACGTTCCCGGCTCCGAGTTTTTTAAAACGCGCGGCGTCGTCGCCGGTTTGGGCAAGAATAGCCGAGAAAGTGCACAGCAGCGGCTTGGCAGCGATGGACAGGCAGCGCCACCGCTGATAAGAGCGCGGCGACAAGCGGGCGTTAAGCAGCAAAGCGGGGATATTCCGTTCCCGAATGCCGGCGAGCAGTATCGGCCAGAGTTCGGATTCCATCCACAAAACCATCTGCGGCTTCCAGTGATTGAAAAAAGAGTCGACCCATTCCGGATGGTCGAGAGGAATATATTGATGGATAACCCCGGCAGGCAGGCGGTTTTCAAGGTACTGCGCCGAGGTTACCGTCCCTGTCGTCAGCAGGATCGCAGCGTCCGGGTATCTTTTCTGCAGGTGGTTGATAACGATCAGGGTGGATTGCGCTTCGCCGACGCTGGCTCCATGAATCCAGATGACAGGCATATCGGGCCGCGGAACGGCGGTATTGCCACGGCGCTCCTCGATCCGACCGGCTTCTTCCTTGCCTTGTGTCAACCGGCGTTCCAGCAGGGCGGAGAGGGCCGGGGTCAGGGCTTTCATGGACGATCCATACAGATTCAGAAGAAAATTCAATGCGCTAACCTTATTTTAGGGCTTCCTGAGGCACTCTTGTAGATATAAGGGCTTGTTTCGACTTTGAAAAGTGACATTTCGTCCTTGATTTTCATAGTAGCAGGCCCCCTATGGGAGCATTCTTTGCGCAAGATATATTATACGGAAAGCCCGGAACGGCGGCGTCTGAAGCAGGAAGCCCTGCTGATTTTGAAGCAAACCCGCGGTTTGATCGATCACAGTCTGCTGGAGCAGGCGCGGCAGCAAATTACGGCGGCGCTGAATGCGCCGTTGGCAGTATCCCGCAGTAAGGGGAAAAATGCGGCTGACGACCGTTATGAATCCATCGACCGGCAGAAAAATCTGGCGACGGTCATGAAATTTATCGAGATCAAGTCAGGGAACAAGTCTTTGATGCAGGAAATGCAGACCATTCTGAGCGAGATCGGCCCCTAAGTCGTCATGTTTAGAGGATGAAAAAACCCCGTGTTACGCGGGGTTTTATTCTTGCGATCATCATTAGTTCTGGCAGTTGCCCGTATTGCTGGGGGCGGCTTGCGTGCCGGCGCCTGAGGGCACGTAGTAACAGCCCGGGTTGGGGCAGACTTTCTCATAGTAGTATTCAGGCGCACTGCCCTGACGATAGACAACGACCCCGGTGGGGATGCCCGCCGCACAGACAGTGGCCGGCGCAACGCCATACGGGTTGATGCGGTCGAGATAACTGTTCATGCTGTCTTTAGTGTAGAATACGCCGTCCAGCGGGTTGTTTTCTGCGGCCAGAACGTAACGGCTGCTTTCGTTGTTGAAGGCCTGGTCGATCCATTGCTGGGTAATGCCGGAGTCGGTGCAGGCGGAAGCGGGCAGCAGGCGAACCTTGTCGGGGTTGCCTTTCAGGTAATCAAAGTCGAAAAAGAAATCCTGAGCAGGGCGGTCATTGAAATTCATGCATCGCGCCAGATTCCACACGGCGGCCATGTTGCCGCAATTGTAGGCGCCCGCGGTGGCGTTGACAGTTTCCAGCGTGTGATCCGTGCCTGTGCGCCCCCCCAGAAAGGTGTGGCTGAAGTTTGAAGTCAGGTAGGGGTTAAGGGCGGCGGAGACGACGGCGTCGAACGCGTTGTCGAGCGAGCGATCATCATGGCCGGGAACGGCGCCCCAGCGGTTGCTTTCACTGAAGTTGTCGCGGTTGCCAGGAGCGCGCGCAAGCGTTCCCATGATTTCATCGAAGCAGCTATATTCGAGAACGCTGTCCGGTTTCAGGATCAGGTTCTGGTTCATGGCAACTTCGCGTTGGGCTTCGAGATAGGCACGGGATTCCAGCGCATCCATGTATTGCGGGTCGCAGGATGTCTGGGCGAAGCTCAGGCTGCTGAGGGACATGGCGGCTGCGAATCCAACGGTCACCACACACAGATGCACACCTGATTGAAGAGAAAAAGCCAGTTTTTTCAAGGCCATAAATATAGTCCCCCGCATATCACAGATATTCTAACGCAGATTCCTGTGCCTGTCATGCCCCGCGCGGCCCCGGCCGGAATTTTCTGTGCGTCCTTTAATTTTACAGAAAATAGGGCGGATTAAGCAAATACCTTTTTCTGCAAGCAAAAATCCCGGAATCAGGCGGCCGGCGGCAGATCTATATCCAGAATCGCCATATTGAAGTCATACGATGTTTCGCCGTCCTCGGTGTCCTTGTACAAGGTACCCATGAATTCGCCGTCAAGCAGGATCTCGGCTGAATCGCCCGATTTTGAAAAGGCGCCTACGGTGATTTTCTGGTTGGCAAACTTCATTTGCAGGTATTTCTGGACGCGTTTGGCTTCATCGCTGGTAAATTTCATTTTTGTCTCCTCGGGGATTGCGTAGGCAAGAATAAACAGATCAGGCGGCAAATGCCAGCCCCTGCGTCGTCAGGCCCCGGGCGACGTGCTCGTGACATATCTGTGCCAGTTTTTTACGGTCAGGCAGGGCGCGGGCCTGGATCGGGGGATGGAAGGTGATCTTGATCGTCGCTCCCCGCGTTCTGGTAAAGGCGCTTAGATGCGGAGCCAGATCCATCTCGCCGTGCCAGGCATAGAGATCCCTGATTTTTTGATCTTCCGGATTTTGCCGGTCGACGGCGATCAGGCAGAGGGTCATCGGCTGCAGCCAGATATCCTGCGCCAGCGCGTCTTCGCTCAAGGCAATGCTGAACAGGCTTGATTTGAACGGGACGACGCTTCTGCCATCGGTCGAGGTTCCTTCCGGGAAGATGATCATGCTGCGGCCATCTTTGAGCATGGTTTCCAGAGCGTTTTTGTCATTGCCCAGTGTGGTTTTCGAGCGGCTGATGAAGGCGGTTTGCTGCAGCTTTGAAAGAAAACCGAAGACAGGCCAGCTCGCGACTTCGCTCTTGGCGACGAAGGAGGCTTTCAGCACGCTGCCGATCACCGGGATATCAAGATAGGACATATGGTTGCAGACAAATATCACCTGACTGCCGGTGTGGGGCGCGCCTTCTATTTGCACGGTCAATCCAAACAGGCGGCAGACGCCCTTGTGCCACAGCCACGGCGTTGTGTAGGCGGGTTTGCGTCCTTTGAAAAGCATAATGACCAGTTGCACGGGCACCATGATCAGGCACCAGATCAGGAAACCGCCAAGCTTTAAGGGCATCATCAGAGCTTTCACGGTTTATGCGTCTTTCTTGCGGCTGAACAGCGAGCGCACATCGTCATCGGTATTGCCCGAGAGTTCGTCGGGGAGTTGCAGCTTGAAATGTTTTTTGTACTGGCTGGCCAGCATATCGGTTTGCAGCACGATGCAAACGTCGATGGTATTGAATTGCTCGTCAATCACAGCGCCTTCGCCCACCATGCACCCGGTGCGTAAATAACCCTTGATCAGCGGCGGCAGCGTATTGATGATCTCGCGCGGATCCAGAGGTTCCTTGGGGTGAAGGTTCATCTCGACATAGCGCTCTTCGCGGGCGCGGGGGCGCAAGGCCGGGGGCGCCAGATGGTAGTGGTGCAGGTAAGCCAGTTGCCTTGAGATAGCGCTGACATCGGTGCCGTGGAAGCTGGCGCAACCGAACAGCACCTCGATTTTATTGTCGACGACGAAATTTGCGATCCCTTGCCACAGCAATTGCAATACAGACCGGGTGCGGTATTCCGGCAGCACGCAAGAGCGCCCAAGCTCCAGCATGCGCAAGCCGCAATTATGCAGCGGGGTGATGTCGTATTCGGCGGAGGTATAGAAACCGCCTACCTGATCGGCGCCTTCTTGTTCGATCACGCGATATGTGCCGACGATTTTCGGAGCGGGGCCGCTTGCGGTGTTATCGACAACGATCAGGTGGCTGGCGACCAGATCATAGGGATCGGCATCGCGCTTCAGGCGCTGGGCCTCGGGGTCGGCCTTGGCTCCGAATTCCTCGTAAAAGACCTGATAACGCAATTCCTGCGCTGCCAGAACTTCTTCCGGGGTTCTGGCCAGGCGAATGGTAATCGGTTCGATTTTATGCAGAGGCGTGATCATGAGGCGGTTTATATCCTGCTATCCTTGTTCTAGGCAAGCAAAGGCGGGCGAGTTATCGTCGTAAAAAACAAAGTTTAGCCTTGGCAACAATTTGAAGGGGCTGTAAAATAGAAAAAATATATTCGGGAATTTGAAGGATTGATGATGGCTGATGAGGGGTTTTCCGATAAAAACCTGACAGAGGGGCTGGTTGACCCGGGGCAGCAGGCGCGCTGGTTCAACCGGGTGAGGGAAGCGCATCAGGCGGAAACCGCCGAGGATTATGTCGAGTTGATTGCCGACCTGATCGAGGCGCAGGGCGAGGCGCGGGTCGTCGATCTGGCCAACCGCTTTGGGGTGTCGCACGCAACCGTCAATAAAGTGATCGTGCGCCTGAACCGCGAAGGGCTGGTCAGCAATCAGCCGTACCGGTCGCTGTTTCTGACCGAAACCGGAAAAGATCTCGCACGCCGCTGCAAGGAACGTCATCGCGTCGTGCTGGACTTCCTGCTGGCGCTGGGGATATCGCCCGCTACGGCGGAGGCTGATGCCGAAGGTGTCGAGCATCATGTCAGCGAGGAAACCTTGACGGCGTTTCGCAATTTTATCGCCAGGAACCGATAGTCTTCCGATGAGCCAGAAAAAACCGCTATCCGTTTTGTTCGTATGCACCGGGAATATTTGCCGTTCGCCCACGGCCGAGGGAATCTTCAGGGCGTTGGTCAGGAAGACAGGCGTTGAGGAGCGTTTTCTAATAGACTCTGCCGGGACGGGCGGCTGGCATCATGGCGAGGCGCCTGATCCACGCTCTATCAAGACAGCGACCAAGCGGGGCGTGGACATATCGTCCTTGCGCGCGCGGGCGTTGCGGAACGAGGATTACAATTGTTTCAATTACCTGATCGCTATGGATCGGACGCATTTGGCGCATATGCAGCGGAACAGGCCGCCCTCTGCGTCAGGTCATGTGAGTTTGTTGTTGTCGTATGCCGGGGCGGAGGGGCATCAGGACGTTCCAGATCCTTACTATGGCAGCAGCGAGGATTTCGAACGTGTGTACGATTTGATTGAAGCCGGCGCTTGCGGGTTGCTGGATTTTATTATGATTGAACAAGGGGAACGGGAATGAACCAGAAGACGATATGGGCGCTGACGCTGGGATTGGCTGTAATGATGGTGGCAGGGGCCGTGATACTCGCGCAGAAGCGCGTCGCGCCGCCCCAGACCGTCGCGCCGGTCGCTGCAGTTTCTAAACCCGCGCCGGCTGTTGAGGCTTCTGCGGTTGTGCTTGCGCCGGCACCAGCCGCTTCGGTGACCGCCGCCGCGGCGCTTGGGGCCGCCGATGCTCCGGGGGGTGTCCTTATCGATGAAATCAAGGTTGATCTGTCCCGGGTAGCGGGGACATTGAAAATGATCAGCCCGGATATCCCGGCGTCACAGAACGACGAATTGCCTCGTTATCCGCTGGAATTGACTTGCTATCGCAATAACGCTTCGCCCTCGCTTAGTTGGCAGGGGGCGCCGGAGGGAACGGCGGCCTTTGTTCTGGTGCTGGAGCGCCGCGCGGCAACAGAGAAAGCTTTGTGGTCATGGATCATGCTTGACGTGCCCGGTGGCGCTCGCGGCATGCGCGGGAATATATCGGCGGAGAGCCTTGGCCTGGAGCAGGGTATCCTTGCGCGCAACGCGTTTGACAACGCCGCCTATGCCGGGCCGTGCGAGCCGAAAGGGAGCTATCTTTACGTGTTGAGGCTTTTTGCGCTGGATCAGGCGCTGGGGTTGCCGGGCACGGCAACGACGACCGAGATCGTGGCGGCGATGGAGGGGCATATCGTCGACGCCGCCGAGATCAGGGCGCAGCATTATCTGCAGAAGTAAAGAACGGGATCAGGCAAGCGCTTTTTCCATCGCGGGCAGCGCTTCGAACAGATCCGCGACCAAGCCGTAATCGGCGATCTGGAAGATCGGCGCTTCGGCGTCCTTGTTGATAGCGACGATCACTTTGGAATCTTTCATGCCCGCCAGATGCTGGATCGCGCCGGAGATGCCGACTGCGATATAAAGCTGCGGAGCGACGATCTTTCCGGTCTGGCCAACCTGATAATCGTTTGGCACGAACCCGGCATCGACTGCCGCGCGTGAGGCGCCGATGGCAGCCCCGAGTTTGTCGGCTACAGGTTCGATGTATTTGTGAAAGTTCTCACCGTTCGCCAGACCGCGCCCGCCGGAAATAACGATCCGGGCGGTTTGCAGGTCGGGTCGTTCGCTTTTGGTCAGTTCCTGTCCGACAAAACGGGTCAACCCGGTTTCGCCAGAGCCTTCCGCGCTTTCAATGACGGCGCTGCCGCCTTCGGCGGAGGCGGGGTCGAACGCGGTAGGTCTGACTGTCAGCATGACGGGGCTGCTGGTTGTTTGCACTGTGGCCAGCGCGTTCCCGGCATAAATCGGACGGACAAAGGTGTCGGCTGACTCGATCGCCGTAACATCCGAGATTTGCACCGCGTCGAGCAGGGCGGCGATGCGCGGCATCACGTTTTTACCGAAGAATGAGGCCGGGGCCAGAATATGCGAATAGCCCTTGCCGATCCGGGCGGCCAGCGTCGCCAGATTTTCAGCCAGATGGTGGGCATAGGCTTCGTGGTCGACAAGAATGACCTTGGCGATTCCTGCGGTTTTTCCCAGTTGTTCGGCAACGCTGCGGCAGTTATGGCCAGCCACGAGCACATCTATCGAAGAGCCGATTTTAAAGGCGGCCGCGATCGTGTTCAGCGTGGCGGAATTGAGGGCCGTATTGTTATGTTCGGCAATGACCAGAGCAGACATCAGATGACCTTTGCTTCATTTTTCAGTTTATCAATCAATTCGTCGACATTGGCGACTTTCTTGCCCGCTTGACGCTTGAGCGGTTCCGTTACTTTCAGAATTTTAAAGCGCGGGGTTATATCCACGCCCAAGGCTTCCGGGGCCAGGGTTTCAAGCGGCTTGCGTTTGGCCTGCATGATGTTGGGCAGTGAGGCGTAGCGCGGTTCGTTCAGGCGCAAGTCGGTGGTGACGACAGCCGGAAGCTTGATCGTCAGCGTTTCCAGCCCGCCATCAATCTCGCGCGTCACGGTGGCTTCTCCCGCGCCGACTTCTATCTTCGAAGCGAATGTTGCCTGCGCCCAGTTTTTCAAGGCGGCAACCATTTGCCCGGTCTGGTTATGCTCGCCATCGATCCCTTGTTTGCCCATCAAGACGAGTCCGGGATTCTCCTTGTCGATCACGGCGGCCAGAAGCTTTGCCACCGCCAGCGGTTGCAGTTCGGCATCGGTCTGGATCAGGATGGCGCGGTCGGCCCCCATCGCAAGGGCCGTGCGCAGCGTCTCCTGACAGGTGGCAGGGCCTGCCGAAACCGCAACGATTTCAGTGGCCTTCCCGGCTTCTTTCATGCGTATCGCCTCTTCGACGGCGATCTCGCAGAAGGGGTTCATGGACATTTTTACATTGGCGGTCTCGACGCCGGACTGATCGGCTTTGACCCGGACGGTGACATAGGCATCGATCACGCGTTTGACGGCTACCAGAACTTTCATTGGCATAACCTGTTTTATTGTCAGAAAGGGTTATTTATCTATTTGATACCGTAGGATATTTCAGGAGGGCTCGGCAAGATGGTTTGAAAATATGCCGGAGATTATTCATAGATTTAAGACTTCCCTAATGTGTAGGGCTTTAATATCATATGTACTAACGAGGTACCTTATTACTTATGTCTAAAACAGTGCAAGCCATCCAAACCGCCAGCGTGGGGAACAAGCAAAAACGCGCCTATTCCCTCGGGGCTTTCCGAATTCTGATCGTTGAAGATTATCCGTTTATGGCCGACCTGATGTCGACCATGCTGCGTGAATTCGGAGTGGGCAACATTATTCAGGCCTCAAGCGGCACGGAAGGCAAGGAAATGATTTCCCTGTTCAATTCTGATGAAAACGCGCGCAACAAGATCGATATTGTTTTGCTGGACTGGCTGATGCCGGAGGGGGACGGTTTGGATCTTTTGCGCTGGATCCGCGGTCATAAAAAAGATTCCATCAAGTTTTTGCCATCGGTGCTGTGCAGCGCCTACACAAGCGAAGCCGTTGTCTCCGCTGGGCGCGATAATGGCGCAAATGAGGTGTTGGTGAAGCCTGTATCGGCGCAAAAGCTGGCGTCGCGCCTGTTATACGTGATCGATAAACCCAGGCCTTTCTTGAGGGCCCCGGGATTTTTCGGCCCCGACCGCCGCCGTAAAAGCGACTCGTATAGCGGGGTGGAACGTCGTATTACCAAACCGGAGGATGTAAAGCAATTCAATGAGCGAATCTGATCAAAGCAGCGAAGCTGTCGAAATATATCATCGCGTCAACAGACTGAAGTTGAAGACGGGAGCGGGCTTGCACGATGGGCCGGGGTTCATAGACCCCAATGCGATTGTGCGTGCGGATACGATCATCCAGAAAAAGCAATCCTTGTATCCCAAGATGGTGGAAGAGAGCCTGAACCGTCTCGAAGATTCGTGGGCGCAGTTTAAGGCAGCGGGCAGCGAAGGGGCGCGCCGCGAAGCAATTGAGCGTATCTATCATACATCGAACCATATCAAGGATCTGGCTTCTACGTTTAATTATGAATTGATGCAGCATTTCGCCCTGTCTTTGCGCGAATTTGCCGAGAGGATCGACCCTGAACGCAAGGAGCATCAGGTGATCGTGCAGGCGCATCTTGATGTGATGCGGATTGTCTATCAGGAGAACATCAAGGATCATGGCGGCGCCAAGGCCGAAGAGTTGAAACTGATTGTGGCGAAAGCCATTGAAAAGTATAGCTAGTGAGAAGGTAAGAATCGATCATGGATTCGGACATCATTGAACTTGACGAGATGGTCAAGAAGATCAAGGCGTCAACCGAATTGCAAAAAAAAGTCGGGATGGGCGTCATTGATGAGAAGAAAATCGCCAGAGCACAAGAATTGATCGCCAACAACAAGGTCGATTTCGCGCCGATTGCCAAGCCGCATCTGGACGAGTTGAGCCGCGCGATCAAGGATACGGCCGGCTTGAGGAGTCCCGACAACCAGAAGGAGATTCTGGAATCCTATATGACCCCGATCATGAATATCAAAGCTAATGCCGCCACATTTAATTATTCACTGATCAGCGGGTTGGCCGGGACGGTTCTGACCTTCCTTGAGGATATCGGGCGTTATGACCGCAAGGTCGTGCAGATCGTCGATTTGCTTTATAAAACCATTTTGCTGATTCTTGCGAGCAAGATGTCGGGTGACGGGGGGCAGGAAGGGAAGGCCCTGCAGGGCGCCTTTCAAGAGGTTTGCTATAAGACCATGAAAAAGCTGGGCGGCAAAAAGCGGGCCTGAAAGAGGCCTGGCGCCTCTTGGGATGTCTCGAACCCTCGTCCCGCTTACAACAATAAAATCAATTGTCTAGGCAAAAATGATTGCTGTGGCTGATGGCTGGATTTGGCTCTTAGTATGCCAATAGCGCGCCACGGCGCAGGATTTTCTCTAGGAGAGCGCCGTGTTCATATACGCTTTGACTTTTGCATATTCGTCTTGAATGGCTTTCAATATCTTTTCCCGTTTTTGCGCCGTAGAGTTTTGCATTTCCTGCGCCTGCGCGCAGAGATTTTGCAGTTTTGCGGCGCCGGTCATACCTGCACCACCCTTGAATTTGTGTGCTGCTTCCATCCATGCCCTGCTATCGCCGTCTATGCAGTGTTTTTCCAGGATTTCCAGACTTTCCTCGCTTTGCCGGATAAAAACATTGATGAAGTTTTTAATATCTTCCGGCGTATCGGAGTATTCGCGGAGCAGATCCAGATTAACCGGAGCATCTGTCTCCTGCTTTTCATCTGTTTTGCCTTTTCCGCTTTTCTCTTCGGGGAACGTAAGCCATAGATTCAAAACGTCCCGCAATTCATCGGTGTCAATCGGCTTGGTGATGTATTCATCCATGCCGCAGGCCAGACATTTTTCCTGGGTTCCTTTCATGGCATCCGCTGTCAGGGCGATAATGGGAATATGTCCGCCGGTATTTCCTTCCTGTGCCCGGATGCTCTGCGTTGCCGCGTAACCGTTTTTTTCTGGCATGTGGCAGTCCATCAGGATCAGGTCGTATTGTCCGGTTTGCCATTCTTTTTCGGCCAGTTCGCCGTTTTCCACGATCGTGAAATGTTCAATGCCCATGCGTTTCAGGAGTCTTTTGATGAAATCCTGATTCAGCAGGTGATCTTCGGCGATGAGGATACGGGCTTTTGCCGCCGGGATATGGGGTGCATCCTTATGATCTTTCTCTCTTATCTTCCGCGCCTTGCCGTGGCCGTTTTGTTCAATTTTATCCGTCACGTCGAACGGGATTTTGAACCAGAATTTGGATCCTTTCCCGACATCGCTTTCCACGCCGATCTCGCCACCCATCATCTCAACAAGATCCTTGGTGATGGCCAGGCCCAGCCCCGTGCCGCCGTATTTTCGCGTTGTCGACTCATCTGCCTGCGTGAATTTTTCAAATATGATCTTCAGTTTGTCTTTGGGGATGCCGATCCCCGTATCGCTGACAATGCAGTGAACCTCTACACGGTTGTTCGTCAGCGATCTGCTGTTCAGCAGAACGCTGACCGTGCCCGCGTTGTTGTATTGAATGAATTGAAGGGCTTCAAGCTCCTCCTTTGTCCAGGCGACGCGCTTGCTGCCAATCGAAACGTTCACCTCGCCGCTGGCAGTGTATTTTATGGCATTGCTCAGCAGGTTGGTCAGAATGCGGCTGACGCGAAGCGGGGCGCCTATTAAAAACGGCAGGTCGTCATTTTCGTACTGGTATTTTAATGAAACACCTTTTGCGCTGGCGATCGGGGCCATCGTTTCCATGATATTGGCGACCATGCTTTTCATATCGAAACCGATGCGTTCCAGAACCATAGAGCCGGATTCAATTTTGGAAATATCCAAAACGTCATTGACAATATCCAGCAGCGAGGTCGCGGCTTTGTGAACCGTTGTGGCCATCTGTTTGTTGTCGCGGCTCATGGTTTCGTCTTCCGTGAACATGCGCGTAAAACCCATAATGCTGTTTAGCGGGGTGCGCAGTTCGTGGGACATATTCGCCAGGAATTCGCTTTTGGCCCGATTGGCCCGGTCGGCCTGCTCTTTTGCCAGGAACAGCTCCCTGTTCTGCTCCTCAAGATTTTTTTGCTGGCCTGTAATAGCTTCGCGCATGGCGGCAAAACTCGCCGTCAACCTGCCGATCTGATCGTCTGTAATCCTGGGCAGTTTTACAGTTTTGCCGGATTCATCCGTCTCGCGGCCTGTGAACGCCGCCGCCGCCCGCGTCAAAAGAAGGGCCGGCCGGATGACAAAATATTGCACGGTCAGCGCTGCGACAGCGGCAAACAGGCCGAGGGCGAAAACAAGCGCTGCGAGCAGATTGTACGCGCTTTGGCGGACGGCTTCTTCTGTTTCTGAAAAATCGTAAGCCAGCGAGAGCTTTCCGATCTGGTTGCCAAAGGCTTCAATGTTCTGGGTGATAATCCTGTCAGTGTCATGCTGGTGCAGCATATCCAAAGCGCCGCCTTCCGGGTATAGAATCCCGCCGCTGCGATCCTGCAGCAGCAACGCATGCCACTCCGGATTTTTCAATAGAATAAAATCCAGCCGTTCCCGAACGGACTCCATATCGTTTCGGGCAAGGTCGGGTGTGATCTGGTCTTCAACGATCTCCAGCATGTGGTCGAGCACATCTTTGGTTTCCTGCAAAGTGAACTCAACAGACCTGGGAATCCAGACCACATAAAAGTAAAGGCCGATGGCGGCCATGAACAGGAAGAGGGGAAGAAATATCTTTGTTTTTATGCCCAGCATTTACAATCAAATCACTGTTACCATCATTAAAAAGACGGGTTTGAATTTGGCCTGAATATCATCGGCCACCGCTTTATTGATGATGATTTCCACGCGGCCTTTCGAGTTGATATAAATAGTGCAGCAATTCTGATCGACGCATGCGCGGTCGAGCGTAAAACTTAAAATCTTGTTCTTGCTCAGCGCGGTTTTGATAGAATTGTAATGATTCTGCACGTCGCTGCTGATGAAAGCGAAACGGGCGCCCTCAATCCCGGCCATGTTCGATACGGAAACAAGACGAGGTTCTATGTCCTTTTTCTCGCTTCTGAGCAAGCGTTCCATCTGACGGGCGTTTTGTAGCGATTCGTCGCTATTCGGGTTGTAAATGATCGCCATAACGGAACCGGTATTCGAGGCGTTTTCCAAAAAGCCGACGGTTCTGACAATTGTCTGTACGTCCTTGAGCGTTACATCCGTAACCGCTGCCTGCGCTGCCGCCACCTGAACAGCGAGCGCGGCTACGACTGCAAAAGCGATGGAAAGAATGCGTTTTATATAATGTCTCACAATAGCAATACCTTTTTCATACGCAGGGGGCAGAAAGGCCGCGTGTGCACGGCGAGAATTGTAACAGAACTCTTTCAGGCTGCCCAGCCGCTAATCCAGAACACTCTATGAAAATAAGAAAATAATTTGAGTCGAAAATTTTCCTCCCCCTTACTCCCATGAGGGAATGGAATAAAAGAGAAGGCGTCAACCTGATCCGCCTCTATGAGAGGTATTAAAGGTTGTGGTGATTGGCAATAGCTACCCTTTCTGATACGCTTTGTCCGGCAGTTGTGAAATTGTACCTGTGGAGCCAGCTTTTTGAAAGTGTCGAATATGTTGTTATCAAGAAACAAATTATCGGGCGCTGTGTGCGCGGCTCTGGCGATAAGCTGTCTTTGCCTTCCCGCACAGGCGCAAACTATTGATTACGGTTCTCTGGAAATGTTGTTTGGCGAGCCGGTGACGACCAGCGCCACGGGCCAGCCGCAACGCACGTCCGATGTGCCGGTGACGATGGAAATCATTACGGCGGAGGATATCAGGCGCTCCGGCGCGGCCAGCATTCCCGATGTACTGCGCACCCATTCCAGCCTGTCGGTCTGGGCAGGGGCGCGGACATCTCACGATGTAAACGTGCGCGGTTTCAACCAGGCTTACTCCCCGCGGCTTCTGGTTCTGGTGAACGGGCGGCAGGTCTATTCCGATGCTTATGGCAATACGTTCTGGCAGAATATCCCTGTCCAGCTTGAGGAGATTCGCCAGATCGAAATCGTCGAGGGGCCGAACTCCGCGCTGTTCGGTTTTAACGCGGTCAGCGGCGTTATCAATATTATCACCTATAGCCCACTCTATGATGATGTCTCCAGCGCCGGGGTGCGCGTGGGCACGGATTCTTATCGCGAAGGCCATATCGTCCATACGCAGAAATTCGGTGAGAAGGTCGGGATCAGGGTTTCGGGCGGCAGCACCCATGCAGATGATTTCGATGAGCCGCCCGGCACGGGGGCTTTCTACGATCCTGCAAACCATGAACTGCTGATGGACGGGATTGTTCAACTCACCGATGATTCACAATTGCGCTTTGAAGCCACAAAAACAAAGGCGAGAGTGGCCGAATATCCTGTGCTCTATACGCTGTTTAATTCTAAATATGAATCCAGTTCTCTCAAAACGTCCTACGTCGCCGATACGGGCATCGGCACGGTGCAGGCGAACCTTTACCGCAACTGGCTGAAGCTTCTCCATGCAACCAGTGCGGAGTTGACTATTGACTATAAAAACAATGTCACGGTGGCGCAGCTTGAGGATCTTTTCAAGATCGGCAACGATCACACAATCCGGTTGCAGACAGAATACCGCCGCAACGAACTGACCAGCAACCTGATGTCAGCCGGCTCGGAGATTGCCTATGATGTCTATGCCGGCGGCGGCATGTGGAACTGGCAGATGCGTGACGATCTGGCTTGGATCAACGCGTTGCGCGTCGATCACCTGCGGCTGGAACGCAGCGGCCCGTTGCTGGCCAACCCGCTCATCGCGTCTAACGATGGGTTTGACAAGAGTCTGACTGAGATCAGTTATAACAGCGGTCTTGTCTGGAGGGCGACGGAGAAGGATGCAGTTCGCCTGACGACGGCCCGCGGCGTACAGGCGCCCTCGCTGCTCGATCTTGGCATTGACTTTCCTTTCGGGCCGATAACGTCGCTCGGCAATCCCGGTCTTGATGCCGGGATCGTCACCAATTATGAAATCGGCTATGACCGGCGCATTGAGGCGATCAACGGCTTGTTTCGCGGTGGCGTGTTTTACCAGAAAACAAAGGATATCAAGGGGATTCAGGCGTTATTCACCGGCCTTGTCAACCAGCCGGACAATATCGGGGACTCCAGCAGTATCGGGTTGGAACTGGGCCTGGAAGGCGCTTTTGCCGACCACTGGACATGGGATGTCGATTATACAGCTCTGCGCGCTGACGACGATCTGAGTGTCAATATGGGCGGTGGTACGGGTGCAACTGTTGCCGTTCCCTATAACGGTGAGGAAGCCACGCCGACCCATACGCTCAATGCTCACCTTGGCTATGCGAACGGGCCGTGGGAAGTGGATGGGTATGCTCAATATGTTTCGGATTACGATGTTCTGCTGTCTAACGGCGTCACTTATGATCCGGTGGAAGCTGGCGACCATGTCAGCCTTGCCGGCCGGGTGGGCTATAAGGTTACGGACAATGTAACGGTCGCTCTTTCCGGGCAGGAGCTTAATCACACTGATGTTGGCGAGACTGCCGGCCCTGAGAAAGAGCGGCAGGTTTTTCTGTCCCTGACAGCGTCGTTCTAGAGCCTCGCAAAGTTATCCACAAGCTAACCTATTGAAATATGGCGTCCCCGGGAGGTCTCGAACCTCCGGCCTGCGGTTTAGGAAACCGCCGCTCTATCCTGCTGAGCTACGGGGACAAGGCATTGTGCTGCCTTAGAAATACCGCGAGTTTTAACAAACTGCAACCGTTTCACAAGATTATGCTATAATATTCCAATGTCGCAAGGATATGTCGGGGCGCGCACGATGAACAAAAAGACAGGCTTGTACGCCGCAGCAATCGGTTTGCTTATTCTTTGCCTGTCGCCGGGCATGGTGCTGGCCGCCCATAAAAGCAAGCACGCAAAAGACGGGCATAACGATGATGAACACCATCACCATAGCGAAGAGATCGATCCTTTGGTTCAGGAGATGATGGAGTACGTTAAGAAACCGGCCTACAGGGTTTACCTATCGGCGATGACGGAATGCTCCAGCCCCATGATTTCTTACGATGCCGAGGGCAGACCCAGCACGAATATAGATAACCAGAAGCTTCAATCCTGCATGGAGAAGAAGGGGTTGCCCGTAGACCTTCGCGCATGGTCGCCTGAAACATCGGGTGAGGGTGGCGCAGGCACCTCCGTTCGGGATTTCAAACAGAATATCGATAACATTCAAAAGATATTGGATGAGGGGGTGGCCGCACCCGTTGCGCCTGTTGCCATGCCCCCTTCGGTTCCCATGCAACCTGTTCCTGCTCTGGAAGTGGGGACGGTGCCTGAGGCTATGCCTCCGGAGACGCAAAAATCCGGGCAGGTTGAGGCGGAATCGGAATCTAAGGGAATATCGAAAACGGGAACGTCGCGACCAGCCGGAAAATTCTGGGTTTCGCAGGATCGGGACTAAAGTTTGCTCAGGGATGCTTGCCTATGGCCATTCCGAATTTGTGTGTTAGTATAGCGCATTGGTTTTGTCTAGATTGAGGATTTCCCCATGAAAAAGCGGATATGCAGGCAGGTTATGTGGTTGCCGTGTGTGGTTGCCGGGCTGATGGTTATGGGGCCTGTCGCGACGCAAGCGGCGGAAGAGACAAATGTTGCCGCCGCCGCAGAGACTGATGAAACCTATCAGCAATATCTGCAGTCGCTCAACGCGGTGAACGCTGCCGCAGGCTACACGGGCAATACGCAAATGCAGCAGCCGCTGATGCAGCCGGGCATGGTGATGATGCCGGTGATTCCGGGCATGCCGCCGGTTCCGGGGCAGTCCCCCGAGGAGGAGCAGCAGCAGGTGATTATGCGCTACGACAAGAAGGCTGTCGAAGGCGATTTCTTTGGCGTGGCCTTGCCGGAGCGGTTGTTTAACAACGTCCCCTCCGACTGGTGATCGCCCCTTTCGTGTAAAAACAAATCGGGGCGCCAAAGAGCGCCCTGATTTTTTCATGCCTGAAAATCCGTCGACGGTCAGCGCACGTAAAGATGCACTTCGTTTGTGGTGGCTTCGGCGCTCGGGCTGTAAGACAGGTCGATGCGGTCGAGGCTGAGGCCCATTTCCGTCAACGTGCGCAGAACGCGCTCGGCGTTGCGGCGGGCGCGCGTGCTTTCAATCGCCACAGCGGCCGTATTGCCGCTGTTCGGGTGCACGGCCACCAGCTCGAAGCGGGCGTTGGGGTAGCGGGTCAGAGCTTCGTTGACGGCCACGTACATTGGTTGCTCGTACGAGACATCGGCGCGGTCAAAGCGAATCTTCACCAGCGGGCGCGGGCCGCCGGGGATGCCCGCCATTTGCGGCGGCACCGGCTCGCCTTCCGGCGCGTAAGCTGCGGGCGACGCCACCATCTGCGTGTCGTTGCCGAAATGCGCCAGCGTGGCGTTGGAGAACGGACGGGTGGAGAGGCTCTTGCCGAACAGGCTGCCTGTGGTCACAGCCAAAGACATCGTACGCAGGTTTTCGCGTTCGGTGCTGAGGTAGGAAACCGTGCGCGTGATGTCGTCGTTGACGTTGTCAAGCATGCGGTCGATCACAACCACGGTGTTGTTTATCGCGTCTTCCATCTGCGCCAGACGCACATGGTCTTCCTCGACCGCGCCTGAAAGGCTGTAGGTGGCGCGCGCCGATTCCAGCAGGAAGGACGACATCGATGCCGCGCCGGAGATATCCATCGCCAGATCGTTCAGCGACGCGACGTTCGAAGCCAGCGTTTCAAGGCTGCTGCGCGCTTCGGCCAGGCGCGAAACCAGACGCGGGTTGCCCGGGGTGGTGCCGGATTGCAATTGCGTGCTGATGGTGGCGACGGCGGCGTAATATTCGGCGGATTTGCCCTGTCCGTCTTTTTCCAATGCGGACAGGCTCTCGGCCAATTGTGAAACCTTGCCTTGCAGGTTGAACAGTTCGTTGCGCAGTTCATCGACCTTGCGGCCGACCACGGTTACGTCGCCAGCGTTGAAATAGCTATCGCCCGACACTTCCGAAGGATCGATTGAACGTGTGCGTTTGGGTTTACTGTAAACGCGATCCTGCAACTCGGCCGGCAGCGGATCGTTGGTGATGATCAGCGGCGGACGGTCGCCAGCACGGGCGTAAGCCGGGGCGGCCTGGATCATAACCGTTGTGGTGACAACACCCATCAGGGCAAGAGCGCCAGCGCGCAGCAGAATGTTTTTCATAGACGCATTCTTCATGAATTATGTTTCAACCCCAAACAGCGGAAGAAGCAAACGATTATTGAAAGAGTGCCCTGACGTCAAGCCATCGGACACTATCGAGTGCAAGCCTATAGGCTGAATCCGGCAAGTTCAAGCGGCAAAAGGGTTTTTTGCAACAACATTCACAAATCCGGTGCGGAAAATCCGCAGAGGGGGCAAGAGCGGGGATAGGGCGGGGATAGGGATCAAAAGGCTTGCAATCCGCTGCGGCTTCGCTTATGGTGCCCTCCGCTCGCGCTATTTTATTAAGGAAAGCAGCCGCAGGGCGCCCGTAGCTCAATTGGATAGAGCACCTGACTACGGATCAGGAGGTTTGAGGTTCGAATCCTCACGGGCGCGCCATTTCAAAAAAGTCACCGAAATTTTGGCCTAACATCTTGAAGGGCAAAGACAAATTCGGTGTTCTAAATCCTTCGTTACGAACGTAAGTTAAACGGTCCGCGAACGCGAGTTTCAGGACCGCTCTCTTATCCTCCAGACGATCAGAAGCCCAGAGATTCCAAGGGTTTGCGAGGAATTCAAAAGCGGTTCTAAGTGTTTCGTCGAAGCTGCGAACAGGCCGACCGCTTTTAGCGATTTTTTCCGCCAAAACGATCTTCTGATCTTCGAGCCTCTTGATGCGTTTCTCGTAGGCGGAAACCACAGATGGGACTTCGGCGTCAGCAATCCGGTCGAGGAATTGATCGACCTGCTTTTCGATTTTGACGAGTTCGGATTTCAGAGCCTTGGTGCGACCTTCGCCATGCGCGGCACGATGCCCCCATAAATCCTTAAACATCGCATAGGCCGTCTCGAAGAGGTTCGCCGAAGGCTGCAACTCTTTCAGCAAGTCCTCAAATTCGCCTTCGATGACATTTCGGCGGATGGATTTACCGTAACTCTCACAGCCGCGCTTCGGGCAAAGATAGTAAGGATGGTGTGCCAGTTTGCCCTTCGACCAGCAGGCTGTCAGCGGCGTGCTGCAATGACCGCAGACCACCGCCCCGCGCAGGGGGAAGTCCGCGTTCAAATCCTTGCGGTTCGGCGCACGGGCAATGCCGTTCAGACGATCCTGGATTTTCTGGAAGGTTTCATAGCTGATGATCGGCTCATGCTGTCCTTTTCGCAGGGAAACGCCCCAATCTGGGGCTTCGACATAGCCGGTATATATGACGCGGTTGAGCAGCTTGGCGACAAACTGGTTTCGGACCACACCGCCAGCGACCTTGGGAAACTCCGGTTGATCCTCCAAAAAGCGCTTTACCTCGGCTTGAATTTGAAAGCGGCCAGAGGCATAGCCCTCCAACGCCTCTTGGACGATGGAGGCAAAGGGCTCGTCACGGACGAGCATTTTCCCGTGGCCGGGGACTTTCTGATAGCGATAGCCAATCGGGCAGGCGAACGGCCAATAGCCGTTCATTACCCGCGCCCGCATCCTGTTTAGAGTTTGCTCGGCATTCTTGCGGCGCTGGTGCTGCGCCACCGTCGCGAGAATGTATTCCTGCAACTCGCTATCCGCGTCATCGCCAAACTCGACGCTTGGCGATTCCAGCGTACCCCCAGCCAGACTGATCGCGGCGCGCAATTCGATATGCGCTTTCACACCGCGCGCGAGGCGCGAAATATCATCGATCAGGACAACCAGATCAGCGCCGCGATGCTTGCGCAAAAACGCCAGCAGGGACTTCATACCAGGGCGGTCTGTAAGGCTGCCCGACGCATCGTCCACGAAAGTTTCGAGAACGCGATAGCCCTTCATACGCGCATATTCGAGACAGCGCGTCTTTTGTGAGGAAAGGCCATCGCCACGTTTAGTCTGGGCCGCGCTCGACACGCGGCAATAGATGATGGCACCTCTGTTGGCTACATCCTTTGTCATTCTGCATCCCCCTTTGCCCCATCATCGACGGCGACGTTAAATTCGTGCTTTGGAATGGCTTGTTGTAGCGCATCGGCGCAGCTTTCCGAAGCCCTTTTTGCAATGATCGGTATTACGGAATCTACACCAAATCCGAGATCGACGAACGCCGACATGATGTCCCAAAGGACACGCAGAAATTCGACTTTCTGGGCATAGGTCATATCCAGATCGGCAATGTTCGCCATGTATCGTTCCGCATCGAACGGAAGCACACTTTGAACCTGCTCTAAAGCCCCAAGCTCATCGGGCGAATTCTCTTTAACATCCATCGAGAAATCCTCCCTTGAAAGTTCGCCATACAGAGATAACCGAAATCTCGTGGCGCACATTTCCCCCTGAAGGGCCTTTATTTCCTCGCTTGCACAAAAGCGTCATGGAGACACTTTTGTATCTATCTATTTCCATAATACAACCACAGGTTTTAACAAACAGTGAAGGACTGGGGCTGCTTGGCAAGATTTTCTTCAGAATTGTGTTCACGATATTTCCTCTACGGTTGATGTCTCTTTTTCTCCGCTCCGTCTAGGCAGGGCGATAACCTTTCACATAGGACCAGTTGCCGGATTGGTACTGTGGCAAGGCTGCATACTTCGCCGGAACAGATTCCGTCACGACGGGAACCCAGCGAGCACCCTTGCGCGTGGCAATCGGCACCTGATCCGTCGGCTTGTGATAGGGGTTCGGCAGATAGTTACCGGCCATTTCTGGCCGTGAAAAATACGGATATTTGTTTGCGTAGATCGGCTTCAGATCGAGGCCGCTGATATACAAAATCTGCCGGTCTTCCGGCATATTCAGAATTTCATCGGGCGTCATCAGCAAGCGCGGTTGTTTGGTTCGATTGCTAGCGGCCTGTTCGTAGTAGCGGAATTTGAAAACCGCATCGAAGAGATCGCCGCCCGAAAGCAGGTCATTAATGACTTCCGCTTTCTGCAACGCGGCAGCGTGTTGAGCCAGTTCGTTGTCGTATTCGAGTGTCTGGGTTCCCAGCATGGACGAGAGCATGTGGGCCGTCTCGAAATCGCGTACACCAAAGAACTGGCGTACCTGTGATGAGCCGATAAAGGCGGACATGGCATCGCGCCCGTAATTGCGGGAAATCTGCGCCACGTTCTGCCAGATCGACCAGGCACGGATACCCATGCCGCGCCCATAGGTATAGGCGCGCAGGAGCGACTCGAAGTTACCCAGCGTCGCCGCTTCGTCGATCACAAGCAGTACGCGCTCCGCCTGTGGATGGCGGAACTTATAGAGGATCGCCGCCCCGACAATAGCGCGGATCATCGGCGCGAGCTGCGCCAGATATTCGGCGGGGATAATGAGGTAGACGTTGCAATCTTCCTTGCATAACGCCTCCATCGAAAAATCCTCGCCGCTTAATGTTTCGTATGCCGCCGGATCGCTCAGGAAGGAAATCGACTTCAATATCTCGCCAATGATGGCGCTGTATTCGCGCTCGGCAGAATCGCGCTTCGACTCCATCTCATGTGCGGCGCGGCGAATATCGGCATCGGGCAGGGCCTTCATCTCATCCAGAATGGTCGTGCAGCTATCCGCGTTCAGAACCATATTGATGAGTTCGTAGAACGCGGGCATCGTGATCCGTCCGGCTTTGCGGACGTACCACAGGATCAAGAATTCGCACCATTCCCGCGCCCGCAGCTCGAAATACTCGGCATTCGAGCTTCCCGAAAGCGGGATCAAATCGGCTACCAGCAGTTTCACATCGGCGCGCAAGGTCCGCGCGTTTGACCGTAGAAAATCCCACGGATTGACGCGATGACTGGGCAGGCCATGCAGGCGGTTCGGGTTAATGCAGTAGGCAGCTTTGCCGAAGACGCACCTGATTATGGAGGGAGATCGCCGCCAACTCTCCGCGCGGATCGTTGACGAACATCCGCATCGGCGAATACAGCCGACCGTCTCTAGCCAGATACCCGCAGAGCAGGTAGGCCAACAGGTCGCGCAATTTGCCGGAACCCGCCCCGCCGAAAGTAATCATCGGCGCATCGTTATCGAGGAACAGGGCATCCTGTCCATCGAAACCGAGCAGCGGGCCGCCCGCCCTGAGCATCCCTGCACGAAACAAATCCTGCGCCGTCGCCCAATCGGCAGAGCCGAAGCGCTTGTCTTCATTATTTATCATGGCTAGCGCCTCCAACTGCGTTCGATCATTGCTGATACGACACGAATTGATCGGATGGTGACGGCAATGCTCACCATGCTGTAAATGATGTATGCCTCGAAGGCACCGACGGCATAGACCGCAAAGGCAGCGAAATCAGCGCCGATGTAGTGGGCGAAGTACCTGAACACATATTGATAGGTCGTCACGAAAACGACTGGCGTCAGGAACAAGGATGCCAAAGCGCCAATCGCTTTGCCGAAATTGGACACCGCACCGCTGATTCCGCCCCCATTTTGATTGCCGTTTTGCATGTACATAGAAATCTCCTTCCTGAACCAAGAATTAATGAAAGTCGCTCTTGAATAGTTTTTGTGCGCCGAAGATCGCCTTACCCGTTTTCAAGAATTTCTGGGTAATAGCGACGGTTTGGCAGATGCGCCGAGAAAGGAAAAATCGACACCAAAAAGGTCGCCGTCTTCGCTTCGGGCGTTGCCGAAGACAACGCGGCCATAATTTTTTTTCAGGCTATCTTGGTCGCGCTCTAAAAATTCGGTAATGTTGGGGGAGAGAAGGAATCTGATGGCAGCGAACACGTCCTCTGCCATCATTTTTTCGCGCTCCATCTCACGCGGCTCTTGTATGCTCGTTTTCATTGATTGCCTCCCCCGTAAAGGTTCTGTCAATGAAATCACGGCCATAAATCAAGATAAATTCCAGCATTAATAACTGAGGAAGATTATTTTCAAGAATCGCAGAAACCCTTTCGCCTCTACTTAATCAATACGCAAGAGAAGATGCTTTTAGTCAAAATAGGGGGATGAAAAATGGCGAACGAATACTGCAAAGGATCGAAGCTGAGCGATCCTGAATTTGAGGTTGTGCTTTACAACTTCCTCGATGGGAAGCCATCGACCTACGCCCAGCAGAGTATCGAAAGAGAAATCCCTACCGCACTTCCCCCAACCGTAAAGACGGTCGGTCGCCATTACGACCGTATCGGCATTGGCTTGTTTCTGGAGAAGTACAACAGGCAGTGGCTTGAGAAGCACCCTAGCGTTTCCACCATGAAGAAATTCAGTCCGCCCTACATAAAAGCGCTCGACCGATTTGTCGATGTTTATCACTTTGCGGCGATTGATCCCGACAACGACGATATTGAGCAACCGCCAGCAATCAACGGGAAGGAGTGGCGATATTCGAGGGTGGCTGACGCCTATCGCCAATTCTCAAAAGAGCGGTACGGCATTCGCCGACGGTCTGCGGGACATTTGGCGCTGGCGACGTATCGCACTGAATATCATTCGGAAGTTTTGGCCGTAAAAGGGGGCAAAACACTTCATTTCACGAAAAATGATTTGATGCGCCTGTATGAAGACGCAAGGCGGATATTTCGCAACAAGCCTTGCTGACCCGCCCAAGCGGAAGCGATCAGCCATTCAACGTCAAAAGCCCCGGCAACGGGGCTTTTTGTTTTGGCCTATGGCGTTAGCCTGAGCCTGCGCTGGATATTTTCCATGTTTGCCAGTGCATTTCTTCGCTCGGGCGATCCAGACTCGCTGCAAATAGCAGCCAGTTCGGCTTCACGGAACAGGATCGCCAGTTCTGTCTGATTGCGTGTTGCCAGCTCAAAAGTGGTTATCAGTCGCATTTCTTTTCTCCTTGTTGCTGTCGGCCTCGCGGCCTTGTGACGCAAAAGGGACACGGATAACGAGCTGCGCCGCACCCGATAGGGATGCAACGTCAGAGGAGAAATTCAGAATGAATTTGCAGGCGTAAGGCATGACGTGTGACCGCTTCACAGAAAAGACGAGGGGCAAAGACAGCAAATAAAGGAGGACTGCGCTGGATAACGGCTTTTGATCTGAGAAAGCAAAAGGATAACTGGCGAAACTGACCGCTAGGCGGCCAGTTCAGGCTCTATGTGCGATGCACACCGGAGCAATGATGCACCGGCCATACGGTAACGATCCTTTTCGCAAAAGCAGGCTAAGGGGCTCTGCCCCTGGCGACACGCAAGCGTAAAGCTGCGCCTCGATGAAGGGTTTCCCCGATCTTCCGCACCCATAAAACACATGGGTTTGTGCAGACCGGGCGATTCCCCTCCCTTCTTCGAGCCCTTGCGTTTTTCCTCCCCGGTCTCGCCGACGGGCAGGGGTGCATGTGCGACCCGAGCACAGCACCCCAAAGCCCGAAGGAGGCCAAAACCATGACTACTGAACCCCGCATCTATGTTGCCGACCTTGCCGCCTATAACGCCGGTTTTTTGCATGGCGTATGGATCGACGCGACATTAGATATTGAAGAGATTAACGAGCAGATCGGCCATATGCTGGCCGCTTCACCTGTCGAGGATGCCGAAGAATACGCAATCCACGATTACGAAGGGTTCGACGGTTACAAGGTCAGTGAATACGAGGGTATTCAATCCGCGCACGATGTGGCGGAATTTCTCGCCGAATATCCCGTATTCGGAGGCGAACTTTTGAATCACTTCTCCACACTTGATGAAGCCCGCACCGCAGCCGATGAGGATTATTGCGGCTGCTATGAATCCCTGGCTGACTATGCAGAAGAGTTGACCGAGCAAAGCACGCCCATCCCCGAGAATCTGCGCTACTACATCGACTATGAAAGCATGGCCCGCGACATGGAATTAAACGGCGATGTCTTCACCATCGAAACCGGATACCGCGAAGTGCACATATTCTGGAATCGCTGAAATTCCGGCGAGGGGCCTTTTATCAACAGGTAAAAGGCCCCACTCTTGTTTCTATCTTTTAATGCTGATGATGCGCCCCGCCATCATTCAGAAGAAATTCCACGAGTTCACGGGTATCGGAAAAATGTGATCGCAGCGCAGCATTCCGGGCGTCGCCGTCGAGACCAATGACATAGGAATAGCCGACATCATTTCCGCCTTCGATATTTTCCTGCACATACTCAAGGGCCTGATTGGCGACCGCACTGAAAACAGCGTCGATGCACGCCGGACAGTTCGCAACATAGGGGGCGATCAGGCGCGCGGCATTCAGGATCAACATCTCTGCCAGCTCAATGCCATTAATGGCTTGATGCTTATCTGGTTCAATCTCAAAACTCATTTCAAGCATTTCTCTGCCCTCCCGATCCATGCTTGCGATCTTATCGGGGAGGGTTGTTTGGCATCGAGTGGAACCAAAAAAGCTGCGGAAGATTTTCCGCATCCTTTGTAGTACGAAAGAGCGTAACCGCCAGGGCGCGCGGCAGGAGGCGCGTTTAGCGCCGACGGCAAGATGTGTTTTGTACTACGTACCAAAACCATCTTGGCAAGGGAGCCCGCTGCGCGCTCCCGTTGCATCCCTCCGGCCATGCGGCGCATTCCGGCATTAAGCCATCCTGCGCCACCGCAACGAATGGTCGTTGCATCACCAGTCAGGCGGAGCGTTCCTGCTCCCCCGACACCCCCATGACCAGGGAGACTGCCGCTCTCCCCAAGGCCCCATCGGGCAGGGGGCGACTTCGCTCTCCCCCTTGCATCCCCCATCGACCAACCCTGCGCGGATTGGATGAGCGCCAACCTCATCGCGGCTGGATGGCGACCGGAGATACTTCCGCTATCCCCGGAGCCCCAGCGGGTTCATTTTTGGCAGAGAGGACTGGCTGCTGAATCGGGTGTATTCGGGGAGGGAATCGGCTATTAAGAATATCGGGACAGACTTATGGCCCCGTCAGGCCAGGAGCCGAAAACGGCGCAAATACTGAGGGTTTGCGTCGGGAAACGGTCTTAATAGGCGGATAGGTAGCAGCACCGGATGTCATGTTTTTAGCATATTAAACTTGAAACATAGCGCACCTTCTGGTAGGTTTATTAATGGAGGGTTCTGCCCATGAACATTACTCAGGCTGTAGAAAGCAAAATCAAAGCACTGCCGACAGGGCAGGTCTTCGACTATGGCGACCTGCCGGAATATGGTCGCGCGCCCGATGCCGTCGTAAAAGCGGTTAACCGCCTTGTGGCTGACGGCATGGTTACGCGCCTGCTCAAGGGCAAATTCTACGTCCCGAAACAGGGGGTGCTTGGCCCCCGCAAGCCCTCTGACAACGAACTCATCCGCGCCATGCTCTACAAGAACGGGCGGCTGCGCGGCTATGTCACGGGCATTGCGCTGTTCAACCGGCTGGGGCTGACCACACAGATTCCCCGCACCGTGACTCTCGCCCTGACCAATGGCGGCAGGCAGACCAAGGATTTCGGGACCATTCGCGTCAAGACGATCAGTGCCCGCTACCCTGTATCGGAACAGGACGTGAAGCTGCTGCAATATCTGGATGTGTTGCAGGACATCAAGACCATTCCCGACGCCGACATCAATCAGTCGCTGAAAGCCATGCAACGCTATTTTTCGGAGCTGACCGATCAGGATCGCAAACGGCTGGTCGAGATGGCCGATGCTGGTTATGGCCCTCAGGTCCGCGCACTCATCGGGCTGCTTTTCGCCGCGCTCGATGAGCCCTCGACACCGGACCTCAAAAAGTCACTGAACCCCACAACCACCTATAAGCTGGCGCTCGACCCTGCTGTCTGGCCGGACATGAAAGACTGGAACATTCATTAATGAAGCTGCACGAAGACGCGGAGATATTTAGGGAGCTTGTTGAAGCCACAGCCCAAAGCATGGCGCTGCCACAGGTCTATATCGAGAAGGATTACTGGGTAACGAACGCCCTGAAAAACCTTTCGCTATCTCCCCATGCCGCCCAGGCCGTTTTCAAAGGCGGCACTTCGCTGTCCAAAGCACACAAACTGATACACCGCTTTTCGGAAGACATTGACCTCGCGGTCATGGCCGAGGGACTGGGTAGCAGCCGTAGCAAAAAATTACTGACCGACGTTGAGGCAGCAACAAACGCCGGACTGGAATCTATTGACGATGACATCCGCGTCAGCAAAGGCTCCAGCTACCGCCGGACGGTCTACCGCTACCCGCGTGAGGCGGATGGCGAGGATTTCGGGCAGGCGTCCCCTGAACTGCTGATTGAGGTCAACGCCTTTACCAGGCCAGAGCCCCATGAATCACTCCCAATGCAAACGCTCATTGCGGAAGAGCTTCTCCGCATGGGCCGCGATGAACTGATTGCCCAGTTTGCGCTGGAGCCATTTAGCCTCAACGTGCTTTCCATCCGGCGGACCCTGACTGAAAAGATTCTGGGGATCGTGAAGGACAGCTACTACGACGATCCCGTCGCGCAACTGGGATTACGTATCCGCCACCTCTACGACATTTGCCAAATCTTAAAGATCGACGCGCACAAAGCCTTTATTCAGTCGGAAGATTTCAAGACGCTATGCGCCGCTTGCATAGAGGATGAAAAGCAGGGCTTTTTCAAATATGCCGAATGCCTTGAAAAGCCGCTTGCAGATGCCCCGCTCTTTTCAAAATTCTCCGAATGGGCTCCAGCCATCCAGAAGATTTACGAAGGCGATTTCGCCGATTTGGTGTACGGCGACCTGCCGCTAATGGCCGAAATTGAACAGGCTATTGCGTTTATTAAAACTCATGCTTAATGGATATTAAAGCTCCCATAAAGGACGAAATCATGGAAATAGAAATAAAAAGCTGCAACAACATCGATTTTGCAAAAATAGCTCTATCTGAGAATAAGCTGAACATTAAGTTCGCGCCAAACGGCACAGGGAAAAGCACTATAGCGAAGGCTATAAAATACAGCCTTGCTGAAAATCGCCACCAACTGGAAGAGCTTACGCCATTCAAATTTAAAGCGAATAATCCCGACAATAAGCAGCCCGAGGTCTCTGGCTCCGAGTCCATCACCAGCCTCATGTGCTTCAATGAAGACTACGTCAATCAGTTTGTTTTTCAGCCGGATGAGCTTATCAGCAACAGCTTCGACATTTTTATCAGGAATGACGCTTACAGGGAGAACGAGCAAGCAATCGAAGATATCGTCGTCAGGATCAAGCAGCTCTTTTCTGACAACGCCGATCTCGAAGAATTAATCTCCAACCTGAAGGAGCTTGGTGGCGCTTTCAAGCTGACAAAAACCGGACTATCCAAAGCATCCACGGGAATGAAAGGGTTGGCTGGCGGCAACAAAATCCAACACATCCCGGCCGGTCTGGAATCGTTCCAACCATTTATTCAGTGCTCCAACGGGGTGGGATGGATTGACTGGCAGGTTAAGGGGTATGAGTTCTTCGATCTTTCAGATAACTGTCCGTTCTGCACTTCAGATGCCGCTGAAAAAAAGGAACAGATTAAAAAAGTAGGCCAAGAATACGACAAGAATGTAATCAAAAACCTTGTCGGAATTATTGCTGCTATCGAGAAGCTGGGCGAGTACTTTTCGGATGACGCCAAGTCAAAGCTAACAATGATTACAAATCTGAAAGATGGGCTGGAAAAGGAGCACGAAGCATTTATAGTTAGCGTGAAAACACAGATCGACAATCTTCTAGAAAAGCTCGACAAATTAAAATCGCTATCCGGCTTTGATTTCAAGGATGGCGAAAAAGTTTCCGAGAAACTTCCGTCTTACAGGATAGACCTTCAGTTTTTCTCTGAATTGAACTCTGCCAGGACAGCGGAGTCCGTGGCATCAATCAACACATCCATAGATGATGTTATTAGGCGGGCAGGAGATCTCCAGGGGAAGATCAATATCCAGCGCCGGGAAATGCAAAAGCTCATAGAGAAGCATGAAAAGGAAATTAACGAATTTCTAGCTTATGCGGGCTATCGGTACAAGGTGCAGATTGCCGGACAGGGTGGCCAGTCTCAACTGAAATTATTGCATGTCGATCATGGTGAACATCTTAGTGGCGGCAGTCCTATCAAACCTTCTTCACAAAAGAACGCAGGCTCTGGCTGTTGACAACAGAAGCCCGATAGATGCAAACGGGCAATATCCAGCGATGGATGGCCACAAGTTTTCATCGGGATGCGCTGCGATTGGGTCAGAAATTGCCGGATTTGACTATGCTGCAACGCTCAATAAAATCTCAGACTCCAAAGAGCTCAGATCGCTTTATGCGTCCAGCCAGAACGGATACGAGAAGCTTCAGATATTCAGGCTGCTTGAGCTGAAAGTTAAGAACTCGGTGATTCAGAAATTTATCAATGAAACCTATCATATAGAAAATGAATTTATATGCCAGCTCGATCCGGCGCAGTTTGATACGGTTCCCGAGTATGTCGTTGAAGAGTGCGACAAACTGTTAGCAGCGACAGCGTAATTAGCAAACATTTCCCGACAGCCATGAAGTTTTTCCGCCCGTTCAGGCCACAACGCCAATGAATTCTAGAGAGTTGTATAACGCGCGCAGATTCCTATGGCTTCCCCAAACCCAAGCGCCAAAGCGCAAGATGCGGACTTTCCCTAAGGCCATAAAAATAAAGGACAATTTCTTAATTTGCAGTCTATAATTGCCCTCATGGTCGATACCCGTACGCCCGAACAGCGGCGACGAATAATGCAATCCGTCAAAGCCGCAGACACCGGCCCTGAATGGACTGTACGTCATCTATTGTTCGCTGCTGGGTATAGGTATCGGCTGCACAGGAGGGATTTACCTGGATCGCCTGACATTGTGTTTCCAGGTCGCAAAAAGGCTATCTTCGTTCACGGCTGTTTTTGGCACGGGCACAATTGTCCAAAAGGTAAGGCGCCGAAATCTCGTGGCGAGTATTGGATGCCCAAGCTTGATGCAAACCGCGCCAGAGATGAGAAAGCCCTTCGCCATTTGCAGGCACTCGGCTGGGATGTGCTCGTGATATGGCAATGCGAGATGTCTGACAAGGATGAACTTTTTAACCGTTTAATTGACTTTGTGGATGACCCCAAAAAACCGATCGACAAATAAGAAATTTATCGATAGACTTGTTTAATGATGAATCGAATGAAATCAAAAAAGCAAACAAAAGCCCGCCCTATTGGCATCGATCTTTTTGCGGGTGCAGGTGGGTTGAGCCTCGGCTTTGAGCAAGCGGGCTTCGATGTTGCTGCTGCCGTCGAGATTGATCCCGTTCATTGCGCCGCGCACAAATTTAACTTTCCGGATACTGTCGTAATTCCTCGATCAGTCGCGGAACTTTCTGGGGACGATATTCGCCGCGCAGCAGGCCTCGAAGGAAAGGAAATTGATTGCGTTTTCGGAGGTCCGCCGTGTCAGGGATTTTCGATGATTGGCCAAAGAGTTCTACAAGACCCACGCAATAGCCTCGTATTAGACTTTGTTCGCCTTGTAGCAGAACTTGATGCAAAAACTTTCGTTTTTGAGAATGTAAAAGGGCTCACTGTCGGTAAGCACAAAGCATTTCTCGATGAGCTTGTCGAGGCGTTCGACTCATATGGATATCAAGTGCGCCTACCTTGGCGTGTTTTGGATGCCGCCATGTACGGAGTGCCACAGCATCGCCAGCGTTTAATTCTATTTGGCGCAAAAAAGGGAATTGAGATACCTGACTATCCGCTTGCAATCACAAATCCATCAGATGGCACCCGACAGGCTCTAGGTATTCCAAACGGCCCAACTTGCAAAGACGCATTGGGCGATCTGCCAGATGCAGATCAGTTTGAAACATTGATGGACACCGATGTCGTTAAGACGAAGGCATTTAGAAAGCCTTCAAAATATGCTTCAGAGATGCGGTGCTTAACGGATGACTCTTGGCATTACGGTTACGAAAGAAATTGGAATCCTGCATTTCTGACCTCTAGCGCTCGCACCGTGCATACAGATATCTCAAAAAGCCGCTTTACCGAGACGGCGCCTGGATCGGTCGAGCCAATTAGCCGATTTTTTAAGCTTTCTCCTGGCGGCCTATCGAACACCTTGCGTGCTGGTACGGATGGAGCGCGAGGCGCGTTCACCAGTCCACGACCGATTCATTTTAATTATGCCCGTTGCGTCACTGTACGGGAGATGGCTAGGTTGCACGGCTTTCCCGATTGGTTTCGCTTTCATTCCACAAAGTGGCACGGTGCGCGTCAAGTGGGAAATGCTGTACCCCCTCCGCTGGCGCGTGCCATAGCATCGCAAGTCATTGGGGTTCTTGGGGTGAAGCCAAAAAGGGCTACGAGGATAGTTGATCTTGGCGATACAGCGTTGCTATACATGGAGCTATCGGAAGCGGCTGAGCACTTTGGAGTTGAAAAGCCCTCTTCAAAGCGTGATCGAAAAAGTGGGGCAAAAAAACGCAAGCAATCGGAAATAGAGGCCAGCCGCAAACGGCTACGCATTGTAAATGGCTAAAAACGAAGGTATCTCCACAAATCGCTACAGCGCCATTATCGAGAGCGTTTTTTTCGATCACTGGAAGAAGGGCGTAACGGAATTCGAGTTTGTTCGCGATGAGATTGAGGTCGCCGCCTCAAAACTAAGAATCGAACTGCCAAAAAATCTTGGCGATCTTATTTATTCTTTTCGTTTTCGAGTTGCGTTACCTGAGGCGATTCGCAACACACAACCGGAAGGTTTAGAGTGGGTGATTGAGGGCGCAGGGAAGGCCCGCTATAGGTTCCGGCTTTCGAAAATAACGCGAATTCTTCCGAGCGAAACCTTGGTCAGTATCGCCATTCCAGATGCGACGCCAGAATTAATTCGAGCTTACGCTCTCGATGACGAACAAGCTCTTCTGGCCATCGTTAGATATAACCGGCTTATCGATACCTTTCTGGGGTTGACAACTTATAGCCTACAAAATCACCTACGCACTACCGTTAAAAGTATTGGGCAAATAGAAATCGATGAGCTTTATATCGGCCTCGATAAACGTGGATGTCACTATGTGATTCCTGTGCAGGCTAAAGGCGGGAAAGATCAGATAGGCGTTGTGCAAATCGCCCAAGATTTAGCATTCTCTGCCGAGAAGCTGCCTGAAATGCGATGTAGACCAATTGCTGCGCAATTTATGGCGGATGGTGTAATCGCATTGTTCGAACTGACACTTGAGGATGAACAGGTTAAGGTCGTTGAGGAAAGGCACTATCGCCTTATTCCCGCAAAAGACTTAAATCCACAAGCTATTCGTGATTACAGGGATTAGCCTGTAAGTGTAACACATAAGTGCCAACAGAAAAAAATGACTGGGTGGCCAAGCTGGAAATTATGGGCAACGGAAAAAATTTAATAATAGCCTCGCCAAACGCAGCATTAGTAGCAGATTCTGGTGTGCCCGCTCTGTTAGAGCAGATTCGTCCAGCATGGAAGGCCAAGAGCCTTATAAATCGGGTGCAGCGGCTAGTAGCGGTTGATCCAAGCAGTGCATGCCAAAGACTGCTAAACGCGGCCATACACGATTTAAAAGACAAGATCGTCATTGCAGGAATTGATATCGCGCGAGAAGCGGCAAAGCAATACAAGCTGCCACCTCTTGAAGGCGTGGAAGAGATTGAAAACTACCCAACAGCCAAGGTTATCGATTTGGCATATCGCATGGGCCTACTGTCGCGCCCAGAATGGCGGAGAGTCTCTCGCTGTTACGAAATCCGAAGAGACCTTGAGCACGAAGATGATGAATATGAAGCAGGCGTAGAGGACTGTGTTTATATCTTTAAGACCTGTATAGAAGTTATTCTTGGTCGCGATCCAATACATCTATTAAAAGTAACCGATGTAAAAGAAATCGTTGAGCAATCAGACCCTGTTACAGCCTCAGAAACTCTTGTAGATGATTTTGCTCACGCTCCTCAGCCCCGCCAGACTGAAATTTTTAAATTTCTTATTTCAATTGCTTTAGACAAAGACAAGTCTGACATTGTTCAGCAAAATGCCTTCACCATACTGAACGCTTTGGAGGCACACGTTCAAAACGCAGTGAAGCTTGATGTGGCGCAACACCTTCAAACCAAAATCGGACGAGTTAAGCTTGAGCGAAGGCATGTGAGAGTGGCCATTGCCAGTGGAGCTTTGCCGTATCTTCGGCAAAACCAGCTAAAGGATTTTTATACTGACGTTTTAGCGCAGATGAAAGTGGTTGGCACAAGCTGGGGAGCTTTCAATGAGCACGGGGAGTTGCTGCGCTCATTTAGAGAGGTCGGGGGGCTCCGGTTTTGTCCGGAAGCTATTCGCAAGGAGATTCTCTTATGGTTAGTTCTTACATATATTGGTACTCCAGGAGGAAGGACTAGCTATGGGAACATTCGGAATGTTTTTTATAGCAATACAGCGGCACCGATTATACGAGAGATAATAGACGAATCCTCTTCACTTATAGGCGACGACATCAAAGCGTTACAAAAGAATAAGTCTGTGATGGCGCTAACCTCCGATAAACATATTGCAAGACGCATGGAATCATTGATTGATATAGTTGATTCGGATGAGGACGATTCCGACTAGCGGAATTCAACGCCGCAGAACAAAAGAAATCAACTCAGGTTCGAACCACGATCCATGCCTCGATCTTTCGATGGCCCGCTTCGTTGAGCGGAAGCGTCGCGGAATTTTTCGCGCAACTCAAGGCGTTCACTCTTACCCATACGCATATACTCGGCGACATCGCGATTGAGCTGTTCCATGTCGCGCGCATGGGCGGCGCGCGTTGAGCGGACGAGAATATGCAAACTCTGGCGCTCATCAAGCTGGCGTTCGATCATCGTGTTTTTCTCTCGGCGATCTCGCTGCGCTGAAAGCTTGTGCTCGCGTTCATTCTCGGCGGCCTGCTTGCCGTAGCGTCCTGTCAGGCGATCCCACAGGCCGCGAAAGCCTTTGTTTAATCGGCTGGCCCGCTCAGCCTTTTCACGCTCCGCGCGCTTGGCGTGCGCCGCTTGTAAATCGGCACGCTCTTTCCGCTGGCGCTCGACAATTTGCTCTCGTTGTAGCGCTAGCATTGCCATGCGTTTTTGTTGGGCAAGTTCCGCTTCGGCGATATGACAGCGCAGCATGGCATTCATGCGCGACGCTATATGGGATTTTGCCTTCTCGATGGAGGGAAGGTCGTCGCCACTGCCCAGGCAGGCGCGCACGTCCCTGGTTTTAACACCAACCCATTTGGCTATGGCATAAACCTCGCCTCGGAAATCGACCGCGACATGGCTGCGGCGATCACCGCGCGCCAGCGTGTAGCCTCGCGCTTCCAGCGCCTGCGCGAAGGCTTTGGGGGAATCCGAACTGGCCCAGCATTCCTGAAACAGGCTTTTGAGCATTTTGGGGTCTTGCTTGGCGCGTTTGGCCTGTTCCCATTCTTCGCGCGTGTAGTTACGCGGATCACGCTCCTTGCTGTTGAGCAGCCCGCGCGGTATTTGCCAACCATGTTCGAGGTAGAGCTGGCGGGAAACGTCCCTTAGTTTCAGCTTGTAATGAGGGAGGTTGATAGCCTTCATCTTGTCCGTGTCGATCCGTGACCAGACGACATGGGCATGGCGGCGACCATCCTTTTCATGGAAGACGATGGCGCGTGGCTGGCCTTGCAGGCCCATTTTCTGCTCGACCGCCTCTATGGCGGCCTCGAAGGCTTCGACCGGAACGTGTTCCTGCTCTGGCGGGTTTAGGCTCAAGGAGAACAAAAACTGCTTGGCGCGGGTGCCTCGACTGACGGCATAGACCTCGTGCAGGGCGGAATCCAGATCATCCGATGAAAACCCGCGTAACTCGTGAACCTCCACGTGCTCATTTTCCTTGGTTTTCAGCAAATGGGCGGCGAGCTGTTTTCCACCGCCCCGCTGGCTCCCTTTCAGGATCATTTCGGCCCTCCCGGCCCCAGACCGAGGGCCGCGATAAGCCTATCTCGCATCCACTGGACATCCCGACAGGCATCCTGGATGGCCTTTTCGGTCTCTGGTGTTACGGAAAGCGATCCGGTATTGGCGGCTTTGGCGAGCTGGTTCAGGTTATTGGCCAGCCGCGCCTTGCCCAGCTCACCCAGCAGTTGGGCCAGAATCTTGTCGTCTTTGAGGGGAGAACGATAGCTTCGACGGTGGCTGGCAGCGCCACCCAATAGCTTGGAGCGAATATAGGCCCCAAGGGGCACTCCTTTGGCTTCGCTCATTAATAGCGCTTTTTCCTCGACAGTGAGGCGCAGAGAAAAGGGAGGGGGCGATCCTATACGCCTGATACGGCTGGCGTTGTGTTCGGCGGCATCCTGGAATTCACCGGCGATTGGCGGATGGTCGAGGCTCATAATTTTGCCTCCCCGACTGGTCGCAGCGACGGCGAGTTAAGCCGGGTCAATTCAGCGTTCCAGACCTCCAGTTCCTCTAGTAACCCGTTCGAACTATCATCGTCCGGGTGCGCCAGTTTTTTCAAGCGATTACCGTTAATTCTTCCCAAAATTGTTTCACTGATCGGCGCGCTCTGGCTGAAAATAATCCGGTTTTCGCAGAAAAAGGGCATCGTCAGTCCTGGCTGGCTTGATTATATTTCAAAGCTGGGGCGCTGCAGGCTGAAGCCGTCGCAGCCTGCAGATAATTTTATGTAAAGTTAAGGGAGGGGAGGTTGTTACGCGATGAAGGAAGCAGCCTCTTTATTTTTCAGAAGATTGACGGGGTTGGTGCCCTGGGTTATAGCTTTTCCTATAATAAAAATTCTAAAGGGAGAGATCTTCATGACCAATCCGTTGGGGGCGATAGCCCCCTATGCCGATGTGTCCGACATGACGATTGCCATCACGGGCGGCGCGACGGGGCTGGGGCGCAGCGTTGTTGATGCGCTGGCTCACCTTCATGTCAGAAAATTGATCGTGATCGATATCCGTGACGACATCTTCCCGGAGTTGAAAGCTAAATATGGCGACAAGGTTGAAACGATCGCCTTTAATCTCGCTACGGCGCAGGATGCCGATTACGTGTCGCTGGCAGGGAAGGTTTCGCAGGCGGCTATTGACCCTGCCGATGGCAAGCCGCATCTGGATGTTTTCTTCGGCAACGCCGGGATTTTGAAGGCAACCGCCAAAAAACCTTATGAAGCAACGAAGGATTTCGATCTGGCGGAGTTGCATGCGTCCTTTAACGTCAATGCCGCCGCCAATGCGATGATGTTCAAGTTGCTGAAACCCTTGCTTGAGTCTTCGCAGGGCCGTTTTGTCTTTACGACATCGCCGACCTCGGGCCGCACCGCCGATACCAAATATCCGTCTTATGGTTCGTCCAAGGCCTATCAGGAGCAATTTATGGGCTGCCTTGCCGCCGGAAACCCCGAAGTGCCCGTTCTGGCGTTCGATCCCGGGCGTCTGGATGCCACGGGCGTGCGCGCCGAAGCCTATCCGCAGGAAGTGCCGGGGGCGCAACCGGGCCCGTCCGACATCCTTGAGCCGCTTTTGCTGTTGATGGCGCGTGACACCGATATTGCGAATCTCCGCGGGCATGTGGTGCAGGTCAATAACGTCGAGGATATCGATGTCAAGGGCCGCCGCGTCAACAAGCGCGTCAAGGAGGCTGACGGCAGCGAAGGGTTTGCCGTGATCATCAAGAAGCGCCCGCTGGCTTCGCGCCCGGGCGAGGGCGATGTCGTCTCCTGCTTCGTCACGTCGCATAGCCGGGCGCTGGTCGGGGCAGATCCTTTGCCGCCTTACGACCCGAATGGCAAGACTCTCGGTGAAATATATGGCCTGCCGAGCGAGCAGATCGGCAATAAAATGGCCCCTGTATAAAGGGGATAAATTATATGACCAGCAAGCTAGGAAATATCGGAAAAACGGATCAGGCGGTTTTTATATCCAAAGAATTGAGCACGGGCGAAACACCAGTCTTTAATCGCTATGACGGCTGCTTTTATTATGTCGATATAGAAAAAGGCGACATCCACCAATATGACCCGAAAAGTAAAAGCGACAAGAAATGGCATCTCGATAAAGGCATGGTCGGGGGGATTGTCGTTAATCATGACGGCACACTGATCGGAAATGCGCAAGGAGGCCTGTTTGCTTTTGATCCGAAAACGGATTCGCTTGTCATCTCGGGCCCGATTGAACCAAGCAAACCTAATAATCGCCCCAATGACATGAGTGTGTTTGAACTGGCGGATGGCACAACCCGCATTGCGATTGGCTGTATTCCGGTTGACCGAACCATCCTGAAGCCAGGTGAAAAACCCGGCGTTGTTTATGTGGTTAAGCCTGATACGCTTGAGCTGAAGCCTATTTTTGACAATCACGTTACCAGTAACGCCCTGTGCGGCTACAACGAGAATGGTAAAAATGTCATCTTCGTTGCTGAAACAGACAAAAATCACAACCCGACAGTCTGGAGAGCTCATTATAACGCGCAGACTGACGAGATCGAGAATGTTCAGGTCTTTTTGCCTCGCTCCGAAATGCAAGGCGGTCGTCCCGATGGGGCCAGCATTATCAAAGTTAATGGTCAGAGGGTTATCGCGATTGCGGCCTTGGATACCAATAAAATTATCGGCTTTGATGTGGATACGGCAGAACCGGTGATGACGGTTGATGCGCCGGAAGATTTGACACTAACCCATGCGGTGTTTGGTCAGGATTCAGCAGGAAATGACATCAGTATTATTAATTCCAGCAAGCGCCTTATTAATAATAAAACTCTGTTGGGTGTCTCTGTGATTGTACCTATTAAAGAGGGTGTGAAGATAGAATCGCAATCCCCTGTTGCCACAGGCTATCTTACATTCAATCAAATTGCACAGGGGAAAACTGTTGAAGTGATCAAGCCCAAGGTATTGCCTGTATTGTCTCATGGTAATAATACCCGTGTAGCCAGCAATCCTATGAAGCCATAGAGCAGGATAGAGGGGATACTTATGCAGGATATTTGGGATTGGGTGAATAAGACAGGATTGGATCGTATCCTCTGGGCGACGGATCTGGATTTGACGGTGCTTGATGCCGCCCCCGACCCGAGCAAGGTGACGGCCCCGCCCGAAGTTGAAGCGGCCTGTCAGGAAATCGACCGCCTGACGCACGGGCGCTTCTACATTATCACCGGGCGTGAACTAGATTATGTAGACAGAGTGTTCCCGAATACGCCGTTCAAGGTTTCTGCCGAATATCACAATATGGCGCGTTTTGATGCTGCGGGCATTCAAGACCTGAACCCGCGACCGCAATGGGCGCTGATCGACGCCGCGATTGATGCCATCGTTGCCGTCAATCACGGCATGGTGGTGCGCAAGAAACCGTTCATGCGTTCGATCCATTACACGCATGCGCCGGGCCTGAAGGATTTCAACGTCAAGGCGCAGGTGCAGCAGCAATTGCAGGCGCTGCTCGACCATCTGGCGCAAAAAACCGGGCAGGTGGTGGAAATCAAGGATGGCGGCAGCGTGTTTGATATCGGCCCGGCCGGTGCCGATAAGGGGGTCGCCTTCGCTGATATCTATAGCCGCGTTAGCGGTGCGCCGGTGCCGGTTTATTTCGGTGATAGCCCCGGTGACATCCCGGCGGCGCAATTTGCTAAAAGCAAGGGTGGGGTTTTTGTCGCGGTCGGTCATGATCCACGCGTTCTGGCGTTGGCTGACTTCACGCTGGATGATCCGGCGGCTTGCCGTGCCTTCCTGATGAAAGCGAGCGGCGTTACGCCGGGCCGGTTTCCGGTTTCATCTATAACACCAAAATCGCCCTGAAATCGTTGACGTTGGTGCAAGTCGGGCCTGTGACGATCAGACCGCCGAGCTTTTCAAAAAAACTATAGGCGTCGTTGTTATCAAGATAGGCCTGCGCATCCAGGCCAAGGCTTCGGGCGGCTTGCCACATGGCAGGGGTAAAGAAAGCGCCCGCGTTATTTTCGCTGCCGTCTATGCCGTCGGTATCGCAGGCAAGGCCGTAAACGCGGGGACTCCCTTGCGCCGCGATCATGGCCGCCAGCAGATATTCGGCGTTGCGCCCGCCTTTGCCGTTGCCTTTGACGGTGACGGTGGTTTCCCCGCCGGAAAGCAGCAGGCAGGGCGCCATCTCTGCAAGTTTGAGGGCCTTGGCCATATGTTCTTGCCCGACGGTGCGCGCCTCGCCTTCGAGATCGTCGCCGAGGATGAGGGGCGTCACACCCGATTTTGTGGCAAAGTCGGCGGCGGCGGCCAGCGCATCTTTCGCGCTTGAAATCACCCTGACCTCATGGTCGATAAAGGCTTTGTTGTCGGGCTTGGGTGTTTCATGGGCGTTATCTTGCAGCCATGCTCTCACAGCCGCCGAAACCGGGATCTGGTAACGATCAATGATCGCCTGCGCCTGCACCTGTGTCGTAGGGTCGGGCAGGGTGGGGCCCGAGGCCACGGTGCGCGGGTCATCGCCCGGCACGTCGGAAATCACCAGCGTGACGAGTTTTGCCGGGGCGGAGGCCAACGCCAGACGCCCGCCCTTGACGGCGGAGAGGTGCTTCCTGACGCAATTCATTTCGTGGATGGTCGCGCCTGATTTAAGCAGAGCCTTATTAAGGGTTCGTTTTTCGGCGCTGCTCAGGCATGGAGCCGGAGCCGAGAGCAGGGCCGAGCCGCCGCCGGACATCAACGCCAGCACCAGATCGTCCCGGTTCAACCCTTCCAGTTTTTTGAATATCATCCGGCAAGCCGTCTCTCCGGCGTCGTCGGGGACGGGATGGGCGGCTTCGAGCACCTCTATCTTTCGTGTCGATTGACCGTAATCATAGCGTGTGACCACCAGGCCTTCGATGTTGTCGCTCGGCCAGTGATCTTCCACCGCCTTTGCCATTGCGGCGGCGGCCTTCCCCGCGCCGATCACAATCGTGCGGCCTTTGGGCGGGGCGGGTAAATGCGGCGGCACCGTTTTCAACGGGTCGGCGGCCGCCAGCCCGACCATGAACAGATCACGCAAAAACTCAGCCGGTTCGACGATATAATTTTTGCGCTCTTCCTGCCGGATTTCAGAGAGTTTCGACATTGCCGCACACGCTGATCGGCTGGCCGGTGATGTTGATGCCGATGGGCGAACACAGATACAATGCCATGTTGGCAACGTCTTGCATCGTGACCATCCGGCGCAGCGAAATCTTGTTGAGATATTGCTGTTCCATCTCGTCGTAGCTGACAGCCAGCGCCTGTGCGCGCGAAGTGATAACCTTGGTCATGCGCGGGCCTTCGACGATTCCGGGCAGGATCGCGTTGACGCGGATGCCTTCGGGGCCCAATTCCTGCGCCATGCTTTTCATGAAGCCGATAATGGCCCATTTGGTCGCGGCGTAAGGGGTGCGGAAGGCGTAACCCAGACGGCCCGCGACGGATGAAATGCAGATCATCGATGCATCCTGTGACTCACGCAGCAGCGGTACGCCAAAATGGGCGCAGTAATACTGGCCGTTCAGGTTGACGTTGATTGTCTGGCGCCATTCTTCAGGCGTGACCTTGTCGACGGTGCCCGTGGGGCCTGCGATACCGGCATTGTTCACCAGCACATCAAGGCCGCCCAGAACCTTCTTAACGTCTTTGAACATCGTTTCGACTTGCTTTTCGTTCGAAACGTCGCAGAGTGAGACGCCCCATTGCGGGCGTTCGCGTTTGCAGGAATCGACGGCGTCTTGCGAAGCATCGCAAACATAAATCTTTGCGCCCGCTTCATAGAAAGCGTCCGCAATCGCGCGGCCGATACCGGCGCAGCCCGCAGAGATAAAAACGCGCAGGCCCGGCTTGATGCCGAAGGTTTGATGATTATCGTTCATATCAGGCGGCTTTCTTTGTCAGTGAAGCAAGATTGATCCTGGTCTTGCCTTTGAGTTGCAGGATTTCACGGGCTTCATCCGGTGTGGCGATCTCAAGCGAGAGGCCTTCCAGCGCTTCGCGGACTTTCAAGACTTGTTCGGCGCTGGATTTTGCCAGTTCGCCGGGGCCGATCCAAAGAGAGTCCTCAAGGCCGACGCGAACGTTCGCGCCCATTGCGGCACCCATCGCCGCCAATTTGATCTGATGCGCGCCGGTGCCGAGGATTGACCAGTGGTAATTGTCGCCGAAGAGACGATCCGCCGTGCGGCGCATATGCATCAGGTCTTCCGGATGGCTGCCGATGCCGCCGAAGATGCCGAAGACGGACTGGATGAACAACGGCCCTTTGGCCAGACCCATATCGACGAAGTGTTTCAGGTTATAAAGGTGGCCGATGTCGTAGCATTCGAACTCAAAGCGTGTGCCGTTTTCGTTACCCATGCGCAGCAACGCTTCGATATCTTCGAACGTGTTGCGGAAGATGATGGCTTTGTTGCTGAGGTGTGTGCGTTCCCATTCGTGCTTGATATCGTTCTCGTAGCGGTTCAGCATCGGGAACAGACCGAAATTGATCGTGCCCATGTTAAGCGAGGCGACTTCCGGCTTGAACGTTGCGGCGGGGCGCATGCGCTCTTCCACGGTCATTTGCGGCGCGCCACCGGTGGTGATGTTGATGACGGCGTCCGTCGCTTCATAAATCTGCGGCAGGAACTGCTTGAAGACTTCCGGGTCTTGCGTCGGGCGTCCGTCGATCGGGTCGCGGGCATGCAGGTGCAAGACAGCCGCCCCCGCTTCGGCAGCGGCGATGGCGGCCTCGGCGATTTCATCCGGCGTCACCGGCAGGTATTGCGACATGGAAGGGGTGTGGATCGCGCCCGTCACGGCGCATGTAATAATGACTTTGCGGGCTTTGGCCATCTCTCAGAAAGCTCCTTGGCTTTATATGTTGTGAAACCTGAAAAAGACTCTTCCATAATACCGGGCAAGGGGCAAGGTAGAATTATGGCTGGAAAGCGCGGTTTTCCCGGGTTTTTGTGAGACGCTGCGGCAAAAAACTTGACAAGCGGAGGTGAAATGACGCATGTTCTGGCGCTATCGAAAATAGCAGTTACGAAACAGCGATTCTGCTCGTCTTTAAGGAATATCAGGGACTTAAACATACTCAAACCGTTGATGTTTTGAGTGGGTAAGCCCAAAGAATCGATGAAACGTCTGGCTATATGTAAAAACTTCCCAGTATGAGGCCAATAATGAGTGTGACTAAAGTTCTTTCCGGTTCCAAAATTGCCATTCTCGTCGCCAACGGTTGCACTGAACAGGATATGACAGAGGCGCAGCGCGCCCTGATCGAAGCCGGAGCGACCACCAAAATCGTCAGCCCTGAGGCAGGTCTGGTCAATGGCTGGAGCGGAAAAAGCTGGGGTCATCATTACGCGGTCGATGCGGCCCTGAGCACGGCTTTGAGTGCCGATTACGACATGCTGGTTGTTCCCGGCGGTCAACGCAGCCTCGATAAATTGAAATTGACGGCTCACACCAAGCGTTTCATCAACGGTTTCATGGCTGCAGAGAAGCCGGTTGTCGCTTATGGCGATGCGTTGCATATCCTGCTGACGACCGATAATGTGCGCGGCCGCACCGTGGCCGGGCCTGTGGATATGAAAGATGTCGTTCTTCAGGCGGCGGGTCATTGGTCGGATGTTACCCCGGCGCGTGAAAACAATCTGGTCACCGGCGCGGCGGACGAGGAAACACGCAAGGATATGGTTGCGGCGATGCTGGACATTTTCATCGAATATGCCAAAATCCGCCGCGAAAAGGCAATGGCCGAGACGGCTGTGGCTGCTTAATATCGGGGACGTTCAGGCAACAAGATGCGCGCAGAAATCCAGGCAGTGGTAGACGATATTCAATCGGCGCTGGCGCTGCTGAGGAGGCATCTTTGACTGGGATGTCGCCTTAAGCCGTTTCGAGGAAGTCAGTTCCCTTTGTGAAGATCCCGGTATCTGGTCGGATCAGGAAAAGGCGCAGGCGCTGATGCGCGAACGCACACGCCTTGAACAAATGATCGGGGCGGTGCGCGAGATTGAAAACGGCGCGCGCGACAATGCCGAATTGATCGAAATGGGCGAGGCTGAAGGCGACGAGGCGATCATAGCCGAGGCTGCCGCCTCGCTGAACGAGCTCAAGCACCGCGTTGAAAAACTGCAGCTCGAAAGCCTCCTTTCGGGCGAGGCCGACAATTGCAGCGCTTTCCTTGAGGTTCATGCCGGATCCGGCGGCACCGAGGCGCAGGATTGGGGCGAGATGTTGTTGCGCATGTATGTGCGCTGGGCCGAGAAGAAGGGCTATAAGATTTCCGTTCTCGACCGCAGCGACGGCGAAGAAGCCGGGATCAAATCCGCGACCATCAAGATTGAGGGCGACAAGGCCTATGGCTGGCTGAAGGCCGAAAACGGCGTGCATCGCCTGGTGCGCATTTCGCCTTATGATTCCAATGCGCGCCGCCATACCAGTTTCGCTTCTGTTTCCGTTTCGCCTGTGATCGACGATACGATAGAGATCGAAGTGCTGGACAAGGATATAAAGCTCGACACCTATCGTTCCAGCGGCGCAGGCGGCCAGCACGTCAACACGACGGACTCGGCGGTGCGTCTGACGCACATCCCTTCAGGCGTTATCGTGGCCTGTCAGAACGAGCGTTCGCAGCACCAGAACCGCGCCACCGCCATGGCGATGCTCAAAGCCCGCCTTTATGAAATGGAAGTGCAGAAGCGCGAGGCCGAGAAGGCCGCTGCCCATGGCGAAAAGACCGATATTGGCTGGGGGCATCAGATACGCTCTTACGTGTTGCAGCCTTACCAGATGGTCAAGGACGCGCGGACAGCCTTTGAAAATACCGACGCGTTTCGCGTGCTTGACGGCGATATAGACGGTTTCCTCGAAGCCTATCTGGCGCACGGGGTCGAGAAGGCGGAAGAAAAACGCCTCGGGAACGGGTAGGTTTGACATGAAAACAGCAATCAGGGCTTTGATGGGGGTGTGCGCATTGTGCGGCATGCAGCCTTCGGCGCAGGCGCAGGATGTGACACATATGCTTATGCCTTCGAATGCGTGGCTGGTGGGGCCGACCACGTTGGCCGAGGGATCGGATGTCGAGGCGGCGGGGGTTCCGTGCCTGATGGTTACCAGCTTCAGCAATAATTACGAGATGCGTATTTCCGGCGGCGGCCGGCAGATCATGGCGATGGCGCTCAACGTGCGTGAGAAGGGCTTCACTCCGGGAGAGAGCTATTTAATGAAGCTGTCTTTCAGCGAAGACGACGGTTTTGAAGCTCCGGCACAGGCTTTCAGTGAAGATACGCTGGTCGTAGGTTTATCGCAGCAGCCTGATTTTTATAAAGGTTTGTCGGAGTCGGATGCGCTTTACGTCACTTTGGGCGATGCCAGGATGCAGTTTTCGCTGTTGGGGGTGCCGCAGGGTTTGAAGCGGCTGGAGCAGTGTTTCCAGCCGCCCACAGAGAGTATCCGCGAAGCCGCGGTTGAAGAAGATGGAAAACAACCGCCTGCACCGGGGTTGCATACCTTGGGTAGCGGCGAAGTGGATGCCCTTAAGGACATGATAACAGACGAGGAGAGTCCAGCCGCGCCTGTTGCCGTAACGCAGGAAGCTCTGCCCGCCTCCGACGAAGGAGCGCGCAAGAAAGATGTTCAGCCCGTGCAAGACGTGCAGCCGCGCGATATTCTAGTGCCCAAGGCAGGGCAAAAAGGGGCCGCCGTTGCCACTGCGCCCGCCAGTCCGCGGATGCAGTGGCGCGTGATGAAAGGCGGCGGTCTGGAAGGAGTCCTTGGTGTCTGGGCGCAGAGCGTGAATATGAGGTTGATCTGGCAGGCGGGTCAGTCCTACAGTGTGCCGGAATCCCTGTCGATGCAGGGTACGTTCGAAGATGTGGTGCAAAAAGTACTGGAACAGTTCCCGGCCGACCGGCCGCGCCCCGTGGGCAAAATCTTTGTCGACCCCTCCACGCGGCAGAAAGTGCTTCTGATTGAAACCTCTGTTCCGGCAGCGCAAATGCCGGTTGACGGTGCTTACGAACCGATTCTTTCCCCACAATAATTGCCATAATGTAAATTTTAGAGGGGTGCATGGCGCGGGATAAGGCCGCGCCAGAGCCAGTTCTGTCTTTGCTTTCCAGAAGAAGACATGTATTCTTTTCACGTCACGGGTTTAGCGCCCGGATTCGCGTTTGGGGGCCTGTCAATCACCAGGCAAAACAGGGATCAAAAAATTCAGTTCCGGAGCACAACGATGCATATTCGTACCCTTCTTCTTTCAGGCGTTGTTTTTGGCGGCCTAACGATGCTGTCGACGGTGTCGTGGGCGCAGACAGCGCCGAAAGTCACTTACAATCCGCAAGGGGAATGGGCGGTTACACGTGTGGCGGCGAAGGGGCCGGGCAAGGAACCTTATTGCACGATGGCGCGCCGTTTTAGCGACAATGTGATCCTGACATTTGCGCGAAATGCCAAGGACGAAACGTCACTGGCGATGGATTTTCAACCGAATACGCTGGCAAAAGGGCAAAGCTATTATGTGACGCTGTCCGCGGGCGGCAATGAAAAGCGCGCGTTCGATGTCATTCCCGTCTCTGACAAGGCCATGGTCATTCGCATGGGGCAGGATGCGGCGTTCCACAACGCGCTGTCCCGGTCGGGTGCGCTGGATGTCGATGTCGCTGGTCTGCAATTTGAATTCAACATGCCGGATATGGCCAAGGGTCACCAGGATCTGGGCGGCTGCATCACCAGCATCGTCGAACCTGCCGCCGGCAAGCCCGCGGCAGAGGCTGTATTGATGGCTCCTGCGACAAACGCGCCCGCGGCGCAAGCGGCCGCACCCGCCATCCATGACGCTCAACTCAGCGAGATGGAAGCGCTGAAAGAAGAGAATATGCGCCTGAAGAGCGCTCTGGAGCGCGAGCGCCGCGAATATGAAGATCGCCTGATGCAGGAAAGCGCTGGCAGCAGCCAGGTTTCCGAAGTGATGGAGAAGCTGAAGCTGCTGGAGAAGGAAAATGGCGATCTCAAGTATCAGTTGGCGGATGCGCGCAGCATGGCTGAAGCAAAACCGGCGGTGCCGTCTTGCGCTGCCAATGGCGACAATGCGGCGCCGTCGGCTGACCTGACCTTGCTCAAGGAAGAGAATGAGCGTCTGAAAGCCGATATCGCCGCTCAGAAAACAGCGATGATTGAATTGGAGACGAAGCTGGCGAATATGCCCAAGGCCGATGATCAGGCGGTTGCCGCTGCGGATACGGGCACGATCGCGCGGCTGCAATCGCGCGTGGATGAGTTGATGACGCAGAATTCGGAATTGCAATCTGACCTGACCGCCGCCCGGCAGACGGCGGAGTCTTTGCCGCCCGCTGCGGGGACGGTTTCAATCTCTCAGTTGCGCTCGGTTGAACAGCAGCTTCGTTCGGTAGAGGGAGAGCGCGATAACTTGCGCGCGCAAATCGAGAAAATCAGCGCAGGAAAAGAAGATGCGTTGATGGGGATGGCCGGTTCCGACTGGAATCTGGAACAAGCCACGCGCCGTTACAACGAGGCCGAGCGCGAAATCCGCCGACTGGGCACGCAGTTGGAACAGTCGCGTGCTAAATGCGCGGCAGAGAAGAAAGAGATCGAATATATGCTGTTCGACCCCGAGATTGCCACGCAAGAACAGATCAGCAAGCTGATGGCGCTGGAAAGCGATCTAACCACGGCAAAGGCCGAACTGTCCGGCAAGGATGCAGAGGTCAGCGAGCGCATCAGCGCTTATGAACAGAAAATCGGTTCTTACGAGGAGCAGGTTGCCGCCTTGCAGGGGCAGATCGAGATGGAGAAGGCGGCGGCTGTCAACCAAAGCAACGATGAAATTGCCCGCGCGATGGCAGACAAGCAGGCTCTTGAGCAAAAAGTAGCCGCTTTGCAGTCTCAAATCGAAATGGAAAAGAGCGCCGCGACGAACCAGATGAGCGTCGAGGTCGCTCGCGTTACTGCCGAGAAGCAGTCGCTGGAACAGAAGGTAGCGGCGCTGCAGTCTCAGATCGAAATGGAAAAGAGCGCCGTGACGAACCAGATGGGAGCTGAAATCGCCCGGGCGATTGCAGAAAAAGACGAGGTCGCAAACCGCCTTTCGCGGGTGGAGGCTGAAAAAGTGGCGTTGGAGCAAAAGCTGGCGGCGGCGATCGAGCCGGCATCCGGGTTGCAGGCGACGGAGCCTCCTGGCGCGATTGAGTCTGTAAGTGTCGCGTCCGTTGAAACCGGGCGGCATGCCGGTTATGTGTCGGCCCGCGACGAAGTGGCTGTAAGCCAGCCGATAGCCCTGGCGCCGAAATCGGCTGTGCCGGCGGATAGTTTTGTTTCGACCGAGGATGTCGTCGCACCCGTCGTGGCGCAGGTGATGCCTGTAGCGCAAAAGGTGGTGCCCGGCATCAATCTTGTGACAGCGGAAGCGCTGTCGGGACTGCTGCGCCAGGCCGGGTTGTCGCTGAGCGGCGATGTGACCAAGGTTGAGAACGCTTCGGGCCCCACGCAGGTCGCCTATAGCTGGGATGCGAGCGGTCTGTTCGGCAGCGCCGAGCAAAAAACCATGGAAAACCCGGAGCAGTTCCAGACGATGGTCAACCAATATATTGAGAAGACAAAAACCCGTTGCAGCGGGGATTTTGCAGCTTCACCGGTTCCAACGGGGGAAATGGCGGGGATACAGGTTGCCTCTTATGAGATTGCCTGTATCAGCCCGGAGGGAACGGGCGCAACCGCTGCGCTGGTGTTTTACGGGCAGGATGGCTTGTTTACGACCGTGGCGCATGAAGCTGGCATGGATACCATGGACATGGCGATGGATGCGCGCGACCGTGTGATCAGCAGTTTGGCCTCCAACAGGATTACCCGCTGAGAATTTTTGAAATGACAATGAAATCAGGCCCGCAAAGGGTCTGATTTCGCTTTTGAGGCTTGCGGGGCTGGAGAAATCGAAAATTTATCTAAAATTTTATTTAAATTGTAAAGGAGTTGGTAATCATTCCCCGTTTACTATGTATTAAGGATCATAATGGGCGTTGTGCCCGACACTGAATTGAGTACTGCCGAATGACGGATATCTGGTTCAAGCATCTTTCTTCTACCCTCGCCAATAATGGTCTGACGGCTTATGTCTGGCATCTGGCCGATGATCGCATGGAGTGGGCGGGCGATACATCGTCATTTTTCGGCAGCGGCAGTCACGATGCGCCAGTCTCGGGGCAGGATTTCTCCCATCGCATCAATCCGCAGTTTTTGCCGGAACGTTTGGCGGCGCTGCACGATATGAAGGAAAAGAACCCTGTCGGCGATCATTTGCCGGGGATGAGGGTTTGTTATAAATTCCGCCGCGCCGACGGTTCGCAGATAGGAATCGAAGAGACGGCGCAGCTTTTTGAAGATGAAAGCGGCGCAAGGTCGATCCGCGGTTTTATCCGCTGCGCCGATGTCGCTGACAAGGCCGCACCGCAGATAGCAAGGCCGGCGGCGGCCAGCGTGGCAGCGCCGGAAAGAGCCAGCATGAATTTTGGGCGCCGTCATATGATTCAGAAACTGGATGAGTGGCAATCCCGCCACATGAGTGAAGGGGAAGGGAATAACTCTCTTGGCTATTTGCTGGCGGCGGGCATCGATCGCATTTCGATGTTCAACGAGGCGTACGGCCCGCGTTATACCGATGAATTGCTGGAAAAGGTGTCGCAGCGCCTGGCCCAGATCGTGGGGCCGAATGCCTTGGTGCAGCGTCTCGACGGTGATGTGTTCTGCCTGTTCTTTCCGGTGGCGCCGCATAATGAAATGGCCGCCGTGGCGAAGTACATTCTCGGCAACTTTCAAGAGCGTCCGTTGCTAACCAGCAGCGGCCCTGCCGGTGTAAGCTTGTCTGTTGGCGGTATTCAACTCGACCCGACGCAAAAATCAGATCCGGCCGGATTTGTCGTCAAGGCCGAGATGGCCATGCGCAGCGCCAAGGAGCAAGGAAGAGGTTGCTTTGTGTCTTATTGCGAGGCTTCCGACAGGGCGGAAAATAACCGCTTGCTGATTTCCCATGGCGACCAGTTCCTCAATGCGCTTCGGGACAATCGGGTCAAACTCGCTTTCCAGCCGATCATCAGCGCCGATAGCCGGGAAGTCTCTTTCCATGAATGCCTGATCCGCCTGATCGATGAGAAGGGTAAAATCCAGTCGGCGGGGCAGTTCTATCCTGCGATTGAAAAACTGGGTTTAAGCCGTCTTGTCGATCAGTTTGCCTTGCGCACGGCGATCCATGAACTGGCCCTGTTCCCCGGTCTTAGCCTTTCGGTCAACGTCTCTCCGGCAACGTTGTTGAACCGGGCATGGCTGCGCGGCCTTGTGCTGGCGCTGCGCGACAGCCCCAGCATTGCCAAAAGGCTGATTATCGAAGTGACCGAAAGCGCTGTGATTGATAATCCGCGCAGCGTTACGATGGTGGTGAATACTTTGCGCGATCTTGGATGCCGGGTGGCGCTGGACGATTTCGGTGCGGGTTATACGGCTTTCTCGCAGCTTAAAGATCTGGATCTTGATATCGTCAAAATCGATAAATCCTATGTGCGCGGCATCGGTGAAGACACCAACCGCCTGTTTGTGAAAACGCTGCAATCCCTTGCTGACGGGGTTGATGTCGAAACCGTGGGCGAAGGCGCCGAAACCATGGGCGAGGCCGATCTTCTGGCCAATGACGGGATCGACTATATTCAAGGCTATATTTACGGGTTCCCGCAGGTTGAGCGAGTCTGGCTGCCCAAGGATCATTCACATCGACGCATCCTGAAAGGCAAGTCCGACCACCACACTGAAAGCGATTTCGATGAGGATCTGAATGCCGATATGGCGTCTTTGGTAACGGCGTCTTGATCCGGCTTGTTACGCGCGGTTGCCGGTCATAAGCTTGTTCAACTCATTCTGCATGGTTGCGATATTTTTCTTCAGCATTTCCATGCGTTCTTCGGCGGTTTTGGCCATGGCTTGCCCCATGAACGGTGTCCAGGCTTTCATCGCGGTTTCGAACATTTCCATGTTCTTGCGGGTCAGGTCTTCCATGGCGGACATGGCTGAAGCGGGGTTGATCATCTGGCCCATCGGGTTATTGATCCCCCCCATGGACTTGCCGATCTGCTCGCGGAACTGCTCCTGGTTTCTGGTGAAGGCTTCGAAGCTTTGCTCAAGATAATTCGGCACCAGATTTTGCAGGCTGTCGCCGTAGAACCCTATAAACTGGCGCAGGAAGTTTGTCGGCAGCATGTTGTGGCCTTTGGATTCCTGGTCGACGATGATCTGCGTCAGCACCGAACGGGTGAGGTCTTCGCCCGATTTAGCGTCGTAAACAACGAAGTCACGGTTCTCTTTCACCATGGTGCACAGGTCATCCAGCGTGACATAGCTGCTGCGGCCAGTATCATACAGGCGGCGGTTAGCGTATTTTTTGATCACAGTGGGTTTGTCTGATTTCGGTTTTGCAGTCGTCATGGCCATACCTGTTTCTGGTAAATCATTATAACAAAGCAGTGGAAGTCGTTGTCATTATGCACAAATTTACTGTCAGGCAAAGAGATTCTATGGCTTGAGCAAAGCTTATACCCTATAGTCCGGTTATGTCTTCATCCCGCCTTGTCGAACAGGAACTGAATATGCTGCGGCGCGGGCCGCGGCCGCTGCCGGTTTTTGTCAATATGGCGGGTTTGCTGGCTCGATCCGAAAGCGAGCAGAGGGCGATGATCCACGGGTTGAAGCTTTATCAGGCGCACCCGTTCAGGCGTAGAGAGCCGGAGCGTCTGATTTTATGGCAATCAGGAGAGGCGACGTTACGGCATATCCCGGCACAAGGACGCCGGCATCTGCTTCTTGTGCCTTCGATGATCAACCGTTCGGCCATACTGGATTTACTGCCACAGCGCTCCTTTGCCCGCTGGCTGGCCGCACAGGGGATCGACGTTTATATTCTGGATTGGGGAGAGCCGGTGCGGGATCCCGGCCAGCAAAGTCTTGATGATGTGTTACAACAAAAACTTCTGCCAACACTTTTATATTTAAAAGAAAAATGCGGATCGTTTGATGCTCTTGGCTACTGTATGGGGGGAACTTTGCTGGCTGGCGCTGTGCAGTTGAAGCCTCCTGGCCTTAGCAAGGTGGTCTACCTTGCCAGCCCGTGGGATTTTCATGCCGGGAACCGCCAGCTCCAGCAGCAGGTGATGATGGGGACGGCTTCGGCCCTGCAAATGACCGAGTCTGGACGCGCCTTGCCCAGCCATTGGGTGCAGTCGGTCTTTGCGGCGGTGAATGCTGAAAGAAATATCCATAAGTTTGCCGATTTTGCCAGTCTCGATCAGGGCAGCGAACAGGCGCGTCTGTTCGTGGCTCTGGAGGATTGGCTGAATGACGGGGTAGACCTTCCGGCGGCGCTGGCGCGCACCTGTGTCGTCGAATGGTATGGTCAGAACCAGCCCGCGCGCGGCGGCTGGCAGGTCGCCGGGCAGACGGTTGATCCTGCCACAACGCAAAACCCGGTTCTGGTGGCGACCTCGGTCACTGACAGACTGGTGCCTGAAGAGTCGTCGCATGCTCTGGCGCGATTGATACCCGGAGCGCGTCTGTTGCAGTCAGAGTGCGGACATATCGGCATGATGTCGAGCCGTCGCGCGCTGCAGGAAGTCTGGCAACCGTTATACGACTGGATTGTTGCATAGCAGCAAAATTTGGGGGCGAACGGGCCGTGAGGCTTGCAATCCCCTGTGATCTGGCAATAATGAGCCTGTCATTTTCTCCCCGCCAAACGGAGTGTTTCTCATGTCGGAAGATCCTATTGTCATTGTCGCGGCCAAACGGACGGCGATCGGCGCTTTTAACGGCGGCCTGGCGAATGTTCAGGCCCATGAACTGGGGGCGCACATCATTAAAAGCGTTGTCGGCGATGCAGGTATTCAGATCGGTGATGTGGATGAAGTGCTGATGGGGCAGGTTCTGACCGCCGGGCAGGGGCAAAACCCGGCCCGTCAGGCGGCGATGCTGGCCGGTGTGCCGCATGATCGCACGGCTCTGACCGTCAATCAGGTGTGCGGTTCGGGCCTGCGCGCCGTGGCGCTGGGGCTGCAGGCGATCGCCAACGAAGATGCGCGCATCGTCGTTGCGGGCGGACAGGAGAACATGAGTCTTTCACCGCATTGCCTGCACCTCCGCAACGGCACAAAGATGGGCAGCGCCGATTTCACCGACACCATGATCAAGGATGGCTTGTGGGACGCCTTCAACGATTACCATATGGGCATTACGGCTGAGAACATTGCCGAGAAGTACCAGATCACCCGTCAGGATCAAGACAGCTTTGCCGCCAAATCGCAGCAAAAGGCGGAGAAGGCGATCGGGGAAGGCAAGTTCCGGGCTGAGATTGCGCCGTTTACGATCAAGACCAGGAAGGAAGAGATCGTCATCGATAAGGACGAATTCCCGCGCGCGGGCGTGACGGCGGAAAGCCTTGGTAAATTGCGTCCGGCGTTCAAGCCTGATGGGACGGTGACCGCGGGGAATGCCTCGGGCCTTAATGACGGCGCCGCTGCCGTGGTGCTGATGCGCGCGAGCGAAGCGAAAAAACGCGGACTTAAGGTTCTGGGAACCATTCGCTCCTGGGCGACGGCGGGCGTCGATCCGACCGTGATGGGTACGGGGCCGGTACCGGCCTCGCGCAAGGCGCTTGAGAAAGCGGGGTGGAGCGTTAAGGATCTCGACCTGATCGAATCCAACGAAGCCTTCGCGGCGCAAGCGTGCTGTGTGCTCAAAGAGCTGGGGCTGGATGAATCCAAGGTGAACGTCAATGGCGGCGCGATTGCGCTGGGCCACCCGATCGGCGCGTCTGGCGCGCGCGTTCTGGTGACGCTGCTGCATGAGATGGCGCGCCGTAATGCGACCAGGGGTCTGGCGACGTTGTGCATCGGCGGCGGCATGGGGATTGCCATGTGCGTCGAGCGCGACAAGACGCTGGATTTGAAATCGGTTGCCTGATTTTTAAACTGAGAAGGGATACTTAAAATGACAAAAGTAGCGGTCGTGACCGGTGGGACGCGCGGGATTGGCGCTGATATTACGGCGGCGCTGGCCCGCGAGGGTTATAAAGTGGCGGCCTTTTATCACGGCAATGAAGAGGCAGCGCAGACTTGCGCCAAGGCGACGGGCGCCAGCATTTACAAGGTGGATGTGACGGGGTATCAGGCCTGTGCTGACGCCTGCGCGCAGGTGGAAAAGGATCTCGGGCCTATTTCCGTGCTGGTCAACAATGCCGGGAAAACCAATGACGGCATGATGCACAAGATGAGTCCGGAAGCGTGGGCCGATGTCATCAGCACCAATCTCGATTCCTGCTTCAATATGTGCCGCAGCGTGATCAACGGCATGCGCGAGCGCGGTTACGGGCGCATCATCAATATCAGTTCCGTTAATGGCCAGAAAGGGCAGTTCGGGCAAACCAATTACTCCGCCGCCAAGGCAGGGATGCTGGGCCTGACCAAGGCGCTGGCGATGGAAAGCGCGGCCAAGGGCATTACTGTGAACGCCATCTGCCCGGGCTATATCCGCACGGAAATGACGGGCAAGATGAAACCGGAAATCCTTGAGGCAATCGTTAAGCAGATCCCCGTCGGGCGTTTGGGGACGCCGGAAGAAGTTGCCGAGGCGGTTGTTTTTCTGGCTTCGGATAAAGCCAGCTTCATCACGGGTTCGACGCTTTCCGCCAATGGCGGCCAGTACATGGCCTAAGGACGTTCATGGCAGAAGCGGGCATTCTTGAGCGACGCGCCCTGCCCCGAGGGGAAGTTATTATCTCTCAGGGGGAGATGGGTGTTTCGGCCTTCCTGATCCAATCTGGCGAGGTTGTCGTGTTTACCGAGTCCGGCGGCAAGCGCGTCGAGCTGGCGCGCATGGGGCCAGGGCAGATTATCGGTGAGATGGCGTTGGTAGTTGATGGCCCGCGCTCGGCCACGGTTCAAGCTCTGACCGATTGCAACCTGATCGTGATTACCCGGGACGTGCTGCAGGAAAAAATTCAGAAAAGCGACCCGACCATTCGTGCCTTGTTGCCTATGCTGATGAAGCGCATCGCCCAGTCGAATAAAGCTTTGCTGCGGCAAGGTGGTGATCTTGACGATATGGACAGGCTGGTGCGTTCCCTTTATCAGGAATTGCATACCTCCTTGCCCGCTGCGCAGAAGAAGAGTCTGGAGATCGCGCTTGAAGAACCGATGAATGCTTTTTTAAAGGCCATCGCCGATTTTCGTAGCCACTATGGATTATCAAAATGTTAAGAAAAATTTTGTTTTTTATTGATTTTGATAGAGGCATCAAAGCGTACCGTCAGATGCCGACGATCGGCAGCAAACTGGATTCTTTTAACGGTTATGGGCCCGGCTTTGATTTCTGCCGCGTCTATTTGGCCATGTCCGTTCTGGCGTGGCATAGCTGGATGCTTGTCGTCGGCCAAAAGATGCTGAGCGACTATGTCGAGATTCCGGGGCTGTTGCTGCTGCACAATTCCACATTGCCCATGTTTTTCGCTTTGAGTGGGTTTTTGATCGCGGGGAGCGCCCAGAGGCTCTCATGCAGAAATTTCCTGATCAACAGGAGTTTGAGAATTTTTCCCGCGTTGGCGGTTGAGGTTACTCTTTCCGCCCTTGTTCTGGGGGCGATTTTAACATCTCTTCCTCTGCGGGATTATTTTACGGATCCACAAACATATACTTACTTCTTCAATATAGCCGGGCTTATACAGTATTTCCTGCCGGGCGTATTCAAAAATAATCCTTTCGATACCGTCAATGGATCCCTTTGGACCGTTCCCGCTGAATTTGCATGCTATTACCTCATGACGATTGTCATTCTTACGAAAGCAGTAAACAAGGCGGGATGGCTTTTTGCCCTAGCCACGGCATACCCTTTCATTTGGCTTGTGTATATGTTGTCGTTTTATGATCCTGGCGATACAGGGGTCTCTTCCTATTTTTTATTCATGTTTCTGAATTTTTCCGGCGTGGGATTAATTCCCTGTTTCTTAACAGGGGTGGCGATATATGCGGCCCGTTATCGTATACCTCATAGCCGAAGCCTGTTTGGCGCAGCGCTTGTTATATTGACTGTTATGGGGTTGGCGGTAGACAGCGAATATATGAACGCTCCAGGGGTTAATATCATTATTAACCCTTTGTTTGCCTATGTCGTTATCTATCTTGGATTATGCCGGTTGCCGAAACTGCCTTTTTATTCAAGGGGAGATTATTCATACGGCATTTATCTATATGCCTATCCCATACAGCAGACTCTGATACATATCTGGCCGCAAATAACTGTGGCTGTTCATCTTGTTTTAAGCGCGGTTGCAGTCTCCGCTTTCGCGGCCTTTTCCTGGCATTTCATTGAAAAGCCGATCCTGGGACTAAGAAAAAATTTCTCTTTCGTCGCCAGAAGAAAGATCGTCTGAATATAAATATATAACGCCTTCATAGTTTTGCCTTACTGACCTATATAAATAGAGCTTTCCAGTTGTTAGTCGGCGAGGTATCTTGTGAAAAAGATAATTTCCATATTTTTTGTTTTCATTGTCGTTGCGGTGGCAGGGTTGCTGCTGGGGCCGGGCCTGATTGACTGGAATCAATACAAGCCTGAAATTATCTCCCGTCTGCAGGATGCAACGGGACACGACTATGACATAGACGGCCAGATCGATATGGCGCTGTTGCCCATGCCGCAGGTCAAGATTGAAAATCTGAGCATTCGCATGCCGCAAGAGCAGGGTGGAAAGACTTTGCTTGCTCTGGATATGGCGGCGGTGAATGTGGAATTGACGCCGCTGTTGCAAAAACAGATCGTCGTTAGAAGTGTTGAACTGATCAAGCCTGTGTTTAATCTGGGCGTTGCTGCTGACGGTGCGCCAGTGTGGGTAACGCCCGTGCTTCAGGAAAAGCTGGCGGTTGGGAAATCCGCAAACGGAGAGTCGAAGAAAGAGAAGGGTGGTTCGCTGGGCGAGGCGATCTCCCTGAGCGAAGTGCGTATCCGCGAGGGAACATTCTCCTACAGCGATGCGCGAAAGGGTTCGACGATTTCGATGGAGAAAGTTGACCTGACCGTGCAAGGGGAAAGCCTGAGAGGGCCGTACAAGGTGGCCGGACAGATCAACTACAGGGGCCAGCCCGTCAAAATTTCGGGTAAATCCGGTAAAATCGGCGATTCAACGGCGGCATTCCCTGTGCAGGCCGATATCCATCTTGCCGATGGCGCTACGTCTCTTCTTTATTCCGGTGTCGTCGTCTTGAAGCCGTCATTTGAATTGCAGGGTGAAGCGAGCCTTCAATCTTCCAGTCTGGCGGAGGCGTTGAACGTTGTGACAGGCACGATCCCCCCCGCGCTGGCCAAGGCTGTCAGCGCCACGGGGCTGCTGACCTTTAGCCAGCAAGGCATCGATTACAAAAACATGGCGGTAAACTATGCCGGGGCCGAGGCCAGCGGCAATCTGTCGTTGCGTAATCTGAAGAAGGATGGCGGCAAACCCCTTGAGGCGACTGTGGTTTTAAAGTCGGTGAAATCATTCACGCTTGAGGCGCTGCTGCCGGCTGCTGCCGGCAAGAAAGCGGCAGACTTTATCCCTGCGGCACTGGGTGTACCCATGGATATGAGGGCCGATATTGATGTTACGGCTGCTGCGGTCGAATTCAAAGGCGCTGCGTTCAGCGATGTAAGTTTCAGGGCTGCCTTGGGCGCCAAGGATGTCAAGGGTGTGCTTAAGGCCGTAACGCCGGGGCAGGGAAAAATAGATAACCGTTATGCGCTAACGGCGGGGTCGGTGTCACGCACCGATAAGGGGGGCATGATCTGGTCTGACCTTGATCTGACTGTGGAAGGCACAATGCAGTCCAGCGTGCCGCAGGCGCTGATAAAGCCGTTTGTTCCTGCTGACAAGCTGAAAGTTTTGGGCGCTCTCCTGACGACTCCCGCCACGGCGGCATACAAAGCCGCTGTAAAGGTGGATTCGTTGAAGCTTAGCGGGGTCAGGCTCAATTTACTGGATACGGATTTAACTCTGGATCTGGGATATGCCAAGGGCAGGCAAGGCGGACGCGACCTTGTGAGTGTGGGCGCCAAGGCGGAAACGATGGATGCCGATGTTTGGCTCAAGCGCTTGCAGCCGCAGGTCAAGGAGGCGACGGTTCCGGCCCCGGCGGCGCCGGGAATGAAGCTCGACATCGCGGCTCTGTCGAAAAAGCTGTCCTTGCCGTTCGACCTTGATGCCGATTTGTCGTTTGGCTCTTTGGTGTTGCAAACGCAGACCTACGACAAAGTGGCCTTCAAGGGGCGACTGTCAGGGCAGACACTGACGATCGATACCGCAGGACTTGAAGCCACAGGCGGCAACCGGCTGGTCGTGGCAGGGACGGTGGGCGATGTATCGGCGCTCAAGGATGTCGATCTGACCGTTCAGGGCAAGACGCCGGATACGCGCAAGACCCTTGAATCTTTCAAGATCGACACAAAAAAGCTTCCTTCCGGAGTCGGCCCGTCTGAAGCTCTTGTTGAGTTCAAGGGGCAGGCCGACAACCTTTCTTTTGTCGCGAATATCAAGGCGCTCAAGGGTACGGTAGGGGCGTCCGGCGTGCTTGACAATCTGATGACCACGCCCAAGGTCAGCGACCTTACGCTGCGGGTCAAGCACCCGAGTTATGTCGAGGTCGCGCGGATTTTCAATCCTGCCTTTAAAAGCAGTGTCGGAATAAGCAAGGGGCTGGATATTTATGCCAGCATGAACCGTCAGGGCAGCGTCTATACCTTCAAGGATTTACAGGCTTCGATCGGCCCCTCCACCCTGACGGGCCTTGTAACGTTCGATACCGGCGCAGTGCGGCCCAAGCTGACGGCGGAACTTGCGGCGGGTGATTTGGCCTTAAGCGATATTGTCGGTTATGAGAAGAAAGCCAAAGGGGCGCAGGCGCGCGGAAGCGAGAATACGCGCTGGTCGCGCAATGCCTTGAACGTGGCATGGATGCGCAAGTATGACGCCGACATCAAGCTGACGGCGCAAAGCCTGACATGGGTGAATTGGCGGATCGATGGCGCGGTTCTTGAGGCCAGGATGGCAAACGGTCTGTTAGACGTTTCGCGTTTGACCGGGGGACTTTACGGCGGCAATATCGTCGCTGATGCTGCTGTGAGCGCACCGGCATCCGAACGCGACCCGCTGGTGATATCGGCTTCCACGAAGCTTTCAGACGTGTCGCTTGAATCCTTCGTCAGTTCCTTCAGCGGCGCGCCATTGGTGAAGGCGCGCGGCAAAGTCAATCTGGAGTCGGCCGTCGAAACGGCGGGCATCAGCCCCTCGGCCCTGATCTTCGGGTTAAGCGGCAAGGGGGCGGCCACGGGCGAAAACCTGGTATTCGACGGGTTCGACCTGGCGCGTGTCTCGCGTACGCTGGTGCAGCCATCCAGCAGTTTGAAAGAGAATATTGTGGCGCTGCTCGATAGCTCGATGGCCGGAGGGCAGACCAGCTTTGATACGCTTGATGGCGCATTCACGATTACAGAAGGCGTTATCAATTTTGACAAGATGTTGCTGAGCGGCGCTGCCGCTACCGTCAACACGACGGGCAAGGTCAGCCTGCCGCTGTGGACTATGGATCTTGAGAATGTCATTTCCCTGGCGGAGCCGGAAGACGCGCCTCCCCTGAAAACAAGCTTCCGCGGCCCTCTGGACAATCCGGGCAAGACTATCGGCAAAAGCGCGATGGACAGCTATATCGGCAGCCAGATCGAAAAAGCGATTGGAAATGCCGTCTTCGACAAGCTCAAAGACAAGGGTATAGTGCAACCGACAGAGCCGGGAGCGGCCAAACCGCAAAGCGCTGGCGATCTGTTCCAGAACATATTGCAGCAGCAACTTTCGCCTAAAACCAAGCCGCAGGCGGCACCGGCTCCTGCGCCAACTCCTGCGCCAACTCCTGCGTCTGCGCCAGTTCCGGCGCCTGTTTCACCGGCTCCGGCACCTGCGACCGAGATCATCGCGCCGCAAGGCCGTAATGCCGTGCCGGCTGAATCTTCAACAACGTCCATTCAGGCAGAGCCGCTGGCGGCGCCCGTCGAAACCGTTCCGGAGGCGGCGCCTGCTGTGGAATCTCCTCCTGCTGTGGAAGCTCCTGTTGAATCATCTGCTCCGGTGCCGGAGGCGGCGCCTGTGCTCCCCGAATCAGTCCCTGAGCCAGTCCCTGAACCTGAGGCCGGGGTATCGCCAGAGGATGCTATTGGAGATCTAATTCAAACCCTGACGGATCAGTAACCTCGAACAGCCGCCTTTGCAGTTCGGAAAGGACGTAAAGACGCAAGGCGCTTGAAAGGTTGATTTCATCGCGTTCCTTGTCGACTTGTTCGACCAGCGCGTTGAGGGATGTTTCCTGTTCGTCGGCCAGTTGTTTCAAGACAATCCAGAAAGGCTCTTCCAGGCTGATGCTGGTTGAATGCCCGGCGATTTTAATCGAACGCTTTTTCATGAAGTGGTTAATCCTTTGTCTTGATCATATCTTCGGGTTTGACCCATTCGTCGAATTGCGACTCCGTCAGCAACCCAAGGGCGATACCTGCCTGCTTGAGGGTGCTGTTCTCGGCATGGGCTTTCTTGGCGATTTTGGCGGCGTTGTCGTAGCCGATATGCGGATTCAGCGCCGTGACCAGCATCAGGCTCTCGTAGAGCAGTTTTTCAATGCGGTCGCGGTTGGGCTCGATACCGACGACACAGTTGTCGGTAAAGCTGTTGCAGCCGTCGGCCAGCAGGCGGATCGATTGCAGGACGTTGAAGATGATGACGGGTTTAAACACATTCAGTTCGAAATGGCCGTTGCTGCCCGCCACGGTGACGGTGACGTGATTGCCCATCACCTGCGCACAGGCCATCGTCAGGGCTTCTGACTGGGTTGGGTTGACCTTGCCCGGCATGATGGATGATCCGGGTTCGTTTTCAGGCAGGCTGATTTCACCGATGCCGCAGCGCGGGCCTGAACCCAGCAAGCGCACATCGTTGGCGATTTTCATGAGCGAGGCCGCCAGCACGTTCAGCGCCCCTGACGTTTCAACCATGGCGTCATGGCTGGCCAGCGCTTCGAATTTATTTTCGGCGCTGACGAAGGCCAGATCCGTAATGGTGGCGACGTGAGAAGCGAATTTTTCAGGAAAACCGGTCTTGCAGTTGATCCCGGTGCCCACTGCCGTGCCGCCTTGCGCCAGTTGCATCAGGCGCGGCATGACGGCCTTGACGCGGGCGATGCCGAATTCGATCTGTTTGGCGTAGCCTGAAAATTCCTGCCCCAGCGTGATCGGGGTAGCGTCTTGTAAATGAGTGCGGCCTATCTTGACGATGCTCATAAAGTCGGCGGATTTTTGCGCGAGAGCGGCATGCAGGTGCTCCAGAGCCGGGATCAGTTCGTGGTGAAGCTGCTCGGCGGCGGCGATGTGCATCACGGTGGGGAAGCTGTCGTTCGAGGATTGCCCCATATTGACGTGATCGTTCGGATGCACAGGCTTCTTGCTGCCGCGTTCGCCGCCCAGAATCTCGATGGCGCGGTTCGAGATGACTTCGTTGGCGTTCATGTTGGTTTGGGTACCAGAGCCCGTCTGCCATACGACCAGCGGAAATTCATCGGCGAGCGTGCCATCAAGGATTTCATCGGCGGCTTGCACGATGGCTTGGCCGATGCGGCAATCCAACGCGCCAAGATCCATGTTGGCCAGCGCCGAGGCTTTTTTCTGGATGCCGAGCGCGCGCACCAGCGGCTTGGGCATGCGCTCCTCGCCGATGCGGAAGTTCTGGATCGAGCGCTGCGTTTGCGCGCCCCAGTAACGGTCGGCGGGCACTTTAATTTCGCCGAAGGAGTCTGTTTCAATTCTGTATTCTGAAGGCATCGCGTCACCTGCGTTGAGAGTCCGGAGGGGAGATGTTGTCATGGTTTAGAGTTCCTGTTGGGGTTTGGCCGTCACTTCCGTGGTGCAAGCCGATTTTATAACCTGAGGCCCCGTGCCGGGTGTAAAAACGAGGTCGTCAACGCAACGGGTTACAGAATCCGCCATGACTGATTGCGTCGATTGTTCCGCGCTCCCCAGCGACTGATTGATGATGGTCATGGTATAGGCCACGGTCGCCTTTTGCTGATCCGGGGTCATTTTGATTTCGGTGATGACTTGCTCGAGTTCAGCATTCTGCACGCTGTCATAACCGTTCCGTGCCGCTTTGATCACCTCGTCATAGTTCATTGTAACGCTGTTCTTAACGGGATCTCGCCCTGGCAACGTGATTGTCAGATCCATCGTGGCGATAAAATTCTTGTGGGAGACACGGCGCAGAAATGCTTCATAATCCGGATAATCCAGCATATAGGATTTCAGACTTTCCTCCATGTACGCGCGGATGGATTCTTCGGTCAGGAATTTATCGGCTTGTGCGTGGGCTGCAGGTGTGGCGATCAGCAATATGGTTGCCAGCAGAATTGTCCAAAGAGCCATTATCTTCATCGAAATCAAAGCTTTCCTATCGGTTGGTTACGGAGGTTAGAAATTAGCATTCCGTAAGACGGGGGTAAAGGAATGCCAAGGGCTGCGACCTTAAATTTAAGCGGGATTTTTTAGGGGGGATAATATGGTTACGTGCCCCATCTTGCGGCCTTCCTTGATTTCGTCTTTACCATAAAGATGAAGGCAGGCGTTTTTCATCTCAATCCAGCGGCTTGTTTTTTTTGCATCCATGCCGATCAAATTAAACATAATGGCATCGGAGTGCCGCGCAGGGGTGCCGACTGGCATGCCGGCAACGGTGCGGATATGCTGCTCGAACTGTGAAACGGCGCAGGCGTCTATCGTCCAGTGGCCTGAGTTATGGGTGCGCGGGGCGATCTCGTTGGCCAGCAGATGGCCGTCTCGTGTGATGAACATCTCCAATGCCAGCACGCCCACAAGGTCAACCGCGTCCGCCAGCAGCCGCGTCATGGCCCGGGCGTTATCGCTTATTTCCTGCGGGATGGGGGCGGGGATGGTGCTTTTGGCCAGAATATGATGGCGGTGCTCGTTGAGGATGGGGCCGTAGATCGCCGTTTGCCCCAGCTTGTCGCGGGCGATGATTACCGATATTTCACAAACGAAATCGACCAGCTCCTCGATAATCAGCTCGCCGCCGCCCAGACGCTTCCACGCTTCCTTGGCGTCGTCGCCATGGACGAACTTCGTCTGGCCTTTGCCGTCGTAGCCCATGCGCGTAGTCTTCAGGATAGCGTGCGCGATCTTCATCTCGCTCATCACGGCGTCAATATCGGCGGCTTTTGAGGCCACGCCCCAGCGGGCGGTGGCGATGCCGATATCGTTGAGAAACTTCTTTTCGGTCGGGCGGTGCTGGGCGATTTCCAGCAGGCGGTCGTCCGGATAGACCGGCTTTATCTTTTGCAGATAACGCACCGTTTCAACGGGGATATTCTCGAATTCGTAACTGATGACATCAACGCTGTCTGCGAATTCCTTCAGTTTTTTCTTGTCTTCATAGGCGCCGATGAAGGTGCGCGCGGCGACTTGGCTGGCGGGGCTGTCCTCTTCCGGGCAATAGATGTAAACCTTGATACCAAGACGCGCGGCGGCCAGCGCACTCATGCGCCCGAGCTGCCCGCCGCCCAGAATGCCGACGATCTTGCGTTCAAGATTCATGAAGGTGCGCGCGCGACGCCGGCGGTTTGGCGGGCCCTGAAGTCATCCAGTTGCGCTGCCAGAGCATCGTCGTGAAGGGAGAGGATGGAAACCGCCAGCAAGGCTGCGTTTTTGGCCCCGGCCTGGCCGATCGCCAGCGTGCCGACAGGAATGCCTGCGGGCATTTGCACGATCGAGAGCAGGCTGTCCAGCCCTTTGAGCGCTTTGCTTTCCACAGGCACGCCCAGTACGGGCAAGGGGGTCATGCCGGCGCACATGCCGGGCAGGTGCGCAGCGCCTCCAGCGCCGGCAATGATGATTTTCAGGCCGCGATCTTTTGCGGCGCGGGCGTATTCATGCAGGCGCTCTGGCGTCCTGTGGGCCGAGACGATCTGCGTTTCATGCGGGACTTTAAAGTCGGCCAGAATATCGGCGGCGGCTTTCATGGTTTCCCAGTCGGACTGGGATCCCATGATGATACCCACCAGCGGAAGATCCGTCGTCATGCAATGATATCCGGCAGCAACTGGCTTTCCAGTTTCTGGATCATGTCCTTCAAGGCCAGTTTGCGTTTCTTCAGGCGCTGAATCTGGATGAAGTCAACAGGTTGGTGCGCCATCATTTTATCAATGATGTCATCAAGATCGCGGTGCTCGGTATGCAACTCGGCGAGGCGTTCACGCAGTTCGTCTTCATCATCCATCGGGATTGACCTTGGGCAGAATTACCGAAATTAAAAATGCCGAAAAAGGGTAGCAGATAATCCGTTGTTTGGTAAGCATAAATTGTGTATGAAATGAAGGTTGTTTCGAGGGTGCTTACTGACAAGGAAAATATTATGTCTAAAAAAAGAATAGCCATACTGACAAGTGGCGGTGATTGTGCGGGTCTGAATGCGGCTATTCGCGCGGCGGTGCATCGTGCCCATCGTCTGGGATGGGAAACGATTGGCCTGATCAACGGCACGGCGGGCTTGCTCAAAGATCCGGCGCAGTATCGCGTCCTGACGCCGAACGACATGGATTCCTACGTCATGCGCATGGGCGGCACCATTCTGGGTACCACCAATAAAGGCAACCCGTTTGCGTTTCCCATGGCTGACGGATCGACCAAGGATTTGTCCGGCAAGATTATCGACGGGTTCAGATCCCTGAACGTCGAAGGGATCATCGGCATCGGTGGGGACGGAAGTTTTGCCATCCTCAACCGCCTTGCTACACAAGGCGGCTTGAAAATGGTCGGGATTCCCAAAACTATCGATAACGATATAGGCATGACCGAAACTTCGACCGGGTTCGATACGGCTGTTGCCGTGGCGACCGAGGCGCTGGATCGCCTGCAGCCGACGGCCGCCAGCCACGACCGGGTGATGATTCTCGAGGTTATGGGCCGTGATGCCGGGCATATTGCGCTGGCCGCCGGGATTGCGGGCGGGGCGGATGTGATCTTGATCCCTGAAGTTTCCTATAATCTGGAAAGTGTGGCGGCGAAGATCAAGGAAGTGAAGAATTCCGGGCGTAATTTCGCGTTAATTGTTGTTTCGGAAGCGGTCAAGACGCAGGATGGCAGCAAGCTTGAGATGGAGTATCACGGCGGCGAGAAGCGTTATGGCGGGATCGGGCAGTATTTAAGCGCCAGAATTTCGGAAATGACGGGGTCGGAAACCCGCGTTACCGTTCTTGGGCACGTGCAGCGCGGCAGTCAGCCGACCTATAATGACCGGCTGCTGGCCTCGGCCTTTGGGGTCAAGGCTGTCGACCTTATTAACGAAGGTAAATTTGGTCGTATGGTAGCATGGTCTAACAGGCAGGTGATCGACGTTGCGATCGAAGATGCAATCAAGGCCTATCAACAGGTCGATCTCAATGGTACGCTGGTGCATACTGCCCGTGCCTTGGGCATTTCTTTGGGAGATTAGAACCTCATGCTGTATGTCCAGCAATCCTTGAGCCCTGATGAGGAAATCATCCATATCGGACATTTCCACTGGATGTATACGTTGCGAGCTGTACTGGCGATCTTCTGGGGAATTGCGGGATGCATCGGGATCATCGTGGCTTCGGTTTACTTTCAGCAAAACTATTGGCAGGGCTTCGAGGCCCAGACATGGATGGGTAAGGTGCAGGAGCTTCATCCCGGCATCCGCATCGGCGCGTTTTTCGTTTTTATTTTCGGCGTATTGCGCTTTGCCTCGATGATGGTGACAAAAGCGACGACCGAAATTGCGATCACTAACAACCGGCTGATTTTCAAACGCGGCCTTGTTGCGCGTTACGTCGGTGAAATGAGCATCGACCGTATCGAAGGTGTCAATGTCCTGCAAAGCGTTCTGGGGCGAATATTCGGCTACGGCCGCATCATGGTGCGCGGCATGGGGGTGGGCGAAGTCATCCTGCCGCCGATTTCAAATCCAATCGCCTTTCGCCGCGCGATCGAGAAAGCGAGGGTCTCATGACCAAAGAGGTTAAAACTCAGCTTCCTAAAGCTTCAGGCGCCGAAGCGGAGAATGTGTCCACCAAGGAGCGCACAACGGCCACCGGCATGGAAGCGTTACAGTCTATTCTGATGCCGGATGAGAAAGTTTTGCGTGTCGCAACGATCAGCCCCGGAATCTACTGGAAAGGCATCGCTGTCTTCATTCTGGCCCTGATTGTCATGATCAAGGCTTTTGCCCTCGGCGCGTTTTTGATGCTGGTCAGCGTGATCATGCTGGGGATTGCCTATATGACCCGCTATTTCCTGCTGCTGGCGGCGACCGATAAGCGTGTGATCATCCGGCACGGGATTATCAACCTCGATACGATCCAGTTCCGCTATACCAAGCTGGAAAGCGTTGAGCTGTCGCGCACGATCATCGGGCAGTTGTTGGGGTACGCCAGTGTTGTCATAACGGGAACGGGGAGCCGGGTTACGGTCGTGCCTTTTATTGCCGATGCTTCAAAATTCCGTGAAGAGCTAAACAAGATTCTTTTCGAGCAAGATGAGAAAGCCTCGGCCTGATTTGGTTGGGATACCGGATTAGGATTCAGATTTATAAGTCCTGCCTCTGAGGCCCGCCAGCAGGCGGGCCTTTTACATGCTGGTGCCGCATCAGAGGGTATTTAATTTCCATATTTATTATTTTTTTAATGGTTTCTTGAAATTTACAGGAGAGATTAATTGCTATCACATTGATTTTTTATATGAAGAAAGTAAAATAACTATCAGATTTATAATGATAATGCATCATTATTACGAGCTCACCCTCTGCTAATCAACTCTTAATCGTTTGGCGCGACAATATAACTGTCAAAATCCTTTGCGGGGTTAATATCATGTCACGGCAAGAAAATAACAAGTCAAACAGTTCAGCCAGAAGGATCCGGGGATTTCTTCTGGTGGCGGTGTCTGCCGGCCTTATGTGCACGGCAGCGGGTTACTCAGCGATGGCGCAAGGGCAATTTACTGTCCCGGGCAAGGATATGCTTTTTGCGCCCAGTTTGCTCAAACAGGCATCTTATGGCGAATCAATAGCGCTGGGAGCGGTAGGGTCGCAAAAACTGTCCGATCGTGATGCCATCCAGTCTTTTTACCAAACCAGAGAGCATAAACCGCTGTGGACCGGGTCTCGCGGCAACGCCGACAAGGCCCGTGCGGTGCTTTCCTTGCTGCAGGATTCATGGACACATGGCTTGAACCCGGCAGATTATCACGTCACCGAGATCGAGGCGATGATACAAGGCGGCGGGACTGATGAAACCCGGCTAGAGCTTTTGATGACGGACGCAGTAGCGCGCTATGGCCGTGATATGTCGGGGATACGGGTGAATGCGGCGGCTGCCAACGAGCACGCCAAATTCTGGCGCCAGCCGATGCCGGTAGCCGATGTGCTGCTGCGCGTGGCTTCATCTGCTGACCCGAAGGCGGCGCTTGAGGGGCTGGCTCCGCAGAATAATTTCTACGGCAAGCTGCGTGAGGAATTAATCCGCCTTAGTCGCGAGAATGCAAAATTCGATGATATTCTCCCGATCAAGCTTGGCGGGCGCACGTTCTATCCTGGCGACCGCCACCAGGGGGTCAAGTCCCTGCGTCAGCGTTTAGGCGTCGAGTATAACAGCGTTTACGGTGCTGAGGAGCTGTATGACGATAAAACTGCCGCTGCGGTGATGGCGTTTCAGCGTGAGCACAATCTGGATCCTGACGGCGTTGTGGGGCCGAAGACTCTGGCCTTGCTCAATCGCAGCCACCGCGATCAGATGGAGCAGGTGATTGCCAATCTGGAGCGGTTGCGCTGGATGGATGAGGAAAAGCCCGACCGTTACATCATGGTCAATATTCCCTCGCAGACTCTTTGGGCGGTGGATCAGGGCAAGGTTGCTTATGAAATGCCGGTGATCGTCGGCAAGCCGGAGCGCCAGACCAAAGCTTTCCGCGCCGAGATCAAGGGAATCCGCTTCAATCCGAACTGGACGGTGCCGATGGGCATCAAAATGAAGGACTTTCTGCCTAAATTACGTGAAGATCCGACGTATCTTTCGCAAAAGGGGATTGAAATTTATCAGGGAACCGGAAAAAACCGCCGCACGATCGACGGGACGGAGATCGACTGGTCAAGCATGAGCAGTCGTGACATGAACCAGTTGAGCATGGTTCAGCGTCAGGGGGCGAATAACGCCCTGGGTCGCATCCGCGTGCTGATGCCGAATGATTTTGACATCTACCTGCACGACACCAATACGCCTGAATATTTTGAGAAAACCCAGCGTACCTTAAGCTCTGGTTGCGTTCGCTTGTCGCAACCGGAGGATATAGCGCGTTTTGTCCTGTCCCGTAATGAAGGCTGGAGCGACGAGAAGATGGAAGCTCTGCTGGAGAAGGGCTCGACGGTGGAAGTTTCCGCAGCCGAACCGTTCCCGGTTTTCATTGTCTATCAGACCATGTGGCTGGATCGGGACGGGCGTCTTGTGTATGGGCCGGATGTGTACAAACAGGATCAACGCCTGATCAAGGTGCTGGCATCGGCCGATGATTTCCATATTCCTGAATCGTCCGGGACGCGCCTTGCCGAGGCTGTGGATAATACAGTTAACAAATTCTAGAATTATATCAATGATTTAACAGATCGCTCTTGCGTCTGCCAAGGGCGATCTATTACACTTTAAGAGTAAGTTCCTTTACTTACGTCCTCAAAATCTCTATTCATACTCCTCATCCGTATCAACGAACGAGCAACCAGCGCCTAGACATTTATCGTCGTCAACAGCTACAGGTATCCCCTCGATATGTTTCTCATAAATTCCGACTCCGCCGAACAGGGCATTTCCCGCCGTGATGTTATGAAAGCTGGCCTTTGGGCCGCTGCAGGCACGCTTCTTATGCCGTCCGTGGCTGAAGCCGCCGCCGTCAAGATGCCTAAATCCGGATCTTACGATATCGCTTTTGTAAACACCCATACGGGCGAGCGTTTTTCCGGCACTTACCGCGTCGGGGCTAAATACCTCCCTGATGCCTTTGAAGAGATCAACTATGTCCTGCGCGACTTCCGCACCAATGAAGTCTTCCCGATTGATCCGCGTGTTATCGATATTATCTATATGGTTCACCGTAAAACCGGCCGCGGCAGCCAGCCTCTGGAAATCCTGTCGGGATACCGCTCTCCGAAGACTAACGCGATGCTGCGTCAGGCCAGTTCGGGCGTAGCGCGCAATTCCATGCATTTGTCCGGTCAGGCCATCGATTTCCGTATGTCAGGCTTTTCGACCCGCAGTCTGCGCGATATCGCGACCGGATTCAAGGCGGGGGGCGTGGGGTATTATCCGCGCAGCAATTTCGTTCATGTCGATACGGGTAAATTCAGAACCTGGTAAGCGGAAAAGAATCACGAAAAATCCCCGGCATATGCGCCGGGGATTTTTTTGATGCGCCCTATTCGGAAGCGAGCGCCAGGTTGATGTTAAAAGGCGCGGGGGTACGTACCAGTTGATGATCGTCGACATCGAACTGCCAGACATGCCAGGGAAACAATGCCTGATCCGGCACGGGTTCGAAATAATGCAGGTGGCAGTTCTGAATCTCCGACATCGCATATTCATATAAGAAGCCGATGGCGTGGAATAAGCCGCCATGCGCTACGATCAAGGGCGGGTTTTCTACATCGGATGTAATCAATATTTTTTTCAAGGCATGCCTGATGCGGTGAGCGAAGGTTTCTGTGGTTTCGCCGCCGGGTGGGGGGACGCCTGCCTTTAGCTGCGGCAGCACCTGCGCCCACGGCAGCCCGTCCCATACGCCCATATCGTGCTCGCGCAGGTCGAAATCGGGCACCATTTCGAGCGCCAGCCCTTGATTTAAAATATCAGCCGTATCGCGCGCGCGGATCATGGTGCTGTGATACACCCGCGAAGGCGGAGGCAGCATCCCCTTCTTCAGGAAAGGCGAAAGGCGCTGGGCCTGTTGCCGCCCGAGATCCGTCAGAGGGCTGTCAAAAAGCCCGCCAGCGGTGATGTGGCGCTCATTCGCCCGGCTCTGGCCGTGGCGGATCAGGTAAAAAGGTTTGAGTGGCAGCATAATAAGATATTTGAATCCGTTTTTGTTCACACCTTGCCGTTCATAATGGAGAACAATTCCTGTTATGCCAAGGCCATATTTGATAAGATTCAGACATGGAAATCTGGAAAGATCAGGGGATCGTCTTGAGTGTTCGCCCTCACGGGGAGAACGGTGCGGTGGTCGCGTTGCTGACCGAGCAGCATGGGCGGCATATCGGCTATGTGCGCGGGGCGCATTCGGCGAGGATGCGCGGATTATTGCAACCGGGCAATCTGGTCAGCGCCGAATGGGGATCGCGCGTGGCCGAGAGCATGGGCACGTTCGAGCTTGAATTGCACACGGCGCTGGCCGTGGCGGTCATGGATGATTCTCTGCGGCTGGGGGCGTTGCTTTCGGCTTGCGCATTGTGTGATGCGTCTTTACCGGAGAGGGAGAGCCATTGTGGCTTGTTCTATGGCATGCTGGCGTTGTTGCAGACGCTGGAAACGGAAAACTGGGGGCCGAGCTACGTGATGTGGGAACTGGCCTTCCTGCGGGAGCTAGGGTTTGGCATTGATGTAAGCAAGTGCGCCGCCGGGGGCGACTCGAAGACTTTGACTCATATTTCGCCAAAATCAGGCCGTGCGGTCAGCGCCAAAGCGGCGGAGCCTTATCTGGACAAATTGCTGACGTTGCCGCATTTCCTGCGCCCGCAGCGCAGCGGCGGCGACGATGCCGATGTGCTGACCGGTCTGCGGATGACGGCCTATTTCCTTGAACACTGGGCCTTCGTGCATCATACGCAAGGCCTGCCTGAATCCCGTGTGCGTTTTCAGGAGCGTTTTGCGCGTCTTTGCAGCCCTGTCGAAGCCGTTCCGGCTTGAAATTTGACGTAACGCATCCCCCTTGTTAAGTTCGGCAGCAAGACAGCATGGAGAGAGATGTTGCGTGAACCTAACGCCCTTTCAGGGAAATTTAAAAAATGGGCGTTTATGCCCATAGAAAAACTGGCGACTATCGCCCTAAAAGGGCTTGCGCATTATGAGTTCAATAAAATTTCCCGGGGGAACGTCGACCCCGGACAGGCGCATGACGGTATGATGCTTCAGGTCAGTTCGATGGTGCACGGAGCGGCAGATGTCGTATTGCCGAAGGCGGGCTTGGCAGCGGCGTTGGAAATACAGGATCTTGTACATCGCATTTTCTCCCGTGTATTCGAATCCAAGAAGAGTCGGTTTTTGACCGCCGGAAAAGGCGAGGCCTATATTCATGGCTTGCTGGAAACGCTTGCCCAGACTGACCAGATCGAAGATCCCGTTCTCGCTATAACGGCTGCGCCATTGGCAAGGCGCGTATCCGATATGATCCTCAATTTCCAGGATTCTGCATTTGATCCTGATGTAAATAAAAAGAATCCCGGATTGATTGATGCCTATGTTTTGGCTCTTATGGAGAGCTTCGATTACATGAAATCCGTCTATGGTGATGACGAGGCCAGAGAGAAAGTCAGGCCTGTGATGGAGCGTGCGATTCGAAGCGACCTCTTGTCGGATATTCTTAGGGCGCAATTTACGGGCAATCATAACCCTTCAGGCGTTTTATGGGGTAAGAAAGACTGGAAAACCCTTGAAAATCGGCTCTTTCCGGCTTGAAACATCTATCAAATCGGTTAAAACCTAGGCATGGCTCGCAAAGGTAAATCGGGCGGCACGACCGCCCCCATCGAACAGACAATCGTGGATCAGGCGATCACCGATATCCTGTCGGAGCGCTACTTGTCCTATGCGCTCTCCACGATTATGTCCCGCTCGCTTCCCGATGTCCGCGACGGCCTGAAGCCTGTGCATCGCCGCCTGATGTACGCGATGTATCAACTCAAACTCAAGCCCGATCAAAGCCCCAAGAAATCGGCGCGTGTGGTTGGTGATGTGATCGGTAAATTTCACCCGCACGGCGACCAATCGGTTTATGATGCGCTTGTTCGTCTGGCGCAGGATTTTGCCGTGCGCTATCCGTTGGTCGACGGGCAGGGCAATTTCGGCAACATCGATGGCGATAACGCCGCTGCGATGCGTTATACCGAGGCGCGCCTGACCAAGGTTGCGGAATTGCTGATGGAAGGGATCGATGAAAACGCCGTCGATTTCCGCCCGACCTATGACGGTGAGGGCAGCGAGCCGATCGTCATGCCCGCGAACTTCCCCAACCTGCTGGCGAACGGCTCGTCCGGGATCGCCGTCGGCATGGCTACCAACATTCCCCCCCATAACGTCGCCGAATTATGCGAGGCGATGGAGATGATGCTGGATCAGGACGACACCACCGTCGAGCAGCTTTGCAAAATCGTCAAAGGCCCGGATTTCCCGACAGGCGGCACGCTGGTTGAGCCGAAGGAGAATATCCTTGAGGCCTATAAGACCGGCAAAGGGTCATTCCGCCTGCGCGCCAAATGGGAGGTGGAAGAAGGCAAGGGCGGCGCATGGAATATCGTCGTCACCGAGATTCCCTATCAGGTGCAAAAATCCAGGTTGATCGAAAAAATAGCGGAGCTGATCACCACCAAGAAACTGCCGATGCTGGATGATGTGCGTGATGAAAGCGCCGAAGATATCCGCCTTGTTCTGGTGCCCAAATCGCGCAATATCGAGCCCGAATTGCTGATGGAAGCGCTCTATCGCAATTGCGATCTTGAAATTCGCTTTGCCATGAACATGAACGTTCTTGACGGCGGCCTTGTGCCCAGGGTGATGAACCTGAAGGAGGTGTTGCAGGCGTGGCTGAACCACCGTCAGGAAGTGCTGGTGCGGCGTTCGCATTTCCGTCTTGAGCAGGTGATGCACCGTTTGGAGGTGTTGGCCGGCTATCTGATCGTTTACCTGAATATCGATGAAGTGATCCGCATTATCCGTGAATCGGACGAACCCAAGCCGGAACTGATGAAGGCTTTCGATCTGACCGATGTGCAGGCCGAAGCGATTTTGAATATGCGTCTGCGCTCCTTGCGCAAGCTTGAGGAGATGGAGCTGAAGCGCGAGCATAACGACCTCTCGAAAGAGCGGGATTCGCTGCAAGCCCTGCTGAAATCAGAGGCCAGACAGTGGAAGGAAATTCGCAAGCAGATCGGCACGATTAAGGAACTTTTCGGTTCGAGCACTGCTTTGGGCGCACGCCGTACGAAGATTGGCAAGGCGCCGAGCCTCGTGGCGATCGAGCAGATCGATGATGCTTTAACCGAAAAAGAGCCGATCACGGTGATTTGTTCGGCCAAGGGCTGGATCAAGGCGATGAAAGGCCATGAGCACAATCCGAAGGATTTCACCTACAAGGACGGCGATCGCGCCCGCTTCGTGATCGAGGCGATGACGAACGACAAGCTGATCGCGTTTGGCACCAACGGCCGTTTCTACACGATTTCCTGTGACAAATTGCCGCCGGGGCGCGGTTTTGGCGAGCCGGTGCGATTGATGGTCGATTTGCCGAATGACTCTGACCTGGCGGCGCTGATGGTTTATAACCCGGAGGCCAGATTGCTGGTGGCTTCTGAAGACGGGCGCGGTTTTATCGTGCCGGAGAAAGACGTTCTGGCCCAGACCAAGAATGGCAAGCAGATCCTTAACGTTGATGAAAAAGCTGAGGCCAAGGTGTGCCTTCGTGTCGGCGCGGATCATAATTATATCGCGACCATAGGCACCAACCGCAAGATGCTGGTGTTCCCGCTGGAGCAAATCCCGGAAATGACCAAAGGCAAGGGCGTGATCCTGCAAAAATTCAAGGAGGGGCGTCTGGGCGATGCGCGTACTTTCAACCTGAAGGCGGGACTGACCTATCGCTCCGGCTCATCCGAGGCCAAGGTCGACAATATCAAGCCGTGGATCGCCGAGCGGGCGCAGGCCGGCAAGCTGCCGCCAAACGGTTTCCCGAAATCAGGTAAGTTCGATTGATAGCTTCTCCGGCACCGGAAGATGCGGCGCGGCGGTGTGGTGTCCAGGGTCGAAGGGAACCCATTCGCCGTTGATGAACGCTTCGAGCGGCTGGAACTGCTTTTTATAGTCAAGCGCCGGGCTGTTTTTAACCCAATAACCGATATAGATGTGTTTTACATTGCCGCGCTGCCGGGCGTGTTCGATTAACTTCAACAGGCCGTAGCGCCCGAAGCTGTGGTTTTGCGACAGGGCGGGATCGTAGACCTGATGCGCGGCGTAGAGACTGTCGCCGTAGTCGTCGTAGTACATTACCGCGTGCAGGTTCTTCCCACCCATATCGCTGATGGTTTGCGTGTGCGAGCGAGCCCTGGCGATAAGCTGGTACACCGGCTCGGTAAAGGGTTGATCGCATCCAAGGCGCCTTATGCGCGCGGCAAAATGCAGCAGATAGAGCGCAAATTGTTCGATGCTGTATCGGGTCGGGGTCTGCGCAGTGGCGTAATTTCGATTGCGGTGCATCAGCTTGCGTTCACTGGCGGAAAATTTGTAGTCGGACACGACGATGCGCAACTGGATACAGGAATTGCAGAGCGGGCAATTATTGGCGCTCATCATGCCGGGTAGAACGTTGTTTTCGTAACCGTGTTCCATCAGGCCTTTTTTAACGGCGCGGTTGGTTTCTTCGTCGGTGCCTTCCGGGGTATGAATGCCGATCAGGCGGCGGGTCTGTCCCGGCGACATGGTGCAGGCCGAGCTTTTGTGAAATTCCCTGTTGATCAGAATTATTTTTTTCATTGGCCGTCATCATAATCAGATCACGGCAAAGGCGCAATTTGCGCCGCAGCATTCACGGGAATCAGGGGAACTGCACTGCGCCTTGCGACTTCTTGAAAGTTTCAATCTGCTTCTTCATGTCGGTTTCAAGCTGCGATCCTTCTTTGACCTTATCTTTGAAGGCGCCGCGTTCATAAGCTTGTGTCATGGTCTCTTTGAGAAGGATAATGCTGATGCGGCGGTTGCGCGGGTCGAGCGGTTTATCGGGCAGGAGGTGGTCACGGTCGGCCTTGCCCATCACGTTTTGCAGCCGCGTTTCCGGGATATTCGTTTGCAGCAATATGCGCCGTGTCGAATTGGCGCGGTCGGCGGAGAGTTCCCAGTTGGTATAAGTTGCGCCGGGGCCGTATTGATAGCTGTCGGTGTGTCCGCGCACAGACAGGTCGTTTGGCAGCTTGAGAATGATCTGCGCGACCTTGCTCATCAGCTTGCGGGTGTAGTCGTACATTTCGGCGCTGCCGCTGGCGAACATCGGGCGGCCTTCCTGATCGATGACCTGAATGCGCAACCCTTCGGGTGTGATATCCATCAGTACGTTCTTCATTAATTCTTTGAGTTCCGGGTCGTTTTTTAAGGCTTCTTCGATTTGCTCTTTAGCTTCCTCGAAGCGCTTCTCCTCTTCTTTCCTGAATTCCTCTTCGAGTTTTTGCAGTTCGCCTTCGGAAAATTCCGGGTTGTCGACGCCGGTGCTGCCAGCTTTGCTGGCAGAGCGTGTTGCGCCTGAAGCGCGCGGGGCTGTCACCGGCTGGGTCATATTGGCCATAGCTCCTTCGGTGGTGACGGTCAGGCCGCCCAAAACCCCGCCCGAACCGCTGACGGCATTCGATAGCTCCGGGTGCGTTGGGTCGAAATAATTGGCGATGGCGTTTTTGGCCTCGTCAGTGGTGACGTTCAAAAGCCACAGCAGCAGGAAGAAGGCCATCATTGCTGTCACGAAATCGGCGTAGGCAACTTTCCAGGCGCCGCCATGGTGGCCGCCGCCGCCTTTCTTGATTTTTTTGATAATGATGGGCTGGAGCTCTTCGTCCTTCTTCTTGGCCACGATCTGGGCTCCTTAGCTCGGGCTGGGGAGTTCGTTGAGTTTCTCTTCCAGCTCTATGAAAGTCGGCTGCACGTTATGCGGCAAAAACTTGCGGGCGAACTCGACGGCGACCTGCGGCGCGGCCCCCTGAAGGAAGGCGATGATCGATACCTTCATGCAACGGTAGTAGAGAACTTCCGATTCAGCCCGGGATTTGAGGGCGCCCGCTGTCGGGCCAATAAAGCCATAGGCCAGAAACACGCCAAGGAAAGTACCCACGAGCGCGCCGCCGATCATTTTGCCGAGGATTTCAGGCGGTTCGGTGATCGAGCCCATGGTCTTGATAACGCCCAGAACGGCCGCCACGATCCCCAGCGCCGGAATGCCGTCGGCCATAGTTTGAACGGCGTGGGAGGGGTGTTCTTTTTCATGGGTCAGGGATTCGATTTCCTCGTCCATCAACGCCTCGATCTCATGCGGATTTTCATTGCCCAGGGAAATGATGCGCAGATAGTCGCAGACGAAAGTGATGGCGTGATGGTTGCCCATAAATCCGGGGAATTGTTTGAACAACTCGCTGTTTTCAGGGTCTTCGATATGCGACTCCAAAGCCAGCCAGCCTTTGGTGCGCGCCAGTTTGAACAGCATATACATGACACTGAGCAGTTCCATGTACGAAGCCTTGTTATGCGCTTCAGGTTTTATAATGCAACTGAGGCTCGACAATGTCGATTTGATTACGTGCCCCGTGTTGGCGATAATGAAGGCGCCGATGGCGCAGCCCATAATCGTCAGCAATTCATGAGGGGCGGCATGGATAATCGGCGCAAGCTTCCCGCCGCCCAGCATGTAACCGCCGAACGTACAAACGATGACAACTATAAAGCCGACAAACTTCATGACAGAGCCAAAGAAATCCTTTCTTTGCCGCCTAAGGCGGGTGCGAATCTCATACCCGGAGCGCGCTATAATAATCTATGGTTTGAGGGTGCCAGAAAAGCCTTAAGAGATTGTAACTATTCTTTTATCCCCGCGATTATTGCCTTGCAAATAACGGGCCATTATAGCGGGGGAATGTTCTTGCGTGCGACCTGGGGATCGAAATCCGGTTTGGGCAGGGGTTTCGAGTACAGAAACCCTTGAGCCAGAGGAATTCTCATTTCCTTAATCATGCGCGCCTGCTCGATAGTTTCGATGACTTCGGCAATTACCGTAATATTCAAATCCTGACACATGCGAGCCAGGTTGCGCACCATCACCGCATCGCGCTGGCTGCTGAGGAGCTTGCGGGTGTATTGCCCGTCGATTTTCAGGTAGTCGACATGAAGTTTTTGAAGGTACTGGAATGAGGCCGCGCCGGCGCCGAAATCGTCCAGACACATTTTGAAACCGCGTTCCTGCATGATCTTGATAAAGTTATTGACCAGATCCAGCTCCTTGATTTCCGTCGACTCCGTGATTTCGAAAATCATCCGGTCGGCAAGGTGCTTGTTCAGATCAAGCTTGGCCAAAAGGGTTTTGAAGAACTGCTCGTTCTGGATCGACTGGCCCGAGAGGTTGATGGCGAATTTGGTGCGGCGGCCTTGCGATTTGTAAAGCAAGTAATTGATGGCGCGTTCGCACACCGCTATGTCGAAGTCGGGCGCCATGCCGATGTCTTCACCGAAGATAATCCATTCCTGTGTTGATCCCTGATCCTTGAAGCGCGCCAGCATTTCGTAGTGTGAGACTTCAAGGGTGTCTATATCGACGATGGGCTGGTAATGGAAATCAAAATTGAGTTGCTCTATCATCGCCTTGAACTGCTGGATCTTGTGGGCGTTGGCGGTGACGTAGGCTTTGAATCCGGAATTCAGCGTTTCGATGTTCAGCGAAGTGCCTTTGCGCTCGAACTCGTTGATGGTGTAGACAAGGGCTTTACTGGTTTCGCGTTCGCTGAGCGACTGAATATCCGCCTGCACGGTCTTGCCTTTGACTTCTATGGCGTCCTCGCCGGACGCGCGTTCGGTCGCCAGTTGTGTCAATTGTTCCAGCAGCGAGTCTGTTGTCACCGAGCGGTCATGAATGATGCTGTAGCGTCCGTCGTCGATCTCGGCGGCGGCGTGACCGTCGGCCGATTGCGAACAAAGCAATTCGGTGAGGGCCTCGCGGAATTCGCTCCACCAGTCCTCTCCCATCTTGTTTTTGATTTCCGAGATATTCTCGATGTCGAGAAGCGTCATATCGACATCCTGTCCCATGGTGCGGGCTACATTGATGGTATCCTGCGCGGCGATCAGGAAATTGTCCTTGTCCAGCAGCTTGTACTCTTCATTGCGGGCAACGGCATCGGACAGATGAACCATCATCGTGTTGGAGAAACCGAGAGTAAGATAGAGTTTTTCTGTGCCGGGCATTTTGATCCCGGTAAGGATGGCCTTTTGCCCGTTACCCAACGTTTGATCAAGCGTGACAAGATAGGGGCCGCAGCGTTCTCCGGCGCGGGCGCGGGACTGCATTTGCAGCAACGTACGACGATCATGGGCGCTGAATACAGAAAGCCAGTTCTGCCCGACCAGAATATTTTCGTTGATCCCGGTCAGCGAACGGGCGGCGCCAAGGGCAAAATCGATCAGGCCCGCTTCGTCGACTTCAAGAAACAGGTCGGCGGAAGCGAAGGAGAAGGCGAGAAACCTGTCCCGTTGCAGTTTGAGGTTGGCAGTTTTGTCCATGAATCCGAATCGCCTGTTACCAGTTTAAGTCTGACACAGGAAATTTACGAATTAATAAAGGAGCTTAGCCGGAATTTCCGGATTTTGCCCCACTCAGAAAATCGGCGGAATTCTGCGGTTTTTAGTCCAGTTTGCGCGCGGCTGTGACGGCGGCATAAGTCAAGATGCCATCGGCTCCGGCGCGCTTGAAAGCCAGCAGCATTTCCATCAACGCCTTGTCATAGTCGAGACACCCGGCTTGTGCCGCGAATTTCAGCATCGCATATTCGCCGCTGACGTTATAGGCGAAGGTCGGCATGCGGAATTCATCCTTGACCCGGCGGAGCACGTCCAGATAAGGCATGCCCGGCTTCACCATCACCATGTCGGCTCCTTCGGCGATATCGAGCGCGACCTCGCGCAGGGCTTCGTCGCTGTTGGCCGGGTTCATCTGGTAGGTCTTCTTGTCGCCTTTCAACGCGCCGCTTGAGCCGACCGCATCGCGGAAGGGGCCGTAGAAGGCAGAAGCGTATTTAGCGGCGTACGACATGATTTTCACATCGTTATAACCGGCATCATCGAGGTAATCGCGAATGGCGCCGATCCTCCCGTCCATCATGTCCGAAGGTGCGATCACGTCGGCTCCGGCTTCGGCCTGCACCAGCGCTTGTTTTTGCAATACAGCGATAGTGGCATCGTTGACAATGCGTCCGTCCTCAAGCAGACCGTCATGGCCATGCGAAGTGTACGGATCCAGCGCGACATCAGTGATAACGCCGATATGCGGCACGGCGGATTTGATCGCCTCTATCGCGCGGCACATCAAGTTGTCGGGGTTGCAGGCTTCGCGACCGTCGTCGGTTTTCAATGCGGGCGGCGTTACCGGGAATAATGCCACGGCCAGAATACCTAGATCGGCGGCTTCTTTTACCTTTTCCGTGAGGAGGTCAATAGAAAGCCTTTCGACATCCGGCATCGATTTTATTTCTTCACGCTTGTTTTCGCCATCAAGGGCAAAGATCGGCCAGATCAGGTCGGCGGTTGTCAGTTTGTTCTCGGCCACCATCTCGCGCACCCAGCCGTCGGTGCGATTGCGGCGCGGACGGATGCGGGGATAACCGCTCAGCGGCCTGCCTGCCGGAACCTCGTGCGTGCGGGCTTCGGAGGGGCGTGAGCCAATCAGGGAAAGCGGGTTCGAGCGGGTCATTTCGTTTGCATCCTTTATAGGAGTATGGCCTAATCGGGGTTCAATAAACCCCTGAATCCCGGCCATGTCAACGAATACTGAAAATGAAATCCTGGCTTGCCAGCAAGGCTCTATCCTGACCGTGACGCTCAACCGCCCGGCGGCCTTGAACGCCCTGTCGGAGGATATGATCGTGCAGATGCGGCAGGGTCTGGATCGATGGGCTGTTGATCCTTCGGTTGCGCTCGTGGTGTTCCGTGGCGCAGGCGGCAAGGCTTTTTGCGCCGGGGGCGATATCAAATCGACATGGGCTCATCGCGCCGATTTAACCTGCAATGACCGCTATTTTTATAACGAATATAACCTGATCCGCGCGCTCTACTATTTCCCCAAGCCGACGATTGCATTGATGGACGGTATCACGATGGGCGGCGGCTATGGCGTTGCCGGGGCCTGCCGTTTCCGCGTGGCGACCGAGAATACGAAATGGGCTATGCCGGAAACCGGGATCGGGTTCTTTCCCGATGTGGCGGCGGCGTATTATTTGCTGCGTGCGCCGGGTTCAATAGGCATGTGTCTGGCGCTGACAGGTATGACGATCGGGCCGGAAGACGCGTTGTATGGCGGGTTTGCCTCGCATTACGTTTATGCGGCGGCGCTGGATGACATGATGCAGGCTTTGCATGACGGTGCCGACGGGGTAGCAGCGCTGGCGCGTTTTCACAAAGCGCCGATGATAACAGGGCCGCTGTGCCAACATCAGGATCTGATCGATGAATGCTTCTCGGAGGATACGCCGCAAGCCGTGCTTTCGGCGCTTTCGCGGCAGCCCTCAGAGTGGGCGCAGACTATGGCAGCGCTGCTGCGTTCCCGTTCGCCTTTGTCAATTGGGGTGGCGTTTGAACGTATGAAGCGGGCGAGGGGCCGGAGTTTCGACCAGATTATCGAGGATGATTATGTCATTGCCCGCCGGTTTATGCGCGGGAATGAGTTTTTCGAAGGAGTGCGTGCGGTTCTGGTAGACAAGGATAAAAGCCCGAAATGGCAGCCGGAAACGCTTGAAAACCTCACGGAAACGGACGTTTTACCCCTGTTTGAGACATTGCCCGGCAATCTGGCCAATGGATTTAAGGGTTGAAATCGGCTCCAACTGCGTTATCATTTTGATAATAAAGCTATATTACTCTGGTAATGAGGCAGTCCTGCCTGTCCCTGGAATATCCCTGAAACCGACTCTGGAGTGTGAAACGTGACCGCGACAGCTTACTATGATGCGATCCAACTGATTGAGCGCCTACACCGCCATTTCCTCGACGTGCTTAAAATCGAGCTCGATCGCAAGGGGATTCAGGATATCAACAACGTCCAGAGCATGATCCTCTTCAATATCGGCGACGATGAAATGACGGTGGGGGAACTGACTATCCGCGGTTACTATCTGGGCTCGAACGTTTCTTACAACGTCAAGAAGATGGTGGAGAACGGTTACCTGATTCAGGAACGTTCTGTCCATGACAAACGCTCTATCCGCGTGCGCCTCTCCGATAAGGGGAAAAAGCTCTGCGATCTGATCACGGCGATGTTCAAACGTCATGAAGACATGCTCAAAGGCACCGATATTACGGACGCCCGCCTTACGGATGTCAACAATTCGCTGAAGATGGTCGAACGATTTTGGGCCAGCCAGACCAATTTTGGTTCGCTTGCGCCCGAAGATCTTGAATTCTGAAGAAAAGGGCGAGGGTGTTGAGCATGGATAAAAACGCATCCTCGGACAAGCCGGCAGGCGGCTCACGGGTTCATTTTCCGATAGAGGGCCACTCGATCTGGCCGGTTATTCTGTGGGTGCTGCTGTTCAGCTCAATGGCGGCGATTTTTGCGATTGGCCTTACTCTCAATATGCTGGAAATTGGCAATTTGCCGCTCGACAAAAGCGCCATTACCGCTTTGGTCGCAGGATTTCTGGTGCTTGAATATGTGGCGATCCTGAAGCTTATCGTGCCGAACATGACCGATTACGGGCGTTATCGTATCTATGCCGACCGTGTCGATTTTTTTCCCTTGGTGCTTATGGGGCTGGGCGTGACGGAGCAATCCCGGCCCGAGCCGGTGACGGCGTTCAAGGGTGTGCGTATTTCAATATGCATCGGCAAAAACAAGCCGACGTTCTACCGTGTCGATCTCGTTCATCCGGCAAAGGGCAAGACGCTAAAGCTGAAGTACTTCATGGATATGCCGGACGCCCGGATTTTCGCGTGCGAACTGGCCGATGCGATGAAGCTGGTGGTTATGCCGTCGGATTGATGTTCCTGTGATGTGACCAGGATTGCGCGGCTTGCATTTTATCTGTGATATTGATTACCCACCCCACCATATCCCGCTGTCGATGTGGCATGCTGCCAGTTCATCAATGGCCTGCGTTTACAGAGTAATCAACCTAAGTGTTGATAACGCTTTTATATTGGTCATGGTTGAGGTTTGCCAAAATTTGTGAACGGCGATCCATCAGGCTGAACGAACTCTACTTCAGGCTGCGCGACCGGTGTGTTTGTTACTGCTGCATGCCAGGCATTATTAATTTTTATTGAGAGGCGGTGGATTTCGTCGGCAAGAGGGGTGCCTTCTACGATTGAAATTGGCGCTGCATCAATTAACATGACTTTCTGCATATCAAAGCGCGCTGCATCCTTCACAGGGTTCCCTTTATCGGAGAAATAAAGCAGGGCTAGCGGGCTGCTCTGCATAAAAAATATCTTCTCGATCTTGATATCGCCATCGACGATCTTTTCCTGGCTCAGGTCTGCTTCCATGGAGGCGCCCTGATTTTTCATGGTTACTTTCAGCATAATTCTCTCCTGGATTTGATATTAGAATGCGGCAAACCCTGTGATCGCGCGGCCCAGAATAAGGGCATGGATATCATGAGTGCCCTCGTATGTATTTACGGCCTCAAGGTTCATGACATGGCGGATCACATGATATTCGTCGGCGATACCGTTGCCGCCCAGCATGTCACGGGCCACGCGGGCCATATCAAGCGCCTTGCCGCAGTTGTTGCGTTTGAGCAGCGAGATTGCTTCCGGCGCGGCGCGGTATTCGTTGCGCAGCGTCCCCAAGCGCCATGCCGCCATCAGGCCGAGCGTAATCTCGGTTTCCATGTCGGCCAGTTTCTTTTGCACCAGTTGCTGCGCCGCGAGCGGCTTGCCGAAGATTACGCGGTCGATAGTGTATTGACGCGCGGCGTGGAAACAGAATTCCGCAGCCCCCATCGCCCCCCAGCAAATGCCGTAGCGGGCGGAGTTGAGGCAGGAGAACGGGCCTTTCAAGCCCTTCACATTCAATATCATGCCTTCGGTCACGGCGACTTCGTCCATGGCGATGCCGCCGGTGATGGAGGCGCGCAGAGAAAATTTTCCTTCGATCTTCGGCGCGCTTAAACCTTTCATCCCTTTCTCAAGAACGACGCCGACGATTTCATCATCATCGTTCTTGGCCCAGACGACGAATACGTCGGCGACAGGCGAATTTGTAATCCATTGCTTGGCCCCGGAGAGGGTGTATGCGCTGCCGCTCTTCTTCAGGCGGGTGCGCATGGCGGAAGGGTCGGAGCCGCCATCAGGCTCGGTCAAGCCGAAACAGCCGATCCATTCGCCCTTGGCGAGTTTGGGCAGATATTTTTGCTTTTGCTCTTCCGTGCCGAAGGCGTGGATCGGATACATCACGAGAGAGGATTGCACCGACATGGCAGAACGGTAACCAGAGTCCACGCGTTCGACTTCGCGGGCGATCAGACCGTAAGCGACCTGTGAAACGCCGGCGCAACCGTAACCATTGAGCATCGCGCCCAGCAGGCCCAGTTCGCCCATCTCGCGCATGATGGCAGGGTCGAATGTTTCGTGGCGGTTGGCTTCGAGGATGCGGGGCATCAGCTTGTTCTGGCAATAATCGCGCGCGGAATCGCGGATCATCCGTTCTTCGTCGGTCAGAAGCTCATCGATCAGCAACGGATCTTGCCAGTCGAAATCGGGGCGGTGGCTTTTTACGGTCATTTTTCTCTCGGCTACCATGTTGGTTTATCCCTGTAACAGTCTTTTCATTCTGAATGCGTGGGTTAATATACGGGGCTTACAAGGTTGAGGCAATGACGGACAACCCCTTACGCAACCGCGAAATCATTCTGGAGTTTTGCCCGATCGGCAACCTGGTCAAGGTTTCCGCCATGGACGTTAAAACCATGACCGAAATCTCGGTTCAGGGCCCCGCCAGCGCGGGTGAGGCCACTTTGAAGCTGAACGCCCTGCGGAGGCTTGAATATGTGCTGAAAAAAAAGGGGTTGCTTTCCTGAAAGCGTATATTTACATATCGTTTTATGAGTGACCTCGATATTGCCGCAGCGCCCATCAAGATTTTTAAACCCTCTCGTGAACGTCTGCGCAAAGACCTTGTTCATCAGGTCGAAGATGAAGAGTCCAATGTTTTCGCGGATTGGTCAGGTTGGTTGATCGAAGATGTCGATTTTGTTGAATTGACCAAAGAGGCGCAGCATGAATTGCGCAGGCGGTACCCGGAAGACGAGCGTTTTGCCAGTGAAGATTTCCATCAGGTGATTATGGGAGGACTGACGGCAGAGGGTGCTATTTTTCGCCGCTGCAATCTGGATTACCTGTTCTTCTCTCATGCTGATTTTTCGAATGCGGTTTTTGATAATTGCCAGCAGCGCGGTTTTTTTCAATCACAGTTCAAGTTACGTAATACGATGTTGGTTGCGCCTGCGCTGACGCTGGATGCCGGGGTTATTTTCCACGATCTGGGGGTTATGAAGGGCATAAGCGGCGAAGTGTTCCATGCGGGCGATGGCCGGATTCTGCATGGGGTGAAATTCGATCCGTTGCGCCAGATCGTTTACCAGCCGACGATAAAAGATAGATGGAATAATGCCCGCCAGTTTCTCAACGCCGCCGATGAATATGGGATTTTCCAGCGCTCTACCGCACTATTTGGCGCTTCTCTTTCGGGTTTGATCGGCAATTTGCGAGCGCGGATTGTTCAGGGACTCTGCGATCGTGGCTACAAAGTCAATGTGCAGGAACCGAAGCCTGGGGTGGGAGCAGACAAAAGCAGGTTGCCCGGCCCCCGCTAAACACCGTTCTCGTGGTTTATGGCTGGGGGAAGCAATGATCGTTCAGGCGGCGTTGCAGATCATCTGCCGTAGTATCGGTTTCCTTGACCACTTTCCCTTGCATCATGTTGCCTTCGGCCAGAACCAGTTGATAGGTCTTGGATCCTTCAGAATAGGCAATGAAACCGGCGCGCGCCTTATCGGCATTTTTGCAGCTTGCGCCGATGCTGTAGCCCTGAGCGGTTACCTGTGTGATCGCAAACTGAATGGCCAGGTCGCGCAGATCTTGTGCCGTTATTTCAGGTTCTTTGGGGGTGGTACTGCAGGCGGACAAGACAAAAGCTGCGGATACGGGCATAGCCAGTCTGGTTAGCGCGTTCTTCATTATGAAATCCCCCCTTTGAGGAGAGGCAGATTATGGGGTGCAGAACTTGCTGTCAAATTTATTTAACTGTTTAAAAAACAGGGTGGAATCACTATATATGGCGCATGACAGCCAAGCCCACGATCGCCATCGCCGCTGATCACGGCGGATTTTTCTTGAAACAGGCCATCCTCACGGCCTACGCCGCCCGGTTTGATTTCCTTGATCTTGGTACGAATTCCGAAGAGTCCTGCAATTATGCCGATTATGGCCACGCACTGGCGGAGGCTATAGAGCGGGGCCGGGCAAGGCAGGGTATTATCATCTGTGGCAGCGGTATCGGCATCTCAATAGCAGCTAACCGCCACAAGGCTGTTCGTGCGGCACTTTGCGCCGATGTCACCATGGCGCGGTTTGCAAGATTGCACAATGATGCCAATGTGTTAGCTCTTGGTGCTCGCATTATAGGTCAGCAGGTAGCGTTTGATTGCGTAGATGTGTTCTTCAGCACCGCATTTGAAGGCGGCAGACATGAAGCAAGGGTTGAAAAATTAAATACAGGTATTTGATATGAAAGGGTGAATTAAAATCATGAGCAACGCAGCGGTAGCACAAAAAATGACAAATTCCGGATTTTTTACTGAAGATATCTCCACCCATGACCCCGAATTGTTCGCCGCCATCGGCAAGGAGCTGGAGCGGCAGCAAACCCAGATAGAGTTGATCGCCAGCGAAAACATTGTCTCCAGGGCGGTGTTGCAGGCACAGGGCACAGTTCTGACAAACAAGTATGCTGAAGGCTATCCGGGCAAGCGTTATTACGGCGGCTGTGAGTTTGTCGATATTGCCGAGGAGCTGGCGCGGGAACGTGCAAAGAAAATCTTCGGTGCGCAATATGTGAATGTGCAGCCGAACTCCGGCTCCCAGGCCAACCAGGGCGTGATGATGGCCTTGCTGCAGCCGGGCGATACGATCCTTGGCATGGCGCTTAGCTCCGGTGGGCACCTGACGCACGGGGCGGCCCCGAACCAGTCGGGCAAGTGGTTTCATGCTGTCCAGTACGGTGTGCGTAAGGAAGATGCGCTGCTGGATTATGAAGAGGTTGAGCGTCTGGCCAAAGAACATAAGCCCAAAATGATCATTGCGGGCGCTTCGGCTTATCCGCGTGTGATCGATTTTAAACGTTTCCGCGAGATTGCCGATGCCGTTGGCGCCTATCTGTTTGTCGATATGGCGCACTATGCGGGATTGATCGCGGCAGGCGCCTATCCGTCGCCTATGTCGCATGCCCATGTGGTCACGACGACCACACACAAAACCCTGCGCGGCCCGCGCGGCGGAATGATCCTGACGAATGACGAAGAGATCGCGAAGAAAGTCAACTCGGCCATTTTCCCCGGTATTCAGGGTGGGCCGCTGATGCATGTGATTGCCGCGAAGGCGGTGTGCTTCGGCGAGGCGCTGACTCCTGATTTCAAAGAGTATGGCCATGCGATTGTTCGTAACGCCAAGGTTCTGGCGGAAACTTTGAAAGAAGGTGGCTTCGACATCGTTTCCGGCGGCACGGACAGCCATATTGTGTTGCTTGATCTTCGTCCGAAGAAACTGACCGGCAATATCGTCGAGAAGGTTCTGGAAGAAGCCGGCATGACCTGCAACAAGAACGCCGTGCCGTTCGACCCCGAAAAGCCGATGGTCACCAGCGGCGTTCGTTTGGGAACGCCGGCGGCAACGACACGCGGCTTCGGCGAAGCCGAATGGCGTCAGGTCGGCCAGATGATCAACACTGTGCTCGACGGTCTGGCCAAAAACGGCGTCGAGGGCAACAAGGCCTTGGAAAAAGACATGCGTGAGAAAGTGCGTGCGCTCTGTGCGCGGTTCCCGATTTATTCAGGCCTGTAATCGATGCGTTGCCCTTTCTGCAGCCATGAGGAAACGCAGGTCAAGGACTCGCGTCCGACTGAAGATGGGGCGGCCATTCGCCGCCGCCGCGTGTGCCCGGGCTGTGGCGGGCGTTTCACCACGTTCGAGCGCATCCAGTTGCGCGAAATGACGGTTCTCAAACACGATGGCCGCAAACAATCATTCGACCGCGATAAAATTTTCAAGTCCATGCATACGGCACTACGCAAGCGCAACGTCAATGACGACCAGATCGAACGCGCTGTGACCGCGATTGTGCGTCAGTTGGAAAGTCTTGGGGAGTCGGAAATCCAGTCGACCTTGATCGGCGACATGGTGATGAAGGCGCTGGCGCGACTTGATACGATTGCCTATATCCGGTTTGCCTCGGTTTACAAGGATTTCCGCAAGCCTGAGGACTTCAATGAATTTCTGGATGAGGTGCGTCACGAACTGGAGGGCGGTTCGGATGATGAGGGAGCAGCTTGAGATATTGCTGCTTGCGCTGACTGGGCCACGAAAACATTGCCTTTTATGGTATTTTTGGGCATAAGTGCCGCCATGAACGTCGAAGCTCAAAAATCTGAACCATCCCAGAACGCCCGTAACTCCGTGGCGCGGCTTGCCGCCGTGCAGGCTCTTTATCAGTTGAAAAACAACGATGAGTCCGTGCCGATGCTGATCGAGGAGTACCGCCAGCATCGTCTGGGCAAGCCGCTCGATGATATTGAGATGGTGCGGCCCGACAGTCTGCTGTTCGAGCGCATACTAAAAGGCGTCACAGAGCATGGCGCCACAGTGCAGGACATGCTGGCCGCCGCCCTGAACAAGGACGGGCAGCAGAAATCCGTCCCGGCGGAGCCACTTTTGAACGCGATCCTGAGTTGCGGCGCGCTTGAGCTGATGGCGCATCAGGACGTCGACGCGCCGATCATCATCGACGACTATCTCAACATTACTCATGCCTTTTACGATCAGGGCGAGCATAAGCTGGTCAACGCCGTGCTTGACCGCATCAAGGCCATGACACGTTCCTGATTCGGGATCTTTTTTGCGTTTTGCGACGAACATTGGCGCGGCGCATAAAAAAAATCTGTAAAAGTTAACGTCTTGTTGTGCGCCGCATGCGGTATCCCTGTGACGTTCTTTGCCGGGCATTCTGCTAATCAATTGATAATTATAGGTTATTTAAAAATGCGGCGCTATTGGAGTGATGCCGGATTTTAGTAAAATGCCATCTATCCGTAACAAAGCATTAATCTCAAGGCCCTAATATAAGGGATAGGGCAAAAAAAACGTGTGGGTTTGGAGTCTTTCTGTTCATGAAAATGGCCTTTCTGGCATTGGCGGCAGTTGTTGTCCTCGGCGCGGGAGCCGGGGGAGCATATTTTTACTTTGGGCAAAAGGCCGAGGCTTCCGTGGGGGAAAACGCCGAACATGCCGAGGCCAGGGAAGCCAAGGATTCGCACAAAAAAGATAAAGGCGGGCACGCGGCCTACGTCGAAATGGATCCGCTGATCCTGCCGATTGTCGATGCTGAAGGCGTCAGTCAGATTGTCAGCCTGGTTGTAGTGCTTCAGGTGCATGACGAAACCCAGAAGGCTGAAGTTTCTTCGCAGATGCCGCGCATCAAGGATGCCTACATACAGGATATGTATGGCGTGCTTAACAAACATGCCGCCATGAAGGGGGGCGTGGTGCAGGTGGGCATCATCAAGGAAAAACTGAATACCGCCAATACACGCATCCTTGGCGATGGTGTCGTCGAAGATGTCCTGTTGCAGGTGGTGCAGCAGCGCCCCATCTAGCTATAATTTGTTGAAACCTCAGGCGCCGCAGGGTTGAGAGAAACGCAACTGCGGCTTTAATCGCTCGGCGATTTGCTCGCCGTTCACGGTTATGTTGTGCGGATCTGTGATCGTCACGTGTTCGAACTTTCCGGGTTGCTTTGTCGTCAGGAGAACTGTCTTGCCGTCAGTATTATAGTTTTGTGCGGCCAGATGGTTGAAAAAACGCGGTATGGCGCCGTAAACGGAAAGCGTATCTTTTTGTACCAGCATGACATCGCGGCCCTGATCGGCGTTGTCATGAAAGACAGCCAGAATTCCCTGCGGCAGTTCAGCAGGCACGATACGCATATTCTGGATCATGGCGTATTCGAGATTGTTGGCAAATTCCGCCGGATCGACGTTCTCCAGCAGGGCCGAGTCAACGAATGATGATATCAGTTTGTGCGTTTTGATATAGCGTTCGGCGGGAGTTGCGCCTGCCGCGCACTGGCTGTAGTGCTCGGCAAAGAGTGCGGCCTGGCTGTTGATTCGCCGTATTGCCGCTGTGTCTTCATCCCTCATGACGCGATATCGGGGGGTGACTGTCTCCGTCGTTTCAACTTTCCGGGTGCCGCCGGTGGTCAGGTCGTTGGCCAGCGAGGCCAGCAAGGTGCATGCAACGCCGACGATAAAACCCAGCCGCCTTTCCGCGATATTTTTCCGCGGGGGATGATTATCCGGGGAGCCCTGCCTTTGTTCCGCCTGATGGTCGCTTGTCATGAAATCCTCCTGCCATGTCGTGGCAATGTAATCAACGGCTGCGAATCCTGTCAAGAAAAGTCGCCCGTTCTGGAGGGTGGCGCCAGGCAGGCCTGCTATAAAAAGAAAAAGCCGCGCTTATGCGCGGCTTTTGTTTTATGGGCCGGATTCTTCGGCCCGTTGCGCCCTTTTTCGCTTGGCGGCCCACAGGTTGAGGAATTCGACGCCCATCGAGAAGGCGATGGCGAAGTACATATAGCCGCGCTCGATATGAACGTGGAAGCCTTCGGCGATCAGCACCATGCCGACCAGCAGGATAAAGCTCAGGGCCAGCATTTTCACCGTGGGGTGGTCGTGGACGAACTTGCTGACTGGTTCTGAGGCGAACAGCATCACGGCGATCGCCACAACAACGGCGGCTACCATCACCCAGAGTTGGTCGGACATGCCGACGGCCGTAATGACGGAGTCGAGCGAGAACACAAGGTCGAGAATGACGATCTGACCGATCACCATCGCGAAGGCGGCCTTTTTTTTCATCGCGGCGGCGTCTTCCTCGGCACCTTCCAGCGTGTGGTGGATTTCGCCGGTGCCCTTCCACAAAAGGAACAGCCCGCCGCCGACCATGATCAGGTCGCGCCATGAAATCTCGTGTCCGAAGACGGTGAAAAGCGGGTCGGTCAGCTTGGCGATCCACACGATCATGCTAAGCAGGATAATGCGCATGATCAGCGCCAGCGCGAGGCCGATCCTCCGCGCCAGTTTCTGCTGCTCTTTGGGCAGGGCGGCGGTGACGATGGAAAGAAAAATGATGTTATCGATCCCGAGAACGATCTCGAGAATAGCCAAGGTCGCAAAACTGGCCCAGATGGCCGGGTCGGTCAAAAGCTCGATCATTTATACATCCTGCAGGGAAAGTAACTTTATGTCCCGAAACTAGCATGAGCCTATGATTAGGCAAGGGATGAAATGCGGATACCCTTTTATCTCCACAATAGGGGCGGCCTTGACGATCGGGCTTGTTTTATGGTTATTGGGATTTCATAAAAATGATACAGGGAGTTATCGCGATGGCCTTCATGCGAAAAGCAGGTTCGGCGGCGGTCGTTTCGCTGGCGGCGTTATTGGCCGGGGTGAATGCATCGGCGCAAGAGTCCGCGCCAGCTGATAAGGCTGCCAATACAGGTAAGTTTGTCACTTGCGTAACCGAAGGCGTGCGCGGGGCTTTCCGTCAAGCTTTTCATACGGAATCGCGGAAGACGATTGCGCCCGGTAAAGAAAGGGCGGTTATTCGCAACGTGATTGTTCGTCAGGAGACGAGCGGTATCAGCGCTTCGTGCATGAGCAGGGTATCAGGTATTCCTCTCGATAAAATGCCGTCAGTAAATGACGAGCAGAGATTTCCAATTTTTTACCGCACCCACTTCGAGGAAAAGGCGTTTGATGAGGTCTTGCAGGCCGTAGGAAAGATGATGCCTTCGATTGAGGAAGAAGGGCTGAAGATTTTAAAGCGCAAGGCAGGGCAGAAAGCGGCTTTGCCCTGAGGAGGGCCGCTTGTCACCTTTGATTAACAACGGCAGATGGGGAAGGTGACATGGTTGTGGCAATTTGTGCAGTTGTAGCGAATCCGATTAGAATGAGCGGCATGATTATTAGGTTTGTCTTGCCCGTGATATTGCTACTTGGATTATGCTCCGGGACTGCCCGGGCCGAGGATAGGGCGTCCCGGATATTCAAAGACACGATCCCCGGCGTTTTTCAGATTGCCGTTGTCGACAAACGTACGCAGGAAAAGGAAACGATTGGCTCCGGATTCAGGGTCGAGTCAGCCTCCGCCATGCAGTTTTTGGCAACAAACTATCATGTGATCTCGGATTACACGCGTTACACAGACAGATACGATATTGAATACCGGGCTGAAGAGGGGCAATCCGGCAAGTTGAAGCTGGTTGCGATCGATGTCGTTAATGATCTGGCGGTGCTTGTCAGCAGCGAAGGCAAAATGCCCGGCGAAAAAGTTTTGGCGTTGAGCCGCGAAAGGCAAAGCAAGGGGCAGAAGGTTTTTGCAATCGGGAATCCTCATGATAAGGGCATGATCGTCATTGAGGGGGCTTATGGCGGCGAGATTAAAAACGAATTTTTCGACCATATCATTTTCTCAGGCACAAGTCTCAACCCGGGTATGAGCGGCGGGCCGGCCGTGGATGAAAGCGGGCAGGTTATAGGGATAAATGTCGCTATTGCGGCGAATGACATAAATTATCTTGTGCCTGCGGCCTCACTGGGGGCGTTGCTGGAGCGCGCTGGAAAAGAAGATCGCTCTTTGAAGAGAACGTCGAATCAGTGGCGGGACATGGCTGTTGAACAAGTACTGACGCGGCAGAAGCGAGGGATTGATGCGCTGATGAAAGTGACGCCCGAGATCGCGGAGTTAAATGAATTTTCCTATCCCAAAAACCTCGATCAGTCTTTTAAATGCTGGGGTGGCGGTTTCAAGAGGGATAAAAACCATAACTTCAATATGACGTGGGTTTCGTGCGATCAGGAGACGGATATTTATCTGAAACCTTATCTGAACACCGGGAAAATCAAATATGCCCTGGCCTATCTGGAGGGAAGCAAAATTCCCAGGACGGGATTTGATGTCGAGTATTCGGAATATTACGGCGCCTCATGGCTGGTTGAGGATAAGAATGAAATCGATGTCCATGAATTTTCATGTGAATCCGGGTTTACCAGGCATGCGGGCGATAATTGGAAGAGCGCATTCTGCGCCCGCGCATATAAGGGTTATCCAGGATTGTATGACGTTTATTTTTCCTCGGCCATTCTTGGGCACCCAAATAAGGGATATTACTACAAAGCAAGCATTGAGGGTGTTGATATCCAAACGGCCAAATCGTTCCTCGGCAAGATTGCGGAGAATGTCACATGGAAAGAGTAATTCTTGAAATTTCTCATCCTTATGGGGCGTCTACCGAGAGGCGGGTTGTTTCGTCAGGGCGTGTTTTGATTGGGCGAGGATACCATTGCGATATCATTCTTGATGATCCGTATGTGTCGGAAGAGCATATCGAGATAACATTGTCTGCGGGAGAACGATTTTTAATTGCCGACAGGGGGTCTGTTAACGGCGTGTTCATCGGGGCAAAAAGGCTGCCGGCGGCGTCTTCTTGTCTTGAATCGGGGCAGGAAATCAAAATCGGGAAGACCCGGATAAAGATATTCTCGCCGCACCATATTGTTCATCCGGCCAGGCCGCACAATTTTTTGTCATCCGTATTCCAGTTTTGCGACAGGCCGCTAGCAGGCCTTCTTATTTCTGTTTTTTCCGCTTTATTTCTCGTCCTTCTTTGCGCTCTTGCGGAATCGGGGGATGCTGATTTTTGGAAGGAGACAGCTCCCGGGGTGGGGATGGGGTTTTTCCTGTGCATCTGGGTTGTGTGGGCGGCGATGCATTTGTCGCTTGTCATCAAGCACAAGAAAATAATGCCCTGGCCGCGCATCATCAGTTATCTTTCTGCCTTAACGCTGATGACGGCTTCATTCTCGATCCTTGTCGCGCCGTATGTGGAATTCTATCTTTTATCGCCAGTACCGGCGATGATTTTCTCGGGGGCCGCTTTTTTAATATTTTTCCTGTTCTTTGGGTATTCTTTCTGCATGCTCTGCGAATTGCCTGTAAAGCCTGTGTCGTTTATTCTATCCGTCGTGATTGTGGCGGCCCTTTTTCTGGCTATTGAAACAATCGATGTCGAGTACGATTCAGATCCGGACTTCCCGGAGACAATCATAACTGCGGATATCCCTCTTCCTTCTGTCCAGCCTTTGCAGGGCTTTATTAAAGGGGCATTTGCAGAAGATTCAAGATAGGGGGAGCGGTCATCGAAGGGGGAGGGCTGCCTTATCATTACAGATGATGGTGCACTTATGTCACAATTATGAAAATTATGATACCTTGCCCTTACCGGAACAGATTTATTGTGCACCACAGCATTACGAGGGCGTAGCGCCTTAAAAACCGCGATATCTGCCGTTTCCTGTGCAAAATCCGCATCTTAGTGAAAATCAGCCCCTTGCCTTGGACAATATAATTGTGCAACTTCATGCATCCTTTTAACGGGATTGCGTAAAAACCCTCAAAAACGAAGAGATTAGGGGAAACAAATCTATGATTAATATTTATCTGATGGTCGCCTGCTGCGGCTTTCTGGCCCTGATATACGGCCAGTTGACCGCGCGCAAGCTGATGGCCATGCCGGCAGGAAACGAAAAGATGCAAGGCATCGCTGCCGCGATTCAGGAAGGGGCCAAGGCCTATTTGAACCGCCAATACAAGACGATCGGTTATGTCGGCGTCGCTGTGGCGCTGTTGCTCGGCATGCTGCTGGGCAAACACGTTGCCGTCGGCTTTGTGATCGGCGCCGTGCTTTCGGGCGTGGCCGGCTACATCGGCATGAACGTGTCGGTTCGCGCCAACGTGCGCACCGCGCAAGCCGCGACCGAAGGTCTGGAAAAAGCGCTGGACGTCTCTTTCAAATCGGGTGCTGTCACCGGGATGCTGGTGGTGGGCCTGGGTTTGCTGGGCGTGGGCGTATACACATGGATTCTGGACGCTCAGGGCTTGAACCTGCGCGAGCAGCTTGAAGGGTTAGTCGGCTTGGGTTTCGGCGCTTCGTTGATCTCCATCTTCGCGCGTCTGGGCGGTGGGATTTTCACCAAAGGCGCTGACGTCGGCGCCGATCTGGTGGGTAAAGTCGAAGCTGGCATCCCCGAGGATGACCCGCGCAACCCCGCCGTTATCGCCGATAACGTTGGCGACAACGTGGGCGACTGCGCCGGTATGGCTGCCGACCTGTTCGAAACCTATGCCGTGACCGTCGTGGCCACCATGCTGATCGCGTTCAGCGTGTTTGCCGAAGGCGCGCAGCATCTGATGATGATGCTGCCGCTGATCATTGGGGCGCTGTGCATTCTGGCTTCGATCGCCGGTACATTTTTTGTCCGTCTTGATCCCTTGAAAAAGAGCATCATGGGCGCGCTGTATCGCGGTTTCATCGCCAGTGCCATCTTTTCGGTGTTGCTGCTGATCGTGATGCTGGGCCAGATTGGCCTTGATAAGCACCTGCCGCTTGCGGATGGGGGCTATCTCACGGGCATGAATCTGCTGTGGTGCGTCTTTGTGGGCTTGGGCGTGACGGGTCTGTTGATCTGGATCACCGAATTCTACACCTCGACGTCGTTCCGTCCGGTGCGTTCGGTGGCCAAATCTTCGGAAACCGGCCATGGCACAAACGTCATTCAGGGTCTGGCCGTTTCGATGGAAGCGACCGCTCTGCCGGTGATCGTGATTTGCGCGGGCATCTTCCTTGCGTATTCCCAAGCCGGTTTGTTCGGTATCGCCGTCGCCGCGACCACCATGCTGTCTTTGGCCGGAATGGTCGTGGCGCTTGACGCTTACGGCCCGGTTACGGATAACGCGGGCGGTATCGCCGAGATGTCCAACCTGCCGAAAGACGTGCGTGTAACGACGGACGCTCTGGATGCCGTCGGCAACACCACCAAGGCTGTGACAAAAGGCTACGCCATCGGCTCTGCCGGTCTGGCCGCGCTGGTGCTGTTTGCCGCCTACACCGAAGAAATCAAGCATTACCTCCCGCAGTTCAAGGACATTACGTTCCCTCTGCAGGATCCGTATGTTGTGATCGGCCTCTTCATCGGTGGTCTGCTGCCTTATCTCTTCGGCGCCATGTCGATGACGGCCGTTGGCCGTGCGGCGGGTTCCGTCGTGATTGAGGTTCGCCGTCAGTTCCGCGAGATCAAAGGCATCATGGAAGGCACAGCCAAGCCGGAATACGGCACCGCTGTTGACTTGCTGACGCAGGCTGCGATCAAGGAAATGGTTGTTCCGTCGATCCTGCCGGTGGTGGCGCCTGTGGTGCTGTTCGTCACGGTTTATCAACTCAGCGGCGGTTTGCTCCCGGCCTTTCAGGCTTTGGGCGCGATGCTGATGGGCACGATCGTAACGGGCCTTTTTGTGGCGATTTCCATGACCTCCGGTGGCGGCGCATGGGATAACGCGAAGAAGTTCATCGAGGAAGGCAATTACGGCGGAAAAGGTTCGGAAGCTCACAAGGCGGCCGTTACCGGCGACACCGTAGGCGATCCGTACAAGGACACAGCCGGCCCGGCCGTGAACCCGTTGATCAAAATCACCAACATCGTGGCCATCCTTCTGGTCGCTATCGTTGGCAAGATGATGATGTAATCCTCTGTTCTTTCTAAGAAATTGGAAAAGCCCCCGGAAGCGGGGGCTTTTTTCTTTGACCTGAGAGGGGGTGTCCTTTAAGTTTGCTGCCAACAGGGAGACTATAATGCCTAATAAAGCCGTTGGTAACAAAGCCGCGGTTGCCGCTCTTGTGATAACAGGAGCCGCGATCGGTGCGTCCGTTGTTCCTCTTGTCCATGTTTTATTCAAGGAATCTGCTAAAGAAGCGACAACACGGCACGTGACGCCAGCTCCTGCGGCATCATCTCCAGCGCCAAAACCATAAAGAGGAGCATGTCATGCTGAGATTATCGGATAAATATACACAGTCGTTGCTTGCGCAACCGGAAACAGGGATGGGTTATCAGGTCGCCGACGTTACTTTAAAGGCGGGATTAAAATTCAGAGGGGTTACAATCGTCAACGCGGAGTATGTGACAGCTGTTCAGGGGTGCAAGGGCATCCCTTTCACTGAACCGGAAATCGATAAAATCGTTGTAACGCATGAAAAACTGACGCCATAAAGCATTCTGCGGCAAGAAGAAGTGTTTGTTTAACTGGCATACAAACGGCGGAATGGCTATAAGTTCGCCCATGTCGCATATTGAAATCACCATTGATGAGTTGGGCGCGCGGGGGGATGGCATAGGTCGTCTGCCTGATGGGGCGCGTATATTCGTTGAAGGCGTCTTGCCCGGCGAGAGAATTCAGGCGCGGATGCTGGATAAAGAGCGTGCCATGCTGGTGAGCGTTGTAACGCCCTCGGCAGATCGTGTGGCCCCGACATGCCCTCATTTCAATGTGTGCGGTGGCTGTGCGCTCCAGCATGTCGGGTCATCGGCCTATGCGGATTTCAAGAAGAAAGCTGTTCTTCATGCGCTGGAACGGGCGGGGGTGACTCCTGCCGCTGTCGAAGGGCCGATTGTCAGCGCACCGGGAACGCGCCGTCGCGCCACCTTTGCCGCTGTGAAAACGGGAAAGAAAGTCGTTCTGGGTTTTAACGAGCGCGGCTCGATGAAACTGGTGGAAATCCAGTCCTGCGTCGTTCTTCATCCCCGGATCGTCAAGTTGCTGCCGGGGTTACGCGACCTGATGGCCAAAGTCATGAAGGTCGATAAGCAGAAGGCCGATATCACCGTTACGGAATCGAATGGCGCTCTTGACATACTGATTACCAGCCCCCTGACCAAGGAAACATGGATGCCGTTTCCGATGCTGGAGGCGTTCAAGGATTTCGCGGAAGCGCAAGATATCGCGCGCCTGTCGTGGCGTCCGGCGGTGCGTACGGACGCAGAACTGATCCTTGAACGTAAGCCTTTTTACGTTATGCTTGGTGGCGTGCCCGTTGTACCGCCTGCCGGCAGCTTCCTGCAGGCGACGGAAGACGGAGAAGCGGCGCTGGTCAGAGCGGTGATGGACGCCGTGGCAGGAATGAAAGGGAAGGCTGCCGACCTTTATGCCGGATGCGGCACCTTCACATTTCCGCTGCTGCGGGCCGGATTCGATGTTTACGCCGTTGAAGGGTACAAGGCCGCTCTTGAGTCCTTGCTGACGGCGGGGCGCGCCTTTCCGAGACTGAAGACATCGGTGCGCGATCTGGCGAAGGAGCCCTTGAGCGCGAAAGAGTTAGCGGGATTTGACGTCATTGTGGTCGATCCGCCGCGCGAAGGCGCCGCGCCGCAGATGAAGGTTCTGGCTGGGTCGGGTGTGCCGCTGGTCGTGAGCGTGTCCTGCAGCGCTGCCAGTTTCGCCCGCGATGCGGCGTATCTGACAGGAAACGGATATCGGTTGAAGACGCTCACAATCGTCGATCAGTTCCTCTGGGCGCATCATGTCGAGATGGTCGGGGTTTTTGCGCTTTAGGCGTTCAGAGCATGGTCGGCTTTGCTGACGCAAGGCAGCACTTTCTCCATATCTGCAGGACTTTATCCTGCCATGTTATCCGGGCTTTCTCTCTGATAGCGCCGTCACCGCCGTCATGACGCGCATAGTGATGAAAAATGCCGCTCAGATAATGGGCGTCCTTTTCGCAGATCATTGCTTTATACCAGTCGTCGGACAGCTTTCGCGAGAGCGTGTCGATCCATGCCGCCGTTGATAAAAGTTCCAGATCCGCTTTCATCGGCTGATCGCGCCCGAACGATGCGCCTTGATCAAGTCGCGTTGCAGGCAATGGTGATGCTCATGGAACATGTCGCCGATAATCGATGTGGGTGTCCGCGGCGTTGATGTTAGCAGCCACGCATCGGGGTGCATGTTGATGAAGATGGCATCGCCCGATGTGGATGCCAGCGTAACCGTCCCGTTTCTGGCCGGGTCTTTCTGGGGAACGATGGGTCTGGCATGTGTTTTGTGTCCGGCCAGCACATATGTTTCGGCGATGACCGCTTCGGCATGTTCCGCCAGAGATTTCACATCTTCCCATGAGGGTTGATTCTTAGGCCAGTCCATCAGGGCCTTCCTGACTTTCATGTCTGCAAATACTGCGCGATAGGATGTCCATGCGGCATCGGCGATGGCCTGTTTGAAAAGATCTGAAATTTCTATTCCTATCAGGATGTCTCTGGCCCTTTTCATAGCGGATGAATAGGGCGCAAATCCTTCTTTTATGATGGTATCAGGGGGCGCAAAGACCAAGGCCTCACTGTGCTCGAACAGCCATCCGCCGAAACGGGTGCCGATAACGATGTGGTATGCCTCCTGAAGCTGCCGCAGGGGTTGCGAGCGGGCGCGCGCAGTTTCGGCTGCACATGCAGCGGGGGTAGCCATATATGGTGCGGCGATATTCTTGCAGTGTTGTACACCCATAAAACCCCAGACCCTTCCTATTGATAGCAGAAAGGTACCCCTGTTTATCTATTATGTCAATTATTGGGGCTGGCTAAAGGTATGCCCGCGCTAATGGCCCGGCGCGCCGACCCCGCCTGTGGGGCCGCCTTCCTTGTTGAATTTGCCGAGGTTGCCCAGCATTTGCTGCATCACCGTCATCTCGTTGCCGGAGGTCGGGGTTTCACGCTTGACGTAGGGAATGTTCTGGCGGTTGCCCTTGATGTTTTGCACCTGTTCGACAACGCCTTCCGGTGTGAACATCACCACGACGATGCGCTCGTCCTTGACCTCGTCGTCGAAAACGCCTGTTTTCTCGGTGGTTTGGCCAAGGTAATACCAGACACTGTCGTCAAACGGCGATACCGTGGTGGGCGAGCCGATTTTGCGCAGCACATCGGTGCGTGTGTCCACGCCCTTTGTTACTTGCGAGAGTTTGTATTCATCGACCATGTTGCCGCGCATGTTGACCGTCGGGGTGCAGGCGGCACCGCTGAGGCAAATCAGGGACAGAAGGGCATATAACGTGTTTTTCATCATAGATATATCTCTGGAAAATGTTATATATCCGCAGGTTGCTGAAAATCAATTGTGCAGGTGATGTTATCCATGCTGTTCGGATTGTTAAAAAAATGCGAGCCTGAGGATGATGCGGTGCTGCTTTTGTACCCTTTGATTGTGGAAAAGGCGCGCAGCCCCATATTCTACCAGTCTCTGGGCGTGCCGGATACGGTCACAGGTCGCTTCGATATGATTGTTTTGCATGTGGTTTTGCTGGTCAATCGCCTGCGTGGCGAGGGAAAAACGGGAGCCAAGCTCTCTCAGGCGCTGTTTGACCGCTTTTTTATCGATATGGATAGGGCTTTGCGGGAAAAAGGCGTGGGGGATCTGAGCGTTCCCCGTCATATCAAGCGCATGATGCAGGCGTTCAACGGGCGGCGCGAAGCCTATGAACAGGCTTTGGCGTCTGAGGATGATGATATCCTGCGAGACGCTATTCGCCGAAACCTCTATGGCACGGTTGAAAACATACCAGACGATATGGTAAATCATGTTGTGGATTACGTGAAGACGTGCCGGAAGGGGCTCAGGCGGCATAGCCTGAACGATTTCATGGCTGGACGCCTTTTATTCGCGGAAGTGAAGTGATGAGCAAGAAGAAAAAGGGGACTGTGGCAGCGCCCGAGCCGGAATGGTCGGTGCTGATCGATGCCCATAGCGTAACGTCAAACGCGCAAAAGCTTCGGATTGCCGCCTCCGAGGAAGAGCGTAAGGCGCTGGCGCAGCGTCTGGGGGTGACTGCCATCGCGAGCCTCAGCGCCGACCTGACCTTGCATCGTGAACGCGGCAATATCATCAATGTCAACGGACTGATGAAAGCCAACATCACCCAGCCCTGTGTTGTGACCCTCGATCCGGTGCAGACCCAGATTGAAGAAACGTTCGAAGGCTGGTACGCCGATCAGGAGCGCATTGTCATGCTGGCCAAAGCGCGGCACGACAGGCTGGGGCGTCTTGCGGACTCTGAAGTGCCAATTCTCGATGAAAGTGAAGACCCTGAACCGCTGATCAACGGCATGATCGATATCGGTGAACTTGTCGTTCAACATCTTTCCCTGGCGCTGGATCGTTTCCCGCGTCGCCGTGGCCTTGAAGAGCGGGAAGAGGGCACCGGGATAGCTGCCGCGGGGCAGGAAGGCGAGGCCCTGCGCCGCAATCCGTTTGAAGCCCTTAAGAACTGGAAGAAGGCGAAAGCCGAGTCCGAACAGTAATCATCTTACAGCGCCGCTGTCGGTTGCGGGCGAACGGCAGGGGCGGGTTTTTGCTCTGCCGGTGCCGGTCGCGGTGCCGCCTTTTGTTGCGCCAGAACCGGATCGGCTTGTAGCGCGAAATACTCGCCGGCCTGCAGCCCGCCGATTCTCATCGCGGCGCTGTCGCCATCGTGAAGATTGATCTGCGGCTTGCCGTCCCCCGCATCGGGCTGCGCGGCGCTACGCAGATAATCGTAAGCGCCTGTGGCTGCCATGGGCGCTTGCGGCGTCGCATCCGACTCGGGTTCCGCTTCTTTGGGATTCTCTGCAGAGATTTCATGTTCCCGTTCCTTGGCGATATCCCGGTAATAGGAAATGTCTTCTTCAACCTTGCCCTTCATATGCGGGTTGTCGATAGTGATGGCAAGAGCCCCCTCACCCTGAAGCTTGTTGTATGCCAGGTCTTTGAGGAATTGAGGCGTTTCCCTTAAATCTTCTCTGCTCATGCCCAATTCTTTGGCTATCAGCGCGTCTGTATGGTCACTATCCAGGGTTAACTCTGTCTTGAACGATATTTTCCCCTGAGACAATAGGCGATCGGCTATTTCCGCGTAACGCCCAGGGTCGTTTTCTTTCATGTTATCTATATCTTCCTGACTGATTTTGACGACTTTGTGGATCGCCTCATCGATCGCGGATTCTGATTCCAAAGAGGCTTTGGCTTCAAGAGTCCTGGATTGGTTCTGCGCCATTTGCTCTTCTGTAGGCAAGGCGGTGCCGTCAGGCTTGCTGTATGTATTCTTCTTGACGGCGGCAGGGTGGTCGGGAAGAGGAGGTGTATCCGCCACCATCAGGCGGTCGACAGCGCCTATATAGGCAGTGATATAGTCTCGGACGTGGGGCTGCTCCTGATCGCGTGTTTTGAGTTGATCCGTGGCCTTGAGGGCGTAATACAGGGGCATGATTTCGCGTAGTCTTTGCGGGCCTTGTTCTGAGAACTCATCGAGCGTTAGACCGAGCTTGTCAGCAAGATGGTTTTCAATTTCGGTTTCGTCCATATCCCTCAGGCCGGGATAAATGCCGTTATCCATCGCATCCTTGACGGTGCTTGCGAATTTTCGCGGCTCTGTCACCCTCAGTCTTTCTGACTCTTCAAGCGTAATTTGTAAACTTTCAGAGGCCATCAGAACCATTTGATGTTTGAAGCTCTGGGCGGCTTTGAAATGATCCTTTGTCACGCCGGTATATTCAGGATTATCTAGAAAAATGCCGGTGGCATGATGGTCGTCTCCATTTGCGGCTGCAAGCGCGCGTATGTCAATCATGGCTTTGGCTATATCGTGATGGCCTTCTTTTCTGAGTGTCGCAAGGGCGGCACGGTCAGATTTTATTTCCCCGTCGAGGGTTTTGAGGTTGGCCATCGGGTCGATACTTAAGATGGGATCCTGATTGCAATGCTCACCCTCATGTTCGCCGATCATCTGCGTCCAGTTGCTGCTGTCGCCGGGCAGGGGTTTGAAATGCCGGCTGTCGTAGTTGAGGGTCACGCCAAGCGTATCAAGAATTTTGTCTTTCTTGGCGATATCCCCCAGGGGTTGGTTGATCAGGCATAAACCGTGCTTGTTGAGAACGGGATCCCTGAAAGGGCCATAGGTGAGAGAATCAGAGACAATCTGCGCCAGCTCTTTTTTTGACATCTTTTCAGAGATGCCGGGGTATTGTTCATCCAGTTGCGTGGCTACTTCCTGCGCGATACCTTCTGTGTTTTTAGCCAGAATGTGGCTTTTAATATTCTTGAGATCGAATTTGTTGGGGTCGATGTAGATTACCGGCATCTTCGATTGTGTCTCGATACCGACCTTGTAGTCGTCTTGCAGGAGGCGGATAAGCTTTTTAATGGCGTCCATGAGCGGGGTTCCGGCCTCTTACTGCGGTTGCTTGGGAAAAGGCTGTTTCTGCGCAGGGAAATCGCGGATGATGCAGCTCTGCGCCGTTTCCGGCTTGGTCTCGTCGGCCAGATAGCGGCAACCGGTCTTGGGGTGGGTTTGGGTGAAGTCGGGCAGCTTGGGAGCTTCCGTTTCCTGTGGCGCCGAGGGCAGGGACGTGCAGGCCGAGACTGATAAAGCGGCCAGATACCCTGCGAATATGGATTTCAGTTTTGATATCATGCCTCTTCGCTTCCCCTTGTTTTTCGGCGCTTATTGAGGAAATTATAGTGGCAATATGTTAATAATGACTGAGCGCCGTCTTTTCGCCTAAAGGTATCTTATTGTATTTCCTGAATTTTCTATATCTCTGGCGAGGCTTTAAAGGAGGCGAAGCGGTGGGGAGATTGATGTCTAAGGCCTTCTATTGCCTTGCAAATTCAGGGGTGCAGGGCGAAATAATCGGCTGAAAGCCATAATATTTGCTTGCACCCGCAGACCAAATCCTATATCTACTCAGTCGCTTACTTATATTAAGGATTACCAACATGGCTGTTCCTAAGAAACGCAAATCATATTCCAAGACCCGTATGGTGCGCTCCCATGACGCGCTCAAGACCGTGAACTGGGCTGAGGACAAAACCAGTGGTGAGCCTGTGCGCCGTCACCATGTCGACCTGAAAACCGGCATGTATAAAGGCCGTCAGGTCATTGAACAACGCGATTGACATTCAATCGACCTGTTGCGAAGTTTGACGGGCCGGGTAACCGGCTCGTTCTTGCTTTATAGAGAGATCACAGGCCCCCTAGCCGCATGACAAAACCCCTTATAATCGCTTTGGATGCCATGGGCGGAGATTTTGGCCCCGAGATCGTCGTGTCTGCGGCGTCTTTGGCTCTGGCGCAGTTGGGGCAGGGTGTCCGTTTCCAGTTCTATGGCCGCGAGGATCATATACGCAAACACCTGAACGCCGATCAGGCGCTGCTGGCCGCTTCCGAGGTCATTCATACCGACAAGATAATCTCAAGCGATGAGCGGCCTTCGATCGCGCTGCGCAACGGCAAGGACTCCAGCATGCGTCTGGCAATCGACGCGGTGAAAGACGGGCGCGCCGACGCGGTTGTGTCGGCGGGCAATACCGGCGCGCTGATGGCTACGGCAAAAATGGTGTTGAAATGCCTGCCCGGGATCAGCCGTCCGGCGATCGCCAGCGTGTTCCCGACACGTTCGGGCGATATCGTCATGCTGGATCTGGGCGCGAATGTATCGTGTGACGCTGAGATACTGACGCAATTCGCGGTGCTGGGCGCGGTGTATGCCCGCGTGGTCAAGGGCGTGCCGACGCCGACGGTCGGGCTGCTCAATATCGGTTCCGAAGATATCAAGGGGCACGACGAGGTGCGGGCGGCGGCGGCCATTCTCTCCAGCATCAAATTCCCGGGGCGCTATCACGGTTTTGTCGAAGGCGACGACATTCCGAAGGGCGAGGTCGATGTGGTCGTGACCGATGGATTCACCGGGAATGTCGCGATCAAGGTAGCAGAGGGCGTCAGCGAATTCATCACGCACATGATGAAGGACGCTTTCAAATCGTCCCTGTTGGCCAAGCTGGGGGCGCTGCTGGCTTACGGCGCGCTCAAGCGCATGAAGAAGCGCCTCGACCCGCGGGTTTACAACGGCGGCATGTTTCTGGGGCTGAACGGGATCTGCGTCAAAAGCCATGGCGGCATGAACGCGTTCGGGTTTTCGAGCGCCATACTGGTGGCGGCCAATCTTGTGCGTAACGACTATAATCGCCGCGTTGCGCAGGAAATCGAACAGGTGATGAATCAGGAATCCTTTTTCTCGGCAGTGGCCGCCGGGCAGGGTGGAAATTCGGCATGACTATACGCAGCGTAATTCTCGGCACGGGTTCTTGCCTGCCTGAGAGAACCATGACCAACAAGGATCTGGAAGCCATCGTCGATACCAGCGACGAGTGGATCGTGCAGCGCACCGGCATCCGCGAGCGCCGCATCGCTGCCGATGGTCAGACAACGGCGGACATGGCGATTGAATCGGCGCGCCACGCGTTGCAGGCGGCTGGTTTGCACGGGGCCGATATCGATGGTGTGATTGTGGCGACCTCGACCCCGGACACGACGTTTCCCTCGGTGGCGGTCAAGGTGCAGGCGGCCTTGAATATCTGCCAGGGGCCAGCCTTCGATGTGCATGCCGTGTGTGCCGGTTTCATCTATGCGCTGACCGTGGCTGACAGCCTGCTGCGGACGGGTGTGGCGCGGCGTCTGCTGGTGGTGGGGGCGGAGAAAATGAGTTCGATCCTCAACTGGGAGGATCGGACGACCTGTGTCCTCTTCGGCGATGGGGCAGGGGCGCTGGTGCTGGAGGCGCAGGAAGGCCGCGGCGAAATCGCGGATCGCGGCATCATCTCGACTCACCTTCATGCCGACGGCCATCTGCGCGACATACTTTATGTCAACGGCGGGGTCAGTTCGACTCAAACTGCCGGGCATATCGTAATGGAAGGCAAGGAAGTTTTCCGCCATGCCGTGGCCCTGATGGCCGATGTGGTGACCGAGGCGATGAGCCATAACGGCATCGGCCCCGAGGAGATCGACTGGCTGGTGCCGCATCAGGCCAATATCCGGATCATCGAGGGTACGGCCAGGAAGCTCGACGTGAGGCTGGATCAGGTGATCCTGACGGTTGATCGCCACGGCAACACATCGGCGGCGTCGATCCCGCTGGCGCTGGATGAGGCCGTGCGCGACGGGCGCATCCAGCGGGGGCACCTGATGCTGCTTGAGGCTCTGGGCTCGGGCCTGACATGGGGTGCGGCTCTGATCCGGTACTAGCAAGCATTGGGAAAAGCGCGGATTTCCGCGATTCATACAGGGATACGTAAATTTAAGAAAATCCTGTTACCCTTTGAATTGAATCACTTTTTCGGTGTTTAACCCTGACTCCGCGGTTGACGGCGGGGGCAGGGTCGCGCTAGTCTGAAATTATAACCAACATAGGGGATTGCGATGAGTGAACGTACCATCACAAGAGCAGATCTGGCGGAAGCCGTTTATGCGCAGGTCGGGTTGTCCCGCAATGAATCGGCATCACTGGTCGAAGTTGTGCTCGATGAGGTTGCCGATACGTTGATCAAGGGCGACAACGTCAAAATCTCCTCCTTCGGCAGCTTCTCGATCCGCCAGAAGGGCGAACGTGTCGGTCGCAACCCGAAGACGGGCGTCGAGGTGCCGATCCTGCCGCGCCGTGTCCTGGTCTTCCGCGCTTCTCATGTGCTGAAAGATCTGATCAACGGCAAAATTTCAACCGAGTAATCAGGAACCGGGCGTAAGCCATCTCAACGATAACAAGAAAAACCGGAAAGCATGAATCATGAGTAACCTGCAGCAGACGAAAGCCCCTGAAGATTTCGCCGATCAGGAAACAGTAGCGCCCAAGGCCGCTGTGGCGGCGGTTGCGCGCTCGGGCAAGGAGAAAGCGCCAAGCGCGTTTCGCACCATCAGCGAAGTGGCCGACGAACTGGACGTGCCTCAACATGTTCTGCGCTTCTGGGAAACGAAATTTTCGCAGATCAAGCCGCTCAAGCGCGGTGGCGGCCGCCGTTATTACCGCCCGGAAGATGTGGCGTTGCTCAAACGCATCCACAGTCTGTTGTATACCGAAGGTTACACCATCAAGGGCGTGCAGAAACTTCTGAAAGGTCAGGGCAAGACCGGAGCCGCCGAGGTGGTGGCCACGGGCCCGCGCGTGATGGCGGTTGAACCGGCGGCCGTTGAGCTCAGGCCGGCGGCGCCTGCCGCCGCTGCTGTTGCGGCTGCGGCGGAGCCTAAGGCATCGGCCAGACCGCCCTTAAGCGACAAGCAAAAAGCGATCCTTGAGGCCATGCTGGGCGATCTGCGTGATTTGCGCGATATGATACGAGGCGAGGAATAGGCGGATTCAACACATAGGAATTGCATCCGCGCCCGAAATCATATAGGTATCGGGAACCGGAATTTTTGATGTCGGAGTGTGGCGCAGCCCGGTAGCGCACTTGCATGGGGTGCAAGGGGTCGCAAGTTCGAATCTTGTCACTCCGACCATTTTTTCCTGAGTTCTCTCAAGGACTTAGGCTGATGTTTAAATCACGAAAAATCACTTTGAAAGCGGCCTGATGCAATATTGATGCAATCGGGTGATTTATCATGGCTACATTCATACGGCGCAAGGCTCCAGGAAGTTAAGATTTTTTTACGCGGGTATGGTATTATTCCATTTATGAGAAAGTTGCTCGCTCATTTTCTGATACTGGTTATGCTCATGCCGGGTTTGGCGTGCGGCCCGTTTATGGGCACGGTAGATGCCAAAACCAAGGCGGAGCATGCCGCTATGCCGGAGATGGAAGGCTGCGACGGTATGGAGGCCGACAACCGGAAGAAAGACGCGCTTGATGAGCATGTGTTTTTCAAGGATTGCTCCAAGACCGATTTGTTCAGTGCAGACCAACCCAGCTTTGAAAAGCAGGATATAGGCGGCAAGATTCCCTTTACGATGCGGGCGGCGGCACAGGATTACAGCCCTGCGCTTGCCGTGCAGGATATCATACGCGGCCCACCGCCTGAGCGATCCGGCCTTGCCCGAACTCACCCCCCCGTTCTTCTGATAACGCAGCGTCTTCGCGTATAGAGAGCCTTCTTCCGTTTTTGGGATGTTTCCAAACCGAAGAGAAGAAGGAATTTTGCTATGCGCGTTTTTATATTTTTTTTATGGCTGCTGGCCTTTGCCGTGCCTGCGATGGCGGAGGAGAAGGGCGAGCCTAAAATCCTGTACTGGTACGATCCCATGGTGCCGGGCCAGAAGTTTGATAAGCCCGGGAAATCGCCCTACATGGACATGGATCTGGTGCCTTTCTATGAAGTTCAGGCTGACGGGCATGATGCGCATGAAAATTCCATTCAGATCGATTCGTCATACAGGCAGACGTTCGGCGTTAAAACGGCCACCGTACGAATGGAGGAGTTCGGCAGATCCATCCGCGCTTTCGGCACCGTTACGCCGGAGACGCGACGGGAGCATATTGTGGCTGTCCGCACGGGCGGCTGGATTAGTGATCTGAAAACAAATGCGGTTGGGGATATGGTCAAGAAAGGCGATCTCCTGTTCACCTTCTACAGCCCCGATCTTCTTTCCGCGCAGTCCGATTATCTGGTAGGGCAAAAGGGGGGAAGGATCGCAGGGGCATCCCGGCAGCGTCTGCGCCTTTACGGCATGGATGAAAAATCGATTGCCGAACTGGAGGCAAAAGGCGTTTTTCTGGAGCAGACGCCGTTCTACGCCCCGGCAGACGGAACAGTGACAACGCTGAATGTTCGCAAGGGTTCTTACGTTGACCCCGAACAGCTAAACACTGTTCTGGCGTTGCAGGACTTTTCCCAGGTCTGGATTGAAGCGTACGTGCCGGTTAAGGATGTCCAGTTTCTTTCGGCTGGAACTCCCGCCTCGATCACGGTTGATGAAACGGGACAAGCGATCAAGGCCGTCACCGAGTACGTTTATCCCATGACCGATGCGGAAAGCCGTAAGGCCATGGTGCGGCTTGTTGTGGAAAATCCGGAGGGTCTCCTGAAGACCGGCAGTCTTGTAAACGTCCTGTTTGACGCCGGAAGCCGGCCGCGCCTTGCGGTTCCGGCTGAATCCATACTCTACGGCAAGGGCGGCGGGTATGTGATCGAGGATCTTGGCGATGGCTATTTTCGTCCTGTTGCGGTGCAGACGGGCATAACCGCGCAAGGGATGACGGAGATCGTGTCAGGGTTGAAGGACGGGCAATCCATCGTTACATCGGGCCAGTTCATGATCGATGCCGAAAGCAACCTGCGTGGCGTCATGGCTGGCATGGACAAGGGGGATAATCATGCTCACTGATACCCCTGATAACCCCTCGGGATCGTTTGCCGCCCGGATGATCGACTGGTCGGCGGCGAACGCTTTCTTTGTAGTTCTTGGCGCCCTGGCATTACTGGCGGCAGGCATCGTCGCTTTGAAGAACACGCCTTTGGACGCCATCCCGGATCTGTCCGATACGCAGGTTATCGTTCGCACCGACTGGTCGGGGCAAGCCCCGCAGGTGATCGAGGATCAAATCACTTTCCCGCTCTCCACCCGCATGCTCAGTTTGCCCCGCACCAAGGCGGTGCGGGCGTTTTCCATGTTCGGCGACAGTTTCATTTACATCGTATTTGAAGACGGCGTAGATATGTACTGGGCCCGCAGCCGCGTTCTGGAAGCCTTGTCGCAAGTCGCCGGGCAGTTGCCGGAAGGCGTGCGTCCGCAATTGGGGCCGGATGCCACCGGCGTGGGCTGGGTGTTTCAATACGCCCTGATCGATCGCAGCGGAAAGCACGGTTTGCAGGAGTTGCGGAGTCTTCAGGACTGGTTTGTGCGGTATGAACTGGCGACGGTGGAAGGTGTCGCTGAGATCGCTGGCATCGGCGGATTCGTCAAGGAATATCAGGTTCTGGTGAAACCGTATGAGCTGGAGGCCTATGGCATCCCGCTCTCCCGTGTCATTGAGGCCGTGCGCGCCGCCAATCAGGAAACGGGGGGGCGCACACTTGAAATGGCGGAAACGGAATATATGATCCGGTCTTTCGGTTACTCAAAAAGTGCGGCGGATATTGAAAAAACCGTTCTGAAAACGGGCGCAAAAGGGATTCCCGTCACCATAGGCGATGTTGCGCGGGTCGTCGAAGGCCCGGCTATAAGGCGCGGTCTGACCGAGTTGAACGGCGAGGGAGAGGCTGTGGGCGGCATTGTAATCGCGCGTCCCGGCGCGAACGCCAACGCGGTGATCCAGGGCGTCAAGGAGCGGCTTTCCTCCATCAAGCAGGGTTTGCCGCCCGGCGTGGAACTGGTCACGGTTTACGACCGCAGCAAACTGATCGAAGGGTCTGTAGGCTACCTGAAAGACAAATTGCTGGAAGAAAGCCTTATGGTGGCTCTGGTGACCTTTGTTTTCCTGTTGCACATCCGTAGCGCCGCCGTTGCGATCATTACTTTGCCGCTCGGCATTCTCGCGGCGTTCATCGTCATGAACGCGCAGGGAATCACGGCCAATATCATGTCGCTCGGCGGCATTGCGATCGCCATAGGCGCCATGGTTGACGCTTCCATCGTTATGGTCGAAAACGCCCATAGAAAACTCTCAGGCCTCGCGCCGGAGGCCACGAAGGACGAACGGCAGAAAGCTTTGCTGGCGGCCGCCAGAGAAGTCGGCCCCGGCCTGTTCTTTTCCTTGCTGATCATAACGGTTTCGTTTTTGCCGGTCTTTGCCTTGACGGGGCAATCGCACCGGCTGTTTGCGCCGCTGGCTTATACCAAAACCTATGCCATGGCGGCGGCGGCGTTGCTGTCCGTGACGCTGGTGCCGGTGCTCATGCTGTGGTTTGTGCGGGGAAAAATAAAGCGGGAAGATGAAAACTTCATCAACCGCTTCTTTATCGGCTTGTATAAGCCTGTCTTGAATGCGGCATTGAAATTCCCCAGAGCAACCGTTTTTATGGCGCTGGCGGCTTTGGCCAGCACGGCGCTGCCGGTCAGCCGGCTGGGTGCGGAATTCATGCCGCCCCTTTATGAAGGCAGCCTGCTTTACATGCCGATGACCGTGCCGGGCGCTTCGCCTGCCATCATGCGCGAAATCCTGCAAGTCACGAACCGCCAGCTTATGATGGTGCCGGAGGTAGCGCTGGCCTTCGGCAAAGCCGGGCGCTCCAGCTCCGCGACCGATCCCGCGCCGCTGAACATGATCGAAACGTGGGTCGAACTCAAGCCCCGCGATCAGTGGCGGCGCGATATGACGGCAGAAAAGCTGATTGCGGAAATGAATGAGATCGTCAATCTGCCGGGTTTGCGGAACATCTGGGGTTATCCCGTTAAAATCCGTATCGACATGCTCACGACCGGGATCAGGACGCCCGTTGGAATCAAAATCGCCGGCGCCGATCTGAATGTCATAGACAAGCTTGCGAAGGACGTTGAGATGCTGGCACGGGATGTGCCGGGAACGCGCAGCGCCGTGGCTGACCGGGTGCAGGGCGGCAAGTATATCGAGATCATTCCTGACCGCGACCGGATCGCCCGTTATGGCATCGATATTGCGACCGTGCAGACGGTCATTCAAACGGCGCTCGGCGGGATGCAGTTGAGCGAGGCAGTGGAAGGCCGGGAACGCTATCCTATCATGCTGCGCTATGACAGGCCGTACCGCGAAAACCTGAACGATCTTGATGATGTTCTGGTGCCCGCGCCCTCAGGCGCGTCAGTGCCGCTTGCCAACCTTGCCGCTATTCGCGTGGCGGAAGGCCCGGCCATGATTACGTCCGAAGACGCGCGGCTCCAGGGGTGGGTGTTCGTGGACATTCAGGACAGGGATATAGGCTCGTACATTTCCGATTTGCGGGCGAAACTGGAAACTATGGATCTGCCCGCCGGCTATAGCTTGAAGCTGTCCGGCCAGTTTGAACAGATGCAAGAAGCCAAGGCGCGGCTTTCAATGGCCATCCCCGCCACATTGCTGATTATCCTGACTCTGCTATATCTGCATTTCGGGCGTTGGGACAGAACATTCCTGATCATGCTGGCTGTGCCGTTCGGCGTAATGGGAGGGGTCTGGTGGGTCTGGCTGGCGGGCTATCACATGTCGGTGGCGGTTGCCGTGGGCTTTATCGCCCTGGCGGGAATCGCCGTTGAAACGGCGATTGTCATGCTGATTTACATCGATCAGCAAATGCGCGACCACCCCCCGGCCGATTATGCCGCGTTTCTTGAGAATATCAGGCATGGCGCGGTGCAGAGAGTGCGGCCTAAGTTAATGACCGTTTTCGTGATTATCCTGGGCCTTGTTCCTGTGTTCCTCACGGAGGGGCCCGGATCGGATGTCATGCGCCGCATCGCCCTGCCGATGGTGGGGGGGATGGCGTCGACAACGGTGCTTACATTGATCCTCATCCCCGTCGTTTATGACCTGTATATGAGAAATAAGAGCCTTATGGATAAAGCTAAACCCGAAAAACAGGGATAAGGTCCCGTCTCCTGACCCTAAGGCCCGGGAAATCAAAGCTTTTAATTGATTCCTAAGGTTGCCCTGCTAGTCTGGTAGAGGGGCCATGAAGGCCCTGCCAGACAGGGGCGCGGCTTCAAAATGCATAGAACGACCACACTTTTGCTTGTCCTTTTGGGCGTGTTCGCCCTCGGGATGCTGACCGGCCCGTCCCCGGCGCGGGCGGACTGTGCCGGCCCTGCCGGTGCAGCCTCCGACATTGTCTACAACGCCGATATCAAAATCTTCCAGTATTGCAACGGCACCGACTGGGTGAAGATGAGCCAGGTTCCGGGCAGCGGCTCCGGCGGGTGCGGCAGCATTCCCGAAGGGCAGCTTTTTTATAATGCCGATAACCGCGTCCTGAGCGGTTGTGCGGGCAGCGTGCAGACGGCCGCAGGCCCATCCGGCGGGGTGTTGGGCTGGACGCAGATCGCGGCGGGCGGGACGCATAGCTGCGGCATCAAATCCGACGGCACGCTCTGGTGCTGGGGCGACAACAGCAGTGGCCAGCTCGGCGACAACTCCACGACGACGCGCCTGATCCCGACATCCGTCTCCGGCGGCGGATCGTGGAAGCAGGTTGCGGCGGGCGACATCCACACTTGCGCGATCAAATCCGATGACACGTTATGGTGCTGGGGCAACAACGGCACTGGCCAGCTTGGCGACAATTCCACGACGCAGCGCCTGATCCCGACATCCGTTTCCGGCGGCGGGTCGTGGAAGCAGGTTGCGGCGGGCGGTTACCATAGCTGCGGCATCAAATCCGATGACACGCTCTGGTGCTGGGGTTCTAACGGCAATGGCCAGCTCGGCGACAATTCCACCACGCAGCGCCTGATCCCGACATCCGTTTCCGGCGGCGGATCGTGGAAGCAGGTCGCGGCGGGTAACCTCCACACTTGCGCGGTCAAATCCGATGACACGCTCTGGTGCTGGGGTTTCAACGGCAATGGCCGGCTCGGTGACAATTCCACGACGACGCGCCTGATCCCGACATCCATCTCCGGCGGCGGGTCATGGAAGCAGGTTGCGGGCGGCAATAACCATACTTGCGGCATCAAATCCGATGACACGCTCTGGTGCTGGGGGTATAATTATTATGGCAATCTGGGTGACAACTCCACCACGCAGCGTCTGATCCCCACCGCCGTTTCCGGTGGCGGATCGTGGAAGCAGGTTGCGGCGGGTACCATCCACACTTGCGCGATCAAATCCGATGACACGCTCTGGTGCTGGGGCAGAAACAACAGTGGCCAGATTGGCGACAATTCCACCACGCAGCGCCTGATCCCGACATCCATCTCCGGCGGCGGGCCATGGAAGCAGGTTGCTGCGGGCTACACTCACAGTTGCGCGATTAAATCCGACGATACGCTCTGGTGCTGGGGCAGAAACAACAGTGGCCAGATTGGCGACAACTCTACAACGGATCGTCTGGTGCCGACAGAAGTCAATGGCGGCGGATCATGGAAGCAGGTTGAGGCGGGTGCCACGCACACTTGCGGCATCAAATCCGATGACACGCTCTGGTGCTGGGGCAACAACGGCAATGGCCGGCTCGGCGACAATTCCACGACGACGCGCCTGATCCCCACCGCCGTTTCCGGCGGCGGATCATGGAAGCAGGTTGCTGTAGGCGATGCTCACACCTGCGCGATCAAATCCGACGATACGCTGCATTGCTGGGGATATAACAACAGTGGCCGTACAGGCCTTAACACAGGTGTTGGCAATACGCTGATCCCGACATCCGTCTCCGGCGGGGGCACCTGGAAACAGGTTGCGGCGGGTACCATCCACACTTGTGCGGTCAAATCAGACGATACGCTGCATTGCTGGGGATGGAACGCATTCGGCCAGCTTGGCGACAACTCTACAACGGATCGTCTGGTGCCGACAGAAGTCAATGGCGGCGGATCATGGAAAGCTGTTGCTGGCGGCGGTGATGCAACCTTTGCCGCCCATAGCTGCGGTATAAAGTCAGACGATTCGATCTGGTGCTGGGGCGGAGCTCTTATTAACGCGCTGGGCCAGCTTGGCGACGGCACGACAACGCAGCGCCTGATCCCCACCGCCGTTTCCGGCGGCGGCGCGTGGAAGCAGGTCACGGCGGGCGGGGCGCATAGCTGCGGCATCAAATTAGACGATACGCTCTGGTGCTGGGGGTATAATTATTATGGCGAGATAGGTGACAATTCCACCACGCAGCGTCTGATCCCCACCGCCGTTTCCGGCGGCGGCGCATGGAAACAGGTCGCGGCGGGCGGAGTCCACACCTGCTCTATCATGGAGAAGGACGGCGTTCTTTACTGTCAGGGATACAACAGCTACGGCCAATTGACGTCGACTGAGTTTTCCGCACCCTACAGAATGACCGGCGTGCAGACGTGGTGCGGCGGCCCGGCTGCCGCCGCCGGAACGCTGCTTTACAATACTGATGCGAATGTCCTGCAATATTGCGACGGGGTGGGGTGGGCGCGCGTGGGGCAGTAGTATTATAATTTTCAGCCGATGCCAAGAACGGCATCCCGCACCATCTTCTGCGCGGTGTTGGCAAGATCGAGGCGGTTGCCGAAATCTTTCGGGTCGAGCGGGGGCAGAGCCGTTACCTCCAGCGTCATGCCCGGGCAACTCAGGATGTTCCAGAAATGTTTCAGGCCGTATGTGTCGCCCCAGCAGTAAACCGCCTGGGCGTCGTTGTCTGTGGTGGCGTCTTTTCCGGCCACTTCCAGCACGCGAATGGCCACGGGCTGGATCGGAAGCGGGCGGTCTACGTTCAGGGGTTTGTTATCCCGATCCACGGCTTCGTTGAACAAGACCTTGAACAATCCGGCCTTGAATTGCCCGACATCGCGGCTTTTCCCGTTTTTCGTATGGCTTTCAGGGAAAAAGATGATGCTTTCGCCCCGATTGAGGGTTCTGACGATTTTGTAATGCGCCCGCGGCAAGTAAGCCTTGGTGCGTTCGATGAACATGGTGCCAAGGCCCTTGCCGAGCCAGGAGGCCAGCGGCCCGACCACGGGCCAGCGCACGATATCGGCCATGGCGACAAAAGCGCCGTCGAAACGGCTGCCGACGACAAAGCCGTCCAGCGAGGAAAGATGGTTGGCGACGACGATTTTCTGGCGGCGGTCGTCGGGAGCACCCTGATATTTGATGGTGAGGTTGAAAAGGTCGCACAGCTTGCGGTGCATCAGCCGCGGCATGGCCTTCTTGTCGGCCATGAAAGGGCGGGCGGCGGCATGGGCGAGCGATAGCCCCAGCATCAGACCAATGGCTCCGATCATCCGGCCCAGTGCGCGTAAAACCTTCATCCGTTTGTCCGTAAAGTCTTTATTTATTCTTGGCTTTACTATAGGAAATGCGGGGCGTTGCCGCAAGCACGGCAGATAAACGGTTGGAAACGCAGCATTATACATTATATGAGGGGCATCATGTCAGGCCAGAATCAAACCCGCGTCCTTGTGCGCGATTTTATCGTTCCTGCGCGGATCGGGATTTACCCGCATGAGCATCAGGCGCCGCAGCGCATCTGCGTGTCGATGGATGTTTTACTGCGCGATCATGAAATCCCGCGCGACGACATTGAAGACACCATGTCCTACGAAGGGTTGGTGCAGGCAATCCGTGATCTGCAGAAGCAGCATTTCAATCTGGTGGAAATCCTGGCTGAACATCTGGCGGGCCTGGCATTGCAGGATTCCCGCGTGGCGTCTGTGAGCGTGACGGTTGAAAAGCTGGATGTTTATCCGGAAGGCCGGGTGGGCGCCGAAATTATCCGTTGCCGCTAAGTTATTTTACCTTGGGCGGGGCCTTGAGATTGAAGGTCAGGGGCTGCCCATCGCGGATCACCTCTACGGTCAGCGTTTCGCCATCTTCCAGCGCGTCCATGCTTTTGACGATTTTCTTGTGGTCGGGTTTCTTGATCCCGTCCCATCTGAGGATAATATCGCCTTCCCGCAGTCCCATGGATGCCGCCGGGGTATCGGGAAATATCTTGTGAATTGTGGTGATGTCCTTGCGGTAATCGGTGTTCACATTGATGCCCCAGCGCAACTTGCGCTGCGGGAAGGGGTATCCGTTCTTGTTGAAATCCCAATCCGCAAAGGCATCGGCGTAAGGCAGAGGCCGCGACATATCGAAATGCCACTCGTTGCTGACGTTAAAGCGGATATTTTCCATCATCGTGCGGAAGTCAAGCCGCCATGCCCCGTCTTCCATCACCAGAAAATAGGGAGCGCATTGCCGCTGGTCGACCTTATAGCGCACCACGGCCAGAGTGTTGTCCTTGATGTAGGCGGTTTGATCGATATCGCATTTTCTGTAGGCGTTCAGTTCGTTCCTCATCTGCGCCGGGGTTACGACCCATGTCTTTTTCATCTCTCGCGTTTCGGATGAGTAAATGTCCAGATCGGGCGAGCCCATATTCTGGGAGAGGGCGTAATGATAGGCGGCGACGACTTGCTCCGGGCTCATGCCGTGAGATAAGGGGGTGGAAGGGCTTGCGGCTGTGGGTTGCGGCTGCTGATAGCCGCTGCCGATGTGCGCCTGTGTTTTTGCGCCTGCCCCGATGGACAGATTGTCAGGCAATTGTTCAGGCGCGATGAATTCTTTTCCGGCTTCGGCGTCCTGCGCGCGCGTCACGATCATTTCGGTGGTGGCCAGTATGCCGTCGGCCACGCGGTTCGCCTGAAAGAAGGGCACCATCTGCCGTTGCTGGAGGTAAGCGACGAAGCCATCTGTATAGACGGCGTCGAGGCCGGCTGAAATTTCAAGCCGAACCTGATCCTGCGCCGGGTCGAGCAGCAGGAACATTCCTTTCCTGCTCTTGCTGTGCTGTCCGATTTCGGCTGAGGCGAAGATTTTCGCAGCATAAGCCGACAAGTCTCCGATGTTGTCGGCGACCATGATCCGGTAATCTATGTCGTATTGCTCGCGCAGCGCGGCATGATAGGTTTCCAGATCTTTCATCTGCTGCTCGGTGAAAACCCCGGCGCTGTCGCAGACCAGATCTTTATGGCAACGTGATCCCGCAACGCTTGCGCCTGGAAAAATCAGGCAGGACGCCGCCAGCGCGGAAACCAGTACATGAATAATTTTTTGCGTCGCTCCCGGCCCAGGTGTTGCCATTTTTGCGATCCCCTGTTTACTGGGCGGCGTCTTGCGCAGGCGCTTCGAACGACACTCTGGGCGCGGCGGCGGCTTCCTCATCGGCCTTGAAGTAGGCCTTGCGCTGGAAGTTGCCCATGCCGGCGATCAGGCTGCCTGGCATCCTGCGGATGGAGGAATTGAATGTCCCCACGGCCTCGTTAAACGCCATCCGCGCTACGTTGATACGGTTTTCCGTGCCTTCGAGTTGCGCCTGAAGCTGCATGAACTGATCCGATGAGCGCAGGGCCGGGTAGGATTCGACCGCCAGCATCAGGTTGCGCACCTGACCGCCGAGGTTTTGCTGCGCTTTAGCCAAAGACGTCATATAGGCCTCATCGTTGAGGTGCGCAACGGCGTCTTTCCCGATCTCCTGCGCTTTGGCGTTTTCCTGCGTGACGGTGTCTGCTTGCGAACGCAGACGGGCGATATCGGTCATGGTCTGGTTTTCGTGCTCGATATAGGTTTTCACGCTGCTGACCAGATTGGGGATAAGGTCGGCGCGGCGCTGATAATTGCTTTCCACTTGCGCCCATGAAGCCAGAACGTCTTCTTCCTTGTTCACCAAACCGTTATAGCACAAGGCAAACCAGATCAGCGAACCGATCAGGGGCAGGCTGATGAGGGCGATGCTGATAACGGACGAGAGGGACTTGTTCATTTCTCCAACCTTTCCTGATTGATTGAGTATGTCTGATACGTTTTGAATGGTTTGTGCTGATGCGGCATCGGCGACCGTCTGCGAGGCGACGGGGTCATTGGTCAGGATCATCCAGCATAATCCCAGTATGACGTTGGCAACGAGGGCCACCGCCATATATTTGTATGAAAATTGGCTGTGGAACTGGATTTCCTTGGCGCGGGCGACATTCTCCTGCAGGCTGCGTTTCAATATCGCGGCTTCGTCGCTGGATATTTTTCCTTTGGACAAAAGCTCGTTGATTTTCTTGTCAAATCTCACTTTGGATCTCCCTTATGCGGCGAATGCCTTCTTCGGATTTGATGGTGCCCTTGTCGATTCCATCAAGGATGGAAGCGATCAGATTATCGTCGTCGGCCTTGAGCTTGGCAATCGTGGCGATCAGCTCGTCGATTTTGCGGCGCAAGGTCGGATAGCTGATGCCGATTTCTGTCGCCAGTTCCTTGAGATTGCCGCCGCACAAAACCATTTGCTCCGCTAAAACCCTCATCTCAAGGGGAAGCCGTGCCAGACGGGGCAGGGTGAAATTCCCTTCCATCACAATACCGCAATCGCCGCATTTCAGCTTTGAGAGCGTTAGTTTTCCTTTGCAGACGGGGCAATCAATCATCCTGTGGCCTTTTCTCGCCGTGGTTATAATTTCAGAATACGGTCTCATTTTAATAATTTCAAGAAAAATGATAATTTTTTTTAAAAATATTGATTTTTATATCAATATAATTGATTTTTTGACGGGGTATAAGGGCGCGGGCAGACCTAACGACGCTCTTTTCAGGGGCTGTGAACCCCTCCATAATGCCTGTGTCGTGGCTTAAGGAGTTTTTATGCGTTCATTTCTCAGGAACAGTTTTTTGCGGCTTGCCGTAATCGGGGTGGCCGGCCTGGCCGGGGGCGCGGCGGCGTCGCTGCTGGTTTCGCCTGTGCCCTCGAAGGCGACATCTTCCGCTGGAACTGAAGTCAGCAATTTTTTCTCCGTTTATGACGGCCTGAATTCAAAAGGGATCGAAACCTACGTCAATAACGGTTATCCGGCGCAAAACATCTACGCGACAGACGGCATGGTGCGATTGCAGCAGGGTTTGTATACGCAAGGCGCGGAGGCCGGGTTGCCGATGGTCGCGTTTTGGGATAACGGCGGCAGCATGCGGATGCTGTTCCGCCTGGCGGGAGGCAATCAATCGCCTGTGATCGTGATGAAAGACCGGGTCGGGCGCGATCGCGTGGTCTTCGGTTTGAATTTGAACGATCCCGCTGAAGAGCCCTTTATGGCCGTGTTTGACAATGCGGGCAACAAGAAGATGTTGTTCGGGGCCTACTGACGATGAGGAAAAGCGCGGCGATCGATATTCTGGTGCTGGGCATGGCGGCGTTTATCGGCGGTTTCGGGGTGAATGGCATGCTCGCGGGTACCGGCATGGCGGAGGAGATACGCGCGCGCACAAATTTTTTCAGGGTGGCTGACGCATATAATCGCAAGGGCATAGAGATGTATGTCGACAGGGGGTCGCCGGGGCAGGTTTTCTATGACATGGATGAAGGCATGAGGCTTCAAATGGGGATTTACCCGCCCAATCCGCAACATCCGCCCAAAGAAATCGATTTGCCGCTGATGGCTCTTTCCGATCAGGGTGGCGAGATTCGACTGCTTTGCCGGCTGGACGGCATTGGCACAAACAATTCGCCGCTGGTCATCATGAAAGATTCAAAGGGGCAGAATAGATTGATCATGGGGTTGGCGCTGGCCGATGAAGGGGAGGAAGCTTTCCTCACCGCATTCGACGCCGCAGGCAAGCAAATTGATGTCGTCGGGCGCTTTGTCAACCCCGCGCAGGCCGCAGCGGAGAAGAAAGGCTTGAAGCTCAAGCTGCCGTGGCAGAAAGGTTAAGCGCTCAGGCGCCTGTTTCATGATGAAAAAGGCCGCGAAAAAGGCCGCATTGCCTGCGGCCTTTTCCTCTGGTTCGTTTTGTCGGGATTTCAGGCGGCTTTGGCCTTGGCGGTTTTCAGGGCTTGATCCAGATCGGCCATCAGGTCTTCCGGCGCTTCAATCCCCACCGACACGCGGATAACGTCGGGGCCGCAACCAGCGGCGATTTTTTGTTCATCCGTTAATTGGGCGTGTGTGGTCGATGCCGGGTGAATGATCAGGCTGTGCGTATCGCCGATATTGGCGAGGTGACGGAAGAGCCGGACGTTCTCAACCAGGGCGATCCCCGCGTTGTAACCGCCCTTGAGGCCGAAGGTGAAGAGCGAACTGGCCCAGCCATTGCGCATGTATTTCTGCGCGTTCTTGTAATAGGGGCTGGAGGGCAGTCCTGCGAAGCTGACCCAGCCGACAGCCTCGTGTTTCGACAGAAACTCGGCGACCTTAAAGGCGTTCTTTGAGTGCGCTTTCATCCGTAGCGGCAGCGTTTCCATGCCCAGTAGCGTCAGATAGGCGTTCATCGGCTGCTGGTTCATGCCGAGGTCGCGCAGGCCCACGGCATGATTATACATTGCGTAAGGGGCGTCGGCAAAATCGCGGGCGAAGACGGTGCCGCGATAACCGGAACCCTCTGTCGTGAGCGTCGGGTATTTTTTCGCGTGCTTCATCCAGTCGAAGTTGCCGCCGTCGACGACAGCCCCTCCCATGGATTGCCCGTGGCCGCTGAAATATTTGGTGGTGGAATGAACGACGATGTTGGCGCCGTAGTCGAACGGTTTGCAGAGGTAAGGTGTGGCCACGGTGTTATCGACGATCAGGGGGATGCCGGCATCGCTGGCGATTTTGCCGTAAGCCTCCATATCCGGGATGACGCCTTGCGGGTTTGAGAGGCTTTCGATGAAGATCAGTTTTGTTTTTTCTGTGATCTTGCGCTTGAAGTCATCCGGCTTGTCGGGGTCGGTGAAATGGCAGACCCAGCCGAAGGAGCGGGAAAAGGTGTCGCGGAACTGGCCCGCCGTGCCGCCATATAGCTTTTGCGTGGCGATGAATTCGTCGCCGGCATTCATCAAGGCACTGAAGGCCAGCAGGTTGGTCGAGAGGCCCGATGATGTGCAGGTCGCACCCACGCCGCCTTCGAGGGCGGCGATTTTTTCTTCCAGTTGAGCGACGGTCGGGTTGGTCACGCGCGAGTATATGAACCCGGGCTCTTTCAGCGCAAAGACGTTGGCAGCGTGCTTTGTATCGCGAAACACAAAAGATGATGATTGGTGAATCGCGGGGCTGGTCGCGCCCGTGACGGGATCCGGTGTGGTGCCGCTATGCACGGCCAGCGTTTCGAACTGGAGTTTATTCGTCGTTTCTTTTGTCATTTTAAGGCGTCCTGTTTCGCGGGATTTATCGAACTGATTGGATCGCTAGCGTATCGCCCTCAACGGGGTACAGCAAGCTGCGGCGCAAAAAGGTGTGATTTGTGCCGCATTCACAAAGATGCTTAACGGCGCGATTTTGTGTTGCATATCAATATATTACCCTGCCGCATACGGAGGTAACGCATTACCTCATGACTAATCTTCTGTTTTTATACGATTTTTTGTTGACTTGGTGTGTATGGCGCGGCATAACACAGCGTTCTTGAAAAGAAAGAGGCTCCGATCTGCTTGGCGGGAAGGGCCGTAAAACAAGGTGAAAAACAATGAAATCCTATTACATCAAGCCTGCAGAGGTGAACAAGAAATGGGTGCTGATCGATGCGAAGGACGTAGTCCTCGGCCGCTTGGCGGGCATCGTGGCGACGCGTTTGCGCGGCAAGCATCTGCCCCATTACACCCCGAACGTTGACTGCGGCGACAACGTCATCATCATCAACGCTGACAAAGTGGGCATCACAGGCCGCAAGAAAGAACAGAGCCTGTTCTACTGGCATACCGGTTATCCGGGCGGCATCAAATCCCGCACCTGGGGTCAGATTCTTGAAGGCGATCATCCCGAGCGCGTCGTTTATAAAGCGATTGAGCGCATGATGCCCAAGCATCGCCCGCTGGCGCGTCAACAAATGTCCAACCTGCGCGTATACGCCGGCAGCGAACATCCCCATGCGGCCCAAAATCCGGAAGTGCTGGATGTTGGCGCCATGAACCCGAAAAACAAGAGGTAATTTGACATGGCTCCGAGAAAGAAAACTGAAGCCGCCGCAGAATCAGGATCCTTGCAGGATCTGGCCAAAGTGGCTGTAAAAAATACCATGGGCCCGGCTATCGGTGAAGAAAAAGCCGAAGCGGCGCCTCGCGTTCAGAAACTGGATAAGCAAGGCCGCGCCTATGCTACGGGTCGTCGTAAAGACGCTGTTGCCCGTGTATGGCTGAAGCCCGGCAAAGGTCAGGTCATCGTGAATGGCCGCGATCAATCGGTTTACTTTGCCCGTCAGACCCAGCGTCTGATCCTGAACCAGCCGTTCTTGATCGTAAACCGCGTCGGCTCGTTCGACGTCTGGTGCACGGTGACGGGTGGCGGCCTCTCCGGTCAGGCTGGCGCTGTGCGTCATGGCATTTCCCGTGCGTTGCAGAACTATGAGCCTGAACTGCGCGTGGCACTGAAGAAAGCCGGTATGTTGACCCGCGACAGCCGCGTGGTCGAGCGTAAGAAGATTGGCCTGCACAAAGCGCGCCGCTCCAAGCAATGGGCAAAACGCTAATACGAATAAAGCCGATAAAAATAAAATTTGTTGGCTTGGCGACGGTAGTAGAGGAGGGAACTTCCTCCTCCCAAATAATAAGAAAACGCTCCGGGTTATACCGGGGCGTTTTTTTATGCGTCAACTTATCCACAGCCAGCTAGTTGTTTACGAATATTAATTCGTTTGAAGACAATAAGTTGAAAGAAATGCAATACTCTATGTCAAATATGATTTGTCGACATACACCCATATTTCCGCTTTACCTCGTTTCGATACGGCCTTACCTTGAATTCGTCGAAACTAAATAGAGGAGTGAACGACATGAGTAAGCCAGAAAAACAAGAAGTAAAGACTGAAGTCACTGAAGCGCCGGAGGTTAAAAAGCCCTCGCCAGCGCCGGCGTTGAAACTATAGTTTCTTGTCTCCATCTAAGTTCCAGTAAAGTTCGAGGGAAACAGCACCATCAGGGTGCTGTTTTCTTTTTTGCTCAACGCTATATTTGGAGGGTGCTTGATAGAACGATATGGGGTATTGAATGAGTTTGCATGAAACCATGGTGCGGCATGGCCACGCCTTGTTCCGTTGGCGCAGCTACCTGCCGTTGCTGCTGGTCGGCCCGCTGATGCTGGCGTTTCGTGAGGGAGCGCATATTGAAGATCTGGTGGGCGATACGGCGGAAGATATATGGGTTCTGCTGTGCTTCGTTATTTCGGTTGCCGGGTTGGCGATCCGCTGGGCGACCGTCGGGTTTGTGCCGGCGGGCACTTCAGGCCGCAATACCGAAGGCCAGCGCGCTGAAGTCTTGAATACCACCGGTCTGTATTCAATCGTGCGCAACCCTCTTTATCTGGGCAACTTCATCACCATCCTTGGCGTGGCGCTGTCGATCAAGGTCTGGTGGCTGGCGCTGATTGTTTCGATGTTTTTCTTCATATACATGGAACGGATCGTTCTGGCCGAAGAAAAATTCCTGCACGAAAAATTCGGTACGGTTTATGACGAATGGTGCAGGAAGACCCCTGTAATATTACCGGATTTCAGGCTTTGGCAGGCGCCGGATATGGCGTTTTCGCTGAAGACGGTGTTGAAACGCGAATATCAGGGTTTACTCGGCGTGGCGACCGCTTTTCTGATCACGGAAATGATCACCGACCTGGTGTTTGAGCGCGAAACCATGGCAGAGTGGCTGGCCGACGATTACATGTGGCCGGTTACATTCGGCGTCATCCTGTCATTCTGCCTGACGCTGCGATATCTGAAGAAACATACCACGCTCCTGCGGGTCGATGGGCGCTAGGCCCGTGACACGCCCTTTATTGCGTTGACGCAACTTCAGTTTGTCGGCGCTTTCATTTTGACATAGCTGCCGGGGGCATCTTCGAGCGCGTTGCTGATGTCGCGGGCGCCGGTCTCGCCGTTGCCGAATGACTGCAGCCATTGCAAATGATGCGGCCACCATGAGCCCTCGTGCTGCCCGGCCCGTTGCAGCCAGTCATCCGGCGACGGCGGCGTATTGCCGTTCAGCCAGTAGCAGTATTTCTTCTTGCCCGGCGGATTGACGACACCAGCGACATGGCCCGAAGCCGCAAGCACGAAGACCTTGTCGCCTGATATCATCTGGGTGGTGGCGTAGGTCGCTTTCCAGGGGGCGATATGATCTTCGCGGGTGGAGAGGAAGTAGCAGGGTGTCTCGATCTTGCGGATATCTATGGGTGTGCCGCGCATTTCAACGCTGCAGGGCGTGACCAGCGCGTTGTCGCGGTAAAAGCGGCGCAGATAGAAACTGTGCATGGCGGCAGGCATGTTGGTGGAATCGTCGTTCCAGTAAAGCAGGTCGAACGGGAAGGGTTCGCGCCCCATCAGATAGTTGTTGACGACGAACGACCAGATCATGTCGTTCGCCCGCAGCAGCGAGAAGGTTTTCTTGAGAGCGTCGGCTGACAGATAGCCCTTTTCCTCCATATCCTGATCCATCATTTCAAGCTGATGTTCGTCCATGAACAGTTTCATCTCGCCCGCGTGCTCGAAATCGACCAGCGTCGTCAGGAAAGTGGCCGAGGCCACGCGTGAGGCCTGTCCGCGTTCGTGCAGCCACGCCAGCGTCACCGCCAGCAAGGTGCCGCCCAGGCAATAGCCCATGACGTTGGCGTCTTTTTCCCCGGTGGCGATCTCAATCTGGTCGAGCGCGTCCAGGATGCCTTCTTGCATGTAATCTTCGAAATGCTTGCGCGCCAGATCCTTGTCCGGATTGACCCATGAAACGATAAACACGGTATGGCCGTTTCCGACCAGCCATTTGATCAGGGAGTTTTCGGGTTTGAGGTCGAGAATGTAGTATTTGTTGATCCAGGGAGGCACGATCAGCAACGGGCGCTTGCAAACTTTTTCTGTCGCCGGCTCATACTGGATCAACTGCATCAGTTCGTTCTGGTAGACGATCTTGCCGGGCGTTGTAGCGATATTCTCCCCCAGTTTGAAGGCTTTGTAATCGGTGGTGCTGATATTGAGTTCGCCGCCGCCACGTTCCAGATCCTCGATCAGGTTGTGCAATCCCTTGATCAGGTTTTCGCCGCGCGTGTTGACGGTCTCCTCCAATACCTCGGGATTGGTCAGCAGGAAATTGGTCGGCGACATCGCGTTGATGAATTGCCTCGTGTAGAAATCGAGTTTCTGCCTCGTTTCCGGTGTCAGTCCTTCTGTGTCCTGCACCAGTTTCTCCAGCCAGCGGCTGGTCAGCAGGTAGGATTGCTTGATGAAATCGAAATAAGCGCTTTGCTGCCACAGCGGCGATTTGAAACGCTTGTCGGCCTTGTCGGGTTCATACAGGGTTTCGCCGCTCTGGCCGAGGAACCTTTTGGCGCTCTCGCTCCAAAGCTGCGTCCAGTCGCTCCAGAAGCGCACCTGTGAATCGATGAGCTGCTGGGGGTTGGATATCATATTTCCCATAAGCTCGGCATAGATTTCGCGCATATGCAGCGGATCCCCCGTCAGGGGCAATTTGCCAAGGTCGTATTTTTCAAAGAATTCCTGCAGCAAAGGCTGGGCGCGCTGGCTGGCGTCCATCAGGATATGGCCGAGCTGGACAAAGTCCGGCACGGGCGGCGGCGGCAGCGGGGCGGGGGTGTCTGTCTCGGGTTTGCTCATAACGGCCTCCATGCCATGGGGTCAATATGCCTGATGATGACCGCCAGTACAACCCGCCTAAACTCTTGAATCCTGCGCCTGAATGGGCCACCATGACCGCCGTTGGTTCACATTATAAGGAGTCGTTTTCCTTGCGCCCGTTTATCCGCTTGATCGCCGTTGCCTTGTTGTCCTCCACGCTGGCGGCCTGTGAAACCGCGCAAGTCGGCGAAAAGGAGGTTGTGGTCACGCAGCAGGAAATATCCGAAGCCGCATTGAAGCAGACTTATGATCAGATGATGACCAACACCCAGAACGGCAGCGTGCAGGTGTTCTCGCTCGATGCGCCGTCGCCTGACTCTGTCTATGCCGCGCCGTCTGCCGATCCGCTGACTCCTGTGGCGGCTCCGGCGTTTCCGCAGCCTGCCGGGCCGGGCAAGGCCTACGGCGGTGACGGCAGCGTCATGGTTTTCCCGGTCGATCCGATGCCGCAAAGCGTATATCAGCGAGGCGCGATTCCGCCGATGATCCCGCCGAGCCCGCTCGCGCCTATGCCTTATGAACAGGGCCTCGGCATGGCCCCGGCCGGCGGTGTTGCCAAAATCTATTTCGATCATGGCGTCACAACATTATCGCCTGTGGGCGTGGATGTAACGCAGGCCGTGACGGGCATGTGCCGGGCGCAGGGTTGCGGGATGGTCAGGGTCGAAGGTCACGCCAGCGCCCGCGCTGTGGCCAGAGATGAAATCCAGCGCCGCCTGATCAATCTCAAAGTGTCGATGGAGCGCGCGATGAACGTATCGCGCCAGTTGATCCGTGAGGGCATTCCGGCTGACGCCATTCAGGTGACCGCGCACGGCGACCGCATCCCGCCGTCGGTGTTGCCAGGCGTTGATGCTGAGGCTGCTGCCCGCCGCGTTGAGATCAGCACATCTTCAGCCACGCCGCTGATGTATTAGATAGAAAGGCATAGTCATGCCCTCACCCCTGCGTATCGGGATCGCCGGACTTGGCACTGTCGGGACAGGTGTCGTCAAGCTTGTCCGCAAGCATGCGCGCGATCTTGAACGCCGCAGCGGCCGTAAAATCCAGATCGTCGCCGTTTCCGCGCGCAGCCGTAAAAAGGCCCGGGGCGTTGCGCTTTCCGGCTATGAGTGGGTCAAGGATCCGCTCGATCTCGTTAACAACCCGGATATCGATGTCATCGTCGAATTGATCGGCGGGGCGGAAGGCATCGCGCGCGATCTTGTTACCGCAGCGCTCATGGCGGGCAAGCATGTCGTAACCGCGAACAAGGCGTTGCTGGCGCATCATGGGCATGAATTGGCGTTGTTGTCTGATAAACAGAAGGTCAGCCTGTGTTTCGAAGCCGCCGTGGCCGGAGGCATTCCCGCGATCAAGGCGTTGCGCGAGGGCTTTGCCGCCAATGACATTCAGGCTGTGCGCGGGATATTGAACGGCACCTGCAACTATATCCTGACCAGCATGCGCGAAAGCGGGCGCGATTTCCGCGATGTGCTGAAAGAGGCGCAGGCCAAGGGCTATGCCGAAGCCAATCCTGCTTTCGATGTCGACGGGATCGATGCGGCGCATAAGTTGGCCTTGCTCACAGCGCTGGCTTTCGGGGTGAAGCCGGATATGGCCCGCCTTGAGACGACAGGCATTCGTCATATCGCGGCTTCCGATATCGCGCACGCGACCGAATTGGGATATCGCATCAAATTGCTGGGCCTTTGCCGCCGCGAAGGGGCGCGCCTGATCCAGAGCGTCGAGCCTTGTCTGGTGCCGGAGCAAAGCGCTCTGGGCGCGGTTGAAGGCGTTCTCAACGCCGTGCAGGTGCGCGGCGATTTCGTGGGGCAGGGCTGGCTGGTCGGGCGCGGCGCGGGCGAGGGGCCGACGGCTTCCGCCGTGGTGGCCGACCTGATCGATATTGCGCGCGGCCAACATACGCCGGTGTTCGGCATTCCGGCGCGGCAGATGAAGACAGGTAACTTTGCCTCAACCGATATTCTGGCGGCGCATTTTTATATGCATGTCGTGGTGCGCGATGTGCCCGGCGTGCTGGCGCAGATCGCCGCCATCTTGCGCGATCACAAGGTTTCGGTCGAGGCTGTTCTGCAGCGCGGGCGCGACCCCGGCAAGCCGGTGTCGATCGTCATGACCACGCACAAGGTACGGCAGGCCGATATGCGCCGGGCCGCTGCCAAGATTGCGGCGCTCTCGCTGGTCAAGGGTAAACCCTGCCTGATGCGGATTGAGCAGGATTAATAGTACGGGCTTAAGACCGGGCTAAGTAATTCAGGGTGAGGCCGCCTTTACTTCTGCCCCGATAATTATGGATAATTAGCCGTATTATTCATGCAAATCCGCCATTTTTAAGGGGAAGGGGGGCTGCCGGGCAATTGCGCGCAAGGCGCAGACTTCCTAGAGTGAAAGCCTGTCCGCTATTTCGTTGAAGGAGGTTTTCTCATGGCCTTGTCCGCCCGCATGCCGGCCCCCGAAGAGGGGTTTTATATGGATCGTAACGTGGCGCTTGAGGCCGTGCGCGTGACCGAAGCTGCAGCGTTGTCGGCGTCGCTTCTGGTCGGACGCGGCGATGAGAAAGCCGCCGACAAGGCCGCCGTCGACGGCATGCGCCGGGCGCTCAATAACCTCAACATCGACGGCACTGTGGTGATCGGGGAGGGCGAACGAGATGAAGCGCCGATGCTTTATATCGGCGAGCGCGTGGGGGCGGGCGGCCCGGCGATTGATATTGCGCTTGACCCGCTTGAAGGTACTTCAATCACCGCGAATGGCGGCCCTAATGCCATGGCGGTGATGGCGATGACCGACAAGGGCGGGTTCCTCAATGCGCCCGATACCTATATGGAGAAAATCGCCGTTGGGCCGAACATTCCGGCAAATCTGCTCGATCTTGATGCCCCGGTGGATGATATCGTGCGCAAGGTGGCCAGGGCCAAGGATTCACATGTCGAGGATTTGCTGATCTGCATCCTCGATCGCCCGCGCCATGAAGCCATTATTCGCGCTGTGCGTCAGACCGGGGCGCGCATCATGCTGATTCAAGATGGCGATGTCAGTGCGGTGATGGCCACCGCCGATCCCCTTACCGGGATTGATCTTTATGTCGGCACCGGCGGCGCGCCCGAAGGTGTACTGGCCGCAGCCGCCCTGCAATGCACGGGGGGCAGCATGCTGGGGCGTCTGGTGTTCCGGAATGACGACGAAAAGGCGCGCGCCGACCGTTGCGGCATCAAGGATTTGAACAGGATTTACACCACCAACGAACTGGCCAAGCCCGATAACGTGATGTTTGCCGCCACTGGCGTCACCGATGGCGCTATGCTCAAGGGCGTGCGGCGCTTTGCGGGCGGCGCGGTGACGCATTCCATCGTCATGCGTTCGCGCACCGGCACAATCCGTCGCATCGAAACCTGTCATGACTTCACCCGCAAAGCCCTCTGAGCCCGTTTGCGGGTTTGATCTTGAGCATTCATGGACGGAAGCGTGGGATTTTTCGCGCCCGCTCAATTTCAATCACGGCTCTATGGGTTTCACACCGCGCGTTGTGCTGGCGCGGCAGGAAGAGATCAGCCGCAGGATCAACGCCGGGCGCGAGGAGTTCGTTCGCGAGGGCGGTTTCAGCCAGCTTGATGACGCCCGCAAGGCTTTGGCCGCTTTTGTTGGTGCCGATGAGAATAATCTGGTGCTGACCGCCAACGTCACTGAATCCATCAACAGCGTTTTAAAATCGCTCACGTTTGCGCCGGGCGATGAGGTGCTGGTTACCAATCATATTTACGTGAACTATCCGGCGCTGATCGATGAATGCGCGCGGCGGCAAGGTTTTCAGGTCGTGAAGGCGGAAATACCTTACCGTTTGAAAGCGGAGGATGACGTTATCGCGCCGATTATGGCCGGGGTCACCGCCGCCACGCGGCTTGCGATTGTCGACCATATCTCAAGCCCCACAGCGATGATTTTTCCTGTGGCGCGGCTGGTGAAGGCACTTGGTGAAAAGGGTGTCGATTGTTTTATCGACGGGGCGCATGCCCCGGGGCAGGTGGATATCGACCTTGAAATTCTAGGCGCGGCCTATTACGGCGGGAATAACCACAAATGGCTGTGCGCGCCGCTTTCTTCGGGTTTTCTTTATGTGCGCCCCGACCGGCAGGCGGAGATCATGCCAGCCGTGGGTTCGGGTTATGCCACGGCGGCACATGATTTCATCACGCGCTTCTCATGGCAGGGCGTTATTGATTTCGTCCCGCGCCTGATGATCCCTGACACGTTGCGCGCGATGCACGATATGCACCCGGCGGGATGGGACGGCATATATCGTCGCAATCATGCGTTGGCGGCGGCGGCCCGGCGATTGCTGTGCGAGCGTCTCGGGCTTGCGGCCCCGGTGCCTGAGAATATGATAGGGTCGATGTTCACGCTGCCGCTCGGGCCGATACAATTCCCGCCGGAGGAAATGGAAAAATCGCCATTGCATCGCGGTTATGATGCCTTGGTGAAAAGTCATGGCTTTGGCGCGATCTTCTCGCAATTCGGAGACGACTACATTGTGCGGGTCACAGCCCATCTTTATAACAAGCTTTCGGATTATGAGGCATTGGCTGATGCGTTGGCCGCCTTTATCAAGGATCATCAATCATGACGCAAACGGTGTTGCAGGTCGAAAATTCCTTGATGCAGGCGCGATGGGTGACGCCGCGGATCTCAGCCGATATGATCGAGCAGATTGCCCGCCGTCACGAATTGCCGGAAATTGTGGCGCGTCTGATCGCCGGGCGCAATATCCCGCTGGATCGGATCGAGAGCTTCCTCGATCCGAAACTTTCGCGTGATTTTCCAGACCCGTTTACGCTGCAAGGAATGACGGTTCTGGCCGAAGATCTGGCGCAGGCGATTATCGATGGTCGGAAGATCGCGGTGTTTGGCGATTTCGATGTCGACGGCGCGACCTCGACCGCGATTCTTGTGCGGTTCTTGCGCCATTGCGGCGTCGATGCGCGGTTTTACATCCCCGATCGCCTGAAAGAAGGGTACGGCCCGAATATAAGGGCGCTCTCAAAGTTGAGATCCGAAGGGGCCGATATCTGCATCCTCGCCGACTGCGGAACCACCGCGCACGACGTGGTGGAACAGGCGGCCGCCACGGGGCTTGAGGTTGTTATTCTCGATCACCACGAGGCCGAGGAAACGCTGCCCCTGGCTCGCCACCTGATCAATCCCAAGCGCAAGGACGACACATCGGGCCTCAACATGCTGGCGGCGTGCGGCGTCAGCTTTCTGACGTGTGTGGCGATCAATACCCGGCTGCGCGAGAAGGGATTTTACAAAAACCGCGCGGAGGCGCCGCTCAAGAACTGGCTGGATCTGGTCGCTCTGGGAACGGTTTGTGACATGGTGCCGCTGACGGGGCCGAACCGCCTGTTTGTGCGGGCGGGATTCGCGCAGATGGCCAAACGCGAGAATATCGGCATTGACGCGCTTTGCCGGGTGGCAAAGCTGACCGATGAGCCGAATGTCTATCACGCCGGGTTTGTGCTGGGGCCGCGCATCAATGCAGGCTCGCGAGTGCATCAGGCTGATCTCGGGGCGCGGTTATTGCTGACCGAAGACCCCGAGGAAGCCAGGAATATCGCCTGGACGCTTAACGATTGCAATGAGAAGCGCAAGGACATTCAGTCCGAGATGTTCGCCGAGGCTGTCAATCAGGTCGAGGATCGCGGCTATGCCGATGACCCGGTCATCATCGTCGATGATGAAAGCTGGCATCCCGGGTTGGCGGGTCTGGTCGCCAGCCGCTTGAAGGAAAAATATAGCCGACCTGCGGTGGTGATCACCTATGCGCCGGGGGCGGAATCGGCACTCGAAGGGCGGGGGTCGGGGCGTTCGGTGCCGGGAGTGAATATCGCCGCCGCCTTTATCGACGCGCGGCAGGCCGGATTGCTGGTCAAGGGCGGCGGCCACGCCATGGCAGGCGGGTTTACCTTGCTGCCCGGGCAAAAAGAGCCGTTCCGCGCTTTTATGCGCGAGCATATATCCCGGCAGCTTCAAGGCCAGCCCTGTGTCAGCGAATCCGTGGTTGATGCGGTTCTCAGTGTGCGCGGTGCGCAGTATTCGTTTGTGCAGATGCTGCAAAACCGGTTTGGCCCGTTCGGGGCCGGACACGAGGAGCCGGTTTTTGCCCTGCCCGGCGTGCGGTTGCATTCGGTTGACATCGTCGGGGAGGATCATATCCGTTGCATGGTCAGCGATTGGGAAGGGGGGAGCCGGATGAAGGCCATGGCCTTCCGTGCCGTGGATACGCCGCTCGGGCAGGCCTTGCTGAAAAAGGGGGCAGCCCCGGTTCATCTGCTCGGTCACTTCAAGCTCGATACATGGAACGGGGCGGAGCGGGTGGAAATGCATATTCTTGATGCGGCGTTGGTCGGCCAGGCTGATGAGCGGTTGGCCATATAGTTAATGTGTTGCATTAAGAAACGTGAATAACAAATTGTAATTAAATATAAATATATAAATTTATAATTTTTGCTTTTGACATTCCCAGGAGGGCTGGATAAGGTGAGCGCTTCTGTTCATAATAAAGGCGGGTTGGGGGTTTAAGAAAACAATGCAACATTATGATTTTAAATCGGAAATTTCAGTTATATCTCGTGCAGGAGGTGTGCACGGGGTGCAGCCCTATTCTCTGGCGGCTTTCGAGCAGGCGGCAGTGGCAAGGCCTGACTTCATTGAAGCGCAAATTCGTGATACAGCGGCGGGCAGCCTTGTTTGTGCGTCTGACCCGGCTGTGCGCGTCCTGACAGAGGGGGCCCTGAAAAAGCGCGGTATTTTGAGGCTGGATGAGGTCTTGGAGTGGTCAAAAGGCAGGATTCCGCTGGTTTTGGATGTTGTCAGCGGCCGTCTGGGTGCGGCAGCCCGGGTTTTGAATATCGTCGCGCGGCATAATATGCAGGATCAGGTGGTTTTGGCAGCTCATTCTGTGCGCCAGACCCGGGAAATTTCACGCAAGGATGAGAAGATCACTGTTTTGGGGGTGCTGGCGAAGCCGGAAGAATACGGGGCTTTTTATGAAGCTGGCGGCCATATAGCGCGGTTATGGGAAGGAAATCTTACTCCCGGCAATTTACGGCTGGCGGAAGATGGCGTGGCTGCCCGCCGCAAGCCTGTGTGGGCGATGGCTGGATTTTACCCCAACGAAAAAATACGGAAATATGGAGAAGCCGATCTGCGCGACCTGTTCAGCATGATGAGTAAGGGAGTGAAAGGCGTGATCGTCAATGATGCGGCCCTGGCGCGCGAGGCTCTGCGCCAGCGGCAGGCACCGCAGCCGGCCTGCGGCAGCTTTGCAATCGACTAGATATTTGCTCGCGCTGAATTTTTGGTGTGAAAAGTCCTTGATTTCTGACTCAAGGTTCATTAGAAACACCGCATTCCAAGGCTGTTCCCTTCGTCTAGTGGCCTAGGACACATCCCTTTCACGGATGCGACACGGGTTCAAATCCCGTAGGGAACGCCACCCTTGATCCTTGGAAAGATCAGCAAACAAATCAAAAGGTTTCCTCAAGGAAAACTGCGCCTTTGAGCCCTCCGATGTCTATCGGCTGCATCTCCAGCGGTTCAGCAAATTCTTCATCTAGAATTTTTCCGGGGTGAGGGTTTTCTAACAACCTGCCCGCCTTAGGGGCTACAGCGATTGTTTTTGCCTGCCGGGCTGCCAATGCCAATTGGGGAATCTTATCGCAAACCCGCTCCTGAAGGCAGGTTTTTTCTTTGTGGCAAACCCAGAGCGCCTCTGGAGAGCTTCCCCGTGATCCGCTAGGATCGAATCCTGAATATAATAAAAACTGCAAGCAACAGGTTGAGTGGACATGATCGGGACATCTATCAAAAAGGGGGCGATTGCTCTTTCATTGGCTTTTATGGTCGCAGCGCAGGCGGGGGCGGCAGCGCCGGCGGTGCCCGCTGTGCCTACGGATCCGGCCGACTATGAATTCCGCGTGGGCCGTGTCGTGCGCCTGACGGGGGCTGTCGACCGGGATAGCGCCATTCAGGTGATCCAGCGTCTCAAATACCTTGACGAGAATAATCCCGGCAAGAAAGACATTACGCTGGTCATAAACTCCGGCGGCGGCGATGTCGAGCAAGGCATGGCGATCTATGATACGATCCGCACGCTGCGCAGCGATGTCAGCACCGTGTGCGAGGGGCGGGCGATGTCGATGGCGGCGGTTCTGCTGGCTGCGGGAACACCCGGAAAGCGCAAGGCGCTGCCGAGCTGCCACATTATGCTGCACCAGATTTCGGCATCGAACAGCGGCAAGATGTCGGATATGATGCTGGATCATCACGAATTCATGAAAATGAACGAGGCTCTGATGGATACGGTCAGTCGGCATACAAACCGTCTTAAAGCCGATGTCAAAAAGGCGTTGAAGGATGATTATTACCTTAATCCCGAAGCGGCGCGTGAAATAGGTGTGATTGATGAGGTCGTGACCGGGCGCGTGCCGTTGCCGCAGGAAGGCGCGCGGCCGATGCCATTATAGCCGGCAGCATAAGCGGGCGAATTGGCAAACGTATCCAAGGATATATGCGCCGCCCGATACGCATTCGACAATAAAAACCCGCCTTGCGGCGGGTTTTTTACTGGTTAAAACTCAAGCGTGCCGATGTAATCGCTTAAAGTTTCCTGCGCTGCGTTCAATCGCTGCTGGCCGGCTTCCTGATCTTTTTTGATGCGGGCCAAGGCATCCTCCTGATCGTTCAATTCTTTCAGGTAGCGTTTGCCGAGTTCATTGTTGGCGGCGACAGTTTTCAGGTTCTCGCGCAGGCGTTCCTGATCGCGAAAAATTTCCTGACGTTTCTCTTCGATCCGGTTTATGTCGTTTTGCGCGCTGTATACGGTGTTCTGCAATTCTTTGATTTTTTCAAGGGCGCGGCGCACTTCCGGTTTAAGGTCTTTGCCGCTTAGGCTGATGCGGTTATCGATCTCATAGGGGGATATGCCGTTCAGCGATATGACTTCCGTGTCGTCGCGTTGCAAGGTCAAAGACAGAGTCTTCGTTTTCCCTTTGGGCACCGAAACTTTGACACGGTAATGCGTGTCTGTCATCTCCGGTTCGCCATCCATCTCCTCAGGGGTCACCATTTCCCAGTCGGGACGGCGCGGATGCTCGATTACGATGGTGCGGTCTTCCTCGGCAGGGGCTTTAATCGTGTATTTAGTTGTGTTGCGCCAAAGCACCTTATGATTCATCAGTCCCTTACTGATGGTCAGGAGGCCGAATTGGCGGTCGTCTTGCGCTTCCTGTGTGATTTTTGTTTTTGTGTCGAGCGCATAACTAATGAAGCGGCTTTCGCTCTTGGGAACCATCGGCATCTCGGCGTCCCCGACATGGAGCGTCGCCTTTTGTACGCCTGTCTGTTCATACAGGGTCAGGATTCCGGGGGGAAGGCCCGTTTCGCCGTTATTGTCCATTTCAACGGCGGCGAGTGGATGCCCCTGATTGGTTTCCGGCTGGTAGAGCCAGACGCGCTCCGCAGGAAGCTCTCGGCTGACAAAGGGCACCATCAGAGAGTTGCCGGCGGCGAGCGTCACGGGTTCGGGGAAGGTAAAGACCATTTGCGTGGCGGCATCCTGGGCCACCGCCATGGTGGCTTGAGCCATATCCATCGGAACGGCAGCGGGCATCGGCGGCGCTCCGCCATAGCCCATGGACTCCATCGATACGGCGCTGTCGGCCATCGCCATCTTTGCCATCAGCGCCGGGGCCGGCGCGTTGGCGCGACGCTCTTTCTTCATAACGGCATCCGATTCCTCGCGCAACATCTCGTTTTCTATGTAGCCTTCAATGCTGCCGACATCTCCCATGCTGCCGCTATCGACTCGTGGCATGATCCGATCCATAACTTTTACAGGCAGCTCTGGTCGGCTTAAATAATAGCTTTCATAGAGAGATTGGCGGTATGTCACAGGCGCGCCGGAAAGAAGGGTCACCTCGACCTTGTTCCAGTCGATGCCCGTTGTGTTCTCAAGAATAGCCCAGCCTTGCAGGAAGGCCTTGTCACTGCCCTCGGGCATCACCAGACGGTAGGCGCTCTTCCATAGCGGGGCGGCTTGCACGTAAGTGATGCCGACAGGGCGGGTGTCTGTGCCCTTCAGGCTGATGGTCAAAGCGCGCTGGTCGCGGATGCGGTTCGTGTAAACGGCCTCAAGTGCGCGGTCGATCTGGTTTTGTACGGTGGCCTCTGTAAAACGGACGTTGTTGAGATTTTCAAGCAAGGCGGTTTTCACGCCCTCGGCGGTCACCACAGAGACGCGATGCCGGGTGATGCTTTCGCCGTCTTCTGTCGTTGTCGTTTCAGGAACGACATTCATCAGCCTCCCCTTGATGGTGGTGGCGCCTGTAATCTCGATCTCGGCCCCTTGTAAGGCGTTCATCAGGCTGATCGGAGAGTTCAGATCTTCGCGGCTGAAGGGCAGGTCGCGGAAGGATTGCGAAAGCGGCTCGCGCCCCGGCAGCGTAACGCCGCCGAACCCGCCGGATGAATCCAGCACGACAAGGCTTTTGAGCACGTCATCCACCGCATCCAGCCGGACGGGGATCTCGATCTCGGTTGCGCCGGCGACGGAGCCCTGATGCTCGAACAGCGCAAGACCGCTGGTCGAGATGGCAACGCGCTTCAGCGGCAAAGTGTCGGCAGCGGCGGGCAGGGCGAATACGCAGAAGGCAGTGGTGAGCAAAAGGGCGTGTTTCATGTCTATCTCTCCTTGTCAGGCTATGCCGGGTAGACGGCGCCCGGCAGACAATCCTTGGAAAAAAATTCAGGGTCTCGTACTTTTCAAAAATGGCGGATTTCCGAGATTGGGCGCCAGTAGCTTAAGAATATATTAAACCTGCCCAAAATACAGGATGCCGCTGTGCAAAAAATAATCATTGCATGAAAGGGAATCATGTTATATTGGGACTTATAGATAAGCACGCACGTGCCTATGGCCCCTTGCCCCGAGCCGCGTATTCGCTCAAGCAAGACATGGTTATGCAACGACGATGTCTTTTTAGTGGGAAACGAGAGTTTCCGTAGAGCTGAAAGGAATTACGTATGACCAATCTTGGCAGGGGCGGCCAATCGTCCCCCCATACCTATTCGTATCCCCAAACCCGTCAGGGGCGTCGCGCTTCTGACAAACTGGCGCTTGTCAAAAACAAGCCGTCGGGGCCTTACGTCTTCGAAGGCGACATTGATGGGCTGGTGGCTGAATTACAGCCGACCATTCCGCTCTATGTCATCCGCCCGGATATTCTGGCGCGGCAGGCGCAGGCCTTCGTGCAGGGGTTCTGCGGTACCACCATGTACGCGGTCAAGGTGAATCCTGACAAACACGTGGTGCAGGCGCTATATAAGGCGGGCATCCGCGCGTTTGATGTGGCTTCGATCGAAGAGGTTCGTCTGGTGCGCCGCCTTGCGCCCAAGGGCGCGATGTATTTCATGCACCCGGTCAAGGCGCGCGAGGCGATTGCCGAGGCTTATTTCATGCATGGCGTGCGTAATTTCGTACTCGACACGAAGGATGAGTTGCACAAAATCCTGCAGGAAACGGCTTATGCCCCGGATCTGACGTTGATCGTGCGTCTTGCCGTCAAAGGCGAGGATGCGATCTTTGCGCTGTCCGATAAATTCGGCGCCGGCGTACAGGATGTGGCGGATCTTCTGGCAATGGCGCGACCTGTTGCGGCTAAAATCGGCGTGACCTTCCATGTCGGCTCCCAGTGCATGGATCCGGCAGCTTACCGCCGTGCCTTACAGATGGCACAGGAAGCCGTGCATCTAAGTGGTGTCAAGATAGACGTTGTCGATGTCGGCGGCGGTTTTCCGGTGTCTTACCCGGATATGGAGCCTGTCTCGCTGCAAACCTACTTCACCGAGATTGAACGCGCCCTGAACGCTTGCGGCTTTGCGGGCTGCGAGCACTTCTGCGAGCCGGGGCGGGCGCTGGTGGCCGAGGCAGGCTCTATGGTGGCGCGGGTTGAGTTGCGCAAGGGCAATATGCTTTACCTGAACGATGGCACCTATGGCGGCCTGTTCGACGCCGGGAAGCAGTTCAATTTCCGCTTCGGCACCCGCCGTGTCGGCAAAGAGCCGGGCGAAGGTGGCACAGCGTTCTGCTTCTCAGGCCCGACTTGCGACTCGGTCGATATGATGAAGGGGCCATTCATGCTGCCCGATGATGTCAACGAGGGCGACTGGATCGAGATCAAGGGCATGGGTGCTTATAGTTATAGTGTCCGTAGCAATTTCAACGGCTTTGGCCGCAGCGCCACCGTTTTTCTGAAGGAGACCAAGTAAGTGCAGGGCGTAAAGGCAAAACCGCAACCCGATTCCCGATTCATGACCCCCGGCATTGACGGGTTCGGCTTTCAGGGTCATCCGCATCCGTTTTCAGCGGAACAGGCCAGGGCGTGGGTCATCCCGTTCGGTTTTGAAAAAACCGTCAGTTATGGCGGCGGCACGCGCCGCGGGCCTGCCATGGCGATCCGTGCTTCGCACGAAGTCGAGATGTTTGACGAATATCTCTGGAGGGAGCCATTTTATGATTTTGGCGTCGCCACGTTTCATGAACCGGAAATCCCGCAGGATCATCAGGCGGCGCTCGATCTGCTGACCTCTTATGCTCAGGAAACGGTTGACGCCGGGAAATTCCCGCTGATGATCGGCGGTGAGCACAGCCTGACGCCGGCTGTCATCAAGGTGATGGCGGCGAAGTACCCGAAACTGACGATTCTGCAGTTTGACGCCCATGGCGATCTGCGCGATGAGTTCCGCGGCGACCGCTTATCGCATGCGAATGCCATGCGCCGCAGCCTTGATTACCCGAACGTCAATCTGGTGGCTGTGGGGATCCGCAGCATATCGATGGATGAAATACCGTTTTGGGAAGCAAACCAAAATCGCATCAAGACCTTTTTCGCCAAAGATAAGCGCTCATGGACGCCGCAGCAGATTGCGGACGCGGTGGGCACAGGGCCTGTTTACATCACATTCGACATCGATGCGTTCGATTCCAGTCTGATGCCAGCCACAGGCACGCCGGAACCGGGAGGCCTGTTCTGGGATGAGGCGCTGGATATCCTGCAGGCCGTGACAGCCAAAGCGCAGATCGTCGGCGCCGATGTCGTGGAACTGGCGCCGCATGACGCGCATCACGCCTGCGACTACATCACGGCCAAGCTGATTTATAAGATACTGACGATGAGTTTGTGCAAGTAGAAGGTCAGCGCGAGAACAGCTTTTTAATCCCCTGCCAGGCGATGTAATAATCCTTTTGCAGTGTCTTGGCCTTCAGCGCCTGTTGTGTGGGGCGGAAGATGTAGCGGCTTTCAAACATGAAGGCCATCGTGCGGTCGAGCTTCTGGGGTTTCAGGTCGGCGCTCATCGCTTTTTCCACCACGGCGGCATCGGGGCCGTGGCCCGACATGCAGTTGTGGATGGAATAACCGCCGGGCGCGAACGTGCCGCCCGCTTCGCCTTCCTTGCCGTCATAAACGCCCGTAATCAGGCCCATGAATTCGCACATGATATTGCGGTGAAACCAGGGCGGGCGGAATGTGTTTTCCGCCACCATCCAACGCGGCGGGAAAATCACGAAATCGAGATTGGCGGTGCCGTGTGGATGGCTGGGCGAAGTCAGCACTGTATAAATCGATGGGTCGGGGTGATCGAAGCTTACGGTGTTGATGGTGTTGAAATTGGCGAGATCGTATTTATACGGGGCGTAGTTGCCGTGCCATCCAACGACGCAGAGCGGGGAATGGTCGTATTCGCCGCGCCAGAGTTTGCCGCCGAATTTGGCGACGACTTCATGCGGGCCGCTTTCGTCTTCATAGGCAGCCGTCGGGTAGAGGAAATCGCGCGGATTGGCAAGGCCATTTGCGCCGATGGGCCCAAGGTCGGGCAGGGTTAGGGGCTGTCCGTAATTCTCGCAGACGTAACCGCGTGCCTTGCCGTCGGGTAAAAGTACGGAGAATTTGATGCCGCGTGGAACAACCGCGATCTCTCCTGGTTTCAGGTCGATGCGCCCAAGCTCTGTGCGCAGCGTCAGGTTGCCTTCCTGCGGTACGATCAGCAATTCACCGTCGGCGCAATAGAAATAACGTCTTTCCATGCTGGCGGTGGCCGCATAAACATGCACGGCCAAGCCCGTCCACGCGAAGCTATCGCCATTGCCGGCCACGGTCACGAGCGCATCGATGAAGTCGGTAGGTTCGACCGGATAGACAGGCGGATCCCAGCGCATCTGGTTTGGCGATGTATCGGCTTCGCTAAACGGTGTGCCGAGAAGTGCCGTGTGCTTATACGCTTCATAGGGCTTATGCCGCACGGACGGATGGATGCGGTATGTCCATGTACGCTGATTGGTGGCGCGTGGCGCGGTGAAGGGGCTGCCCGTGATCTGTTCGACGTACAGGCCGTGCGCGGGTTTTTGCGGGCTGTTTTGCCCCTGCGGTAAAGTGCCTGCCAGCGCCTCGGTGGCGAATTCGTTCCCGAAACCGGACATATAGGCTGCGCTCATGATGGTCTTCCTTCCTGTTGGCGAAAGAATACTGGAACGGGCGGGGAAATCAAATCCGTCAAATTAAACCGGGGTTATGACGTTCGGGCGCGTCTTTTCCGGAATAGCGGGAGCCTCGTTTTGTGCGGTGCCGAGGTAAAGCGATCCGGCGAGATAGGCGCTATAGAGGCTCAGCGCGGCATAGCCATGCCATCGTTTCAGCGCCCCCTTGGTGGCGAGCAGCGTGGCCGTGGCCAACCCGGCGCCTGTGCCGAGCGCAGTCAGGTTCAAAAGGCCCATCGGCGTCGTCGGTTGCAGGGCTTCAGGCACAGGGGCGCCTGTGGCGGCCAGTACGCCGCCCACGGCAAGAAGATTTAAAACGCTGCAGCCGATGATATTGCCGACAGCCATATCGGTCTTGCCTTTGAGGGCGGCCTTTACGTTGATGGCGAATTCCGGTGCCGCCGTGCCGAGCGCGAGTGCGAGAGCGCCGACCATGACTTCGGGCGCTCCCAGATTTTGCGCGACGGTGGATGCGCCCTCGACAGCGGTGTGCGCGGTATAGATCACGCTACCCATGCCGCCCGCGGCCAGAAGCACGTTGATGCCGCCGCTGCGTTCCTTGTGGTCGTGGCCGCAATCGCCATCATCGCCGCCGTGATGATGGTGGTGATGAACTTCGGCCAGTGCCGGTTTGCCGAGCGCCAGCGCGTCGCGCCTGTTGAGTTTGTAATTGGTGATGAGATAGGCAACAGCCGCGGCAGCCATGCCGTAACCCAGCCCCTCGACCAGACGGCCTGTGGCCAGTTGTGTGCCGAACGCAGTCGTCGCGCCTGCCAGCGCGGCCACATTGAATTTCCACGCCGTGCCTTGCGGTTTTTTCACGCCCGCCACGGCAGCCACGGTGCCAAGGATCATCAGGATATGAGCGATGTTGGAACCGACGATATTGCCCATGCTGACGGCGTGTTGACCGCTGAGGATCGATTTCATTGCGACGGCGAATTCCGGCACGGATTCCATCAGCGCCAGCCCCAGACCGAGGCCGACCGCCGGGATTTTCAGTTTCTTGCCGAGTGACTCGACGCTGTCGATCACGGTTTCACAGGCCTGTGGCAGCAACCACAGGGAAGCCGCCATCGCGAGTCCTGCCCCGAGTGTTGTCGCGAGCGCCGGGGCGGTCAGGGCCGTGGTCGCCAGCAGGGCCGTGGTGCCACCCAGAACGACGGCGGTTCGGTTCCCGGCCAATCGCTGAAACATCCCGCGCAAGCCCTTGGCCGGGAGCGGATGATCATGGTGATCTTCATGGTTGTGGTCATGATGATGGTCGTGCCCGCAGCATGACTCGTGACCGTGGCTGTGATCGTGAGGGTTCAGGGGGCGCAGCCTTTTGTAGCGGCCTTGCGCATCGTCCTCGGGGTTATCCGGCGGCTTGATCGGGGTAAACTTCATAGTCCCTGCGTTTTTTATCGTGATTTTCCCGCAGATTATGGGGTTTGTCCCCCCGGCGCAAGGATTTTCTTGACATATTGCGGCAGCATGCCGGGCGGAGGCCGAGAGCCCCCCGCCGGACGGGCTATTCCCAGTCCATTACCACTTTGCCGCACTGGCCGGATTTCATCGCCTCGAAGCCCTCGATGTAGTCGTCGATCTTGATGCGGTGGGTGATGACCGGTCGGATATCAAGGCCGGATTGAAGCATCGCGGTCATCTTGTACCATGTTTCGTACATCTCGCGGCCATAGATGCCCTTGATGATCAGGCCTTTGAAGATGACCTGATTCCAGTCGATATCCATCTTGCCGCCGGGCGGAATGCCGAGCAGGGCGATCTTGCCGCCGTTGCACATGGTGTTGATCATGCCGTTAAAAGCGCTTTCGATACCCGACATTTCAAGGCCGACATCAAACCCTTCCTTCATGCCCAGTTTGAGCATCACGTCTTTCAGGGTTTCTTCCGTGGCGTTCATCGCATAGGTCGCACCCATTTTCTTCGCCAGGTCGAGGCGGTAGGGGTTGACGTCGGTAACCACCACATTGCGCGCGCCGACATGCTTGCAAATGGCTGCCGCCATGCAGCCGATGGGGCCGGCACCGGTAATGACGACATCCTCGCCCGTCAAGTCAAAAGACAAAGCTGTATGCACGGCGTTGCCATAGGGGTCGAAGATCGCGGCCAGTTCATCGTCGATGTCATCGGGTATGGGGAAGACGTTATCGACGGGCAGGCAGAGATATTCGGCGAAGCTGCCGGGGCGGTTGACGCCGACACCCTTGGTATTGGGGCAAAGGTGGCGGCGGCCCGCGCGACAGTTGCGGCAGTGGCCGCAGACAATGTGACCTTCGCCCGACACGCGCTGGCCGATTTTCAGGTGTTTGATTTCGCTGCCCAGTTCGGCGATGACGCCGACATACTCATGCCCCACGACCATCGGCACCGGAATGGTGTTTTGCGCCCACGCATCCCATTTATAGATGTGCAAGTCGGTGCCGCAGATGGCGGATTTCTTGATCTTGATTTTCACGTCGTTCGGGCCGATGGCGGGCACAGGATTGTCCTGCATCCAGATTCCGGGCTCCGATTTGATCTTGGCGAGTGACTTCATGCTTCTCTCTTCTCCATCGTCACCCGGTGGCGGCCGGGGGCCATTCATTATACTGGCCTGTCTGTTGTATGGATTCCCGCCCGAGCGGGAAGGGCAGCGGTAAAATTAGGCGAATTGCCGGGGTTAGTAAATCTTTTCCGGTTATCAGTTTGTTCGCCGGTTTTGATGTTTTTTTAATCTGGCGTTGAAGCCGCAGCAAGAGACGCACCTGCTTGAGAAATTCTTTCTGCCGCCGCAAATATTGCACCGCCGCACGGCGCTCGGCAAGAACGGCGGCGCTACGCTGGCCATGCTTAAGGGCGTTCATTTTTACGATATTTTTTCCGCTCCAGGTTTGGGGGCCGGTCGATTTTTCCCAAGGTTTACTGGCGTGGATGCGTTCGGCGGCGGCGGCGCGTTGTGCGGATGTCCATGTGCGGGCCATTTTTGACCTCCTTGATTTTAAGGAGAATGATAGGAATAAAATCCTTTGATTGTCAAGCGTGGTCGTTGATGTAACAATATTAATTGACATAACTATATAGATAGCTGTAGGGTGCGGGATATCTGAAATTTAGGAGATATCTGATGAAAAAATACGCCGCTTTGTGCCTGTCCGCTTTTGCTGTCGCGGGGGCTGCCGTTTTGTCGGGGTGCTCGGATGCGTCAAGGGCTGCCTTTAATAATCTTGGCGAACCTGCGAAAGTGAAAGTCTATTCCGGGGGAAAGCTGATTTATGAGGGCGTTTCCACAGGTAAGATCAAGAATGAGGAAAACTCCAACGGTTATTATTTTAACGATAAATGCATTCAGGGCGATAACAAGCTGGTTGAGGTGTCCGGGGATGTCGTTATTTCCCGTGACGATTTGAGCTGCCCTAAAAACAGAGAGTTTGCCCCGAACTGATTTTTCAGGGATATCAGGAACAGTATGAAGCCTGTCCTTCGGGGGCGGGCTTTGTATTTTCTATGTTCTTTGCGTTTAAAAGTTTTAACCGCGAAGGCGCGAAGAGGCAAAACTTTTCCCTGGCCCTTTGGTGTTTGTCATCCTGAGCGAAGGCGAAGTATCTCATCTTGTTGTGCTGAAGACAGGATTTCTCGCGCGCGCCACGTTCGCCACGATACCGCACAAAACGCAGGGCGTTCTTGGCGGCGTAGATTTTCACCACAAAGTCCGAAGGGTATACCTAACCCATATCAGTTAAAGGTTTGACGGGCGCGGGGTGTTCTCCGGTTTGGATAGAGGGCAGAGGGAAACAGGCGCTTCGTCCTTCTTGCGATATTTGTTGACGGCTTTTTCGTAAGCGGCGCAGAGTTTGGCTTGCTGCTCGTCCGAGAGTTTTCCGGTCTTGATGGATTTTGCGGTCTGCCTGTCAAGATCGACGACGATATCCGAACCTGCAGGCGCGCCCGCGCCTACACCGATGGCTATGCCAATCACCAAGCCTATCAAATAGTTGTCAGATCCCATGCTTGCCTCCCTGGTATGTTTGTATTGCTAGGCTCCGTGGCTGGAAAATGCAAGAAAAAGGGTTTGCTGGATTTAAATAAGGGTTTTTGAATCGCGAAGGCGCGAAGAGGCAAAACTTTTCCCCGGCCCTTTGGTGCTTGTCATCCTGAGCGAAGGCGAAGAATCTCATCTTGTTGTGCTGAAGACAGGATTTCTCGCGCGCGCCACGTTCGCCACGATACCGCACAAAACGCAGGGCGTTCTTGGCGGCGGGCTGGATGTAAAACAGAAACTGCTGGATATCGAGAAGCGGGATATTCCGATTAGTATTTTGCCTTAAAATCAAGAAAATATAATGTTTTTTACCATTATTTAAATAACTATTTGTATAGTTCTAGTCATAAGAAATTTATATCTATTAGGTGTAGTATGACAAAATTTATTCATGGCTATATGAAAGATAATGAGGGCCGCGTGGGCGTAGTTATAGGGAGCTATGATGAATCCCGTTTATCTTATACAGATGTCAGAATGAATGATTGTGAGTTCTCTTTTTTAAACGCGAGCTATCTCGACAATAAAAAAGAGCAAGGTAAGGGATGGCTTACAAAGAAAATGCCACCTCAAAAGGATCGGGACGAATATTGGTTATATCAACGTGCGCGTAATGAGGTTTTAGCCATTACATCAGATCCTGTTCGTTATGATCAGCTTCCAACCGATGTTGAAGCTGCTGAAAATGTGAGACTTTTGAAAGCTAAGAATGATATTGTTTGTAGGCGAGATGAAAGCAGGCCTCATTCCTTAGCTAGGGCGGCTCCTTCGATGAGGCCAGATTAATGATATGCTTTGCTGAATATCCCGATATTCATTCTGCCTGAACCTATTCGGGTTTAAGTTTATTCACTCTTAACCTGCGCATATCAGTAGCAATCATTGTCGCACAGCCTGCTAGCGCCAGGCTAAACAATTCCCTGATCACGAAGGTCATTGCGTTTGCGTGTTTCATCAGCCCTGCGCCACAGAGGCCCATTGTTGCCGTTGCAAATCAGCTGCTCATAAGAAATTTCCTCAGGCGTTAATGTTCGGCGTCGTCCATAATGATTATGCGGCTTTCTTCAAAATCCCCAGTTCTTTACCCACTTCAATAAATGCAGCGATGGCTTTATCCAGATGCTCTTTTGTGTGGGCGGCGGACATCTGCGTGCGGATGCGGGCTTTGCCTTGCGGGACGACGGGGAAGGAGAAGCCAACGACATAGACGCCGCGTTTGAGCATTTCATCAGCAAAGCGTGAGGCGAGGGCGGCATCGTAGATCATCACCGGGATAATCGGGTGATCGCCGGGCAGAAGGTCGAAGCCTGCCGCTGTCATTTTCTCACGGAAGTACGTGGCGTTATCGCGAAGGCGCTTTCTAAGCCCGTCGCCGTTTTCCAGCAGGTCAAGGACTTTGAGTGATGTGGCGGTGATGACGGGCGCAAGTGTGTTAGAAAACAGGTAGGGGCGCGAGCGCTGGCGCAGCCATTCGATCACCTGTTTCGGGCCGGAGGTGTAGCCGCCCGAAGCGCCGCCCAAAGCTTTGCCGAGCGTGCCGGTGATAATATCGACGCGGCCCATGACGTTGCAATATTCGTGCGTGCCGCGGCCTTTATCGCCGATGAAGCCGACAGCGTGGCTGTCGTCCACCATCACCATCGCGTCGTATTTTTCAGCGAGATCGCAAACGCGCTGCAGGTTGGCGATGTAGCCGTCCATCGAGAAGACGCCGTCGGTCGCGATCAGGCGGTGACGCTGGGCTTGCGCGCTTTTAAGGTGCGCTTCCAGTTCATTCATGTCGTTGTTGGCGTAACGGTAGCGCTGCGCCTTGCACAAACGGATGCCGTCGATGATGCTGGCGTGGTTCAAGGCATCGGAGATAATGGCGTCTTCTTCGCCCAGCAGTGTTTCGAACAGGCCGCCATTGGCATCGAAGCAGGAGGAATAGAGTATCGTATCCTCCATTCCCAAAAACTCGCTGATGCGCTTTTCAAGTTGTTTGTGGATGTCCTGCGTGCCGCAGATGAAACGCACCGAGGCCATGCCGTAGCCGTGTTCTTCAAGCGCCTTTTTTCCCGCCGCGATCAGGTCGGGATTGTCGGCCAGGCCCAGATAGTTGTTGGCGCAAAAATTCAATACATGAGCGCCGCCCGCGACGGTGATATCGGCCGATTGCATCGAGGTGATGATGCGTTCTTTTTTGTAGAGTCCGCCCGCGCGGACTTTTTCTATTTCGGATTCCAGATGGGGGAGCAGCGCTGTTTTCATGTTTTTCACCTCTGCCGGGGAGGATAGCACCGGGTTTTTTCCCGTCAAACCCTTTGAAAGGGGCGGGAAAGGGCTGGAAAGGGCTGGAAAGGGCTGGAATCTGGCAGATTTGCCTCCAAAACCAAAACGATGCTTGCGGAAAGGCGGCGACTCCGCTATGAAAATCCCACGGTAACACCTTAATTTTAAAAGGCTTTAGAGCCTGTTTAGCGTAGACGCATGAATTTTGAAGAGTTGGGCCTCGGCCCTGAGATTGTCCGGGCGGTCACGGAACGCGGCTATACCACCCCGACCCCGATTCAGGAGCAGGCCATCCCGCATATCCTGATGGCGCGCGATGTGATCGGTCTGGCGCAGACCGGCACCGGCAAGACCGCGGGTTTTACCCTGCCGATGATAGAGATACTGGCGGGGGGCCGCGCCCGCGCGCGGATGCCGCGCTCGTTGATCCTTTCGCCAACGCGCGAACTGGCGGCGCAGATCGCCGAAAATTTCGATATCTACGGCAAATATCATAAACTGACCAAGGCGTTGCTGGTCGGCGGCGAGAGCATGGGCGATCAGATCAAGCTGCTGGAGCGTGGCGTCGATGTGCTGATCGCGACACCGGGCCGCTTGCTCGATCTCTTTGACCGCGGCAATATCCTGCTCTCCGACATCAAGGTGCTGGTGATCGACGAGGCCGACCGCATGCTCGATATGGGTTTCATTCCGGATATCGAGAAAATCGTCTCCAAGGTGCCGCCGATGCGCCAGACGCTGCTGTTCTCGGCCACCATGCCGCCCGAGATCAAGAAGCTGGCCGATAAATTCCTTTCGAACCCGCGGCAGGTATCGGTGGCGCCGCCCGCATCGCCCGCGGAAACCGTCAAGCAATCGCTGGTATGGACATCCTACCGCAAGAAGAAAGATGTTCTGGAAGCGCTGATCAAGCGCGAAGATGTGAAGAACGCCTTCATCTTTCTTAACCGCAAGCGCGATGTCGACGATCTGGCCAAGTTCCTGAAAACGCGCGGCTACAGCGTGGCGCCGATGCATGGCGACATGGTGCAGTCGGTACGCACCGTGACCCTGCAGGAATTCAAGGAAGGCAAGATCACGTTGCTGATTTGCAGCGATGTGGCCGCGCGCGGCCTTGATATTCAAGGTGTTTCGCATGTCTTCAATTACGACATTCCGATGCACCCGGACGATTATGTCCACCGCATCGGTCGCACGGGCCGCGCCGGGATGGCCGGACGCGCGCTTTCCATCGCCGCGCGCGACGAGGATGAAAAATTCGTCGAGAATATCGAAAAACTGATCAAAAAAGCGATCCCGCTGGAAACCGTAGAGATCGAATCCCGTCCTCCCCGGCGCGCGCCGGAACGCAGGCGCGAGGAAGCGGGCGAAGGCGATGATGCCGGGTTCGCGCATGGCGGCGATCGCCAGAGCCGGGCTGATAAATTCGCCCACCGCCGCCAGAAACCGGCCGTGCGCAGCAACCGCGCGCCGCGTTATGACGACAGCGCCGACGAGGGGCCGAATGCCATGACCGGGGATGATATCCCGGCTTTCCTGCGCCGCTAAAAATCGCCTGATTCCCGCGTTCTTTCCTCTGGAAAATGACTGTTTGCTGCCTTGACGTGGCCGGGGGCTGCCGCCACAATGGCAAAGGGTTTGTTTTCATTCTCTTTTTTCAGGATTTTGTCGTCTGTGCGTTCCGTCTGCGCGATAGCTTTGGGAGTGTTCTTATGTTCGGTCAGCCCCTCGGCGGTGCAGGCGCAAATGCTGACCGGCTATGGCGCGGCTACGCCTGCGTCTGCTGTGCCGACCAAAATCGCATCGGCCCGGCCCCTGCGCCTGACCGACCCGGATGTGCAGGTTTTTTCGCTTGATGATGCGACGCCCGCACCCAAGGCTCTGGCGAGCGTTCCTGAAATCACAGTGGCTCCGCCGCCTGCGGTGATGACAGAACCCGCCCTGCGGTCGCAAGGGTTGCTGACCGCACCTGATCCGGTGGAAGTCGAATCCGCCGTGGCCGCGGAGCCGTCTGCGGTGGTCGCTTCGGCGGCAACGGCTTCCGCTAATGAAATCGGGGAAGGGTCATACGCGGCCGCGCGTGCACTGCGGGCCGAGCAGCCTGTGATCGCCGCTGCTTCGACCACCGTCACACCGGATGCGGGTACCGGCGGCAACGAGCCGCCGGTCGATTTCGAGGCCGATAACCTGCAACACGACGAGGCTACGCGCACCATCACTGCCACGGGCAATGTACAACTGGTGCAGGCCGGAAAAATTCTGCGGGCGCAGCGCATGGTATACAATTTGGCTGCCGATACCGTGAAGGCTGAAGGCAATGTCATTCTGTCCGATACCAACGGCGACATTCACTTCGCCGAGGAGCTGGAGCTGACCGGTCAGATGCGTGAAGGCGCGGTGCGGAAGCTGCAAACCTACCTTGGGCAGGGCGGGCGCTTTACCGCCGCCAGCGGCAAGAAAATGGGGAACGGCGATCTGCGCCTGACCGAAGCGGCCTATACGCCGTGCGATTGCGAGAACGATGAGGACGGCGACCCCGCGTGGCAGATCAAGGCCAAGGAGGTCAATTACGACAAGGAAGGCGGCCGCATCAGCTACAAGCACGCCAAATTCGAGATTTACGGCGTGCCCGTCATGTATACGCCTTACCTGTCGCACTCGGACGGCCGCGAAAAACAAAAGAGCGGTTTCCTGACCCCCGGTTTCGGCTTCAACAGCCAACTGGGCTATCAGTTGACCAACCAGTATTACTGGGCTGTGGGGTCGGATCGCGACGCTACCATGGGCGTGATGCTGACGACCAAGAAGAATCCGGTAGGGCTGCTGGAGTACCGCCAGCGTTTCGCCAACGCCGAACTGACCTTAAACGGCAGCGCCACATCGTCGGAGCGCAAGGATCAGGTGGGGGGCGAGGAAGTCACGCGCGGCGAAGAGGCGCGCGGGCACCTGTTCGCGCATGGCCTGTGGAACATCAACAACAAATGGCGCAGCGGGGTCAATCTCGAGTTGACCTCTGACGATCAGTATCTGCGCCAATATGATTTCGGCAGCAAGGACGTGCTGGAGAACCAGCTCTATGTTGAGCGTTTCTCAGGCCGCAATTACGCCGTGGGGCGTGTGCTGGCGTTCCAGGACGTGCGCGTGGACGAGGAACGCCGTGACCAGCCCGATGTGCTGCCCGAGGTTCTGGCGAGCTTCACCGGCGAGCCGAACCGGATGCTGGGCGGCCGGTGGCATGTCGAGGCCAGTGCCCTGGGCCTGCGGCGCGGGGGCGACGGGCAGGATGTCAACCGCGGCGTGCTGACTGCCGGCTGGCAGCGCAAGCTGGTGTCGCAGACGGGGTTGGTCAGCACGATCGATATCAGCGCCCGGGGCGATATCTATGACATTCACGACCGCGATCTGGCCGATGCCGATCCGGCGCTGGACAATGAAGGCAGTGAAACCCGCTTCTTCCCGCAGGCGCATGTCGTGACATCTTATCCGATGGGGCGCTCGTTTGAAACCATGCAGGTGATGCTGGAACCTGTGGCGGCGCTGACGGTCGCGCCGAACATCAACAACGAAGAAGGCATCATCCCGAACGAGGACAGCGAGGACGCGCAGATCGATGCGCTGAATATTTTCAACCCCAGCCGTTTCCCCGGCAAGGATCGCATCGACGACCGCTCTCGCGTGACGTACGGTATGCGCTCCGGCTTCTATGGTTATGGCGGCAGCTATCTTGATATGTTTGCCGGGCAAAGTTACCGCTTCGATGAAGACGACAACCCGTTCCCTGAAGGCTCGGGATTGGACTCGCAGGAATCAGACTTTGTCGGCCAGGTTTCCGGGATGTACGATAACCGCTTCAGTCTGAACTACCGCTTCCAACTGGCAGCCGACGATTTATCCTCGCAGCGCCATGAGTTTGACGGTTACGGCAGGTGGAGTCGTTTTGCGCTGACGTCCCGTTACCTTTATGCTACGTCGCTTGAAAATACGAGCATCGAGGAATCGAGGGAGCAGGTCGAAGGCATCGCCTCGGTCGATCTTAGTAAACGCTGGCGGTTCAATACCGGGGCGCTCTATGATCTGGGCGAAGACCCCGGTTTGCGTAAGGCAGCGGCGGGGGTCGATTTCGTCGGCTGCTGCATGTCGTTCTCGCTGCTGGCCGAGCGCAACTACACCACTGACAGTTCCGGCGACAACGGCACGGACATCAAATTCCGCATCGGCCTCGACCATCTCGGCCTGATCGAGACCGGGGCTTCCGATTACTGGAACAATCGCTCGATGACGGCGGATGATTGATCGTCTTCCGCGAGTCTTGGTTTTAAAATATCCATTTGCTTCTGATGAGTCGTCTGCAACGACAGGCGAATAACTAGTAAATAACATTGAGAGAAAGATTGTTTAGGGCTTAGAGCAACATCAAAAAAATCATGACTGAGCTATCATTAAAATGGCGGGTTTGAGCAGCCGAAGATGAGGACTTAACCTTATGCGCATCATGAAAGTTATTCCTTTTTGTATGATGATACTCAATCTTGGTATCGGGCATGCAGCTATTGCCGATACTCTTGTTGTGGCAGAGCCTAAATCCATAGACAACCTGCCAAGTGTGCTCAGCGACAGGCTGGGTTTGGCTTTCCCGGGGAAGGATAAAAGACACTATGCTGCGCTGGAAGAGGCGGGGCTGGGTGTTGTTCGTCTAGGGGTTTCGTGGGCAGACAGAGAGCCCAAACAAGGTAAATACGATTGGATTGATCTGGATAGGCAGATTGTGGCCTTGCAAAACAGAGGGATAAAGCCGTTCCTCACCTTATATCCAGATGCTCCTTGGGGGGTACGGGATTTAAACTCGCCTGTGAAAAACAAACGCCCAAAAGATATTAAAGCTTGGCAGATATTTGTAGGTAATCTGGTGGAGCGTTACGATGGCGACGGTCAACAGGATGCTCCCGGACTTAAAACCAGAGTGCTGTATTATCAGGTGGCTAATGAGTGGATCAGCAATCAGAACAGGTCGGGAGGGTGGAACGGCACAGCCGATGAGTTGATCAATTTTGTTAACGTTTCCTACGACGCAGTGAAGCGGGCGGATAGCGGCGCCTTATTTGTGTTGGGAGGTATCGCTGCGTTTAACCTGGATATTATGTCCATGCTCAAGGGAATTAGTCACTATCCCGCCCATCAGAAATTCTCAGCAGAATCATCCATTACTATATCTTCCTATATGCTGGATTCCCCGAGTTATAAAACGATGCAAAATGATGTCTATAAGGTTTTGGAACTATCCAAATACGATTATGCAGACGTTCACTTATATGGGGAGACTCGTCGTAACCAATATCGCATCGAAGCTATCAGGCAACATACCAATCGCCCGCTGTTGTCTTCTGAGTGCGGCGGCCCTTCGCTGGATTATCGAGATAGTTACAAAAGCAGTGAGCATTTTACCGCGGTATTTGATTGGAACCTGTCATCGCTCAGTCATAATTTAGTCTTTTGCTTGTGGTTTCAGCTCGGTGAGAGTCAGGGGTCTACCTGGGGTAATCGTAAGGTTGCGCTGTTTGATACCGCTCAAGAACCAAAACCTGGATTTCATGCCTACCATTTTTTGTCGCACATGCTTCAGGGTGTGGATAAAGTCGATTATATAAGGGAGGGCGTCTATAAACTGACTTATCAATCAGGCGACACGCTGGTGGTTGCATGGAATGGCAGTGCTGCTATCAACTCCGCCACCGCAGAGATTTCCGTAGAGTCGTTGAACGGTTTTCTCAACATAGATAACAAAGGGAATTCGGAGAACACGCTACAGGTGGTGCGGATCACCGATGTTGAGCAGGGACTGTACTCAATTGAAAATGTGACGGGCAATTTTTCGTTAATACTGAAGGATGTGCCCGTTATCGTCGGGAAGGTGATCCCGAAAACATTGGCTCAATAGACTCTTTGCAAATCCTGTTACTGTGTTGTTATGCCCCGGTTTTCAGGGGGGCGTTACAGCGCAGCTAAAAAAGTTTCGAACCCCTTTGTTTGTACGGCGGCAAATTACTCAATTATGAGAGTCTTTTGCAGGTTGGTTACGCCTGATCGGAGAGCGATCCGGGCGAGAGGCGCGGCCTGGCCCTTAAAGTTATGAAAATGTAATCCATGGTTGATGTCAAGGCGACGTTGGTGTATAACGTTGTGCAACGATAGAGTGTATATTAGAAAACAATTAATAAATATTGCAATGGGCCGCAGGGATCAATTAACAATACTGTTGGTGGAAGATAATGAGATTGATGTGATGGGAGTTAAAAGAGCCTTTCGTCAATCACAATATTCATACCCGATTGTTGTAGCAAAGAACGGTGTTGAGGCGCTGGACAAATTGCGTGAAGGCAGGGAGATCAAGAATCCCTATCTGATTCTGCTTGACCTGAACATGCCGCGCATGAATGGCATAGAATTCCTGAAGGAAGTCCGTAGCGATCAGCAATTGAGGTCGTCGATCATATACATACTGACGACGTCAAAGGCGCAGGATGATAAAGACAAGGCGTATCAGCATAATGTTGCCGGATATATCGTCAAGGAAGGCCGCGCCGGAGAGTTTATAGATGTCGCCAGTTTTCTTGACCATTATTACAACACTGTCGAATTTCCATGAAAAGCGTAACAAATCCTGCGCTTGATGTTCTTATAGTGGACGACAACAAAATCGACAGGGAGGCCGTTAAAAGGTCGCTCTTTCATACCTATGGTCAAGGCGACCTGGTCGTTCACGAGGCGGGCATGGGCGGCGCTGCCCTGCAGATGCTGAAAGACAGCAGATTCGATTGCGTCTTTCTCGATTACCGCCTGCCGGACATGGATGGCCTTTCATTGCTGAAAAAAATCTATGACGCGGATGCGGGGTTGGCAAAAGACCCGGTCGTTTTGCTGACCGGGCAGGGTAGTGAGAACGTTATGATCGAGGCGCTGCGTTCCGGGGCCCAGGATTATTTGTCCAAGGACAATATTACGAGTGCGACAATCAATATTGCCATGATTAAGGCACGCGAGATTTTCAAGCTCCGGAGAAGCTGGAAGCAGGCGGAAGACCGCCTGCATCAGGCGCAAAAAATGGAAGCTGTGGGACAACTGACCAGCGGCATAGCTCATGATTTTAACAACCTTCTGACCGTCATACTAGGCAATGTGCACAATATTCGCAGGCGAATTGATTTGATGAATGGGGTTTTTGGCTTACGGGAAATTCAGGAAAAAATAAGCCTGATTGAATCGGCGGCCAATCGGGGGGCTGAGCTTGTCAGGCGGCTGATGGTGTTCACGCGCCAAAGGGCGCCTTTGCCGCAGGCCGTGAATATCAATGCATGCATTCAGGACACAGCCTTGCTGCTCAACCAGATTCTAGGTGATGGTATCAATGTGCGCATATCGTTGGCAGAGAATCTCTGTATGACAGTCATCGATACCGGACAGCTTGAGAACGCTATTATCAATATGGTGTTGAATGCCCGCGATGCAATGGACGGCCAGGGATCTCTTGGTATCGGGACAGGCAATTTCTTCCTTGATAGCGGGGGATCCGACAAGGTTCCGGGGATGGCAGCGGGGCAGTACGTCATGTTGACAGTATCCGATACGGGCCATGGCATGAGGCCCGATGTGGCTGCGCGCATATTCGAGCCTTTCTTTACCACCAAGGAAGCGGGTAAGGGGTCTGGCCTGGGCTTGAGCATGGTTTATGGATTCGTCAAAGAGTTCGGAGGGTACATTTTTGTCGACAGTCGGGAAAATGCCGGGACTACCTTCAGGATTTACCTGCCCTGCATAAAGTCCGGTCAGAATGAAGAATCGTTTCAGGAAAACGGCTGAAAGATACAGGAAGGGAAAATTATGGAGCAGAAGGCGAAGAAGATCCTTGTCATCGACGATGACGATGGCGTGAGAAGAACCCTGTGCGATGGATTGCGTGACTGCGGTTATCTGGTATGGGAAGCAGAAAATGGCGAACAGGCCATGCGCCGGATCGATAAGGGTATGCAGCCGGACATGATTGTGACCGATATTATCATGCCTGACAAAAGCGGCATTCAGACAATCATGGAGATCAGGGATAAGTACCCGGATATAAAATTGCTGGCGATATCGGGCGGAGGGCATGCGCGGAATGTCGATTATCTCGAAGTCGCGCGCAAGATGGGGGCTCATGCCATTATGCACAAGCCGATCAAGATGAAAGAGCTTGAGGATTTAGCCAGGGAGATGGTTGGAGAGTCGCATGCCCGGAATGATTGACCAGATTCAAGGATGGGTTTTCAGGAATAGAACGGCCCAGAAGGACTGGGAGCGCGCTGAACTGGGGCAGGCCTATCTCAAGGCCGTTCTGGATAATATTGTCGACGGACTGATTACGATCGACGAGCATGGGATAGTGCAGAGCTATAACAAGGCGTGCGTCAAGATTTTCGGCTATGAGTCGGGTGAGGTCATTGGCCGCAACATCAGCATGCTAATGCCGCCCAAGTACGCAGAGCACCATGATGAATATATGGCCAATTACAAAAGGACGGGTCAGGCAAAGATTATCGGCATAGGGCGGGAGGTTGAAGGCCGGCGCAAGGATGGCGAGATCTTCCCGATTGACTTGTCTGTTGCAGAGGTTGTGGTTGGCAGCAAGAGATATTTCAGCGGAATTGTTCGCGATATAACGGAGCGGAAGGGTTTTGAGATCAAGCTGAGGCGGTCAAACGAAGAACTCGAGAAATTCGCTTATGTGGCTTCCCACGATTTGAAGGAGCCATTGCGAAACATAGATAATCTTGCCAAATGGTCTCTGGAGGATGTGGGACAAGGGCTTATTCCCGATTGTTGCGAGAAGCTGGGTCTTCTGCGCGATCGCGTTAAGCGTTTGGAGACTCTGCTGGAGGATATCCTGTCCTATTCCCGCGCCGGACGCATTATTGATAAACCGATGAAGATCGATATTGGCGAGATATTGGGCAATCTTGTGGATACGCATGTGCCCAAGGAGTTTCGCGTTGACATTATTGGCCCGATGCCAGTCATGTTCTCACCCCGCACGCCGATAGAACAAATCTTTGCGAATATCCTGTCAAACGCCGTCAAGCATCATGACAAGGGGAAGGGATGCATAGAAATTTCCTGCCGCCTGCAAGGCTCGTTCTACGAATTTGTGGTGCAGGACGACGGCCCCGGCATTCCGCCCGAATACCACCAGCGCGTCTTCGAGATGTTCCAGACTCTTAAGCCTCGCGATGAGGTCGATGGCAGCGGTTTGGGCATGTCTATCATCAAAAAGCTGGTGGAATGGCAAGGGGGCAAGGTATGGATCGTTTCTCCGGCGGGCCCGCACGGCCATGGCACCGCCATACATTTTCTCTGGCCAGAAAATTTTGCGGGCGCGGCTTCTTTCTAGCGGCAGGCGAACTTTATATCACTTTTTGATCCTGGCTTAATCGCCTCCCGCGGCAACCGAGGGGTTAAGGCTGAAGACCTGGCGTTGCACGGTGCCGTCGCGGATGGATTTGGCGATGATTTTGCCTTTGAGGTCGTGCGACAGCCCCTCGATTTCAAGTGTATAGGCGTCGTATCTATCCTTGCCGAGATCGCGTTTGACCCGGTCGATGTTGCCTTCCGTGATCAGCAACGACATGAAGGCTTCCTGCAGGAAGGGGCTGGTTTCGGCTTGCGTTCTGAACTCTTTGAGGATTGTTATGAGATCCTCCATATTGCGGGTTTCGATATTGGCCAGAATGCGCAGTCCTTCCTTTTCCCCTTGTGTTTCCAGCAGCAAGGTGGAGGCTTGATATCCGCCCAACTCGGCGTTCAGGAGCGTATGGGGGTTGTTCAGGGATCCGTCAACCGTCAGCGAGATGTTGTTCAGTATGAAGTCGCCGCGGCTGAAATGGCCGATCTGAAATTGCCCTGAAATATCCGGCACAAGGCTTTGCTGTCCGGTTTCAAAGGCCAGCCAGCCCGAGAGGCGGCTGGCGCTGAACTGGTCGAGATTGATGCGGCCTTCTGTAATTTCGCTTTCCAGCGCGAGGCCGCGTTCATCACTCCATCTGCCTTTGATCCTGGCGTCAATCACCAACTGGTGCTGCGCGCCGCTCAGATGCGCGCTGAAAAGCTGCTGCCCGGGTTTTTCAGGATGCCGGGCGGTTTCACCCTGTAGCGACAGGCGCAGGGCTCCTGCTGGCGTATCGAGGTCGATGACGCTGCTGCCAAGAACGAAGCGATCGACTTTCGGCCATGCCGACCACGCCGCCGGCGGCAGCGACCAGCCCGCGAAACTAAGACCGAGTTCCTCGTTCCATTCACCAGTTAGTTGCAGGTTGTCTATTTCAATCCGGCGCGGTTTGCCCAGAAGCGGGAAGAGGAGGCTGCCCGTGGCTTTCAGGCTGCCGATCATGCTGAATCCGTCGGCGTCCAGAGATATGCCGCCTAGAACGAGTTGTCCGGGGCGCGCTTTTGCGGTTTCGGTCTGGCTGAGGCTGAAGCCGGAAGCGGCCATAGTTCTGCCGATGCGGGACGGGGATGCCGCCGACGCCAGGATCGCGACGATCCCGGCAAGGATCACGCCCGCAAACGCAAGGCGGGTTTTGTACCCGAGAAGATTCCACAATCGTATCAGCATGGCGAAGAGAGTAGCGCGTCAGCCGCGTCGCAGGCAAAGAAAAAGCGCCGTTAAGGCGGCGCTTTTCCTGTGAGAACGATACAAGGAATACGAGGCCCGCTGTATTATGGACGAACCGGAGCCGGGCCAACCATCGTTTCGCAGCTTCTGCGGGCGACTTGCGCCGTTTCACCGATACGGGTCTGACCGGCGACGCATTTGCCCATGTCACGTTGCCAGTTGTTAAACTCGCGGGAGAACTGAGCTTGAGCCGCCTTATTGTCTTTGTCCCATTGTTCGAAGGCGCGTTGCTGGTTGCAGTCTGCCTCCAGCGTTTTGATGCGGGGGCTGTTAATTGCGCGGGTGGCTTGATCGCCCAGAATGCCGACGCCGACGCCCAGTACGGCGCCAAGAGCAACCTCGCCGACATTGCCTTTGCTGCCGCGGCGCACCGCAGAGCCGATGGTGCCTGTGCCTTGGTTGATGGCGCGCTGGGTGGCGTTGCCGCTGTTGGTGTTGTTGATTTCACGGGTCAGAGCCTGGCAGGCCTGATAATTGACACGAACCGGGGAGCCATCGACATTGTAGCGAATGCCGGTAGCTGAAACTTCCGTATTGGCTGTGCGCTCGCCTGCGTCTACCGAGCGATAGTCGGGAAGGCCCATGCTGCCGGTCGATGCACAACCGGTGAGAAGGGCGGAACCAGCCAGAGCCGAAGCGGCCAGAAATCTTTTTGCAATGTTCATTTTCACACCTCTAAACTAACGTTGTTAGTAAATCCCTTGTATAAGCTTATGTTTTCCTAAGCGTGTCGATAGAATAATCCAAGTTTTTACTATTGTCAAATATATTTCCATAATTTTGATATTTTTAGAAGGAAAACCGGATCCTTAATCGGCAAGCCCCGCCTTTGGGAGCGGGGCCTGCACAAGGAGGTTTGTTATGAATTCCGTTAAAAGCCCAGTTTGAGGCCTTTCAGGGCTTTGCCGATTTCGCGGGTGGCGGCCTTTGTGGCGTCATTTACGGTTGTATTGGCGGCTTTTTCAGCGGCAGAAGGCTTGTCGGCCTGTCTGGCTCTGTTGTTGTTGGGCTGTTCCGCCGATGGTTCGCATGTGACGGCGGCTTTATCGCCTTGCACGGTTCTGGCGGCATCCCGGGCGGTTTCCTGCGCTGTGGCGGCAACTGCCTTGCCTGCTTCACGGGTTACATCGCGGACAGCGCCGTTGGCAGCGCGGCCAAAGACTTTGCCACCCAACCCGCCCAAGGCGTCGCTGAGAGCGTCTTTTGTAGCTTTTTGCGCTTCGCGGCCTGCTTGTGTCGTAGCGTCTTTGGCAACCTGACCGGCTGTGTCGCCGGCAATCTTTTCAACGACGCCGGGTTTGGCCTTTTGTTTTTGCGGCACGCATTCCACGGCGGCCGGCGCAGTTGCGGCGGGCGCGTTATCCTGTTCCTGTGCGTAGGCGGCAGTACCGGCACCCACGGCGGCGGCGAGCAGAGTTGCTTTCAGAGATTTATCAAGCCAGTTAGACATATTTATCACCCTTTATGTGTTTATCGTTTGTTTGATTAGTGCCGTTTGGGCAGTCTTTTTGTTAATCTTTTGTTTATGATTATTAGAGACGTTACAGAAAATTGGGCTACCCGTCAATATAATTTACATAATTATTATTGTTTGGGCGCTGGCATCCCAGCTTCGCGATGACGACGCGCTCTCAGCTCCTCCAAGGTTTCAGTCGTTCTGCCAGGGCCAGCGGAGCGATCCTTTAGAACCGGGGCTGGCTGAGCGGCGGGACGGCTTTCAGGAGCCCGGATACCGCGGTCACGGTATTTATCCATCCGTTCCTGACGGCGTTTTTCTTCAGCGGTCGCACGATCTGCGGAGCGTTGAGCGTTGCCGACTTCCCTTGTAAAATCAATAACTTGTTTTGTATCTCTCAGATTATAGATTTTTGTCAGGAGGGGGGCTTGCTGATCCAGTCCAAACTCGTACTTGCAGCCGAGGCGTTCGTTCTGAGCGAAACCGACTTTTCCGCGATTGGTGCTAAACGTCTGTAAGGCAGGCGATTGCCCCAAGGCCTCGCAGACTTCGCGAACGCTGGCGTCCTCCAGACCGGGTTGCGCGTGGGCTGTAGCAGCGGCCAAGGCTGTTGTGAGTGCGATGGCGGTTTTTTTAAGAAATCCTGACATTTTCACCCTCATGTCATTAGTTGGTTATCTGAGGGAATATAGAATTAAAACTTGGGAAATTGCAATATATTTATTTACATAATGTTAAAATTTATGAGTGGCACCCTTGGGTGGGGTTCCCGGTTTCAGGCAGGTTTTCTTGGTCGCTTTTCTTATATATCGATATCCTGAACGAATTCGGCGCGTTCCTGAATGAACTGGAAGCGGGCATCGGCGTTGCGTCCCATCAGGCGCTCGACCAGATCGTCGACCTCGGCGCGACCGCCGCTATAACGGCCCTCTGCTTGCGCCAGCTCGGCTGTGATCCCGAGCGCTTCGAGCGCATGCGGCAGAGATACGCGCACCAGCGTTCGCGAGTGCGGGTTCATGGTGGTGTCCTTGAGTTGGGCGGCAGGCATTTCACCCAGACCTTTAAAGCGGCTGATATCGACTTTCGATTTGCCTTTGAAAGTCGTTTTCATCAGTTCGTCTTTATGTTCGTCATTCCGCGCATAAACGGTGACGCCGCCAGCGGAAAGGCGGTACAAAGGCGGCTGCGCGAGATAAAGGTGGCCTTTTTCAATCATGTCCCGCATCTGGGTATAAAAGAACGTCACAAGAAGCGTGGCGATGTGGGCGCCATCGACGTCAGCGTCGGTCATGATGATGACCTTCTCGTAGCGTAAATTCTCAAGTTTGAAATCGCGCCCCGCGCCGCAACCCAGGGCCTGTATCAGATCCTGGATTTCCTGATTGGCGCGCAGCTTGTCGGCGCTGGCGCTGACCACATTGAGAATTTTCCCGCGCAAAGGCAGGATGGCTTGCGTCTCACGATTGCGCCCCTGTTTGGCGGAGCCTCCGGCCGAGTCCCCTTCGACGATGAACAGCTCGGTGCCGTCGGAGTCCGATTTGCTGCAATCGGCGAGCTTGCCCGGCAGGCGCAGTTTGCGCGTAGCCGATTTACGCGCCAGCAATTTATCGTCCTTGCGGCGTTGGCGCTCTTCGGCGCGGTCGATAATGGTTTCGAGCAGGTTCTTCGCCGCCGCAGGATCGCCCGTCAGCCAGTGGTCGAAGTGATCCTTGATCGCTGTTTCAACCCAGCGCGTTGCCTCTGTGGTCGCGAGCTTTTCTTTGGTCTGGCCCTGGAACTGCGGGTCGCGGATAAAGACCGAGAGCAGCATGGCGGCGCCACCCATGATATCGTCGGCGGTGATGATCGCGCCCTTTTTATTGCCGATGAGGTCGGCGTAGCCTTTGAGACCGCGTGAGAGGGCGTTGCGCAGGCCTTGTTCGTGCGTGCCGCCGAGCGGCGTGGGAACCGTATTGCAATAGGAGTGGGTGAACCCTTCGCCTTCCTCGGGCCAGGCGACGGCGAACTCGACCTGTCCGGCGCCGTCCGGCAGCTTGCCATGGCCATAGAAGGCCTTGGGGGTGAGGGTCGCGCGTTTTTCCAGCGAGGTTTCGAGGAAGTCGAGCAGGCCTTTGGGAAATTTAAAAACGTCCCTGGCCGGGATTTTTCCGTCGTCCGGAAGCAGGGTTGGTGCGCAATCCCAGTGGATTTCGACGCCGCGGAAAAGATAGGCCTTGGAACGCGCCATCTGATAAATCCACGAAGGTTTGAACTGGGCCTTGGCGCCAAAGATGTCCGGGTCGGGATGAAAGGTAACGGCGGTGCCTTGTCCAGCGGTTTTTCCCTTCTTCTCAAGTCTGGTTTGCGGCGCACCGCGCGAATATTCCTGACGATAGAGCATGCCGCCGCGCGAAACTTCGACAATCAGACGGTCAGAGAGCGCGTTGACGACCGAACTGCCGACACCATGCAGACCGCCGGAGGTTTCATAAGCCTTGCCGCTGAACTTGCCGCCCGAGTGCAGCGTGGTCAGAATAACTTCGAGCGCCGACTTGCCGGGATATTTCGGGTGATTGTCGACAGGGATGCCGCGGCCGTTATCCGTAATCGTGACGGAGCCATCGGCATTCAGAGTAACGGTAATGAGGCTGGCGTGGCCGGCGACGGCCTCGTCCATCGAGTTATCCAGAATCTCGCTGACCAGATGATGCAGGGCGCGTTCATCTGTGCCGCCGATATACATGCCGGGGCGGCGGCGCACAGGCTCCAGACCTTCGAGAACCTCGATGTAGCTTGCATCGTAGTCCTCTGTTTTCTCGGCTTTTTTCGCGTTAAACAGGTCTGCCATAATGTTCCCGTATTTTTACGTCATCATAAAAGTCTTGGGCTTGGAAAGTCTGGACTTCCAACCCTTTTAGATAGACAATCGGCATCAACTTGGAAAGTCAAAAAGTTAACAACTGCATCAGATATGCCCAGCAATCCCCATCAAGACATAGTCGTTCCTGACGAAATCCGCGGTCGCGACCCGGTTTTGGTGATGATGCCGATGCCATCGGATACCAACGCCAATGGCGATATCTTCGGCGGCTGGCTGCTGGCGCAAATGGATCTGGCGGCGGGCACGGCGGCCTACCTGTTTACCCGCGGCATTCCGGTGAAGACCCGCGCCATCAGCGAGATCGAGTTTCACAAGCCTGTTTACGTCGGCGACAAGGTGTCGATATACAGCAGCGTCGTGAAGGTCGGCAACACATCGGTGACGATCAAGATCGAAAGCTGGGTGCTGCGGCGCAAGCAGATGATTTACGAGAAAGTAACGGAAGGCGTTTTCACCATGGTGGCGGTAGGGCCGGATGGAAGGCCCACGCCGGTTCAGGGTAGATAGCCGTTTAGCAAGGTGAGGTTATTGTGTTGAGACATATGAGTAGGCTGATTATCGTCTTTTTTGTTATAGGTCTGTGCGCGGGGCTTGCTTCATCTTACGTGGAGGCCCAGATTGTCGATCTGGACAAGATGAGCAAGATTCCCCGCCACAGCAAGATGTCTGTCGAGGATTATAAAAAAATCTCAAATGAATTCACCGAAACGCCCCATGGCGACAAGTTCCTTGAATATAGCATAAGGTTGCCGGAAGGCTGGCAGAAGCTGGGCGAGAACGAGGAGTTGTCTCTTATAGACGTTAAGAAGGATAGCGTTCCGGCGGCGACAACAGAGGCCCCCGCCAAGCCTGTGGAAGACGATCCCTACGGCATAATGTCTTTGCGTGGGCAAAAGCTTGAAGAAGACCGGGTGAACGCCGCCCGCAAAATTGAATTGCAGAACAAGAATCTCGATAATGGAATATATATCGGTAAAGAGTATTCGTCTGTCGCCAATATAAAAGACCAGCAGAAAGTCGAAAATCTGAACACGTCGTTGCTGGGGCCTGTGGCCAAATACGCGGGGCCTTCCGATCTGCTGGCGCGTTCGCGCCTTGAGATTTTCGCTATTCAACTGACGCATGGGATAACAACCAAGAACTGGTTTCTCAATTATATTCTCGGGCGTTATTACACTTTGATGGGCATGGAGCAGATCAATCCAAACAGGATAGAGGCTGAGTATGTCTTGATCGAGGATAGCATCAGTTATGTGGTCAGAACCGCCGCCATTTCGAATGGGCCGCGTATGGTGTTGATTTCATATTTTGTTCCTGAAGCGAACTGGGAAAAGGAAAAAGAGATGCAGCAAATGGCCATCGATTCCTTTTATTTCCTCGATCCGGAGGAAACGATTGTCGACGATAAGGAGATATACGGTTTCCTTGATCTGGTGAAGTTCGCATACCCGATGTCCTGGCGGCTGACGGCCCCCAATGTGTATTCGATCGAGAATATGTCCGCAAAGCTGATTTCATCGACCGACGGCAAAACTCTTGACGGCGAGATCGATCTCAATCTGATTTCGACGGAACTGGATACGACCCTGATGAAGGAGGTGGAGACGTTAAGGCTGAAATTGAAAGAGAGGGGTTTTGAAATCGGCAAGGCCTTGCCGGTGAGCGAAACGTATGCTTTCGACAAGGCGATTACATTCAGCCGGGTGGAGGCCTATGAAATCAAGAATACAGGGCGGGATTTCATCAATTACGAGTATTGGCTGGCGATTATGGTGGAGGATCGCTATTACTACATCGTGACGATGCTGACGCCGGGGCGTTCTGCCGATTTTTATACATGGGCAAGGAATACGGAAACGTTCTCTGGTGTTATCCAGAGCATGATGCCGCAGGTCGCCGGGGAGACGCTCGACGCCGCCTTCATGAAAACGATGATGGGCATAGATGCTTCGGGCACTTCCATAAAGCGGGGCAAAGTCGATAATGGAAAACTTGAAGAGAAGAAAAAAGTCGGCATTGACGCCAGCGTTGAGGAGATCTCCGATCCGGGGGAAGGGGAAACGGATTCTACGTTTGCGGAGTGAGGGGTTGTCTCCTCTTATAAAAAAGCCCGGCGTGAAGCCGGGCTTTTGCATTATGAAGGCGCGCCGCCGGATATCAGCTCGAATAGTACATCATGTATTCGATGGGGTGCGGCATGGTTTCAAAGGCTTCAATCTCTTCCATTTTCAGGTCGATGTAGGATTCCAGCATGTCGATGCTGAAGACGTCGCCCTGCAGCAGGAATTCATGATCGGCCCGCAGCGATTCAACCGCTTCGCGCAGAGAGCCGCAGACGGTAGGCACCTTGCGCAATTCGGCTTCGGGCAGCTCGTAGAGGTTCTTGTCCATGGCTTCGCCCGGATGGATCTTGTTCTTGATGCCGTCAAGTCCGGCCATCAGCATCGCCGCGTAGGCCAGATACGGGTTCGCCAGCGGATCCGGGAAACGCACTTCGACGCGCTTGCCTTTGGGCGAAGACACGTACGGAATGCGGCAGGAGGCCGAACGGTTGCGTGATGAGTAGGCCAGCAGCACAGGGGCTTCATAACCCGGCACCAGCCGTTTGTAGCTGTTGGTCGTCGGGTTGGTGATCGCGTTCAGCGCTTTGGCGTGTTTGATGATGCCGCCGATATAGAACAGGCACATCTCCGAAAGGCCCGCATAGCCATCACCCGCGAAAAGCGGTTTGCCGCCTTTCCACAGCGACTGGTGGCAGTGCATGCCCGAGCCGTTGTCGCCGTAAACCGGCTTCGGCATGAAGGTCGCGGTCTTGCCATAGGCGTGGGCGACGTTAAACACGACATGCTTGTATAATTGCATGTTGTCGGCGCAATCGACCATGGTAGCGAATTTAATGCCGAGTTCGACCTGGCTGGCGGCGACCTCGTGGTGGTGCTTTTCAACCGGCACGCCGACATTTTTCAAAACCGTGACCATTTCGGCGCGAATGTCCGAGGTGCTGTCCACGGGGGCATCGGGGAAATAGCCGCCCTTGACGCGGGGGCGATGCCCCATGTTGCCTTGCGGATATTCGCGCCCCGAATTGTAGGGGCCTTCGATGTCGTCGATCTTGTAGCTGACTTCGTTCATCTCAACCTTGAAGCGCACATCGTCGAAGAGGAAGAACTCGGCTTCGGGGCCAAAATAGATCGTATCGGCGATGCCTTGCGCCAGCGCGTAGGATTCAGCGGCCTTGGCGATCGAGCGCGGGTCGCGCACATAGTTTTTGCCGGTCGAAGGCTCGATCACGTCGCAGAAGACCTTGACGGTCGGCTGCGCCGCGAATGGATCGAAGCAGGCCTTGGTCACATCAGGCTTCAAGATCATGTCGGATTCATTGATGGCTTTCCATCCTGCGATCGATGAACCGTCGAACATGACGCCGTCTTCCAGAAAATCCTTGTCGATGGTATCGATATGCTGGGCCGTGTGCTGCAACTTGCCGCGCATGTCGGTAAAGAGAAAATCGACATACTGAATATTATTGTCCTTAAGGACTTTAATGAACTCAGGGATGGTTTTGCAGTTGATCAGACCTTCAGGCATGGACACGATTCCTTCTCATAATTATTGGTGCGATGCACCCATGTATTATACGCATAACTGTTATGCGCTGAGGACATTAGCATGTGCGAAGGACTTCGTCCATAGGAAGTTATCGCTTTTTTTCAGGATTTTAGTGGACAAGTCTTGACCCGGCCCGCCAGTCTGGATTAGAGAAAGTACCGCGTGGCGGCTGTAGCTCAGTTGGTAGAGCCCTCGGTTGTGGTCCGAGTTGTCGTGGGTTCGAGTCCCATCAGTCGCCCCATTTTTCTCTTCCCCCCTGATACCGCGGCCTGGCGTTAACTATTGGCGGCTTTTGTCCTGAGCCGGCCTGTCCGGCAGCAGGGTTTGGGGTATTATGGGGTCTTATTTACGAAGTCGGTTTCCACGCTGGCCGGGGTAAACACGCAAAAGCGAACACGCAAAAGCGCCTGTTTGAATTGCTCTGAATAGTCCACTACGCTGTGATGCCCGTTCGCACTTTTTAATTTAAAAGAGCGAGGCGCTTAACACATGCCGGTTTTGCCGCGCATAAAAAACAATGAGGCCCGTCGATGCAAAAAAACGATCCCGATTTATGGCAGGGGGAATTGCCGCGTCCGGCGCAGGACGGGCATAAATACGACCGTGGGCACCTGATCGTGCTGGGCGGTGTGGATATGACGGGGGCGGCGCGCCTGACATCCGAGGCCGCGATGCGGATCGGCTGCGGCGTCTGCACCATCGTTTCAGCTCCTGAGTGCAAGGATATCTATCTGAAGGGCGCGCCGCATGTATTGTTCGAACCGTATGAGCAGTTGCGCAAGTTCCCGCTGCATCTGAAAGACTCGCGCCGCACCGCCTTTGTCATGGGGCCGGGCGCGGGCCAGCATGAGGACGAGGCGCTGCGGCAGGCGGTGCTGGGGGCGGTCGCCACGCGCAAGCCTGCGGTGCTGGACGCCGACGCCCTGAATGTCTTTGCCGATTATCCCGAACGCCTGTTCAGCGCGCTGAACGAGCACTGCGTGCTGACTCCGCACGAAGGCGAGTTTGCCCGGCTTTTTCCCGATCTTGACGGCTCTCGCGAGAAACGGGCCGCGGCCGCCGCCCGGCAATCGGGGGCGGTGGTCTTGCTGAAGGGGGCGCAAACGGTTATCGCCACGCCGCAGGGTGATCTGGTGGTGAACGATCATGCCTCGCCATGGCTGGCGACCGCCGGGGCGGGGGATGTGCTGGCCGGGATGGTGGGCGGATTGATGGCGCAGGGTATGGATGTGCCGATGGCCGCTGCCGCCGCTGTCTGGATGCATGGCGAGGCGGCTTTACGTTACGGCCCCGGCTTGACCGCACCGGATATCATTCAGGAGTTGCGTGGCGTTCTGGCGGATCTTCTTTGATATCGCAGAGAAAATGAGGGGGAGTCCCGGCTTGCGCCGGGATTTCGCTTGATATTTACCCGCGATTCTGGTTTTTGGTGAGCTGTCTTGTTTTGCGCGGATGTGGCGGAACTGGTAGACGCACCAGATTTAGGTTCTGGCGGGGTGACCCGTGGGGGTTCAAGTCCCTTCATCCGCACCACAAGGCAAGACCACAACAAGTTAAAGTAAGAGATGAACAAAGTCATGCAAGCTAAAGAATTAAAAAGAGAAGACCTGATCATTCAGTATGAAGTTACCGTGAGCGCGCAAGATATTGATCGCCATGTCGACGACCGGCTGAAAGAAGTCGGCAAGACAATGAAGATGGCCGGATTCCGCCCGGGCAAGGTGCCGCTCGATATTCTCAAGAAACGTTATGGCAAGGCTGTGATGGGTGAAGTGCTGGAAATGGCCGTCAATGAGGCCTCGGCCAAGGTTATTCAGGACAACAACCTGCGCCCCGCGCTGCAACCGAAAATCGAGGTCAAGGAATTCGACGATGGCAAGGATCTGGTTTACACGATGGCTATCGAATTGCTGCCGGATTTCAAGGTCATGGATCTGAAGTCGATCAAGGTGGAAAAGCCCGTGGCCAAGGTCGAGAAGAAGACCGTCGATGAGACCCTTGAGCGGATCGCCAAGAGCAACCGCGAAACAGAAGCCGTAACCGAAGACCGGGCCACGAAGAAGGGCGATATTCTGCTTATCGATTTCCATGGCCGCACCGCCAAGGACAACAAGCCGCACCCGGGTATGCATGCGCACGACGCGCAACTCGAATTGGGCAGCGGTCAGTTCATCCCCGGGTTCGAGGATCAACTGGTCGGCAAGAAAGTCGGTGATAAGGTCGAAGTCAAGGTGACCTTCCCGGAAGCGTATCATGCTGCCGAGTTGGCCGGGCAGGATGCTATTTTCGACACCGAGATCAAATCCATCCTTCAGGCGAAGGCAACAGAGATCAATGATGATTTCGCCAAGAAGCTGGGTCTGGATAGCGAGAAGGCCCTGCGCGAGATCATCGAAAAACAAGTGCAGACCGAATATGACGGTTTAAGCCGTCAGAAAGTGAAGCGGGCCTTGCTGGACGCACTTGACGACGCGCATGATTTCGAAATTCCTGCGGGCATGAAGGATATGGAGTACCAGAATATCCTGATGCAGGTGAAGATGGAGCGTCAGTCCGAACTCGTAGACGGTGAACTCAAGCTTTCAGGCGAGGAAGAAGAGGAGCTTCACGCGATTGCCGAGCGTCGTGTGCGCTTGGGTCTGGTGCTGTCCGAGGTAGGCCGCGCCAACAACGTCCAGATCACCGATCAGGAAATGCAGCGCGCCGTGATTGCCGAAGCGCAACGCTATCCGGGTCAGGAAGCGCAGGTGTTCGAATATTACCGCAAGAACCGTCAGGCTTTGGAAGCGCTGCGCGCGCCGGTTTTCGAAGACAAGGTTGTCGATTTCATTCTGGAACTGGCGACCGTCACCGATAAAGCCGTGTCGGTCGAGGATCTGAGCAAGGAGGAGGAAGAAGAATCCTACCTTGAGAAGAAAAAGGGCAAAAAAGGCGAGGATGCTAAACCGAAAGCCAAGAAGAAAGCTTAAGTTTTTCTTCGGGATGACAGAGATTGTAGGACGGGGTAGCATATCCCGTCCTTTTCTTTTGCGGGGTGATTTCATGCACGGTCTGGTCATTCATGGCGGGGCGTACAAGACAAGACGGGATTTTACGGCCCATGATGAATTTTTGCGCGAGGTTCTGGCGGAAGGTCATAAGCGCCTTGCGGCCGGGGAATCGGCGCTGGATGTGGCTGTGCAGGCCGTGGCCATGATGGAGGATTGCGGGTTGTTTCATGCCGGGCGCGGTACGGGGCGTAATTCCGCCGGATATCATGAGCTGGATGCTTCGCTGATGGACGGAGCGACAGGGCAGGCCGGGGCGGTGGCGTCGCTGCGTACCATACGGAACCCGATCCGAGCGGCGCAAATGGTGATGGAAAAAAGCCCTCACGTATTCATGGTGGCGGAAGGAGCGGAGAATTTTCTCAGGCATCACGGAATTGAGACTGTCGACCCTGATACGTATTTCCGGCACGACATGGAGCGCGACGGCCCGGCTATAAAAGATACTGCGCATGGCACTGTGGGGGCTGTGGCGCTGGATCGTGACGGGCGACTGGCGGCGGCAACATCCACGGCCGGAATTCCGAACAAGCTGGAAGGGCGCGTGGGCGATACGCCGATCATTGGGGCTGCGACCTTTGCAGACGACCGGATCGCGCTGTCCGCCACGGGGCATGGAGAATATTTCATTCGTGCGGTGGCGGCGTATGACGTGGCTGCGCAATGCCGTTACGCGGGCAGGACTCTGGATGCGGCAATGGATGACGTCTTGCAGACGAAAATAGGGGAGAAGGGCGGCTGGGGAGGCATGATTGCGATAACGAGGGGCGGGGATGTCAAACTTGGCTTTAACGCAACCGGGATGCACGGAGGGTTCGTTCTGGAGGATGGTCACATCCATGTAGGCGTGTCCTGAAGGAAAGCCCTTGAATTCAGGCACTCTGCAAGCTAGGTTTTATGCAGTACCTATCCGACTGATTCACCTTTGTTATCCTGAAAGAATCCGCCATGGCCATTTTAACCGAACGCGACCCGATTGATGTCTACAACAATTACTACACACCGATTGTGATCGAGCAGACGGCGCGGGGCGAACGTTCTTACGATATTTACTCGCGCTTGTTGAAAGAGCGTATCATCATGCTGAGCGGGCCGGTGAACGACAATATTTCCGCGCTGATCTGCGCGCAGCTTTTGTTCCTTGAGGCGGAAAATCCCAAGAAAGACATTTCCTTCTATATCAATTCCCCGGGCGGCGTTGTGACCTCCGGGATGGCGATGTACGACACGATGCAATATATCTCCTGCGACGTGGCCACGGTTTGCACCGGCCAGGCGGCTTCCATGGGCTCGCTTCTGCTGACTGCCGGGGCAAAGGGCAAGCGTTTTTCTCTGCCCTCAAGCCGGATCATGATCCACCAGCCGCATGGTGGCGCGCAGGGGCAGGCTTCCGATATTGAGATTCAGGCAAAGGAAATCCTGCGTCTGCGGGCAATGTTAAACGAGATTTACGTGAAAACGACGGGCCAGAAACTTTCCACGGTTGAAAAAGCGATGGATCGCGACAACTTCATGTCGCCAAGCGAAGCCAAGGATTTCGGCCTGATCGATCATGTGGTAATTTCCCGCGCCGATATCGGCGCTGCCTTGGCCAAGGACGAGAAGAAATAATATTCCACGGATATTTTGGTCAGAGGGTGCCGGCTAAGTTTATGGCGCCCCTTGATTTTTTCCGCTCCCGCCACAAGTTTTGTGCTAGGGGCCCGGTTGGCAATAGTGTGTTAACACTCTTATAATAGAGTGGGATGGTACCAAAAGGGCCCTTTTAAGAGTCCCAAAAACCGATATTTCAGCCAGAAGAGTGCCAAATGCTCGGATTTACAGCACCTAAAGAAGTCAGTTTGCCCGTTTTGCCGTTGCGCGACATTGTGGTGTTTCCCCACATGATCGTGCCGCTGTTTGTCGGGCGTGAAAAATCAGTCAAGGCGCTTGAGCATGTGATGCACGAAGGCAAGCAGATCATCCTGCTGACGCAGCGCTCGTCTGCGGTTGACGATCCGGCTCCGGCTGACCTTTATGAGATCGGAACAATGGGCACAATCCTGCAGATGCTGAAACTGCCCGATGGCACGGTCAAGGTGCTGGTCGAGGGCAGCCGCCGCATCAAGGCAAAAACTTATACGCGCACCGATACGTTCCTTGAGGCGATCGTCGAGGAGTTGCCGGAGGCGCAGGACAATCAGGATGCCGAGCTTGAAGCGCTGGCGCGCGCGGTGGCTTCGCAATTCGAGCAGTACGTCAAGCTGAACAAGAAAATTCCGCCAGAGGTCATTGTTTCAATCAACCAGATAGAGGAAGCCTCGAAGCTTGCGGATACGATTGCCGCGCACCTGACGCTGAAAATCGAGGATAAGCAAAACCTGCTGGAGGCCGCCACAGCCGCCGCCCGCCTTGAGCAGATATACGGTTTCATGGAAGGCGAGATCGGCGTCCTGCAGGTTGAAAAGCGCATTCGCAGCCGCGTCAAGCGCCAGATGGAAAAGACCCAGCGCGAGTATTACCTGAACGAGCAGATGAAGGCGATTCAAAAAGAACTCGGCGAGGGTGAGGATGGCGTCGATGAAATAGGGGAAATAGAGAAAAAAATTGAAGACCTCAAGCTGACCAAGGAAGCGCGAGACAAGGCCAAAGCCGAGATCAAAAAACTGCGTCAGATGAGTCCGATGTCGGCGGAAGCCACTGTCGTGCGCAATTATCTTGACTGGATCACGTCTGTGCCCTGGGGCAAGCGCACCAAAGTGAAGAAAGATATCCGCGAGGCCAAGAAGATCCTCGACCAGGATCATTACGGTCTTGAAAAGGTCAAGGAACGGATGCTGGAATACCTTGCCGTGCAGCAGCGCACGAACAAGGTAAAGGGGCCGATTCTATGTCTCGTCGGGCCACCTGGCGTGGGTAAGACATCTCTGGGCCAATCGATCGCTCGCGCAACCAACCGCAATTTCGTGCGTGTGTCGCTTGGCGGCGTACGCGATGAAAGCGAGATCCGCGGCCACCGCCGCACTTATATCGGGGCGATGCCGGGCAAGATCATTCAAGGCATGAAAAAGGCCAAATCCAGCAACCCGCTCTTCTTGCTTGACGAGATTGACAAGCTGGGCTCCGACTGGCGCGGCGATCCGAGTTCGGCGCTGCTTGAGGTTCTGGATCCCGAGCAGAACAGCAAATTCAGCGATCATTATCTGGAACTGGACTATGACCTGTCCGATGTCATGTTCATCTGCACGGCGAACTCTCTCAATATGCCGCGTCCGCTGCTGGATCGCATGGAGATCATCCGCCTGTCCGGCTACATGGAAGATGAGAAGCTCCAGATCGTGCGCCAGCATTTGCTGAAGAAGCAGATGAAGGCCGCAGGTCTGAAACCGGCCGAGTTCAGCATCAACGACGAAGCATTGCGGCACCTGATCCGTTACTATACGCAGGAAGCCGGTGTTCGTAACCTTGAGCGCGAAATCTCCAACCTCTGCCGCAAGGCCATCAAGGAAATCCTGATGAAGGGCAAGGACAAGATCGTGATCACGCCGCGCAATCTTGAGAAATATGCCGGTATCCGCAAGTACCGCTACGGCGAGGTCGAGGCCGAGAACAAAGTCGGTGTCGTCAACGGCCTGGCTTATACCGAGTTCGGCGGAGATATCCTCTCGATCGAGGCTGTGACCATGCCGGGTAAAGACGGCAAGGTGTCGACAACGGGTAACCTGAAAGATGTGATGAAGGAATCTATCACGGTTGCCGAAATGCTGATCAAGTCACGGGCGGCTCGCTTGGGTATCGATTACAAGCGCCTGAACGAAACTAACATCCACGTGCACGTGCCGGAGGGGGCGACGCCCAAAGACGGCCCGTCAGCCGGGGCTGCCATGACCACGGCGATCGTTTCGGCGTTGACCGGGATCGAGGTTCATCGCGATCTGGCCATGACCGGCGAGGTGAACTTGCGCGGTTATGTGACGGCAATTGGAGGGTTGAAGGAAAAACTGCTCGCGGCCAGTCGCAGCGGCATCAACAAGGTGTTGATTCCCGAGGAAAACGCCAAGGACTTGCCGGAAATTCCCGACAAGATCAAAAAGGCGCTGGAGATTGTAACGGTCAAGACTATCGAAGAGGTGCTGCAGCACGCTTTGGTGCGGATGCCGGATCCCATTATTTCGGAAAATATTGATAAAATCGGCGAAATTCCGCCGAAAACTGCAGAAAACAAGGGAGAACCGCTTATTCGCCATTGATAGGGCCTCTAATTCGTCGTAAACATGAGTCGTCAGGAACCGCAGAAATCCTCGATTTTTCAAGGTCAGGTCTGCGGTTTCAGCTCCTGTAAGGGGCATACAATTTTCAACTCAAACTCCCTGGGGGTTCCCGTGAACAAGCAAGACCTGATCAATGAAGTCGCTAAAGTCGCCGATCTGCCGAAAAACAAGGCGCAAGAAGCTGTTGAAGCCATTTTCGAAAGCATCAAACTGACCCTGAAAAGCGGCGGCGAAGTCCGTCTGGTCGGGTTTGGCACTTTTACCGTTTCCAAGCGCGCCGCCACCACAGGACGCAACCCGCGCACTGGCGAAGCCATCAAGATTCCGGAATCGAAACAACCGAAATTCAAGGCCGGCAAAGAACTCAAAGACGCTGTCAACGACTAGGCGCTTTTGTCTTTGGATTTCAAAAAACCCCGCAGATTGCGGGGTTTTTTAGTGTCTTGCGTAAGGCGCGCGATGTAGTAGTATTCTGCCGTAATAATAACAACAAGGAGGCTAGGGATGACGATAAAAGACGATGTTCTCAAGGATGTGCCGCAGGCGTTGGTGGACAGGCATGTGCCTGCTATCAAGGCGTTGTGTGGAAAATACGCAGAGGCTGTGAATATCATCACGATGGCGTATGAGAAGGATCCTTTGAACTATGAAAACGATCCGGATGTGGTGGCTTTCCGTGACGAGTATAATGCCCTCTCGCGCAAGACCCATCAGGATTTCATTCAGGATGGCGGCACCGACGAGCAGTGGAATATATTGTCCCCGGCGGTTCATTACGGCCATTTTGGCCCTTGATTTTCCCGGAGCGCCCCTTTAAAAAGGCGCTCTGGATCGCGCGCTTAGCTCAGCGGTAGAGCAACTCGTTTACACCGAGTGGGTCGGGAGTTCAATCCTCTCAGCGCGCACCATTTCAACCATTTGAAATAAAATGGTTTTTTCTGTGGCGGGGCCTCCAAAAACTTACGAATAAATCTGGAGGAAGACGTTCCTCAGATTGAATCATCTGTATAGCCTATATCGATCGCTGCATTGAGGTATTTGATGGCGCCGATGACCCAGACTGCAAGGCCTGTGCCGATAAGAATCAGGCCTTCGCCGAGAAATTTTACAGGCTCGCTGTTCATGTCGCCGATGAGCATCGTTGTGCTATACACGGCGATTCCCAGTATTGCGATAATAGTTCCAACTGCGATCAGGTTTTTCCCGCGCCGCAACCTTGCCGCCGCCGGGAGCGGCGTTTTGGCACGCGTATCAAGGACGGTCTTGTATGACACCACTGTGGTGTTACTTTTCTTGTTACTCATTACTTTCTCCTTTGTGAGTGGGTGCGTGTACGGATAACGCGCTAGGGCGCGTAGAAAATGGAATTGCCTGATGCAAGGCGAGCAGCAAGGCATAAAGCGGGCGCATCATCAGGCTCATGAATGTCAGGAGCCATGCGGAAATGCCTGCCACCAGAAACACATGGGCAATAACCAGCAACGGCGCAAGATCAAAGATCAGGCTCATCTTGTATGTGCAAACCGAATACATGCCGAGCGGGAATACCAGCCCCCAATACAACGGATCATAGGTGAATCGGAATTTTCGAACGCCGTGACGCCACACGCCGAGGATCAGCAGCATCGGAATCCACCATGTCGCGGTAGCCCAGTAGAGGGCGGTGAATCCTTTGAGAAACGGTATAAGATCAGCCAGCGATGATCCTTCCACGGCCACGATCAGGTTGGCCCCCGCCAGTGTCGAGATGGCAACCGAACCCATGTTGATCCAGTAAGGCGGAATCAGGTCAGAGGGCTCGAACCGGAAGAACATATAACGGTAAAAAATCAGCGATATGATCCAGATATAAAGCATCCCGCCGAACAGCCAGAAGGACAACAGGAACATCAGCATAAAATCGGAACCACCCGGCATGGCCGGTTTAAGAAGCGATCCCAGCACGCAGACAGATTGCGTAGCAACCACGGCTACCAGCCAACCGCCGTTAATTCCTTCTTCTATCGGCGGCTTCTTCGCTTGCACAGCCAGCAGCACGAAGATCGCATAAGTGCATACGGCCCACAGGCTTAAGCCCAGCCACCACAAGCCTGTCGCCGCAGCTACATTGTTATCGAGCAGGAAAAACTGTGAACCCAGCACATTCGTCGCTGCGACCAGCGTGAAGAAACCGAAGCCCCGCTTGTGTGAAAGCCAGTCAGACGCAAACTGCGCCCGGAAGAACACTGCCCGCACCAAGTAAAGCGCCCATAGTGTGCCGTAAGCGGCAATGTTGATGAGGAATAGCGGTCGTGTCAGAGCGTCGAGACCCAAGCTGTGACAGGCAATAGAGACAATTCCCGTTGCCATGACCAGCGCAAAATAGGCTGGATGCAATCCGCCCAACCGCTTCTTCAGATATTCCGACGCTGTGATCTTAGGCTCCATACTTTCATTGTACGGCCGAAGTGCAAGAGTTTTGTATCAGCGCAAGCCCTGAAGCCATGCAGGACGCGCAGGAAATTTTTGTCGGTATTTGTCCTACAAAAATGATTTATAAGAATTTCACAATGCCTTGATATCCAGCCAGCGGTATTTGACTTCCATCAACTTCTAGCTGCAATAAAGCGTTATCTCTTCGGTTCCACTTTGCACAAGCTGTCCGCATAGTCTGCAAGCCGGTTGTCACGGGGTAGGTCGCAGGCGGCAAAACCGACAATTTTCCCTGAATCCGCAGCGGCGAAAACCGCTTGCCCCGTTGCTGGTTTCCACCAGATGTTCCATCAGACGGGAGGAAGGTTTTTCGGTCATATTGCGATCAAGGTAGCGACCATTGACTATGCCGCGATAGGCTGCGGACTGTATTTTACCGAGACCATCGGCTTCGCTTGTTGTGGCCGTAGCGTATTGCAACTCCATTTTTCAGCCCGGCGTTCTAACGATTGAATGTTTATTCAACAAGCCCATGTCTAACGGCGTAGCGAATAATCTCGGCATTGGATTGAAATCCGGTTTTCTCAAGGATTCTCGTGCGGTAGGTGCTCACCGTCTTTACGCTCAGGCCCAGTTTCGTGCCGATATCCGACAATGAAAGGCCGGAGGCGACCATAAGAAAGACTTCATATTCCCGCGCTGACAATGTTTCATGAGGGGATTTCGTTTCGTTTCCTGCTGCAAGATGATCGGCGATTTGCTCTGCCATCGCCTCGCTGATATATCGGCGTCCCGCCGTTACGGCGCGGATAGCGCGGATCAGTTCATCCGGTGCGTTTTCCTTGGTCAGGTAGCCTGCCGCGCCGCAACGCAGTGCCTGAATAATAAATTGACGATCGTCATACATGCTCAGAATCAAAATCGGCATTTGGGGGTGAAGGTTTTTTATTTCTGGCAGAATATTAAGGCTGCTTTTATCGCTCATGGCGATATCGAGAAGAAGAAGACCCCATTCACCATTCCGCAACATTCGCAGTGTTTCTTCGCATGAGGATGATTCATGTATTTCCGCCTTTGAGAATTCTTCCTCCAATATTCGACATAAGCCGGAACGGAACATGGCATGGTCGTCAGCTAGCAGGATTTTCATAGATCGCCTTTTCACCGGCTTTATACGGTATGTTTACGATTATCGACGTTCCTCTGCCGGAACTCCCTTCAATGGTAAAATTCCCACCCACAAGATTGGCGCGCTCCTGCATTCCGATAATTCCCAGTGTTACGCGTTTGCTGTTCTTTGTATCAATTCCTTTACCGTCATCGTGAATGAGAAGAACAATGTTTTCATTTTCTTTGTGCAGGTCGATCTTGACAATCTTAGCTTGCGCATGGCGCATGATGTTCGTCAAGGCCTCTTGCACGATGCGGTACAAGGCTGTTGATACCAACCAATCGACAGGTTCATCCATTTTTGAAATATTCACTTCTAGAGCCAGATTTGTATTGACCTCCGTCTCTCTTGCTAACCGTTCTATCGCAGCAGGAAGTCCCATTTTATCCAGAACCGGAGGTCGCAATTCAGATGAAATTCGGCGAATAAATCCGACAATGCTGTCGATTTTAGCAGACATGGCTTCTATATCTGTTTCAACCGCACCGGCGACATATCCAGCTTGGGCACAGATCCCACACTTTTTTTGTAGTCTGGCCAGATCGATTTTTAAACTGGTTAAAACCTGCCCGGCCTCATCATGCAAATCACGGGAGATTCTCTGTGCCTCTGATTCTCGAGCAATTTGCAGATGACGAGTTAGCTTGTCGAGGCGGTTATGTGCTTCACTCAACTCCTTGTGTCGTGTTGTCAAGGCTTCGGCCATGGCGTTGAATGTCCTTGCCATTTCCTGCAACTCACCCTTGCCGAAGGGAACACCGATCCTTGCAGAGAAGTCGCCGTGTCCAAAACGACGCAAACTACGCGAGAGTGCCCGAAGATAGCGAATCAATGCGACTTCCTCAAACAGCATCACCGAAAAAACCGTGCCAAGCGTTAAGAGCGAAAGCAAGATAACCATGCGGTAGAAAACGCTATTGGCTTTCTTGTATATCTGATTGTAGGGAAGCCCCGATGCGATCACAACGCCTGGAAGTCCTTCCATCGGCGCGATAGCAAAGGTCTGGGCTTTGCCGTCAATCATGGTTTTAATTATATCTTTCTCTTGTCTTTGGTCTTCCGACAATTCGGGGATTTGTGTACCGACGGAAAGGGTTGCGCTTGCAGGTTTAGCTGAGCTTGCAAGAACACGCCCGTTGCGGTCTGCAATGGCAAGGATATGTTCTGCCGGCAGTTCCACCTGTGATGTCAGATGGCCCAGCCATTCCAGATCGATGGCGACAAAAGCCAACCAGCGCACAGTGCCTTGCGCATTTCTCACCGCATAGGCCAGATGCAAAATCGGGCGTTTGACGATGGGGCCAATTACGTAGGCGCCTGTTTCAATTTCATGCGACGATAACGCTCGTTGAATAGCGGCGTAGTCATGCATATTGAGGGGAGCGGGCAAGGGAAGGGCGCTGCCGATGACATCGCCTTTTGGTGTTAGGATGGCAATGTTCGCAAGTTGCGGATACCCCGCCAGCAGAGCAGGCAGCAAAGCAGAATCTTTTGCTGCACTGATGTCATCCTGTTCTTCCGCTAATTTATCTGTCAGCCAGCGTAAAAGGCTTTTGGCTCCTGCCATCTGGTAGAAATGCTCGCGAGAGATCAAGCTGACAATGTGATGGGCGTCTTCCTCCATGCGCTGAAGAGCCGCCGTCCGTTCGTTATCGGCGATGTAGAACGCAAACAGGATCGCAGGGAGCGTTGCTAAGCAAATAAGCATAACAAGCCGCCCCCGCAAGGACAGTGCCAGCGAGAGAACATTTCTCATCTAACCAGTTTTTCATGTCTTGACCGAAAAGGAGTTGACCTTGATCAAGCTGGAAATTCGGCGTTTTGGGGAAGAAGTGAGAGGTTGTGCTTTGAGGGTGCTTTGATGTTATGGCATTCTTCAAATTCCAAGCTGTGAGTTTAGCCCTCTTGTACTGTTGATTATGTTAAAAGGAGGGGTGTGCAGAATGCTGCATCGCGCATAGAAACCGCCACGCTGCCGGGGTATATAATCAGCGCGTTTCAACAGTTTGCAGCGGAGTTTTCAATCATGCTTATCGGATGCCCCAAGGAAATCAAGGCTCAGGAACATCGTGTCGGTCTGGTGCCGGCGTCGGTCAAGGAACTGGTCGCGCACGGTCATAAAGTCATCATAGAGAGCAACGCAGGCGCGGGGATTAATTTCTCGGATGACGATTATAAGAAGGCTGGCGCCGAAATCGTCAAGACGGCGAAGGAGATATTCGACCGCGCCGATATGGTGATCAAGGTGAAGGAGCCGCAACCGGTCGAATGCAGGATGCTGCGTGAGGGGCAGATTCTCTTCACCTATTTGCATCTGGCGGCGGATGCCGAGCAGACCAAGGGCCTGATGGATTCGAAATGCATCGCGATTGCTTATGAAACCGTGACGGGGCCAGATGGCCGTGGGTTGCCTTTGCTGGCGCCGATGTCGGAAGTGGCCGGACGCCTGTCGGTGATCGTCGGTTCTCACTACCTGCAAAAACATATGGGAGGCCTGGGCCGCCTGATGTGCGGCGTACCGGGTGTGCCGCCTGCGAAGGTTCTGGTTCTCGGCGGCGGTGTGGCGGGCTTTAATGCCGCCAAGGTGGCTGTGGGCATGGGTGCGGACGTGACGATCCTTGAGAAGGGGCATGATCGCATGCGTTATCTCGATGACTATTTCCGTGGCCAGGCCCGGGTTGTTTATTCCAGCGCCGATTATATTGAGAAGGCCGTGACCTATAGCGATCTGATTATCGGCGCCGTGCTGGTGCCGGGCGCTTCGGCCCCGATGCTGGTGACCAAGCCGATGCTGAAGACCATGAAGCCGGGTACGGTGATGGTCGATATCGCCATCGATCAGGGGGGGTGCTTCGAAACCAGCCGCGCCACCACGCATGGCGACCCGGTTTACACTGTGGATGGCGTGATCCATTATTGCGTAGCGAACATGCCGGGCGCTGTGCCGCTGACTTCCGCGCTGGCGCTGAACAATGCGGTTCTGCCCTATACGCTCGAACTGGCCGATCGAGGTTGGCAGGCGGCTTTGGCGAAGAACCCGAACCTGCGCAACGGCCTGAATGTCTGCCGAGGTGAAATCACCCATGCGGGCGTGGCAGAATCCCTGAAACTGCCGTTCAGCGCGCAGCCGAAGGCGCTGGCGGCATGACTATTCGCCGCCATGTCATATGTTGCGACGGCACATGGCAGAGCCGTGACTCAGAGCACCCGACGAATGTCCGTAAGCTGGCGGAGATGATTGCGGCTCGCGATGATCACGGCATCAGCCAGATTGTCTATTACGATGACGGTGTCGGGACGCGTAAAGGGGGAATCGCCACAACGGCTTATAACGTCGCGGCGGCGGCTTTCGGCTGGGGCCTGAACGACAAGATCAAGGGGGCGTATCAGAGACTCTCCGAGGCATTCAATCCCGGTGACGAGATCTACCTGGTGGGTTTTTCGCGTGGCGCCTATACGGCTCGCTCGCTGGGCGGCTTGATCCGCAAGTGCGGCTTGCCAGCGTCCGCGCGCCTGACTGACGAGATACTGGAACAGGCGATGGATATCTACCGCAAGGAAGACGAAACGCCGGATACGGCGGAGGCTCTGCGCTTTAGATCGGCCGTGGCCCCGCATCTGGTCGTCAACGACAAGGAACGGGCATGGCGGCGTGAATATACGCCTGAAACCGCGCCGGAGCGGGCGCATCCGCTTAAGATCAAATTCCTTGGCGTAATGGATACAGTGGGAGCCTTAGGAATCCCCGAGGGCGGGAAACTCGACTTCCTGAAATTCTGGAACCGCAAATATCGTTTTCACAATACGACGGCCAGCAGCCTGTATGAAAACATCATGCATATTGTAGCGTTGAACGAACGGCGCACGACATTTCCTCCGACCTTGTTCGATAACCTCGACAAGCTTAACCATGAGGCCGGGTTCAAGAGCGGCGATGCGGCGGCTCCCTATCAGGAAGTCTGGTCGCCGGGTAACCATGGTTCTGTGGGTGGCGGTGGCGATATCGTGGGCCTGTCGAATGCGGCTCTTTTAATGATGGTTGAAGGTATGCAACGCGCGGGACTTGCCTTTGAAAAGGCTTCCGTGGCGCAGGCCGCCGTGCAGGTTGATGTGATGGCGCCGTTGGACAACTCCTCTAAAAAGGGGACGTTTTCAAGTGTGGCGCGCTTGCTGGTCACGCATAAAGACAGGGAGGGGCCGCGTGAGCCATGGAATCTCGGCGATCCGGCTGTCGAGCGCTGGCGGCGTGATAAATCTTTCCGCACAGAGCCGGTTTTGCGGCATGTTTCCGATTATTTATATGATCGTTTTGATCGCTGATTTGTTCTTCTGGAACAAAGCGTTGTGCGAAGGGTCAACCGCGGGAGCCGGGGTATTAAAAATTCGGTACTTCGTATAGAAAAACTCCTTGAAATGCCAGACGCTTTTCTGTACTGATACCGGGCTGTTTAAATTGCGGGCGTAGCTCAGCTGGTTAGAGCGCCTGCCTGTCACGCAGGAGGTCGCGGGTTCAAGTCCCGTCGCTCGCGCCATTTAAAACAGCAAAGAAAACAAGGGGTTAGTCGTAAGCGACTGGCCCCTTCTTCTTTGAAAACGTGATTCTTGCCACAAAAACACTGACAATCTCAGGCACACGCAAACCGCAGAAAACCAAGCTCTTTAGCGCTTCCGCTTTAAACCTGCGGCCAGGATGCGGCGGGGATAAATTGCAAGAAGTCTTGTTTATAGATTGAGGAGGCGCACCATTAGGTTAAAAAAGGAATGCCTGTTAGAATACGGAAGGGAAATGATTCAGTGAGGTGCTACGTGTCAAAGACTCCAGTTCAGCCTGAGCCTAAAAACCCGTCCGGCCACAACTATGATAAATCCGGTTATGTGGTTCTTTCCTCTGCTGTCAGAAGAGATGCTTCCACAGGCCGTATTGTTCAGGTTGACGCGCCAAAAAATACCCCCCGGTAAGCGTAGGATGCCGAATATTGCAATCGTTTGGGATTTTGACGGCACTCTAACTCCGGATGACTCAACGACAAAGACGGTCGAAGTTCTCCAGGGCTCGGGCAAGGGTGGCGAGTTCTGGAGTATGATCAAAGCGTTACGCGGCGATCAGGAACTTCCTCAGTGGGAACATATACTGGCTATGGATGCACCAATATGGATGTATTCTCTTTCCCGGCTGGCAGCGACAAAAAAGGTTCCTCTTAACGCCGAATTTTTTAAAGAATTTGTGTTGCCTCAAATAGCTCTCTACCCGAAAGTTTTGGATTTCCTTATAGACATTAAAAATCTGGAGCAAACAGAAAAATTCAGGAGATTGAATCTGGAGATTCATCATTTTGTTGTTTCTGCGGGTCTTAAGGAGTTAATTGAGCAAGTATTTCCTGCCGGGCTGGTGACCTGGACTTTTGGATGTCGTTATACGGTAGTTGTTGATGAAAATCACAGTGACGAGCCTGAAAGCGTGCCAGTCTTCTGTATGGATGAAACGGTTAAGACGCGCTCTCTTTTCGAAATATCGAAAGGCGCATTTAATAATCAATCAGTGAAAGTGAACACTCGTGTTCCGGCTGTGGAATTATGGTCGCCGTTTGAGAATATAATCTACATTGGAGATGGTGATACCGATGTGCCAGCGCTTTCGCTAACGAGGAGTAAGGGAGGATTAGGCATTGCTGTCTTTAATCCAGAGAAATCTGCGATAGACACGAGACAAAAATTTAAGAATATGCGCCTCGACAAACGAACAGACCTTATCACGCCAGCAGATTTTTCAATAGGTGGCGAGCTCCACTCTTATATTTATAATCGTTGTGTGCAGATCAGGCAAAGGTATGAGGCATCGGAAGTCCTTCAATAGGCTAAGTAGCTCTCAGTAATCAGTCGTACTTATTCATTTGTCGGGATTTTTTGCGGCAATACGGCTGTTAATCTATTGAAGGAAAAGCACGCCCTTGTCACCTACGCAGGAGGTCGCGGGCTCAAGTCCGCCGCCTTTAAACAGCGATGAGTTACAAGGGGTTGACCGTTTCTGTGGACGGCCTTTTTGCTTTTCAGCGCCTTTCTTGAAGGGGGCGGAAGGGTACTATGGTACAGTTTCTCCATTAAGATCAATGCAATAGTTGATGTGCTACCATTAAATCGGGTGGGCGCTTGATGGTGGGGGGCGTTTGGCTCGCGCCCGGGAAGTTCGTATTTTTACAGACGTTTTTTTGATAAGAAATTTTTGAGTATGGCTGCAAAACTGTGCAAACAGCAAAGTTATGCCCTTGTCTCAGCCGCGCTGGTGTCCGGTTTTATTATCGTTGCTCTTTTCCTCCTGACATTTGTGGCTCACCGCCTGATCGAAACGGAGATCAGGCAGCGTGTCCTGTCTTATGCCCGCATAGCCGCTGCCATGACGGACGGCGACAGTCATGGAGAAATTTTCAAGGCGAGAGATAAGAGCGATCCGCGTTATCAGGCGATCATCGACAGTTACAGGACATTGATCCGCTCGAACGAGGAAATCAAATATGTCTATACGTTTGTCGATGTCGGCGGGACGCCGCATTTTATCGTCGATACGCCCGTGGATCGGGACGTAACGAGAACCGCCGAGATCATGGAACCGTATCCGGACGCTTCCCCCGAGTTGCTGCAGGCGTTAAGGGAGAATAAAGCGACGGTCGAGCGGGAAATTACGCAGGACGAATGGGGCACATTTATCAGCGCTTATGCCCCGATCGTAGATTCCCGCTATCAGTTTACAGGGGTTGTGGGAGTCGATATGGAAGCCTCGCGCTTCATTTCTTTGAAATTGAAAGTGCTATGGCTGCCGGTCATCGGCGCGATTCTGGCGCTCGTGCTGGGCGGGTTTATCTATGTCCTTGTACTGCATCGCGAGGATGCGATAGAGCAGGAACGCGCCCTGCAGGAAGCGGCGTTGCAGGCCAGACAGGAAAAGGCAGCCCTGCAGGAGAGATATGCCTCGGTCGTGAGCAATGTGCCGGCGATGTTCTTCATATGCAGGAACGATATCAACCGCACGGCGATCTTCATGAATGACCGGGTGGAGGCCGTTACGGGTTATCCGTCTGAGGATTTTATCGGAAACAAGGGGCGGACTTTCAGCAGTGTTATCCACGCGCAGGATCTGGCCTATGTCATAAAGGCGGTCGGAGAGGCCATCAAGGAGGGAAAGCCTTACAAGATCGAATACCGCATAGAGACGGCGGCGGGGTGCATCAAGTGGCTGCTGGAGCAGGGAACGGTTGTGCAGCACAACGGCGCTGCCGAGATTGAAGGATTCGCGCAGGATATTTCCGAGCGCAAGGAATACGAAATCAATCTCGAAACGTTGCGGCGCAAGGCTGAGGAGGCTTCGCGCGTCAAATCCGAATTTGTCGCCACGGTCAGTCATGAGATTCGCACGCCGATGCAGGCGATCATCGGGGCTGCCGAATTGCTAAACAGTACCGATATGACCGAGAGCCAGCGCCGCTATGCGCATATTCTGCATGATGCCGGGCGCACTTTGCTGAACATCGTGAATGATATTCTGGAGACATCCAAGATCGAGGCCGGGGAAATATCGCTGGTCAGCGAAGATTTTAATATCGCCGAAGCCGCGCAGGCAGCGCACAAGCTGCTGGCCGGGCATGCAGCGGCCAAGGGGCTTGCGTACGAATGCCGGATCGACAAGTCGTTGCCGGCTTATGTGCGGGGCGATCCCCATCGCATCCGACAGGTCATAACCAATTTGCTGGCCAACAGCATCAAATTCACCGGCAAGGGATTCGTACGGCTGCAAGTGGATGTTGAGGACATAAGCGACGGCCATGTGACGTTCCGGGCAAGTGTATCCGATTCCGGAGCGGGGATTCCGCAAGCCGATCAGGCGCATATTTTTGAAAAATTCACGCAAGTCAGGGAGCATCAGCGCCCTGACGTCTCGGGCACGGGCCTGGGATTGAATATTTGCAGATCGCTGGTGGGGTTGATGGGGGGCGAGATCGATTTCTCCAGCCTTGAAGGCTATGGCAGCACGTTCTGGTTCCGTTTGACCTTGCCGGTATCGGACAGGATGGAAGCTGCGGGGAGCGGGCAGGGGGGCAAGAAGAAGTACAAGGGTCGTGTTCTGGTGGCCGACGATGTCGAGTTCAACCGCGAGATATTCACAGCCATGCTGAAGAATCACGGATTGGAAGTGGATGTTGTCGATAACGGGGATCTGGCAGTTCGACGGTTTTTGCAACAGCCCTATGATCTGGTGCTGCTGGATTTACGTATGCCCGGTCTGGACGGGTATGAGGCCGGGAAGCTGATCATGCAGCAGCGCATCAACCGCGGGGAGCATACGCCTGTGGTCGCCTTAACCGCGCAAGCTTCCGCGAACGATCGCAGGGCGCTGATCGCCTTTGGGTTTGACGATGTTCTTTTCAAGCCGGCGACTGAGGCTGAAGTAGACATTCTTCTGGAAAAAATCTTCATGGCGCCGTAGGGCCCCAGCATTCGCGTTTTTCCTCCTGAGATATATATTATGACAATATAAAACGCGGGAGAATCTCCCCAAAACCCTTTAAAACCGGGAACATATGTTGTATTCCTTGTCCGTAATTTTCGTGCGACTGACTCTAAGGCTGGATCTCATGGCCCCTTCGGAATTTCTGGTTAACTACTTCCCCATTCTGCTGTTTGTTGGCATTGCCATTGGTTTTGGCTTGCTGCTGGTGGTTTCATCACTGCTGCTGAGCTGGCGCCGGCCCGATGTTAACAAGCTGTCGGCCTACGAATGCGGCTTTGATGCCTTTGATGATGCGCGCAGCAAGTTCGACGTACGGTTTTATCTCGTTGCCATCCTGTTCATCATATTTGATCTGGAAATCGCCTTCCTTTTCCCGTGGGCTGTATCGCTCGGGGATATCGGCTTGTTCGGGTTCTGGTCGATGGTGATGTTTCTGGGCGTCCTGACGGTTGGCTTCATCTATGAATGGAAGAAGGGTGCTCTCGACTGGGAGTAAGGTGATTTCATGTCTCATGAACGCAAAGTCGTACAAGCCCCGGCGACCGGTCTGACGGATTTGCCGTTGCCGCCTGCCGCCGAGCAGGACGTGGTGCCTGCCGCGATCTCGAAGCATCTGCACGAAAAAGGGTTTTTGCTGACCGGGGCGGATGCCCTGTTCGACTGGGCGCGCACGGGTTCGATGTGGCCGATGACGTTCGGTCTTGCCTGCTGCGCTGTCGAGATGATCCATTCCTACATGAGTCGCTATGACCTCGACCGCTTCGGGATCATTCCGCGCCCCAGCCCGCGCCAGTCGGATGTGATGATCGTGGCAGGCACCCTGACTAACAAGATGGCGCCGGCCTTGCGCCGCGTTTACGACCAGATGCCCGAGCCGCGTTGGGTGATCTCGATGGGGTCATGCGCGAACGGCGGCGGCTATTACCATTATTCCTATTCGGTGGTGCGCGGTTGCGACCGCATCGTGCCGGTCGATATCTATATTCCCGGTTGCCCGCCGACGGCCGAGGCGCTGGTTTACGGCCTTTTGCAGTTGCAGAAAAAAATCCAGCGCGAAGATACGAGGATTGTGCGTTAATCATGTCTGATGAATCCCTGATAGATCTGGCCGAACGCGTCGAGGAAGCTCTGGAAGGGGCTGTCTTGAAGCATGAAATACTGAAAGGCGAACTGGTGCTGCATGCCGGACGCGATGCCGTCGTCGATGTGTTGCAGTTCCTGCGCGACGACCGGGAATGCGATTTCAAGGTGCTGATCGATGTTTGCGGGGTCGATTACCCCGATCGTGCCGAGCGTTTTGAAGTGGTTTATCAATTGCTGTCCCTGACGCAGAACAACCGCGTACGCGTGAAGGTGTCCACTGACGAGAACACGCCTGTGCCTTCGGTGGTATCTGTTTTCTCCTCCGCCAACTGGCTGGAGCGCGAGACATGGGATATGTACGGTATCTATTTCAGCGGTCATCCGGATTTGCGCCGTATCCTGACAGATTACGGTTTTGAGGGTCATCCGCTGCGCAAGGACTTCCCGCTCACCGGCTATGTCGAGGTGCGCTGGGATGACGAGTTGAAGCGTGTGGTTTATGAACCTGTCAAGCTGACGCAGGATTATCGTACGTTCGATTTTCTCTCGCCATGGGAAGGCATGACCGATGTGCAGTTGCCAGGCGACGAGAAAGCGACCAAGCCCGCGAGGGGCTGGATCGACAGCCGCGCCGCGGCCAAGGAGAAAAAGGCATCATGAGCAGTTCTGCCGACAACAATGCATTGCTCGATATGGGGCAGGAAACCCATATCAAGCCGTATACGATGAACTTCGGCCCGCAGCACCCGGCGGCGCACGGCGTTTTGCGCCTTGTGCTGGAACTGGACGGCGAAGTCGTCGAACGTGCCGACCCGCATATCGGCCTCTTGCACAGGGGCACGGAAAAGCTGATCGAGCATAAAACCTATTTGCAGGCGACGCCCTATTTCGATCGCCTTGATTACGTTGCGCCGATGAATCAGGAACACGCTTTTGCGCTGGCCGTCGAAAAGCTTCTGGGAATCAAGGCGCCGCCGCGGGCACAGTATATCCGCGTTCTGTTTTCAGAGATGACGCGCATTCTCAATCACTTGCTGAATATCACCACGTTCGCGCTCGATGTCGGAGCGATCACGCCGGCATTATGGGGTTTTGAGGAACGCGAGAAGGGCATGGAGTTCTATGATCGCGTTTGCGGCGCCCGTTTGCATGCCAACTATTTCCGCCCGGGCGGGGTTCGTTACGATATGCCTGCGGGCTTGGCTGAGGATATGTTCGAGTGGGCAGAAAAATCAGTTGCGCCTGTCATCAGCGACCTTGATGAATTGCTGACGGAGAACCGCATTTTCAAGCAGCGCACTGTCGATATCGGCATAGTGACAGCAGCAGAGGCAATGGATTGGGGCTTCAGCGGCCCGATGATCCGCGCTTCGGGGTTGCCGTGGGATTTGCGTAAATCGCAGCCTTACGAAGTCTATGACCAGATGGATTTCGACATCCCGGTCGGGAAGACGGGCGATTGCTACGCTCGCTATCTGGTGCGGATGGAGGAAATGCGCCAGTCGCTTCGGATTATGAAACAGGCGATTGAGAAGCTGCCTGTAGGGCCGGTCATGGCGGACGATTACAAAGTCGCGCCGCCGCCGCGCGCCGAGATGAAGCATTCGATGGAAGCATTGATCCATCACTTCAAGCTGTATACCGAGGGATATCACGTTCCGGCAGGAGAAACCTATGCCGCCGTGGAGGCTCCGAAAGGTGAATTCGGCGTCTATCTGGTATCGGACGGTAGCAACAAAGCGCATCGTTGCCGTATACGCGCCCCCGGTTTTTCGCATCTGGCGGCGCTGGATTTCCAGTCGCGCGGCCATTTGCTGGCGGATACGGTGTCGATCATAGGTTCGATGGATATCGTTTTCGGGGAGATCGATCGTTGAGATTTTTGGCCGCTATCTTGTTCTCTGTTTTGCTGCCTGCCGGCGTGGCGCATGCCGCGGATCTGACGGGGATGACCTGTGTTCAGTCCGAGGCTGCCGTGCTTCGCTTCGGATCCAATCGCGCTGAAACCGATCGCGCCGCGCAGGAGTTTCGTATCGAGATGAACAGGCTGCATGCCAGGGACGCCAACGGGCAGGAGCAGCAATATCCGCTCGTGCAGGTGCAATCTTCCCGCTATACGGCTGGAAACCGGACTATCATTTTCAACCCTGACTATACCGCCGCCGATGTTGCCTATGTCACCATGACGGACGTACAAGTGTCGCGTTGGCGCTGCCAGACCCAGAAGTAATGGATATTTATTATGAAGAAACACCTTGATCTTCACGCCGCTTACCAACCGCAGAGTTTCAGCTTCCGCAGCGCCGAGGCGGTGAAGGATATTTTGAGCCGTTATCCGGAAGGGCGCGCGCGCAGCGCGATCATGCCGCTTCTCGACCTGGCGCAGCGTCAGGTGGCCGAGGACGGCGCCAAGGCGAATCCGCCCTATGGCGGATGGATTCCGCGCGCGGCGATGGATGAAATCGCCCGTATCGTCGGGCAGCCGCCGATCAAGGTCTATGAGGTCGCAACGTTCTATTCGATGTATAACATCGAACCTGTCGGCCAATACCTGGTGCAGATGTGCACGACGACGCCGTGCATGCTATGCGGTTCGGATAACATCGTGAAAGCGTGTCAGGATCGTCTGGGCATCGGCCTTGGTGAAACCACGGGTGATGGAAAATTCTCGCTGATGGAGGTGGAGTGCCTCGGAGCGTGTGTCAACGCGCCGATGGTGCAGATCAATGACGATTTCTATGAAGACCTGACGCCGGCCCGCATGGTCGAGATCATCGACCTGCTGGAACAAGGCAAGGAAGTCCCCGTCGGTTCGCAAACAGGGCGCCTGAACTCTCAGGCGGAAGGCGGAGGCACGACGCTCAAGGATGCAAAAGTCCGCAAATCGGGGACTTAAATCATGAATGAAATTGACCCGACTTTTCTCATCGCCTTGCGTGTGTGGTGGGCGTGGTGCTGGCGCGCTATATTGTTGGCCTTGGGCGCGGCCTTCGTGTTCGGGTTTATTGTGGGGCTTGCTGGCGCGGCCGTGGGGTTGGATAAAAATTCGATTACCTATATAGGAGGCGCTGGCGGATTTGTGCTGGGCCTGTTTTTTTCGGTTCACGTGATGAAGCGGATATTGAAGAAGAGTTTCGGCCATTTCAGGATTGCCCTGATCAGGCAATAAGGCAGACGCTACGTTTCCCTGTTATGTATAAAATGGGAACGTTTTTTCACGCTGGGGAATATATCTGATAAATCGTATTAATCCCCTGTAACGGCTTGATTTGTAAAAGCGCGTATTCCTATAATTTTCGATTATTGATTCACCATGTAGCAGGGGTTGGGGTTCGTCATGGGCATGTTGTTCTGGTTCGTGATTGCGTACTGGGTTGTTTCGGTTCTGATCGGCTTATGGGCCGGGAGCAAGGTGCACAACACCAGAGACTTCGCCATTGCCGGGCGTCACCTGCCGTTTTATATGGTGGTGGCCACGGTGTTCGCGACATGGTTTGGCTCAGAATCCGTTCTGGGCATTCCTGCTACATTTCTTGGCGAAGGGATCGGCGGCATTATTGCCGATCCGTTTGGCGCGTCGCTCTGCCTGATCCTGTTCGGTTTGTTCCTTGCAGGGCCGCTGTATAAGATGAACTTGCTGACCATCGGCGACTTTTACAAAAAACGCTACGGCCGCACCGCCGAGGTGATGACGACGCTGGCGATTGTGATTTCCTATCTTGGCTGGGTGGGGGCGCAGATTACGGCGCTTGGCCTTGTGTTTAACATTGTATCAGGGGGCGAGATTTCCCAGTTCTGGGGCATGTGGATTGGCTCGCTGACCATCTTGATTTACACCTTCTTCGGCGGCATGTGGGCGGTGGCGATCACTGACTTGCTGCAAATGGTGATTATCGTTCTCGGGATGGTTTATATCGGCGGTGAAGTTGCCGAAATGGTGCCGGGTGGCGTGATGGGTGTGGTCGATCACGCCGTGGCGGCGGGCAAATTCAGCAATTTCTGGCCGAGCATGGATCTGGTCGGGATTATCGCCTTTGCTGCCGCGTTGATGACGATGATGTTCGGTTCGATGCCGCAACAAGACGTGTTCCAGCGCGCGCAGTCGGCCAAGAAACTGGAATACGCGAAGTGGGGTTCCGTCCTTGGCGGCTCTCTCTATTTCTTCTTTACGTTCATACCGATGTTTCTGGCTTACTCGGCCTTCCTGATCGCGCCGGACATGGTAGCCACGCATATGGCCGAGGACGGCGACCCGCAGATGATCCTGCCTTCGCTGATTCTTGAGAAAGCGCCGTTGATCGCGCAGATTATCTTCTTCGGCGCACTGCTCTCGGCGATCAAGTCGTGCGCGTCGGCGACGTTGCTGGCGCCATCGGTCACCTTTACCGAGAACATCCTGCGCCCGCTGCACCCCGGCATCTCCGACAGAAACCTGTTGAAAGCCATGCGGTGGGTGACGATGATTTTCACATTGCTGGTGACGCTTTATGCCATCAACTCCGATGCCAGCATCTTCGAGATGGTAGAAAACGCCTACCAGATCACGCTGGCGACAGCCTTTGTTCCGCTGGTCTTCGGCATATTCTGGCGGAAGGCTACCAATCAGGGCGCGCTGGCGGCTATCTTCTGCGGTCTGTTCGTCTGGGTGGGTTGTCTGATCTTTGCCCCTGCGGATTCAGTTCTGCCGCCGCAATTTGCCGGATTGCTGGCCAGTTTCGCCGGGATGATGGTGGGATCTTTGATGCCGCAGTTCGTCAGGAACGATCCGACGGTCTTCGATCGCCTGAAATCGGGTCAGATGGCCGAGGTCATTCCGGAAACGGAGCAGCCCGATGCCTTGAGCGGCAAGGTTTAAAGTTAAGAAATCGCCCCTTTAAGGGGCGATTTTGCTTTTTTTCGTGAAAGTTCCTAATGTTGACCTCGAATAATAAAAAGAGGTCGGCCATGCAGGGCAGGGATTATCTTAAAACCGCTTTTGTGAAGGCGGCCGGGGCGTGCGGTGTATATGGATTGGCGCCCGAGCCGTTTCCGCTGCGTCATAAAATTTACGATATCGTTTCACCGAAATGGCCCTCGACCCATGCGCCGTTGCGCATGGCGGTGGCAGCCGACCTGCATGTAGGCTGCAAATCAGTTACGTTGGCCAAGGTGGAGGAGATCGTTGGGCGGCTGAATGATCTTGGTGCCGATATGATCTTGCTGCCCGGCGATTTTTTGGTCAGCGACTCCATACAGGGGCGCCATATCAAGCCAGAGCCTATCGCTGAGCGTCTGGCAGAGTTAAAAGCAAAGTATGGCGTTTATGCCGTATTAGGCAATCATGACTGGTATGAAGACGGGCAAGGGTTGTGGAGGGAGTTGGAACGCCGCCATATCCGCGTGCTGGAGAACGATGCGGTCAAGGTGGCGCGCCCCGATCTGCCGGGACAGGATGTCTGGGTTGCGGGGCTTGCCGACGATACGACCCGCAAGCCCTGCCTGAAAACCACTTTTTCACGAGTGACGACAGACGATCCAGTGGTGCTGATGTGCCATGATCCCGGGACGTTCCTTGATGTGGACGAGCGGCCCGTGGTGACGGTTTGCGGTCATACGCATGGCGGGCAGATGATGTTCCCGGGGAGGAAGCGGCTGCAGAAGCTGCCAGGACGGGCACCGTGGGCCTATGCCTATGGCCATATTCGTGAGGGAGGCCGGGATCTGGTTGTCAGCAGCGGCATCGGAACCAGCAGTTTACCGCTGCGTTTCAACTGCCCGGCGGAGTTTGTTTCTCTCACTCTGCGCTCACCGGTTTAAGGGGTAGCATAGCTGATAATTCTATTTCAGCGGGGAAGGCAAAACAGTGAAGATTTGCACCCACAATATGTTATTATGAAAATAAAAAGGGCTGAGCGAACACGTATGACAAGGGTGGATTTTTGAACGAAAAGGTCTATGATTACGCCGACTTATTCAGGAGTTACTGTCTATGCTGGCCGATCAGGATCGCATCTTTACCAACATTTATGGTCAGGAGTCTTACTCGCTTGATTACGCAAAAAAGCGCGGCGACTGGGACAATACCAAGGACATTCTGGCCAAGGGGCGCGACTGGATCATCGAGGAGATGAAAAAGTCGGGCTTGCGCGGCCGCGGCGGGGCTGGTTTTCCGACTGGCATGAAATGGTCATTCATGCCGAAGGAAAGCCCCGATGGCCGCCCGAGCTATCTGGTTATCAATGCCGATGAATCAGAGCCGGGCACGTGTAAAGACCGCGATATCATCCGCAACGAGCCGCATAAACTGATCGAGGGCGCATTGATTGCCGGTTTCGCGATGGGTGCGCATAAATGCTACATCTATATTCGCGGCGAATTTTATAACGAAGCGATGACGCTGGTGAAGGCCGTGCAGGAAGCGCGCGCGGCCGGCTTGCTGGGCAAAAACGCCGCCGGTTCCGGCTGGGAATACGATATCGAGGTGCACCGCGGCGCTGGTGCCTATATCTGCGGCGAGGAAACCGCGCTGCTGAATTCGCTTGAGGGCAAAAAAGGTGAGCCGCGCAACAAGCCGCCATTCCCGGCCGCCGCAGGACTTTATTCATGCCCGACGACAATCAATAACGTTGAAACCATTGCCGTTGTGCCGACGATCATGCGCCGCGGCGGCGCGTGGTTCGCGGGTTTTGGCCGCAACGAAAAGAACACAGGCACCAAGCTTTTCTGCATTTCCGGCCACGTCAACAAGCCCTGCAACGTCGAAGAGGAAATGGGCATCCCGCTCAAAGACCTGATCGAAAAACACGCGGGCGGCGTGCGAGGCGGCTGGGACAATCTGAAGGCGATCATCCCGGGCGGCTCCTCGACGCCGATTTTGCCGCGTTCTCTTTGTGAGACAGCGTTGATGGATTTCGACGCCTTGCGCGAGGTCGGCAGCAGTCTGGGCACCGCCGCCGTGATCGTGATGGATCAATCCACGGACGTGATCCGCGCGATCGCGCGCCTGTCGTTTTTCTATATGCACGAAAGCTGCGGTCAGTGCACGCCGTGCCGCGAAGGCACGGGCTGGCTGTGGCGCATTATGCAGCGCATGGTGCGCGGCAATGCGACAGTCGATGAAATCGACACGCTTCTTGAACTGACAAAAGAGATTGAAGGCCATACGATCTGCGCGCATGGCGACGCGAGTGCTTGGCCGATTCAGGGTTTGATCCGCCATTTCCGTCCGGAGATGGAGCAGCGGATCATGGAATACAGAAAGCTGGCGGCATGAGGATAAAACAAAGTGGGTTAGTTGCTTCTTTGATTGTGATTATCTTGCTTTTGTGTGTGGTTATTGCTGCACTAGTTTATCAGAATACTATGTTGGCAACGTCCAACTTTTACGTAAAGAAAAATCTGGAGCGTCAAGCGCCGCTCGAAGATGAAGATATCGCAAGAGAGTAATAAGTGCCTAAGGAGTCTAGAAAATTTGGCCTTTTGAGCCTTATGAATGTGGAGCTTCCACCTGAATCCGAAGCGGCGAAAGCCGATATGGATGAGATGAATGCCAAGCTGAAGGGTTTGGGATTCCGTACATGCCGTTTGGCGTATGATTGGGGTTATCAGACCTATGCTGATATTTTTGCGCGTGCCAAACAACGTAAGCATCATGAGGAGATTAAGCAGCCGTTTAAATCAGGCGATCTTGTGAAAGTATTCAAAACTGTCAGCGAGGGTGATGTTGCCTGGGAAGGAACTGTCTCGTTGAACCATAAGCGTTATCATCATGGTATTCAAAAGGGCATGAGAACCGAAAAGTGGGTTGGTATGTTCTATAATCAGCTACCGGCTCGGCTTGAACGCGATGGTGATGTGAAATTCGGCGCCTTGGAACCTTTTTCCGAAACGGGAACAGAGGGAACCATCTGGTCTTTCTGTGAGTACGGTAAGGATGGATATGATGCGCTTGTTTGTCTGAAAGACGGTGACAAGCTGACAGTTTATAAAAATGTCTGTGAGGGCGAAGTTGAGTGGGAAGGGGCTATTGATGTTGGCCCTGTCGATGTCAAGAAATTGAAGTGGCACGAAGTGGTGCGTGACACAAATCACATGGATACACAAAAATGGCTGGAGCTGTCATTCCAGCGCCGTCCTGTTGTTGTAATCCCGTCTTAAGTTTGAAACTAGAGAAAGTACTATGCCTAAACTGACGATTGATGGTGTTGAGATTGAAGTGGCCCCGGGAACAAGTATCCTGCAGGCATCGGAAATGCTGGGCGTGGAAGTGCCGCGTTTTTGCTATCACGACAAGCTTTCCGTCCCGGCGAACTGCCGCATGTGCCTGGTCGAGGTGTCTCCCGGGCCGCCGAAGCCGCAGGCATCCTGTGCGCTGGCATGCGCTGACGGTATGGTTGTGAAGACCAATTCAGAAATGGTGCACAAGGCCCGCAAAGGCGTCATGGAAATGATGCTGATCAATCACCCGCTGGATTGTCCGATCTGCGATCAGGGTGGCGAGTGCGATCTGCAGGATCAAGCCGTAGCCTACGGTTTCGACCGTTCGCGCTATCACGAAAGCAAGCGCGCCAAGGTCGATCCGGACGTGGGGCCTCTTGTGAAAACGGTTATGACACGCTGCATCCAATGCACGCGCTGTGTGCGTTTCGCCGAAGAGATCGCGGGGACGCCGGATCTGGGGCTGGTCAATCGCGGCGAGGACGTCGAAATTACCACATTTGTCGAGAAGGCGATCAATACCGAGCTTTCGGGCAATCTAGTCGATATTTGCCCGGTCGGCGCGCTGACCAGCAAGCCGTATGCGTTCACTGCGCGCCCGTGGGAGCTGCGCAAGACCGAAAGCATTGATGTGCATGATGCCGTTGGCTCCAATATCCGTATTGACGCACGCGGCGGCGAGGTTATGCGGGTTCTGCCGCGCTTGCATGAAGATGTAAACGAAGAATGGATCAGCGACCGCACGCGATATGCGCATGACGGGCTGAAACGCCAGCGCCTTGACCGCCCTTACGTGCGCGATGCCCAGTCCGGAAAACTGAGACCCGCCTCGTGGGAGGAAGCCTTCTCTGTTGCGGCCGAAAAATTGCTGAGCGTGAAGCAGGGCTGGAAGGCTGCTCTTGTCGGCGATCTTTGTGATCTTGAGTCGATGGTTGCCTTGAAAGATCTGATGGGATCTTTGCATGAAACCAATCTGGAGTGTCGTACTGACGGCGCTTTCTATGACGCTTCCAGCCGCGCCGGTTATATTTTCAACTCGACGATTGCCGGGATCGAGCAGGCGGATGCCATTTTGCTTGTCGGCACCAATCCGCGCCGGGAGGCGGCGCTGGTCAATGCCCGCATCCGCAAGACATGGCTCAACAAGCGCGTCAAGGTGGGTGTGATCGGTGAGGTTGCCGATCTGACCTACCCGTATGAACATATAGGCACCGGCCCCGCGGATCTTGAAAATCTGATCAAGAGCGCAGGAGGATTTGCGGCTGTGTTGAAGAACGCGAAGAACCCGATGATTATCGTCGGCATGGGTGCGTTCCAGCGCGAAGACGGCCTGGCCGTGCAGGCGTTGGCCCGTCAGTGCGCTGAAACGTTCAACATGGTGCGTGAGGGCTGGAACGGCTTTAACGTCCTGCATACCGCGGCGTCGCGCATAGGCGCATTGGATATCGGCTTTACCTCCAAGGACGGTTTTGATCTCGGCAAGGTCGAATTGGTTTATCTGCTGGGGGCCGATGATTTTCCGATGGAATACATCAACCCGCATGCATTTGTGATTTATCAGGGCCATCACGGCGATGCCGGGGCGAATCGCGCCGATGTCATCTTGCCGGGGGCCGCGTATACTGAGAAGAACGGCCTCTATGTGAATACGGAAGGCCGTGTGCAGATGGCCCGCAAGGCTGTCGAGGCCCCGGGCGAAGCCCGAGAGGATTGGAAAATCATCAGGGCTCTGTCAGCATATATCCACCGTCAGTTGCCCTATGACGATTTGTTCCAGTTGCGCGAACGCATCGCCCGCGAATGGCCGCACCTGATGCAGATCGATCAAATTCTGCCTGCGCCATGGACGGTTTTTGGCTTGCCGGGCAAGGTGGCGGGTACGTCGTTTGTATCGGCTGTGCAGAATTTTTATATGACGAACGTGATCACGCGGGCATCGTTGACGATGGCCGAATGCACAAAAGTATTCCTGCATCATGATGTGGCGGAGGCCGCGGAATAATGGAACTGGTAACGGATTTCTTTTCTGGGTTGGGTTTTCCACAGTGGCTGGCGATGGCGAGCGCTTCCGCGCTGCAGATCATCGCTTTTCTTCTGGTAGTGGCCTTAAGTGTGGCTTTCGTCGTCTATGGCGAGCGCAAGATATTGGGAGCGATGCAGCGTCGCCAGGGCCCGGCGATGGTCGGCCCCTTCGGGTTGTTGCAGTCTTTTGCCGACTTGCTGAAGCTGATGGGCAAGGAGACGATTATCCCTACGCAGGCCAACCGGCCCGTTTTCGTGCTGGCGCCGATTTTGATGCTGGTGATGGCGTTTACCGCCTGGGCCGTTATTCCGGTCAATGCGCAATGGGTGATCGCCGATATCAATGTCGGGATTTTGTACCTGTTCGCGATTTCATCGATGGGCGTCTATGGCGTGATCATGGCGGGATGGGCTTCAAATTCACGCTATGCTTTTCTGGGGGGGTTGCGCTCGGCTTCGCAGATGGTCTCTTACGAAGTTTCGATGGGCCTGATTATCGTCTGCGTCCTGCTGGTGGCGGGTTCGCTGAACCTTTCGGATATCGTGATGGCCGACCGGCCCGTCTGGGTGCAGATCATGCTGTTGCCGATGCTGGGGGTTTTCCTGGTGTCCATTCTGGCGGAAACTAACCGTTGCCCGTTCGACTTGCCGGAGGGTGAATCCGAACTTTCGGGCGGGTTTATGGTCGAATATTCCGGCGTTTTGTTCACGCTCTTCTTCCTGTCCGAATACGCCAATATGGTGCTGATGTCGGCGATGACAACGGTGCTCTTCCTCGGGGGATGGCTGCCGCCTTTTGGTGTCGAGGCTCTGGCTTTCGTGCCGGGTGTGATCTGGTTCGCGCTGAAGGTCTGCCTGATCCTCTTCTTCTTCATCTGGGTGCGGGGCACATTGCCGCGCTACCGTTATGACCAGTTGATGCGGCTGGGCTGGAAGGTTTTCCTGCCGTTTACACTGCTGTGGGTCATGGTCGTCGCCGGATCGCTTTTGGTTTTTGACGCATTACCATGATGCTGGCGCAGATACTGGAAAAAGCTGCCAACGATAACGCCGTGGCGGCGGTAAGGACGACCTCGGGTCTGGCGCTATTGTTTAACGATTGCGCTTCGGAAAGGTGGGGGCGCCGCACTATATTGCGGGATTTCTTCACCAATCAGGGGCCGCGCTTCCGGCCGTTCTTTATGAGAACGACGCGGCACAGGCGGGCAGGGATAGGGCGGAGCGCCTATCCGGCTTTTAAAAGCGACAGATAAGGAAAGATCGCTTAGAATATAAATAACAAGAGCAAAACAGGGATGGATAATCATGCTCGTCAGTCTTTACCCGTGCTTGCGCGAGCGGGCCAATTTTTTCTTTAGCGGCCTGACTCGCAAGTCTTGCACGCATGAAAATATTCGTGATCTTTTTGCTGCGGCGGTTAAAAAACACAAGGGCGTGGCTATTTCCGAGGATTGGCATGGCCGTTATGCATATCCCCTGATGATGGCAGAGATGATGCCGGTATGGGCGCGCATGAATGTGTCACGCTTCTATACGGAAATGGTGCCTGCCACAAAGCAAGCTTTGCTGGATGCGTGGCAGCAGGGCGGCAACCAAAAAGCGGTGACCGATTATTTTGATACGCAGTTTCAAGGGTACTCCAAGAAGATGTGGGCACATTACTGGTTGATGTTGCAGGCGGCGCATGAAAACGGCATCGCATTGTCGGTGTCGATAAGCCGGAAATCATTTCCGGCTATGGCGCTCATTTCGATGCGCCGTTCAAAACAATGCATTGGGAGAAAATCGTCAGCGAAGATCAGAAGACAGCCGGCGACGATGAGAAGTTTGTCGTTTATGGTGGAGAGGCTCATCTCACGGATATGGGCGGAGCGCTGAAAGGCATACACCAGCATCTCGATATCCCCCGCATACTGATGCAGCAGGGGCCTTATTCAATCGCGAGCCATCCGTTGGATAAAAGACCGTCTTTTGTGGTGCGGATTCCTCCCGCGCCTGGGCAGGATACCCCCTCGCGGGAACGCAATGTCAGGAATCAGCCGGTTACATGGGGCGTTTGATCTTTTGCCGGTTTGCCTTTATGATCGGGCCAGATTGCTTTTATGAGGCGCGTAGAATGCTTGCACAATTTGCCAATTCTTTTCTTTTGACCGAAATCGTCAAGGGCATGTCTTTGACGTTCAAGTACATGTTTAAGCCGCGCGTCACTATCAACTACCCCTTTGAAAAAGGGCCGATCAGCCCCCGGTTCCGTGGTGAACATGCGTTGCGCCGCTATCCTAGCGGGGAAGAGCGTTGCATCGCTTGCAAACTCTGCGAGGCCGTATGCCCGGCGCAGGCGATTACCATCGAAGCCGAACCGCGCAATGATGGTTCCCGCCGCACGACCCGGTACGATATCGACATGACCAAGTGCATTTATTGCGGGTTGTGTCAGGAGGCTTGCCCGGTGGATGCGATTGTCGAGGGGCCGAATTTCGAGTTCGCTACCGAGACTCGGGAGGAGTTGTATTACAACAAGGACAAGCTGCTGCTGAACGGCGACCGCTGGGAAGCGCAAATCGCCGCCAATCTCGCCACCGACGCGCCTTATCGTTGATTGTCTTCGTATAGGGGCTTTCCCGGATTTTCACGAATGCGGCTTATTTGACAGCTGCCGCGGCATTTATTATTGTCATAATTCAAATCAGGTTTCTGGCAGGTGGATGATAATGCAGGATACTCAGGGGCGGCAGGAATTTGATCGACCATCTCGCGCTGCCCGTTGGGCGATAGCAGCCATTACCGGGGCGATTTTGGCTATACCATTGGCGATCACAGCTTATGTTTTCAACAGGGAGACAGGTAACCTGCTATTTAATAGTGATTTTTCTTCAATCTTGAAAAAGGAACCTACGCGGGACGAGCAGATCGCTCAGCAGGCATATGATTCCTATCTGATGGGGATGGGCTATCTTGGGGGCAAGACCTATAGTTTTGCCATTCCTGAGCGGTTAAAAGGCGAGCATGACCACAATGAGTTTGGCTATTTTTCCTACAATCTGGCGACGATGCAGCTATGCGAACACTGGAAAGAAAATACTATATGTCGCAATGGGTTAGAGCTTGATCCTCAAGTTCGCCATAAGATAGAGGATAGCATATGCGCAGTAGCGCGTGAAAGAGATGATTATCTCTTTGCCTGGAAATATTGCAGACCGCGTGTAATCGCTTAGTTGCCTGAAACCCAGCTTAGCGGGAAGTAATAGTTCAGGCTCAGGATTTCAGTGCCGGGATTGCGGTCGTCCAGGCTGGCGTTGGAAATATGGGCCAGGCCGCCGCTGAGTCGGGAGCCGTTGTCAAAGTTATACCCCAGCTCCAGTTGGCTGCGAAATTCGACAACATGGCCGAGATCCTTGCCGCCACCGTCGCTATAGAGCCCGGCGCCCAGGCTGGGGGTCAGCGTCCATTCAGGAGAGAGGTTAAGGTCGCCGTAGAATCCACCCAACGCATAAACCGCTCCGTCTGTAGTGACATGGCCGCCGACAAACGGTTTTACCTCCCAAAAACAAGGAGTTGCAGCGCGATATTCAACCCGGAAATCAGCGGCTTCGTCTTCGTCGAATACGTCATAATAACCCACACCCACACCCAGCATGCCATCGCCAGCCTGCGCGGGCAGAGGGGCAAAATAGATCAAGGCGGCAGTTGCCAGCAGCAAAGCAGTTTTCACGGTGAATATCCTTCCGGGGTATGTGGGGGCGTAGTCAATCCGGTCAGCATTGTGACCTTTCCATAGAAAAAATCAATAGGATAACTTCTTAATAAAACGGAGATTTTAGACGTTTTTTTATGCCGGGGGCGCTTGCGGAAGGGGGCCGGACATATTAGAACAGTGCCGGGCGGTCTTCGCCCGTTCGACTCCATAATAGCAGGCATAGAGTATCATGTTTGAGGCCTTGGCTTTCTACGTTTTTGCAAGCGTTCTGGTGGCAAGCGCGCTGATGGTGATCACGGCGCGCAACCCCGTTCATTCCGTCCTTTTCCTCATTCTATCCTTCTTTAACGCAGCAGGGTTATTCGTTCTGCTCGGGGCTGAATTCATTGCCATGATTCTGGTCATCGTCTATGTCGGGGCTGTGGCGGTGCTTTTTCTGTTCGTCGTCATGATGCTGGATATCAGTTTTGCGGATTTGCGCAAGGGCGCGATGCAATATGTGCCGGTCGGACTGATCGCGGGCGGAATTTTGCTGCTGGAGCTGATTTCGATTTTCGCAGCGTGGCAGTTTTCACCGGAAGCATCCAAAAACGCCGCTGCGCCGACGCCCGAAGGGGTTGAGAACACCGTGGCCTTAGGTCGCCTGATCTATACGGATTACGTCTTTGCGTTTCAGGCAGCAGGCATGGTGCTGCTGGTGGCGATGATTGGCGCGATTGTCCTGACCCATCGCCAGCGCCCGGATGTCCGGCGGCAAAAAGTCTCCGCGCAGAATGCCCGCCGTCCCGAAGATGTGCTGGAAATTCAGAAGATTTCATCGAACTCGGGAGTTTAGGGATGCTGGAAATCGGTCTTTCACACTATCTGAGCCTTGCCGCCATCCTGTTTACGCTGGGTGTCTTCGGCATCTTTTTGAACCGTAAGAATGTCATCGTCATATTGATGTCGATCGAACTGATGCTGCTGGCGGTCAATATCAACCTGGTCTCGTTCTCTTCCTTTCTGAATGATCTGGCCGGACAGGTTTTCGCCATGTTCGTTTTGACCGTGGCCGCCGCCGAAGCCGCCATCGGCCTTGCCATTCTGGTTATTTTCTTCCGCAACCGCGGCAGTATAGCGGTTGAAGATATTTCAACATTAAAAGGCTAAGGAGATTTCTATGGTTGATTTGAATGCTGCCAGAACCGCGAAAAACGAACTCGCGCAGGCTTTGATGGGTAAATTCAACGGCTTGGTGAACGGCATTGGCATTGGGAAAGACGGTCAGGATTATTGTGTCCATGTAGGCCTGCTCCGCCCGCCATCGGTTCAGGAAAAGAGCTCTTTGCCGGCACAACATAACGGCGTTCAAGTTAAATACGATGTCACAGGGCCTGTCGTCGCTTTTTAATCTATGTAGGTAATAATGGAACTTCTTGCTGTATTTCCTTCGCTGATCGCCTTCCTGATTGCTTTTCTTTTCGGCAAGCAGATTACCGACAAGGGGTGTCAGTTTGCCACTTGCGCCGCCGTGATCGTCGCCGCGTTCGTATCCTGCGTCCTCTTTTTTGATGTGGCGCTGGCGGGGCATCCCCGCGTCGTGCCGTTGGCGAACTGGATCGTCTCGGGTGATTTTTCTGCAGGCTGGACGCTGCGGATCGATCAACTGACCGTGGTGATGATGTGCGTCATCAACATCGTTTCGGCATGCGTTCATGTCTATTCAGTCGGCTATATGAGTCACGATCCGGCCAAGGGGCGTTTTATGTCCTATCTGGCCTTGTTTACCTTTGCGATGCTAATGCTGGTGACTTCCGATAATCTGTTGCAGTTGTTCTTCGGCTGGGAAGGCGTGGGGCTGGCGTCCTATCTGCTGATCGGGTTCTGGAATCACAAGCCTTCGGCCAATGCTGCCGCGGTGAAGGCCTTCATTGTCAACCGCGTGGGCGATTTTGGGCTGGCTTTGGGCACGATGGCCATATTCGTGATCTTTGGCACGATCAGTTACGAGGGGATATTCGAGAAAGCTCCGGATCTGGCGGATATGACGTTCATGTTCCTGGGGTTTGAAGTGCATGCACTGACGCTGGTTTGTCTGTTGCTGTTCATGGGGGCTGTCGGCAAGTCGGCGCAGTTGGGTTTGCACACATGGCTGCCGGACGCCATGGAAGGCCCGACGCCCGTTTCCGCCCTGATCCATGCTGCCACGATGGTGACGGCAGGCGTCTTTCTGGTGGCGCGTTTTTCGCCGGTCTTTGAATACGCGCCTGATGCCTTGATGGTGGTCACAGTCGTCGGCGCGACGACGGCGTTCGTCGCGGCCACGATCGGACTCACGCAGTTCGATATCAAACGGGTAATCGCTTATTCCACCATGTCGCAACTGGGCTATATGTTCTTTGCGCTCGGCGTGTCGGCTTACGGCGCTGCGATGTTCCACCTGATGACGCACGCCTTCTTCAAGGCGCTGCTGTTCTTAGGCGCCGGTTCGGTCATTCACGCGATGTCCGATGAGCAGGACATGCGCAAGATGGGCGGTATCTGGAAGATGATCCCCACGACTTACGTCATGATGTGGATCGGCTCGCTGGCGCTGGCGGGGATTCCGTTCTTTGCCGGGTATTATTCCAAGGATATGATCCTTGAGGCTGCTTTTGCCGACAATACATGGTTCGGCAATTACGCGTTCTGGATGGGGATCGCGGCCGCGCTGATGACGGCCTTCTATAGCTGGCGTTTGATCCTGATGACTTTCCACGGCAAGCCGCGCGCCGATGAGCATGTCATGGCTCATGTTCATGAATCGCCTTCAATCATGCTTTCACCGTTGGTCGTGCTGGCATCGGGAGCCTTGGTCGCGGGTTATGTTTTCTATACCCCGTTTGTGGGGGGGGCATCGCATGGTGGCCCCGTTCACCATGTTGAAGTGCAGGGCAATGAAGTCACTTTCACCGAGGGAGGAATCCCGACCGATGAACATGATCAATCCGATGAAAAGAAGATGGAGCATGATGCCGGTCATGAAGGGGGTACTCATGACGATGAATCCGCGGCACCAGAAACCGCCAAAGGACACAGCGCTGCTGACGAGGAAGGCGAGATCGCCGTTTTCGGGCGCCACCAATTCTGGGGGCAGAGCCTGAAAGTACTGCCGGAGAACGATACGATCGAAGCAGGCCACCACGTGCCGACATGGGTCAAGCTGTTGCCGGTGGTTGTCGGCGCTCTGGGCATATTCTTTGCCTATGTGGTTTATATGTGGCGTGAGGGGACGGCCGGGAAAATTGCCCAGATATTTGCGCCGCTGCACCGCCTGTTCTTCAATAAATGGTTTTTTGATGAAATCTATGACCGGTTTTTCGTGCAGCGCGCCTTCCGCTGGGGGCGTTTCTTCTGGAAATCGGGCGACGGCGCCATCATCGACCGCATGGGGCCGGACGGATTTTCTTCGTTGTCGCGGCGTCTGGGTGCTGCGCTGAGCCGCGCTCAGTCCGGTTATATGTATCAATATGCCTTTATTATGATGGTGGGGTTGATCGGCTTGATTTCCTGGCTGATCTATCGCGTCACTGTCGGGCTATAAGCAGGCGGAGTACAGGAGTACAAGAGAGTAATCATGGTTGATTTTCCGATACTGTCACTGATGACCTACCTGCCGCTGGTGGGGGCTTTGTTCGTCATGATGATCCGGGGCGAACCCGGCTTGGTGGCGCGCAATGCCCGTTTCGCGGCGCTGTACACCTCGATGTTTACATTTGCCCTGGCGTTTTACATGATGGTCAAGTTCGACCCGGCGAACGCCGATTTCCAGTTCGTGGAAAAGCATGTCTGGTTCGATAACCTGAAAATTTCCTATCACATGGGCGTCGACGGTATTTCGATGTTCTTCGTCGTCCTGTCGGCTTTCCTGACGCCTGTCTGTATTCTTGCCAGTTGGAATTCGATAGAAAACCGGGTCAAGGAATACATGGTCGCTTTCCTCGCGCTGGAAACCTTCATGATCGGCACTTTCTGCGCCCTCGATACCGTATTGTTCTATGTGTTTTTCGAAGCCGTGCTGATCCCGATGTTCCTGATTATCGGGATATGGGGAGGCGCGCGCCGGGTTTATTCCGCCTTCAAGCTGTTCCTTTATACATTGCTGGGATCGGTTTTGATGCTGGTCGCGATCCTGACCCTTTATTTTCAGGCGGGAACCACGGACATCCCGACATTGATGGCGAACCCGGTGGCGCGCGATCTGCAGATGTGGTTGTGGCTGGCTTGCTTCGCGAGCTTCGCCGTCAAAATGCCGATGTGGCCGGTACATACATGGTTGCCAGATGCCCACGTCGAAGCGCCGACGGCAGGTTCCGTCATTCTGGCGGGCGTACTGCTGAAGATGGGCGGATACGGCTTTCTGCGGTTTTCCCTGCCGATGTTTCCAGAAGCGTCGGCGCATTACGCCGACCTGGTGTTCTGGCTGTCTATCATTGCGATTATCTACACCTCACTGGTGGCGCTGGTGCAGGAAGACATGAAAAAAATGATCGCCTACTCCTCGGTGGCGCATATGGGCTTTGTCACGCTTGGGATATTTACCGCGACGACGCAAGGCGTTGAAGGCGGCATCTTCCAGATGATCAGCCATGGGGTTATTTCCAGTGCGCTCTTCTTGTGCGTGGGGGTGGTTTATGACCGGCTGCATACTCGCGAGATCGGCCGTTATGGCGGCTTGGTCAAGAATATGCCGAAATATGCGACTGTTTTCATGCTGATGATGCTGGGCTCTGTCGGCCTGCCGGGCACGTCAGGATTCGTAGGCGAATTTTTAAGCCTTCTGGGTGCGTTCAAAGTAGACACCGTCGTGGCTCTGTTCGCCACAACCGGTGTCGTGCTGGGCGCGGCTTATATGCTGGTTCTCTATCGCCGCGTTGTTTTCGGCCCGCAGGTGAACGAGGATGCCGCGGCGCTGCCTGATCTGGACAAGCGCGAGATGATGATTTTCCTGCCGTTTGTCGTGCTGGTAATCTGGCTCGGTGTGGCGCCGGGCTATGTGATGGAGCGCGTATCGCCCTCGGTCGATAAACTACTGACCCAGTATCAGGGGCACCTGACATCTGCTGCGGAAGCGCAGGCGCCGGTGGAGAGCGCGCAAGAAGGCGACACAGAACAAAACCCGGCGGCTGATGTCTCGCTGCCGATGCCGGAGGCACAGACTGATGAATAACTTCAATCCTGTAGAATTTTCCGCTGTTTTCCCTGAGCTGTTTATGGCGGTTGCCGCCATGGTGCTGCTGGTGGCCGGAGCCGTACGCGGCAACGGGCTGACGGCTTTCATCAGTTGGTCAGTACTGGCGACCTTTGCGATTACGGCCATGTTTCTGCTCGGGATCGACTGGGATAGCCGCACGGTAATGGGGGATATGTTCCGCATGAACCCGTTCACCGGCTTTATCAAGCTTCTGATCCTTGCGGGCCTGGGCGCGACCACTGCGCTTTCGGTGCGTTACCTTTATGAAGAGGCGATGGCACGTTTTGAATACCCGATTTTGATCCTGCTGGCGGGCTTGGGTATGATGATCATGGTTTCAGCCAATAACCTGCTGACCTTGTATGTGGGGCTGGAATTGCAATCGCTGTCCTTATACGTGCTGGCGGCTTTCCGCCGCGACAATGCCCGTTCATCTGAAGCGGGACTTAAATATTTCGTGCTGGGCGCGCTGGCTTCAGGGATGCTGCTCTTCGGGGTTTCTTTGGTCTATGGCTTCGCCGGAACGATCGATTATTCCGCAATCGGCGGAAGCCTCGCTACCTTCGACGGCATGCCCGTGGGCTTTATGGTCGGGATGGTGTTTGTATTGGTCGGGATTGCTTTCAAGATTTCAGCGGTGCCGTTCCATATGTGGACGCCCGATGTTTATGAAGGCGCACCGACATCAGTGACGGCGTTTTTTGCGCTGGTGCCGAAAATCGCGGCGATTGCCGTTCTCATGCAATTGCTCTACGGCCCTTTCGGCGGATTGAGCGCGCACTGGCAGCAAATTATCTGGTTCCTGGCCGTGGCGTCGATGATATGGTCGGCGCTGGCTGGCCTGGTGCAGAACAATATCAAGCGCCTGATGGCCTATAGCTCGATCGGGAATATGGGGTATGCACTGGTGGGCCTCATTACAGGGACGCCGCAAGGCGCGTCAGCCGTAGTCGTCTATATGACGATCTACATGATTATGACAGCTGGCGTGTTCGCCATTATCATGTGCATGCGCCGGGGCGAGCGCGCGGTTGAGTCTATTGACGATTTGGCGGGGCTGTCGCGCACCAGCCCATTGCTGGCCTATGCCATGGCGATTTTACTCTTCTCGATGAGCGGTATTCCGCCGCTGGCCGGATTCTTTGGCAAGCTTCTGGTGTTTCAGGCCGCGATCGGGCAAGGTTTCTATACGTTGGCGGTGATCGGGGTTATTTGCTCGGTCGTGGCGGCTTATTATTATTTGCGCATCATCAAGGTCATGTTCTTTGATGAGGCGGCAGAACCCTTCGACCGTCAGATGGCGTTTGCCAAACGCGCAGTGATCGCCCTGAGCGTTATCTTTGTCCTGTTCTTCATCCTGAAGCCAAATATGCTGGTCGACACGGCCCGCCATACGGCGAGCGCTTTGTTCTCCGGATGAGTATTCACTGGAAAATAGAGAACTTCGCCGTTCTGCCCTCGACGCAGGATATGGTCAAGGATCGGGCGCTGGAAGGAGAGGACGAGGGCCTGGTTGTTCAGGCTTTAACCCAGTCAGAAGGGCGCGGGCGCCACGGCAATGAATGGTTTTCCCCGATGGGCAACCTGCATATGTCTGTTCTCCTGCGGCCGCTCTGCACGGCGGATCTTGCCGGGCAGATTTCCTTTATCGTGGCCTTGGCGGTTTCGGAGGCGATGGATGAATTCATCGCGCCAGGGCATAAGAAAACCTTGAAATGGCCGAACGATATCATGATCGACGGCAAGAAATGCGCCGGTATCCTGCTGGAGTCTGAACTATCGCCCAAGGGGTTGGTCGGGCATCTGGTTGTGGGGGTGGGGGTTAACATTCTCTCCGCCCCGGAAGGACGCATATGTATCAAGGACGTGGCGGGGGAGGGGCGCCTGGCGGTTCACCCGTTCCGTGATCGGGTACTGCATTATCTGGATACCTACTATCTCGCCTGGAAAGCGCAAGGTTTCGCCCCGATCCGCAAGGCATGGCTGGCGCAGGCCCATGGCATAGGCCATAAACTGACTGCCCGCCTGCCGCAACGAGAGGAAAAGGGCATTTTCCGGGGTCTGGATGAGGCAGGCGGACTGATTCTCGAAGTTTCCGGCGATAAACAAATTGTCATTCGCGCCGGAGAAATCTATTTTGAAGAACCTGAAACAGCACCGCACAGATTGCATTGATAATGGCAAAGCTTACGCCCGCACAGGCGCTCGGTCTTGATCCGCAGCAGATTTACTTCATTCCCCTGGGCGGGAGTGAGCAGTTCGGCGTCAACTTCAATCTGTATGCCAGCGATGGGCATTGGCTGGCGGTGGATTGCGGGATGGGTTTCGCCGACGAGAAGTTTCCCGGCATCGATATCGTTTTACCAGACCCGGTTTTCATCGAGCCTTACGTCGATCAGCTTTCCGCACTTATCATTACGCACGCCCATGAAGATCATATCGGGGCTGTGGCGCACCTGTGGCCGCGCTTGCGCTGCCCGATTTATTGCACGGAATTCACGGCATCGGTGTTGAAGCGCAAGATCGATGAAATTCCGGCCAGCCGCGATGCCGACATCCATATCGTTGAAGCGGGGGCGCAATTCAAAGTCAAAGGGTTTACCCTGGAATTCATCCATGTGTCTCATTCCATTCCGGACACGGTGGCCTTGCTGATTGAAACCAAGGCGGGCCGGGTTTTGCATAGCGGCGACTGGAACCTCGATCCGACGCCGGTTTTGGGAAAGCCGACCGACGAAGAGGCGTTGAAGCGGATCGGCGCGCGCGGGGTGCTGGCTTATATCGGTGATTCAACCAATGCCGAGGTGCCAGGGCGCACCGGAACGGAAGCCGACGTCGAGAAGGGGCTGGCCAAGGTTTTTGCGGAGTGCAAGGGGCGGATTGGCATCACGGTGTTCGCATCCAATATCGCTCGTGTTCAAAGCATTGTTAGGGCGGCGAAGTCCTGTGATCGCCGCGTGGCACTGGTCGGGCGGTCGCTGCATGCGATGGTGGCATCGGCGGTGGATTCCGGTTACCTGCGCGATATTCCCGACTTTGTCGACGACGAAGAAATCGGTTATTTGCCGGAAGACAGGCAGGTCATGATTATCACCGGATCTCAGGGGGAGGCACGCGCCGCATTATCGCGCATATCGCGCGGCGATCACCCCGACATCGTCTTTGGCAGAGGCGATACGGTGATTTTCTCGTCACGGGCGATTCCCGGCAATGAAAAAGAAATCAACGCCGTGCGCAATAATCTGAGCGCCGCAGGGGTGCGTGTCATCACGCCGAATGATACCGAGCATTGCATTCATGTCTCCGGCCACCCGTGCCGCGGCGAGATTGTCGATATGATCAGCTGGGTCAAGCCTGCGCTGGTGGTGCCTGTGCATGGCGAACGCGTCATGCTGGAGGCGCAAGCCGAACTGGCGCGCACATGCCAGATTCCCCATGTTCTCGTGCCGAACAACGGCTCGGTGATTTGTCTGGGGCCGGGAAAACCTGAAATTATCGATCACGTTCAGACAGGTTTGCTTGCCGTTGAAAAGAACCGGATCATTAGCACGAGCCATAATTCGATCAGCGAGCGGCGAAAACTGCAGTTCAGCGGCACTGTTCATGTGACGCTTGTGGTCAACGGGCGTGGCGATCTGGTGGCCGATCCGCAAGTATCGACTGTGGGCTTACTGGATGAAGATAATCCCGAAGAGAAAAAAATCCTGGGAGGCATAATCGATGAGATTGAAGACACGCTTGCCGACATGGAACGGGAAGATTTGTACGATGATCATGCCATGCACGAGGAAGTGCGTATCGGTGTGCGCCGTTATGTCCAGATGGTGCTGGGCATGAAGCCGAAAACGACAGTGCATGTGGTGCGGGTATGAGTTGGGTTTCAGGAATTTTTGTCTATTTCATCACCTACTGGACGATTTTATTCGCCATATTGCCGTGGGGCAATCATGCCGATCCGAATCCGGCGATAGGTCACGCGCCGAGCGCGCCTGCCAATCCGCGCCTGAAGCAAAAATTCATCGCGACGGCGATTGTGTCGGCTATAATCTGGCTGGTGATTTTTGCCTTGGTTAAAGTCGAGGTTATCAGCTTTCACGACGCTGCCAGGCAAATGTCTGTGGAGATGAAGCAATGACCCGCCTTATCTTCCTGATCCTTGCCACGACGGTTTTGTCTTTGCCTTTGCCTGTATCGGCGCAGAACGATCTGGCGTTGTGCAGGCTGCGTGCCCAGCACATGGCGCGGACGGATGCGGCCTACCAGCCCGGCGTTGACGTGCATGGCAAGCCGGTCGTACCGGCGGACGTGAGTGCGGTTCCGGCGATGATTCCCGATGTCGTGAAGATTCCGATCAGTATCGATCTGGCGCAGCGGCTGGGGCAGGTTCCGGCGGGCGCTGAATTGAAGACGGAAACAGGTATGGTCGAAGTTCACCGCGACGGGCGTGTGACCTATAACGGTGTGGATCTGACGCAGCAGACGAATGCGGTTTGCGGTGGCGATGCGGGCTTGCCTGCGGAATCTGCCGCCAGCGAGGCCGGTTTGCCGCCTCAGACGTTGGGACAATCGCCGGTAGAAGCGGCACCGACGACGATGGAAGCCGCGCGACCGCAACCGCCGGCCACGGAAACAACAGCAACAGATCAACAAAATGACATTATTTGGGGCGAAGGATATTGATATGACAGCACAAGCGCAAAAAACAGATGTAAAGAAGGCTGCAAAAACCGCGGTTACACCGACCCGGGAAGATAACTTTCCGGAATGGTATCAGGCGGTCATCAAGGCTGCGGATTTTTCCGAGAACTCGCCCGTGCGCGGCTGCATGGTGATCAAGCCTTATGGTTATGCCTTGTGGGAAAATATCCAGCGTGCGCTGGATGATAAGATCAAGGAGCAGGGCGTGCAGAACGCCTATTTCCCGCTGCTGATCCCCCTTTCTTTCATCAGCAAGGAGGCTGAGCATATTGACGGCTTCGCCAAGGAATGCGCGGTCGTGACGCACCACCGGCTGGAAAAAGGCCCGGATGGAAAGCTGGTTCCCGCCAAGGACGCAGCACTGGAGGAGCCGTTTATCATCCGCCCGACATCGGAGACGATTATCGGCGACTCGATGGCGAAATGGGTGCAATCCTATCGCGATCTGCCGTTATTGCTGAATCAATGGGCGAATGTGATGCGGTGGGAAATGCGCCCGCGCATGTTCCTGCGCACGACAGAGTTCCTGTGGCAGGAGGGCCATAACGCCTTCGCAACCCGAGACGAAGCCTATGCCGACATGATCAAGATGCTCGACGTTTATAACGATGTTTATGAGAACTATCTGGCGATTGGCGGAATCAAGGGTGAAAAGACCGCCGACGAGCGCTTCCCCGGCGCCGATAACAGCATTACCATTGAAGCCATGATGCAGGATGGCAAGGCGTTGCAGGCCTGCACTTCGCATAATCTGGGCCAGCACTTTGCCAAGTCCTTCAATATCCAGTATCAGGGCATCGATGGTCAGATGCACACGTGTCATACCACGTCATGGGGTTTCTCGACTCGTTCGGTGGGCGGTTTGATCATGTCGCATGCCGACGATGACGGCATGGTGATGCCGCCGAAAATCGCTCCGCATCAGGTGGCGATCATTCCGATCGTGCGTGATGAAGGCGCCGCCATTTTCGATCATTGCCGTAAATTAGCTGAACGCCTGAAATCAAAAGGTATTCGTGTGCAGCTTGATTGTTCGGATGCGCGCTCGACCGATAAAATGTGGGATGCGATAAAGAAAGGCGTTCCCGTGCGTGTTGAAATCGGCCAGCGCGAAATGGACGAAGGCAAACTGACCTATGTGCGGCGGGATTTGGGTAAAGATTCCAAGGCCACAGTCGGCACTGATGAGTTTGTAAGCGCTATACAAGGTGTTCTGGATACCATGCAGGCCGATATGCTGAGGCGCAACCGCGATTTCTGCCGCGCGAACATCCACGATGTAAAGACGCTGGCGGATATTGACGATTTTTTCAGGAAGGGCGGTTTCGGGTTCTGCCGCATCGATAGCGATGTCAGCCTGAAAGACCCCGAAGGATTTAAGAAACTCAAAGGCGACCATTCGGTATCGCACCGCTGCATGCCGTTTGAAAATGAAGGCAAAAAGGTCTTGATCGGGAAATCTTATTGATATGTTTTCACCTTTTGAATTCATGCTGGCGGGGCGGTATTTGCGGGCGCGCAAGGCGGAAGGCTTTGTGTCCGTGATCGCCGGATTTTCTTTCCTGGGCATCATGCTGGGCGTGGCGACGCTGATTATCGTCATGTCGGTGATGAACGGTTTCCGGCAAGAGTTGATTACCCGCATTCTGGGATTGAACGGGCATTTAAGCGTCTATAGCAGCATGCCGCTGCAGGATTATAACGTCATGTCGCTGCGTTTGGAGGAACTTGAGGGTATCGCCTCGGTTTCACCGTTGATCGAGAGCCAGGTGCTGGTCACGGTGAACGGCCATTCAGCGGGCGCGCTGGTCAGGGGCATGAGGCCGGCGGACTTCGCCCGTAAGCCGATTATCTCGACCTCTATCAAGGATGGGGATATCGGCAGTTTCACCGACGGGAATGTTGCGATCGGCGTGAAGATGGCGCAAAAATTCGGGCTGATCGTGGGCGACCCGATTACCCTGCTGGCGCCAAAGGGCAAAGCCGGGCCGTTTGGCACCATTCCGCGTTCGCGCACCTTTACGGTGGGGATGATTTTCGATGTGGGGATGTTCGAGTATGACAGCGGTTTTGTGTTTATGCCGCTGGATAGCGCCCAGATATTCTTCCAGATGCCGCAGGGTGTGTCTTCGCTTGAGGTGATTACCGATAACCCGGCCCATGTCGCCGATGCGCGGCGCCGTGTGACGGAGGCCATCGCCGGGGAAGCCGGAGTTTACGATTGGCGCGATATGAACGGCAGCTTCTTCAACGCCCTGCAGGTGGAACGCAACGTGATGTTCCTGATTCTGACCATGATTATTCTGGTGGCGGCATTCAATATTATTTCCTCGATGATCATGCTGGTAAAGGATAAGGGGCGCGATATCGCGATCATGCGCACCATGGGCGCCACGCGCGGCAGCATGATGCGCATTTTCATGATGACGGGGGCCAGTATCGGTCTGGTGGGCACGGTCGTGGGGTCTTTTGCCGGCATTCTGTTCGCCGACAACATAGAAACCATCCGGCAATGGCTGCAGGGGTTGACCGGCACGGACTTGTTCTCGGAGGAAATTTATTTCCTTTCGAAGCTGCCTGCGATTATCGATTGGCAGGAAGTGATCGCCGTTATCGCCATGGCTTTTACGCTTTCCATCCTTGCCACGATCTATCCGGCGTGGCGGGCGGCAAGGCTCGATCCCGTGGAGGCTTTAAGATATGAGTAGCGATACCGCATTATTCAAACCTACGATCGTCCCTTCGCAAAAACTTCTGGACGTGCAGGGGCTGGAGCGTACGTTTTCGCAGGGCGGGGAAACCCTGACGGTGCTCAAGGATCTGAGCTTGTCGATTGACAAAGGCGAGATGGTGGCGCTTGTCGGCCCCAGCGGCGCCGGAAAATCGACTTTGCTGCAGATGGTTGGTTTGCTGGACTCGCCGACCCGGGGCAGCATCCGGATCAATGGTGTGGAAGTCAGCGGCCAGAACGATCAGCAGCGCACAATGCTACGCCGCGAATTTATCGGGTTTGTCTATCAGTTCCACTATCTGCTTCCTGAGTTCTCGGCTCTTGAAAATGTTGTCTTGCCACAGATGATCGCCGGAAAATCCCGGGCCCAGGCACGCGAGCACGCAACCAAGTTGCTGAAAGCTTTGGGGCTGGGTCATCGTCTCGATCATCGCCCGGCGCGGCTTTCCGGCGGCGAGCAGCAGCGCGTAGCGATTGCCCGTGCGCTGGCTAACAACCCGAAACTCCTGCTGGCGGATGAACCGACCGGCAACCTTGATCCGCAAACCGCGGCAGATGTGTTCGAAATTCTCGTCGAACTGGTTAAAACCACGGGCATTGGCGCGCTTGTGGCGACCCATAACCTCGATCTGGCTGAAAAGATGGATAGGATATTCGAGCTTAAGGGCGGCAAGTTGCTGGTTTATTAAGGTTTTTTGGGGTTAATATTTTCCACGGCCCTTGGATTTTAGCCATTTTTGGTCTTAAATGGGGTCATGCCCGACAGCCCCGCGCCATTCATCCATCTGCACACGCATTCCGCTTATTCACTGGCGGAGGGTGCGATCAAAACCAAGGCGATCATCAAGTTGTGCCAGCAATTTGACATGCCCGCTGTCGCGGTCACCGACACGGGCAACTTGTTTGGCGCGCTGGAATTCGCGATGGAGGCGGCCAAGGGGGGATTGCAGCCTATTTTAGGGTGTCAGATTCAACTCGGCCTTGAAGGACATCAGCTTGTCTTGCTGGCGCAGACCGAGGCGGGGTATCGCAACCTTTGCATTCTGGTGAGCCGATCCTTTATGGAGGCAGGCTCGAACGAACAACCGCATATAGACTGGGAGAAGCTGGAGACATTTTCTGCGGGCCTTATTTGCCTGTCGGGCGGGGTCAAAGGCCCGATCGGGCAATATTTGCTGCACAACCAGCCCCGGCAGGCCGAAGAAGCCGCCAAACGGTTGAAAAAAATATTCAAGGGCCGGCTTTACATTGAAATCCAGCGCCATGGTATGCCGGAAGAAAACCGGATTGAGGAGGGATTGATCGATCTGGCGTACAAACACGATATTCCACTGGTGGCGACCAATGATTGCTACTTCTCGGAGCGCGGCATGTACGAGGCGCATGACGCTCTGCTGTGCATAGCCGAAGGCCGTTATGTAACCGAGTCTGACCGGCGCAAGGTGACGCCCGAGCATTATTTCAAATCGCCGGAGGAAATGATCGCTCTTTTCGCCGATTTGCCTGAGGCTATACAGAATACTGTCATCATCGCGCAGCGTTGCAGTTACCTGCTCAAGGCGATCAACCCGATGCTCCCGCCTTTTCAGACAGAGAGCGGATGCAGTGAAACAGATGAATTGGTTGCGCAATCGCGCGAGGGGCTGGATTGGCGCCTTAACAACTTCGTCTTTACTGAAGGGATGGACGATGCGGCGCGCGAAATGGCGGCCAAGCCGTATCACGAGCGGCTGCAATTTGAACTGGACACCATCATCAAGATGGGCTTTCCCGGCTATTTCCTGATCGTTTCCGATTTTATCAAGTGGGCAAAGGACAACAACATCCCCGTCGGGCCGGGACGGGGGTCGGGCGCGGGATCGGTTGTGGCGTGGGCGCTCAAGATCACCGACCTTGATCCCTTGCGGTTCAATCTGCTGTTCGAGCGTTTCTTGAATCCCGAGCGCGTGTCGATGCCGGATTTCGATGTAGACTTCTGTCAGGATCGCCGTGAGGAAGTTATCCAGTATGTGCGTCGTCGCTATGGCAACGATCGCGTGGCGCAGATCATTACATTCGGGCAATTGAAGGCGCGGGCAGTCGTCCGGGATGTGGGTCGGGTTCTGCAGATGCCTTACGGGCAGGTTGACCGGATCGCGAAAATGATCCCGAACAATCCGGCCAACCCGATCACGCTCGAAGAAGCGCTGGAGCATGACGCTGATCTGCGCGCCGAGCGCGACCGCGAAGAAACAACGGCGAAGCTGATTGATATCGCCCTGCAGCTTGAAGGGCTATACCGTCACGCTTCGACCCATGCCGCCGGGGTGGTGATCAGCGGTAAACCGCTTGAAGAATTGGTGCCGCTCTATCGCGATCCGTCGTCCGACATGCCGGTAACGCAGTTCAACATGAAATATATCGAGCAGGCCGGGCTTCTGAAATTCGATTTTCTGGGGCTGAAAACCATGACTGTGGTGCAGAAATCGGTCGAGTTCATCAAGAAGGCGCAGGGGCGGGATGTGAATATCCTGCGGGTGCCGCTGGATGATGAAAAAACCTATAGAATTATGAGCGAGGGCAAAACCACCGGTGTGTTTCAGGTGGAAAGCTCGGGCATGCGCCATACGCTGATGAGCATGAAACCCAACCGCTTCGAAGATATCATCGCGCTGGTGGCGCTCTACCGGCCCGGCCCGATGGACAATATACCGCGTTATATCGAGATCAAGGAGGGGAAAACCGAGCCGGATTACATGCATCCGAAACTGAAACCTTATCTGGAAGAAACTTACGGTATCATGGTTTACCAGGAACAGGTGATGCAGGCGGCGCAGGCGCTTGCCGGCTATACGCTTGGCGGCGCCGACTTGTTGCGCCGCGCCATGGGCAAGAAAATTCAGGCGGAGATGGACGCGCAGCGGCAGAAGTTCATTGAAGGGGCCGGTGTTCACAGCGGTGTGCCGCCGGAGCGCGCCTCGGAAATTTTCGATCAGATCGACAAGTTTGCGGGGTATGGTTTTAACAAGTCGCATGCTGCCGCCTACGCGCTGATTTCTTACTGGACGGGGTGGCTGAAGGCGAACTATCCGGTCGAGTTCATGGCGGCCTCAATGACGCTGGATATGGGTAATACCGACAAGCTCGCCGTTTTCAAGCAAGAGCTTGATAAGATGGGCATTCCGTTATTGCCTCCAGACATCAATCAGTCTGAGGTTGAATTCGCTGTCGAAGGCAACGCTGTGCGCTACGCTCTGGCGGCCCTAAAGGGGATCGGCGTGCTGGCGATGGAGGGGTTGATCGCCGAGCGCCGCGCCCGCGGGCCATACAAGTCAATGGCTGATTTGGCCAGCCGGATCGATCCAAGCCTGATGAATCGCCGCCAATTCGAACAGTTGGCCGCTGCCGGAGCTTTTGATAGTTTTAAAGTCAGGCGGGCGCAGGCCTTCGCCGCAGCAGAAACGATTTTACGCCATGCCCAGTCTCTGGCGCAGGAGCGTGCCAGCGGGCAGGCCAGTTTATTTGGCGGCCCTGCTGAAGCGCAAACGCAACTTATGCCGGAATTGCCGGAAATCCATGAATGGGATCCGCTGGAAAAACTCTCGCATGAATTTGATGCTGTTGGATTTTACCTCTCGGCGCATCCGCTTGATACCAAAGCCGCGCAGCTCGAGCGCATGAATATCCTCAATACTGCGCAGGTGCAGGAACTGGTTAATAGCCGTGGAAGCGCCATGGTCGATATGGCAGGCGTATTGTTGAAAAAGAATATCAAGGTTTCTCAGAAGAGCGGGAATAAATTCGCTTTCCTGCAATTGTCGGATGCTGCGGGTATTTATGAAGTGATGCTGTTCTCGGAAACTTTAAGCCGGGCGCGCGATTTCCTGGAGGAAGGAAAAACCTTGCTGCTGAAGGTGACTGCCGAACAGCGTGAGGAGCAGTTGCGCTTCACCGCGCAGGATGTCAAGCCGCTGGAGGAATCGTTGGCCAGCCGCCTGAGCGAGGTGCATATTCATATTTCTTCCGACAAACCTCTGGCGCAACTGGATCAGTTACTGAAAGTCGAGGGGCGCGGCAAGGTGGCGATCAAGGTCTATGTCCCGGTGCGCACGGGTTTGCTGGCCGAAATCAGCCTGCCGGGGGGGTGGAATTTTTCTGCCGCGGCGCGAAATGCCTTGCTGAAGAGTCCCGGTATCGAGGGTATTCAGGAGTTATAATCTTTCGTGGTTATAAAAAATAGCGGTTAAACTTCCTTTTTTTCCGCCTCCATTTTTCTTGAAAATTTTCTGCTGACAGATGTTGTTTTCACGTAAATCGTTTATTGCGCGGGGAGGATGGATTACCTATACTTGCCTCAAATCTGACACAGTTACTGGATGTGGCCCTTGAGTATAGAACACCACAAAGCTGATAAAAAAATAGTCAGAAACAGGGATTCTGGTTTTAACGCCTACTGGGAAACATGGGGACTTAAGTATGTCTGAGCCCGCACTGCAACGTGTTGAGCGCATTCTGTCCGGTAAATCTACCTGCCCATTCGATTTTTTTAACAACACCTTGTTTTACGACCCGCCTCCGCCCAAGGCGGGCGAGTATGCCGACCGCCTCAAGGCGCAGCCTGTCGTGGCTTACGCTGCGGTCAATGCGGTTTCACGCGGGGTCAAGCTCGTTTTCCCGCCCGGTGCCATGTCAAATGGTTATGCTGCCTACGCACTAGCCGATGATTACGGCGGCAAGATCAAACAGGCCACCGCTCGAGAAGAGGGGCAGGGCTATAAAACGACACAAAGATTGAAGCATCGCGTTGCCGCCGAAGAATTGATGAACCGCGTGGTTTTACCCAACCGCATCCAGAATGGCGTGGTCAATTCCATCGCCCGTGCGCTTTATCCCGATAAAGGGGTAATGGGTGTTATCGGCTTTGAAGGCTCCATACGGACAACCCGTACCAACAACGCCCTGTCGCAAGGCGCTACCTTCCAGGACTGGACGTTCGAGCGTTGGTGGGGCCCGCGCGTGATCGACTCCGCGGCGATGATGCTGCACGCCGATCATGCCTATTCACGTTACGGCGCGCTTGAGGAAATTCTGGGCGATCAGATCCAGTGTGGCTTGCTGGATGATTACCGCGCCCATGTCGGGCCGGGCAGGAACTATGACATAGTTGACGCCAAGGGTGAGTCTATCACGCTGGCCGACCGGGCATGGGAAACAGCCAAGCACATCGTGGATGTGGTCGAGCGTGGCTATCGCACCGACCTCGCGGTGGCGGCGTTGGCTGCGCGTTTTCAACTGGATGACTGGTTGCGTGGCGCGGAAGGCAGCCCCATAGATGCGAAGAAGGTTCACCCGGTTCTGGCCAACCGCAGCGCAGACGAATTGGCGCGCATGGATCGCCTCAAGGAACTGATGCTGCCTTATATCGCGGCGAAATGCTCGGCATGGATCAAGCACCAGCAGCACGAGCGACTCAATGACTACTTTGAGAAAAATGTTCTGGTGCACAATACAGATTATGACGCGGAAAAGACAAAAGCTCTGGTGAAGGAGCTTTTTGCGTATCAGCCCAGGGGCGGCTTCGTTCATCCGGTGCTGGATGGGCGCGCTCCTGCCGAGAGAGCCGCACAGGCCAGCAGCCGCGCGGCGTTCGCGCAGAGCGCCGCCAAAGGCAAAATTCAGGCGCGCGACGATAAATATTTTGTGCCGCGCGCCAGGCTGTTCGAGGATCATCATTTCGGCTTATTGTCCGTCTGGGAGCAGGCGGCGCTCAAATTTATCCTGCCGGCGATGGAATCCGCAGACCTTCCTGTGAACGCTTCCAAACGTTATTTCTATCTTTGCGATCCGAAAGGCGGGCAACTGGCCGGAGACTGGGCGCGCAAACACGGACATGCCTATCTGAAAGAGGCGCAAAGCGCCGAAGACATGATCGACCGTAAAGGCAATTTCTTCAAAGCGGTAATCGAGAAAAACGACAGGCAGGCAAGAGCCGCGCTTGAGAATCTTGCCGCTTCGCCGGAACTGGCGGAACGCGGGGTTGGAAACATCAGCGGCACGGTCGACTTTCTCGATATCCGTCAGGCGGCCACGCAGAATCGCGCGTTTGTAGCGGCGAAGGGCGCGCAGCGCTATAGCTCGCGCGCGCATCTGGCGTTACAAATGGAATTTCTCGATCGCAATGTTGAAGGTCTGGTGGTGGGGCCTGAATGGCATAACCACCCCCAGCATAACCAGATGGTGGTGCGCGCAGTGATGAACGCTGTCGGTCTGATCGAGCGCGGCTATGATGGCGGCAAGTACCAGATGGAGATTTTTGAATGCGATCCTAAGGCCAAAGGCGCGTCCGCATCCCTTCGCAAGCTTGACCTTTATGATCTGGTGGCGGCAATGGCCAAATCCGTGGAGGCCGGGCTGGATCAGGCCCCTCACGTGCCGGACAAGGCCACCTATCTGGCGTGCGCCCGTCTGCTGGAGATTACCGACAAGCTGGTTGATCCCGGGCGTTGCAATCTGGCTTACAGCATGGATCGGGAAACTGGACGCCAGAGCGCGCATGAACTGATCGACTGGCGTGCCGTCGATCCGGAGCTGACCGGATTTATGTATGTAGATCCTGCCAAAAGGGCCGCCTTGACAGCATCGCAGGGCGGGGGAGCCTTGTCATTGCGTGACCGCTTGCGTGATAAGCTGTTGCGTATCGGGGTTATCGAGTTTGAACCGAAAGATCTGGAGGGCTTGAGCAAGGACTATGAAGCCGCCTGGATCAAAGTGCATGGGGAAGATGCACTGCAACGTTATCGCAAACGCGATAGCGACGGCGTGAAGCATGTTGTGAACAAGCCGACGTAGCGACTTTTGAGTAAGACAACGACTCATGGATTTTCAAACGCATTGAACGATTGAAAAGGTTAGACAGGGAATGGGTTGGACTGGGAGTGATATACTAAGGCGGCTGGGTCTTGCGGGACACAGCGGCAAGGGCTCTGCCAAGGAACCTGTCGTGCTATCCGGCGCGGCATCGGATAGAGATTCCGGTTTAATCGTCAGTTTAAAATCCAGCGTTTCTTTTAATGAGCGCGGGCAACCCGCCGATATAGCGGTGCGTTACTGGCGGCATCTGCCGTTTGGCGACAGCAAGGATCAGAACCTGATCCGCATACAAATGCAACCTGTGCCGGGCAAGCGCGGTGAAGTCGAGCTGAGCCAGATCTGGGTGCAGGCCCATCAGGTGTTCAGCCGTGAACGCGGGGATAACCCCGACGACCCCGATATGCGCAAGAAGATCAACCGGGTCATGGAGGCGGTGAACCGCGTCAATGGCCACCTGCGCGAGAAGGGCGCGGTTGAAGATGCCGCCCGTATCATGGCGGATTGCTACCTTGAGGAAGTGACCGGCGAAGAGCTGGTCATACGCGGCCTGGATGCCGACAAGGGCGGCTTTGGCTTTATGTTATCCTCACGCTTCATGAAAAATGGAGTCAGTGGCTATGCCAATCCGACCTGCTTCAGCCATGTCGATGTTGCAGACCTGAAATCGGTTCTGGGGTTCCGGCTGAATACATTTGAGGCCAGCAAGAATTTTTCCAGCAGCCGCGTTGTGTCGTCAACCGATCCTCAATCCGGTGTCGGCTATGAGGCGGGCGTCAGATTGAAGGACGGCGCTGGCAAGGTGACGATGGAAATGTTTTTGCATCCGGAGGACGTGCCACCGGGCGTTGATCCGAAGAGTCTGCCTGACTTGCTGAAGCTCGAATTCACTCGTAGCGGGACGGAGAGCTTTACCCTGACGTCTGCGCGGTTCCTCGGCCAGAAAATCGACGTTACCGATACTGCAACGGTTCTGAACCTGATTGGATTCGCCCAGAGCGCCAACCGTGATTTTGCTGACTGGAAATATCCGCAGTTCATGGATTACATTTATAAACACAACCTGTCCGATCTCGTGACGCCTTTCAGCGCGCCGCCCTCGCTTGAGGAAACAGGCGGAGAGTTGCTGTATGGCTCCTTGCATGGGTGTGGTTTTGAGAAGAAGATTGAACAATTCGGCGACCAGATCGGGATCGCCGGCTTGGCTCTTTCGCGCGGCACCCGCAAGGATGGCAGCATCAGCACTGTGGGTGTGGCGATCGATTTCCCGTTTGCATCGGGCGGGCCGGATTCCAATTTTGACGGCGCGGTTCCGGACTACCTGCAATACTGGCAGGATATCAAGGCGTTCCTGATTACGCACGATCACTATGACCATAAAGGCGGCTTTGCCTATTATGCGCAAAAGGGCCTGATGAAGGAAAAAACGGTCTACGCCACCGACCGGGTCAAGTATTTCATGGAAAAAGACCTTGACGCTATGCAGGTGCCGCGCAGCCTGCGTCCCAAGATCGAGGTTGTCAAGGGAACCGGCGCGATCCCGGTTTGTGATGAAGGCGGCAATACCCGGATGTGGGTGCAGTATTGCGAAAACGCGATCAAACATTCGGCGCTGTGTACGCCTTATATCGTCACCGGCTGCTATAACGACGATCACTATAAGGGGTCGGTTCTGGTTTATGGCGACAGTCGTGGGTTGGAGGAAAAAGGCAAGGCCTTTTTTGCAAAGGGGACGCGGGCGCTGCCGGAACAGGCGGTTCGGCATGGAAAAACTGTGAGCGCGGAGAAAGTCGATCGCGACATTTTTGTCGCCATGCACGATGTGACGGCGATTACTTATGACGGCGTCTCGCCGGAGCCGGCGGAGGTTGAGGCGGTGCAGGGGGTTGTGTTCGACTGGTTCAAGGATAAAGGCGTTATTCAGGCGCCGATCAGCACCAACAACGCGGAATACACTATCGCCCTTAGTTTGGCGCACAAGACGCAGCGTAATGTCACCAGTGTCGGCGGGAATGCCGAAGCACGTGTCGCGAGCATGAATTTATTTGGCGTTATGCCGGATCTCGATTTAAGAACAGTCCGGATCGATCCGCTGGAGGAGCGCAAGAAAAAAAAGAAGGATAGAATTATCCCGCAGGATTTGCTGGATGATTATTTCGAGTATCTGGCCGATAGCGAGCTTGAACGCGCCGCCGGTGAGGATGATGAGGCCTATGAGAAGCGTCTGGCGGCCTTACATGAAAAGAATATTTCCGATTATGTTGAAAGGCTAAGACCCGACGAACGCGATCACGAAAGCAACGTCAGGCTGTACATTTACGAGTCGCTGCAAAAATACGGCGCCGTTGTTTTTGAGAACGATGTAAACGGTTACCTGATGTGGCGGGCTGTGATGGAACGCCGCGAAAAGGCGTCGCTGCGCGCTACCAGAACATCGGCGATGGCAAAAGGGTTTCGCGCCGATCCGTCGGCTCTGATGATTTTGGTCACGGGCACGCAGGGCAACAGCGAAGAGAAGCAATCCACATTGCAAAAACTGATCAATTTCTATTCCCTTTTGGACGCCGATGAAAGCGTACGCCCGACAGGGTTCAAGATCGATCTGGATCAATATGTCGCCGTGGTGACGCAGCCGGCCATTGTCGGCAACGAGGAATCGCAGGAGCGCATGATCCAGGAGTTGGTGCGGGCGCGCAACATTACGGTGGTTGGCGCTTATGTGAACGGATTTAAGATATATAATCCTAAAGAGTACAGAGAGAAGATAATTTCCGATTTGACAAAGCGCGGGTGGAGATACGATGTCGACGCGCACGGCAGCATCCGCGTTTACGATCATCCGATTCACGTTCATGGCCATGGTTTCAAACGCGATTTGGTGAAGATGGCGCGCGACATTCCGGCGACTCTGCACGAGGCGCACCATATCCCGAGCTACGATGCCTATGATATTTTCCGCGCCACGATGGCCGAGAACAATCTGCCGCATTCCGGCATACGTCCGGATGATTTTAAATTCATGAAAATCGATGCTGCGGCTTCTACCCGCGATGAGCAATTCAAATGCGTGGCGCAGGTTAACCCGTCTTACATTCTGGTACGCAGATTGTTGAAGTTCGGGCAATCGTACGGAGGCATCGTCGAATGGATGCGTACCACGTTGTTGCGCCGTGAGGGCGGCAACCGCGAAGACGGCCTTGCTGCGCGCACCACGGCAGGGGGCATATACAGCCAGACCATGGCCAAGCAGGACTGGGAACTGGCTTCCAATCCCGGGAAGCGTGAATCGGTGCGCCACCGCAAATTAGGCCCAAGCCATATGGCTGTTTCGGTAGCCGCGAGGCCGCGCAGTCGCTCTATGTTCAGCGCTGCCGTGCAAGGCTCCGATATGGAGGTGGCATAGACCATGGTCGCAATGGCACGCATAGCGCGCAAGCGTAAAGTTTGGAAGCAGATCCAAAAAGGGGAATTGATCCGTCTGCATCTGGATACGGAAACGACCGCGCTGGAACGTGATTTCGCGCAGATTACCGCCTATGGCGACGCGGTGGGTGATATCGCAGGCAATTTCATCGATTCCATGGAGTTGCTGGTCAAGCGTCCTGACCGCTATTTGCCGTCGCCGCAATCATCTTTGGTTACGAGGACGAGCCCGGAAGAGCTGGATGAAGACAGCCGCATGCCGCATCGTCTGGCCATGGGCCGGATTGCGCAGCGTGTCAGTGGCGCCGCCCGCATGATCATGAATCTTGATCTGCCGGAGACGGATGTCACATTCAAGACCATCCGCCGGATCGGCGCCGATACCTATGAGAAAGGTTTTTCTGAGACGGTCATTGAATATCCGTTGAAGGACGATAGCGGGCAGATCGTTCATGATGTGCGTTATCATCCGGATCGTAATATCGTCGCGTACCGTTTTTCAGATGATCCTGTCAGTCCGTACTATGAGAATATCAGCAATAATTATTACGTTGATGAAAAGGACGGCAGCAAATGGAAGATGATTGAACCGCGCATCAGTGTGCGCGGTTATCGCATGAAGTGGGCTGATATATACTGGCTGCGCGCCAACCTGGTACGGGCGGGGTTCCACCCGGCGAATATCTTTTTTACCCATTCCAAGGCGACGATCACGAACAAGCAGCAGCCGAAAAACTACGCGACGGATACTTATTCCGTTGTGCAGGCGGTGCACCTGTTTGGGCCGCAGGGGGAAGATGGTTTGAAGATCGGCAAGCGCAAGGATCCGCGCACAGGCCTTGATGTGCCGACGGCCAAACTTGAAAAGGTGATGGAAGAAAATACGCGTGCGGAAAACAAGCAGCGCGGCGTGCGTCAGGGCGTGCTGATGCCGGACGGCACGGTTTATAACGCCGCCAGCGCTCACCGCAGCCCGGCCTATGACGCCAAGGCCGATTTTGCCATTTTCAATTACTGCGACGATATCGCGCCCGATATCGTCGGGGTAATGGATTCGCAATCCGATGAGCAGGAATTGCGCCGCCAGCTTTCGGGCACCGATCCGCTGAATCCGCATCCCCCCATCTTTGCACTGCCTCGCAATACCTTTCCGCACGAGCCGACTGCCGATCCCGTGGCATTTCTCGGGTTTGACGATCAACTCGGGCAGTTGCGTCGCGTGATTATGCCACGGCTTGATTACAACCTGCGCAGTTACCGCTATGACAACAAAAAGCTGGCAGAGATGAACGCGGAAGACTTTGTCCAGATGATCAAGGAACAAGCGCGCAAGCCTGAGGCGTTGATCCGCATAGAGTCTGTCCGCCGCTGGCCCGGTTCGGTGAATTTGTTTCAAGACGCTCTCAATAGCGCGGGGCGCAATGGCTGGGACGTGGAGCAAATTCTCGAAAGCTTCCAGTATCTCAAAGAGAATCCACAAGTCTGTGAACGAATTCGCGAAGCGGCCGAAATTCTGAACTGGGAAACTCATCGCCGCGTCGATCCGGCCAACCCGATGATGGAAGAACAGGCGACGCGGAGCGGCTTTGGCGATCTGGATTACCTGAAGAGCGATGCTGACTCGTCGCGATACAGCACTGCGGGCCGACCGATGACCAAGCGCGGCGTCTTGCCGTCATACGCGGAGATGATTTTTGAGAAGGCTCGTGACATATACAATTACCACAATTCAATTGACGAGATATTGCATCGATTGGCCCTGCAGCCGCATCCTGTGGACTGGTCGGACGACCCTGAAGACCTCAAGAACTTCAAGGATCTGGTGATCCGTGCCCGCCGCCATTTCACAAAGAAGGACTGTCCGTACGCCGATGTGTTCAAACCGTTCTTCGACTCCAATAACCGGTTCAAGCTGGTTTCGGCAGGCGCCGCCCGCGAAGCGCGCTGGGGCTTAATGAAGCGATTTCTGGATGACGACGAGAAAGAACGCGCCAAAAAGGAGTCGCGCTACGGCGATGGACTGTTTGACTACAAATACACAAAAGGCGGGAGAATCCTGTTTGCCAACCTGAGTCGCGATTTCAGGATTGTCGATTACAAGGGGCGCGAGTTGGATGCTGAATATTTGAAGCGCCAGTATTACCGTCACCCGCAGATCGTGCAGCGCAAATTTGAGAAAGGCGAATGGAGAATTCAGTTCTATCGTCTGAGTTCGGAGCCCTCAATCACGGCCACCTTGTTCCAGTTTGCGGACATGGGCAAGCTTCCAGAGTTGAGTCCGGTCTGGCGCGCCCGCTATCAGGCGTTACGCAACCTATACCTGAACGGTTCCCCGAATGAAGACCCCGCGGATATGCGCTGGCAAAGCATTCCGGTGATCGAGAATACGCTTAAGCGCCTTGAGGTGAACGCGCAGATTGACTCGCCTGAGGGTTTGTCGCGGAATTTCTCGCAGTCAGCCAAAGGCGAGGCCGATGTCTTCGTCAAAACCGATGAGGGCCAGAGGATCGTTGCACAATTCCGCACCTGGCTGGCGAATATTAAGGAAGGGAGCCAGCTATCGCAGGCCCAGCGCCAGATGCTGCATTTCGATCCGCATTCAAATGTGGCTTATGACAGGATCGAACATGAAATCCCGGCAGAGAATGTGACAGTGATTAATGTGCCTGATTCGCTATTGCGCAAACCGCTTGAAGATATCCGTTATGCGCCGTATTCGTTGCTGGTCGGAACCCTGAGCGAAGAGCAGAAGAAGAAAATAGAAAAGGGCGCGCCTGTGATTTTTCGCGGTGAGTTGACCGGGCGCGTTTATTATGGCGGGCCTGTCAGTTTGCGCAAACTTCCTGCCGCGGGCAAAGGGTTGGATACTTACCTCGAACAAGCGCGCCGCGCCTACGAGGATGACAGCGGCCTTAAATTTCCGGATGAGGAGAACCGGCACGTCCTGATCGTGCAGCGCCTCTTGCCAATCGCGAACTCCCGTCCTGGCGCCGTGGACGCCGGTATCCAGACGATCAAGGTGCCGCAGTCGTTTTTCGATGGCCTGGTTTCGCCGCGTCTTGCGCACTTCGATGCGCGCAAGCCTTTTACCGGGCTTGTGCTGCCGGTCATGTATTCGCAGCAGAAGCTTGAGGAAGGCAAGGCGATACGTTTTCGCGAGATGGGAGCGCCGATGTGCGCCAAGCTGGATGGTATCGAAGAGAAGGACACCGGCCATATTTATGAGTCAAAGAATTTGGCGCGGGTGACGCGTCTGACTGTGGGGCAGCTCTACGACAAGGTGAGCAGCGGAGAGATCAGCGATACGCAGGCGCGCCGTTGCGGTTTTGCCAGCGGTTTCGATATGTGGGAAAAGGTCAACAATGCCTTTCTGGCCCATGAATCCCCCGATCCATCGCGGGAGGAGATTTACCTACTTGAGTTCGACCGTGTCAATCCGCGTTCCTGGGCATACTTTAACCCACCAGAGGCTCCGGAGGCGGCATTTTCGTTCGGTGGGCAGCCCGTGCCGCCATCAGCCTATCGCTGGATGGCGCCCGGTGCGAATGATAATGTTGTGGCGCCAGCCGTGCTGCCGGAAAAACGGCGTGCGCGCCGCCATCCGTCTATCAAGCCGGAATAAGGCGATTTTCAGGAAAAGCTTGCGAATTATGACTATCGAGGCTAGCGTGCCTTACGCATTTTCGAAGGTACGCATAAGGGGGAAAATCATGTCATTTCGCTCGGGTTTATTGATGCTGGCCTTTGGTTTGGGAGCGTTCAGGCGCGTTGAGCCGCGGATGTTCCTTACACTTCACAGCGTTGAACCGCCCAGAGTTCGTGACGGGCAGAAGGCTTATTTCCACGAGATTCAGGGGCGTCATGCGGCCCGTTTCCCCAGGGATACGTTTGTCAGCGGTTATCAGGCGATAAAGACCCGCCAGCACCATAATTCCGTGCGGCGTTCGAGTATGACTCTGAAACCTTGACCTTTAGAATGGGGTAGGGCCGGGCAAGGCTTTCATTAACATATTGTGCAGTACAATAAACGAACTGCGTACGGTTCGGGCATAGGGCCTGCTGGGCCTAGAATTTCCTTGAAATCTGCGGGAAACCCCTGTAAAACCACGCCAACTTGTTAAATTCACATGCGGAGACGGGTGGATGTCCGCCCTCCGGTGTTTTGCTGAAATTCATAAGAATATCAACAAGATGCTATCCGCAGAGGCATAACCGGAAAAGGAAAAAACATGTCTGATTTCACCATGCGCCAGTTGCTTGAAGCGGGCGTTCACTTCGGCCACCATACACGTCGCTGGAACCCCAAAATGAAGCCGTATATCTTCGGCGTTCGTAACGGCGTTCATATTCTCGATCTGCAACAAACAGTTCCGATGCTGGATCGTGCCCTGAAATCCATTCAGGAAATCACCGCTAACGGCGGCCGTGTACTGTTCGTCGGTACCAAACGCGCCGCACAGGAAAAGGTGGCGGAAGCTGCAAAGAAATCCGGCCAGTACTATGTGAACCATCGCTGGCTTGGCGGCATGTTGACCAACTGGAAAACCATCACCACATCGATTAACCGTTTGCGCGAACTGGAAACCATTCTGGCTGGCGATGTTTCAGGATATACCAAAAAAGAACAGTTGATGATGAAGCGCGAGCATGAAAAGCTCGAAAAATCCATCGGCGGTATCAAGGAAATGGGCGGTCGTCCGGACGCGATTTTCATCATTGATACCAACAAGGAAAAAATCGCCATTCAGGAAGCTAACACGCTGGGTATCCCGGTGTTTGCGGTCATTGACTCCAACTGCGATCCGGCAGGCATTGCGTTCCCCTTCCCGGGCAACGATGACGCTTTGCGCGCGATCGAGTTGTATTGCGACCTGTTTGCCAATGCCGTTCTGGCCGGGTTGCAGGCTGAGATGAGCAAGTCCGGCAAGGATCTCGGCGCAGCCAAGAATCCGGTAGAAAAACTGCCGACGGTTCATGTCGCTGAAGAAGAGATTGAAGTCAAAAAGCAGGCGACTGCTGGTTAATGTTTAACTTTAAGAAAAAGGAATAAACCCATGGCAGAAATTACTGCTTCTATGGTTAAGGATCTGCGCGAGAAAACCGGTGCGGGGATGATGGACGCCAAAAAGGCGCTGATCGAAGTCGGCGGCGATATGGAGGCGGCGGTTGACTGGCTGCGCAAGAAGGGTTTGGCAACGGCGGCGAAGAAGTCAAGCCGCACAGCGGCCGAAGGTCTGGTCGCGATTGCGATTGCCGGCAACAAGGCTGCCGTGGTTGAAGTGAACGCTGAAACCGATTTTGTGGCCCGTAACGACCAGTTCCAGAGCTTTGTTACCAAGGCGGCTGAATTGGCGCTGGAGGCAAAAAGCGATATTGCCGCCCTGGCGGACACTGCCTATGAAGCTGGTAAAACCGTTCAGGAAAAACTGACCAATCTGATTGCGACCATCGGCGAAAACATGAGTCTGCGCCGTACGAAGGTTCTGGAAGTGAAAAATGGCGTGGTTGTGGGTTATGTTCATAACGCAATCAACCCGGGCCTGGGCAAAATCGGCGTTCTGGTAGCGCTGGAGTCCGCGGGCGACAAGGCCAAGCTGGAGGTTTTGGGCAAGCAGATCGCTATGCATGTGGCGGCTGCCAATCCGCAGTTTCTGGCCAGTGCCGATGTGACGCCGGAAGCGATCGAGCGTGAGAAGAACGTGATACGTGAAACAGCCAAGGCCAGTGGTAAGCCGGCGGACATTATCGAGAAAATGCTCGAAGGCCGTATGCGTAAATTTTATGAAGAAATTTGTCTTCTTGATCAAGTATTTGTAATGGATGGCGAAACCAAAATCTCAAAAGTTTTGGAAAATGCCGCCAAGGATGTTGGCGCCCCTGTAGCGCTAAGCGCTTACACCCGCTTTCAGTTGGGTGAAGGCATTGAAAAAGAAGTTGCCGATTTTGCTGCGGAAGTGGCCGCCGTCGTTAACGGCTGATCTGGACAAAATCCGTTTCTGATAGCAGCCGCATTGCTTTTTCAGCAGGGCGGCTGTTATTACATGGTGTCCGTTTTGTCATTTCGGCGAAAGCCGGAACCTGTTCATGGCGGTCATAAGATCCTGGCTTGCGCCGGGACGACAGGAAGTAGGAATAAATATTATGAAATCTTCTGAAGCGCTCAAAAAGGACATGGCTCCCATGGCGAACCCGGCACTGAAATTCAAACGCGTCCTCCTGAAAATGTCGGGTGAAGTCCTGATGGGCGATCAGGAGTACGGGATCGACCCCAACACCATCGAGCGGATCGCCGCCGATGTAAAGGAAGCCGTCAAGCTGGGTGTCGAGGTATGTATCGTCGTGGGAGCGGGCAATATTTTCCGCGGCGTTTCCGGCGCTTCCAACGGTATCGAGCGCGTAACCGCAGATTATATGGGGATGCTGGGCACGGTGATGAACGCGCTGGCGCTCCAGTCTGCGCTGGAAAAGATAGAGGTGCCGACGCGTGTGCAGTCCGCGATCCCGATGGATGCCGTATGCGAACCGTTCCTGCGTCGCCGCGCTTTGCGCCATCTTGAAAAGGGCCGCGTGGTGATTTTTGCCGCCGGTTCCGGCAATCCGTTCTTTACAACCGATACGCCCGCCGCGTTGCGGGCTTCGGAGATGAATTGCGATGCATTGTTCAAGGGAACTAAAGTCGATGGCGTCTATACCGCCGATCCGGTCAAGGATAAGAGCGCGCAAAAATACGGCCAGCTATCTTACATGGATGTGCTGACCAAGGATTTGAAAGTGATGGATGCCACCGCCATATCGCTCGCGCGTGAAAACAGCATTCCGATTGTCGTCTTCTCGATCAAGCAGCCGGGTAGCTTCGCGCAGGTTGTGCAGGGGAAAGGCAACTACACGATTGTCTGTGACGAATAAACGTATCAGGGGAAAACCATGACATTTAACATCAATGAACTGCGTCAGCGCATGGAAGGCGCCATCAACAACCTGAAAGAGGAGTTTGCCGGCTTGCGTACTGGCCGTGCGGCTTCTTCCATGCTGGAGCCTGTGACGGTCGAGGTCTATGGTTCGCGCATGCCGCTCAACCAACTGGCCACGATTACGGCCCCCGAGCCGCGTTTGCTCAACGTACAGGTATGGGACGCTTCGCAGGCCAAAACGGTTGAGAAAGCTATTCGTGACTCGGGTTTGGGCCTCAACCCGATTGGCGAGGGAGCTGTGATCCGTGTGCCGATTCCGGAACTGAACCAGGAGCGCCGCGCCGAATTGAGCAAGGTTGCGAGCAAATATGCCGAACAAGCGCGTGTTGCGGTGCGAAACATTCGCCGCGACGGAATGGACACGCTCAAGAAACTGAAGAGCGAGGGCATGCCGGAAGATGAAAACAAGCGCCATGGCGACGAGATCCAGAAGCTGACCGATGGGATCATTCAGAAAATTGACACAATGCTGAAGGATAAAGAAAAAGATATTATGACGGTTTAAGTCCTTTTCCGAAGGCGGGGCGGTTTTGAGTCAATCTGTACAGCATATCGCGATTATCATGGACGGAAACGGCCGGTGGGCGCAGGCGCGCGGTTTGCCCCGCACTATGGGCCACCGTCAGGGAGTGGATGCGGTCAAGCGCGTTGTCGAGGCTGCCGCCGATATGGGCATACGCTATCTGACCTTGTTCGGCTTCTCGTCCGAGAACTGGAGCCGGCCGGTTGAAGAAGTGTCTGAGTTGATGCGCCTGTTGCGCATGTATTTGCGTGCCGAGACAGCCGAACTGCACCGCCACAATATCTGCCTGAAGGTGATTGGCGACCGTAACGCGTTTGATCGCGAGATCATCGAGTTGATCGAGAACGCCGAGCGTCTGACTGCGGACAATACGGCTATTACTGTGCAGATGGCGTTGAATTACGGCGGGCGCAACGAGATTTTGCGGGCGGCGGCCGGATATGCGGCGCTTTGCCTGGAAAAGGGCATCCCGCCAGACTTTAATTCGGCAGAGGAATACCTTCCCGGGATGCTATGGACGGCGAATGTTCCTGACCCCGAAATCATTATCCGCAGCAGTGGCGAACAACGTATCAGCAATTTTCTGTTGTGGCAGTGCGCTTATTCGGAATTCATATTTACCCCGACTTTGTGGCCGGATTTCTCCCGGGTCGATCTGGAGCAGGCCGTCTCCGAGTTCGCGCGGCGCGACCGCCGCTTTGGCGGGTTGAGGGCTGAGACGTCTTCATGAACACTCCGGCACCGGATAGTCGCTTTTCAGGTTTGGCGGTTCGGGCGATTTCCGGTCTGGTGCTGGCGCCGTTGATGGTGACGATCATTGTCGCCGGCGGATTCTGGTTTATCGGCCTGATGGTTTTATCATCCTTGGTGGCGCTTTACGAATGGTACGGTTTTTCCAAGACCGGGCCGCATGCGATGGCGGTGTTGCTGCTGGGCGTTGTTTACCTGTGCGTGAGTTATTCTTCTTATGTCTGGCTGCGTTTTGGATTTGAAGCCGGGGCGTGGCTGGCGCTTACGGTTGTGCTGTGTGTGTGGGCCAGCGATACAGGGGCGTATTTTGCCGGAAAATTTGTCGGCGGCCCTAAGATGTGCCCGGTATTAAGCCCCAAGAAAACATGGGCGGGTTTGGCCGGCTCTGTATTGTCTTGCGCCTTGATGCTGGAGATTTTGCTTCAGATATCGCCGCGCTTTGCTCCCCTGATCAATACTGAGACGGGGTTCCCGCCCGACCGGGCGTGGTGGGGTGTGCTATTGGTGGGGGCGGTGCTGGGTGTGATCGGCCAGTTTGGCGATTTGTTTATTTCATTTTTCAAGCGGCGCGCGCATCTCAAGGATACAGGCCATATCATCCCCGGTCATGGCGGGTTGCTTGACCGTATTGATGCCTTGTTGCTGGTCGCGCCGATATTTTTGCTGATCTATATGGTGTGCCTGCCATGAAGACAGTGAGTGTTCTTGGTTCTACCGGGTCGGTGGGGCGCAGCACGGTAGACCTTATCCTGTCGAGCCCAGAAAATTTTGCTGTACAGGTTCTGACGGCGCAAAAGAACGCCGAGCTTCTGGCGGAGCAGGCGCGCAAAACGAAGGCTCGCAAAGCGGTTATTGGAGATGAGTCGCTGCGCCCATTCTTGTCGGAGTTATTAGCGGGAACGGGAATTGAAGTGGCTGCGGGGCGGCAGGCCGTCATTGATGCGGGCGCTGAACCGGCAGACTGGGTGATGGCCGCGATTGTCGGCATGGCCGGCCTGGAGCCGTTGCTGGCGGCAATCAATCAGGGCTGCGCCGTCGCTATCGCCAACAAGGAGCCTTTGGTTGCAGCGGGGCCGTTGGTCATCGCGCTGGCCCATGAGAAGGGAACGACGCTGCTTCCAGTCGATAGCGAGCATAACGCCATCTTTCAGGTATTCGAACCCGATAACCGGTCGGCAGTCGAGCGTCTGGTTCTGACGGCTTCGGGCGGGCCTTTTCGCACATGGGCAAAAGAGCAGATCGCGCGGGCAACTCCGGCGCAGGCGGTAGCTCACCCCAACTGGTCGATGGGGGCGAAAATCTCGATCGATAGCGCCAGCATGATGAACAAGGCGCTGGAGGTTATAGAAGCGCATTACCTCTTCTCCATGCCGCCTGAGAAAATCGAGGTGCTGGTTCATCCGCAATCCGTGATCCACTCCATGGTGGAGTATGCCGACGGGTCGTTTCTGGCGCAGCTGGGGGCGCCAGATATGAAGACACCTATCGCCTATGCTCTGGCCTGGCCGCGCCGCATGCAGACATCAGGGGCGCGGCTGGATATCGGGCGATTGCGGCAACTCGATTTTTCAGCGCCCGACCACGAAAAATTCCCGCTTTTGCCGTTGGCTTATGGCTGCCTGCGAGGCGGGCAGTCCGCTTGCGTGGCTTTCAACGCGGCGAATGAGGTGGCGGTTGCGGCTTTCTTGCAGGAAAAGATAGGTTTTACGGATATTTACAGGGTTGTCAGCGAGGCATTGGAGCAGAATCAGCAGGGGGGCGCCTTGCAAAGCCTTGAAGATATATTGCTTTTGGATCACACTGTGCGCCGACTATGCGAATCCTATATTAATTCTTTTACATCCCTTAAACGCGCGGGGCATTCATAAGATATGCAGGTTTTTGACACGCTTCACCAGTTTGCAAACAGTACGTGGGTTTACGGCGGTACGTTCGTACTGGTCTTAAGCGTCCTCGTTTTTGTTCATGAATTCGGACATTATTATGTGGCCAAACTGTGCGGTGTAAAGATTGAAAGTTTTTCCATCGGCTTTGGCAAGGAGCTGTTCGGGTTTACAGACCGTCATGGCACGCGCTGGAAATTCTCGCTTATCCCGCTTGGTGGTTACGTGAAGATGTTCGGGGATGTCGATCCTGCTAGCGCGGGGCATTCGTCGGAGGTGACAGAAGACGGCCACACACGCCCGCATACGCTCGAAGAGCGGAAAGTTGCGTTTTATGCGCAACATGTGGCTAAGCGCTCTGCTATTGTTTTTGCCGGGCCGGGGATTAACTTCCTGTTCGCCATTCTGGTTCTGTGGGGCCTGTATATGTTTTACGGCCAGCCTTCGACACCGGCGATGGTGGCCGCGGTCATAAAAGAGTCTGCGGCGCATAAAGCAGGGTTCCAGCCCCATGACGAAATCCTTTCCATTGACGGGCGCCCTATCCGCCGTTTTGAAGAAGTGCGCCGCAATATTGCTTTGGGGCTTGATAGCGAAAAGGCCTTTGTTGTAAAGCGCGATGGCCAGATCATAAATATTATGGTGCGTCCTGAGCGCGTTACTGAAGAAGATCGCTTCGGTTTTTCAAATTCGCGCGGATTTCTGGGTGTTGTCAGCCCGGGCAACGGGATTGACGTGACGAAAATTACGGAAATTGATGGAGTCGGGTATGAAACTCCTGAAGCCGTAAGAGACAAGCTGGCTGTGTCCATGGACAGACCTCTGGTTCTGACGGTTGACCGGAGTGAGAAGATAGAGGAATTCCTGGTTACCCCGCTGGCCGCGAATAACGCAGGGCTCAGCAAGGAAGGGGATATTAACTACAACCACCTGGTTATATCCAAAAGCGACGAGGAGTTTTTCTTTCAACTGGCGCCCATGCAGGCTCTGATGGTTTCAATTGATGAAACCAAGAATATCGTTATCGATACATTGAACGCGATCGGGCAGATGTTTACAGGCGACAGAAGCGCGCGGGAACTGGGTGGGATTATCCGCATCGGGGCTATTGCCGGGGACATGGCCAGAGCCGGGCTGATTGCCTTGATAACTTTTACGGCTCTGCTTTCCATAAATCTTGGCCTGATCAACTTGTTTCCGATCCCCATGCTGGATGGGGGGCATTTGCTGTTTTATAGCATTGAGGCGCTTAAAGGATCGCCGATTTCTGAACAAATTCAGGAATATGCCTTCCGGTTGGGGCTGGCTTTCCTAGCCGGAATCATGGTATTTGCTAACCTTAATGACCTACTTCAGTTGTTTCTCTAAACGCCTGAATAGTCTATTATCTGTTTGCATACACCCTTCTTCTGGGCTAATTTTCTCTGCCTTAACCATAATCGGAATATGAAAAAGATCATGCGCTTTTTACCGGCTCTTATGACAGGGCTTCTTCTGGTCCCGGCGATAACCGTTGTGACAGCCCCGGTTTATGCCCAGCAAGGGTACCAGCAAGCCACCGGCCAGCGGATCAATGAGATACGCGTGCTGGGTACGGAACGTATCGAGCCGGAAACGGTTTTAACTTATATGGATGTGCGTGTCGGCGACAACATGACCGAGGAAACCCTTGATCGTGCGCTGAAAAGCCTGTTTGGCACGGGGCTTTTCGCCGATGTGGTATTGCGCCAGAAGGGTAACGTCCTGGAAGTGACTCTGGCAGAAAATCCTGTCATCAATCAGGTCGCCTTTGAAGGTAACGACAAGATTGAGGACGAGGAGTTGCTGGCTGAGGTGCAATTGCGCCCGCGGCAGGTTCTGACCCGTAACAAGGTGCAATCCGACGTTAACCGCCTGTACCAGGTTTATCAGCGCAATGGCCGTTTCTCGGTCAATATTGAGCCTAAAATCATCAAGCTCGACCAAAACCGAGTCGATCTGGTTTTTGAAGTCACTGAAGGCGAAGTTACGGTTATCAAAGGCATTCGGTTTGTAGGCAATCAGGCTTACGATGACGACAAGCTCAGAAGCGAAATCAGCACCAAGGAAGACCGTTGGTATCGTTTTCTGGCTACCGACGACCGTTATGATCCTGATCGCATCAAATACGATGAAGAGATGTTGCGCCGTTTTTACCTGTCGCAAGGTTATGCGGATTTTCGTGTGGTGTCTTCGGCAGCCGAACTCTCCAAGGATCGTGACGAGTTTTACGTGACTTTTATGATTGAGGAGGGCCAGCGTTACCGCGTCGGCGATGTGAAGATATCTTCAATGCTGCACAATTTTGACGCCAACGTTCTGGTGCCTGAAGTCGCTTTCAAGGAAGGTGAATGGTATGATGCAGGCCTTGTCGAAGATACTGTCGATAATATTACCAAGGCCTTGGAGTCTCATCAGTTCCTGTTTGTGAACGTGCGTCCGGATACGGTGAGGAACCGAGAAAATACGACAGTCAGCATTACTTTCAATATCACGGAAACGACCCCGGTTTATGTTGAGCGTATCGATGTCGGCGGCAATGTCCGCACCCTCGATAAGGTCATACGCCGAGAATTCTCTTTGGTCGAAGGCGATCCGTTCAATAAGACAAAGTTGGCCAAGTCCGAGCAGGCCATCAAGGATCTCGGTTTCTTTGAAGCAGTTGAGGTAAGCCAGTCCCAGGGTTCTGCGCCCGATAAAACTGTGGTCAACGTCAACGTGCAGGAAAAATCCACAGGGGAACTTTCTGTGGGGGCCGGATTTTCGACCGCTGACGGCCCGCTGGCCGACTTTCGCATCCGTGAGCGCAACTTCCTTGGCAAGGGCCAGGATGTGACGTTGGCGGCTACAGTCGCCGGAGAGCGCACTGAGTTCGATTTTTCATTCACGGAACCATACTTTCTGGATCGTGACCTGTCTGCCGGTATCGATCTCTTTCATATCACACGCGATTTGCAAGACGAAAGCTCGTACGATCAGCGTCGCACGGGCGGCGCCTTACGTGTCGGTTACCCGTTGTCCGAGCATTGGCGTCAGTCCTTGCGCTATGGCTATGAGATGAATGACATCAATAATGTTGACACTGACGCTTCGCGCTTTATCCGTGATCAGGAGGGTGAGCGCGTGACGTCGGCTATTTCGCAGCGCCTGACTTATGATACGCGAGACAGCATTCTGTTCCCGACCAATGGCATGAACGCATGGCTTGATACTGAATGGGCCGGGCTGGGCGGCGACGCCAGTTATCTCTCGGCGCAGATCGGAGCCTCTTATTTTTATCCGTTGGCTGATCGATGGATTCTTAATGTGCTGGGCGAAACCGGTGTGATCGGCGGCCTTTCAGAAGACGTTGAAATCAACGAGCGTTTCTTCCTTGGCGGTTCCAGCCTTCGCGGTTTCGAGCGTGCCGGTGTCGGCCCGCGCGATCCGGCGACAGACGACTCTCTGGGTGGAAATTATTTCTATCGCGGCTCGGTCGAGATGTCTTTCCCGGTCGGGCTGCCTGAGGAAATGGGCGTGCTGGGCCATGGTTTTACCGATTTCGGCTCGTTATGGCATCTTGACGAAACGGATCCCACCATTCTTGATGAAAGTAGCTTGCGCGCTACGGCCGGGCTGGGTGTATCGTGGCGTTCGCCCATGGGCCCAGTCCGAGCCGATGTCGCCGTCCCGTATGTAAAAGAAGATTTTGACCGCGAGGAGGTCTTCCGTTTCAGTTTCGGTACACGTTTCTAATATTTTTCTTACGATTGAGGATTGAAAGAATGAAGCATCTGTTTGTCTCTGCCGTTGTGTTTCTGGCTTTGATGGCCACCCCTGTCGCGGTCCGCGCCGAAGCTCCGGATATCGGGGTGGTTGACGTTAACTACATCATGTCCGAGTCCGAGGCTGCTAAAAGCCTGCAAAAGCAGATCAAGGAAAAAAGCGAAGCTTTTCAGACTGAATTTTCCAAATTTGAGCGAGAGCTCAAGGACATGGAGGCTGCTTTGGGAAAAGCCAAGGCTGATAAAGTAAGCGAGGAAGAGTTTAAAAAGAAGCGCACAGAGTTCGAGAAAAAACTCTCCGATACGCAAGCCCTCTACCAAAAGCGTCGTCAAGGTCTGGAAAAGGCCAAGGTTGAAGCCTTCCGCGCCCTGAGCGAGGCAATTGTCAAGGAAACCGAAAAAATTGCGGCCGAAAAAGGAATCGAACTGGTTCTGACCAAGGCGAATGTGGTTATCGGATCCAAGGAAATGGATCTGACTCAGCCTGTTTTCGAGGCTGTAAATGCCAATCTTAAGGACGTGAAGCTGAAAGTCAGCACCAATTAACCGATATGCCTGACAGCCGTTTTTTTAAGCGCGCAGCGGCAAAATCGGTCGCAGACTTAGCGCAAATCGCCGGAGCCGCGTTAGGCTCCGGTTCTGATTCTGGGCGGATGATTGAGGATGTTGCGCCGCTGGATAAGGCCGGGCCGGAGCATGTCTCTTTTCTTGACAACCCCAAATACCGTGACGCCTTCGCGGCGACGAAGGCAGGGGCGTGCATCGTTTCCGAAGAAATGGCTTCTTTGGCTCCCGAAGGCATGGCTACGATTGTTACAAAATCTCCTTATAAGACCTATGCGCTTGTGGCGCAGGCGTTCTATCCCGATACGTTTCCTGAGGCCTATATTGCGGCCGGGGCGCATATTCATCCTCTGGCCTCGATTGCATCGGGTTGCGTAATTTCTGAGGGGGTTGTAATCGGCGCAGGCGTTGAGGTCGGTGAGGGAAGCTGGATAGAGCCGAATGCCGTGATCGGCGCGAACGTCAAAATAGGCCGGGACTGTCGTATCGGGGCGAATACGGTCATCTCGCATACTCTGATGGGAGATCATGTACGGGTTTATCCTGGCGCTTGCATCGGGCAGGATGGTTTTGGCTTTGCAATCGACCCGCGCGGCCATGTGAAAGTGCCGCAGCTCGGCCGGGTGATCATTGAGGATAGCGTCGAGATTGGCGCAGGGTGTACGATCGATCGCGGCTCCGGCCCTGATACGGTGATTGGGCAGGGCACATGGATGGATAACCTGGTTCAGATCGGACACAATGTGAAAATCGGGCGAGGATGCGTAATCGTTAGCCAGTGCGGCATTTCCGGCAGCACCGTTCTTGAAGACTTTGTTGTTTTAGGCGGACAGACGGGCATTGCCGGGCATTTGCGTATTGGCAAGGGCGCAAGGATCGCCGCCAAGAGCGGAGTTTTGCGCGATGTGGCGCCAGGCGAGGAGCAGATGGGTTATCCCTCAATGCCGATCAAACAGTTTTTCAGGCATATCGCCTATCTGAACCGTGCGACCAAAAAAGGCTAAAGGAGCGAAAGATGAGCAAAGTGCCCTTTATCGACGTGAACCGGATCATGGAGATGATTCCGCATCGCTACCCGATTTTGCTGGTTGACCGCTTGCTCGAATTCACTCCGGGCGAGAAGGCCGTGGGGCTGAAAAACGTTACGATCAACGAACCCCATTTTCAGGGCCATTTTCCCAAATTCCCCGTGATGCCTGGCGTGTTGATCGTTGAGGCCATGGCCCAGACGTCGGCTATTCTGGTCGTGCATACGCTGGGCAAGGAGGCTGAAGGCAAGCTGGTTTATTTCATGAGCATCGAGGGCGCCAAATTCCGCAAACCGGTAACTCCTGGCGACCAGCTTCATATCCATGTCACGAAAATCCAGAATCGTAAAACGGTCTGGAAATTCAAGGGGGAGGCGATGGTCGGCGATACATTGTGCGCCGAGGCCGAGTTCAGCGCCATGATCCTTGACGCCTAGGGCGTTTTTGTAACAACGCGCAATAAACCGTGATTTTTACAAGATGTTTGCTAAGGCTATAACTTCATTATGACAGATGCGATTCATCCAACAGCGATTATCTCCCCCGGGGCCAGGCTAGGGGGCAACGTTCGTATAGGCCCTTATTGCGTGATCGGCGAGCATGTGGAGCTGGGCGATAATGTCCGGTTGATTTCCCATGTCTGCATCGATGGTCATACCCACGTGGGCGAGGGAACAACAGTTTATCCCTTCTCTTCGCTTGGACACCCACCGCAGGATTTAAAATACCATGGTGAGCCTTCGCGGCTGATTATCGGGAAGAACAATACCATCCGCGAGCATGTCACCATGAATCCGGGAACGGAAGGCGGCGGCATGGAAACGGTTGTCGGTGATAGCGGCCTGTTTATGATGTCTTGCCATATCGCTCACGATTGCCGCGTGGGAAATAATGTGATCATGGCCAATAACGCCACGTTGGCGGGGCATGTAAATGTGGGCGATTACGTTTTGATAGGCGGTCTATCGGCCGTGCATCAGTTCGTGCGGATCGGTTCGCACGCGGTGATCGGCGGCATGTCTGGTGTCGAGAATGATGTTATTCCATTCGGACGCGTAAAGGGCGAGCGCGCCTTTCTTGCCGGACTTAATCTGGTCGGGCTTGAGCGCCGCGGTTTCGACAAGGAGCAAATTCGTCTGCTGCAAAGGGCTTTCAATCAGATGTTCGGCGATGAAGGAACTTTGGAGCAACGCATAGAGAGCGTGGAAAGCGATTTTTCTGCCAATGAGATCATCATGGACATCGTTCGTTTTGCCCGCGAGAAGACACGGTTCCCGTTATGTCAGCCACCGAAAAAAGCAGCCTGAAAACTGAAACGGGGATAGAACGCCTCGGCGTGATCGCCGGGACGGGGAGGTTGCCTGCACGCTTGCTGGCCGCTTGCGATCATGCCGGGATTGACGTTTTTGTGGTCGGGTTCGAGGGGCAGACGGACAAAGGCCTGTATAAAGACCGGCAATTTATGAATACCCGCATTGGCGCTGCCGGAACGATCATCAACACCTTAAAAGCCCATGATATACGCGATCTGGTTATGATCGGTGCGATCAAGCGCCCGACATTGATGGATTTGAAGCCGGATTTGCGGACAGCGCGCTTTTTTGCCAAGGTGAGTTTGCGCGCTTTGGGTGATGACGGTCTTCTGAAAGCTATGAAAGGTGAACTGGAGCGGGAAGGGTTCCGCATTCATGGCGTGCAGAAATTCGCTCATGACCTGTTGGCGTCCGAGGGGGCTCTTGGACGGTATAAGCCTGCGCGCCACGATTGGCCGGATATTCGCCGTGGCATTGAAGTGTTGCGGGCTTTGGGGGCGATGGACGTTGGGCAGTCGACTATCGTGCAGGACGGCGTTGTTCTGGGAATCGAGGCCACCGAAGGCACGGATGAATTAATTCGTCGCTGTGGGGCATACCGTAAAAAGGGAAATTCCGGAGTTTTGGTCAAGCTGGCCAAGCCCGGGCAAGACGAAACCCTTGATCTGCCGACGGTCGGGCCGGAAACTATACGATTGTGCGCCGAAGCGGGATTGATCGGCATCGTGCTGGAGGCTGGACGTAGTCTGATCGTCGAGCCGGAAGATGTCGCTGAACTTGCCAACAAACACAGGATATTTGTGGTGGCGATCAAGCCTGATGAGGTATCTGATGAGTTGTGATCCGTCCTATTACCTGATTGCGGGCGAGGCTTCCGGCGATATGTTGGGCGCACGGTTAATGCAGGCCTTGCAGCAGAGTGGCGGTCAGCGTGCCGGTTTTTATGGTGTCGGTGGATCGGCGATGAAGGGGCATGGCTTAAAAAGCCTCTTTCCGATGGAAGATTTGTCCGTGATGGGTGTGGCGGAAGTGTTGCCGCGCCTGCCGTTGATCCTTTCCCGTATCCGCCAGACGGTTGATGACGTGATAAAAAAAAATCCGGGATTGGTTATCACGATAGACTCTCCCGATTTTTCCTTCCGTGTGGCGAAAGGTCTGCGCGAGGCGGGATACAAGGGTAAGATGGTTCATTATGTGGCCCCTACGGTGTGGGCGTGGCGGGCCGAGCGTGCCAAGAAAGTTGCCGCTCTTTATGACGGGATTTTATGCCTGCTGCCGTTCGAACCGGGATACTTCACCCGCGAAGGGATGAGGGCTGAATTTGTCGGCCATTCTGTCCTTGAGGCTGGTTGGGATCATACAGATCCTTCAGGAGTCAGGCTTCATTATGGCATCCCTGCCAATAAAAAGGTACTGGGCCTGTTGTTTGGCAGCCGCGTAGGCGAACTCAATCGCATAGGGCCGGTTATACGCGAGGCTGCTTTGATACTGGCTCGCGAGATTCCCGACCTGCATATTGTCAGCGTCACTTTGGCGCACGTTGAAAAGCTGGCGCGCAACCTGTTGCAGGAAATACCTTGCGGCGTCACCGTGGTTAATGATCCATTGCATAAATTTCATGCCTTTTCCGCCATGGACTCGGCGATCGCAACGTCGGGTACGGTGGGTCTTGAACTGGCTGTGGCGGGTGTGCCTCATGTGATTGCCTACCGCATGAACCCACTGACTCACGCGTTGGTACGGCCGAAAATCACGGCCAAGTATGCGCATCTGGTTAATATCCTGCTGAATTATCCGCTGGTACCGGAGTTCATCCAGAAAGATTGTCGACCCGAAAACCTGGCCAAGGCAGCGGGATTGTATCTGCGCGATTATAACGCTGTCACGTACCAGAAAGAGGGGTTCCGTTCCGCCATGCATCTGATTCAAGGCAACCATGGGGGAACGCCATCGCAACAGGCGGCGGCGTTCATTCAATCTTTAGCGGCTTAAGCGGCTATAAGAAGCGATCACTTGCGTTTATCGATAGGGACGAAGGCGCGCTCTGTCGCTCCGGTGTAGAGCTGGCGGGGGCGGCCAATCTTCAGTGAGGGTTCTTCGATCATTTCTTTCCACTGCGAGATCCACCCTACTGTGCGGGCGACAGCGAACAGCACTGTAAACATGCTGGTCGGAAAGCCCATAGCCTTGAGGATGATGCCTGAGTAGAAATCGACGTTGGGGAACAGCTTGCGCTCGATGAAGTACGGATCGCTGAGGGCGATACGCTCCAGCTCCATCGCCAATTCAAGATGAGGATCGTTGATATTCAGTTCCTTCAGGACTGCGTCGCACTCGGCTTTCATCACCTTGGCGCGTGGATCGTAATTCCTGTAGACGCGGTGACCGAATCCCATCAGGCGGGTATTGTCCTGCTTTTCCTTCACCTTGCGCAGAAACTCAGGGATGTTGTCTTTATGGCCAATTTGTTCAAGCATTTCGATCACGGCCTGATTGGCGCCGCCATGGGCCGGGCCCCACAGAGAGGCGATACCGGCGGCGATGCAGGCGAAGGGGTTGGCTTGCGAAGAGCCGGCGATGCGTACCGTGGAAGTGGAGGCATTCTGCTCATGGTCGGCATGGAGAATAAAAATCTTATCCATAGCGCGTGCCAGCACAGGATTGACGCGGTAGGGTTCAGCCGGAACGCCAAAGCACATATAAAGGAAGTTTTCAGCGAAGCTGAGGTCGTTGCGTGGATACATGAAGGGCTGGCCAATCGAGTATTTATAAGACATGGCTGCCAGAGTGGGCAGCTTGGCGATCAGTCGGTGCGCGGATATTTCACGTTGCGCCGGATCCCAGATGTCCAGAGAGTCATGATAGAAGGCGGCCAGCGCAGCCACAACGCCGCACATCACGGCCATCGGGTGGGCGTCGCGGCGGAATCCGCGGTAGAAGAAATGCAATTGCTCGTGCACCATCGTGTGATAAGTAATGTTGTGCACGAACTCCTGATATTGCACTACGTTAGGCAAATCGCCGTAAAGCAGAGCGTAAGCTACTTCGAGGAAGGTGCTATGCGCGGCCAGTTCTTCGATCTTGTAACCGCGGTGCATCAGCACGCCTTTATCACCGTCAATGTAGGTAATGCGCGATTTGCAACTGGCGGTCGAGGTATAGCTGGGATCGAATGTGAACATGCCGGTTTCATCATACAGCTTGCGCACGTCTATGGTCTTGGGGCCCGTCGAACCTTCAAGAATCGGGAGTTTCCAGCTCTTCCCTGTTTCATCATCGGTCAGGGTGAATGTGGCACCAGGGACTTCGGAAGGCTTGGCGGCGGGATTGGACATGTTGAAAACCTTTAGGGCAGGAGTGATTCACTAGAGAAAATATAATCCTGCCATGCAGCAAGATCAAACCGTGAACCGGATTGTACTCCCCGGAAAGTTAAAAATCCGTGGATGATTTATTTGTCAGAATGATGTGATTATGCTGCCGGGGCAGGCATCAGCCTCGTCGCCATCTTATGAATGGTTTCATAGGGGATATAGGCTGTCGGCGAAAGGTCAAGCGGCCCCTGTGCAGCCTTGAGGATTTCGTTATCGCCATAACCTTGCTGCCGGGCAATCGCCGTCAGGCGGCCGATCCGGCTTTCCGTCGCCGGATGGGTTGAGATTGCCCGTTTCCAAGCCCGATCAATGAAGTCTGGTTGGGGCACGTTTTCCTTTCCGCCATAGGCTTTTTCAATCGAGCGGACTTGGAGGGTGTCAAGCTTTCTTAAGGCTGTGATCAGCGCCAGCGGGTTGGCGCCTAGTTTTACAGCTCCTTTATCGGCTTGATACTCAAGGGAACGGCTTAACCCGCCGAGGGCGGCCTTGATCCCTGTATTGATAGTCACCGCCACGGCCCATAGCGGTGCAAACGCAGGGTTAACCCAACTAAAATAACCTACGCCGGCTAAAGAGGAGGCGGCGCTAATATTGCGGCTCATGAGGCCTTTCAGGCGGCGTTCATGCAGGGTTAGTTGATCGCCTTCCTTGCCGCTGAGTTCTTTTTGAGGATGAAGGCTTCTAACCCATGCGCCCGCGGCAATTCCGGTCGCAAGGCCGCCGACAAATGTCCAGAATCCGCCTGCGAGCATGCCCAGAAGCACTGTCATGCGGTTTGTTAATTTTGTGATGGTGCTCAATACGGTGAGTGGTACATTCACATGCTGGTGGCGGGCAGCGGCGTGGGCGAATTCATGAGCCAGCACAGCTTTCTCTTCGTCGTCGTTCAGGAGCGCCAGTAACGGCTCTGAAATCATGATCACGGGTTTGCCAAGGTGAAGAGCCGACGCATTCGGCATGAGGCTTGAAGCGCGCAAGGCCTTGTTAATTTGCTTCTTGATTTTTGCCTGTTCTTCTGTGTCCTGGTCTGTCACCGGCTTGGCCTTGAAATCGTAAATCGGATACTGATCCGCCTTCAGGCCAGAGGCTTGGTAAAGCTCCCGGGCGATTTTACCCAGCCGGGGCGAGAGTTCATGAATATCGGGGTGGGGCTGCAGGGTGTTTTCCATCACATCCTTGCTATTTTTGAGGCTGGCCCAGAAATAGCCGGTGGAAAAGAAAGCAATGCCGCCGATGACCCAAGGGTTTCCCAAGGCAAAGGAAAGGGCGGACATCCCTGCCATGCCGCTGTAGTGCGCTGCAATTCCAAGATAATTGCGCAGTCCGTAAAGACGTGTATTCATAAACGTTCCCTGCTGTGAGATCCTGCAGGGAGGATTCCAGATTTATTGTTATTATGTCAAGAAATACAGGATAGGCGCCTCAGAACTTCGTCTTTTCCCAAGATTACCGCCGCGTGAAAGACTGAGGGTGAAACAGTGGTTCCTGTCAGGGCTGCGCGGAGCGGCATGGCCACCTTGCCGAGCTTGCCGCCTTGCAGATCGTTGGCTATCTCTTTGCAAGTCAGTTCAATGGATTCTGGCGTAAAGCTCTCAAGTTGGTTGAATTTCTCGGCCAGCGCCTTGAGAACGGCGGGATCGAGATTGGCTTTGGCTTTTTCATCAAAATCCAATGGCACAGATTTACAGTAAAAGGCACCCTCGTCGGCCATCTGCAGCAAAGTTTTGGCGCGATTTTTGAGTTCATCCATTCCAGCCAGCAGGCGTTGCCTGCCCAGATGGTCAACTTTGATGCCTTTCTTTTCAATAAACGGAACGACCAGATCGACCAGGCGCCGATTGTCGGCTTCTTTCATATAATGGGCGTTCACGTTCTCAAGCTTGGCGAAGTCGAAACGAGCAGGCGAACGATGAACATGGTCGAGGTCGAACCACTCTATGGCTTGCTCGGTGGAGATGATTTCATCGTCGCCATGGCTCCATCCCAGACGGAGCAGGTAATTGCGCATCGCTTCAGGCAGGTAACCCATGTTGGCGTATTCGGCCACGGCGGTCGCGCCGTGGCGCTTGGAGAGTTTTGCTCCATCGGGGCCGAGGATGAGCGGCAGGTGGGCGTAAACAGGGATGTTCCAGTCCATCGCTTCGTATATGATATTCTGACGGAACGTGTTGTTCAGGTGATCGTCGCCGCGAATGACGTGCGTGACGCCCATATCATGATCGTCAACGACAACGGCCAGCATGTAGGTTGGCGTTCCGTCAGAGCGCAGGATTATGAAGTCGTCAAGTTGCTCGTTGTTGACGGTGACCTCGCCTTGCACGCGGTCATTCACAACGCTGGCCCCGCCTATAGGGGCTTTGATGCGGATAACGGGTTTCACGCCTGCAGGCGGCGTAGCTGTACTGTCGCGCCAGCGCCGGTCATACATTGCCAGTGACCCTTCGGCCTTGGCCTTTTCGCGCATGGTTTCAAGCTCCTCAGGCGAGCAATAGCAGTAATAAGCTTTGCCGGCCTTCAGCATTTCATGAGCCACTTCGGCATGGCGGTCGCGGCGTTCGAATTGCGAGAGGATCGGGCCATCCCATGTCAGGCCCAGCCATGTCAGGCCGTCCTTGATCGACTCCACGAATTCGGGGGCGTAACGGGCGCGGTCGGTATCTTCAATACGGAATTGCATCTGCCCTTTGTAATGCTGTGCGAACAGCCAGTTATAAAGCGCGGTGCGGGCCGTGCCGATGTGCATTAAACCTGTGGGGGAAGGTGGGATTCTGGTTACAACCGTCATTTTTAAAGCCTTTGTTTTTTGCTGCGGGAGAGTGTAAGACTTTTCAGAATAAACGCAACAGGGAGCTTGCCGCCGAATGGCCCGGGAGGGGGAAATTCAGCATTATGCGGGCGTGCGGGCCAGTCAGGGTACTGATGGTAAAGCGCGGTTGCTGGCGGCTGTCTTCGCGCAGAAGGAGCGCCTTTTCTTGTTCTCACCCGTCCTGCTGGGGGTTGGGATATCCCTTTATTTCTCGCTACGGACGGAACCGCCTTCATGGCTTTGCCTGTCTGCGCCGTTGTTGCTGGCGGCTTTACTCTTTGGGCTATGGCCGCGACGTCTGCAGAATGGAGTTTTCTATATGTTGGCTTTGATGGCCATATCGGGATTTTTGCTGTCGGCAGGGGTTGCCGTCGCCAAGGCGCGCACCATGCTGGTCAGCGCACCGATATTGGAGAAGCCTATGGGCCCGGTGGATGTCGTTGGCAGGATTGCCGCGCTCGAAACTCTCGAAGCAGGGGAAGGTGTGCGGCTGCTGCTGAGGGATCTGGCGGTTGAAGATATAGCCCCGGCAGATACGCCGCACACGATCAGAATCAAGGTGCGCAGAATGCCGCTGGAGGGTTTGCGGCCCGGCGACAGGATCAGCGTGCTGGCGGAGTTGAATCCGCCGTCTGCACCCGTAGCGCCCGGGGCATATGACTTTCAGCGTATGGCCTATTTCCGGCAGATGGGCGCTTTCGGATTCAGTTATCGCGAGCCGGTGGTAATAGGAAGAGCGGCAGCGGGAGCATCGCTGTGGCTTGAAAGCTTGCGGCAACATATCATTGGGCGTATTGCCCGGGTGATACCGCTGCGCGAAGCCGGTATCGCGAATGCCTTGATGACGGGTGAGCGTACCGCGATTGCCGCCGCGGACATGGATGACATGCGCAATTCAGGGCTGGTGCATATCATCTCCATTTCCGGGCTTCATATAAGCATGATTGCCGGAGTGATTTTCTTCACCCTGCGGCTGGCGATGGCTTGTTTCCCGACCTTTGCTGTTTATCACCCCATCAAGAAATATGCGGCGATTGGGGCGCTGCTGTTTACGGTTTTGTATACGGGATTGGTCGGGGCTACGGTGCCAACAGTGCGGTCAGTGATTATGACCGGGCTGGTGCTTCTGGCGGTGATGCTTGACCGGATTCCCGTGTCGTTGCGCGTGGTGGCGATTGCGGCCCTTATTATTCTTGCTACTGTTCCGGAAGCCGTGGTGGGCCCCAGTTTTCAGATGTCGTTCGCTGCGGTCATGGGGCTGGTGGCGTTTTATGAAGCCACACGCGATCAGTGGGTGGCCGTATACAGGCGTTGCGGATGGTTCCGCCGGGGGTTGATATATCTGGCCGGGATTTGCGTTACGACAGTGATCGCCAGCATCGCGACGGCGCCTTTCAGTATTTATCATTTCCAGCAATTCGCCAACTATGGTCTGCTGGCCAATTTACTGGCTGTACCGCTGACATCGTTTGTAATCATGCCGGCGATGCTTCTGGGCTATTTGCTGATGCCGCTGGGATGGGAGGCTCCTGCCCTGTGGGCTATGGGACAAGGGATTAGCGGCATGATCGGTATTTCCCATTTTGTGGCAAATTTGCCGCATGCTGTATCGATGCCGTATGCGTGGCCTCTATCCGCGTTATTATGTTTTTCAGCGGGATGGATTTTTCTTTGTTTACTGCAAGGGTGGGGGCGCCTTTTGAGTGTTGTCCCGGTTATAGCCGGGATTATTACAGTTTTGATAGCATCGCCGCCCGACCTTTTAATAAGCGCATCCGGCAAGCTGATGGCTGTGAAAGATCCCGAGGGCAAAGTCTATATGTCGACGGTGAAGGCGGAAAAATTCGTCGCGGAATCGTGGATGCGCGTGCTGGGGCGCGGCGGCGAGATACCTGAAATCTTGCTCAGCCATCCGGCTGCGGCCTGTGATGAATGGGCCTGCCGGTTGACGTTGAAGGATAAAAAAATATCCTTTGCCTTTCATTCAGCCGCACATGGAGAAGAATGCCGCTGGGCGGATATTGTGCTGGCCGATGATCCGGTCAGGGTTCGTCCATGCATGGCAAAAACAACGATTGACCGGTTCGATGTCTGGAAGAACGGGGTTCATGCGATCTGGCTGAATGAAGAGACGATCCAGTCTGTCGGCGAAAGGCGGGGCCATAGGCCATGGACGATCTCGAACAGCCGCTGATGGGTTACGATGGCGGTTATTCTTCGCGCGGGTGTTTGTCAAAAAAGCTGAGCATTGCAGCCGTAGCTGAAAACCCCAGATAGAAAGAGCCGTCATCAAGTTCGGAATATATTCCCTGACTGGCGCCGGGCCAGTTATGGCCGCAATTGCGGATCGTGTTCAGCACAACGGAAACGTTCCCCGCGCAATGGTGGCTGGCCAATGTTGTAATGTTTCCGGATTCATTTTCTTCCGGAGGGGTCTGGCATTTGTTTTCCTGCAGCCAGAATTGATGGATATCGCTTATGGGTTTGAAGGGCGCTTCGACTTCGGATTTCATGCCACTTTTTTTGCCGATCCCGCCTTTTGCCGGTACGACATTATCAGCCAAACCGTGAAACATGATAATTGAAACGGGGGCGATAGGCCGGGGCTGGTCGTCGAACATCGCGCCCGCGACAACCCCCACAGCGGCGAGACGATCGCCCAGGCGGCTGGCCAGCCTGTAAGCCAGCATGCCACCGTTGGAGAACCCGGCTATATAGATGCGCTTCCGGTCAACGGGCAGGGTTTGCACGAGTTCAGTCAGCAGGGCTTCGATAAATTCTTCATCTGCGGCAAGGTTCTCTTGCGCGCTACTGCAGCAGGCTCTGGCATTCCAATAGCGCCGTGTGTCGCTGTCTCCGGTGCCCACAGGATAGGCTACGATCATGTCGTCTTCGCGGGCCCTGGTTGAGAATTGCGTAGCATCAATCAGTCTTTCAGGGCTGCTGCCGCCGCCGTGCAGCGCGATGATCAATGGGTATTGGAAGGCGTTTTCTTTTAGCGACGAGGGCGCGTAGAGGTAGTAGGCGCGTTCCTGTCCCTGTATAGTGAGGCTGCGTTTTTGATGGCCGGATGGTTCAGCCCAAGCCGTTTGCCCCGATAGCAACAACAATATAAAGCTGATGGCCGCGATGGCGAGGCGGTAGCGGGCCGGGTGAAGGGGCTTACGGGTCAATGATAAGTCCGCATCAGGCTGACCAGACGCCCTTGCACCTTGACGCGCCCGGGTTCAAGTACGCGAGGCTCGTATTGGTCGTTCTCAGGCTCAAGGATGATTTTGTTTCCTGAACGCCGAATGCGTTTCAGCGTGGCCTCGTGATCGTCGACCAACGCCACGACAATGGCACCGTTTTCAGCGGTATCGCACTTCTGGATGATGACCGTATCGCCGTCGTTGATTCCGGCGTTGATCATGGAGTCTCCAGCGATGGTAAGCGCGTAATGTTCACCGCGACCGAGCATTGAGGGGGGGATTTCGATAGAGGCGGTTTCATCCCTTAGGGCCTCAATGGGCGTACCGGCGGCGATTTTGCCATAGAGGGGGACGATTTCGACGGTGGAAGCCGCCTCTGCCATGTTCTGCACAGCACGGATATTGCGGCTGACGCTGGCGGCAGTTGTGGTATCGTTGGCCGCAGGGCTGTAGCCTTCGGGCAGTTTGCGCACCTCAAGCGCGCGGGCACGATGTGGCAGACGTTCAAGATAACCACGTTCGACCAGCGCGCTGATCAGGCGGTGAATGCCGGATTTGGATTTGAGGCCCAGCGCCTCCTTCATTTCTTCAAACGAGGGGGCGACATCGCCTTGTTGCATGCGCTCGTGAATAAACAACAACAGGTCTTTCTGTTTGCGTGTCAGCATATTAGGGGCATTCTCCTGCTTTTTGTATTCTATTTGTTCTGATTCTAACTTGATTCTCTCAGAATTTCCACCATTTGTTCCTATTTGTTCCTGAAGCGTATTATGAAATTCCAAGAAGGGCTTTGGTAGCGGCTGTGACGTTTGGTTGGCGCATCAGGCTTTCCCCAACGAGGAAGGCTGTAAAACCGGCGGTTTGCAGGCGTTTAAGATCGTCATTCCCATGGATGCCGCTTTCGGCCACGCGCAGGAGATCGGCAGGCAAGGCGGATGCGATCTCAAGGGCGGTGTCGATGTCGACTTTCAATGTTTTCAGGTTGCGGTTGTTGACGCCGACCATTCCTGGATTGAGTTTTAATGCGCGGTCAAGTTCTTCGCGGTCATGAACTTCGAACAGGGTGTCGAGTTTAAGTTCTGTAGCGAGGTCATAAAGGTCTTTCACCAGCGTGTCTTCAATAGCGGCCATAATGATGAGCATACAGTCGGCGCCCATCGCACGGGTTTCATAAACCTGATAGGGATCGACGATAAAATCCTTGCGCAGGACGGGCAGGTCGCATGCAGCGCGGCCTTGCAGAAGGTATTCTGTTTTACCCTGGAAGTAGGGTTCGTCTGTCAGGATGGAGAGGCACGCGGCACCGCCCGCCTTGTATGCTTTAGCAAGCTCTGCGGGATTAAAATCTTCGCGGATAACCCCGACGCTGGGTGAGGCCTTTTTGATCTCGGCAATCAAACCGGGATTTTGGGCACGCAGACCCTTGATAAAGCCGCGCACGGGCGGGGCTGTTTTGATCCGCCCTTCCAGCGCGGCCTGCGGCAATTTGCCTTTACAGGTGGCGACGTGTTCGCGCTTATCGTCGCAAATTTTTTGCAGAACGCTCATGCCATCCTCGTGAACTCGATATAGTCGGCCAGCAATTTCCTTGCCCTGCCGCTGTCGAGGGCTTCGGCAGCGATATGTGAGGCTTCATGCGGATTGGCGGTTATATCGGCGATCAGCAGGGCCGCAGCGGCGTTCGCCAGCACAATATTGCGATAGGCGAAGATTTCGCCGCCCAGCAAGCGTTTCAAGGCATCGGCATTATATTTAGCGTCGCCGCCCATCAGTGACGGTGTCGAAGAATAGTCAAGGCCGAAGAGCTGCGGTGTAATGTTTTTTTCCTCGACATGGTTTCGTTCAAGCCTGGCAATACGGGTTTTTCCTGTCACGGTGATTTCATCAAGGCCGTCCTGGCCGTGGACGACCCACGCCTTTTCTGTGCCGAGGCGATCCAGGGTTCTGGCCATCGGCGTCAGCCACTTTTCATCGAACACACCCAATAATTGACGCCTGGTTCCTGCCGGGTTCGAAAGCGGGCCCAGCAGATTAAAGATGGTGCGGAAACCCAGTTTCTTGCGGATAGGTACGACATGTTTCATTGCACTGTGGTGGCGCGGGGCCATGAGAAAAGCAAAGTGAAAGCGGTTCAGGGCGTCTTCCAGCTTGTCATGAGAAACATCAAGGTTAACTCCCAGCGCCTCAAGCACGTCGGCAGCCCCCGATTTGGAACTGGCGGCACGATTGCCGTGTTTGGCCACGGGTACGCCGCAGGCCGCCACCACCAGCGCCACAGCGGTTGAGATGTTATAAGTGCCGCTGCCGTCGCCGCCTGTGCCACAGCAGTCGATCGCGTCGGGCGGGGCTTTGATCGTGGCGGCTTTTTCGCGCATGACGCGGGCCGCCCCGGTGATTTCATCCACCGTTTCCCCTTTTTTTGTCAGGTATGTCAGGAAAGCGATTATATCCTCTTCGGCGCAGCCGCCGTCCATGATAGCGGTCATGGCGGCTATCATTTCAGACTCGCTCAGGTCTACACCCACGCGCAGCTTTTCGAGAGACAGACTCATTTTGTCAGTTTCACAAAATTACGCATCAAGTCGTGGCCATGCGATGTGGCGATGCTTTCCGGATGGAACTGCACTCCGTGGATTGGCCTGGTTTTGTGCATCAGCCCCATGATCAGGCCGTCGCCGGTTTCGGCAGTGATTTCCAGCGTGTCGGGCAGACTGTCGCGTTCGACGATCAGCGAGTGATAACGCGTTACGGGATAGGATGCCGGCAACCCGGCAAACAGGCTTTTATCCGTGTGCGAAATTTGGGAAATTTTACCGTGCATCGGCTGAGGGGCGCGCACGACCTTGCCGCCAAAGGCCTGGCCAATGGCCTGATGCCCGAGGCAGACGCCGAGCAGGGGAATATCATGTTCTGCGGCGGAGTCGATCAGGCGCAGGCATATCCCGGCATGGTCGGGGTCGCTTGGGCCAGGGGAAATGACGATCCCGTCCGGCTCCAGTTTCAACACTTCCTCGACGGTCAGGGCATCGTTGCGATGGACTTGTGTTTCCGCCCCCAGGTCGCCCAGATATTGAACCAGGTTGAAGGTAAAGCTGTCATAATTATCAATCAGAACCAACATGCCCCTTATATGAACGAGTGGGGATAACATGGCAAGAGTCATTTGCCTGTACTATGGTAAAGCGCTAACCTGTCAATATGAAGAATAATAAAACTCCGATGATCCTGAAGCCGGCGGTGATCGGCCTGTTCTTGCTGGCCGCGCTGTTTGTTTGCGCGCTGGCTTTTCGTGCGACCGAGATGACGCAGGCGGTTTCGCCCGAAGCCGCCGTTGAAATGGCGCGATTGCAGGAAAGCCGGGCTTACTATGAAGGACGCATTTCCGCCGCGCCGACGGCTCGTATGGGGCAGGTGAGTTTGCCGCCGTTGCCGCCGCTGCCTGAGAGTATGGAAACAGAGCCCAGGCGCCTCTTGCTGCCTGAGTATGAGGCAGCGCCAGCCATAGCTGAAACTACTCCGAAAGCAGCTCAATGGAAGGAAAATGCCGCCAAGGTTGAAGTTGCGCCATTATCCGCAGCCAGGATAGCTATTATTATCGACGATATGGGGATGGATCGCCGACGGACGCAGGTCGCCTTGACCTTGCCTGCGCCGATTACATTTGCATGGCTGCCCTATGCACCGCAAATTCAGGGATTGGTGGATGAGGGGCGCGCCACGGGTCATGAAATGCTGGTGCACATGCCGATGGAGCCTGACAGCCTAACGGTAGATCCTGGGTCAACCGTTTTAAAATCCTCTATGACCCCTGCCGAATTGACGGCTATGACGGAAACCAATTTGTCGGCTTTTTCCGGATATGTCGGGTTCAACAATCACATGGGCAGCAAGCTGACGCGCGATCCGGCGGCGATGGCGCTGGTCATGGATGTAGCGCGCAGACATGGGATTCTGTTCGTGGATTCGCGAACATCTCCTGACTCGGTGGCGGCGAGTACTGCCGCTGCCGTGGGATTGCCGTATGCCGAGCGCGATATCTTTCTGGATCACTATGAAGATAGCGCCAGCGTCATGGCGGCATTGGAGGAATTGGAAAAAGTGGCGCGGCGTAAAGGCTTTGCGATTGCTATTGGCCATCCCAAGGATAACACGATGGATGCCCTGCGGACATGGCTGCCGACTCTGGCAGGAAAAGGCCTGCAATTGGTGCCTGTGAGCGCCTTAGTCAGGATTCATGAACCGGCGGCCGGGAATGCGGGCAGCGTAGAGGGCCGGCCTGTCGCAAGCAACCGGCCTATCGATTATGGTTTTGTAGGGCCTCTTCAGCCGCCTGTATCAGGGCCTGCGCCTTATTGACCGTCTCCTGATATTCGCTCAGGGCATCGCTGTCTGCGACCACGCCCGCTCCGGCTTGCACGTAAAGCACGCCGTTCTTGATAAGGCCGGTACGCAAGGTGATACAGGTGTCAACATTGCCGTTACCGTCGAAATAGCCAACGCAGCCGCCATAGAAGGATCGCTTCTCGGGTTCCAGTTCGTCGATGATTTCCATCGCCCTGATTTTTGGGGCGCCTGTCACGGTGCCTGCCGGAAATCCCGCGAACAATGCATCCAAAGAGTGCGTATCGGCCCTAAGCGTACCTGTGACGTTCGAGACGATGTGCATGACATGGGAATAATATTCGACAATAAATTGCTCGGTGACTTTTACGCTGCCGATGTCGGAAACGCGGCCCACATCGTTTCGGCCCAGATCCAGAAGCATCAGGTGCTCGGCACGCTCTTTGGGGTCGGCCAGCAACTCTTCTGCCAGAGACTTGTCCTCCGCCAAGTCGCCGCCGCGGCGACGAGTTCCCGCAATCGGGCGGATGGTGACCTCGCCGTTACGGACGCGCACCAGAATTTCAGGGCTGGAGCCCACCAGTGAAAATTCAGCCGTTTGTATATGAAACAGGAATGGCGAGGGGTTGAGACGCCTTAAGGCGCGGTAAAGCTCGATGGATGGCAGATCAAACGGCACCGAAAAACGCTGCGAAGGAACGACCTGAAAAATATCGCCGGCACGAATATATTCTTTGGCCTTTTCGACAGCCTGCTGGAAGCGGGCAGGCGTGGTATTCGACGAAACATCAAGCGGCGGGTTTATCTGGCTTTCGCACGAAATATCCGGGAGCGGCATGCGCAGGGCTGAAAGGGTGTCTTCTATCCTTGCTATGGCTTCTTGATAGATTTCCTCAGCGGGAATGGATGTGTTTTCGGCGGTGATGCGCACCGGCGTGGCTATACAGGCCATTTGCTTGACGTTATCGAATATGATCATAACCGTCGGCCGCATCATGAGCGCTTGCGGAATATCGATAGGGTCGGGGTTTTTGTTGGGAATGTCTTCGACCAGACGCACCATGTCGTAACCAAAATAACCGAACATTCCTGAGGATGCCATCGGCGGGATATCCCCGGTGACATCAAGACGCGATCCTTCGATCAGTTGCTTGAAATGCTCGATGGCGTTTTCGGAGATGCGATCCCAGTTTTCGCTATCCGTGCTGATTTCCGGGATGCCGTTATGGCAGCGCCAGAAAAGATCGGGTTGCAAGCCGATGGCCGAATAACGACCGAGCACGCTTCCTCCCTCGACGGACTCGAGCAGCAAGGCGTAAGGTTCGTAACGGGTCAGCTTCAGGTAGGCAGAAACAGGGGTTTCGAGATCCGCCGGAACCCAGCGCCATACCAGTTGCGTCAACCCCCCATCAAAATTATTTTTAAACCCTTCAAGGGCGGCGGGCTGAGTCATGGCTAGAATTGCGCTTCCTCGCTCCCGGCGTAAGTCATATCGAGAAGCTTGCGGTCGATCTTGACGCCGTGCTTCTTGCGCAGCTCATTGAAGTAGACGAGAAAAACCTCGTCCTGCGTTCCCTTTCCGGCCGTGCTTTTCAAGGCATCAATATCTTCTTTCTTCGCTTTGGCCGGGTCGGGCATTTTCACATCCGTGACAATGGCCAGGATATAGGAGTCCTTGCCCGGCGAAAGCTGGTAGGTTTCTTTATCGTTGCTGAACAGCAATTTTTTCAGAGGTTCAGTCATGGGTTCTTCAGCGGCCAGGCTGTTGTTGACGGTTATGTTTTTGATGACCGCGCCGTTCTGCCTGGCGATATCTTCAAGGGTCGAGGTTTTGGCATTCAAAGCTTGAAGGGCTTCAGTTGCGCGGCGGCGGTTCAAGACATCTTCCTGATCGGCAATCCAGGTTTTGGCCAGATCGGCCTTGACGTCATCAAAGGGCTTGTAGGTTTTTGGCGTCACATTCTCCACTAGCACAACGGCGTAGCTGCCATCGGAGAGCTCCTGCACAGAAGACGTTTCTCCGCTTTCAAGGGAAAAGGCAGCTTCAAGAATGCCTGCCCGCACTTTTTCGTATTCCTTCAGTCCTTCTTTATTGTCAGGGGTTGAGCCATCGGCGCGTACCGGGCCAATTTTCTTGAGTTCAATGTGAAAATCTTTTGCCGCATCAGCCAGGGTCTCGCCGCCCGCGAGGGTATCGTCAAGCATATTGGCGGTTTCAACCAAAAGGGTGTCGGTTTTCTCCTCAATCAATTCTTTGCGAATGCTCGTCTTGACGCTCTCAAACTCTTTAACTTTAGGAGCAATGACGTCTTTCAGGACAATGACATGCCAGCCGAGCGATGTCTGAATAGGCTCGCTGACCTCGTCCTTGCCCAAAGCAAACGCAGATTCGGCGATTTCTGCGATCAGACCGGCCTCTTCAAAAGACTCTTCTCCAATATAGGAATCCTTGGCAGCCTCTTTGAGAGATGTGCCGGATTTAATTTTTTCAATGGCGTCCCGGGCGGCGGATTCCGCTGTGAAAATGGCCTGCTGCAAGAGCCGCTTTTCTTTCTCTGTGTACTCGTCGATACGGTCATCATATATCTGTTTCAACTCTTCATCGGAGATATCGAGGCTCTTTTGCGCTATCTCAGATGTCAGTAGGCCCAACGTAAACGTTCTTGTTTCGGGAATGGCGTATTTTTCCTGCCCTGACTGATAGAAGGGTTTGAGGACTTCGTCAGTGGGTTTTTCAACGCCTTTGACAGTGCTGTGGGGGAGGGTGACGAGCTTGATCGTGCGTTCTTCATTTCTTTGCTGATAGAGGTCTTTTACTTCAGCGTCCGAGACAATGCCGGAAACGGATTGCAGGCTGGAGCGCATGATATTGGTGCTTATTTCGCTTCGCAGCATTGCAACGAACTCGCCTTCAGTGAGGTTTTGCGTCATCAGAATGCGTTGGAACGCGTCTTTGGTGCTGACGCCGTTGCGCGCATAGGGGGCAACGAGATTCGCAACTTGTTTGGCTATCATCTCGTCATTAATGACGATGCCGTGCTCACGGGCGTCTTTTTGCAAAAGAATGCCGGAAATCTGGGAATTCAGATATTGGTCGATCAGGCCTAACTGATAGGCCATTTTGGGTTCCAGCATGGCTTGCTGGCCGAGAGCGCGGCGCACGGTGCGGTCAAACTCGCTGATATGTATTTTCTGTCCGGCGACGGCGGCAACTGTCGTGCTCTGGACTCCGCCGCGGAAAAAGCCGCCGACATCCATCATTGCCATCCCGGCTACAGCCAATAACAGAAAGCTGAAGATAACGAATTTGACGATTTTTGAGTGCGCGCCGGAGCGCATCGCATTCAGCATGGGGAAAACCTCGTAAATTTTTAACCGTAGGACTATACGGCGCAGCCATACTCTGAGCAACAGAGGATTGCAAAGTGTCCCCTGTCGGGGTACAACGGCGCCATCATGACGAAAACACGCAAGAAACTGATTGCCGGTAACTGGAAAATGAACGGTACACTGGCTTCGGCCGCAGGCCTGGCGGTGGCTTTGGGCGAAGGTTTGGAGAAAGAGCCTGCTCTCCTTGAAGCTTGCGATTTTGCTGTTTGCCCTCCTTTTGTCCACTTGCTGGCTGTTCGCCAGCAATTGCCTGTTGGGGTTGCTCTCGGGGCTCAGGATTGCGCCTTGAACAGAGAGGGTGCGTACACGGGGGATATCTCTGTGAATATGCTGGTGGACGTGGAGTGTGATTATGTCATATTGGGGCATTCCGAACGTCGCCAGTATCACGGTGAAACGGATGGGCAGGTGGCTGCTAAGGCGGCTTTATGTTATGAAAAAAACTTGACAGCTATCATCTGCGTAGGTGAAACAGAGGTTCAGCGCGCTGAGGGATGCCAGGAAGAAGTGGTCGGCGAGCAACTGGCGCGGGCGGTGCCCCCAACGGCGACAGCCGGGAATACTGTCATTGCTTATGAGCCGGTTTGGGCAATCGGCACGGGAAAAACCGCCAGCCCGGAAGACGTCAAAGCCATGCACAGTTTTATCAGGCGGCATCTGAAGGAACAGCTTGCAGAGGGCGGCAATATGCGTATTCTGTACGGCGGTTCCGTCAAGCCCGACAATGCCGAAGTCCTGATGTCGACTGAGAATGTCGACGGGGCGCTTGTAGGCGGTGCCAGTTTGAAAGCAGATCAGTTTCTGGCGATTGCCAGAGGCGTCAAGTAATTGGAATTAAGAGAGTTTTGTAATGATTCACGTGATTCTTGTGATCCACCTGATCTTGGCCGTGTCGATTATCGGTCTGGTGCTGATCCAGCGTTCCGAAGGGGGGGGGCTGGGTATTGGTGGCGGCGGTCTGGGGGGATTGGCAAGCCCGCAGTCGACAGCCAGCGTTCTGACACGGGCAACAGGGATTTGCGCGGCATTATTTTTTATGACCAGCCTGACATTGGGCGTGATGTCGGGCCATAACAGCCCTAAAAGCATATCCGATCACCTCGAAAAGATGACCGTTTCACAGGAGGCGGCTCCCGCGGAAGAAGCCAAAGGAGAGGCCGACAAGGCGGAAACGCCCTCGGTTCCTGTAGCGGAGTAAATTACTGGTATGACAAGGTTTGTATTCATCACGGGCGGCGTGGTTTCCTCTTTAGGAAAAGGCCTCGCCTCCGCGGCTCTAGGTGCTTTGCTTCAGGCAAGGGGATATACAACCCGCCTCTGCAAAATGGATCCTTACCTCAACGTCGACCCCGGCACCATGAGTCCGTTCCAGCATGGCGAAGTGTTCGTGACGGACGATGGCGCGGAAACCGATCTTGACCTGGGGCATTATGAACGTTTTACTGGCCGCCCGGCGCAAAAGAGCGACAACATCACCACAGGCCGCATCTACCTGAACGTCCTGCAGCGCGAACGTCGCGGCGATTATCTGGGCGCAACCGTGCAGGTTATTCCGCATATCACCGACGAGATTAAAAATTTTATCCGCGAGAAAGACGGTTCCGCCGATTTCGTGCTGGTGGAGGTTGGCGGCACCGTGGGCGATATCGAAGGACTGCCGTTTCTTGAGGCCATTCGCCAGTTCGGTAATGAAATGGGTGACGAGCGTTCGCTGTTCATTCATGTCACGCTGTTGCCGTACATTCCGGCGGCAGGAGAACTGAAAACCAAACCGACCCAGCACTCAGTTAAAGAGTTAATGAGCGTGGGAATCCGCCCGCGTATTCTGCTGTGCCGCTCCGACCGTCCGATCGAGCAGGAAGAATTGCGCAAGATCGGGTTGTTCTGCAACATAGATGAAGACAAGGTAATACCGGCGCTTGACGTTTCGACCATCTATGAAGTGCCGTTGACCTATCATCGTGAGGGTCTTGATGTGCAGGTTCTGGATTGTTTTGGCATCAAGGAGCCTAAACGCCCCGACTTGAAGGTCTGGAACGATATCGTTCACCGCGTGAAGGAGCCGGAAGGTTCGGTCGATATCGCCGTCGTTGGCAAATACACCAACTTGACGGACAGCTATAAATCGTTGAATGAGGCGCTTGTGCATGGTGGCATAGCGAACAATGTAAAGGTCAATCTGCGCTTTATTGAATCGACGACATTCGAGCAGGAAAACCCTTCCGATTACCTGCATAACATCCATGGTATTTTGGTGCCGGGCGGCTTCGGCGAGCGGGGGGCGCTTGGCAAGATCAAGGCCGCGCAGTTTGCTCGTGAAAGGAAAGTCCCGTATTTCGGGATTTGCTTTGGCATGCAACTGGCTGTCGTTGAGGCCGCCCGCAACCTGCTTCTTCTGGAAGGCGCCAGTTCGACAGAGTTCGGGGTGTGCAAGGATCCGATTGTCGGGCTGATGACCGAATGGGTCAAAGGCAATGCGAAGGAGGAGCGTTCCGCCGATGGCGATCTGGGGGGCACCATGCGTCTTGGGGCCTATAAGGCGGTTCTGAAAAGGGGCAGCAAGGCTGAGGCGATTTACGGGGCTACAGAAATCAGCGAACGCCACCGCCACCGCTATGAAGTGAATACCAATTACAAGGATCGCCTGGAACAACATGGCCTGCGTTTCTCGGGCATGTCGCCTGATGGCATCCTGCCGGAGATCGTTGAATACGAAGATCATCCATGGTTTATTGGCGTTCAATTCCACCCGGAACTGAAATCCAAGCCGTTTGATCCGCATCCGCTGTTCGTCAGCTTTATCGATGCTGCGATCAACCAAAGCCGCATGGTTTAATTTAACATATTGTCAAGTTGTTGCTACTCTCCTTAAAAAACAGGGATAGGTGGCGACATGTCAGTTTACGATTACACGCTTCATGTCACAGACCGCGATACGGCGGATAAGGTCACGGCCCTGTTTCAGGAGTTGGGGTTGGGCAAGCCCGACCTGTGGGGCCCAAAATGGATTAGTGGCAAGATGGCCAATGGTCTGGTAGCTCACTGGACTGAGGCTTTGATGGCTGATGGTCAGCTGGAGAAGCGTTTAGGAGCATTAGGCGTGGTCAGGCTGGCTCTTAATCCGTTCGCCTTTGAGAATATCCAGCCCTGATTAAGGGTCATTTTTCCATAGATGACGCTTCATTTTTGGGACTATCGGCCCTATATTACCGGGCATGAAAACGATATCGCTCGGCAATATCCGGATTGCCAATAATCTTCCCTTTACGCTGCTGGCAGGCCCTTGCGTCCTTGAAAGTCGCGATCATGCCTTCATGATGTGTGGCGCTCTGAAAGAGTTGACGACCAAGCTGGGCATTCCGTTCATCTACAAGACGTCTTTTGATAAGGCCAATCGCACTTCGGTCAGGGCGGAACGCGGGATGGGGCTGGATGCGGCGCTGAAGATTTTTCAGGACATTAGAAAAGAATTCGATGTGTCGGTGGTGACCGATGTTCACGCGCCGGAACAATGCGCCCCCGTAGCGGAAGCGGTTGATGTATTGCAAATTCCGGCATTCCTGTGCCGCCAGACGGATTTGCTACTGGCGGCGGGCAAGACCGGCAAGGCGATCAATGTGAAGAAGGGTCAGTTCCTGGCACCTTGGGACATGAAAAACGTTGCTGATAAAATCGCCAGCACGGGTAACGACAATATCATGTTGTGCGAACGCGGCGTGACGTTTGGCTATAACACGCTGGTCAATGATATGCGCGCGCTGCCGATCATGGCGGAAACAGGCTACCCCGTTGTGTTCGATGCGACACATTCGGTGCAGTCACCGGGCGGGAAAGGGAATGCCACTGGCGGCGACCGCAAGATGGTTCCGCCGCTCTCAAGGGCGGCTGTTGCAATTGGCGTTGCAGCGGTCTTCATGGAAACCCATCAGGATCCGGATAATGCACCCTCCGACGGACCGAATATGATGAAGCTGGATGAACTGGAATCTGTGCTGAGAACCTTGATGGAAATTGATAAAATTACGAAGGCTATTTAACCGCCACGAACGCCAAGGACGCCACGGGTTATGAGCATACAGGAACCTTCTCAATATAACGATACAGTCGCGGGACGTATTCTCGATGCTGCGTTTATTGTTCATCGTGAATTGGGGCCGGGGCTTCTTGAAAGCATATACGAAATCTGTATGACTGACTTGCTGACGGATTGGGGATTTAAAGTTGAAAGACAGAAGCCATTTGTCATCAATTTTATGAACAAAAAACTGGATAGTGGGTTTAAAGCCGACCTGGTTGTCAATAATGCTGTTATTGTCGAACTGAAAAGCGTCGAGAAACTGATACCGGTTCACGACGCACAAATTCTGACATACCTCAAATTGTCGGATATACAGTTGGGGTTGTTGCTCAATTTTAATGTGCCCTTGCTGAAACAGGGCATCAAAAGATTTGTCTTGTCTCAATCCCGTGGCGAACGTGGCGTTCGTGGCGGTTAATTTTTAGGATAAAATGCATGGCTGTTCCAGACTATCAATCTTTGATGCTGCCAGTTCTAAGAGTAGTAGCAAAAAAAGAAATTTCAGTTCCTGATTTAGTAGAGTTTATATCTGATAACTTGCATCTATCGGAAGAAGATAGGCAACAAAGATTGCCAAGTGGTCAGATGACAACAATTTCCAACCGCGTCCAATGGGCAGGAACTTATATGGTTAAGGCTGGTCTTCTGGAGCGTCCCGGAAGGGGAATGTTGAAGATTACTTCTGCTGGTGTTGATGTTTTGAATGAAAATCCGGAAAGAATTGATATTAAATATCTGGAGAAATATGACAGCTTTAAGGATTTTCGCGTCAAGCAAAAAGGCAAAGATGAGGAGGTCTCCAGCGTTAAAGCGAGTAATTCAAATATACAAAGAACGCCTGAAGATATTATAGGTCAGGCATATAATGGCTTTGAGCAGTCGACGCGCGATGATTTGTTAGAGCAAATACTCAAATCTTCCCCAAGGTTCTTTGAAAGACTGATTTTGGATGTATTCCAAGCTATGGGTTATGGTGGCCGAGGTGAAATAATTCATTTTGGCAAATCCGGTGATGGCGGAATAGATGGAATTATTAATGAAGATCCCTTGGGATTGGAGAAAATATATCTACAAGCTAAACGCTATGCGCATGAAAATAAAATTAATATCGATCAGATACGTTCTTTTGCGGGCTCATTAGATGAGCAGGGGGCAAGAAAAGGCATATTTGTTACAACGAGCAGCTTTGTAGCATCTGCCTATGAATATGCAAAGAGAAGCCCTAAAAGCTTAATTTTAATTGATGGGGAAGAGCTATCCAAGCTTATGTATGAATACGATGTTGGTGTACGAGTTGTGCAAACAATTAAGCTCAAGAAGCCAGACATTGATTACTTTGAGGAATTATAACTTTGAACTCAATCCCGTGGCGAACGTGGCGTTCGTGGCGGTTAAAAATTAACTTCAGGAGAAAATAGAATGTCTGCCATTATCGATATCGTCGCTCGTGAAATTCTGGATAGCCGTGGCAATCCTACGGTTGAGGTCGATGTTACTCTTGAGTCCGGCGCACGCGGCCGCGCGGCCGTTCCGTCGGGCGCATCGACGGGGGCTCACGAGGCGGTGGAGTTGCGTGATGGCGACAAGGATCGTTATGGCGGCAAGGGAGTCCTGAAAGCCGTTGAAGCGGTAAACAGCGATATTTATGAAGCTTTGTGCGGTCTGGATGCTGAAGAGCAGATGCATATTGATCAGACGATGATCGAACTGGACGGAACAAAGAACAAGGGCAAGCTGGGCGCAAATGCCATTTTGGGCGTGTCTTTGGCAACCGCCAAGGCGATGGCGGATGAACTCGATCTGCCGCTTTACCGTTATCTTGGCGGCACGTTCGCCCATCTGCTGCCGACGCCGATGATGAATATTATCAATGGCGGCGCACATGCCGATAACCCGATCGATTTTCAGGAATTTATGATTCTGCCCGTGGGCGCGCCTACATTCGCGGAGGCTATTCGTTGCGGCTCTGAAATTTTCCATGCGCTGAAGAAAGAGTTGTCCAAGGCCGGTCTGAACACGAACGTGGGCGATGAAGGCGGATTTGCCCCGGCGGTCAGATCTTCGGTGGAGGCGCTCGATTATATCATGAAAGCCATCGAATCTTCTGGTTATAAACCGGGTGAGGATGTTGTGCTGGGCCTTGATGTGGCCTCGACAGAATTTTACAAGAACGGAAAATACGTGATGGAAGGCGAGGGAAAGACGCTGACATCCGCCGAGATGGTTAAGTTTTACGAAGACCTGTGTGCAAAATACCCGATTGTGTCCATTGAGGATGGCATGGCAGAAGATGACTGGGATGGCTGGGTGGCGCTGACTAAATCTCTGGGTGATCGTATCCAACTGGTCGGTGACGACTTGTTCGTCACCAACACCGAGCGGCTGTCACGCGGCATAGGAATGGGCGCGGCGAACGCCATTTTGGTCAAGGTCAATCAAATTGGCTCTCTGACCGAGACACTGGATGCGATCCAGACGGCGCAGAAGGCCGGTTATGGTGTCGTCTTGTCGCACCGTTCGGGTGAAACCGAGGATTCCACGATTGCCGATATCGCCGTGGCCGTGAATGCCGGTCAGATCAAGACGGGTTCCCTCTCACGTTCCGACCGGATGGCCAAATACAACCAGTTGATCCGGATTGAAGAGATCCTTGGCCCGCAGGCGCGCTATGCAGGCGCGTCTATTCTGCGTTGCGCGCTGGAATGCGGCAAGAAAGCCAAGAAGAGCGCGGCGTAGGCGGGTGCTGAAGGCTCATTAGAAAGGGCGCAACCGTACAGTCGCGCCTTTTCCGTGAACGTTCCCTGTATGTTCACGGTTAAGTGGCTGACTCTGCTGCATTTTTCTGACTTATCCCCATTGCTTTCCGGAATCAGATGTGATTCACTAGGTATATGAGGAAGCTGCTTGGGCAACGATATGTCGTGAAAGACAATTTTTTGGCAATCATTGGGATTTGTCTGTCTTTTTATTTCACATATCACATGATTTCGGGCGAGCGCAGTTACTTCCGCCTGATGGCGCTGGAGCGCAGCGTCGAGCGCCTTGATCAGCAATATGAATCCCTGCATAAGGAGCGTGCTGCCCTTGAAAACAAGGTAGCCATGATGCGCCCCGGCTCGATTGATCCTGACCTGCTTGAGGAAAGGGCGCGGGCGATGCTTGGCTACCAGCATCCTGACGAACTTATCGTTATTCGGGCGCAATAGTTTAGGAAGAATTAGTTATAATGCGCCGCACAAAATCGTGCGCGGAAATCTGGTTTCATGATCTGAAATGGTGTATGAAAGTCCCCGTATTTCTTGGATTTTCTTGAACTCCTGAAGGAGGATTATGCCCGTGTCATCCATCAAGGAAGCTGGCAGCAAAAAGCCCCGGTTGAAAGCCGTTTCAAATACCAACCCGAAGCCTGATATTGACGAGATGAAGAAGCTCTATCGCGAGATGCTTCTGATCCGCCGTTTCGAGGAAAAGGCGGGCCAGCTTTACGGTATGGGCCTTATCGGCGGCTTTTGCCATTTGTATATCGGCCAGGAGGCGGTGGTGACGGGTATCCAGTCGGTGCAGGAACCGCAGGATACAGTGATTACGGCGTACCGCGATCACGGCCATATGCTGGCCTGCGGTATGGATGCGAAAGGCGTGATGGCCGAACTGACGGGGCGCAAGGGCGGGTATTCCGGCGGTAAGGGAGGCTCGATGCATATGTTCAGCCGCGACGCCAACTTCTTTGGTGGCCATGGGATCGTAGGTGCCAGTTCGGCACTGGGTACGGGTTTGGGTTTTGCTCATAAATACAAGGGCGATGGCGGTGTAGCCGTGGCCTATATGGGTGATGGCTCCGCCAATCAGGGCCAGCTTTATGAATCGTATAATATGGCTTCTCTCTGGAAGTTGCCGGTGTTGTATGTGATTGAAAACAACGGTTACGCGATGGGCACCAGCAAGGCTCGCCATGCGGCGGGCTCACTCTATCGCCGCGGTGAAGGTTTCGATATCCCCGGCGAACAGATTGATGGCATGGACGTATTCACCGTTCAGGCGGCGGCACGCCAGGCGCTTGATTATGTGCGCTCCGGCAACGGCCCTTATATCCTTGAAGTGATGACCTACCGCTATCGCGGCCACTCGATGTCCGACCCGGGCAAATACCGTACGAAGGAGGAGGTTGAGAAATACCGCACCGAGCGTGACCCGATTGAAGCGCTCAGGAAGATGCTGGAGGCGGAAGGTGTGAGCGAAGACGCGCTTAAGCCGATTGAAAAGGAGATCAAGGAAATCGTCAACGAGTCCGCGCAGTTCGCGCAAGAGTCGCCTGAACCGGCTCCGGAAGAGCTGTGGACAGATATTCTAATTGAGGTCAAAGAATAATGGCCATTCAACGCATCAATACCAATCAGCGCCTGTCTCAGGTGGTTGTCCATGGCGGGTTGATTTATATCTCCGGACAGGTCGCGATTCAAAATCGCGGCAAGAGCATCGCCGATCAAACAACTGAGATTCTTGGCGCGATTGAAAAATATCTGGCTGAAACCGGCAGCGATAAAAATCACATGCTGTCGGCAACCGTCTGGCTTTCCGATATGGCAAGCTATGACGAGTTCAACAAGGTATGGGATGCCTGGGTGCCGCAAGGGCAGGCGCCTTCACGCGCCTGCGTAGAAGCCAGACTTGTATTCCCCGATTTCAATGTTGAAGTGGCGGTCATTGCCGCCGTCAAGGAGTAGACATGCCTACAGATATCCTTATGCCCGCACTTTCCCCGACGATGACAGAGGGCAAACTGGCCCGCTGGACGAAGAAGGAGGGCGATAGCGTAAAGCCCGGTGATGTGATCGCCGAGATCGAGACCGACAAGGCGACTATGGAAGTGGAAGCCGTTGATGAAGGCAAGATCGGCAAGATCGTTATCCCGGAGGGAACCGAAGGCGTGGCCGTGAATGCCGTCATCGCCATCCTGCTGGAAGACGGTGAGGGTTCCGAGAAAATTGTAATGCCAAAATCGGTGACCGATATTCCGTGTGTGCCGCAATCGACCGATGCGCCAGCCATGGCTCATTCTGCATCAACCGCAGCGCAAGCGCAGGGTAAGGTGATTGAAAACCGTGATATCCTGTATGCGCAGGGCGCTGTTTTGGAGCCGCAACCGTTCGATGAAGCCGCTTATATGGCGGATACCGTCACCATGACTGTGCGTGAAGCGCTGCGCGCCGGTATGTCCGAAGAGATGCGTGCTGATGAAACTGTTTACCTGATGGGTGAGGAAGTTGCCCAGTATCAGGGCGCTTACAAGGTTTCCCAAGGCATGCTGGAGGAATTCGGCGAGAAGCGCGTAATTGACACGCCGATTACTGAATATGGCTTTGCCGGTATTGCTGTGGGTTCTGCCTTCAAAGGCCTGAAGCCGATTGTCGAGTTCATGACAATGAACTTCGCGATGCAGGCGATTGACCACATCATCAACTCTGCTGCCAAAACGCTTTACATGGCTGGCGGTCAGCTGGGTTGCCCGATTGTGTTCCGTGGCCCGAATGGCGCGGCGGCTCGTGTGGGCGCGCAACACTCACAGGATTATGCTTCCTGGTACGGTCACATTCCGGGCCTGAAAGTGGTGGCGCCATGGTCTGGCGCCGATGCCAAAGGTCTGATGAAGGCGGCGATCCGTGACCCGAACCCGGTTGTGGTTCTCGAAAACGAAATCATGTACGGCCAGAGTTTCGAAGTGCCAAAGGATGAGGATTATATCATTCCAATCGGTCGCGCGAAGATTGAACGCGAAGGTACGGATGTGACCATTGTGGCTTACTCGATCATGGTGGGTAAGGCGCTGGAAGCGGCGAAGAAACTGGAAGAGCAAGGCATTAGCGCGGAAGTGATCAACCTTCGCACCATTCGCCCGCTCGACCGCTGGACGATCGTTGAGTCGGTCAAGAAAACCAACCGTTGTGTGAGTGTTGAGGAAAGCTGGCCCTTCGCCGGTATCGGTTCCGAAATTGCGGCCCTGATCAACGAACATGCGTTTGACTATCTGGATGCGCCTGTCCGCCGTGTTTGCGCTGCCGATGTGCCGTTGCCATATGCCGCTAACCTCGAAAAGCTGGCTCTGCCGCAGGTGGATGAAATTGTGCATGTGGTGAGAGAAATTTGCTATGCCCGTTAAGCTTGCAGTTCTTGCTTTATTGTTATGCCTGTTCTCAGTCCCTCCTTCCTGGGCAGCAGAGGATTGCAAGGATCCTCAAACCCAGACGGATATGAATACTTGTTCCGCTCAGGAATACAAAAAGGCGGATGAAGAGCTTAATGCTGTCTATAAAAAGGCCTTAAAGCTGCTTGAGGGGGCTGACGCCGCTGGAATTGAGAAGTTTAAAGAAGTTCAGAGGTCATGGGTAAGGTATCGTGACCTAAATTGCGATTATGCGACGTCAGTCTATGAAGGCGGTACGATTGCGCCGCTTATTCATGCTACATGCCTGACTGAATTGACCCAGGAACGTACAAAACAAATTCCCAAACTGTTTGCTGAATGGGAATAAGCTTTAGAGGATAATTATGCCCGTTAATGTACTGATGCCCGCGCTTTCCCCGACGATGACAGAAGGCACGCTCGCCCGCTGGACGAAGAAAGAAGGCGATAATGTGAAAGCCGGTGACGTGATCGCCGAGATCGAAACCGACAAGGCGACCATGGAGGTGGAAGCCGTCGATGAGGGCAAATTGGGCAAGATCCTGATTGCCGCAGGTACGGCGGGTGTGGCTGTGAATACGCCGATTGCTGTGATTCTTGAAGAGGGTGAAACGGCAAATGATATCGGTGCGGTGCCAAAGGTTGCCCCTGCTCCTCAGAAAGCGGCTGCGCCTGTTGCTGAAACGAAAGCGGTTGCTGCTCCTGCGGCAGCGGCTCCGGTTGCAAAAGCTGGTTCTCGCGTATTTGCGACACCGCTCGCGCGTCGTATGGCGGCACAGATGGGCATCGACCTTTCCAAGTTGCAGGGGACAGGCCCGCATGGCCGTATTGTGAAGGCTGATCTGGCCAAGGGTGGTATGCCGAAGACTGCTGCTGCCCCGCAAGCATCGGCGCCGCGTGCACCGTCTGCGGGAGTCGACGCCAAAAAACAGGCTGATCTGCTGGGTATGACCTACAAGGAACTGCCAAACAATAACATCCGCAAGGTTGTGGCGTCTCGTCTGCTGGAATCAAAACAAACCATTCCGCATTTCTATTTGACCGTGGAATGCCGACTGGATGATCTGATGGCGGCACGTGAGCGTATCAATGCCGAGTCCAAGGGCGCGTTTAAGCTGTCCGTGAACGATTTCGTTGTGAAGGCTTGCGCGATGGCGCTGAAAGCTTATCCGGCGGCAAACGTGTCATGGACTGATGAGGCAATCCTTCAGTTCGATCATGCTGACATTTCTGTGGCTGTGTCCACGCCGAACGGTCTGATTACCCCGATCGTGAAAGCGGCGGAGACCAAGGGTCTGCGTGAAATTTCCAACGAGGTAAAAGATATGGCGGCCCGCGCCCGTGAAGGCAAGCTGAAGCCTGTTGAATTCCAGGGCGGCACGTTTTCGGTTTCCAACCTTGGCATGTTTGGCGTTAGCGAATTCTCGGCCATTATCAACCCGCCGCAAGCCTGCATTCTTGCGGTCGGGGCCGGGGAAGAAAAACCTTATGTCGAAGACGGCGTGATCAAGATCGGTACATTCATGAAATGTACGCTGTCTGTCGATCATCGTGCGGTTGACGGTTCTGTGGGCGCTGAATTCCTGCAGTTCTTCAAGCGCTATATTGAAAACCCTGTCAGCATGCTGGTGTAAGGCCATGCGCGTGCACTGGACGGTATTTCAGGATGGGGATGCTCATGTCGAGGGGCAGATATTCGAGCCCGAGCAGCCTACAGACCAGGTTGTTCTGTTTTGCCCCGGCTATCCTGGCCTGGGGGCCCTTCATTTTGAGCAACGCCATGTGGCGACCTTGACGCAGGAAGGGTATGCCGTCGTGGTGTTGCGCCATTGCGGCACCCGGCTTGATTCTCCTCCTGCTCCGGCGATGGTGAATAATGGAGCGCGGCTGCGGCATGGCCGCGAGCATGGGCAAACCTATATTGGCGGTGCGCCATCCACCGTGGGGTATTGGTTGAATGAGCCACTGATTGCCATGAAGACCCTGGCAAACGTTTATGAGCATATTCACGTGTTCGGCAACAGTTTTGGCGCCTTGTCGTCGCTATGGTCGATGACGACAGAGGGGGTGCCGCTCGACAAGGTGCGGTGCCTGATCCTTGTGGCGGGAGCGCAAGGAGTCATCACGGATGATCCTCAAACCGATATCATGCGCATCTGGAAGACTGAATACATGACCGCGCCGCGTATTACGGACAAGGTTGCGTTTCTCTCAGTTGAAGAGGATATCAAAACGTTGCGCGAGGTTTATGAGCAATTGCCGGAACGGACGAAAAACCTGCCCAGCCATATCCAGATGAGTTATATCGTTGTTGCGCAAGATGAGATCCTGAGCCCTGGGGATGCCGAAAGGTTCAGGGCAGCGATTGGCGGGCGTGGGCAGGTGATTATCGACGATCTCGACAAACCTTATTACGATTACAATCTGATGGCGCACGATATGCCGGATTATCCGACTGAACATTTTCTTGCTTTACTGAGGGAATAGATATGGCTGAACAGAATTTTGACATTGTCGTTATCGGCGGGGGGCCAGGCGGCTATGTGGCGGCCATTCGGGCAGCGCAATTGGGTTTTAAAACCGCCGTTGTCGAGGCCAATCATCTGGGCGGCATCTGCCTGAACTGGGGCTGTATCCCGACCAAAGCGTTGCTGCGTTCCAGCGAAATTAACCATCTTTTGAAACATGCCGATCAATTTGGCTTCAAGATCGACGGTTACAGTTTTGATTTAAAGAAAATCGTAGAGCGCTCGCGCAGCGTTGCCAAGCAGCTTTCGGGCGGCATCGGCCATCTGCTGAAGAAGAACAAAGTTACGGTGTTTGACGGCTGGGGCAAGCTGGCGGGTAAAGGCAAGGTAACGGTTGAGAAGGACGGCAAACTTTTCGAAACTCTGGCCGCCAAGCATATTATCATTGCCACGGGCGCGCGTGCGCGCGTCATCCCGGGGATGGAGCCTGACGGCAAGCTGATCTGGACATACCGCGAAGCGATGGTGCCGACAGAGATGCCCAAATCCCTGATCGTTGTCGGGTCAGGCGCTATCGGCATCGAGTTCGCGAGCTTCTACCGCAATCTGGGCGCAGAAGTGACCGTGATCGAAATGATGGATCGCGTCATGCCGGTTGAAGACGAAGAAATTTCACTTTTTGCCCGCAAGCAGTTTGAAAAGCAAGGCATGAAGATCATTACAGGCGCCAAGCTTGCCAGACTGGAGAAAGGTGCTAATAACGTCACCGCCCATGTTGAAGTAGCCGGCAAGACTGAGAAGATCACTGCTGATCGTGTGATCATGGCGGTTGGCATCGTGGCCAACACCGATAATATTGGCCTTGAGAATACCAGGGTTAAAACCGAGCGCGGCAATATCGTCACGGATGAATACCTGCAAACGGCTGAACCGGGCGTTTATGCGATTGGCGATGTGGCTGGTGCGCCGTGGCTGGCGCACAAGGCTTCCCACGAGGGCGTGATTTGCGTCGAGAAGATCAAGGGTCTGAACGATGTTCATCCGATGATCAAAACCAACATTCCGGGTTGTACCTATTGCTTGCCGCAGGTGGCATCCGTCGGGCTGACCGAGAAGGCGGCCAAGGAAAAGGGCTATGATCTGAAAGTGGGACGTTTCCCGTTCATCGGCAACGGCAAGGCAATTGCCCTGGGCGAGCCGGAAGGCATGGTCAAAACCATATTTGACGCCAAGACCGGTGAATTGCTGGGGGCGCATATGGTGGGTGCCGAGGTTACCGAAATGATTCAGGGATACGTGATTGGCAAGACTATGGAAGCCACTGAAGCTGAGTTCATGCACACCATATTCGCGCATCCTACCCTGTCGGAAATGATGCATGAGAGCGTACTGGCAGCATATGGCAAGGCTCTGCATATTTAGGTCGGCTTCAGGATGCCTTCTTAGGTAGGCATTACATTACTGATGTTTGCAGTAAATCATCCTGTTCGATGATGAGATAAAATATTAAATAAAATCAGATGGTTGCGGTTCTATCTTGCCGTATTGCGCCAGATGGCAGCAGGGCTTTAAAAAATGTTATACAATAACAATAAGGCGTGTTAATAAGGCGAAATGGAAAAAATGCGTCGTCATATTGTCTGGTTTGTTCTGGCGTCGGAGGTATCGCACCTCTTTTGCTGCATTCTGCCCACACTGGCGGCTGTTTTGAGTCTGGCGGTCGGGGTTGGCATGCTGCCGACTGCTTTTGCAACGCTGCACGACATCATCCATGGCTATGAAGTACCTGTGATTATATTTTCAGCGATCATGCTGTTGCTGGGCTGGGGCGCTTACTGCATGGCGCTGAAAACAGACTGCCATGCGTTGGGCCATGATGAGCATAAATGTCACAGGACAACTGATCGTTCCAAAATAATTCTTTTGATAGGAACATGTTTATTTTTCGTCAACCTGACCATCTATTTTGCCTTGCATGCCCCTTTGAATGGATCTCAACCTGAAACGCGCGCCGCAATCGCATCAGAAGAAGTGCTGGAGCACAAAGGCCATCACCATTAAATGATGGTATCGGCAAAATCTATTCCGCAGATGTCGGCCGCATCCGTTCATATTGGCGGAAGCTGATCATCGCCTTCTTGCTTTCATCCCATAGGGCCAGAGGTATCGAGCGCAAACTCTGATGTAGCGTCATGACATTTATTTTTTTTAAATCCTCGTTAGCGTCCAGGCATTCCTGCAGCTTGTAATTCGGTATCAGGCTGCATAGGTGGTGGATGTGGTGCAGGCCGATATTGCCCGTGAACCATTGCAAAACAGGGTGGAGCTTGTAATAGGAACTGCCCATGACGGCGGCCTCCTGGAAATTCCATTCAGACGTCTTTGCCCAGTAAGAATTCTCAAATTGGTGCTGGATGTAAAACAGCCAGCCGCCGATCCATGCGGCGGTCACAACAGGAGCTACGAATATGAGGGCAACATTCGTGGCGCCAATTATAAGGCTTAACCCTCCGTAGAAAAACAGTAACGCGATATCCAGTCCAAGGATGCTGCGCCAGGTCTTTTTTGTGGAGACAGTTTTGTATCCTGGAAGGAAAATGCTTGTGCTTCGTATAGGCAGTCGCTGAATGAGCATGATGTGCAGAGGCGGGCCGATGAGCAGCGCAATGACAGGGTTGCGGTACAGGCGATAAATCAGCCTTGGCAAAGGCGGCAAGGCTTTGTACTCACGCACGGTCAGGGTGTCGATACTGCCGATGCCGCGCGCATCGAGATTGCCGGAAGCTGCATGGTGCATATTATGGGTGTCGCGCCAGAAGCCGTAAGGGGTTACCGTGAACAGGCTCAAGAGACGACCTGTCGTATCATTTGCTTTGCGCGTCTTGAAGTAAGAAAGATGGCCGCAATCGTGCTGGATAATGAACAGACGCACCAGCAGACCCCCCGTCGGCAGCCAGAGGAAGATGACAGGCCATATCACACCGCCACGGAGGCTGAGCCACATCGCAACGCAAGACAACAGGAACAAACCGGCTGTTGTAGCCAGTTGGGAAGATCCGCGCCCGGTATCGCCGCCTTTGTAGCGATTGCAGTGCTGCATGAGGGATTTCGTGAGGTTGGATGTCGCGGTTTCTGTAGCGGCGTTCGTGAAGGAATAACTCAAATTACTGTCTCGTTTCATTCAGCGGATTCATGCGGGGCAGCGTTTATTAGCGCTGCACTTCAAGAATTTCCTCGTGGAATTTGTCATAGGTTGGTTTGTCGTGGATAACAAACATGCGATCCGGCAGCGGCTTAAATGTCGTGTTTTCGATGCATGAAAAGACAAAAGGGAAGTTGTTCACCGGAGAGATTGAAGAATAAAGATTTTGCAGACAAGATACTGGAGCCCGGTATGAGTTCATAATTGCATGGCTGCGGTGCCAGAATTCCTTTCTGGTTATGTTTTCAGGCGTCTGATCCTTTCCCTCCTGATTAGGCGAACGGCCATGGTCGGCCTGCACCAGAATGATGGCGTCTGGATCTTCTTGAACCAACCAGTCGAGCATATCCAGAACTTTGGCGTTCAGGCATTTCATGTCGTTTATGTAGTTTTTATCAGCATTGGGGTCGTTGGTTTCCAGCAATTCCCATTCAGTGCGTTCACGGTATTCGCATGTTTCTGTGAAGCGTGCCGGGGGATGGGGAGAAAGGATATGGGTGAAGGCAAAGAACGGCGTGTTCTTGTGTGGGTCGATATGTTTCCTGATGTCTTCGATTGTTGTAAAATCGAAAGTGAACAGGTTGCCCTTCAGATTTTTCAGCACCCTGTAGAAAGGAGTCAGGCGCAACATGCCCACATGGGCTTCGTTCAGAGACACGGCGCCGTTCTGAGGGCCATGAATGCATAAATCCTCACTGCCGCCGCAGCGTGTCTTCAGCGTGTTTCCTCCCGGTTCTATATGCAGGTACTTATAACCCATCTCCCTGAATTTTAGAACCGTGTTGTTGTCACCTTGTAATTTGCTCTGCCAGAGCATTGGATTCATCTCGGTTTTTACCGGCAGGTAGTAATCCATGTTCAACGTAGTTGAAAGAGACAGCCGGGTGCTCTGGAAATTTGAGTAGCTGTCGCCCGCGACATAAAACCCGCGTTCGCTTAAGCCAGCGAGGAAGTCCGTATTGTCGAAGCCATAATATTCCTGCAGAACGTCATGGCGCGAATACATATCCAAAATGATCCAGTAGACGTTGGGAGGTGTTCCAGCAGCCGTGGCTGTCGTTTTATCGTTCGACCGGGTAGCCGTTTGCGCGGATTTATCTTTCCCCGAAATCTGGTTGTAGAGCGAGGTGGCGATTGTGTAGAAGGGGGCCAGATTCAGCCCCAGGAAAACGAAAAAAACGATCGAAGGAAGATTAGGTTTAGAGGCTAGCTTGTACCCCGCGAAAAAAACCACCAGCAGCAAAAACAGCCAGATCAGGATTTTTATCGTTCCCAGATATATGCCAAGATTGGCTGTTAAGGCCTCGATATGGTGAAAGCCGAAAAACACCACCAGAGCAAATGCGGCCGCTACGGCTGTGTTGGCGACCTGCCATTTTGGCCAGATTTTGACGATAAAAAGAAACCCGAGAACGGCCAGAACAAAAATTCCTGCCATCACCGAGAAGATTGTTGCAAAATAATAGCTTTCACTGATGTTATGGGCATAGAACCCCAAAAACGGATAGAGGCAGGCGAGAAAAAGCAGGCCGATGCACAGGGATAAGGGTGATTTGTTTTGCACAATATAGTCCTGGAATTTGCTGTTCGGTATGGATTAAGGGTGGACGCCGGTTTTATTGGCGTGTATGGGGTCATGAGCGGCGTAAGGAGCGGCAATAGATAAAATGCGCCTGACTTTTCCGATGTCGAAACGGTCATCGGTGCGAACGCCGCTTTCCATGTCAATCCATGTTGTATAGCCGTTTGCTATCGAAGAAATCAGGTTCAGGTTTTCTTGTAAGTTTTCGGGATTCAGTCCTCCGGCGTATCCGCAAAAATGCCCCGGCAGCGGCGCATCCCAGTGTCCGGGGCTGATGCCGCGCCCGGCCGAAGCATCAAAAAGCAAGGCGTGATTGGGCACATCCCTGAATAAGGGAAGCAGGTCTTTTTTTTCCTTTGTGTATTGCAAAATGAACTGGTGTTGCGGGTTTTCCCTGACACGGGCGACCAGTTCAGCAGGGTCGTATTTCCCTTCGACATCGCCGAATTTCAGATTGAGCTGTATCCTTTGGAATCCCGACATTAAATTCCTGACTGCGGGGTCTTGTGCGATGAAGCCAAGAAACCCGTCGTCACAGAGGTGCATGGCTTTGTTCTGCCCCTGACTGTGACGCATAAAATTTTCAATCCATTCTGTTGTGGGGAAGCGCGGCTGTCCGGCACGATTTCGCAGTAGCAGAATGGCCCACTCAGCGAAGGGGAAATCCTGTGCCAGCCTAAACAGGTGTTTTACATCAACCTGATCGTCGGCTCCGGTAATCGAGCAATACTGAAGTTTCATGGAAACTGTTCCCCGTCCTCGCATCTTGCGACAGTGCAATCTATCATTATAGAAACAAGGTGGCTAGGGAGTATACTTGTCTGGGCAGGTAAAAAGCTGTTAATATCTCTTTGAAAACAGGCGTTTACCAGTATACGCGGAAGGGCGTGGCTGCTGGCGGCTGGTGTATCTTCCTCATCCCCCCTATATCCGCAGCCATGCCTGGAGCTATCATCCGCGGATAAACAGTTTTTATTTACATAGAGTTGGCATCGGCATCCTATTTTGCCATTGTTTGCCGTAGTGGCGGGTGCTTATGATAGTCATCCAATTCGAAGATTTTTTAATCTCATGACAGGGAGATACCGGGGATGAGTGCACAAGCTGCCCTTAAACAGCATAACGTCGTAAGAGCATCAAGGGCGCTGTCGCCTTCTACCAAAGCAGGATGGCTGACGGAAGCGCCTTTGCGCATGCTGATGAACAATCTTGACCCCGATGTGGCTGAAAATCCTGATGAGTTGGTGGTGTATGGCGGGATAGGCAAAGCGGCACGCAACTGGGAATGCTTCGAGCGTATTGTCGAGACGCTGCAAAATCTAGCGGCTGATGAAACGATGCTGGTGCAATCAGGCAAGCCAGTCGGCGTCTTTAGAACCCACCCTGACGCGCCGCGTGTGCTGATTGCCAATTCCAATCTGGTTCCGCATTGGGCGACGTGGGAGCACTTCCGCGAACTCGATAAGAAAGGCCTGATGATGTATGGCCAGATGACAGCGGGATCGTGGATTTATATAGGATCGCAGGGGATTGTGCAGGGTACTTACGAAACTTTCGCCGAAGCGGGGAGGCAGCATTTTAACGGGCAAATGGCAGGCAAATGGATTTTGACCGGCGGGTTGGGTGGCATGGGTGGGGCTCAACCTCTGGCCGCGACTATGGCCGGAGCGTCGATGCTGGCAGTGGAATGCCGCGATACGCATATCCAGCGGCGTCTTGATACGCGTTATCTTGATCGTCGCGCTGCGACACTTGATGAGGCGCTGGCAATCATTGAAGACGCTCACAAAAAGGGCAAAGCCGTATCTGTCGGATTGCTTGGCAATGCCGCCGAGATATTCCCCGAAATCGCGCAGAAGGCGCAATCTGACAAGCGCTATCGCCCCGATGCGGTGACAGATCAGACTAGCGCGCACGACCCGCTCAATGGCTATCTGCCCAAGGGCTGGAGCCTTGAAAAAGCGGCGTTGATGCGGCTTGAGAATCCGGAAGCCGTGATCAAGGCAGCGATGGAGTCGATAAAAACTCAGGTACAGGCAATGCTGAGGTTGCACGATATGGGGATCCCTGTTTTTGACTACGGCAATAATATCCGCCAGATGGCGCTTGAAGCTGGCGAAGCCCGTGCATTCGATTTTCCCGGTTTTGTTCCGGCCTATATCAGGCCGCTGTTTTGCCGTGGCATCGGGCCGTTCCGCTGGGCGGCATTATCGGGTGATCCTGAGGATATCTACAGAACCGACGCCAAGGTCAAGGAGCTGATCCCCGATGATCCTCACTTGCACAACTGGCTCGACATGGCGCGGGAGCGTATCAAGTTTCAGGGTTTGCCGGCGCGCATCTGCTGGCTGGGGTTGGGGCAGCGCGCCAAAGTGGGGTTGGCTTTGAATGAGATGGTCGCCAAAGGGGAATTGAAAGCCCCCGTTGTCATTGGCCGCGACCACCTTGATTCTGGCTCCGTCGCCAGCCCTAACCGTGAAACAGAAGGGATGAAGGATGGGTCGGATGCCGTTTCGGACTGGCCGCTGCTGAATGCCTTGCTCAATTGCGCCTCAGGCGCGACCTGGGTTTCGCTGCATCATGGCGGCGGTGTGGGTATGGGATATTCACAGCATTCGGGAATGGTGGTGGTGTGTGATGGTACGCCTGAGGCTGCTGCCCGTCTTGAACGCGTCCTGACCAATGACCCCGCCACGGGGGTGATGCGTCATGCAGATGCTGGTTATGACATAGCGGTTGCTTGCGCCAGGGAGCAAGGACTGAAACTGCCGATGGTCAGGGAATAAAATGGCTGTGTTCATGCTAAGCCCCGGAAAACTTGATCTTGTCGATTTGCGTAGAATTCTCAGGCAGGCGGACAGCCTTGGCTTGCCGGATTCATGCAGGTCTGCGATGGATAACAGCGTTAAAATCGTCGAGCGTATTGTTGAATCCGGAAAAATCGTATACGGCGTCAATACAGGTTTTGGCAAGCTGGCGCAGAAAAAAATCCCGCAATATCAGGTTGAGAAGTTGCAGGAGAATCTTGTTCTGTCGCATGCGACGGGCACAGGCCCGTTACTGGATGATTCCATCGTGCGTTTGATGATGGTGTTGAAGGTCAATGCGCTGGCGCAAGGCCACTCCGGCATTCGTGCCGAGATTGTACAGGCGTTGCTCGCATTGCTAAATGCCGAAATCTACCCTTGTGTTCCCGCGAAAGGTTCGGTCGGCGCTTCCGGAGATCTCGCACCGCTTGCGCATATGAGCGCCGTTTTGCTCGGCCACGGGCAGGTGCGGTGCGGCGGCAAAATATTGCCGGCTGCCGAGGGGTTGGCCAAAGCAGGGCTGAAGCCGCTGAGGTTAGGGCCAAAGGAAGGGCTGGCGCTGCTGAACGGCACGCAGCTTTCGACAGCGCTGGCACTGGCAGGATTTTTTGCCGTTCAGGACGTATTCGCCGCCGCTGTGGTCGCTGGCGCGATGACGCTGGAGGCTTGCAAAGGATCGGTTGCGCCGTTTCAAGAGGAATTGCAGCGTGTACGCGGACAACCGGGGCAGATCGCCGTTGCGGCAAGGTTGCGTGCGCTGCTTCAAGGGAGCGCCATTCTGGAGTCTCATCATAATTGCGGCAAGGTTCAGGATCCCTACTGCCTGCGTTGTATGCCGCAGGTGATGGGCAGTTGTCATGATTTCATGATCTTTGCGGGAAGCGTTCTGGAGCGTGAAGCTAATGCTGTTTCCGATAACCCCTTGGTGTTCAGTGATCCTGACAGGGTTATGTCAGGCGGGAATTTTCATGCCGAACCGGTGGCGATGGCGGCGGACACGCTGGCGGTTGTGATCGCCGAGATCGGCAGTATTTCCGAGCGCCGGATTGCGATGATCGTGGATACCCAGCAAAGCGGATTGCCGCCGTTTTTGGTCAAAGATGCAGGAGTGAATTCCGGCTTTATGATCGCCCATGTCACGGCGGCCGCCCTGACCAGCGAAAACAAGCAAATGTCTTTTCCGGCTTGTGTTGATAGCATTCCGACATCCGCCAACCAGGAAGATCATGTCAGCATGGCCGCGCACGGGGCGCGTCGTTTGATTGATATGGCGGATAACGCCAAGGCGATTGTGGCGATTGAATTGCTGGCGGCGACGCAGGGCATGGATTTCCATCATCCCCTGCGCAGTTCGGCTGTGCTGGAGGATGCTCACGACAAAATCCGTGCCGTGGTGCCGTTTTACGAACAGGACCGTTTCTTCGCGCCGGATATAGAGGCTGTGAAAACGCTGGTAGGAAGCGGCGTGTTTTTGGCAGCGGGGTGGCCATGAATGTATTTTCCCTGACAGAGGGCCGCAGTCCCCTTATCATCAGCATTCCCCATGCAGGGACATATGTCCCTGACGAGATCAGGGCGTGCTTGACGCCTGCAGCTTTGCGCTTTCCTGACACCGATTGGCATATTCCACGGCTTTACGATTTTGCTACTGATATGGGAGCGACGGTCATCAGCGCAAACTATTCCCGTTATGTGATCGACCTTAACCGCCCGCCTGATAATGCCGCGCTTTATCCAGGGCAGACCAAAGTGCCGTTATGCCCTGATGAAACATTCGAGGGCGAAGAAATTTATCTGGAAGGCCTGGCGCCTGATGAGGGCGAAGTTTCACGTCGCCTGGTTTCGTACTGGCAGCCTTATCACGATCAGCTAGAACGGCAGATTGACCGTATCAAGCAGGCACATGGCTATGCCATTCTTTATGACGCGCATTCTATCAAGGGTGAGTTGCCGCGTTTGTTTGAGGGACGGCTGCCGGACATGAACTTGGGCACGGCCAGGGGATACAGTTGTTGCCCCGCTTTGGAGCAAGCGGCTTACAAGGTGATGCAGGGATGTTCTTATAGCGCTGTGCTGAATGGCCGTTTTATCGGCGGCTACATCACCCGCCATTATGGCGACCCGGTACAGGACGTTCATGCCTTGCAAATGGAGCTGGTGCGAGAGAATTACATGAATGAAGATGATTTTTCTTTCGCAGAAGATTGTGCCGTGAATTTACGTATCGCGCTGAGGTCGGTTCTTCAATCGCTTCTGGATTGGGGTATTGCTACATATAAACCATTGCGCACGACAGCATAGCAGGCATTGTGGCCTATGCTGTAGCTGAGTTCTGCCAATTCGCCGATATCCCAGAGTGCGAAATCGGCGCGTGCCCCCTGTTCCAGTTTGCCGCTATCGTTCCAGCCCAGTGCCGCGGCGGCGTGACAGGTTACGCCTGCCAAAGATTCTTGTGGCGTCAGGTGGAAGATCGTGCAGGCCATATTCATCATCAGCAACAATGAATGAACCGGAGAGGTTCCGGGGTTATGGTCGGTGGCGATCGCGATGGGCACACTGTGCTTACGCAGCAGGTCAATGGGCGGCAACCGCGTTTCTCGCAGGAAATAGTAAGCGCCAGGCAGTAATACCGCTATGGTTCCGGATGCTGCCATCGCTTTAACGCCGTCTTCATCAAGATATTCAAGATGGTCGGCAGAAAGAGCGCGGCTGCGCGCCGCCAAGGCGCTGCCGTGCTGGTTGGATAGTTGTTCGGCATGTATCTTCACAGGTAGTCCCAGTTGTTGTGCCTTCTGGAAAACGCGCTCGGCTTGCGCCAGCGTGAACCCGATCCGTTCGCAGAAAACATCGACGGCATCGACCAGACCGGCTTCGTGCAGAGCGGGCAGCATGTCCTCGCAAATATGGGTGATGTAATCATCGGAGCGGTTTTTATATTCCGGCGGCAGAGCATGGGCGCCCAAGAATGTGCGTTGAATACGGATACCTGTTGCCTGCGCCAGTTTTGTTGCGACAACGAGCATTTTCCGCTCTGTCTCCATATCAAGGCCATAGCCGGATTTTATTTCAATGCCTGTAACGCCTTCGGCCATCAAATTTTGCAGACGGCGATATGATGAGGCAAATAATTCATCTTCCGTAGCGGCGCGGGTGGCGCTCATAGTCGAGAGGATTCCGCCACCAGCTTTGGCGATGTCTTCATAGCTGACGCCCTGAAGGCGCATTTCAAATTCGCGAGCGCGGTTGCCGCCATAGACCAGATGTGTGTGGCAGTCGACCAGACCGGGGGTTACCCAGCGGTTTGCCCCATTGTAGATAGTTTTGGCCAATGTTTCCGGCGCGGCGGTCAAACTGGCTTGCGGGCCGACCCACGCAATTTTTCCATCCTGAACGCCGATCGCGCCTGGATTATCCCTGCCATCTGGCAGGAGTACATTTATCCAGATAGAATCCCACATGATTTCCCTCTACAATGGCCGCAGTGGCTGTACTGAAGGAGCATAACCGATGCCTGATTTTTTGGCAAAAGCCGCGCTCATGCCGCAAGGATGGGCCGAAGATGTCCTTATCAAGGTCGATGAGGCGGGGTGGATTGTCGATGTCAGGCCTGAACAAAGTGCGACGTCAGGAACGATTCTTGACGGCCCCGTACTGCCGGGGATGCCGAACTTGCATTCGCATGCCTTTCAATATGCGATGGCGGGTTTGGCCGAGCACAGCGAAGACCCCGCCAACAGTTTCTGGAATTGGCGCAAGACTATGTACGGTTTTCTCGATACGCTGGGGCCGGAAGAACTGGAGCGGATTGCGACGTGCCTTTATACAGTGATGCTGAAGGCCGGATATACGCAAGTGGCTGAATTCCATTATTTGCATCATCGCCCGGACGGTAGTCCGCATGAAGATCCTGCTCATTTATCGCGCTGCATGATTCGCGCTGCCAAGGCTGCCGGTATTGGAATTACGCTGCTGCCGGTTTTGTATGCGCATGGCGGCTTTGGCGGGCAGGCACCGGAGAGCGGGCAGCGGCGTTTCATCAACACGCCTGAACAGATCGTCGATATGGTGACAACCCTTGACCGGGACTATAAAGCAGACCCGCAGGTGCGTATCGGTCTGGCGTTGCATTCCTTGCGCGCCACCACGCCAGAGATGATTGCGGAGGTGGTAAAGGCAGTCCGCTCAATAAATCCGCAAATGCCCATACATATTCATGCGGCCGAGCAGATACAGGAAGTCGAGGATTGCAAGGCATGGAGCGGTCAGAGGCCGGTCGAATGGCTGCTGGAGAATAACGATGTGGATCCGCACTGGTGCCTGATCCATGCCACGCATATGACAGAGGAGGAAACGCGCGCTCTGGCTTTATCCGGTGCTGTGGCGGGGTTATGCCCGACGACCGAGGCCAATCTGGGCGACGGCCTTTTTAATTTGCCTTCTTACCTCCGGCATGGCGGCCGTTTTGGTATTGGCTCTGATAGCCATATCTCCGTGAATATGGTCGAGGAACTGCGCTGGCTTGAATACGGTCAGCGTTTGAATCGGCGGCAACGGTTAATCGCGCGCATGGGGCTGGAGCAGCATATAGGAGATTTTCTTTACCGTGCGGGGCTGGAAGGCGGGGCGCAGGCGCTTGGCACAAAGACCGGAAAAATCGCCGCCGGTCACCGCGCTGATTTTATTGTACTGGACAAAGAAAACCCATCGATCAAAGGCAGGAGTTATGATCTGGTTCTGGATACGATGGTCTTTGCCACAAACAGCAATCCTGTAAGGGATGTTTATGTAGGCGGCAGGGCTGTTGTTAAAAATTTTGAGAATCTGCGCGATGAATCTGCTTGATGCCGCTTTGCGCTGCGCGGCAATGCGCGACTGGGTCGCGGTTTCGCACTGTCTTCTCGTTTTGGGGGCAAATCCTTATGGCGTTGATGAGGAAGGGCGCACGGCTTTTAACCATGCGGCCAGCAATGGCCTGAAAGCTTTGGCGGTACTGACGCAGGCTGCCTTTGTCGATACGCAGAAAGCACGGAAACGCAGGCGGTGGATAGGCTATGGCCTCAATACGCCTTCGGGTGTGTATGGCTCTACGCTGATCACTTATGCGGCCAAGGTTTGCGATGTCGCTACGGTCAGGGCGATGATTGCCGCCGGAGCGGATATCCGTATTGTCAATGGCAGTGGCTGGAGTTTGCTGCACTGCGCAGCGGTAATGCCAGGGCGGGCTGATGTAATCAAATCGTTGCTGCGGGCGTTTGAAGAGCAGGGGTACGGCTACTTGATATCGGTGCGCACAACCCGTATTTATGAAACATCCTATGGGGCGCACAAGGTAACCTATACCGAGGGTTTGAGTGCAGCAGGCTTATGCCGTGCGCGCCTTGAGCAGGATCCAGCCAGTCCGGAGGATTTGAAGGAATATTCGTCTTATTTGACAGAATAACGGTAATCGACCCCTTTTTCTTGACCTGTATCAATATTTGACTCCTCTAAAAAGGCTATAAACCCCGACGGTGGAACAGCCGGGCCGCTTCAATTTAGGTATGGAACAGGAGATAGATAATGATAACGCCATTTAAGTTTGAAAATATTCTTAGCGATGAGATTGCAAAAAATTTAGTCGACCTTAGCACATTGCCGCAAGTAGATGTCAGGATGCTGATGGAGATTCAGAAAAGAAATTTTGAAGCTTTCACAGAAGCCGGGAAGACGATTCTGGATGGGCTTCAGATTGCTGCGCAGCGTCAGTCAGAATTCCTGTCGCAGGTGATGGTAGAGTCTTCGGCATTGATAAAAGACATTTCTGCGGACGGGTTGCCGCAGGAAAAAATCGCCCATCAAACGGCTCTGACCAAAAAATGCTATGAGCAGTCAGTTACGAACTGGCGGGAACTTTCGGAGATCGTGAATAAATCCGGTAAGCAGGCCGCCAATATCATCCAGAACAGGGTGGCATCCTCAATGGCAGAGTACAGGGGGGCGATGAACAAGAATGACGCTTCTTCCTGTTCCGCAGAGAGTGGCAAAAAAGCCGCCTGATCGCAGGTTTAGCAGCAATTATTTCCAGCATGAATGCGGCGCTGTCATATTCATGAGGGGGATGTCTATGGGTTTTAAAAACTTTCAAAAAACAAGGGAATGTCGATGTCTGAGGAGTATCAGGGGAAAAGAAGCTGGGCCGAGCCTTATAAAATCAAGGTAGTCGAGCCAATTAAGATGACAACGCGTGAATACCGCGAACAGGCTATCAAGGAGGCCGGCTATAACACGTTCTTGTTGCGGTCTGACGATGTCTATATCGATTTGCTGACTGATAGCGGAACGAACGCCATGAGCGACCGTCAGTGGGCGGGAATAATGCTGGGCGATGAAGCCTACGCCGGTAGCCGCAATTTCTATTATCTTGAAGATAACGTAAGAAAATATTATGGCATGCCTTACTTTGTCCCGACACATCAGGGGCGGGCTGCCGAGCATATGATTTCCAGGATCCTTATAAAGCCGGGTGATTATATCCCCGGCAACATGTATTTCACGACTACGCGCGCCCACCAGGAGCTGGCGGGAGGTATTTTTGTCGATGTGATCATTGACGAGGCGCACGATCCAGAGGATGAACATCCATTTAAGGGCAATGTCGATATCGCAAAGCTTGATGCCCTCGTCGAAAGGGTGGGGGCCGCCAAGATACCCTACGTATGTATGGCCGGGCCCGTGAACATGGCAGGCGGCCAACCGTTTTCCATGGAAAATCTGCGCGCGGTTAAGGCATGGTGCGATAAGCACAGTGTGCGTTTATGGTTCGATGCTACGCGCGCCACCGAGAATGCGTATTTCATTAAGCAACGCGAAGCTGGCTATCAGGACAAGACGATCGCCGAGATACTCAAGGAAATTTGTTCTTGCTTTGAGGGATTGTGGATCAGCGCCAAGAAGGACTTAATGGTGAATATCGGCGGATTTCTCGCAACGCGCGATGCGGAGGTGTTTGAGAAGGCGCGGAACATGGTCGTTCTTTTTGAGGGGCTTCATACCTATGGTGGTTTGGCCGGTCGCGATATGGAAGCCATGGCGCGAGGCATTGAGGAAATGGTCGATTACGACACGATCCGGGCGCGTATCGGGCAAGTTGAATATTGCGGCAGGCAACTGGAGAGATTTGGTGTACCGATCGTCAGGCCGATTGGAGGGCATGCGGTTTTTCTGGACGCGAAAAAAATTCTTGCGCATATCCCCCAGGAACAATTCCCCGCGCAAACATTGACGGCGGAAATCTATATTGACTCTGGTGTTCGCTCTATGGAGCGTGGCATCGTTTCGGCTGGCCGGGATAAAGACACAGGTCAGGACAAAAAGCCTGAATTGGAGCTGGTGCGTCTGACATTCCCGCGGCGTGTTTATACGCAGGCCCATATCGATGTGATGGTTGAATCGATAGCCAATGTCTATCAAAACCGCAAGAAGGTGCGCGGATTGAAGATGGTGTATGAACCCGAATTCCTGAGGTTTTTCCAAGCCCGGTTTGAGAGGGTTTGACAAGAGCGCGGCTGTCTAGCGGAAAATGTAGCCGCTGAAGGAATTTGAATCGGGTTATGACAACTATAATGCCGCATATTGGAACCTGAAAACAAAAAGCGAATGATTTAATCGTCAAATATCTCTTCAACTGTGAAGGCGCCTCTTGATGTTGCTCAATGTAATGGACTTTAATCTATACTTTGAGTCGTGCAGATAACTTCACTTTGGGAGAAAGAAGATGAGTACTCAGGCCAATTGTATTTTCAGCGCTTGCCCGCATGATGTCATTCTTGATCCTGAAAAATGGCAGGCAGTGGTTAACTATCTGCATGCGAAGAAAGTGTTTGACGGCCATTTTGAGCGCCATACAAGTTTCAGCGAATTCGCAGAAAATTTTTCCCGGTTTGATCTGGCTTATGCGCATCCTCTGGATGCTGTGGATATGGTCAGGAGACATGGATTTACGCCAATCGCCAAGTATGAAAATGTGTATGACGAGGCGGTGGTTATTACGCAAAAACTTAACAATTCACCCTCGTTTGAGGCCGCGACCAGAGGTTTAACGACCTTTGTCAATGGCAGCCCTTCACACGCGGCTTTCCTGATCGAAGCTCATGATCGCAACATCCCTATTGGGTATCAGCCGGTTCCAAAGGATAATTATCAGGAAGTTCTGATGGATGTGGCGCTGAATGTGGCTGAATATGGCGTAATTCTTAGAAGCGTATATGACGATATGCTGGTTATGCGCGATAATGTGGTTGTATCCCATACCACCTCCACTAAGAAACTGGTTCATGTTTTTGCCGTTTCTCCGCGGCTCAAAGACAAAAGCGTTGGCATACAAAACGCGCTGCTGCATATGCACGAAGACCCGGCAGGACAGGCTATTCTGGCGCGCCTGAAATGCGGTAGAATAGTGCCGTTTGGCGCAATGGATATCGATAAGCTGGAATCTGATTTAAGCGTCTGCGTTTTTGAAGAAATCTGAATATGCATTCTTCCCATTTGTCACAGTTGCTCGACAACGTTGCTTATGTGCTGACCACCAACCAGGGCGGCGTTATCCTCAGTGTCAATGAACGCTTGGCCAACCGTTTTGGCAAGGATGTTTCAGCGCTTTTGGGTATAACGATCTTCAATTTACAAAGTAAGAGGTATGAGAAGAAAGCATGCGAGCTCTCGGTTGAGAGCACGGGACATAAACGCCCTCAGGAGTTCTGCTTCATCAGTGAGTCGGGATTTGAATTCTGGACGGAGTTTAATATTCAGCTCCTGCCGGAAAGCGGCGATGTTCCCAAGTATTTATGGATCGGTTATGACGTTAACGATCGTAAGGAGACAGAGCGCGCATTAACAAACAATCTTGTGCTGTTCAATACGATTAAGCGCGGAGCCGCAGTCGGACTTTTTATCGCCGACGCAAATGGCTCATGCCGTGAAGTCAACAATGAATGGCTGAGATTCACCGGTATGAAATTATCCCGCATACAAAAGGACGGATGGATTGAGGCGCTGCATCCTGAAGACAAGGAAAGAATTCGTTCATCATGGCTGACTTTTGTGCAAGAAGACAACAAAAGCAATTTGCTGGCCGACTATCGGTATCTACGGCCCGACGGAACATATTGCTGGGTGAGCGCCACTGCTGTCCGCCTATACAGTGCCGATAACAAATTGACCGGTTTTGTTCGCTCTGAACTCGATATTACACAGCGCAAGGAAATAGAAGAAAGGTTAATTGAAACCGCCCGCGAGATGAGAATCGCCAAGGAGGCCGCTGAAGCCGTAAACCAGATGAAAATCGCCATGGAGGCTGCCGAAAAAGCCAATCTTGCGAAATCTGAGTTTCTTGCCAATATGAGCCATGAAATCCGCACACCGATGAACGGCATCATCGGCTTGACGCGCCTGCTCTCGGAAACCGCCCTCAACGCCGATCAGGAACAATCGGTTCAGGCCATTCTGAATTCAAGTGAGTCACTGTTGTTTCTTTTGAATGATATCCTGGATTTCTCGAAAATGGAGGCCGGGGAGCTTGTGCTTGAAAAGACGCCGTTTAATCTCAAGGGCAGCCTGCAAAACGTCATTAATCTTATGTCGCCCATTGCCAGCAAGAAAGGACTTGTCCTTGACTACCGGTATGGGAAGGACGCTCCTGCAAGCGTGATTGGCGACCCGGCCCGCCTTGGACAGATCATCACCAACCTTGTCGGCAATGCCCTGAAATTCACTGAAGAGGGGCAAGTCACCCTTTCCGTATCGGCTGAAGTACAGGGGGGGAAGACTTATCTCTACAAGTTGTCTGTAAGGGATACCGGCATTGGGGTTCCTGCGGAGCAACAGAAGAACATTTTCAAGAAATTTTCTCAAGCTGATGCTTCAACAAACCGCAGGTTTGGCGGCACGGGTTTGGGGCTGGCGATCTCGCAAAATCTGGCCAACATGATGGATGGAGAGATTTCTTTCGAGAGTGAAGCAAACAAAGGGTCGGTTTTTACAGTGGCTATCCCTTTGCAAAAAGCAGAGACAGAGATTATCTGGGACGATAAGATAAAAACAAGTCTGCGTCATATGCAATCGGCCAAAGATTTTTCACGATACCGGGTTCTGATGGCTGACGACCATCCGGTGAACATGCTGTTTGCCACCAAGCTCCTGAGAAAAATGGGATTTACAAGAATAGATCAGGCGCTCAACGGGCTGGAAGCCCTGGAAAAAGTGAAAGCATCCGTCAGGAACTACGATCTTATCATTATGGATTGCCAGATGCCGGAAATGGACGGTTTTGAGGCCAGTCGCAAAATTCGGGAGTTTGAACGGGCGCAAGGCCGCAAAAGAATACCGATTATCGCCATGACGGCGCACGCTATGGAAGGCGACCGGGAGAAATGCCTGCAGGCTGGCATGGACGACTATATGAGCAAACCGGTTAACCCCGATAAGTTGCACGATGTTCTGTATCGATGGCTTTTGGAAGAGGGGCAGGATACGGTTTCCGGCGAAAAGGCTGAGCAGATACTGAAAGGGGAAGAAGAAACCATCGTAAATTTGTCTCATCTTGAGCTTTTTACTGAAGGAGATCTGGGCCAGGAGAAAATTCTGGCGGAAGTGTTTTTGAAAGTGGGGATGGGATCTCTTGATGTTATGCAGGCGCATATCAATGGAGAAAAAAGCGAGGCGGATTGGAGCGGGGCTGCGCATAAATTAAAAGGCTCTTCCGCTCAGATCGGCGCAGATTCTCTGTCTGCCCTATGTTTGCAAGCGGAGAAAAAGACTGCGAGTTTATCGCTCGAAGAAAAGAAATGCATTTTATCTGAGATAGAAAACAGCTTTGGAAAAGTGGAAGAGTTTTTTGAATCGCGGCAGGCGTAGATAATATTGCTTTTTAAAAGGGATAAGAATTCAAGCTTGGTTTGATGATTTTTCAGCCGTATGAGAAAATAGCTTACCTTTATTATTATATCAGGAAAGAAATGGTGCGGCAGATGGACTTAATTTGAAACTTTTTCTCCGCTTTAACTAATTGTTTTTGTTTGTATTTTTGAAGCAGTTTTTGTAGGAATTTTTTCCACGGTGAAAAGGTACACGTCAACGCTGGAAATTAATACTTTCTACGCCTTCGGTTCACAGCCAAACTCTGCTACAGATATTATCATATGAAAAAAATTTTAAGAGATTATTCCTGCCAGCCTATAGGTAAAAAATTATGACAGACATAAAATTTGAACTGAATCGTCTGACAGCCTATTCAGATCAAGAAATCATCCGAGAAATTCAACGCGTGGCGGAAAAGCTGAATATATCGCCCCTGACTCATGCTGCCTTTAACAAAGAATCAAAAGTCTATAGTAGCACCATAAGTAGGCGTTTCGGCGGATGGAAAGAAGCCTTAGAAGCAGCCAATCTTTCCCACCTTTATAGTGGCACGACCGTCACAAAAAGTATGAGGGAGCAGAAAAATAAGGGCCTCACAGACGAACACTTGCTTGAAGAATTGAGAAGAGTTTCAAATGTCGTTGGTCGAAAAGAAATATCAACTGGCGATGTTAAAGAGTATAGCCATGTTAATCGTGATCTTTTTGCCAAAAGATTTGGCTCATGGAAAAAGGCTGTTGAACTGGCTGGCTTAGAAATTCGCGCCCCTGGGGCAGCAAGGCGTGAGCATAGTAATAAAGCACTCTTCGAAAATCTTTATGAATCATGGATTCATTACGGGCGGCAGCCGTATTATTCTGAAATGAATAATCCCCCTTCAAAGATTAAAAGCAAAAATTATACGAACAGATTTGGAACTTGGCGGGAGGCATTGCTGGCCTTTATAGATTATATGAACAAGGATTCAGCAGAGGAACCTACTGTACAATCGTCCGACAAATCATCGCCACAAGTTGAATTTTCTTCCCAAGTTACGCCGATTGAAAAGAAAAAACCGGAAGATCGCCGAGACATTCCGCGAGGCCTGCGATTTAAAGTCATGCACCGCGACCATTTTAAATGCATTCTGTGTGGAGATAATCCACCTGCAACGCCGGGGCTTGTTCTGCATATCGACCACATCGTGCCTTGGTCAAAGGGAGGGAAAACAGAAATCGAAAACCTCCGGACATTATGTGCCGCCTGCAATCTGGGGCGCGGCAATCGCTATAACGACTAATATCCTTCTGAAATTCTCCGTTTCTCCGGCGGTATTTGTTCAAACGTCAACGCTCAATGGTAATCGTTTCAATGGCATGCTGCTAGATGAAACACGGCGCATCGTTCATACATCATGCCGCCAGCATCGGTTTTCCGATTTTCATTGGCCCTTCAAAAAGATTTCACCATTCTCCGCGTCAACGGTCATCGCTATGCAAAGGTCGACCTTTATAGAATTTTCAGATGGTATGGGTTGACGCGGAGAAAGTGGACGTCAACGCATGTTTTCATGAGTCAAATCAATGCGCTAAGAAAAATGGAGGGGCGGGACGGTTTAAGGTTTTCGGCTGGTCCACCACTATTTTTCCTATAACAAACTCGACCTAAGTTATTGATCTGACTCAATAGTGGTTTTTCAGTAGGTTGATGGTGCCGTTGAAGGGATTTGAACCCCCGACCCACGCATTACGAATGCGTTGCTCTACCCCTGAGCTACAACGGCTTGAGGGACATTAAATATCGCTTTTACCCTGAAAATTCAACAGAATTTTAGACTAGAAATCTCTTATTTTCCCGGTGGTTAACTCTATTGACCCCAAAAATCCGGGATATTTCTTGTCTTGACCCGCCCCGCGCGCGCACTCCTTTCTTATATATTCCCGATCCCAAATTCAGGCGCGCTTTGCATCTTCGAGAATTTCGACCATATCTTTTGAAAGCATTTCGCCCTGCTTTTTCTTTTTCAAGATTTCACGGGCTTTGGCGTATTCAGGGGCGTGCCAGAAAACGAGGCATCCATTGCATCCCTTGCCGCAGCATCCCTCAATGCCAAATCTGGGCGATTTGAAGCTTTTGCATTCACAGTTGGAAGCGGCGATCTCCTGCAATTTTTTGCGGTTATCTTCAAGCGCAGATTCGCGTCCTTGGCCAAGTTCAAGGTTCTGAACGGTTTTATCTATCTTTATCCTTTGCCTTTGCTCCTGGCTCAGGAGTTTTTCCTTGCGTATGATGCTCATGGGTGGAAAATTTCTCTTCAGATCCCCGATGTTCTCATGATCAAAAAGAGTAAACGGAATGCGGATCATGGTTTCCGGAGCGGCATTCACTGACTCGGTGATTTCTCCGCTTTCGGCGTTTTCAAAAGCGTAAAGTCGCAGCAGAACCGTTTCTTCCGCAGACGGAGGAAGAAATTCGAGTACATCTCCGGCCTCGATCCTGTTTTTTACCTTTACAATGAAGGCATCGTCTCTTACCTCGGCAACAATGCCCCCATATTCGTATGTCGAGAGGGACTCCGTATTCTCGTAGCCGTGGGAAAGGTCGGTCAACCGGCCTTCGTGGAAGGCGAGGGTGTATCCGCGGTTGGGTACGGTCTCCAGCTCATCCATATACGGCTTGGGATCCCATTTCTCAGGGGCTTTGTAATAGCTGTCAATCGCCATGCGATAAGCGCGCGCCACAACGGCGACGTAGTAAGCACTCTTGTTACGGCCTTCGACCTTAAGGGAATCGATGCCGATGCTCAGGTAATCATCAAGCTTTGGCATCAGGCACAAATCACGGGAGTTCAGGATATAAGCGCCGCGCTCATCTTCTTCAAGCTGCATGTATTGGCCGGGGCGATAACCTTCTTCAAGGAAAAATTCGAACATGTTCTGATTTTCCTCGGTGATTTCAAGATCCTTGACCGTGCCGTCTTTCATGCGAACATGAAGCTTGTATTTCCAGCGGCAGCTATTGGCGCAGTTCCCCTGATTGGCTCCGCGTTCCGACATGAAATTCGAGAGCAGACAACGCCCGGAGTAGGTCATGCACATTGCGCCGTGAACGAAGGCTTCAAGCTTGATATCCGGGCATTTTTCCCGGATTTCCTTTAACTCGGCGTAAGTGACCTCCCGCCCCAGAACGCATAGACTGGCGCCTGCCTGCTTCCAGAAATTGACGGAAAGCCAGGAACAGATATTTGCCTGCGTCGAGATATGAATCTCCAAATCCGGCGCATGTTCCCTGACAAACTGAAAAACGCCAGGGTCTGCTATGATCAAGCCGTCCGGCTTGACCTTCCTAACCGTTTCCACATATTCCGGCAGTTTTAAGATGTCCTTATTGTGCGTAAAGAGGTTGAGCGTCAGGTAAACCCGTTTGCCGTGAGCGTGGGCGAATTGCACACCTTCAACAACGTCTTCAAGAGTAAAACTGGATTTTGTCCGCAAGGACATATCGGGTGTGCCCATATAGACCGCATCGGCGCCATATAGTATGGCGATCTTGAGTTTCTCCAGCGAGCCAGCAGGCATCAGTAGTTCTGAGCGGCGGCGGGGAGAGGAGGAGTTATTATTATTCATTTCATCCAAAGGCAACCAAGGCCCTTCCTACACAACAAAGATATTTGCCGGTACTGGATATAGCGTTTGAAAGAAAATCTCAAATTAAATGGCTGTACTGGCGGAGCGGAGCGTTTAAAACGCGAAAAAGTCTCCACTCAATGCGTTGATATTGCATCATTTATTTGTTAACGCAATGGAATATTATCGGAAAATCGAGGTGTTTTGCTATCCATATTGCATTCAGGTGGAATGCAAGCGACCCTTTTCAAGTGATTTGCATGGGGAATGAGTATGATCGAACAGACACCGCCGGATATAATGACAACAGAAGAACGTCTCAGCGAAATCGCCAGCTTACTGGCGAGAGCCTGTGAAAGATTGAGAGAACGGGCAAAACTGAGAGGTTATGCACGGCTAAGTCCGTACATTACGGGCTTGCATGCGGAAAGGAAGCGTAATCCTTATTTATAAATCGTTGTCTGAGTATATTATAAAACTATGACTTGGGTTGTAGGAGCATCTTCAGTATTAGGTTATGGCGTTATGGTTTCTGACGTTCGCATCAGTTTTTCTGATGGATCGGAAGCAGATCTATTACGTAAGGTTTACCCCGTTGGGCCATATCTTATGGCAGGATTTGCGGGATCGGTTCGAATTGGAATGACTCTGATTGATCATTTACAACGTTGCCTGTATCAAACTCTTCAAAATCTAGATCAGGCTCCGCCCGGACAAGCTTTTGCCTTCAATCCTGATGTTATAGCTGAAGATTGGTCATCATCCGCCGCCGATATCTTTTCAAGGATGCCCGATGAAGAACGTGAGTTGGGTTCTCAAATATTAATCGTGGGGGTGGATTCTTCTAAAAATACTGGAGCACCACAGTTTCCTTATATTCACATCGCAAAATTAAGTTGGCCAGATTTTAAACCAGAATTCTCGCCACAAAGCTGGCATGTTCAGCATATTGGTAGCGGGAGTGACATTGAAAAATTTGTTACGGTCATTGGTGAGCATTTTAAGTTGGGCGCATCTACGCTTCAGGCAGAGGCAGGTGGTCCGAATGCAGGGTCTTCTATGTTAGGTCACAGTGTAGGGCGGCTTGTAAAGGAAAATCCCGTCACGGGTATTGGCGCGCATGTGAATATTGATGTTTGCAGGCTTGGCGGGTTTAGTCACGGCAATAACAATGAAAGAACTTTTTATCCTGACGGTTCAATTGGTGATTTTCAAATGCCACCGATAGCTGAAACTTATGAACAGTTCCTTGAGATGTGCCAGGATTTAGGCAAGGCTGCGAGCGGTGCCATTGCTTGATGGCTAATTTTTTCTAGGAAAATGTTTTAGTGCTTTATCAAGGATCGCCAAATCCTCCGATGGAAAAGGCTCAAATCCAGGAAAAGCTCTCGCTTCTTTTTCAGATATAAAATTTACAGCTTCGATTTTATCGTTTTGCCAAAACAAAATTACAGAAGTGCCGTTTATATTTTCATTCACGTAGGTTCCAGCACCAAATTCAGGTTTTGGTTGATGCTTATTTTTAATCATCTGCTCATATTCATCGCTAAATCTTGGCATGATGCCAATAGGGCTAGATACGGCATTCCCATCAATAATTTCACTTAAATAATAGACAGAGATGTTTGCCAGTCTCTGAGCATGAGGCTTACGCTTTAGAAAATCAAATAGGGCCATATTCAAAATTCTCCCAACTTTCCCAAATTTTAGTAGGGGTCAGCAAATGATTGCGTAGAAACGCTTTTCAAGGGTTGCTGACACCAAAAATAAATTATCAGAATTTCTAATTTTTACCCTACCACGGAGACTGGGTTCGAATCCACGCTGTAAATGGTTGAATTGACTCAGGAAAAAGCGGTCACGGATCAAATGGCGGATGAGGTGAGATTCGAACTCACGGAGGGCTTGCACCCTCGCCGGTTTTCAAGTCCTTTTTTTTCACCTAATTGCAATGGTAGGCAAAAGAATACAACAATAGGTGGCAAAGATGAGGTGTTCTCAAAGGGGGCCACTAGCTACGATGTAGTCTACATGAACAGCTTCACTGTTGATGATGTTATTTTTGCAGCATCCGACCGTCTGAATGATGGATATTTCGAACATTTGAAAATCACTCAAACAGCAGGCGTCAACGAACTGATGGTGTTGGGTGGTATCCGTACAGACAATACCGAGTATCGATGGGAAAAGCTGAATTTTGGTGATGGCTTCTCAATGACCATCAATAATTTCCAGCAATGGATTACGGCAGCGGATGGAACCAGTGCCAATAACACCATGTTTGGTAATACAAGCGCCAATACCATGCATGGCAATGATGGGAACGATGAAATCGTTGGCTATGCCGGCGATGACGTTCTTTACGGTGATAATGGTGACGACCTTATCCATGGAGGAGCTGGGAACGATACCCTGTATGGTGGCGCCGGTAATGACCGTCTCTGGGGTGCAAGCGGGAACGACACTCTTGTTTATGCGCCTGCTGATAGCCAACAATCATCGGATGTATACACAGGCGGCCTGGGAATTGATTCTCTCAGAATGAATCTGACTTCGTCGGAAGCCACAAATATTCTGTTGATACATGAATTGCGGCGGTTTCATAATTATATTGGACAATATGCAGGAAATGATAATGCCGAAAACAATATATTCCTGTTCAGCAATATTAATTTGTTAGCCAAGTCTATAGAGGCTCTGAGTGTTTACGTTGATGGAAATTCATATGATGTATTCCAGAACTTTAACCCTTTAGCTTTAGATGATGCGACACACACAATTCTTAATACTGATAGAACTATCAGTGTACTCACTAATGACAGTGATAACGACTACCACTCTTTGCTTGTTGATTCAGTGACGGTACCATCCCATGGTACAGTGACAATCAATATTGATAATTCAGTGACATACAGACCTAATGCTGGATATGTTGGATCTGATACTTTTAACTACATTGTGAGTGATGGGCATGGTGGAACAGATACAGGGACGGTTACTATTGATGTATTAGCCCAAAATTCAACCCCAACTTTGATCAATGATAATTACTCAATATTGGAAGACACTCCATCCACATTCACTGTTCTGAGTAATGATACGGATCAAGAGAATGATTCACTGGATGTAACGTTACTATCATCAGCAATATACGGCTCAGTATCTTTGAATGCTAACGATACGGTTTTATATTCTCCCCAGATGAATTTTATTGGAAACGATAGATTCTATTACATCGTTAGAGACTTCTTTGGTGCAGTCTCCACTGCTTCTGCCTCTGTAACCGTCACCCTTAACACTAACCACAACATATACCAGGGAACGAGCGGAAACGATTCATATGATAGAGGAAGCACAACAACAAATGATGTATTTTACCTAGGAGCAGGCAATGATGTCGCAAAAGGAGGAGGAGGCGAAGATATCGTTTATTATAGCGGCGGGCTTGATACTATTTTCACCAAGGGGGCAGGGACTCACGATGTTATATATGTAGGATCGTCATATACAATTGATGACGCAACAATCACAGTCTCAGATCTAGCATTTGCAACTTACACTTCTGGAAGTGGTTATTTTGATCATGTGATGGTTGAATTTAACTCATCTAATAAACTCCTCCTCCAGTCCGCAGCCAGAACTGATAACACGGAATACCATTGGGATAGTATGCATTTTGCGGATGGATTCTCAATAACACTCACTAATTTTGAAAATTGGATATCAAATGCTAATGGAACAACCGGCAATGATACCATCCTAGGCACTGACATAGGAGACTCATTACAAGGAGGGAGTGGGAATGATGAGATTGCTGGCTATGCCGGCGATGACGTTCTTTACGGTGATAATGGTGACGACCTTATCCATGGAGGAGCTGGGAACGATACCCTGTATGGTGGCGCCGGTAATGACCGTCTCTGGGGTGCAAGCGGAAATGATACCTTAAAGGGAGGGAGTGGGAACGATATTCTAACTGGTGGAGAGGGTACTGACACATTCATACTAGACGGGACACCCTCTTCTATAGACATAATATTGGATTTTTCTCTGTCTGATGGCGATATCTTAGATGTCTCTGATATTATTACAAATTTCGATCCCATAGAAGATAGTATAGCTGATTTTATTAATGTCAGTACATATAATGGCTATAGCACGCTAGGCATCGATGTGGATGGGGGCGCGAATAATTTCCAAATAGCCGCTATTATTGAAGGTAGCGTAGACTTGACCGATCTAACAACTCTTTTGCAAAATGGAATATTAGTTACATAGGCAATATACGAACTAGACTGACATGCTCTTTTGATTTATTTGATCTAGCGTAGCTAATAGGTCCAGTTTATGCTGTTTAACTCTTTTTTATTCATTTTTATCTTCTTACCAACGGTTCTGTTGATTCATTACTACATGGTAAGGCGCAAAAGTGCCTCTACTATCCTCGGCTTTCTGACTCTTGCTTCTCTTTGTTTTTATACATACTGGTATCCGCCTTATTTAGTGCTGCTGCTAGTATCGATATGCCTCAATTACATTTGCGGAATTCTGATAGAAAAAGGTAAAAAATCCCCTATCCGAAAAGCATATCTGACTTTGGGAATTGTCTGTAATCTTGGACTTCTGTGCTATTACAAATACGCTGGTTTTTTTGTTGAGAATATAAACACTTTTTCTGGTGGAAATTGGCCAGTACTACAAATAGCGCTACCGTTGGGCATATCGTTTTTTACTTTCCAGCAGCTTATATATCTTGTGGATGTTTATAAACAGAAAGTAAGGCCTGCTGGCTTTGTTGAATATACGCTATTCGTGTCTTTCTTCCCTCATCTGATCGCGGGGCCAATCCTACATTACAAGGAGCTGGTTCCCCAATTCCACCAAATGAAGGAGAAAGGTTTCCAAAGCACCACATTCAGTGCAGGATTGGCTTTATTTTCTATCGGACTATTCAAGAAAATTATATTGGCCGACACTCTAGCGCTTCATGTAGACCCCTTATTCAAAGCCGTTGAAAATGGCTATACCCCAAGCTTCCTAGAGGCATGGGCTGCCACCATAGCATACTGTTTCCAAATCTACTTCGACTTTTCCGGCTATACCGATATGGCGATTGGTCTAGCTTTATTATTCGGTATTAAGCTGCCCTGTAATTTTAATGCCCCCTATAAGGCAACCGGCTATATAGAGTTCTGGAGGCGCTGGCATATTACTCTTTCTAATTTTCTGCGCGATTATCTCTACATTCCACTTGGCGGAAATCGTAAGGGGGGCCTGCGCAAATATCAGAACCTGATTATAACCATGTTAATAGGAGGGCTGTGGCACGGAGCCAGCTGGAATTTTGTACTCTGGGGCGGATTCCACGGTATGTTTATTGCCCTTAACCATGGACTAAGACACTATTTTTATCTATCAGCCCACTCATGGCGAGCAGTCGGATGGTTACTGACATTCCTCACTGTTACACTTCTTTGGGTTCTTTTTCGCGCAGAAAGCATCTCAGGGGCAACTGCCATCTATAAAGGTCTCTTTGACTTCAGCAACGTGATTATTCCTCAGAATGTCTGGTTAATTTTTCCTGAGATTGCACAAATATGCTTAAGTCAGATAGGGATTGGGAGTGGGGAATTGCAATACTTCAAGACCGTACCGCTATTTTTTATCATATCACTCGTAACTTTCATCACATTCATGATGCCAAATACCGCCCGCCTTTTTGATCTCAATGTCCCTGAGAGAGATACACCACTGCTTGGCAGCAGATGGCATTTTCAACCCAATAAGTCTTGGGCGATCATGTGTGCTGTGCTGTTTATTATGGCCATCACACTTCTGGAGCGTGAAAGTCCATTTGTATACTTCCAGTTTTGAAAAGAAACAGAACATGAAAGATTGCTTTCTACCCACCTTCTTCCTGACCTTGTTATTAGGATTATCTACAATAGCTCTGTTCAATTTCACTATTGATGGTGATAGTCTATACGCCAAGAAAATTTTTATGGCGCACACGGCAGAAATCTTCTCTTCGCCTAAAGATTTTGCCGTTACAGATATCCAGATTGACGAGCGGCTCTTAAAGAAACAGATGCTCTTAGATCTTAAGCTTCAGAACAGACCTGATTGTGTAATTATTGGCTCCAGTAGGGCTATGCTCATCAGCTCGATATACTCCACAGTTCCTCATCAATGTCCGAGAGTGTTAAATTTGGCTGTCTCCGGAGCCGGTATTGAGGATACGCTGATCATGGCCTACTATATATCAAAATTACCCCCTGAGGTTTGGCCTAAGCACATCTATATTGATCTTAGCCACTGGAGTTTCAGATGGGGTGAAGAACAATCCTGGAAAATTTTGAAGAGAGATTATTCAAAAGCTTATGCTTTCTTTATGAGTAAAGATACAGCAAGGCACTTTCTTGATACCTCAATGCTCACTAATTTGCTTAGTTATGATTATATGCTTCACAGCTGGCAATCATTTGTCAGACAAGGCTATAAAATAAAAGCTAAACCCTACACAATCATAGAGGAGGGTTTTACCCCCGAGAATGGGCCCAAAGATTCAGCTATACTAAGAGATGGTTCCCGTGTTTATTCAGAGGCCCAGAGAAACGCACATAAGAATCCTATCATTAAAGGTACGGAAGAATATAAAATGTCGGATCAAATGTCGGATCCAGAATCTCTTACAGCTTACAAGAATATTGCAAAGTTTTTTGAAGAGAAGGGTGTCGATGTGACATTCTTTGCTATGCCTTACCATGCAGAAGTTCTAAAGAAAGAAGCGCCCATGGCAAAAAGCATTTCTGTGGCGCAGAAAACATTAACCAATCTAAAATCTTCATTTGCCGTGCCTCTTATCGGATCCTTCTACATACAAGAAACGCCCTGCGATAACTCTGAGATGATGGATTTTATGCATCCTGATACTGAATGTGTTTCTAAGATTCTCAATTCACCCTGAATATTCTGATCTAGTACTCAATAATATATTATTTTTCATAATTAATATTATCGCACCTATGGAATATGTGCATATTTGACGCCTATTCGGCATACATGGTATGCTTTACCTGTATAGGTACATCGGAGGATACCATCGCCAATGTCTTGTGCCCCAAAACCTCCGATATTTCAGCCAGTGTCGCGCCATTCATAGCAAGGTATGACGCGGCAGAATGCCGTAAGTCATGAAACCTGAAATCTGGGATTGCGGCTTTTTTAACTGCAAAATCCCATGACGCACGCACATCCCAATGTTGTTTGGGGTCAGAGGGGGATGGAAAAACAAGGTCAGTGTCGATGCGCCTTACCCTGCTTAATTCCTTGATAAGGTCATACGCATGGCCAGAGAGGGGAACAACACGTTTTTCTTTATTTTTAGTTTTATGAAGGATTATGCACTTTCTTGCAAAATCAATATCCTTCCATTTTAAGCCTAAAATTTCACTTTGCCTTGACCCCGTGCTTAACGCCAGAATGACAACAGGATATAAATACTGCGCTTTGGATTTTTTGCACTCTGTCAGCAGGCGTGCGCGTTCATCGTCATCAAGGAATCTTGTTCTGCCTCGCGGTTCACGCAGTTTGGATATTTTCTGAAAAGGATTTGATTCCAGCCATTCCCATTCATTTACAGCTATGGTGCAGGCATGACTGAATGCGGCAATATAACGATTTACCCTGGCAGGGCTTATGTTTTTGATTGTGCCATTTTTTAATTTCCAAGTCGTCGCTGCCAGCAGGTCAATTTTTTCGGATATAATCGCTTTGGTAAGATTTGAAAGAATGCAGTGACCAATTTCCTGCTTCCACCAAAGGAGCATGAATTTAAGATTCTCATGCCTTTCCTCGCTGTCTTTTCTCACCCTGTCTAAATAGCGGTCAACAAGGTCTGCAACTGTCCGCTTGCGGGATTCGGAAGATTTGAAATATTTTCCCTGATGCATTGCCGTTTCAGTTTCCTTTGCCCACAAAACAGCATCTGTCTTTCTGGGGAATGTGGCTGAAACAGAAGAGTACCCGCGCATCCTTATGAGGGCGCGATAGCTTTTTTTGCCAGTTTTAGAAATGCGTTCTTGAATGTACGCCATATTCTTCAACACTCCACTTCACGCACCATGAACCTGCAAAAATGCCCAGCACAAGATGCAAAAACCGGCGTAAATTGTTGAATCTGTAATAGATTACAGTGAGTTATCATTTTCCTTTCAAGTGACGGTGCTATTTTGGTGCAGGAAAACAGGCGTATGGCGATTTTTGCCACCGTAATGGCAGAATCCGATTTTTTGAAAATCTGAAAATGTGGATAACTTTTGGGGTGAGTTTTTGCCGATTGCACCAAAACTGCACCACGGCGGTGTAAGGGGGGTCTAAAAAGCGATTTGATGATGGCGGAAGAGGTGAGATTCGAACTCACGGAGGACTTGCATCCTCGCTGGTTTTCAAGACCAGTGCATTCAACCGCTCTGCCACTCTTCCATTCATCAAGCACCGGTTTTCAAGACCGGTGCATTCAACCGCTCTGCCACTCATCCATAAAATGTATAGATATATCAATATGTTATAAAACATTCTTGATGTATTGCATAAAGATGATGACTGTGGGTTGACCTAGCCACATCTCTGACGCAGTGTTTTAGCGAAGGAGACGCGATGATGCAAGCTGTGAATGAGGTTCCCCATATTTCCCCTGAAGAAGCACAGAGGCGCGCCGCGCAAGGAAAGGCGGTGCTGATCGATGTGCGCGAGCCGGATGAAGTACGCACGGTGGCGATCATGGGTGCCGTGAATGTGCCATTGACGTTGTTCGACCCACAAGCTGTGCTGGATGCGGCCGGGGATAAGGATATCGTCTTTTTCTGCAAAATAGGCGGACGGGCAATGAATGCTTGTCACCACTTTATCAGGCAAACAGGACGTGAGGCTGCCTGCATGAGTGGCAGCATTGCGGGCTGGATGCAAAAGGGTCTGCCCGTAATATCGAAAGTATAGGCGCACATTGTTCATCGCCGCTAAAATATTCTGGCTGATGGCCGCACCTGCAAACCTGATGGGCATCAGCCTCATGCTGGCGGCGTCAGGGCGTTTGCTGAAGTGGTGGCGGTTCTCAGACTTGTTTTTCTGGCTGGGCGTTGGGTTGTTTGTAGCGTTCGGCGTTGTTCCCACCGGGCCTTCGTTGCTGGCGTGGCTGGAAACCCAGCACAGCAGGCCGCGAGAATTGCCCGGGGATGTAGCGGGCATCATCGTGCTGGGCGGAGCGTTCGATACATATCTTTCCAATATTTACGGTTGGCCGATATTAAATGACGGGGTCGAGCGGGTACTGGATGGCGCCATGCTGGCCCGATATTACAAGGACGCTACCTTATTGTTCAGCGGTGGCAGTGGCCGCCTAGTGCACCGCGAACGCACCGAGGCTGAAGACGCTCAGGTTTTCTTTTCATCCTACCCTGACCTGAAAGAGCGCATTCGCTATGAAAATCGTTCACGTAACACATGGCAGAATGCGGCATTTAGCCGGGATATGGCGCAACCCAGGGCAGGGGAGCGGTGGATACTGGTGACGTCGGCCTACCACATGCCCCGCGCCGCAATGATGTTCAAGGCAGCGGGGTGGCCCGAGATCATCACATGGCCAACAGATTACCGCACCAATGGCAAAATCGACCTGATGCCGCATAAGCTCGATGTTCTGGGTAACCTGTATCACAGCCATTTGGCCGTACGGGAACTGATAGGCCATGCTGTTTATAAGGCGCGCGCCAAGATGAATATTTAGTTTTCGAGCGGCGGGAAGGGTGTTTAAAATGCTGTATAAGACAATGAAAACAAACTGGGAGCGTTTCATGACCACAACCCGCCTGCGCGTTTTGATGACGCTGGCCAGTCTGCCGCTTTTGCTGGCAGGGCAGTCTGCCGGAGCCATGGTCAGCGACAGTTTCGAGAGCATCGTACGCGCCGTGCGCGATGAAGCCAGCCGCCGCGGTGTCAGCACGCAAACCCTGGATCGCGCTCTTGCAGGCGTTCAGCCGCTGGCGGTGCAGACGTTTGAGAACAACCAGCCGGAACGCAGCCGCCAGATTACGTTTGCTCAATATTACAATCAGCGCGCCACACCCGCGGCGATTGAGAAAGGTCGGAAGTTTATGCGCGATCACGCCCGGCAATTGGCGTTGATTGAGCAGGATACGGGCGTGCCGCCCGCTATCATCATGGCGATTCTGAGTATTGAATCAAACTTTGGCGTCGTTACCGGCGACCAAAAAGTAATACCGGCCTTACTGACCCTGGCGCGTGATGTGCAAGGTAACGACAGGCGGGCGCAAGAGCGCCGCGCCATGTTTCGCGAGGAAGCCGTACAGGCATTGATGCTGGTGGATGAAGGGTATGATGAAATTCTCACCCGGCAGGGCTCGTGGGCCGGCGCTGTCGGCCCGGCGCAGTTCATGCCTTCCGCCATCCGCCGCTATGCGGTGGATGGAGATAGCGACGGCAAAAAGGACATGTGGAGCGATTACGATGACGTCCTGCCTTCGGTTGCAAATTTCCTGAAAGAGAAAGGGTGGCGAAGCGGGCAGAGATGGGGTTACAAAGTTCTTCTGCCTGAGGGCTTTAACAAGGGATTACTGACCGATACCCTGCGGGAACAGCATAACAAGACGCCGCAGGAATGGGCGGCGCTTGGTGTTCATCTGGAGAACGGTGAAGCCATGCCGTCTGACAGTGCCATGCACGTCATGCTGATCGCGCCTAATTTTAACAAGCAAACCGGCGAGTTCCGCGGCCCGGTTTATATGGTTTACGATAACTTTCGCGCGGTTATGGAGTATAACAAGTCTTATAAATATGCGCTGACTGTGTTGCAAATGGCGGATATAATCGCTAAACAATCGCGTTCGTCGGCGGCTATGCCTGCCGTGCCGCCGAGCCCCGCTCCCTATAATCAGTAAGTGCCGATAATGATGTTCCGCTTTTTTCTCGTCGCTTGTATTCTTCTTGTGTCAGCCTGCACCGAGGTGCAGTATGCCGCGCATATGAGCAAGGAATTCGGGGGGACGCTGGGATCTGCGCTTCCTCCCTCAGGGCAGCAAGGCAATTTCAAGGTGGGTAAGCCGTATAAGGTGGATGGTCGCACCTATACCCCGCGCGAGCAATACGACCTGGTGGAAACAGGGATTGCGTCATGGTACGGCCCTGGTTTTCACGGAAAGCGCACAGCAAGCGGCGAAAAATTCGACAAGCATGAATTGACCGCCGCACATCGTACGTTGCAGATGCCTTCACTTGTGCGCGTGACAAATCTCGATAACGGGCGTTCGGTGATCGTTCGTATTAACGATCGCGGCCCGTTCAAGCGCAGCCGCGTTATAGATGTTTCGGAGAAGGCGGCTGAACTGCTTGGTTTCAAAAATATCGGAACAGCGAAGGTCAGGCTGGAGGTTCTGCAACAGGAAAGTCTGCGGCTGGCGCAGTTGGCTCGGCAGGGTGTCAACCCCGAGCATTATCAGACGGCCTTGGCTGAGCCTGTCAGCTACGAAAAGCCGGCCTCATACGAAACCGCTTCTTTGGAACCTGTAGCGCGCCAGAGCCTGACGGCTCCCTCTGAGGTTGGTGCTCCGCTGCAGACCTCCTTGCCGGGGCATTTGCGCGATGGCGAGTTTTATCCCGATCCGGTGGTGATGGAGCGTCCGGTGACCGCCACAAGGATTTATGTGCAGGCGGGATCGTTTGGCGTTTATGACAATGCGCTACGCTTGCGAGACAGGCTGATGGCGATTTCCAATGCTACTGTTCAGCAAACCGAGGTGCGGGGGCAGACTTTTTACCGTGTGCGTGTGGGGCCCGCAGCCAGCGTCGAGGAAGCTGATGAGCTCTTGAGCAGGGTTGTGAATTCAGGCCACGGCGATGCCATGATCGTGGTTGAATAATCTCGTAAAATCCCTATTCTGGGGCAGGACTTTTCCCCGGATTTTGAGGATACCCATGAACAGGCTAATTTTTTCCATATTGTTTGCCTTCCTGATGTTGGCGGCGGTCATCCCGGCGCAGGCGCAGGAGACAACCGCCAAGCAGGCGATTGTAATCGATTACAATACCGGTTACGTCCTTTATGAAAAAAATGCCGATGAGAGAATGGCGCCTTCGTCGATGACCAAGGTCATGACGACCTATCTGGCCTTTGATGCCGTCGATCAGGGGCGCATCACTCTTGACCAAACGTTCCACATCAGCGAGAAGGCATGGAAGACAGGCGGTTCTCGGATGTTTGTGCAGGTGGGCACCGACGTCAAGGTTGAGGACTTGTTGCGCGGAGTGATCGTTCAATCTGGTAATGACGCAACAGTTGCCCTGGCCGAAGGGCTAGCAGGTTCGGAAGAAGCCTTTGCGCAGGCGATGAACCAGAAAGCCAAGGAACTGGGAATGACAAACAGCAAGTTCAAAAATTCTCATGGCTTGAACGAAGAGGGGCATTATTCAACTGCGCGTGATCTGGCGACGCTGGCTATCCGCAGCATCAGCGACCACCCGAAGCATTACCATTATCATGCAGAAAAAGAATTTACCTATAACAATATAAAGCAAGGCAACCGCAACCCGCTTTTGTACCGGAATATCGGAGCTGACGGGCTGAAAACCGGGCATACCGATGCCGGCGGTTATGGTTTGATAGGGACGGCGATCAACGATAAGGGGCGGCGTGTTGTCGTTGTTGTAAATGGTTTGGGTGACGAGCAAGAGCGCGCCGACCAATCGGCACAGTTGATAAACTGGGCAATGAACGGATTTGAAGACGTAACCTTGTTCAAGGCCGGAGATATTGTTGAGCAGGCGGAAGTCGTGCTGGGCAAGCAAGCAACCGTGCCGCTGACGGTTGAGAAGGATATCCGCGTGCCTGTACCTGTTTCGTTCAGGAACGATTTGAAGGTTGAGGTTGTTTATAATGGCCCGCTGCAAGCCCCTGTAAAGAAGGGCGCTGTGGTCGGAGCCCTCAAAATCAGCGTTCCTCGTGTCAAGAATTTTGAAGTGCCGTTGATCGCTGCCGCCGATGTAGAAAGAATAGGGCTGTTTGCGGGGACTTTTGCCAAAGTTCTGATGTTGCTAGATGGCAGCAAAGATCGTTAGCGGTAAATATGGCGCGCGGCATCTTCATCACTCTGGAAGGCGGAGAGGGGGCGGGGAAAAGCACCCAGATCCGTATGCTGGCCACGGCGCTGGAACAGCAAGGCTATGAGGTCGTAACGACGCGTGAACCCGGCGGTACGCCGGAAGCTGAGAAGATTCGCGATTTTCTGGTGAAGCGCAACGGCGGTAACTGGACGCCGATGGCGGAATGTCTGCTGCTTTATGCCGCCCGGCAGATGCATGTCGAGCATTTAATTAAACCCGCGCTGTCCGGCGGAAAAATTGTTATTTCCGATCGTTTCGCTGACTCGACGCGGGCTTATCAAAGTTTTGGCCATGGTCTGCCGCTGAAGACAATTGAGGACATGAATCGTCTGGCTCTGGGTGATTTTGCGCCTGACATAACGTTCATTCTGGATCTTCCGGTGGATGTCGGACTGGCGAGGGCCGGGCAGCGGCTGAGTGCGGCGGCTTCGCAGGAAGACCGCTTCGAGCGCCTAGGGGAGTCGTTCCATGAGCGCCTGCGTCAGGGATTTCTGGCAATTGCCGCCCGCGATGTGGAGCGGTGCCGTATTATCGATGCAACTCGCAGCATTGAAGAGATCGCACGCGACTTGTTCACCCATGTACAAGGGAAACTGGCATGAGCATGTTCGATGATTTCGACATGGATGACAACGGCTTTGCCGATGAAGAAACGCCGTTGTCAGGGAATGCCGCCCCTTTGGCGACCGGATTGCAGCCCCCACGTTTGATGGATGAATGTTTGGGGCATCAGGATGTAGAGGCGCAGATTCTGGACATGATCAATTCGCGGCACCTTCCCCATGCCTTGATTTTCGCAGGGCCTGAAGGGATAGGCAAATCGACGATGGCTTTCCGGTTGGCCCGCTATCTGCTGAAACATGGCTTGCCTTCGGAAGAGGATTCGGCTGGAGGATTGTTTGGAGATGCTTTGCCGCCCGTAAAGGCGGAAAACCTAAGCACGGATATAAACGATCAGGTTAGCCGGATGGTGGCCGCCGCAGGGCATCCTGACCTTCTTACGGTAGAGCGTGAGTTTGATGACAGGAAAAACCGCTTCAAAGGAAATGTAGGCATTGAATCTGTCAGGCGCATAGCCCCCTTTATGCATATGACAGCTTCATTCAATGGTTGGCGGATAGCGATTATCGATGATGCCGACACGATGACCAACGAAGCGCAAAACGCGATCCTGAAAATTTTGGAAGAGCCGCCGCCGCAGGCCTTGCTGATACTGGTCTGTCATCGACCGGGTATGATGATCCCCACTATTCGTTCACGCTGCCGCCTTTTGCACTTTCAGCCCTTGCTCTTGGCTGATTCTTCAAACTTGCTCAAGCGTCAGGAGCCTGGGTTGCGCGAGGCTGATCTGGCGACTTTGTATGCGATCACAGGGGGGAGCGTCGGACAGGGGCTGCGTCTTCTGGAAGAGGGCGGGCTAGACGTTATTTATAAGATTTCCACACTTCTGGCGCAGTGGCCGGAATGGGATTGGCCGCAAATTCATGGATTGGCCGAGAATCTTTCCAAGCCAGGGCAGGAAGACAGCTATAGGAGCTTTGTTGAGGTTTTCACATGGGCGTCTGAATCTCTGATCCGGGCACGGGCGCGGCGGCAGCCTTTGCCGCCGCCGATGGATAGCGCAGAGATCGTCAGGCTGGCGAATGCTTTCAGCCTTGAGGATTGGCTTGATATATGCGAGCGCCTGAAGATGCATTTTGCAGCAGTCGATTTTTCCAACCTTGATAAGCGTCAGGGCATTCTGGGCGCTTTTACCATCTTTGATGAAGCCGGAAAGGCGGCTTGAACCATGAGCAGCAAATCTCCCTATTATATAACGACCGCTATCGCTTATGTGAACGGCGCGCCGCATCTGGGGCATGCCTACGAAGTTATCTTAACCGATGTGATGGCGCGTTTCCGCCGTCTTGACGGGCATCAGGTTTTTTTTCTGACCGGAACGGACGAGCACGGCGAGAAAGTTGCGACCACTGCCGAGAGAAACAATATGGCTCCGCGCGATTTTTGTGATAAGATCGCCGCTCAATTCGTGGAGATGGATGAAATCCTGAACATCAGCCACGATGATTTCATCCGTACGACGCAGCCGCGCCATTATGCTGCTTCGCAGGCGATTTGGAACGAACTGACCAAAAGAGGCGACATCTATCTTGGCAAGTATGAAGGTTGGTATTCCGTTCGCGACGAGGCCTATTTCGGGGAAGATGAGTTAAACACGGATGAAAACGGCAAGAAGGTCGCTCCCAGCGGGGCTGAAGTGACATGGAAAGAGGAGCCTAGTTATTTCTTCCGTCTGTCGGCCTATACTGAAAAGCTGCTGGCCTATTACGAACAACACCCTGAATTCATCGAGCCGGACACCCGCCGTAACGAGATTGTATCCTTTGTCAGGCAGGAGGGAGGGCTGAAAGATCTCTCGGTTTCACGCACCAGTTTTGATTGGGGCGTGCCGGTGCCGAATGATGACCGCCATGTAATGTATGTTTGGCTGGACGCTTTGACGAATTATATAACCGGCGTGGGATACCCCGACACCAATAGCGATACATTCAAGACATTCTGGCCTGCGGACGTGCATGTGATCGGTAAGGACATTATCCGCTTTCATGCCATATATTGGCCGGCCTTCCTGATGGCGGCGAACTTACCGCTGCCGAAGAAGATTTTCGCCCATGGCTTTATCAATGTCGAAGGACAAAAAATGTCCAAATCTCTGGGAAATGTTTTATCGCCGCATGATCTGGTGAATGCGTATGGCGTCGACCAGACCCGCTATTTCCTTATGCGCGAGGTGCCTCATGGTCAGGATGGCAATTTCTCTCACGAGCAAGCCATTTTGCGATTGAACAGCGATCTTGCCAACTCTTTGGGGAATTTGGCGCAACGCACGCTTTCCATGATTGCCAAGAATTGTGGCGAGGTCGTGCCGCAGCCGGATGGTTTCACTGAAGATGATAAAGCACTACTGGATCTGGCGCATATCCGCATGTTGCCGCTGGTTCGCCATGAATACGACCGGTTCATGATTCATAGGGCGATCGAGGAAATCATGCGCGTTTCCTACGAAGCCAACAGCTATATCGACCGTCAGGCGCCGTGGGGCTTGAAGAAAACAGATCCGCAGCGCATGAATACGGTTCTGTATGTTCTGGCCGAAGTTGTGCGTTGTCTGGCTTTGATTATGCAGCCCCTGACGCCGGCTTCCGCGGCCAGAATGCTTGAGCAACTGGCTGTAGCCGAGAATGAGCGTTCGTTTGAGTTTATATCCTCCGGCCACTCGTTGAAACCCGGCGTGAAATTGCCGGCGCCGCAAGGGGTTTTTCCGCGTATGGGTGATGCCCAGAACCAGAAAGCGGCAGGCTGACATGCTCGCATGGTCTTGGGCCATCCTGACTCTCTGTGCGGCGCTGTGCTGGGGTTTAGCCTATGCATTATTGGGAAAAATATTGCATTCGGGAATTAGTTCGGCTTTTGCGTTGGCTGCGATAGGAATCTGTACTCTATCGACCTACGTGGCCGTGCTGGTTAAAAGCGGGACGTTTTATAGCGGCGTGCAGATCGTGCAACAGAACAAGGTTGTGTTTTTCTGCCTGCTGGCGGTGGCGGCATGTCTGATTTCCGGGCAATTTCTGGTCTATAGGGCAATATCCCTTAAGGATGCTCCGCATGTTGCCATTCTCGAAATTTGCTATCCGATTTTTACATGTCTGTTTACGTGGTTGCTGTTCCGCAACCTGGAACTATCATGGCACATCGTTGCAGGCGGCATATTGATTTTTGTCGGCTCTGCGTTGGTGCTGTTTAGGACGAGTCAATAACTTCATGCTGATCGATTCACATTGTCATCTCAACCATGAACGATTGCTGCATTTAGGCGGCCCGCGGCAGATCATTGCGAATGCTTGTGCGGCGAACATTGGCGGTATGTTGTCGATTTGTTGCCGTATTTCGGACGAACTTCCTCAGCTTCTGGAGATGGTTAGACCGCTGCCGCAGGTTTGGTGCACGGTTGCCACACATCCGCACGAGGCCAGCGATCCGGCAGAGAAGGCCATCAGCTATGATGATCTGGTACGATTGGCCAGGTCTGATCAGAAAATTGTCGGTATCGGTGAAAGCGGGCTTGATTATTATTACAAGCTGGCAACAGTTGAAGATCAGCAAGAGAGCTTCCGCAAGCATATCCGCGTCTGCATTGAGACGGGACTGCCGTTGATTGTCCATGCGCGCGACGCTGACGATGACATAATACGCATAATCAGGGAAGAGGGTGCCGGGACAGATCTCAAGGGCGTCATGCACTGTTTTTCTTCCAGCCGTAAAATGGGCGAAGAAGCTTTGGCGTGCGGGTTTTATATCTCGTTTTCCGGTATTGTTACTTTCAAAAAATCTCTGGAGTTACAAGAGTTCTGCCGCGATGTGCCGCTTGAGCGCATTCTGGTTGAGACAGACGCGCCGTATCTGGCCCCGGAGCCATATCGCGGCAAAATCAACGAGCCGGCACTGGCCGTGCATACAGCCGTCAAAATGGCGGAATTAAAGGGCATGGATTATGACCTCTTGGCTGCGCAGACAACAAAAAACTTTTTCACTTTGTTTGACAGGGCGCGGTTGCCATCATGAATCTTAAGGTAAAGGTTTTGGGATGCGGCAATTCGGCCGGGGTGCCGATGATTGGCAATTTCTGGGGCCAATGCGACCCCGAAGAGCCGCGCAACCGTCGCACGCGCGCCAGCCTGGCAATTGAAAGCGAGGAAACCACGCTGGTGATCGATACAGGGCCTGATTTTAAAGCGCAAATCAACCGGGAGAACATCCAGCGCCTGAACGCGGTTCTTTATACTCACGCCCACAGCGATCACTTGCACGGCATTGATGATTTGCGTGTATTTCGTTTGCGGAACAAGAAAGTCATACCAATCTATGGCGACCTGAAGACAATTCGCGAGATTGAAGAGCGATTTTCCTATCTGTTTGTTGAAAACGGCCCCGATGGCCTATATCCGCGCGCTGTAGAACCGATCATTATTCATCCTGAGTTCATGGGGCAGCCTATGGTAATCGGTGACATTCCAGTTACGCCGTTTGTCCAATCCCACGGTGTGGCAGGCACATCGCTGGGGTTCCGGTTTGGCGATCTGGCGTATTCAACCGACATGACCGATCTTGACCAGCAGGCCTTGGAAACCATCAGCGGGATCAAGACATGGATTGTTGATTGCAATGGTTACAAAATGCCTGCCAACCATGTCCATGCCACGTTAAAAAACGTATTCGTCTTGAATGAAATCGTTCAGGCCGCGCAAGTTTACCTGACACATATGCCGGCTTTTATGGACTATAAAACGGTTATGAACGAGTTGCCGTCAGGTTATGCGCCTGCATATGACGGGCTGGCTTTAGAGATAGATATATAACATGTATGATATGGCGTTCTGGATCACCGTATACTATTTCCCATAATATACATTATCACATCAGGGCATGTAGCCGGGTGGATTCAAAAATGAAGTGCGACATCTGTTGAAAAGCCCCCTTTCAAGGCCTCAAGAAAATCCCGCCCTGGCTTGGTCTTGAACCCGGCCGTCAATAATCCACAAACTGCGGCAGCTTATTACAATCTTGGAAAGCTGAAATCCATTCCTGCGGTCACAGGAGCAGCGCAAGGTTGATCCTCTTTGACATGCACAGGCGCATTGCTGCTGACTTCTACACTGCCGTTAGCATTGAAACGAAAGCTAAGTTCTGTTTCACCAGCCGTGACTGCAAAACCTTCTGCGCTTTTGCTCAACACAAATTCTGCTTTATTTTCAGTCATTTTGATTCCTCCCAAAAAATCACAATTATAATTTATCCATAATCTATCCAGTGTTTTTAACCTTAAATGTGGAAATTATCAAGTTTTAATTGCGAATTAATCAATATTTCAGTTCACCACTCCCGAAAACCACAGGTTTTTCTTATATCTTTCATAGGGTTACGATGCTCTGTGATGGAGCATCTGTTCTCCTGGCAATTTATATCACCGTCGATCTATTTTGACCTTTATCAAAACAATGGGCCTGTTTTTTCCCTATATAGATGCGCATGGGCTATAAACCAGAGATACGAGATGATATCCGCATTGTGACTGATGAAATTGCAAGGTTGCAATATATCGTCAGTGGAAGTCAGCCAGACGCCGTACATGATTGGCAAAAAGAACTATCGATCTTTGTCGAGCGCTACGGCCCTCTGGTTATCAGCTTGCTGGATGAGTTGCTCTATTTCCGTGAAACGTCAACCAGCGGCGGCATCGGGTTCAAGAATACGTTTCGCACGGTTCTGGAGGGCTATTCGGATCGAAGCGCCACCGAGGCGCTTTCTCTGGCCTTGGAGAAGGCGGCCTGTCTGTTTTCCGAACACCATGATATCAGTGTAACTCTGCAGGCTCTGACTGCATTGCCACAGGGTGGGCACAGGGCTGTTGTCGAGGTTCATATATCCCCTCTAACCTTGCGCCACCACCCACACCCCCAGGGGCCTGATGTGGAACTAAAACGCATTCACGACCATGAATACGACCAAGCCAGAAAGCATGAAGAAGAGCAAATCAAGCATCTTGTTTTCGATCATGTCGTCAGCGCCGCAGGCGGCAGCCTGCCCGATATTCCGAATTACTTCCTGATTAATATCAATGATTCTTATCTGCTCAACCACTTGATTGAGAAAGAATTCATCAAATCCAGCCATATTTCTCCGGCCCTTCCCGATGAATTTTCTGCTCCGGCACCACAGCAAATTCTTGTCAGAACCAATAGGAGCAAACGTCCGTATCCATCGCCTGAGCCGGATTGATTTTGTTTGCACAGCATGAGGTCTAACGAGAGTTCTGCGCCATCAAGAGAGCGATATCCATGATAGCCGCCATGGTGACGGGCCAATAGTACAGGCAACCACGCAGCAACACTCGCGGAATAACCCCTATATGCTTCCAGAGCATGACAGAAATAGCCGAGCTGATCAGGAAAGTTATAATAAGAACGGGTATATAAACAATCCCTGCCTCCGCAGGAATATGGTCATGCAGATACGCCCCGATGGGGGCGTTGATCAGAAGAAATAAAAGCAGAGATGCTATGGCTATAACCACGCTGCCGTAGTTCCACGCACGACCACGCATATCGTAAGAGATCTCCCTCTCAAGCAAAAGTTCATCTTCCAGATATAGAAGATCCAGATATCCCTTCCCCCGCAACTGCTGCTCTACAGGAAGGATGTTGCCCACGCCTGCCGGGCGGCAATCCTCATCCGAGTCCTTAAATATTTCGCCGATCTCGAATTTATCGAAACTCATGGCGCCCCCTTTATTGCATCAAGGTTGTCATATCTTTGATCTATACTCTGGTTGATGCTCTCGTGCCATTCCCTGGCGGATGATTGAATGGATTCAAGAAAGGATTGCGTTTCCAGCGGCGCAAGCTTTGATATGCCAATCAATGTTACCAACAGGATGAACGTCAGCAAGGCTATCATGTTTTTAAGTCTGGCTATGGGGGATTCCAGCTTGTGCCAAATATAATCAGCTCCGTCCGTAGCTAGCATCAATGCAGGAAGGATCAGAATGGCCACGACAAGAGGCGGCAGGAAGGTTGACAGCAAACCGCCGAATCCGAGTGTAAGAAAAGCGCATATTGCTTTCAGGAAAAAATAGCTCAGGCCCCTTTTCCCGCGCAAAGAGAGTGGTTCCTGACGATATTCTCCACCCATCATGCGTAGAATACGCTCAATACGGCGCTGGCGATGATATTCAAAGAAAATCCGTATCAGCATGCTTTGCATACGTCAAATTATAGAGCCGCAATGTGCCGTTGTATAGACGACAATCCTGGCTTTATCCGGAACATATGAAATCTAATAAAGGCTACTTTCCTTTGGCGACATATTGGTGGACGCCCGGTTGCCTGACATTGATATTCAGGTTTTGCTGGAAATGCCCCAGAAGTTCGCAAAGCTTGACCAACCGTGCCGAGCGATACGTGCCATCACCTTCCAGTTTGTGTGCGGTTTGCCACAATTGCGAATTAATACCCTCGATTTCGGCGCGGGATTTACCCAACGCGCCGCGATAGGCGAATTCCTTCATGCTTTGGAAATAGATTTGCTTTCCGGCCTCAAAGGCCTGAATGTACGCGGTCTGCTCCGCTGAGCCGTCAGGGAACAGTTTTGCGGCATGTTCGAGTTTTTCCGTGACGTAGCCAAAGCGGCTTCCGATAACTTCCAGAGGATTTTTTGCTGTTGTCCATGGTTCGTTGCAGCACATGTCAGCGACCTTTGACGGATCGAGCTGTGCCTTGACCTGATCGCGATAGCAACTGCGCGCGAGTTCCGCAGCATCACGGTAATCCTGCTGCTCTTTCGACCCTGCCGGCATCATGTCGGCAGTGTTCTCCAGCCATTCCGGGATGTTGCCGAATTTGATTTCGCCGCGACGTTCGGTTATCCATGGCGTTTGAATGCATTTCTGTTTAACGACATCGTCTGATATGGCCTTCATAGTTTATATCCCTGTTATTTATGATGGTTTCTTATTCCTTGATTCATAGCTAACAAATCGCTGATTGTTAAGGTTGTCTTCGTTGTGGCAAGCAATCAACGGCTTGGATAAAGACATAATCGCATGAAAATAGATATTTTATTGACATATGGCCTAACTAGACCTTTAGTCATAGACATAACAAAAAAACAGCAGCGAGGATTGTAGATGCCAAACCAGAACGAGAATCCTATTGAAGCCCTGATTCGTAAATTTAACCGGGCGGGCGATTTTGAAGTACGATACGTCAAAGGGCATGTCGTGAGTTGCGATGTGATGATACGCGGTCACCGGAAAATCTACGCTGTTCATATTGAAAACGGTAGCCAGAAGGAGAGTTTTTGGCTGGCGCACGATGAAAGCGATAAGCAGTTCCATCAGCCTTTGGTCGGTGAATGGGTGAGCGGCACCGTCAACACGTTTGATGATTGCCAGAATTTTGCCGATTTGACGTTGAAGCCCATTTTCGATTTCAAGAACCAGACACGTTCCAGGGAAAACGACGCCTTTGACTGGTTTACGCGTCAAGCGGCCAGCAAGAGAGGGCCTGAACCTTCCTGAATATTTCTTCCGGATTGAAGGATATTACCCCTGCCCGCTTTGTGCCGGTGCGTGCTAGGTTATATAAGCCTGCGTCTGTTGAACAGAGGATGACCATGCCCAAAAAGCCGATAGATGACTTGATCGAAGTAATGGCGCGTTTGCGCCACCCCGATGGCGGGTGCCCCTGGGATCTGGAGCAAGATTTTAAATCGATTGCGCCATATACGATTGAAGAGGCCTATGAAGTGGCTGATGCTATTGAGCAGGGCGACATGGTTGCGCTTGAAGACGAGTTGGGCGATTTGCTGCTGCAAGTCGTTTATCATGCGCAAATGGCTAAGGAGGCTGGATTTTTCAATTTTGACTCCGTGGCGGCGCATGTCACCTCTAAAATGATTCACCGCCACCCGCATGTATTTGGCGAAGAAAAGGCGGCGGGCGCAAAGGATGTCGAAGGGCGCATTTGGGAAGAACGTAAGGCGCAGGAAAAGAGGAAACAAGGCCAGGATAGCATCCTGGCGGATGTGCCTTTGGCGCTGCCTTCCGTCCTGAGGGCGCAAAAGTTGCAGAAGCGGGCGGCGCGTGTGGGATTTGAATGGCCGGAAGCCATTCGGGTTCTGGATAAGCTGGAGGAAGAAATTCAGGAATTACGCGACGCAATCGACCGGCAGGATCAAGAGAACGTCCATGAGGAAATCGGAGATTTATTGTTCTGCGTCATTAATTACGGACGAATGATCGGGGTTGATTGCGAGACATCCTTGCGTGATGTAAACAATAAATTTGAACGTCGCTTCCGCGGAATTGAACAGGAATTGAAAGCGCGCGGAAAGACATTCGAAGAGGTCACTCTTGATGAGATGGAGTCAATATGGGTCTCTGAAAAGATGAAGGAGAAAAAATCAGCGTAGGCGCTTTATCAAAGCGCTGGTATCCAGACGGCCATGGCCTTGTGCCGATAATTCGCGGTAATAGCCCTGAACAATTTCTGTATTCGGCAAGTCAATACCCTGCCGACGGGCTTCATCCAGCGCGATTCCCAAATCCTTAATCATCCAGTCGAGAGCAAAACCGAAATCAAATTTACCCTGTAGCATGGTGGCGGCGCGGTTTTCCATCTGCCATGATTGGGCGGCCCCTTTCGAAATCACTGACAATACCTCTTCCATATCCAATCCTGCTTTTTGGCCAAACGCCATTGCCTCCGCCAGCCCCTGTACAACACCCGCGATGCATATCTGATTGATCATCTTGGCCATTTGCCCGGTTCCTGAAACACCGATACGGCGGACTTCTTTGCCGTAGGCCTGACGGATTAGGGGCGCTACGTGGTCAAAGGCTCCCTGGTCGCCGCCAATCATTACGGATAAAGCGCCCTTCTCGGCCCCGGACTGTCCGCCGGATACAGGGGCATCGAGGAAGTTGACCCCCCTCTTCTTAAACAAGCAAGCCATCTTGCGGCTGATATCGGCGGATACGGTGGTGTGATCAATGATAACCGTGCCGGGGCGGACGGCCTGTATAACGCCTTCAGCGCCTGTCAAAATCTGTTCGAGGTCGTTATCGTTGCCGACGCATATGAAAACGTAATCGGCCTGTGCCACGGCATCTGCCGGCATCCGGGCCGTTTGCCCATTATATTGCCGTTGCCAAGATGCCGCCTTCGCGGGGGTGCGGTTATAAACCGTGACGAGGGCATCCGTCTTGTTTGCCAGATGGCCTGCCATCGGATACCCCATTACCCCCAGCCCCAGAAATGCAAGCTTCAACGTCATGTCTGATGCGCCTTTGCATAGTCGGCAATAATTTTTTCAAGGAACAAGGCATGCAAATCATCCCATTGCTGCCTGTCAGCGGCAGCAAGTATGCCGCCGAAGCGGGTTTGCGCCGTGTAGGGGCTGCCGTTCCATTGCCGCAGGTACCCCCCTGCCTCTTCGAACATCAGTTGTCCGGCCAGATGATCCCACGGCATGACTTTTGTGTAAATTGAGAAGTCAGCTTCGCCCGTTCCTAGCCGTAGATATTCGTGACCGGCGCAGAAAAGAGAATAAAGATTGGCAACCTTGGCGGATTGCTCTTGTATATGAGGGCGCATTTCTCTACGGAAATATTTCAATCCTGCGAATCCCTTCAGGCTGCCCACGGGTTTATGGCTCTGCCCGATCTTCACAGGGATGCCGTTTATCCGGGCGCCGCTGCCGCGCACCGCCACCATTATCCGATCTTTCAGGGGATCGAAGATCCATGACATTACCGTTTGACCGCAGACCAGCAGGGCCAGCATCGTGCAGAACTCTTCCTTGCCGTGGGCAAAATTAAATGTGCCATCAACCGGATCTGCAACCCATACGGGCCGGGAAGTATCCTGCAAGACATCCAGGCTGATCATGCCCGAAGAGACTCCCTCCTCGCCCAGAACGATAGATCCCGGCAAGAGCTTTGGCAGAATGTCGATTAATGCGCGTTCCATTTCCTGATCAGCCACTGTAACCAGATCCGTTGGACTGGTTTTCGACATGATTTCGTGAGCGGCCAGTTGCCGGAAGCGCGGGAGAATATGAAGGGCTGTCTGCTCGCGCAGGATTTCGGAGACTTTATCAGGATCAACTATTTGCAGCATCCAACCTTTTGCCTTCTTCCGGTTTTATTCCAAAACGTTCTTGCAATCTGCCGACATCGGCAGGATCTATCTCAACCCGCAAATACATGATGCCGTCATCAGAAGCGCGTTCGTCAAGCACGCTTGCCCGCTCATGCAACCAACTTATGGCATCGCCACGACTGCTGGCAATATGAAACGTCAATTGCCGCCGGTGTTGCGATACCATTTTCTGTATTTCCGAAAGCAAATTTTCTGTTCCCTCCCCAGTGAGGGCCGATATGGCAATTTGCCGTGGCTGGAATGTAGCTTTATTCAGGAGGTCGCGGCGGCTGTCTATGTCCATACGGTCAATCTTGTTCAGCACCTCTATGATGCGGTGGTCGCTCTCATATTCAATCCCAAGATCGTGCAAAATCTGTATGACATCTTCGCATTGCGCCTTTGTGTCAGGGCGGGAAATGTCGCGGACGTGCAAAATGACATCAGCCATCTGTACCTGTTCGAGCGTGGCGCGAAAGGCCGCAACCAGATGGGTCGGGAGGTCGGAGATAAACCCGACAGTATCCGAAAGTACGACCTCTTGTTTGTTGGCGAGCATGACGCTGCGCATAGTGGGATCGAGTGTGGCGAACAGAAGATCCCTGGCGAAGACACGGGCGCCTGTCAGCTTGTTGAACAAGGTTGATTTCCCTGCATTGGTATAGCCGACCAGCGCGACAACAGGCAGAGGAATGCGTTCCCGTCCCCGGCGTTGAATTTCACGCGTTCTCCGTACGTGTTCAAGATCTTTTTTAATCCGGACGATCTTGTCCGAAATAATGCGGCGATCGAGTTCGATCTGTGTCTCACCGGGCCCACCCATAAATCCTGCGCCGCCCCGCTGCCGCTCAAGGTGTGTCCACGAACGCACGAGTCTCGATTTTTGATATTCCAGCGCAGCCAGTTCAACTTGCAACTGGCCTTCCTTGGTTTGCGCGCGGGCGCCAAAAATCTCGAGGATTAGACCTGTGCGGTCAATGACCTTGGTGTTCCAGGCTTCTTCAAGATTGCGCTGCTGTACAGGGGAAAGCGTATGATTGACAAAAATCAGGGTGGGCAAAGTTTCTTCACAGGCTGCCGACACCTCTTCAATGATTCCGGGGCCTATCAGTGTGGCTGGATTGATGCGGCTGAGTCTGACCGTACGGGTACCAAGGAGTTCAAGATCGATCGCCTTAACCAAGCCAATCGCCTCCTCGACCTGTTCTTCGGCAGCGGGCTGATAGACGCTTTTTGAAAGATGGGCAGCGCGAACCAGCAGCGGGTGTACGATAAACACCGTATCCCGCTGCGTTTTATCCTTCATATTTCCGATTTACAGCGAGGTTACTCGCCGCCTTCCTTGACATCTTCGTTGTCGTAGAGCGACAACGGGCCGCCAGGCATGATGGTTGAAATAGCATGCTTGTATACAAGCTGAACATGCGCGTCGCGACGTAACAGCATGGAGAAGTTATCGAACCAGGTTACAACACCTTGCAGTTTAACGCCGTTCACCAAAAAGACGGTGACGCTCATTTTCTCTTTACGGATTTTGTTCAGGAAGACATCTTGAACGTTCTGGTTTTTTTCTGTCATTTTTTTCTCTTATTATGTTTTTAGCGTTCTTGGGCAAACCAGCCAGTGGCCTGCTTGGGACATCTTCTTAATGGATATGCTGCTTTGCCGCAAGCATCTAATTCCCATACCCTAACTCTTTGAAATTGATTACGTTTTCATGGCAGGAAAACTGTAAGCAGATCGCGGCAATCTTCAAAAACATAAGCTGGATTGTGTTTTTCCACCAGTTCAGGACGACTTTTCCCGTGTAATATCAATACGGGCAAACAACCTGAATCCTTGGCGGCCAGCATGTCGGTTTCTGTGTCGCCAACAAACCAGACGATATCTCTCTGCGGGTCGATGTTAATTGCAGCAAGCGCCTTGCGGATGGGCGCGCCCGAGGGTTTGTCCTGTGCGGCATATCCAGCGCCAGCTTGCGCCTGCAAATAGACGCCCCATCCCAAATGGCTGATTTCCCGCAGAATAAATTCGTGTCTTTTGTTACTGACGACGCCTAAAGGAATTCCGGCCACGTTCAAATGTCGCAGCAGGGTTTCTGCGTGGGGCAAAGGGTTCAGGAACTCGATAAGATGTTGCTCTAGAAAGGTGCGCAGTATTTTTATTGCCTCGTCAGATTGAGCGCCATAGATCATAGGATAGAGTTCGCGCGAGGACAGTGTCATCTGCCTGTAGAATTCATGTTCGTCCCACAAAGGCAGGGAAAAGTGCTGCCTGACATGATTGTGGGCTTTCAAAAGGCCAGGCAATGTGTCGACCAGTGTCCCGTCCCAGTCGAAGAATATAGCGGCAGGATAATCCGGCATCAGGCTGTCCATGGCAGTTGCTGGCTTCTTCCTTCCTTGACATAGGAGCGGTATTCTTCATAAAGCCTTCTGGCCACAGGGCCAGGTTGGCCGCTGCCGATCTTATACCCATCGAGCTCAACGATGGGTACGATCAGTGCGACAGCGCTTGTGTTGAAGGCTTCATTGGCCGCATATGCTTCCTGGAGGGTGAAGGGGCGTTCTTCAAACGCCATTTGCAATTCCTGACATATGCGGATGATTGCCGTGCGGGTTACACCGCGAAGGATGGATTGTGTGGCGCTATGCGTTACAATTTTTCCTTGTTTAGTAACAATCCAGGCATTACTTGAAGATCCTTCGGTCACGTAGCCGTCACTGTCGACCATCCATGCCTCATAAGCCCCCTTCTCCGCGGCCGCTTGTTTGGCCAGAACTTGCGGCAACAGGGCCACCGATTTGATGTCGGGACGCTTCCAGCGAATATCCGGCACGCTAACCGCAATAGCGCCCTTCTCCACGGCAGTATTGCCATCGAATCTAAACGGCCACGCCGTTATAACCAAAGAAGGCCTTGTCCTGTCAGGGAATTTAAAATCACGCTTAGCGACACCGCGCGTAACTTGAATATATATATTCGCGTTCCTGAGACGATTGCGCCGTATCAACTCCTTGATCTTCAGAAGCAATGTCTGACGCGGCAGGGGCACGGCGATGGATAGCTCCGCCAAAGAGCGTTCCAGGCGGTCGAGATGCCCGCGCTCATCAGCCAGGTCGCCGTTTATCAGCGCAATCACCTCGTAAACGCCGTCGGCAAATTGGTAGCCGCGATCCTCGATATGAACGGAGGCGTTCCGGTGGGCTATATACGAGTCATTCACGTAGGCATAGCGTGGCATGGATCTTTACCCTTGACTAAAACAGATCGACTTGAACCATGAACATTTGCTCAACACGGCGAACTTCTTCGGCTGAGGTAAGGACGATTACATGGTCGTGCGGCTTGATCACCAGGTCGGAACTCAGACTCATGATCTTGCCGTTGCGAATGATACCGCAAATCCTGATATCTTCGGGAAGATCAAGATCATGAATCGTTTTGTTGGTCATAAAAGACGTTTCTGATACCTCGGCCTCGATCACTTCTGCATGCCCTTCCCCCAGAGTCTGCAACGCCTTGATACGCCCGCGGCGGACGTGTCGCATGATTGTTGACACCGTAGACGCACGAGGTGAAACCACGGCATCAATCTCCAGCAGCGACGTTAAAGATGAGTAAGTCGTTCCATTGACAAGGGCAATGGCGCGCTTGGCTCCAGCCTGTTTGGCCAAGGCAGCGCCCAGAATGTTCGACTCGTCGTTATTGGTCACTGTAATGGCGGTTTCGGCCTGCGCGATATTTGCGCCTTCAATCAGATCCTGATGGAGGGCGTCACCCTGAAGAACAATGACCTTAGGCAGGTTGCTGGCCAGAAAGTTGGCGCGCTCCTTATTGTGTTCTATAATCTTGATGTTGATTTGCGGAAATTCGGAACTGATCTTCCTGGCCAGATAGTAGCCCACGTTGCCGCCGCCGATGAGAACGATGTTCCGCGCCTGCTTCTCTTCATGCCCGAAGGCGGATAAGGCACGATTGATTTGTAAAGGATCGACAAAAAAGAAAACTTCATCGCCAGGCTCCAGGCGATCCTCCCCTGTGGGCACAATAATTTCCCCATGGCGGTGAATGCTGCCAACAACCAGAGATAGATCGGGAAACAGCGTATTGAGCTGGCGAATCTGAACATTCATAACCGGACAGCGTTCAGGGACAATGACGCCAATCAGATAAACACGGCCATCCGCCAGCAAGGCAACGTTTGTCGTTCCCGGTATCAAAAGCCTCTGCACGATAGAGTTCGCGATCTCGATTTCCGGAGAGATGATAACGTCAATCGGCATATGAGCGCGGCTGAACAGATTGGACCAAGCCGGATCCAGATAACTCTGGTTGCGGATGCGGGCAATTTTCTTGGGGATATTGAAAAGCGAATGGCCAACCTGACAGGCAAGCATATTAACTTCATCGGAATTGGTGACGGCGATGATCATGTCGGCGTCGCTTGCGCCGGCTGAAGAGAGGACATCCGGGCTGGAAGCCTGCCCTCTGATGCATTGCGCATCAAGATCGCTGCGCGCCTGATTGATTTTATCGACATCTATGTCGATCAGCGTGACATCATTGTCTTCCCGCGAAAGGTACCTGGCGATGCTCAATCCGACCTGACCCGCTCCGCAAATAATCACACGCATGGCCTAACTGTCCTTTTATCTAGGCGATAATACGCAAGGCTTGGTCATCCTCGCTTCCCGATTCGTCATCATTCTGCTTGGCTCCGGTCGAAATGCCAAGCTGTTTCAGCTTCCGGTGCAGGGCGGCGCGCTCCATGCCTACGAACTGGGCTGTTTTCGAGATATTCCCCCCAAAACGCCGTAACTGGGAGGTCAGATACTCGCGCTCAAAAATCTCACGGGCTTCCCGCAGCGGTACGGACATGAAGTTTGCCCCTGATTCTCCCGCCCCTTGGGGGGCAGCCCCCACCTTGACAGGAAAAACTTCTGCGGGAAGATGTTCGCTGAGAACTATGCCGTCACGCAAGTTACCAGCCCCCATAATCATGATCCTTTCAATAACGTTGCGCAGTTGCCGCACGTTTCCAGGCCAGTCACATGCCTGAAGTATGGCCAGCGCCCCTTCGGAAAAGGATAAAGGCGGCAAGCCCGACTGTTTCGAGTATTGCTCAACGAAATGGTCGATCAGGGCGGGAATGTCCTCGGGGTGTTGGCGCAATGTAGGCATATCCACGGGAACTACATTCAACCGATAGAACAAATCCTGACGAAATCGCCCCTGCGCAACGGCTTCTTCAAGGTCGCGATTGGAGGATGCGACTATCCTGACATCCGTTTCAATCATGTCCTTGCCGCCCAGTCGTAGAAATTTCTGCTCTTGCAGAACCCTAACGATCTTCGCCTGGGTTTCCAGCGGCATATCCGCCACCTCATCAAGGAACAAGGTGCCGCCGTTAGCTTGTTCGAGAACGCCGGCGCGGGCACTTTCACCCATGATTCCCGACTCGTTGCCGAAAAGCTCCATCTCCAGGCGTTCCGGCAGCATGGTCGCGCAGTTCACGACAACAAAAGCCTTGTCAGTGCGTTGGGAGAGCCTGTGGATCATGCGGGCGGCCACATCTTTCCCCGTTCCCGGCGCACCTGTCAGCAGAACACGGCTGCTGGTCTGCGCAACGCGCCCCAGCGTACTGCGAATAGAAGACATAACTGAAGATGCACCGACAATATCCGAAGGCCCTTGTGTTTTTCTGCGCAGAGCTTCGTTTTCCCTCTTAAGGGACGCCGATTCGAGGGCGCGTTCCGCCATCAGGATCAGGCGATCCGTCTTGAATGGTTTTTCGATGAAATCGTAGGCGCCATTTCTGATCGCAGTGACGGCGGTTTCAATGGTGCCGTGGCCGCTGATCATGATAACGGGCAACAGTGGGTTCTTGGCTTTAATATTCTCAAGAATTTTCAGTCCGTCATGTTCGCTATACTGCAGCCAGATGTCGAGGATTACAAGGTCGGGAACGCGTTCCGACAGTTTTTCATAGGCGTGTTTGGCGTTCCCGGCCTGACGAGTGCTATATCCTTCGTCCTCCAGTATGCCTTGAATCAATGCGCGGATATCGGATTCATCGTCGACAATCAGAATGTCTGCGGTTTTGCTTGCCATCGTTCCTATGCCACTTCCTTCATAATATCAACCCGGGCCACGGGTAGAATAAGCGAGACGCAGGCCCCTCCGAAATCATGCCACCCCGGCATTGATTTTATGCCGTCCGTCTGCCCCAGAATAAGAGAGCCTTTATGGTCATCCATGACCTTCTTTACGATGGCAAGGCCTAGTCCTGTTCCTGTTTCGCGGGTGGTGACGTATGGTTCCACCAATCTTCCGATTTCCTGATCTTTAGGAAAACCAAGCCCATTATCAATGACGCTGATAACCAGTTCCTGATTCTCAACCCGTCGCGACAGAAGCACGAGGATATGACCCTCAATACCTTCCTGATCCCGGCGCGCCTGAATCGAGTCGATGGCGTTTTGTATGATGTTGGTGAAGGCCTGACGAATTTGCTGCCCGTCCACTTCCAGGGCGATGTTACTGTCATACCCAGACTGATTTTCAAAAGTGATTGATAACTCCGGATGCGCCTGTTGACGCAGGGTTACGATTTCACGAATATCGCGCATAATTGTTTCGGATTTGAAAATGGGCAATGGCATGCGGGCGAAGGCAGAAAACTCGTTGACCATGCGGCCTATATCCTCGACATGATGGATGATCGTATCCGTGCATTGCGAGAAAATTTCAGGTTCTTCGGTAATTTGTTTTAAATATTTACGCTTCAGCCTTTCCGCTGATAGCTGGATCGGGGTCAGCGGGTTTTTTATTTCATGGGCTATGCGGCGGGCGACATCCGACCACGCGGCTTTCCTCTGTGCCGATTGCAGTTCGGTTATGTCGTCAAAGGTCAGAACGGCCCCGATATTTTCTTCTCCGATCATTTCTATGGCAATACGCACCAATAGTGTGCGTTGCGTTTCATCCCGGCGACGGTAAGGTACTTCTCCCTGCGTGATCTTTCCGGGTTTAGTTCTAGCTTGAGCCAGCAATTCATATATTTCAGGCAGGACATCTTGTACGTTCCGTCCCGCCAGATCTTCCGGACGCAGTTCAAAAATCTCCCCGGCCGAAAAATTTGCCAACGTAACTTTTCCGGCCTCGTCTACCCCCATGACTCCTGATGAAACTCCGGCCAGCACAGTTTCGGTGAAACGGCGGCGCTGATCCATCTGGCGGTTGGCTGTGATCAATTCCGTGCGCTGTTCCTGTAGTTGCGTTGTCATGCGGTTAAAAGCGCGGGCCAGCAGATCGAATTCGTCACCACGGTCGAAATTTTCAACACGGGCAGTTAGATCCCCGGCACGAATGCGGTCGGCAGCGCTTGTAAGCGCCGCAATCGGAGCCACGAGATGCCGGGCAAAAATCAGCCCTCCCCACATCGCTGACAACAACAACACCAGCGCCACGACAACAAAGATCATCGTGATCTTTACCTGCAAGTCGGAATATTGCCGTTCCAGTTGCTTATAGGCGGCAACAGCCTGCTTTGTATCGGAAAGGTGGCGCAGTACAGTCGAATCCACCATGCGTCCTACAAACAGGTAGCTGTCTATGAAATTGTTCAATTTCACCAGCGCACGGATACGGTCGCCGGTATCGTCAGTTATCAAAACCACGTCTCCGGCATCGGCCTTTTCAAAAGTGGTTTGGGGCACTGTCTCAAATGATAGCGTGAAGGTGAATCCTGACTCTGCGATCACCCGTCCACTCCCGTCAATTACCATCGCCTCTGAGAGGTTGCGCATGAAAAGCTGGGTTTTCATCATGCGTCCGAAGGCTTCTTCATTTGTTGCAAGAATGGCGGATTGGCGGTCAAGGTCGTTTGCCATGGCGAGGATGTCGGCACGGATCACCTGATGGTGCTCTTTCAGGTAGGCTTCGGCAACGGCTTCGGATTCGCTGACCGCCGTGCGGATACGATCGCTGAACCATGTCTGAACGCCATAATAGAGGAAGACGGCGGAAAAGACGGTCATGATGACGGCTGGAACGGCGGCGACAAGGCTGAAGATAAAAGCCAGGCGCATATGCAGTCGCGACCCGGCTATGCCGCGACGATGGCCTGCCCATACCGTTATGATCCGCCGTGCGATAACGGCAATCAGCATGATCAACAGAACAAGGTCGAGGTTGAGCAGCCACACCACCATGCCCGCATCGTTGCCGAATGGCGGGACTTCAGATAGCGCCATATAAGTGAGGATACCGCTGCCCAGCGCCAAAATAATAAGCACCAGGGCAAAGCCGTTTGACCACATACTGTTGCGCGGATGCCACAGTCGCTGCAGCAGGCGCCCGAAGGCATTGCCAAAATCTCTGGACTGTACATGCGTGTTCAATGGCTTATCCTGATGAATGAATTGACTTTGTCTGCGCCTACCACTATCCAAAAACACGGGCAGATATGCAACTTATTATTCTATGGAAACTGTTTTAACTTCAGAGGTACCTGAATATCACGTGCTGATCGTCGCAGGCGGTCAGGGCGTGCGCTTGGGCAATGATATACCGAAGCAATACCTTAAAATTTGTGATAATTTCATTATAAATCAATCTATTATAAGATTTTCTTCATGTAATACATTAACTTGTGTCATTCATCGCGATCATCTCTCCCTGTATAGAGCCACTGTACCGCCCCGTGCATGGCTGCATGAGCCGGTATTTGGGGGGGGCGAGCGTGGGGACAGCGTCAGAAACGGTTTGATGGCGCTAAAAGGGCGTCTGAAGCCTGAAGATATCATTCTAATTCACGATGCAGCCCGCCCTTTTGTAGACGAAGAAGATATCAGACGTGTAGCCCAGGAAGCCGCCCGCAGCGGTGCGGCAACGCTAGCCCTGCCCGTGAGCGATACTTTGCGCCATCAAGACGGCTATACTATCGACCGTTCGGGTGTTTGGGCCATACAGACGCCCCAGGCCTTTCGTTTTGCTTTGATCTGCGAAGCTCATGACAAGGCCGCAGAGTCAGGCAAGGCCTATACCGATGACAGCGCGATGGTGGCGGCAATGGGACACCCGGTCAGTTTTGTCAATGGTTCGCGGCAGAATTTTAAAATTACAACAGCAGAAGACCTGCGCTTTGCCCGTATGCTAGTATCCTCGGCAATGGAAACGCGCACAGGCTCAGGTTATGACGTTCACGCTTTCCGCAGCGATGCGGCCAGCCATATCCGTCTGTGCGGTGTTGATGTGCCGCATAGCCGCGCGATCGACGCCCATTCCGACGGGGATGTGGCTTTGCATGCCCTGACCGACGCCTTGCTGTCCACAGTGGCGGCTGGCGATATCGGGGTGCATTTTCCTCCTTCCGAACCGCAATGGAAAAACGCGGATAGCGCCCTGTTTCTAAGAAAGGCAGTCGATCTGGTGACGGGGCAACAGGGTCGTATCGTCAATCTGGACATCACAATTGTCTGCGAACGCCCCAAGGTAGGCCCGCACCGCGAGGCGATGCAGCGGCGTATTTCCCAAATATGCGGTGTGGAACCCGGACGGGTGAGCGTCAAGGCGACAACCAGCGAAAAGCTGGGTTTTACAGGGCGTGAGGAAGGCATCGTCGCGCAAGCGCTGGCGACTGTGGAGTTTCCCCGCCTATGATAAAGGTAAACTTTAAAGACCCTGCCATCTGGCTCGCGACCTGGTTCGGTTGCGGCTTGATGCGGCCTGCGCCCGGTACATGGGGTACGATCGGGGCCTTGCCCTTCGGTATATTGTTCCTTGCCTGGGGAGGTCTGCCGTTACTGGCTGTTGCGGTTGCCAGCGTGTGTATGGCCGGCTACTGGGCAGCGGGCCGCTTTGAAGATCAAGCAGGAGAACATGACTCGGGGGCGATCGTGATCGACGAGGTGGCCGGCATGTGGATAGCCTTGCTACCGACGGCCCTCAATATTCCGTTGGTTGTAGCCGCATTTCTTCTGTTTCGCCTGCTTGATATACTTAAGCCATGGCCGATTTCATGGGCCGATAAAAAACTGCCCGGGGCCATAGGCGTTATGATGGATGATATTATTGCCGGAACTTTTGTGGCGGTACTGATTGTGGGGGCGCGCCTTGCAGGATTTGGTTGAAAGCTTGAGCGTGAAGATGCAGGCGCTAGGGCTGATGCTGACCACGGCGGAATCCTGCACGGGCGGTATGATCGCTATGGCCATGACAGAGCGCCCCGGCTCTTCGGCGATCTTTGAGCGTGGATTTATCACCTATTCCAATCAATCCAAGCATGAGTTGCTGGATGTGCCAAAAGATACGTTGCTAAAGCACGGCGCTGTCAGCGCGCAGGTCGCTACGGCGATGGTCAGGGGCGCGCTGGTGCACAGCCGGGCTGAGATCGCGCTTTCAGTTACCGGGATTGCCGGGCCGGATGGCGGCAGCGACAAAAAGCCTGTCGGCCTGGTTTATATCGGTTTCGGAGATAAATCCGGATTGACAGAAGTTGCCGAACATCGCTTTCAGGGGAATCGGGCCGAGGTACGCAAACAGGCAGCGGAAGCGGCACTGAAGCATCTGATACGCTTTATCGATAGATTGCCATGACTGAAAAAATCGCTTTTATATCCTCGGCTGACAGCAACTATTACCCCTTGTTGCGAGAATGGATTCATTCGATACGCTGTTTCCGTGAAAGCAAGGATATCGATATCTGCATTATGGATGCCGGGCTGACGGCGGAGCAAATTGAAAAACTGACCCCGTATGTCGCCAAGATCGCTAAACCCGACTGGCCTTTCCCTATTCCCGCGCGCAAGGTGAAGGGAAAGGAATATTTGAAAGCATGTATCGCCCGACCGTTCATTCCCGACCTTTTCCCCGGTTACGATCTTTATTTCTGGATGGATTCAGATACTTGGGTGCAAAACTGGGAGGCAATTGACCTGTTCATTCAGGGGGGGCGCCGAATGAAAATTGCCCTGACCGGGCAGGTGGATCGTGCCTACCCCCGGCAGTTGAGGGTAAAATGGCTGGGTGCTTTGCCTCTGAAAATCCGCGGGTTCTACGCCAATAATATTGGGAAGGCGTTTGGCAAAAGCTTGGCGCGTCGATTGATGCCCTATCATGTCCTGCTGGCCGGAGCCTTTTGTTTGCATCGTGAAGCGCCGCACTGGAAACGCTGGCAGGAGCTGGTTCAACAGGCTTGCCGTAAGGGAAAGGTTTTTACTGCCGAACAGACCGCTCTGGGAGTGATGTGCTACCGTGACAAATACGAATTCGAAATGTTGCCAGCGTGGTGCCATTGGTTGTGCGAGTTTCCGGCTGTATGGAACGAGGAAAACCGGGTATTTGTCGAACCTTTCCTGCCCCATAAACCGATCGGTATTTTGCATCTTTCTGGCGTTGATGAAATGCGCGAAGATCGTTCGGCAGGCATGAATTTCAGGACTTTGAACGGGGAGGAAATTTATATGTCCTATCGCTATCCGCGTTTCGATGGCGCGCTGGACGAAGTGGTGTCTAACGAACCTGACATGTATGATCGCACGATCAAGATCAGCATTAACAGCCAATATTATCTGGATAAGGAAAGGCGCTAACCACGCGATGGGGCAATAAAACCCCATGTTTTAAGCTATTTCATTGTATAGAGATCGCGCGCACGGGCTTCGAAAGCTGTTACCATGCGCTTAACCGCCTCTTCGAAAAAGACGGCAATCAATCTTTGCAAAACCGGATTTTTGAACTCGAAATCAACGTAGAAATCTATGATACATCCGCCATCTTCCTGCGGCAAGAAACGCCAATGGTTGGAAAGGTGTTTCATCGGGCCGGAGAGATATTCTACATGTATATGATCCGGACGCAATGCCGTGACGCGGGAGCCGAATTTCTCACGCACCATTTTATAACCGATCACCAAATCGGCATAAAAAACATGCCCGTCCCTTTTGGTGATGCGGCTGGCCAGGCACCAAGGCAAGAATTCAGGATATTTGTCAACGCTCGCAACCAGATCGAACATCTGTTCGGGGGTATAAGGCATCTTGCGACGTTCGGCGTGGGTAGGCATGGCGACTAGAAAATACTTTCATCAATCATCTGGTAAATTTCATAGCCTGGCTCTTCGTAAGGGTGTGCCTTCTTAAGAGCGGCAAGGACGGATTTCATATCGTCCCCTGATACCTCGACCTGAATTTGTTCTTCTTCAGTTTCTTCGTGGATACCGCACGCCCCGATGTAAGGGCGGGCATTGTTACCGGGAAGGAAACGCCCGACCCCTTTCACGGAGAACGAGCAAAAAGTATAATTGCCAACCTTGCCAGCCCCCGCCTGCCCCAAAGCCTGGCGCACAATATGAGCATGTGTAAATGGCACATTAACGACCAGTTTATATCGGTTGGGCATGTCGCTACTCAGCCACCGCCGTAGCCTTCGCCTTGGCTTCCCGCGCTGCGCGCAGGCGGGAAAAATCGTCCCCGGCATGGTGGCTGGATCGTGTAAGCGGCGTGGCTGATACCATCAGGAATCCCTTGGCGCGCGCCATGCGCTCAAGATCCTGAAACTCTTCCGGCGTCCAGAAACGCTCCAGCGGCGCGTGTTTGGGGGTTGGCTGCAAATACTGTCCGATTGTAATGAAATCGATATCGGCGGCACGCATGTCATCCATAACCTGCGCCACTTCTTCCTTGGCCTCGCCCAGCCCGACCATCAGTCCTGATTTGGTGAAAATCGTGGGATCGATTTCCTTCACACGCTGCAGTAAACGCAGAGAGCGGAAATAACGCGCGCCGGGCCTGATCGCAGGATAAAGGCGCGGTACGGTTTCAAGATTATGGTTGAATACGTCCGGTTTAGCGCGTGCTACGGCATCAATATCTTCAATCTGGCCTCTGAAATCCCCAGGTAGAATCTCGATGGTGGTTTCCGGCGATTTAAAACGGATTGCGCCAATCGTCTTTATGAAGTGGGCGGCACCGCTGTCCGGCAAGTCATCACGATCAACCGATGTGATAACAACATGCTTAAGACTCATTTTCTCAACAGCCACACCGATCCGCAGCGGCTCCATGGCGTCAAGTTCTTTCGGCTTGCCGGTGGCGACATTGCAAAAAGAGCAAGCGCGCGTGCATACCTCGCCCATGATCATAAAGGTTGCGTGTTGCTTATCCCAGCATTCCCCTATATTGGGGCATCCCGCTTCTTCGCAAACAGTGGTCAGTTTCAGATTGTGAACAATCCCGCGGGTTTTGCCGTAATTTTCACCTTGTGGCGCTTTGACACGGATCCATGAGGGCTTTTTACCCATCGGCCGATCAGGATTTTTTTGCTTTTCAGGATGCCGTTTGGCCTTGTCGAGTAGATCCGGGTTATAAGTCATGGTAAAAATCTGGCTGCTAAAGGTCTAAAGTGTAGTCATAGAATATGATTTTTCTCATATTTTCAATAACTATTCACCCAAGGCTTCTTCTATTGTTCTCTTTAGTAACTGAAAATCCAGTGGTTTTTCCAAATAGGCATAGGGGCGCAAATGAGCTACGGCATGCTTGTCGCGGGGGTCAGAGAGTGCCGTCAGAAAGATGAAGGGCAAGTGCTTGTATTGCGGATAGACGTTTCTCAGCCGCTCTAGCAACTCATGGCCTGACATGGCTGGCATATTGCGGTCACAGATGATGACGTCAGGTTCTATGTCCTGAAGGCGGCTAAGCCCTTCCAGACCGTTGCGTGCGATCGTGACCTTATAGCCGACGGCAGCCAATTCCTCCTGCAAGATTTCGCACAAAGCCTCTTCATCTTCAATCACAAGAATTGATTTCTGAGCTGCAGGTTTTCTGTTGATAATCATTTATGATCTCCCGCTACGGGCAGCCTTATAAGGAACTCTGTCCCCTTGCCCACATCGCTGTTGACTTCAAGGCTACCCTGATACAGGGCAACCAGATCTTTGACCAGACTAAGGCCTATTCCTGTCCCAGGGATGCCGGTCGCGGTACTGGCACGGAAATAACGTTCGAACACCTGAGGCAATTCATCGTAAGGAATGCCGATCCCGTTGTCCTTGACCCGAATGCTGAGCCAATTATCCGTCAAGCTTAGCTTGACCACGATGTAAGGGCTATCCTTGGTGTATTTGATGGCGTTGGACAGCAAATTGGTTAAAATGAGGCTCAGTATCTTCTTATCGACATTCACCTTGGCGGGAAGCGCGTTGCAGTCAAGGTCGATACGGTGATCCTTGGCCAACTCCGCATGGTCTTCGCACAAATCAGCTGCAAACTGGCGGATGTCAACAGGTTCGGGGATGATTTCAAGTTTGCCTGTTTTCAGCATATTCGAGGAAAGAACGCCTTCCATCATACTGATCAGGCGCGATACGGCGCTGCGGATTGTTTTGCTACGCTTGCGAATGTCTTCAGCGCTGATCTCGTCGGCCTTACGATGCAGGATTTGCGCATGCCCGTCTATAATGGTGAGAGGTGTCCTGAATTCATGACTGACCATATTCACGAACTGCTTTTGCAGTGCGCTGGCTTCCTGTTCACTGGCCAAGGCTTTTTCCAGCTCCTGCTTGGCTTCTTGCAACTCGCGCTGTTGATTCAGGTAGTGGGTGATGTCCGTTGTCGTGACGATAGTTCCTTGCCCATCATCAAGCTTAGCTGCTTTCATGCGCCAGACACGCCCGTTACCGATATCAAACTCTTGCGTACCTTCCAGCCGTTCCCAAAAACGGCGCATGGCGGCATAGCGCGGGTCTTTAATGGAGACGCCTTGCTCTTCGCAAGCCATATCAAAGGCTTCCATAACAGGCATGCCCCTGACCATGCGGGCGGCTGAACGCGGGTAAGCACGACGATAATGGTGGCTGACAAAAAAGAGTCTGTTATTCTCATCAATCACAATAAAGGCGTCCGGACTGGCGGAAAGAGAGGCCCGGAAACGGCGGTATTCCTCCTCAAGAACCCGGGTTTCCCACCGCAACCGGCCCCTTTCTATCTTTTGCAGCAAGACCTTCCTGAACTCGGGAACCTTCATGAAGTCATTGTTGAAGGCATAGTCAAAGCCATGAGCCAGAAAACGGATACGTTCCTCGACGGATGCATTCGGAGCAAAAGCCATCAGGTCAGCGGTAATCCGCGGGTTAGCGGCCAAGGTATGGGCGATCGCGCAATTTTCATCGCCCGGGGCTACGGCGGTCATGACGATCAATGCGGCCTGAACGGCTTCATGATACAAGTCATCCCGGTTCTTGGCCCAGACGAAACGTATATCGTGGCCCGCAATAATCGACCACATAGCCTTACTCAACCCGGCTTCCGCGGATTCATCATAAACCACAAGCGCCGGCTTGGTGGTTGATTTTGCTATATTTTCCAAGTTCTGGAGCGCCTTAAGCAAAAGGGAGCGAAAACAATCATTTCCTTGACAGAATAGCCTATTTCAGTATATTTCGCATCTCTGTTTACAGCGGAGTTTTCCACAGTACACGGAGTGCGGGTTGCCACAGGCGACTTAACGCATTGATATTAATATATAACTGACGGCTTAAAACCATGTTTGCTATTATACGCACCGGCGGGAAACAATACAGAGTCGCCCAAAACGACACTCTTCTCGTAGAAAAATTGGACGCCAAGGAAGGCGACACCGTGAAATTTGATGACGTTCTCTTTGCGGAAGGCGGCAAAAAGGCCTCTGTTATTGGCAAAGTGGTATCGCAACTGCGCGCTGACAAAATCCTCATCATGAAGAAAAAGCGCCGCAAACATTACAAGCGCACGATTGGTCACCGTCAGCATTTGACCAAGGTGGAAATCACCGAAGTCAAATCGGCTTAATTATAGGGTTTTATTCAGGAGTTTGAATTATGGCACACAAAAAAGCAGGCGGTAGCTCCCGTAACGGACGTGACTCAGCTGGCCAGCGTCTTGGCGTGAAGGTTTATGGCGGTCAGGAAGTTCTGGCTGGCAATATTATTGTACGTCAGCGCGGCACTGAATTCTATCCCGGCAAGAATGTCGGCATGGGCAAGGATCACACATTGTTTGCGCTGATCAACGGCGAAGTGAAATTCACCATGGGCAACCGTGACCGTCGCTATGTAAACATTGTGCCGGTAAACGACAGCGCCAAGGCTGCGGAGTAGGCTCTGCTGCAAGGACATATAAAGGGGGAAAGGCCAGCCTTTCCCCTTTTTGTTTGAGATGAACAAATGAAATTCCTCGACGAAGCAAAAATTTATCTGGAGAGCGGACACGGCGGTGCCGGGTGCGTAAGCTTTCGCCGTGAGAAATTTATAGATATGGGGGGGCCCAACGGCGGCGACGGCGGCAAGGGCGGCGATGTCATCATCGAGGTTGTTGATACGCTCAATACATTGATCGATTTTCGCTATACTCAGCATTTCCGCGCTGAAAAAGGCCACCACGGCATGGGTAAGGATCGCTCGGGGCAGGCGGGCAAGGATATTGTCGTGCGCATTCCGGCGGGGACGCAAATACTTGATGAAGATAAGGAAACGATCCTCCTCGACCTGACTGAGCCCGGTCAACGCCTTGTGTTCCTCAAGGGTGGCGACGGAGGATTCGGAAACGCTCACTACAAGACAGCAACCAATCAGGCCCCGCGCAAATCGACACCCGGCTGGCCGGGCCAAGAGATGGCCGTGTGGCTGCGTCTAAAGTTGATTGCTGATGCCGGTCTGGTTGGGCTGCCAAACGCTGGGAAATCGACGTTTCTGGCCGCTTGCACACGTGCCCGTCCGAAGATTGCCGATTACCCGTTTACAACCCTGCACCCCAATCTGGGGGTTGCGCATGTAGCTGACAACGAATTCATTATTGCCGATATTCCCGGCCTGATCGAAGGCGCCAGCGAGGGACATGGTCTAGGCACCCGGTTCCTTGGTCATATTGAGCGTACGGCTATTCTACTGCACCTGATTGACAGCACACAGGACGATATCGTCGGCGCCTACAACACTATACGCGGCGAGCTTGAAGCCTATGGTGAAGGCCTGGATGAAAAACCTGAACTTGTTGCTCTGAACAAATGCGATGCTCTCGGCCCTGAGCTAGCCGCCGATCAGGCCAAAACTCTGGAAGACGCCATCGGCAAGAAGGTTTACCAGATTTCAGCCATTTCCGGTCAAGGGGTCAAGGACGTTCTCTACCCTATGTGGGAGGAAGTTAAAATCATGCGGGTTCAGCGTGCGGAGGAGGCTGTTGCGCATCGGAAACTATCGCTCCCCTCAGAGCCATGCGATAACGGCGGCAATGAAGACTTGGCTGAATAAAGAATAATCATGAAAACCTCCCCTCTTGAAACCGCTGACTATGATCTGATTAAAGCAGCGCAGTCGGAGTTTCTGGCTATACGCTCTCATAATTGGCACGGTGTTGCGTCTGCCCTCCGCTTGAAATCGGGAGCGATTATTTCAGGCATGGTGCTGGAAGCGGAAAATCCATCATTAACGATTTGTGCTGAACCCATCACGATCGGTAAGGCGTTGGATCACATCCATAGTGATCCTATTGTTTGCATTGTAGCCGTCAGAGATAGGGAAGAAACTGAGCACAAGGTCATTCCGCCTTGTGGGCGGTGCAGAGAATTTATTACCGATTACGCTCAAGACGCATACGTAATTATCCACTCTTTAGAGGAAAATACGCTGATCAAAGTGTTGGCTACGGACTTGCTACCCTTCAAATACAAGAATTAATATGGATATAGCCCGCTGACAAAGGCTGGAACTTGTTATATCCTGTTTCCATTATGAGAACAGATACAGCTCCCAAAACGGTATATCTCAAAGATTACCAAGCCCCCCTTTACCGGATCGAAAGCGTCTACCTGACGTTCAAGATTTTTGAGGAGAAGACGGTCGTACGGTCGCAGATCAGCTTCACTAAAAACCATGATGGTAACGAGCCGCTGGTTCTAAATGGGGAAAAGCTGGTTTTGAAATCGGTCGCCATCGATAGTAAGCCTGTCAGCGATTATCAGATTGACGATAAATTCCTGACGATTCCCTCCCCCGGTTCTACATTCACGCTGGAAACGGAAGTCGAGATCGACCCGGCGGGCAATACGGCGCTTGAAGGTTTATACAAGTCTGGCGGCAATTGGTGCACCCAGTGCGAGGCTGAAGGATTCCGCAAGATTACCTATTTCCCTGACCGACCCGACGTGATGACCGTTTTCACTGCCCGCGTCGAAGGTGATAGGAAAACCTGTCCGGTATTGTTGTCTAACGGCAACTTGATCGAAGAGGGCGATCTGCCTGACGATCGTCATTATGCCATATGGCATGATCCCTTCCCCAAACCCTGCTACCTGTTTGCATTGGTGGCGGGCGATCTGGTTTATATTCAAGATCACTTTAAAACTATGACAGGTCGTAACGTCGATTTGCGGATTTATGTGCGTAAGGGCGATGAGGGGCAATGCGCCCATGCCATGGAATCCCTGATCAGATCCATGAAATGGGACGAAGACGTTTATGGCCGCGAATACCAGCTTGATCGTTTCAATATCGTTGCCGTCAGCGATTTCAATATGGGCGCAATGGAAAATACATCGCTTAACATCTTCAACACCGCCTTGGTTCTGGCGCAGCCAGAAACGGCAACCGATACAGATTACGAGCGCGTCGAAGGCGTCATTGCACACGAATACTTCCACAACTGGACTGGCAACCGCGTAACCTGCCGCGACTGGTTTCAACTGTCTCTGAAGGAGGGCCTGACCGTTTTCCGCGACCAGGAATTTTCATCGGATATGAATTCCCGTGGCGTCAAGCGGATCGACGACGTGGTTTTACTGCGTCGAATGCAATTCCCCGAAGACGCAGGGCCAATGGCTCACCCCATACGCCCCGACAACTATATCGAGATTAGCAACTTCTACACTGTAACAGTTTACGAAAAGGGAGCCGAGGTTATCCGGATGCAGCATACCTTGCTGTCGCCCGAAACATACCGGAAGGCTACAGACTTGTATTTCGAGCGTTACGACGGCATGGCCGTCACATGCGATGATTTTGTTCAGTGCATGATGGATGCCTCGGGCCAGGATTTGTCACAGTTCAAGCTGTGGTACTCGCAAGCCGGAACTCCGGAGATTAGCGCGAAAGGGTCTTACGACGCTTCCTCGCGCGTTTATACACTTGAACTCAGCCAATATACACCCCCTACCCCGGGGCAAACCGAGAAAAAACCCTTCCATATACCAGTAAAAGTAGGGCTGGTAGGGCCAAATGGTGCCGATATGGCGGAGGAATTGCTTCACCTTAAAAAAGAGAAGCAAGTTTTCACATTTGAGAACATCCCTTCACGCCCGGTGCCTTCGATCCTGCGCAATTTTTCCGCACCGGTGAAGCTGAAGACTGATCTGAGCGACGAAGATCTTCGCTTCCTGATGATTCACGACAGTGACGGCTTCAACCGCTGGGAAGCCGGACATACATTGTCACTGCGCCTGCTGAATGAACTGATCGATAAAATCGAGGATGGCAAAGGTGGCATGGTCGACCCCGCCTATGTCTCCGGTTTCGGCGACATGCTCTCCCAGGCGCTTTGTCCGGGGACGGACAAGGCTTTGCTTGCGCGTTCTTTAAACCTGCCGGATATACCGATCATTGCCCAGCACCGCAAAGTGGTAGACACGGATTCAATTCACCGCGCCCGTGAGATCGTCATGATGATTTTAGCAGATCAATATCGTGATCTGCTCAAGAAAGTATATTTTGAGAACCACGACAAAGGCCCGTTTAGCAATGATTTCGAGGCGCGCTCCCGCCGGGCATTGAAGAACGCAGTATTACGCTACCTTTCGCGAGCCGATGGCAATCCAGCGGTTGCGCTGGCCAAAGATCAGTATGATATGGCCACCAACATGACTGACCGCGTGGCTGCCCTCTCGGTTCTATCAGATACAGCGACCCCTCAACGTAAACAGGCGTTTGACGATTTCCTTGAACGATTCCACGATCACATGCTTGTTGTGGATAAATGGTTCTCTTTGCAAGCCGCCGCCGTAAGGCCTCATGTTCATGATGATGTCAGAGCTTTACGTCGACATCCGGATTTCATTCTGACCAATCCAAACCGGGTGCGCTCTCTTTACGGTGCATTCGCTATGAACAACCCCTATAGCTTCCATGAACGCAGCGGCAGGGGTTATGATTTTCTGGGTGAATCAATCATACAACTCAACGCAGTTAACCCGCAGATCGCAGCGCGTTTGCTGACGCCGCTGAAAGAATGGCGACGCTATACGCCAGATCGTCAGGAGAAAATGAAGGAAGTTCTTGAGCTTATAGCAGGGCAACCTGATTTGTCGCCTGATGTGTTTGAGATTGTAACAAAAACGCTGAAGTAGCGCCATGGCTTGCAGCTTCGACATCGAGAATCAGCTCAACGGCCCCGTTTGTGGAATTGACGAAGCTGGTCGTGGCCCCCTCGCGGGCCCTGTAGTTGCCGCCTGCGTTTATATTCCCGAGTCTGCCCGTAAGGAAAGTTTCTGGACTCATGTAAATGACAGCAAGAAGCTGACAGCCAGAAAACGCGGAATGCTTTACGATTTAATCGTTATGCATGCGCATTACGGCATTGCCGAAGCCAGTGTAAAGGAAATAGACGACATTAATATACTGCGGGCCAGCTTGCTGGCGATGACGCGATCGCTGGAGGCCATGGTTTCCCGGTTCGATCTTGTTCCTTCTGTGGCGTTGGTAGACGGCAACAGCAAGCCGGAGCTTCCCTGCCAGATCAAGACCGTTGTCAAAGGCGATAGTTTAAGCCTCTCCATCGCCGCCGCATCCATTCTGGCAAAAGTGACGCGCGACAGGATTATGGAGGATTTGTGCCGGAAATTTCCAATGTATGGCTGGAGCCGCAATGCCGGATATGGCACGACTGAGCATTTACGCGCCATCAATGATCATGGTGTAACAACCCACCATAGACGCAGCTTTTCACCGGTCAAAAGATCCTTAACCGTCTAGCCCCTACGCCATCACCGGCAGGGAAGGAAGAGATGCAGTCGCCGGTGCGGGAGTGGTTGCGGCTGGGGCAGGTGCGACCAGTTGCTTATCGTAAGCCTTGACCATGGCTATCTGATCTTTCAGGTCATGCCCCTTCGCTTGGGCAGACTCTAGATTCTTGATAAACTCAGTACGGAACGTCTTGTCTTCAAGCGCCTTGGATAAAGGCATTTCCTTGTCATTCAGCTTTGCCGTATCCATAAGCGTAGGGTCTTTTTGAATGGCCTCAGCCAATTGCGCCCTTGATAGGTTGCTATAGTTATTGGCAGTCGCCCCAGCGGAGCTCGGTGCAGAGGCAGCAGCATCTCCCTTCTTCGAAAGCGCGCCATAAGCGACTTCTGCGGCTTCGCGAATGCCTGATTTTTCAGGGGCGTATTTTTCGCCGGCAATCGCAACCACCCCGGCGCGAACACCCTCGCGCAAGGCATCGCCCGCGCCAAAGCCGACAACGTTCCCGGCAGCTTCCGCAACACCCGCTGTCAGCTCGGCGGCGGCCTTGCCAAGGTTTCCCTGAGCGGCTTGCGCCCCGGCCGACCATAAGGTCGCTCCTACAGTGATTATTGCACCAATGCCGGGGACTCTCTTGCCGATAAATTGTACGCCCTTGCTGAGCAGCTTGTTCTGGGCTTCCGCAGCGGCGACCGTGGCGGCGGCGCCGGCCACATTCCCTTCTGACAGTTGGGCTCCGGCATACAACGATGTGCTTGTGCGCCCCATGCCCTTATCAACCTTGGAACCGACATCGGCCATAATGGATTTTACAGGCGCGCCGATGTCAATATCGACTGCCGCTGGTTTTGCGGATTGCGCTGTCGCTTTGGCGGGATCTCTTAAGTCTATATCTACAGCAGCTTTGTTAGACGGAGAGTCCGGGGCGGCCTTTTCAAACTGGGCGGCCATAGCCAAGGTCGCAGGCGCTTGAGGCTTGGGCGTTGGGGTAGGCGCCGCCGCCTCAGCAAACTGAACTTGCGTCGATGGCTTAAGAGTGATAAGTGCCGCTTCAAATTCACCGGCCTTGATTCTATTGAATCTTTCCTGCCCTTCTTGCGAAAGAGCCAGAACTTTCGTGCCGCCGTTTATCGCACTTGTCCGCTCCCTGAATTCAATCCCGTTCCGTGATAACGCTGCCTTGAGATTGTCTATATCATCAGGCTTCATCGCGTTGACATCGATGTATAAACCTTTGCTTGTACGAATTGTTTGCGCTGCCTCCAGATAGGGACGGCTGCTGGTCGTATTGACAACAGGGGGTTTTGTGGGGGGCTGTATAGAGTCAATCTTTCCTGAAAGCACACCCTTGAATTTTTCTTCACCTTCCGCAGTAAGGGCCAAAACTTTCGTACCGCCGTTAAGTGAGCTTTCCTTCTCGCTGTAATCGATACCGTTCTGCGACAACAACTTTCTCAGGTTCTCCAGGTTTTCCGGCTCCATTGCATTGACGTCGATGTACAATCCCTTATTGGATGGAATTGTCGGCAACGCAGCCATCACGGAACGACTATTTAAACTGTCAGGCGTTACGGGTTTAATGGCAGGAGACACCACAGGGTCGTATTTGCCTCCGATAATTCCTCTGAAACGCTCTTCATTAGCCCCTGTTAGGGCCAGAACTCTTGTCCCACCGTTAAGTGAGCTATTCTTTTCGTTAAACTCAATATGGTTCTGCGCGAGCGTTTTCTTAAGCTGGTTGATTTCCGGCTCACTCATTTTACCGATATCAATATAAGTCCCCTTCCCCACAGTCTCCACAGTCGGGAGCTTGGCAAGATTATCCCTGACATCCGCCACGGCAGAACGACTGGGAGGAACGATCCGAGCTGCACCACTATAAAGAGGCCGCTCATTTAAATCCCTGTAGGCCTGAACTCTGGGGCTGTCCATTTTATCGATGGATTTATTGGTTGGATCAACCAACAACCTCTTCCCATCTTCCAGCTTGACCTCGTTCCACGCATGAGGCCCTTGCACATCGCCGTCCACATACCGTCCGCGCACAAGCGCGCAGGGAACCCCCGTTTCATCAGCCAAAACTTTAAAAAGCAATGCTCTATGGCGGCACTGTCCAACGCCGGCTTCAATCATCTGCCCTAATGAAACCTCTTTTCCTACAGACGCTCCTCCTGCGATGCGATCCAAAGCTTTCGGGGTTCCATAATAATCCTTCATAAGGCGGTCTGTGTAGCTGGTAAGGTATTTTGCCTTGTCTTCAACCGTTCTCATCTGGGACATATCGCGCTTTGCGACTTCAATGGCCTGCTTTAAGACAGGATCCTGATCGGGACTTTTTACAACCAAAATCTCGCGCGTTGGCCTGGAAGCAGGATTTCCATTTTCGTCGAACTTGAGTTGGCGACCGCCATCCATGAACCCGTAGGCGATTCTTTCACCCTCGCCGACCCTATGTTCCTGATTGAAACGCTCTGACTGTTTTAAAAATTCATTTGCCATACGACAATTCAATACCCCAACAAATGACACCCTATACAGGGGTCATAAATACTTTAACCATAAATGGTTAACATATTGCTTTTGTTGGATTTGTATGATGGCTCCCCTAATCCCAGCATAGAGGGAACAAACGGTTAGGCCGGAAGGCTTGCTATGGGTTAAAGGACTCATAAATCAGGAAAAATTGAATCCTGTTCTTCTTTTGTTTTTACTTCAAGATTAATTTCTAACTTACTGACTCTAAATAATAAATCAAATTTTGTTATTGACTGCGAATCGACCATGAATCATAGTGAATCCTAGGATCATTCAGGAGACATCATGTCGAGTCAAAAAACTACAAAAACTATAGTTAGAAACAAGATTCTGGCCGGCGACTGCATTGCCAATATGAAAAAACTGCCCGAGGAGTCGGTCGATATGATATTTGCCGACCCCCCTTACAACCTTCAACTAGGGGGGGAATTACACCGCCCGAATAATTCGCTGGTGGATGCCTGTGATGATCACTGGGATCAATTTGATGATCTGAAAGCCTATGACGACTTTACCCGGGAGTGGCTATCGGCCGCGCGCGGTTTGCTAAAGCCGGATGGCACCATATGGGTGATAGGCAGTTATCACAACATTTTTCGAGTGGGGACAATTTTACAGGATCTTGGGTTCTGGGTACTGAATGACGTGATCTGGCGAAAAACCAATCCGATGCCCAATTTCCGCGGTCGACGCTTCACGAACGCTCACGAAACCCTGATCTGGGCTTCAAAATCGGAAAAATCAAAATATAAATTCAACTATGACGCTCTTAAAGCTATGAACGAAGATTTGCAAATGCGCAGCGATTGGTTCATTCCGCTTTGCACGGGGGCCGAACGTTTGAAGGGGGTGGATGGGCAAAAAGCCCACCCCACGCAAAAGCCTGAGGCCCTACTCCATCGCGTAATCATGTCATGTACGCAACCAGGCGATCTGGTACTCGACCCGTTTTTCGGCACAGGCACGACAGGTGCCGTTGCCAAGAAACTGGGCCGCGATTATATCGGACTGGAGCGTGAAGATAACTACATCAAAGTAGCAGAACAACGTCTAAAATCCATTACAAGGCTCGGCGACGACGAAATTTTGCACGCGGCGGCTTCCAAACGAGAGGAGCCGCGCATCCCCTTCGGATCTTTGATCGAAAGCGGTTTGCTGAAACCAGGGACAGTTTTAACCGATGCCAAAGGCCACCACGAAGCCAAGGTTGGCGCTGACGGAACCCTTATTGCCAATAAGGTTCGAGGGTCGATCCATAAGGTGGGGGCGACTTTGCAAAACGCGCCTTCGTGTAACGGCTGGACATACTGGCATGTGCGTCAAGGGCGTCAATATGTGCCTATTGACGCTCTGCGCCAGAAGCTTCGCGATGTGACAACGCAAGCAGATCGGGCGACGACTTTGCAATAAATCGCCTGCTAATTTAGAAAATCTAATTTAGAGAAAAGAAGAGCGGTTCCGCTCATCACTCTTCTTCATCCTCGACAATCGTGCCGAATAAGGGGCCTTGCGGCATGTTCTTGCCATCAATCACCACGGGGCCGGATTTTCTTTTTACGGAGCGGTTCTGGTTCTCGAACATATCCTGCTCATAGAGCAGCTTTTCCTTACCGATATCCGCAAAAACCCTTATGTAGTCGATTTGCGCGAAGACGGCAGCCTTTAGCAAACCACTCACCGTTGTCATTGTCTCCCTATAAGTATGCACCCTTATCATAAGCTCAAGAACGGCAAGGCGTTCGTGCGCCTCTTTGGTTGTAGCTGTTGTCAGGCTGTGGCGGATTTGTTGCGAGTTTCTCTCGTCAAGGAAAAGCCTGGCCAGTTCCATTTCAACCGGCACATAGGGCAAATTGAACGGCCTGTTAAGAAGCAGTATCAGGTTTTTGGGATAGCCTTCAATTTCCCCGGATTTGCCGCAGACAGTCAGAGCTGTATTGTAGATAGTGTCTATCCTGCGGGCGTTATCCACCGCCGATTTCGCCTGATCGACATCAAACCTTTCCAGTTTTGTGTCGTAATTTCTTAAGTAAAGCGGAATTGAGATTTTAAAATATGTCGGAAAGTATCTGTAATTTTCACGCAAGAAATTGCGCGTGTTCTCCCTGATCTCAGCCCATTCAAGGTCGTTCGTCACATAGGTCTGGAACATATTGCATTCCGTCACCAACAAAAAATTGTCTATGTGGTCATTGTTGTTCAGATCAAGCATGCCCAATGTCCAGTATAGGTGGGCCAAGTTGTATACTGTGGGATCCACATAGCGCTCAAAGCTAAAACCACCTTGGTGTGCAGCCATCGTGTCTTTCACTGTTTTCTTGCTTTGCATTGATCCAAGAGTCTTTGGAACTGATGGAAAGTTGGTTTTGATTTTAGGAATCGAATCTGAATTATCCAATTCCGCGGGAGCCTCCTCACCGGGGAAGGGGTCGGTGGCTACCGCCTCCTGAGCAAAAAGCGCCCGCGGTTGTATGGTAAAAAACGTACATAGTAAAAAAAACAGCGCCAATATCAGGTATTTATACATCCCCCACCCCCTGTTTGATGATATGCACCACTGAATAATGAGTATACTCAGACTTACAGCAACGCCCCATATCTTTTATTATCAACTATAAAACGGGCAAATTTTTGGAAAAGTGACGGCAACCCGCTTTCCAAAATATCGTTTTTATTGACCCAAAACGAGGTACCTGATGGCTTTCTCAGAGCAATCAACTCGTACCCCTGAAGCTCAAGGTCAAAATGTGTAAAACTGTGCTTGATAAGTGCGCCGCGCATTTTCTGAGGCATTCCAAGTGATAAAATGCGTTCCGGATGTTCAAAATGACCCTGATCGCCCCATTCCGATGTCAAAAACCCGCTCATGCCCCCGAAAAGCCCTTCTTCAGGACGCTTTTCCAGTAATATTCGGCAATTATCACGGCTTTTAATCAGGTAAATTGCGCCGCTCTTGAAAGGTTTGGCCTTTTTTGTTGCCCGCACTGGAAAGCTGGCAGCATGGCCCTGTTTTCTTGCCTGACATGTTCTGCTTACAGGGCATGCGCTACAGCGGGGATTTTTGGGGACGCATATAGCGGCCCCCAAATCCATAAGAGCCTGAGCATAATCTGCCGGGCGGTCTATCCGCCCCTGTGCCAGCAAGGCCGCCGCTTTCCTGATAAGGATTTTACCCTTAGGCAAAGGTTCAGTTATGGCAAAATAACGACTCACAACCCTTTCCACATTTCCATCCACAACCACGGCCGGCTGATCAAAGGCGATAGAGAGGATAGCTGCCGCTGTGTAATCACCTATGCCGGGAATAGATTTCAGCGCTTGCTCGGCTTGTGGGAAAACACCCCCCAGCTCTGTGGATATCATGTGGGAAGCTTTATGCAGATTGCGCGCCCGGGCATAATAGCCGAGGCCCGCCCACGCTTTGAGAACATCGTCCTGTGGAGCCTGAGCCAAATGATGAACTGTCGGCCACAATCTTACAAAGCTCTGGAAATAGGGGACGACGGTTGCGACCACAGTCTGTTGCAACATCACTTCAGACAGCCAGACATGATAAGGATTAGGCTTTTGCCCCGGCAAGGCGCGCCACGGCAGTGTGCGTCGATTTTGATCATACCACGCCAGAACAGACTTACGAAAACTGTTGATGCTGGCAACAGGAAGCTTGTCGGGTATAATAGAGCCTGACATAGTCTTGTCGTCCGTTTTTTGATCCTGTAACCGTGTGTGCGCTGCCATGTATGGCCTGAAGCCCCTTTCAGAAAAAATTCCGGCGATTGCCGATCAGGCCTTCGCCCGGAAGTTTGTCATGCTGGGCCGGATTCTGACCCATTGGCAGGATATAGTCGGAGATGACCTTGCGAACAAGACACAACCTGTCAAACTCCACTATCGCAAGACCAAGGACGGATCAAAGCGCGCAACAGCCAGTCTGGATATCTCCACATCAAGCGCCAATGCGACCATGTTGCATTATCGCAAGGACTTGATTCTTGAGCGCCTGAATCAGATTTTTGGCGATCGCTGGATCACGGCGATACGTTTCGTGCCGGCGGAGGCGTCAGAGCAGGACTTTAAAGGCCGCCCGGAACCAAGAAAAACCTTGACGGAAAACGATAAACTCTATTTATCAGAGGTGCTTGGAGCCGTCGAAGACCCCGAACTTAAGGCAAGGCTTGAGAGTCTGGGGCAAGCGATGCTTCAGGATCGTTCTCGCAACAGTAAACAGGTGATTTGAGATGGCTTTGTCGCCCAACATGAATGTCATGCTGCGCGCCGCCGAAAAGGCTGCACGCTCGCTGATCCGCGATTTCGGCGAAGTAGAACAGTTGCAGGTTTCGCAGAAAGGCCCCGCAGATTTCGTGTCCGCCGCCGATCACCGTTCTGAATCCATCCTTTACGAGGAGCTTTCCAAGGCCCGCCGAGATTGGGGGTTCCTGATGGAAGAGCGTGGAGAAATCAAGGGGTCTTCTCCTTACCGATTTATTATCGATCCTCTCGATGGCACCACGAACTTTTTGCATGGCATCCCGCATTGGAACATTACAATCGCGATTGAAGAGAACGAGGAAGTTGTCGCCGGCATCGTTTATGATCCGGTACGTGACGAAATGTTCCGCGCCGAGAAGTCGGCAGGCGCCTTTTTGCGCAACAAGCGCCTGCGTATTTCCGGTCGTCGCGATTTTGCGCAATCTCTGATCGCAACAGGCATGATCGCTCCGCAAAAACCCGCACATAAAAATCAACTCGGGCAAGTGGAGGCTATTGCCAGCAAGACCGGGGACGTGCGCCGCATGGGCGCTGCGGCTCTTGATCTTTCATACGTTGCGGCAGGGCGCCTTGAGGGTTATTGGGAATACAACCTCAAGCCTTGGGATATCGCGGCCGGGATGTTGATCGTAAAGGAGGCTGGCGGGTTTATCTCTTCAATTCACGCTACCGACAACCCGGTCTATAACGGCAATATTGTTGCCGGTAACGGCAAGATTTTCGATGAATTCAAGAAAACCCTGATCAATGCCTCTGCGGAAAAGGATGCTGCCTAAAGACAAGCAAATAACGGATAAGGCAAAAGCTGTCGTGCGTTTTTTCGGTTGCTTAATCCGTCCTTGGGGCGTGCTGGCGTCTTTGATGTTGTGCCTGCAGCCGTCTGCGCTGTCCTTCGCCCAGCAAGGCAATCCTGAAATCTATGTCGATATGAGCGTTCTGCAAGAGTTGGGCGGGAATCCTCAGGGTTTGAAGCCGGTTATCTTGCGCCCACCCGCTTCCGTGACACAGGCATCACCGGCGCCCGCCCGCCTGACCACGCCTGCAACCTCACCGGCTCAGCCCCTTATTCCTGACAGCAGACCGCCGCTTGTTCCCCCTTATCCTGCGGCATCGCCAATCCCCGTTAAGGTCAGCGCCCCCCCCGCACTGCCTGCGGATCAGGTGCGCCCGCCTGTCCCATCGATCTCGTCTGCTGCCCTGGCTCCTCAGCCAGTCTCGCCGCCAACAGCGACGGAGAAACGGGAGCCGGCTATTCAGCAAGGCAGACCGCCTTCCCCTCCGGCGGCGATTGCCTTCCCCATAAATACAAAGATTCGTCAGGAAACATCCGACCCCTCCGTGCCGGCGAATATATCAAGGCCTGTTCCCCTGCGTAGCGGAATAGCTGGAAATCTCAAGGATGTAGTGCCCTCGCGCCCGGCGCCAGACTTCGATCCGTCAGCTACGCCCACCCCATCCGGGCAAGTTCGCGATCTCACTGAAAGCCCCGGGGAAGCTTCAGACAACATCGCCAACCTGCAAAAAGCCCCGGTTGTCCCTGGACATAAGCCGGGGATGCAGACATCTTCTGCCGCCAAAACTGTAGCCAGCAGCAACCGCCCGTCTGAAACCGGGGGCATCGCGACTGCATACCCTCTAAAGACGCCTCCCGTTCCGCCGAGGCGCCCTGATGTTGAAAAAGTATCGCCGGAAATCATTGCTGCGCTCATTGAGCGTGAAAACAAGAAGATGGCTGCTGAAAGGCCGTCCATCGATCTAACCGATCCCCCTCCTCCGCCCGGCCCTCGCGGCAAGAAAAATATGCCTGCTGTTGCCAAGCCGGATGTGCAGGCCGAGCCGTTGGAGGAGCAATTGGTCAAACTCTCCGATGCCAGCGACCCCCTGCTGGGCAATCTGGTTGAAAAGGACAAGGAGTCCCTTGTCGCGACTATCGAGTCGTTGGTGGCTGAGCGAGAAGATGGACAGCCTCTGCCGGGAACGGAGGACAAAAAACTGGTCAGGGAGCAAGGCAGCAACATTATCGCGGCAGAGCCGATGCAGCGGCCCTATAATGTTTATCGCCCCAAACATGATAAGCCCGCCGAGGTTGCGCTGATCGAGCAAAGAATGGAAGCGGAATCCGAAGATAAAAGCAACTCCGGCCGCATAAGCCTGCCGTTTGATGAAGATGCAACCGATCTTGATACGGGAAGCGCCAGCATGATTGAAGATCGCATTGTTCCCCTGCTGAACGATAACCCTTCATGGAAACTGCAAATCCAGGCTTATGCCAGCCCTGATAAGGACGGCAGCGGCGGCGCGCGCAAAGAATCTCTGGCGCGGGGGCTGGCGGTTCGCACTTACCTGATGGGCAAGGGCATTGAAGCCTCGCGGCTTGAAGTTCGCGCCTTGGGAACGGAGAGCGACCATGAGCCAAGGGACAGGGTTGATCTAATCGTTATCGACCCAACTCAAAAAGGTTAATTTTCAGAGTTTTCGCACCGCTTTCTATGTGTGGATAAAGGCCTTGAAATAGCCGGGTTTTATTGACTTGCAACCCTTTTTTATTGAATTTTACCATATAGCTCATTACAGATGTGGTTTCTCCTTTTGTCATATTTACAGGATGACGGGGCAAGGTACTTTAGATGAATAAAGGTATTATCGGCCTTTTGGCCGCTGTTGTGGTCGTAATCGTGGGCCTTTATGCCGGATTTGGCATGAAGGAGACTCAGGAAGCCGTTTCGTCTGTTGATCGCCATCAAACAACAACAGTCTCGGCCGCCGAACCGGCGGCTGGAGAACCTGCGGCAGCAAATGGCAATGCCGTAGACGCTCCGGCAAAGACCTACATCATGGGCAGCCCTGATGCCCCTGTGAAAATCAAAGAGTTCGCTTCACTGAGCTGTTCGCACTGCGCCCACTTCCACAAGGAGACCTTCCCCCAGATCAAGAAAGATTTGATAGATACAGGCAAGGTTCAGTTTGAATTTGTCAATTTCCCGCTGAATGCCCCGGCGATGGATGGGGCGCTTGTGGCGCTTTGCATGCCGGAAGAACGCTATCACCAGTTTATCTCCTTCCTGTTTGAGCAGCAGGATAAATGGGCGTTTGACCAGAATTCCCGCCAAATCCTGAAACAGAACGCTAAATTGCTCGGAGCCAGCGAGGATAAGCTGGATGCCTGCCTGAACAACGAAGATATGAAACAAGGGATCGTCAGCAGGATGCAAGAAGCGCAGAAAGCGTACAATATCCAGTCGACCCCTTCCTTTGTCATTAATGATAAGGAAACGTTTTCCGGCGCCTTAGAATATCCGGATTTCAAGAAAAAAGTGGAAGCCCACATGCAGCAGGAAAAGGTTGAACAATAAATGATCCAGTTTTCCAAGCTGCGCCTGAACGGTTTTAAATCCTTCGTTGAAAAGACGGAGTTGGATATTGGTCAGGGCCTGACCGGGATCGTGGGGCCTAACGGCTGCGGCAAATCGAACCTTGTAGAGGCTCTGCGCTGGAGCATGGGCGAAACATCGTCCAAACGCATGCGCGGCGGCTCCGGAAGCATGGAAGACGTGATCTTCAACGGGACGGAAAAGCGCCCGGCCCGCAACTTTGCTGAAGTGACCGTTGTTCTTGATAACTCCGCGCATAGCGCGCCCGGCCCGTTCAACGAGGCTGAGGAAATTGAAGTTGTTCGCCGTATCGAGCGGGAAAAGGGTTCGGATTATAAAATCAACAGCAAGACCGTCCGCGCGCGTGACGTGCAACTGCTGTATGCGGACTTAATGTCAGGCGCGGGGTCGCCATATTTAGTGTCGCAGGGCAAAGTCACGACGATGATTCAAGCCAAGCCGGTCGATCGTCGTATGATCCTTGAGGAAGCTGCCGGCATAACCGGCCTTTACGCCCGCCGCCATGAGGCCGAATTACGCCTGCGCGCCGCCGACAACAACCTCAAGCGCCTTGATGACATCGTCGGCGGTATGGAAGGCCGCTTGCAGGAATTGAAAAAACAGGCGCGGCAAGCTGCACGCTACCGTAACCTGAGCGCGCAGATCCGCCAGCTTGAAGTCATGATCGGCACGCTTGAATGGCGGCGCGCGTCTGAAAGACTGCACGAGATTAAAAGCACTTTTGACGAAATCGAGAGCAAGGTCGCCGAACGGATGCTGACCGTCAGCCAGTTAACCCGAACGCAAAACACGCAATCTGCCGATCTGCCTGAACTGAGGCAGCAGGATGCTGAATTCGGCGCACGGTTGCAGGTGCAAAAGCTGGCGCTGCAGCGTCTCGAAGACGAAGCCTTGCGTATTGAGACAACCGTGCAGGAAGCGCAACAGCATCTGGAACGCACCAATGCCGACCGCAGCCACGAAGATGAAAGCCTGAGCGAGAACTCTTCCGTTCTGGAACGTCTGGAGGCCGAGGAATCCACGTTGCGTGCAGGTGAAGAGAACCAGGAACGCGAAATCGCCATACGGGAAACTCGTCGCGATGAGTTGCAAATCGAAGTCGATAGGTTGGAAGCTGAATTTACCGGTCTGATGCAGGCTGTTGCTTCGGATAAGGCAAAGCGTGAAGGCTTGGAACAGCAAATCGCCACGGATCAAGGCCGGATGGACGCGGTTAAATCACGTCTGGCGACCGTTCGCCAGACGCTGGAAGCCAAGAAAGCCGATAGCGGTCAGGATGAAGCTATTGCAGCCCTGCGCGGGGAGATTGAAACTCTGGAAACCCAGACCGAGACCCTGCGCACAGGCATCGAGGCGCTGGAAAACGCGCTGAACGATGCCCGCGCCAGGCGTGAAGATGCGCGCGAGGCCGTGCAGTTGCGTTCCACCGAAAAATCGCGGGTTGAAGCCGAGGTACGGACTCTCGAGTCTGTGCTTGAAATGTATTCGGAAGATGGTTTCCGCGCCGTTCTGGAAGATGTACAGGCTGACGAAGGGTTTGAAACCGCACTCTCCCGCGCTCTTGGCGATACCTTGATGGCATCGACCGACGAGGGAGCGCCGATCGTTTGGGCCGACAGCGCCGTGGATGTCGGCACCCTGCCCGCCCTGCCTGCAGGTGTCATGGTTCTGGAGCCTCATGTGAAAGCGCCAGCAGCCCTGAAACTGGCTCTGAGCCAGATCGGCGTTGTTGAGAACGTCGAGCAAGGCCGCGATCTGGCCTGCCAGTTGAGGGTCGGGCAGTCGTTGGTTTCGCGCGATGGCGCATACTGGCGGTGGGACGGGCTGCGGATCAAGGCCGAGGCCGCTGATCGTCACGCCATCCAGTTGAAGCAAAAGAACCAATTGGCTGATCTGCAAAAACGGTTGCCGGAAGTCGACCTAGCTCTGGAGAGCGCTCGGGCCGTTCTTGTCGAAGCCGAGGCAGTTCTCTCGACGACGCAGGAGCAACTGAAAGAATCTCGCAGCCAGCAAAATCAGGCCGAATATACGTTGCGCGACCGCCGTATCAGTCTTAACCGCTCGGTTGAGGCGCAGGCTTCGCGGCAGGCCGAGCTTTCCCGTCTTGAGGAAGCCTTGACGATTGCTGAAACCGATATCCGCAATCTTGAGGATGCCATCACTGTTAGCCGGAAGGAACTGGAATCTTTCGACGATGCCACTCTAGCGGCGCGCCAGCAAAAAGTTGACGACGCGCGAGAAAAACTCACGATGGCGCGTACCCGCCTGCAGGAAGCGATCAGCGATCTTGAGATTATCCGTCAGGACAACAATCGCCGCAGGGGGCGTCTGCACGCGATCGCCGATGAACGCGTCAATCTCTCCAACCGTTGCGCCCGTTCCCGCGAACGCCTGCGTGAGCTTGACGAGCGTCAGGAGCAATTGTCTGCCAAAATCGCCGAGCTGATTGAACGTCCCGTGGAAATCCGCAAGGATAGCGAAGGGTTGCTCGGCGTCATTTCAGGAATTGAGTCTGAGAAGTCAGTGGTGGCTGATAAGTTGGCGGCACTTGAAGCCGAACTGAGCGATACAAATAAAGGCTTGAAGGAGGCGGAAGCCGCCTTGAGCGAAGTGCGTGAATCCCGCGCCCATGCGATGGCAACGATATCGGAGCGCCAGACCCATCTGGAAGATGTCAAGAGCCATATTCAGGAGCAGTTCAATATGTCGCCGGAAGAATTATCCGCCGAAGCCGCGCTTGACCCTGAAAACCTGCCCAATCTTGAAGAACTTAAGGCCCAGCGTGAAAAAGACGTTCGTTCGCGTGACATGATCGGGGCCGTGAACCTGAGGGCTGATCAGGAGGCCGAAGAGATGGAAAAAGAGCTTTCTACCATCTTCACCGAACGCGACGACCTGATGCAGGCGATTGCCGAGCTGCGTAACGGCATTCAGATGCTGAACAAGGAAGCGCGGGATCGCCTGACCAAAGCGTTTGATGATGTCAACCATCATTTCAAGGATATGTTTACCCGATTGTTCAAGGGCGGGCAGGCGCATTTGAAGATGATCGATTCAGATGACCCTCTGGAAGCCGGGCTTGAGATTTTCGCCCAGCCGCCTGGCAAAGCCCTGCAATCCCTCTCCCTCCTCTCCGGTGGTGAGCAGACACTGACAGCCGTGGCCCTGATTTTTGCGATGTTCCTGACCAACCCCGCACCTATTTGCGTGCTGGATGAGGTTGACGCACCGCTTGACGATGCAAACGTTGACCGTTTTTGCGACGTGTTGCAGGAATTTGCAGCACGCGGCGAAACACGCTTCCTTGTCATTACCCACCACCGTCTGACAATGGCCCGTATGGATCGCCTGTACGGCGTGACCATGACCGAACGCGGTGTCTCGCAGTTGGTGTCCGTAGATATGAACCAGCAGCTAGATTTCCTTGAAGCTGCATAAAGTAGAAACCCCTCAGTTCAGAGTTTTTTTCTTGATGCTGCGGGTCGTCCAGCTTTGCTTGTTAATACCGCAAACCTGCCATAGCCAAGACCTGTTTCACTTGGGTGATATCTTGCGTGCGGTTGCCGCGCATATAGTCTAATGCCATGTCACTTAATTGTGCGCTGTAAAGGGTGCTGTAGCGCGACATGGCATCAAACAGAAAGGGGGAACCGAATTGAATGACGGCCAACGCCTTCAGGCATTCCTTGGTTTATGTGCGAGATAGTAGAAGGCTCCAGAAAAATATGTCAAATAATCGCCTATTTACTTAGGTTTTGCTTTTGTGATCAATTAGATGGCTTGCAAAATCACGGAGAATGCGATGCCCAACGACCTCAACGATCTGGAAGCCAAAATCGCGCAGTTCAAATCAGGCAAGGCCTCCGTGGTCAAGCGGGAATCTGACAAACTAAAGGACGCCGAGAACGTCAATAACGGAATACGGGCCGGGGCTGAGCTAGTGGTTACTATCGGTGCGGGCGTACTGATCGGTTACGGGCTGGATTCATGGCTGGGAACGAAACCGGTCTTCCTTATTATTTTTCTTTTGGCAGGTGTTTTTGCCGGTTTTTTCAATATCTACAGAATAACACAAAATATTGGGTCTTCCGTGGGTTATGCCTCCTTGCAAAAGACGGAAAAAGACGCTAAAAAGGCGCCGGAAAAATAGATGGCCAAGTGCCGGAAACAAGGATTTTCAAAACGTGGCAGACCCAATTCACCAGTTTGAAATTAAAACCCTGATTCCTTTGGAAGTAGCAGGCATAGACATCGCGTTTACGAACTCCTCTTTGTGGATGATGATCGGCGTCGTTCTTTCAACCCTGACCCTCTCATTGGCCACCCGCCGCAAGGCTCTGGTACCGGGACGGCTGCAGGTCATATCGGAGATGTTGTACGAATTTGTCGCCAACATGATCCGCGAGAATATCGGTTCCGCCGGACGGCAGTATTTTCCGCTGATCTTTACCCTGTTTATGGTTGTCCTGATGGGGAACCTTTTGGGAATGATCCCCTATTCCTTCACCTATACCAGCCACATTATCGTGACGCTGGCGCTGGCGATGCTTATTTTCTTCACCGTACTGGTGATTGGCGTCATAAGGCACGGCCCGGCATTTTTCAGCTTTCTTGTGCCGCCGGGTGTGCCGGTCTGGCTGTTCCCGCTGATTATTCCGATTGAGCTGGTGTCGTTTCTGGCGCGTCCGGTTACCCTATCGGTTCGTTTGTTTGCCAACATGATGGCCGGACACCTTATGCTGAAGGTTTTTGCCGGGTTCAGCGTCAGCATGCTGGGCCTAGGGGCTGCTGGCTTTTTTGCGGGCCTTGTCCCTATGTTTTTCAACGTGATTCTGATCGGCTTTGAATTCCTGATCGCCCTGCTTCACGCTTATGTTTTTACCGTTCTTTCATGCATCTACCTGAAAGATACGGTGGAACTTCACCACTAACCACTTGTCTACTAGTAAAAGGAAAGAAAACAAATGGAACTCGAAGCTGCAAAACTGATCGCCGCCGCTATCGCCCTGATGCCGATTATCGGTGTTGGTATTGGTCTGGGCCTGATCTTCTCCTCCTACAACGAGGCTGTTGGTCGTAACCCGGGCGCTCTTGAGCTGCTGGACAAGAAATTCTTCCTGACCTTTGCCCTGACCGAGGCTCTCGCGATTTTCGCGCTGGTTATCTCTCTCGTCATTCTGTTCGGTTAATCCGGGCAGGTAACGGAAAGAAGGTAGAGTGATGATGGATCGACTGAACAAACTGGCCGCCTATACGTTCTGCGCTTTCGCGTTTGGCGTTCAGGCTGCATTTGCCGGCGATCCGCATCACGCCGACACCGCTACTCACGGAGCCGAACATGCCGAGGGTAGCGCCGGCCTGCCGCAATTCAATCCTGAGCACTTCCCGACGCAGATTTTCTGGCTCGCCGTCACATTCCTCGTAATGTATGCCATTTTCTCAAGCCGTATATTGCCCGATATTTCCGGTATTCTTGAGAACCGCCGTATGCACATCGATAACGATCTTGAAACCGCCGACCGTTTGCGCAAGGAGGCCGACGATGTCCAGGCCACTTATGAAGCACAGCTCGGCAATGCCCGTTCAGAGGCAAAAAAAATGGTGAATGATATTCATTCATCCACAAAAGCCAAGGCCGAAGCCCACCTGCAATCCCTTCGCGAGAAAGCCGAAAAGGACATGCATACGCTGGAAATTCGCTTGCAATCTGCAAAAGATGAAGCGATGGAGCAAATGGGCACCATCGCCGCAGAAGTTGCCAGCGAGGCCGCCGCCAAGATTATGGGCGCGCCTGCCGATCTGGCACAAGCCAAGAATGTCGTACAATTAATCAGTAAACGGGAGGCTGCATAATCATGGAACTCCTGACTGAAGCTACCAACTGGGTTCTGATTTCATTTGCGATTTTTGCTCTCGGGTTTTTAAAGTTTGGCCGCGGCGCATTGCTGGGCAAACTTGACCGCCGCATCGAAGAAATCCGCAAGGAAATCGAAACAGCCGAGTCGCTGCGTATCGAAGCACAGGAGTTGCTTGCCCAGTACCAGCGCAAGCAGCGCGATGCAGCCCGTGAAGCGGAAACCATTATCGCTACAGCGCAAAAACATGCAGCGGAGATACAGAAGCAGGCAGAGGCCGACCTGAATGAATTGATGTCACGCAAGGAATCCCAGCTTAAGGATCGTCTGCAACGCATGGAGGAAAAGGCTGTGCAAGAGATCAAGTCTTACGCTGCCGAGTTGTCGGTCAAGGCCACAGCCGAAATCATCGCGAAGCAAATGGATCAGGCTACCAATGACCGGCTGGTTGACCAATCGGTGAAATCTATAGCCGCACAACTTAGACAATAGCGCCTTAAGAGCGTTTATAGCCGGCTACCAGTATGATAGCCTCCCCATGGGAGGCTGTTTTGCTAAAGACCCCGATACATGTTCTTCAGGCTTCACTCTGGCATCAAAGCCGGGTAGGATTGCTGGGCGGCTCGTTCAATCCCCCGCATCGGGGACATATTCATATCAGCCGATGGGCCTTGCGCATGTTGCATCTGGATGCCGTCTGGTGGATGGTCACGCCAGGAAACCCGTTGAAAGATCCCGCCACCTACAAGCCCTTGCCGGAACGTTTGCAAATGGCTCAGGATTGCCTCACTGATGACCCACGGTTGCTGGCCACGGATATAGAGCGCGCGCTGGGGACAGCGCGCAGCTATGATAGCCTGCAAGCCCTTACCAGACATTTCCCGCAAACGTCTTTTGCCTTCCTGCTGGGTATGGATAGCGCTTTAAGCTTCCACCGGTGGTACAGATGGCGAGACATTCCGCATCTGGTTCCGCTGGCCGTTTTTGGGCGCCCTCCTGCTGTGCAGATTGTCAAATCATGCCCTTTACGCCGCAGTCAGCAATATAAGCATGACATGCTGAGCCAGGCAGAATTCGTTGATCTGGCTCCTTCCCGCTGCTATTGGCTGCATGGGGGCCCGCTTGAGGATGTTTCTTCAACAAAAATAAGAAAATCATTTGAAAACAACGCATTATGATACTTGCGTCAGATTTATGAGTCTGGCTCTTGCGCTGCATGATTGCATAGGCAAGGCAAACAGGGGTAAAATAAAGTATGAGAGATGGTTCATACTTTTTTCATGACAGCAAAGGAGGCGCCTGATATTGAGACTTGGGCTTTTCGCCTTGTTGTCGGGAATGGTTGCAGTATCGCTGTCCTCAGACGGAAGCGCCACGATGCTTGAACATCGCGGCGCTTTTTATTATGGTATTTAATATCATCCACAGCAGAGGAGGCTAAGGCCATTTTAAACATCGTTGGAACGCAGGCGGACAGAAGTCCGGAAACGCTGAAATCCCTTATTGAACAATCGCTGGACGCTGACAAGGCAGAGCAGATTGAAACCATAGACCTGAAAGGTCAGACGGATATAGCCGACTATATGATTGTGGCCTCTGGCACCTCAACGCGTCATGTGGGCGCATTGGCAGAAAAAATCCAGGAACGGCTGAAAGCCCGGGGTTATGGCGATGTGCGGGCCGAAGGGCTGGCGGATTGCAACTGGGTTGTTGTCGATGCCGGCGATGTCGTCGTGCATATTTTCCGTCCAGAAGTACGCGAATATTACAATATCGAAAAAATGTGGCGTAACGGTCCGGGCTCACAGACCAAGATACACTAAACCCCTGTGGTGATACCGCCCTTTCCTGTATAACCGCCTTTAAGGATGGTTATATCTGATGCTGCGTATTGAAATCATTGCCGCCGGACGCCTGAAAAAAGGGCCTTTTGCCGATTTGAGGGATGAATATCTCAAGCGCATGGTATGGCCGGTTTCCATTACCGAGATCGAAGGTAAAAATGCTTCGGAAGAGCATGACCGCTTGCTGGAAAAAATAAGGGCAGGCAGCGTTTTGATAGCGCTCGACGAACGCGGCAAAGTTCTGGGCAGCCGCGATTTTGCCGCCCGGCTCTCAAGTTTCTCCGAACAAGGGATCACCGATATCCAGTTCATGATTGGCGGCGCCGACGGCCTTAATGACAAGATACGTCAACGAGCGCGTTTTCTGTTGGCATTTGGCCCGCAGACATGGCCACACATGATGGTTCGCGTTATGCTGCTGGAACAACTTTATCGTGCCCAGCAGATTACCGCTGGACACCCCTACCACCGGGATTAGCCTTGTTAACCATGCGCGCCGTTATTTGCCTGCTTGCTTTGCTGTTTTTATGTTGGCCGACACCGTTTTCCACAACGGTTGCCGCCTCAGAAATCAAGGGCAGCCAAAAATCTCTTGAGGAAATCAAGAGCTTATTGGCGACGGAGCAGAAGAAGAAAGACGATCTCGCGCAAGAGCAGAAAGAGGCCGAAAAACAGGTTAAATCCACCAAATCTGAGATTGCCCGCCTGACAGCCAACATCCGTAAGAATGAAAGCAGCCTCAAGGCGCTGGAAGAGCGCATGGCTATGCTGGAGACAGAACGCACGCAATTGAGCCAGAGGATGGAGAAAGACCATGGGGCTATAGCGCGCACAGTGCTTGCGCTGGAGAGGCTGCGCCGCATGCCGCCAGAACTGATGATCGTCAAACCAGGTGCGCCACTGGAAACGGCGCAAACTGCCATGCTTCTAAAACGCGTTCTGCCTGCCTTGCAGCATCGCGCCGACCTTCTGGGGCGTGACCTTGAAAGCCTGAAATTGATACAAGAGCAACTCGAAGCGGACAAAAAAGAAGTGTCAGCAACACGCTCACAACTTGCTGAACAAAAAGCCAAGCTTGACAAGCTGGCAGCTGAGCGGGAAAAGGCCTTTAAGGCTGCAAACAAAGCTTATAAATCTAGCGCCGCCCGGGCCGAACGGCTGGCCGCAGAAGCCGCATCATTAGGCGAACTGATGAAAAAGCTCGATGAGGATAACCGCCAGAAAACCTTCGACAGGAATGAAGAGTCCCGGACAAAACAGGCAAAGAGCGTCCCGTCAAGCCCGCATAAAAAATCAGGCGCGTTGGCAAAAGGCGGGATATGGCCAGTAAACGGAAAAATCCTCTCCCGCTTTGGAGAAAGGGATGAAATGGGTGCTGAAACTCAAGGATTAAAAATTGCTTCGTCCCCAGGGTCTATTGTCGTAACTCCATTTGAAGGCACCGTTAAATATGCCGGAATTTTTCGGAATTATGGCCAATTGGTTATCGTTGAACACAATAGTGGCTACCACAGCCTATTGGCCGGCATGACACGAGCCAATGTCGGAATCGGGCAGGATTTAAAAGCCGGCGACCCCGTGGGATATATGCCAACCTCATCTTCCCAGGATACCCCTTCAACGCTATATTATGAACTCCGCTATAACAGCGAACCAATTGACCCCTCTTACCTTTTTGCTGATATAAAAACCTGAAGGACTGCCTGACCATGCTGTATCGCTCTACTGTTTCCCGTTTGCTCCTGATGGCTGTGTGTTTGGGAGGGTTTTATCTTAGCTCGGGGATTTCTTACGCGCAGGACGGAAACAATGAGCGCATGGCAGGAGAGTCTGCGCAAGATACATCTGTCAGCAGCGCCAGTAACACCTACCAGCAACTCAACTTGTTCGGCGATGTTTTTGAGCGTGTGCGCGACAAATACGTCGATGAGGTATCAGACGAGAAGCTGATCCAATATGCCATCAACGGCATGCTGATGAATCTGGACCCTCACTCCTCTTATATGGATGAAAAGGAGTTTGGAGACATGCAAGTGCAAACCCGGGGCGAGTTTGGCGGCCTGGGCATCGAGGTGACCATGGAAAGTGGCCTGGTCAAGGTTGTCTCCCCGATCTTTGATACACCTGCGTATAGAGCCGGAGTGCAGGCCGGAGACTTCATCACTCACCTTGACGACGAGGCGATTGTAGGCCTGACATTAAACGAAGCCGTTGACAAAATGCGCGGTAAGGTCGGCACACCGATCAAGTTGACTATCCGCCGTGAAGAGGTGGCTGAGGCTATAGAAATTACTCTGGTGCGCGATATCATCAAGATTGAATCAGTCAAATTCGAGTTGATCGGCAACGATATCGGCTATATCAGGATTACCACATTCAATCAAAATACGGACACAGGCGTTAAAAAAGCCTTTGCGGAATTTTCTTCCAACAAAGACGCCAAACTGCGCGGGATCATTCTGGATCTGCGAAACAACCCCGGCGGCCTTCTGGATCAGGCGATCGCTGTCTCCGATTTGTTCCTTGATAAGGGGGAGATCGTATCGACCCGTGGACGCCACGCGCAAGACACCGAACGCGACAATTCAACACCGGGGGACATTACGAACGGCTTGCCTATTGTAGTTCTGATTAATAGCGGGTCGGCCTCAGCCTCGGAAATCGTATCCGGCGCATTGCAAGACCACCGCCGTGCAATTGTCGTGGGCACGCAGTCCTTTGGCAAAGGCTCGGTTCAGACCGTTATTCCCTTGCAAGGTCATGGCGCGATGCGGTTGACCACGGCCCGTTACTATACGCCCTCGGGCCGCTCTATTCAGGCCAAGGGTATCGAGCCCGACATCGTTATCGAGCAAGCCAAAATCGAGACGATCAAGTCGGAGCGCCTTTCCGAGGCTGATCTGCGCGGCGCGCTTGATAATAAAAAACCTGACAAGGCTGCAACGGAATCTATAGTTGAAACTGTGAAAAATGCCGAAGATTCAGCCAAGCCAGACGACAAAAAGGATATGAAGAAACTCACCAACCTTCAGGAAGACTATCAACTGGCGCGCGCTGTCGATTTAGTCAGGGGCGTGGCTTTATATGGCGCATCATTTAAGCCGGCAACAGAGTCTACCCCCGCAGAAAGCGCCCCGGAGGTCACACCGGTTCCCGAAGGTGAACCCCCTTCTGCGCCGAAGGCTGAATAAGCATGTCCGCCAATGCGACTACTACGCCCCGCTTCTCAGCCAAGGCCTTCGCTGCCGGGATTCTCGTTGTGCTGGGTGCCTATGCGGGGCTATTTACCTGGGTTACGCAAGCCGGGCCAGAAGTACGCGCAAGGCGCGCAGCAGAAATACCTTCACGCACAGTTCTGATTGAACGCGCCTTGCCGCTAATGAACGGCAAGGTGTCTATAAAGACTGAATCGTACGGCCCTTTCTTGCCGCAGGAACCTCATATCCCGGAAACGGCAACCGAAACACAAACAGAACAGGCTCCTGTCAATGAAACATCACACGATGTGGGGGAACCTGCCCCTGAGAACCCGGATCAGACCCTGTTGAAAGATATCCGGAAATATTCCCATGGCATGTACATTGCCCCTGTCGAAGGACTGTATGAAGAAACCGAGCATGGCCGCCTGCCCGTTCTGCGCGAAGACGGGTTGAGCGCTTTCAAGGCCTATCGAAAACCATTTACCATTCCAGATGGAAAATCAGTTATCTCTATAGCCGTCAACGACATGGGGCTGTCGGCCAGGATCACTGAATCTGCAATCAAATCACTGCCGGAAGCGGTTACGCTGATTGTGTCCCCCTATGCTGATGGCCCGGATACGTGGACGAATGAAGCCCGCACAAGCGGGCATGAAGTTTGGCTTAGCCTGCCGATGGAAACGGCGAATTATCCCGAAACCGATACCGGGCCTCATACATTGCTGGTGGGTGCCCCCGAGCGCGAAAACCAGCAAAAGCTGGAATGGGTAATGGGGAGGGTCGTTGGCTATGCCGGGCTTGTTGCCCCCTATCAACCTAAGTTTATGGAGTCGCAAAATGACGTGCGTCCTATACTCGGCAGCATTTACAAGCGCGGCATTGGCTTTATCGGCGGCTCAAAAGCCCCGGGTTCGACGCCTGAGACTATGGCGTTAAGCATGAATGCTCCCTACTCAAGCATAGATGTGTGGATTGATAAGCCGGGAAACACGCCAGAAATAATTCAGGCATCGCTGCAACAGCTCGAAGCCCTCGCTAAAGAAAATGGTTATGCCGTCGGGGTTGTTTCCCCAGGCTCTGTCAGTTTCCGTGAATTGCAAACATGGATGGAGTCCTTAAAGGACAAGAATATCGTTCTGGCCCCTCTATCAGCCCAAACAGGATTTTGAGCAAGACATGAGCACGGAGAAACACAGCCATCTGCCTTTCCGCCCTTGCGTTGGCATAACATTGTTCAACACTTCTGGAAAAGTTTTTGTGGGAGAACGTATAGATACGCCGGGAGCATGGCAAATGCCGCAAGGCGGCATTGACCCCGGTGAAACGGTTGAACAGGCTGCCATGCGGGAATTGCGTGAGGAAGTGGGCTCTGACAAAGCAGATATTTTACTGATTCATAACAAGACTCTACGCTACCGCTTGCCGCCGCGACTGATAGAAAAGCTATGGGACGGCAAATACGGGGGGCAGGAACAGACATGGCTGGCGGCGCGCTTCAATGGAACAGATAGCGACATCAATATCGCAGCCCATACGCCGCCTGAATTCCGCGCATGGCAATGGGTGGCCCTGCCCGATGTGCTCAGTCTGATCGTACCTTTCAAACGCGACACCTACCGAGAAGTTATTAAAGCCTTCCGGCACCTGGCCCATTCCTGAAAATAATAGAGTCGTTTGAATTAAGAAAGGCAGTAGTGCCGGGTCTTTGATTCAAGAGACTTATGGGCTAATCAATAAAAAACCCTCTCTGCGGAGAGGGTTTTTTATTGGAACAGATCAAATCTGCCTATGGATTCACTGGCGACCATGCCGGGTCGGATCCATCCGCCGGGGTTTGCATCAGACGCTCATTATAGCCAGTCAGGTCTATCGTATAGACCTTGGCGGTGCGTGTGCCACCGCTAGGCGATTCCTTGAAGTAAGCCAGCACGCGACCATTAGGCGACCATGTCGGGCCTTCCACGTGATAGGCTGATGTAATCAGACGCTCTCCCGAACCATCGGGGCGGATCACACCGATATAGAATTTGCCCTGATACATGCGGGTAAAGGCGATCAAATCTCCGCGCGGCGACCATACGGGGTTGCCGTAGCGGCCTTGCCCGAAAGTAATACGTTGCGGATTGGAACCGTCGGCGCCCATCACATAAATCTGCTGCGTGCCGCCACGGTCGGATTCAAAGGCTATCTGACGTCCGTCCGGAGCATAACTCGGGCTGGTGTCGATGGAGGGGTGATTTGTCAGTTTTGTAACTTTGCGCGACCTCAGATCCATCGTAAAGATATCGGAATTTCCATCTTTGGCCATGGACATGATGACCTTGCTGCCATCAGGAGAGAACCGCGGAGCAAACGTCATTCCCTGGAAATCTCCCAGAACCTCCTGACGGCCCGTATCAATGTTGTAGATATAAACCCGCGGCGTATCGTTGTAATACGCCATATATGTGATCATCTGAGAGTTGGGCGAGAATCGCGGTGTCAGAACCAGATACTTCCCGTCGGTCAGGTATTTATGGTTATATCCGTCCTGATCCATGATAGCCAGGCGTTTGACGCGGGCGTTCGAAGGGCCAGTTTCCGAGATATAAACAATACGGGTGTCGAAGTAACCGTTTTCACCAGTAATCCTTTTGTAAATTTCATCCGAGATGATGTGCGCGATGCGACGCCAGTTTTGCGGCGTTGTCGTATAAGCCATGCCAATCATCTGGGCCTGACCGAAAACATCCCATAAGCGGAATTCAACCCGGGTGCGGCCATCGGCCGAACGTGTAACATGCCCGGTGACCAGAGCCTGACCGTTCACGGCGCGCCATTCAGCAAAGCGCGGGCCATCCTTGACCAGCGATTCAGGAGTCTGGATGAAACTGCGAGGATTGAGAGGCTTAAACAGGCCTGTGCGCTCAAGATTGGCCTCGATTACGCGTGGCATGTCGGTCGCCACGATCTGGTCTGCCCCAGCGTCGGCATAAAACGGGCTGATCGCAATCGGAAGAGGTTCCATATTCGCGCTGCCGATAGCAACGGTCAACTCAGCTTTGGCGCTGGAGATATTAACCAGCATCGCAAGTCCGAAAAGGGCAAGCCACAGGTGTTTCATTCTTTCATCTCTTTCTTACAGCATTGAACTCGGGTCAAACCGGAAGACCATGGTCTTCCACAAATTGTATTTTTCTGGCGGCAGATCCAGCGGCGTACAGTATGGATGGCGCAGAGCCCTAAGGGCGCTGTCTGCCGCTGCGCGGAAGTAAGTGTCTGTGGAATAACGCATCTGGTCAAGTACCTGTGCATCGTGCACTGTGCGATCCTGATTGACAAATATCCTTATGTCAACGACCAGATTTTCCGCATATTTGGCCCCCGCCAGAACGTTCCAGCAATAGCCAAGCTGCTTTTGCAGACGAGCCTGGATTTCGTTGGCGGCCAGACGATCTGAGAGGCTAGCCATCGGAGACGGCGTTTCTCCCGCCATGGGAGCCTCTACCTTCTGCGCTCCGGCTACCGGCTTGGTTTCCTCAAGATTTTTAAGCAACGAGCTAAAAGCTTCCTTTTGTTCCTGCTGGATCACGGGTTTCTTCTCAGGAGGCTTTGGAGTTTCTCTGGGCTTCTCTTCAGCTTTCTTATCCGGGTCGGCAACATCGTCCGCCATAGGCTCAGGCGGTTTGGGTTTTTCCACAGGTTTAGGCTTTTCCAGCACCGGCTTTTGCGGAGCTTCTGCCGTATTGGTGGGTGGCTTGGGTTTGGGCTTCTCCTCCGGTTTTTCTTCCGGCTTGGGTTTTTCAACGTCAGCCCGCGCAGGGGCGCGGTCAGTTGTCGATAAATCGTCAACCGTTGCAATTTCAATCGGCACGGACTCAGGAAGAGCGTCAATATCAGGCCTGATATATGGCAGCCCCATCATGCAGACCGCCAGAATGACCGCATGGAAAACCAACGAGGTCGCAAGGGGCGTTTTCATCGTCCCTTGCACATCGATCACAGGTTCCTCATTCAGTACGGCGGCGATCATACCCCAAAGTCTCCGGGGCCATTATGGCTGTTTTTTGGATGATGAATTCGACAATAAGGCAACCTTCCGGAAACCTGCCTTATTCAGTCCTCCCAGAACGTCCATAACCTCGCCGTAGGACAAAGCCTGATCGGCGCGGATGTAAATACGGCGTTCGGGGTCGTTATTGGTCATGGCAGTGAGAAGTTCGATCAAGCGCTCACGCTCAACACGCGTTTCGCCGACGAAAAGCTGCTTTTCCTTGGTAACTGTAATTTCCAGCGCCTTGTTGTCTTCATCCTTCAGGGCGCGCGCCTCCGCCTTGGGCATATCGACCGGCACCCCCGTAGTCAGCAGCGGTGCTGTGACCATGAACACGATCAGCAACACCAACATCACATCGACCATGGGCGTGACATTAATTTCAGCCATCGGCCTGTGCGCACGGCTGCGCCCCCCCGCCTGTCCGATCCGTCCGGATTTTCCCTGAATCCCCGCTCCCATGCTCAGGCCACCTTCTTGCTGCGGATGTCCTGCGCGTCGAGATGGCGCGAAAGAATGGCCGAAAAATCGCTGGTAAAAGCATCGAGCCTGTCGGCGTAGCGTGCCAATCCGGTCGTAAAAATATTGTAAGCCAGCACAGCCGGAATAGCGGCCACAAGGCCTACGGCCGTGGCGAACAGGGCTTCGGCGATGCCCGGCGCCACCACTACCAGGCTGGTGTTCTGGCTGTGCGCAATCGCGCTAAAACTGTTCATAATCCCCCATACGGTGCCAAACAGGCCGATAAAGGTAGCCGTCGAGCCGATGGAGGCAAGAAACGTCATGCCGCGTTCCAGTGTTACCATTTCTCGGTTGATAGTCACTGCCATCGCCCGCTCGACGCGCTGTTTCAGGCTGGCCTGTACGGTTTCGGTGGAGGGAAGTCCTCCCGCCACACCATTTTGCCATTCTTCCATGCCAGCGGCAAAGGTCTTGATCAGCGGATCCTGTTTCCCCTTTTTAACGCGCTGGTATAGCTTATCCAGCGGCTCGCCCGACCAAAACGAGTCCTCGAACTTATTGGCACGACTGTTCAGGGTCTTCAACGTGCGGCGTTTTTCGAAAATGATGGCCCAACTCCAGACTGAGGCAAAAATCAAAACCAGCATCACGGCCTTGACGACGAGATCGGCCTGCATGAATAACCCAATCATGCTTAAGTCGTGGGCGGCAACGCTGCCGGCCATTTCGGCGGCGTCCACGGCGCGGCTGGTCAAATCGGTGTCATTCATTTTATTTGCTCTCCATCATCGCAGTTCTTAACCCGTCAGGCAGGCGCACAGGCTTGCCGGAACAATCCACGCATACCAGAATCACGTTCGCACAGAACACCAGTTGATTGTGGCGGAATAACGACTGTTTCATTGTGAAACTGGCGTTTTTCGCTTCTGTTACGCTGGTCTCCAGACGCAACATATCATCCAGATAAGCTGGCGTCAGGTAATCGGCCTCTACGCGACGAACGACAAATATAATCCCGTGCGAGTCCATTAATGATTTATTCTCAAACCCGCAGTGGCGCAAGTACTCCGTACGCCCACGCTCTGCGAATTTCAGGTAGTTCGCGTAGAAAACGATGCCTCCCGCGTCAGTATCCTCGTAATAAATGCGAATATCAATTTTGTGCGCTGCTGTCATGCTTCTGCCGCATCCTCCAGAAAATCGCTCTGGAAAGGCCGGGAAGGTTTAAGGCCTAGATAAACAAACCCTTTGGCGGATAGCACTCGACCCCGTGGCGTACGCTGCACAAGGCCTTGCTGCATGAGATAAGGTTCGATCACATCTTCAATCACATCGCGCTGGTCGGAGAGGAAGGCCGCCAGAGTCTCTACGCCTACCGGGCCTCCGCCATAAGTCTCAGCGATGCACTTCAGGTAACGGCGATCCATGCCGTCCAGTCCCTGTGCATCAACATCCAGCCGCTGGAGCGCGGCATCCGCCGCCTTTGCGTCAATCGTTACCGCCTTGGAAACCTCTGAAAAGTCGCGTACCCGGCGCGTAAGACGTCCGGCAATGCGCGGCGTACCGCGGGAACGCTTGGCGATTTCCATCGCCCCATCTGCGGTCAGCGGCATCCTCAAGAGGCTCGCCGCCCGGCTGACGATTTGTGTCAGTTCAAAAGGATCGTAAAATTCAAGGCGCAAGGGAATGCCAAAGCGATCACGAAGCGGATTGGTTAGCAAGCCGCTTCTGGTCGTGGCGCCGATCAAGGTAAATGGCGGCAGGTCAATTTGCACCGAACGTGCGGCAGGGCCCTCTCCGATAATCAGGTCAAGCTTGCGATCTTCCATCGCCGGATAGAGGATTTCCTCAACAGCCGGATTCAAACGGTGAATTTCATCGATAAACAAAACGTCCTGAGGCTGCAGATTGGTCAGAATGGCCGCAAGATCACCCGCCTTGGCCAATATAGGCCCTGACGTGGCACGGAAACCTACCCCCAATTCACGAGCAATAATCTGCGCCAGGGTTGTTTTCCCCAAACCTGGCGGTCCAAAAAGCAAAACGTGATCCATAGCATCGCCACGCTTCCTGGCCGCCTCAATAAAAATACGGAGATTCTCACGCAACGATGGCTGACCGATGAAATCATCCAGACGAACCGGACGCAGGGCACAATCATCGCCTGCCTCATCCGGCAGCGTTTCGCGATCAAGGTCGGGATTTCTAATCGCCGTATCGCTCATGATCCCAATTCCTTCAGCGCGAGTTTAAGAATTTCAGAAAGATTGTCATTCGCCTTGCCCCTTACCTGCAACACAGCCGAATAGGCATCGGCGCGGCCATAGCCCAGATTGACAAGAGCGGATACAGCATCGCTTTCAACATCGGCAGGGGAAAATTGCCCTATGGTTTTTGTCGGCGCCTGACCTTGCGGTTTCGATGATGGCGCCAGATCGATTTTGGCGGCCTTGTCTTTCAGCTCTGTCACGATGCGCGTGGCCAGTTTCGGGCCGACGCCATCGGCTTGCCGCACGAAAGCGGCATCGCCCGCCGCGATGGCAAATCCCAGGCGGTCTACAGGGCAAGCAGAAAGAATGGCCATCCCGACTTTTGCCCCCACCCCTTGAACGCTGGTTAGCAGACGGAACCACTCCTGCTCTGCCTTATCCATGAATCCGTACAAGTGAATATGATCCTCACGCACATGTGTATCGATCAGCAGCGATAAAGGCTCTCCCTTTTGCACACGGGATAACGTTCGCCCACTGGCAAACACCTGATACCCAACACCATTGACATCAAGAATAAGATAATCCTGCCCGGCACTATCCATTATGCCTGAAAGTTTCGCAATCATCGCGCGGCCCCCGACATAATGCCGCCCATCAGCTTGCGCGACGCCGCATGGTGTGCGTGTGTAATGGCAACAGCCAGCGCATCGGCCTGATCTTCGCCGATCTTCCCGGCTGCAGGCAGCAAGGTCTTAATCATCATTCCCATCTGGTCTTTGGTTGCATGCCCTGTCCCGGTCAGGGATTTTTTGATCAAATTGGCCGGATATTCCTCAACTTCGATGCCTCCGCGGGCGATTGCCACAATTGCTGCCCCGCGCGCAGCCCCCAGCTTTAGCGCAGATGCCGCATTATTATTAACAAAGGTCTCCTCTATTGCCGCCACATCAGGTCGCCATTGATCAAACACATTGCCTAGCCCCTGATCAATAGTCGCCAACCTCGCATAAAGAGGGAGCCCGCCCTCGGTTTTAACAAGGCCGCAAGCCACATAGGTCAGACGGTTTCCTTCCGACTCGATGATACCCCAACCTGTTTTCTGCAATCCGGGATCGATGCCAAGAATGCGCATGGCGTTGTCTTTCGTTAGGATGCCAGCAGACGCTCCATCACGTCTTCGCTAACCTCGAAATTGGTGGTAACGGTCTGGACGTCGTCGTTATCTTCCAGCACGTCAATAAGTTTCATAACAAGCTTGGCTTGTTCTTCATCCAAGGACGTCATGACATTCGGCTTCCAGACAAATGATGATTTCTCCGGTTCACCGAATTTTTCCTCCAACGCGGACAAAACCGTGCCGAGTTGATCTGTGGCCGTCTGGATAATATGGGAGTCTTCATCACTTTCACAATCGTCCGCGCCCGATTCTACAGCCGCCTCAAACATGGCGTCCGAAGAAGCGACATCGCGCTTGTATTTTATTTCGCCCACACGATCGAACATGAAGCGGACAGAGTTTGTCTCGCCAAGATTGCCTCCATATTTGCTGAAGCTCGAACGAACATCGCCAGCAGTACGGTTGCGGTTGTTGGTCAGCGCGTCGACAATGATGGCCACCCCGCCCGGGCCATACCCCTCATAACTCACTTCTTCATAATTGTCGTCAGCATTGGCCCCTGTAGCGACATCGATCGCTTTTTTGATACGATCATTGGGCATGGATTCCTCACGCGCCCACAAGACCGCCGCCCGCAAACGGGGATTTCCTGAGGGATCGGGCCCGCCTAGTTTGGCCGCTACGGTAATTTCGCGGCCAATTTTACTGAAAATTTTTGCCCGCTTGGCATCTTGACGTCCTTTGCGGTGCATGATGTTTTTAAACTGGGAATGGCCTGCCATTTTATGAAAATCCAAATAGAGAGAACATAACGGAAACACAGACCTCTAAAATGACGGATTTGCTAGGAAAAATCAATCCCCACCCCTCTTTTGAGCATAGCTCATCCACCACTCTGGAGGAGGTAAAAAAAACCTGCTATATTATTGATAAATTTGCGTTTTACGGAATCTACGTTAATCAATCTTCAATTCTTTATTCCATAGAATTAAAGATGCTCCAATACTAGTATATACAATCCTCAAAGGGATCAGAATCGCCTGTCATGGCCTATCAGATGCATAAAATCAGTGTCCTGGTTGTAGAGGACAACTTGCCGATGCTTGAGATAACGAAATCGTTATTGCTGACTTTTGGCGTTGGTCATGTGATTACCGCCCAGAATGGCGAAATCGGCTATAAGCGTTTCTGCGAAACCAATCCTGATATCGTGATCGCCGATTGGATGATGCGTCCGGTTGACGGCATTTCCCTGACTCGGATGATCCGCACCGATCACAGAAGCCCCAACCCTTATGTCCCGGTTATCCTGATGACAGGATTCAGTGAAAAACGCCGTGTGTTCCAGGCCCGCGACGCAGGTGTAACCGAATTTCTCGTAAAGCCTTTTAATGCTCGCGACCTGTATAAGCGTCTGGTTCAAGTCATAGAACGCCCCCGCCAGTTCGTGAAAGCCGAGGATTTTTTTGGGCCTGACCGCCGCCGCCGCAGCCGCGGGCCTTATGACGGCCCCATGCGTCGTGAAACCGACTTTTCCAACCCCTTGTCTCGCGAAGCTCTGATGGCCCAGCAGGAAGAAGCGCAAAAGAACCTTGCCCGCATCCGTGAACAATCCGGATTAAAGAAGGGCGACAAGTTTGAACTGAACATCAACCCCAACGATATCGATATGGTCTGACCATGGAAGCTGAACAGGACAAATACCCTCAGCATTTCAATCAGGCCCCTCGCCGCCGGGCCGAGATTATCAAACCCCCGAATACGCTTAAGGCAAAGGTCGGATCAGGGGGTATAAGCGAAGCCATTCTGAACAAGGCGCAGGCGCTGTTGGAGAACAACATCGTCGACTTCATGCCTCTTGCGGAAATGTACTTACAGAACCTGATGCGAGCGATAGAAACGGCGCAGACGAACAGCGACAAACTGGATACTGAAACCCTGATCGCCGGAATGATCTATCCAGCCGTCCAGTTGAAGGCCAACGGCGGCATGTTCCACTATCCGCTTGTGACAACGATGGCTGACCGCCTGATACAGTACCTTGAAGTCATTGTCGAAGCCGACATGGATGCGCTGGAGATCGTTTTGGCTTTCCATACGACCATACGTGCCGTCATCATGGGGCGCATCATCGGGACGGGGGGACGTCACGGACAAGAATTACTGGCGGCGCTGAATGATGCCTGTATGCGCTACTTCGAGCGTTACCCCTACAATCACAGCTCTTACAGGCTGGACTATACCGAAGAATTTTAATTCCAGATATCAAACTTGCGGGATAGCCAGAGTGAGCCCGCGATTGAGCGCAGGCAGCACCAAGGAAGCTACCGGTGTGGGTGCAACATTACTCAGCCCCGCTGCCGCGCGACTAAAATTCCGCTCCAGAGAAGATAGCTTGTGCGGGCGCCCCTCGGTTTCAATACTGACAGTGCGCCCAGTCAATTTCCCCAGCCAGGAAACAGGATCCCATTTTGAATTGACAGACAGGACGCGTTCGAGAACGCGACTCTCGGTAATATCGGCCTTGTTCTCTCCGAATTCTCGCATGATTTGGCGCGGCAGCGCTTTTAGATCGCGTTCGAACAAGCCGGGGCCGTTGAAAGAATAGATTTTTGGGGAGTCCAGCATCAGACCAACCGCTTTTGACAAGTAACCACCCATCGAGTGGCCGACATACTCAACATCTGCAGGATCAATGTTATGCTGGATCATAGCTTCCTTTGCGAATTTATAAGCATCCTTCAACTGTTCCGGCGCCCCTCCGAGCATCAGCCTGGCCACATCGTCCAGATCGCGCAAGCCATCCATGCCACGAAAAGCGATGACATATTGATCCTTGCCGTTGAGGGTGCGTTTGTAGAGAGCGCCATAAAATCCGCCCCTCTGCGTCTCCGGAACATCTTGCGAGGACATTACCCGATGCCACCCGCCTGCCAGCATTTTTCGTGGTGAATTTTCATAAACATCGCCTGCGATCGCGAAACGCTCGCGCACGGATCCAACTTCAAAAACACTCAAAGACGCCGCGCTCAACCCCCAGCCTCCATCGCCAATAATGTAATATTATTACAAAGAGACTACATTATAAGACATAAAAAGTCAATATTATTAGAAATTAAGGATCCCGGACTCCCTAAAAATCCGGCATCTCGTTCTGCAGACGCGGCCCCATCCGAACACGGCCAATTTTCAGCGCCCTTCCTGATTTGTCATCAGTTTCAATCAGGCACCCGCACAAAGTTGCCTCTCCCTCTGCGGGGCTAAGGCGATCCATAGAGATTTTCTTCACAAAGCGCTGGATTGGAACATCTTTTTTCATACCGATGACGCTGTCGTAATCTCCGGTCATGCCTGCATCGCTCATAAAGGCCGCACCGCCGTTCAGAATATGATTATCTGCCGTCGGGATATGCGTATGCGTGCCAACAATCGCCGAGACATAGCCATCAAGGTAATGGCCGAATGCCATTTTCTCGCTGGAAGCCTCACCATGAAAATCAACGAAAATCGCCTGCACCGCGACGCCAAGCGGATGAGCCTTTACCAGCGACATTGTCATTTCAAACGGATCGTCCAGCGGATCCATGAACAATCGAGCCATCGCGTTCACGACAAGTATCTTACGCCCGTCTTGCAATGTATGAAGATAACTCCCTTTGCCCGGCAAGGTTTTAGGATAGTTGACCGGACGGATCAAACGCGGATCGCGGTCTATGTAAGTCATAATTTCCTTGTTGTCCCACGCGTGATTGCCAAGCGTGATGCAATCGGCTCCCGAGGCGTAGAAACCCTTGCAGATATCAGATGAAATGCCGATGCCATGTGATGAATTTTCGCCATTCACAACCACAACATCAGCCTTCAGGCCCTGGCGCAACCCAGGTAGGTATTTATCAATCGCATCGCGGCCCGAGCGCCCGACGACATCGCCTACAAAAAGTATCCTCATGTGTGCCTCTGTACTCTGTTAGGCGTAATAACCCAGTCCATTTTCTGGTCGTGCGGTTCACTGGGCAGGTTGAATAACACGGCTTGGGTCGAGTAGCCAATTGCGACCGCCTGTACCGGTTTTCGAGCGCGCAATGCGGCCAGAGTTGCATCGTAATAACCACCGCCATAACCCAAACGGTGACCTTGCCTGTCGAAAGCCAGCATGGGAACGACAACAATATCCGGTTCCACCCAGACGCTATCCCGATTGATTTCCGGCTGCATGATGCCAAAAGGCCCCGCTATCAACGGGATGGACTCGTCCCAGCGGACAAAACGCAATTCTTTACTGTCTTTCTGCATCACCGGCAATGCGCAGGAAACCCGGTTCCTTAACAAAGCCTCGATGAGCGGCCCTGTGTCAAACTCCTTGCCTTTTGGCCAATACAAAGCGACGACCTGCCCGGCCTGCGGACATAAACACTCAAAGAACTCAGACACGACCAGATCGACGTCCTCAGAAAACGGGTCGATAGAATTTCTGAATCTTATGGCTTCTTCTCTTAGCGTTTGCTTGCTGCTCATGAAGGGAGACTATAGGGAAGTTATTTAAAAAGAGAAAGGTGGGGCCGCCACGCGAGCCGTGTACATGCAAGCTTATCCGCTACTGGCCAAACAACCAGGTGGGCGCCGTATGTTCCAGACCACGGCCCGGACAGGGACAGCTCCCGAAGCAAGAAAGCATAGGCCCGAGGGATGAAGGTGTATTCACGCGAACCGTAGCGAAGCCCCAGTTGCATTATAGCAATAACAGGGGGTTACTTAGCAATAAATATTAAGAGCACTATGAATTATATTTTCTGCAAACGCTCGGCCACAGTGTCGATCCGGCTGGCCAGTTGCTCTATGGCGGCAAGGATTTCCAACTCTTCCTCTTCGGAAACACGTTGTTCGACCTCAATTTCCTCCTGCGCTACTTTAGGCGCACGGTTGCGCAATTCAGCCACCATATCGCGCAGTTCATAAATCTCGTCGGCCAGCACCAGTGCCGTCAGCACCAGTAAATGCGGTTCGTTGGAAGCAGCGCCTGCCGCTGCGATTTCGCGCAAACGCGCATCAACATATTTGCCAAGTTCAGCAACACGGCGCTCTTGCCCGGCATCGCAAGCGATGCTGTAGGCTTTACCATGTATGTTCAAATTCACGTCAGCCATGGATCATGCCTCACGCAGGATTTGCTCGACTCTTTCAATGGCGACATCGAGCTTGCGCGCCAGAGCAGCCGGATCGTTTACATACTTTCCACGCTGCGCGTTTGCTGCCAACGGCTGGGCGAACAAATCTGCCTGCTGCGTGCCGACTGATTTTCTGGATAGGGAGCGATTTTTTTCCTGCGCGACAATAGCGGCGGCTTCAAGCTTGCTGACGGCGCCATTGAGGCGGGATACGGCTTGCAAAATAGCTGACACAGAAACTCCCCTTCCCGAAGAAGTTATCAAAGACGTTTATAGTTACGCATGAGAATAACAGTGGATAGCAACCCTCCCCCATCAGGTCAAGGCCTCGCCGTCATATTCTTGGGGAAAAGTCACAGATAACTTTGTTAATCCTGACTTTTCATACCGATTGACGTTTTAACCCTAAAGCGGCATTTTGGGGTGTATTTTTCGCAGCATATCAATGTGTGATCCGGAGACGCCATGAAATTCAAGTTCAAACCTGCCCACGCCGATGAAACCCCTGCTCCTGCTCTGGCGCTGGATTTGAAACAAATGGCCAACGCCATTCGCGCCCTTTCCATGGACGCCGTCGAGAAGGCCAAATCCGGTCACCCCGGCATGCCGATGGGCATGGCCGATGTCGCAACTGTGCTTTTTACCAAGTTTCTAAAATTCAGCCCGGAGAACCCGACCTGGGCCGACCGCGACCGCTTCATTCTTTCGGCGGGTCATGGCTCCATGCTTTTGTATTCACTTCTCTGGCTGACTGGGTACAATAAAATTTCACTCGATGAAATTAAGAATTTCCGCCAGTTGCACAGCCTGACCCCCGGACACCCGGAGGTTATGCAAGATGCCGGAATTGAAACAACCACAGGCCCGCTGGGGCAGGGCATTTCCAACGCCGTTGGCTTTGCTCTGGCCGAACGCATATTGAATGCGCGATTTGGCTCCGATCTGGTCGACCATCATACTTATGTGATCGCAAGCGACGGTGATTTGATGGAAGGCATAAGCCACGAATCCTGCGCCTTAGCGGGTCACCTCAAACTCAATCGCCTGATCGCGCTTTATGATGACAACGGCATATGCATCGACGGCCCGACATCCTTGTCTTATTCCGATGACGTCAAATTGCGTTTTGAAGCCTATGGGTGGGATGTACAAACGGTTGACGGTCATGACTTTGCCGCCATCGAAAACGCTATTGCACGCGCACACTTGGCGGATAAGCCCAGCATCATCTGCTGCAAGACCACAATAGGTTTTGGCGCTCCTACCAAGGCCGGCACGGCAGGTTGCCATGGTTCTCCGCTTGGCGATGAGGAAATCAAGGGTGCCCGCGAACAGTTGAGCTGGCCCCACGAACCCTTCTTTATCCCGACAGAAATCCTGATGATGTGGCGTCAGGTTGGGCAAAACAGCGCTAGGGAAATGGCGGACTGGGTCGCCCGCCTTGAGCAAAATCGCTACAAGGCCGATTTTCTGAAAGTGCTGGCAGGCGATGTCTCGACGGATATTCAAGAACCGCTGCGTCAACTAAAAGACAAATACCTTAAAGACCGCCCCAAACTGGCCACCCGCCAAACTTCAGGCGATGTGCTTGAAAAAATCATTCCGGCTTTACCGCATTTAATCGGTGGGTCTTCCGACCTGACGCCTTCCAATAACACGCAGGTAAAAGGCCCCTCAGTCATCGGCGCCGGCAAATATGAGGGTCAGTATATTCACTATGGCGTACGAGAGCACGGCATGGCGGCAACCATGAACGGCATGGCGCTGCATGGCGGAGTCATTCCTTACGGCGGCACATTCATGCAATTTACTGACTATTGCCGGCCATCCATTCGCCTGTCGGCTTTGATGAAACAGCGTGTCGTGTACGTTATGACTCATGACTCAATCGGTCTGGGCGAAGACGGCCCCACGCACCAGCCGGTTGAACATCTGGCGGCGTTACGGGCCATTCCAAACCTTCTAACGCTGCGTCCGGCAGATGGCGTAGAAACAGCCGAGTGCTGGGAAATTGCCTTGACACAGAAAACACGCCCCTCAGTGCTGGCATTGACACGTCAAGGGCTGCCAACCGTGCGTACCGACGATGCGCATGAAAACCTCAGCGCCAAGGGTGCCTACATCCTCAAGGAAGCCGGCAACGGCCAGCCGAAGGTGGTTGTCATGGCCAGCGGTTCAGAAGTGGAAATTGCCCTGGGCGCGCGCGATATGCTCGAAGACGCTAAAATCCCGACGCGCGTTGTATCCGTGCCGTCAATTGAACTGTTTGCCGAGCAGGACTCAGCTTATCAGGAGCGCATTATGGGCGATCGTCAACTGTTACGCGTTGCTGTAGAAGCTGCCGTGCGCCAGAGCTGGGATCGCTGGCTTGGGTTTGATGGCATTTTCATCGGCATGAGCACATTCGGTGAATCAGCGCCGATCAAAGATCTCTATAGCCATTTCAAAATCACGAAAGAGGCCGTTGCCGAAGCGGTAAAAGCACGCATATAGCGCTAACTTTCAAGTTTTTACCATTCTGAAAAGAATCATGTATTGAGTCATGAAATCCAGTAACTCCATTGGATTATGAAGGTATTTGTCATCGCTGGCATCGTACGGTAAAAATCCGTCGCAGACCATGCGTCGCACAGATACATTAAATCCGTTGGATTGGAAGGCCTTCGCAATATCCTGCAACGAATATGTCTGCGGCTGCACCGGCGAAAATTCAGCCACGGTCTTCCTCCAGCGCTCCCACAGCGGGTTTTCGGCATACTCGCCTATGGCCAGATAGTAAACGCCGCCCTTCCTCAGCACAGCACTCATCTCCCTGGCATGCGCGCTTAAATCAGGCAGCAAATACACCACCTCGTGAGAGAATGCGAGATCAAAGGTGCCTTTTTCATTCGCCAACGTTTTGCTGTGCGCATAACGGCAAGGCGTAGCGCCCTTGTTCTGATTAGCATAAGCCACGGATTCTTCCGCTATATCAACACCCAAGGCTTCCTTATATGGAAGAGTCTGATACAAAACCTTCAGGAAGCCGCCGCGGTTGCAGCCAAAATCCAGCACGCGCTTATCCGAGATGTCCTTTTCCAATACATAGGAAATCAGTGAATGCCATGCAGGCTCATGCCCTTCGGCCATGCTTTTCTCGCCCTCAAGACTGTCCCAGGTATCCACATTTTCGGCATGTTGATTCATATTCGTTCCTTTTCTAAAATTCCTGCCCTCTGGGGGCCATAGAGATGCGTTTATAGACCCCGCCCTTCATAGGGCTTGGCAGCGCGCCGTAAGTTGTGCCAGGCGTCAGGATGTGGTCAGGGAGGATGCTCCCATTATCAATTCCAGCGCCCCCGTCGCTATCAATAGTGATGGCGGCCAGCAATCTCTGCCGCAATTCTTGCGGGGAAAATCCGCCATACAGCGTTGCTTTTACTTCATCAGGCATGCCATCATTCGGATTGGCTCCCTCTGGTGTCCGCAACAAGGCGTTTGTAATCCATGCGACATCATGCGCGCTTAACTGCGGAATGGGGGCAGTACCCCGAAGAATATCATCACTGAGTGGAAATCCATCTGCAATAGACTCCTGCAGCACGGTCTTCATGGCCTGCGGATCGCGATAGGTATCGCAGGCCGTAGTAATCCCGGGATTGATCTGAAATACAGACACAGGTTTACCCGTAGAGATGTTGGATTCAAGATAGAATGTCCGCCACGCCAGTTCGTTCATAAACTTATCGGCAGCATCCGCCAGCAAACCATAGCTGGCGCGGTTCGCCGCCAGCGCCGACAAAGAGACTATGCGCAAATTATCCTGCCCTCGGTTCATCAGAAGATCGTACCCCATGGCAGCCATATTATAGATGAAACGCAAACGGCGACTGGCAGCACGCTCAACCTCCTCGACGGCCTCTTTATGCATAGGCTTGAAAGGCTCGCCGCTGTTCTGGGCAAATGATTGATATAGCGCCATAGCGACATCGCTGATCGGCCGCTCTGCCGCCATTCCTGCCAATTCACGATACATTGATTGCAGTATCTCAGGATCCCCCAGATCACCCTGAATAACCCGTACATCGGGGTTATTAACCAGTTGCCTTGTCAGATCCGGGTCACTGCGCGTGTGCAGAAGGACGCGGCATCCATCCTTTACAAGATTTTGCAATATGGCCGCCGTGTTATTCATCAGGTATCTATGTCCGGCAAGCGGCGTTTCCCAAAAAGCGTGCGTCAACTCATTGCCATGCTTCGCTTGGTCATAAAGAGTGAATGAGGCTCCGGTTAAAATATATACCGGAGCCGCATGTTTCGCCTGGCGATCAACCCGGAACTGTGGCGCAGCATCAAGCCCGGCTTTCGTCAGGAATATCGCAACTTCCTGCTGGAAATCCCGGCGCAGCGTTTCAATGATAGTTTTTTGCAAAGGTGATACCATAGCGATCCCTCAAGATCAGGTGTTACTGCTGCGGCCTTTTTTAACCACTCACCAATCAGAATGCAAATCATTCTCATTTACATCCTTGGTTTTTAGCGCAACTATTTTCGATACCAACCGTTCCTATTTAGAGAGGGATAAGTTCGAAATCATCAGTATCAGCATTCATATTTTCATGCTTCTTCATTGACACAGCACGGCAGGCGAGTATGTTCATAACAAATTTGCATATGTTTTCATAAATCCGTCAGTTCGGGAGTTACCTCATGACAACACGCGTAGCCATCAGTGGTTTTGGCCGTATCGGACGCCTTGTCCTCCGTGCCCTGTATGAATCGGGCCGTAAAGATATCCAGATCGTTGCGATCAACGATCTGGCAGATCTGCCAACCAACGCACACCTGTTGAAGTACGACTCGGTTCATGGCCGCTTCCCGTTCGATGTTTCCGCAGAAGGCGATACGCTGATCGTCAACGGCGACCGTATCAAATGTCTGCAAATCAAGGATCCAGCGCAATTACCATGGAAAGATATAGGCGTTGATATTGCATTCGAGTGCTCGGGCATTTTTACCAAACGTGAGGACGCGCAGAAGCATATCAACGCCGGCGCGAAAAAAGTTCTGATCTCTGCTCCCGCCACGGACGAGGACATCACAGTCGTGTACGGCGTGAACTCCGACAAGCTGACAGCCGAGCACAAGATTGTTTCAAACGCTTCCTGCACCACGAATTGCCTCGCACCCGTTGCCGCCGTGCTGCATAACGGCATCGGTATCCAGAACGGCTTTATGACCACGATCCACAGCTATACCGGCGACCAGAAAATCGTGGATACCAACCACAAGGATCTTCACCGCGCCCGTGCGGCCGCCCTGAATATTATCCCGACATCCACAGGCGCTGCGAAAGCCGTCGGTAAAGTGCTGCCAGAGCTGAAAGGCAAACTGGATGGCGTGGCTACGCGTGTCCCGACGCCGAACGTATCGCTTGTCGATTTTAAATTTACCGCCAAACGCCCGACCACTGTCGAGGAAGTGAACGAACTGATCAAAAAAGCAGCCAACAGCAATGAATTGAAGGGCATTTTGGGTTATTATACTGAAGAACTGGTATCAGGCGATTTCAATCACGACCCACACTCCTCCGTCTTTGCAATCAATGAAACTAAAGTTATCGATGGCACGCTGGTGCGCGTCATGAGCTGGTATGACAACGAATGGGGCTTCTCCAATCGTATGTTGGACACGGCTGTAAAGATGGCTTCGCTATAATAATCGCTCCATTATTCACGGAAACGGCGCCTAAGGCGCCGTTTTTATACTTAATCACGGAATAAGCCGGTTGCCGGGGTAATGGCAGCTGTCGGGCCCTATCCAGTCAAGGCAAACAGTCGTCAGATACCGGCTCTCAACCTCATCAAGGGCGCGGGCACTGGGCTTTTTAAATGGCGTCCCCATTTTGTAGATTGGCACGCCTGTGTTAACGGAGAAAAACCTTTGCAATAAGCCTTGCGGGGCCGCCATAACCGAAAGCTTTGCAAATTCACGCAAGTCCTCAAGCGGACGTTGCCATTTCAGGCCACCGTTTTCTGCGGGCTCACGAAAGGCCAAACCGACATCCCGACAGGCCTGTTTGCAGGCATCGGAGAGTTTCTCTACATCGCCGTTCTGGTGTAATTGATGAGCCAGGGTTTGGAAGGCTGCCGGATGCTCGTTGGCAAGGCGCTGAAAATCCTGAAAAATTCGCCGCGCCACTTGATAGTTCCCGAAACGACCATCGCTTAGTTCAGCCTGAACATATCCGCCATATATTTCATGCATATCAATCCCTGCCCTTATTTGTTTCATAAATTGGCTATCCGCTTTCTAGCCCAGCCGTCCATCCGTCGTCAAACTTATTAAAACGTTTAATTTCAATACTTTAAATATATAATCTGGCTGGATCATCAAGGTTATGTTATATATTTTGACCTATAATAAAGACTGTAATTTAAAATTTATTATTGAATATGAAGACCTTACCGAAAGATCTGACTGAGAGCAAAGCCACCAAGATCGGCCATGTGATCGATCATCTGGTTGATGCGCTGGGTGGCGAGTCCGGCTGCACGGTAAGGCGCGCGGTTATTCTGGCTGATATTGACGAGTTTCCCGGTACAACCCAGACCGAGATTATTAACCGCCTTAAGGTGGATAAATCCACCTTAAACAGGGACATAGAGTGGCTTTACGACTACGGCTGCATTCGACGCAACCCTGGCTTTGATGGTCGCGAGGTGCGCCTGCAAATTGAAGGTTATGCCAAGAAAAACCTAGATTTTGCACTGGATTATTTTGATTTTTCACATAAGAGCTTGAAAAATTTCCTTATTCAGTTTATAAACCTGTTCGGTGAGCACAAGCCGACCCTGCGCGATGTGAAACTGATTGCAACGGCAGCGGACAGAAAAGGCAGTTCACGACAAGATCTTCTAAAGGATCTGTATGGGGGTTCGATTACCACGGAAAACCGGGCGATCAATAACCTTCTGGACATGGGAATTTTGGTGAAGGATAACTGAATGGCATTCGGATTTGGCGGCGGCGGCGAAGGCGGAAGCACTGGCGGTAACGCCATCAGTGTCAGTGCCGCTGTATCGGCCTGCATCGCTGCCATCAGCTTCGGCGCCAGCGCTGCTCCGGCAGCAACATTGGCCCCGGCCTCCAGTTGCGATGCAGGCCCGGTCTTCCAAGGAACCGAAGTTACAGTAGCGCCGCCTGTAGGCCCTTCCATCTGAAATCTCAATCTTGTTTAAGATCAGGCCACTGTTATAGTGGCCTTTATTATTTTCTAGCGCTGGAGACATGGCAATGACACACCCTTCGTTGAAACCCGGAGTTGTTACGGGCAAGGACTACCTGACACTGGTCAAAGCCTGTAAGGACGGGAAATATGCCCTGCCTGCCGTCAATGTCGTCAGCACGAATTCACTCAACGCCGTGATGGAAGCTGCCGCCAAGAATAAATCCGATGTAATCATTCAGCTATCAAACGGCGGCGCTGAATTCTATGCGGGCAAAGGGATGCCCGATAGCTTTCAGGCCAAAGTGCTGGGCGCCATATCCGCCGCCAGACACGTGCACCTGCTGGCTGAGCATTATGGGATTTGTGTCGTGCTGCATACAGACCATGCCAATAAAAAACTGATCCCGTGGGTTGAAGCGATGCTCGATCACGGTGAAGCGCATTACCGGGAAGCCGGGAAACCTCTCTTCTCTTCCCACATGATCGACCTTTCGGAGGAAGACATAGATTTCAATCTTTCCGAATGTGCGCGCTTGCTGAAACGCATGGCCAAAATCGATATGAGCATCGAAATCGAACTCGGCTGCACGGGCGGCGAGGAAGACGGCGTTGGTTCCGATGATGTCGATAACGCCAAGCTCTATACCCAGCCGGAAGATGTGCTCAAAGCGTATGACTTGCTGATGCCCTTGGGACATTTCTCCGTGGCGGCCTCATTCGGCAACGTTCATGGCGTTTACAAGCCGGGAAATGTCAAGCTGCGCCCCGAAATATTGAAAAATTCGCAAGACCTTGTGCAAAAAACGCACAAGACGGCCCCTAACCCGCTTGATCTCGTATTCCATGGCGGCTCCGGATCTGAGAAGGACAAGATTACAGAGTCTCTCGGCTACGGCGTCTTCAAGATGAATATCGACACCGACACCCAATTTGCGTTCTCTGAGCCCGTCGGGAAATTCGTTGAAGCCAACCCGAAAGCGTTTAAATACCAGATCGATCCCGAAGACGGCACGCCATACAAGAAACTCTACGATCCACGAAAGTGGCTGCGCCTTGCGGAAGAAGGTGTAGTGATGCGCCTGAACGAAGCCTTTGCCGATTTACGTTCCTCGGGCAAGACGCTGGCGGATGCCAGCAAGATTGCGAAAGTGGCTTGAGCCCAGAGGTTTTCTCATGGTTGCGCCATCCCCGAACGAGAGAAAGTCCGACAATAGCCTGACAGCAACCATTGTCTATTTTATTATTGGGGCCTTCTTTGGGGTTTATTTTGCAGGAAAGTTTTTTCCTTTTAACACATCACCAATAATCTTCGGCCTGACTGTTCTAACAGGAGCTCTTCTGGGAATAGTCGTGCGTAAAGGCGTTTTTGAATTTTTTAGATAGGAAGGAAAATATCATGGATACCGCGATTATCGTTCTGGCCCTGGTGGCCATTGTACTGATCTTCAAAGGCGTGAAAGCCGTCCCGCAGGGGATGGAATACACGGTCGAGCGTTTTGGCCGTTATACGATGACCCTGAAACCGGGTTTGAACTTCATCGTGCCGGTCATCGATTCAATCGGCGCAAAAATGAATATGATGGAAACGGTTCTTGATGTCCCCTCGCAGGAAGTGATCACCAAGGATAACGCCCTTGTTCAAGTTGATGGCGTTGTCTTTTACCAGGTCATGCACGCCGCGAAAGCCGCTTACGAAGTCCGTAATCTGGAACTGGCGATCTTGAACCTGACCATGACCAACCTGCGGACAGTGATGGGGTCTATGGATCTCGATGAACTGCTTTCCGAACGTGACCAGATCAACGCCAAGCTGCTGGGTATCGTCGACGAAGCTACTGCGCCTTGGGGTATCAAAGTCACGCGCATCGAAATCAAGGACATCAGCCCTCCCCGGGATTTGGTAGACTCAATGGCGCGCCAGATGAAGGCAGAACGGGAAAAACGCGCTGTTATTCTTGAAGCGCAAGGTTTGAGGGAAGCCGCCATCCTGAAAGCCGAAGGCGAAAAGCAGGCCGCCGTTCTGGAAGCGGAAGGCCGCAAAGAAGCAGCGTTCAGAGATGCTGAAGCGCGTGAGCGCGCCGCCGAGGCCGAAGCCAATGCTACGACGATGGTTTCAACCGCGATTGCCAATGGCAACACACAGGCTGTGAATTACTTCGTAGCGCAAAAATATGTCGAGGCTCTCGGCAAATTCGCCCAATCGCCCAACCAGAAAGTCATCTTCATGCCGCTTGATTCCAGCAGCGTGATGGGTTCGATTGGGGGCATCACTGAACTGGTGCACGATGCACTGGGCAAAGTGGCGAAGTAATGTGAAGCAGGACAGAAAGGACATCTGAACATGGCTGAATTTTTCTCTGACATGACATTCTGGCACTGGTTCATTCTCGGCGGGCTGTTCATGATCGCCGAAGTGATGATTCCGGGCGCTTTCTTCCTGTGGCCCGGAATTGCTGCGCTGGTAGTGGGGCTGATTCATCTAGCCGCCCCTGAACTGACATGGGCGATCGCGGTTACAATCTGGTCAGTCTTGTCGCTGGTGACGATTGCCGGCTGGCTGGCTTACCGCCGCAAAAACCCCGGTGTACGCGCCGATAACGGCCTGAATGAACGTGGCTCACAGTATATCGGTCGGGTTTACGTCCTGACCAAGCCGCTGGAAAATGGCAAGGGCGAGATCAAGGCCGGAGACACTGTATGGCTGGTCAGCGGTACAGAAGCCCTGCCTGCGGGAACAAACGTCAAGGTGACGGGAGCCGATGGCAGCTTGCTCAAGGTCGAAAAAGCCTAGCGATTACATGAGATTAGCCAAAAGCGCGCTTTTTTGGCCAAAATTTGAGAAAAAGCTTGAAATCTCTGTGCTTTAGCGATAAAAAACCCGTCTGATTTATAGGAGTTTGGGCAATGAAAGCCGCAAAAGAAAAAGACCACCCCGATTACCACACGATCAAAGTCGTGATGACGGATGGCACCGAATACGAAACCCGTAGCTGCTGGGGCAAGGAAGGCGATGTTATGCGTCTGGATATTGACCCGAAAAACCACCCGGCATGGCAGGGCGGCACCCAAAAAGTGGTCGAGAAACAGCAACTGAAAAAATTCGAAGGCCGTTTCGGCACCTTCTTGTCTGCGGGCGTCTCCGATGACAAGAAAGAAAGTGAGAAGAAATAATTTTCTTCTTTATGCAGAATCTTAAAAACGCCCCGTAAAGGGGCGTTTTTCTTGTCTTTTCAGCCCCACCTGAAGCTAAAAATAAAGAGCGCCCCATAACGGGGCGTCTCATTTATTAGTTTGATCCAACAGCCTAGCAAACAGGCTTAGGAGGCAAGTGTGCCGTGCCTGTTGGCGCAGGTTGCTGATGAACAGTGGGAGCCTCACCCGTGCTTGCAGCCAAGGCAGCCTCCTTATCAGCGATCGCCTTCAATATAGCAGGGGCCGTCTTCTCACCCTGATCCTCGCGCAACTCCCACAGTTCCTTCAGCGACAAGCTTACAATCGGTCTGACTTCAAAATCCATTTTAACTCTCCTTGGATAACTATAAAAAGAAGCTGGCCCGCTTTTATGCCTGCGGGCCAGCCCTGTCAAACTTTGATTTCGCATGTGCGAAATACAAAAACCGAACTTAGGCGGCTTCCAGTTGCCTCAAGGCTTGCGCCAGTTTCTGCAGGGTTTGTGTCCACTCCGCCTTGCGGGCCTTATTTTCTTCTATAATCTCCTCTGGTGCATTCGCCACAAACTTTTGATCGGCCAGTTTCTGGTCAACCTTACCAATGTCAGAGGTCAGTTTGTCTATTTCCTTCTTCAGGCGCGCACGCTCCTTGTCGAGATCAATGATATCGGCAATCGGCAGGGCCAGCGTGGCTTCACCCAGAACAGTCTGGACTGAACCCTTCGGCAGGGCACCGGAAACCAGTTCAACCGTTTCCAGACGCGCCAGACGCCTGATGAGATCGTCATAGGTCTTCAGGCGAGCTTGTGTTACCGGGGCGGCATCTTTCACCAGCAGGCGAATTTTGGCCGCTGCGGGCACGTTCATATCGGCGCGCACGCTGCGGATATCGGTAATCAAACGGCAAAGCCAGCCGATTTCCTCAGCCGCCGCCTGATGGCGATAGCTGGCCGGGTAATGCGGCCATTCCGCCTTCAGCAACATAGCGCCCGCAGATCGCTCCGCCGTCTGGCGATATAGCGTTTCCGTGATGTAGGGCATATATGGGTTCAGCATGATCAAAACCTGATCGAGAACCCACGCGGTGGCTTTGCGAGTTTCATCGGCCAGAGCGGCGTCGCCGCCGCCTTGCAGGATCGGTTTGGTGAATTCCAGATACCAGTCGCAGAACGTACCCCAGACAAACTGGTAAACCGCCCCCGCCCCCTCGTTAAATTTGTATTCGGCCATGGCCTTATCGATGGCCTGTTGCAGGCCTGCGACTTCACCCACGATCCAGCGGTTAAGCATGCCCTGGACGCTTGCCGGATTGAAAGAAGGATCCAGTTTGCAGTTGTTCATCTCGCAATAGCGAGCGGCGTTCCAGAGTTTGGTGCCGAAGTTACGGTAGCCTTCGACACGATCTTCCGAAAGCTTCACATCCCTTCCCTGTGCCGCCATCGCGGTCAGGGTAAAACGCAACGCATCAGCGCCGAACTCACCGATCATATCGAGCGGATCCATGACGTTCCCCTTGGATTTGGACATCTTCTGTCCCTTTGCGTCTCGCACGAGCGCATGGATATATACTTTGCGGAAGGGAACATCGCCCATGAAATGCATACCCATCATCATCATCCGGGCGACCCAGAAGAAGATGATGTCAAAACCGGTGATCAGAACATCGCCGGGGTAATACTTTTGCAGTTCCGGCGTCTTGTCCGGCCAACCAAGCGTGGAGAACGGCCATAACGCGGATGAAAACCATGTATCAAGAACATCTTCATCACGCTTCAGAACAACATCGCTGCCGAATTGCTTGCGGGCGTCGGCGTATGCTTCTTCCTCCGTTTCCTCAACGAAGAGGGAGCCTTCCGGGCCATACCATGCCGGAATCTGGTGCCCCCACCAGAGCTGGCGCGAGATACACCAGGGCTGAATATTCTCCATCCAGTGGAAATAGGTGTTTTCCCACTGGCGCGGAACGAATTCAGTCTTGCCGGTTTTAACCGCCTCAATCGTGGGAGCGGCCAGCGTCTTGGCATCGCAATACCATTGATCGGTCAGATACGGTTCGATCACAACATCGGAACGGTCGCCATGCGGCACCTGGTGCGTATGCGGCTCTACTTTCTCGAGCAACTCCTGCGCCTCCAGCTCGGCCAATATTTTCTTGCGCGCGTCAAAGCGCTCAAGCCCGATATATTCATCCGGTGCGTTGGCGTTGATATGGGCGTTATGGTCGAAGATATTGATCTGTTCCAGCTTGTGGCGCTTGCCGACTTCAAAATCGTTGAAATCGTGCGCAGGTGTCACTTTCATCGCGCCGGTGCCGAATTCCTTGTCAACATAGGAATCAGCAAGAATTGGAATCGGGCGGCCTACAACCGGCAGGATGGCGAATTTACCCACCAGATCAGCATATCGCTCGTCTTCCGGATTCACGATGATCGCGGTATCGCCCAGCATGGTTTCAGGGCGAGTCGTCGCAATCGTGATAAACCGCTCCGTCGATCCCTCAATCGGGTAACGGATGTAATACATGCTGCCTTTGATTTCCTTCTGTATGACTTCAAGATCGGAAATGGCGGTATGAAATTTGGGATCCCAGTTCACAAGGCGCTTGTCACGATATATCAGGCCCTCCTTGTATAGCCGCACAAATGCCTTGCGAACAGCACGATTCAGACCTTCATCCATGGTAAAGCGTTCGCGCGTCCAGTCTGGCGTCGTGCCAAGACGACGTAGCTGGCTGACAATAGTGCCGCCGGATTGCTCTTTCCACTCCCAAACCTTCTCAAGGAATTTCTCACGCCCCAGATCGCGGCGGCTGATGCCTTGTGCAGCCAATTGCCGCTCCACCACCATCTGCGTGGCTATGCCTGCATGATCGGTGCCGGGCTGCCAGAGCGTATCCTTGCCGTTCATGCGGTTATAACGGACAAGGATATCATGCAACGTATTGTTCAGCGCGTGCCCCATATGCAGGCTGCCCGTGACGTTGGGCGGCGGCATCATGACCGTAAAGGCCTGCGTGTTGCGCAAAGGATCGCAAGCAAAAGCGCCAGATTCCTCCCATTCCTTGTAAAGGGATTGTTCAACGGCCTGAGGGTCAAAAGTTTTATCGAGCATGGCGATCTGATGTCTGGTTACTGGATGATTGGAATAAAAGCAGCAAAGGTCTGCAAATGCAAGGAATCCCTTGTCTTTCAGCATGCCTGAATTAGCAGGAATTAATCTTCGGATTGTGCCTGACGGGCCAGACGCTGCAGCTCTTTTGCCACCAGCTTTTCAATGAGCGGCGGCAGATTTTGATCAAGCCAGTCGCGCAGCATCGGACGCATCAAATCACGCACAATGTCCTCCAGGGTAATCCCTGCCAGATGCGATTGGCGCTCAACCGGCGTACGGCTGGCCAAGCGGGCAAACCCCTGCAAGGCCGCGTGCGCGGCGTTATCGGTGAGGATGGAATCGCCAGTATCCTCAGGCTCTGGCTCAGGTTCCGGCGCGCGCGGCGGAGGGGGGGGTGGAAGATCTTCCTCCTCATTGTCTTCATGATCGCGCAAATCGACAACAATATTATCGCGCGGATCGTCATGAATGACTTCTGTTAGCTCAAGAACATCGGATTTCACCGGCTCAGGTTCCGGCGCGCGTACAGGAGGTTCGGGAGCTGGAGCAGGTTTTGCCGCAGACTCTTCATCGTCATCCGCAATAATCTGGCGAATGGACGCGAGAATTTCCTCGATGGATGGTTCCTGATCTGAAGACTTATCCGGCATGAATCACGAAAAGATATTGAATCAACGCATTAACGGAATCAGTTTCCACTATTGCTAACCACTTGTCAAAGCCGGATTTTCAAGGTTAATCAACTCTATCCACACCCAAGCCCAGCATTTTCCAGTCGGCAGCCGCCATATCGCGCAGCGGGTTATAGGATACTTCTGGAAAACCCAGTACTTCCGGGGTCAGAATACCGAGCGACTGGGCCAGCGCAAAAGAGGCGACTACCTCGTCCCGCTCGGCGGAAACCAAAGCCACCTGAGCGTCCAGATATTCCTGATCGGCATCGAGCGCATCAAGGATGGTACGGGTGCCCAGTTCAGCTTCCTGACGGACACCTTCCTGCGCAACACGGCTGGCCTCGACCTGAGAGCGCCGCGACAATATTTCCGCCTTCGCTGCCATCAGGTTTTCCCAGTTGGAGATAACATCCTGCCTGGCAGCGCGCCGGCTTTCGATGATTTCAATATAACGCTGGTTGGCAACATATTTGGCCTGACGCACCTGTGAACGGGTATACCCTCCCTCGTACAAGGGAATGGTGGCGACAAGACTTAAGGATGTAGTTGCGCTGTCATCCTGGTCGCCGGGTTGGGGATTCCAGGTTTTATCCCAGCTTGCAGAAAGACCCAGCTCGGGAAGCAGCTCACCAAAAACCTTGCCTATATCCTTTTCGGCAGACTGATGCAGATATTCGCTGGCGACAACACCGGGGCTGTTTTTCTCCGCCAAGGCGATGGCATCATCCAGGGTTTCCGGGAATCTGAATTCAATCTTCGCCTGCGTCAGCCCGTCAGCAGCCCCCCCCACGACTTGTTCGTAGGTGGCCAGACTGCTCTTGAGGTTGGCGACCGCGCTGATGCGGGTGGCCTCGGCCAGCGCCAGACGGGCTTCTGACTGCGCCACATCGGTGCGCGTCACTTCCCCGACTTCAAAACGGTTGCGCGAAGCCTCAAGCTGCTTGCTCACCACTTCAATATTATTCTCGCTCAGGTTGACCAACGCCTTATTCAGGACAACGTCCATATAAGCCGTGGCCGCCGACAGCAAGAGCTGCTGCTCCGTTGCGTTCAACACAGCCCCCTGCGCAAGAATAAGATCCCGGGCGCTGCCGATGCCGGAAATCGTGCGCCCACCGCGATAAAGCGGCTGCGTCAGCGATAGTTCGAGGTTGCGCGAGGTCGTGCCATCACCCGAAGAGGAATCAGAGTCGATCTCGGCAGAGGTCACCGTGCCCGCAATATCGGATTGCGGCATCCAGCCAGACTGCGCCTGAGGCAGCGCCTCAGCCGTGGCCTTCATCTCCGCGCGGGCGGCCCGCAGTGTCGGGTTGTTTATGTAGGCCGTCCGTAAAGCGTCCAGCAAAGGCTGCGATGATGATTCAAGAGCAGCCTGAGACATTCCCCTCTCAGAGGACTCTGCCGTTGGCGCGTTTCCGATCAAATCATCGCCGTCCTTGGCGCGAGATCCGCGCTTGATCTCTTTTTCAGGCAAAGGAGCCGCGACCTCTTCCTGCGGCAACCCGGCAGCCTGGGCCGCCGCCTGCTCGGCTGACGATTTCTTTGATTCCTCAGGAACGGGTTGAGGCGCAGGCGTGGCGGCAATAACATCCTCACCGCCGCTGCCCTCCTCCACGGCCTTCTGTGTTGTCATTGGCGCGGAAGGATCAAGCGGATCCGCAACCTCGGAAGGCGGAAAAGGATTGGCCTGCGCAGCCAGCAATTCTTCAGCGTTCCGGGCATAGGCGGCAGGGGCCAGGAAAAGCGCTGCCGTCAGCAGCAGGCATGTTTTCAAGCGGGGAGTCATCATCATCGCGTCACCGGATAAAAGTCGGAAGGAAAAAACTCTAGAAGCGGAACTGACGGCGAGGCGCCATGCCGTCGACCCACGGGGCGACAGCGTCAAACTGCGATTTATGCGAATAACACCCCTGCTCATCGCACTCAATCACGGTAATCGTGCCGACAGGCGCATCAGGCCGCTGCAAAACGCATACAAGCCGCCCACCAGGGGAAAGCTGCGACAATAGCGCAGGCGGAATTTCCGCGACCGCGCCATGCAGGATAATTACCGAATATGGCGCATGCGCCGGACAGCCGTCAGCACTGTCGCCCTCAAGAGCCACAACGTTGTTGCATTCCAGTTGGCTCCAGATACGCCGGGTTTCCTCGCTGTAGCGGACGCGCCCTTCCAGAGCCACCACCGTCATAACCTGCGGCGAAAGGATGGCCGCGCCATAGCCGGTTACATCCCCAATGCTCAGCACTATATCGTCTGGCTTCAGATTCGCGATCTCGATCAGGCGAGCATGCGTCATCGGGCTAAGCAGATAGGCGCCAGGCGCCAGCACGATATCCTTGTCGTTATAAGCAATCGTCTGACGATCACGCGGAACGAACAATTCTCGCGGTACGTTGGCAAAGGCCTCAAGCACCGATGATTTGACGACCCCATTCGTCTGAATCTGGCAGTCAACCATGGCTCGGCGCGCAGCAACAGCAGAAGATAACATAATCACAATTCCTTGGGTGCTTGTGGATAAACTGAACAGTTCACTGATTTTATATCAGAATCTTGCGAATCAGGCCAGCACTTATCCACATGACATATGTCGGAACGGTTTTCCGACAAGGGGCTGGATTTAGGGCGGGAACCGTGCTATCCCTTCCCCACTTCTGCCGGATATATCCATATTTCCTGTGTGGCGCGGTGGCCGAGTGGCTAGGCAGAGGACTGCAAATCCTTGTACGCCGGTTCGATTCCGGCCCGTGCCTCCACCCCCTCTTTCATTCTTGCCAGCCCGGTTTAAACCCTGCAACAACGGGTACAACATAAGAAAATCATGGCTTTTGAGGTTGTTCGGAGAGTTTTTTAAAGTTTCAGGCAAAGCTAGAAGCTTTCCCCTTGATTTCCCCGTTTATCTTGGCTAGTTTGTCGCCCGATCCTACACGGGACATCCGTTTTCAGAGTTTTGGGGCGTCGCCAAGCGGTAAGGCAGCGGTTTTTGGTACCGCCATTCGTTGGTTCGAATCCAGCCGCCCCAGCCATCTATTGAAGTCACCTGCATTTTCGAAGTCAGATAGCGGCGGACGCAAGGAAAACCGCAGCTTTCGGCCATCCATCTCCAAGTTCGAAAAAACGAAACCCATCAATGCGCGTTTTACGTCAGTTTTCGAACTTTTGAAAATCTCAGGGGCTTTGGACATTTGTTAATAGTTTCGTTTATGAGAAGGTCTGTCAGCTTGTCTAGTTGATGATTGCCTTGCCTGTGTTTCCATCAACAGCATTGAGATAGCCCAACGGAGCCATGCCGCACCATTCACCATTGCGGATTTTGAAATGGCCGCTGCGTTTTACGTTGTCGCAAAGTTGATCATCCGTGTATGACTGCGATCGGATAGACCATATTCCTTAGCAACCTGGATCAGGGGTTTTGACCATACAAGGCCATAGAGAGCTTTTCGGTTAAGATTTTCCGTCATAAAAATACTCCTAACTTTATGCTTTTATTGAATCTCCCACTTAATATCGAGATCCTTTAGCGCCTTCAAATAACTCTCAAGATCAATCATATCCATACAAGGAGCGGCACCGGTTTTTACGATTTCGCCGCACGCCAGACGCTGTGCCAGCAATATGGATGGAATGCACGGAATGTTGGGACCATGGCCTGATCCGGTCAGTATATAAAACGTCAATACCTTTTGCTTGCCGTTTGCATCCTGACCTTTCATTTCCATGTGGAAAGCGCTGCGATTAGAACCAAAAGCGTCAAAGAGCGGCGCAATCTTGTAAAGAGCTGACGCTAATGACCGAAGACTTTTAATAAGTCCGATCCTCACGAACCAGGACATTGCCCATAACCCCATATGCAACAATGGCACTTCCAGTCCTGCACGAAAGCGAATGGTTTTTAGATCAGGATACCGCGAGGGAAACACGCCAAGATCCGGAATATCGCAGTTTCCGAGCAGGCGCCAGCCAAGTTCCGGATATTGGTGCGCTGTCAGGCTTTGCCAACCGTAAACAATTTGGATTTTTCCATCTATCTTTGTTGTAAAAGGTTTTCCGGCATACCCCAGAATTGCTGCAGTCGTCGCCAATCCTGCATTTGTGCGTTGGGCTGTGGCAATACCGTAATCAATGGACTCCAGATGCTGAAATTCACTCTTATACTTGTCGATAATTGCTGCCGTCAGGCAAGGAACGGAACTTGCGCCGCTCACCACCAGAATGCCGGCTTCTTTCGCTGCGCTATCCAGTCTTGTGATATTGGCGACGAATTCCCGGCCATCAGCCAGATCGATGTAATGGCATTTATTCCTTATGCAGGCTTCGGCTACATCATAACCGCGTTCCTGAAACGGGCCGGATGTATGGATGACAATATCGGGCTTTATGTTTTTTAGACTTTCATCCAGATTCTTTTCGATATCCAGGGCCGTCCATTCAGCTTTTAGATTTTCAGCCAAGGCTTTCGCTTTTTCTTCGGAGCGGCCAGCTATGATGACTGTGATGTCGGCTTCCTGCGCAAGACGGCGGGCAATGAAGCTGCCGAAATTGCCATACCCGCCAATGATCAGAACCCGCGCCATTATGCTTCCTGTGTCATTCTGAAGCGGCCCTTATATTCGTAAATCTTTCCCCACCATGGATGTGTGATATGCGTCATCATATCGAAGATTTCATCGTCTACAGGGATTTCTTCGGCGTAACCTTCGCCCATTAACAGCGTCAACGGCACTGGAATGAAATGTCCAAAGGCACGCATAGCATAACCGCGGTGCTGCAGGATGACCTTATGGCCATCCCACAGATAGAGCATTTTCCAGCCCAGCCCGTAGCGCATGACTTCGATAACCTCATTGTCTGTGATTTGCAACATTCGTGACCGGAAAGCATATGGCTTGGCATCTTTGAAATGAAACATCCGGTTTAAATGGAAAGCTTTTGAATCTCTATCGCTCTGGAAACGCACGGTGACAGGCACATTCGCTTCATTATGGGCAGGCACTTGCCCCATGAGTTTCACAAGTGGGGCAAGCCATATCAAAGGCGGCTTGCACATTACATCCAGCGTTCCCTCGACAATGGTTAAGTCATCCGTATAAGGACGGTTGGCGTAATGCTTCTTGATAACAGGAGGCAGGCTGTTCCAGAATTCCCCGAAAATGCTTTTGAACGTGGGCTCATCTTTTTTATTCAAGTTGTCTATTCTACCAACCTTACGCAGGCGAAGCAGAAGATTTCGTGTGCCGCGGAGCCACGGATAAAAAATCTTCGACTGAGCATTCGTCCAGAACATAATTTTATTAAACCAGTTAAGGACACCTTTGGTATCTCCATAACGGGCCATAAATCTGAGTGCGTCTTTGCCATGATAAAAGCGGTCTTCGCAATAAATAACCATGCCTTCGTCCAGACCAAGCTCGCGCCAGTTGATTTCTTCAATCAGCGGATCATCTTTTGTCTCGCGGGCATTAATCAGATGAAGAGAACCGTGCTGTTGTTTAATCCGAAAGGCATGGGCCGCCATGCTGCACATCGGGCATTCACCGTCATAGACAAACCAGACGCCTTGTTTTTCAGCCAGATTGCTCATACCGGTTTAAACACCATTAAAAAGAACACGATGACCAGGCCGATAAAGGCAGGCCAGCCGAGAATAAACCATGTGCGGAATAATGTGTGATAACGGGCGGGCAAGGGCTCGCTGGTCTGGATACTTTGTGCCAGCATATTTTTAAGCTGAATCTGTATCCAGACGACCGGCAGCCAGCAGGCTCCGGCAACCGTATATATAATGTAAGTCGCAACAAGCCATAAATCTGTCCAGCCATGCCCGCCCTGCGATATGAGCCAAAAGCCGGTGAGAGGCTGGATGAAAACCGCCGGAGCCGTGAACAGGTAATCCGCCAGCACCGTATTGCGCGCGGCAAAGAATTTTGCCTGAAGGTTATCCGTAAAATGCGAGACCAGCATAAAAAAGGCTATGCCAAGCCCGGTGCCGAACAAAATTGTAGAGCTGATAATGTGAAGAGTTCTAACGATAAAATACCAGTCCATGTTAGCTTCCTTCCGGAACTAGTTTCTTCTTCAACCTGATCAATTTAGGAGATGCGATACCAAGAAGCATTGCGGCAAACATATAAAGTAATGGAGTTCCTATTGTAAAACCAAGAACGAACAAGGCGAGACAGTAAAAAAGGGCATAGCCAAGAATTATAATTCCACCTGAAGTTTTCAGTAAAATTCTGTGCAGCTTCTTGTGTAGGCTGAAGCGTTTGAAAAACAGCCAATGAAGAATGAAAGGAACAATGGATAAAACTGTAACAAACGCTAATGGTATTATATGGTTGGCTATAATGAACAACGGACTGAAAACGATGCTCCATGCTGATGCAGAAAAACCTTTACCCTGTTTATCCTTTCGCATTTCTGGATAGTCAAAGCTGTAGCTGTAAGCACGTTTCTGCTTCTCATCTTCCAGATACTTTTGATAAAGCCCCGCTTCGTCACCTTTAAGATCCAGATTTTGGGCTTTGGAATTCCAGTCAATCGATTCATGGTTCAGTTTCATCCCCGTCGCGAAGGGAGAAACGATTCCATACAGAAAGGCCCAGCAAAATCTTACGTCGGGACAAAATACAGCGATATGTTCAGAAGTTGGGGTGTAAGCCAGAAGGGCGCTGCTTTTGCTCCTGATCTGAAAGCTCACAGGATCGGAGGTAAAAATTCCATCACCGTACAGCTTCTCCAGGATTAATGAATTTCCGTTCGGATCGCTGATCGTACCTTCTTTAATTAAATAAGGTCTGTGAGCATAAGCAGGAGAAGCAATAAGGAAAATAAGAGCAAATAACAGAACGGATCTCATATGAATCACCAGACAATCAGAATAATTATCCTACTCTAGGCTCAGTCTGATGTTTCTGAAATCCCTGTTCCTTAAAATTACCGTCTGCTATCGTAATACGACAAGTGCCTGACCAAGAAGGATATTTTGGGCGCGGTATTACCGTTAATCCTGCATATAGCCTCAAAATGGCCTTCTGGAGCTGAATTTTCCCTGAAAAGTCGCTGTTAAACAGGGGAACGGGGGAAGAATCGAACCAGGCTGGTCATATTTCTGCTTTATAGCTTTTGAATACCCTTGTTTTCAATTAGTTAATATTTTTGCGGTGATTAAGCAGTCTTATTCACCGCATGGTTAGCGGCGAATAGGCTTGCTTTATGCGGCAAATAAAGACTATAATCACCGCAAGTTATGCGGTGATTATATGTGGATTCATGAACATAAAAACTGGCCGGATTTTACCTGGAACCAAGATGCCCTGACTCCGCTGCTGGTGAATGTCCGGCACAGGCAGGGCCGGTTGCTCGGTCGTATGGAAGGTCTGGGCTTTCAGCTGAAACAGGAAGCCAGTCTGGATGTCCTGACCACCGAAGTCCTGACGTCCTCCGCCATCGAGGGCGAGATCCTTGCAGCCGACGAGGTGCGCTCCTCCATTGCAAGACGGCTTGGTCTTGATGTTGGCGGTCTCGTGCCGGCCGGACGTGATGTCGAGGGTATCGTCGAGATGATGCTGGACGCGACGCAGAATTTTAAAAAACCCCTCACCAAAGAGAGGCTCTTTGACTGGCATGCGGCCCTCTTCCCGACAGGACGCAGTGGCATGCATAAAATTACAGTCGGTGCCTGGCGCACGGAAGATGCCGGCCCCATGCAGGTTGTCTCCGGCCCTGTCGGTCGTGAAAAAATGCATTTCGAGGCGCCGCATGCACCGCGGCTGGATGAGGAGATGTCCCGTTTCCTCGGCTGGCTGGAGAGCCATCAGCAGGCCGATCCGGTCATCAGGGCCGGCATTGCGCACCTGTGGTTTGTCACCATCCACCCGTTCGAGGACGGCAACGGGCGCATTGCCCGTGCCATTGCCGACATGATGCTGGCGCGCGCGGACAAGGCGGCAGAGCGCTTTTATTCCATGTCGGCACAGATCGAGGCCGAACGGAAGGAATACTATACGCAGCTCGAGCAGCAGCAGCGTGCGGATATTGATATCACGCCGTGGCTGGCCTGGTTCCTTGGGTGCTTGGATCGGGCAATTGGGGGTGCGGATGAAACACTGGGGGCTGTCCTGTACCGGGCTTCATTCTGGCAGATCGTGAACAGGACACCCGTCATTGAACGCCAGCGGCTAGTACTTGAAAGAATGCTGATGGACTTCAAAGGCCACATGAATACCTCGAAATACACGAAACTGGCGAAGTGTTCGGACGACACGGCGCAGAGGGATATGCGTGAGCTTGCTGACAGGGGGATTCTGATCCGCAATCCGGGCGGTGGCCGGAGCACCAGCTATCGCTTGGCAACAGCCGATGAATTGCAGGGCAAAGGTTAAATTTTCCGGGGGATTCGAACCGGGCTTGCCGTAATCATGGATATCATATGGACAAACGGGCTAAGGTCATGAACCATCTATGTGCCGCCCCAGCCATCTACATAGCCATCCGCCACATTATGAGAGAAATAGGCCTGTGAGGCCCGCAATCCGCGGCCTTTTTGCGCGGGCTGCCCTTTTGGCCAAACCCTGCTCGGAGAATTTAGCGGGCCCCGCCCCGATCCCTGATAAATCAGGGATTCGGTGCGAGAACGCGCAGGGCGGCCGGGCGCGAGGACGAACGATGGCTGCCCTTATCGTTCCAGCCGTCGTCGACGCCTGTAAAGTCAGCGCTATACACGCCGTCGCGGAAGTTCGGGTACTCGGTGGACGTAAGCTGCCAACGTGCGTTGCCGGAGCCGCGTCTTGTAACAATCTTCTCGCCGCCCTGCTTTGCAATCGCGGCATTGATGTCATCAACGCGGGAATACAGGTTGTTTCCAACCATCACATCGCGGCAGTGTATTTTACGGCCACGAACAAGTTCTTTTGTTCCTATCGCCAGCCCTGTTATAACAGCCTGACCGGATGTTTTCGCTTTTTCCCATGCGGCGCGGACTTCGCCGGCCCATGCTTTTTCGTAAGTGACGTCCGGGGCGTTTTGAGGGCGGTCTGAGATTTTCATGCCCGTAAGCGCCTGACCGTTAAAATGGATACCGTGACTTGCGTCGATGCTGCTGACGCTCCTCGTGTCTTCGTTCCATACGCCAAGGCCGCGGGCAAAAAGACCGGCTGTGGATTTTGGCGAAACCAGAAACTCAGCTTTCGCTTCATCGGGAAGGTCTGTCAGGTATTGGCTGATTTTATTCAGTTGCACCAAACCTACATTGATGACGGCGTTGGCCGGACTGAAGGCGGCGGCGGTCGGGGTGGAGACAATGACACCCGGTTCGTTTGTCTGCTCTTTTGCCGGCTCCCGGAATTGCACGGAACGCCCGTTCAAACCCTCAATGATAAGCCCCGCGTCTGCTGGCAAAGCCGATAGACTGATGACGATCTGCCCGTTCCCATCACTGGAAACGACACCTTCAAATTCCTGCTTCACCGCCTCCGCCATGATTATATCCTTTCAAAACGCTCTAAATGGGCAAAATGCCCTTGTTTTTGGGTGCTGGAGGATTTATACAGCATTATTATGGAATTAACAAAACATTATATTGCATATTTTATCGGGTCGGAGGCGCGTATAGGGATAAAATCTTCTTGCGCCATCCTCGACCATCTATGTGCCGCCCCAGCCACCTATTGAAGCCGGCGGTATTTTCGAAGCCGGGCGGCGGTCTTGCCAAGGAAAACCGCAGCTTTTTGCTACCGCCGTTCCCAGAACTTTTCTTAAGCTTAGCCCCTCCAGCCCCTATAAAGTAACAAATAGCCTATCGCCAAACTTGACAGCGGCAACCCGCAGGGTGTTTCCTGTCAGAACAATTAAAAAATAACCAAACAAAAACAGGGACATTAAGATTATGCTGCCGTCTTTCAAGGCTACCCAGAAATTTCTTGCTGCAACGGCCTTGGCCGGGCTGGGCCTGATCGCCTACGCCGCACAACCTCCAGCCGCCGCGGGAACGGTCAAACCCGCCACCGTATCTGCGGAAGACGAATATAAAGGGTGGCTGAACAAGTACGGCTCGATGAGCTTGCCCTCCGTCAATTACAACGCAACTCTGAATACGGATAAATTTAAAAAAGGCCTTGCCTATGTTCTGGAGAACTCAGTTCGCTCTGGCCTGAATGAAGCCGATCTGCGAAAAGCCGCGCGTGCCGGGATGAACAGCTTTGTCGAGAACGTGCAGAAAAAACAAAGCAAGCTCCCCGTCAACGCAGAAACGCTTATGACGGCGGCCTTAAGCGGCATGTTGTCCTATGTCAGCCCTCACGACAACTATATCCCCGCCAGCAAGCAACAGGAATTCCGCGACAGGATGAATGATACGTTTGTGGGTATTGGCGCAATGCTGGAGCAAGCCGAGGATCTTATCCGCATTGCAAATGTTATTGAAGGATCGCCCGCTGAAAAGGCCGGCGTTAAAGAGGGTGACATTATTCACAAAGTCAACGGCACCAGCATCAAAGGCATGCCTATGGAGGAAGCCATCAACCTGATCCGTGGCAAACCCGGCACTACGGTAAGCATCGAATTTCAACGCAATCAGGCGCCCCTGACACTGGAAATCTCGCGGGCGCAAATCAAACAATCCTCAGCCGCGCATAGCTTGCTGGACGGCGGGGTGGGATATGTTCACCTGCGCAGCTTCACAGAAACAGCCAGCATGGATATTCGTCATGCCATAGCCAAACTTAAAGCTGAGGCGCTGATCACCCCTGGAATCAAGGCCGCTGGCGGCCTGAAAGGGCTCATTCTGGATTTGCGCGGCAACCCCGGCGGATTGCTGGCTGAAGCGCGTTCAATAGCCGATGATTTTTTGAATGTAAGCGGCCTTGTTACGTCTTCCCAAGGCAGAAACCCTGACTACGGCGAACGCCTGACGGCTGTCGACGGTGATATCGTCAATGGATTGCCTGTTGTCGTTCTTGTCAACGAAGGATCCGCTTCCGCATCGGAGGTCGTTGCAGGAGCTCTGCAAGATCATGAGCGCGTCACCGTGATGGGAGCCGATACATTCGGCAAGGGTACTGTGCAGGAAATCAGATCGGATGTCTTTGGCGATGGTTCGCTTATGAAACTGACGATTGCCATGTATAAGCGCCCATCAGGCACCAGCCCTCAATTTGTAGGAATCCGCCCCGATATACGCGTCGATCCACGCAATGACGACTATGAGAAGGCCCGTGAGGAATTGACCTTTGAAAGGAAACTTCCGCGCTCTATCCCCAATCCGCGCGGGATGGAAGCAGAACAAAACCGTATCAAAGCCGTGTGTAGCCCCACCAATGAAGGTTTGAACGCCACTGCCCAGCCAAACTCAAATACGCCTTTGTATTATAAAGCGGGCCCGCTGAAGGGGAGAATGGATGCGTATGTGGGCTGTGCACGCGATTTCCTGCTGCAGAAAGCAAATCCGGGTTATCAGTCTACACTCACACAAACTGCGCCCACGGCCAAGCCATAGACGCTCTTGACTAGCGCCACGGGCAGACGCCTTATGCAAACCCCCATAGATCAAGTCTATGGGGGTTGATTTTGGTGCGCAAAAATGCATTTTTGCTGCCGGCAATGATTGACAAATCAGACCCGATTCATTAGTGATAACACCCGTTGTTCCTCGATAGCTCAGCGGTAGAGCAATCGACTGTTAATCGATTGGTCGCAGGTTCGAATCCTGCTCGAGGAGCCACTTCCCCGTCCAGAGACGTTCAACTACGTCCGGGCAAACTCAAAGAATCTCTGCATTTACAACGTTATATGCCCCACTCTTTATCCAAGATGGTTTGAAGGCATTTAGCCCCATTTTAAGATTTTGGGGGCATAATTATACGAATGTGCCCCCACGTGAAAAAGGATATGCCCCCACATGCTGACTGATAAAGCTTGTCGGGCAGCCATACCCGAATCAAAGCCTAAGAAAATTTTTGACTCCCAGGGTCTTTATCTTGAGGTTCTGCCCGCTGGCGGCAAATACTGGCGCTTAAAATACCGCTACAGGGGCAAGGAAAAGCGTTTGGCTCTTGGGGTCTATCCCAACATATCTCTGGCAGAAGCCCGACAGCGGCGTGATAAGGCAAAACGGCAGCTAGAAGAAGGAATCGACCCCTCTTTCTCAAAAAAGGAAGAAAAGCGCCTATCCAAGGAGAGCGGGAAGAATACTTTTGAATGTATAGCCAGAGAGTGGCATGACAACAGCATTGAAGGGTGGGACAGCCGTTACGCAGTCACCGTTATGAAAAGACTTGAATCGGATGTTTTTCCGAGTATTGGCCATATGCCCATCAATAGCATCCGGGCACCTGAATTGCTGGAGATCGTCCGCAAGATTGAAAAAAGAAAAGCTTATGAAATAGCCCACCGCGCCATCCAAACTTGTAATCAGGTATTCCGGTATGCCGTGATCACAGGTCGCACCGATAGAAACCCGGCATTAGATTTCCGGGGAGTACTTAAAACTACAAAAACAAAACATTTCGCAGCAATAGATAGCAGCGACCTTCCTGATTTTCTGGCGGCTCTGGAACAGAATGATGCGCGGCTCTATGTAGCTCGACTAACCCATCGAAACCCCTGTTCGCAATGTATATCGCACTCATGAAATCACCTCTATGGATAAAAATTGCCAATAATCATAGCGATCACAATATAAAAGACCGCGACTATCGGAATAAGGACTATAAAAAGTAAAAGAATTAGCCATTTTTGCTTACTTGTTTGGAGAGGCAACTTAGAAGCCAAAAGCAAGCTGGGGCCAAAGAAGTAAAAGAAGATTGCAATATTATTTGCGACTTCAGAGAAAGCAAAAATGGGATGAATAAACTTAGAAAATAACGACGATCCATTAACTAACGAAACATCAAGAATGCCAACAAGAAAGGGCATTGCTATTATTAATAAATAAATTTGACGTGACGTTAATTGTTTATCCAAACTATTCTCCCCATGTAAACCGACAATATGGTACCCTACAACCCTTGATAGTACAAGAGCGTGCATATAAGATTTTCGGCGGAACTTAATAATTCATCAGATCCAACAAAATCTGCTGTAAAGAGACCGCTTGGCTTGTTCAAATCAAGGTCGAGACCAACAGCAGATAAAATTGAAGCTATTACCGAATTTGAGTTAGGACCAAAAATCTCATACTCAAAATCCGTTACAAGACGACCATCTGGGTCTGTAGCTGGATCATTATCAATGCCGATTAGAGATTCAGCAAATCCAACCATTGCATTCCATGTCGCTGCAATAGAGCCATAAATAGGTGAAGCGCTGATAAGCGTATAGTTTCTGCTTGCTACAGTGGCATCATTAATACCATCATAATCTGTGTCCAAAGTATCTCTGGAATTTGTATTATCAAACTCTACTTCAATGACTATAGAACCACCGAGACCCGGCTCACCCTCAAATGCCGGATTAAAGGGATGGCCACTTAGTATTCTTTGACCAGCAAGAGTTTCAGGATCACCATCAGGATCGTAAATTATATAGCTATGAAATTCTATTCCCCAGGCACCGCGATTAGCTATAAATATAGACGCAGACATACACCCTCCTTAGAACACCCTCCTTAGAATTTTACGGATAAACATGATACAATGACATTGTAGAAAAAAGAGCCGCTACTAAACAAATCGGGAACCACAGAAAAACAAAAGCGCCCAAAATAAAGATTTTGGTACGACTGGAATAAGTAAGAAAATATAAGAGGAGGAAACTAGGAGTCATTAGATATAAGACCCACAAGCTAGGAATTACGAGGTACATGATCGGCGCATCTGATTCACTAAACAGCGGAGTTATATATTCCTCGAATATGGATTTTTGCTCCAAAATACTTCTATCGAGCAAAATTATTAGGAAGGGTGCTAATAATGCAAAGAGCATAAGCCGCCAATTTTTTACTGATTTTTTACCAAGAATACTCAATCGTTCCCCCATACAAACCAAAGTATGCTATGTTGTATGTTGAATCCTTATTTCTATCGAAATTTTGTAACTTTTTACCCCCCTCCGTAAAATTATTAACGAATCTTTTTGTAGAAGACATAGGGGATTGATATTCATCTCTAGTTATTATCGCCAGAAATGCATCGTCGGGCTTGACCCAAGCCGTCCGCTCTGCCTTTCCATCCCCATCTACGTCAAAATAAACATTCGACTCTTCGAGGGGCAAAAGTTCTATGCCATCACCATCAAGGTCAACAACAAGAAAAGGCAAGCTAAGATTATCGGTTTGAGGCAATTCAGCATTCTGCGCTTTTGTGTCCTTACACGCCGTCAGCGATGCAAGGGCCATGATGGAGGCCGCTATGATTGTTAATGTCTTCATTTTATCTTTCCCGATCCCTCATTACAGCGGCTATAACCGTCACACAGCATACAAGCGGGCATTCTTAACCTCAAGTGACCGTTTGCGTTTTCCTGACACGTATAACTCTTGATTGCGGTCAAGAAGACTCGCCGATTGAGTAAAAATCAGGCCTCAGTCTGATTGCAATCAATCGTCACAACAGCAGCCCGACAATTTTAACTATCCTGTTTCGTAGTTGTCGTTGTTGCGGTAGATGATATTCCCCGTAACCCCGGTGCTTTCACCGTTCCTTGTGAACGTCCCGGTCGCGCTGATCGCGTATTCCCTTCAGGTGGTGATTGGAGAAGCACCCGCATACGTTCCTGATGGTTTATAACTTCGCCAGGCGGCACAAGCATTATTTAGTATGAGAAACAAAATACCATTGCGTGGTATGGGGAGGGTGTGGGACACTGAAAATATGAAGCGTTTTCTCAGGATTCTCTCCGTCCTCGTCCTCGCTGTGCTGCTTTCCGGTATGTCGAAAGTAAGCCCCGAGATCATGGCGCTCAAGAAAAAGGGTGACCGCGTCGTGGCAGGTATCGAACGGCTGATCGAGCAGAACCACAACCCTGCCGAAGTCGTGGCTCTGGCACAGCATGTGCCGAAACTGGTGGAGACAGGCAGGATGGACGAGGCGAATGAAACGGTCGACGCGGCACTGGCACTGATCGAACAAATCGAAGCGCAGGGAGAGGTTGTCGCGCCGGAGCCGCCGGACGACAGCTACGGCCCCGCCGAAATGGTCGAGATAGAGGGCTATGACGGCCATATCATGGAGCCATTCCTGACGACCGACGGAAAATATCTTCTCTTTAATAACGAGAATTATCCAGAGGCAGATACAGACTTGCATATCGCCGAACGGACAGGGACGTTGTCATTCAAATATCTCGGTAAGCTGAAGGGCGCGAATACAAGAGCCTTGGACGGCGCGCCCAGCATGGATAGCGCGGGCAATGTCTATTTCACCACCACGCGCGCCTATGGTGATAAGCTGGATACGATTTACACGGGCGTGTTTGACGGCAAGAGGCTGAAGAACGTGCGCGTCGCGCCAGGGCACATTTCGCCGGATCGGCTGTGGGATATTAATATGGATGTGAGCATCAGCCCTGACGGCCGCGACATGTATATCTCCCGCGCAACGTTCATGGAGAAAGGGCATGTGCCCATCAAATCTGATATCATGCTTGCCCATGCGGGGCCATCGGGTTTTGAGATCGACCCGCACGGCACAGAGATCATGAAGAACCAGAACACAGAAGCACTCGAATACGCGCCTGCGATTACGGGGGACGGGTTGACGCTCTTCTATACACGTGCGGCGGAGGGCATGACCGGTCTGCGCATTCTCGTAGCCACGCGGGCCGATAAAAACGCGGTTTTCGATACGCCGAAGGTCATCCCGACCATCACCGGCTTCGTCGAGGCGCCGACCTTCTCGCCGGACGCCAGCGAATTGTTCTTCCACAAGAAAAAAGCCGGGAAATTCCGCGTTTTCCGCGTCGCGCGGAAATAATTGAGGGGGTGTCCCACTTCCGGCAGAAAGAATAAGGCCGCTATTATACGGCTATTGTATATAACCGTCGCATTTTCCCAGGATTCGTACCAGCTCATCAAACAAGCTTTCCTCCGATGTTCCTGTCCCATTCTGATTTTGGGAGATAACTCTTTCGGAGGCCTGTTCAATCCCTTCGATCAGAGCCTTTCTTGTAAACGGCTTGGCCAACGTATAATCTGAGTACAGGCTCGCTAATCCCACATAATCGTCGATTGCGTTTTCTACCCCGCCCGTTATAGCCAGGACAGGGATATCATCTCTTACAGCTCTTATCTGCTTTATCAATTTCGTTCCATCCTGACCGGGCATGACAATATCGGTAATAATCAGGCCAATATCACCATGCTTGCAGAACTGACGTAAGGCGTCGTCAGCAGAAAAGGCGTGCAGGATTTCATAGTTTCCGTTACTAAGAGCAACTGAAATCAGTTCGTGAATGAGTTGATCGTCGTCTACAACCAATACGCGCATTTTTACCTTTGACACTAAAAATTTGACCGGCTCTATTCTTTTTAAAAGTCTATCTTCTCATTTTATATGGAAAATATTGACGTATGATTAAATTTGGCTCCTCAAAACTCTCCCATAATTAGGAAACTATACCCATCTCGATTCAAAAAAGCGGGAAATCCCCTCAAGACTGGCTGTAATATCAGCTACAAGGCTCTTTTTCTTATCCATGCTCCCCAAATTTTCTGCTTCGGCGGCCGCGCACATCTGCGCCAACCCATTCGCCCCTATTTGAGACGCCGACCCCTTGAGCTTGTGAGATGCCATCTTCCAGTCCTCGTTGGAGGCCCTTCCCTGAATATGCTCTTCCAAGGTCTGCAAGCTGCTCCTGCCAACGTTCAGAAAGACATCCACCAGCATTTTCTCCTGCTCCATATCCCCATCCGTAAACAGCAAAAGGCGAGACATATCAACCACGCTGACGGCCTCTTCCTGAACTTGCTCCCCGGCGGCGGCACAAGAACTTTTCTGTTCTGAAGACGTATCGGCAACCCATTGCTTAATCACGCTATAGAGCTTCTCAGGAACAACTGGCTTGCTTATGTAATCGTCCATGCCCGCCTTCATGCACATGTCACGATCCTTTTCCATCGCATGCGCCGTCATCGCAATAATCGGCGTCCTTTTATTGCCGGATTTCAGTTCAAGGCTTCTGATATTCTGCGAAGCTTCAAACCCATCCATCTCCGGCATCTGGCAATCCATCAGAATGAGATCGTAAGAGCCCTCTACCTCATTCACACACTGCAAGGCCTGCACACCGTTCTCGGCCTTGTCTATATCCTTGAATCCTATTTTCCTCAGAAGCTTCTCCGCAAACATTATATTGACCGGATGGTCGTCAACCAGCAGAACCTTTTTCGTCATGAAAATATTTTCCGTTTGTTGCTCCTGCAGGGGCAACCGGTTCTTCTTATTAAAGGCAACTTCCTCCGCCGCAGCTTTCAAGGGTAGAACAACAGTGAACGTCGTCCCTTCTCCAACAACGCTTTTGAAAGAAATATCCCCCCCCATCATTTCAACCAGATTCTTCGAAATGGCAAGGCCCAGGCCTGTGCCACCAAACTTCCTGCTGGTGGAGGAATCGGCTTGCGAAAATTTCTGGAACAGTAATCCGTGAGCGTTCTCAGGAATGCCAATGCCGGTATCCGCTATCCGGAAGACCGCTGTCACAAAATCAGGCTGCTTGCCTTTCTCCACAAGAACCTCAAGTGTTACATGCCCCTTCTCTGTGAACTTTACGGCATTGCCAATCAGGTTAGTTATAATCTGCCCTATTCTTGTGGGATCTCCTATAAGGCTCGAAGAAGCCATATCAGTGTATTTGAAATTCAAAACTATACGCTTACGGCTGGCGATGGGGGACATAAGGTTAACAACATGCTGCATGCTTTCCCTGAGGTTAAACGGCATTTCCTCAAGAATAAGCTCCCCGGCTTCTATTTTTGAGAAATCAAGAATATCGTTTAACAGCAACAGGAGAGAATCTCCTGACATCAATACCGCATCCACATATTTTTTTTGCTCGTCATCCAGCGGCGTATCCAGCAATAACGATGTCAATCCTATAATGCCGTTCATAGGGGTGCGCAATTCATGACTTATATTCGCCAGAAAATCGGATTTGGCCAAATTGGCTTTCTCCGCATCTTTCTTTGATTCCACCAGTTCGCGCGTGCGCGTATTGTACCACTTGGATATTTGCCCTATTTCATTTGGACTGTTTTCATCCAGATAGACAATTTCCTCACCCGCAGAAGAGTTCGCCCTGAGTTTTCTAATGATGCTATTCAGCGGCGCAACCACTATCCTCTGAACCGAAATAAAGAACCCCATAAGGACTATAGCAAGCGCAAAAAGCGTTATGACAGTAATCTTCAGAAACATCTTATCCGCATATCTTGCGATAACTGTTTCCGGGGTAACAAGCACAACTCTCCAATCCATATGAGGCAGCACAAAGATGCTTGCGTAGGAGGGCTCTCCGAGGATTATATCATTAGGAATCTTGACATGGTGTGGCTGAATAACTTCGCCGCTATACATAACGCTCTCATTTTTCCGGATGACGAACCTCGCAATTTTTTCTGCCTCCGCAGAATCTATCTGATAACTGTCCTCATCTACCTTGCGGGAAACATCTGCTATATATGAGTCACTCGTTCCATCATCAACACCTGCCTTTTGAAGCACCGTGTAGGCCTGCACTTCATGCGCCAGGTCGGCAAAGACGCTGTTCCGCTTCGTCAACGCGTTAATATCGATATACTCTCTTTTTTCAATTTCAGTTTTTCCCTCTTCCCCCAGTTGCACCATCTTTTGGGAAGGGAAGGAAATGAATTTGTCATTCCTGTCTATAATGAACGCATACCCCCCTATTGTCTTCATACCCTCTTGCAACAGGTCGGCGATGCCTTCAAGCTTGAGGTCAATTGTTGACACTCCTATGAATTTTTCCTCCTCCTTCATAGCGATAGTGCAGGTGATCATGGGCTGGAAAGAGTATGGATCCACATACGATCTTGACCAGTAGCACCCGCGGTTACTCATATACCGAGAAGGAACGTACCACTCTTCATGATGATACCCGTTACCCTTAGGGTCGTTGTAATCATCATAGTATTCAAGAACCCCCTCATTATTCCTGCCCCAAAAGAAACTTCTGCGCTCAACCCCTGAAGAAAACCAATCCGGCTCCGGCCATATACCACCGCCGGCAATGACATTTGCAGCCAGATCAAGGTTAATAATTGCCGGAATATGACTTTTGAAGACACTCTCGTCTTTCGGCATTATCAGGCCTAGTTTGGCAATATTCGTAGCCAATGTCTCCGCTATAATCAGGCGGTTGTTCAAGTGCTTAATGAATCGGTTCCCGGTTAGGGCATGTTCTTCCAGAGCTTTCTCTTCCAGAAAATTCAGAACGTATTGCCTTTGAATAAAGATAATGGCAAAGCTCAGCATAAAACACGTCAAAACGAACATAAGCGTTAGCTGAATTGAAATGTTTTTCTTCATAAACATCAATGAGAGTCCCTTCCAAAACCTGCAAACGGAATACTAATTGCCTATATAGGCCGGCATCCTTGTCACGTCATACGTCAGTTACTAACCCTGCTTGCTCATCAAAGCTGAAACAATATTTTCGTGCTTGTATTTGTGTATAGCGTCCGGCTTTGCCACGGAATCGTGAACGGCGGGGCCGCCGATATAATCAAAACCGGCGCAAACGGAAGATGTCGTCAGGCTTAGAGAGGAGACGCCCATAACAAACGTCAGGGGAATCTTATGAGATTTCGCTGTATTGCTAAAACCGCCCAGAATACCGATCGCCTGTTTTTCCTCTACATGCTTATCCAATATGACACCTACGCCATCAAGCCCTATAGCCTTCAGTGACTGAAAATATATGCCTTGCTTCAAAGGCACTTCTGCAAAAAAAAGGCGACTATACTTCTTGATGGCGGGAAGGAACCAATAGGCATCTTTTGCATTCAACTGCTTCTCCGGCTTCAAGATCAACAACACCAGGAATTGCCTTTGCTGCAAAGGAATACTCTCAAGACACTCCTTATACGATTCATAACTTTCAAAGTTGAATAAAGTTTCGTAACAAACCGGGCAGACAATCAGAAACTTTCTGCCATCTTCAACCATTAACGCCAACTCGCTCATAACATGCTGAAGAAGCTGAATGTCCGCAGCAACACGCCCCCCTGAATCCAAGTGGGCATAAACGGATTTATGCCCTTCCAACAAAGTCGCTACACCCCGTGCGTCTTCCGCAAGACACATATACGCAGTCAGAGCGGCTCGCCTCACATCCCATAACGGCATATAGGAAAATTTGATGTTGGACAGATAGCGCGCCACGTCCTGTTTGGATTGCGGCTTATAGTCATGAGCCTCGATTTCAACGGCAGCGCCCATAGCCTCATAGTCATCTTCCTGATTCTCTTCAAGTACGGAATTCACAACAGGCTCGGAAGAATCGTCGACATACTCCCCCAGGAAATCCGGAAAATCAAATCTGGATAATGTATCGGCAGTTAGCTCACGGACAGCCTTCTTGACCTCAATCTCCCTGAGTTCCTCTTCATCCAGCAAGAAGAGCCTTCTTCTGACTTCTTCCGCAATAGCATCTGCCTTAGCTTTCCCCTCTTCCAAATTCGCATAAGCAAATATAATGACATATGTGTCATCAGCATAACGAACGAACAGATCGTTTTTGCCGATATGTTCGATAATTACGTCTTCAACTGTGTCATAAACCACGGCACATAGCCCATCCCACCTTTTCCCCATGCGCTTTCTAATTTTCGACAGGCCTATAAGCTGCAACCTACCTGAGGTTAAAATCTCGCTTTTCCTAAATAGCTGATCACAAAGCTCATGAAGAGCCTTCTTCTTTTCAGGGCTCAGCGATGCCGATCTATAGGAAAATATGTGCGCAGGTGCTGGCGTTTTATTCCTGCCCGGCCACAACAGACGCGCGCGTTCAAGGTAAGGAAGAATTGAACGCTGGAATTGATCAAAAAAAGCTAACACTATGGACACAGCCCTGCAAAAAGAAGCACCGTGAGAAGGTAGGAAAAATCCCCCTAATCCCCCATCCCAGAAATATACATCTTTTGTTCATGTCCTCAGCGCAAAACACCCTTGATGGCGCTCATAAGCTCTTCAGGCTTAAACGGTTTGCTTAAAACCATGTCGGCCCCGATTTGCTTTGCCAAATTAAGAAAATTCATATTTTGCGTAGCTCCGCCGCCGGACATGGCAATGATCTTAACTTTGGCGTTCTTCGCCCGAATTTCGGATATTGTTTCCAAGCCTTCCTTATCAGGCATCAGCATATCTGTGATAACTATCTGCGGCGCTTCCTTCCTGAACTGCTCAAGGCCCTTTACCCCGTTTTCTGCCTCGATGACCGTATAATTCATCTTTTTTAGTATGTTACGGCAGGTCATTCTGATCAACTCGTCGTCATCAATGACAAGAATCTTGGAAACATGTGTATTCAAAAAAGCCATTTTAAACCCTTAACCATAGTTGATCCGGCAATAGCCACGTTTCCAGTAAAGGCTCCTCCTACCCTTACTTTGTAATTGTAGCTTATAATTGTATTCGATAATTGTATATTCAAAATGTTTATTCTATCTTAGCAAATTAGATAAAATTAATATTTATACACGTTTTATTTTTATCCGGCTTCCCTCCTAAGGCTCTGTATTTATGGTAGAAATCTCCTCCTCCACCGATTCCGGGCTGCTACTCAGCCATGCAGGGAACAGGGCACCTGACCCATATCAAGCGCACCAAGGGTAACCGCCATAGCCTGCGAGCCTGACACTAAAAGATCGGGGTTTTTGATCATTGCCACGGTCATTTTCCGGGCAGGCCAGCAGATTTTCTGCGCCGGCCGGATATAGCTGCCTGAAACAAAATTATACCCGGCCTTGATGGCGGCATCAAAGATCATGGAACTGGTCACACCTTTAATATAATATTTCATGTCATGCTTCTTCTGGTTTTCCGCATATTTCAGAACCAAGCGGACTTTCTCTTCCTCGTTCATCGACATCTCTGAAATGTCGAAGCCGCAGGCATACAATTTGGGAAAACTGCGCGTAAAACTGACATGCGATAAAATGCCGGTATCAAAGCTATAAGCCCTGACATAATGACTGAGACGCTCAACCGTAGCAATCATGCCAGTGGAAACGGCACTGGCCGGAACCCCCCTTATCTCAATGATCAGGTTACGCTTGATTTCCAACGGCAAAGACTTCATGAAGGCCAGGATAAACTCGCTAACGTTTTTATCCGTTACCGTTTGCAAACGTAAAGGAACAACAACCAAGGCATTCGCATTTTTGATCTGCAAGGATCTGATCTGCAGACATGCCGCGAACAACCCAGCTAAATCCTGACGGGCGATTTCCCCTGTATTATATTGCTGGACAGGAACATGCCCGCGCACCACGGCCAGCGACCCTGACATAATCTGGCTGCCATAATCCCAGAACGGGAAATATTGAATTTCTACCTGCGCAATAATTTCTGCCATTTCACGCGTCATCGGAAATTTTCGTCGCTCCACCAGCATATCTTGCATAACCTGTGACACCCAGAAGTGAACAGCCTCAATCCTGGGGTTTGTCTTCAAACCTTCTTTCAGGATTTTTGCGATCTCTGCATGGTTATGCCCGGCCCTTCCTGCATCATCCTTGTCAGCGCAATATCCATCCACTTTTATAATCTCAGCCGGGCCAATTGAATCTTGCTGCGCCAACTGCAGGCTTTCACGCAAACGGTCTATAATAGCATCGAGCTTCAACTTACCCATTGCCGCCGGAATATCGTAGAAATAAAGCCTTACCAGACCGCCACGCGGGCTTGTATACGCCCCGCGATACTGCTCCAGAACATCATCACAGGCTTTGCAGCACAAACGAGCCAGCGTGCGCGACACAATATCCGTCTTTACAAACATCTCAGGAACAATCGTTTTAAGGTCGAACGACAAGATGCTTTGCTCGGAAATGCCTTTGACTGTGTCGTCGAAAGCTGCTTCACTCATCTCAAAACGGCCCCGCTCAATCAGGCTCTGTGTTTTATTACCGCTGGTCATAGATATCTCCTTATCCTCCCAGCGTAAGACTGTGACGATTAAAAAAAGTTCATTTTTATCAGATGCAAAAGGTTATCTTAGGGGTGGAAGCACGTATCTTAAGTTTCATATTGGCACATAACAGTAATTGATTACCTTTACATTCGAAAAGCCCCTGAAACGCCGGAATAACCTGAACATGCCTTTCAGCGATCTCCGCCTGACACTCTTGTCGCGTCACAACATCTTTTGCAATCGGCAGACATTGAAAGCAAAAATAGAATTATATGTAAAAATTGCATCTTCCAGTTGATAATGCGGTTTTTCAAACCAACCGTGAGCAGCCCATAGGATATTTGCCGCTCTAAACCAGAAAAATCATGGGCGATTCGTCCCCCCGCACCGCTCGCGTATTATTCAAAAGGTACATAGTGAAAGATGATTTCATAAATATGAAAAAGTATTTTATTGCATCCCATTAACCTCCCCTTAGAACATCCAGTAATAGATTTTTGTCGAGCCGTATATCTTGAGGCCTCACAAGTGACATATTTAAAATCGAAACTATTTATAATAATAAGTTGAGTAAAGTAAGTTAATAAAGAAAAAATTATACAATAAGACATAAGCTTCAATTAATTAATACTAAAACATCTGTAGTTTATACTTATTTTATTAAATTATATTTGTTCATTAACGTAATACATACACGAATATTCCAGAAAGTTTCGAAACTGGATAAAAAAAATTACAAATTTGAATTTTTCCTCTTGCAGCGATTCCGGAAGTGGCATATAAAGAATGTACACACCCTCTATTACCGCCGTTTGTCCGGAGATCCAAAAGGTCTCCGGACCTTTTTTTCTATAGTTTTTTATTTCGGAAAACGAGCAATCGCAGAAATAAAAAGAAAGGGCGTGGCAGCCCCCCTCTGGGACTTCTCTTCTATACAGGGAAAGGTAGAAAATCGCGTGCCCTGGTTGAGAGCCTACGAACCGGTTCAAAGATACGTCTTCTCATAACATCCCTTTTCAATAGCAGTAATATTTATTAGAAGCGCAAACATAAGAATATAAAAAGAGTTGATTTTCGAGCCATTTTATAGGACTATTATCCTATTAAACGCCACGGGTACGCCCTTGGTGTTTTTTTATGGCTAAAAAAGAAAGGAATAAAATCATGCCCTGGAATAAGGATGATGGTGGTCTACCGATCTCATCATAGCCGTACGGCCCCAGGCGGCTAGGCGGCCTGTCCCATGAACTTTCCTCCGCGTATGGTGTTGCGGGAAGAAAAAGCAGGAAAATAGATAAAGCTATAGGAAGTAGATATTTCGTCATAATCACGATTATTGTATGCCAATTGTGAATATGGCGCGCCCGGCAGGAGTCGAACCTGCAACCCCCTGCTTAGAAGGCAGGTGCTCTATCCGGTTGAGCTACGGGCGCCTACCTGAAACGGTAACCCAATAACCTGTTTATATCAGGTTCTTTTCTCTGCGGGAATATAGCGGAAATTATCAGTGTAATTGCGCGGCCGCAATTTACGCTGCTGCGGAGCAGATACGCTGTAATCCCACCCTCTGGCCTGAGCATGAGCAATCGCATCTTCCAGGGTATCAAACGCCAGCCTGACCTGATTGAGGGTATCGCCAGAACTGACCCATCCCATCAAGTCCTCAGGTCGGCGAGAAGTTTCTGTTTCTGTTTCCAGAATCCACCTTTGACCTTTAGCACGGCCGGACTGCATAGCAGATTTTGCGGGTTTGTAGATACGGACACTGGTCATCTCTGAGCCTCGAATTCTAGGGGATGGTCGGGGTGGAGAGATTCGAACTCCCGGCCCTCTGGTCCCAAACCAGATGCGCTACCAGACTGCGCTACACCCCGACAGCGGCAACCTTAACATTCTGTTTTATGAAAGAAAACCCGGATTTTTGGAATTATGGGGAGGATGCATCAAAAAATTTGTGCCTTACTTTATCGCCCGGGCGAATGCCCAGGGCGCTCATTCTTCCACCGTTAACTTCCAAAACAGCCCTTACCGGGCCGTTTGACAATACAGGGGTCAGGTCATGTGGAACGGCGTTTTCATGAATATGGTGAATAGTGCCATCAGCCTTGATAAAGACCATATCCAGGGGAATCAGTGTATTTTTCATCCAGAAAGAACGCCCCGCTTCTGTCTGGAAGGTAAACAGCATGCCATGATCCCGCGACATCGATTTACGGTTCATCAGGCCATAGGCCTGTTGCGGCGGCGTACGCGCAATTTCAACATTAAACTGATGACTTTTACCGTCCGCCGTTACAATCGCCAACGCCTCTGTATCAACGTCATCCTGTACCGCCGCGGGCCCCACCTGACGGATTTCATCGTCCGCATAAGTCATGGTATGGAACAGCGCATAGCCGCCCCCTGTCGCCAGAGCAACCATAAACGTAAGCAGAAAAATCCTCTTCTTCAACATATCCTTATTGGGCGGCCGCTTTGGTGTATAAAGGCGATGACCTTAACATACCTTCAATCAGATTTTCGTCGCTGATCATCCCCAGCAATTTTCCCGTGTTTTCATCCATAACAATAACATTTTCTCCGCTCTGGGCGATAAGTCGTGCAGCTTGCGTTTCTGCTGTGTCAGGGTACACATGGAAAAAGCGCCGATCCATGACAGCCGCCACACTTTGCAGCATCACCCCTTGCAAGCGCAGGTTCAAACCCGGCGCCGCCTCAATCATCACGCCAGAAAATCCGCCTTCCGACACCATAGAAACAGGCAAAATGGTTTCTGTCAGGTTGCGCAGACTGAAAAGCCCCATCACCGTTCCTGCCGCATCGGTCACAGCGGCAGCGCGAACACCCGCCTTCTTCATTTGCGCCAGCGCGTCCTCCACCGTTATTTCCGGCGCCAGTCTTAAGGGAGATTTGTCCATAATATCGCTGCAGGTCATAGTATCTGTCCGCCTAAGAAAAATTGAGAATCGATAAACTGAGGATAGTATTAATCCGGCTGATGTGCAGCCAGAAAATCACGCACTTTTTCACCCGCTCCATGGCTATACAGGTCAACGTGGTTTCCAGCCGTGAAAATTTCAAACCGCTTTTCGCTTTTTATTTTCTGGAAAACAGCAGCCCCGTGATGAAACGGTACAACACTGTCTTTCTGTCCATGCAAAACAAGGATGGGAGCCTTAATCTGCCCAACTTTATCGATATTGCTATACCGATCCTTGACTAGCCAGTAAGCAGGCAACCAAAACATGTGCGACTGAGCCAGAGATTGCATGCTGGTGTAAGGAGCCTCAAGAACCAGGGCGCGAATATTGGGAAACTCCAGAGCCATCTGAGCGGCGATGCCTGTTCCTAGGGACTCTCCATACAAAACGATTCGATTCTGCGCCAACCCCTGATCTTTCATCAACCATTGAATATAAGCGCGGGCATCTTCGTAAAGCCCTCGCTCCGAAGGTTTACCCGGGTTACCCGCATAGCCCCTGTATTCAGCCAGCATATAGCCAAAACCGTGATCAATGTAATAGCGGGCCCGGTCACCGCGAATGGCTATGCTGCCACCATTGCCATGGAACTGCACGATCACAGGCTTGTCCGAAAGCGCAGGTGCGCGATATAGGGCGCGGAGCTTGATTTGATCCTTCGTGACTACGCTGATTTCCTGCATATCCCCGACCCCGATCAACGCCGGGTTTGGAAAAATCTGATATGGCACATACATCAGGCTTCGCTGGTTCAGGTAGGTAACCACCAGAACGCAGGCATAACCGATCACGATAGTGACCAGCATCCGCTTCCAGTCGACAGGCTTTAGCCTAAGCATTCAACCCTGCCTTATGCATCCGGGCATATGGCCCGTTCGCCGTCAGCAGTTCATCATGCTTACCCGTCTCAACAACCCGTCCTGCATCCATCACGATAATCTGGTCAGCGTGCTGCACAGTTGACAGGCGGTGAGCAATAACCAGCGTCGTGCGGCCTTTCTGCAACTCTGCAAGCGAATCTTGAATAAGACGTTCCGACTCGTTATCCAGAGCCGATGTCGCTTCGTCCAGCAAAAGGATAGGGGCGTTACGCAGAATAGCACGGGCAATCGAGATGCGCTGACGCTGCCCGCCCGATAACTTGACGCCGTCTTCACCCAGAACAGTGTCATAACCTTGAGGCAACCCCGTAATGAAATCATGGGCCGCCGCAGCGCGGGCGGCAATAATGATATCCTCATCACTCGCGCCCTCCCTGCCATAGCCGATATTGGCCCGTACTGTGTCATCGAAAATCGTTACGTCTTGAGACACAAGGGCGATATTCCGCCGCAAACTGGACAGGCTGAGATCACGGACATCAACGCCATCGATCAATATCCGTCCTTGAGTGACATCATAAAAACGCGGGATCAAATTCATGATCGTGGTTTTCCCGGCGCCGGACGGCCCGACCAGCGCCGTGACCTGTCCGGGGGGCAAAGTGGCTGTTACGCTACTCAATGCTCTCTCGCCGTCGGCATATTCGAATGTCGCGTTCTCAAAGCGGATTTCAGGTATATGCGCAGCCAGTATTCGCGCCCCTGGAATGTCTTGAATAGCAGCCTGCTTATCCATCATCGCAAAGATGCGGTCTGCCGCCCCCATGCCCTGCTGGATCGTATTATAGAGCTTCGATAGACGCTTGATCGGTTCATAGGAGAGTGCAAAGGCGGTGATAAAAGACATCAGTTCCCCCGGCGTCAGTTCCCCTGCGGCTACATGAAAACCGCCGTACAGAATGACACCCATCAAAGCCAGCCCAAGCAAAGCTTCATTGAGAGGTGTGGTCAATGTTCCAACCCGTGTACCTTTGATCGAGAGTTTTTTGACTTTCTCAATAACCACGTCGGCGCGACTACGCTCATAGGACTCCATGCCATAGGCTTTGACCTGCCGTATCCCCTGAAATATCTGCCCCAGCGTATAGATCATGGTTGCGGTTTCTTCCTGCATGGTGCGGGAAATGCTGCGCAGCTTGCGGCCAATGCGATTCATAGCCAACGCCGCCGCCGGAAACACCACAAGGACGACTAGCGTCAATTGAGAATCCTGCCAGATCATCAAACCCATCAGCAAAACAAGGGTCAGCATATTTTTGCCAATCCCGGTCAAACCATCTGAGACAGTCGCCCGCAGGATGTTGACATCGTTGACAATCCGCGACACCAGTTCACCGCTAGGATTGTCATGAAAGAATTGCAAATCCAACCCAAGAAAGCGACCGAACAGGTCGCGCTGGATATCAGCTACAATCGACTGCCCGATCTTATTCATCTGCAGTGTATGAAGATATGTGGCAGCCCCGCTGATCAAAAACACCATAAAAACAGAAATACTGACGGGTACGATCATTCCGGTCTGACGGTTGACCAAAACCTGATCAAGAACAGGCTCCACCAGCTTGGCAAACGCCGCCGTCATCGCGGCCGAGAGCACCATCCAAAATAAAGCGGAAACCAGCAAAGGCATATAAGGGCGCAAGTAATCCCTTACAAGGCGGCTCAACAGCCCTTTTGTCGAAGAGTCTATATGGGTCAATGGCTTAGAGGTATCCTTTATCATGGAATTGTGATAGCCTATAAAGATGGAGGCCCGCAAGCGTAATGTCTGATACCCCATCCCCATCAAAGGAAAACAAACCCTTGTTGGCTATGCCTGCGGGGGTGGGCTTGGCGTTGGGAAGCGGTATGGCCCGCGGTTTTGCCCATATCGGCGTCATAAAGGCTCTTAATCGTTATGGAATAAAGCCGGACATCGTAGCCGGAACCTCGATCGGCGCCGTGGTCGGCGGCTGTTACCTGGCTGGGAAGCTCGATACCCTTGAAGAATGGGCGCGCGGACTCAACCGCCGCCGGATTTTCAGCTATCTCGATTTCCGTGTCCGTAGCGCCGGGTTGATTGGCGGCCGGAAGCTGGGATCCATCCTTGAGGAGCATTTCGGCAACATGCTGATTGAGGAGACCAAAATGCCTTTCGTCGGCGTAGCCACGGATTTGGTCACCGGCCATGAGATCTGGCTGCAAAAAGGACGGTTTGTCGATGCGATGAGAGCGTCTTTCGCGTTACCCGGCATATTCCCACCCGTCCCGTTGAACGGCCGCACCCTTATAGATGGTGCCTTGGTAAACCCTGTGCCGGTATCGGTTTGTCAGGCGCTGGGTTCACGTCTTACAATCGCCATAGATCTGAACGGTGACATGATCGGCAAATCGAGCAAGCCAGGCACAGGGTACCAAACGGTTCTGGGTTTTGATGTGTTCGGCGATCCGAACATCTCTGAGCAGGCAGAAGAAGCACTGGGGACATCAACCCTCACCAAGCGTATGTTCAGGCGCGACGGCAACAGCCCCAGCCTGTTCGGCGTCATGGTATCATCCCTGAACATAATTCAAGACCGCCTGACGCGGTCGCGCCTTGCCGGCGACCCGCCGGATGTTCACATCAAGCCGAGGATCGGCCATATCGGATTGCTTGAGTTTGAACGCGCCGATGAACTTATTCATGAAGGCGAGGAGTCCGTTGAGCGCAAACTGCCGGAATTGATGTCGGCGGTCGAGATCTTGCTGAACCGCACAACACGCGGATAAAAAGGCGGGTTAACCTGTTTTGCGTTTCTTATGCTTGCGGTCAGGCAGGGCCTTGCCCCAATTGACGCGATTGACCAGGTAAGTCGGCCTGACGTTATTATATTGCAACACCAGAACATTCAACGCGCGATCCACTTCATTCGGCGTCTTGCAGTTCTTGAACGTGCCATAATGCAGTCCGCTTTTTACCAAACATGTATCGATGTTGACCGCAGCGGCGCCCAGAATGTCGTGAGCCATCGTATCACCCAGCATCACCGTATCACCGGGATATATCTGTTTGGCCTGCAGCAGACGGATGCAATGCTGATAAATCGGCTTGTGCGGTTTTCCGATATAATGAACAACACCGCCGAAATCCTCATAACGGCGGGCAATCATACCCGGCCCGAGAACGTAACTTTCCCCTATCAGAGCCTGGCTGTCCGGGTTGGCGCAAATGGCCTTCAGGCGTTTACGAATAGCCGTACGCAGGATCGGCTCATAATAATCCACCATCGTTTTCTGCGGTGCGTCGGTGCCGCTAATCAGCAAAAATTCAGCATCTTCAATCTTGCTGACGATCTCCAGATCCAACCCGTCGACGATCGACGTATCCCCGCCACGGCTCATCAGGAAACACTTCTTTCCGATATTGTGAAAGAAGCCTTCACTCTGGTCTTTTAACCCCTGCCAAGTGATCTCACCCGAAGTCACGATTTCATCATACAGGCTGGGGCCTATGCCCAGTTCTTGCAAACGCACCTTGTTTTCCTCGGCGCGCTTGCCGGAATTTGAAAGAATAATGATGTACTTATTGCGCCCTTTCAACTCTTTCAGGCAATCGACAACGCCTTCATAGGCTCTCTCGCCGTTATGAAGCACGCCCCATTGGTCAATGATAAAAGCGTTATAGCTGTCCGATATGTCAGATATACCCTGACAAAATTTGGTTTTGGGCATAAATTGGCTTCCCCCACTGGAAAATACGCTTTTTACTGTCTCTCTCAAAAGGATAGGCAAAATTCCTCAACAAAAGATTATCAGCAAAAACGGGGGTATTCTCAACCCCCGTTTTGGCAAAAATATCAATTTTTACAATGCCTTATGAAAAGGCTAAGCCGCTTTGCGCTCCTCGCGGCTTAACTTCGGCTCACGTCCTGCAGCCTGGCAGAGAGTTACGTAAAGCGCGCCAATATCGGAGGAGGCAAACGTAGCCGCGAGCAAATCGCCATGGTCGTTAGACACAGCCTGATCAAACAATTCTTCGAACTGACGCAAAAAGCGCTGCACGTAAGTACGGAATTCCGTATCGTCGGCAAACTTGCTGCGCAGACGCTCAATCGGAAGCTCGCTGCCCAACGCAGCAAGACGGCGGGTAAAGGCCCCGACATCCCCCTTCTGGAATGCACGCCACGTTTTCTCTGGCACCTCTCCATCCATGAGGCGCGTCAGGTCTACCGAGAGCGAATGCAAGCTCTCGATAATGAACTTCGCCGCGCTGAGGAACGCGTCGCGCTGGACACGCCCTTCTTCCTTACGGATCTTCTCGGCATTGTAGGTTGCATCCTGAACAGCCTTAAACAAAGCGTTTGACTGACGGCCGAACGAGGATGCCGCCTCATCAGCCGCCCTCACCGCGGCTGCCGTTACTGTAACCAGACGTTCCGATTCATCAGCCAGAGCATCGCGCGACTTGCCAATGGAGCTTGCCACAGTATCCGATGTCGATTTGATTTCACCCATACGGCTGGTCAGCGTCGAGACGGACTTACTGATAGTATCGACAGCATCTACCGAGGCATCGGCGACCAGGTGAGCCTGCCGCTTCAACTCATCGCCATAGTTATGGGATGTCCGCAAGGCCGCAGCCATTTGCTCGGACACTTCACGCGCCTTCAATTCAAATCCATCGCTGGTGGTTCTTATCTCCATCAGGGACTCTTTGGATACTTTCAGCAAATTCGCTGTTTCCTCTTGCAGTTTTCCGGATAGAATATTGCCCAATTCTGCCGTCTTGGCGGCTGCAAGATTGAGATTTTCACCTTCCTCACGCACTTTGCTACCGACTTTTTCAAAGCGCAGAACAACGCGATCAGCAGTTTCATCGACCTGCTGAGCCGATTTTCCAAGCTCCCCGCCAACATCATGCAAGCGAGCGACAGCCTGACCAACAGCTTCGGATAATTCATGGAATTGCTCGTTTACAGCACGCTGGACGCTCTCGATCTTAAGCAAGGCCTGATCGGTCATCAGGTGAATGTCTGAAGATTGATCTTCAAGCGAAGACTCAATATCCCGCATCTTATCACTAGCCGATGTGGCGGCACGCTCAATGTCCTCTACGCGGGACTGCAGATTTTCGCTTGAACTGCGCAGGATCTGCGCAGCCTGATCAGCCCCGGAACGCAATGATGTCAAGCGCTCATCAAAAACAATCCCGACTTCCTGCAAACGCTCCAGATTGGAACGGCTGATTTCAACAAACCCCCCATGCAGGGATTCGAATTTTTCCTGCGCCTCCGACGCCTTGCTAAGGGCTTGGTTCAAAACAGGCTCGAAGCCCGATACGCTATCATCCAGCGCGCTCATAAACTGGCGTATGGATTCAGTCGCCGTTCCCGACTGATCCTTAAGACGGCAGCTTTTCTCGTCAAAAGCTCCATCAAGGCGGTTCAGGTCGGCAATCGCCTTGCTGCTGGCATCGCTTATCTCCAGGCACCGTGAGCTGATTTTACCCTCAACAATACTGACATCCAACACGGCCTTTTCAGAGGCGTCAGCAAGGTTCTTAGCCTGGAGGCGCAAAGATTCATTAACCTTTTCCAGGTTAGCCAGCGTCGTCACGACTTCCGACTGCAGGTTGTTCTTTTGCTGCAAAAGCTGATCGTTGATTGTGCGTGAATGTCCGGCAATTTGCCCGGCCATGGTGGATATCTCCTGCGCCTGCCCGCGGAGGATTGTCCTGATGTGCTCTGCCGAGTCTTTAGCCTTGTCGCTAGCTTCATTGAGTTCGCCAACGCGGCGGCGCAGCGTCTCCTCGATTTGCAGATGCTTGGTATCGGCCTCCGCAACCGCCCCCGCCATTTCTTTGAGGGGCCGGGCCAAGGCGGCCTGCACGCTCTCAATACGCTCGACAATCGTTGTCGTCGACAAACTGATCTTCTCTGATTGATTTTCAATCGATTGAGACAGCCTGGCCACTTGCTCATCAGCGAGTTGCGATGCTTTTTCTATCTGCTCCCTGCTCTGCTCAAGCATTTCAACGATAGAGCGAATATGCTCGACGTTGCCGGCGCCCGCACTATTCAACTGATCGATATTTTCACGAGTTGAGTTGATCAATGACTCAGCTTGCTCGCGCGCCGACAAGGTTGCCTTTTCCAACTGCTCGATCGCACGGCGCACGGCGCCGCTGATGGTTTCCGCGCCACTCAGGGCCACGCTCATCGACTCCGTCAGCTTGTTAGCCGTCGACGTGCCGGCGTTTTCTATGATTTCCGCCTGCTTGCTCAGCATTGAGGCCGAGTCACGCAGCTTCTCCCCTTGCGCCGACAAACGGGATTCGACCGCCCCCGTGCGTTCAATGATCTGGCTGGCCGCATCACCGAGATTGGTCAAGGAATTATTGATAGTCTCAGCAATTTTCTCGGCTTGCAGAGCCACGCTTTGAGCACCAAGATCCAAGGCCTGACGATGATCGGCTATCGTTTTGCTCGACTGAGCCATGGCCTCAAGTGTTTTCCCGGTTACATCTTCCAGCCCCTTGATCTGCTCTTCAATGCTGCTGGCCAGACGAGTTGTCTCTTCAGAGACACGCCCGACGGCAGCGGACAAACCTTGAGTATGCTGGTCAAACTCGCCACTCACCGTTTTCAGACGCTCGGTCACGCGATCAATCGCACCATTGAGGCCATCATAGCTGCTGGTCAGATTGTTTTCGATGCCTCTGGTGCGTTCACCGGCTTTCTCGGCAGCCTCTAAAATCCTGTCGGCCCCTTTAACCAAGGCAGATTCCATCTCGCTCGCGCGCTCCAGAACGGCCCCTGTTGCCTTATCCCAGGCTTCTGCACCCTCTTTAGTTTTCGCATCAATGTTAGCCGTCCGCTGCTCCAGTTCCTCTGTCAGAGCCAGAAGTTTGGCAGCGCGGTCGTTCAGGTTGTCCGACAGGCGGTCGATATGAAACTCGGCTTTCTTCGAAACCCCGACAAAATCCCGAATTTCAGCGCGCAACCCCTGACGTGCCCGGGTAATCGAACGAATGACCGTACGAGATGATGCCGACAACTCGGCAGCCTGACGGCAAAGCTGCTCGATATCGCGGTTGACGCGCTGCGCCCGCTCCTCCGAAGGGAAAATTATCGCCTGTAGCTCATGACGCAGTTCCGCTGCGTAGCGGTTGATGTCGGCCCCGCGCTGAAAATGGCTCAGCATCATCCAGAACAAAGCAATCGGCGCAAGCATCGCAGCCAGCAAGCCGCCTAACTGGATCGGCCCCGCGCTGACCAGACCGGCAACGCCATAGGCCGCCACAGCGTACAAGACGCAATAGATAACCCACGAAAAGGTCACCGCCGCCCCCATCCAACTCAGGGCGCGGTGCCAGATGGGGCGCTGGAAATCGGAGCGGTTGACTAAGGGAGACAGCATCAAAACAGGCTCATTTTCATTGTCATAATTAGACGCTTCGGAGGATGCGCGCGGTTCGGCGCGCAATTCGTCCGCACCCACAAGCTGTTCGGCCCCCTCTTCCTTGATTTCCTGAATCCGCAGTGATTTCAACCCGCTACGCACTGACTGCGCCTGCACCGTTTCCAACTTGCGCGCTGTTATTTCCAGGGCATTCCGAGCCTGCGTCTTGATAATGCTGCGCTCATCTGGCGAGAGTTCCGCTTCGCTGGCTGTCACCGGGGTATCTTCACGGATGGCCGAGTTGTGAGTCATGTCACTATGCTCCCGCATGCAAATGAGTTGAATAATTTTTATGAAGTGAGCTTTTTTAGCTTTGTCGCAAAGTTGGTGCAAGCCCCTAAAAACAGAGACTTAGAGACAATCCTTCAAAGGATCTCCAAAAAACTAGGCAAGTCACAGGGTTGAAGAAAGATGTCCCGAACTTCACACTCTTGTGGATAAAAACACACGCTCCGCAAGAGCCATATCCATTCCCACGATTGGGCATAATATGAATATTGGCCGTTTGTAAAAAACGGTTAATCTCCATATAGTTAGGCAGCTTATTTAGACTGCTTGCTTAAATATTTGGAAACATATGCCTGCAAATCACGCTTCAATTCCGGAGCCATGACATAAAGGCCAATCAGGTTGGGAAAGGCCATCGACAAAATCATGGAGTCGGTAAACCGGATCACATTTGTCAGATCAGCGGCGCAGCCCACAATCACAAACAGGCAGAAAACGATCTTGAAAGTCATTTCCACAATCGGCTTTTCACCGAATATGAACGTTGAAGCCTTTACGCCATAATACCCCCAGCCAATCAACGTAGAATATGCAAACATAAATACGGTAAAGGCGAGCATCCAAGGCGCCCATGGAATTTCGCTGGCAAAGGCATTAGAGGTCAATTCAACACCAGCCATGCCTTGCCCGGATTCATAGACCCCGGTAATCACAATCACCAATGCCGTCATCAGGCAGATGATAACCGTATCAATAAAAGGCCCCATCATGGCGGCAATCCCCTGCCTGACAGGTTCTTGCGTACGCGCACAACTTTGCACAATAGCAGCCGATCCAAGCCCCGCCTCATTCGAGAAGGAGGCCCGCTGGATCCCGGTTAACATAGCTCCGGCCAAGCCTGCCAACCCGGCAGTCGGCGTAAATGCTTCTTTAAAAATAATACCCAAAGCCTCAGGCACCTGATCAAAATTCATGATAATGACGAAAAATCCAGCCAATAGATAGAGGATGGCCATAACCGGCACCAGCATTGACGACACATTGGCAATCGATTTGATGCCCCCAATAATCACGATACCCGTCAAGATCGACAAAACGATGCCAAACATCCAGCCCTTGCCGGCCAACCAGCTGGCATCGCCTCCTGAAGCGTTGAGAAACTGTATGTAGGTCTGGTTGGCCTGAAACATATTGCCGCCGCCAATCGCTCCCCCGATACAGCAAAGCGCAAAAACTATAGCCAGAATTTTGCCCAGTTTCGGCTTGCCACGACTGGAGAAAATATCCTGCAGGTAATACATTGGCCCGCCCGATACATCTTTCTCCCCTCTGGCATTCACAAAGCAGCGGCGATACTTGACCCCGGCGGTAACCTCGGCGAACTTGGTCGACATGCCGATAAAGGCCATCATAACCATCCATACCACGGCTCCCGGCCCGCCGACTGAAACAGCGACCGCGACGCCCGCGATATTACCAAGCCCTACCGTCCCCGCCAGAGACGCCATCAAAGCCTGAAAATTGTTGATTTGCCCCTCAGCGTCCGGCTCCTCATGCTTGCCGCGCACAACGTTAAACGAATGCCAGAAATAGCGCAGATTGGGAAACCAAAGATATGCCGTGAAGAACAGCCCTGCCGCCATCAACCAGATCAAAATAAGCGGGAATGATTTTTCAACCATTACCCCCGCCGCATCCGGCACATTAAATTTGACGCCATAGAAAAGGATGGCCTCGCTGACATCAGCGAAGGATTTGAACATCGCATCAATTTTCTGATCAATAGACATAGGCTAATCCCTGTTTCCTCATTGCTTGATCCCTCAGGATAGGCAGGGAACAGGTAAGCGGCAAGACGTCGCTCCGGGGTTACCCACAAAGCGGTTATTTTTCACAGTCCCATGTATCGGGCAAGCCGTAATAGTAATAGTGGGGTTCGGTAGCCGACACGGGCTTCGCCGGGATTCCCACCATCGTCACGCCCGGCGGAACGTCTTTGGTGACAACGGAATTGGCTCCGACCGAAGCGCCGTCCCCCACGGTAATAGGCCCCAGCACCTGCGCCCCCGCCCCGATCATGACCTTATGCCCGAGATCAGGGTGGCGTTTACCGCACTTGGGGCCCGATCCCTTGCCGCCCAGCGTCACGCCGTGATAAATCGTGCAGTCATTGCCAATAGTCGCCGTTTCACCGATCACGACCCCCATGCCATGATCGATAAACAAATTGCGACCAATCCGAGCACCCGGGTGGATTTCAATCCCCGTCAGCATCCGCCCCACCTGCGACCACCAGCGCCCCAAAGCGCGCAAATTCTTTTCCCACAAAAAGTGCGCCAACGGATGAAAGAACGTCATGATGTGAAGCCCGGGATAACAAAACAACACTTCGGCGAACGTCGGGCATGCGGCGTCGCGTTCACGTATGGATTGGATATGATCAAGAATTTTTTGAATCATGAGTTTTCCAGACCTTCAAACAGCGCCGTGGACAAGTAACGCTCGGCAAATGACGGAATGATGACGATCATCATCTTCCCTGCGTTTTCCGGTCGTACGCCCACCTGCGCTGCCGCCCACAAGGCCGCGCCCGAGGATATGCCCACAGGTATACCTTCCAGCCGTGCGGCCGCCCTAGCCGTTGATATAGCATCATCGTTTGTAACGCGTACGATTTCATCGATTATGCCCGTATCCAGTATCGAGGGGACAAACCCGGCGCCGATACCCTGAATTTTATGCGGCGACGGCGCGCCGCCGGATAAAACCGGGCTGGCATCGGGCTCTACAGCCACAGTCTTGAATCCCGGCCTTTTTTGCTTGATGGCCTGTGATACGCCCGTCAGCGTTCCCCCGGTGCCAACCCCGGAGATCAGAATATCGGCCTTGCCTGCTGTATCTTCCCAGATTTCAAACGCGGTGGTGTTTCTGTGGATTTCAGGATTGGCCGGATTATCAAACTGTCCCGGGATAAAGGCATCAAGATTCTGAGCCGCAAGCTCCTCGGCCCTGGCAATCGCACCCTTCATGCCCTTATCGGCAGGGGTCAACACCAGTTCCGCGCCCAGCAGCGCCAACATTTTGCGCCGCTCAACTGACATGCTTTCAGGCATGGTCAGGATCAGGCGGTATCCTTTAGAAGCTGCTACAAAAGCCAAGGCAATCCCTGTGTTGCCGGATGTAGGCTCTATGAGTACGGTCTTGCCCGGCGCAATCCGTCCGGCCTTCTCTGCCGCATCGATCATAGCAAAGCCGATACGATCCTTGACCGAGGCCAGCGGATTGAAAAACTCCAGCTTGGCCACCAAATCCGCCTTAATATCATATTTTTCAGAAAAACGGGGCAATCGAACCAACGGGGTAGCTCCAATCGTATCGATCACAGAATCGTATATTTTTCCCCGAAATTCAGACATGGCACCCTTCTCCTGTTCTCAGCCTAAGAGAAGTAGCACTTTGCTGCGAAACAGCAAACCCCTGATAACGGCTCAATGCTGATTGCAAATCGGATGGGATACGGGGTGTGATGGATAAAAAGTGGCGGCCCACTTCTTTATGTCGTCTTGCGACATGCCGGAAACCTTTTCAATACGGCCCGCATAGTGTTTGCAGAACTGGTCGGGGCGCATGCGCGCGGAGTCATTTGCGATCTTGTTGGCAAAGGCCGTACGCATGGAATTGAGCTGCCCTTCCGGATCGGGATGCCCAGTTCGGCGGAAATAGTCCATCAACTTGGTTTCATAAGCGGCAAACAACTTGATGTTCTCATTTGTGAAATTGCGGTATTCGGAATACAGGTTTTTGCCATTGGCCTTGTAAAGGTGCTGGCAGTTAAGGCCTATAACCATCAGTTCGCTATGAATGCGGATCCCTTGCTCGGCCTCCGCTTCAGGTTTTGTATAGCACGAGGACGCGGCAAAAGCCTGAGCCGAGAACACCAGAGAAATAACAAACGCAAACAGAGTCTTTCTAAACATTATGCCGCCACCGGGGTCATTAAAGGTTCGCCACTAAAATAGGCATGCAGGTTTTTTAAAACAAGCCGGCCCATCTTCGTTCTTGTTTCCACTGTCGCCGTCCCCACATGGGGCAGCAAGACAACGTTATCCATGGTAAACAGCGCTTCTGGCACCTGCGGCTCGTTTTCGAACACATCAAGGCCAACCCCGGCAATATCCTGGTTGCGCAAAGCCACCAGCAGGGCTTCCTGATCCACCACGCTGCCGCGCGCGACATTGATCAGATATCCTTCCGGCCCCAAAGCTTTCAGAATATCGGCATTCACGAGATGACGGGTTTCAGCGCCGCCCGACACGGTTAATATCATAAAGTCGCTGTCTTTTGCCAGCTTGCCAAGGTCAGGATAGTAACTATAAGAAAATTCAGGCTTTTCCTGACGACCGTAGTAGGCGATCTTCATATCGAAAGCGGCCGCGCGACGGACTACGGCCTGTCCGATCCGCCCCAAACCGACAATCCCGGCCGTTTTGCCTGACAGGGACACGCCAAGGGGCATCGGCCCGTTCGCCCATTTTCCGACGCGAACATAGGCATCGCCCTCTACCACCCGCCGAGCACAACTCAAAAGCAGCGCCATAGCAATGTCGGCCGTATCGTTTGTGACCAGATCAGGGGTATTGGTGACAACGATTTGCCGTTCGCGGGCGGCTTCCAGATCGATATTGTCGACCCCCACTCCGAACTGGCAGATAATCTCGAGATTGGGCAGCGCCTCGATCAATTGCCGGTTCACGCGCCGGGTGAAGCTGGTCACAATCCCCACAATATCGTTACGGTATTGCTGCAATATCCCTTCCGGATCGTTCTCGCGCCCCAGCCGGATCACGCGGTAATCCGTCTCCAACTGCGCCAGTTCAGCAGGCATCAGGCCGCCGATATGAAGAATGGTACGCGTCATGTCTAAAGGGGCAATCCTTTGATGAAACTTGATTTTAACAGGATAAATGTGGTTTAAACGCACGTCAATCAAGGGACTGGCGCATGAGCGGTAACGCACAGAAAAAACTGTATATCAAAACCTGGGGCTGCCAGATGAACGTCTATGACAGTCGCCGGATGGCCGATATTCTGGCGCCGCTCGGCTACAGGGAGTCCGATAGCCCTGAAGACGCCGATATGGTCATCCTCAACACTTGCCATATTCGTGAAAAAGCGACCGACAAGGTCTTCTCCGATCTGGGGCGCCTGAACAAGCACAAGCAAAAGAAAGAAAAGCGCGGTGAAAAAATGCTGATCGCCGTTGCCGGGTGCGTTGCGCAGGCCGAAGGCGATGTGATTATGGAGCGCGCGCAGTATGTCGACATGGTTTTCGGGCCGCAGACCTATCATGAACTGCCGGAAATGATCATACGCGCCACCGGCGAGCGCGTGGTCAATACAGATTTTGCCGTTGAATCGAAATTCGACTCCCTGCCGCAGGAACATGTGCCGCAGGGTGTCACAGCCTTCCTTTCGATTCAGGAAGGATGTGATAAATTCTGCACGTTCTGCGTCGTTCCTTATACGCGCGGCGCAGAGTATTCACGCCCGGTGCAGCAGATTATCGACGAAGCTCGCCGCCTGCGCGACAGTGGCGCCAAAGAGATAACCCTGCTTGGGCAAAATGTGAACGCCTATCACGGCATGGCGCCAAACGGACGCACGATGGGCTTGGCCGAATTGATTGCGGCCGTAGCCGAAGTCGAGGGCGTTGAACGCATCCGCTACATGACATCGCATCCCCGCGACATGGATCAGGATTTAATTGATGCTCACGGCAACATACCCAAGCTTATGCCCTTCCTGCATTTGCCGGTTCAGCACGGAGCGGATGAAATCCTGAAGCAGATGAACCGCAAACACACAGCCGATGATTACCGCGATATCATCTTGCGGCTAAAGAAAATCAGGCCTGACATCAACCTATCTTCGGATTTTATCGTCGGATTCCCCGGCGAAACCGATCGTCACTTCGAAGAATTGATGCAACTGGTACGCGATATCGGCTTCGGTACATCCTATTCTTTCAAATACAGCCCCCGCCCCGGCACCCCGGCGGCCAATATGCAGAATATCGTCCCGGAAAAGATTAAGGACGACCGTCTGCAAACACTGCAAAATCTTCTTTTCAGCCAGCACCGTGAAATCAATGAAACCTTTGTTGGAAAAGCCGTAGAGGTGTTGACCGATGGCAAAGGCAACCGCCCCAGCCAACTGCACGGCCGCACGTCCCATAATCAGGCTATCCATGTCACCTGCGATCCAGCTCTGCTCGGCCAAATAGTGACGGCAAAGGTTACAAGCGCGTCCGCCACGGCTCTTACGGGTGAAATAATCTAGCCGCCTTCGCAAATTTGACAACCGATCAATCGGCCTGTTAGAGAATAGCCATAATCAATAAGCTGGAGGAGAAAAAATGCGCCTGCTTGCACGCTTATGGGCCTTAAACGCGAAAGAACCCGCAACATCTCTTACAGTAGAAGAAGAACTTGAGCAGTTTGCGAATGATATCAGCGCCTTTTTCGATCTGCCTTGGGATGGCGTCAAAAGAGTGCAAGCCGCCACAGCAGATACCAAGGAAAATCTGAAAACACTTCAGGATTATTCAAAGCGTCAGGATGAAGAACACACCACCTATTGCCGTGGGCTCCCCATCCCCCCGCTATACTACTGGTCGTATCGCGTTGAACATACAGCGACAGCTATGCAACTGCTGGGCTATGGCGAAGATGTGATTAAAACACATAAAGCGCAGATCATACTTGCTCACGCTCAGCACTTTCATCCCGATACTCGTAAAAAGGCGGCTGTACAATTACAACAAACCGCAGAGCAGCCTTCAAACTCGCTTCAACCCACTCCACCGGGATAATTCATTCAGATTCCTCTTGCTACAAAGGGCCCTTAAGGGTCCTTTCCCTTGAAATTTAATTACAAAATTACCTATAAGTTTTTGTAAACCTTTTGTGATAATATCTTCATATCAAAAGATTTTTCAAAGGAGAGCACCATAGCCAAGCAATTTTCCCAAGAACGCCTTGCGTTTGAAGACAATCGCCTCGTGCCCATTTTGTACGGTGAACAAAACAGCCACCTCCACCTGATCGAAAACGCCTTTGATGTGGAAATCAGCAGCCGTGGCAACGAGGTTATGATCAGCGGCACACATACGAATATCTTGCAAGCCCGTCACGTTCTTGAATTTCTGTGGTCAAAGATTCGCCAGGGGCATGAAGTTGACGCTCCTACGGTCGACGGCGCTATCCGTTTCCAGCAACAGCACAAACATACGAACAAGACCCCCGATCCCGAAGACAAGGAAAACCCCGCCGGGCTGCCGGCGTTCCATTCAAACGACGATGCTGCTGCTATCATTACCAAGAAAAAGCGCATAGCGCCGCGCACGCCCAAACAGGCCGAATACATGGCAGCCATGAAAAAACACAAGATGGTTTTTGGTATCGGCCCCGCCGGCACCGGCAAAACCTATCTGGCTGTGGCCAAAGCCGTCGAAATGATGGAAGCCGGAAAAGTCGAACGCATCATTCTCTGCCGTCCGGCGGTGGAAGCCGGAGAGCGTCTGGGGTTCCTGCCCGGCGAACTCAAGGAAAAAATGGATCCCTACATGAGGCCGCTTTATGACGCGCTTTATGACACCATGCCAGGCGACAAGGTACAAAAGAAAGTCCTGAGCGATGAAATCGAGATCGCGCCATTAGCCTTCATGCGCGGCCGGACGCTGAACAACGCCTTCATCATTCTGGACGAAGCCCAGAACACGACAACCCAGCAAATGCTGATGTTTTTGACTCGCATGGGCGAGAACTCCTACATGCTGATCACCGGAGACCCTTCGCAGATCGATCTGCCGCCGGGAATCCATTCCGGCTTGAAAGAAGCTTTGCACATTCTGGAACGCGAACCAGATATAGGTTTTGTGCATTTTACCGCGCAGGATGTCGTGCGGCACAAGCTGGTGGCGCGGATTATACAGGCCTATGACCAGTTCCGGAAAAAGGACTAAGCTAACCCATGCCCCGCCCCTCCCTTTACGTCGATATTGATCTGGTGGTCAATCACCCGGCATGGGAAGACACTGGGATAGATCTCAAATCTTTTGCAGACGAAGTCGTCGGGCTGACTCTGGCTATGGCCGACCTCCCCGAGGGTCTGTCGGAGCGAGGGCTGGAGATATGCGTGGTTCTGACCGATGATAGCGAGATTCACAGTCTGAACCGGGATTATCGCGGCATGGACAAGCCCACGAACGTCCTTTCCTTCGCCAATCTTGACTCCGACAGCGCCAACGAGGAACTGGCACAGGACGACATGCCCTTTTTCCTTGGCGACATCATCATCGCCTGGGAGACTATGCAGCGTGAAGCCCTTGAACAACATAAGGAATTTCTTGCGCATCTGCGCCATATGATGGTACACGGGGCCTTGCATTTACTCGGTTACAATCATATGGACGATGAAGAGGCCTCCGAAATGGAAGGGCTTGAGATAAAGATTCTGGAAAAAATGAATGTTGAAAATCCATATGCAGAAGACCAATTTGTGGCATAATTGACACCATGCAAAAAGAAGCAACCATGACCAAGGATAGCAGCTCGGGATCGGTGACAGATTCCGAGCCTCCGCAACATCCTAACTCCACTCTTCAAACCCCGCAGGATGCCGGTTTTATTAGTTGGCTCAAAGGAGCCATCGGCCTGGAAAAGGCCAACGACGGCAACAGCCTCCGCGAAGTCTTTGAAGAATTCATTGAAGAAGCCGAACAGCGCACGGACACCAACGCGCAAGTAGGCCCGCATGAGCGGGCGCTAATCAGCAACGTTTTAAAACTACGCGATTTGACTGTCGTCGACGTCATGATCCCGCGTGCGGACATTGTTGCGATTGACGTCAACACCTCTCAGGAAGACCTGCTGGCGTTGCTCTCGCAAAAACAATTCAGTCGCCTGCCCGTTTATCGGGATTCCCTGGACGATGTCTTGGGAACCATTCACATCAAAGATATTCTTGCCGTCCTTGCCAAAGGGCAACGCATAGACATTGCCTCCCTCGTGAGGGATATGCCGATTGTGTCCCCGGCCATGCACGTTCTTGACCTGATCCTGCTGATGCGCAACCGCCGCAAACACCTGGTTCTGGTTGTGGATGAATATGGCGGCATCGACGGATTGGCGACGATTGGCGATGTGGTTGAAGCCATCGTCGGCGATATCGAAGACGAATACGATCAGGACGACGAGCCTGAATTAACCGTCAACAAGGACGGTAGCGTCATCGCCGACGGTCGTTATGACATCGACGAATTTCAGGAAAAATTCGGAAAAATTCTTGATGAAGAAGATGCTGACGACGTGGATACGCTGGGTGGAATGATCTTTGCCATCACCGGACGCATTCCGGCGCGCGGAGAAATCATCGCCCATGAAAGCGGTATTACCTTCGAGATCATCGACGCCGACCCACGACGTGTAAACCGTCTGCTGATACGAAATCTCCCCTTGCAGAAAGCGGAAAATTAGAGGAAAACCAAGCCATGCCACTGGCTTGGTTCCTATCGCTTCCGGAAAAATTTTCCTGCTGGCCCCTAAAGCGGCGCGGCGCCTTCGTCTTTGCCGCCGGGGCCTTTTCCGTCCCCGCCCTGCCTCCTTATGGATTGTGGCTTGTTCTGGCCATCACCCTCCCCCTTCTTTATGCGATACTTTCAACATCGCGTTCAGCGAAGACGGCCTTTCTTGAAGGGTGGCTATTCGCGTTTGGATATTTCGGGTTTGGCCTGATGTGGATCGGCAACGCCCTGCTGGTTGAAGGCAATCCCTTCTCCTGGGTTTGGCCACTGGCAATTGCCGGATTGCCAGCCCTGCTTGGCCTATTCTATGGCGTTATGGCGATGCTGCTACACCGCTTCCGCAAGCCCGGGACGTTATTATCCGGCTGGCTTGCCTTCGTTGGCGGCCTTGCCTTGACTGAATGGCTGCGGGGACATCTTTTTACGGGATTCCCATGGAACCTCTATGGCTATGCATGGAATAACACGGCTACGATAACCCAGTCGGTCTGGTTATTCGGCAGTTACGGACTCACACTGGTCACCATCTTCTGGGCTCTGCTTCCTTCTCTCCTGTGGTGTGGCGCCAAAAAGCAGCAAACAATGGCACTATGCCTGCTCGGCGGGCTCAGTTTTCTAGGTTTGCAAATATGGGGCTACGCCAGGCTATCCAACAACCCGATAGATCTGCGAAGCGATGTCGTCGTAAGGCTTGTGCAACCGAATATCCCTCAAGAAGACAAATGGGATAGCCGCAAAGCTAACGACAACGCGCGAAAGCTTTTGAGCCTGACAACCCCCGATGAAAGAGACGCAGGAACGACCACACTGATCATCTGGCCGGAAACCGCCGTTACTGAAACATTCCTGATGCACCCGAACGTAAAACCCGCCGTTCAGGAGATATTGGAAACTTACAGGCATCCGGCTTTCCTTTTAACCGGTCTGCTGCGCCGCGAAATCGGCCCCGCGAACAATACCGAATATTATTATAACAGTTTGGCAACCTATGACTCGGGGCTCAACCAGATAGCGCTTTACGACAAATTTCATCTTGTGCCCTTTGGCGAATACATTCCGCTCCAGAACCTGATCCCTCTTGACCCGTTTGTGAATTTCAGCGGCTTTGAAAGAGGAAAGGGCGCACAAACCCAGACGGTTAAAAAGGGCATTACAATCAGCCCCTTGGTTTGCTATGAAATTATCTTTCCGCATGCGGTTACAAACAATCAGCCACAACGCCCCGATCTCATCGTCAATGTAACCAATGACGCCTGGTACGGGGACAGCGCCGGCCCCCGGCAGCATCTGGCTATGGCGCGCTTCCGCGCCATTGAAGAGGGCATAAGCGTAGCACGCGCGGCAAATACGGGAATATCGGGCCTGTTCGATCCGTATGGCCGCCTACTCGCCGATATCGACCTCGGTGAAGCCGGAGCAAAAAATATCTCACTACCCCGTGCTTCAGAGCGCGGCCCCTACTCCGCCCTTGGGGATTGCCCTTTTGCAATCATGCTGGCCAGCCTCTTTGTAGGCGCCTATTTTTACAGCAGAAAGGGGAAACATTAGAAAAGTCTTTTGTAGAAAAACCAAAAGCCAATACTTAAGTATTGGGTAGTCAGCTATAATAAAAAGAATATGTTACTTGCATGTGCTCAAGCTGCAAGTTATGTATACACGAACAAGAGTCGATATATGAATTGACTTTGGAATTGAAAATGTAACTTTTGCCGGATTTTAAATAGATGCCACGTACAACTACTACTAACAAAACAAAAACAGTGAAAACAACAACCGCCGGGAAATCCAGAAAGCCCAGCCGTCCCAAAGGCGGCCCCAAGGCCATGGATGTTCATGTCGGAAATCGACTGCGTATGCGCCGTTCGATTATCGGCTGGAGTCAGGAAAAGCTGGCTGACTGCGTAGGATTAACCTTCCAGCAGGTTCAAAAGTATGAACGTGGCGCAAACCGCATCAGCGCCAGCCGTCTTTATGATTTCAGCCGCGTTCTTGATGTGCCTATTTCCTACTTCTTCGAACAATACAACGAGAAGCAGAAACCGGCGACGTTCAAATATGGTTTCGCCGACAGCGATCAGGATGAATTTCTGGATACCGGAAAATGGTACGACAAGGAAACACTTGAGTTGATTCGTATCTACTATTCGATTCAAGATCAAAAGCTGCGTCGCAACCTGGTCAAAGTCATCCAGAATATGGCTGAAATGCAGGGCCTTGAAAAAAAAGAAAGGTGATCTTTTAGCTCGCCGCCGACTTTTAAGTTATGCACAAGGGAGTTTCATACTCCCTTGATTGCTTTTGGGGCTGTGATAGCGTCAACCTTCACATATCGCTACGGAGAAGTCCCGGCAAAAAACTTACTAACCCAGAAGGCTACGCACCATGATGATCGGAAACAAGGCAATGAAAGCTGCAAACCAGCCGGCTGCACAGACGGCCCTTAAAGATTACCTTTTCACAAGCGAATCGGTGGGTGAAGGGCACCCCGACAAAGTCTGCGACCAGATTTCAGATGCGGTGCTTGACCATTATTTGACGCAAGACCCCTATGCGCGTGTCGCTTGCGAAACCGTGGCAACAACAAACTATGTGGGGATATTCGGCGAAACGCGCGTACAAGGCAAACAAGTCAGTAAAGATGAGCTTATAGAAATCGCCCGACGCAAAATCCGTGAAATTGGATATGAGCAAGCTGATTTCCATTGGCAGAAGGTCAATGTCGATGTTCATATCCATCAGCAATCCGCAGACATCGCTGTTGGCGTTGATGCTGCAGGAAGCAAGGATGAAGGCGCAGGAGATCAGGGAATCATGTTCGGATACGCCTGCCGCGAAACGGAGCATTTGATGCCTGCCCCCATCCACTTTGCCCACAGCATTTTGCGTTCGCTCTCCGAAGCCCGCCACTCCGGAGCCTTGCCCTATATCGAGCCAGACGCCAAATCGCAGGTTACGCTTGAATACCGCGACGGCAAGCCGGTACGCGCGACGTCCATCGTCGTATCGACCCAGCACAACGAAAAAGTATCGCAGAAAGATGTCCGTGAGATGGTGCGCCCTCATGTACTGGCCGTACTGCCGGAAGGCTGGATGTGCGACGAGTCTGAGTTTTACGTTAACCCAACGGGCCGTTTTGTTATCGGCGGGCCGGTCGGAGATACGGGCCTGACCGGACGCAAAATCATCGTCGACACCTATGGCGGCTCATGCCCACATGGCGGCGGCGCTTTTTCCGGCAAAGACCCCACTAAAGTTGATCGCTCGGCCGCCTACGCCGCCCGCTATGTTGCCAAAAACATTGTAGCCGCCGGTTATGCCGATCGCTGCACTGTCCAGCTTTCCTACGCGATTGGCGTCAGCAAGCCCTTATCCGTCTACGTCAATACGCACGAAACCGGCACCGTACCCGAAAGCGAGATCATTCGCGCCATCGGCAAAACGATCGATCTCAGCCCGCGCGGCATTCGCGAGCACCTCAAGCTGAATCGCCCGATCTATGCCCGCACCGCCGCCTACGGCCACTTTGGCCGGGCCCCGGATGCCGACGGCGGTTTCTCGTGGGAAAAACTGGATATTGCAGACTCGCTGCACAAGCTCCTTGGCTAACGACACTGGCAGAGAAAAAAACCGCTTATACGGGCGGAAGCAGACACGGCCTTTGAGTGATCCCAAGCAGGCCGTGACTGATCTTATGCTTGCAAGACTGCAGCCAGACATCGCAGAAACCAAGACGAAGAAAAAGCTGCCGATTGAGGAGCTGTTCGGGTGCGCGGCTACCCCCGTGTGGTTTGAAATTGGATTCGGCGGCGGCGAGCATTTGATCGGGTTAATGAAGCAAAACCCTCATGCATACATGATCGGTGCCGAGCCCTTCATCAATGGCATGGCTAATTTCCTGCACTCCCTACGGGAAGAAAAACTGCCTGAAAACCATATCAGAGTCTGGATGAATGACGCCATCCTTCTGGCCGAGCGTCTGCCGGATCAATCGGTCGAACGCATTTACGTCCTGAACCCCGACCCCTGGCCTAAAAAACGCCACCGCAAACGGCGCCTCATTAATCAGGAAAACCTGACCATATTTGCCAGAATTCTAAAGCCCGGCGGACTTCTCGTTATGTCCACAGACGTATCGGATCTTGCCGACTGGATGGTCACCGAAGCCACACGCCATCCGGCATTCACATGGGCCACCAGCAAAGCCTCTGACTGGCGCGTCATGCCGGCAGACTGGATTCCCACCCGCTATGAAGCCAAGGGTAAAGCCAAGGGCCGCCAGCAAATCTACCTAATGTTTAACAGAAATTAACACTTCAACTTATGCAATTAACCTCTGTTTAACCTGTGCGGGAGTATTCTTTGTATAAGGACGCTATTTTTGGAATTGAGTGGGAAGAAACGGTAACAGAGAACTACTCTTTATAGTTTTTTAATAAAATTTGATATATTCCAAAAATAGCACATGGATTCTCTAGGGGGTGAATGCCTTGGCTACAGAGACAAATAAACCAAACCGCGCAGCAGGTTTTACATTAATCGAAATTGCACTTGCACTGATCGTTGTGGGCGTTTTGATGGTTCCTGCGCTTCAGCTGTACAACATCAATCACAAGAAAGAGAGCCGTCTGGAAACAACAGGCAATATCGAGAACGTCATTGAATCCGCGCTCGCCAAATATCTGACACGCTATGGCAGATACCCTGCCCCTGCTGACCCCAGTATAGCTATTGGTGACGCTGGTTCCGGCCAGGAAGTTGTAACACCGATCGTCCTGGCCTGCAGCGCCTTGGTCACTAGCGCCTGCGTAACAAACTCAGGCAGTATCGACACGTCGGCAGATGGCGATGTCGTTGCTGATGATGTTTATATCGGCGATATCCCTTACGCCGCGCTGGGTATTCCCTATCAGGCCACGATTGATGGCTATGGATATAAAATGAAATATGCCGTCAGCGCCTACCTGACAAACACCGCCACATACGGCAACAGCTGGGGAGCGATCGAAGTTCTCAACGACCAGCGAAAAATCGCGCCCCCGCCGGCCACGCCCTCCATATACCCGATCGGCGCACCTAAAGCGCACTATGTCGTTGTAAGCCACGGTCAGGATGGACGGGGAGCCTTCAACACCAACGGAACCAGAACGGTTCCCTGCGGTACGGCCGCCAGTGGCCTTGATTTTGAAAACTGCGATAACGATGCAGTTTTCAGGAACAATATTTATCAATACGATCCGGGAACTGCCACACCAACCAATGCCCCGCAGATGAATTTTGTGACAGGCTCCAATTATTTTCATGATTTTATAGGAGAAACCAATAAGGTTTCCGGAGATATATGGGCGGACATACCCAACCAGCGCAGCATAAACAGCACACAAAACGGAAACGTGCATGTTGGCGCCCTCAATTCCGCCATGCAATTAACCTGTACGCAAAAATCATGTTTCCCGGTTTCGAAATTTAATGTTACGGGCCTTTCTACAGGGGTGACCCCGGCGCCGGAAACAATTGATGGTTCAACAACGGGCAACGCTCGTGCTGACGGAGCCGTCAAAACAACGCGAATATGTAATACAGGATCACCGTTGGTAGGTGCCACTGCCGTTGGGCGCGACTGCAACAACATCTTTTTTGGCGATATTCCGCAGGGTTGGTTTGTACCGGCAACAATCGCAGGAACACCGCCCGTGTTAAGCGAAGCGGATATTCGGTGGGACGCTGCCAATAAATACCATAAAGGTGCCGGTATACGTTGTGTAAACGGCCGCGGTTTGGCAGGCATTGTAAACTATGACGAAAGATGTCTGGATACCGTACGGATATCAAACCCCAACGATCTGGGTGACTGTGTTGCCGGAACATATGCTGTCGGCATCACAGCAGGAGGTGCACTGATATGCGAATAGACCGTTCTTCATACAAAAAAGACATCTCCTCTGCTGACGGATTTACGCTCATCGAGATGTGCGCCGTAATCCTCATCATGGGCTTCATGATGCTGCCCCTTGTGGAGGCATACCGCGTCCACACAATGAAAAAGCAGGTGGCAGACACATCCGAGAAAGTTGACATGAATATGAGCCTGATCAGCACGATCAAAATTGGTATAGGGCGCTATCCTTGCCCGGCTGACAGATCTCTCGCCCCCGACAACGTCGACTACGGTAAAGATATAACTGCGTTTGATTATTCGGTTGTCCCCGTCATACCCGACTGTGACGGCAGCATGCAAGGCATTTGCCGAACCACAAGTTCGCGCGATACTGACATTGATGCTGATGCTCTCCCCGATCCCATATTGATCGGCGGCATTCCCGTTGCGACCCTGCGCGCAACATCCTCGCTTTTCAGCAATACAGAAATAATTGACAGTTGGGGCAATAAACTGACCTACGCCGTCAGCGAACGTCTTTGCGCCCCGGGAAGGGTCGAAAATACGAACGACTATAGGTGGGGAGTGATCGAGGTCATCGACGAACACGGCGAGCCTACAGCCGGCATTGGCGTTTCGGACGTCAGTATACCCCTGGATGGCACGTTCGACCCTGACGGGCACGCCATTGTTCTATCTCATGGCCCTTCAGGGCGCGGGGCCTTTTCCGAAGAAGGAGTTGCCATGAACAATTGCGACACCACCGTGACGGATGGGGAGAACTGCGACAACGACTCCATATTTGTTGCGGCTTTGGGGAATTACAAGGCCGACACTCCTGACTTCTTCGACGACTCCGTTTACGCCTATCTCTACAAGCCCAGCAAACTGTGGCAGGTTCTAGAGGAGCCCACAGGCAGCGGGATGGTGCCAACCCCCCATATCCGCAACCTGAACGAAAAGAATGTGGGCATTCTGACAGATGACCCCAAAGTCAAGCTGCATGTCGCCGGCAATATAAACGCAGCGTCGATCAAAGCCCCTCGTTTTTGCTATAACGATGGAACAAAGTGCTTTGATTACGACTGGCTTGGCAATACATTGGCCAAGACAACGGCTCCCAAACAAAACTACTGTGCCACTGCGGGGGCTGTTATGCAAGGCATTGGCAGTAACACCATCGTATGCAACAAACCCATATTTATACCCTCAGGCACCACGACGAAATGCGTCGATCTGGATGCAAGCAAGCCGTACCTGAGAGGATTTACCTCTGCTGGAGACCTCATATGCACAAATTAATAAAATCTAGGGGACGCATGATGAAAAGTGAGAGCGGGTATTCATTAATTCAGATTGCGATTGCTATGATTGTACTTGGGGTTTTCACAGCCTCAGTCGGGCACTCCTATGTTGTTTACGAGAAAAAGCAAAAACTCATGAACACGCAGAAAATCGTTCAGAATCTGGCGGACGCGATAGAAACATACCGGCAGACTTTCAATAGCTATCCCTGCCCAGCCACCATGGACGTGGACAGATCAGATGTGAATTACGGTCACCAATCTCCGAGATGTCTGGCAAAGAACGTGTTAGTAGGCAACTGTGAAGACGGCATCTGCGTACAGGAAGCCATTGAAGGCAGCAATTATCGCATTAGCTCAGGCCCGATTATCATAACAGACAACAGGGCCGCATCTATACCGAATGTCCGCGTTGTTATTGGTGCTATCCCTTTCCGTCTGCTTCAAATCGACGAAAAATACACTTACGATGCCTATGGGTCGCGTATTCTTTATGCGGTCACCGAAAGCATGACGACGCCGGGATCATTCGATCCCCATAACGGAGCCATTCATTTGGTGAATGCCCAGGGAGAAAGCCTTGTTGACCCCCCCGGCTCAGCGCCGTTTGTGGTCGTAAGCCACGGCCCCAACCAAATGGGGGGTTATTCAAACACCGGGGCCATGGTCGAAGAATGCGGCGGGATCACTCTGGATGCCGAAAACTGCTTTGTCTTCGATCCCTCATCAATCACTCTTCCCCCCATTCTTCCGGCAAACCCGCCTCTGGCAATTTTTGCGGCTGATTATCGCAGCGATGGCTCGATCAACCAGTTTGACGATGTCATTGATTACTTTATCGAACAATCATCGCCGAAATGGATGAGAACGGCAGCCGACACCCAGAATATCGAAGCCATTGTCGAAGACGGTGTCGGTATAGATTCGAATAACCCTGCCGCGACGTTGGCGGATGCTCTGGTAATTCCACAAAGCACGATCATGTATGATCATGACAACAACTCAGGAACAGGGGCTATAGCTCATACCGGCGGCCTGCGCGCTGAAAACTCCATTCAGGCTCAGCAATTCTGCGACCAGAGCGGATTGAATTGCTTTGACCCTAGAATTCTGGGCGGCTCTGTAGCGGAAGGCATGAGCTGTCCTCCCAACAAATTCATGACAGGGATCGCAAACAACGCCCCTATTTGCGATGACGTGCGTCTTTATTGCCCGAACAATGCATTCCCGGTTCTCACTGGAATCGACGCGTTCGGCGCTCCCATTTGCTCGGCAATACCTTTGGGAGCCTGTAATAGCTTGTCGGTTCAGGTTTGTTCAGGGGCTCCTCTGGCTCCTGACCTGAAGGAAAGCAACCAGGTGCCGCAAACCAATCCGATTGCCATGCCCAATAGCGGGCACGGTGCCTACAAGTGGGCAACAGACCCTGCCAGCTATGCCACAAACCCCAGAAAAGCTTATTTTTACTGTAATAACGGCGTCTGGAAATATGTTCCTGCCACAGCATCAGGCATATGCAACTGCGTTGTGCCGCCGAGCACGGATCCGCAATGGGTGAATTTTGCCTGCCCCGGCGACTCGCCCAGCGGCAACGCCGCCTTGGCCCAGCAAGCGTGGAACGCCTTTAATTGCCAATGGGTCTATACAGGCGCTGTTGACTATACAGCTTGTGCCTGCCCCGGCCCCGTTTCACCGCAACCGGCTGACATAAATCTTGCCTGCGGCGTTGGTTACAACACCGGAGCAAACAACACTACATTTGTGTTCAATAATGCCAACAATGTGTGCAATTGGGAGCCATCGAACACCAATACCTGTGCCTGCGATCCCGCCTTGGAAGGCACCACGAATGGCGGCACAAAAACGGATGCAACCCCCTATGCTTGCAACACTGTGCCCGGTTTTTCGACCTTTACAGGCTTGGCATACAAAATACTTACATTTGACGGCACAGCCGGCCAATGTAAATGGAAGCACACAGGTTGGGACACCAGCGGTTGTTCATGCGATACAGCGACCGAACATTTCGCCTATAACAACCCCGTCTGCGATGCCACCTGCGAGGATGAAACACGCCCTGAAAAATGGTATTTCAAATATATAGTTGACATAAACGGAGACTGCGTCCCCGGCCCCGCCTACAAGGGGGTGGGCCCCACGGACAGCGCCATCTGTACACCGTCAACCTTCCTCTGGAAGGCCACTGGCGGAGCTTCCGGTGGCGAAGTCGCCTCGAAACTCGGCCCCAAAAAGGACGACCCCTGCACCTGCGCTCAAAAGGGGAACAGCGCTTCCTGTTGGGTAGAGACTTCGCCAAGCATGTATACGCACTATCCGTGTACATGTCAGAAATAGGACTGCATTACAAATGATCTTACCCGGGGAAAAAGCCTTGCTTTTTCCCCGGGTTGTTATTATAGTTCGCGTAACATTATCGTTCAGTAATATGAATGGTGGGCTTTGCGGCCCGCCTTTTTTGTTATCTGACAAGGGCTTACAGATTTTAGAGGAAACGAAGGCCGCCCATGAAAGTCACGCCGATGGAACGCAAAATAGCCGATCTGGCCACCCCGGTGGCCGAAAGCCTCGGTCTGCGCCTGGTGTGTGTGCGCATTACTGGCGAAGGCGGCGCCCAGAATGTACAGGTGATTGCCGAGAACCCGGCTACACGTCGTCTGCCGCTGGATGATTGCACGCGCTTAAGCCGCGAACTATCGGCCCTGATGGATGTTGAAGACCCGGTCAAGAGCGCCTACCGCCTTGAAGTGAGTTCCCCCGGCATTGACCGCCTTTTGATTTCACCTCATGATTTTGCCGATTTTTCAGGCTTTGAAGCCAAAATCGAGCTGGAATTCCCGCAGGACGGCCAAAAACGCTTTCGCGGCATCCTGCGCGGCATTGAAGGCGAGCAAATCAGCCTCGACATGCCCGATAAAGGCCTTGTAACACTGCCCTTTGGCAATGTGGCCAAAGCCCGTCTGGTATTGACCGATGCGCTGATTGCCGCTAGCAAACCCCAACCCGAAGTGCCTGATACGACTGAGCCCGATACTGCAACTCAAACCTCTAACAACGACGCATAGACCGGAGAATAAAGGAAAAAACCATGGAACTTCTGCAAGTCGCTGATGCTGTAGCCCGTGAAAAAAATATTGAACGCGAAATCGTTCTTGCCGCCATGGAGGAGGCCATTCAAAAGGCCGGCCGTTCCAAATATGGCCACGATCATGACATTCGCGCCCATATCGACCGCCGCTCCGGCGCGATCGAGCTGAAACGCTACCGCGAAGTCGTGGAAGTTCTGGAAGATGAAACCCGCCAGTTGACGCTGGCCGAGGCCAAACGTATCAAAAAAGACGCGGCAATCGGGGAATTTCTGATCGATAACCTGCCGCCGCTCGATTTTGGGCGTATCGCGGCGCAAACCGCAAAGCAGGTCATCATGCAAAAGGTGCGTGAAGCCGAGCGCGCCAAGCAGTACGAAGAATTCAAGGATCGCGCTGGCGAAATCATTAATGGCGTTATCAAACGCGTTGAGTTTGGTAACGTTACTGTAGACATCGGCGGCCGCGCCGAAGCTCTGATGCGCCGCGACGAAACCCTGCCACGCGAGCATTTCAAAACCGGCGACCGCGTGCGCGCCGTCATTTACGATGTCCGTCAGGAAATTCGCGGCCCGCAAATCTTCCTGTCCCGCGCCCGCCCGGAATTCATGGCCAAGCTTTTCATGCAGGAAGTACCGGAAATTTATGATGGTGTCATCGAAATCAAGGCCGTCGCCCGCGACCCGGGCAGCCGCGCCAAAATCGCCGTCTATTCCCGCGACAACGGCATTGATCCGGTGGGCGCCTGTGTGGGTATGCGCGGTTCGCGCGTTCAGGCTGTTGTCGGCGAACTGCAGGGCGAAAAAATCGACATCGTGCCTTGGTCAAACGACACGCCGACATTCACCGTCAACGCGCTGGCTCCGGCAGAAGTCTCCAAAGTCGTTCTCGACGAAGAGAAAAAACGCATGGAAGTGGTGGTGCCGGAAGAGCAACTCTCGCTTGCCATCGGCCGCCGCGGCCAGAACGTGCGCCTGGCATCCATGCTGACCGGCTGGGATATCGACATCCTGACTGAAGCTGAGGAATCGGCCCGCCGCGCCGAAGAATTCAAAACGCGTTCTTCCTTGTTTATGGAGGCGCTGGACGTTGACGAAGTCATCGCGCACCTGCTGGTCGCGGAAGGTTTCACCAAGGTCGAAGAAATCGCCGAAGCTGAACTCAGTGAATTGAATACTATCGAAGGCTTTACCGAAGACGTGTCAACCGAATTGCAAAATCGCGCGATTGCATGGCTTGAGGAAGTCGAGAAGAAATTGCAAGCCCAACAGAAAGAACTGGGGATCCAGCAGGATCTAGCCGCCTTTGAAGGCCTGACAACCCAGCAGGTCGTAAAACTGGGTGAAGCTGGCGTGAAGTCGAAAGACGACCTCGCCGATCTCGCCGCCGACGAACTGGTCGAGATTCTGGGCACGGATATGACCATGTCTGTCGCCAACGAACTGATCATGGCCGCCCGCGCCGACTGGTTTAAGGACGACGATAGCGCTCAAACCGGAACGAATGGTTGATGGCTGTGTAAACGTTATCGACCTGAAAACGCCTGACATTTGAAAAGGCCTAAAATGACTGAAGCAAAAGACAAAGAAACCAAAACCGAAGAGAAAAAGACCTTGAGCCTGGGTGGCAAAGGGACTTTGAGCCTCAAAGGTGGGGCAACCGCCGCAGCAGGCGGCTCCGGCGGAACGCAAATCCGCCAGAGCCTCTCGCAGGGGCGCGGTAAAACTGTCTCCGTGGAAGTTCGCCGCAAGCGTGCGGGAGGCCCCGAAGGCAAGGGCACAGACGAAGAGTCTGATCTTCAGCAGACAGGTGCCAGTGCCGAAGTGCATCAACTAACATCAGAAGAGCGCGAAGCCCGTATTCGTGCCCTCCAACTCGCCGACGAGGAAGCCCGCCGCCGCAAAGCGGAAGAAGCTGCCCGCCCGCGCGAAGCCGGAGAACCTGAACCGGAGAAGCCTACGCTTTCCCGCGAAGAAGAATTGCGCCGCAAGGAACTCGAAGAGCTTCAGCAAATCGAAGCCGAAGAGCAAAAACAGCGCGCTTCCCGGGAAGTTGAAACCCGGCCTCTTCCGAACAACAATTTTGGCCCTTCCCGCACCCCTGCGGCTCCCGCATCATTCCCCGCGGGCCGTCGCGCTGGCGGCGCTCTCGGGGCCGAGGATGAGGAAGAAGAAGAGAGCTACCGCAGCCGCATGAAACGCCAGCATCAACCTGCAGCTCCCAAGAAAACCAATAATGACGATGTCCGCCGTGGCGGTCGCCTGACCGTTACCAAGGTCATGAACGAAGATTTCGATCAGGATCGCGGTCGCTCTCTGGCCTCCGTTCGCCGTGCCCGTGAAAAGGCGCGTATGAGCATGAAATCTTCACAAGAGCAAACAAAGCAATCACGCGAAGTGATCGTGCCGGAAACCATTACGGTTCAGGAACTATCGAACCGAATGGCTGAACGTGCCGGCGATCTGGTCAAGGCCTTGATGAAAATGGGTGTGATGGCCACTGTCACGCAATCTATCGACGCCGATACCGCCGAGCTCCTGATCCTGGAATTCGGCCACAAGATCAAGCGTGTCACAGACTCCGATATTGAGATCGGTATTGAAGGCATAGAGGACAAGGATGCCGATTTGCTGCCGCGGCCGCCGGTCGTGACGATCATGGGTCACGTCGACCACGGCAAGACATCGCTACTTGACGCCCTGCGCTCGACAAATGTCGTTTCTGGCGAGGCTGGCGGCATTACCCAGCACATCGGCGCCTATCAGGTCAGTATGCCCTCCGGGAAGAAAATCACCTTCCTTGATACGCCGGGTCACGCCGCTTTTACCGAAATGCGTGCCCGCGGCGCGAATATTACAGACATCGTCGTGCTGGTTGTTGCAGCAAATGATAGCATCATGCCGCAAACTATTGAGGCGATTAACCACGCCAAGGCCGCCAAGGTGCCTATTATCGTTGCGGTCAATAAAATCGATCTGCCAGATGCCAACCCGATGCGGGTCAAACAAGACCTGCTTCAGCATGAAATCATCGTCGAGGAATTGAGCGGCGAAACGCTATGCGTTGAGCTTTCGGCCAAGAAGAAAATCAATCTCGACAAGCTGGAAGAGGCAATTCTTCTGCAGGCAGAGGTTCTTGACCTGAAATCAAACCCGAATCGTGAGGCCCACGGCACCGTTGTCGAAGCCAAGCTGGAAGTCGGGCGTGGGCACGTGGCTACGGTTCTGGTACAGAACGGCACTCTTAAGGTTGGCGACATATTTGTCGTTGGGGCCGAATGGGGCCGCGTCCGCGCGATGATGAACGATCGCGGCGAGCAAGTGCAGTCCGCCATCCCCGGACAGCCGGTTGAGGTGCTGGGTCTGCAGGGCGCCCCTGAAGCCGGCGACACACTGGTCGTCGTCGGCGACGAGGCCAAGGCCCGAGACATCAGCGAATACCGCCAGCGCAAAAAACGTGAGGCCGCCAACGTCAAGATGGCAGGTGACGGCAAGTCCCGCTTTGACAACCTGTTGGCTGCCAGCCGTGACGCCAAGAAAGAACTCGCCGTCGTCATCAAGGGCGACGTTCATGGTTCGGTTGAGGCCATTATCGGCTCCTTGCGCAAGATCGAGGAAGAAAACCCCGAAGTTGCCGTGCGCGTATTGCACTCCGGCGTGGGCGCAATTACCGAGTCTGATGTCATTCTGGCGAATGCTTCGAAGGGCCTGATCGTCGGCTTCAATGTTCGCGCCAATGCGCAGGCCCGCGAACTGGCCGAACGGAACGCCGTCAACATGCGTTACTACAACATCATCTATAACGTCATTGACGACGTGAAGGGCATGCTCTCAGGCCTCCTCTCCCCGAGCATCCGCGAGGAATATCTGGGGCAGGCGGAAATCCGCCAGGTCTTCAATATTTCTAAAGTGGGGAAAGTGGCTGGCTGCATGGTTACCATCGGCATGGTCAAGCGCGGCTCGAAAGTGCGTCTGCTGCGTGATAACGTTGTTATCCATGAAGGTATGCTGAAGACCCTGAAACGTATGAAAGACGAAGTCAAAGAAGTGCGCGAAGGTACGGAATGCGGTATGGCGTTCGAAAGCTATGATGACATCAAAGAAGGTGACATCATCGAATGCTATGACGTCATTTCGGAAGCGCGTTCGATCGCCTGATATGACGACAACGCCATCGCAAAGACAGCTCAGGGTCGGCGAACAACTGCGCCACATCATCGCACAGACCCTGCAGCGCGGAAAATTCAGCGATCCCCTGCTTTTTGATAAAACCGGTCAAATCACGGTTGCCGAGGTTCGTGTTTCACCTGATATGAAACACGCCACAGCTTATACATCGATGATCACAGGACAGGATATTGACCTTGTTCTTGCAGCGCTCAACGAAACCGCACATATGTTCCAGCAAGATATCAATCGCCAGATAAAAATGAAATTCACCCCCAAAGTGCGTTTTGTTGTCGATGATCGTTTTGATAAAGCCGGACGCATCGAGGACATACTGCGCAACCTTCCCAAATCCTCCGCCGAGTAACCATGGGACGCAGTAAAAAAGGCCGCATTGTCAACGGCTGGATCAATCTCGACAAGCCGCAAGGGCTGGGTTCCACGCAAGCCGTGGGCAAGGTGCGTCGTTTGTTCGATGCCCAGAAGGTCGGCCATGGCGGCACGCTCGACCCGCTGGCGACCGGCGTTCTGCCAATAGCCTTGGGTGAAGCCACCAAGACTATCCCGTACTGTCAGGATCATATCAAAATTTATACCTTTTCCGCCTGTTGGGGCGAGGAGCGCGACACGGACGATGCCGAGGGCAGCATCATAGCCACCTCGCCCGTGCGCCCTTCGCGGGCGCAGATTGAGGCCATCCTGCCCCGGTTTACCGGAGAGATCAGTCAAATTCCTCCTCGTTTTTCAGCTATCAAAGTGGAGGGAGAAAGAGCTTATGATCTGGCCCGCGATGGAGAAGAGGTTATCCTCGACCCCCGCCCCGTTTACATAGAAAGCCTTGAGCTAACTGATTTTACTGATAAAAATCCTTATTTTCGCGCCGTCTGCGGTAAAGGCACCTATATGCGCTCGCTTGTTCGCGATATGGCAAAAGCCCTCGGCACGGTCGGGCATATCCGCAACCTCAGGCGGGAGGCGGTCGGCCCGCTGACACAGAAAAATGCGATTTCCCTTGAAAAACTTGAGGAATTGGCCGATAGTGCGCGCCTTGAAGAAGCGTTGCTTCCTGTAGAGACCGTGCTGGCCGATATCCCGGCACTGGCCTTGAATGCGCAGGAAGCCGCACGGCTGAAAAACGGCCAACCGCTCACCTTTGTCGCCCGCCCCGATCTCGAACGCCTGAACAAGGCCGGAATCGATTGGCAAGCAGGAGATACCGCCCTCGCCGTTCTGCATGGAACGCCAGTGGCGCTGGTGGCTGTGGAGGGCCCGCATATTCACCCCGTGCGCGTTTTAAACCTCTGGAACTGATAGGAGAAAACGATGTCGATTACAGCAGAACGCAAAGTAGAATTGGTTAAAGAATACGCAACCAAACCGGGTGATACAGGTTCGCCGGAAGTGCAAGTAGCCCTTCTGACCGAGCGTATTAACAGCCTGTCCCTGCATATGCAAGGCCATCACAAAGATGTATCGAGCCGCCGCGGCCTTCTGACCATGGTTGCGCGTCGCCGCAAGCTTCTGGACTACGTGAAGCGTGTTGATGAGGCCCGTTATCAGGAACTGATCAAACGCCTGAACATTCGTCGTTGATCAAAACAGATCACCCCAAAAGGCAGCCTGTTGGCTGCCTTTTTTATTGGCAGACAACGCCAGCCATGCCATATTCATAACGAATATAAAGAACAAAAGGCAAACAGGCGCAGATCCTTCATGGGCACAACACCTCCAGAGAAAACAACGCTTAGATCGCTGTTTAACGCACGATCGATGCTGAAGAAAATCGGTCGGGACATCGCCATCAGTGGTACATTTTATGCAGCGCCTCTGGCCATGCGCGTCTACGAAAACTGGGGAGCCTACAGTGCGGCTGATATAGCCCCTGTAAGCGGGATGCTGGCCTTACTGACAGGCGTCACGGCGGTAGGGATAAGCACTGGGCGTTATCTGGGCGGTGGCGTTGGCCTGAGCATCGACGCACTGGTGAATACCGCCCGCCGCAAACCCGCTCTTTCCAGCATGGAAACCAGAAAGGCTGCGGCAACGATCGGGGGATTCATAGGGTTTGCCTCTTGTTACATACCCTATCTGGTGATGTCGGCACTGATGACAAACTCTATCGAGGCACACGAGCCACAGCCAAAAGAGGCAGAGCTGATTTACGTCATCAACAAATCTGAGTCGATCAGGGAACCCCAAATATCATGAACCCAGCCTTCCAACGCGGCGCTTGCGTGCGCCTGATACAAAAACCGGACGGATATCTTTCACAGCATTACGCCCTGACCGTCGGTAACACCTATACATGCCTCGACCGGGCGGGATGCTGCCTGATCGTGACGACCGACATCGAAGGTGATACGGCAATCGTCAATCATGAACGGTTCGAACCTGCCCCCCAGCCCTGACCAAAACCGTCAATACAGAGAATTTTTATTGCACAGCCCAAGCGGTTTATGGTTACCATGACAGCATGAGCTTACCACGGAAACATTACCGCGCCCGTTCGCGACGACTGAACCGCCCCTGCCAGTCAGGCCCGGCGATTTCAGCGGTTTAGACCCTTCCTTAATCTCTGTAACTTTCTTGGACATCCCTGATGGCAGGCCCGGCGGTCGAACCAGCCTTTGCTCTCATGAAAAACATCAGGGATAACACAAATGAAAAAATTTCTCGCCCAGAGCCAGACTAAGAAAGCGCCTCTTTATTCAGGCCATCTTAGAACCACAAATCAGCAATATGAGATTCTTCAGCTTGATAGCAGTCATCTGGATCAGGTCATTGACCTCCATAAAACGGTACAGGATGCTCTTTCGGATGATGAAAAACCCTTTCTTCTGCCCAAGTCGCCGGAGTATTTCGCCAGGCTCTTCAAAAAGACCAGCCCGCATAAAGTCATAGGAATATTGCAAGGAAGGCAGCTTATAGCCAAGGCAATAGCAACCTATCCGACCAGGGCCAAACCGGAAAGCGGCATGACAGATATGGCTGACGAGCCTTTGCCAGCAAGATCCTCCGTCCTGCAGGCCGTTACCGTCTTACCCGCCTACCGCGGAAATCGCCTGATGCATGAAATGGTGCACGCATGGATCAACCATAGCTATATGGTGCGGCGGAAACATGTCCTTTCCGAAGTGGAAGTTAGAAACGTCGCCAGTTGGAGCGTATTTCTTGACGAAGGTCTTGAAATCACCAGCATCGGTCAAGATCCGGACGACGGCGCCTGGCTTTACAACATGCAAAGTCATATTCACCAAGTGATGACGAAGCGGCTCAGCCAACGCTTTAACCATGCCGCCGAGAACTCCGTACTCTGCCCGGCTGCAGATTGGCAGACGCAAAAAGAACTTCTGGCACAAGGATTTGCCATCAACGGCTACAAAAAAGACAGCCGGGAAATGATCCTGACGCCCAGAATTTAGCGTTTCCGAATTTTCTTGCCTGAAAGGCGTACATTATGTTAACTAACAAGCGCCCTTATTCTTTAGAGAAAGATTTTAAAACATGAAAAAGTCAGTTCTCAATGCCATAGCAGTTTCGACACTGGCTGCGTTTCTAGCGGCTTGTGGCGAACCAGATGCTGAAGATATCCAGAAAACTGGCCTTAGCCCCCTTGCAGCGCCGGATCGGACACTCACCTGCTACGATTATAATGGCAATAAGACTATTCAGGAAAAGCCTACAGATAGCGTAGGCTTCTCCAGCTCGTATGGCTACACCGAAGGGAAATACCAAGGGAACCGCAAGCCGACATATGTCAGCGGCGGAGCGGGATGTCTCAGTGACACATTATATTTTGATCCCAAAAATCAGAATAACGCCGAAATATATTCTCGTGCAGTGCAGACGGCTCCCTATACAGTTATAGTGACCAACGGCATGGATAAAATTATCCTCGCTGACAAATTCACTTCTGTAACTAACCTTTCCGGCGAAACAAGGCTGGAGCTGCAGGTGAACGATGTGACAATCAGGCGCGTTTCTATTAACGGGATGCAAGTAATCGCTACGGAAAACCGTGAAGAGATCGATGGTGCGATTACGGAAGGCATGAAAGCGCTGAAACCCTAAAAATCAGGAACTTTTGAAAGCTTTTTAGATGAACGCCACGACCAAACTTAAAAAGAACCTATCCTGCGTACTATCCACGCTCATAACGGCAGGGGTTATAAGTCTTGGCATAGGCGATGCTTTTGCCAGAGGGGCCAACTCCGCGGGTGGCGCGCGCGGTGGAGGATCATCTTCTGCAAGCGCCGGCGCGGCACGTTCTGCCGCCGCCGCCAACGCAAGAGTCGCAGCGGCTAACAACGCTTCTCGTGCGGCAAGCTTGCAAGCCAGCCAACGTGCCATCGCCGCCGGATCTCGCACCGCAGGGCCGCGCTATACCATAAGCAATCATAACGGAGGACGCGGCCCCGGGGGCGGCGGCGGTTACAGCATGGGTGGCGGCTTCAGCAGTGGAGGGCAATACACCTTTGGCAGACATACAGCAAAAACCGAGCCATACACCAACAATTACTTCCCGCTCTGGTACTGGATAGTTATATCCGGTAACAACAATAATGCCGCTGCACACGCTAAAAGCGCAGAAACAGAGAGAAAGAAAGAAGCCCGCGTTCTTGCAGATCCAGCGGTATCGTTCGGACGGGTCAGCGCCAGTTGTGTTTTTCTCAAAATGTCGCAAAGAGGATGGGCCGATGACCTGAATCGTGCTGATTTGTCAGCGCGCCTTGACAGGATAAACAAAAACGGCGACCTGAAAGCCGATGCCCCCAGCCCAGCCGCCGATCTGGTTGATCAGCGAATATGGACGGCTGGCAAAACCTGCCTGAAAATGGAATAGCGCCTAAGCGGCCTTCTGATCTTCCAGATAGTAACGTTTCAGTATCTTGCCATTCTCCATCTCAAAAACCAGCGGAGAGCCCGTTGGGATTTCCGCCTTGTTGATAGTTTCAGGCGTTTCCGCGCCTAGCACGATCAGGATACCTCGCAGGGAATTGCCATGCGCCGAGATCAGCACGTTCTTCCCCCTTGCGAGAAGCGGCAAGATTTCACGGGTGAAATACGGGCGGACACGATTTTCAACCACATCCTTAAGGCTCTCGCCGCCCGGCGGCTGAACATCGTAGGAGCGACGCCAGATATGCACCTGCTCTTCCCCGTATTTCTGTTTGGTTTCGTCCTTGTTCAACCCCGTGAGGTCGCCATAGTCGCGTTCGCGTAAATCGTCATGCCGGATCGCGCTTGTGAACAAAGCCTCCTGCCCGCATTCCTTAAGGGCAATTTCAGCCGTGTTATAGGCCCGTTGCAGGGTGCTGGTAAAAACCTGATCAAATTTAATTCCGGCAGCTTTCAGACGCTGGCCGGCAGCTTTGGCCTCGGTACGGCCCTGGTCACTGAGGTCAATATTATGGAACCCCGTAAATCTGTTTTCCAGATTCCATTGGGACTGACCATGACGCATAAGAACGAGATAGTTCATTGATATATCCTGTATTTTCTTTGACTTTGCAGACAGATAATGGCATTAAAACACATGTCGGCGCAAGGGCACGGAGGCAGTGTTCCGGTTGACTGTTAAGCCCAGTATGCCTGGGTTTAATCGTCCACCGTATCCCTCCCCCCGCGCATAAAGCGTCTATCTGAAAACTATCACCCGATTGAGCCTTGGAGCCATGGGTGGTGTCTACTGTTCTATGAAAGGAACATCAATGTTTAAAGTCTATCGCAAGGAATTCGATTTCGGTGGAAAAACCGTCACTTTAGAAACCGGGAAAATTGCCCGCCAAGCCGACGGCGCTGTCATGGCGAGCATGGGCGGCACCACCGTTCTGTGCACCGTAGTCGGCGCGCGCAGCATCAAAGAAGGCCAGGATTTTTTTCCGCTGTCCGTGCACTATCAGGAAAAAACCTATGCCGCCGGTAAAATACCGGGCGGCTTTTTCAAACGCGAGGCTCGCCCGAGCGAGTTTGAAACGCTGACATCCCGCCTGATCGACCGCCCGATCCGCCCGCTATTCCCTGAGAACTTCCTCAATGAGGTTCAGGTAATCGCCACCGTGATGTCGCACGATCTGGAAACACCCGCTGATATCATTGCCATGATCGGCTGCTCCGCCGCCCTGACGATTTCCGGTATCCCGTTCATGGGGCCGATTGGCGGCGCTCGCGTTGGCTATATCGACGGCAAGTATGTTCTGAACCCCACCATTCAGGAAGCGGAAAAATCAGAACTGGATTTGGTCGTGGCCGGAACGAAAGAAGGCGTGCTGATGGTTGAATCCGAAGCTCATGAGCTTTCCGAGGAAGTGATGCTTGGGGCCGTAATGTTCGGCTGGAACGCTTTCCAATCCGCGATTGACGGTATTATCGGCCTTGCTGAAATGGCCGCCAAAGATCCTTGGCCGGTGCCGGAAACCCCGGCTCATATCGCCGAGATGACCAAAAACCTCAAAGCCAAATACGAAACCGAGCTGGCCCAGGCCTACCTTGAGCCGGTCAAGCAAACCCGTCAGGAAAAAGTCGGCGCTATCCGCGAAAAGGCTGTCGTCGAATTCAGCAGCGAGGATGTCAGCAAGGAAGCCGTCGGCAACGCCTTCTTCCTGCTGGAATCGGCTGTTGTTCGTGGCCGTATCATCAAGGAAGGCCGCCGCATCGATGGCCGCGACACTAAAACCGTACGCCCGATCATTTCCGAAGTCGGCGTCCTGCCGCGTACGCACGGCTCCGCCCTGTTTACACGCGGCGAAACGCAGGCGATGGTCGTGACCACTCTGGGCACGGGTCAGGACGAGCAGATCATCGACGCACTGACAGGTGAATACAAGCAGCGTTTCATGCTGCATTACAATTTCCCACCGTTCTCAGTCGGCGAATGCGGCCGCATGGGGTCGCCGGGCCGCCGCGAAATAGGACACGGCAAACTGGCATGGCGTGCAATCAATCCGCTGCTGCCGAAACCGGAAGATTTCCCCTACACCATCCGTACGGTTTCAGAAATCACCGAGTCAAACGGCTCTTCCTCCATGGCTACCGTTTGCGGCACCTCGCTGTCGTTAATGGACGCCGGCGTCCCGCTGGCCCGCCCGATTGCGGGTATTGCGATGGGCCTGATCAAGGAAGGCAAGGATTTTGCCGTTATCTCGGACATCCTTGGCGACGAAGATCACCTTGGCGACATGGATTTCAAGGTAGCCGGAACAGAGAAAGGCATCACCGCTCTGCAGATGGACATCAAGATCACCTCGATCACCGAAGAAATCATGACCATCGCCGTCAAACAAGCCCGTGAAGGCCGCCTGCATATCCTTGGTGAAATGGCGAAGGCGATCACCTCGGCCCGTCAGGAATTGAGCGAGTTTGCTCCGCAGATCGCCACACTGATTATTCCGAAAGACAAAATCCGTGACGTCATCGGCACAGGCGGTAAAGTCATTCGTGAAATCATTGAAAAGACCGGCACAAAAATCGACATTGAGGACGACGGCACCGTTAAAGTGGCCGCAACCGACCTCAAATCGATCGACGAAGCCATTAAAATCATCAAGGGCATCACGGATGAACCGGAAGTGGGCGTTGTTTATGACGGCAAAGTCGTCAAAACCACAGATTTCGGCGCCTTCGTGAATTTCATGCCGGGTAAGGACGGCCTCGTTCACATTTCTGAACTGGCCGACCAGCGCGTTGCCAAGACGACAGATGTGGTCAAGGAAGGCGACATAGTGAAAGCTTTGCTCGTCGGCTTCGATGATCGCGGCAAAATCAAACTATCGATGAAGCGCGTCAATCAGGAAACGGGAGAAATTCTGCCTGCGAAAGAGAAACCATCTCGCGGCGAACGTGAAGAACGCGAAGCGATTTAGTTTGGAATGAACGATAAAAACCCGAAGATTGCGCCCACAGCCTTTCTTCGGGTTTCTTCTTTAGAAAGTCATCATGCCCCTCAAACTCCCCAAAATTATCGGCCATCGCGGCGCTTGTGGTTATGCCCCTGAAAACACGCTGGAATCGGTGAAGACAGCGGCCGATCTCGGAGCGACATGGGTCGAACTGGATGTCAAACTGACGAAGGACGATGTCGCCATCATCTTCCACGACGACGAACTTGATCGCACCACCAATGGCTCTGGTCTTGTGGCTGACACACTTTATGAAGATATAAAGCAACTTGAGGCCGGAAGCTGGTTTTCCGACGGTTTTTCAGGAATCAAGATCCCCACTCTGGAAGAAATGCTTGAATTGCTGATTGATCTTGACCTGGGCCTTAACCTTGAAATAAAGCCCTGCCCCGGCCGCGAAGTGCAGACAGCCGAAGCCGCGCTGGATATCCTTTCGCGCTACTGGGACGACCCGGATAAATTGCTGATATCAAGCTTCCAGCATGTCAGCCTTGAGGTCACCAAAGATATGGCGGCGGAATGGCCTCGCGGATTGCTGCTTGACGATGAATGGATCCCCAATTGGAAAGATCTGGCGGAATACCTTGAGGTTGCCACAATCAACGTCAACGGAAATCTGGTCACGCGTGAGCAAGTCGAAGATATCATTGATTACGGTAAACCCATACTGGCTTATACGATCAACGACCCGCAGCGCTTCCGCACGCTGCAGTCATGGGGCGTAGACGGCGTGTTTACCGATGTCCCCGACATTATCAAAGACGCCATTCTCACTGTTCACTAAACTTCAAGGAAGAAAAAAATGAAAATCCTTCATGAATTCCGTGAGTTTGCGATGCGCGGCAACGTTATCGACCTCGCGGTTGGCATCGTCATCGGCACCGCTTTCGGCAATATCACCAACTCTCTTGTTAAAGATATTATCATGCCCCCGATCGGCGTTGTTCTTGGTAAGGTTGATTTCAGCAAGCTGAAATGGACAATGATTGAATCCTCCGAAGGCATGGATGCCGTAACGCTGAATTACGGCCTGTTTATCCAGACGCTGGTCAACTTCATTATTGTGGCTTGGGCTATGTTTATCATCATAAAAGTGATGAATAAATTAAAACGCAAGCAAAACGAAACCCCTGCCACACCCTCCGCTCCGCCGCGTCAGGAAGCCTTGCTGGAGGAAATACGCGACCTGCTGAAAAAATAACCCCCCCTCTATACATTCAAGACAGGCCGTTGCCATAGTTGCAACGGCCTGTTTTTTTTCATAGAATCAATATGATAAGAAAGGTCATTCCACCTTGCGTTTTCTGCCTTTTCATCGCTCTGAATATATCTTCCTGCTGATGGTTGCGGTTTATGTCGCAACCTGCGGTCTGGTCGCCCATCTTTATGGGCAAGGTGACCGCTTTCACCCCCTAATGTACATGGAACGCTGCGTCGTGATGACCACATTTCTGGGGCTGGTGTATTTCTTTTACCTTTGCCTGCGCATTTTTTATATCATGATCGTGATCCGCCCGCGCAAATTGTTCAAGTTTATCTGGGACGACTGGCGCGCCGGGCCGCTCAATCTTGAACGCTATATACGCGCGGCGCCTATCTTTATCGGATTTGTCTTCTTCTTCTCGGCATTCACCAGCATGAAACAGATGATTCCTGGGATTAATCCCTTCTCATGGGACGAAGAATTTTCTGCCTTGGATCGCTGGCTCCACTTCGGCATCGATCCGTGGCGGATATTGCATCCTGTATTTTCTCCGCCACCACTAACTTTCCTTGTCAACCTGAATTATAACGTATGGCTGGTCACAGTCTTCGCGGCGCTGTACTGGCAACTCTTCAGTCTGGCCAATCCACGTGTCAGGATGCAGTTTTTTTACGCATTCTTCCTGACCTGGATTATCAACGGCACTTTGCTGGCAATCATCTTCTCTTCGGCAGGGCCCTGCTTTCTTGAGCGCCTGACCGGTAATTCCTATTACAGCGAGTTGATGGGGCACCTGAATCATGCCAATGAATATTTCAGGATATTTGCCGTCAGCACACAAAATATGGTCTGGAACGCCTCCATCAAGGGTGAGTCGATGATGGGCGGCGGCATTTCCGCGATGCCCAGCATCCATGTCACTTCAGCCTTCCTGTTCTGGCTTCTTGCCATCGGCCTTAAGAATAAATACGAGCGCGGCTTCTGTCTGTTTTTCGTTTTTATTATGCTGGGATCTGTCTATCTGGCATGGCATTACGCCGTTGACGGCTATCTGGCCATTATCACCACCTATGCCCTGTGGCAGATCAGCGGATGGCTGATAAACAAGATCGGCACGCCAAACGCAACAGTTAATAATTGATAAAATATTAAAACATCATCCCTAAAATTATTCAAACTGGAGAGTTTGATGATTAAAGACAGGGCCTCTCCGATAGAAATTATTCCTTGCCATTCCCGCCCATAACCTCCAGAACCTCGCTCAGGTTCTGAGGCATACCCAATGCGTTAAATCCACAATCGACATAATGGGTTTCCCCGGTTACAGCGCCCCCAAGAGATGAAAGCAGGTAGATTGCCGTGCCCCCCAACTCCTCGAGCTCTACGGCACGACGCAATGGCGCAGTCAGCAGATTGTATTTGTATGTCACACGGGCGCTGCCAATGGCGGAACCGGCCAGAGTACGCATCGGCCCTGCAGATACGGCATTGACACGAATACCCTGCGGGCCGAGATCCGCTGCCAGATAACGGGTAGAAGCCTCCAGCGCCGCCTTGGCCACGCCCATGATATTGTAATTCGGCATCACTTTCTCGGCACCATAGTAGCTAAGAGTAATCGCAGAGCCGCCATCCTTCATCAGAGGTGCCGCCCTCCGCATCACTGACGTGAAAGAGTAACAGGAGATATGCATGGTATTAAGAAAATTCTCGAGCGTTGTATCAACATAGCGCCCTTTCAACTCTTCCTTGTTGGAATAGGCCACCGCATGAACCAGAAAATCAAGACTTCCCCAGCGTCTCTCAATTGCAGAAAACACAGCATCAACCTGGGATTCGTTGGAAACATCGCAATCGAGAATGAAATCCGAGCCCGCTTCCTGCGCCAACGGCTCAACACGTTTCTTCAAAGCCTCACCTTGGTACGTGAAGGCCAGCTCCGCCCCCTGCCCCCGCAAGGCCTTAGCCATGCCCCAAGCAATCGAATGATCGTTTGCAACGCCCATAATCAAACCACGCTTGTTCTTCATCAGATTCGACATCATTTCATCCTTTAAAATAAATCGTGGCTATGCCCGCCATGATCAGACATGCGCCAAGCGCCGTCCCCATATTCAATTGCACATCCTTGAAGAAAATCATCGAGAAAATAAAAACGAACAGCGGATATGATATCTCGATAAACGATGCCAACGTGGCGTTCTTCTCAGTTATACTCAACAGTATAAGCGCCCCTCCCGCCACAGCCGTCAAAGCTACAAAAACAGCCATCAGGAACACACGGGGATTTGAAAAAATAACATCCACCCCCTTAAAGGGCGAAAGCTTTATCGACAAAGCAACCGCTGTAGGAAGAATCAGTGCCGCCTCGATCAACATCAGCAGAGAAATAGATACGCCTTGCTGCAGCAAGCGGTCTGTAAAGGCATAACTAATTCCCCATATGACAGACGCCGAAAGCGCGTAATAAAACCAGAGGTGCGCCATTATCACAAAACCTCAAGCTTCGTATTTTGCAAAGGCCAGCGTGCAGTTGGTGCCGCCGAAGCCGAAACTATTGGAAAGAATGGTTTGATGCTGGACATTATCGATGCGCTGGCGTGCGATAGGCATGTCAGACATGCCGGGGTCGACAGTTTCTATATTGATGCTAGGGGCTACAAAATTGCCCTGCATCATCAGCAAGCAGTAGATTGCCTCCTGCACCCCCGCTCCGCCAAGGCAATGGCCTGTCATCGATTTGGTCGAACTGATATGCGGGATATCCTTACCTGCAAATACTTCGCGAATGGCGCCGATTTCCTTCACATCGCCCACAGGCGTGGACGTGCCATGAGTATTGATATAGGTCACGGGCGTTGTCACGGTGGACAGTGCCTGTCTCATGCAGCGTACGGCGCCCTCGCCATTCGGGGCAACCATATCCTCGCCATCTGACGTTGCGCCATACCCGACCAATTCGGCATAAATCTTCGCGCCGCGTGCCTTGGCATGCTCAAGTTCCTCTAGAACCAGAATGCCCCCGCCGCCAGCGATGACGAAACCGTCACGGTTGGCGTCATAGGCACGGGACGCCTTGTCCGGCGTTTGGTTATATTTGGACGACATAGCGCCCATGGCGTCAAAAAGGCAGGACAGCGTCCAGTCGAGATCTTCGCCACCGCCTGCAAACATAATGTCCTGCTTGCCCCACGCGATCATTTCAGCAGCATTGCCGATGCAGTGGGCAGAAGTCGAGCAAGCGGAAGAAATGGAGTAGTTTATGCCCTTGATCTTGAAATTCGTGCAAAGCGTCGCCGATGTCGTGGAAGACATGCATTTCGGCACAGCAAACGGGCCAATCTTTTTCGGGCTGCCGGTTTCCTCCACAGTCTTGGCCGCTTCAACCTGATAGTGCGTGGAAGGGCCGCCGGAGCCGACAATCGCGCCTGTGCGCGGATTGCTGACTTGCTCAGCCGTCAGTCCGGCATCCGCAACAGCCTGCTCCATGGAAAGGTGCGTATACGCCGCAGCCTCGCCCATGAACCGGAACAGACGCCGGTCAATTTTTTCCTGCAGGTTGATATTTGGCTTGCCATAGACCTGCGAGCGGAACCCCTTGGCCGCGTAGTCTTCAGAAAATGTGATCCCGGACGCGCCGGCCTTTAAAGACGCTGTCACTTCTTCGGCGTTATTGCCTATGCAGGACACAATGCCCAGCCCCGTAACAACGACACGACGCACGTTTGGTTGAATCGGCATCAGAGAAATCCTTTCAATAGAAAGAATAAATTAAAGTGCACGAGGGTTATCAAACAGCCCGACCTTGAGATCGGCGGCTTCGTAAATCACCTTGCCGTCGGCTATCACCTGACCATCAGCCACGCCCAGAACCAGCTTGCGGTTAATGATGCGCTTGATATCAATGTTATATTGAACCAGTTTGGTTTCCGGCAGAACCTGACCCGTGAATTTTAACTCACCCAAACCAAGCGCACGGCCTGAACCTGGCGCCCCCGTCCAGCCCAGATAGAAACCCAGCAACTGCCAGAGAGAATCCAGACCGAGGCAGCCTGGCATCACCGGATCGCCCTCAAAATGGCATTGAAAAAACCAGAGAGACGGCTGAATATCGAATTCAGCCCTCAGAAATCCTTTATCATGCACCCCGCCCGTTGCCGATATCTCCGTGATGCGGTCAAACATCAGCATCGGCGGCAAAGGCAGTTTGGCGTTCCCGGGGCCAAACAACCGGCCGTGCCCGCAAGCGATCAGTTCTTCATAAGCATAGCTGGATTTCGGTTCAAAACTCATAGCACTCATTTCGGCCAGATTAGACATCAGTATTAACCTTTAAATATCTCGGCTCTTTTATACGAAGTTCAGGCCAGCGGTGGCAAGAGCGGATTAACCTTTACGAGATTACATTTAGACTGCGCATTATTGTTATGTAAAAATTTTCTTGACCCACTCTCTCCGGAAACGTATTATTCCGCAACATCCTAAACTTAACAGATGTCGGCCATGAAAGACGATTGGAAGCGCGCCATCAGGGCGTGGAATGCCTATCCAGCGCATGAGGAGACTATTGACGTCCCGGCCCTGCAAAGACTTCTGGAAGCCCAAAACCGAATATACAGCCATCTTGGATCGCAGGGCGAAGAATTTCTGGAACTGATGCGCTTGGCCAGCCCCCATGAAAGCTACGATCCGGAACTTGAGAGCATGGCGGCCCGCTACGACAGTCATGCAAGTGAAGGTGCGCTGGCTCACGCCATCACATACGGCCCTTTGGCGCTACGCGATCCGCACGGACTATTTCAGACCCGCACCCATGAATTCGTGCATGCCATTCATTGCCATACGCTGGCCCCCTTTCAGGCAATCCCGGGCAACCATCACAGCCCGGTTATTCTGAGTCCGGCGGATGCCTGCCTGCTCATGGAGCTGGCTGAAAGGGCAGCCTTCACAATTGAACGCCTGTTCAAGCTTAAACATAAAATGGCACTGCGTCCGAATGCGGAAGTCTCGGCGATGGAATACGGTTTTTTACATTCCCCGGACATAACTATTCCACAACATGCCGCTTCCTATCTGGAGAATATAGCGCTAGGTCATGATAACTATACAGGTCTCATGTATTATCGCGATATGGCTCTTGATATATATCAGGCCGACATCCTCCGGCGCGAGCAAACATCCACGGCTTATCCCCCTGTCATCGCCAGGCTCAGCGCGGCAGATATTCTGGCGACAGGTCATCTTCTGGGGTTGGATCTTTTCGCGCCGCAGCCTTTTATCCCTGCCTACAGCACGGACAGCCTGCCTGTTACCAACCAGCAGGATATGAAACTCCAGCATCTGGAAAACTGGATTGGGATAACGCGCCAGCAGGATTTGCCCACACTGGCGGAAGCGTTATCCGACCTTGGCTATACCGAAGAAGGATATCTGCGAGAGCAGCAAAAGCTTCAAAAACGTGGACGCCCATATACAGTCAAGGATCAGATTAAAGGCTTCAGGTTATAATTAAGAACCGGAAATCGCCGTGTCCTGGCAGCCTGTAGAACGAAACGTTTCCGTCATGGCCGCCATCGCAAGCGGCTTGGCAATGACAGGTTCCAGTTCCGGGGCATCGCCGCCAGCCGCCACGGCCAACATGCGGCCAGCAGCCTTGGCACAAGCCACAGCCTGATCCAGCAAATCCATCATGCCGATAATGCGGAAGAACCCTCGCGCCGAAGGCTCAAGGCTTACAATCAGGTCGTAAGGCGCATTCGCCGGACAGTCATTGGCCGCCAGGCCAAAACGCCAGTCTGATCCAGCCGGTATCCCCAGTCGCACGGCTTCCTGCGTCATCACATAAGAGACCTGATCTAGACGATCATTCCACGTTACCGGATTGAACAGCCCCATGGATGATTGCCCTATAGCCAGACAACGGCCCGCTACGGCAGAAAGACCGCTGACGCTGTCAGCAAGAGACCACCCCTCAGCGCCGATTTTCTCTTCAATCACAATATCGCATAATTCCTGTGCCGCAATTTCATAGGCCATGCAGCGGTTCGTGCATTCAATGAACAAACGGAAAGTTTCTGCGCGCGGCTGTCCGCCAGCTTCAAGCTGGATCAAAACGCCTTGCACAACAGTAACCAGCAATTGATGGAAATCGTAAGCACAATTAAGCCAGTCTTCAAACAGGCGTCTTGCCAGCGTGCGGCCCATCTCCGTTTCCGCTTCAATCACGTAAGCAGGCGGCAATGCATGCTGTCCCAGAGGGGCCGCCGAAGGTTCGGAACCCAACGCATCGGCAAGCATTGCATATGTCGCGCTCAATCCTTCGTCAGGCTCATCAAACAAAAGTAATGTTTCAACCGTTACCCCGGCCAATAACTGGATAAGACGCATACCATCCGTCTCCTCGCCTGCCAGCGACGCCTGATTCATCAGGCATTTATGGATATGGGCAGCGAATCCGGTTTTATCGATCAGGATAGACATGCCTGAAGCTCTCAATTAGGTCAGAGTGTGGAAGGAATTGTTATTGTTCTTGTGGAAAAATCTGTGGAAAGTCAGTGAATAATCTGTGGGCGAATCACCTTAACCTACCACAAGTACTAGGCTAATTGACTTCTTCATTCTCGTAAATACCCCACAAAGAATTTCTTGATATCCATCCCTTGAACCCTCCGGCGGATACTTTGCACCAGGCAGGATGGCATTCATCGATTTTAGCGATAACGCCAGACTCCAGTCGCGCGACCATGCGGGCCTTCTCTTCAGGCTTCTCGCGTACCGGAGCCAAATCATCGCCTTTAATCAAGACAGTCCTCTCACCAGAAAGCAGAGTCTGGCTGACCCAGCCGCCTTCCCCCTCGGAATCGCGTATTTTCCGCCAAACATCGAATTCCTCAATAATTTCAACCGGCATATCCGCCTTTTGATAAATCCAGCGAATGGGGTAACGAACTGAAGGCCCCGTCCGGACGTAAACTTTATCGGATTTCAAAGAGACAAAACGCGGCAATGGCAAACCTGATGTCTTGATCGCAGCGCCATAGGCACCAGAAGCGTCGCCCACAGCATCCTGCGCCTGCGCAAACCGAGAACTAAAAGAGATTAAAACCAGAAACAGAATTATACTGAATAACCGCATGAGAAACTTGGATGAATCAGAGGACATGGAAGAATTACCCCCATAGATATCCCCAGTATAGCGAGCTTTGTTATGAGAAAAAAGAGTCCTTCTAAATATATGGAATTATGACAATATTTTATTGTTTCAGAGCGCCTCTCGCTGTATATCTATCGTCCATGAAAAAACCCCATGTCTCCATAGCCCCGATGCTGGATTGGACAGACCGGCACTGCCGGTTTTTTCATCGCCTTATATCGCCCCACGCCATTCTCTTCACTGAAATGGTGACGACAGGAGCAATTATCCATGGAAACAAAGACAGACACCTTGCCTTCAGCCAGCAAGAACACCCGGTTGTCCTGCAGCTAGGGGGCAGCGACCCGGCAACCCTTGCGACATGCGCGAAAATCGCGACTGAAGACTATGGTTATGATGAGGTGAATCTGAATTGCGGTTGTCCCAGTGATCGCGTGCAAAACGGTGTCTTCGGCGCCTGCCTGATGAACGAACCGGATAAAGTGGCACGCTGCATCGAAGCCATGAACAAATCCATCAGCGTTCCCGTAACAGTCAAATGCCGGATTGGCATTGATGATTGCGAGGAACGCCCTTTCCTTGACCGCTTTATCCAAACCGTCATGAATGCCGGATGTGGCGAATTCACCATCCACGCGCGCAAGGCATGGCTGAAAGGGCTAAGCCCGAAGGAAAATCGTGAAGTACCGCCGTTGCGTTACGATATTGCCGCCGAGATCAAACAAAAATACCCGCAACTGAAAATCATATTGAATGGCGGGCTATGCAGCATCGGACAAATACAGGAACAATTGCAGATATTTGACGGCGTGATGATTGGCCGCGAAGCCTATCAGAACCCTTGGATCCTTGCCGAAATTGAATGTCGGATATTCGAAGATAACCGCAACGTCAGCCGCTACGACATCATCGAGCGCCTTATCCCTTACATGGAAGAGCAAATGGCAAGCGGTGTACCGCTTAAATCCATGGCGCGCCATATTCTGGGCCTGTTTCACGAACAGCGCGGCGGCAAGAAATGGCGGCAGGTCATCAGCCAGGAATCCCATCTTGAAGGCATGCGCCCTGATGACCTCCTCAATCGCGCTGCCGCAGCAACACAGCAGGATTGGAAGTTAGCCGCCTGATTTCGCAAAGGCCGGGAAGGTTTCCCGCAATGTCATAAAAATGCTTGGCTTTAGGCATTTGTGGTGGTATTTCAACCCCAATCAAAATCAATTTTTAACAGGGTTATATTGCAATGCAGCACAATGCTTTAGCATCGGTTGATAATTATTCTTCCTCTGCCGCCTATGCATGGCAATCACATTACCCCGCAGGCATAAAATGGGATGCGGCTATACCCGCCGCCCCCGTTTACAAAATCCTTGATGACGCCGCTGCGGCCTATCCGGCGCGCCCCGCAATCAACTGCGAAGGGGAACATATGACCTACGCCGAACTGGGCAACCTCGTCAATCGCATAGCCTGCGGCTTGCAAAATCTCGGGGTCACAAAGGGGATCAAGGTCGGCCTTTTCCTGCCCAACACGCCTTATACAGTTGCCTTCTACTACGGCATCCTTAAAGCGGGCGGCACCGTCGTCAATTACAACCCTCTTTACGTCGAACGTGAATTGATCCACCAGATTGAAGACAGTGAAACGGATTATCTGGTGACTACCGACAATCCCGCCCTGTTCAATAAGGCCGATCATGTCCTGAATAACTCCCGCCTCAAAGGCCTGATCCTCTGTCCCGTACCGGGCGACAAGGCAGCTATCCCCGATAGCGGCTCCTATATCCGTTACGAAAGCCTGAGCCGCAATGACGGTAAGGTTGCCCCCCTTGCAATCAATCCGCATGAAGATATCGCCGTCCTGCAATATACAGGTGGCACGACAGGTTCGCCCAAGGGCGCAATGCTGACCCACGCCAACCTTTATGCCAACATGTGGCAGATCATGTTGTGGCATAAGCCGCTGGCCGTACCCGGGCAGGAGCGGATTGTATGCGTCCTGCCGCTGTTCCATGTCTTTGCCATGACCGTTGTCATGAACATGTCCATACAGCTCGGCATGGAAATCATCATCGTTCCGAAATTCGTTCCGACTGAGATGATCAACCTTCTGAAACTAAAGCAACCAACATTCTTCCCCGCCGTTCCCGCCATATACAACGCGCTGACGGCGCACCCAGCCTCTGCCGATCTCGACCTCTCGCATGTCAAATTCTGCCTCTCGGGCGGCGCACCCCTGCCCGGTGGGGTCAAGAAGGCCTTCGAAGAGCGCACAGGCGCTAAAGTCGGTGAAGGGTACGGTCTGACGGAAGCATCGCCGGTCGTTACGTGCAACCCCATCGCGGGAAAAATCAAGGTTGGCTCTATCGGCATGCCCATTCCCGGAACCCTGGTCGAGATCATCAGCATTGAGGACGGAAAAACCACTGTGCCGGTGGGCGAGCATGGCGAAGTCTGCATCAGCGGGCCGCAAGTCATGAAGGGCTATTATAATAAGCCGGAGGACACAGCGTCGACGATCCGCAACGGTCGCCTTCATACTGGAGATGTCGGCTACATCGACTCTGAAGGCTACGTCCATCTGGTGGATCGCCTGAAAGACCTGATTATCGTGCGCGGCTATAACGTCTACCCGACACAGGTGGAAGAAGCCATTTCCATGCACCCTTCGGTGCAGGAATGCATCGTCGCAGGCGTCCCCGACGAAGAGCGCGGCGAAACCGTCTGGGCATGGATAAAGCCAAAGGACGGACAACCCCTTACCGAGCAAGAGGTGCAGAACTTCCTGCAGGACAAAATATCGCCCATAGAAATTCCGCGTAAAGTTATCATTCGCGATACCCCGCTCCCCAAAACCGCCGTTGGCAAGCTTTCGCGCAAACTCCTGCTGGAAGAAGCCGGCCTTAGAACAACCTCATAACCAGAAACTCAAGCAGTGGAGAGAAACAATGACTATCAGCAATCAGTTTAACAATGGCGGGCAATCCCACCTGATTACACTCGAAACACCCCGTTTAATGCTGCGCGAACATACGCCGCAGGATGTAGATCGCATTCATGAAATCAGCAGCGCCCCCGGCTTTGTCTATTTCTGTTTCGACGGCACCCGTCAGAAGGCGGAAGATTTCATCAGGGAAGCCATTCGCACCCAGACCCCCGATCCAAAAACGGGAATGCGTGAAAATCATATGCTGGCCATTTACATCAAAGACACGGGGGAATTGATCGGCCATACATGCATGGAACACGTGCATTATATTCAAGGCGCGGACTATGAAGTAAATTTCTTTGTTGATCCAAAATACCAAAACAAGGGCTACGGCTTGGAAGCGATCCTGAATCTGACCGATTACGGATTCCAGAGATACAACTTGCCCATGATCTCCGTCACCGTGCATCCGAATAACGGGCCGTCACGTCACCTGATCGTAAAAGAAGGCTATCAGAAAGTGGCCGATATCACAATGAACACGGTAAAAGGGCCGGAACCGCGCGAGCTGTTTGTTCTGCAACAACATCAGTTCTATGCCATGCGTCAGCAGGACAAGCGCCCGATCCTGATGTCGCAAGTAGGAAAAATTCCTACGCCGGTGAACCAGCCATGAGCCAGACATCCGCCTTGCGCGTCGAGTTGATTGATTTCGATAGCGTCAAATTGGTCGAAGGCCGCTACCCCCTTGAGATTGTAGAAATCAGGGAATCGGACGGATTCTTCCTTAACCGCCAATTCACATCGGATTTCCGCATTCGCAAGACAATTTATGAAATGATGCAGGCGGCTCAAAAAAAGCTGCCGGACAATTACTATTTCATGGTCTACGAAGCTTACCGCCCTCTGGCGCGTCAGATCGCCCTGTGGAATATGGCAACAGACTATATTAATAAGGAATATCCTGACGCCACGCCCCAGCAAAAGCGTGATATGGCGGAAACCTTTGTCGCCGATCCCTATAACGGTATCGGCAGCGGCCATCAGGCCTGCTGCGCGATCGATATTTCATTATGCGATAAATCAGGCAAAGAATATGACATGGGTACGGCGTGTCAGGAAATCAGCCCTCTGTCAAACACATACGCTGAAGGGCTCGGCTCTGAAGCCATCAAGAACCGCAAGATTCTTATCGAAGCTCTGGAAGGAGAAGGTTTTATCAACTACTCATCGGAATGGTGGCACTTCAGCTATGGCGACCACCAGTGGGCCTACCTCAAAGGAGTCGGTGAAGCGTTTTTCGGCCCTATAGATATATAAAGAACTAACGCAGCGTAGGTATTTTTATAGAACCGTGGTACGTAACCTGCCCGGTTAATTTAATCACCGCTTTCTCAACATCAATGGCGACGTTCTGAACCCCGCCTATACGCCCCTCCCCGCCTCCCGGCGGGTAAGGGAATATGTTGACAAATCTATTCTTGTCCCTGCCAAAATCATCCTTACTGTGTAATTTCCAATAAGGAACAACAGAGCACATGGATGAACCGCAAGCTACATCTTCATTCACGCCGATAGCCGGCAAAAAAACACGCGTCATAATATCCGCACTACCCTCGCGCACCCTTGATGTCAGCATAACCCCCTCATGGGCAAACTCGTGCAATTTCGCCAACTGAACCAAGCGATTGAAGTTCGGCCTTATAGACTCCAGAATCTCTGGGTTCTTGATTTCAAGGACATAATTGTCTATGCGCGACGCATAATAGGCCTTTCCCTCGCTGTCTTCCCGGCGGATACCAAGCGCCTTGATCAATTTTTTATAAAAGCCATCGGGGGCGGCTGTTAAATTCATAATGGCGGGCATGGTCAGTGTAATATCTTCGCCTTCGATAGAAGCCTGAAATTGGTTAGCCTCATTAATCCCGTATCTTTTATTTAGCAGAAAAATAATATCACGCCCTTCACGATATTCAGGGTGCTTCCGCGCCAGGCTTTCTGCGGCGGCAATTGTTGCGTGCCCGCAGACATGATTTTCATTCCCGTCGGGTGAAAAGTGGCGAATCTGATATGTATGCGGATCAGACGCTGGCACAACAAACGATGTCATATTTGTACCAAGCAAAGTGGCCGCCCTCTTCATTTCAGATTCTGAAGGGAATCGTGAGCATATGGCAATCGTGGCAGGGTTCCCCTGCACATCCGCGCCTCGGCGGGTGAACGCATTCAGCCATTCAAAACGCAGCATACCCATCACAATTTTCTCAAAACGACAGATCCGGCCGAATAGCCCGCACCGAAAGAGCATATAATTCCAAGATCTCCGGCTTTCATGTCCTGATGGTATTTGTGGAAAGCGATGATCGACCCCGCCGAACTGGTGTTGGCATATTCATCCAGAATAACCGGAGATTCCCCTTCCTCAGGGGTGCGGCCCAGAACCTTCCTTCCGATCATTTCATTCATATGAATATTGGCCTGATGCAACCACAGGCGCCTGAGGCTATCTCCCGGTATATTCAGGGCCCGCAGATGTTCCAGGATCATATCCGACACCATCGGCACGACTTCCTTAAAAACCTTCAACCCTTCCTGCATGAACAATTTATCGGGCTTCCCGATGCCCTCAGGGGCCGCATTATTCAAGAATCCAAAATTATTGCGAATATTATTTGAAAACTTGGTTTGCAACTTCGTGCCCACAATCTCAAAAGCATCACCTGATACGCATGTCTCTTTTTTCTCAAGAATGATCGCTGTTGCGACATCTCCGAAAATAAAATGAGAGTTACGATTCCGGAAGTTCAAGTGGCCTGAGCATATTTCCGGATTTACGATCAGGATCGCGCGGGCATGACCGGCGGCAATCATATCTGCCGCCACCTGTATGCCGAACGTCGCCGACGAACAGGCCACGTTCATATCGAATCCGAATCCTTCTATTCCCAGAGCATTCTGCACTTCAATAGCCACCGCCGGGTAAGGGCGTTGTGAATTCGAGCACGCCACAATCACGGCATCAATATCAGACGCCGCCTTGCAGGCATGAGTCATCGCTTCCCGCGCAGCCACCACCGCCATTTCCGCAAGAATCGATATCTCATCGTTAGCGCGCTCAGGAATGCGCGGGGCCATGATTTCAGGATTGAGAATCCCTTCTTTTTCCACCACGTAACGAGCCTGAATGCCCGACGCCTTCACGATAAACTCAACACTGGAGGGAAGAAGCGCCTCAACATCGCCATTCGCAATCGCCGCCGCATGCTCGGCGTTATAACGCTCAACATAATTATTGAACGAGACTACAAGCTCTTCATTGCTAATCGAATGGGGGGGTGTATACAGCCCGGTGCCGCTGACCACAATCCCTGCCATGGTTCCCTCCCTGAGAACATTCCTGACGGTGATAAAAAATTTTGTCGCAGTCTAACGCCTTTGCCCGTCAATTTCTATAAATTTGCGCGACAGCGAATGGCAAATTTTTTTATTTTAAAACAAATTGTTGCGCGCTTGTGCGTCGCACAAAATTATTGCGAAGGGCCTGCAAAGCGAAGCCCCGCAGGATGCGCATCACGTCCCAAAGCTCTATCCAGTTCACCATAGGAAAGCATCAAGGAAAGAACATAAAGCTGTCTCTCACGCTCCTTGTTTATAGCGCCCGCAGCGTGCACGTCACGACGCCAATCATCGATGAGTCCAACAACGCCCTGCTCCGGGGCTTGTCCACGCAAACGCGCCGCATTAACTCGCTCTCTCACAGCCACCTCAATAGCGCCCTTCTCATCCGTGGCAAGATGCTTTAACGTATCTCTGGCGTCCCAATGGCTAGCGGATTTCTCCCCTCGCACATGATCGACAGGTTGGCCTTGGTCAATCAGCAATCGCTCTTTGGCAATCCTGACTCTTTCCTGAATTCCGGCCAGAAAAGCCAATCTTCGCCGGGATTCCTGATTGCCTGCCTCCGCTTCGGCCTTCAGCAAACCAGAATAAGAAGAGCCTCGCGCATAGAAGTCTGTCAGCAGTTTTAATTCATCCCTATCCAAAGCCGCTGCGCGAGTTACCTCCCCGGCAATCCGCGCAATATCTTCCATGCTGTACGCCGATACCCTAGCAATCCCCGCCTCCTGAATATGTTTATGCATAAGATCCTGCGCGCGGCCTATATAGTACACAGCCCCTTCATAATAATTTTCGTCGCTGGGGCGGCTGCCAAACGTGCTGCGCGGCCCGTTCCAATAGGAACTGAGCGTTCGAATGTCAGCCATGTCACGTGCCATTTCTGAATAGCCCATCCCTGCCATTGTCAGGGTAGAAGCAACGTCAGCGAAAACCTCGCTCATATGCATACGCATCGCGTTATCAATTGCCTTGTCGCCAGGCACGATATACTGCTCGCGATAAAATTCTTTGTCCAGGCAATGCCATACCTCATGCCATGTCGCCCGCAACATCAGCGCATAAGGGCCGGGATCGTGAGTTACCTTCATTACGGTAGGCCCTGATTTTGCCAGCCAATCTTCCATCAATTTCTTAGAAGAAACATCAGCAACGGGAGGTATTACAATGCACATGAACGATTGCGCAATTCCAGCGTCAAGCGGATTGGCGCTGTTGGCATAATGATCGGGAGATACGCGGATGGCGGCAGGGTTGCGCCCTTCCGGCCCTTTCAACCCACCCAAAGCCTCCAGAATTTCCGACTTTATATTCCAGCGTAGGTGGATATTCCGGTCAAGCAAGACTTCCTGAAAACGGTTGCGAAACGTCGGGTCGTTCCTAGTCGGTCTCAGATTGATAGAGTCATCATCCATGATGACCACAGGAAAGCGCAGATTTAATGCATTCACACGACCTTCTATCCGCCTCATCATGCGACTGACTTCTGTGCCGTCCTCCTGGCTATAACTCTGGGAGATTGACGCCCCGGTCACAGGCACAGTCATAGCAACACCTAAAATCGCCGCCTTGTATATAGACGACAACCTCCCGGCAAAGCCAGGCACGGCCTTCACACGCTGCATGCCCATGAAATATCTCCCTGAAAGAATTATTGTTGTTATGAACAATACTCTTAAAGAAAAAATGGCCCGCTGTCACGGGCCATCCTCAAGAGTGCGGTGCAACGCACAATTATTAAGGTTGACTCTTGAAGGTCACCGATGCCCCACACCCGCACCGCCCGGATTCATTCGGGTTGATAAACCTGAAACATTCACTGCCGATGTTTTTTCCGTTTTCATCCGGCCCAAAGTCAATCGTCATGCCAAACATGTTGAGGCTGTCGATCAACGGAACAAAAATCGAGAAATCGTCTGAAACCTTGATTTGCTCATGTCCCTCCGGCACAGATTGCACGAAGGCGCCCCATTTATATTCGTTGCCGCCACAACCCTTGCCTTTGGCGATCGACAGCATGACGCCGACAGATCCCTGGTTTTGCACAGCCTGCCCCAATATGCGACTGCGGGCCCTCTCGCTAACCGTGGCTGGTATAACTCCCATAATATCCTCCTTATCTTTAATCTTAGCTCTTCATGTAAACATATTCAGTTGCAGCTTTGCCGTTTCCGACATCATGGACGGTTCCCATGCCGGCTCCCAGATGATTTCAACATCAACATGCTCCACGCCTTCCAGGGGGAACAGTGCGTTCTGGATCATCCCCGGCATTTCCTGCGCCACCGGGCAATGTGGCGAAGTCAGCGTCATTTTAACATCAATATTCGCCTTTCCATCCTTGCCCTCAAGTATTACCACTTTATAGATCAGCCCCAGCTCATAGACGTTGACGGGAATTTCCGGATCGTAAACCTCCCGCAAGGCATGGCTGATCACCGGCCACAAGACATGATCGCGCGGCACTTCGGCATTCGGCGGCTCGGCCATTTCGTCATAGTCGTCGCCAAGGGCGTTTTTAACCATCTCTTCGTCAGCTATGGCTTTCATCATTTCATTACTTCACTTGCTGCATCTATTCAGGATGTCATCAACCATCGGCAAAGCCTGTTCTTGCATCGGCGCAGGCTCGCCGGATAAATTCAGCACAGGCAAAGACATCAGGCTTGTGTATTCCTTGTAAAAACATTCGCAATCCAGAGTTTTTTTCTGCGTCTCCTGGACAAAAGGCCCCATATTTCCGCAATGCTTGACCATGGCGATTTTTGAGAATTTATCAAGGCAGGACAGGCCATATTCTTTACGTTCCTCAATCGTTCCGTTTAAATCGATGCTTCCTATGCACGAGCATAAACCTTTTACGTCCCCATAGACCCGCTTCATAATCGGCCCTCTGGTTCGCTCGATACAGATATTCTCCATAATGAACTGCCCTGAGCTGCCGGATCTCAACCCTATCAACCCGGCAAGGGCTGCGCTGAGCAATACAAAAACCGCAATAATTAAAAAATTCCTCATGGATATCATCCCAGCAAAGAGCGAGCCTTGTGCAACCCATCGACCAGAGCGTCAATATCGTTCTCGTCCGAATACAATCCCAGCGATGCCCGCACGGTGGCTTCAACGCCAAATCGCTGCATCAGCGGCTGGCAGCAATGATGGCCCGTGCGCACCGCAACGCCACATTGATCAAGGATCATGCCGATGTCGCTCGGGTGCCCCCAGTCGGCACGGAAGCTGATAATTCCGGCTTTATCCGGCCCGGTGCCGTAATAGGTCAGGCCCGGTATGGCCGCCAGTTCCTTCATCGCATATTCAAACAATGATTTTTCGTGCGCAGCAATAACATCCATGCCGATGCCCTGCACGTAATCAATCGCAGCGCCAAGACCGATCACTTCGACAATTGCTGGCGTACCAGCCTCAAACTTTGCAGGAGCTTCCTTGAAGGTGGTTTTGGCGAAAGTGACCTGCTCGATCATATCGCCGCCGCCCTGATAAGGCGGCATCTGCTCCAGAATTTCAGCCTTAGCCCACAATACGCCGACGCCTGTGGGGCCATAGAGCTTATGACCCGTGAAGGCGAAGAAATCGCAACCCAGATCCTGCACATTCACCGGGCCATGCACAGCAGATTGAGAACCATCAATCAGAACAGTGACATTCGGGTTCTTGGCTTTGCAAATTTCGACGATTTTCTTGGCGGGGTTAATCGTACCCAGTGAATTTGAGATATGAACGAAAGAAACGATTTTCGTTTTCTCGGTCACCATATGTTCGAAAGCGGCAATATTCAGCGTGCCGTCGTCATTCACCGGAACAACCTTGAGCTTCGCGCCCGTCATACCGCAAACAAGTTGCCACGGCACGATATTGGCGTGGTGTTCCATTTCGGTGATGATCACATCATCGCCACGCTCCAGCACCCTGCGGCCCCAGCTATGCGCGACGAGATTAATCGCCTCGGTCGTATTGCGGGTAAAGATGACTTCGTTTTCAGAACCCGCGCCGATAAAGCCCGCAACCTTGGCGCGCACGGCCTCATATTCCGTCGTTGTCGTCTGGCTGAATTCATAAAGGCCGCGATGGATATTGGCGTAATGGCTTTCCATCACGTCTTTCATCGCATCGATCACAGCTTGCGGTTTTTGTGCGCTGGCGCCTGTATCAAGGTAAGCGACAGGCTTGCCGCTCATTTTACCGGCAAGGGTCGGGAAATCTGCACGAAGGTCAGCAATTGTGCGAACAGATTTGGGTGCTACTGCTTTAGCCATGCCTCCACCTTCCGCTCCAAAGAGGTTTTCAGCCCCTCATCTTTGATATTCTCAAATACTTCGGCGATGAAAGCCTGAATCAGCAGCGCCTTGGCAGACTTCGCATCAATACCGCGCGACTGCATATAGAACAAAGGCTCCTGATCCAGTTGACCTGTGGTTGCGCCGTGTGAACATTTCACATCGTCGGCATAAATCTCCAGTTCCGGCTTGGTGTCCATCTCCGCCCCTTCAGAAAGGATCAGCGCACGCGAAAGCTGATAGCCATCTGTCTTTTGTGCGGGCTGGTGCACATGCACCTTACCCTGGAACACGCCATGCGCACGTCCGTCGAGGACGGTGCGGATATTCTGGTTGCTCTGGCAATGCGGGGCGCGGTGTTCGACAAGAATGGTGGTATCGCCCAGTTGCTCCCCGCGCAGCAGGTTGGCACCGTTCAGGTGACATTGCGCACCCGTATCATCCAGCGTCACGCGCACCTGATTACGGCTGAGCGCGGCCCCTGTGCAGAACGCCACAGCATCATAAACCGCATCGCGGCCCACATGCACATTGGTGGTCTGTGTATAGACAGCTTTATCTGAATCGTCCTGCATGCGGATATGGGTCAGCTTCGCCCCCGGCTCCAGCACGATATGGGTCAGGCGGTTCTTCCAGAACGTGCCCTTGCTCCAGTGATCCTCGACAATCGTCAGACGCGCATTCTTCTGTACACGAATGACCATGCGATCGGTGAAGAACGCACCATCGGCAGCCGAGGTCAGCAGTTCCAGAGGTTTCTTGATCTCTTTATTGGCGGGTACATCAATGACAATGCCATCACGCAGATAGATATTACCGAGGTGCCAGAGCGTATTTTCAGTATTGTGTTGCAGCGGCGGCATGTCTTCAGACAGCGCGGCCTTGACCCAATCCTGATCCAGCATCTCCATCAGCGGCGCGATGATGACGCCATCGACCTTGTCATGAGACACCTTGATCTGGCCGACCTTATCGCCATAGCCTTTTACCAGCGGTAACAGGTTAGTGAATTTCCAGCCTTCGATACGTGGCGTCGGAATGCCACGGCGTTTAAATTCCTTGAGTGACGATTTACGCAAATCAACCAGCCATTGCGGCTGATCGTCGATATCGGCGACAAAAGCATCATAGGCACGCAAAATTCCCTCCGCCGTATCGGGTTGATACGGTGACTTCTCAGGGAATTTTGTGACGGTCGCCGTGGTCATAGTGCGGCACCTTTCAAGGCCCCCTCTCCCTCTAGGGAGAGGGTTGGGGTGAGGGTGTTCAATGTGTCCGTTAAATCACGGAACACCCCTTCCATATTATTCATCACATCATTATTCCAGTAACGCTTCACTATAAACCCCTTGCTTTCCAACACATCGGAGCGATCACGGTCAGCGGCATTCCCATTATGCTGACCACCATCCAGTTCAATAATCAGGCCTCTTTCAAAACAAGCGAAATCAGCTATGTAATCTTCAATTTCCACCTGTCGTCTGAATTTCAAATTCAAAAAACGACGATTCCGCAATTTGCTCCAGAGAAGTTTTTCAGCTTCCGTCTGGTTTAATCTTAAAGATCTCGCAATCTGCGTTAATCTTGACATTCAATCCCCTCACCCAACCCTCTCCCTATGGGAGAGGGAGTTATTTTTTAAGCTGCATACCCCGCATAACCTGTTTTTTCCAACTCAGCAGCCAGTTCAGGGCCACCGGTTTTGACAATTTTACCTGCGGCCATCACATGCACCACATCGGGCTTGATATAATCAAGCAGGCGCTGGTAGTGGGTAATCACAAGGAAGCTGCGTTTTTCGTTACGCAGGCGGTTGACGCCATCGGCTACGACTTTCAGCGCGTCGATATCGAGGCCAGAGTCCGTTTCATCCAGCACCGCCATACGCGGTTCCAGCATCGCCATCTGTAGCACTTCATTACGCTTTTTCTCGCCACCGGAGAAGCCGACATTGACGGCACGCTTCATCATCTCGTCCGACATGCCGAGTTCAGCCTGCTTCTTCTTCAGCAGCTTCAGGAAATCGAGCGCGTCGATCTCGCCTTCCCCGCGTTGCTTGCGGATGGAATTGATCGCGGTTTTCAGGAACATGGTCATTGCCACACCCGGAATTTCAACCGGATACTGGAACGCGAGGAACAAGCCCGCCGCTGCACGCTCTTCCGGCGCCATCTCCATGATGTCCTGACCGTCGAGCAATATCTGCCCGCCTGTGACCTCATAACCTTCGCGGCCCGCGATCACGTATGAGAGCGTAGACTTGCCCGACCCGTTCGGCCCCATGATGGCGTGCACCTGACCATCCGGAATATCCAGCGTCAGCCCTTTCAGGATTTCCTTGCCATCGATCGAGGCATGTAAGTTTTTAATTTGCAGCATTTCTACTCTTCTTTCCAATTCTTCAGAATATGTCCTGGCGGCACTTCGCGTACCGTCCATTTCCAATCAACTATATTCTTCTTTATGTGCTCATAGCCCTCATTGTCGGTATAAATTGGGGTGTCATAGAAAACATCACATCTAAAGATGCGCGCAGACCGATCCCATTCTACCGAGCTTATTTTATAAATGCCGCCATCACGGGCATGAAGAACCAAGCCCGGGTATGGTACAAATGGAATCTTCATAGAAAGGTTGGCCCAACACCCCAATTCTTTAGTTTCAGTATTTCTGTAAATGGGAGAAACTAAAATAATTCTGTATCTAGGAAAGAATATTTTCCAGCCTATCAATACTTGGGCAATCAGTATTAAAATTAGATAACTTGTCATCCCACACTCCCCATCCCATTCTTCACAGACGGCAGTGGCGCGAAGGTGCGCTCCAGATTTTTGGCAGGCCATTGATAAGGCGCGGCCCTAAACCCATTCATCACACGCATCAGGTTTGTCAGACCGTAGGCACGCGGCGCATTCGGCGACCAGCATTCGACAACAATGGGAAGTGGCTCACTGAGATCTTTGCCTTTCAGCGGACGCTCTGTGTAAATGCTGAATCCGGCATTCTGGACACTGGCAAAATTTTGACGTACTGCACGAATGGCCAGAAGGTTATCCGGTGATATAACTGCCTTTTCATAGGCGAGTGGATATGTCATGGCGCGACCAAGAAATTTTTGCGACAAAGTGCCCAATTCCTCACCAATCGCCATATCGCTTTTGTCCTGATGAAACCCGATAACATGGAGATGCACATGCCCCACGGTTTGTCCGGCATTCGCACCATCGTTCACCAGAAAGCCGACAGCATTAATGCCCGACGCCTTTAACGCTTCGTGCGCACGCAGGAGTGCCAGATTCCAGCACGCGGCTTCCTGCTCCGCCGTCAGATCATTCAGACGCTTGACCGGCGCATGGAAAATAATCAGTTCATGCAGAGGTGCGGCCTGCATGCCATCTTCCCCGACCAGCGATGATGCCCATGCCTGACCGGATTCATCGGTTTCGATACATTTCTTCAAAATGCTATTCAATTCCAGCTCCAGAATGACTGCCACCATTTTTTTTAACCTTTAATTTTCCGCAGTAGACTTTCCGCATACCCTTAAAAATAGTGAAGACAGCATCAGCAAATCCTAAAAGCGCTAGAGGCATCACAAATAAAATTATAAGCAAATAGATCGGCCAAAAAAACATCATGTGGTAAAGATTATACGGGTTCTCTTCAAGAGCCACGTACGATATAACTATTGCAACAAGAAGCAAAAACACACTCTTATAGCAACATGATCTAAAAAATGAATTTTTGATCATCCCACACTGCCCTCCAGACTAATCGCCACGAGCTTCTGCGCCTCCACGGCGAATTCCATTGGCAGGTTTTGGAGCACCTCCTTGCAGAAGCCATTGACAATGAGTGCGACAGCGGCTTCTTCATCCAGCCCGCGCTGCTGGCAGTAGAACAGCTGATCATCACCGATTTTTGAGGTGGTGGCTTCGTGTTCCAGTTGGGCTGAAGCATTACGGCTTTCGATATAGGGCACGGTATGCGCGCCGCATTGATCGCCGATCAGGAGGCTATCGCACTGGGTGAAGTTACGGGCGTTTACAGCTTTCGGCATTATTTTGACCTGCCCACGGTAAGTGGAGTCAGATTTACCCGCTGAAATCGTCTTGGCGATAATACGACTTTTGGTGTTGCGGCCGATATGGATCATTTTCGTGCCGGTGTCGGCTTGCTGGTAATTGCCGGTGATCGCGACCGAATAAAATTCGCCTTGGGAATTATCGCCCTTCAAAATGCATGACGGATATTTCCATGTGATGGCAGAACCGGTTTCAACCTGCGTCCAGCTGATCTTGGAATTTTTGCCCTCGCACATGCCGCGCTTGGTCACGAAGTTATAAATACCGCCCTTGCCGTTTTCATCGCCGGGGTACCAGTTCTGCACGGTTGAGTATTTAATTTCGGCATCATCATGCGTAATCAGTTCGACCACAGCGGCATGCAGCTGATTTTCATCGCGCATTGGCGCGGTGCAGCCCTCAAGATAACTGACGTAAGCGCCCTTATCGGCGATGATCAGTGTGCGTTCGAACTGGCCGGTGTTCATTTCGTTGATGCGGAAGTATGTCGAAAGCTCCATCGGGCATTTCACGCCGGGCGGAATGTAAACGAAGGAACCATCGGTAAACACCGCCGAGTTCAGGCAGGCATGCTTGTTATCGTGGTACGGCACGACGGCGCCGAGGTATTTTTTCACCAGTTCCGGGTATTCCTTGATCGCATCACTGATCGAGCAGAAGATAATGCCCTTTTCCGCCAATTGCTTGCGGAAGGTCGTTGCCACGGATACAGAGTCGAACACGACGTCAACCGCGACACCGGCAAGCATTTCCTGTTCGCGCAGCGGGATGCCGAGCTTCTCGTACGTTTCGAGGAGTTTCGGGTCAACCTCATCAAGTGACTTCGGTTTCTTCTTTGTCAGCGGCGAGGCGTAGTAATACGCATCCTGATAATCGATGTCAGGGTGATGTACCTTGGCCCATTTTGGTTCCGGCATGGTCTGCCAGTGACGGAAAGCCTTCAGGCGCCATTCGAGCAACCATTCGGGCTCTTCCTTCTTGGCGCTGATGAAACGCACGATGTCTTCGCTCAGACCTTTCGGAGCCTTTTCCGATTCAATATCGGTTACAAAGCCCGCGTCGTATTTCCCGCCGAGAGCTTCAATCTGACCTATCGTTTCCTGTGTTATCGATTGCGACATTACAAACGTCCCATATTCATATCAGCGAGTGTCACTTTATCGAGCGCCCCGCGTATGGCTGCATTCACCGGGTTCCAACGGCCATGCATGCTGCATTTACCTTCGAGTGCGCAGCTTTCGTGACTGCCCGATACGCAGGAGGTCAGCGAGATCGGCCCTTCCATCGCGGCAATGATCAGCGATACCGGAATTTCACCCGCCGCACGATCAAGACGGTAGCCCCCGGATACACCGCGCACAGAGGTAACCAGACCGTTGCGGCTCAGTGTTTTCAGAACCTTGGAAACGGTCGGCTCGGGAATGCCGGCTTTGGCCGAGAGCGTCGAAGCGGCCATGAGCTCGCCTTTCGCACGGGCCATTTCGGCCAGCACCACCACGGCGTAATCTGTCAGGCGTGAAAGCTTGATCATCGCATCTTCTCCAAATCCTGCATTTTACCCCCTTACCCTCCGCGCCTTCGGCGCTCCTCCCCCTCCCTCAGGTAGAGGGATGGGGTGAAAGGTTCGATCCCGGGGAAACCGGACGATTAGAGTCCGCATTTAAATGTCACCTTTGCCCTTATCTTTCAAGGAAAAAATATAGGACTTTTTTGGTCTGCTTTAAGAGGGGCTGGCAAAAAAACGCCAATCTTCTAGAGTTGGAATCCATGCCGACTGCAAAGGTTCATCCTGCCATGCCCGCCTCCGCTAAATTATATGTTCCGATATTCTCTATCACCTTGATTCTAAGCGCTTTTTTACTTTTCTCAGTACAGCCTCTGTTCGGCAAAATGGTTCTGCCGCTGCTGGGCGGAACGCCCGCTGTCTGGAATACGGCCATGATGTTCTTTCAAGTCATGCTGCTGGGCGGTTATGCCTACGCCCATCTGACCAGCAAATATTTAGGAATACGGGCGCAGGCTTTACTGCATCTGGGTCTGCTCGGTCTGTGCTTATTGGCGCTCCCCATTGCCATTCCTCAAGGATGGAGCGCGCCGCCTGTCACCGATAACCCCATGCCGTGGCTGCTGGGTATGATGACGGCGGCGATTGGCGGCCCATTCTTCGTCATCGCCGGAACCGCGCCCATGCTGCAACGCTGGTTCAGCGCGACAGATCACCCAGACGCCCATAACCCATATTTCCTGTATGCCGCCAGCAATTTCGGCAGCATGACCGCCCTGATCTTCTACCCGCTGTTGATCGAACCTCTGCTCGGCGTTCAGCAACAAAGCCAAATATGGATGATGGGCTATCTCTTGCTGGCGCTGCTGATCGCAATCACGGGCTTTGTCAGCCGCCACAGCAGGGCTCTGCCTGCCGCTATTGCGGATACCCGCCTTCCTGCCAACAGCATGACTCCCACCAACCGGATGCGCGTAATCTGGCTGGCGCTCTCGTTCATCCCCTCCAGCCTGATGCTGGGAGTGACAACCTACATCACCACCGATATCGCCGCTGTACCCCTGCTCTGGGTGGTACCGCTCGCGCTATACCTGCTGACTTTCATCATCGTCTTCTCGCGCGGCTGCACCCTTTCGCTTGCCCGTACATATCGATGGCAGGCGCTATCCCTGATACTGGTGGCGCTTCTTTTCATACGTGATCCTCTCAAGGTCAAGGCTATCGCGGCCAGCTTGCACCTGATCGCCTTTTTTCTCTGCGCGTTGACCTGCCATCTGGCGCTGGCGCACCGGCGGCCAACCCCGCATCATCTGACAGAGTTTTATTTGTTCATCTCGCTGGGCGGCGTTCTGGGCGGCGTGTTCAACAGCCTTCTGGCCCCGCTTATTTTTGTCATTCCGCTCGAATATGCGCTAATACTAGGCCTGAGCGTACTGGCGCCCTTTATCAGCGGCGATATGAAATTCAACCCGCAGGATCTAAGGAAAGATTGCAAACCCGCGCTGACCGCCATCATCCTGTCAGGCATCGCCCTGATGCCGACGAAATCGGCCGCCATCATGATCATGGTCATGGCTGGCATCGGAGTCGCCCTGGTCAAGCTGAGTCGCCGGGCATCTTGTACGTTTGCTTGCGTTTTTCTGATCGTCCTTACGCTTGACCCTGGATTCGACTGGTATCAGTTAGGCCGCTCCTTGCATATGGAACGCAATTTCTTCGGCGTTATCCGGGTGACCAGCTCCGAAAAAGGAGGCATGCGGATGCTGCTGCATGGAACCACCCTGCACGGCACGCAGGCGCTGGATGAAACCTACCGACTTTCCCCGATCAGCTACTACGCCGCCGGGAGCCCCGGGGGGCAGGTATTCGGCATGCTCTCCGATATACGCGGACATGAACCGCAAAGTGTCGCCATGCTGGGCCTGGGAGTGGGCAGCACGGCTTGTTTCTTCGAAAAAGGCCGCGATTTTATCTTCTATGAGATCGACCCGGCGATGAAACGGATCGCCGAGGACAAAAATCTCTTCACCTACCTCTCCGATTGCGGCAGCCCCTACCGCATTGTTATGGGAGATGGACGCCTGCGGATTGCCGAAGCGCCGGATGCGTCTTATGACATGATTTTCCTTGATGCTTTCAGTTCTGACAGCATCCCTATGCATCTGCTCACAAAGGAAGCCTTCGATATCTATTTTCGCAAGCTTAAGCCGAAAGGCCTGATTGTGATCCATATATCAAACCGCTTCCTTGATCTTTCGCCTGTGGTGACAGCTCTGGGCAAGGCCATGAACGCACAAACCCGGTTCAGCTATAATCTCGGGCGTCTGCTGGCACCGCCGGATATTGTCATGCAAGGTTCAATCTTCGGCGTAATGACCCGCAACCCCGATCTACTGGCCATCATCGATGAACGCTATACAAAATGGGAACCCTATTCCGGCATCGAGATTCCCGTCTGGACGGACGATTACGCAAACATCATCACTCCCTTGCTGCTCCGCATCACAAAAGAACCCAACTGGATGTCGCCATAGAAAGGATTTCTTAACCTTTTCCCTGTCACAATCGGGGTAAGGTTATTTTAAAATTTATGGATGCCCGCATCCCCTTGGTAAGGAACGTAAAAATGTCACTATTTAAGAAGCCCGCGACCGAACCCCCTCGCGACCCGGAACATGAAAAATTGTCAGAAATGATTCTGGCCGCACGCGGGATTGTCATCCGCAGCGAAGAGCAACGGAAAGCCAGCATCGGGGCTGTTTATGCCGAACTGACCCGCTCCTCGCATGTGCCGAGTCCGCCCAGCCTGTAACCGGATATTCAGACCCCGGAGAGAGAAAAAGCGCCCTGCCTGTGCAGCGGCGTTTTTATTTAGTCGCGGTGAATTTGATCGCCGGATTTTTGTCCTGCGCATCGTTCAGATGCCATGCGTTTCGGGCTAAAAAGACGGGGTCGCCGTCATGGTCATTGGCGATCGCGCTTTGGTTGGCGTCAATAAACGCCTTAAGCTTTAAAGGGTCATCCGAAGTGATCCAGCGCGCCGTATAAAGCGATGTCTGCTCGAATTTTACCGGGATGTTGTATTCTGTGCGAATACGGTCGGTTAAAACCTCAAACTGCAGAGCGCCTACAACGCCAACGATCCAGTTGGAGTCTATACTTGGTTTGAAAATACGGGCGACACCTTCTTCGGCCAATTGCTCAAGCGCGGCGCTCAGGTGCTTGGCCTTCATCGGGTCGTCAGCCCGCGCCCGCTGCATCATCTCGGGGGCAAAGCTGGGAATCCCGACAACCTGCAGGGCTTCACCTTCCGTCAGAGTATCCCCAATCCGCAAGCCGCCATGGTTCGGAATACCGATAATATCACCGGGCCATGCTTCCTCGACGGTTTCGCGATCCTGCGCCAGAAACATCAGCGGATTATGGATAATCATTTGTTTGCCCTGACGCACATGCTGCAGCTTCATGCCCTTTTTGAACTGGCCCGAACAAATGCGCGCAAACGCGATGCGGTCGCGGTGCTTGGGATCCATGTTTGCCTGAATTTTGAAAACGAACGCCATAACTTTTGATTCGTCGGCTCTCACCTCGCGCTGCGCCGTTTTCTGGCTGCGCGGACTGGGCGCATATCGCCCAATCCCCTGCAAGAGTTCCCTGACCCCGAAATTATTCACAGCAGAGCCGAAAAAAACGGGAGTGAGATGTCCCTCCAGATAAGCCTGACGGTCGAACGGTTTGCACAGGCCGCGGATCATCTCGACATCCTCACGCAGTTTGGCGATCTGCGCGGGCGACAGCCATTCATCAAGCTTCTTGTCTTCAAGGCCGCTGCATGTAATGCCCTCCGTCAGCGCATCGCCCTTGCCACGATCAAACAGAACCAGCATATCGTTAATCAGGTCATAACAACCTTTGAAATCGCGACCGCTGCCGATCGGCCAACTGGCCGGTGTGACGTCCAGCGCCAGGCGCTGCTCGATTTCATCCATCAGATCAAACGGATCCTGTCCATCACGATCCATCTTGTTCACAAACGTGATGATCGGTACGTCGCGCAGACGGCAAACCTCGAACAACTTCAGAGTCTGCGGTTCTATACCCTTGGCGGCGTCAAGAACCATAATCGCGCTGTCGACGGCCGTCAGGGTGCGGTAGGTATCCTCGCTGAAATCCTCGTGGCCGGGTGTATCCAGCAAATTAAAGGTTACACCATCATGATCGAATGTCATGACAGACGAAGCCACGGAAATCCCGCGCTCCTGCTCAACCTTCATCCAGTCAGACCGGGCACGGCGGCGCTCGCCCTTGGCTTTGACCATTCCGGCAAGCTGAATAGCCCCGCCGAACAGCAAAAGCTTTTCCGTCAGCGTAGTTTTACCGGCATCAGGGTGGGCGATGATGGCAAAAGTTCGGCGTTTCTCGATATTTTCAGTCAGGATACTCATGGCCAGAGTGGTAGCAAATTAAAGGCCGGATTTAAACTTATATCGCCAGCACCCCGAATATTGACATAATCATTATTCCTGATTACTTTCTTCACAAAAAAGGAGACGGATGGCAATAAAAAGAGAACTGTACCGTATATTCCAAGACATAGCGACTGACCCTGCCGTCTGGTTCAGTACAGGCAACCTTGTCTGGTCACTTGCAACAGCAGAGCCTCTAGGAATTGCATTGAATGCCGCTGTTACAGCCGCCGCAACAGGGGCCCGTATCCGCAACAGCCTGCGCGAAGAGGAGAAAGGACTTGTCCCCCTCTACATTACCGGTACCGTTAACTGCGCAACATCCGTGTCTGCCCTGATACGGGGAGCAATGGATCCTGGTTTAAGCCATCTTTTTGATATTGCTGGAAATCCAGAAGCACGAAAGCAGGTTTTCTCGGCCCTCGCTTATGCAGGCTGGGGAATAACTCATCTCATCATGGGTTACCAACAAAGGCACGGCATATCCCCCCGTGCACTGGGAAATCCGATGATCTACGCTGGTATTGCAGATGTATCGATCCTGCTGGCAAACCCGGGGCAGGATACAAATTATCCATCTCTCGCCCTCGTTAGCGCCGGACTGTTTCAAGCCTCATTCAGAGAAAAATTTCCAACCGCTATCAGAAATGCTCTCAGTAACAAGCATATAACCCCCGTGCGGCTATATGCAGCAAGCTACATAACCGGAAGCTTTATGGCCGCCACAGCCGGAAACCCTTTATATGCCGGCGTTCTTGCCCTATGGGGCGGCGGATATACCCTGTTCGATCCGGCAATACGTCAGGTCATACGCAAAACATTGAATGAAATATGCCGGACTAAAAAATCTTGCCCTCAAAAGGATTAAGTCCTTCTCTATCTTCTATTTCTATGACCCACAAATCAGGATCGCGATCAATGGCCCGGCAGATATAATCATCCGCTTCAGTTTCCGGTCTGATACCCCCCTTCAGGAGTTTCATCCACCCCAGATCGCCATCAAGATTGCGTTGCTGTTGCAGCAAAAGGCAGCCCGGCCCCAGCAGATTGATTTTCAACAGAATAGTCCCGGAAGCATAGGCGCCCTTATTCAGAATATAGCAGCATCTTCCATCCGCCTGCCATTTCCGGAGATGCGCGTCAATCCAAACCGCGATAGGGATACGATCATCCTGAGACATCAGGTTTTTTCTTGATCTTGCGTCCGTATAGCTCAAGTTTGCATTCCACCAGATCATAGCCGAGGCTTCTGGCGATCCTGGACTTCATATCCTCGATCTCCTGATTCTGGAACTCGATGACTTCGCCGCTTTCAACGTCGATCAGGTGATGGTGATGATCCGTATTGATGTCGTAGCGCGAAAATTTTTCGTTGAAATCACGCCGTATCACCAGTTGCAATTCATCCAGCAAATTAAGAGTCCGATAGACAGTAGCCATACTGATGGTCGCGTCAATGTTTTTGGCTCGCTCATAAACCGCCTCGACCGACGGATGATCGTCAGCCTCATCGAGAACTTTGAGGATGATTTTGCGTTGTCCTGTCATTTTCAGACCGGCCTCGGCGCAGCGTTGCTCCAGACTCATTGTCTATAACCCCCTGAGGATGGAATCATTCCGCAGACAATAACCACAAGCAACGCTAAACCGTTCCGGCCTTGCCGACAAGGGCTTGCATCGGATCTCTGACCTCACCGGTCTTTTTCTGGCGGTTGAGGCGATCCTCTGGGAATTCAACCGTAACAACCGTACCCTTGCCCAGATCCGACTCCAGTGACAAAGCCCCCCCATGAAGCTCAGTCATCGCCTTGGCCAGCGGCAAACCCAGCCCGGTGCCGCCGCGCGAATCTGACGGGCGGCTAACCTGACCGAACGGTTCCAGCGCTTCGGATATGCGGTCTTTGGGAATGCCGATCCCCTCATCAGAAACCACAATGTGCAACGCGCGGTATTTTGTCATGTACGCGCGAATACCGATCGTCCCGCCTTCGTTTGAGTATTTTACCGCGTTGCCAACCAGATTGATCAATATCTGCCTGACCAGCCGCGGGTCGGCATAAAGTGGCGGAATATCGGGATCTATCTCCTCTACAATCTTTAACCCGGCGCTAAACGCCCGCGAAGCCATCATCCGGCTGACGGCACTAACCATCTGGCTGACGTCGAACAGCTCTTCATCCAGTTGAGCGCGCCCTGCCTCTATTTTAGACATATCCAGCACTTCGTTGATGATCTCAAGCAAATGGCGTGCGCTTAAGTGGATATCGCCAAGATACTCCTTGTACTTCTCGTTCGCGAGCGGCCCAAAGGTTTCCTTGATCATCATTTCTGAGAAGCCAATGATCGCATTCAGCGGCGTCCGCAGCTCATGGGACATATTGGCCAGGAAGGTCGATTTGGCCTGATTGGCGGTATCGGCCTGCTCCTTGGCCAGCCGCAGGGTAATCTCCATCTGCTTTCTGAGCGTGATGTCCATGATGGTTGTGACCTGAAAGCGCCGGCCGTTGCTCAATTCCAAGGCCGCCGTGGTGAACAGCGCGTTCGCAACGTTTCCGTCCTTGCGCACGATCTTCATCTCACCGGAGCTGCGCGTGCCGGAGTTTATGAAATCATCATGGTTGCTGCGCGCCAGATCCTGCTCTTCCGGCACCAGAAGATTGGCAAATTCGTGCCCGATCAGATCATCGCGATGCCATCCGTATATGCGGACAAAACTGTCGTTCACCCTGACAATACGCTGATTTTGGTCGGTAACGACAATGCCGACTTCGCTGACATCGAACACCGACGTCAAGAGGGATATGGCATCGTCACGCTCTCTTTGCAGGCTTTGAGAATCTCCGGCTGACGGCAAAGCCAGGACATCCACGATAGAGACTGCCCCATCGGAACCTGGCAGCGGGTTGATATAAAAGTTGCCCAAACGCGGGCCACTGTTGGCGCCCGCCAACGCCTTGACCGTCACTGGGCGCTTTTGCCTGACTGCGGCATCCAGCGACTCAAGAAAGTAGCGCGTATCAGTGGATGACAATAGGACGCCCAAAGGGTGACCCAGCACATCTTCCCGGTTCTTGTTAAAATAGGTCAGGGCCTTCTGGTTAACCTCAGCGATGACAAAATCATTCCGTCCCCGTACTTTGATGATAAATCGCGGTACGGGCATCATTTCAAACAGTTGCTGATGATTTACATCCGCACGTGTTTCCTGATGAACATCTTGGGTCAACTTGTATACAGCCAGCATTTTTAAAACAGAGGCCCTATTTTATAGAATAAAGAAAATTCTTTATAAATCGGTAACTTAGAAGATTTTCCTTAAACCGCTCATTTATCATCAATAAGGCAAGCTAAATCTTAGCCCCTTTCAAAAAAAGGGGATGCTAAGGCTGAATCCTTAATAAAAGGTTAACAAAAAATCAGTGTTTTGTGCCAAACAGACGGTCACCCGCATCGCCCAGGCCGGGGACGATGTATTTATTCTCGTCCAGATGGCTGTCGAGCGCCGCCACATAGATTTTCACTTGCGGATAGGCATCGTGAACGACCTTAACCCCTTCCGGAGCGGCCACCAGAGCCATAAAGCGGATCATCTCGGGCTTTGCTCCTTGGGCAACCATGACATCGATTGCATGCTTGGCCGAATTTCCAGTCGCCAGCATAGGATCGACCAGAATGAACAGGCGCCCTTCCGCATCCGGCAGCTTGACCAGATATTCAACAGGCATCTTTGTCTTAGGATCGCGATAGACACCTATATGGCCCACACGAGCAGCTGGCATCAGCTCTTCCAATCCTTCAGCCATGCCTAACCCCGCCCGTAACACAGGCACAATCACAGGCTTTTTGCCTTGGATAGCCGGCGCATCCATGCCGCAAAGCGGCGTTGTAATCTTGCGTGTTGTCATCGGCAGCGGGCGTGTCAACTCATAGCCCATCAACAATGAGATTTCCTTCAACAGCATCTTGAATTGGGCCTTATGGCAGATGGTTTCCCGCATCATGCTGAGTTTGTGCAAAATCAGGGGATGGTCGGCAACATACAGGTTCGGAAATTTAGCGTGCTCTTTCATCGGGGCTCTCCATGTTCACCGGCACAGTGAACAAAAAAAGCACCCAAGTCAACGGCCCGGATCAGCTATCCAGTTCCTGGACATACCGGCTAAGCGGGCTTTGCTCGAAATATTCAAGGGTTGTACTGCCCGGAGCCGTACTGTGGAAACGGGTTAGATCACTGCGCATGTTTGCCAATAATTCGTCAAGGGAGTCTCCCGGCAAAGGCTCGGCCACGCAACTTGACATTGTAAGTGGGAAGCTGCGACCCTTTTCGTCCTGAATGATAATCGCCTCCTCCTCCAGAAACCGCCGCAGGCGGTTATTCGCGGCTGTTCCCCCGGCAACATCGGAGTGCTTCAGACACATGATGAATTCACCCTCACCCGACCTGTAAGCATCGTCAAACGAGCGGATACATTTTTTAATCAATCGAGCCACAGCCGCCAGAATTTCGCGGTGCCTCTCTTCCGTTACAAAGGCGCGAATCTGATCGTAATTGTCGATCTGCGCAATCGCCAGACAAAAAGGCTTGCCACGGCGGGCGCGGCGCTCCATCTCCTTTTCAAGGTCAACAGCCATTGCCTTCCTGCTGCGCAGACCTGTGGCCACATCAAGTCCCGTATCGGCCTGAACTGCGTCATGCTCAAGGCGACGCAACTGATAGACCAAGTCGTCATACAGGTTGGTAAACTCATCATAAACCTTGAAATCAGGGCGCGCGCCGGTTGTTCTCGCGTCATGCATAAGGTCGCTGGCCATGTCATAAAGCTCCCCTTGGATTTTGCGCAACCTCTCCAAGGTGGGCTTGGAGGCAAAATCGTCCTGCGACGCAGACACAACCCATTGGCTAAATGATTGCGGCGGGTCGAAGGGATCACCGGCTCGCTCGGGATAGAAAACAGCTCGCATCACGCGATTATACCATTCTGCGTGTTCGTCGATGATAGGAGACAGCTCCTTAAGCTTGCTGTCAATCTCGTAGGAAAGAGCCATAAACGTTCCCTCGCGAATCCCTTTATCCGCCCCTCATACTAACATAGAGCGAATATCTGGAAAAAAGGTTAACGCAAAAATCCTCTTTTAAGATTTAATAAATACAAAGCCCTCATTGACTTTGGACATTGGCGCCTAAGCTGCCATTTTCTCTTGTCCTTCAAGAGGAATTTTATGCCAACTCCGGCTCAGGCAGCCATTCTTTCTGCAGCTGATCCAGCGACCCGGCACGTATGGCGGCGCGGACTTCACGCATCAATCGAGTGATAACGGCCACGTTATGCTGGGCCACAATTTGTAAAGCCAGCATTTCCTGCACCTTGAACAGGTGATGCAAATACGCCTTGGAATACTGGGTAGAAGCCGGCAGATCCATGGTTTCATCCAGCGGCGTCGAATCGTCACGATATTTTGCGTTCCGCAGATTTATACGCTCTTCCGGGTTTCCGCGCATCAGCGCCCAGCCATGGCGGGCGATGCGGGTCGGGGATACGCAGTCAAAAGTATCAATGCCCATGCGCACACAGGTAAAAACATCGATGATCTTGCCAATCCCGAGCAGATGAACCGGACGCTCCGGATGGATCAATTCGCTGTGCAGTTGCACGATTTCATGAAATTGCTCCTGCGAACCGCCGAGAGAACCGCCAATCGCCGTGCCGAAGAACGGGCGGTCGCGAGTCCAGGCGCAACTTTCCCTGCGCAGATCGAGATATACCCCGCCCTGCACGATACCGTAAAGCGCCTGACGCCCGTCATGCGTACGATCGAATTCGGCGAGTGAACGATCGCCCCAACGGTGCGAGCGGTGCATGGATTTTTCCGTATAGGCGCGATCATTGTGGAACGCTGTGCATTCATCGAGCTGATAAATCAGGTCAGCCCCCAGTTGGCGCTGGATCTGGATCGAACTCTCCGGTGTCAGCGTCAATTCGCGGCCATCGAAATAAGAACGAAACTTGGCGCCTTCTTCCGTGATTTTCAGCAGGCTTTTCTCACGGTTTTTGCCACGCCCTTTGATCTCATCGGCAACGGAACCGTGTCCCATCGAGAAAATCTGGAATCCGCCCGAGTCCGTCATCATCGGCCCGTCCCAGCGATTGAACTGGTGCAGCCCCCCCATTTTTTCAACTAGATCGGCCCCTGGCTGGATCATCAGATGATAGGTGTTCCCGAGAATAATGTCAGCCTTGGCCTCGCGCATTTGTGGCATCGATAAGTTTTTCATCGCACCCTTAGTGCCACAGAAAATATAATTGGGCGTTTCAATCGTGCCGTGCGGCGTTTTCAGCTTGCCAATGCGCGCTTTGCTTTTCAGATCGCGGAATTCAATATCAAACCCGAAATTCTGATATTCGATAGATGATGGCGGCGCTACCAGGATGGGCGCGTTCTTGTTGCGACGGCGCGGTTTTTTAGGTGCTTCGGCTTGTGACGCGGGTTGCGGCTGGCTCATTCCTACCTCTCATAAACAAAATGCGCGGCAATGGGCCGCGCACCTGTTTTGTACGCTCACGCGCCCCTACTTTGCAGCAGTTTTTGCCGCCTTCTTTTTTGCCAGACGGGCGGAAACATTCGGTTTTTTCTGCGTCGGCTTTTTGGCAGCCATCGGTTTTTTCGGCGCAGCCTTGCCCTGAGATTCGAGTTTTTTCTCGATCTGGGCTTTGACTTTCTGCAGTTCAACCGGCAGCTTGGTTTTTGCCGTGCTGGTCAACCAGACATCAAGCCCGCCTTTGTGTTCAATGGTGCGAAGACCGTTCGGGCCCACACGCAAACGGACAGTCTTACCCAGCACTTCGCTGTAGATACCCTGATCGTTCACACTGGGGTTGAACTTGCGGCGGGTCTTATTCTGGGCGTGGGATACGTTGTTCCCTGACATTTGCATTTTGCCCGTAACCATACAGCGGCGGCTCATAATCGTAATCCTTATGCGAGTGGTTTATTTGATTCCGGGCTGGAAATTAGGGGGTTGCCCCCGGAAAGTCAAGCAATTTAAAGCCCTAAAACCGCGAAAGGCCCCCTGTTCCCGACATTGCAAAACTGGCCCGCTTCTCTTATAAAACAGCATGGAAACAGGAAAGACCGACATGGAAGCTCCCAAATACGATGCCAACGGTAACTCACTGTATGGCCCGGAAGGCCGTTACAGTGGTCGTCTGGGCGACCACATCCAGCCTCGCCCGGGTTTCACCTACCCAGATAACGGCGATGAAATCGTGGCCCTGCAAGATCATGTCACCCCTGGAAACTCCTCAAAGCCCGGGAAAGGTATTATCCGGACAGGCGACATCGGCACCGTGCTCGGGTGCCGCAAGCCGGGCACATTCGATCAGGAACGCGGCTATATGGGCCTTGTTGTCCATTTTAAAAGCGTCGCTTCCGTCTACAACTCGGGATTTGTCCTGTGTTGGGATATTGCCTCTGATCCGCGCAAATTTGCCATTCGCAAACCCCAGCCCGCACCCACGCAGCCCTGAAAAATCTAGAAAAGCCGCCCGGCCCAGAACAAGGCTCCCATCAGACTGGCCAAAAACAGCATATGGGCAATCAAACTGATATACATCGCCCGGCGTAAATGCCCGTTCTCAAGCTGCGCCGTCGCGTTTTCAGGGCCAATCCAGTCCCGGCGGACAGCGCTGCCGTCCAGATCCACTGACGGGCCACCCAAACTGACGTTCAGGGAAAAGGCCATCGCAGTCAGCGGCCAGCCCCCCTGTTCATAAGGCGCAGATCCCTTTTTGCCACCCAGCGCTCGTAAAGCCCTTGTCATGCCCCCTGTAGGGGTAAAAAGGCCCGCCAACGCTATAAAAACCCCGGAAACAGCCCCCGGAACATACCCGGCCAGCTTTTCGAGCGCTAAAGGAACGGTTCCAAAACCCTTCCCGAAACCTTCCTGGCCAAAACGCCACGAAAAAGCCGCCAGACAAGCGTAAATATAGGCTCCCGGCAACCCGGCCAGCAAAAACCAGAAGACGGGCGCGACCACTCCCTTGTCAAAGGCGCGAGCCGCGAACATCATCCCGGTGCGCGTTATCCCAAAATCATCCGCATTCGACAGGTTCGTGCGGGTGGACTGGGCTATCGCATAAAACGCCCCCTTGCTGACCTTGCGATCACGCTGAGCAAAGTATAGGCGCAAAAGCGCAAACCAGACACTGCCACCAGTCATCGCCAGCGACAGCAAGACGACTTCCGTCACTCCTTTCAATGGGTACTCGGCGCACAGTTTGGCTGCCGCCTCTCCGATCAGAAAGAAAAAAACCAGCGCCACAACCAGCAAAAAGAAGCCTCGAAACGATAAATCAGCCACTGAGCGCTGCAAACGGTTCAAGCGCCCACCGACCCCGCCGAAAACTCCGTTCATTAATTTCCATAAAAATGGATTGGCATTCCCGTGCATTGGCCCCGTTACCATACCGGTAAGCGTCACCAGCAACAAAGCCGCCATGGCCGTATAAACTCGCTCCGGGTCATACATGTAGTTCTGTAAAGACATAAAAAACTCTTTCATGTGAATAGGTTAGGTCTTTTCCAGTTTTTTGGGCAGTCCCGTTTACGAGATATACACAGAGAGTTGCTAATATAAACTTGCGCTGCATTGCAGAAACGGCGCTGCCGCGGTGTATATTGATAGATGAATCACAGTAATAACTGGGGGAGTATAATTCGTGCTGTACCATTTTTTTGATCTTCATCATGCTATGCTGACGCCCATACGCATGACGGCCGAGTTGATGCGGACAGCTTACCAGCATCCCATGAATCCTCTCTCTTACACTCAAGGCGGGCGTTCACTGGCGGCAAGCGCCGAGATTTTCGAACGGGTAACGCGCCGTTTTGGCAAACCCTCGTTTGAACTGCCGACCACGTTCATAGATGGGAAGACTGTTGAGGTTGAGGAACAAACTGTCGTCGAAATGCCTTTCGCCAACCTGGTGCATTTCAGGCGCAAGATTGACCGTCACGATCCCAAAGTTCTGATTGTCGCACCTATGTCAGGGCATTATGCAACGTTGTTAAGAGGAACAGTTGAAGCATTATTGCCGCATCATGATGTGTATATCACTGACTGGCATGACGCTCGTCAGGTTCCCTTAAGCGAAGGCCGCTTCAACCTCGACGATTATATCGCTTATGTGCGCGAATTCCTGAGCCTGCTGGGCACAGGTGTCCATGTGGTTGCCGTCTGCCAACCCGCCGTACCTGTATTTGCCGCTGTTTCACTAATGGAATCCGACGACGACCCAGCCCTGCCCCTGACCATGACCCTGATGGGCGGCCCGATTGATGCCCGCGTGTCGCCAACCAAAGTCAACGAAATGGCCGAACGCAACCCCGGGCACTGGCTAGCTAAAACCGTGGTCACAGAAGTCCCGTTCTATTACCCCGGCGCCTTCCGCAAGGTATATCCCGGCTTTGTTCAACTCGGCAGTTTCGTCAGCATGAATCTGGATCGCCACATCGGATCACACATGAAGTTTTTTCATCATCTGGTTGAAGGAGATGGAGATTCTGCTGAAACGCACCGCAAGTTCTATGACGAATATCTGTCGGTTATGGATATCCCGGGCGAGTTTTATCTGCAAACGGTCGATGTGGTCTTCCAGCGGTTCCTGCTGCCTCAGGGCAAGATGGTATGGAAAAACCCGCTGAACGAACAGACATTCTCCGTCAACCCCGGGGCAATCAAGCGTACTGTCTTGCTTACGGTCGAAGGAGAACTGGATGATATTTCTGCCAACGGGCAGACCACTGCCGCTCATGATCTCGCGACCAGTCTGCCTGCAGAGCGCCAATATCACCATTTTCAGGAAAAGACCGGACATTATGGCATTTTCAACGGCCGCAAATGGCGCGAGGAAATTATGCCGCGCATCCGTCATCTCATCCGACAATTCGATCCAGGCGCAGACCCTGTCCCGACAGCAGATCTGACAGCAATACCCGATAAGGCCCCGGCACAGTGGGATCGGAGCGAACACGGGATTGATGCCGTCAAGGCCCGTAAGGCCAAAGCCGGAAAAACTGCCAAAGAATTTGAAGTGGCAGAATAGTTTCCATAGCATTTGACATTTCAACATAAAGGCTTTTATGCCGGATTTATTTCAGTGATCCGGCTACATGACAAAAAAACAGATCAAAACTTTGATAGTCTGAGCACGGATGAAGCAATCCAGCACTGAAAACGCAGGCTTCTTCAAAAAGGCGAAAATCAGACTGGACATAGCCAAAACGCTCAGTCCGGTCTAACAAGACAAACCTGCAAACCATCCACATTTACGCCGCGATGCAGCATGATTGTTATATGGACGTAAGCATTCCGAACGTTCTACAATCCTTGCCAATAACGAAAAATAATTTCGTCGCAGGGATTGATTGCCCATGTTTGTATATCAGGCTCACGAATACCTCTCACAATCGCTGAAAGCCACTTTCAATGCCGCCGCGCAGGCTTTGGCCCTGCAAGGCAAACTGGTTAAATTCTTCTCGCCGAAAGCGGATCCGTCCTGCGACGAACTTGCACATAACCTGATGTCGTCGGCTCGTATTTTGGAGCATATCGGCAGCGAACATCCGCCCGCGGCCTTCGGATTGAAAACAACAAAGATCAACGGCCAGGACTGCTCCGTCAGTGAAGAAACATTGGTCGATAAGCCGTTTGGACGGCTGCTGCATTTCAAGTGCGAACCCCCTGGGCCTGCCGCCCGGCATGTTCCTAAAATCCTGCTGCTGGCCCCGATTTCAGGGCACAAAGCCACAATCTTGCGTGACACGGTGCGTGACCTGCTTCCGGATAGCGATGTTTATGTGGCTGAGTGGAAAGACGCCCGCGAAGTTCCTCTGAAACAAGGTTTTTTCGATCTCGATACATATTTCGACTATGTACAGGATTACCTGCATGAGATCGGCCCGCAGGCACACCTTATCGGCATCAGCCAATCTACTGTTCCCGCCCTGTCCGTTACATCATTGATGGCGGCCCGCAAGGATCCTTGCACACCTATGTCCATGACACTGATGTGCGGCCCGATTGACCCCTCGATCAAAGAAACAGAGGTATCGCGCTTAACTCGACAGCAAGGAATTGACTGGTTGCGGCAAAATGTGATCATGCCCGTGCCGCAGGGGTACGCCGGCGCCGGGCGCCCTGTTTATCCCGGTTTTGTACAATCAGCCGGCATCATGATGGTCGCACCGCAAAAACAACACCAGCACCCCCTTCATACCATCAACGAGTTGTTTCGCGGCCAGGGTGAGAAGCTTGATGCGGATGCCCCCTATTATCTGCAAATGATCGAGGATATTTTTATCAAACGCCGCCTTGCGCGCGGTACACTGACATCACGCAATGAAAAGATCGATCCGGGGAAAATTGATCGCACAGGATTGCTTGTTGTAGAAGGCAGCAATGATAACATCACAGCGCCCGGACAGACAAAAGCCGCGCATGATCTGTGCAAAGGTATTCCCGACCATCTGCGTGACTATCAACTGGTGGTAGGCGCAGGCCACTACGATGTCTTCAGCGGCCCTCTTTGGGAAAGCAATATATCTAATAAAATCAAATACTTCATCAGAAAGATTGCAGCCTTCGAGGGGATTGCCTATGATCCGCCTCAGGTTGCAGCCCTATCAAAAGCCGCACCCATTCAGAGCCAAAAGCCTGCTCTGGCCGCCTGAGCGTTTTCTACAAGAAAACCATACCGGCTATCCACAGGCCAAGCCGCTGGAAACACGCTGCAAAGCAGCACTGAAACCCGCAGAAATCCTAGGTTTTCTAGCTATTTCCTTGGGGATCAGTCATACTAAATATATAGGGTTAAAACAGGTAAAAAGAGGCATGTCGGATAAACTGAGCCATATCAGCCCCCATTTACGTCTGCAGGTCAGCAAAAGAGCCCGCAGGATGGCTTTGCGTCTGGATACCAAGGAGCGGGTGGTCTATCTAGTTGTGCCCGCCAAGGCGGATATGACAACCGCCAAGAATTTTGCCAAAGAGTACAAACACTGGATTCAGGAAAAAATAGACGCCTTGCCGGAACCTGTACCCTTCCACGATGGGGTCGTTATTCCGCTTTTTGGGCGGAATGTCGAGATCCGGGTCAATTACGATCAAACTTTAAAAAGAACCTCTATTGAATTGAAACCACGCATTCTTTTGGTTAACACTAATAAGAAAGATCAAAAGGAAGTCAGTGACCGGATCATGCGTTTCCTGAAAAAGGAAGCCACCCGCGTTATCCGCGCATTGGCTGTAGAAAAGGCCGCCCGCCTGGGCAAAGCGATTGCCAATGTTTCAGTTCGCGACACACGCTCACGCTGGGGCAGTTGCGCCGAAGACGGCAACCTTTCATTCTCGTGGCGGCTGATCTTTGCCCCGTGGGAAGCTTTGGATTATGTCGTAGCGCATGAAGTCGCCCATCTTGTTCATATGAACCATGGCAAGGCCTTCTGGAATCTGTGTGCCCGCATCTCGACTGATTACGAAACCGGGCGCGACTGGATGCGCGACCATGGGCATGAGCTAATGAGCTTCGGGCACTAACAATCTGTTAAATAAAGAAATAATCAAAAAACCATGCGGATCGATGCTTCGCGTCATGAGACTCCTGACGCACGCATACATAAAAGCATAACTTTAAGTACTACGAATAATTTATTGATTATAAACAATTAAACTCGCAAATAGCAGCGATGTCATACAGGTCAAAGGTACACCAGCATCCGATGCCCCTCCCAATGTCGCTCTTCTCGCTGGCGCCGTTAGTCTGGCTGTGGTTTGAGCCAGCCCGCTTATCGCTGGACAGGCTAGAAACTTGCTGTCCGAATAAAATCCAGAGCCCCCTGCAGGATAAATTGCGCCGCCAGCTTATCGACATTTTGTTTTCTTTTTGTTCTTGACATATCTACATCGTTGATCAGAAATTTGTTCACAGAGACTGTGGATAAACGCTCATCCCACAAAGCGATCCACGGGTTTTCCCCAAAGATATCCGGATGGTTTTCCATTTCCTGCCCAAAGTGTCGAACCGATTGGCAGCGCGGCCCTTCTGTCCCGTCCATATTCACAGGGTATCCCAGAACATATCCACCGATCTCGAAATCAACGATAATTTTGTTGAGCACCTGTATGTCTATGGTGAACTTTGCACGCTCGATCAACTGTAGCGGCGTGGCTATTCCATGCGCCGAATCCGAGAGCGCCACACCGATGGTGCGCTCCCCGATGTCCAGCCCCAGCAAACGGGCGTTTTTTGGGCATGAATCAATGATATCTCTTAGTAATCCGACAGCCATGTTGCACTTGATCGCTATATCTCACAGGTGTAAAAGGTTTAAGGAAATTATAAAGGAATAACAAGCATGTCGATTGATAAGGAAATCGTACGCAAGGTTGCGGGTCTTGCTCGTCTCTCCCTGTCCGAGAGCGACCTTGAACGTTTCACCCCGCAAGTGGCCGGCATTGTAAAATGGGTCGAGATGCTGGGCGAAGTAAATACCGAAAATGTGGCCCCTCTGGCCAACGTGGTGAATGTCGATCTGAAGTTGCGCCCGGATATCATCAGCGACGGTGGGTATCAGGACAAGATTCTGGCAAATGCCCCCGAAAGCATGGAGGGATTCTTTGTAGTGCCGAAGGTTGTGGAATAGCCTGAATGACAACACCTGCACCAAACAGCAGAGCAATCCTGCGCATGGCATTGTACGCCTCAGCCATTCCTTTTGGCATTGCCGGGCTGCTTTGTCTGTTCGACCCGGAAATCGTTCAAGGGGTTGTAGGATTTGACTCCCTGACGCTAACGATTATGGGCGCAGCCCTGCTGCTCAGCGCCCTTGGCGACATCATCGTTGCAAAATTCATCTTTAAGGATAAGCGATAAGAAATGACTGAACTCACGAACCAGACCATTGCCCAGGCTCTTGAAGGCCTGAAGAAAAAACAATTCTCGGCAAAAGAACTGACCGAAGCCCATATCAAGGTGATGGAAGAGACCCGTCATTTGAATGCCTATATCACGGAAACGCCGGAACAAGCCCTTGAGGCCGCGCAGGAATCCGACAAGAAGATCACCGCTGGCGACATGCGCCCGCTCGAAGGCATCCCCATAGGCATGAAGGATCTCTTCTGCACCAAGGGCGTGCGCACAACTGCCGCCAGCAAAATTCTCGGCAATTTCGTGCCACAATATGAATCGACTGTTTCCGGGAAAATGCTGGCCGATGGGGCCGTCATTCTCGGCAAAACCAATCTTGATGAATTTGCCATGGGATCATCAAACACGACTTCGGCCTTTGGCAACGTCATCAGCCCATGGAAGCGCAGTGACGGCAGCAACGCCGATTTAGTGCCAGGCGGATCCTCCGGGGGTTCCTCAGCCGCAGTATCTGCGCGCTCTTGCATGGCCGCCACGGGGACAGACACAGGCGGCTCCATCCGGCAACCGGCTGCTTTCTGCGGGATCGCCGGAATCAAACCGACTTACGGACGCTGCTCGCGCTGGGGCGTCATTGCTTTTGCCTCCTCCCTCGACCAGCCCGGAATTTTCGCGCGGGACGTCAAGGACTGCGCAATCGTTCTAAAATCAATGTCGGGCCACGACCCGAAGGACAGCACATCCGCCAATAAACCCGTGCCTGAATTTGCCGCCGCTCTGACCGGCAATGTCAAAGGGCTGAAGGTCGGCATCCCCAAAGAATATAACGTCGAAGGCATGCCCGCCGAAATCACGGCGATCTGGCAAAAGGGTATGGACTGGCTCAAGACCGGGGGCGCCGAAATCGTCGATATCTCCCTGCCTCACACGAAATACGCCCTGCCGACCTATTACATCATCGCCCCGGCAGAATGTTCGTCCAACCTCGCCCGCTATGACGGCGTGCGTTACGGATTGCGCGTTGACGGCGAAAATCTGAACGACATGTACGGGAAATCGCGGGCCGCAGGCTTTGGTAATGAAGTTACGCGCCGAATTCTTATCGGTACCTATGTCCTCTCCTCGGGTTACTACGACGCCTACTACATCAAGGCGCAAAAACTTCGCCGCCTGATCTATGAAGATTTCATCAACGCATACCAAAAATGCGACGTCATCCTGACACCAACAGCTCCCTCAGCGGCCTTTGCTATCGGGGAGAACGACGACGATCCGCTGAAAATGTACCTGAACGATGTATTTACCGTTCCGGCCTCGCTGGCAGGTATTCCCGGTATGTCTGTGCCAGCAGGCCTTGATGCGCAAGGCTTGCCGCTCGGCCTTCAGATTCTAGGGCGCCACTGGGACGAAGAAACCGTTTTCCGCGTCAGCGATTTCATTGAAACCGCCGCCGCCTTCGATGCCGTTCCACAAATGGTAAAGAAAGCCGCATGAGTTTGATCAGACCCATAGCGGCGGCATGCAGCGCCGTTTTTCTTGTTTTGCCCCTGCTCGCCTATCCGCAGGCAATCGGCGCTGCTCCGGCAACAAAGGCTCAAGCTAACAGCTTTTTTGAATCATGCCTTATCGGCAAACCTCCTTTCGTGTCCAACGATGCCATAATGACTCTGTGCGCATGCTATTCGGCTTCGGTCATGGAAACACTTAGCGCAGAAGATATTGCAAATATTGGCAGCCCGGATTCAGACCCCTTACGCCGAAAGATTCTTACCGATATCTACGCTCCATGCGTGGAGAATGTGATTGCTGAAATTCTTCGTGATGAATGTCTGAACGATCCCAAGGTAAGGGATCTGGAGGGCCGCTACAATACTCAAGATATTTGCTCTTGCGCCGCCCATCAGACACATCTGTGGACTGAGGGAAAAGGCAAAAACCTTATGACGGAAGGCCTTCAAGGGAATCCGGCGCCGGAACAGCCTTTAATGCTCATCCTCAGCCACCCTCTGCTCGTTAGCCAGAAAACAGGCAATATGGTTGCCTGCTCGGCGGTGCCGCGATGACCTCTGCTTCCATAAAAAAATTATGCGGGTTTGTATTGCTGTTAGCGCTTTTGTGTCCGCCAGAGGCCTTGGCGCAAACTGATTATACCCCCGCGGGCCCCCTGATGCAGAATCATAGCGATGATGAAATCAGAGAGATGGCAAATGTCATGTACGACAGGTGCTACCAAAATCCGGATTTGACCCTCAGCGCCTTCGAGCTTGAAGAATATTGTACGTGCCTTTCGGCACAGATGTACAACAAAGACCTGACCCGTGATGAGCGTGAATACATAGCGACCGGCGCAGGTATAAAAATGGATGAAAAAAAGGCTTTGGTTAAAGTGTACAGCCATTGTCTGGGCATTCCTTTGAGGGCGCAGATATATTTTGAGTGCACGCACAATCAAAAGGCCTACAGCGAAGTCAAGGCGGAAGACGATCTGGAAAGGCTTTGCCAATGCGAAATGAGCCAGCTTTCCGATTATCTCAACGTCGGGATCGCCGCCACATACGCCGAAGATTACAAACGGAAACTGCCTATAGAGGACGACCCGTTCCAATACATCACGACGACGCGAGCATACAAACTATACAAGGGGCGCGCGCGCGCGCATTGTCTGGATGTTCATGGCCGCAGAGATTGACGAATTCCAAACGAACAGGCACACGCTTATATAGTAAAGGGCATAAACATGGCTGAGATTGTTAAAGGAGAAACTGGCGATTGGGAAATCGTGATCGGGATGGAAGTCCACGCCCAGATCACATCGCAATCCAAATTGTTCTCAGGCGCAGCCACAGCATTCGGGGCAGAACCTAACAGCCAAGTCAGCTTTGTTGACGCCGCCATGCCCGGCATGCTGCCGGTATTGAATCAATACTGCGTCGAGCAAGCCATTCGCACGGGTTTAGGGTTGAACGCGCAGATTAATATGACCTCCGTTTTCGAGCGCAAGAACTATTTTTACCCTGACCTGCCGCAGGGCTATCAGATATCACAATTCCAACACCCTATAGTTGGCGAAGGCGAAATTGAAATCGACCTAAGTGACGGCACGGTGAAACCAATCCGCATTGAACGCCTGCACATGGAGCAGGATGCCGGGAAGTCCCTGCACGACCAGCACCCAACGAAATCGTTTGTCGATCTCAACCGATCCGGCACGGCCTTGATGGAAATTGTTTCACGCCCTGATATCCGGGGCGCCGAAGAAGCTGCGGCCTATCTTTCCAAGTTACGCATGATCCTCCGCTATCTCGGCACATGCGATGGCAACATGGATGAAGGCTCCATGCGCGCCGATGTGAATCTTTCCATGCGCCGCGTAGGCGAGGAAAAATTGGGTACGCGGTGCGAAATCAAGAATGTGAACTCGATAAAAGCCGTGCAAATGGCGATTGCCTATGAATCCCGCCGTCAGGTCGAGGTATTGGAAAACGGCGGCACCATCAAACAGGAAACACGGCTGTGGGATCCTGCCAAAGGAGAAACCCGATCAATGCGTTCAAAAGAAGAAGCGCATGATTACCGTTATTTTCCGGATCCTGACTTACTACCCTTGGTACTGCAGCCGCAACTGGTTGAAAAAATAGAGGCCTCTCTGCCAGAGCTGCCCGACCAGAAGAAACATCGCTTCATGAGCGAATTCGGACTGGGCGCTTATGACGCCAGCGTTCTTATAGCCGAACGTTCCCGCGCCGATTTTTTCGAGCAAGCCGCCAAGGGACGGAACGCCAAACTGGTAGCTAACTGGCTGCTCAACGAATTATTGGCTCTTCTGAACAAAGAGGGAAAATCTATTGCCGAAAGCCCGATCAGCGCCGCACATCTAGGCCAACTTGTGGGCCTGATCAGCGACAATACGATTTCAGGAAAAATCGCCAAAGACGTATTCGCAGATATGTTCGCAAGCGGTAAGGATGCTTCACAGATCGTAGAGGAAAAGGGCCTGAAGCAGGTCACTGATACCGGCGCGATCGAAAAAACGATTGATGAAGTCTTAGCAGAAAATGCGGATAAAGTCGGCGAATTCCGCTCAGGAAAAGACAAGCTGTTCGGCTTCTTCGTCGGTCAGGTCATGAAAAAATCAGGCGGCAAGCTAAATCCGTCAGCCGTGAATGACATCCTGATGGCAAAATTAAAAAGCTAGATGATCATTGATATCAAGTCGATGATGATGCAAGCGAAACAGCATGAGAAGCCAGGATATCTTTGATTGTGACATTCATTGCCTCCAGATCGACAGGTTTTTGCACAAAAGCTTCTGCCCCTGCGCGCATACAACGTAAATCTTCTTCGTTTCTGTTTCTTGTCGACATCATCAGGACAGGAATATCAAGGTGCTCTGAATTCTGTTTGATCTGATATAAAAGCTCTATACCATCCATGCCCTTCAAAACCATGTCGACAATCACAAGATCAGGCCTAACCCGGGCCAGATAGTGCAAGGCATCCTCGGCATTTGCAGATACCTGCACTGTATAACCCTGCGCCCTCAGGTTATTCGCCAAGACCGAAGCTACATGAGTATCGTCCTCCACGATCAGGATATGCGGCTGACCGTCCTTTCCCGGCATATCGTATATATTCATATTGGCAAACTCAGGCGTCTCCAAACGGGTCTGCCGACAAACGCCGCGGCAGACATCCTGCACCTTAATCATAACAGCATCATATTGGCGATCCATCTCCTGATTCAAGGCCTCTCCGGGCTGCATTCGTTTTATAAGGGAGTCGAGAAAATGGTCGGCATCTCTTGCTGCCTCGGTGATTTCCGGGAACCCGAATGTTGTCCCCGATCCGCAAAGCCCGTGAACCAGAGCCTGCGCCCGCAGTAAATCCTCGCGTGTGGGCGGGTTATATTGCTCAAGGTCGAGAATATTATCTATGATCCTGATCGTATTATCCAATCTCTGAATATAAGTACGCTTCAGGCGGTTAAAAGCTTGCTGGTATTCGATTGGCATGTCATCCATGGATACGGCCCCATATTTCCTCAATACTGGCCGCTAAAATCAGCGGATCAAAGGGCTTGGAAATTATACCCGCCGCTCCCGCAGCCATGATCATATCAATATCAGATTCAGAAGAACTTCCTGTCATAAAGATAACGGGAATGCCCTTGCAATCATCCCTGGCCCTCAATTCGTGAAGAATCTGCAAACCGTCCATGCCCGGCATAACGAAGTCGAGAAGAACGATATCAGGATTATGTGAAGAAATATTATCCAGCAGTTCCTTGCCGGAACCATATACGCCAACTTCATATTTCCGAACGTTCTCAAGAGCCAATTTTATCAAAAGACGCATATCCGGCTCATCATCTACGCAAAGAATTCGCTGTATCTGTTTCATAAAATTCCTTCAAATAAAATTCTGTAAATAAATATCCTATTCTAGCCTAGCATGCCTCCCCATCACAACCGCACATAATCATAGTATAGAATAGCCCCCCTTAAGATGGTAACTTAACAAAAATTAAATGGAGGGGGCATTGTAGAATATGCGTTTTTTGAATCAAACCTTCATAAAGATTTGCTGCATGATCATCGCTTTAATCGCAGGCGCGGTCATGGCCGGATGGTACCTGCATAGCACATTGCTGGTTCAGGTACAGCCCACTTTTGCCCCGATGAAGTTCAACACGGCCCTGTCATTCTTCATCCTCTCTGTTGGCTTGATTATGTGGACTCTCAACCAGCACAAAGCGTCTCTTGCCTGCGGCGCCGTCGTTGTAACGATAGCGATCCTGACCCTGTCGCAATATATTTTTCCGATAACAATTGGCATAGACACGCTGTTTGTCATTCCTTTCACCGATTACCGGTCTTCAGCGCCCGGGCGTATGACTATCAACGCCTGTGCTAACTTTATCTTTACAGGCCTATCCCTCATACTCCTTTCCTTGTACCACATCCGGAAAGGGTTTGTTTTCTGGGCGCCGTTTGCCATCGCCCTCATGGGGGTTTTGACATTGTCGATAGCCGTTCTGACGACAACGGGCTATTTCACCGGCACAGACTCCACCATCATCTGGAAAAATTTTTCCGGCATGGCCGTGCATACATCCATCATCTTTATAGTTCTAGGAGTATGCATGACCTTGGCTGCACTGGACATGATGGAGCATATTCCTCTCTGGCTACCCTTACCCGCGTTTATTGCCCTATCCGTCGTCACGATTGCCACATGGATGTCGGTAAGCAGCATTAACTCGAAAAATATGTACGCCAACATCCACAAAGATTCCGGCACTCTCGAACAGGTGGTTGAAAAATATATCAGCGATATAAACAAATCGTTCAACCGCATGATAAAGCGTTGGGAGGCGCAGAGGGGAACCCCGGAGAACGTATGGCGCGCAGATGCACAAAATTATCTCGACAGCTTCGCCGCTCTTCTGGCGCTGGAGGTATTCGACCAGAACGGGGAGATCATGTGGGCTGTCCCCCAAAGGCTTGAAAAAGTCGCGACGAAGAAGGCTCTTTACGGGAGCATACCCAACCGTAACGCGATAGAAGCCGTAAAGACGACCGGCCAACCGCAAACAACCGCAGTTTTCGACCTTCTGACTTCAGGCAAAGGGTACGTGTCATACGCCCCGCTCACCATAAATGGCGGCCGTGCCGGCATGGCCGCCTTTGTCATCAAGGTTGGATACCTCATAGAGTATATGCAGGAACAATTACTCCCGACAGAAATCAGGGAGAACTATTACCTGATTATCAAGGAAAATGAGCAAACCATATACAGTAACGTTCCGGTCGGCTTCAGGAGAAGCGGCATACCCTACACAACGGCCAAAGTGCGCGTGACCCAGAATGATTGGGAATTCATCCTTTTCCCCAATGAAAAATTCTATCAGAACTGGGGTAATAAATCCTTGTATATGATTTTGGTCATCGGCTTTCTGATGGCCTTCCTGATTTCGTTATGCTTATACCTGATCATTCGCATCTATGAAAAAGAAAAGGAAATCCGCTTCTCCAGAGACCAGATGAGCGACTTTATCGAGAATACGCCAGCGGCCATCGCCATGTGTGACCGCGATATGAGATATTTAGTGGTCAGCAAGAAGTGGTATGAAGATTTCAAGATAAAAGAACCCAACATCATAGGAAAATCTCACTTTGAGATATTCCCGGACATGCCTCCTCACTGGCGGGTCATCATCGACCGATGCCTTGGGGGGGAATCAAAATCGATGCGAGAAGAGAAAATCGTACTATCAAATGGCCGCGTCATGTGGATGCAATGGGCTGTGCACCCATGGTACAACAACCGAGGCTCCGTCGGCGGCATTATCATGTTTACGGACATTATAACGGAGCGCAAAGAGGCCGAGGAGCAGATACTTCGTCAGCAAAAATTTCTTGAGCTGGCCTTTTCTGCCACGCAGGACGGGGTATGGGAATGGGATACCGGTAAAGATGCGTATTGGTATTCCCCACGCTGGAAATCAATGCTGGGGTATGATGATCAGGATATAGCCAATACGTTTGAAGGCGCAGAGGCGGTCATCCATCCTGATGACCTGCCTGAAATTCTGACGCTGCTGCAAGCCATGAAAGCTGGCAGCATTCCCGAATATGCCGGGATTTTCCGCTTTATCAGTAAGGATGGCGGAATAAGACACATTCTTTGCCGAGCCGTTAGTGAACGGGATGAAAATGGAAATCCTGTCAGGGTTATTGGTGCTCACACAGACATTACAGACCTCAAGCAGGCAAAAGAGGAAGCCGATCAAGCCAATCAGGCCAAAAGCGAATTTCTGGCAAACATGAGCCACGAAATCCGCACCCCGATGAACGGCATCATCGGAATGATAAGACTTCTGCTCGACACAAAACTTGACGCCAGACAGCGGCATTATGCAGAAACAGTCGACCATTCAGCAGAATCGTTGTTGCAAATTCTCAACGATATTCTTGATTTTTCGAAAATAGAGGCCAACAAGCTGGAACTAGAGCATATCCCCGTCAACCTTGAGCTTCTCTGTGAGGATATATCGGATCTGATTTCAATCCGCACTCAGGAAAAAGGCATAGAGTTTTATATGCGATTACGCCCAGGGTGCCCCTCTTACGTGCTAGGAGACCCAGGACGCATCCGCCAGATCATCCTGAATCTCGCAGGCAACGCCGTGAAGTTTACAGAGAACGGCCATGTCCTTCTGGATATTGAACCTCTAGACGTTACTCCGACTACAGCGCGCATACGTTTTACGGTCGAAGATACGGGTGTAGGCATTCCTCCCGACAAAATAGGGAAAATATTCAATAAGTTCGATCAGGCCGACACTTCCACTACAAGGCGGTTCGGCGGCACCGGATTGGGTCTGACAATCACCAAGCAACTTCTGCGTATGATGGGAAGCGACATCTATGTAGAAAGCACACCCGGCAAGGGTTCACGTTTCCAGTTCACGCTAGAGATGAATATTGCCGACAATCAAGCCGCAGAAGAATTATCATTAATAGACGACAACACGCTAGTGAAAGGTTTGAAAATTCTTGCCGTTGACGATAATCCGGTCGCTCTTGAGATCATGAAAGAGCAGTTGAGCTGCCACGAGGCTGTAATTGACACCGCCAGCAACGGAGATGAGATGTTGAAATGCCTCTCTAACGCAACAGACTCCGGCACCCCTTACGATTTTGTCATCCTCGACTATCAACTCGGGCATGAAATCGGCATTGATCTGGCCAACACCATCAGAAGCCATAAGGATTTCAAAGACATCATAATGATTTTGGCCACATCAAAGCCAACCCGCAGCGACTCAAGAATGGTAATAGATGCCGGGATAAAAGGGTATCTGACAAAGCCTATTCGTCCTTCGGAGCTCCTGTCCGTCATTACCCTGCTCAGGAAGGCTCGCGACGAAGGCCATGAAATTAACCTGGTAACGCGTTACACAGCGCGTGAAGTCAAATCAAATGGAAAAAATAGTGGCGCCGCTCATAAAGACTTTACAGGCTATCGCATCCTTGTGGCAGAAGACAATCCAGTCAACAAAGATGTCATGATGGCGATGCTCGAATATTACGGCATCACGCCTGACATCGTAGAGAACGGAAAACAGGCCGTTGATGCCGCGACACAAAACCACTATGACCTAATCTTCATGGATTGCCAGATGCCTGAAATGGATGGCTTTGAAGCCAGTATGGCCATCCGGCGCGATGACAAGGTAAAGGCGGTACCCATCATTGCGCTGACAGCTTTTGCCATGAAGGGCGACCGCGAGCGTTGCCTTGAAGCAGGCATGAATGATTATATCAGCAAGCCCATACGGGATACAGAATTGGAGAAAGTCTTAACATCATGGCTTTCAAGGGAGGCAGAGAGGGAGAAAGGGGATACTCCGCCGGCAAGGGAGCCTCATGCGGAAACCACACTCCTGAATCGAGACACGATTAATCGAATGAAACTGGTTGCCGGCAGTCGTTTTTCCACATTGATAGACACATTTATTGCAAACTCAGAGAACCTGGTCGCTGAGCTTTATAAAACTCTGGCGGACGGCGATACTTCCTCGTTTGCGGCGGCAGCCCACTCCTTAAAATCGTCCGTAGCGCAAATGGGGGGGGATATTTTGACGAAAGATCTTAAGAGCATTGAAGAGTCTGCACGCCAGGGCATTTTGCCAACCATACAGGTATTGGACTCCGTGAAACGCAATCGCGAAGATTTAATCAAATTGATTAACGAAGAGCGTTGATTTTTGCATTTTCACAGTCCTTGCGTTAATCTCCACCGGCAACAGCAGGAGCCCCTTAAGGATTATGAGCGTTTCATCGCACGCTGGCAAATTTTCCGCCCCCCGGGTAGACGCCTCGGGCCGGATGGCCTTGATTGGACTAAGCCTACCGGAAATGCAGGACGCTCTCTCTATCCACAACCTGCCCAAATTCCGCGCCAAGCAGGTGTGGAACTGGATATATCAGCGCGGCCTCACCAGCTTTGAGGATATGAGCAATCTTCCCAAGGATATGCGATCCTTACTCTGTGACTATTATTCGATCGAACGCCCCGCAGTCGTTGCTGAACAAAAATCAACAGACGGCACGATCAAATGGCTTCTGGCGATGAGCGACGGACAGCAGGTTGAAACCGTCTACATTCCTGAAGAATCCCGCGGCACGCTATGCGTTTCTTCGCAGGTCGGTTGCACTCTGACCTGCCGTTTTTGCCATACGGGAACCCAACCCCTCGTCCGCAACCTAGGGCCGCATGAAATTCTACAACAGATCATGCACGCCCGTGATGTTCTGGGGGAGTGGCCCAAAGTTAACGAAAAATCGGCCTCCCAGACCGGCCGTGATCTGACCAATATTGTGATGATGGGAATGGGCGAACCACTCTACAATTACGACAATGTCGCCAAAGCCTTGAAAATATGCATGGATGAGGATGGCTTGTGCATTTCAAAACGCCGGGTTACGCTTTCTACATCAGGTGTCGTACCGCAGATACGGCAATGCGGCGAAGAACTGGGAGTCAATCTGGCAATTTCCTTGCATGCCCCCAACGATAAGCTGCGCAGCAGCATTATGCCGATTAACAACAAATACCCTCTGAACGAACTCCTCGACGCTTGCCGCAACTATCCAGGCATCAGCGAAAATCGCCGCATAACCTTCGAGTACGTCATGCTGCAAGGTGTGAACGACAGCGACGATACAGCCCGCGAACTGGTCAGCCTGCTCGAGAACATCCCCTGCAAGGTCAATATTATTCCCTTCAATAAATGGCCGGGCAGCGATTTTGAATGCCCCAGTCGCAACCGCATCATGGCGTTTGCGCGCATACTTGAAGATTCCGGCCTGGACGCCCCGATCCGCCGCCCACGCGGTGAGGATATTCTTGCGGCCTGCGGCCAGCTTAAATCCGAGAGCCAGCGTCTAAAAAAGACAGAATCCCCTTAGCCGCCCGCACAGCCGTGCTGAATGTTGCCTGCAAAAGGTATCCACCCGTCGGCGCTTCCCAATCCAGCATCTCGCCCGCAACGAATACGCCCGGCAGATTAACCAGCATTAAACCCTGATTGACTTCAGAGAAGGAAACGCCGCCCGCAGAAGAAATAGCCCGCTCAAGACCCGTTGTCGAAGTGAGCGTCAAGGGTAAGGCCTTTACCAATTGCGCGGGATCCACCCCTTTTTTCTGATGGAGAATTTCCTGCACCAGACCTATGGCTACAGGAGACAACCCTCCCGCCTTGCGCAAATGATTGGAAAGGGAATCTTTTCCTTTGGGCCTTTGCATGCGTTGGCGCAATTGCTCAAGCGAAACATCAGGCCTCAGGTCAATTTTAATATGCGCTTTTCCATTCCTTTCGATTTCAGCGCGAAGCAAAGCCGATGCCGCGTATACCACACCGCCTTCAATACCTTGCCTGGTGATAATGGCTTCACCCTGAAAAGAGTCTCCCTGAATTGTCAGGGAAATGGTTTTTAACGGCTGCCCTGCGAATTTTTCACGAAACATGGGCGACCATGGCACAACAAACCCGCAATTGGATGGCCGCAAGGCCGAGACCGACACTCCCTTGTCGGTCAAGATCTTCTGCCAACTGCCATCCGCGCCCAGACGCGGCCATGACGCCCCACCGAGCGCAAGCAATACAGCATCCGCGGCGACGTTCTGACTTTTTCCTCCGGAATCAAGGAATGCCAGATCATCGCCTCGCCAGCCCGCCCAAGTCCACCCGTAATGTACGATAACTCCTTGCCCCCGCAAGCGCGCCAACCATGAGCGCAGCACGGGTGATGCCTTCATGGAGCGGGGAAAAACGCGGCCGCTGCTGCCGACATAAGTTTCCTGCCCCAAAGACTCGCACCAGACACGCAAATCTGTCGGTGAAAATTGCTCGATCATAGGTAATATGATGTCCCGCGCCTCACGATAGCGCGTAACAAAAACATCCAGTGGCTCTGAATGAGTAAGGTTCAGCCCCCCTCGCCCCGCCATCAAAAACTTGCGCGCTGCCGTCGGCATGCGCTCATAGACTGTAACCTGCAATCCGGCGACTGACAGGACATCAGCCGCCATCAGGCCTGCAGGCCCTGCCCCGACAATGACAACGGATTTAGGCACTTAACGCAAACTTGTCGACGCGCTGATGCATTCTGGCTTTATCGGCATCCGACACGAAGCTGGCGTCGATGGCGTTCTTCGTCAGGGTCAAAAGCTCGCTACGGCTTAAGCCGAGAGGCCCGGCGACGGCATTAAAGTTGGCCGTCATATAGCCGCCAAAATAGGCCGGATCATCGGAATTCACGGTCGCCTTGATCCCCAGATCCAGCATTTTTTTCAAGGGGTGCTGCTGCATATCCTTGACCACGCAAAGCTTCAGGTTGCTGAGGGGGCAAACCGTCAACGCAATCCCTTGATCGACGATGCGCTTGACAAGACCGGAGTCTTCAAGAGAACGGTTGCCATGATCCATACGGTCGATCTTAAGGCCGTCAAGCGCCTCCCATACATATTCAGGCGGCCCTTCTTCTCCGGCATGGGCGACGACAAGAAAACCTTCCTTGCGGGCTTCAGCGAAGACGCGCTCAAACTTCGCGGGCGGATGCCCCACTTCAGAGCTATCCAGGCCCACACCCAAAATCTTATCTTTATGGGGCAACGCCTGCTTCAGGGTATCAAATGCCTTTTCCTCGCTCAGGTGACGAAGAAAACACATAATCAAGTTGGAACTGACGCCCAACTGACCGTGCCCATCATTAAGGGCGCGGGTAATCCCGTTTATCACCGTATCGAATGCCACACCGCGTTCGGTATGGCCCTGCGGATCGAAAAATATCTCGGTATGCATCACGTTCTCAGCAGCCACACGCCTGAGGTAAGCCATAGTCAGGTCATAAAAATCCTGCTCGGTTTGCAGGACACTCATTCCTTGATAATAGATATCAAGGAAGTCCTGAAGATTGCCGAAATTATAGGCCTGACGAACTTCATCCACGCTCTTGAAAGGAATGGTTATTTTATTGCGCTGCGCCAGATCGAACATCAATTCCGGCTCCAGCGAACCTTCGATGTGCAGATGCAGTTCCACTTTTGGCATGTCGCTTATAAATTGATCCAGACTCATGGTTTAGGCTCCTGTCTATTTTGAGCAAGCAATTGAAGGGCTTTGTCCGTTTTTTCATCCCAGGTCATGAACTCCCAAGGGACATCGGCGCTGAGTGTACGAAAATCATTATAGGCTGTCAGCAGGATATCCTTGCTGCGAGCGGTTGTGAATTCCCAGGCCACATCAAGCGGACGCACCGCGTTATAAGCGCGCACCTTGTTGCGTTCCGTCCAGTTCTTGCGTGAAAGAATATAAGATAGCTGCGAGCCGATGAAGAACCCGGCATTGAGCGAGCGAAAATAAGGAACCCCCATCGCAGCGTCACCCGCCAGAAACCATGCGCGATCATCCTGCATCCGGGCGAAGCGCCGCGCCGCATACATGCTTAAGGTCAATTTGCTGACTTTAACCGACTCAGGGATCGCCTTTTCCCCGGCACGCAATTGCCGGACGTCCATGTAAGTCTGAATGCTATCGTTCAAGCTGTCAGGCAGGACGCCATATTCCAGCTTCAGAGGTTTTTTGAAGCTGGCTTCAGGAATGGCGTCATAAGTCCCTCGATCCATAAACACCCGCAGGGTTACAGGCGTGATGCCTTCCTTCTCACGCCCGACATATTCAAAGATCATGTGCGGAATGCGTTTGTTGGCGAAGTAATTATCCCCTAGAAACTCAAGCTTTCCAGTTCGGCCTTCGGCCTGATATTTGACTTCGACTACATATTGCAGCGGATACTCACGGGTGGAGCTACTGCCCAGCAGCGCCTCGCGCATCCGGCTATGGGCGCCATCCGCCGCCACGAACATGCGGCACTCGGGATGGGCCTTCATAATTTCATCCGGACTGCCGATACGTTGATAGGCGGTCTCAACACCCAGATCGCCGGCATAGCTGGATAAGGCCTCCTCCAGATCGTTCGTGCGAATGAAAATATGCCCTGCCGCATTATAGAATATTTCCGACAGGCTGCGCCCGGTCACATCACGCAGGAATGCGCTTTCACGCGGACTGCCATCATGCTTAGCATACAAAAGCGCTGCCAGATGGCGCAGACGCAGCACATGCGAACGCTGATATTCCTGATAACGTTCATAAATCCTGATATCGAGTGCAGGATTGCGCTTCTTCGCGTTGATCGCAACCCATTGCCCGACCGGGCCACCCCCGACAATGACTAAATCCGTCATGGTTCCCCCTAGGCGGGTGACTGTGCCATCATGGATTATGTCTTGTCAAATATATAGAAGATCTTTTAAAATCAAATAGTTATAGTTATGACTGATCGCCATGGCTATGGCAATGCAACAGAACAGCCTCTTCCGGGGCCGGATTCCCGAATTCCTCGAAGACGCAACTGGCGAAATTATAGTCCAGCAACTTGCCGTTCATCATGTCGAAATACCAGCCGTGCAGGGTAATACGCTGCTGCTCGACTCCCTCTTTGATCCACGGAAACGTCATCAGGTTATTCAGCGAAGCCACGATCACTTCTTTTTCAAGGGCGCGTTGGCGCTGATCCGGCGGCAAACCGGGATGCTTCTGATCCACCTGTTCCCGGGCCTTTTCACCGATGGATATCCACTGCGTCAGGAATTCGAAATGCGAAGCCGCAGTCTTTTCTTTTTCCGCCAGCGCCTGCACGCCCCCACACATGGCATGGCCCAGAACGATGATATCCTTGACTTTCAATCCCTTGATCGCAAATTCTATCGCGGCGCTGGTACCGTGATAATGATCGTCCGGTTGATACGGCGGCACAATCGCCGCCACGTTGCGCACCACGAAGATTTCGCCAGGCTTGCTTTGCAGCAATAAAGCCGGGTCGTTGCGGGAGTCGCAACAGGCGATGACAAGGGCTTCAGGGTGCTGGCCCTTGCTGGTCAGCTCCTGATAAATCCCGTTTTCATGGAAATATTTGTGCTGAAAGACGTGAAACCCTTTCACAAGATTGCTGAACGGCATCGAAAATCCTCTAACAGCACAAGAAAGAAAAAACGCATGTAGCGCTGTTCTGCTTAAACCAGAGTCAGCGTCACATCGACATTGCCGCGCGTCGCGTTCGAGTACGGGCAAACACCATGCGCCTTGTCAACGATGGCGCGCGCCACGGCACGATCCATGCCCGGCAGATTGATTTTCAGCTCGACCTGAATGCCGAATCCGCCCGGGATCGGGCCGATGCCGACATGGCCGGTAATCGAGGCGTCAGACGGCAGCACCACTTTCTCCTGCCCGGCAACAAATTTCATAGCCCCGAGGAAGCAAGCCGAATAACCGGCGGCAAATAATTGCTCGGGGTTGACACCGTCACCCTTGCCACCCATCGCAACCGGCTTGTCAAGATTCAGGTTCAAAAGGCCGTCCGGCGTTTTGGCTACGCCCTCGCGCCCGCCTGTAGCCGTGGCCTCTGCGGTATAAACGATCTTCTCAGGAATAATCACAGTGGACGCGGATTTCGCAGCTGTGGCCGTCATGACAGGTCTCCTTGATGAAAGTCAGGCTAAATATCTAACCCGGCCAGCGGAAAATACAACCCCACATCAGTTTTATCAAATTAGGGAAAATATCAGAGTCCTAAAAGCCCTGCCACCACAGGGTCGAGACTGGCCATAAAGGCCTCCACTTTCTCGGTATACGATCCCGGCTGGCCCAGCTCGCTGTTCAGCGCACCGTGATTCTTGGGTAAGGCCAGAACATCGGCCGGGATGCCGAGCGCACGGCTTTTCTCCGCGTAGGATTGCGCCTGCCCGCACGGATCGTCCGGGCGCGTGGTCGAACAGACGCCGAGCCACGGCGCTGCCGTTTTTCCGAGTTGGTGGTGGGGCGATGCCTTGATCCAAACGGACTCATCCGTTCCGAAAGCCTCACGATAGCGAATTGTGAGAGCAGGCACCACATCCGGCATCTGCCGTGGAACATCGATCGCCCCGCTATCCAGCGATACAGTCCCCAGCAATGGAGCGACCCCGGCGCGCTGGCGTATCCCGGCATCAGCATTGACGAGCGATACCAGATGCGCCCCCGCCGAATGCCCCATCAAAATCACACGGCGGCCATCCCCGCCCCATTCATGGGCATGCTGCTGGATATAGGCTGTAGCCCGCGCAATCTCATCGGCCTGATCCAGCGCGTCAAGGGCGTCCATCACCATCGGATAGTTGACCGAAACGAACAAAAACCCCTTGGCCGTCCAGCGCGATACTTTATTGGCGGTAACGCCCTTCATGGATTTATCGCCTACACACCAGCCGCCGCCATGCACCATCACAATCACTGGAGCCAGTCCACCGCCAGCCACATCCACAGGCCTAAAAACGTCCAGTGCCTGCAGCGGATCGCCGCCGTATTTGACATCAGCGATATCCGGCGTCGGCCCCGCGGTCAGCCTTGCCGCCCGGCCCCGTTTTTTCATCGCCTCAACTTTCCGGCTCTGTTCGGCACAAGTACTGGGCTTCGCATTAATGATGCCGGAAAACTCATGGTCGCCACTCTCTTTGCTCCGCGCCCAGCCATTTTCCCCGGCGCGTCCGCCCATACGTTCTGCCATGCGTTCGCGCAAGCGCTCCCCCGCGGCCATGGCCTGCCCGCTGTCGACCAGCAGCAGGAAAAACAGCAAAAATTGGCTTAATATCAACGCTCTGGTTCTCATGGCAAAGCCCCCTTATTCCCTTTATACGGGAAAGGCGGCCCGATCATTCCCTCCCCCGAAGCAGAAAATCGCAATTGGATAGCGCCACCACACAGTATATCCTTGTAAAGCGTCTTCATTAAAATTCATACCAAGAGAAATTAAAATTCATACCAAGAGAATAAGAGCCTCATGACCAAACAAACTGCACCGGACTTGAACAACCCGCAAGATGCCGCAGCCGCTCCACAGCCCAAGGCTAAAATCGGCAAAGTGGTGATCGTTACAATCCTGCTGACTCTCGGTGCGGTGTGGCTGGCGCAATCCGCGCTGTTCCCCCGCGCCTTTTCACCGGTGAAACTCAGTCACAAGGAACAGGTCACGCTGCGGGAGAAGCTACTGGCCTTGAATCTGCCTCTTGAGGTGACATTCAAAGACCCGGAAGAAAAATTCAAACCGGGCAAGCCGCTGGAGCCGCAGCCTTATAGCGAAACCGCCGCCACGCGCGAAATCAATTTCACCGAACGCGAGATCAACGCCCTGATCGCGACCAACACCGATTTCGCAGACAAAGTGGCCATCGACCTCTCTTCTGGTCTGATTTCGGCGCGGGTGCTGGCGCCGCTCGACCCTGACCTGCCCTTCTTCGGCGGCAAGGTTTTAAAACTCTCGACCGGGTTCGGCCTTGAATACAAAGAGGGAAAACCTGCCGTCGTCCTCAAGGGCGTAACCTTGTGGGGCGTGGCTCTGCCCAATAGCTGGCTCGGCAACCTCAAGAATGTCGATCTGGTCGAAGAATACGGCGATGAAGGATTCTGGAAGGCTTTTGCCGAAGGCGTCGAGGATATCGCCGTGGGTGATGAAAAATTGACGATCAAGCTGAAGGAATGAGTCTGGAACAAAAGCCCCCTTTCTCAAACCGCACCCATATCATAATAAAATCGTTTTTGAGCGCATTCGTCATAAGCATCCGATAACAACTTCCCACCAACCACAATGTTGTCATACGGGTGCTCGCAAATATGAATGACAGGAAGCCAATCGGGTTTTTTCAAAACGGATACAAAGGCGGCGGAAAGCGCTGTGGCGAGGGACTGCTTTTGCGCGCGACTCAGGCGCGGACAATAAAGCAAAAAATGAAGATATGGCGCATCTTTCGATCCGGCATTCCACAACATGCCGCCGCAAGCCGCTACCCCTTCATCATATTCTAAAAAACGGATGCCGAAAATTTCAGGTTCAAACCCCGCGCTTTCAGAAACGGCCCGTGTAAGGCGCAGCGCGAGCTTCTCTCTTATTTCCAGTGTTGCCCTCGGCATTGTAACTTCAAGGCTTGGCATGGCATCTCTCCCTTGTTTGGAACCCAGCATATCTTCTCAACTCCACGCTGTCCAAAACGTTAACACACTTTATCAAAGCCGGGGAGGTTTCTTCCTCCCGCTCGCCATTGACAAAAACCCTTCTTGCCAACAGGACTATCCGCGAGATGATTTTCCCTGCGACCAGTAATGCCTTATGACGGCGGCAATCTCCCTGGAAGCATAGCGGCCTTTGATATTACAACCGGCGCACAGATCAGGGTCGGAGCCTGTTCCTTCACGCAGCTTCAACGCTTCGGCAAGACTCATGTCGCGAACGTTGCCCATACGGCGTTTCCGCCCGATGTCGTTGAAACAATACTGGTAATCGCCATTGGCGGCTATGGCCACAACAGCATTGCGGGGCATGCAATGGAAACGGTTGCTACATGTCTGTTTTACACAATCCCACAAGGAAGGTATGAATTCCATCTCCTGACTGCGGAGTCCATATTGCCGTATAATTTCCCTGAGGCGCGCTTCAGATTCCTGCGATTGCCGCAACGACCCGGCACGGTTATATAAAGTAGGCGACATTGTCAGCGCCGTTATCCCCCGGCTATGAAACCACTCAATTGTTTCAGGCAAGGTGTGGAGACATTCGATTGTCGGAGTCAGGCTGATTGCCAGTTTCGTCTTATTCAGAGTTTCAGCGGCGCACAATATATTACGTATTACCCGGTTCTGGTCGAGCCTGACATGGGTTTTATCGTAAACTTCCTTGACTATGCTGGAAAACGAAACCACCAACAGATGAATAGAGCCATCAATTTTCCGCAATTTTTTTATATCCAGCGCATGACCATTGCTGACCATGTCAAAGCGTACCGGGTTGCCGCGCAGCATATCGGAAAATTTGCCGAATTGAGGATGGATCGATGGCTCGCCATACCCTGCGATAACGACACGAAACACCTCTGCAGAATTCATGCGTTTGATAACTGTCGCAAAACAGGACTCCGTCATGATCTCGGTCTGGCCGATCATATGACGCGGACACATGGAGCACCGCGCATTGCAGGCATTTGTCCACTCCAGATTAACCGTGATCCTGTAACGGCTCATCCGGCTTTCTCCTGACATAACGTCTCTTTCGCAAATACCATATGGGGGATATGTTTTGCGCAATTTGGAACGACTTGCTCTATATCCACAACAACCGCACGGCGCGAACCCGCAAAAAGGAAAGCCATTTCGCCTTTCTCATGCACAGAGGCCCGGCCATTGATCCGCAACCTTGCCCCGTCTCTGAAATCGACAAACAACATGCCTACATGCGGGTTAACCAGTATATTGCCGATGCTCATAAAGGCGCCGTTGCCGTCAAAGTCTGGAAAAGCCATTTTTTTAGAGGAAATAACCTTGATCAAACCTTCTCCGCCCCCCTTGAACGAGCAGTCGCAATGCCCACGATCATCGCTTGTTGCCAGAAAAAAGAAGGGAGCCGATTCCAGCCGCGCATGAAATTGCAGCGGGATTTCATGCCATAGCAGCCTCTCTCGCCGCTTTCCATCCCACATCAGAGGGTCGCCGTAGCGATTTTGCGCCAGGAGTTCCCCCGCATGGAAAAATATATCTTCTTTCGATGTCATAGTTGGGTTCTCCTGCGCTACGATTATCGAGTATCCACCCCAACCCTGAAGCGAAGCTGAAAACAGGAATAAAAATATCCCTCCAGTCTTCTTGATCTGGATCAAGGGTAAAATTTGCGGCTGTTGAGCAACGAATTATTGAAAGAGAGAGAGCCGTGGCGCAGGTGCCTAATTACAGGGAACTGGAAACGGAGATTTTAGTTTGAAACAGTCAAATGGCTGTATGGCGTAGAAATAAAAACAAACCCCCAGCTTAATGCGTTGATCTGATTCAATTTTCAAATTACCGCAACGACAGTTTTGGAGACTTTGTTGCATTTTCGACGCCATGCAGGCATAGCGACGAAAAGAAAAATTTTTCTCTAGTATTAGATTTTTAAGCGCTTTTATTCTTTAAATCGCAAAAACAAAATCTTTGCATAAGTCATCATATATCGAAGCCAAGAATATTCTTTTATCTGTTTCCGAAAATCCAATTCGAGGCTGAAATATTGATCACCAGTACGTTCTCTGAGAAAACATATATCGCTATATAGATCTTTAAAATTATAATATGGAACTTTGATATAAAAAATTGGCTCATATTCAATCTTTTCTTCAAAATCAAAATTAACAACATTGGTAAAGGGCAAATGAATCACTAAGCACCTATTTTTATGTTCGGTGAAATGTTTGTAGGCGCCTCCTGAGGGGGCAAAGAAGAACACACCATCCCGATCTACATAAACACTTGTATTTGAGAACCATAAATGTTCTTGGAAATATATGCCGGTATTATTTATCCAGCTTGCGCCGAGAATATGCTGATCATGATATTCAATACGCAAAAGATGTTTATAAGCATCGTTTGAAATTTGGCTGGGATAGTTCTTCCAATAAATGAATCTAACCCCTATGTCTTTTATTCCATTTTTGTACTTTTCTAAAACATAGCTTTCCAATTTTGGTTCAAGGTATTCTCTAAAACGAAGATTTGATTCTATTTTTTCTGTTGTAGTAAGAAAATCTCTGGCCTTTAAAAATTTTATAAATTTGAAAAGAGCAATAAAGAAGGGAATGACGCCAAGGGAAAAAACTGTGTCTTGGGCCAAATCAATCCATGGTTTCCAATGTTCATGTGCAATTAAAAGGTATTCCATGTCTTATTGGGATTTTTTATCCTTCTTTGCCGCTTCTACCTTCGCTTTTTCTGCTTGCGCTTCTGCTGCTTCAATATATTTGTTTGCCTTTTTTTGGAAATCGCTTGCAGTAACTTCGAACGCTTTTTTCCTTAAATCCGAAAACTCCTTCAGAATGATTTTCTCTCCATCTACTATCTGCGATATCCTCGGTTTTGGCAGTTTTTCTAAGGTAGCGCCTAAAAACTCACAATCTCCTTCGGTGTTCCGCGCGATCTCAAAAAACTCTTTTGTTTTGAAATTGAAATTTAGCGAATTAACGCGGCAAGTCCCCTCGTTCATAGGCACCGCGTCCACCTCGTCACTTTCCCAACGGGTTATTTTATAGAGATCAGTACCCATATCCATGATCTGATATGTTTGCGACCAAGAATCCTGTTCGGGTGTCATTAAAACAATCATGCTATATTCGCAGTAATTATCCGCTTTATAGCATGTAACTTTTACATGGTTGATTGGATAAGCAATACGATCTTCAAGTATCGTTGTTGTACCTTCGACTTGTGCTGTATCTTTTGTGATATAGCTGGAGAAGTTCTGAGGGAACAATACCGTACCAAGCTTCTGCATTTCAGCACGTTGTTCCATGTTATAGATTTGCCACACCGTCAGTACGCCGGTTGGTTCGTCCCCTAAATCCTTCTGAAAGGCTTTTACTGCAGCATCATAATCATTGACACCCGGATACATTAAAAGATTAAGATACATCGCAAAGAGTAATTCCGACCCCTCCCCTAAGCCATTTTGCATGGCGAAGAGATACATCATCGGTACATCGCTACTACGAACCTTTTCAGGCAGATCAGCCAGTTGTTGCGGTGTATAATCTCTATATTTTTTTATCGCATCATCATCAGCAAATGCTGGGGCCGTCAGATAAGCTGCTATCAGTATGCCAGCTAAAAAAATCTTTCTCATATACAATCTCCACGTCTCCAGGAGAACTCAAAAGTCATTTCAAGCAGATGAGGCGTTTCTAGCATAAATGCTTATCTATTACCTCAAGGTACATTCCCACCGAATCAGCCAACTTATAGGGCTTTTCACGGGGTGGGGCATTCTTACAGGCGGCGTTTGTAAGGGCCATTCTGGGGGCATCCTGTTAGCTTTTCTTAGTCTTATGCCCCCATTCTTGCCCCCAAAACCCGTGGATGTAAAGACATATCCATGAATCCACAAAGACATGGATGCACTAAAACCCCTTTATTTATCAGGGTTTCATGAACATCTATAAACTGTTGTGAAGCTGGGTGAAGATGATAATGGCGGAACGGGAGGGATTCGAACCCTCGATACAGGTTTCCCCGTATGACGATTTAGCAAACCGTTGCCTTCAGCCTCTCGGCCACCGTTCCGCATGCCCGCCATGGTAGACGAACAGGGCTATCAGTTACCAGCAAACAACGCGCAGATCAACAGTTTATCCCGCCTATTGTTGTCATAATCCTACAAAATGTGTGCGCTTGTCGGCAGGGCGGCAGCCTGCGCGATTGCAAGCCGGGATGGATCGTCGATAATAGGGCGCGGGGCACGCCCCCGCAGCAAACAAGATACAGGAAACCCCGATGAGTACTGCCAGAAAGCCCGCCGCCACCCGCCGTAAAACCGCCGCGCCTGTACCGCGCAAGACCGCGCGGGCGCTTGACCTGTGGCCGGATAACTTCACCGGCAGCGCTGGAAAACAGACGGTCACTATCACCGCCCTCAAGAGCCCGGCTGCCACCGACTGGATAAAGAAGGCGGATACCGCTACCCGCGCCCGCGCAACTGAATCAGGTTTTTCAGCCAAGCCCGGCCAGGTGATGGCGGTTTACGACGCAGATGGAACGCTCGCGCATGTGCTGGTCGGGGTGAACGACCCTGTGCAGACCTTCGACCTCGCCGCGGCCTCCGACTATCTGGCGCGCAACCTCTCTGAAACGACATTGAAAAAAACCGTATTCACGCTGGCGGGCCTCAAAGGTGCCGACGTCACGCAGGCCTGCATCGGCTGGGGCATTGCCGGATACCGCTTTGAAAATTACAAGGCGAAGAAAACCGCCACCCTGCCCTGCCTGCTCTGGCCGAAGGATGCAGACAAAGTATCGGCCCGCGCCCATATCGAAGCCGCTTTGCTTGTTCGCACACTCATCAATATTCCGGCAAACGATCTGGGGCCGGATGAGCTGGAGCAGGTCGTGCGCCACGTGGCGCAGGCCGAGGGGCTTAGCGTCAGCGTTATTCGCGATCAGGATTTACTGGCGAAGAATTTCCCGATGATCTACGCCGTCGGCAAGGGCAGCCCGCGCCGCCCGCGGTTGATCGATCTGACATGGGGCGACCCGAAGCACCCGGCGGTAACGCTCGTCGGCAAGGGCGTGTGCTTCGATACGGGGGGGCTGAACCTGAAGCCGGGGGCGGCCATGTATACCATGAAAAAGGATATGGGCGGCGGAGCGCACGCGCTGGCGCTCGCCTTGCTGATCGTCCGCCACAAACTGCCCGTGCGTGTGCGGGTTCTGATTCCGACCGTGGAGAATTCCGTCTCCGGCGAATCCTTCCGACCGTCCGATGTCATCAACAGCCGCAAGGGCGTGACCATCGAAGTGGGTGATACCGATGCCGAAGGCCGCCTGATTCTGGGTGACGCCCTGACCTATGGTGCGGAAGCCAAGCCGGCCTTCATGGTCAACTTCGCCACCCTGACCGGCGGTGTCGCCATCGGCCCCGAAGTTCCGGCGATGTTTTCAAATAACGAAAAACTGGCGTTCGCGATCAAGGAGATCAGCGAGCGCGTTTACGACCCCCTATGGCCGCTACCGCTGATCCAGTCCTATCGCAAGCATATCGCAAGCGATATCGCCGATATCTGCAGCACCGCCAACGTGCGCGGCGGCACCATTCATGCGGCGCTGTTCCTTGAAACTTTTGTAGACCCCAAGGTCGACTGGGTTCATATTGATCTTTTCGGATGGGAAACGGGCGGACGCCTCGGGCGCTCGAAAGGCGGCACTGAAATGGGACTGCGCGCGCTTTATGCCTATATCGAGGAACGCTTCGGTTCAGCCCAAAAGACAAAGGCAGGAAAAAGCCGCAAGACAAAATGAAAAAGACCGCCCCGCATATCACCATTGCGACGACCGCCGATATCCTTGAGGCCCCGGCCTTAAGCGATCATATCGGCCGCCGTGAATCGCAGTTGCTGTTGGGGGAGGTTTTCAACGTCGAGGCCCGCGAGGGCGATTTCCTGCGCGGATATTCCCGCCATGACGGCTATCGCGGTTATGTGCACAAGGACAGGCTGCGACCGGAACAGGCGCGCGCCACCCATGTCTGCAGCCACCATCTCAGCATCATCCATACAGGCCCCGGCATCAAAACCCGGGACATCATGGCGGTCAGCCATCTATCCCGCCTACGGATCGAGAAAAACTCCCTGACCAACGGCTTTCTGAAGGTCGTGGGGCTGGGCTGGATCCCTGCGGAACACGTAGCCCCCGTCCAATCGCTGCGGCAGCGCATCGACCATGTGGAACGGGCGCTCGATTTTCTGGGCACCCCCTATCGCTATGGCGGGAGGTCTTCATTGGGGATCGACTGTTCAGGGCTGGTGCAGATTGTGTTGACTGGCAGCGGCTATAACCGCATTCCGCGCGACGCCGACCGGCAGGAAAAATCCAGCCACGTGGGCATAAAGATCGACCCTGCCTTGGCCCAGCGCGGCGATATCGTGTTTTTTCCACAGCATGTCGGGATCATGGTCGGAAAGGATACGATTATCAGCGCCACCGAGAAATACTCCGGCGTCGTGATCGAAACGCTTGATGAACTGGCCGCGCGTCAGGGCGGCATTACGGCTGTGCGGCGGCCCCGCCCATAACCCTGCGCCGTATCAGCAGCATCAGCGCCAAACCCAGATTGACGGCACTGACAAATGCCGGGTAGGCCACCGTTGCGAACTCATAGCGCTCGAGCGATATCACGGCGAGGAAAAACGTCAGCGACCCCAGAAGCCATGTTTGTACAACCTCTTCATGCGGCTTGTTCCATGATTTGCGTATGGTCGGTATATAGGCGAACACCTCAATCGCGAGCAGGATCATGACAGCCAGCGCAGGATTATCCGCCAGCAGCCACACCGGGATAGACATAAAGGCTGCGACCAGAGCCATCCAGTCGACCGGGCGGATGTCGCGCTTCCCAAAACACAACGCCAGCAATACGACCGTGAAACACAAACCGGCGTTCAACGCCACGACCCATGCTCCGGCTCCGCCGCCTTCGGCGAACTGCACGGCAGCGGCAATACCGGTAATCACGCCGAAGATCAGCCAACTGAAAACATGGGGTTGGGTTTTGCGCGCCAGAATGCCGCGGTAATAAGGCACGAGGCAGTAGATTGCCAGAAACATCCCCGCATAGGAGAGCCATTCGTTTAAGGGCATGGCGCGGCCTTGATATCCGCCAGAATGGCATGGCAGAAATCGGTCAGCGTATCGTCACGGGCGCCCATGACTACAATGCGGTCATCTTTGCGGGCTTCGGCGCGGATGAAATCACGGATCAGGTCGCGGGTGGGCAAATGACGCGCCATGCGTCCGCCGCTCGTGACATCATTGATCAAATCGGCCGATGAAATATCTTTCTGCGCCGTTCCCCCGGCATAATAAATATCCGGCATCAGCAGAACATCGTTCGCCGCCATACCCCTGACAAAGGACTCGACGATCTCCCGCCGCATCATCTTCATCGGGCCGAATCCGTGCGGCTGGAAAATGACGATCAGCCGTCCCGGCGTCTGGCGCAATGCGGAAAGCGAGGCCGCGATTTTATCCGGGTTGTGGGCGAAATCATCGATCACGCTGATGTCATGGGCGCGGCCGACGAATTCAAGGCGGCGCTTGACTCCCTTGAAGCTTGAAAGCGCCAGCGCACAATCCGCCAGCGGCACACCGGCCATGCGGGCAGCCCCCATCGCAGTCAGGGCGTTTTCAACATTATGGCGGCCCGGCACCGGAAGAATGACATTGACTGAGCCAACGCCCTGACCCTCGCTGACACGGAATCTGACTTCGTCTGCCCCGTAAACGATATTGTCGGCAAAAAGCGTCGCCGCCTTGTTGCTATGGCTGAAAGTCACAGTACGCTGCGGGTTTTCTGCCGTCAGGCACGAAGCTTCCGGGTCGTCCAGATTGACCACGGCCCCTTCTTTTGCCTTCTTCAGGAAATCTATGAACAGCGGTCTGATCTGGTCGACCGGCTTATGATCCAGCGTGATATTGGTCAACACGGATATGGCAGGCTGATATAGCGCGATCGAGCCGTCGCTTTCATCGGCCTCGATCACGATGATTCCGCTTTTGCCGATCACGGCATTGCCCAGCCCCTGAGCGCCTTGCGCCACGGCATTCATCATCGTGGCGCCGTTGATCACCGTCGCATCGAGCCCCGCCTGATTGAGGATATGCCCCAGCATCCCGGTAACAGTCGATTTGCCGCTTGTGCCCCCGACAGCGATCCCCCTGCGGCTGTTAAATATCTCGGCCAGAAGCTCGGCCCGTTTTTGTATCGGTATATTCAGCGCCCGCGCCGCCTTGACATCGGGAATGCTTTCCTCGATAGCGCTTGAAACCACGAGAGTAGACACGGACGCATCAATCCCCGAACCGTCCTGCGGATAAATCACAACACCGGCATCGGCCAACGCCTTGAATTTGTCGGGCGAGTGCCCCTGATCGTGGCTGCGATCCGACCCCTTGACGACATGGCCCTCAGAAATCAGAGCCAACGCCAGAGCGCTCATGCCGCTGCCGCCGATTCCACAGAAAAAATATGCCCGAGGCGTTCCTGTCATGGTCTTTATTGTTGGGATGGTGCCGTCATATCGACCGGCGCGCCGATAGCCGCCGGAGTCGAAAATCCACCGAAGATGTGCGGATTCATCGACTTAGTCAGACTATCAGCCGACATGCTTTTGCTGTTGCTGGGTACCGGCGGCGCTACAACCTCTGTAACCGGAGCCGCGCTCTTTTCTGCTGCAGGCGCATCCGCGCCCAAAAGCCCGGTGCCCGAACCAGCATCGAGATCTTCCCGCTTGGTCAAGCCAGGAACCGTCGTGCCGCCATCACGCATCAGGGCCGGTTGGCCGGGGCGGAACTCTTCAACCCCTTTCAGCTCCGGATGATCGTCAAAGAATTCATTATAAGGCGGCTGTGGATAGCTTTGTGGCTGCATCCCTTCAAAGCTGATGACGATTTTATCCGGCAACTCATACATCGCCGCCGAAAGATGATCAACCGCCACACCTGTGCCCGCATTCGAAATATTAAAGAACGTGCTATCAGGCGTTTTGGGTTCGACGACAACTGTCTTCTCCCGGTTTCCCGGCGCCAGACAGCGAATGGTATAAGGATCCGGAGATTTCGTGACCTTAAGCGTCTGCGGAGGATAGAAGCGGAAGCTGAAATCCCTGTTCTGCATATAGCACAGCGTGTTCTTGGCCCCCTGCGTTTCAATCGTCACGTCTTGAATTTGTCCGTCGACGAGCGTCGAACAGGAAGCAAGCAGGAAAGCCACGGCGGCATAGCGAAGCTGGCGGATCATAGAAAACATTCCCGGTGAAAGACCGCAAAGGGCCCGTGAATCAAACTCTTTACAGATTAACGGGAAAGCCCGCCGGAAACAACGGCAGAACAGTCAAAATTACCATAATTTACGAGATCAAGCCATAACCGGTGCGGTCGGCGCCTGAGACACATTATCCCGGCGCGGCGGCTGCACAGGATTCTCGGGAGCCCGATCCAGTCTGCCAACATCGCTGCCGGCCCTATCGAGGATGCGCTTATCATCGAGGATAATCGTATAGTCCGGCGGGTCGTTCTTGGCCGTGCGATTGAGTTGATACTCTTCCTTGTAGTAATCATAAGTACGTTGCGAGTGCACCTCTATACTTGTCACCCGCCCGCCTTCTTCTTCCAGATAGTCATCGATGCCCCGGGTTTTCACACCCATTTTCCCGTCAAGGTTATTATCGAGGTGCTTCAGGCCAACAACACCCATCATGGCTTCACCCTGCGGAATCCTTTCCCGCAAATAGGAATATTGCTCACTGTCGTCAAATCTTTGAAGCTGGAGCTCTTCCTGCCGCGCTTTCAGTCCTTTCAGCAAACTATCGCGCTCTTCCTCAGGCATTCTGGCGACAAAATCGACAGCAAATTCCTGCATAGACATGCTAGGCTTATCCCGCTCGTATTCCTCAACCATCCTCTTCTCAACCGCCTTTGCCTCCGGCGTAGACATATCCTGCATATCTTTCCAGGTTACGTCGGCAAAATGCACTTTCATGCCCGCCGCCTTGGCATTTTCAACCGTGCGCGTGAAATTTTCCTTGTAGACCTCGCGCGCGTCACCTTCAACTCATTGCGTTCCAAAACCGGCAAGACCTTTTTTAAATTCATCACGACCGATCTTTCCGGCAACAAAGTCGTCGGCATATGATTGAAAATCACTAGGAAATTCAAGAGCCAGATGCTTGACGCCGTTCTGCGCCGCAACCTTGAAGGCATCAGGATTGTTCGCCAGCAATTCATATTGTTTGAGCATCACGCCATCGGTGTGAGGCTCGCCAAAAAACACGTGTCCCCCGTTGCGGGTCGCCTTATCGACCAGGGACGTCAAACCGGGCGATGCCTCGGTATTTGGCAAGTGGGTGCTATAGCCGCTTGCCAGATTGTATTTCTCCATCAGTCTTTGTTGTTGCCGTAAATCCAATGTAACCGCCTTATTCCAGTTCTGGCCGCAAGCCCGGGTCAGCTCTGCGCAGAATCTCTTGAGCCTTATCTCCTTTGGTCAGACTATCCATCAGAACATCCATGACCATCCGCCCTTCGGCCGCCTGTTTGATCTGCAATGCCAGTTTCACCCCTTCAAGGCCGCCAACACCACGATCATAAGCATGAGCCTGACGAAGCAATTCAAGCTCGGCGTCCTGATGCTGCTTGTAACTGGCCGGCAATATCCACGGTTTCCTAGCACGCACGTCCCATTCCCCGGCACACCACGTCCTCACATTTTGCAGCGCCTTGTATTCAACAAAATCGGACGCCAGCCGCGCCGTCATGTCGTGAGGCGCGTATTCCCGCATACGTTCGGCTACGCGGTCGCGCACCTTCTCCATGTATGCATATGCTGCCTCAACCTGCTGATGCGTATCGGGTTGCCGGGGCGTGAGCCTCATCTGCAAAAACGATTTGGCAAAGTCAGGCGTATAAGTGGGATGATCCACTAAATATTGCAGAATAACTTCAGATGCCGCATCCGGGTTGCCATGTATAGGCTGCCCGTCTTCGTTCAACGAGGCCAACGGATCCATATCGAATACATTGATCCAGGCAATATCGACCGTCCTCAATTTTATGCCTGTTCCATCCAGATCGTGCTCATAATCGGCGCGTGCGCCAAAATCGGCAAACGTGCGGAAGATGCACGAGACCTCATTGTCATATTCTTTGCGTGCAGAAAAACGATCGGTCAGAGCCTGATAAGGCGGCATGTCGATCATGGCATGGTAATAAGGCCCCTCCGGAAAAACAGTGAAGAGAGTTCCTTCAGGATCTCCCCAATCTTCCCGTATATCCTTCCAGACTTGCAGAGCATAGCGCACCTGGGCAGCATTCACATCTACAACACCTGAACGGAGCAGATTTTCCAGTTTTTGCTTGTCCACTCTTCCTCGCCACCGTTTTTATCTTTTTTCTTACGAATATCATTATAAGGTTGTTACGTTAAAAAAGTCATAAAAGAATTTCTTGCTTTATTATTTAATTACAACGAATTACATTGAACCGCACTCTTGCTGAAGCAATAAGGGCTTCATATGCGCTCCACGCTACGCTAGTCTGACAGCGTTTAACAATCCCCCCGCTTACCCATAAGGCGGTAGAAACCATGATCGATAACCCGCTGGCATCCCGCTACATCAAGCAGAATTACGACCTCTATCCGCCCACCTTGCAGGCTGTTTTTAACGCCGTGAACCGTTACGCTTATGAAGCCTGCGCTCCAATCGAAGGCCCTTTAGGCGAAGGCTACGGATACCCGCGCAAGCCACCATTCGATTATCGGCGGCTGGTGGAGGCAACGACAGATAACATCTCAAGGAAAGTTAAAGACCCGGACGACATGACAGGACGCGGATTGCGAAATGCTCTATCCCGCGCAGCCCTCACGGATGCCGAACTGGAGAACATCATAGAAATAACAAAAGCAGAAGCTCTGGCCCGTATTGATCAGGCCACTTCAGGCGACAAAAAAGCCTTTCACGAGCACGGTCATCACGGCCGCCAATACATCGCATCACACACAGTTGAACGTGTGATGCGGGAAGTTTTGCCGCTTAACCCCTAGGCCGCCGCCTTGCCTGCCGACGGTTTGCCGATCTTAAAGTCCAGTTCTTCACCCTTGACGCCCACATTCACCGCAGATCCGTCAGCTATATCTCCCTTCAGGATCAATTGCGCCAACTTGTTCTGCAGATGGGTTTGAATCACGCGCTTCAGCGGTCTGGCGCCGTACGCCGGGTCATACCCCTTGTCGGCAAGCCACCTCTTGGCCTCATCATCGAGGGTCAGCATAATGCGGCGATCCACCAGCAGCTTGCGTAAGTACCCCAGTTGGATATCAACGATGCCCGACATCTGCGCCCGGCCCAAACGTCTGAAAAGCAGAATTTCATCAAGGCGGTTAATCAGTTCAGGCCGGAAATTTCTCCTCACCTCACCCATGACCAGATTACGGACAGATTCGACATCCTGCCCCTCCGGCACGGCGGCGAGATGCTCCGCCCCCATGTTCGACGTCAGGATCAACACGGTGTTGGTGAAATCGACCGTGCGTCCCTGCCCGTCGGTCAGGCGACCGTCATCCAACACCTGCAACAGCACGTTGAAGACATCCTTGTGCGCCTTCTCAACCTCATCAAATAAAACCACCTGGTACGGGCGGCGGCGAACTGCCTCGGTCAACACGCCCCCCTCCTCATAACCAACATATCCCGGGGGAGCGCCGATCAGTCGTGCGACGGAATGTTGTTCCATAAACTCCGACATATCGATCCGCACCATCGCCGTATCATCATCGAACAGGAACTCTGCCAACGCCTTGGTCAATTCCGTTTTACCGACACCGGTTGGGCCCAAAAACAGGAACGACCCGATCGGACGGCGTGGATCCTGCAGCCCGGCACGAGCACGACGAACGGCATCCGCGACTGCATGGACGGCCTCATCCTGCCCGATGACGCGCTGCGCAATCTTTGTTTCCATAGACAAAAGCTTCTCGCGCTCGCCCTGAAGCATCTTATCGACAGGTACACCTGTCCATTTGCTGACCACGGCAGCGATGTCGTCGTCGGTGACTTCCTCGTTGATCAAGGCGCGCTCATTCTGACCCTGGCTGGCATTCTCCAGGCCACGTTCGAGCTCGGGAATTTTACCGTATTTTATCTCCCCGGCTCTGGCCCAGTCACCGGCACGCTCGGCCTGATCAAGTTCGATCCGCGCCTTCTCCAGCTCTTCCTTGAACTTCTGACCTGCAGACAGTTTTTCTTTTTCAGATTGCCATATTTTAGTTAATTCAGAAGATTTTATCTCAAGATCTTTAAGTTCTTTATCAAGTTTTTCAAGGCGGTCTCTCGACCCTTTATCCGACTCCTTCTTAAGCGCTTCGCGCTCGATTTTAAGCTGAACGATACGTCGGTCATACTCATCGATCTGCTCAGGCTTGCTGTCGACCTGCATCCGCAGACGGCTCGAAGCTTCATCGACCAGATCAATAGCCTTGTCCGGCAGGAAGCGATCCGTGATATAGCGATGCGACAAGGTTGCAGCAGCAACAATCGCAGCATCCGTGATGCGGACACCGTGGTGAACCTCATATTTTTCCTTTAATCCCCGTAAGATAGAGATCGTATCTTCAACCGTTGGCTCTGACACGAAGACGGGCTGGAAACGACGCGCCAGCGCAGCGTCTTTCTCGATATGCTTGCGATACTCATCAAGGGTGGTTGCCCCCACCATATGCAACTCACCGCGTGACAAAGCGGGTTTGAGCATATTCGAGGCATCCATCGCCCCATCAGCCTTGCCCGCTCCCACCAGCGTATGCAATTCATCCAGAAACAGGACAATTTCCCCGGCATTTGCACGAATTTCATCCATCACCGCCTTCAGGCGCTCTTCAAACTCCCCGCGAAACTTGGCGCCAGCGACCAAAGCCCCCAGATCCAGCGCCATCAGACGCTTGCCCTTCAAGCTTTCCGGGACATCACCATTTACAATCCGCAGGGCAAGCCCTTCGATAATCGCGGTTTTACCGACCCCGGGCTCCCCGATCAAAACCGGGTTATTCTTGGTACGGCGGGACAAAACCTGCACTGTACGCCTGATTTCCTCGTCTCTTCCGATCACAGGATCGAGTTTCCCGTCCCTTGCCGCCTCGGTTAAGTCTCGGGCATAGCGATTCAAGGCGTCAAACTGCCCTTCCGCTGTTGCGGAATCAGCCGTACGCCCTTTGCGGCGGTCATTAATGGCCTGATTCAACCCCTGCGGCGTTACCCCGGAATCTGTAAGAATTTCTTCGACATGGCTGCCGCGCAGCAGATTCATAGCCTGCAGGATACGGTCGCCCGAAACAAACTTATCTCCTGATTTTTCAGACAAAATCAAAGCGCTATCAAGCATTTTTGCCAAATCAGTTGAAATACGCAACCCCCCGGCCCCCGAACCGGTGACAGCAGGCAACTTGGCCACGGCCTCATCAACCTTGCGCGCAACTTTGTTCGGATCGCCTCCTGCACTCTGGATCAACTTGTGGATCAGACGCTCTTCATCATCGAGCATAACCCTAAGAAAATGCTCCGGCTCCAGTGACTGATGCTTGTTCCGCATAGCCAATGTTTGCGCTTTTTGCATATAACCTTTTGATTTTTCAGTGAATTTTTCAAAATCCATGGACAATCCCCCTCAAAAGCAAACTTTCTCTTGCATGAGAGAAAAGCTGTAATAGTAATAGGACGCTAAATGGAAGCCTACTCCTTCAAATTGATATTACAATGATGGAAATCAAGGCTGCGGATACAGGGCTCCAGTCAGAATGGGGAAGGGTTTGCTTATATTAATATATCCTGTGTAAGCTTCCGTAAGCATGCCCGGCAGAAATTCTATGCTTTCCCTATGGAACCCCATGGCTTTATGAACCTTGACCGCTCCCTCCGAAAACGGCCCAATATAGCAAACACGGTTAATATCTGATTGCCTCGCGTACTCGGCCGCTGCCTCATGGATAATCAGGCCAATTTTCCCCCTCAATGGCTGCGCGGGGTCAGGGTTGGCCTCCCGTAGCATTACAGAAACGAATCCGCGCTGCAATTCACCCCGATAGCCCCCACAAGCAACACCGCAAAGCATGTCCCCGTGCCAAACAGCTACGTTAAAGGCTGCAGGATTTGAGAATTCTTCAATATTATCAGAAAGATAGCTTTTCGATAATGATTCCGGAACAAAATACTGATCACGCCACGTCCCATAATAGCGATCAGCAATATCAGGATGCTCGGCAAAATACGGAATCCATTGCGTCTCCCATGCGCGCATGGCGCGGGAATCTATAATCGAAAGCTTTAGCTCGGGGCCCCAGACAGCCTCCAGCTTCTTTTCAGCATTTTCCAACGCCTCCATAAGCCGGAAAAGTTTCCCAAGGCTCTCTGCCTTGCTCTCCTCCAGAAGAGGATGTGTCGCCCTATCGAAAGGTAACGTCATGAGGAAATTATAGCGGGGGCGGCTTAATTTCATCTTAAACTGAAAAAGCGCCCAGGGCAGCCCTAGGGCTGCCCATACGTACGATATTTAATAATTTAAAATCAATTAGTTAGTCACGCATCTTCAAGTTGATTCTGAGATTGAGCAATCGGCTGGGACGTACGCGTACCTATGATACTGGCGGGCAGACCAAGCTCGCCTTCCTCTGCCACAATCTCGCCGGTTTCCTCTTCAAATACAGGCTCATCACTCATTGACGGCTTGTATAGGTAGGCATCGCTGCGCCCCTCAATCAGGTCGATCCAACCACTCAGCATCCGCTGATAATGCTCAGCATGCTGCAAGTAGCTTTCACTCAGGACATCATCGCCTGAAGCAGCGGCATCCTTGGCCAAGGCCATATATTTTTCGTAGATTTGGGCCGATGTTCCACGAATTCTCACGTCCGGCCCATTGCTGTCAAATACCTGCATGCGGTTTGGCTGCCCACCGCCACGACGGCCATTGTGGCCACGGTTCCTGGGGCGTCTTCCTGCTGCGTTATGTCTCATGTTTGCTCACCTGCAAAAGCTGCTGATTCTGTTTATTCCCAGACACGTACATCGTACCCGATTCACGCGCCTGAGAATAGTCATCCCTTTGTCCGAAATGAATATTTCACATTTCAGAACACTTCGAGGAAAAGGACTCGTCGTGAATGAGGTGAATGTAGCGCCCCGAATCCGCCGCAATCAAGCAGCGCAAGAGGTAAAAATTTTACTTATCCCCATGACCAATTTCTACAACCCGCAGAATTCCTGAGTAATCCGCGCCGATTCGAAGCACGCAAAGGCCTGAGTCTTCCACGAGTCGCTGCACCTCAGCATGCTGGTTCCGCCCGATCTCCAAAAGGCACGCCCCTTCAGGTGCCAAAAGGTTTTTTATTTTCATAATAATAGATTTATAGGCATCCAGCCCGCAGCTTCCCCCTGATAAAGCCAGAATCGGGTCGTGATTCTTCACTTCCTGCGAGAGAGATTCGATCTCGGATTCGGGGATGTAAGGAGGATTTGAAACAATCAGGTCAAATTGCCGGACATCCCCTAATGGCAGCGAATCATGCCAATCTCCGATAAAGAACGAAGCCCGGCCGGAAAGTCCATTATTTTCCATGTTTTCACGTGAAACATCCACAGCCCCGGAGTTGATATCAATACCAATCCCCCGGGATTCAGGAAACTCTTTCAACAGCGCCAATAAAATACATCCCGTCCCTGTCCCCAGATCCAGAATATTCTGCGGGGGCTCCTCCCGGCAGGATTCAATCGCCATCTCAACCAGGCGCTCGGTATCGGGACGAGGATCAAGCGTATCCGGGGTCACTTTCATCTTCATGCCCCAGAATTCACGGTAACCTATGATTCGGCTGACGGGTTCACCAGACAATCTGCGCTCGATGGCTTGCTGTAGTGCGACCATCTGATTCTCTGAAGCATGACTTGTTCCCGTAATCAAATCTGCATCGGATAGATTCAGGAAATGACGCACCAGAATGCGCGCATCCAGATCAGGCGTATTAATCCCTGCTTCTGAAAACCGTGTTCTGACAAGCCGCAAAATATCTTTGACCATGCTGAAAAGGACTAGCCATCACTTTGTTTTTAAGGGACAATTCAGAAAAACTTTTAAAACAAATAAAACACTTAAACAGGGAAGTAAACTATGATCGGCAAAGCTTATAGGGTCGTACGGCAAGTGTACGACCAACAAAGACTATTTAGCGACTATCCGGAATATAAAGGATACAGCATCTACCAGATGGAAGGCCCAGCCAGTCCCTATTCCTTCCAAAGGGCAACTTTATATCTGATTACCCGAGAAAACTGGGGCGGCGGTCAGACTGTCTTTATCGATGAGGACAGCGAGATTTCTCCCGTCCGTAACGGCGCCACCCCGTACATATCGGGCAGCAAGGTATCGGTTTATCGCCCCGGCAATTCCCTGTCTTCCGAATTCAGGATTGTCTCTCAGGTTAAAGACATGAAGGACATCGAAAAATTCGGCAGCGGCATAGACATGCCCCGCAGCCATTACCGCCTTTATGAAGCGATACGTGAAGGATCGAATGGCTACACGGGTGTGACTGTACGAATATTTGCTGACGCTACTGATGTTGATTATGGACGGGGGATGGGCATCCCGATCAACGAAACTATCGCCCTGCCTCGACGCTCTGCAGGCGAACCGCAGCACTACCTTCACGATACAAGCTGCCAAAACTACAAGGATCGAGTCTGGCGCGCCATTCGCAGAGCCTCGGGGGCGACAAACCCCTGATATTAGAAATCCAATTCGGCCAGCTTTTCAGCCTGGTCATGAGAGATCAGTTCTCCAATGATTTCATCGAGCGCTTTGCCGTTCACTACATCTTCAATCTTGTAAAGAGTCAGGTTGATGCGGTGATCGGTAACGCGCCCTTGCGGAAAATTGTAGGTACGGATACGTTCCGACCGGTCGCCTGACCCCACCTGCGATTTGCGATCGGCTGAGCGCTCATTCAACAACCGCAGCCGTTCCGCCTCAAACAGGCGCGAACGCAGGATTTTAAGCGCACGCTCCCGGTTCTTATGTTGTGACCGCTCGTCCTGCATCTCCACCACTGTGCCTGTCGGGATGTGCGTCAGGCGCACAGCGCTGTCCGTCGTATTGACCGATTGCCCTCCAGCCCCTTGTGAACGGAACGTATCAATCTTGATGTCATTCATATTGAGGGCGATATCAACCTCTTCAGCCTCAGGCAAGACCGCCACTGTAGCGGCAGATGTATGCACGCGCCCGCTGGCTTCGGTTTCCGGTACGCGCTGAACCCGATGCACACCCGACTCGTATTTCAACCTCGCAAAAACACCGTTCCCCGTAACCTCGACCACAATCTCCTTAAACCCGCCGAGATCGCTCTCGCGCATCTCCATAACCTCAAACTTCCAGCCCTGCACAGCGGCATACCCCTTGTACATGGCAAACAGGTCAGCGGCGAACAGGGCCGCTTCATCCCCCCCCGTCCCGGCACGAATTTCTAGAATGGCGTTGCGATTGTCAGCAATATCTTTTGGCAGAAGCGCAATCTTAAGCTGCTGTTCAAGCCCCGGGATCGTTTCCTTAAGAGCCTTGTACTCTTCTTGCGCCATATCGGCCATCTCAGGGTCGGTCAGCATAGCCTGAACGTCCTCGAAATCCTTGAGCGCCTTCTCATACGAGTTGACCGCGACAACAATCGGCTCCAGCTCGGCGTACTCGCGGGAGAGCTTGACAAATTCCTCTCCGCCCAGCCCACCCTGCGACATCAGAGCAGCCAATTCCTCGTGCCGGGCCTTCAAAGGCATCAATTTTCTCAGCAAATCCATAGTGCGATGGTTAGTACATGATTTTCAGATAAAAAACAAAAGTTTTGATTATTCATAACAACAAAGAAACTCGTTCTTAACTTGTCAATCGCAAACAGATCGTCTAACAGTCACTCTCACAATAAATACAGGGGGCTACGATGAATCCGGTCGAGGGCATTCATTATATTTTTGATCGCTATGCATTTCTAAATTCTATCCTCAGCGAGAATAATAAGGGCGCTCCGATATCAACGGCATCCACTCCCGAAGAAATCGCTAAAGCCGTCAAGTATGGCCGCGCGCTTTATCACCCTGACCGTCAGGCGCGCAGCGGTGAACAAATGAAACGCCAGGCGGAAACCATGTCACGGCTTGTAGACGATTGCGAACGCTTTCTAGGAAACCCTGACCTGAAGCCTCATTACGACGCCAAATTACAGCAATTTAAGCAAGAAAACCCCCATCTTGTAAGCGAGAACGGCAATCCGATTATTAATTTGGCGGAAGAGTTACTGGATGTCGAATCTCTGCTGTCTGATGAAATCGTGGATACAAACGATTTTGAGACACGCGTTAAAACGATGCTGGGTTTTGATGACAAGGAGACTGAACAGACAGAATCCCTATTCAAGGCCATGCCGGAAAATCCGCAAATCCGTTCCCTGCATCGCAGCGCCTTGACCAAAAAGCTGACTTACTTGACTTTGCTGGAAGATGCCGCATGGCTGAAGATAGGGATCACGGGACGAAAATCAAAAACAGACTCTCACGTCCTGAGCGGTGACGAGTACCTCGCCAAAGTGGAAGAGGCCTTGCAAACCGTGGCCACAACCAGACTTGATGATGAAATCAGCCAGCGCGGGGAATCTGCGCGCATTGGCATGAGCCATCTGCCGCTCCTTCTGACTTTCAACCAGAACACCAATTCCTCTCCCGGCACGTCCTTGGCCGACCCTGCCCGGTTACAAGAGGCTTTAGACAAGTTGAAAGTTAAGGCGCGGGCAAATTTTGAAATTCGCGCCGAATATGCCCGCGATGTGGCGCGTCAAAAACAAGCGGTTCTCGTGGATTTGGTGGCATTGGCACCGACAACCCCTCTGAATAATCACGACGATTCATCACCGTATTATGATTTTTACCTGACCGATGGCGGCGACAACGGCGTTGTTTATTTGCGCCTTGATCTCGATGTCAGCACAGGGAATGCAAAAATAGCCGAGGTCTATAGCGGCAAATTTAGCATTTGCGACCTCATCAGTCAAAAATTCGTGCGCAATTCTTTCCGTGTAGAAAGAAACCCTGAAATCACAGATATTCTGATTGAGGTCAGCGGTGCTTCAGAGCGCGTGTTTCAGGAGAAAAAACGTTACTTTGCCAAGCCCGCCGCTGACAAAGCCCCAATACCCAAACCCTAGGCGTTCATGCTGCCTTTTGGGCGGCTTCAATCTCGGCAGCCTTCTCTTCGACCATTTTCACCAAATGCTCGACGATACTCTCGTCACCCTCTTGCAAACGGTATGCGGCTTTGCCGCCAACATAAACCTGATGTGTGCCTTTTCCACCCCCTGTAAAGCCGATATCGGTCATCAATGCCTCACCGGGGCCATTTACTACGCACCCAATCACAGAAAGCGTCATCGGCGTGCTGATATGGGCCAAGCGCTCTTCCAGCATCTCAACGGTTTTAATCACGTTAAATTGCTGCCGGGCGCAGGATGGACAGGAAATTACATTGACACCGCGATGGCGCAACCCCAAAGCCTTCAAAATTTCAAATCCGGCCTTGACCTCTTCGACCGGATCGGCAGAAAGAGAAACGCGGATTGTATCGCCAACCCCCGCCCATAGCAGATTTCCCATGCCAATCGCGGATTTAATGGTGCCCGTGCGCAGGCCTCCAGCCTCGGTTACACCGACATGAAGCGGATAATCGCACACGGATGCCAGTTGCATGTATGCCGCCACCGCCAGAAAGGGATCGGACGCCTTGCAGGAGATTTTGAAATTGAAGAAATCGTGATCTTCAAGAATCTTGATATGGCGCTGGGCGGACTCCACCATCGCATCAGGGCAAGGCTCACCATGTTTTTCCAGCAGATCGCGTTCAAGCGAGCCTGCGTTCACACCGATACGGATAGAGCAATTATTATCCTTGGCCGCCCTGATAACTTCCTTTACGCGATCTTCGGAGCCTATATTGCCCGGATTGATCCGCAGGCACGACGCCCCGTTCATTGCCGCTTCAATGCCACGCTTGTAGTGAAAGTGGATATCCGCCACCAACGGCACATGGATGCGCGGGACGATATGTTTCAGCGCCGCTGAGGATTCTTCATCCGGGCAGGATACCCGGATAATATCGACACCGGCCTGTTCACAAGCCAGAATTTGCGCCACCGTTGCCTCGACATCATGGGTCAGGGTGTTGGTCATGGTTTGCACCGTAATCGGGGCATCCCCGCCCACCGGCACCCCCCCCACCATGATCTGACGGGATTTCCGGCGGTCAATATGCCGCCACGGGCGGTGCAATGTATGATCTTGTCCACTCATGGCGGCTTATATAGCGCTTTTTCCAGAAATTGGAAAATTTTAATAACAGTGACAATGCTTATAGGTGATTATTATGAATAATAAAATCGCACAGACATCGCTGGCCGCGCTACTCGGGGCCCCCTATCGGACAGCCGTTCCCAGAATACCCTGAGAAAAAATTCAGCGCCGGGGGTTGCGCTTGTTCAGGTCACGCAAAAAATCAGGATCCATCTTGATTCCGCGGCGTACATCACCTTTTTCCCCCAGCGGGGCAAAAACTTCGTTGCCAATACTAAACTCAAGCGCCCCGACATTCCCTGTGTCCAGAACAAGACCTTTGACCGAGGCCGGCACAATATAACTATCACCCGGCTTCAGGATACGCGAGAGCAAAGCCTTACCCGTAACATCACGAATTTCAACCCAGGCACTATCACGCAATTTAAGAACCAGCGGCGGCTGAGCGACAGATGAATCCACGGATACTGACGTCACCGCATCCGGTACCGATGCGGGTTTCTCAGCAGCGGCCTGATCGACCGCCACAGACTGAGGCTGCTTCATCGCGCCAACAGGCGCAAACGGGCCGACATCACCAGCATCTTCGTACATCTCCTGAGGCACAGGGGGAATCTCATGAACATCGGCAACGGCAATATCGTTAACCTGACGTTGGCTGCCCCAGAACACAAGCCCTCCGATAGCCACAGCCAGAAAAGCCAGAGAGCCGATGACGATTGCGGCATTCGGACTTTTGCTTTCCGATGCGGCTACAGGCATATGCAGATCCGGGCGATCCACCACCTGCACCCCGATCTGGCTTTTAAACAGGCGGACGATCTGCTCACCGTCCAGACCCAGATATTCGGCATAAGCCCGGACAAACCCAAAAGCGTAAACACGCCCGGGCAGATCATCAACCCGCCCTTCTTCAATCGCTTCAAGATGTGCCGAACGGATTCGCAAGATCGCGCCGACATCATCGACGCTCTGGCTGTAATAGACCCGGGTTCGCCGCAGGATTTCGCCTACGGGCAGGTTATCGTCACTCGCTCTGGCAGCCTGCGCGTTCATGACCCATACTTTAAGCTAATTTACGGTCGCCTTCCAGCCCATATGCGGCATGGAGCGCCCGCACGGCCAGTTCAGTATACTCGGCCGCAATCAGTACGGAAATCTTGATTTCCGAAGTAGAAATTACCTGGATATTGATCCCCCGCTCGGCCAGCGCGGTAAACATGGTCTGCGCCACCCCAGCGTGACTTTTCATCCCGATCCCCACGACCGAAACCTTGGCCACATCCTCATCCGAACGAATTTCAATCCCGGCAAGGCGCGGCTCGTTTTTCAATACCTGCATGGCGCGCTGCAATTCTGATTTCGAAACCGTAAAGGTCATATCGGTCTTTCCGTCCTGCGAGACGTTCTGGACAATCATATCAACGTTGATATTAGCCTCTGCCAGCGGGCCGAATACCCGAGCGGCAATGCCCGGCACATCCGGCACCTTGATCAGGGTCACCTTGGCTTCATCCTTACTGTGCGCCACTCCGTTTACAACTTCCTGCTCCACGATATCCTCGTCTCTTGTCACTAGCGTTCCGGGGTAATCACTGCCGATCGGCTCTTCGAAAGTCGAAAGCACCTGCACCGGCACATTCATCTTCATCGCCATTTCCACCGAGCGGGTCATCAAAACCTTTGATCCGCTCGATGCCAATTCATACATCTCCTCATAAGAAATCTTCTTGAGCTTTCGCGCATGCTGGACGATGCGCGGGTCAGCCGTGTAAACGCCATTAACGTCCGTATAGATATCGCAGCGATCCGCCTTCAGCGCTGCAGCCAGCGCCACCGCCGTCGTATCGGAGCCGCCCCGCCCCAGCGTGGTGACGCGCTGACGCGACGTCACTCCTTGAAATCCGGCGACTACGGCGACCTCATTGTCGTTATCCATGCGCCGTGAAATTTCAGAACCATCGATTTCAAGAATGCGCGCCTTGCCATGCACATCCGAACACAGGATCGGAATCTGCCATCCCTGCCACGAACGTGCCTGTATGCCCCGCTTTTGCAGCGCCAGCGCCATCAGGCCCGAGGTCACATTCTCTCCGCTCGCAACGACAGCATCGTATTCGCGGGCATCGTGCAACGGGCTGATCTCACGGCAGTAATCGATCAATTGATTGGTGACGCCGGACATGGCGGATACCACAACAGCCACCTGATGGCCGCGCGCGATCTCCGCCGCAACCTTGGCAGCGGCGTTTTCGATCTGCGGAATCCCGGCAACCGAGGTTCCACCGAATTTCACTACTATTCTGGTCATTTCGCGGTATATCTTAGGGTGGCTCTTAAGAAACGCAAAGTCTGATTTTACAGAGGCAAATTTATGGCGAAATCGCCCCGCTCACAAAAAACGACCGTTGATCCGGAAGAAATCAGCCATTTTGGCAAGGATTCCCGGTATTGGTGGGATGAGAATGGCCCTTTTGCCCCTCTGCACCGCCTGAATCCAGCCCGGATGGGCTATCTGCGCGATGTCATCGTCCGCCATTATAACCGGCAGACCACAGGCCTGAAACCATTGCAGGATCTGCACATCCTGGATATCGGCTGCGGCGGAGGTCTGGTCTGCGAGCCGCTGGCCCGGATGGGAGCCGCCGTCAGCGGTATCGATGCGGACTCCAATGCGATAGCCACAGCAAAAGACCACGCCTGCGCTGCCGGTCTAAACATCAACTATCAGGTCGCTAGCACCGACCACATGAAAAGCCAGTTCGATGTGGTGCTGGCGCTTGAAATCATCGAACATGTCGCTTCTGTGGATAAATTTGTGGATAACTGCGTAAATTTATGCAAACCGGGCGGCTTGATTGTTTTCTCAACTCTTAACCGCACGCCCAAATCTTTTGCTCTTGGCATCATCGCCGCCGAGTATATTCTGCGTTGGGTACCTACGGGCACCCACAACTGGAAGAAGTTTGTCCGTCCTGCGGAACTGGCATCCGCCCTGCGTCAGGCAGGAGCCCTGCCACAAGAAATGCGCGGATTGCGCCTCAACCCCTTGCGGCAGGAATTCGAGATCGTTGAGAACGACGTCGATGTAAACTATTTTATGGTGGCGCTCAAACCCATCGCACAGACAAAAAGGAAAAAGCCATGAATAATATCTTTGTCACCCTGATGATCGTTGCCATGCTGGCAACACTGGGATCGCTGGCTATGGGATTATTCGCCATGGTCAAAGGCGGCGATTTTAACAAGAAACATGGCAACCGCCTGATGCAGATGCGCGTAACGTTGCAAGGGCTTGCACTGTTGTTTTTTGCGCTTGCTTTTATGACATCGAAATAAATTAACGGAATTACACGACAGGCGGCTCACCATCAAAAGTGGCCCCGTCAAGCTTGGCACCTACGAATCTAGCCCCATCAAGCCTGGCACCCGTAAAAATCGCCTCGGTCAGATCCGCTCCTGAGAAATCCGCATAACTCAGGTCGGCATTGTTGAACTTTGCCATCTTAAATCTTGTCCCGGTGCAATTCGCATATCGCATGTTAGAATCTGAAAGATTGCAGGGGCTCGCTTGCTTCTGCCCCCCAACCTCAAAGAAAAGAGGACTGAAATCGGCGTTACGCATATCGGCATGGCTGAACCGCGCACCCCGCATGCTGGAAGCACGGAAATCTCCGCCGCGCAAAAAGCAACTGCGGAAATCCGATTGGTCGAGCACGGCGCTTTGCAACTGAATATCGGTAAGATCCATGCCGCACCAGCGCGCACCCACAGCCTTGAGCGCCGTCAGCTTCTCACCAGCAAGCGTCAGAAGAATGCGCAGGTCGTAACCGCTAAGATCAAGCTGTCTGCCGTCAGCACCAACAGTCGACACCCAGTTGCGATGATCCTTGATCAGCTTGGTCAACGGCTGCTCCAAACTCTGGATCGAGCGGCCAACGTTCTCATCCGTAATCGTCATGGTCAGATCGACGCCGCTGCGGCGGATATCTTCGATCTGCACCCCTGTCAGGATCGCCGACTTCATGTTGGCGCCGTTAAATTGCGCCCCCTTGATCTCGGCTTCGGTCAAATCAGCTCCTTCAAACCGCGCATGACGCAGATCCGCCCCGGTCAAGTTAACTTTTGACATGATGGCATCGGAGAAATCCGCGCTGCTGGCCAATGTTCCCGACAATCTGGCACCGGCAAGGTTGGCACCACGGAAATTCACATTCTGGCTGGGAACAAAAGACCCATCCGTCGACAGCGCCCCTGCGCGCAGGTCGGCATTATCAAGGTTGGCGCCAGCCAAATCAGCACTCTCGATCCGCGCTCCGCGCAGATCGGCTCGTACAAACACAGTCTTGTTAAGATTTGAATTGCTAAGGTCGCAGGCATAAAGGGTCGCCTCGCGGAAATTGGCTGCCGACAAATCCATGCCCGCCATGATACAGCCGCTGAAATCCGCCTGCCGCAAGTCTCGCTCCCGCAGCGACAATCCTGTTAAATCGGTTTTACGCAAGATGGCCCGCCGTCCACCAACGCGCCCTTCCATGAAACGCTTGTGAAGTTCGGCGATTTCATCGAGCTGTGTCTGGGAAATACGAGGCAATGTCTGGGCGAACGATCCTAAGGTCATGAATAAGCGCGTCTATAGTCTGATCTGGTTTATAAACAGAGTAAGCCATTCATTATGCATCACAAAGAGCGAAAAAACCTTTAAAGCCTCTATTTTGAAGGCGTTATCCCGGATTTTATAAAGTCCTGCCCGGCCTGGCCGCTCCAATCGATCGCTCCAGATATTCTGGAAATAATTTTTTGCTCAGGTGAAACTAAAACGGTTATCGGCAATCCCTGCCCACCGATCAGCGGCCACTGTGCGGCTTGTGTCATATATAATGTATCAACATTATCAAGCTTATACCGAGCCATCAGCTTTTTTAGCCTCCCTGAATTTTCCGGAAAATCAAGGGATATCAACACCACTTCTATGCCCTGCTCCCTGACGGTCTCTTTCAAAGCCATCAGCGATGGAATTTCCGCCAAACAGGGGGGGCACCATGTCGCCCAGTAGTTAACCAGCAAACTCTTGCCAGGAAAGGCTGCAAGTATATCGACAGGTTGCCCATCCATATTGGAAAGCGCAAGGTGGGGAAAATCGCTACCCCCACCGCCACTATCCTGCGGTGCTGCCGCAACCTGCGGGATATGAAGCCCCAAATGACGGGCCTCCGTCCCCAGCCAAGCCGCAGCCAGCATACAACTGAGTAGGATAAAAATCCGTGCATAGTTTTTTTGCATGCAAAAATATGCCAATCTGCTGTTATCGCCTTCGAACCGGAGCCACCATGCCTGCACAGCGTTCTGCTCACCGCCTTTCACTATATATCGTTCTTGCCGGATTAATGTCCATGGGGCTGTGCGGATGCGGCGTCAAGCCGGACAGTCTCTCCCCGCCGCCGGGTGCCGAGGAAACTGTTTTCCCACGCACCTATCCGGATCCTTCCACAGATCCGCAATCCTGAACGACCGCCATGGCCGCCGGGTTCCAAACCATTGACCAGATCTTACATGCCGACGGTGTCGCGCTTGCCAGGATCGCCGATACCTGCGGTACGCCTTGCTACGTTTACAGCAGCAGCCAACTGGATCAGAATGTGGAGGGACTGAAAAGCGCCATGCGACGGGCCCTTCCCGCAAGCGACCAGCCCCTGATTGCTTTCGCCTGCAAGGCAAACAGCAATCTCGGGATTCTCCATCACATGGCTGGTTTGGGGTTAGGTGCCGACGTTGTTTCAGGTGGAGAAATGATCCGCGCGCAGGCCGCCGGGATAGATCCGGCCCGTATCATCTTCTCAGGCGTTGGCAAAACCGATGAGGATATCGAACAAGCCCTGCGTGCCCATATCGCCCAGATCAACATAGAGTCCGCTCCGGAACTGGAGCGGGTGACGGCCATCGCGCAGCATATAGGCATCACCGCCCGCATCGCATTTCGCCTCAACCCTGATGTCGACGCGCAAACCCATGCCAAAATCACCACCGGCAAGGAAGATAACAAATTCGGCCTAGCCGCACAGGATATTGCGCCCTTATACCGCCACGCCGTACAACGCCGATTTGTCGATGTGCTAGGTTTAAGCGTTCATATTGGCTCACAGCTCACCAGCCTTGAGCCTTTCCGCGAAGCCTTCAGCAAAACGGCTGCATTCGCAAGGCAACTGGTTGCCGACGGATTGCCGCTACGCTCCCTTGACCTTGGCGGTGGCTTGGGCATTGTCTATGACCGGGAACAGGCTCCCTGCCTTGATGGTTATGCCAGCCTGATTCGCGAACTGATTCTTCCTCTGGGAGTCAAAATCATACTGGAACCCGGTCGCCTGCTGGTCGGGAACGCAGGTCTGTTACTGACGAGGGTCACCTACATCAAGAAGACGTCCACACGGCAATATCTGGTTCTGGACGCCGGGATGAACGATCTGGTGCGGCCGGCCTTATACGATGCGTGGCATGAAATCCGCCCGGTTGTCGATAACGCCACCAACAACGAGCTTTACGATGTCGTGGGCCCGGTTTGTGAAACTGGAGACACCTTCGCCCGCGACCGTGCCCTGCCGCCGCTTCAGGCAGGAACCCTGCTGGCGATCATGAATGCCGGAGCCTATGGCTTTAGCATGTCATCGCGCTATAACGCCAGGCCCCTTCCTGCGGAAGTCATGACGCGCAACGGCCACTTCCGGGTCATTCGTCAACGGGAGAACGTTCGGGATATACTGAAAGAGGAGACCATTCCGGCATGGTAATTTCCCCGCAAAAGTTTAAATTATCCACGTTGTGAGCAAAGAACCCAAAGATTACCAGAATCAGCCCCTCTATGACCGTCTAGCGCGCAAGCGATTCCAGACAAGACTCGTGCTGGCACTGGAAAACGTGATTGCCTGTTTCTGGCGCATGGCGCTCTGGGGTTTGTTTTTCTCGGGCCTGTGGCTATTGCAAATTCCCTCGATCGCTGGAAAATCCGGCACGATTGCCTGCCTGATCATTTATCTGGCGGGACTGATCCTCCTGTTCTGGCACGATGTCCGCCATTTTCGCTGGCCCACCCTGCGCGATATCGATTTACGTCTGGAAACCAGCAGCGCCCTTGCTCACCGCCCGCTTACCGCACTCGATGACAAGCTTGCCAACCCGCAGGAACAGACCGCGCGCGCTTTATGGAACCGAAACAAATCAAGAGCGCTGGTGACGATTTATAAACTGAAAACGCCACTACCGCGCCCGATATTCGTCAGTCAAGACCCGTTTGCGCTACGGATGCTCGCGGTTCTGGTGCTCGTCGTCGGCATAATCGTAGCCGGGCCTGCATGGAAAGAAAGAATCCAGATCGGACTCAACCCCCTCTATGGTGAAGAAGAGAAAAAGCCGGATAGCGGTATCAGCATATGGGTTACGCCGCCGACATATACAGGCAAAGAACAAATTATCCTGCAAGGACACGGCAAATACAAAGAAGCCATTGATATTCCCGAAGGGAGTAAAATCAAAATCCAGGTTGCCAGAGGTTTCGGTCAGCCTTATTTGCGCATTAGCGAGCAGAGAATCCCCCTGAAGCGCGCAGACGGGAAAAACTGGTCGCTCGAAATCGATGCCCCCCCCGGAGGAACGCTGAAAATCACACAGATGGGCTGGCCACGCGCTCATGTACCCTATCGTTTGATTCCAGATTCTCCACCGGAAATCTCTTTGGTCGAAGCGCCGCGAGCCATAGAAAAGGGGCAGATGCAAGTCATCCTCAAAGTCAAAGATGATTACAGCGTCAATGACCTGGTCATGCACATGCGCCTTGATGAAAATTATGCAGGCGATCCCCTTGGCACGGCTTTTACGGATACACGTGCGGTTGTCAGCCCTCCCGCGACAGAGGTTGAACTGAAACCAGTTTACGATCTAGCCTGGCACCCCTGGGCAGGATTGCCTGTGGTTATCGAGATGGCAGCGCTTGACCATAAGAAACAGGCAGTTGAATTATCCCCCATACACACGACCCTGCCAGAGCGCACTTTCCAACACCCGGTGGCGCGCAAACTGATCACGATGCGCAAACGCCTGATCCGCGCTCCGGAAGCCGCCAGTTCAAATATCTCCAAAGAATTGTTTGATATCATGGTTCAACCCGGCGCCTATAGCGGGCACCCGGTTGTCTTCTTGTCTCTTAAAACCATGTCCGCGCGACTGGCTTACAACCCCAGCCTTGAAAATATACGCGGGGTTATCGCGCAACTGTGGGATACGGCGTTACAAATCGAGGAAGGCAATATGGCGATGGCCGCGCGGAACCTGCGCGAAGCGCAGCGCAATCTGGAGGCGACCCTCAACGATCCGGACGCCACGCAAGAACAGATCAATCAGGCGCTTGATCAATTCAGGGAAGCGTTGGCCAACTATTTTCAGGAAATAATCGCCGAAATGCAGAAACAACTGGCGAACGGCGAGATGGTTACGTTGCCGCCGGAAATGTTTGCCAGCGTCATGAATCCCGAGGACTTACAAGACTTTCTAGACGAATTGTCCGCACAGGCTATGGCCGGAAACAAAGATGCTGCGCGGGAAATGCTATCAAAGCTGCAGCAGACAATGGACTCAATGCAAACATCCCCCGGGCAGATGCAGATGCCAAAAGACATGCAATTTATGATGAAGGGCATCAGCGAATTGCAAAAACTGATTGAGAAGCAGGAACATTTACTTGATCAAACGAAAATGAAGGCCGAACCTTTCAGAAAAATGCAACAATCGCAGACATTTGGCGAGCAACTGCCGCTGGATGCCGAAATTCTCAAGCAGTTATGGGGGGACGATTTTGTGCCGCCCCCTTCTCTGGCCCCTCCCATGGAGGAGACCCTCCCCACCCCCAGCGTCGACACCAGCCAGAACAAGGACGAGCAGGAAGCACTGCGCCACATGCTGGGGCAGTTGATGCAGGAAGCTGGCGCCGGGATGGGAGAAATCCCGGAAAACATGGGAAACGCCGAACTGGAGATGCGTGACGCCGCCAAGCATCTGGGTGGCAACCGCCCCGACCTCTCGATCCCGCATCAGGAAGCAGCTATCGAGCATCTGAAACAATCTATGGATCAGATGAGTCAGAAGCTCTCCCAGCAATTGAAAAAAATGATGGCGCTCTCAATGGGTAACGGCATGGGAAAAACAGACCCTCTGGGGCGACCGCTTCAGGATAATGAGAACGGTTCATCTATTTTCCCATCCTCCAAGGTGAAAATTCCAGATGGCTCGGAACGCAAGAAAGTACGTGACATTCTTGACTCGCTGCGGCGCCGTTCCGGGGAATTGGAGCGCCCGGACTATGAACTGGAATATTACCGCCGCCTGATGCAGCAATTCTAGCGAACATGCGCTTGCGGCATGAAAAAGGGATCGTTACCGACCCCTTATGCTTCTCTATGCCGGTTATGCGCTAAAAATTGACCTGTGTTCCAGCCATGAAGGATGTAGCATCCATATCTTCCGTGCCAAAATCGTGATCGACATAATGTATGGAAGCACGGAAATCCATGCCGTGGCCGTATTTATAAACCGCACCCCCCGAATAACGATCCGTATCAAGATCGGTATTGCCGGTCAGATTTTCATCTTCCCGGTTGTACCATGACCCTCCGAGTTTCCAGTCGCCCATTTTGTAATCCAGCCCTACAACCAGAATACCGGCTTCGTCGTCAGGGTCGCGACCATTGTCGTTTTCCGTATAGGCAACACCAAACCCGAGATTGCCATATTTGACGTTCCCGGCCACATTCCATGCCGTGAGATCGTCTTCCGAGGCGGCATCATCCTCGTGGTCAACATGCGTATAGCCAGCGCCCACTGTGAACTTCAAGGCCTCAATTTCCCGTTCATAACGCGCTGCCAGTTCCCATGCGGAGCCGTAAGCGCCTGCAACATCGTCACTATTGACGCCATTCAGGCCGCGTGATGACGCCGTACTCTCTGCGTTGCCGACAAAAGATGTTGCCTGAACATCCGGGGTATAGGAAACACCCGCCTGCAAACCGCTGAATATCGGGGAAAAATAGGAAATCTTGTCCGAAGACCCCGAAACATCGTGTGAATAATCCCACTCGGTATCCTGCAGGTGCGGCCCGATCATCCCGCCGATCAGATTATAATTCACAGCCTTGAGCTGGTGCCTCATGCCATCAATATTGCTGTCGGCAGACGGCGCAGCCACCTGCATCAGGTACCCCACACCGTCGCCGCCGCCGAAGTTGACCTTGCCCCATTCACCGGAGGCATACATGAACGATTTATCGACTGTAAAACCATCCCCCATATCGGCGCGGAATTCGAAATGCACCCCAACAGTCAAGCCATTATCCATTTCTGTTTTGCCGTCCATGTGGATTTCAGTGTCGCGGATGATATCGAAATGACGCTCTTCGCTGCCGGCTGCCGTATCCTGATTGTGATAAGTCACATAACCGCGGAAATACCCGCCCAGGCCGAGATCAAGAGCGCTCTCATTGCCTTGAGCGAACGCTGGCGCGCCCACACAAAGACCAAAACCTATAATCGCGGTGGAACAAAACGATTTTTTCATTCTAAAATCCCCACAATTGGCTGGACGCTTATAAAAGCTTTATTTTTCTGTAAAACGAACACTTAATTCGGTAACATCGGCACCAATCACCGGATAAGACGCCGTCAAGGGGATTGTCGTCGTCGGCTGCATATCGGCCCCCGGCGAGTCGTAAGACCAGCTTTCAATTTCCTGCCCGTCAGACGTGCGCAAACTGAAACGCAGTCCTGGCACTTTAACAGGGTGGGTCCTGATATTAACAACCTCTCCGTTGACCCTTAATATCTCAACACCTTCAGCATTGAAGGAAGTCGTCGCCGACATATTTTCAAAAACCAACCCCGCCCCCGGGACAGGCCCTGCAAGCCCCATGGCATCGTATAGCGCTACGCTATCAGGCCACTGCGTCATCACGGAAGTTCTCGCAACAATCAAACCAGCAAAAATCATCATTCCTATAAATATGGCAGCCATAAAACAGGAAACCTTCACCCTTGAGAAAGGTTCGGCCACCCTGCTCTCCTGATGAACAGCCTCTGACAAAACAGGCAGTTCGTAGGTTGCAGCCCCATCTTTTACAGAATCTTCAATCGGTGCTTGACTCTGAACAACGCCATCTTCCTCTCTCCGCGGAACCTGAAACCATTCATGCCCACAGATCGTGCACTTCACACGGCGGCCCGCCGCCCCCAGCATATGGGTGGGGAGCAAATAACGCGTATGACATTCTTCGCAGGTCAGGATCATGAATCAGCGCCTTGTGGGTTTCCTCCGGTTCTTCACCAGCATGTCTTTGAAACGCCTCTTTTTCTATTTATAAAGGTGGTCTGGATTATCGACAAGCCAGCTTCTGTAGGAGCCGTTATTATGCCAATAAAACTGTGGGCAGTTTTTATCATGCTCATCGGTTTTACCGTCTTGCCTGCGTATGCCGATATCGGCTGCGCGGTTGAGGATCGCTCATGCCTGCTCGCACAGCTTGGCAAATATGCAGACTCAATCCCTGAAGACAACTGGCGCGACCAGACCTATCGTGAAATGGCCAAGCTGCTCGCCGCCGACAATAATCTGGATGAAGCCCTTGATCTTATAGATAAGGTAAAGAATCCCGATACCCGCGCCATGACCATACGCGGGATTGGTATGGCCGCCGCCGACCTGAATTTGCCTAAAGAACGGCTTGCCGAACTCTTTACGAAGCTGCGCGCCGCCGCCGAGAAAATTGAACATGAGCCCTCTTATGCCATTGCTCTGACCTATATAGGTATGGCGCAGGCCTACGCCCGCGATGACGAAGGCGCCATGGCCACAGCAGCTTCAATGAGCAACGCTGCCCTGCGCAATAAAGCCTACGGCGAAACAGCTGAAGTCCAAGCCGAGCGCAATGACCTTCAGGCCGTACTCAAGAGTCTGGCAGCAATAGATGACCCGGGCTACAAGGATAAAGAATTGGGAATCATAACCAAAATATTCACCAATCAGAATCAGCCCGCGCCGGCATTGGCAATCGCCGGACAGATAACCAACGCGTATGAGCGTTCACAAGCGTTGCTGTTCATCCTGAGCCATAAACCTGAAACGCTGGCGCAAGCAGATAATAATCAAATCAAGGCGGAACCGTCGCCATGATCCGCTTCGAGCATGTAGGCTTGCGCTATGGCATCGGGCCCGAAGTTCTCAGTGACATCAACATCACTCTGGCCCCCGGTTCGTTCCATTTTCTCACCGGCCCCAGCGGAGCCGGGAAAACATCCCTAATGAACCTGATGTACCTTGGGCGTATGCCTACGCGCGGCCTGGTTACCATGTTCGGGCAGAACATAAACAAAATGAAACGGCAGGATATGGTGGCCATACGCCAGCGTATAGGCGTTGTGTTTCAGGATTTCCGCCTGCTAAACCATATGTCGACGTTTGACAACGTTGCCCTGCCCTTGCGCATTGCCGGGAAGCCGGAGAAGGAAATCCAGAACAATGTCCGCGAATTACTGGAATGGGTAGGACTGGGCGAACATATGAACGTTCTACCGAATACCATGTCCGGCGGACAACAGCAGAGAATTGCCATAGCCAGAGCCGTTGTCACACGGCCGCGCTTGCTGCTTGCCGACGAGCCTACAGGAAACCTTGATGACGAAATCGGCGAGCGCCTGCTGGGGCTATTCGAACAGCTTAATCGCATGGGCACAACTTTGGTCATCGCAACGCATAACCAGATGTTGATGGATAAATTCCCCCACCCGCGGCTTATTCTGTCGAAAGGGCATCTGACAATCGAGGAATCAAAATTCAATCTACGCAAGAAACTGGAGGGGCTGTTCTGAATGAAAGTCATCCCGTTGCACAAGAAGGAAAAAACTCTGGGGAAAGTCTACGGCAAACGCCGTTACGACCTGCCCCTTAACAACAACGCAAATTCCCGCTTTCTCGTCATCTTGATTGGATTGATGAGTTTTCTGGCCACGCTCGGGCTATCGGCCTTCTTTACCCTCGGAGCAATGTCACAACGCTGGATTTCAGGACTGGAAAACAATTTGACACTGGAAATTCCTGCAGAAACATCCGAAGGGCGCCTGTTGTCTCTTGATGAAATGAACAACCTGACACAGGCCGCCGCCAGCATCCTGACATCCTACCCTGATGTCGCCCGCTATAATGTCATGGATCGGGAGGAAATTCAAAATCTGGTGGAACCTTGGCTGGGTAAAGGAGCGCTCTCTGCGGATTCATTTCCCCTGCCGGGGCTCATATCAATCAAGGTTAAAGACCAAGCGAGCCGCCAAAGCGTAGAGTCTTTGGCAAAGAAAATCGAAGACACCATACCCGGAGCAAGACTGGATACTCATGAATCATGGCTTAAGGACGTTCTGCGTTTTACAAACGCCCTGCGATTTTCCACCACAGTTCTGCTGACGGTTATCGCCGTAACAACCGTCATTGCTGTTGCCGGAGCTGTGAATGCCAGCCTTTCGGCTCATCACACCGATGTCGAGTTACTGCACCTGATGGGCGCTGCAGACAGTTACATATCACGCCAGTTTCAACGCCATGCCTTGCTGCTCGGGCTGGCGGGATCGGCAGCCGGCGCCATGATTGGCCTGCTGGGGGTAACAGCCATCGACTGGCTTGCAGGTGAAATGGAGATATACACATCGCCTCAACAGTACACATCCCTGCCTCAGACAATCGGAACAGCTATGGTTCCAGCCGTGATTGCGCTGCTGGCGATGGCCACTGCCCGGCAAACCGTTTTGCATGAATTAGCAAAGATGCCATGATCAAAAACGCTAAATCAGGGAAAAACCCCTTCCAGATGAAGGCGTCGCAGTGGGCCATGACAGTTATGACATCTGCGATATTTTTGTGGCTGTCAGGCTTTGTACTATTTACACAGTACGTCAGATCAATAGCCGCCGAAGTTCCCGAGCGACCTGCCGACGCGATTATCGTGCTGACTGGCGGCGCACAACGCGTCAACCAAGGACTAGATTTGCTGGCACAGGGTCAAGCCAAAAAACTTTTTATTACGGGCGTAAATGGCCATGTAACCCTGGAAGAGATCCTGAATCTCTGGAAAAGGCCAATTATCAAGCATGATGACGACGATTGCTGCATTATTCTTGATCACAAGGCCCAAAACACTATCCAGAACGCCCGCGAAACAAAATTCTGGGTTCGGCAGCAAGGCATCAAGACAATCCGTCTGGTCACTTCAGACTACCACATGCCGCGAGCACGTCTGGAATTCCGCGCTAGCATGCCCGATGTAAAAATTTTGCCTTGGCCCGTCAAATCTATCAACGACCCGGAATACAGGACGCAGTTCTGGTATCTCTGCTTTGAAGAATACAACAAGAGTCTGGTTACCGTGGCCAAAATTCATATCACACCCCCATGGCTAAGAAAGTACGTGGATCAACCATTATGATCTTTTTGCGTTCAACATTGTTCAACATCTTCTTTTACGGATTGACTGCGCTCGCCTGCATCTTATGCCTTCCCGCCTTGTTCCTGCCACGCCCGAAAGCTATGTGCGTCGTCAAAGCCTTTGTTCACTCCGTCTACGCCTTGGAAAAATTCTTCATCGGACTGGATTTTGAGGTGCGCGGAAAAGAAAACCTCCCGCCCGACGGATCTTTTATTGTAGCGGCCAAGCATCAGTCTCCCTATGAAACAATGAAGCTGCACATCCTGTTTCGAGATCCTTCTGTAATCCTAAAAAGAGAATTGCTCAAAGTCCCTCTCTGGGGAAGATTTCTGGCAAAAAGTGATCCGATTGCCATCAACCGCGGCACAAGAGAATCTGCTCAGCAGATCATTGATGGCGCCCGCCGCATGCAGCAGCAAGGCCGCCCTATCGTCATATTCCCTCAGGGCACAAGGGTTTACACCTGGCAAACAGCGGAAGATAAACCTTATAAAAGCGGCGCTGCAAGAATGCAGGAGGCTACAGGAATGACAATTGTGCCGCTGGCGCTCAACACCGGCCTATTCTGGCCACGCCGCAGTTGGCTCAAATGGCCGGGTAAAGTCGTTTTTGAATTCCTGTCACCAATCCCCCCCGGGCAGGCCGTCGGCGAAACCATGGCGCAACTCGAAGACCGCCTCGAGACTGCGAGCAAAAAACTCGAACAGGAGGCCATATTGGCCAACCCGCTCATCCCTTGTAAGAAAAGACCGCCAACGTCATGAGAACATTCCTCCTTGCCGCCATCTCCCTCCTGTTGCTGATATCTGCCTCATACGCAGGCTGGTGGTATTATGTCGCGCAGCTAGTCGAGGAAAGAATAAGCCAAATGCCGCACATCACCTCGGGTGCGATCTCCGGCTTTCCCGGGGAAATAACCATCACGGGTTCAGTAAAGGCCCCTTACATCGTTAATGGATTACCTCAGGATGTGATGGTTCCTGCCTTCACCTTGCGCACATACCCCTTTTACAAGGCTCAGACCACGCTGATACTGCCGCAAGGAGCATATATAAGCGGTCTGGAAGATCGCGATATATGGTCGGTTGATTACCTGGAGATTCAAGGCCCTCTTCCTCTTGATCTGCCAACTCCTATTAACTCTGGAACTCTGACAGAGTGGCGGAACGGGGGAGGCCATATAACAATTTCTCATTTTGCCTTGAAGAAAAGGGAGTTAAATGCAGAAGGTGCAGGAACATTCACTCTGGATGGCTCCCTCCAGCCAGAGGGACAGATTAACGCCCGGATTAAAGGCCATCTGGAGTACATCAGATTTATGGTCGAAAAGAATCTGATCGACAGCAAAGGCGCCATGCTGGCCTCAACGATCCTTGGCGGCCTTTCAAATCCAGATGAAAACAGCGGCGACCATCATATGGATATAGGAATTCACCTCAAGAACCGGACGCTTTACGCAGGGCCTCTGGCTGTGGCACAAGTGCCGACAATTGATTGGGATAGCGGTAATCAGCCTGTTTCGCATCAATTATCTGACGGCGGATTGCCCGCGTCCGCGCAAACATATCCTGCAGAACCCGGCCATCTCCCCAACGAATAGCACGCTGTAAACCCGTGAGGTCTTCCGTGAATCGCTGCACGATTTCAAGGACAGCCTCCTGATTGTTTATGAAGATATCGCGCCACATTACGGGATCAGAGGCTGCAATACGGGTGAAATCACGGAACCCCGAGGCAGAAAATTTGATTACGTCTGCCTTGAGATGATCCTCAAGATCAGAAGCCGTTCCCACAATCGTATAGGCTATCAAGTGCGGCAAATGAGAGGTAATCGCCAGCACCAGATCATGGCGGCGCGGCTCCATAAATTCCACGTTGGAGCCCGCAGATTCCCATAGCGCCGTCACCGTTTCAATAGCGTTCAAGGGGGTCTCCGGCAACGGCGTAATAATCGCCCATCTTCCCTGGAAAAGTTCGGCAAAACCAGCTTCCGGGCCTGAATGCTCCGTTCCCGCTATGGGATGTGCCGGAACAAAATCAACATAATCAGGCAAATGTCGCTTTACTGATGCAATCACAGCCTGCTTTACCGACCCCACATCCGTCACAACGGCGCCTTGCTTCAACCCCGGCGCCATAGCCTCCGCCACGCCTCCGCAAGCCCCTACAGGAACCGCCAGCACAACCAGATCACTGCCCTGCACAGCTTCCGCCAAATCGGTAGAAGCTGAATTGGCAATTCCCAGCTCTAGCGCCTTTTTGCAGACGTCCAGAGACGAATCTCCGCAAACTATACGCACCGCCGGGCAATCGCGCCGCAACACCCGCGCAATCGAAGAGCCAATCAGGCCAAAACCAATAATAGTTACTTGGTTGAAATTCATATCATGCGCTCTTCTTAACCATGGGCGCTGCAGACTCAAGCGCACTCTTGCCTACTTTATCTTCATAAACCGGCGGCGTTGGATAGCCTCCCAGACACAGGCAGCGCCCTTCGGGATATTCAAGATTATTCAGCAAATCTGTCAGCCGCCGGTCGTTCTGCGCGACATACCCATCGACTTCCAGCAGATGCAGGGTGTTGCCGCCCATCTTATGGGCCATGCTATAAAGAGAGCGCGCTGCCAAACCCATATCCTTGCATCTGTCAATAATGCGCGCACGACTGATGTGATGATCCAGATCCAGCGCCAAAAAGGAACGATCATCGCCCGATGACTCGAATTTGATTTTGGCAATAACAAGAGCCTGATGATCGGGAACAATGTGGGTACGGGTACGATCACCAAATGGCAGCCGCGCCATAATCCGCATAGGATTATCTTCCGGCTCGTTCATCAGCAAAGGCCACCATGGCTTTTCATCCTCAAGCGCAGGCCATGGAACAACGGCAAACGTCACATCGCCCTCGCGTACGGCAGCCAAGGCGCTTTGGGCCGTCTCCGATTTCTGCATCGGAAGAACCGAACTGAAATAATCCTTGGCCATATCCCAGTACATAAGGCCTTCACCGCCCGCCGGCACCGTCACCGCAGCCTTCAGTCCGGTCTGCACAAGAGACACCGCCCCCACCAGTTCCCGCCATATCCGGGCTATTGCCTCACGCGGCAGAACGCCGGTATGGCGCGCCAGCAGCCGGCGAATCATCATTGCTTCGCGTTCAGGCTGGACGGTATGCATATTATTGCGGCGCTTGGCTTCAGTCACCTTAACGATCAACTCCGCCCGCTTCATCAGCAGATCATGCACCTGATGATCAAGGGTATCGATTTCATGACGAATTTCTTCAAGGCTCTGGGACATGGAAGATTCAATACCCCTGCTCTTCGTAAAAATCAAAGAAATTCTAAGGCTTACCGGAAGGAATCTGCATCAAGGCGTCAGTTCGGCCGACACCATGACACGCCGCCTTCCTGTTTGCGCGCGCGCATTGATGCGGGTGCCAGCATAAATTTGCTTGCTGGCCTCAACGATATACAATCCCGCAAAGCCCGGAAAAAAGAATTTGCCAAAGCTTTCCAAGCTATAAGCAAACCGCAGCAATAAAAAAGAGCGAAACGGCGGCATAAAAAGCGCTCGCTCCACCCTTTCACGCACGAAAAGATTTTGCTGCAGCATATGATTAATCTGGGTCATGGTAAAAGGCCGACCCGCCCCGAATGGAGTCCAGTCCGCTCGTGCCCAGAACCCCAAGCGGTTTGGCATTACAAGCATCAAACGTCCACTGCTTTTCAGCACACGCCACAGCTCTCCAAGGAAAACCTCCGGATCTTGAACCATTTCAAAACCATGAATGACAAAAATCCTGTCAACGGACTCGCTTTCCAAGGGGATTGTATATCCATCAAATAAAGCCACGCGGTTGGCCTGCCCTTCGGGCCAAGGATGAACTCCGCCATACCCAGGCATCAACGCGACAGAACGCCCAGCTCCTTCATCCAGAGTTGAAAGATACGGGACTGGATAACCAATCCCCACGACACGCAGCCCCTTGCTATCCGGCCAAAGCAACCGGATATGCGCGTTCAGAATCCGCCGAACTAACCGCCCAGCCCGACTGGCGTAGAAGTTTTTCAAATCGTAAACCCAGTGGTTCACAATACGGCCTCCAGCATGGGTATCAGCGGCAAATCGGCCTCAGGCATCGCCAAACTGTATAAATCCGGCGGACGCAGCCATCTGATAGCTTGATGCTCATGCGTTTGCGGTTGCCCTCGCCAGACGCGGCATATGTAAAGCGGCATCAGTAAGTGAAAATCATCATAGCTGTGCGATGCAAACGCCACTGGAGAAAAACAGCATGGGCGGGTTTCTATTCCCAGTTCCTCCTCCAGCTCGCGCATCAGCGCATATTCAGGCGTCTCGCCTTCAATAACCTTACCGCCGGGAAATTCCCAAAGCCCGGCCATAGATTTTCCTTTGGGCCTTTGCGCTACAAGCACACGGCCATCCGCATCGATAATCGCAGCCGCTGCCACCAAGACTATCGACCCTTTCCTGCATTCAGGCTTGGGCAAATCGAGAGCTTCGGCGCACCCCACCTTCTTTTCAACAAGCTTAACCATATCCAGTCTCATCCTAGCAAAAAGCCGCAACCGGCTCAGGGTTGCGGCTCATGCGATTACTTACAGGATTACTGCTTCTTCTCTTCTACCGGAGCAGGGGCAACAGCAGCCTCTGTTTTACCGTTGATATCGAATCTTTCAACTTTAGCCTCTACTTGCCATGCCTTGATCATTTCAACCAGCTTGCGTTGACGCACAGCAGATTCAAGCTGAGGCCTGACATCCTCAAACTTCGGCGCCGGACGGGCGCGGCGATCTTCGGCCTTTATAACATGAAAACCAAACTGGGTTTTCACCGGATCTTTGGTATATTGGCCAACACCCAGCGCAAAAGCGGCCTCAGCGAATTCAGGAACCATATCGGCTTTGGCAAAATAGCCCAGATCTCCGTCATTCGATTTATTCGGATCCGAGGAATATTCCTTCACCAGATCCTCGAACTTGGCGCCGCCTTCCAGCTTGCCAATGACTTCGCGGGCCTTTTCTTCGCTATCCACGAGAATATGGCGCGCCCGGGTTTCTTCAACCTTGCTCAACTCGGCGCTCAGTTCATCGTATGCCTTCTTGATATCATCTTCACTGACAGCCGCTTTAATCTCACGATCAACGTAAACACCGCGCACAATTTGCGATTTGGCAGTATCCAGCATTTTCTGAACTTCAGGATCGCTGTCAAGATTAGCCTTGACGGCCTTATCAGCAATCAGCTTATTGGTTATAACCTGATCACGAGCCATCGGGAACAGGTTCTGAAGCGGCATTTGACGCACTTGCTCAGGCAGGGTTGTAATAAAATCCAGCACTTCGCTGCGCGTAATTTGAACATCGCCTATCTTGGCCACAACAGGGTTGCCAACTTCAATGGCGCTGTCGCCTTCGCCAATAACTTTCGGCGTATCAGCAGCGGCCTGATCCTGTGGCGCTTCGGCTTGTGCGGGCTCGGCCGCCGCCTCAGCCTTCGTAGAATCTCCGGCTGCCGGGGCTTCGGCCTGAACTGCGTTCGCCGCCATATCCGTAACGGCAGGAGCAGTTTGCTTGCCCGACATCATGAAGAGTCCGCCTGCTGCCGCACCGGCTATGATCACGACAGCCCCCAGCAGCATCGGCATTGTCGATTTTTTTGTTTCTTTCGGTAATTCCGTAGTCATTTGGCGATAACCCCATAGATTAATGTGTAAGTCACGGGAACGAATCCAGAGATACCAGACTGTAATTCCCCTCCCAAACGGAATAAAGGGGGTTGTTGGCATTATCATGGCAAATTCCCCTGTGATAACGTCGATTTTGCCATAACATTGGATTGACGGGGGCCCGACGGCGGCTTATATCAAACTGTCATTTATTTGTTGGGATATTTGCTGCCCCCGAGGAGTCTATGTTGCTGGCCCTGGCTCAGAAAATTTTTGGTTCAAGTAACGAACGCACACTGAAGTCTTTCTATAGACATATCGCCCCTATTAACGCCCTCGAACCTCAGTTTCAGACACTGAGCGACGAAGAATTACGCGCCAAAACGCAAGAGTTTCGCACGCGCCTGGAAAAAGGCGAAACACTCGACAACCTTCTGCACGAAGCTTTTGCAGCCGTCCGCGAGGCCGCCAAGCGCACCTTGGGTCAGCGCCATTTCGACGTGCAACTGGTGGGTGGCGCCGTTTTGCATAGCGGAAAAATCGCAGAAATGCGCACGGGTGAAGGTAAAACTCTGGTGGCGACCCTACCTACCTACCTTAACGCACTGAGTGGCAAAGGCGTGCATGTCGTCACCGCCAACGATTACCTGGCGAAACGCGACTCCGAATGGATGGGCCAGATATACAAATTCCTTGGTATGAGCGTCGGGTGCATCGTCAACGGTCTGGACGACAAGCAGCGTCAGGAAGCCTATCAGGCCGATATTACGTACGGCACCAACAACGAATTCGGCTTCGACTACCTGCGCGATAACATGAAATATCGCATGGAAAACATGGCGCAACGACCCTTTAATTACGCCATCGTCGACGAGGTCGACTCGATCCTGATAGACGAAGCCCGTACGCCGCTGATTATTTCCGGCCCGTCTGAAGATTCCTCGGAAAGCTATATAGCGGTTAACAAAATCATTCCGCATCTGATTGAAAGCGATTATGAGATCGATGAAAAACTGCGTCACGTGACATTGTCCGAGAGCGGCACCGAGCATGTGGAAAACCTGTTGCGCCAGCACGGTCTGCTGACAGAGGGCAATATGTACGACGCCAACAACATTACCCTCGTACATCACGTCAATCAGGCGCTACGCGCGCACAAAATCTTTGCCAAAGATCGCGATTACATTATCAAGGACGATAAAGTCGTCATTATCGACGAATTCACAGGTCGCATGATGGAAGGCCGCCGCTACTCCGAAGGGCTGCATCAAGCGCTGGAAGCCAAAGAAGGCGTTAAAATCCAGAACGAAAATCAGACGCTGGCGTCGATTACCTTCCAGAACTATTTCCGCCTGTATCCGAAACTGGCGGGCATGACCGGCACGGCCATGACCGAAGCGCCCGAGTTTGCAGAAATTTACCGTCTGGGCGTGGTGGACATCCCCACCAACGTTCCAGTGGCCCGTATCGATCACGATGACAAGATTTTCAAGACGCTGGCGGAGAAGGATCAGGCCATCATAAACCAGATCATCGCCTGTCGTGACCGTAACCAGCCCGTTCTGGTTGGCACCGTGTCGATTGAAAAATCGGAAACGCTATCGGCAAAGCTGACCAAGCTGAAGATTAAGCATCAGGTTCTCAACGCCCGTCACCATGAACAAGAGGCCTACATCATCGCCCAGGCCGGATACCCGGGCGCCGTGACGATCGCCACCAACATGGCGGGACGCGGCACAGATATCCAGTTGGGGGGCAATCTGGATATGCGAGTCAAACAAGAGATCGATCCATCTTGGCCAGAAGACAAAAAACAAACGGTGGCCGCCCACATCCGCAGTGAAATAGAAAAAAACCGTGAGATCGTCAAACAGGCTGGCGGTTTATTCGTGATCGGCACGGAACGCCACGAATCCCGCCGCATTGACAATCAATTGCGCGGACGTTCGGGCCGGCAGGGCGATCCCGGCGCATCGATTTTCTTCCTGTCGCTGGAAGACGACCTTATGCGCATTTTCGGCTCCGAGCGCATGGAAATGCTGCTGGCACACAAGCATATAGGACTGAAGGACGGCGAAGCACTGGTGCACCCGTGGATCAGCAAAGCACTGGAACGCGCGCAAGCCAAAGTCGAAGGACACAACTTCGAAATCCGTAAAAACCTGCTGAAGTTCGATAACGTCATGAACGACCAGCGCAAAGTCATTTACGAACAGCGCCGTGAAATCATGGCCGCCAACACAATCGAAGACCTTGTAACATCAATGCGCCATGAAGTTATCGAGAATCTGGTTTCACGCTGCATCCCGCCCCGTTCCTACCCGGATGCGTGGGAGATGGGAACGCTGAAAGCGGAAATCCAGGGCACGCTCAATCTCGATTTGCCTGTCGATCAATGGGCCAAGGAAGAGGGCATTGCGGACGAAGAAATACTCGAACGCCTGATCGATGAGTCCGACAAACATATAGCGTTAAAGGCAGCGCAGACCGGCCCAGAAATGTTCCGCAAACTGGAAAAGGCCATGGTTCTGCAGCAGCTTGACAGCCACTGGAAAGAGCACTTACTGCACCTTGATCACCTGCGTCAGGGCATCAATCTGCGCGCATTTGCCCAGCGCGACCCGCTGAATGAATATAAAACAGAAGCTTTCGGCATGTTCGAACAAATGCTGGCGCAGTTGCGGGAAAGCATTACCAAGACTCTGAGCTTTGTCGAGTTCAGCATCAATCAAGAAGCCGCCGCACAAATGCTGGCCCAGCGCGCAGCGCAAGCCCAGAAAATGCACGCTACTCGTCAGGATCCGGCCCTGATGGGCATGGGCGTGGGAACCGTGACCGAACCTGCAGGGACGACACGCAATAACGTGCAGCAATTCCCGGAACGCCGTGCCTTCGACAAGGACGATCCCACGACGTGGGGATCGACGCAGCGCAACGCACCCTGTCCTTGCGGATCCGGCAAGAAATACAAACACTGTCACGGGCAACTGTGATCTAAGAAGGCCGCTGCTTCAGGCGGCTGACTTCCTATCATGGCCCGCGGGCGGCGTAACCCTGACCAGAGTAATCTGGTGACGCTGGCGCTTGACTACATCAAAGCGACAGCCGAAAAAATTGAATGATTGCCCTACTTCGGGCAGACGTTGCGATTGGAAAAGCAGCAGGCCGGCAATCGTTGAATAATCGCCCTCTGGCAAATTCCAGTCAAATTCACGATTAAGTTCACGCACCGTGACTGTGCCGTCAATCATATAAGATCCGTTTGGCTGCCGCCGCACGCCGGTTACGATTTCATCGGTTTCATCGTCAATATCGCCAACAATTTCTTCCAGAATATCTTCAAGGGTCACAATTCCCATGAAGCTGCCATATTCATCCACCACGAGCGCGAAATGCTCGCGGCGCTCCCGAAAGGCCTGCAATTGATCGAACAAGGTCGTCGTAATCGGCACAAACCACGGCTCGACAGCAATCCCGGCTAAATCCACGTCTTTAGCCTGTACGCCCTTGATCTGCATCTCCTTCAGCACCGCCTTGACATGGACGACTCCAATAATGTTATCAGGCTGATCCTTCCACAATGGCAGACGTGAATACTGACTATCCAGAATTTCCTCGATCGTCAGTTCAGGGGGCTGGCCGGCATCCAGCATCTCCACCTGCCGGCGATGGGTCATAACCTTCCCTACGTCCAGATCGGCAAGATCCAGAATGGAATGCATCATGGCTCGCTGCTCCGAAACTTCCTCATCCGTCCCCTCGTTGTGCAACTCAATAGCGCCACGCAGAATTTCCGTATGGTTATCGCCGTAAACCTGAGAAATATCGGCGCCAAAAATCCTGAGGATCATACGGACGATCCCTGATATCAGGAACGTTGCAGGGGTAAACAGAAGAATCAAAAAACGCAAAGGCCTCACCACCACCATTGCCATACTATCAGCATGGTGGATGGCGTATGTCTTGGGCAAAACTTCGGAGAAAATAAGCACCACCGCCGTCATAATCAGCGTGGCATAGAACACCCCGGCATCACCGAGCAAGCTGATCAGAACCGATGTCGCCAGTGCCGAAGAAGCGATATTGACCAAATTGTTCCCCAGCAGCAATGCGCCGATCATCCGCTCTTTCTTTTCCCTTATCTGGTTGACCATGGCGGCTTTCCTGTTTCCCTGCCGCTCAAGATTATGCATGCGCGGCTGGTTGGAAGCCGTCATCGCCGTTTCAGATCCGGAAAAAAAAGCTGACAGCAGAAGCAGGATAAAAATCGTTATCAGAGAAATGATGATTTCCGTATTCATCTAAGCTGCCGCCTTTCTGCCGGATTGTATGACAGTACGAACCACTTCGGCGGAAATGTCTTTATAAACCCGGGCCTGGCCTATCCCGCAGCAAACAATAAAAGCTGACACGCCGCCTTCAGCCTTTTTGTCATTCAGCATCGCCTGCAAAATGTTGTCCGTGACGCAATCCGCCAGCGCCGGGACTTGGTCAATAGAAGTCTTCAGCCCCATTCTTCGCAAATGGTTTAATGCCAGGTGCCGATCGGACTCGGGGCACAACCCGAGCCGCACCGAGAGATCAAATGCCAGCATCATGCCTATAGCCACGGCCTCGCCGTGCAAAAGGCGACCATCGTAATCAAGGAGCTTTTCCAGCGCATGTCCGAATGTATGGCCGAAGTTGAGCAAAGCCCGCAGGTCGTTTTGTTCTTTCTCATCCGCCGCAACGATCTCCGCCTTGTGGGCACACGAGGTCTTGACAGCCTGCGTCAATGCCGCCGGATCGCATTTCAGCACCTTGTCCCCATTCTCCTGCAGCCATGAGAAGAACTGCCGGTCACGTATAAAAGCATACTTGACGATTTCCGCATAGCCGGCACGGCGCTCACGATCCGGCAACGTGGTCAGGGTATCCAGATCGGCAATCACCGCCACCGGTTGATAAAACGCGCCCACCAGATTCTTCCCCTGCCGCGTATCTATTGCGGTTTTTCCACCGACAGAACTGTCAACCTGCGCAAGCAGGGTGGTCGGTATCTGGACATAGGGGATGCCACGCAACACCAGTGCGGCAGCCAATCCGCCCAAATCGCCTATCACACCGCCGCCCAGAGCAATCAGCAAACTGCGCCGATCCGCCCTGCCATCCAGCAACCAATCCAGAACTCTCTCCAATCCTTGATATGATTTATTCTGTTCGCCGTGAGGCAACGTCAAAATCGACGCCTGCGGGAACGCCGCCTGCAACGAGGCGGCATAGTGCCGGCCTGCGTTTTCATCAGTCAGGATGAATATCCTGCCTCTGCGTATTTTCTCAGGCACCCATTCCTGCGCTTTCGATAACAGACCACTACCAATCACGATGTCATAGGCATGATCCGCCAGCGCTACATGCAATTTTTCAATCGACATCAGGTTCCGCCTTTGCCTTTGTTGAAACATCACTCAGAAAACCGAATATCTTATCTATAGCCTCACCCAGCATCTCTTCGCCCGGCGCATTGCGGCTCTCAATAGTGAGATGGGCGTTCTGATAAATAGGGTACCGCGCCTCCGAAAGCCTTTTCAGAACCTCTTCCGGGTCGCCCTGCTTGAGCAACGGCCTTTTGTCATTACGAGAGGTTCTCTCCAGAATGGTTGGAATGTCGGCCTTAACCCAGATGGAGAGGGTTTGATTCCATATTTCCTGAGCCGTATCCTGGTTAAGTATCGCCCCCCCTCCCGTGGCAATCACCTGAATCCCTCCCTCTACCAGCCGTTTGACAACCCGGCGTTCACCATCCCGGAAATAAGTTTCTCCGTACCTTTCAAAGATTTCAGAGATTGTGAGCCCAGCCGCCCTCTCAATTTCCTCATCGGAATCGGCGAAGCTATAGCCAAGAACTTCGGACAACATTTTACCCAGACGGGTTTTTCCAGCCCCCATCATTCCCACCAGCACAATAGGCCGGTTCAGCCGGGCCCGAATCGAGAATATTTTCTGGGGATCGATTGCCATGGAATGCTTATGCCACGCCCCCCCTGTTAAAACAATGGATAACCTTGCATGCTAAATCGGGAAGCTGTTGAAATCACAGGACGCTTTCTCTATTTTCAAGAGCAAATAGCACGGAATATGCGAATCATGAAGATTATTGCGGTTATCACAGGAATGACAGCCCTTCTGGCGGTGCTGGCGTTTGTCAGCATCAGTCTGATCGATGTCCCTGTTGAACAATCCGAAGTCGTAAAGACTGTCTCAAACGACCGCTTTTACAGCAGTGATAAAAATCCATGATAGCAAGACACCTTCTTCTTACTGCCTTAGTTTCCTGCCTGATCTGGCTGCCCGCCAATAAATTTGCTCAAGCCGAAGACCGTATGGCCGGGCCCAACCCCGTAGCCAGTACATCGGAAGCCAGAAAACAGGAGAGCCCTGTCTATCGCTACCGGGAGACAGATGACCGCATGGGAGGGTCAGCCAAGGCCAAGGCCGCCCTGCAACGCAATGGAGGTCAAAAGCCTGATAGTCATAGCGATAAAAAATCCACGCCTGACAAAGCTGCTGCGACAAAAAGGACTGTCAGGCCCGATACGCCGAAAGAGAATATCCATTCAGAACCCGATGACAACAAAGCCGCAGGAACAACCCAAAGCCCAGCGGATAAACCTGGCAAAGCCGCAGTGGACTCCCCTGCCTCTGCCGGCCCCAATATACCAGTGCCGGCAATGGAAACGACCGCCGAGGCAGCCGGGTCGCCTGAGGAAAACAACGATTATATCGTTAAGCGCGGGGATAAGCCCGCCAGAGTTCCTGCTCAGTTGAAAGTAAACTACACGACACTGGAATCGCTTGGGACGCTGCACAACGCTGCGGCAGGCAGTCTTGGCATCGACCTGTGGGACGGATCATCCCGTAACAATATTCTCACGCTGGTAAACCAATTGCCCCCGCCCAGACATTACGGGATTTTGCAAAGAATGAACCATCGTGCCCTACTGACCAGCGCCGATGCAACATTGATGAGTAACCGCAGTTCCATTCAAGCCGGGGAGGATTTCCAAACCCTGCGCATTGAGAAACTTCTGGATACGGGAGCTTATCTGCAAGCCTCGCAACTGTTCATGACAGATCAGGCAGTTGCCTACCATGAGCGTTTGGCACGCGCCGGGGTACAATCGCTTTTCCTCAGCCGCCAACCGACGATCGCCTGCCTTGAAACCAAAACCATGATGGTTCGGTTTGATGAACAGCCTTTCTGGAAGCAAGCCTCCGTAATCTGCGATTATATTCTGGGGAAAATGGCGGGCCAGAATATGAAGAATTTTGTTGACCGCCCCGAAGTCAAGCCGGTTGCCGCAGAAAGTCGCGTTCTAGGCTACACCTTTGATAAGGCAGGTTATAAAGTCACGCCGCGCAGCTTTGACGACCTGAAAGATTTTACACCTTTGGAAATAGCGGCCTTGCTGAATGACGATCGGTTGATGCTGAACAAGTTCAATATAGACAATATCAGGGAGGCTCCTTCGCATAATATTGGCGTCTTGATGATGTCTCCTAACGCGCCCTCGGAAGTAAAGCTGGCTTTGTGGGATGAGGCCATTCGGCGCGGCATGCTTAGCCCGCAGGAGCTCGGAACCCTATACAACGAGATCAAGCTCGAAAGCAAAGACCTGCAACAGGCCAAAGGCTGGCTCGCCTTGCCTGCCTACCACCAAGCCATGACAGCCGCGCGCGATAAGGATCAAAAGAAGAAGCTGGGACATGAAGCCCTGCGCCTCGCCGGGCAATTCCCTCCTGGAACATTGACTCCCTTTGCCCCTTATATAGATACACTTTCTGCCGAGGACGCGGATCCAACCTTGGTTCGAAAAATTGCGACCATCGGTCTGGTGGCAGGAACGCCCCTGAGCGCATCTTTAGAGCGGCAACTATGGAATCAGGCCGAGTCGGAAGGGGCCGGACAGTCTGCCCTCTATCTGGCTATAGCAAACGCAGCCCTGCAAAACTTTTCCACAGAAGAAATGCCAAAACCTGACGTTTTTCAGGAACTTATAGGAAAACTGCCTGAAACCTCGAAAACTCTCATATTTACCATTATTGAAAAGCTTGACATGACCGGCAAATTACATAATATTAGCGGCAAAGAAGCTTATGAAAAACAAGATGGCTTGACAGACCCCGCTGATTACGATTATGTAATGCCATCTAGTGACTTGATGGAGAATCTCACCTCCGCGCACCAAGACAAGCGTTTAGGCGAGGTTATACTGTTAAGTGCAATTGCTCTCGGTGATATACCGCCCTCCAGAATGGATCCTGCGGTTTTGGCGGAAGTGATTGATGGATTGAAAACAGTGGGGTTAACAAGCGAAGCTCGTGAATTGGCCAGCGAAGTCGTCATGGGCTTGAGTACAGGAAAATAGGAGATTACAAAAATGGCACGTCCAGGTCGCCCAGCAATGCCGAAGCCGAAGCTTCATCCGTTAGTGGATTCATTCCTCGATATGCTCACAACCGAGCGTGGCGCGGCCATGAATACACGTCAGGCCTACTGGCGTGATCTTGCCGATTTCAGCCTGCAACTGCGCGAAAAAGCCAGCAAGGAGATCGTTGACGCGTCACCCGAAGAAATCAAGGCATACCTTGAGGATCTGGGTATTCGCATTCACGTGAAGGGCCAAAACAAAGCACAGATTGCAACCCGTACCGTTGCCCGCCGCCTCTCGGCTTTGCGTCAATTCTATCGCTATCTGGTTTCCGAAAGCATCCGCAAGGATGATCCGACATCCACGATTGAAAGCCCGAAGCAAGGCCGTACATTGCCGAAAACCCTTTCCGAAACCGAAGTCAGCACACTGATCAAGGTTGCTGGGGACACGGGCGGCGCTGACAGCGTTCGTCTGGTCTGCCTGCTAGAGATGCTCTATGCTACCGGTCTGCGCGTTTCCGAACTGGTCGGACTGCCCATGTCATCTATCGGTGAAGACATGCAGTTCCTGATGGTTGCCGGCAAAGGCGGCCGTGAGCGCATGGTTCCCCTCTCAGAGCCCGCACAGCGTGCTGTGAAGAAATATCTGGAAGTTCGCCAGCAGTTCATCAATCCCGAGGACAAAGGTTCTCAGGCGCAGTGGCTGTTCCCGTCACGTACTTCCGAAAGCGGTCACCTGACCCGTCAGCGTTTTGCCCAATTGCTGAAGGATCTGGCTGATACGGCTGGTATTGATGCTGAACGCGTCAGCCCGCATATTTTGCGCCACGCATTTGCCACCCATCTGCTCAGCAACGGTGCAGATTTGCGTTCCGTTCAGAAAATGCTTGGCCACGCAGACATTGCGACAACCCAGATCTACACTCATATTCTGGGCGACAAGGCCAAGAAAACCGTTGAAGAGAAGCATCCTCTGGCCAAAACCGGCACAGGTGTATAACCCTTAACGGATCAAAAGATTATTCGAATCAGGCAGGCTTTATGATAAGGTCTGCCTGATTTTTCTTTAAGGTGTGATGATGAGCAAACTTGAATTTGAAAAGCCTATCCTTGAACTAGAAGCCAAGATCGCGGAACTGAGAAACGTCAGCAGCGACTCAACGGTCAATATTTCAGAGGAAATAGGGCGTCTACAAATCAAGGCTGACCGTCTGCTTACACAAACCTATAGCAAGCTTACCGCCCAACAAAAGGTACTAGTCGCCCGCCATCAGGATCGTCCGCATTTCCTTGATTACATCAAAGGCTGCATCGAAGATTTTACCCCTTTGGCAGGCGACCGTAATTTTGGTGAAGACCAAGCCCTGATCGGCGGACTTGGACGCCTTATGGGGCGCTCGGTTGTGATCATGGGGCAAGAAAAAGGCAACGATACCGACAGCCGCATTCGGCATAATTTCGGTATGGCACGCCCCGAAGGCTACCGCAAGGCCATCCGGCTGATGGAACTGGCAGAACAATATCAGCTTCCGATCGTTACACTCGTGGATACTGCCGGCGCATATCCAGGCGTTGGAGCCGAGGAACGCGGGCAGGCCGAGGCCATCGCCCGGTCGATCGAGAAGTGCTTGAATGTGAAGGTTCCCCTTGTCTCCGTGATCATCGGCGAAGGCGGCTCTGGCGGCGCGATTGCAATAGCTTCCGCTGACCGTATCTTTATGCTTGAGCATTCAATCTACTCTGTAATTTCGCCTGAAGGCTGCGCCTCCATCCTCTGGCGCAGCGCTGCCAATGCGAACGATGCCGCCGCCGCCCTGAAGATGACGGCTGAAGATCTGCTGGAACTAAAACTGATCGATGGCATCATCCCCGAACCTCTCGGCGGCGCTCATCGTCAAAAAGATGAAATGATCAAAACGCTCGCCACACAAGTAAACAAATCTCTCTCCGAACTGACCCCGTGGGACGGCGCCAAACTGGTTCGTCGTCGCCAGCAGAAGTTTATCGATATGGGCCGGGCGGCCTGATTATCTAAAAGTATCGCGCACAGGTAAAGACCCCTCTCCGGCCAGGGAGAGGGGTCTGGTTTTAAAAATTACTTCGTCATAGAAATTTAACTAACAAATACTAATTCGACCCCACAGCATTCCTTCTTCCCAGGTTGGCTGCGGATTGCTGATGAGCCGCATGGTTGGCAATCACAGCATTTCTCTGCAAAGGCGGGACATGACGCGAACGCCGCCACGTCATCATCTCCGAAGTTACATGCGCACGCTGAACCATGAAATCGAAATTTCCATGCCCAGCGCGCCTGTGTCCCTCTTCAGTAGAAGCCGCCCTATAGTATAACATAAGAAATACGCGAATGGCCGCTGTCAGCGAAGTGTCAGGCTTTTTACGCAGATGTATTAACGAACATATATCGTGGATTTTGCAGCCCTCACGGCGCGCAATCTCACGCAATGCCGTCCACATTTCCGGCTCCAACCTTACAGATGTCCTTCTTCCCACGACTGTAATGTTACGGCTGACAAGCGTGCTCTTGCCTGCTCTCTCATTCACGGACTCCCCTGCACAGGGCTCTGCTTCACCAGACAGTATCTCCTCTCTTGATGTCATTTTTTCCCACCTTGGTTTCTGATTATGCCCGGATCAATAGGTCCAGACGTTCCCACATAGCCTATATCACTACAGGATACGCCACATATTGTATAGTACTTTTTATTTTGCAACCAAAAGATGATGTTTGTTTACACAGAAAGGCGACCTATCGCGGCTCACCCGGGGCATAAGCCTTGAGTGACAAAGCATGGACACGGTCACGCAGAAGATCAAACAGCAAATCGTTGACCATACGGTGGCGTTCAATAAGGCTTTTACCGGCGAACAGGCTTGAAACAATGATCACCTGAAAATGGGTTTCCCCTTCAGGCCGAGCCCCCGCATGTCCCGCATGCAGATGACTCTGGTCAACTACTTGAATTTCCACAGGTTTCAGTGCGTCCGTCAAAATATAATTGATATGCAAAGCAACGCTCATAGTAACCCCTTAGCCTGACAGATGACCATTCCTTGTTTCATATCTTGAAAAGCCTCATAATATCAATGATATGCCAAAGATACGCCTGAAACCCGGATCCGCTGAGTTCGCTGATGACAATACTCATCAGCCACATGATCATAATTGTGATATGCCCGGTTGCACCGCAAAAGGCGAATATAAGGCGCCACGTGACCGATCACTCGCCGGACACTATATGTTCTGCCTTACCCATGTACAAGAATACAACAAGGCTTGGGATTTTTTCTCAGGGATGTCCTCTCGCGAGATAGAAGAGCATATCGTCCGCAGCACTCTCTGGGATCGCCCAACACGCCGCTATGACACCGAAGCTGCCATGGCGGAAAAACTGAAGGCTCAGGCCTGGAAAACTTACCATTTTACAGATAGCGAACCCTCGAAAGACCATTATAGAAAGGCGGCAGCGCCAGAGCGCCATACGCCGGAAACCGATGCTCTGGCAATCTTCGGCCTATCTCCGCCTGTGGATATGAATATCATCAAGACCCGTTACAAAGAGCTAGTTAAGAAGTATCATCCGGATGTGAACCCCGGTAACCGCCAGGCCGAGGAAATGATCAAAACTATCAACATGTCCTATACTATCCTGCGGCTCGCCTATGAAAAATTTGAGAAATTTGAAGAGAGTAAAAATAAGTGAGCACGAAAGAAGAGATGCCCGGCGCTTATGACCTGAACGGACTGGCCGCTAACCACCCCCAATACACCACAATCCCCGATGCCCTATATGATGTGAGAGAAACTTTCGGGATTGATATAGACTGGAAAGTGCCCGGCTTTAGCGCGGAACACCCCAACGTCCCTGCCCGTGATGATACTTACCAGTTCGACCGCGAAACCACTCTGGCCATTCTGGCCGGGTTCGCCAACAACCGCCGCGTAATGATCCAAGGTTATCACGGCACCGGCAAGTCAACACACATCGAACAAGTAGCAGCGCGCCTGAACTGGCCCTGCATCCGCATCAACCTTGACAGCCACGTCAGCCGGATCGACCTCCTGGGCAAGGATATGATCGTCCTGAAAGACGGCAAGCAGATCACTGAATATAAGCAAGGGATGCTCCCCTGGGCACTACAAAATCCCGTGGCGCTGGTTTTTGATGAATACGACGCAGGACGCCCGGATGTCATGTTTGTAATACAGCGCGTCCTTGAATCAGAGGGCCGCCTGACCCTCCTTGACCAAAACACTGTGATACGACCTCATCCCGGCTTCCGTCTTTTTGCCACGGCCAATACTGTAGGGCTGGGCGACACCACGGGGCTATACCACGGCACACAGCAAATCAATCAGGGCCAGATGGATCGCTGGAATATCGTTGTCACGCTGAACTACCTGCCCCATGATGACGAAACCCGCATCATGCTGGCCAAAAATCCCGACTTCGATACAGAAGAAGGGCGCAAGAATATAAGCGCCATGGTGCGTCTGGCCGACATGACCCGCCAAGGCTTCATCAACGGCGATCTTTCAACATTAATGTCGCCACGCACCGTTCTCAGTTGGATAGAGAACACAAAAATATTCGACGACAGGGAGCTGGCTTTCCGCTTCAGCTTCCTGAACAAATGCGATGAAGCAGAACGCCCAACCGTCACCGAATATTATCAGCGCTGCTTTGGCGTTGATCTATTAAAGTCCTATAATTCATAACTAGCACTAGCGTGAGTATATAGACATGAAAACATCTGCACTTTCTTTACTTGTGGGGCTGTTCATCATCTCCTTTTCATCTGCCTATGCTCAAGAAGCCCCTCCTCCCTCCCCGGAAACCCTTCCAGCAACAATGGAAAATCCCGCGCCAGCAGAAACGGAAGCAACGCTGCAAACAGACGGGGATGTAAAGATTCTCGAACCCGCGAATTCTCAACCTGTAGGAAGTTTTACATCATACTACAAAAAGAAATCAGCCCTGATTAAAGCGACAGACGGCACGAACATCAACATGACCTATTTCTGGTACGAGCCAGAAACCAAGCCCGCCGACGGACAGACATTACCGCTGGTTCTGGTGCTTCACGGATCGCAAGGGTATGCCGAATCTGCTTATCACCTGATCAAAGAATCAGTGCGGGGGCCCTATCCGGCTTACATCATGGTTCCCGCCCTTCCTCAGGGCCACAGATGGGCCGACCCCGGCAAGCTCAAACCCGTTCACATGCTGCCCGACACAATAACGTTGATGAAAAAAATTATGATGGAAAACCCCATCGACCCCACCAGAGTTTACGTTATGGGGTGCGGCACAGGGGGCACAGGCGCCTATGGAGCGGCACAACTCTATTCGGATCTGTTTGCCGCCGCCGTTCCGATTTCTACTACCTGGAACCACAAGGAAACAGACAACATGAACAAGGTCGCAATTGCAGCCTTCCACGGTTCCGAAGACGAATTCTTTCTCCCCTTCAACAGCAGCGATACCATCACCATGGTTCAACGCCATGGCGGAACCGCCTTCTTCACATTGTTTGAAGGAATGAAACACGACTGCAATTCAGCCAATATATACACCCCTACACTATGGCAATGGCTCTTCAGCCAGAAGAAGACCGCGGCACAACCGACACCATGAAGATACGAATAGCGTTATTCATTCTTGCCTTTACGCTCTTGCCGCCAGCTTCATCGGCGGCAGAAGCTTTAAAACCGGTTGAACGGCTGGAAAAAATCAGGAATGAATACCCCCTCGGGGAAGTTACGCCGCTGTTGGAAAAACGCGTTTTTGCGCCGACAAACAATCAAAGAAAAATTCTGACTTACTTCTGGCATGCACCAGCCCAGCCTTACCCTGAAGGGCTCCTTTTTCCGTTGGTTGTCGTTCTTCACGATTCATCGGGTTTTGCGTTTGCCGCAGAGAGCCTGGTAAGAGACGACATGATGCGTGCATTTCCCTCTTTCATCATGGTACCAGCCCTCTCCGAGAAAAGCGTATGGGCCGATCCGCAGCAAAAACACGATAAGTATGAGGCACTGCTCGACCTTGCGGAGCTTACAAAAACCCTGGTATTCAGATTCAAAATCGACCCTCAACGTATCTATGTTATAGGCTGCGCCGAAGGCGGCACGGGTGTATTCGGCAGCGCCCTGCTTCTGCCAGATCTATTCGCGGCAGGAATTGCGATTAGCGGCGAATGGAACGAGCGGTTCGCACCTAAAATGGCAAAGATGCCCTTATGGGCCATCCATGGTGCCGAAGATAAGCTTGTTCCCCCAGACGCAAACCGGAACCTGATCGCAGCGATCAATAAGAACGGGGGAAAAGCCTATTACACCGAGGTCAAAGGCATGGGAAAAAACTGTCCGTCGGAATCGCTTTATACGCCTGAAATCTGGAGTTGGATGTTCCGACAGTCCAGACCTTGACCACCGATGAAAAACGACAGCGACAACAAATTCGAGCAATTTAAATCCGCGACGGCAGCCGCCTTGCGTGCGCTGGCGCGCAAACCCGATGTCGATGTCAGTTTCAGCAGTACCGAACAAGCTGGCGATAGCCGCCTGCGGAACCCCCATGGCCACAACCGCACGCGCCTGCCTATGCCAGACCGCGACATCAACCCGCACAGCAAGGCGCTGGTACGAGGTGACGCCGACGCCAAGGCCCTGCGCCTGCAACACCACGACCCGGTCTGGCATAACCGCAACACCATGATGGATCTGACCGCGCAGGCCGTTATGGATGCGCTTGAACAAGCACGATGCGAAGCGATAGGAGCTACCCAGATGCGCGGCGTAGCGCAAAACCTCAACGCCGCCCTTGAGGAGAAATGCCATCGCCTCGGCTACCAGAATATCGACAACCGTGAACAAACCAATATGGCTGACGCCTTGCACGTTATGGCGCGTCTCGCCCTTACGGGAGAAGCCGTTCCGCCCTCGGCGCAGGAACTCGTGGCACAATGGACGCCTTGGGTAAAAGACCATCTGGGGGTGGAAGGTTTTGCCGCGCTCGCTCCTTACCTGAACGATCAAAAGTCCTTCTCGCGGCAGGCGCGCATGATGATCGAACAGATGGAAATGGACAGCCACGAAGAGCCTCAGGAAGGGAATGGGCAGGAAGAAGAACCGGATGCACGCACACAGCCAAATCCGAATGACGGAAGCGAAGAAAACGCCCAACAGGATGAGAAACCTGAATCACTGGGCGGCAGCGAAGGCGTGGAGGCCGCCGAAGACACGGAAGACACAGGCGAGGCATCACAGTCAGGGTCGGAAGATTTGAGCGACAGCGAAGTGCAATCCGACACCGAGGGGGAGAGCGCCGGCATGCCTCAACACAAGAGGCCGGAAGGTTACATTGCCGGGCCTGATAAGCGCTATCATATCTTCACAAGCCAGTTTGATGAAACCGTCAGGGCTGAAGACCTCGCCGACCCGGAAGAACTCGACCGCCTGCGCACCATGCTCGACCAGCAGCTCGTTCACCTGCAATCGGTCATCACCAAACTGGCTAACCGCCTGCAGCGCAAGCTGATGGCGCAACAGACCCGCAGTTGGATATTCGATCTTGAGGAAGGCATGCTGGATAGCGCCCGCCTCGCCCGCATCGTCGCCAACCCGACCGTGCCGCTGTCATTCAAACAAGAACGACAGACGGAATTTCGCGATACTATCGTCACGCTGCTGATCGACAACTCCGGCTCCATGCGCGGACGCCCGATCGCGATTGCCGCCATGTGCACCGATATTCTCGCCCGCACACTGGAACGCTGCGGCGTAAAGGTGGAAATCCTCGGTTTCACCACACGCGCATGGAAGGGCGGCAAATCGCGCGATTCATGGATTCAAGCCGGACGCCCGCCCCTGCCCGGCCGCCTGAATGATTTGCGCCACATCATCTACAAGGCCGCCGACACGCCGTGGCGACGCACACGCAAGAATCTCGGCCTGATGCTCAAAGAAGGGTTGTTGAAAGAGAATATCGACGGCGAAGCACTCGTCTGGGCGCATAACCGTCTGGCCGCCCGCCCCGAGCAACGCAAAATCCTGATGGTCATTTCCGACGGCGCGCCGGTAGACGACTCCACCCTGTCCGTCAACCCCTCGAACATTCTGGAGCTTGACCTGCGGCATGTAATCGCATGGATCGAGTCGGTTTCCGATGTCGAACTGACCGCTATCGGCATCGGACACGACGTAACGCGTTATTACCGGCGAGCCGTAACCATCGCCGATGCCGACGAGCTCGCCAGCGCCCTCACCACCCGGCTAACGGAACTGTTTGAGCAGCCATAAGCCACCTTCCCAAATTACCGAAAATCGTTTAAAAGCAAAACTATGAGCAACGAACGTAAAATCTATAAACCCGGCCCGGTCCGAGGCTTTCCTGAATGGCTTCCTGAAGAACGCCTGATCGAGCAGAAATGGTTCGACAATATCCGTCGCGTTTTTGAATCGTACGGCTTTTGCAATATCGAGACCCCTAGCGTGGAAGAGCTTGACGTTCTGGCTGCCAAAGGCGAAGTTGACAAAGAAATCTATGTCATCGAACGCCTGCACAAGGATGAAAACGACAAGAAAGAAGCACGCCTCGCGCTGCACTTCGACCAGACCGTGCCGATGGCCCGCTATGTCGCGATGAATTTCAACAATCTGGTATTCCCGTTCAAACGTTACCAGATGCAGCGCGTCTGGCGCGGTGAGCGCCCGCAAATGGGCCGCATGCGCGAATTCTATCAATGCGACATCGACGTGATCAATGTCGATAACCTGCCCATCTCGTTCGATGCCGAAGTCGCGAGCATGATGTATGAGGTGCTGGAGTCACTGAATATTGGACGTGTAAGACTTAGAATCTCAAATAGAAAGATTCTAATGGGATATTTATCATCACTAAGTAATGTCGATAACGATTACATCGTTAAAGTTCTTGCCTCAGTAGATAAGTATGAGAAACAGGGTGAAGAATTTGTGCGTAATAGCATTATTGAACTGGGCTTAAGACTTGAGTATGGCAAAGAAATAGCTACAGAAATATTGAATCTTGTAAATACGAAGGACATTTCTTTAATTGAGAGCAAAAATGATCTTATGAAAGAAGGGATTGATGAACTTTCCTTCGTTCTAAAAAACTTAGAACATCTTAAAGATAACGTCATCGCTGACCTCTCCATCGTTCGTGGCCTCGATTATTACACGGGTACGGTGTATGAAACGCAGTTGCTGGATGTTCCGGAATTTACCGGGTCGGTATGCTCTGGCGGACGTTATGACGATCTCGCGGGCAGCTATATCAACAAACATTTGCCGGGCGTTGGCATCTCGCTCGGGTTCTCCCGGCTGTTCGATGTGATTAAACAAAAACGCCCGGATCTGATGGGACTGGATGACAAATCCCCCAAAGGCCCTGCACATGTTATGATGATGGTGCCGGAGAATGAAACCGACCGCCCCCTCGCCCATGATACCGCCCGCCAATTGCGCAAGAGGGGCATCAATGTCGAGATGTACCACGCGCCCAAAAAGTTCGGCGACCAACTGAAATATGCCAGCAAGAAAAACATCCCTTATGTCTGGGTCGTCCGTGACGGCAAGCATGAAGTCAAGGATATGAATGCGCAAACACAAACACAGGCCGATCCGCAGACATGGACTCCGCCGGACAGGAAGGTTCTCGATGAAGTGGCTTAAACTCGCATTTCCGCTGATGCTGCTAACACTTCCCGCTGCGGCGGAACCATATACCTATTCACCAGAGGGCTGTGAATTCACCATCACCTTCCCGAGCGAGCCTTTGCTCGGGAAAAAATGCAATCCGGATGAACCCAGCCAATGCCACGAAGTCCTGAGTTTTACCAAGGTGTTTGACGTCACCGCCACGCTCAAGATCGATGTGGTCTGCAACCCGGCCACGCCCGACATGTATGAACGCTATAGCGGCGATGTGATGAAAACCACACTGATCGCGATGGCAGGACGCGGCAAGCTTGAAGAAATGGAAACCGGCTATAACGAGCATCCAAACGCCAAAATGGCTTTCCTTCTGGGCTACGGCAAAAACGGCGAGCAAGACCTGATCTATAACGGTCAACTCTGGATCGGTAAAAAATCGATATTCAGCATGGAAGCCGATATTACCGGCGATTATATCACCGGAGCCGATGAAATGTTCGCCACCATCCTGCAGAGCGTGAATTACAAAACGCCTCCTGCCGCTGTAGAGGCTGAAACTTCTGAAAAAGGCGGGAAAAAGCCAGAAGAAGCCAAAGAAGCCGCCCCAAAGGAATAACCTTGGCGGCTTTCAGGCGTCTATGCTACTAGTGATGTCAATCCATAATGACACTGGGAACAGGAGACAAAAATGCCAAATCCGTGGCCAGCTCTTTATACTTTCCTCGGCAGCTTTCAGAACCTGAAAAGCTCCAAATTTCCCGCCGTTCTGATCACCGCAGCTTCAGCGTTCGCCGGGCATGAGCTGTGGCCGCAGGAACCAGCGGTCACAGTCCCCGTCAGCGCCGCGCGCGCGCAAATGCTCGAAAACGGCGTGGCCGGCAGTCGCGATGAACTGGCCGGACGCCTGTCACAGACCGTGAACAGCTATTTCACTGAAAAAGGCTTCTCATGCGACCCCGTAACCCCGAGCGACACTGTTGGCGCGACCATGAAGCGCGCCCAATCATGCGCAGGCCCTGCGGCTGAACCAAAATAGGACACGAACTTTCAGAGGGATCGGGGATCCAAAAATATGTCAAACCGCGTCGCTCATTTCCAGATCGGGTTGTGCCTTGTCGCCGGATTTATCCTGGCACCGCTGGCGGCCTATTTCAACGGCAAGTCCCTGCCCGCGCAGGAACCCATACCTGTAGCAGCCGGGAAACCGCCTTGCGATGTCCGTGAAAATGCCGAGGCCAACGTCTGCCCCACGGTATCCCCTTAAAATTTCAGACAGCCCCGGCCAGGGCCCGGATTTTTTCCACCATCGCGAAAAAACCGTTGCGGCGGTTGGGCGAGAGGTGCTGGTGCAAACCCAGACGCTCAAAAGCCCCCCTGATGTCATAGGTTCGAACATAGTCCACAGGTTTATCTTGAAACGCCACCATCAGCAGATACACAAGCCCCCGCACGATCTGGGCATCGCTGTCCGCCATAAAATGAAACACGCCGTTTTGTATAGATGGAACAAGCCAAACCTTGGAAGTACAACCCCTTACAAGATGTTCTTCAACTTTTAAAGCATCATCCATTGGTGGCAAGCGCGCGCCAAGATCGATCAGGTAACGATAACGCTCTTCCCAGTCGCTAAACAGCGCGAAACTCTCAGCCAGCTCTTCCAGTGTTCTTTCAGGCATCTTTCTCTAAACGTTCGGGGTTCGTCAAACCTTGCAGGGCATTAACTATATTATAAACAACCTATACGCAATGAAGGGTTTAAAAAACGTAATACCGATACAACATCAATGAAATTAGGGGCTTGCGCGGCAGAAGCACTGTTCGCTACATTGGAAAGAAGAGATTCGAACTCCCGCCCGGCCAGTCTATATTATGGCCACACTGCATACGATCACCTAAACACAGGACGCCTATTGAGATGAGTACAAAGACAGGTTCCAGCGAAACCAAGAACACCCTCTACTGCTCCTTCTGCGGCAAGAGCCAGCATGAAGTCCGCAAACTGATCGCCGGGCCGAATGTATTCATCTGCAATGAATGCGTTGAACTCTGCATGGATATCATCCGTGAAGAGGACAAGACGCAGCTTGTCAGTCGCGGCGAAGGAACCGTTCCCGCCCCGAGCGAGATCAAGGCCGTCCTGGACGATTATGTGATCGGGCAGGATCGCGCCAAGCGCGTCTTGTCTGTGGCCGTGCACAACCACTACAAACGGATTGAAAACGGCAGCAAAAGCAACGACATCGAACTGGCAAAATCGAACATCCTTCTGGTCGGGCCTACCGGCTCGGGAAAAACCCTGCTGGCACAAACGCTGGCCCGTATTCTCGATGTGCCGTTTACCATGTCCGATGCTACAACCCTGACCGAAGCCGGTTATGTGGGCGAAGATGTCGAGAACATCATTCTGAAGCTGCTGCAAGCTTCGGACTACAACGTCGAGCGCGCACAGCGCGGCATCGTCTACATCGACGAAGTGGACAAGATTTCCCGCAAGGGCGACAACCCTTCAATCACCCGCGACGTATCGGGCGAAGGCGTGCAACAGGCCTTGCTGAAACTGATGGAAGGCACTGTGGCTTCTGTGCCGCCGCAAGGGGGCCGCAAGCACCCGCAACAGGAATTCCTGCAGGTTGATACCACGAATATTCTTTTCATATGCGGCGGGGCCTTCGCCGGGATCGAAAAAATCATCTCGATGAGAGGCAAAGGCACATCGATCGGTTTCGGCGCCGAAGTCCGCGGCCCGGACGAACGCCGCGCCGGCGAGTTGCTGAAGAGCCTGGAAACGGACGACCTTCTGAAATTCGGCCTCATCCCGGAATTCGTCGGGCGTCTGCCGGTTGTAGCGACACTGGAAGATCTCGATGAAAAAGCCTTAGTCTCGATCCTGACAGAACCGAAGAACGCTCTGGTTAAACAATATCAGCGCCTCTTTGAGATGGAAAACGTCAAACTGACCATCGACCAAAGCGCTCTTTCCGAAATTGCGAAGAAGGCCATTGAGCGAAATACGGGCGCGCGCGGCCTGCGTTCAATTCTCGAAAATCTCCTGCTTGATACGATGTACGAGCTTCCCGACAAGGAAGACCTTGAAGAAGTCGTCGTCAATGCAGAAACTGTCAAAGACGGCAAACCACCCGTCTATGTCTACGCCGACAAGAAGAAGAAAAAATCCGCCGGCAAGGATGTAGAAAAAGAGGTCGAGGCCGGTTAACCCTACCCCGGTAAGATGAACCTATGGAACTCTCTGTTGTCATTCCCTGCTATAACGAAGAGGAGAGCATCAGAGAGTTGCATAAGCGTGTCAACGCAGTCTGCAGTTCCGCGCCCGTGTCGTCATATGAAATCGTCCTGATCAACGACGGCTCACGCGACAGCACGCCGGAAATCATGCGAGAACTGGTCAAAGCCGATCCTCATCTTGTCATCGTCGATCTGTCGCGCAACCACGGGCACCAACTGGCGCTGACGGCAGGATTATTCCACGCGCAGGGCGATTATGTGTTGGTGCTGGACGCCGATTTGCAAGACCCCCCTGAACTATTGCTGCCCATGCTCGAACGCGCCCGTAGTGGCGTTGATGTCGTCTATGGCAAACGCGACCAACGCGAGGGAGAAACTCTGTTCAAGCGCGTTTCCGCAAGCCTTTTTTACCGTTTGCTCTCCTATCTTTCCGATACGCACATCCCGCGCGATGTTGGAGACTTCCGCCTGATGTCTCGCCGGGTTGTCGAGCAATTCAAAGATATGCCGGAGCAGCATCGCTTCGTCCGCGGGATGATTGCGTGGATCGGATTCAGACAGGAAGCCTTTTCCTATAAGCGCGCGCCACGCTTTGCCGGTGAAACCAAATACCCCTTCCACAAGCTGATAGCCTTCGCCTTTGATGCCATCAGCAGTTTCTCTATCAAACCTCTGCGCGTAAGCTTGCTGTTTGCCGGGTTCGGCGTCTTGCTTGCCACCCTGATGGCCGTTTACGCCATATATGCCCATTTCACCGATCGCAATCTGGTGACAGGCTGGGCGTCACTGGCAACAATCATTGCTTTCTTCGCTTCACTGCAGCTCGTATGCATCGGCGTGATTGGCGAATATATCGGACGAACCTACATTCAAGTTAAAAACCGCCCCCTCTTCATCATTCGGGAAGTCCTTCGAGGCTCGGCATAGGCGCGGCATGGATCAGGACGTTTACCACAGAATGGCCGATATTCAGGATCGCCACTGGTGGTACGAGGGCCGCCGGAGAATTCTGGCTCACCTGATCAGACGCCTTGATCTGCCGTCGGGGGCGAACATCCTCGAAGCCGGATGCGGCCCGGGTGCCAACCTGAAAATGCTTTCGCAATTCGGCAAAGTCTTTGCTTTTGAACCCGATGATTTTGCCATCAATTATTGCCGGGCAAATTCAGGTATCCCCGCCGATCGCCTGCAATCAGGATTCCTGCCCGCGCCTATCCCTTTTAAGGGGCCATTTGATGTGGTCGGCGCCTTTGACGTCATCGAGCATGTCGAAGCCGACCAAGAAAGCCTGAATGCGCTTTATGCGTTAACCAAGATCGGCGGATATGCCTTGTTTACCGTTCCGGCATACTCCTTCTTATGGTCGCAACATGACGTCGTGAACCATCACAAACGCCGCTATCTGCGCCGAGACTTCAGGGAATTGCTGATCAAAGCTGGATACAGGGTCGAATACATATCGTATTATAATACAGTTCTCTTTCCGCTTGTCGCAGCCGTCCGCCTCATAAAAAAAGCTATACGTGTCAAGGACAGACCGGATGAGACATTGCCGCGTTGCGACGTGATCAACCTTGCTTTGCGCACGATATTCGCCGCTGAGCGTTTTGTTCTGGGGCGCATCCCTCTTCCCTGCGGCGTGTCCATCATCGCCATTTGCAGAAAGCCAGAGAACGCACTATGACGACTTCGCAAAATCTCAGGAGCCTCGTCCGGCAAATTTTTATCTTCTGCGGGGTCGGCGCATTCAACACAGCGCTGTCGCTGATTGTTATACTACTGCTATCCGAAGGTTTGCATGCCAACTATGTCCTTGCCAACGTGATCGGTTATGGCTGTGGATTGGCTTCAGGGTTTGCCATGCACAAAAATCTTACATTTCAGGATCAACTCGAAGGTAGATCCGTCAATATGCAGACGCAAATGGCTGTTTTTCTTTTGGTTTTTGGCGTTGCCTACGCCATGCAACTGGGCTTGCTGGTCGTGTTGGTTGAAAAAATGCATCTGGCCAACCTGCCGTCGCAGATCCTGGCCTGGTTTATTTATGTCGCAGCCAGTTTTGCCGGACACAAATTCATGACATTCAGAAATCGCTAGAGAGGAAGTAAAAAATGAAAAAAATTGTTGTTACAGGCGGGGCCGGATTTATAGGGTCGCATATCGTCGAAATGCTTCTGGAACGCTACCCGCAAGCGCAAGTCACAATCCTTGACAAGATGACCTATGCCACAAATATCCGCAGCATCCTGCATCTGGCGTCGAACCCGCGGGTGCAACTGATCGTCGGCGACATATGCGAGATGTATACAAGCCAAAAAGCAGTAAAGGACGCCGATCTAGTAATCCACGCCGCAGCAGAGAGTCACGTTGACAACTCGTTTGGCAATTCTCTGGAGTTCACACGTTCGAACACCTTGGGCACGCATACATTGATCGAGGCCTGCCGCGCTCTGAAAGTTCCGCGAATCATTCACGTCAGCACCGATGAAGTTTACGGCGAGATCATGAGCGGTTCAGTTGACGAAGAAGCGCCGCTCAAGCCAACTAATCCATATTCCGCTTCCAAGGCTGCCGCAGAAATGGTTGTTCAGGGATATCTTCAATCTTTCGATCTGCCGGCAGTGATCCTACGCGCCAATAACATCTTCGGCATTCGCCAATATCCTGAGAAAATCATTCCGCGTTTTATCACACTGCTGATGAAGGGGGAGAAGCTAACCCTGCACGGAAGCGGTAAAAACACCCGTCACTACCTGTCGGCCCATGACCTGATGAGAGCGTTGCTGATTCTGATTGAAAAAGGAAAAACAGGCGAATGTTATAACATCGGCACGATTGAAGAATATCAGAACATTGAAATGGCGCAGATGATCTGCGCCCTCTTCGGCCTGTCGCCGCAAGAACACATTACGTTTGTTGAGGACCGTCCATTTAACGATGCGCGCTACGCCGTTGACTGGAGCAAGATATCCACTCTGGGGTGGAAACCTCAATCCAGCATCAACGCGGAGCTCCCCGCCATCGCGCAGTGGTATGCCGATCATTTTGACCTTTACAACACCGGTCAGCCTGTAAGACGCCCCCTTGCCCGCGCTGCTTAAGTCGGTTTTGTTCTATGTCAATAGTGGTAACAGGAAAATCCAGCATGATCGGGCAGCAATTGCAAAGACATGCCGCGACGGGATCTTGGCTCTTTCTCAGCCATGAAGAAGCCCTGCAGGACGAATCCTGGCAAAATGACTGTTCATGCCTGATCAATCTGGCATTCTCGCCTACGCTCCGTCTGGAGGGATACGATCCGAAAAACGACATAGACAACCATCTCGCTCACAGCATAAGAGAAACCCACTCTCATTTTATTATGATGAGCTCACGTACGGTTTACGGCCCGGCCCCGGCCCCGGATTATAGGCTGACCGAAGATATTGCGCCTTCACCACAAACCGCGTACGCCAAAAACAAGTTGCGCATCGAGCAAACTCTGGCGGATCATCTGGGGGGGGATCGGGTAACCGTCATTCGCGGCGCCAACGTTTTTGGGCACGAAACCGGGCGCCGGAGCTTCTTCGGCATGGCGCTTTCACGCCTGAAGGAAAAAGGCGAAATATATTTCGATATGAACCCGGATGTCAGGCGCGATTTCTTGGCTGTCTGGCATGTAGCGGACGCTCTTGTAACAATCGCCCAAGACCCCAAACCCGGCCTCTATAATCTGGGATCCGGATTCGCCACGCGCTGCGGCGATGTCGCAAACTGGATCATAGAAGGTTATGGCAGCGGCTCTATACAATCCGGCAGTCTTGAATACAAGGATGCCTTCTATATGGATATGAAAAAATCGCGCGCCGCATATAATATACCTGTCATAACGCCGGAGATTTTGAAAGCCGACTGCCTGAGTTGCGGAAAAGCGTTAAAGGATAGCCCATGAATAAAACTTTCTACCTCTCCTTGCCGGATAACCGGAAAGATATCGTCGAATTTTTCTTTTGGGTTGTCATCGCCTACGCTTTGTTCACATGGCTGTCGATCCAGTCCCATACGGCGATTACCGCCGATACAATGTGGCTCTGCGATGCGGCAGGGCGCTTGCTGTCTGGACAGAAGATGAGCGAAAGATTTTATGACCCAAACCCGCCGCTCAGCGTTCTCCTCTATATTCCTCCGGCTTTGGTTACAATGGCAGGGTGGCTGCCCGCATACACATCTGTATTTTACTATACCCTCTTTCTGGTACTGCTATTTTCTTACCTAACCTTCTGCATACTCAAATCTGCTCCTGCCGTTGACACCACAGCCAGCATGACGGTCACCGGAGCTTTATTTGTTTCAGCAACCGTCATGGCATCCCTCAGCTTTACCGAGCGCGACCAAATTCTCGGGGCGGCCCTTGTGCCTTTCGTGTTGAGCCAGATAGCTCTGACCCGTAATTGGCCCGCGCCGCGTTTTGCGTTGCACATGGCTTTGCTACTCGGCGCGGTTCTTATCCTGCTCAAGCCTCACCATGGCTTGGTGCCGACACTGATCCTGCTTCATCGGCTGATTACGCAAAGACGTCTGAGCGTATGCAAGGATTCTGATTTTCTTTACCTGTCAGGCGCCGTTATCGCCTATATGGCTCTGCTGTTCGCGTTCTTCAAAGATTACCTAACTGTGATTTTTCCTGATGTATTGATCCTGTATTTCAGCACTCCTACATTAAATATATTTATCAAAGCCGCAGCCTATAGCATGGTGAGCATAACAGCGCTTTTGATTGCCGGCATATTCAATAACAGGAACGGACTTGTTTTTCTTTTCTTGCTTTTTTCGCTTGTCAGCATCGTGCCTTTTCTGGCGCAAATGCGTGGTTACCATTACCACCTTATGCCGGCCCTCATCTTCTTTTGGTGCGGGATCGCTCTCTTAGGCAAAGAGGCACTGCAAAAATTCATGTCCCCCCATTATGGGATGATAGTCATGACGGCAATCATGTCCATTTTGGCCTTCGCCCTCACACCAACAAGAATTTTCTTTCCAACGCACGAGGCTTACAGCGATTTGCCTATGACACGGTTTTTGAATGAACAATGCCCCAGCCCCTGCACATTCTTCGTCCTTAACGATCACATAGAAATCACACACCAGACAGCCCTTTATACAGGTCATAGCTGGGCATCTCGATTCCCTTCTTTCTGGTTCCTGGCAGGGCTGTATAACAATACTGATATCAGCCCTGCTGAATTCGAGGAAAAGCGGGAAAAATACGCCCGCTTCATCGCTGAGGACATATCACATTACAAACCCCGTGTTATCATGCTAGGGGAGTTCAAAATCAATGAAAAAACCACTTTTGACTTTGTTGAGTTCGCAAGCGTAGATTCGAATTTCCGTAAAGAATGGTCGCGCTACGCGCAAGAGGACGATTTTAATATGGATCAACGGGTCTATTTTACGGGCACCAATCTGGCAAAACCCCGTCCTATGACTTATCAGGTGTTCATACGTAAAGAATAGGCCCGCTTTTGCCATAAAGACGATATCCTCCTCTATTTTTTAATTAACCGTCTGTTATAATTTACAGATATAGGATATTTATTCCGCCCCGCCTGTCTTTACTGTCAGGTTCTCTGCGTAAAATCCTTCAGGAGATATTCATGACCACCGCTACAAAACTAATGCCTGAACCCAACACTAAATACCGACTGATCACACGCAGCGATATGGACGGGTTGGTCTGCGGCTTGATCCTGAAAGAGCTTGATCTTATTGACGAGATCGAATTCGCCCACCCCAAGGATATGCAGGATGGCAAAATTCCCGTTTCAAAGAGGGATATCACGACGAACCTCCCTTATGTCGACGGTGTTTATATGTGCTTTGACCACCATGCCAGTGAAATTGAGCGCGTCAATGAGCAAAAAGACAATTACATCATGGATGCGTACGCCCCTTCCGCAGCGCGGGTTCTTTTCAACTATTTCGGTGGACATGAAAATCCAAGACTGGCGCATATAAATGAATCCATGATGAAAGCCGTTGACAAAGCCGACTCAGCCTCATTCACACGCGAAGACATTCTTGACCCGCAAGGATGGGAACTTCTCAGCTTCCTTATGGACTCACGCACAGGATTGGGCCGCTTCCGCGACTTTACGATTTCCAACTATCAGCTGATGATGAAACTCATCGACTATTGTCGCGAATGCCATACCATCGATGAAATCCTCAACCTGCCCGATGTAAAGGAGCGCGTGGATCTTTACCACGCACAGGCCTTGAAAGCCCGTCAACAGATCGAGCGCTGCGCGACAGTTCATAAAAACCTTGTCGTGCTTGACCTGCGCGACGAAGATCAAATCTGGGCCGCCAATCGTTTTATCATTTACGCTCTCTTCCCCAGTTGCAATATCTCTATCCATGTCTTGTGGGGCAAAGGCCAGCAAAACACCGTTCTGGCCACCGGAAAGTCTATTCTCAATCGCACCAGCCGCACCAACGTAGGTACCTTGATGCTGAAATATGGCGGCGGCGGGCATGAGGCTGCCGGCACATGCCAGATCAACAACGATCTTGCAGACAAAGTTCTCGAAGAATTGATCATCCAGATTAATAAAGACGGTTGATGCCTGCAGAAAACCCGATCATCGTCTGGTTTCGTCAGGACTTGCGCCTGGCTGACAATCCGGCTTTGCTTGAGGCTGCGCAAAAAAATCACCCTATCATACCGGTTTACGTACTGGATGACATCAACGCCGGCGCATGGAAAATGGGTCGAGCCAGTTGCTGGTGGCTTCATCACTCGTTGCATGCTTTACAGGAAAGCCTATCCAAACGTCTGGTTTTGATCAAAGGCGATGCCAGCGAAGTCATTCCCTATCTGGCACATGATACAAAGGCAGCCGCCGTTTACTGGAATCGCTGCTATGAACCCTGGAGGATCGATCGCGATACGAGAATAAAATCGACGCTTGAGGCAGAAGGGATTGAGGTCAAGAACTTTAACGCCTCCTTGCTGTTCGAGCCCTGGGAGATCAGGAAAACTGACGGCGCTCCATACCGCGCTTTTACCCCCTTCTTTCGCCGCGGCTGTCTGGGCACGGGCGAACCTGATGTCGCTTGCCCGGCGCCTTCAACCGTCAATCTGGCTTCGAACCCTGAATACGGCGTTTCTTTAGAAAATTTAAATTTGCTTCCTCAAAAGCCCATGCCGCGCTGGGACACGAAAATGGAATCATATTGGGAAATCGGCGAAGCTGGAGCCCAGAAGAAGCTGAAAGACTTCCTGAAGACCGCTTTAAGAAATTACAGGGAGGGGCGCAATATCCCCTCCCAAAACAACGTATCGCGTTTATCCCCCCATTTACATTTTGGCGAAATATCACCGCGCAGCGTATGGCACGCTATCAAGCGATGCATGATCACCGAAGGACTGGAAACGGATGGCGATCACTTCCTCAACGAACTGGGTTGGCGCGAATTTTCCTATAACCTTCTTTATTATAACCGCAATCTGCCCCTGCACCCGCTGCAGGAACGCTTCCAATACTTCCCCTGGGAAAGGGATGATGAGTCCCTACAGGCATGGCAGCGCGGAAAGACCGGATATCCAATCGTCGACGCCGGCATGCGCGAGTTGTGGGAAACGGGTTATATGCATAACCGTGTACGGATGATCGTCGGATCGTTTCTGGTCAAGGACTTGCTCATACCCTGGCAACAAGGAGAGGAATGGTTCTGGGACTGCCTGGTAGACGCCGATCTGGCTAATAACGCCGCCAGTTGGCAGTGGATTGCCGGATGCGGTGCAGACGCCGCACCCTATTTCCGCATCTTCAACCCGGTGGGACAAGGCGAGAAATTCGACCCGAACGGCACATATGTTCGCCGCTGGTGCCCTGAGCTATCAAAATTGCCAGATGAATGGATTCACCGCCCGTGGGAAGCTCCGCCGCTTCTGCTCAGGGAGTGTGGTATTTCCCTGGGCTGTGACTATCCCTACCCCATCGTTGATCACAAGAAAGCCCGCGTTAAGGCGCTGACGGCTTTTCAGGCAATCAGAGGAATGTCTTGATTCTTGTCACCCCTTAAAATGCTGACTAATATCCGGTAAAAGGAGAGGTTCACGTGGCTACATTTCCAACCCTGAATATTGGCGATACCATCGGTATCATGGCCCCATCCAACCGCACAGACCGCACTAAGGTTGATGATGCCGTCAAGGTCTTGCAATCCATGGGATACAAGGTCAAGGTTCACCCGCAAACCCATATGCAGTTTTACTCCTCTGCGGGGACGGCCAAAGACAAAGTCGATGCCTTCCATGAATTATGGGCCGACCCCGACGTGAAAGCAATTATGGGCGCCCGTGGCGGCAACCAATCGGGAGAAATGCTCACGGATATAAACTACAAAAAAATCGCCGCTCAACCCAAAATCCTGATCGGCTTCAGCGATGTGACGTCCCTCTTATTAGCCGTCAACAAGCATGCGGATATCATTACATTCCACGGCCCATTGCTAAACAGCATCCTGACCATGGATCAAGGACAGCTCACACAATGCTTTCGCCTGCTATCCGGACACCAGAAAATCATAGACCTATCAGGATCGCAGGAGATTCGTGGCGGGCAGGTGCAAGGACGCCTGATTGGTGGCAATCTGAGCGTTCTGTGCAGCCTGATGGGGACTCCCTACCAACCAGATTTTGACGGCGCTTTGTTATTCCTTGAAGATATCGGCGACGAATTATCGCGTATCAATCGATTTTTCCTGCAATTAAAACTGGCTGGCGTCTTTAATAAAATCAGCGGACTGATCGTTGGAGACTTTTCTCACATGACCGATACAGGTCGAGTTCTGTTCGAACGTCCGGTCAAGGACATCATTGCGCATCATACACACGGAACGCCTTTCCCGATCGTCACGGATGCCCCTTTCGGTCACAACGACGAACTGATTACTTTACCCGTCGGAGCGCAAGCCACGCTAACCACTTCGCAGAACTCCAAGCTTACACTCTCCTGATTTTTTGCAAAAAGCGCTGACAGAAGCCCGGAGTCGCTTCCGGTCTGGCTTGGTAGCCCAGATAATCGGTCTGGGCCATGATGTATCCGTCATGGGAAAACATCACTTCGCTTATACCCTGATCAATAAAGTCCACGCCTTGCCTTTGTCCTGTATAGCTCCAACACAGGTATGCCACAGGATGTTCCCGCCCCCAGCAAAAGTCCTTCACTTTGAATCTTGGAACCGACACAGCCGCAAGCCTTTTCTCATAAATCATGATAACTTCGTCAACCCCCCGCACCTCATGTAAAGGATCTCTAAAGAACATGCCGGGAGTCGCCAGTTTATGCAGAAGCGGCAATGAGCGAGAACTCATCTTCTCCAGAAACTGAATGTAATCCTCAAGCGGCTTTTGCAGCGCCATTGCCGGATTGATCGGTGGGCGGAACGCCCCCTCCCCTGTCGGAATCATTCTTCATGCTCCATTGCTTTTCCTTGATCTTGCCTATAGCCCCTATATAAAGGCGATCGGGTAACAACCCGACAAGTTTTGTCAGCACGCTAAACGCCCAGGGGAAAGATATTTCAAAAAATCCTCCGTTCAAGCCGCGCACCAGATCCTCCGCCGCCTTATCGACATCCATCAGCATAGGCATATAAAAATCGTTTATGTCAGTCATCGGCGTCTTGATAAAACCAGGGTTAACCACCTGAATTTTAATCTTGCTACCGCGCAATTCTATTGCCAGCGCCTCCGCAAGATTGATCAAGGCTGCCTTGCTCGACCCATATGACAATGATCGCGGCAATCCCCGATAACCGGCAATACTGGCAACGATAGCTATATGCCCCTTACCTCTCCCCTTGAACAGCTTCAATACGGGTTCCAGACAGTTCGCCGTGCCCAACACATTCGTCTCATGCTGCTTTCGCAAATGATCTGCCGTGAACGTGTCAGCCGTATCGGGCAAGTAGACACCAGCATTCAAAAGGGCCAGATCAATAGGGCCTAGCTCCGCTTCAATCCGGGCTACGATTTCCTGCATCTGGAGGGAGTCCGTCACATCCCCTGGGTAATTGACGATCTTCCCGCCTCCGCCAAAAATTTCCACATGGTGAACCAGCACCTCAATCTTATCGGACGAGCGGGCTGTGGCGGCTACAATCCAACCTTCCTTAATCAGGCGCAAGGCCGTAGCCGCCCCAAGACCTGAGGAAGCTCCTGTTATCCAAGCGATTTTCTGCTGTTTAACCATAGCTTTCGTCTTTCAGTTTAAGACTATTTTAACCATATACCGAAGAAAATAGAACAATAACCGTAAGTATGGAGTGGGTGGAACATGGCGATGAGAGGGTTGAACCATCCCGGAGTGGAGATGGTAGAGCATTTACGTGACACCGGGGCAGATCACGAAGCCATCAAGGCTCTCCTCAGCCGTAACCACAAGAATCTCAACAAGAAACTTTCCAAGTTGCAACCCGAAGACCGGACACCCGGCCATATATTCGAGCTTCATACCCTTGAAATAGCCCTTGCCTATAATGAAGTCCACGATCTGGGATGCTCCCACCAGCTTAGGAAACTTGACCTCGCACACCGCGGATGTTCGGACAAGGGGGAACCTCTGGCTTCTACCTTCCATAAGCGCGCCCGGCAAACGGCCCTGACATCGCAAGAGTGCGGGCTGGTCGCCACAGGCGTCAAAACCCACTTCCACTGATTGCCGCAGTTCATGACTTATTAAGTAAACCGTGATAGGCTCCGCAGCAGGAGATTATGACTATGACAACTATTAGACACCCCGGTATCGACATGATTGAAAACATAAGAAGCCGCGGCGACCTGACCGATGAACAAATCTTGAGCCGCATGCACACAGAAAAGGCGGCGCTCAATCTGGCGATGCATAAAACATCTCCCGCTTTATTGAAAAGCGAAGATATCTCCATGCTCCGTAAGTACGAAGTAGGAATCGCCTATATAAGGATTGTTGACCCTGAAAACCCGGCAAGAATCAACGCCTTAAGGGAAGCCATCAAAGGTAACAACCCCACAGGGCAGCCAAACGACTCCCTTCTTTATGAACGCCGGAAAGAATACGCTTTAAAAGACAACAGGCCGGGCGAACGGCTTAGTATCATTTTTGACTGACACCTTCCCCTTACCCTCAAGGTCAGTTACAGGCTTGCCGATTTCAGCTATTATTACGCTCCCTAAGGGAGGCTCTGCGTATGACCGAAACGCCGGTTGATAAACCTGTCAGAATTTTTCTGGCCATCAGCCTGTCCACTTTTTTATTCGCGCTCATGAACTTGTTCGTCAAACTGGCGGCAGAAACGCATCCTATCCCTCAAGTCATGTTCTTCCGCAACGCCATCGGTATGATTCCTGTTATCTGGCTGATCCTGAAAAACCGGGATACCAGCCTTTTCAGAACCCGTAACTTCGCCGGTCATTTCGTACGCAGCTTTGTTGGTTTCTTCAGCATGTACTGCATCTTCTGGTCGTTCAAGATGCTGCCTTTGGCCAACGCCACCGCCATCTTGTTCTCCTCGCCGCTGATCCTGACCAGCCTCTCAGTTGTCCTGCTGGATGAAAAAGTCGGCCTTCACCGCTGGACAGCCGTCATCATCGGGTTAGCCGCCGTTTTATTTATGTTGCAACCCGCAAGCGGCAGCAGCGCCGAAGGCAGCCTTATTGCCATGTGCGCCGCCATACTGATGGCGTTTGCCATGATCTCTATCCGTAAACTTAGTAAAACAGAACATTCGCTCACCATTGTTTTTTACTTCAGCACTTTCTGCACGATAATGAGCGGACTGTGGATGATGGCCAATTGGATAAACCCCAGCGCCTTAAGCCTGTGCTATTTACTCGCTACAGGGCTTCTGGGGGGTGTGGCTCAAGTTTTTATGACCTATGCATACGCCAAATCTCCGGCGGCATATGTCAGCGCCTTCAGTTATTTCGGGATCGTGATTGCTGCGACTCTTGATTTCATAGTCTGGGGGTTTGTTCCCGTCTGGCAAGTTCTGGTCGGCAGCCCCATCGTGATCGCCGCCGGACTGTATATCGTCTGGCGTGAAGCCAAGAAGAACTATAAGCCGACAGCCCTGCTTGACCCAGACATCAGCAGCCCTGACCTTCCTGTCGAAGGCCCCAAACAAAAAGACGCCGATTTTTCAATATAGCCTTTCCCCTAGTCGTTCACATATTATGAAAATATAGTGCCTCTGGATTTTCTTGCCCGGCCATGCCATATAACCCGCTCTAGCGTTTGAGGTTTCTCATGACTTTTGTTGTCACCGACATATGCATAAAATGTAAGTACACGGATTGTGTCGAGGTGTGCCCCGTAGATTGCTTCTATGAGGGAGAAAATATGCTCGTCATTCATCCGGACGAATGCATTGACTGCGGAGTCTGCGAACCGGAATGCCCGATCGAGGCCATTATTCCGGATGCGGATACAAAAGCCGCCAAATGGGTGGAAATGAACCGTGAGTATGCGGAAAAGTGGCCCAACATCACTCGTGCCAAAGACCCTCTCCCCGAGGCCGAAGCCTTTAAAGACAAACCGAACAAGTTCGAGAAGTTCTTTAGCCCCCGGCCTGGCGATGGCGATTAACTACTGAGTCGCCCCTTTATAATTCAAACTATCGATAATAATTGCACTCCACCTTTGTAAGGCTGATATGCAAAGGTATATGTTTTAGCCCTGAATAAAGTTATCTTCAGGGCCAAAATTGAAAAATTTACTTTAATTAATAATTATAAATCATTGTTTTAAAACAAAATGTAACAACCGTATCGAAATTTTTATATGTAAACAGATCAATTTTAAAGTTGAAATTTTACGAAATTTTAACTATAGTGCTGACATTCGCAATTGCGGCCCCGACACATCGTCACAAACACATGTGACCTTGCAGGGAAACCTTGCGGTCAATCGTTAGGTTTTTTTGCTATTGCATTGATATAGATAGGAAAAGGTAGAGAGATGGCAGCCACAAAAACCAAAAAAGTACAAAAAGCTTCCGTTAAAAAAGCAGTCAAAACCGCGGCACCGAAGGCCAAGGCAATAAAGACCGCTACCAAGGCAACAAAAACTGCCGCCCCAGCCAAAAAGCAGCCTCCGAAACAGGCTATCACCAAATCTTCTGTAAAAACCACCCCTGTTAAAAAGGTAGCTGCCATCCCGACCCCGACCAAAGAAATAAAAACACCCAAAAAGGTTGAGGCTGTCGTCACCACCAAGACCGCAAGCAAGACAGTTGCCGTAGCCGCCCCGACTCCGGCGGTCGCAAAACCCGCTCTGCCCGTGCGCCAATCAGCTATAGCTCCCGCCGCGCAGCGGCCGAACAGCCCGTTTGCCGGCAACCGCACCAATCAACAATCGCAACGCCAAATCATTACTACGGCACCTAAGGCGCCGCTGAATGATAACGGTGCTGTCATCTTCAAGGTTGGAGACTCGGTTGTTTACCCGGCTCACGGTGTCGGCATTGTCGAGAATATAGAAACACAAACCATCGCCGGCATGGATATTCAGCTCTACGCCATCCGCTTTGAAAAAGACCGCATGAGCCTGAAAATCCCGGTCTTCAAGGCAAAATCATCCGGTCTGCGTAAGCTGTGCTCAACCGATCGCCTCAAGGACGCTATGAAAACCCTGCAAGGCCGCGCCAAGATCAAGCGCACCATGTGGAGTCGGCGCGCCCAGGAATATGAAATGAAAATCAATTCAGGCGACCCAGTATCCATTGCCGAAGTATTGCGCGACCTGAAGCGCAGCAACGACGATCACGAGCAATCATACTCTGAACGCCAGATCTACCAGTCAGCCCTCGAACGTCTGGCTCGCGAAGTAGCTGCCGTACAAAAAATCACGGAAATTCAGGCCGCCGAACAGCTAGAGAAAATGCTCGGGCGTCTTGCAGCATAATTTTCGTTTCTTATCAATATGATAAATCGTGATCGCAAAAACCCGCCTTAAGAGCGGGTTTTTTCTTATTGATAAAAAACAAAATTCAAAAACCATCCCGATCTTACACACAAAACAATACGCCTGAGCCTTGTATCCCTCTGATTTTACAGTAAGATTGGTTATGATTCTGGGAACCTTTCCCGTTCTTTGTCCACCCCGGATACATAAGTCGTGTTTCACACTGCCGCCTGCAACAGCGCTCCCGACCCTCGCTTTGCCCTGATGGGCAATCCCCGGCGCATCTGGGCTATTTCTGCCATACATGCGGAATCCAGGCGGCTGATGACCCTCCATGACTTGCTTTACCCTATGATCAGGCCCGGCGACAGGGTTGTTTATCTAGGTAACTACACAGGGTATGGCAATGATCCGATAGACACGATCGATGAAATCCTGACTTTCCGCCGAATGGTGCTGTCCCTGCCAGGCATGATGGCAGGCGATATTGCCTATTTGCGCGGCAGCCAGGAGGAGATGTGGCAAAAGCTGTTGCAACTGCAATTTGCCCCCCGGCCCGGCGAAACCCTGTCATGGATGCTGGATAATGGCCTGCGTCCTACAATTGAGGCCTATGGAATAGATCCGCAAAAGGGGCTGTATGCCGCTCAGGAAGGCGTCATGGGACTAACAAAATGGGGAGCCCATATACGTGAATCGGTGCGCCGCCATCCCGGCCACGATGTTTTCTCAACCCATCTGCGTCGCGCCGCCTACACAAGCGATGAAGCTGAATACCCGATGCTGTTTGTCCATACCGGACTTGACCCCTCTCGATCGCTCCACGATCAGGGCGATAATTTCTGGTGGGGCAGTCTGCAATTCAAGAATATCCTCAACCCTTACGACCCGTTCCAGAAAGTCGTGCGCGGATTTGACCCCGAGAGTCAGGGCATCCACCTGAACTGTGTGACAGCCACTCTGGATGGCGGCTGCGGCTTTGGCGGTACGCTGGTATGCGCCGGGTTCACGCCCACCGGAGATATCTTCGAACTCATTGAAACATAAGTAAAATTTATGAATACGGCGGCATGAAGGCCTGATTAAAAATATTTAATCAAAATACCTCGCTCTGGCCTATTTTCTGACACAATTTTCATGCTAAACTATCCAGTGTAGTCTCACAGCCAGTCGCTTATTTAAGGACTGCAATGTGTTCAAACAATAGAAGCCTTACTAAAGGAGTTATCAGTTATGGCACACATCGACGACATCCAAACCCAGAAATCCAATCTGGAGTATATTCGCAATTCCATGAACGAACCGCTGCTGGAAAAGGATCGTGAACTGGCCCTCGCCCGTCGCTGGCGCGAGCAAGGAGACGAAAAGGCCTTGCACGAGCTGGTTCAGTCTTATACGCGGCTGGTCGTATCTATGGCGTCGCGTTTCCGCAATTACGGCCTGCCCATGGGAGATTTGATTCAGGAAGGCAATATCGGCCTGATGCAGGCAGCTAACCGTTTTGAACCCGACCGCGACGTTCGCTTTTCTACTTATGCCGCCTGGTGGATTCGTTCCTCTATTCAGGACTATGTCCTGCGTAACTGGTCGATTGTTCGTACCGGGACAACGGCAGCGCAGAAATCGCTGTTTTTCAACCTGCGCCGTCTACGGGCTAAAATCGAAGGCCAGAATGGTCAGGAAGGGCTGAATGACGAAGGGCGTGAACAGATCGCACGCGATCTTGATGTTAAAGTTTCCGAAGTAGCCGAAATGGAAGCCCGTCTTGCCGCCAACGACCAATCGCTGAACGCCACGATCGGTGAAGACGGAGAAACAGACTGGCAGAGTTTTCTGGCTGATACGCGCCCCAACCCTGAAGATGTTGTCATCGGTATGAAAGACTCCCAGACGCGTTCGCGCTGGCTGCAGGAGGCTTTAGGCGAGCTATCGGATCGGGAACAGACAATTATCCGTGAACGCCACCTTGTTTATGAGCCTGTTACGCTTGAAGAACTCGGCAAACAGTTGGGTGTCAGCAAAGAGCGCGTGCGTCAGCTTGAGCAGCGCGCCATGGATAAGCTCAAGATATCCATGAGCCGCCATGTCGGCAACGTACAGGATATTCTGGCCGATCACTAATTGCCGTTTTAAAGAGAGGGTGATTTCAAACTCTCGCACTGTTTGCACAGCCGGCCCCAAGACTGTTTCCCCCAACCCCGAAGGGCTGGCTGCGCAGTCCCCCGAAAAAATCCCCGTCTTACAGACGGGGATTTTATTTTAAGGCCCCCTTCATTCTCTAGGGTTGCTGCCGCAACTGCGAACGCAAAGACTCGAGTCTCCTGACATCGTCGCCTTTGAGGCGAACCGTCTTGCCTAAGGTTTTGCTATCGTGGGGCACGGGGTTAAATCCTGAATTACGCAAATCAACAACCAGCCTGACCAGTTGTTCGTTAGACATGTCGCCCACAGGAATTCTGACAACATCGCCGCCACTTTCTACATGCGCCGCTTGCCACTGCAATTTCAGGAACTCGGGCACCCGGGGATTAATACTGCGAAACTTGATGGCATCTTCACCTTCAACGGCAATCACCAACCCTCCGAGTTGCTTGCTTTCCCTTACGCGCGGAGATAACCCTTGCTGCGAGAGCTCGCTCATAATTTTTTGAACTTTGCTCATCTCCATGCCAAGTATCGGCAAACGCGACGCAATCTGCCCGCTCCCCCAATTGGCATCCATCCACTCATGCCGGAGAAATTCCTTTCCAGGAAAGTCCTGTGTCGACAGCGAAAGAAAATCAGGTTTCACGTTCAAGGCAGACGGCAGGGGCTCGACCTTGAAAGCCGCGTACGGGTCATGATGCTTGAGCGGATTATAATTCCTCTTGGGTTCATGCTCAGGGTTATAAGTGCCATTCGGCTGCAAATCATAGCCGTAGGCGATATACTGACTGTTGCTAACCGCTCTTTCCCCCGGCGGCACCGGAGCCGGTGTAATACCCGCTGCACGTAACTCCTGCTCGATATGGGCCATCATCACCATGTACCGTGCTGGGCTAACCGTACTTAGGGTATCGATCGAGATAACCTTGTGTTCACTATTCTGCGCCTTTCTTTGAGCCAGCAACTCAGGCCCCACGACCGTAGCGGATTGCGGGTATGAATTGCCCAGAATAATATTCGTTACAATGTTCCAGGCCTTAGGAACATCTTCGTGGGCGATGCATATCTTGAATTTCCAGCCGCCATCATCCTCGTAATCGAAACCATGGCCGGTATACTGAATCCAGCGCCCTAAAGTGGCTGCATATCCTTTCTCGTGCGCAAAACCCCCGTTTCTCATTTCAGTATAGTAATCGCGCATATCCAGCCCCCTTCACCCATCCTCACGGAAAATTGTATCATGGGCGGCTTAAGACAAATTTAATCTTCTATATGAAGTTTAACTTATTATTCTATTCCGTAATGATTTTATACAGTTGATTGGGAACAATCCCCGCTCCCTGCTCCAGACCGTTCAGAACTCTGAAGCACTCCTCCCGGTTTTTATCCAAAGCCATCTGTGACGACATCCCAGCCACAGTATCCCCTTCCTTTGCCATTACAACTTGTATACGAAGAGGCCTGATTGATCGCCGCTCCTCATCAGTCATCGATCTCAGGCTGTAAGTCGTACGTTTCAGTTCTGTGATCAAACCGGATCCAGCGCTCTGCGGGATCGCCATCTGCAGACGAAAAACGCGCCCCGGGGCCCAATTGACCGCGACAAGGCGAATTGTCACCGCCTGCCCCTGCACGACGCCCGGGAGCGTAGCCGTTGCCGCAGATTTTCCGTTGATTTCAAGCGCCTCTGTCTGTTCAACGGGCTTCCCCTGCAGCCATTCTGTAAGATAGGTCATAGCATCCAGGCTACGGTTGTTCGTAACTGCGTCGAGAATAATCAACGCTCCTGTATTTTTTGACGCGGCAACCACCTGAGAAGGTTGATTGCTGATGCTAAAACCTTCAGGGACAGTGAACGTAAAATCCATCTGCGGATGCCAGAAAGTCAGATCGCGTACAAAACCTTGCCGCGCGCTATCGCCATATGCCATACCTGAAAGAAGCTGTAGGTACTCATTACGGCGTTGCAGGTTCTGGTTTTCCGGATATGAACCCGCCACCATCAGAGCCTGCTGGACACGATCAGTTGTTTTGGGATGCGTGGCAAAATAGTCGGCACCGCGGCTGCCCTGCCCTTTTTCAGCAGCGTTAAGATTGCTTTCCCGATCCAGAGAATTCAGGAAACTAGCCATCGCAAATGTATCGTATCCAGCCTTGTGCAAATAACGGATTCCCAGATCGTCCGCCTGAGCTTCTTGTTTACGCGAATAGGAACTCATATATAGTTCCGATCCCACACCCAGGGCTTGCGAAGCGGTATTGCTGTCAAGCGCTGCGGAAATGGCTATCGCCCCCAGACTGGTGACAACGGCATGCGAGTATCGTTCTGCCGAATGCCGCCCCGTTATATGCCCGATTTCGTGAGCGATCACTCCAGCCAACTCCGCCTCGCTGTTAGCCAACGCCATAAGTCCCCTCGTTACATATACATAACCTCCCGGCAAGGCAAAGGCATTCACCATGGGAGAGTCCAGCAAAGTAAAAGTATACCTGACATCCGGTCGTTCCGTGTTACGAGCCACAGCCTGCCCCACTTCGTTCAGGTAGGATTGCAGCACCTGACTGTTCTCGGGCACACCATAGATTTTCATGACTTTCCGGTGCTCTTGCGCACCAACCTGATTTTCCTGCGCCGGGGACATCAGGGCCGTAAATTGGCTTTCTCCGGTTGCCGGGTTGGTCGAGCATGCCGACAAGAAAATGACGCCCGCCACACACAGCATCTTGCCAAACAGGGAAAAAACAGGCCACTCTCGGATCATGAAAATAAAACTCCGCTTACTTGATATTATGGGCGTTTGCTTATTGTGTCTGTTTAGCATTCCCGCCGTGGCGCAGGAAGGGCGTTTTGGCGACAATCCCAAGGCAGTCGCTGCCGACGCCAAAGCGCAGGAAACTCCCGCGCCAGCGCTTCCCGAAAAACCCGCCGACTTTTCAGAACTCCGCAGCCAGGGCCTCGTCCTCGTCGATCAGGTGATTGATCCGCTGCGCATTCGTTTGCAGGATGGCCGTATCATTCAACTCACAGGATTGGAAATACCCGGCCTTGAAGCGTCAGATCCCGGCGATCAAGCCACCCAAACTTTTGAATGGCTAAAAAAAACCGTAGAAAAAAAACAGGTTACATTCTATCAAACCAAGCACGAATCCGAAGGGCGCCGTAACCGCATGGGCCATTATCTGGGCCACATAGAAACGAGAGAAGATAAAATCTGGATACAAGGGGCTTACCTGCTTAATGGCTGGGCCCATGTACAGCCCAGCCCCCTTCACACCGAAATGGCCACGCAAATGTTGAACCTCCAGTCCCGCGCCATGGAAAACAAACGGGGCCTATGGGCGGAGGAAAAGCAGGCCGTCCTCAATCCTGACAACGCGACAGAGAAAATGAATAGCTGGGCCATCGTCGAAGGGAAAATCGTCAAAACCGCCATGAGCAATAACACAGTCTACCTGAACTTTGGCGACGACTGGCGGAAGGATTTTACAATCGGCGTCGAGCCTGAAATCCGCCGCCAGTTATCAAAAAAGCAAATCAGCGCCATTGATTTACAAGGCCGCCACATACGTGTTTACGGCTGGATCGAGAGCTATAATGGGCCGTTTATCAAGCTTTCCAATGCCGCGTGGCTGGAGATCTTGCCAGAGAAAGCGCCAGACGCTAAGCTCAGCCCGGGTAATTAATAAATTAACAAACTAGGTTGAGGGTTTATAAGGCTATGACGGCATACCCCCGCCGCAATGTGCCGTTTGATCTTTTTCCGCCGCTGTCCCCCTATTCCAGCGGTTTTCTTGATGTCGACAATCACCATCATCTTTACTGGGAGCAAAGCGGCAATCCCGATGGCATTCCCATTGCTCATATTCACGGCGGCCCCGGCGCAGGAGCGACAGCCAAACACCGCCGCTTCTTCGACCCTAACCATTACCGCATCATTATTTTCGACCAGCGGGGCGCAGGTCGCTCCCAACCTCTGGGCAGTCTTTATAACAATACGCGGGAACACCTGCTATCAGACATGGAAATCCTGCGCGAGCATTTACGGATAGAGCGCTGGCACCTGTTTGGCGGATCATGGGGCAGCACGCTGGCGCTGTCCTATGCGCAAAAACACCCCCACCGATGCATCAGCCTGATCCTGCGAGGCATATCGCTGCTGGAGCGGGATGAAATCGACTGGTTCATCTACGGCATGCGTCGCATCTTTCCGGAAGCATGGGAGCAATTCGCTTCACTCGCCCCCAAGAACGAACATAGCAACCTGCTGGATTTCTACTACAGGATACTGAGCGGCGATGACCGCAAAGCCGCTCTGGAAGCCGCCGTCAACTGGAGTCTTTACGAAGGGGCTTGTCTTTCTCTGATCCCCAACTATGAAACCATCACATCGGACGAACAAAAGGATGTTGCGTGGGCGATTGCGCGAATCGAAGCCCATTATTACCGCAACAATGTCATTCCGGCAGACCAAAGCCTGCTGCTGGGGATCGATCATATCCGCAGTATTCCCGCGACGATCATTCAGGGGCGTTACGATATGGTCAGCCCGATCATGACGGCGCACCGCCTTCATCAGGCATGGCCCGAGGCCGATTATATTATCGTCCCCGACGGCGGTCACGCCTCAATGGATCCCCCTGTACGCGCGCGCTTGATCGAAGCCACAGAAAATGCCAAAACCATCCGGTGATTCAACTTTAGGAGCCCGACTATGACCTTCAAAACCCTGCGCGATTTCGATCTAAAAGGCAAAACCATCCTGTTACGGGCTGACCTGAATGTCCCCGCCAAAGATGGCGTTGTAACAGACACTACCCGCATCGACCGCCTGAAGCCCACGATCGACTGGCTGGTGCAGCATGGCGCCAAAACAGTTGTCCTCTCGCATTTTGGTCGCCCCAAAGGCGGCTTCGAAGCTGAATTCTCTCTTGCGTTCCTGACAAAAGATTTGCAAGAAAGCTGGGGCGTTCCTGTATCTTTCGGCAAGGATTGCATCGGTAGCGATGCGCTGGCGCTGGTGCAAAGCCTGCAACCCGGGCAGGTCTGCCTCCTGGAAAATTTGCGCTTCCACAAAGGGGAAGAGAGCAACGATCCGATCTTCACAAAAGAACTTGCCAAACTCGGCAATATTTATATCAATGACGCCTTCTCTGCCGCACACCGTGCCCATGCCTCCACGGAGGGCCTTGCCCACCTGATGCCCACGGGCGCCGGATTCCTGATGGAGGCAGAGTTGAACGCCCTGCACAACGCCCTCGAATCCCCGAAACGTCCTGTGGTCGCCATTGTCGGCGGCGCCAAAATTTCAACCAAATTATCCGTTCTGGACAATCTGGTACGGAAAGTCGACGTCCTGTTTCTGGGAGGCGGCATGGCAAATACATTCCTGTTCGCGCAGGGGGTCGAAGTCGGAAAATCGCTGTGCGAGCACGATATGGCCGATGAAGCCCGTAAAATCATGAAAACCGCACAGGATAGCGGCTGTGAAATCGTTCTGCCCAGCGACCGCGTGATCCTCAAGGAATTCGGCAAGAATGCCCCGCATACTATCTGCCCGACCAAAGACGTTCCGGCGGATCAGGAAGCGGTTGATATCGGCCCTGATTCCATCGCATTGCTGCGGAACAAACTTACCGGCGCTAAAACAGTCCTCTGGAACGGCCCGCTCGGGGTCTTTGAAGTCGAACCATTTGATAAAGGGACAAATGAAGCCGCCCGCGCCGTTGCTGAAATGACCTCCGGCGGTACTCTGGTCAGCGTCGCCGGCGGCGGCGATACGGTATCGGCGCTGGAACATGCGGGGGTGGCGGATAAATTCACCTATGTTTCCACCGCCGGGGGCGCATTCCTTGAATGGATGGAAGGGAAAACCCTGCCCGGCGTCGCCGCATTGAACGCTTGCAAGAGCGCCGCCTGATAATATCAGATAAAAACCCCCGGCATTGAAGGCCGGGGGCTTTCCTTTCCTCTATCAAAATTCTGTTTACCCTTCGCACGTAATTTCGGCTTTACTCCTGACCAGACGTTGCGCCACTTCAGGTCTGATCTTATCGAAATACGCAATCACATCCATCATGTCAGCCTGACTGATGATGCGGTGCTCGGAACGCATGCGATTGCTTAACAGATAGATCATGGCGAAATCGTTTTTCTGAATGCCGTGCGCACGGCAGATCACAGCGATCCCCTTGCCGCAAGATTGCCGCAGGTAATCATGGATCGTATGCGCGGGAATTCCAGTGTAAACGGAAAACATCGCAATAAAAGACGTAATCTGGCCGCGTTTCAGGGTTTGCATCATCATGCTAAGCGTCAGTTTGCCCTTGGCGGCAAACTGGTGCGCAGCCAGAAGAACACGATCATTCGGCATAAAGCGATCCTCATGTTCAGCACTACTGAATTCCAGCATGATTTCATCAATTGCGCTAGCCACTTCGCCCGAGAATATGCCGTAGTAATCACGGATGTAATTGCGCAAATCCTGACTGACATAATCGTAAAGTTTGCGAACAATCGCCTCTGGCATTTCCGGACGCATCAGCAGCGGCTTGGCCACGTCTTCATGTTCACGCGCCATTCCCGATAAAATTTCGAGAGCGTGGTGAGTCAATCGAATCCTCTCGTTTTCGGACAAAGCGATCGCTGTGCCTTTATCTTTTTTGTCGGCAAGCACATCTATGATATGAGGGCTTAAATTCTCACGGCTGGCAATCGCTTGCCAATGCGCGGGGCCGCGTGATTTCACAATATATATCAAGTCAAGATCGCTCAAGACGGCGCTGCGGCTCAGCACAGGCCGCGCGACTTCTATATCATCATTGGCAAGATTGAGGACAAGGCGCAACGGCGCCGATTCAATGACTGAAAGACGCTCGGCCAACGCAGCGCGCAAATCAGCTTCGGCTTGACGCATCAACCCTATCAATACATCCGAAAGCAGCTCTTGTTCACGGCTGTTCAGATGGACATGGCTTTCCAGCAGTTCCGTGACAGCACTGGTCAACTCAGCACGCGCCAACGGATCGTCTGCGCGCGCCAGATCGTAAACCTTATGGCTGTCATAAAGGCGTACCAGCAGTGATGCTACTTGAGGTGACTTGTCGAACAAACGCATATCCATCACGAGTTAACCCAAAAACCCGAAAAATTGACAAATACAGCCGGAAACCGCTTCCCGCGACTGTAACACACTGTCTATCTACCGTTTGCCCGGCTTGGCCGGATAGAATCCTAATTTAGTCTTTTTATATTTATAATCAGGGAGATAACTGGTTTTTCTGATAAAAGGCCAGAACAGCCTTTCGAAACCTTGGTTTTCTCCTCACACCCTATTATTTCTACCCGAGAGTTATGAATATCAGGTTAACGTAATCATGAAGGTCAGGTTGACATCCTCTTTAGATCAGGCATACCAGAGCACTAAAGATTTTGTTAACTGATCAGGGCTATTCTGGAGAAACGGGGTAGTTTCCTGCCCTGCTCAATAGGGGATTTCGTCACATGGCACTTTCGGTCAACGGCAATTATTCGCAACAGGCTATCGTCAATCCGTTTCAACAGCGGAACGAAGAAAGCCGCGCCCTGCCCGATAAAAAGCCCGAAGAAAACAGAACCCAGCCTCGTGCCGCCGCTGCAGCCGGAACACAGGAATCAGAAACCCGCAATGAACGACGCGCAGATTCATCCAGCAACGATGATCGCAACGAAAAGAGCACGTCCCGCCGCGGCAGCACAGTCGATATTACCGTTTGATGGATAGCGCCTAGACTTCAGGAGTTCCCAGTATTTTCGCCGGAATCGCGTAATAGCCGCCGAAATATTCATAGCGGCTTAATCGCGCCTTACCAAAGATCGATGTCTCACCACAGTGGGAAACAACACTCCCCAGCTTATCGGCCCAGATCAGTCTGTCATACCGCTGCGAGGACTCATTAAATGTCCGGCGCAAAGCGATCCAGTGGTAATCTTCACCATCGCCGACGCTTTGAAAGAACAGTGCCGCCGGAACCCCCTTACCCACACAATCGCGCAGATTGTCGCCCAGATAAGGCAGTTCATCTTGCCGCAAGGAACGATGCACATCCTCTGCATACGCATCTAAACCTTCGGGGCGCATATTATTGGTGCGGGTCTGCCCCGTTCCCAAAAATCCGGGTTGTATGCGCTGGCCCAGCCGGTTAAAGGCGAAGGATGTGCAGTTTGTATTATGATATCCATCCCAATCCCGAGGGCGGTAAACTGGAATGCTTTCAAGAAAAGGCCTGCCTGCGGGTGTTATGATCAGATGGTTAAGATAGGCCATATCGCCATTATGCCTGTGCCCGGCGGCCATAAAGTCGCGCGTTAATGTATGGGCTTGTGCATCGGCAAACATATTTTTCCTCCTGCAGGAGCGCATACCGCTAGCACAGGATTGATAATTATGTCAATTTTATTGGAAAGCCGGCTCGTTAAAAGACCTTAATTTCCGGCTGTGGAGCTTGGCAGCGCCAATGTCCCTGAGCATCGCCATTGCCAGCAACCCTACCTGCAAATGCTGCTCAACCCGCTCCCGGTAAAAACGGTCAGCCATTCCTGGCAGCTTCAACTGGCCGTGCAAAGGCTTGTCCGATACGCACAGCAGAGTGCCATAAGGCACACGGAACCGGAACCCGTTGGCAGCGATCGTCCCTGACTCCATATCCAGAGCCACCGCCCGGCTTTGACTCAAACGGGCATTCTGCCGAATATGCGGGCGCAGTTCCCAGTTACGGTCGTCAACAGTCGCCACGGTACCCGTTCTCATAACCTTTTTAAGGTCATAACCGGCCATACCTGTAACCCTGGAAACCGCCTGTTCCAAGGCAATCTGGATCTCGGAAAGCGCTGGAACCGGGATAGCCGGGTGCAGGTCGCGATAAAGCACATTATCTTCACGCAAATAGCCGTGAGCCAAAACATAGTCGCCCAGATTTTGCGAATTACGCAACCCAGCACAATGCCCTAACATCAGCCACGCATGAGGCCGCAAGACGGCCACATGATCTGTAATCGTCTTGGCATTCGAAGGGCCGACCCCGATATTGATCATGGTGATGCCGTTACCATCAGCACGCTTCAAGTGATAGGCCGGCATTTGCGGCAAACGTTTAATCGGCGCACCTGCTTCATCCAGAACGGCAAAGCCCGTCATGTTACGGTTGGCCGTTACACGGTTCCCTGGCTCCACAAACGAAGTATATTCAAGACGTTCTTTCTTAAGCTCAGGATTGTCAGTGGGCTCCATGATATCACGGCAAATTTTCACAAACTCATCAATATAAAACTGATAATTTGTGTAGATAACGTAGTTCTGAAAATGAGCAGCCGCTGTTCCTGTATAATGTTTTAGCCGCATCAGACTCAGGTCAATACGCGGAGCACGGAACAAGGATAGCGGCGCGGGGTCGCTGGGCTTTTGCACATAAGTGCCGTTTGCAACCTCGTCATCCATAATGCTCAGGTCAGGTTGATCGAAGGTCAACGGCAGGGCATTGATTTGCTCTGACGTCAGATCTCCCTCAAGATGAAACTCCTCGCCCAAGGCAAAGTGAATCGGGATAGATGTATCACTGACCCCCACCTCAATCGGCGTATCATGATTCATCAGCAGCAAACGAACCTGCTCAAACAGGTAATCCGAAAAAATATCAGGGCGCGTGACAGTGGTTTCATAAATGCCAGGCTTGGATACAAATCCATAAGAAAGACGCGTATCAACCCGCCTGGCAAGATCGGCCTCCAACCTGATATAGGGGTAGAAACCCTGTATCCGCGTACCGGGAATATTGCCCTTCGCAAACGAATCGAATTGGTTACGCAAATATTCAATATTCGCGTTGTATATCTCGTTCACGGCATCAATCGCCGCATGTGCATCTTTAAACTTACGGGGTTTGAATTTAGGATTCCTTGTCATAGCCCCAATCGTCGCCCAGAATCAGGGAGATTTCAAGGCGTTCTTGGCAGTTAGCGCTGCAAACCCACCAGTGAATCGGAAAAATCCCGGGCTTTGAAGGGTTGCAGGTCTTCAATTCCTTCTCCCACACCGATCAGATGGATCGGCAAGGCAAAGCGATCTGCCAACCCGATAACCACGCCACCCTTGGCCGAACCGTCCAGCTTGGTGACGACAAGGCCTGTCACATTCACCATATCGCGGAAAGTTTCGACCTGTGCATGCGCGTTCTGTCCTGTAGTTGAATCCAGAACTAGCAAGGTGGCATGCGGCAAGTTGTCGTTATGCTTCTTCAACACCCTGATCACTTTCTGCAATTCAGCCATCAGGTTTGATTTGTTGTGCAGACGTCCGGCAGTATCCACCAGCAGGACATCAACCCCCTGCCGCTTCGCTGCTTCGTAGGCTTCGAAAGCCACAGCCGCAGCGTCAGATCCAGCGTCCTTGGCAAGGAAAACCGATCCTGTGCGCTCTGCCCACACTTTCAATTGCTCAACGGCTGCGGCGCGGAACGTGTCGCCGGCAGCAATCGCCACGCGTTTGCCTTCACACTGCAAATTATGCGCTATTTTGCCAATCGTCGTCGTTTTGCCTGCACCATTGACCCCGCAGACAAGAACCACGAACGGCCCTTCGTCTCTGCGATCAAAGGCCAGCGGCACAGCCACAGGCTCCAGAATACGCGCGATACTCTCGGACAGGGCCGCCTTGATTTCATTATCATCCAAATCCTTGCCGAAACGATCCTGTGAAAAATCAGCGATCACACGTGCCGCCGTCTGTGGCCCCAGATCGGCCGTAATCAGCAACTCCTCCAAGCCATCGAGAGTTTCCTGGTCGAGCTTTCTTTTGGTCAGAAGGTCGGCAATGCCCTGACCAAGCTTGGTAGAAGACTTGCTCAGCCCCATGCCCAGACGCGAAAGCCATGTCTCACCCGGGCGATCTCCTTCCCGCGGCGGCAGGGATGGCTCCGGATGCTTTTCTGCCACAGGCTCGATTACCCCAACCGGCGCAGCCTGCGAATCCTGTTTCTTGTCTTTACGCCAGAACATAAAAATTATCTCTCCGTCTTACTGAAATCGTCTCTTCAGTTTCAACATCTCAATCGCTGCGCGAGCCGCTTCGCCACCCTTGTTCTTACGGGTTATGTCGGCGCGCGCCAGCGCCTGCGCCTCATTTTCTACCGTCAGGATCGCATTGCCCAAGGCCAGATCATGTTCCAGCACCAGTTGGTAAACACCATGTGCGCTTTCATTTTGCACGACATCATAATGTGTGGTTTCACCGCGAATAATGCAGCCCAGAACAACAAATGCGGCATAATCGCCCTTTGTAATGGCAAAATTGAGCGCCGCCGGAATCTCCAGCGCGCCCGGCACCGTTACGACAGTGGGTTCGACATCATGACGCACCAGCTCTTTGCGCGCGCCATCCAGCAACATATCGTTGATGTGATTATAATAACGCGCCTCAATAATCAAAACACGGTCTGTCATGCGGCCTGCCCTCTCTCCAGATTCTGCCTGTATTCCACTAATCCTGCGATCGTTCCAATCTTCAATCCATGCATCTTGGCAAAATCAAGAAGCTCCGGCAATCGCGCCATACTGCCATTATCGTTCATGATTTCACAGATTACGGCCGCTGGCGGAAGGCCTGCTATACGAGTCAGATCGACAGCAGCTTCTGTATGCCCTTGGCGATTAAAAATCCCACCCTCCCGGGCCCGCAGCGGAAAAACGTGGCCGGGACTGACGATATCGGAGGGCGATGACTCCGTCGACACGGCTGTAGCTATCGTATGGGCGCGATCAGCCGCCGATATTCCAGTCGTTATGCCGTAACGGGCGCCGATGGAAACAGTGAAGGCGGTCTGCTGGCTTGATTGGTTATCTTCCACCATCAACGGCAAACCCAGGCGATCTATCATCTCTCCCGCCATTGGCATACAGATCAATCCACGGCCAAAACGCGCCATGAAATTTATAGCCTGTGGCGTCACATGCGCAGCCGCCATGATCAGATCGCCTTCATTTTCACGCGACTCATCATCGATCAGGATAACCATATGCCCCTGTGCGATTTCTAAGATCAGTTCTTCTATGGCGTTTATCATGCCGCATCCCGCCCCAAAATACGCGCTACATAACGAGCCAATTGATCGACTTCCAGATTGATTTGCGTCCCTTCATCCCAAAGATGGATATTCGTAACTTTCCAGGTATGCGGGATGATGCAAACGCCAAAAACAGAACCCTCGACTTCGTTAACGGTTAACGATATGCCGTTCAACGCCACAGAACCCTTGGGAGAAATATACCGGGCTAAATAATCTGGCACGCGGATTTCGAATCGCCAAGAATCTCCATCCGGCCTGACGCTTTCGACAAGAGCAACACCATCGACATGCCCGGAAACCATATGACCGCCCAGTTCATCGCCTAGGCGCAGTGATGTCTCAATGTTTATCAGCGTATCGATATCCCAGTTTTTCAAGGTCGTTAGCGCCATCGTTTCGGCAGCGACATCAAATGTCAGCGTATCCCGTGATTTTTCAACCAGCGTCAGGCAACAACCATCACATGCCACAGACGCGCCAATTTGCAGGGAAGCAATGTTGATATCCGTGCTCAACGTAACACGGCGGCTTTTGTTGCCTTCGGCAATCGCTATAACCTTGCCGGTTCCTATGATAATACCTGTAAACATCAGATACGCTCTCCATATAATCTTCCGCCTTCCAGACGCGTAATCATAACGTCATGGAGGCATCCCTGCTCTGCCAGGAAATCAAGGTGAACTTCAGCAAAATGCTCGGTGCGACCAACGCTGTTCTGCTCGACAATCACCTGTCGCCGCCGATTCAACTGAGATCTCATAAATTGATGCAATTGCCTGTCACCCAATTCACGTAAGCGGGCAGCTCGTTCTTTGCGGGCAGATGGATCGATTTGCGGCATGCGGGCCGCAGGCGTTCCCTCACGCTCGGAATACGGGAAGACATGCAAAAACGTCAAATCGCACTCCTCGACTATTTTCAGAGTATTTGCAAACATGTCTTCAGTTTCCGTCGGGAACCCCGCGATAACATCAGCGCCGAAAGCTATTTCAGGCCGAAGGGCCCGCGCCTTCCGGCAGACATCAATTACATCCTGCCGCAAGTGCCGACGTTTCATCCGTTTCAGGATCATATCATCTCCAGCCTGCAGGCTTAGATGCAAATGCGGCATTAGACGTGGCTCATGTTCGATCAGATGCCACAGATCGTCGTCAATCTCGACGGGATCCAGAGACGACAGGCGTACGCGCGGCAACTCCGGCGCCAGCGCCAGCATCCGACGCATCATCTGCCCCAGCGTGGGTTGCCCGGGCAAATCGTGACCGTAAGACGTCACATCAACTCCCGTAAAAACAATTTCCTTGTAGCCTGCCCCCACAAGGTGGCGCACCTGATCAACGATCGCGCCGATAGGCACGGATCGCGAATTACCACGACCATAGGGAATAATGCAGAAAGTGCAGCGATGATCACAACCGTTTTGCACTTGCAAGAAAGCGCGTGTATGCCCTTCAAACCCATCGACCAGATGACTTGCCGTTTCTTTCACGGCCATAATGTCATTGACGATGATTTTTTCTTCTGACGGCGCCCCCCATGTCTCAGGCTTTAACTTCAGGTCGTTGCCGATCACCTGATCGACTTCAGGCATGGCTCCGAAGCCATGAGGGTCTATCTGGGCGGCACAGCCCGTGACGATGATGCGGGCTTCCGGATTTTCACGACGGGCGCGGCGAATAGCCTGTCTGGCCTGACGTTCGGCTTCCTTGGTGACCGAACAGGTGTTGAAAATGATCGCATTTTCGATCCCCGCATTCCGCGCATGAGTCCGCATCACCTCAGACTCATAGGTGTTGAGGCGGCATCCAAAAGTCACCAGCTCGGGATCCGTTTTTGCCATGCGGCTTTGTACTAGGATTTCAAGATTCCGTCAAATACGTATGTGGTGGGCCCCGTCATCAGGATATGATTGTCTTCCGCCCGCCATTCCAGCAGCAAACTGCCGCCATCCAGCACGATCTCAGCCTTCCGCCCGGTCAACCCGCGCCGCGCCGCCGCCACAATGGTGGCGCATGCGCCTGAACCGCAAGCCTGTGTGACACCCGTCCCCCGTTCCCAAACGCGGACACGAATTGTCTCAGGCGTCAGCACTTCGGCAAATTCGACGTTGGTTCGTTGCGGGAACAGAACATGGTTCTCCACTTCCGGCCCCCATTTTTCTATATCGACCCTGGAGACATCATCGACAAAAAAAACCGTATGCGGGTTGCCCACATTCACCGCCACTGGCTCGGTCATCGTCTGACGACCATGCAGGATCCCGAGATTCAAGGTGTCACATTCACGCGACAGCGGTATCTGATCCCAGCGCGTTCGCGGCTCGCCCATGTCCACCTGTATCAGATCACCCACCTTCTTTGCAGGCAGCAACCCGGCAACAGTTTCAATCACGCAGCGATCCGCTCCCTTTTGCTTCATGTATAAGGCCGACACGCAGCGCGTACCGTTGCCACAGGCACCCGCTTCAGATCCATCGGGGTTGTAAATACGCATAAAAAGGTCGGCGTGCGGCTGCCGCGGCGATTCCATAACCAAAACCTGATCGCACCCCACCCCTCGGCGGCGGTCGGCTATTGTCTGTGCCTGAGTGGGTGTGATGGCGTCTCCGCCCTGCGTCAGGTCAATCACAACAAAATCATTGCCCAACCCGTGCATTTTCGTGAAATGAATCGTCATCGCCCGGCCCTTTCAAATACGCCGCCATCATATCGCCTGATCGCGCTTTCGCAACATTATTATAATTTTCTCATAATGATTGCGTTACTCAAAAGCCACCATTAATCTTCTGTACTGATAAGAAAAAAAACTAAACAGGGACTAATTTTATGCATATTGCACTCCGCCGCCTCGCAGCGGGAATTCTACGCATCGCCATCAATGTTCTGCCGGATCCGGACGGTCACCCCCGGCCGCCAACAATTGCCCAACTGGCAAGACGCAGCGACCCTGTAAAAATCAGGCTGAATGAAAGATCTCTTGATTATAGAATCTCACAGCAGGAATTAGCCCACATTTTCCGGCCGCGCAGCAATGCCTATCAGGTCGCCGTTTCCAGCCGCGCGATCGAGATACGCAGTCTGGCCGGCTACAACACCTCAGGCAACCATCAAGAAGTCCACGGCCACGGCGCGACAAAGGTCGTTTACGGGGGAAAACAGCTTAATCTGTATATCAATGAAAACCTGATGGGCATCTTTTCAGGCACCGGATCGGTTATCTCGCGCATGAAAAATGCAATCGACCATGTCTGCAATACAATCGTGAACATCCCGAAAGCGCTGGTCAGCGCCAAAGCGCTCAAAGGGCTTGTTGTCAAAGCCCACGATCACGAAGAACCAGGGTCGCTATGCGAAATAGCTATCGTCGCGCAGACGCCTGTTGTCAGCGACGACCCCCGACGTGTTGTCTTTATCATACAAGCCGAGCAAATGCGCGGGCATAATACCGATCATCCAGTCATCCTGCGTCAAATCTTCAGGCCGGTGGTCGACGGGGCGGGCCAAGTCACCGGAACACAGCGGATTGACCCGGCATCGCCCGACGCAGAGCGCGAAGTGCTGCGCTTTCTGATCTTCAGCAAGCTGCTTATGAACCAGATGCTTTCAAGTCAACCCATTGATATTGCAGGTAATTTAAAATCAGTCGCGAACCTGCCCCTTGATAAAAACGCCAAGATCAGGGATTACCTGAGTTTCCAGCCCCCGGCATAGCCGCCGAGTTTCCTTGACTTCCGGGGTCTAACCCCCTATTTTCCCTGCAAATCTCAGGGACACTGTCGTTTTGAAGCAGTGCTTTCGGGTACACCGCAGTCGGCGAAGTTACGCTCACTGCGGCAAAAATGTTTTTGAGGATTTTTGATGTTTGAGTCATTAGGCCAGAAACTCGGCAAGGTATTCACAGGGCTGCGCGGCAAAGGCGCCCTGAAAGAAGACGATGTCAATGACGCGATGCGCGAAATTCGCGTGGCGCTGCTTGAGGCCGATGTCGCTCTGCCTGTCGTCAAAGCCTTTATCGAAACCGTCAAAACCAAAGCCATCGGCCAGGAAGTTATCGCTTCCGTGACCCCGGCGCAGCAAGTCGTCAAAATCGTTCACGATGCCCTCGTCGAAATGCTGGGCAGTGAAACCGCAGAGCTGAAATTCACCGCACCGCCGTCCGTTTACCTGATGGTGGGTCTGCAGGGTTCCGGTAAAACAACCAGCACCGCCAAAATCGCCCGTATGCTGAGCGAGAAACAGCGCAAGAAAGTGCTGATGGCCTCGCTCGACGTATACCGCCCTGCCGCGCAGGAACAACTGCGCCAGTTGGGTGCGCAGACGGATATCGCCACGCTGCCGATCCTTGCAGGACAAAAACCCGCCGAAATTACCAAGCGCGCGCTGGAAGCCGGGTGCCTTGAAGGTTTTGATGTCGTTATCCTCGATACCGCTGGCCGTCTGGCCATCGACGAAGAGATGATGGCCGAAGTGGCACTGGTGCGCGATTTGGCCAAGCCGGTGGAAACCCTGCTGGTTGCAGACGCCATGACCGGCCAGGACGCCGTCAACGTCGCCAAGGCGTTCGAAGATAAAGTCGGTCTGAGTGGGATCATTCTCACCCGCGTCGATGGTGACGCCCGTGGCGGCGCTGCCCTTTCGATGAAGTCCGTCACTGGCAAACCCGTGAAGTTTTTGGGTACAGGTGAAAAATCGGATGCGCTGGAGCCCTTTCACCCCGACCGTATCGCGGGCCGCATCCTTGGCATGGGTGATGTTGTTTCCCTCGTCGAAAAAGCGATTGAGACCGTCGACCAGAACGAAGCCGAAGAAATGGCGCGCAAGTTCCAGAAAGGCCAGTTCGATTTCAACGATCTGCTGATGCAGATGCGTCAAATGCAAAAAATGGGCGGCGTGCAAAGCCTGGTCAAGATGCTGCCTGGTCTGGGTGAAATGGCGTCCAAACTGGACGAGGCTGGCGTCGACGACAAGATCATCAAGCGTCAGGAAGCGATTATCCTTTCAATGACGCCGCAAGAACGCAGCAAGCCGGAAATCCTGAACGCCTCGCGCAAACGCCGGATTGCCGAAGGTTGCGGCATGACCGTGCAAGATGTGAACAAGCTCTACAAACAACTGCAACAGATGCAAACCGTCATGAAGCGTATGAAAAAGATGGGCATGGGCAAAATGGCGGGCATGATGCAAGGATTAATGAACGACAAGGATAAAGAAATCATGGCCGAACGCATGCAGGCACAAGGATTTAAAGGACTACCGGGCAACGGCGGAGACTTCCTCGGCGCCAACCCGTTTTTGAAAAAGAAATAATCGGTTTAACCAAGGCTACCTAAAGGAGAAAATACATGGCCCTCAAACTGAGAATGTCCCGTCAGGGGCGCAAAAATCTGGCTTTCTATCACATCGTCGTGGCAGACAGCCGTGCCGCCCGTGATGGCAAATTCGTAGAAAAAATCGGCGTTTACGATCCGCGCCTGCCCCAAGGCAATGAAAAACGTGTCGTACTGAACACCGAGCGCATCAAATACTGGCTGAGCCAAGGTGCGCAGCCTTCAGAACGCGTCGCGATTTTCCTCGGCAAGGCTGGCCTCACACCCATGCCGGCGCAATTCAACCGCCCGAAAAAATCGGCGCCGAAAGCCAAAACCGTTGCCCGTCTGGAAGAGAAAGCCGCGAAAAAGGCTGCTGCTGAAGAGGCCGCCAAGGCTGCTACTGAAGCCGCCGCCGCTCCGAAGGAAGAGCCTGCCGCTGAAACGCCTGCGGAGTAATCACCTTTTATCCCCCCTCTCCCCTTTGGGAGAGGGTTGGGGCGAGGGAGAAACAGCGGGAAGCCATGACGGATGCGGAAAAAATGCTGTGGAGCAAACTTCGCAACCGCAATTTTGAAAACCTGAAATTCAAGCGTCAGTACCCTGTCCCGCCATATATAGCTGATTTCTATTGCGAAGAGCTCAAACTGATTATTGAGCTTGATAGTGAACAGCATACAGAAGAAGCGGATCGCGCACGCACCGCGTTTTTGCAGAAGCATGGTTGTCATATAATCCGTTTCTGGAATAACGATATAATTGCGAATATCGAAGGTGTGATGATGAAAATAAAAGAAGAGACAGACTCCCTTTCCCTTCGGGAGAGAGATGGGGTGGGGAGGAAACAGACCGAAACTTCCATGCAAACATCCCCTCGCCATGCCCCCCTTCCGGAGGGGAAGGGGATAAAAAAAAGAATCTGCCTTGGAGAAATTTCCACAGCGCATGGCGTGCGCGGTCTGGTGCGTATCCGTATCTACGGGGACGACCCTCAGGCGCTATCTGCCCATGGCCCCTTGTTTACATCTGAAACCGGCGAAACATCCCTGATCGTCCGGATGAAAAACTCCGCCAATAAGTTCTGGATTGCCGAGATCGAAGGAGTCACCGACCGTAGCGCCGCAGAGGCCTTGCGCGGCACCAAGCTGTGGATCGAGCGCAGCAAACTCCCTGAAATCGAAAACCATAACGAATTTTATTACGAAGACCTGATCGGCATGTCTGTTGAGACGGAAGCCAACGGAATTGTCGGCAAGGTCATCGCCGTGGATAATTTTGGCGCCGGCGATTTACTGGAAATCAGGCCGCCGTCCGGCCCCACTTTTTATCTGCCTTTCGCCGATGAATATATTCTGGAGGTCAACATGCCTCGGAACCTAATCAAGGCCGATATTCCGCCGGGATTGTGTGATTAGCATGGTTTGGCGCATCAACATCCTTACGCTTTTCCCTGAGATGTTCCCCGGCCCTCTGGGACAGACCCTTGCCGGACGCGCTTTTGAAAAAGGTCTGTGGTCTTTCAATGCCGTAAACATTCGCGACTTCGCGGAAGACAAGCATAAAACCGTTGACGATACCCCCTTCGGCGGCGGTGCCGGCATGGTTATGCGTGCCGATATTATCGAGAAGGCCCTGCTCTCCCTGCCCCGGACGACGCGCAAAATTTACATGAGTCCGCGCGGCCGCGTGCTGAACCAGAGATTAGTCGAAGAGTTTTCACAGACTGATGGCATCACCATTCTTTGCGGCCGTTACGAAGGTGTCGATCAGCGTATACTGGATGCCTATGATTTCGAGGAAATCAGCATCGGCGATTACGTACTCTCCGGCGGCGAACCGGCGGCGATGATTTTAATGGATGCCTGCATCCGTCTGCTGCCCGGCGTGATGGGTAACGAGGAAACGCCATCGGAAGAAAGCTTCTCCGCGGGGGCTGACGGGTTGCTGGAATATCCGCACTACACCCGCCCGGCAGAATGGGTAACGGCAGACGGCAGGCAGTTTTCAGTGCCTGATATTCTACGTTCCGGCGATCACGGAAAAGTCGCGAAATGGCGCAAGGAACAAAGCGCACAGCTAACCACCGCGCGCCGTCCTGACTTACTGAAATAGATTAGGTTTACAAGCCCACCGTCTGGAAACCTTTATAGGTATAACCGGCAGTCCGTTTGACATCGGCTTTGATGTCGGCCGGGGCTACGGCTTCCAGCCCGGCAAAGCATTCCTTGATGCGGCCAGCCTGCAGCGTCATCAATACATCATCTGTCTGCGGAATCCCCTCTTTACCTACATACGTGCCGTAGCAAGCATCATACAACTTGTCGGAAAGCCTGACTTTGCGGCCTTCCAATGTTTGGGCGACATATTGCGCCTGCGTATCCCCTTCGGCTAAACACGCCCATTTCTGGCTATTCGTCGGCTTGCTAACGCAAAGGTTAGTCATGGCGTATTCCATGGCATTCACTTCGGGAGGCGGCAGATCATCGCAGCCAACCAAGGCGGCGGTAGACAACAAAGCCGGGATTATAAATTTGGATCGCAGAGACATGACAGAGACACCCTTTATATTTACATAATTGAAGATTATAAGCATTTTCCTATGCTTTTGCAAATACTTCTTGCCTAAAACCGGCAAAAAAGCTAGAAAACCGCGTGTCCGGACACGGGTGTCCGGTCAGTATAAAAATACCCATGAAAAAGATAACCGAACCGCCGGGGCTTTGCCCTGATACCGGGTTCATAAAAAGGGCTTAACGCTATGAATACACTACAGAAATTTGAAGCCAAGCAGCTTCAGAAATACGCTACCAAAAAAATCCCGAATTTTGCGCCCGGCGACACCGTCAAGGTGAACGTCCTGGTTCGTGAAGGCGCCGGCGATGCCGCCCGTGAGCGTACGCAGGCGTACGAGGGTGTCTGCATAGCCCGTGGCGGGCATGGCATCAACGCCAGCTTTACCGTTCGCAAGATAAGCTATGGCGAAGGCGTTGAGCGCGTATTCCCGCTTTACAGCCCGCGTATCGAGAGCATTGAACTGGTGCGCCGCGGCTCCGTTCGTCGCGCTAAACTGTATTATCTGCGCGACCGTCGCGGTAAATCCGCCCGTATCGCCGAGAAAACAGGCGGCTGGGCAGCCAATGAAGATGCCCGCAACGAAGGCAAGGAGTAATCCCCTTTCACAGAATAGCAAAAAAAGCGCAGCATTTTCTGCGCTTTTTTATTACCTACAAAACGGATCCATCGCTGCTCTTACACGGAGTTTTTCAAGCGCCCTCTACATACCGTGTATGCGGCTTTTGATTTTTTTGTAGGTAATTAGCGTGTCCGGATCACTGCCGTCACCGCCGCCCCGGTCGATGAACTGACGGTTGGCAGACTCACCAGTTCCGGCTGCCCCATCTGCTTCAACGCCTGATCAATCAAGCCAGCCCTGCCTTCGCGCTGGTCGATCCCGGCTTTTGCAAAATCCTTCAGTCGGCTGCCATACATAGTGATGACTCCCTTTTGCTGATGTGATTACGCATGACCCACGATGATCGGGGCCACCAATTCAAAAACCTGTCCGTCGGGCTGAACGGCAGCGAGCAGAGCCTCCCGTGAAGACGTAAAGGCCGCCAGCATGCCGTCAGATATATGGGCGATCAAATAGGGCGTCTGAAAGATGATGGCATGAAGGGTATGATCTTGCGGATCGACAAAAATCGCATCAGCGTGAACATAAACCGGATCGTCGAACGCGATACATACTTCTCCCCGACGATTGCAAAGCAACCCAACTTCAAGATTCAGGGAAAGTTGTTCATTTTCAGAAAGATACCGTGCCATATGCCCACCCAGCCGTTACATCTGCCCTACAATCTATTCTAGCTTTGCCGCATTGCAAAAAGGTTAAGATTTGTAACAAATCCGTGGAAACCGGAGGGCAGCCGTCTATAATCCCACCATGACAACAAAATCTCCGGCAGGCCCCAGAACCCTGTTCCAAAAAATCTGGGACGATCACGTTATTGAACGCGCGGAAGACGGCACCTGCCTGATCTACATCGACCGCCATCTGGTGCATGAAGTGACCTCGCCGCAGGCCTTCGAGGGATTGCGCATGGCGGGGCGCAGGGTTCGCCGTACCGACGCCACGCTCGCGGTCGTCGACCATAACGTCCCCACCATAAACCGCAATAAAGGCATTGCCGAAGCTGACAGCCGCCTGCAGGTGGAAACGCTGGAAAAGAATTGCAAGGAGTTCGGCGTCACCTTGTTCAATATGAAAGATAAGCGTCAGGGTATCGTGCATGTGGTCGGCCCCGAACAAGGCATGACCCAGCCCGGCATGACCATCGTTTGCGGCGACTCCCACACCAGTACGCATGGCGCCTTTGGTGCGCTCGCATTTGGCATCGGCACATCGGAGGTCGAACATGTGCTGGCCACGCAAACATTGATCCAGAAACCTGCAAAGAACATGCTGATCATGATTGAGGGCCAAACCGGCCCCGGTGTAACCGCAAAAGACATGATGCTGGCGGTGATTGGCAAGATCGGCACGGCAGGCGGCACTGGCCACGTGATAGAATTCGCCGGCTCTGCGGTGCGGGCTCTGTCGATGGAAGGCCGCATGACCATGTGCAATATGTCGATCGAGGCTGGCGCACGCGCCGGGCTTGTTGCTCCCGATGAGATCACCTTCAATTATATCAAAGGGCGGCCTATGGCCCCGGCAGAAGCGCACTGGGATACGGCTGTTGCCTATTGGCGCACCCTGCCCTCTGACCCCGGCGCCACCTACGACACAGTCGTCAGTCTGGCTGCGGAAGATATAGCCCCGCTCGTCACATGGGGCACCAGTCCGCAAGATGTCCTGCCCATCACAGCCAAGGTTCCCAATCCCGCCGATGAGAAAGACGCCGCAAAGCGCGCCGCGATGGAACGTGCGCTTGAATATATGGGGCTGACGCCGGGAGAGAGTCTAGAAGACGTAAGAATCGACAAGGTTTTTATCGGTTCCTGCACCAACGCCAGGATCGAAGATCTGCGTGCGGCGGCATCGATCATCAAAGGCCGCAAAATAGCTAGCCACGTACAAGCGATGATCGTCCCCGGCTCAGGCCTCGTGAAAGAACAGGCCGAGCAGGAAGGACTTGATAAAATTTTCCTCGACGCCGGGTTTGAATGGCGCGATGCCGGATGCTCAATGTGTCTCGGCATGAACAGCGACCGATTGAAGCCGGGAGAACGCTGTGCCTCCACATCAAACCGCAACTTCGAAGGCCGTCAGGGCCGTGGCGGACGGACGCACTTGCTCAGCCCCGCGATGGCCGCCGCCGCCGCGATCACAGGAAAACTGACGGATGTCAGGAAGATGCAATAGCAAGGAAACAGGATCATGGCCAACCCCAAAGACATCAATGCCCTATTTGAACTTGAGGGGCAAAGCCTGACAGCCGCCAAGGCCCTTCTTGCCGCAACGGCCAAGGCCGCCAGTGAAAGAAAACCGCAATCAAACGGCCTTGTATCCGAAATACAGAGCAGTTGGGCGAGCTTCTATTACACACTGCATGAAAATCTTCAGGCCGATCACCCTGACGTATTAAAGGATACCGGCCTCCTTTCTCCTGCGACGGTCGTCAGCAAGGGGCACGATACCTTGCCACGCGCTTATATCGAATATCCTATGATATTTCTATCGCCTGAAGAAAACCCCCGATTTTTCATGTATTGTCCGATCGACTATAAAGGGCAACATTTCACACCTACTGACGGACGCCTCATTAAAGGCAAAGAAGAATCACATATCGGCAATCTTCTGTTTGCAGGCGGCCATCTGGGCAACGCACCTATCTTCCACATAGAAAAGAGAGGCACAAGCACACCTGTAGATTACAAGTCTCCTCGGCGTAGCAGAGCTAAAGATGAATTTGAACGTGTGCGGTTACAAAACACCCATGCCTGTTTCATCGCCGGCGGGCGCAGCTTGCAGATTGTGAACGAAATTGCCAACTTTGATCAAAATTTTACAAGGCGCTGCGATAAAGTTATCAGACTGATAAAGGCGGCGGCCAGAAAGCAGTTCCCTGAATTGCTCAAATCTCTGCCTGCGGGAGAAACGCTTTATATCAACTCCAGCTACGGTTATGGCGGGCATCACGGGCGCGGTGTTGAGTTTGATATCTCTATCCGCCAGAGCGGAAAAATAGACCTTATGGCAGGAGGACGGAAGCTGAACCTGCTTGAAAGCCGCTACTTCAATGCCACACCCAAGAACGGCGAATACACCATTACGCCACGCACAGACACCGAAGAAGGAAAGAAAATAGCTGCCGCCTTCAAAGAGGTTCCGGAGAAATCCTTCATTCAGGATTACCCGGAACTGCAGGCCGATTTCACGCCTGTCAGCGACCAAATCGGCAAGATGCTGGGAACCGACCAACCATTCCCGCGCGTCCATCGGCTCGAAGGGCTGCCTTTCCTTGTTTATGGCGCTAAAGTCAAGGAGAAGATCACTTTCTGCCCTCCCGGCGCCCTCCCCGTGAGTACAGCCCTTTATGAGTGGCTGAAATCTGACGAAGGTGACAGAAATATGGGTATTACCCCGCCACCACCGCCGCCAGCGATAACCAATGAACTGACGCGGTTGCGGCAGCGGCTGGCCACCCCCCAATCCGCAAACAAAGACAAAAGCCCGGGGCCGAAGCAGCCGTGATACCTCCCTGCCAGCAGGCATCTATCCATATCAGCCGCTTATGATATGATAGATGCAGGAGTCCTGTTCTGAATGCCACTGATATCCGACACCCTGCTTGACCAGTATGACTACGCCAGTGATCCGGTGCTGAAAAAACATCTGCATGCCTGGGATCGCGTTTATATCGGGGCCATGATGAGCTACGCCTCAGGCATAGGAACGTTTGGCCGCCAGATGATGGCGCACCAGAATCGAGCCTCCCATGACGGCGCGCGATTCCTTAAATATCTCGGGTTTAGCGATAGAGCCGCATACAATTTCAGAGCGGCCATGATGTTCCACGATATCGGCAAAACGCACCCCACCTATAACCCGATGATCTGGATGATTTACGAACGCCCCTCGCCGGAGGAAAAGGCGCTACAAAAGAGGCATGCCAGTCTTGGTACTGGCATGCTGCAGTCGATGGTGGAACGTAACCCGGCGCTGAAAAACCACCCGCACATTCAGGTTCGCCATGCCGTCACCCTGTACCACCACGAGCGTATCGACGGCAATGGCCCCGAGCACTATATGGCCGACCGGCTTCCCACCTTCGCGCAGGTTGCTTGCCTCGTCGACGCCTATGACGGAGACCTGATTTTCCGCCCTCATCAGGATCGGCAACGCACACCGCGCGATGTGCTGCGCCGCATGATGGCGCTGGACGACCCCGCCAAGAAATATGCCGGAGCTTTCAGCGGCAAATTATTGCAGAAATACGTAAAAATGAAGGAAGAGCAACTGCAAATCTCCGTATCCGGCAATCAGGGCGGTGGCTTGCTCGGTTTTTTACGGCTTGAAAAAGATCGCTGACCCTGCTTGAGTCTACCCATGAAAGCTTTTACGAAACTCAAGGCGGTCGCCGCCCCCCTTCCCTTGATCAACGTCGATACCGACATGATCATTCCCAAACAATTCCTGACCACAATCGAACGGACAGGTTTAGGAAAAAACCTGTTCAACGATATTCGCTATCGTGATGACGGACAGGAAAGGCCAGACTTTGTCCTCAACCGCAGCCCTTACCGTACATCCGAAATCCTTGTCGCCGGGGAGAATTTCGGTTGCGGATCGAGCCGGGAGCACGCGCCGTGGGCTTTGCTGGATTTCGGCATTCGCTGCGTCATCGCCGCCTCATTTGCAGACATCTTCTACAACAACTGTTTCAAGAACGGGATTCTGCCTGTTATTCTGCCGCACACACAGGTAGATGTTCTCATGAAAAGCGCTGAAGCAGGAAAGATGATTGAGGTCGATCTATCGACGCAAACCCTTAGCGATGGCGTGAATATTTTCACCTTCGAGATCGGCGAATTCCGCAAGCTTTGCCTGATCAATGGCCTCGACGATATAGGCCTGACGCTGGAAAAAGAGAAGGCGATCACCGCTCACGAACAATCCCTTATGGCCGACAAGCCGTGGATATTGAAATCAGCCTAGACAGGACAGCACTATGAGCACAGTCAACATCCTCTTCGTTCCCGGTGACGGGATTGGCCCCGAAGTCATGGGCGAAGTTAAAAAAATAGTCGCCCATTACAACAATCAGGGAAAGCTATCAGCCTCGGTCAGCGAAGATCTGATCGGCGGGATTGCAACCGACAGCTACGGCACACCCCTTGCCGATAGCACGATAGCCAAATGCCGCGCTGCCGATTTCGTCATGCTGGGTGCCGTGGGCGGCCCGAAATGGGCCTCCGTCGATTACCATCTGCGCCCGGAAGCCGGTCTGCTGAAACTGCGGAAAGAACTCGACCTTTTTGCCAATTTGCGTCCGGCGCAGGCTTTCGACGAACTTCTGGAGTCATCCACGCTTCAGCCTGATATCGTGCGCGGGCTTGATATTATGATCGTGCGGGAACTGACTGGCGGCATCTATTTCGGCGAACCCCGACTGATTGAGGATATCGGCAACGGCGAACGCCGCGGCATCGATACGCAAGTCTATACATCGTCGGAAATCCGCCGTATCAGCCATGTCGCTTTTGAACTTGCGGCCAAACGCCGGAAAAAGGTTTGTTCGGTCGATAAGGCCAACGTCATGAAATCGGGTGTCCTCTGGCGCGAGGAAATCAGCGCCCTGCACAAGGCGCAATACGGCACGATTGAACTTTCGCATATGTATGTCGACAACTGCGCCATGCAATTGCTGCGCAACCCCAAACAATTCGATGTCATCGTCACCGACAACCTGTTCGGGGACATCCTTTCGGATGAAGCCTCCATGCTCACGGGCAGCCTCGGCATGATCCCTTCGGCCTCGCTCGGGCCCGTGAACCCGGCCACCGGAAAACGCCCGGCGGTGTACGAACCCGTCCACGGCTCGGCCCCCGATATCGCAGGCCAGAATAAAGCCAACCCGCTGGCATCGATCCTCAGCTTTGCCATGGCGCTGCGTTACTCGCTGAACCACGAAGATCTGGCCACTGAAACAGAGGAGGCAGTCAAGGCCGTGCTGGCGGCAGGTTACCGCACGCCCGACATCATGGCCGCAGGCTGCCAGCCGATCACCACATCGCAGATGGGCGATGCCGTTATTGCGGCCCTGCAGGGACGTCTGGAAAAAGCCGCCTGAGACAAAACGCAAGGCACAAAAAACACAAAGAAAAAGGCCCGGGTAATTCCGGGCCTTTTGTTTGCTCTGTTTCAGCTTACTGAATGCGCAGGTACAAAGAACACAGAATACCGACCTGACCTTCGTTGTAAACAGTCGGCGGGCCGGCCGTCCAGCAGTTTGTAGCGCCTGAGTTACCTGCAGCCAGCGTACCCCCCGTACCCGGAACACCATCATCCAGTTTACGGTCAATGCGGGCAGCCTGCGCCGGAGTCAGGGCAAGGCCTGCAGCGGCAGCAATTGCTGTTCCAGGCTCCAGTTGAAGCGCCAGATAGTGACCAGCAACGGGGTTGCCTGCTTCCGCGGCAATGCTAGCCGCGCCTGCAACGTAACCAACAGTGAAGCCGCCGCCCGTCTCAGCAGACGGAATCTGCCCACCCCACGCAGCCACATCGGTGGAGGTCGCGCTGACGCCACCAATCATGTCGGCAGCCGCCATATGCGTCCAGAATGTCGCATTCTCGTTAGTTGTAACCTGTGTCACCCCAGGAGAAACATCGTCAACACGGTTGTTTCCGTCTCCCGCCTGGTTGCAAGGGGCTGCCGCACAGTTCGGCAACCTGGCCGTCGGGTTTGACAAGTCACCAGGCACAGCGTTGTAGGAATCGCGGAAGGTCGTCATAGCAGCTTCAATCGCCTTGACTTGCGAGGACGTCGCGGTGATCTGCGCGTTGGCAATGAGTTCCTGACCTTTCAGGATACCGCCAATCAACAGACCGATAATGATCATGACAATCGCCAACTCGACGAGCGTAAAGCCCGCCTGTGACCGGTCATGGGTCAGTTTTGTTTTTTCCATGGTATTCATTCTCCTTTGAGTGAGACGAGAGATGTTTCTTTGAGTTACAGAAGCTGAGAACCAGCACGCAAAATTATACATGATTGCCGTGGTAGTTCATCCCCATTCTTCGACAGTGCATCACTTTTTCTAAACAGATCCTTAACTTAAAGCGCGTACACCCCTCATTTTGCACAAATGATGAATTGAATTAACGTAATGATTACTTATTTGTCGTATTCTTTATGGAATAAGTGGCTCGGTATGCGCTGGGCGACTCGCCTGTGACGTCGCGAAAAACGCGATTGAACGATGCCAGCGAACTAAACCCCACTTCCGAAGCGATCACCTTCACCGCCGCGTCTGTGTCGGCCAGAAGCTGCTTGGCGTCTTCCACTCTTTTCTCATTCAGGAACTGCGGCACCGTGCGCCCGAATTGCGCGTTGATCACGCGAGAGAGCGTGGCTTCAGGGACATTGAGTTCCCGCGCCAGAGAAGCGCGGTTGCACTCCGGCTCCTGATAAATTTTCTGCACTTGCATCAAGGCGCTGATTTTAACGGCCAGATCCTGTTCCTGCGGCGTCGTGGCGGCGCGGCGCTCCTGCCGCTGGATCAGGATTACTGCCTGCGGATAGATTCGGAACAGGCTGGTGCCCGCAACATAAACAAACCCCAGCCCCAGAAACGTCCGCGCCAGAACGGCCTGATCTTCTGAAATCACAGGGGTCAAAGTCATCAGCATCAAGCCAAGGAAACACAGATTCATGAAAACCAGCGTCAGTATCAGCCAGTAACGATCTCGCCCCGCCTTTTCGTAGTGCAGAGTTTCCAGTTTACCACGCTGCCCCCATATCGCCGCCAGACTGGTCAGCCCCGCCAGCAACCCTGTAATCACCAGCCAATCCGCCAGCGGCGGACAGGACAACCAGCCCATGCAGCTATTATATGTGCGGGCAATGGCATAAGAAAGCAGCACCGCCACCGGCATCAGCAACAAAACCCAGAAATGGCGCAAAGGCGGCATCGTTGGCAATTGCAGGATTTGCAGGATCAAAAGCACGCTGAGCGGCGGCCCCATAAACCACGCCACAGCCTGCCAGAGATCAAACCCCGGTATCAGTGGCGCAACAGAAGCCCGCCCAAAATCAAAACTAAAGGCCAGTCCCAAAATCAGGAAATAAAGCGCAGGGAGGAAAACACTGCGCAGGCTGCCGGAACGAAACAACATATACACCAGCAAATACACGCACTGCGCCACCCCCAGTAATGAGAGAATTTCAGGTATTGAAAAACGCAAGACGTCCATGAGCACACCGTATCAGATGATCTTAGGAAAAATATAGGCCCTCAGGGCTGGTGCGTACAGAGGGGGTCTGTCAGCTTTTCCTCAGGCTTTAGGATACGGTCACAGATATACTCACGCATGAAGTTGATTTCAGCAGGTTGCAAAGAGCGGACTTCCGAGTTAAGGACATTGATCATGATGTTATAAGCCCCTTCCTTGTCCCCCTGTTGCATTCTGACAAATGCCGGCATCTGATCTGTCCATGTCGGCATATCTTCATAATCCAGCGCCGCCAAACGCTCCGCCAAAATCAGCGCCTTGTCGTAATCTTTCTGGACGAATCGGGCCAGATAGACAGCCTGCGCCAACCAGCGCCATTTCTGCTTCACCGGTCTCACCCCTACCTCGGCAAGGTAGTCGATGATAGGATCCAGCGCCTCGATATCTTGATTGGCGCTGAAATAAAAACCCGCGATAGAAGGAATGTAATTCGCCTTTGGATCGAGCTTGTCCAACAACCAGAACCAGCCTGTCAGGCGCGTATAGTCATATTCGCGCAGAGGCCGCGCGTTACCGCCAGCATCCCCCAAATTCTGGATCAACAGACTAAATCCCCGATAAGCGAATTGCTCATCTCCCAAGGCAAACATCGCCGCCGTTGCCGGGGATGAGGGCACAGGCGGCACATTGCCCCATTGCGCCCGCATCGGCATAGCCTGCTGCCAGACAAATAAGTTCAGCGCCAACACCATAAAGAAGGCAAGATAAACTGCGTTACGTTCTCGTATCCGGCTCATCTTCAAAACTGCCTGCGCACCAGATCAACGAGCGCAGCCGTCACCAGCAAGCCTGAGAAAATAAGGCCTTGCGCACAAATAAAACCAAGACTGATATCGCCCGCTCCATAAACCAACCAACTGGTCTGCGATGTCAGATCCAGCCTCGGGATGATGATGGATATGAATTTCATCACAAACGCCATACCCTTGAACATCGGCGATGCCGCCAAACCCGAGGAAATAATCCCCAACAGGATGCCGATCGTGCGGGAGAGGATATACAATGCAAAAACCGCCATTGCCGAGGTCGAAGCGCTGGTCAGCACCATAGAGAAAAAGAGCGCCGCATTGGCCATGATCATCAATTCAAATATCAGGCTGATACCCCAAAGGACATGTCCTTCGCTAAAGGTTACGGGCGCCGCCATGTAAACGGCAAAAGAAGACGCCAGCCCTAAGGCCGCCGCAATCATGGAAAAGGCCGCGGCATGAGACAGGATGAAGCCGGTACGACTGATCGGCCGGGAGAGCAGATAATCAACGTCCTTGTTATCAAACGAGCGGCGGATGAAGAATACACAAAACAGCACCAGCCCCATCACCGAGAGAATGCGTAAACCGCCCGCCGTAAAAACCAGCACAAACTGATATTTCTCGATATAGGCCGCCGAACCCAGAAAAACAGAAAGCGCCGTGCCTAAACCGATCACAATCAGGAGCGAGATGATCAATCGGTCACGAACTGCAGCCTGCAAAACATAACCAATCGCTGGAAGAGAAAGAATAGTCATGGTTTTACCTCGATCAGAGGCCCTCATAAGGTTCATCCCGGCTTATGCCGGGATGAAGAGAATTGTAAAAGGGCTCCGCTTACAGATCAAGCGGACGGCGATCGCCTGAGAAACGGCGATAGATATCTTTGTCAATTTGATCGACCGTATCGCCATCGGCATCTATAATCGTCGCCTTGAGGAATATCACAAGTTCTGTTTTTTCTATGCTGTCAGTATGGTTCTTGAAGACGTTACCAAACAGGGGTATTTCCGACAAAACCGGAACGCCGCGTTCCGTCGATGTCGCACGATCCTGAAGCAAACCGCCCAGAACAATCGCCTGTCCTGACGAAACCTTGATGATAGAATCCATTTCCTGAACATTGACAACCGGAATACCGGATTCAAGCTCGATATCAGATCCTGCCGCCGCCGCCTGCGCCACAACGAAGGCAACACCGGGATCTTCCTTGAATTCGACGATCCGGGTTACGGTCGGGCGCACAGCCATTGATACGGTACGGTTTTCAAGATTGATCGAAGGCTGTACGTTAATCAGGACGCCTTCCGGTACGTTACGGATTTGGCTATCGACTGTGATCTGGGTACCCGCATCGGTCGACGAGACGTCAATATCCAGCTCAAAATAGACTTCATTGTTCGCCACGTTAAGCACGGCGGACTGGTTATTAAGCACGGTCATGCGCGGACTGGCCAGAGCGTGAACCGTCCCGAACTTGGACAAAGCATCCACAGCAGCCGTCACATCGTTGCCGAGAACTGATAATGAAAAATTGGACTCGCTTGACGTTTCCCCTGACAGGAACGGACGTGCCAACGAACCGCTGTTTGTAAACTCAGCTGCCAAATCTCCGACTTGCAGCAACTCCCAGTTAATACCTGCGGCATATTTGTCATCAAGACTGACCTCCATCACCTTGGCTTCGATCAGTACCTGCGCCGTCGTCGAGGTTCTTACCTCATCAAGGTAGGCCGCCAACTGCTCATGCTGGCGCTCTGTAGCCATCACAGAAATCACGCCCGCCTGCTTGTTGATTGAGAACGTGCTGCTCCCGGCCTCAACCGGCTCGGCAGAACCTCCGACGGAAGGCAGCGCCGAAACTTGCAATGTAGCATCCGGGGGCTGAACCTGGACAACAGGCTGGGCATCGGCGCCTTCACCACCGGCACCAGCTCCCTCAACCGGGGTTGCCGCTACCGGAGCCACAGGCGCCGCCGTCGGCTCTACCGCCGTAATTTGAGGATCCCCCGACGTCTTCATCTGGCCGCTGCTGGCGTCCGCCCCCAATATCTGGGTAATGCCCGCGTTCAATTCAGCCCAGAAATCAGCCTCACTTGTAGCCTCGGTCTCAAACTTCGAGCCCGTACCTGCGCCATCGCCCGTTACAACCGCCACATCGTTTTTAATGCTGCTGGTATTTTTGCGGATATAACTCAGGTAATCAAGTTTATAACTTTTTTGATAAGGCAAATCGAGTTCGACGCGGACGATGTCCTCTTCAAATTTGTAACGCAATCCCGCAATCTCGGAGATACGCTTGATCACCAGGTCAAACGGGCGTTCACGAGCGGTAAAAATAACGGAGCCGGAAATACGCGGATCAAGTTCAATATCATAATCGGCCTGCTTGGCCAGTTCATAGAGAACGTCTCGCAACGGCACAGTCTGATTGACGGATATAGAAACCAACGGCATGGGCTTGATATTTTCAGTAGGCGTCGCCACATAATTCTGAAAATCGGGGATGGCGCTCCCATCGTCAGAGGCTGCATCCTCTTCAGGCGAGCGCGGCGCCAGCGCATCGCGATAATCCTGAAAATCAAGGTGCGCAGAACGATCTGTCTTCAGCTGGTTATCCATCAAATCACAGCCCGTGACGCTCACAGCCACAGCCAGCGACAACGCGGTGGAGCCCAACATCCTCCCCCACTTACGCATAAATGAAGGGCGTAAAAACGAGAACTCAATCTGCTCTGTCATGATATGAATGTATCCAGTGGATCGTTGAAGAAGAGAATATCCAGAAGACCGCCCCGAATCAGGGAACCCCTGTATGGCATATTTATACCATAAAGTATGGCAGAGACAAAACGATGCCTTAACAGCCTCGGCTAGCGATCATCGGAAATCTTAAGTCCTGCAGTATTGATGCTCCGCAACACTTCACGGTTTGAACCGGCATCACTGAGTTTGACCTGCTGCAATTTGATCTTAAGGTCTCCTGGCTGATCGGCTTGCGAGAGCGCCATCTCCTCGGTGATAGCCCCTTCCTTGAAAAGACGGATCAGCGACTGGTCGAAACTGCACATCCCAAGCTGGGTATTCTGTTCCATCACCTCGCGTATTTTCGTAATCTCTCCCTTATGGATAAGCTCACGCACCAGCCCCTGATTGAGCATAACCTCAATCGCAAGAGCCATCCCCCCCTTCGCCGAAGGTATCAACCTCTGCGATATAATCGCCTTCAGGTTGTTCGACAAATTCAGGCGGATTTGCGCGTGATAATCCTCTGGGAAGAAATTCACAATCCGTTCAATGGATAACGAAGCGTTGTTCGTATGCAACGTTGCCAGACACAGATGGCCGGTATCAGAGGCCATCATCGCTTGCTCCATGACATCACGATCCCTGATCTCTCCTACAAGAATAACATCTGGCCTTTGCCTAAGAACGTTCTTTAATGCCACAGAGTAAGACTCTGTATCTACACCAACTTCTCGTTGCGTAATGACTGATTTTTTATGTTCATGGAAATATTCAATCGGGTCTTCAATCGTGATAATATGACCCTCCTCGTTTGTATTTCTATAATCAATCATTGAGGCCAGTGTCGTCGATTTCCCCGACCCTGTCATACCCGTTACCAAGATAAGACCGCGCTTTTCCAGGGCCAAACGTTCCAGCACAGGGGGCAATTTCAATTCCGAGAAGGTTGGAATTTTGGAAACGATCCGGCGCAAGACCAAAGCCGGGAATTGTCTTTGACGCAGACAGTTAACGCGGAAACGGCCAAAACGCCCTACGTCCAGCGAAGTATTCAGTTCCATTTGCGTCTCAAACTCGCGGCGTTGGCGATTTGTCAGAACCGAGGAAATGATTTCATTGATCTCATCAACCGTGAGCGGTTCAGGCCGGATATGAACCAACGTTCCCTCAATACGCAAGGAAGGCGGAAACCCCACAGTCAAATAGAGATCGCTGGCCTGACGATCATTCATGGCCTGAAAATAACGCAGAACCAAAGGCGCGCTGGTCAAAACGAATACCCCTCATCATCCGCTGCGCCACCGCGCGCGCCCTGAGACGCTGCGCGACCCGGCATCTTCTGAACATTACCGCCCTCATCATCACCTTCATCTTCGGTCGGGCTTTCTTCCTCGTCCGTCGTTTTCAGCAAGGCGCGGCGGGCCTCGGCCGGATCAACAATCCCGGCTTCCAGCAATGATTTAATTGCATCCTCCATCGTGACCATGCCGTAGCGCGCGCCCGTCTGGATCATCGAATACATCTGGGCTATCTGGTTTTCGCGGATCAGGTTACGGACGGCGTTTGTACCAACGAGAATTTCAAAAGCACCAACACGCCCACCGCCACCCGTCTTTTTCAGCAGCGTTTGCGACACGACCCCTTGCAACGAGCTTGCCAGCATGGCGCGGATCATCTCTTTATCGCCGGTCGGAAAAACGTCTATGATACGGTCAATCGTTTTGGCCGCCGTATTCGAGTGCAGCGTACCAAAGACAAGGTGTCCGGTTTCCGCGGCGGTCAGCGCCAGAGAGATGGTTTCATGATCGCGCATCTCCCCCACGAGAATAACATCAGGGTCTTCACGCAAAGCGGATTTCAGCGCCCTGTGGAAAGATTTGGTGTCCGTTCCCAATTCACGGTGGTTGACCAAGCTTTTCTTCGATGTGTGAAAGAACTCAACCGGATCCTCAACCGTGATGATATGGCGGGCTTCCGTTTCGTTGATATGGTTGATCAGTGACGCCAACGTCGTTGACTTTCCCGAGCCCGTTGGGCCCGTGACCAAAACCAGCCCTTTCTCCAGTTCGGCAAAACGTTTCATCACTTTGGGAAGCTCGAGTTCCTCCATCGTCGGGATCAATGAAGGGATACTCCGGAAGACCGCTGCCGTGCCGGTGCGGGTTGTGAAGATGTTGACACGAAAACGCGCTTTTTCTCCGAAGGCGATGGCAAAATCCAGCTCCATATCGCGTTCAAAATCAGCCCGCTGATCTTCAGTCATAACCGAGTAAAGCATCGTCCTGATATCATCACTGCGCAATGGATCAGATTTAATTCTCTTGAGGTCGCCGTGCGCACGAATAATCGGCGGGTTATTCGGGCTTAAATGGAGATCCGATGCATTGTTCTGCATCGTAAATGCCAGCAACTGGGTAATATCCAAGGTGACCTCCATTAGGATAATAAAGAGAGAAGACTCTTCAATATTAATGTTTTACCGGAAAATTCCAAATGGAAGGTTAAGAAAAAAATCCTTCGCCACTGAAGAATCCTCCGGCAACAGGATAATCGCAGGACGGGTCAGGGAGAAGCCCCAAAACCACCCTTTAACGCCGGGCTTTGTAACAACAAAACCACGAAAAAGGCTATAATCAGCGCGGGCCCGAAAGGAAAGCGTTCTTCCCCGGATATTTTTTTCCAGAACAACGCCAAAACCACTCCCAGCCCCCCTCCCCCCATCAAAAGCAGCGGCAAGGCAGACAGCCCCATCCATATACCCGCCACAGCCATAAATTTAACATCTCCCATACCCAAAGCCGGTTGCTGCTTCATCCAGCTTACAATTTTTCCCATCAGCCAGATAACCCCGGCATATATCGCCGCACCGATCACCATCCCCATACATGCCACACCATATGAAACCGATGGCGGCAAGGATATTAGAACGTGCCCAACACCCAATCCTGCCAGAATCAGATTCAACTGGTCAGGCAAGATCATGTGCTTCAAATCTATCACGCACATAGACACCAAAAACGGAATAGCCAGAAAGATAAACAGCGAAGCCCAGGAGAATCCCCAACCCCAATACACCAGAACTGCCATGAGCAGGCAAGATAACTCAATCAGGGGATATTGCCATCCAATCGCCTGACGACAATAACGGCAACGCCCTTTTAAAAACAGCCATGAAAAAAAGGGGACAAGATCGAATGCCCCCAGCTTATGTCCGCAATGCATGCAGGCTGAGCGTGAGAACTGGCCTCCTGAAAATACCCACGACTTCCCTTGGGGTACGCGTGCCGCCACCGCCGAGGCAAAGCTGCCCAGACATAGACCGCTTATCATCGCCAGAAGCAGGCCAAGCCATCCATCGAACAAAGACATCCCCGGCACGTTCAACTGCGGCGGAGAACGGAAAGCCTATCGTAAATCCGTTCACGCGGCACGCTGCCGCCTGAACCATACATGGCATCCACCTCAAGGGAACGCTCGTACAGCCTGACCGCTTCAGCACGATCACCCTGACGATCAGCGGCAATCGCCATATTAAACAGGTGCTGCGCATTTTGCGGTTCCAGTGTTGCGGCAATCCCAAGATAACGCATGGCATCCTCAAAATGCCCAAGCTCGGCATTCGTCACACCGATCTGTGCTGCGATACCGGCATTATTCGGATGCTTCGAATAAAGATCGAGCAACCGACGCAGAGCGACCTCCGGGTACTGCGCCCGCACCAACCCCATCATATTCACAAGCGCTTCTGTACTATCAGGCTTTAACGCCAGCACCTCCTCATAGGTTTGGATAGCCGATTCGCTTAAGCCCATATTCTGCTGGGCGACAGCACGCCCCATAAGAATACGCGTATCGCGCTTATTCTTGGCGTAAAGCTGATCAAACATCTCAAGCGCCGCATCGTAACGTTTCAGTTTCAGGGCACGGTTAGCCGATACCAAAAGAGACTCCTGGCTACCCTCGCCCTTATCCTTGTTCACCACAATCATTTTTGAAGCCGGCTCAAGAACAGGATTCAGTTCACGCGGCCCAACACTGGTCGCCATTGCGCTACTTGGCACCTGAGACAGGGAATCATAATATACGTTTGAAGCTTCGGCAGTCGGCAGCGGCGCCACAGGCGACGCTGCCTCGCCCCCAACAGCCTCCGGAGCAGCCCCTTCAGGCGGCGTCTGGGCTATAGTGCGCGGCGCTATTTCAGGAGCACTCCCGCCATTCACTTCCTGAACGTTCATAACAGGAGGCTCAGCAGCAACCACCGGCGTATCGGCAGACACCGAAACCGCATCCTCAGGAGGCGCAGGAACAAATGTCGGCTCACTAACCGGAACTTCAGGCGCTGCGGCGGTAGAAAGCGGCGCCTCGACCGTCGAGGTATCTGGCGCAGCCGGGGCAGATTCAGGCGCCGACGTCTCTTGCGCAACCGCGTCGACTGACAAAGGCGGAGAAGCCTCAGGCGCTACATCCGCACTCGCCGCCGTTTCCGGAGCGACACTTGACGAAGTTACATTAACAGCTTCAGGCGTCACAGCCACATCGCTGCCCGCTATCGCTTGACGAGTCCCCTCCTCAGCGAGATCCGCCGGAACGCCGGCCAATGGATCGGCAGCTACAGCATCGGCCACATCAGGCGCCGCTTCCGGAGCCACCTCAGGCAGAATTTCAGGCACTGCTTCAACGGACGCAACATCGGAAGAAGGCTCATTCAAATTTGCCAACGGCTGCGGCGGGATGTCGGCAACAACCAGTTCCTGAGGCTGGCCTGAAGAAGCGGGAAGGGATGGTTGAACAACCGCCACAGGAGCAACCGCCGACCCAGCCTGCCCTGCAGCAGAATCCTGCGAACCACTTAGAATCGATGGATTCATAACAATGTAACTACCCGCGCCCCCTGCAATCAGAAGAACCATCAACGGCGCAATGATTTTTTTTATGCCTCCGGAAGATTTCCTTGGCACGGGAGGATATTCATCCTGCCCCATTCCCTCTTCTATATCATCCTCAGCATCATCGTAATCGCCACCACGCAACGGGGCTGCGCTCAGTGGCTCGTCAATACCATCGACATCGACAATATCGCTTTCAGCAGCCATCTTCTGATCAATACCAAGATCATCATGATCATCCTGAACTGATGCCATCGCTTATCATTCCTCTATTCGTGGAGGCGGAAACCGCCATTAGGTTTAAATGCTAAATGATTCTAGCAGAGTTCAGACATCAAGTGAATCCCCCACCTTTTTCATAAAACATATTTATCGTAGTTTTTTATCTGACGCCCAAATGCTTATGCCGCCGTACGGCCATCTATCACATTTAAGAAGGCGCGCTCTATGTTGTCAGACTGCCCATAGTCGCAAAGCCCTGCCGGCGTCCCCTCGTAGCAGAATTTACGATCGTGCAACACGACCACACGATCACACAATTCATACATATCGGACAGAATGTGCGAACTCAGAAAAACCGTGCGCCCCTGCCCCTTCACAGTACGCAGCATGTCCTTGACATAGGCGCGCGCGCGTGGATCAAGGCCACTCATAGGTTCGTCAAGGATCAAAAATGGGCACCCAGTGAGCAGTGTCGCCAGCAATCCCAGTTTCTGCCTCATCCCCTTGGAATATGTCTGAACCCTGTTTCTCAATGCCGCCGGATCCAACGCCAATTGCGCCGCCGACGATTCCACCTCGGACAACACAAACGGCGCCCTGTACAATCTCAGAGAAAATTTTATGAATTCAATCCCCGTCAAAAACCACGGCGGATCAAAACGTTCAGGCAAGTACGCCAACTGACGCTTGCTTTGCATGCTTAAACGGTCAGCCCCCAGAATGTCAATCCGCCCGGAATCCGGATCGCGCAACCCGATCACAGATTTGATCATAGTGGTTTTCCCTACGCCGTTCAGCCCCATCAGACCAAACATCTCGCCGCAGGGAACATCAAGAGACAGACCGTCCAGCACCTTGCGCGGCCCGTAAGAAACATGGATATCGCGAATGGAAAGAGCGCACCCCGACATACTGGCTACTGAGCCTGAGATGCTGACTGAAGTTGTGCCGCCGCATCGCCGGTAATGCCCGGCAGGAAAATCCGGCTATCCAGGTTAAACCGCTGATGCGGTCTGATCCGAACCGGATATATCAGGTTGCTATATGCATCAAACCACTTCAGATCCACATATTCTTCGGTTACCTTAATATCCATGATCTCCTTGGGCAGAGCATCCGGGGCCAGACGTTTGCCGTTCAGCCAAACAATCCAGTTATCCTTACCCTTGAACAAGATGCCGCTTAGGCTTAATTCTCTAAGGCCACGCGGAACAACAGCCCCCTCTCCTGTCGCGCCCCCTCCCATGCCAATCCCCGTACCCGACAAATCCTCGCCTTGCTCAACCGGACGCACCTTTAGCAAACGCTTCGCTTCTTGCAGCAAGCTATGCTGCCACAATGTGAAGACAACCGTACCAACATCCAAAGGCTTGATGATATCCGTACGTAAATCAGAGATATTCTTGAGTGCTTGATCCAAAACCTTGAAATCGGTCTCTTCAAGATTATCATATGACCCGGCGGCCTGCTGCGCATTGACAGGCTCCGATTGTTTCTCTCCCCCTGCCGAATCCCCTGCCCCCTGTGGAATGACAGGGGTTTCCGGCGGCAGCCCGGACGCCGCGGCAGCCTCGGGGTTGACATCTCCACTTGCAGGAATTGCGGGCGATGCCTCTGCGGCAGGAGCGACGTTTTCCACCATACCCTGTGCCTGCGCAGGCATATTCCCGAGAAGGTAAACCGCCGAGCAGATCGCTATTGCACAGAACGCCCCCCCCAGAAGAAGATATTTCCTACTATTTCTGACAAGTATCATGAAAAACATCCCCGCATCAATCACCAGTTGGCTCTGCTATTGCAACGCCAAATAAAGCGGCATCGTCGCGATTCATCAAAGTCTTCCAATCCAACTGCACAGATGATTTCACCAGCACAGTATCCATGCCCGAGCCAATTTGACGCATGGTGACATCGTTCAGATCCAAAACGCGCTCTAATTCAAAAGATGTTATCGCCGTATGGCCTATAAAGGCATTCTCAAGCAAATACAGAAAGCTAAAAACATCCATGTCGTCAATCGCATCAATTTCAAACTTCACCGGGCTCTTGACGACGACACGATTCGCTTCGCGAGCGACTTCAACGTCCTCGGCCATACTGCGATCAATATTATAGGCTGCGCGAGATACACGGGAATATCTTTGAATGACATCTATGCGTTTCTGAATAGAGGCGCGGTTCTGATCGCTCAAAAACCCTTGAGCCTCAAGGCTCTGGAATTTACCCTTCTCCCTTTGGATTTCGTCAAATTCCTGGCGGAACCTATCAGACTCCGCACGCTTGGTAGAAACATTCGACTTAAGTTGACGCAATTCCTGATCAAGTTTCCCGTTCTGAGGAATCAGGTATAGATAGGCGCCGGCTCCCATCGCGCCATTGAGGCACAACAAAACCGCCAGCATCACAAGTCTCTTCGTACCGATCAAACCAATCATATCAACGGCCCCGTAATCCTGATCTCTGCCTGCATATCCAGCTCCTCAACCGTCACGCCTTGCCCCCTCCTGACCTCGCCAGACGTCACTTCTTTATAATCTTTACTGCCAACATTTTTCTCAACCCAAACCATATGCTCGGGAAACAGGGATTTTAAACGCCGCTCCAGATCGTCTATTTGTTTTCGCCCTTCATCCGTCGAGATCGTCTGCGGGAAACTCATATGTATGATAGCCTCTATCCTCTTCGGCTTATCGCCGCCCGCCGACACAGATTCAGCAATACGCCCGACATCCAGTTCGGAAACGGCCTCAGTATTATAAGCCAGATCCTTGATCGTCATGCGATCGACCCGCAACTCATCACCCAAACCATCCGAAATCCGTTTAAGGATGGGGAGAATATCCATACGGTTCTCTTCCAGACTGGCAAAAGTCTTAAGAGAAGCCTGCATCAATTTCACATCGAACCCCAAAGACTCAAGACGAGCCACCTCTTGATCGTACTCAGCCTGCGCTTGGCCCAGAACCCTCTTCTGATCATCAATATCCGATCTTAAACTCAACATGGCTTGCGACTGGCTCGCGGTTTGCCAACCGAAATAGCATCCGCTCAGGATCAGCAAAGCCATGGCGGCTGCGGCCGCCTGACGGGGCTGATGAATACGCGTAAGCTCCGGCGCATCCATCTTCAGGATGAAATTCACCTTGCGCCCGCACCATGCCGCATGCAAGGGATCCGCAAAACGAGGCTCTTCCTGAATGCCAATCGACAAACCCAGAATGCGCGCCGCCTCATTCGCCGTGAATGAATTAAAGTTACAGGGTATATCCAGCATTTTTTCAAATTCGGCTCCGGCCTCCGGCGAGGAGACCAGCATCAAATCCGCACCGTCATCATTGCTGAAACCATAGCGGGAAAGATAACTCAGCGTTGCTTTAAATTCCTGATATACATCATTAGCCCATGACTGGTATTCCCCCTCGCCCGCCGATACCGTGGTTATACGCGTCATAGCCAGTTGGCCGTTGCGGGTAATAATCTGGCGCAGCGCCCCGCTCTGATGCTGGCCTATAAAAACAGCCCACTCATTGGGGGTACGCGCCTTGCCCGCCAGCTTTTCAGAAAGGGCATACACCATATCGGAAGCTTCAACAGGCAACAGGGTAAACCCAGCTACCGACACCATTGAAACACGAATAGCCTCAAACACCTTGACCAGAGATTCAGCCATAGGCACTCCGGCAAATAAGTACAAATCGCCAGACGTCCTTATATTCGCGGCCTTGTCTCCTGACTTGACGCTCCCTCGCCCCCTTTTCTGCTTCATTTGCAAGGCGCCGCGTATCGGGTAATTCGGGAACGCCACCTGTAGCTTACGCCTTAAGACCCCCTGCTTATCCATCATCCCAACGTTCGGCAGGCGCTGACCACCCTTAAAATACTGGTCGGTCATATCATTGACAATCAGTACAGGCTTGCCGCCACAGGCCTTACAGAGCAACCCAGACACCATAGGCACAAAACCTTCCGTAGCCCAAGGAACGGTATCCACCAGGCGCGCCGCCCGTGCAGTCACGCTATAGATAAACAAGCCCTCATCCGCAATCAGAAGCACAGTACGGTTGGGCGACATAAAAGATGCAGACATGAAAAACCCTTCACGCCCCGACTTCGTAATCTGTGTCCAGACACCGGAGTCTAGATATCCAGATTTTCGAAGCTGGAGTAAATCGGACCGAAGACCGCGACCGCGATCCAGAGAATCATACCACCAAGAAGGGCAGTTAGGAAAGGCTCAATCATTGCGATAAGACCTTCGACAGCTTCATCCACGTCAGCGGTGTAGAATTCGGCCACCTGATCCAGAACCACCGTCAGGTTACCGGACTCCTCCCCCACTTTCAGCATTCTGACAACCATGCTGGGAAATTCCCCGGAAGCATTAAATGCCTCAGATAGGGGAGCCCCTGCCTTAACCTGCTCGCGAACACCATCCAGAGCATCAACGATAGCCCGGTTGCTCACGGTTTTTCCGGAATGTTCCAACCCCTGCAAAACATCAATGCCGCTGGCAAAAAGCGCTCCAAAAGTCTGGGAAAAACGAGCAATATTGATTTTACGGATTAGCGGACCGAATAAAGGCATCGTCAGCAGGAACACATCCTGCCTATACGCGATATCCTCCGACAGCCGCCGCGATAGGAACCACAAAAAAGTCAAGAAAATCGGAGTCCCCAGCACGGCCCACCAATACGCCTTGAAGAAATCAGATGTTGCCATAAGAGCTGTCGTATATATTGGCAACTCCTGATCAAGGTTTTTAATAAAACCAACGATCTGCGGGACGACAAAGCCCATCATGATCACAACCGTCAAAATTACGACCGCCACCAGAATCATCGGGTAACGCGTAGCCTTCCTGACCTTGGCCTGCATCTTGTCAACCCATTTCAGGTATTTGATCAATTGCAAATAGGATGATGTCAGGTCGCCCGTTTCCTCGCCGGCCGCGATCAGGGAAATATAAAGGCTGGTAAAGACCTTGGGATGTTGCGCCAAAGCCTCGGACATGGAACTCCCCTCCGAAACGTCACGGTGAATTTCAGCCATGATATCGCGCAAGTGGTCTTGCTCTGTGGTGTCACGAATATCAGCCAAAGCATCCAGCAAGGGCACCCCTGCGCTTTGCATTTGCTCCATATGCAGGAATAGCTGGATCAAATCGCGAATCTGAACCTTCTTGATGCCAAACATGCCCGCAAGCGGGTTCTTTTTCTTATCAAGACAACTGCACTGGATCAGTTCAATCCCTGAGGATTGCAAACGAGCATAGAGATCAGCCTCGCTTGCAGCCCCCATCACGCCCCGTATGGGGCGACCTTTCATATTAATTCCACGATACTTGTAACGGAGATTGGCCATGAACTAAGAACTATTTTGTGAGATCGACGGCAGTGGCAACAGATTCAAGGGTGGTAATTCCTTCAAGAACCTTAAAGATGCCATCGTCTTTCATGTTTTTAAAGCCCTTTTCTACAGCCTTGGCTTTGAGATCGGCTTTACTGCCACCATTAGCGATAATGGCGTCCAGGTCTTCATCCATCAGCAAGATTTCAGCAATTGAAATACGTCCCTTATAGCCTTGCCCCTTGCAGGTCTGGCACCCCCCCTGCCTGGCCTTGTAAATTGTCGGCGGATTGGACGGGTCGACTTTCATAATATGGCATTCTTCCTCAGTTGCCGTATGCGCAACGCGGCAATCCGGGCACACTTTACGAACAAGACGCTGTGCGAACACCGCTATGATCGCCCCGGCGATCATCCCCGGCTTCAGCCCCAGATCAAGCAAACGCGGAATAGCCCCAAAAGAGTCATTGGTGTGAAGCGTCGTATAAACCTGGTGGCCGGTCATGGCGGCTTTCAGCGCCATCTCGGCGGTTACACCGTCACGAATTTCACCGATAAAGATGATATCCGGATCCTGCCGCAGCAAAGCGCGAATACCATCCGCAAAGTCCAATACCCCTTCACGGATCGCCGTCTGGCGGATCATTGGCAACGAATATTCGACAGGATCTTCCAGCGTCTGAATATTAACCTCGACGCTGTTGATCTCGTTGATCATCGAATAAAGCGATGTCGATTTACCCGAACCCGTTGGGCCGGTCACAATAATCACGCCTTCGGGGCGCTTCTGCGCCGTGCGGATAAGCTCCAGATTGTGGGGGCTAAACCCCAGCTTGGCGAGCGGTATGATGTTCTGCGTCTGATCCAGAACCCGCATAACGATGTTTTCACCATGAACTGTGGGCAAAGATGATACGCGGAAATCTGCCTCACGTCCGCCAACGCTGAGATTAAAACGCCCATCCTGCGGCGCCAGCTTGTCGGCGATATTCATGTTACACATGATCTTGATACGCTGGGAAATCGCGCTCCAATGCTGCTTATGCAGAATCTGCGCGGTGTAAAGAACGCCGTCAAGGCGGTAACGCAAGCGTACAAAATTCTCTTCAGGCTCGAAGTGGAGATCTGAAACACCCAGCTTCACAGCGTCAAATACCAAGGCATTCACAAGGCGAACAATCGGGTGCGTATAGGCCTCATTGTCCTTAAGTGTTGTGATATCGGGGGCCTTACCCTCTTCCAGCTCTTTCAAAATCGCGTTTATGGAGCTGGCGTAGCCATAAGCCGCATCAATCGCCTCGGACAATACGGAGGGTGTAGACACCTGCGGCTTGATCATAACGCCTTTAGGCACCATACGGCGCAACGCATCCATCGCCATGATATCGTATGGATCGGCCATCGCGATGACGGCCTCCTCACGGTTGATCGAAACGGGCAGTACTTGGTATTTTTGCGCTGTCTGTTTATCCATCAGCTCCAGCGCGTCTCCATCAATCAACGTATGCTTGGGGTCAAAAACATCAAAACCCGCGCTTTCCGCTAAAAACGCCGTCAGGGCATCTTCGCTAACAAATCCCAAATCAACCAGAACTTCGCCCAAAAGCTTGCCGGAAACTTTTTTCTCCTGCAGGGCCACATTCAACTGGTCTTCCGTGATCATGCCCTTGGCGACCAGACGGTCGCCAATTCTCCCCCCCCCCTTGCCATCAGCTCCGGCCGCCCCGCCACCCTGCTTGAGGTGCCCGGTCTTCTGAGAAACAAGCGCCTTGGCCGCCGCAGCCGCCTTGTCGCTCTGATCTTTATGAGCATCCCGAGCAACGGCGGGGATGTCATCCGGCGCCAGAATCTCAAAATGCTCAAAATTGTCACTTTTACTCATCAGAAGCCCCTAAAAGCTCGCGGGCAGACCTGCCCCAGATACACAACAGTCAAAAGAAGTACTTGCACATACCCCTCAGGGCACCTTTTAACCTTAAGCAAAAAGGTTAAAAAAACACATAAGACTATATGGAAATAGAGTGCCCCGTCAGAACTTCAAGATCGAATAGCATCATATTGGAGTTTAACAGAAAAGTGAGTCGGTTTCTATGCCTTAAAGCATGCTGATTTCCTCGTTCCGGCGGGAAGTACGAGAAGCCTTATGATCCTTGGCAATCAAGGTATAAAACGAGGGCAAAATGAGCAGCGTAAATAGTGTCCCGATCAGCATACCGGCAACAATCACAAGGCCGATGTTGAAACGGCTGGCCGCCCCCGCCCCGTCAGCCACGACCAAGGGCAGCAACCCCGCCACCATCGCAGCGGTCGTCATCAATATGGGGCGCAAACGCACCCGGGCAGCCAATTCTATAGCCCCACGCCTGTCCAAGCCCTTTTCGACCTGCGCTTTATTAGCAAATTCAACCATCAGAATCCCGTGCTTGCTGATCAGCCCCACCAGCGTGACCAGGCCAATCTGTGTATAGATATTCAGAGTTGCCGCTCCCAGAAAAATCGGCAACAACGCTCCTGTCACAGCCAAAGGCACACTAATCATAATCACCAGAGGATCTCGGAAACTTTCGAACTGCGCCGCCAACACCAGAAAAATCACGACCAGCGCAAACATAAAGGTTACTATCAACTGATTGCCTTCCTGCACGTACTGGCGCGTATTGCTCATCCAGTCATGACTATATCCGTCCGGCAGCAACTCGCGGGACTTGCTTTCAAGGAACGCCACCGCATCCCCAAGGGTCACGCCCGGCAACGGTACAGCAGAGAATGTGGCGGAATTCAACTGGTTGAATTGCACAAGTTTATCGGGCTGGTTACGCATCGTCACCTTAACCAGCGTCGACAGCGGCACCATGTCCCCATTTGCCGCACGCACATAATAGCTGGTGAGTTCATCAGGCGTAATGCGGTCACGACGCGGCACCTGCGGAATGACATCGTAAGAACGCCCATCCATATTAAACCGGTTCACGTAATTGCCGCCCAGAAGCAAGGTCAGCGTATCGCCGACTCCCTGCATCGTGACACCCATCTGGTTCGCCTTCTCGCGGTCGATTTCTATTTCAACCACCGGGGTATTAAAATTCAGGTCGCTGTCGCTGATCATGAACATACCGCTTTTGCGGGCTTCTTCCTTAAGCTGCTCCATGACACGAAAAATCGATTCATACCCTTCCGTGCTGCGGATCACCATTTGCACCGGCATACCGCCGCTTGAACCCGGCAACGGAGGAATAGAAAAGGCAAATACCATCATACCCTCAATCGCATCAACCTTCTGCTGGATATCCTGCTGGATCTCCATCGCGCTGCGATCACGCTCTTTCCAGTCCTTAAGCGTAAAACCGCCAAAACCGTTAGATGGGCCATCCATGCCTGAAAGAACAAACGTCGAAGCGACCTCCGGAGTTTCCTTGAATATCCTTTCCATGTCCTTGGCATAATTCATAGAATAGTCAATATTCGCATACTGCGGCGCCTTGCTGGCCGTAACGACCACACCCTGATCTTCCTCGGGGGCAAGTTCCTTACGCGCACCCATAAACATGAAAACCAGCAGACCCAGAATGCACGCCGCAAAGAAGATTGTGACGGGTCTGTAATCCAGCGTTCCCTTCAGACGACGGACATAGAAATTTTCAATCCTGATAAAGGCGTCATTCACTCTCTTGGCGAACCCATCCTCATTCATGCCGTGCTTCAGCACCAAAGAGCACATCATCGGCGACAGTGTCAGAGCGACAACGCCCGAGATGATCACCGAACCTGCAAGCGCAAATGCGAACTCGCGGAACAATGACCCTGTGACCCCACCCATGAAACCTATCGGCGCGTAAACGGCAGCCAAGGTGATTGTCATCGCGATGATCGGCCCGACGATTTCTCGCGCCCCCAGAATGGCAGCCTGAACCGGGGTTTTGCCCTCTTCAATATGACGAAAAACGTTCTCCACAACCACAATAGCATCATCAACAACAAGGCCGATGGCCATGACCATCGCCAACAGGGTCAGCAGATTGATAGAGAACCCCAAAGCCAGCATGACAAAGGCGGCGCCGATCATAGACAGCGGTATCGCCACCACCGGAATCACCACCGAGCGCACCGACCCTAAAAAAAGGAAAATGACAATGACCACGATCAAAACCGCTTCCATCAAGGTTTTAACGACTTCATGAATGGCCGCGTTGATAAAGACGGTCACATCGAATGGAACATCGACGTGCATCGATGGCGGCATGCCGGGCTTCAAATCCTCCAGTACTTGCCTGACATCCTTGACGATTTCCAAAGGGTTTCCAGTCGGCGTGCTGGTAACCCCGAGATAGACAGCGCGTTTACCATCCATCAAGGCACTCTGGTCATAACTGGCTGCCCCCAGCTCAATGGCGCCAATATCGCGCATGCGTACAACGCTGCCATCGACTGACTTTACCACCAGATCCCTGAACTCCTCGACACTGAGAAGGTCGGTATTCGTATCGATGTTGGTGACGATATAAGCCCCCTTCATCTGCCCGGGAGCCGACTGATAGTTATTCGCCCGCACAGCGGCGGCCACATCAGTAGCCGTAATCTTGCGCGCCGCCATCTTGTCCGGGTCGAGCCACAAGCGCATCGCCAGCGTCTGCCCGCCGATGACCTCGGCCCCGGCAACACCTTCAACAGTCGCCAACATCGGCTGGATCACGCGGATCAGGTAATCCGTAATAGCGGGCGTTGATAATTCATCACTGGCAAACCCTATATACATGATTGCCGTGATTTCGCCCGTGGATTTCAGAATCACGGGATCATTGGCTTCCTGGGGGATCAGGTATTTGACCTGATTGATCTTGGCCATGATCTCGGTCATGGCCTTATCGGAGTCGGCATTGATCTTGAGGTGAGCCGATATGGAACTGCTGCCTTGCCGCGAGTTCGAAACCAGAAAATCAACCCCTTCGGCCGTGGCTATCGCCTGCGCGATCGGGGTCGTGACAAACCCCTGCATCAATTCGGGGGACGCCCCGGGGTAACCGGTCGTCACCGTAATCACGGCTTGCTCTATTTCGGGGTATTGCCGAACAGGCAAATCGAAAGCCGCCCGCAACCCGACCAATAGGATCAGGATATTCAGTACAAATGCCAAAACAGGCCTTTTGATGAAAATATCGGTAAAAACCATATGCGCAGCCTCTATCCTTCCAGAGGTTTTTTCGTCCAGAGCCTATTCGTTGGGAATGTTGTCCTTGATCGATTCATAATTTTTTGCCAACCCGTCGACAGGCGCAATCTTGACCAAAGCCCCTGGATTCACTTTAAGCTGCCCCGTTGTAACAACCTTATCACCGGGCCTAATATCCCCCTCAAGAATAGCCACCTTGTTATCAAATCGCGCGCCAGATTTGACGTAGACGCGATTAGCCTGAAACAAAGCATCGCCCTGCTCGTTCTTTTGCTGGGCTGCATCCTGAGGAACCCGTAAAACATAGACAGAGTCTCCATAAATAGTAAAATCGACAGCCGTCTCCGGAACGATTACAGCGGGCGCACCCTGCGGCAGCGACACCCTGACTTTGGCATACATACCGGGTGACAACAGATTGTCCGGGTTCTTCATGCTGGCCTGCACCTTCACAGTACGCGTCTCTTGCCCCACCTGAGGCTCGATTGCGTTGATGACCGCCGCGAATTTTTTCTGCGGATATGCATCAACGGTCAAGGACACCGCCTGCCCGGTTTTCAGCTCAGCCAGAGTTTGCTCCGGCAAGGTGAAGTTGACGAAAAGTTCGGAAAGGTCTGTCAGTGTTATCATCGGCTCTCCGGGGTTGAGATACTGACCGAGGTTGATCTGGCGTATCCCCAGAACACCATCGAACGGCGCCGCAATCGTCTTTTTTGCAATCTGCGCTTCCGTCCGGGCAATTGCTCCTCTTGCCTCATCCAAAGAGGCTCTGTACTGATCGACCGTGCTGCGCGGCGATGCCACGTCGACAAGCTTGCTGGAACGGTTGAGATTTAATTCCGCCAGTTTGGCCTGTGCGCGGTAAATTTCGAGATCGGCTTTTTCCTGATCGTCGTTCATGTGCGCCAGAATGTCACCTTGGGCCACGCTCTGCCCCGCCTCAAAAAGAATTTCGCTGATCCGTCCGGAAACCTCGGGCGAAATCGTCACCTGCCGCACGGCCGTGATCGTGCCGATACCTTCAAGCGTGCGCGGCACAGGCATCGAAACCGCCTCCGCCACGGCGACAGGAGCCGGGGGCGGATTTGCCATCGCGGCAAAAAACTGCCCCATCATCTTCTTGACAAAAAGCTGATAACCATAGAGCCCCCCTGCCACAACCGCCATCAGGACGAATACGATCAAAAAACGCTTTTTCATGTAAATGTATGCCCCTTGCACTCTGATACAATTCATAATGAGATAAACTGATCAGTTTAGTTTCGCCAGCCCCAAAATAAACTTTTTTAAAATTATGTGTATGGTTGTATTAGGAGCGGCTTATAGATAAACAAGCCCTCGCCGCGACGCAAGAGCTATGCCCAATTTGTATTACATAATCAATCGATTGCAGCGATAACTCTTGTCAGCCCCAAGCCCTGACCCTATCATTTTTATAACAGCACCCCTCGCCCATTATTGATCAGGATATATTATGCGCCTCCTCCCCAGCCTGCTGCTTTTTTTCCTGCTCGGATATGGCATCTCGTGCCCGCAAGCTATGGCCAGTACGCATAATGAAATCGCAATTGGCGTTTATATCGCGGATATTCAGGAAATCGACCTCAAAACCCATAGCTACCGCCTTGACTTATATATGTGGTTCCGCTGGAAAAACCCCGATATCGATCCCTCGCAATCCGCCGAGTTTATCAATATGTTCGAACCCGCCGACCATGTCCGCACAAATATCTTCGACAAACCTCAGGTAATGCCGGACGGCAGCCTGTACATGATTATTCGTGACCAAGGGAAGTTCAGCGCTAAATTCTCGCTGAAACGATTCCCGTTTGACCGGCAGTTTCTGGATGTCGTTCTGGAAGACAACCAGCATGAAACCCAAGATCTCGTCTATGTCCCCGATACGTCAACCGCGCCCCTGACACTCAACCCTTCGATCAATATCCCAGGATTTAACCTTCGCCAGCCGCGACTTGAAATCGCGGACTTCAGCTATCCGACAAGTTTTGGCGACCTGCGGTCATCCAAAGCTCCGGATTACTCCCGCGCCCGTTTTTCTATCACAGTCGAGCGCCCCTGGATGGCAACAGGCTTAAATATCTTTCTGCCTGTCATTCTGATTATCATCTGCACGGCGCTCGTGCTCTCCTTGCATCCTGCCTATATCGAAGGCCGACTGGGCGTGGCCATCACCGCCCTGCTAACTCTCGTAGCCCTGCAACTGACCTCAGCCAGTGGCCTGCCGGAAGTCGACTATATGCTGATGACAGACAAGATTTATCTGCTCTCATACCTGTTTATCATGGCAACGATGATGCAAGTGGTCAGGCACTCACGGACGGTTCACGAAAAAAATTTCGACCCTGTATGGAAAAGCGATCGAGCCGTGCAAAAATTGCTGGCTTTATCCATGATCGGCGGAATCGTTCTGATCATCCTGGCAACGGTTTAACGGCAAGTAATGGTGCGGGCGGGGGGACTTGAACCCCCACGGGCACCAAGGCCCTACGGATTTTAAGTCCGTTGCGTCTACCATTCCGCCACGCCCGCACTCGGTGACTATATAAAGGTCAAACTCCTGAACGCCAAGAGGTCTTACCTCTCGCAAACGGTAAAAATATGGCGCCGCCCATTTTAATTGAACATCTGGAAGGTCGGGATGGAGCGGGCGACGGGTCTCGAACCCGCGACCTACAGCTTGGGAAGCTGTCGCTCTACCAACTGAGCTACGCCCGCAATTCGCATCACATATAAACGCACAGGTACGGAGCCGCAAGCCCTGACAACAAAACGCCCGTTTAAAAGGGCAGAAACAGTAAACAGCACTTTGTTTTACATATTCGTAAACAGTCTCTCCTGCCCACGACTAGAGACACATTCTCCAGAAACCTGTGGAAAGAATCCTTTACTTCCAATCGCCTTTCTTTATAAAAAAGAAGCGGTTAGGTAGTAATCATATGCCCTGTGGCGCGGTTTTTTGGAAAAAACCGCATCAGCGCCCAGAGGTCATGTCCACGTTTAAGGAGCATACGTTATGAAAGTTTTTCGCGGCCTCGTTCTCGGCGCATGTGTCATCGGTCTCGGTGCCTGCTCGAACTATCAAGCACACAGCGAAGTGAAAGCCCTCAATGAAGCGCAAGCCGTAGGCAGCCCCTTCACCCAATACCTCGCCGGTGAATATCGCGATTACACCAACCGTGAACTGAACGAGATGTTCGACTATCCGGACGCCCTGCACTTCGCACGCAAGGGTTTGGCCGCAGCTGCCGGTGAAGTGGTGATGCCCGAGCCGATCAGCGACTGGAATCTGAACCCGCAGCACATGGAAGAACTGAGCACGGCTCGTGGTCGCTTGGTTGTCGCCTTCGATCTGGGCGCTCGCGAAGTTGCCGCACAGCAAGCCGCTATCGCTCAGGCCCGTTTTGACTGCTGGATAGAACAGCAGGAAGAAAACTGGCAAGCCGCCGATATTGCCGGTTGCAAAAACCAGTTTATGGAAGCGATGAATGCTCTGGAAGGCATGGTGAAGCCTTCTGCCGTCATGGAACCCGTGGCCGAAGTCGCGCCGGAACCCACCGAACCGATGAAAGTTGAAGACGCCATGTATCTGGTCTTCTTTGACTTCGATAAATCGGCCGTAGCCGCCAGCGGTGAAAGCGTGCTGGATGCTGTCGGTCAGGAGGTCAAAGGCCGCAGTCTCAACACTGTAAACGTGGTTGGCCATACCGACCGTGCCGGCTCCCGTACCTACAACAACCGCCTAGCCCTGAAACGCGCCAATGCCGTGCGTGACGCTCTGATCGACCGCGGCGTTGATGCCGCCCTGATCAAGGTTGACGGTCGTGGCGAAGATCAAAACCTGGTCGCTACCGACGATAACGTGCGCGAACCCGCGAACCGCCGCGCCGAGATCACGTTCGAGTAAACGTACTCGTTACTCTTGATATTCAAGCAGGGCCGGGGGTTAATCTCCGGCCCTTCCGCTGTAAGCGGCAGACCAAAAATGTACAAAAAAACCACGCACCAGATCACGGTACAAGTCAAACCCAACTTCCTGCCCGAACAATCGCGCCCCGAGGACGAGCATTACGTATGGGCCTATCATGTACGGATAGAAAATAACGGCAGCGAGATCGTGCAATTGCAATCACGCTACTGGAAGATCATGGACGGATTCGGTAATACCCATGAAGTGCGCGGCGAAGGCGTCATAGGCCAGCAGCCTACACTGGCCCCGGGAGAGTTTTTCGAATATACAAGCGGCACGCCCCTGCCTACGCCCGGCGGCATTATGACAGGCACCTATAAAATGGTGAACATCCACGGCCAAAGCTTCATTGTGGATATTCCAGCCTTTTCCCTCGATAGCCCTTACCAGAACACCGCCATCCATTAGACTCCCGCCATGGACTTCCGCCCGATACTTTATGTCATGGGAATGCTACTGTGCCTGCTGGCTGCAGGGATGACAGCTCCTTTGCTAGTTGACCTCTACTACAACCATGCTGACTGGAAAGTTTTTTTCTTAAGCATATGCATCTGCACATTTTTTGGCGGCACGCTTATACTCAGCAATGGCGGCTGCACGGGTGAGCCGCTTAATATCAGACAAGCCTTTGTCCTAACAGCCTGCGGATGGCTGGTTATGGCAACATTTGGCGCAATGCCGCTATGGCATTCAGCTGCCAATCTTTCATTTACAGATGCCTTCTTTGAAGCTACTTCCGCTATTACAACGACCGGTTCGACGGTGATGGTCGGACTTGACACATCCCCTCCCGGCATTTTGCTGTGGCGCTCTATTCTTCAAGCCTTCGGTGGCATCGGGTTTATTGTGATGGCCTTAACAATCTTGCCGTTTCTAAAAGTGGGCGGCATGCAATTGTTTCAAACTGAATCCTCCGATAAATCAGACAAAGCCCTGCCGCGCATACGACAAAACGCTCTGGCAATCGCTTACATCTATGTGTTTCTGGTAACATGGTGCGCGATGACGTTCTGGTTCTGCGGGATGAGCGGGTTTGACGCTATTAACCATGCCATGACTGCTATTGCAACCGGGGGGCTGTCCACGCATGACGCCTCTTTTTCGTTTTTCAAAAACCCGCTTCTGGAATGGGTCGCAACATTTTTCATGATTTTGGGAGCCTTACCTTTTGTGCTATTCATCAGGATCGGCAAGGGTGAATGGAAACATGCCCTGAATAACTCACAAGCCCGGTCGTTTATCAAATTCCTTGCCATGACTATATTATTCTTTGCCTTGTGGCTAAGTTTGACTCATGGCCGCCCCTTTGGAGAGGCATTACGCGCTGTGAGTTTCAATGTCGTTTCAGTCGTGACCACTACAGGATTCATGTCAGAAGATTATACCTTATGGGGCTCTTTTGCAGTTGGCGTCTTTTTCATTTTAACCTTTGTCGGTGGTTGCACAGGCTCGACATCAGGCGGAACGAAAGTCATGAGATTCCAAGTGATGTGGTCTGTATTCAGACGACAAATGTTCCGCCTGGTGCATCCGCACGGAGTGTTCCCGATTACATATGAAGGGAAGAGCGTCAGCGAGGAAACGCTATTTTCAGTGATTGTATATATCTTCGCTCTACTGCTGTCATTTGCCACGCTGACAATGATATTAGCGTTTTTTGGGCTCGATCTGGTAACCAGCATTAGCGGTGCAGCCACGGCTCTGACCAATGTCGGCCCTGGTCTGGGCTCCATCATCGGCCCAGCCGGCAACTTTTCCACGTTACCGGATGGCGCCAAGTGGGCACTTTCGTTCGGGATGGTTCTAGGGCGCCTGGAATTGCTAACTTTGCTAGTGTTGTTTTCACCTTATCTCTGGCGTCGATAACAATGAAGCCAACGGCAATGCATCACCGTCACGCATGCTAAACCGTTCAGCCAAGGCCTGACTGACGGCGGCGTCAACGTCCTTCATCAGTTGCTCAAGAAATTTAAGCTGGCGCAGTTCACGCTCCGTCAGCGATACGCTCGACGGCATGGTTAACGTGCGGTTGAAGTTGAGCGTCCCCTGACGGCCTTCCTGCACGCCGACATCATCAGTGTAATAGAGTTTCAGCCGCAGGAAAATTTCATATTGATCCTGTTTGCCCGCCCCCATCCAGCTGGCCACCTTGTTGTCCGGCAATATTTCACGCTGGTAAATTCGTGCGTCCTCAATAATGAATTTCAGTCCGCCGCGCTGCCCGCCCGGCTGCAACCGATTTTCAGCATAGCGCTTAATGGCAATATCCGGCTGAACCGGAAATGACGTCGATACATCTTTTGGATCGGCACCCGGCTGGTAAAGATTTTCGACATCAACGCGCAAGGCGTCGACATGATAGGGGGAAATATTGGTAAAGCTTAGTTCCGGCACAGGCTCTCTCTGCGCGGCAGGCTTAGTCGCGCACGCCGATAGAGAAATGAGGGCCACACCCAGCACGAATACGGCTGAAACAGTTCTGAAAGGCTTAATCATGAATGCGAAAACCCCGCACATAGTATATCTAGGGTTTTATATTACGTCTGAACGCTTCGGGATCAAATGAAAAATCATGATTGCAAAACTCACAAGTCACTGTAATTCTGCCGTTTTCCGCCATATGCGCAATATCGTCCGGGGGCATTGTGGATAAAATGCCGCCAATTTTTTCCATAGTGCATCTACAACCTTTTTGCGCAGGTTTCTTATCGAAGACTCGCACACCGTCCTCATGAAACAGACGAAACAAGACATCCTCACCGTCAATCGACGCTGATAAAAGCTCTTCGTCCGTACAGCTCTGCAGCAGGATCATGGCGCGACGCCAGTCATCCTCGGCTGCGGATACAATTACGCCTTCGGATGGCAATATTCCTCCTTCTTCTGGCATGTCCTGCAGCATGATCGCAGCGCCACGCCAGCGCCCGTCGATCCGCGACACCGCCATCCTGACTCCTGTGCGAATTTGCTCCGATTGCGTGAAATAAGTCTGGATGCTTTCCAACAGCCCTCCAGGCGACAGCTCAACAATCCCCTGGTATCGTTCGGTGTTTTCGCCCTGATCGACGGTAAAAGCGACGTAACCCTTACCGAGCAAAGACGCTCCCTGATCTTCCGTCATAAAATCCTTGTCCAAGGTCGCGCATGCCCGCAAATCCCCTGCCGATGTAAAATCGCTGACCAGAATTTTTATAGCTCCCTCGGTCTGAACCTGTAAGGTGAATATACCTTCATATTTCAGCATCGACCCCAGCATGACTGCCATCGTTGCCAGCTCAGCCGTCAAGCGCGCCACAGGCTCGATATAGCCATGCGCTTCAAGAATTTTGTCAAGCACGGAATCGAGGCGAACCAATCGACCGCGCAAACCGGACGATTCAATTATAAAAGGAAGAATGGTGTCAGTCATCGTATGCTACTAAGCCCTGATTTTATAGCCCGTATATAACATCCTGTAACACAGAATGGATAGAAGGATATTGGCGATGATCAAACTGCCCAATCCTGTCGCAAGGCCCGCGTCGATATGCCCGATCATGCCATAACGGAAGCTGTCGATCATGTGAAAAAAGGGGTTGAACACGGCAATATCGCGCCAGATCTCAGGTAACCTGTGTATGGAGTAAAAAGTTCCTGACAAAAAGGCCAGAGGGGTCACGATAAAATTGGTGATCGTCGCCATATGATCGAACTTTTCAGACCACAGTCCTCCGGCTACACCGATCAGGGACAGCATCAGAGTCGATAGAACAGAAGCGGCAAGAAAAACAGGCCAGGAATGCACTGCCAGTGGCACAAAAAAAGAGAGCGCCGCAAGGCAAAGCCCACCGACCAGCAGTCCCCTGACCACACCGCCGACCGTATACCCCACAAGCAGCTCCAGAGGACTGAGCGGCGGCATCAGGACATCGACAATATTGCCCTGCACCTTGGAAATCAGGATCGATGAAGATGTATTGGCGAAAGCGTTTTGTACCATCGCCATCATCACCAGACCCGGAGCCAGAAATTCAAGATACGGTACACCGTCCACGGCCTCGTTCTCATGACCCAAAGCCAGCGCAAACACCATGAAAAACAGGATGGTCGTGATGACAGGCGCCAGCAAAGTTTGCATGTAAACGTTAAGGAAACGTCCGATTTCCTTCCTGATCAAAGTAAAAAGGCCGATTTTATTAACACCCCGGATAGAACGCGCGGAAAGAGAGGAAACAGGACAGGACAAAACTTCATTCCTTATGCTAGCCTTGGCAACATGACACGCAAACATGTTCAAGATAAGCCGGATTCAGCCGCGATCAAGCCCCTTCCCCTCAGGAAATCGCCGGGCAAGGTCAAAAAGGCGAAGATCATAACGGAAACCTACCTGCATAATGCCGGGCTTTATTACTTGCAGCGCTTTGCTGCGAGCACCGCACAATTCAGGCGTGTTATGATCCGCAAGATCGAAGCATCATGCCGCATCCACCCGGAACAGGACAAATCCTCCTGTCTACAGATGCTTGAAGATATGATAGAAAAGTTCCAGCGCTCCGGCTTGCTGAATGACGACCTGTACGCCTTGGGGGCTATCCGCTCATTGCGTCTGCGCGGACTCTCAGCACAAGCCATTTCCGCCAGAATGGCGGCCAAGGGCATAAGCGGCGCGATCACAAAAAATATCCTTGATGAGGTTGACTCGCAAACCGCCGGGAACGCGGATATAATCGCAGCGATTCGCCACGCCTGCCGCCGCAGGATCGGCCCCTTCAGCGCCTATCCCCTAACGGCGGAAACGGGGCGTCCCCCACAGAAAGCATTGGCCAACATGGCCCGGGCCGGCTTTGATTACGAAACGGCAAAGCAAGTTCTTGAAATGGATCGATCAGAGGCAATGGCGCTTATTGAATCGTCCGGGTTGTAGGGGGATCCCCTTCTTCATCAGCGCTAAATCCGCTCGCAGTCGACCCTTGCTTGCCTTTGCGCACGCTATCAAGCACAACACGCTTTTTCGGAAAAACAAGCGTCGCCGTTGTGCCGATGCCTTTCTGGGACACCAGTTCCAGATCTCCGCCATGAAGCTCCATCAATGATGTCACCAATGTCAATCCAAGCCCTGCACCGGAAGAGCTCCGGCTTAAAGATGTCTCAAGCTGCCCAAAAGGCGATAGGGCCTTCTCGACTTCCTCTTCTTCCATACCCACGCCCGTGTCCGTCACAGACAGCCGCAAGCGGCCATCGGCATCAATCTCATGGGTGAATGTAATGCTGCCGCCGGGTTGGGTGAATTTTACGGCATTCGACAAAATATTCAGCAACGATTGCTTGATTGCCAATTCTTCTCCCACGACGTTTGGTAGATTTTCGCCCGTAGCATCGTTAATCACCAATTTAGCCTCTTCAATACGCCCTCCCATGAAGGACATGCAAGTCTGTATCATTTGCTTCATATCAACCAGACTTTCATTAAGTTGGCGATCACCGGCGTCAATACGCGACACGTCAAGTATATCATTAATAATGCGAAGCAGTTGCTTGCCGCTTTCGTGAATATCCTTGGCGTATTCCCAATACTGCCGATGATTGATCGCGCCAAAAACTTCGTTCCTGATGATTTCGGAAAAGCCGATAATAGCGTTTAGCGGCGTACGCAATTCATGCGACATATTCGCCAGAAACTCGGACTTCGCGCGGTTAGCCAGATCGGACTGTATCATTGCCTCTCGCATCTTGGTATCTGCTTCCTTACGCTGGGAGATATTTTCAAGGCTGCCCTCGTAATACAAAATATTGCCATCGTCATCCCGCACGGCGCGGGCATTCTCGCTAACCCATATCACATCGCCTTTTCTCGTAATCATCTCCGCTTCATAAGCCTTTACCTGGCCATTTAACTCCAGATCCCTGACAAATTTGGCCCTTTCCCTCGGCTTCGCATAAAGTTGCTCATGAGCATTCCGAATGGCCTTCATCACATGATCCGGGGAATCGTAACCCAAAATTCTTGCGTATGCCGGATTGACGCTGAGGAAATGCCCGTCAGGAGTTACCTGATAAATGCCTCCTGCCGCATTTTCAACAATGGTACGGTATTTTTTCTCGGCTTCCGTCAGCGCGCGCTCTGTGCGACGGCGTTCTTCAACATCGGTAATCGTTCCGACAACCCTCGTTTGCTTGTTCTCGTCCTGGCGCAGCATGGACATCGCCAGTTCGGCCGCATGATAAACGCCGCTGCTGGTACGAAGTCTTGTAAAGGCGCGATAAGCTGGCCGTTTTCCAGCCACCATTTGACGAAAGGCGCTCTTTTGCTCTTCCTGGTCTTGCGGATGCAACATATCAAACAAGTTACGATTGACACTCTGCTCTATTTCATAACCCGTGATGCGCGGCCACGTCTCATTCAAAAAGAGAATTTCACCGTCCGCGCTCAATTCAAATATGATGTCACTGACAGAATCGATGATCGCCCTATACTCCCGTTCAGCCTTGCGCAGGCTTTGGTTCAGGCGTTCCCTCTCAGCCATTTCAGTGTTCAACTCGTAATTTTTCTGCGCCAGCGCGCGGTTAACCGTAGACAAACGATAGGACTGACGTTGATTGGTGCGCACATACAACGTGCCTACAATCGTCAGGGTCAATCCGAATAGAAGCAACAGCAACGGTGATTGGCTCATGAACAATGTATTGCGATCTGCCCCGACCACAATTTCCACTTTCCAGACATCGCCCAAGACATCCAGTTCAAAACCATGCCTGTAATCCCCCTTCGCCCCCTCTTCTTCGATATTGTTCTGAGAACGGTCGATCAGGAACAACCTCTTCCCTGTGGCATTATCATTGATTGTCAAACGGCGAATCATCGATTTATCAACCATCCATGATGTATCCGCGATCAGACTCATTCGTGTAACAGCGGCAAGCACACCGCGATCGTTGGCCGCATCTCTGAGGTTATGGGCCACAATATAAGATCGGCTTTTGACAATCGGCTCATCCACCTCCTGGACGTAATCCGAGGCCGACAAATCTGTCAGCGCGAAAGGCGCATCGGCAATCTGGCCGCGGTTGGCGAGCACATGCTGAACAAGGAACTTCGCCCTTTCGCCAGAAAGTTCCGGCTTGACGCTCTGGCTGCCCATACCCTCCAGCAGATCACGAAAACGCCAACCCTCGGGCGTGGGATATATCCAGATTAAATGATCGAACAACTCATGATTAGGGATTGCCTTCTGAATTCTCACGCGCGCCATTTCTCCTGTACTGGCGCCAGAGAGCGTGAGGATAGTGGAGAGCATCTGTAAATCGTCCTGCGCATCTTCGACACGCCCGGCAATCGTATCCCGCGCCTCCTCAATCGCCCGTCTGTATTCGTCGAAAATAATATCGCGCATAAACAGGCTGAGGATCAAATAGGCAACCACCGTCAGAATCATCCCGTTCAGGAAAACCATAAACTGCGGCACACCGCCCGTCAGCATGCGCTTTACGCGCACCGAACCGCTGTCATCCCCATTTTCCTGTTCCAGATTGCTCATATATCAACCGCCACTATGGCCCGTTTAGAAAAGACGGGATTGCCCCGTACTTAAACTGTGCTATGTCTAGGTTAATTGTTTGCTAAAAAAGGGAAAAATGCCATTTTTCAGAACAATCAAAACCAAGCCTGTTGACAGGATTTTTGTGGCGATACATCATAGGTTGCCGTAAAAAATCTAACATTTCCGCCATTTTTTAATTGGGATAGATCATGTATAATTTCGACCTGACAACTTCCATCCTTCCCCAGAACATTGCCAAATTGATGACCGCCAGCCTGTTCTCGCCGCTGGGCGGGTATCCCAAAGGTTTACCCGTCAGTCCGGCAACACTGCTTGAAATACACAGGCAGGGTTTAGTTGCCTGGAGCAAGGCGCAAAAAGCAGCCTTTTCAGGCCTGCAAACCGTGGTTCGCCAGCAAAACGATATCCTCTCCGGAATGCTGGAATGGCAAAGCGCCATGCTGGGGGTCATGATGCAAGAAGGAACTCCGGAGGAGAAAATCTCACGCCAGGCCTCCCTCACTCAGGCTCACTACCAAAACAGCCTGCGCGACATGCGTCAGGTGCAAGACACCATCGCCAGCACATTGCGTCAAGCTTCGGATGTTCTGCATCAAAGCACCCTGCAAGCCCTGCGTTTCGAGAATACCGCAACCGGCGGCCCGATCCTCTCTGCCACACCTGCCAACAGCGATACACCCTCTGCGGATCAGAAGACGATAGCTGCCTGATGATCTCATTCGACGATTTCCTGAAAGTGGATATACGCGTCGGCACGATTGTCGACGCGCAGGAATTCCCCGAAGCCAGAAAACCGGCCTTCAAACTCTGGGTCGACTTCGGCCCGGAGATTGGCGTTAAAAAGACATCGGCGCAAATCACGGTCAATTACAAACTGGATAGGCTGGTGGGGCGGCAGGTAGCCGGCGTCGTGAATTTTCCACCCCGCCAGATCGGTAAATATATGTCGGAATTTCTCGTTCTGGGATTCCCTGACGAACACGATAACGTCACATTGATCCAACCCGAAAAATCTGTCCCAAATGGCGGACGCCTGTATTAGGCTTATAAAACCCACCCCTAAAACCTATCCCGGCAAATGAATGACCGCCCGCACCCCTCCGTGCGGACTATGCTCGAGCCATATCTTCCCGCCATGAGCATGAACGACCTCGCGGGCGATCGGCAACCCCAACCCCACCCCCCCGGTCGAGGCATTGCGTGACTGGTCGACTCGCACAAAAGGTTTGAACACTTCCTCGCGTTGATCTTCCGGAATGCCCGGCCCATCGTCATCCACCCGAACCTCAACCAATTGACCATCGTCAATGTGATGCGCGGAAACCCAGATATGAGGAGCATATTTACGGGCATTGGTCACGATGTTCGTCAGGCAGCGTTCAAACGCCAAAGGCCGCAGCAGCAATGACAAATCCTGATCCATCTCAAGATGGACATCAACCCCCTGCCGTTTCATTCCTGCCACCACGCGGTCAAGTATCTGCCGAAGGTCGGTTCGCACCGGCTGCTCCCCCCCCTCGCCCTTGGCAAAATCCAGATAAGCATTGATCATCCGCTCCATGTCGGCCACATCATGCTTCAGAGCCTCGACATCCGGCCCCTCTGGCAACATCGCCAGTTGTAGCCGCATGCGGGTAAGCGGCGTGCGCAGATCGTGAGACACCCCGGCCAGCATCGCCGCACGCTGGGTGATCTGTCGCTTGACGCGTTCATGCATATCCAAGAAAGCCTGCGCCGCCTGCCGCACTTCGCGTGCTCCCTCAGGTTTGAATGACGATGGAATATCAAGACCACGGCCGAATCGCTCGGCCACCACGGCGAGACGCCGGATCGGCCGAATCTGGTTGCGCATAAACAAAATGGCGATTGCCAGCAGAATAACTGAGCTACCGATCATCCAGAGAATGACAATATAGCTGGAAGAGGAGAAAAGGCGACGTTGCGGCAAACTGACGGTCAGGACGCCTTCCTCAAGCTGTACCCGGACATCAACCCACTTCTCTTCACTGTCGATCATTAACGTAAAGGGCCGGCGCACTTTGGTTTCAAGTTCAGCAGAGAGCGCATCGACCATCATCAACCGCCGCCAATCGATATCGCTTCCAGCAAGATTTTGCGTATCGATCCGCTCGCCCGGGGCATAGCTGATCAGTAAATCAAGATGCTGCGCCGCGTAACGTGACAAGCCGCCTATCTGCTTCTCACCGTCAGTCCCTTCCAGTACCTCGGCCATGATAGAGATTTCCCCAGCCACAGCAAAGGCCAGACGGCTGGTCATTTTTTCCCAGTGGCGGTCGAAGAAGATATAGGCAGTGATGGCCTGCAACAGCAGTACAGGCATAATCAGGATCAATAAGGAACGCCCGAAAATCGTGCGCGGCAGGAATTTTTTAAAGCGATTCTTCAGACTCACTCCACCCTCACTCGTTTTCAATCCGCAACATATAGCCGCGCCCTCGCACTGTTTTCAGACAACGCGGGCGTTTGACATCATCTTCGAGCTTGCGCCGCAGGCGTGTCACCTGCACATCGATTGTGCGCTCTCCGGCATCAAGATCGCACAAAGCAGCCAGATCTTCGCGGCTGATCACTTCCCCGGCACGGCTGGCAAGCGCCCGCAGCAGATTGGCTTCAACCGTGGTGAGGCGGATAGTCTCCTGACCATCCTGCAATTCGTTGACGGATTCATCGTATAACCAACGCCCGACGCGGAATGTTTTCAAGCCCCTCGGCTTTGGGCGGCGGCGCAAAATGGCTTGCAGGCGCAAGACCAGTTCACGCGGCTCGAACGGTTTTGAAAGGTAATCATCGGCGCCGTTTTCGAACCCGGAAATTTTATCGTCGGTTTCCCCGAGCGCCGTCAGCAGCAGCACCGGCGTATCATGCTCATCCTTAAAGCGCCGGGTAAAAGATAGACCTGTTTCACCCGGCATCATGATATCAACCACCAGCGCATCGAACAGGAACCGTGCCAAAATCTCATCGGCCTCGGCCGCCGAAGCCGCCGCCACCACAAGGAAGCCGTTTTCCTGCAAATAACGCAACAAAAGACTGCGTATCCGCTCGTCATCGTCAACGATCAGAATATGGGGCAATTCTTCAGGATTCGCAGAAGCCAGATTTTGCATTTCTCTGTTCTACTTCATATACTTCGTTTTGGAAACTTTCAGTACAACCGTTATAAGGAATATGTAAATGGCAGCGCCCGGACTTCCCTTTGATGATCGCGACGGCTGGATTTGGATGGATGGCAAAATGTGGAGCTGGCGCGAGGCCAAGATTCACGTCATGTCGCATGGTTTGCATTACGGCGGCAGTGTTTTCGAAGGCGAACGTATTTATGATGGCCATATCTTCAAGCTGAAAGAACACTCCGACCGTCTGGTAGGCTCAGGCCAACTGCTGGACATGCCTCTGCCCTATACATCCGAGCAAATCATGGATTTCAGCCGTGAAGTGATGGAAGCCAACAAAATCGATAACGGTTATGTCCGTCCGCTGGCGTGGCGCGGCCCCGAAGCCATGGGCATCGCGGCACAGGCCTGCAAAACCCATGTCGCGATTGCGGTGTGGGAATGGCCGAAATATTTCTTCCCCAAATCGGGGGATAATGCCGGTCTGGCGCTGAAAACTTCGAAGTGGCGCCGCTGCGACCCGCGCACCATGCCCGTGCAGGCAAAATGCGCCGGGATTTACGGCATCGGCACGCTGGCCAAGCACGAAGCCGACCGCGCCGGGTTTGACGACGCCCTGATGCTGGACATCCACGGCCGCGTCGCCGAGGCCTCGGGCGCAAACTTGTTCGTGGTCAAGGACGGTATGATCAAAACCCCCGTGCCGGAATGTTTCCTTAACGGCATCACTCGCCAGACCGTGATCAAACTGGCGCGCGATCTAGGGTACACGGTGGAGGAAGGCCATATCATGCCGGACGACCTGAACGGCGTGCAGGAAATTTTCCTGACTGGCACAGCCGCCGAAATCGCGCCGGTTTCAAAAGTGGACAACATCGTGAACCTGCCTATCGGGCCGGTTACGGAACGGCTGAAGTCCGCCTACGGCGATCTGGTACGGCAAAAACCCGCGAAAGCGGCTTAACACCGCGCAAGCCGCAATATCTTCGCCTAGAATCTGGTGTTGATAAGTTTTTTAATCCGGAAAACCAGTTCATCAAACTGGGTTCTGTCTATATATTCGACAACGCCTGCGGCCTTCACTGCTGCCGCTTGCACTGCATTGCCTTCACCCTTGTCATCGAGAGCCATTACCAGCACATCTGGAATCTTCTCGAAAACTTCCTTGCATAAATCAAGCGGATCACCGACATTTTTCGAGCGCAAATCAAGGATAATCATTTCCATTGCAATCCGGCGCTGCGCTATATATTCAACCGCCTTGTCAACGGTGGCACAGGTAAAGAGTTGGCACTCCATAGACCCTATATCCATGAACGCCCTTTCAATCTTCTTGATATCAACTTGGTTATCGGTGATGAACATGATGTTATGCGGCGCCACTTCAAACTGATCAGATGACATATAAGTCGCTTCCCGGAGCACACAGCTCAATCTCGATTATAAAAGACAAGCACCGTTCAGAAGAACCGTGCGGGAAGTCTGGCAAGACAACAAAGTATCTAATGTGAAGTTAAAATAAGGCCGCTTTCATTAATATCGACCATCATTTGCTTGCTAAAAGAAACCATAGGCAGGTATCACGACAAACTGTTCTTCAAGCATGACAGATTTATTCTCAGGGGTCAATTAAGCCGGAAAAACCGGTAAACGCCCCAGCAATCTCCATCGTGTAGTCTCATCGCAGAAAGAGGCCTCAAGCGCTGTGCGCGTGGCCTGCACCAATTCTACCGCGGTGAAGGAAAAATGATCGTGAGCAACCTGATATTCCCCCGCCAGCGAACAGCCGAATAACCCGGGGTCGTCAGAGTTCAGGCAGACACGCACCCCGGCGTCATAAAGGCGCCTTAACGGGTGTTCGGCATAGACGTTGTAAATGCCCGCCAGGACATTGCTGGTAGGGCATACTTCAAGTACAACTTTGCGCGCCGCCAGCTCCTGCACCAAAGATTCATCTTCGATGCAGCGAACGCCGTGACCGATGCGCGCCGGAACCGGATGCAGCGCCAGCGCAGCGCGGATATTCTCAGGCCCGGCGGCCTCGCCCGCGTGCAGACGCATACCCAAAGGCCGGCCAAAACGCGAAAAGATACCGTCGAACAAGGGCTGATATTGTGGAATGTCGCCCAGGCGCTCGCCGCCGGCCAGATCCAGCCCAACGATATAGGGATGCGGATGTGCAGCGATTATTTTCGCCTCGCGCGCGACTGCCTCGAACGGCTGGTGGCGCACCATGGCTGTGTTCATCCGCGCAACAATGCCGCACTCAGCCTCGGCGCGGTCGACCGCCGCCGCCATGCCCGCAACCATTTCGGTATAGGGCAATCCTACGGCGTCGCCCTGAGAGCACCAGATAATCAACTCCTCATAAAGCGAACCCTCCGCCGCGCAGCGCGTCAGATAATCGTATGTAATGTCTTCGTAATCGTGGGCGGTGCGGATAGTGCGCGCAACCTCGTTATAGACGTCCGTCACCAGATGATAAAAATCCCGCCACTGGTAACGCATGCCATCGGCGCTGAAAATCGCAGGATCCAGCACAATATTATTCTTCAGTGCCAATCGCCGCGCCATATCCGGCGTCACCGTACCCTCGATATGGATATGCAGTTCGGCTTTGGGGATAGTAAGAATGCCAGGATCAACAGCCATGACTATATGCCTACACAATCAGATTCCCGTTCTGGATTAAAGATTCAAGGGTGAGGTGGTGGTTACTGTCGATGACGGCGATGGCCGTGAAGTGTGCGCCGTTATCCGCACCATCGGCATCAATGGAAAGCGTATAGGTATGCCCCTGTTTTTCGACCTTGGCGAACTGGCTGATCATATCGGCCAGCGGGTCGTAGCCACCCTCGAGCACATCGGATATATCGATCTTGTCGCCTTCGCGGGCATCGAAGTCGGTGACCCTGTCCTTGCCGTTCGCGCCCGAGAGGAACTTGAAGACATCCGCCCCGTTGCCACCCGTGAGCGTATCGTCCCCGGCCCCGCCGATCAGAAGGTCGTTGCCGTTGCCGCCGTCAAGATAATCACCATCCCCGCCACTTCCTGCCTGCATATAGCGGGCGCCAGCGCCGTTGCCGACCATCAGCACATCATCCCCGATCAGGATGTCTTCGCCGTTGCCGCCGTAGAGCAAGTCGCTCTCGGAACCGCCGATCAACAGATCGTCGCCGTTCTGGCCGTGAATGAAATCCTTGCCCGACCCGCCCAGTATCTTGTCGGCGGATTGCCGCCCCAGAATGAAATCCTTTCCACCCAGGCCCAGTATCACATCGCTGTGCGGGGTGCCAAGCAGGAAGTCACCGCGCTCGCTGCCCGTTATCTCGTTGCCGCGCAACCCTATGGAAAGATGGACGGTTGCCACAGCGCTGCCGCCCTGCCCGTCTATCAGGGTATAGGTGAAGCTGTCCGTCCCCGTGAACCCGGCCACAGGCGTATAGGTGTAATCGCCGTTGGCCTGCAGCATCACAAGGCCGCCCTTGGCGGTCATGAAGCCTTCCGGCATGACGCTTAAAGGATCGCCGTCCGGGTCGTAATCGGCCCCTTGGCCATTATCGGCCAGCACATTGCCGCCGATCGTGCCCAGCAGGAAGCCGCTGTCATGATCGTCGAGCGCGACCGGGGCCAGATTGCCCGGTTCAAGCGTGATCAGGGCGGTCGCGGTCGCCTGCCCGCCGTTGCCGTCCTCGACCGTATATTGAAAACTGTCCTCGCCGTAGAAATTGGCGGGAGGCATGTAAACAAAATCGCCGTTATGCATCAGGATCACCGAGCCGCCCGCCGCACTGGTCACCATATCCTGCACCACGCGCAACTGATCGCCTTCGAGATCGAAATCCGCGCCAAAACCGTTATCGGCCAGCAGATTGCCCTCAAGTTCCGTGTTCTCTGTGCCCGCGAAACGGTCGTTGCGGGCCTCGGGGCCGTCATTGACGCTATTCACGCTGATCGAGGCCGCCCCGGTCGCGCTGCCGCCCTGCCCGTCACTTATTATATAGGCGAAGCTATCTTCCCCGTAAAAGTTGGCCGCAGGCGTATAGGTGAAGGCCCCGTCCGCAGCCAGAACAACCGAACCGCCCGCTAATGTGGCGAATGTACCGGCGGTCACGGTCAGATTATCGCCGTCAAGATCGGAATCAACCCCGAACCCGTTATCAGCGAGCACATTCCCGGTGATCACCGCATCTTCATCCCCGCTGAACGCATCACCCCGCGCCACGGGGCCGTCATTCACAGGGGTGATGTTGAGGAACACCGTCCCGGCATCGCTGCCGCCCTGACCGTCATCCAGCATATAATCAAAACTATCCGCGCCGTTAAAATTCTCAAGTGGTGTATAGATAAAGTTGCCGTTCGAGAGCAACAGCACGCTCCCGCCCCCCGCCGTTACGATCTCGGCAGGCACCACGGCCAGAGGATCGTTATCCGCATCGCTGTCAGCCCCATAGCCGTTGGCAGCCAGCACATTGCCCGTCACCGTCTGGCCCTCAAGAGCGGTGAACACATCGTCCTGCGCCACGGGGGCATTGTTGGCTTCTTGTACCGGGATTGTATCAAGATCAATAACGCTGCCATAATATTCCATATACTCTATAGCCGATTGGCCATCCGCCGCATACTGACCTCGAATAATAATCTGGTTATTGAACCCTGATATAATGAGATCATCAGCGTCACGCACAAAGTTAAATACAGCAACTCCGGAGCCTAAACGAATAATGTCAGCGTCACCGCCAGTATCAGATATATAATTGACAGGGCTGTTCAGTATGATGGTGTACTCATCTGACCCCAAGCCCCCATAAAGAGTATTGTTACCTTCCTGCCCATGAAGGAAATCATCCCCTTCACCGCCATACAAAACATCGTTATCTGCGCCGCCATAGAGGCTGTCATTGCCTGTACCGCCATATAAAATATCATCACCGCCAGCCGTGCTGATATAATCATCAACGCTTGAGCCTATCACAACCTCACGACCGAAATACCCTGAGTAATTGGCATCAAATTCACTCATAACGCTGGTATAGCGTATGTCCTCAAAATTAATTTCAAAGCCGTCTGCGAAGCGAATCTTCTCCACGTGCATATCAGAGACAGAACTTCCATCCCCATAGGCATAAAACCCAGATGTAAAATCCTTGAAATAGGCTCCAAAGCCATAAGCATCATAGTAGAAGTAATAGATTTCATGAATCGAGCCTGTGATTTCAATAGCATCATTACCGGCCTCATCACGAATCTCGTCAAACCCTTCATAGGGCGTTACTTGGTATACATCCTCACCAGAACCGCCATAAAGCCGGTCATCTCCTGCGCCTCCATTAATGGTATCATTACCACCGAATCCATAAATAATATCATTGGCAAAACCGCCAGCAAGAATGTTGCCGCTGTTATTGCCGAGAAGAGCCGAGGCAGGCACGGTCACAGCATTCGCTGCGACAAGGGAGAGGTCAAACAAAGCGCCGTCATCAAATTGCAGGTATGAAACTGTATTCTGCGCGACGTAATAATCATTGATCGTCACGCCACTACCAATTTCGATCCGCAGATCGTTATCTATACGGGCATAGGCAAGCTGGAACGGGCTAATAGCGCCTTCGATTTTCAGAACATTCAAGCCATCTGAATCTGTAATCGTGTCATAGCCATCTCCGGCACGGAACACGTATACATCATCTCCAGCGCCGCCATAAAGCATATCATCGCCAGCGCCGCCAGTCAGGGTATCGTTGCCACCGAAACCGAAGATGGAATCATTCCCCGCAGAGCCTGCAAGGATATTCCCCAAATTGGTATCAAGAATTGCAGATTCTGGAACCGTTATAACGCTCCCCGTCACGCTTGCCAGCAATACAGATGCGTCGCCCTCAAAAACTACAGTGGCTACAGTATTGGGTTCCACAAAATAATCTTTAATTGTGACGCCACCGCCTATTTCTATACGCAGGTCGTCGCCAATGCGCGCGTAAACAGCAGCATCAGAATTTATCCCTGCCAGCCGCAGAATATTGTTTCCTTCAGTATCGAATACCGTGTCGTAACCGCCGCCAGCAGAAAGCAGAAAAGTGTCATTTCCTGCCCCGCCATGTATTACGTTATCAGCAATACTTCCTGTGATAGAATCATCCCCGTCGTAAGCCTTATAACCCGTATAGAGCGTATATTCAGAAAGGTCTATTATGTCGCTGCCGAACGTGCCGTGATAAGCCCCGTTGAAGAAATTTAGGTTGACAGCCTCTTTATAAAATCCCCCTGACAGAACGAAATCCGTTCTAATATCTACGCTCTGCGTCGAAAGATCAACAAACGCAAGAACCTCAAGCAATTCTGTTTCCGTTGTTACGTAGCCTATATTCGTAAAACCATTTTCAGGCTGATATTGACCGTCCTCGTAAAGCACGTACTTAAATTGGTTGACATAGGTAATAGTGCCAAGATTTCCTACGGTCACGAACCCATCGGCATAATATTCAACAAAATTTCTCCCTGAAAGATCTTCTCCGACCCTTCCTGTTTCTCTTACATTTTTAATATCGTAACTAATATCTGAAACCTGGACTCCTACAGGAAATATAAACGGTATAGAAATCAAATCTTGCACATAATTTCCTCCTATAACCCGATCATGGCCTCCACCGTATACAACCTGCTGGTTTGTAGCGTTATTGTCATTGCCTTGATACGTGAACGTATCATTCCCCGACCCGCTAAAAATGGGTGTGTTATAGTGTGCGCCATCAAAGTCGAGAAAACCATAATCCTTGTCATACTTTCTCAAAATGAAAGTATCCCCTTTATCGCTACCAATAATGGACACAGGATCGCTAAAAGTATCGATCAAGCCCGAAGCGCTGGTGATCTTGCTTTGATACATATCGAACGTCAGCGATTCGCTATATTCCTTGTAAGAAAGCGTCGTGTATGACACAGGCCGTGACATCGGATAACCCGGCCCGTCCGTAACATGGACAAGGTCGGTCAGATAATTGTGACCCATCTCTTCAATGATGAAATATCCGTTCTTGCCTGGTGCGGTTTCAAAGTTTTCTATATTGACAGCCACGCTCTCACCCGCCTCATGCGCTATACCTTCCGCACTGACGTGTATTCCCTTACCCCCCGCAGCCGTGAAGTTGCCATCCAGCCGCAGCGTGTCACCGGTAGCTCCCTCGTCACCGCCATTAAAACTGCGTCCCAGTGCTGTATTTAGCGTGAATGTGTCATCGTAATCCGTGCCCACGAACGTGCCAAAATTATTCGCAACAAAAATATTGCCGTCGCCTTCATCAATTGTTACTGAGGAAACAACGTCACCATATTGAGAATTCTGGTTCTGAAGTTCGTTCGGAGAATTGTCCTGTAACTGAATTCCTTGTGTATTGCCGCTGTGATCAACAGTATTCCCCAAAAAGAACGTCCGCATATTAACCTGTTCAATCGAATACAGCTTGTCGATGCCGCCTTCCTTATCATCCACCTCGCGGTGATCGCCCACAGTTCTGATTTTCAGGCCCAGCCCGGCAAACCCTCCGTTTTCATACACAACCGTGTCGTAACCATCGTTTGTATCGCGCACGACTTTATTATTTATTGTACCGCCGTAAAACTCATCATTCCCGCCGCCACTGTCATAAAACCTGTCGTCACCATTAAAGCCTTGCAATATATCTGAACCAGAGCCGCTAAGGAAATTACTGGAGCCAATGAAGTCAAGTGTTATAGAGCCTTGTGGCTTGTTAGTCTGGAAATCAATGCCCACACTACTTAATAAAGTAGCGACTACAGAGTTGGAGTTTGTTCCGAACGTGCGATAATCATAATCCGTTACGTAGCGACCATCAGGATCAACTTGATTTGAATCGTTTGCCAATCCCAAGGCATAGAACACCATCGCACCCCATACATCATCAACTGTTTGATATATTGTGCCCAATACGGGTGATAGATCTATAGCGGTATAATCCCTGCTGGCTACCGTCACATCATTAACGCCATCATGATTAGTGTCGAGCGTGTCTCTAGAATTGGAGTTTTGAAAATTAACCTCTAATACAATCGGCCCGCCTAAACCGATATCACCTGCAAGAATAGGGTTAAATGGGTGACCACTAAGAATAAGTTGGCCATCAAGCGTTTCTGGATTGCCGTCTGGGTCGTATACAAGGTAGCTATGGAATTCAAAGCCAATAACCCCTCTATTCGCAATGAAAATTGTAGCACCCATGTCTGCCTCCAAACTTAATTATGGATACACGTTGTACAGTCCCATGCCGACAAATACGAAAATCGTCAATGACAACGGAAATAAAATCAGCAAAGCACAAAGAAAAAGGATAAATTTTATCTTAACCGAAACCTTTACTAACCCAATAAAAATAAAGCTTGGCATCATGAGGTAAAGAATCCATGCACATAAAGCCGCAGGTAAGTTATTATTAATATGACTTGTTATATTTTCTTCAAAGAAGGATCGCCTCTCTAAAAAAGCTGAGTCTAAAAAAATAGTCACAAAGGGTGAAATCATGGCACACACAATCAGCAACCTGTTTCTTTTGGTGCCTAATTTATGTGCGGTTTTTATATTTTTAGCTTCTTTCATCATCCCCTCACATCCGGTTCGTGTTACACGACAACCGGATTATACCCGTTTTCCTCAAGCAGACATTTGTCTAAAATTTTAGGCATTTCTATCTATCTTAAGTTGCGGTACTTAAAATCGGGTTAAATCCGCACACACCCCCCGCACACTTATATATAGCATCTCTATGGACATTCGCTTCCGTGAACGTATCATTCCCCGACCCGCTAAAAATGGGTGTGTTATAGTGCGCACCATCAAAGTCGAGAAAACCATAATCCTTGTCATACTTTCTCAAAATGAAAGTATCCCCTTTATCGCTACCAATAATGGACACAGGATCGCTAAAAGTATCGGTCAAGCCCGATGGAACTAAAACGCCCCTCCCGCAAATCGATCTCCGCGCCAAACCCCAGCGAACTGAATCCAGACACATCAATGGTATCTATCCCGCCACCATCCCAGATCGTATATAGAAAAGCGCCATGCTGCTTGGCGCTGGCGAAGGCGCCGCCGTATATATCGTAAACGGTATCCTCCTTGCGCGTCTCGGTATTCACCCCGTATATGGCCTGAAGCGCCGCTATATCAAGCAGCTGCAAGCCGCCCGGCGTGAACTCCATACCGGGGGCGTAAGTCGATGTCATGATCGAATATTTATGGGAGTCCATATATGTGCCCTTCAGGCTTGTCGAACTTATATCCGCCAGGCCCATGGCGTGGGCCAGTTCGTGGAGCACCGTCAAATAGACTTTTGATCCGACAGTGGCATCTCCGGATTCCCAATCAGGCTGGCCATTTTGGTCGGTATCCATATCCTGATTGAACCAGATATCGCCATAGCGGCCTTCCGGGTAGGAAGAACTCGGCGCCCAGTTATAGGCATAACCCCCGCCATGGGCGTTATTCTGAAACCCTGCATAGCTTATATCCAGATTGCCGATTGTAATGTGAGAATCTGAAAGACCCCCCTGTTCGAACTTGACGTTTGCCACGCTGCCAAAGAAAACATCAAACTCTGTAAACGGCCCGGAGAGAAACGTATTGACAAGGCTTTCTTGAGTTTGAGAAAGCGGCTGTATCACAAACCCGCTTTCCAATATCTTGAATTCAGGATCACTTTCGTCATAGTCAGGTGATATTTCATGGTCTGAATAATTCTGAAAGAACGAATACCTGAGGGTATAAAAACCGTCCCCATCCGCTACAACATACGTAGTGGGCAGTCTGCTGTTAATCTCCCCCGTCCAGTTGTACGAGCGAAGCAGTTTTGAATAATCATTCGATGACATCGTGTACCCCCAATTCTTAGTGAATTTCACCCCTGATTCTTAATTGGCTACTTATTGCTGAGTTAACCCGGCGATTTAAGCCATCAGCCCGCCCTTCAATTTTAGTGGAATCATGAGCAATCGAAAAAACATCTCCCGATGTCATATATGTTCCAGCCCTATAGAAGCCGCCCCTAAACGTTACAGTGTTTAAATATGTCACTTTTCTTATGTCATAATTTTTTTTATCTATTTCTGCATTCTGCACAATAAAGGCATAGGCAATCAGATTACGTTCATCCCTAACCACACTATTATCATTATCGTAACGCCTTATAACCTTTATTTCCTTGCTCTTGGAACAAGGGGTCAAATAAGTCTGCATATAGGCCAGCACTTCCTTTTTAAGCGCCTCTTCACGCAACGGTTCCGACAACAGTTCAGGCTGCTCGGCCTTGTAGTCCCATAGAAGATAAATTTGTTTTACATCTTGGAAGATCGGCGTTATAGGGCCACCATGCGGACTTTCGCAAACGCCCTGAACGGGGACTTGAACCTGTGGTTCTTGCGCATGGCAGCCGGCAGAAAGCCCCGCCGCACCTAAAATGACAATCCCGCCGACCAGACACGCTATTTTCTTACAATTAAACTTCATCATCCTCTCACATCCGGGTTTGTGTTGCACTAACCGGATTATACCCCTATCAAAGAACCCCTTGCAGCCCCGTATTCTTAAAATTTCAGGTAATTTATCTATTCTAGGTTGCGCCGCTTAATTTCGGGTTAACCCCCCGGATTCCCTACGGTTCCACGCCCGGCAACCCGATCCGCGGCGTTCCCGCTTTCTGTTTCACACTTATATATATGTGTCTCTCTTATGCGCCTCTCTGCGGCCATGCGTGTCGCGCCGCGAAATATCCGGCGCTCATGTTACGCAGAACATCATATGCGCTCTCCCCGTATAGGGCTGGTTGAACAATGTCCCCTGGTGAAGGGCTGTTCCCGTATCCAGTGTCGCGTTCTCTTACACGTTAAATCTAAACAGCATAATATCTCCATCCTGCACGAGATATTCCTTGCCCTCTTGTCGCATCTTGCCAGCATCCTTGGCCTGTTGTTCGCCACCCAGCGCCCTGAAATCATCATAAGCGATAACTTCAGCACGGATAAAACCGCGTTCGAAATCGGTATGGATGACGCCCGCGGCCTCAGGCGCTTTCGCCCCCTTGCGCACCGTCCACGCCCGCGCCTCCTTCGGCCCGACGGTGAAATAGGTTTGCAACCCGAGCAGTTTATAACCCTCACGGATAATCTTGTTCAGGCCTGGTTCGGTCAAACCAATGGTTTCCAGAAATTCTTTCTTTTCTTCATCAGTCGGCAGTTGGGCGATTTCGGATTCGATCGAGGCGGTAATAATCACGCTGCCCGCGCCTTGCACCTTGGCCATTTCCTCGGCCTTTTTTGTCCACTCGTTCCCGGAAGCGGCATCCTCTTCCATCACATTCAGAACATAGAGAACGGGTTTAGCCGACATCAGCGCCATCATCTTGAAAAGCTTTTTCTCGTCATCGGCGACCTCTACGGTGCGCGCCGGTTTCCCGGCCTCAAGCGCGGCCTTTACTTTCTCCAGAATAACCATCTGGATTTTGGCTTCTTTCTCACCCGATTTGGCCTTCTTTTCCACCGTCTTGATCTGACGTTCGACCGAGTCCATATCGGCCAGCATCAACTCGGTCTCGACGATCTCGGCATCGCGCACCGGATCGACTGAGCCCATGACGTGAATAATGTTCGGGTCGTCAAAGCAGCGCAGCACATGGATGATGGCATCTGTTTCGCGAATATTGGCCAAAAACTGGTTGCCCAACCCCTCGCCCTTTGATGCCCCCTTGACCAGGCCGGCAATATCAACAAATTCAAGCTGGGTCGGAATGATCCTGGCCGAACCGCCCAGTTTTGCGATAATATCAAGCCGCGCATCTGGCAGCGCCACACGCCCCACGTTGGGTTCAATCGTGCAAAACGGGAAATTCGCCGCTTGCGCCGCCGCCGTGGCTGTAAGCGCATTAAACAGGGTCGATTTTCCCACATTCGGCAGACCGACAATACCGCAATTGAAACCCATAATTCTTACTCCTTTACATCCACAGACTGAGCGACCTTGCTCATAAATTCGTTATCTTTACCCTGCACCAGCAGCGGTGCATGAATACCTACGGATTCTATCAACGGTTTCAGCCAAATAGAGTCCGATTTTGAGAAATCGCCTAAAACATGGCCATGAACCAGCGCTCTATCACCCGGATGACCAATCCCCAAACGAACGCGCCAATAATCATTTGAGTTCAAATGATTATCCATAGACCTTAAACCATTATGTCCGGCGTTGCCGCCGCCCTTTTTAGTACGGATTTTTCCAGTCGGCAGATCGAGCTCATCATGGAAGGCGACGATGTGCTCCAACGGAATTTTATAAAATTTTGCGGCTTCGCCCACAGATTGCCCTGAGTTATTCATATAGGTTTGCGGCTTCAGCAGGATAATTTTTTCACCCGCGATCCCCCCCTCGCTGAGCAGCCCCTGAAACTTCTTTTTGAAGGCGGGAAAGCCATGGGCAGCGGCAATCGCGTCCAGCGCCATGAACCCGATGTTATGGCGATTATGTTCGTATTTGTCGCCAGGGTTTCCCAACCCTACCAAAAGCCACATCGGCCCATAATCCTTTTTCAGAAAACCAAACATGATTTCTTAAAGAAACACAGGGGCGAAGATCACTCCGGCCCCTGTGCTTATGCAGTATAAGAAGCCTGCGATTATTTCTTCGCAGCCGGAGCCTTCGCCGCAGTCGCCGTTGCCGCTGCTGCCGTCTTGGCACCCGCAGCCGGAGCTGCCGCTGCTGCCGCTGCCGCCGGAGCAGCTTCTTCTGCACCAGATGACTTCGGCGGGATAATCGACGCCAGAGCAAAGTCCGGATTATCATCAGCCATTTTCGCGCCCGCAGGCAGCTTCACATGGCTGATGGTGATCGTATCGTTGACTTTAAACGGCGTCAGATCGACTTCGATCGACTCAGGAATTTCCGTCGCACGGCAGATCATATCAAGGCTGTGGTGAGCAATGGTCAGAACACCTTTCTCCTTAATGCCCGGGCTGTTTTCATGATTGATGAAGTGAACCGGAACATTGACGTGCAGCGTCGTTTTCGGCGATACGCGCAGGAAGTCAACATGCTCGACAAGGTCGGTCACCGGGTGCAATTGAACATCGCGGGCCAGAACCAGATTCTTTTCACCATCCACATTCAGTTCGCACAGATGCGTGAACATATGGCCTTTCTGCCATTCTTTCTGAATATCGTTTGCGCTGAAAGCGATCAGGACGGGGGTCTTGCTGTCCCCATAGATCACCCCAGGAAGCTTGCCTTCGCGGCGCAGCGCCCGAGCAATCCCCTTACCGGCTCGTTCTCTTTTTTCTGCCTTCACGGCATATTGTTTAGACATGGTCTTATCCTTCAATAACGTTAAGACGACGAAGCGCCTCCAGGGGTGCGCTCCGGACTGGCGCGAATAAACCAGAAAGAGCCTGAAAAGACAAGGATTTTAGAGAAACTCCAGGAAGAAAGGACAGCAGTGCCGCCCCAAATAATTTATTATGGAAATAATCTAGACGAAGAGCTGAGAAATCGACTGTTCACCACTGATCCGGCGGATTGCCTCCGCCATCAGCGGTGCCACGGTTAGTTGCTCGATATTCGGTGAGTTTTGCACCGCTTCAGTCGCCGGGATGCTATCTGTGATATACAGTTTTTTGATCCTTGAATCGGCGATCTTCGCCACTGCCCCGCCCGAAAGCACACCGTGCACAACATAAGAATAGACATCGGTCGCGCCATGCTCCATCAGCGCCGCCGCCGCGTTACACAAGGTACCGCCTGAATCGACGATATCATCGACCATAATACAAACCTTGCCTTCAACTTCCCCGATCACGTGCATAACTTCAGACACGCCCGCCTGCTCCCGACGCTTATCAATGATCGCAAGCCCGCAATCAAGCTTCTTGGCAAAAGCGCGCGCTCGAACGACACCGCCGACATCTGGCGAAACCATGCACAGTTTCTGCTTGTCGAAATTCTTTTCAATGTGAGGCAGAAATACAGGGGAAACAATCAGGTTATCGACCGGAATATCGAAGAACCCCTGTATCTGCCCGGCATGAAGCTCCATCGTCAGCACACGATCAACACCCGCCGCCGTAATCAGATTGGCCACGAGTTTGGCTGAAATGGGGGTTCTACCCCCGGTTTTACGATCCTGACGGGCATACCCGAAGTAAGGGATAACGGCTGTGATGCGGCGCGCCGACCCACGGCGCAACGCGTCAATAGTGATCAGCAGTTCCATCAGGTTATCGTTGGCGGGATAGCAGGTAGACTGCATCACGAAAACATCCTCGCCGCGCACATTCTCAAGTATTTCGGCAAAGACCTCCATATCTGAAAAGCGCTTGATGCTCGCCTTGGTCAGCGGGCAGTCGAGGTTTTGGGCGATGGCATCGGCCAGCGGTCTATTCGAGTTTCCGGCAATCAGCTTCATAAGCGGCTCGTTTTTAAGAATGGCTACGTGGGGCATCGGGCCTGACTCTAAAAAATAAGAACTAGGGAATCAACCGCTTTCCGCAGTTTAAAGGGTTATTAACCCCCACAGCGCAGGTGAAGGCTGTGGCATACATGGTTTTTAGCGTCGTGCGCCGCTACAGCACCCGCCGGGCCACCAATCGTAGCAAGACCGGCAAAATAACCGCCCACCGTCACCAGACTGTTGAACAAAGTTCGCAATCCCGAATTTGAACCGCGTTTGTGATCCTGCGCCATGAAAACCTCCATTGTTATATTTTATATCCCTATCCTATAGAAAATCAGGGCCGTATCAAGATCGCCGACAACTGTCTTCCATAATCCGGCTCATGCTTGTGGGTAGAACGTCGAAAACTGAAGAAATTCCCCTCTTCTGCACAGGTGTCACGCCCTAGAATTGCGATATCCCGAACCCCAGCCAGTTCGAGACGCCGCTGACAATAGGCCGGCAGATTGAACATCAAGTGCCCTGAACGTTCAGATGAGGCAAAGAAACGGATATTCTCCACCACCTGCTCTATGAAAGGATTTTTAAAATCTTCCGACACTTCGTAACTGCTGGGCCCGATACAAGGGCCGATAACGGCTTTTAAAGTGGATTTTTCAGCCCCAAGACGCTCCATCGCCGCTACTGTATTTTCAAGCACGCCCTTAAGAGCGCCTCCCCAGCCGGCATGGGCTGCCCCTATCACGGGTCGCCCGTCTTTCTTCCTCCCTCTGAAAAGCACAGGGCCGCAATCAGCGGTAAGAACCCCGATCATCAAGCCCGGCGTTTCGGTAACCAGCGCATCGGCCTGCGGCCGGTTATTGAGGGCATCATAAGGTTGATCGACCGTCAGGCATGTGGCGCTATGGATCTGGTGCAGGGTCAAAAGACGTTCAGGCCTGGAAGCAAATTCTTCCGCGACACGGGCGCGGTTTTCTATGATATTCTCAGGGTTATCCTGCGAGCCAACCCCGCAATTCAAGCTGGCATACAGACCTGTGCTGACCCCACCTGTCTTGCCGAAGAATCCATGGATGACGCCCTCTTCCTTTAACAGATCGTGATTCAGACGCGTGATCACTCAAAACCCTCCGAGCTTCATGGCAGGGTCGTGGCAAAACGCCATCACCTTGAACAAAGTTCCCATCTGATCAGCAGCCGTCAAACGCACATAACCCGACTGCAGATCCATTTTTTGTTCAGGGGTTGCGATCGCTTTTAGTTTTTCCAGACGCAGATTAATACCCATATTCATCAGGAACTCACGCTGCGTGATTGGGCCAAATAGGTTCATGCCGGGCAAATATCCACGCAAAGTATGAAAATCGACCAACGCAGTCAGATCGGACTCCCCCGGCGTATCCAGCACAGACGCAAACTGGTGGTTCTTCACCGCCTGCAGCGTATCTCCTACATGCATCGGGTCGTCATAGCCGTAATCAATCAGCAACGCCGCCCCTTTTTGCTGCCCAATCAGGTTGGCCAGACGATTAACAAAGCTCAGCGCCTGCGGGCAGAATTCCTTGATCGCCCCTTCCGCTACGGGTAAATCAATATCAACGGGGATCAGGCCAAACGTCAGATTGCCGTCTTCAATCCCAATCACGCGCTCATGCCATTGCCCGTTGCGACATTCGATCTGCCGTATAGGGAAGGCATCCAGCAACTCATTGGCAATAAAAATTACCGGCAGGGCCGGTAAACTATCGAGATCATCGTGCCAAAAAACCTGATAGTCTTGCAGAATCTCTTCCTGACATTCCCTCAGACGCCTGCTAGTTTCAATCAGATGGATTTGAGCGGCTTGATGCAGACCATCAACACGCTGTGTTGCCCTCAATATATCTGCCATCAACGTGCCACGGCCCGGGCCTCCCTCGACCAGTTGAAACTGATCGGGCCGCCCCAGTTTGATCCACGTATCCGCCACCCATATTCCGATCAGTTCACCAAACATCTGCGATATATCGGGCGAGGTTATAAAATCGCCCGCGGCGCCAAACGGGTCGCAATTAGCATAGTAATCCCCGACAGCCAGCGTCATGAAGGTTTCCAGCTTCATTGGCCCGTTGAGGCCAATAGCATGCCTTATTTTTTCCTCAAGCCGGTTCATGAGCGGCCCCTTTTGACTTGTGCTTCATCGCATAGACGACCAGTAGCACCGCCCCCACCAGCATCGGCAAGCACAGGATTTGCCCCATCGTAAAGATCCCGGCGATATAGCCAATCTGCTCATCAGGTTCGCGAAAAAATTCGACAGATATGCGACTGAAGGCATAACCGCTCAGGAATACAGCCGAAAGGATACCCGGCATATTTCTGATGGCCGAGCGATGGGCCAACACAATCATCGCCAGCAACAAAACCGCCCCTTCCAGCCCCGCTTCATAAAGCTGGCTCGGGTGGCGCGGATCAGGCCCGCCATGCGGGAACACCATTCCCCAAGGCACGGTCGTCACCCGGCCAAACAATTCACCGTTGATGAAATTCGCCAAGCGGCCCCAAAACAAGCCGATCGGAACGGCACAGCAAATAAGATCCGTCAGGCGCAAAACATGGATACGTCTGATTGCGGCGTAAGCAACCATTGCCAAAATCATTCCTGCCGCCCCGCCATGAAAAGACATGCCGCCCTCCCAGATGCGAAGCATCGCCAAAGGATCATGCATATAGGCGTCAAATTGATAAAACAGAATATAGCCGATCCGCCCGCCCAGAATGACGCCAATCACGGCCCAAGGCAGGAAATCATCCAGATCGGCAATCCGTATCGCCCGTCGCTCTCCGTCCAGCCCCGAAAGATAAACCACCAGTTTCCACCCCAGCAAAAATCCTGCCAGATAGGCCAAGGCGTACCAGCGTATATCAAAAGGGCCGATCGAGACTGCGACAGGATCTATATCTGGAAATCCGAGCGCCATCTCAATTACCTGTACCGGTCTTCTTGCGAAAGATAGCCTTGTATATATTCGGCGATCCCCTGTTCCAACTCCGTCATCGGCTTGCTGTACCCTGCCGCGCGCAACTTTCCCATATCGGCTTCAGTGAAATACTGGTACTTGGCATGCAGTTCCTGCGGCATGTCCATGTAATGAATTTTCGGTTCCTTACCCAAGGCCCGGAAACAGGCTTCCGCCAAATGCTTGAAACTACGCGCCTTGCCGGAACCGACGTTATAAAGCCCGCTGACCTTGGGATTATCGTAAAGCCAGAGCATCACATTGACACAGTCGCCAACGAAGACAAAGTCGCGCATTTGCCCGCCGTCTTCATATTGCGAATTGCCGGAACGGAACAGCTTCGCCGCCGCACCCGCCATAATCTGCGGGTAGAGCTTACAAGCCACGCTCATCATATCGCCCTTATGGTATTCATTCGGGCCATAGACGTTGAAAAATTTCAACCCCGCCCACTGTGAAGGCAATTTTTCATGATCGGCATTCTTATTGTCATGAACAATCCGGCATGTCCGGCGGTCAAAAAGATGCTTGGACCAACCATAAGGATTGAGGGGCTTCAACGTCGCCAGATGTGCTAGATCCTCGCTATCCCTAAAACCCTGCAAACCGTCGCCGTAAGTGGCTGCCGATGACGCATAAACAAACCGCACATCATGCTCAGCGCACCATTTCCAAAGCTTGCGTGACAAGGTGAAATTGGTCTGGATGATCAAATCGGCGTCACGCTCCGTGGTCGAGGAAATCGCTCCAAGATGGAACACCATTTCCACTTCTTCGGCATGCTTCTCCAGATAGGAAAGCAGATCGTCCGGATGGACGATATCGCGCAATTCCCTCTTGGCGATGTTACGCCACTTATCCTCGGTTCCCAGAACATCGCAAACAACCAGATTCCCCAGCCCTCTGGCTTCCAATCCAGCTAGCAGGTTCGAGCCGATAAACCCTGTGCCTCCTGTGACGACGATCATTTGCGTACCTCTTATTCAAATTCATACAACAGCCCTATCTCTAGCATTTCAGCCATAAAAACCCAACCCGTTCTTTATCCACAGGCAAAGCTTGCGAACAAAGCGGGAGTCGTTTGCAAGGGCCTCGGAGTCCTGCTACGGACTTGACCATGGCCAGACCAAAACCAGATCCCAGATTTCTTGACGACCTCGCCCGCGTTGCCGGCGGCGCCGTCAATATCGTTTCCGGGCTGCAGCATCATTTGCGTGAAGACATGCGTTCGCGCATGGATGATTTTGCAAGCCGCGCCGATCTTGTACCACGCGAGGATCTGGAGCGCGCCGAGGGCATGATCTTGAAATTGCGCGAGCGCGTTGAAGTGCTAGAGTCGCGTCTGGATAAGCTTGAGGGCAAAAAACCTCAGGCAAAATCTATGAAATCAAAATCTATGAAAGCAATGAAAGGCGCCGCTAAGAAGGCCTCCGGAAAAAGTAGAAAAAAGGGTTCAAAATGAGCGACATGGATCTGTTCGACGATATCAGCAATCCGCTCGACAGCGTCGAGGAAGTCCTTCACGGCAACGAATGGGTCTATGACCGCCCGACTGATTCAGAAATCATCGTACAGGCCTCCAGCCAGCGCAGCCATTATCGCATGACTTTCCTGTGGCAGGAAGAATACGGCGCCATGCAGTTTTTCTGCGAAATGGACGAAATTATACCCAAGAAGCGCATGGATATGGCCGGACGTACTTTGCGCAAAATCAACGAGCGCCTGTGGCTCGGACACTTCGACCTGCCCGCTGAAGCCCGCACGCCGGTGTTTCGCTATACTTGTCTGTTCCGCGGCGCACAGACATCCGGGATAGAGCATGTCGAAGATATCGTTGAAATCGCGATGGCTGAATGTGAGCGCTTCCATAACGTATTCGCCCTGCTGGCCACCGCCCCGTCCCTGACGGATGACATCATTGACCTCGTTATGACCGATCATGGCGGCGCAGCCTGATCTATCAATAGCCCTGATCGGGTGCGGCAAAATGGGCAGCGCCCTTTTGCGCGGCTGGATCAGCGACGGCACGGCGTGCCACATTTATCTCCTCGACCCCGGTGGCCTACCCGCAGAATTCGAGGATTACACACCTGAAAAAATCACCTTCTTCGACAAACCTGAGCTCTTTGCGGGCGCGTATCCCAAAGCAGATATTTTTGTAGTCGCCGTAAAACCGCAAATTATGGATCCGGTATGCGCAGCGATCAAAAAGGCGGTGCCGCCTGAAGCGCTGTTGGTCTCAATCGCCGCAGGTCAGACTATCGCTAGCTTCGAAAACCGCTTTTATAACCGCCAGCCGATCGTACGTTCCATGCCAAACACACCGGCAGCCATAGGCAAAGGCATCACCGTTGCCTGCAGCAACCAGTACACAACCCCCACCCACAAAGAGATGGCAAACCGTTTGCTGACGGCCGTAGGATTAGTGGAATGGGTCGATGACGAAAACCTCATGGACGCCGCCACCGCCGTTTCCGGTAGCGGCCCGGCTTATATTTTTCTTCTAATAGAAACACTGGCCAAGGCAGGGGTTAAAGCGGGGCTTAATTCTGCACTTGCAATGAAACTGGCGCGCCAAACCGTCATCGGCAGCGCTGCGCTGGCGGCCGCCGACCATTTGCCCGCTGATAAATTGAGGCAGAATGTCACCAGTCCGGGCGGAACAACGGCAGCGGCGCTTGACGTATTGATGTCCGATGACGGATTGCAATCGCTCTTCGACAAGGCGATTGCAGCCGCAACGGCGCGCAGCCGAGCCCTTCGCTAGCCCTTAGCCTTTTTTACGACCAGATGTGCCAAGGCCGATATCCTTAGCCAGCTTGCTGCGCTGGTTGGCATAGTTAGGCGCCACCATCGGGTAATCGGCAGGCAAACCCCAGCGTTCGCGATATTGCTCCGGCGTCATATTATAAGCCGTTTTCAGATGCCGCTTCAGCATCTTCAGTTTTTTACCGTCTTCAAGACATATGATGTAATCGGAGTGAACGGATTTCTTGATCGGCACCGCCGGCTGGGGGCGCTCAGAAGAGGAAAAATTATCCTGATTGACATTTGCCAGCGTACTATAGACTTTGCGGATCAAGGCCGGAATTTCATCCGTGCTGACAGTATTATTGGACAAGTGCGCCGACACAATATTGGATGTCAAAGTCAGCAGATTGTCATTTTGATTATCGGCCATATCTTCTTTCCTATACTTACGCCTGAAGTAAAAATTAACCGATCGCCCATACAAAGACAACTATTAATATGGCTTATTACTCGGCAATCTTTCGTTGTGTCTTTCTAGATTGACTTATATCAGCTTCGCGCAGGTAAAGCGGCTTCGGCGGCGTCAAGTAACCGCCGCTGGCGTATTGCCTATAGGCCAGGCGGGCAAGATGGGCCGGATCCGGAACTTCAAAACCTGTCCTGACAACAACTCCGGCTTTCTGCTCCTGTAACAACAAAGAAAGAAAACGCTGACTGGCATCACCGATTAGAACAATACTATCAACAAGATACAAGGCAGATATCTGCTCCGCCGGCAAGGCGAACGGTTCCGATAGGATGTCGCCGGCTGGCGAGAATAGCTGTCCGTAAAAATCGGATCTTTTGGTTTCAATCAAGACTAGAAGGTTATGGGGATCCTGATGACGGGCCAAATATGACGCCGCCAGCACATCCAGTGTCGTCACTCCTACAACAGGGACATCCAGCGCCAACCCCATGGCCCGCGCCGCAGACAACCCAATCCGCAGACCGGTAAAAGCCCCTGGCCCCACAGTCGTGGCAATCAGGTCGATATCGGAAAAATCCAGATGCGCCTCGGTCAGGATATTCTGCGCTAAAGGCACCAGCCTTTCGGCGTGGCCGCACAACATCGGTTCAACTGCGGAAACCGCCTCGTCGCCTCCGGCATCCCACACCGCCACCGCGCAACCATTCATGGCTGTATCCAACGCCAATATTTTCATTTTCACAGAATCTGACAGGCTTGGTCAAAAGGCAGACGCGGCCCGCGCGCAGGCATTCCGGTCGCATCCCCGAAGCCTATATTACACAGGAAATTTACTTTCCAGCGCCCGTCAGCAAAAAATTCACAATTGATACCGTCTTTGTTGAACCCGCTCATCGGCCCGCAATCGAGCCCAAGCGCACGAGCCGCCAACATCAGATAAGCGCCTTGCAAGCTGCCGCTGCGCAAGGCTGTTTCCTCGATAACCGCCGGTTTACCGGCATACCAATCCCTGGCATGGGGTGATTGCGGGTAAAGCTGGGGCATAAAATCATAAAATTGGGTATCGTAAGCAATAATCGCCGTTAGCGGCGCCGACATCGTCTTATCGACATTTCCCTTATCAAGGTGCGGCTTCAGGCGTTCCTTGGCTTCTGCCGACTGTATAAATACAAAACGTGCCGGGGAGCAATTCGCAGCCGTAGGCCCCAGTTTGGCAAGGTCATAAACCGCCTTGATCAAAACATCAGTAACGTCACGCTTTTGCCATGCGCGAAAAGTACGCGCCTCGCGAAACAGAGCATCCAGAGCATCATCTTCAAGAATTTTATGCGCCGTCACAGTTGATCCCCCTGTGCATAAGATTTGTAAGTGACTGAATTTAATCACTTTCGGAGAAACGTCAACTGTTGTAAACGCTCTATAGACACCAAAAACAGATGCTTTTTATCCATAAAATTCTATACTCCCTTTTATCATGCTGACGGTAAACCGCTTTTTTTATATGCTCGTGATGTTCCCAGCCTATGCGTTGATGGCCCTAGGCTTGCTGGCTAACCCCGCCCACGCGCAAAAACTGCAACCAATCGACACTCTTTCCGCAGTCATCTTTACCTATCATCATATTGGTGACGACCTTATGCCTTCAGCCAACTTGCTGCAGGAGCAATTTGAAGCGCACATAAACGAGCTGACATCAGGTGCCTATCACGTACTGCCACTGACGGAAATCGTCGAAAAATTAAAAGCCCAGACGCCGCTGCCCGATCCCACCATCGGTATTTCATTCGACGGCGCACATCGCAACACATTGAATTATGCCGCGCCGTTACTATTGAAAGCAGGAATTCCTTTCACCGTCTTTATTTCGACAGACGCTGTCGATGCCCAGTCTGATGACACGTTGCACTGGGATGATCTGCGGAAGCTGGCAAAGCAGAATTTAGTCACCATTGCTCTTCATCCCGCCTCTTACAAGAAGCTGCATGATAAAGACGAAGCCGAAATTGCCCGACAAATCAACAATGCCGTGGCTCGCTATCGCGCGCAACTTGGCCACGAGCCAGAATTGTTTGCCTATCCCTACGGCGAACTAAGCCTGATATACAAGCGGGTTGTGGAACGTGCGGGATTTAAGGCTGCATTCGGGCAACAATCAGGCGTTGCCTATAGCGGTGCCGACATGTTTATGCTGCCGCGTTTTTCCATGACAGAACCCTACGGCAGTATAGAACGCTTCCGCATGACGGCCATGGCCCTGCCATTGCCCGTTAGCGACATGTCCCCGCAAGATCCGTACGTAACAGACCAGAGCACACTGGATATCGGATTCACCGTCGACGAACCTTTTATAGGCAACATCAAATCGCTATCGTGCTTTGCTTCAACCGCTGAAAAAGCCGACTTGCAAATCATCGGCAAAAACCGTGTTGAAATCAGGCTAAAGACCATGTTTGAAGATGAGCGCGGGCGTATCAACTGCACCATGCCCGGCCCGATTGACGAAGTCAGTGAGCAAACCCGGTGGCGCTGGTTTGGCATGATGTTAACCGTTGCCGTTCCCTATGCAGACTATGAGCCAGCCGGCCATGAAGACAGCGATGACTCGATCAATCTGGTAAATCAATTGCAACCCAGCGTCGAATAAAGACGATCAGTCGAAAAACTGTTCAACCGCTTTGACTTCAGGCACAAAGTGGCGCAGCATATTTTCAATGCCCATTTTCAAGGTCATGGTCGAACTGGGGCATCCTGCGCAAGCACCCTTCATGCGCAGCCACACAATTCCCTCCTCGAATTTTATGAAATCGACGTCACCGCCATCCCGAGCCACCGCCGGGCGCACACGCGTTTCAAGCAGTTCACGGATTTGCACCACAATTTCATTTTCCAGTCCCCCGTCCGCCTTATGAGAAGACAACATTACCTCTTCTACCGCCGGCATACCGCTCAGGTAATGTTCCATGATCGCCGCCAGAACCTGCGGTTTCAGGAACGACCAGTCACTACCATTTTCACACGTCACCGATATAAAATCAGACGCCAGAAACACCGCCGTCACACCATCAATTTTAAACAGCCGCTGCGCCAGCGGGGACGGGCCAGCCTCGGATTGCCCCCTAAATTCAGCGCTGCCGCGTTCCATAACCGCATGTCCGGGGATAAATTTAATCGTCGCGGGATTGGGGGTTAGTTCAGTCTGTATAAACATGGTCGCACTCCTGACAAAGACATAGGCGCACTACATCAGGAAATCAAGAAAAACGCCAGATCATCGCCGCGCCAGCGCCTGCCTTTACCGACGGAACGCAAAATGGCTGCCTGCCCCCAAAACAATAGCCATACCGACAGACAACAAAGCGTAAAAAAAAGGACGCTCGTACGAAAAATTGTAAACATCGGCGCTAAACCCGACTTGCGCCACGCGCAAGCTGGTTTCTCGCCTATCAATAACCTTTCCCTCGTTTAACAATAAAGTTTCAACTAGATAATTACCTGTCGGCACATCAGCCGGCACATGAAAGTCCACACGAAAAAAATCGTCGCTGATAAATTTTACAGTTCTGGGCGATAGCGGAAAATGCCCACCACCCTGACGGTTGCGTACCAGAGCCTCGCGGAAACTGTCGATCATCTCACGGTCTTCATTCTTCTCGACATGGAAATCAAGCGCATCCAGACCGATTCCAAGCTTATTCAAGGTTTCCGGAGACGCTAAATCAGGCTCGGGGGCGCTGGTTGCAAAATCATAATAAACCGGTACGTTAAGAAATTCGACCGCGCGCGTATTCATCCATATGCCCAAAGCCTTGCTTTTTCGCCGTACAACGGTCGTCTGCTCAGGCCCGCGAATGACAACGGCAACCTGACCGGGTTTGTCCTTAACACCGAACAAGGTAAGATCGGCACCATTAAAGCCGAGCGTGATATCAACATGATCTGCCGCCAGATCAACAACCAGACTGCGTCCTGTCACAGCCGTCTGAGCGGAGGCGCGACCCGTACAGATCCCGAACGCGGCAATAATTAAAAAGATCGTCAGTAAGAAACGGATATCACAGATTTTCATGCACCTGCCCCTATTGCAATTTCATAAAGATCGGCAGGCTCTACCAGCAATCCTCGACCGATCTGGAAACTAACCAACAGCAGCAAAACAGCCAGTGCCAAACGCGCGTATGTCCCATTCAGGCGGCGCGCCAGCCTGACCCCGACTTCCACCCCCGCCATGCCGCCTACAATCATCAGAACTGCCAGCACAACATCAACAGAATGGTTCGCGCTTGCATGAATCACGGTCGTCACCGCCGTTGTCATAAGGATTTGCAAGAGCGATGTCCCCGCCACCAGAATTGTGGGCATGCCGAGAACATAAATCATCAGCGGCACCATAAGAAATCCGCCGCCAATACCCATGATCGAAATGATCAATCCTCCCAGAAAACCGATACCGGCCGGCAACAGAACACTGATATGAAGCTGCGAGCGCGGGAAATGTATTTTATAAGGGAGCGATTTGAAGAAAGTCCGATTGTGCCATGGAGCTAGAATTTTTTCTGAAGCGGAACCTTTATGAAGCAGCGCCCCGATCGTCTCAAAAAGCATCACCAACCCCACGACCGCAAGCAGAACAACATATAGAAGTGGTATGACAAGATTGATTTGCCCGACATAAAGCAGAATCTTGAAAATCAAGGAGCCTAGAACCGTCCCCGCCATACTGCCCCCAAGCAGAACAGCCGCCAGCTTGACGTCGACGTGGCCACGCCGGAAATGCCCCAGCACGCCTGAAAGACTGGTAGACACCAATTGATTAGCCTGAGTTCCCACGGCAATAGCCGGGGGAACACCCATAAACATCAAAAGGGGTGTCGCCAGAAAGCCGCCACCGACCCCGAATATCCCTGAGAGAAACCCTGCAACTCCTCCCAGCAAAAGGACAGCTTCTGCAGGTACGGCCATCTCAGCAATCGGCAAATACACAAGCATATCAGTTCCGCATCTCAAAAAAGAAAAGAGCACCCTGAAACCGGAATGCCCTTTTCGTAGCCTACCGGCAATGCGCCGACGCTAGCGCCCCACTAGCTAATAAGACGTCACGTAGTTGATTCCTTCATCGGGCAACAGCAAACGTCCGTCGTTCATGAAATTGCGATAATTGCCCGTCATCAATTCGTGATTGGCTTTCTTGAAAGCAATCGACTTCGCAAGGCTGAGGAAAGGCACCTTCCACTGATCATAGGCATCCTTATGACAGGAGCAGTCAAGGATATAAACCCTGTTGTTGTACAAAGAGGCAAACAGAACGGCGCGGCGCTCCATTTCCGGATACGGCACCGACCCGACATAACCGCCCTCGGCGAAGCTGGCCCAGCCACGCCCCAGGCCAGTGCCATCCTGCAAGTTATAAAGCTCAGCCTGTTTGTATTCACGCAAGTACTGATCCCAGAAACTTAGACTGTACTCTATTTTCTGCACTGAAGGATTAAAACGCGGCGGGAAAATCGCATAACGCTTGTCTTCATGGCTACGGATACGACAAAAAGCATGGGCTCTGCCTGACGGCGCCGCCAGCGTGACCAAGTCATCCGGATCCTGCCCGTTTTCTACCTGCCACGTGTCGGGATAAGACAGAGTCAGCCCGGTTTGGCTGTCTTCCCAAACAAAATAATCAGCTTTTGCCGAAGATACGGAACCTGTCAAAAGAGCCAACGCCATGGCGGCGGTAAGAAATGCGCGCATTAGATTTTCCCAAAAGATTATAAGAATCTGCCGTGAGCTATTGTGCAATCATAGGCACGAAAAGGCAAACGCCTTGTGAGAGCTTAACCCCCTGATTTCGGTAGAAAGCCACAAAATTGACATATCATTTATTGTTATGTTAACAAACAACTCCAATCTGAAAAGAGGGAGACATGGAAGATATGCTACTTCCCCGCCAGGGGTGGCTGAACGCCTGCTTCAGCCGGGCATTGCGCCAGATGGATAATAAATCAGGCGCCGAAGCGCGGCGTGCATGGCTGGATCAGCATTTTGGCGGCATCGATATCGTGCGGTCAGGGGCCAGATACATTGCCTGCCTGCCAAAGGCCTATCGCGTACGCGATATATCCCCGACGGACTTTTCCCTCTTCATTGCCCGCCGCCTCAGTCTTAGCCATGAACGCATAAAACTTGTGCCGCACAGACTGAGCGAAGAAGGTTTGAGCCTGCAAGAGAGTATTGACCGCCTGCACCAGTCCGTTATCGAACTTCTGGACACGCAAGGCATGATCGATATCTATCGCCCGAAACAGGGGCAACCTGAAAATATTATCGTGCCTGGCCAGACTTATTCGTGCATACAGCATGAAGATGAATTTCATGATCATGCCAGCGCAGACCTTATCGATTTCACCATCAAGCCGGTAAGCCCTCGCGTTCAGCGGGTATACGAAGTACCATTTGAAAACAACCACATGCACATTATGAGCATGAAAATCGCCCCCTAGACGGCCGGCTCTTCACGCCCGCCAGAACCCCATGATATCCATGGTCTCGCGCAAAATGGGCCGCGCGATAATATCGGCCTGCTCAGCCCCATCCTTGAGAATGCGGTCGATCTTGTCAGGGTGCGCCAGAAGATCGCTCATGCGTTCTGTAATCGGGGACAGATGCCGAACAGCAATCTCCGCCAGTTCCGGCTTAAAAACAGACCATGGCTGACCGCCAAATTCTTTTAAGACGTCGGATTTGCTGCGCCCCATTAAGGATGCATAGATTGTGACAAGGTTATCCGCACCGGCACGGTCTTTTAGTTCCTCTACCGAGATGGGCAAGGGTGCCGAATCCGTTTGCGCGCGCTTGATCTTGGCCGCAATCTTTTCAGCATCATCCGTCAAATTGATCCGCGAAAGATCGGATTCATCGGATTTGCTCATCTTTTTTGTGCCATCCTTTAACGACATGACACGAGTGGCCTCTCCCAGGATTTGCGGCTCGGGTTGGGGAAAATGCTCAACCTTGTATCGCGTATTGAAGGTCGAGGCGATTTCCCGCGCCAATTCCAGATGTTGCTTCTGGTCTTCACCGACCGGAACATGGGTTGCCTTATAAGCAAGAATATCCGCTGCCATCAACACCGGATAGGCAAATAGCCCCAACCCGACACGTTCTGTGTTTTTGCCTGCCTTATCCTTGAACTGAGTCATGCGTTCAAGTTTGCCCATCTGGCTCATGGTAGCCAGCAACCACATCAGTTGCGAATGCGCCGCAACGGCCGATTGAGGGAAAATGATGGCCTTCTCGGGGTCAATCCCGGCGGCAATGTAGGCCGCAGCGATTTCCCGCGTCGCCTGCGCCAGCTTGTCAGGTTCCTGCGGTACCGTGACGGCATGCAGATCAACAACGCAAAAAATGCATTCATCACCCTGCTTCTGCAAATCCACCCAGTTCTTTAAAGCGCCTAGGTAGTTTCCAAGGTGGAGGTTGTTGGTCGGCTGCATGCCGGAAAAGATGCGTTTTTTCGTCATCTTCATCATCCTTGTCGTTCATAAATACAGGTCGATTGATTTTTCAGGGCGAAGGCATGGCCTTCGAAATAGGACAAGCGGGCTTACGCCCAGTTTACCGAGCGGCGCCAGTGCCATGTGAAAATCAGAAAACGATGCATTGCACAGTCCTTGTATCCGTTCCAGACACTATAGACATCCTGCCCCGCGAAAGTCTACCCCTTAATCATTCGCCGTCGACTGCCTCTAAAGCCTCAAGGGCCGACGGTTTGCGACGACGGGCAAAGTATTTCTTCAAATCGTTAAAGCGCAGCACGCCGCAAACATGCGCGGCCGAAAAATAAATAACGACCCCTCCGGCCACCAGAACGGACAGCGCCAGAGCCTGGTGCCCGAATGCGCCATCAAACCACGGGCGTAGCGCCCATAGCATCAGCAAAAGTCCGCCCCCCATGACGCACGAACACAAGAATATCCGCGGCACTGTACGCAGCAGGCGTTTATCAAAGCTCGTCGTATCCTGCCCCTTCAGCCCCTTCCAGAGAAAATAGCACTGTACCCAGCCTGCCAACCCTGTCGCCAGCGTTATGCCGGCCACGTCCAGAAATGGTGTCAAGATTAAAGCCACGCCGATATTGACGATCGCCATGACAGCCGCGATCTTGACGGGGGTTTTTGTATCCTGCTGCGACCAGTAAGCCGACGAGAAGATTTTCACCCCGACATAGGCGGGCAAACCGATCGACAGGCATGCCAACGCCGGGGCGGCACGTGCCGTATCCGCGGCGCTAAAAGCGCCCCGTTCAAACAGGACAGAGATGATATCATGAGTGGCCAGCATCAGCGCCACAGCTGCAGGCATGGTGAAAAACAGGCAATATTCCAGCGCCCGGTTAAAGAGATCGCGAGCTTCTTCTTTATTTCCGGCCGCCAGCGATTTTGTCAGCATGGGCAGTAAGGCGGTTCCCACAGCGATACCCACGACGCCCAAAGGCAACTGAAACAGGCGATCAGCATAATAGATTGCCGAAATCGCCCCGGCTGACAAGAATGAAGCAATCATGATATCGGCGAACAGGTTGACATGGATGATCCCTGCCCCCAGAACCCCCGGCCCCATCAATTTGAAGAGCTTGCGCACTTTCCCATCCATATGCGGCCGGATCAACGGCAGCCGGATCTTATATTTTCTCAAATACGCAAGCAGCCAGCATAACTGTATAACGCCCGAAATACTGACAGCCCAGGAGAGCGCATGACCAACCGTTTCAAACTGGTCAGCAATCAGCATGAAACCGATCTGGCATAAGTTGAAAAAAACCGAGGCCGCCGCGAACGGCCCGAACCTGTCATGCGCATTCAACATGCCCCCTACCAAAGCGGCCAACGACATCAGCAAAAGGTATGGAAAAGTCACACGCGACATTTCCACAGCGAGTTCACGTGATACCGATCCCTCATCGAAACCTGGCGCAATCAGCCCGATTGCCCATGGCATTGCCGCCAGCATAATCATGGTGAACGCGATCAAGACAGCCAGCATGGTCATGAAGGCCTGACCAGCGAATTTACCCGCAGCCTCCTCGCCTTCTCTTTGCAGGGTTTCGGAATAAAGAGGCACGAAGGAAACGCTGAAGGCGCCCTCAGCGGTGACATGGCGGAAAAAATTCGGCAACTTGAGCGCGACCACGAAAGCATCGGCGACAGGGCCAGCCCCCAGAAAATAGGCCGTCATCACATCGCGAACGAAACCCACGACCCGGGAAAGTCCGGTCAGCCCGCCTACGGTGGCCATCGCCTTGATTAATTTCATATTTTTGCCTGCCTTTGCCTCACCATAAAGAATCTTGCCTTTGACTGGCAAGTCCCTGTGAAAAATTGTCCTTAAGACTGCGAGCAAAACAGGAACCCCCCTTATATGCGCGATGAAAACAAATAAAGAAAAACCAACGCTCTTCCCCCAAGGAAAGGCTTGCGCCAGAACCTGAATCTGGTGATATCGGGGGCTTCCCCCTCATAAGCGACCCTGCTATTGTCACAGGATGAAACAAAACCTAAACCCAGAGAGCGAATGGTTCGGCACACGGCATGTGAAGGCCGAGGAAAAAGCCAGTCTGGTGCGCGACGTATTCGATTCAGTTGCCGATAGTTATGATGTCATGAATGACGCTATGTCTATGGGGATCCACCGCCTGTGGAAAGACCGGCTCATTCGTATGATCCGGCCACGCGGCGGATTGAATTATCTGGATGTCGCCGGGGGTACAGGCGATATCGCTTTTCGTATCCGCAAGGCGGCAGGCCCGGACGCGCAGATCGCCATCTGCGATATCAACCCTGAGATGCTGCGCGTGGGGCGCAACCGCGCCGCCAATAAAGGCTGGCTGAACGACTTCGAATGGGTTACAGGCGACGCTGAAAAACTGCCGGTGCCGGATAACAGCGTTGACGTTTACACCATCGCTTTCGGCCTACGGAACGTCACGCGCATCGATAACGCTCTGGCTGACGCCTATCGTGTGTTGAAACCGGGCGGTCGCTTTTTTTGCCTTGAATTCAGCCGCGTGGAGGATCCGGGCCTGCGAGCGGTTTACGATCGCTATTCCGAACTGTTTATCCCGCGGATGGGGCAACTGATCGCCAGGGATCGCGATAGCTACCAATATCTTATTGAAAGTATTAGAAAATTTCCAAATCAGCGGGATTTGGCACGGCGCATGGGCATAGTGGGTTTCCGCGGGGTGCGGTTCAGCAATCTCAGCTTTGGCATTGCCGCCATCCATCAAGGCTATAAGGCCTGATTCATCCACAGCTTTTGTGGAATTCAGGCCAGAATGACGACTAAGCCGTTGCATTCGCCATGATTTTTCCTTATTTCTGTTATAGAAAACAGCCCTAGGAAAGTCCGGGGTTGGGCTTTCACTTACTTTCCGTGAATCAGGGAAAAACACAAATGAACAATATCTTCCGCAATATTACTCCCGCAGTTGCCGTTATGGTTGCCGGTCTGGCCGGTGCCTATATGGTCTATGATAATTTCTTCAGCGCGAAATCCAGCGACTCGGTTGCCATGATTGCTCCGGCCGCTGGCGATATGACAGAAGAGAGCATAATCGTTGCCGAAAGCGCCACTACCGATGCGGGTGCCGCCGTTGCCACCGAAGCTGCTCCGGCTGCTGACGCCGCTGCAGCACCGGTTGAAGCCGCTGTTGAAGCCGTAACCGAAGCCGCCCCGGCCCCTGACTGCACTGCACTGGATGCTGCCGCTACAGCAGCTATGGGTGGCGTGGATGCCGAGAAAGCCGCAAAAGAAGCTGCTGACTGCCATGCAGCAGCCGCTGCTGCTGCTCCGGCGGAAACTGCAACCGAAGCCGCTCCGGTCGCTGCTGAGGGTGGTGCCGAAGGCGCTGCTGATGCTGCTAAAGAATCCGCTCCGGCTGCCGACGACCACGGCGCTCACTAATCAGTATCTCGACCTTTCTCACGGAATTGTCTAGGATGGCCCCGCTGGCAACAGCGGGGTCTTTCTTACGCGCAGGAGATAGAAGCATGGATAAAATCAAGGTTGCACTAACAACACTTCCTCACGCCAAAGGCATTCCCCTGCCTTCCTATGCAACGGAGCACTCCGCCGGGATGGATTTATGCGCGGCTATTGATATGCCTATTACTTTGACGCCCGGGGCAAGAACACTGATCTCCACGGGCCTTTCGATCGCTCTGCCCGCCGGGTTTGAAGCACAGGTGCGTCCGCGTTCCGGTCTTGCCCTGAAAAACGGCGTTACTGTCCTGAACAGCCCCGGCACCATCGACGCCGATTATCGCGGTGAAATCAAGGTCATCATGGCCAATCTGGGCACGGAACCCTTCACCATCGAGCGCGGCATGCGGATAGCCCAGATGGTAATCGCCCGCCACAGCACCGCCAGTTGGGAAATCGTCGAAAGCCTGGATGAAACAGCGCGCGGCTCCGGCGGTTTCGGTTCGACTGGCACACGCTGAAACCTGATTTTATGCGGGGAAAAGGCTTCTTCCGGCCTTTTCCACCTCCCTTGATTGCCGTAAATTGGAAGGCATGTCTCAAACCGCTCTGAAAACAGCCGATGACTTCGTCGCCGAAGGTCATACCCCCATGATGGCGCAATATCACGCTGTCAAGGCACAGCACACCGACTGCCTGCTCTTCTACCGCATGGGCGATTTTTACGAGCTGTTTTTTAACGATGCCGTCGTGGCGTCGGCCATTCTCGATATCACGCTAACCAAGCGCGGCAAGACACAAGGCGAAGAAATCCCCATGTGCGGCGTCCCCTTCCACGCGCACGAAGCTTATATGGCGAAACTGATCCGCGCCGGGCATAAAGTCGCCATCTGCGACCAAACTGAAACCCCGGAAGAAGCCAGACAGAAACGCGGGTCGAAGGCGCTCGTGAACCGCGACGTCATCCGCGTGGTGACGCAAGGCACGTTGACTGAAGACGGCCTGCTCGACGCCCGCAGCAACAACTATCTTGCGGCCCTATGTGAAGTCGGCGGGCAATACGGCCTGTCATGGCTGGAACTTTCAACCGGCGAGTTTTTAGTGCAACCGGTACTGGAAAAAGACCTTGCCATGGCGATCGCCCGCGTCGGTGCCAGCGAATTGCTGGTTTCCGACCGCCTGACTCAAAAAGAAGACCTGTTTGAGCTTTTTGCCCTGATTCGCGATACGCTGACCGCACAAGCCGCCAGCCTGTTCGATAGCGACAACGCCCGCAAACGTTTGGAAAGCCTCTTCGGCGTCGGCACGCTCGACGCATTCGGCGGATTCAACCGTGCGGAAATTGCCGCTGCCGGCGCCTTAATCGACTATATTGACCGTACACAGAAAGGAAAAATTCCTCACCTCGCCCGCCCACGCCAGATTTCCGCAAACGGCATCATGGAAATCGATACCGCCACACGCCGCAATCTTGAAATCCTGCGCACTCTATCAGGTGAGAAAGCCGGATCGTTGCTGTCGGCGATCGATCGCACGATCACGCCCGCCGGCGCGCGCATGCTACAGGCCCGCCTGTCGGCGCCACTCTGCGATATCGCCGCCATTCACCAACGCCTGAACGAAGTCGAATGCTTCGTGCACTCCTCCGGCTTGCGCGGATTGATCCGCGATACACTGAAACAAATGCCCGATCTAGAGCGCGCCCTCGGCCGCCTGACGGTGGGTCGCGGCGGGCCACGCGATCTCGGCATAATCCGTGACGGGCTGAAGCAAACTGCGGAACTCCGCGTCGTTCTCGCCAATGAGAGGCAAGCCGCGCTTGATGGCATTTCCAGAGCTCTGCATCAGCAACCGCAGACACAAGACCTGGCTGATCGCCTGAAAGACGCGCTTGGCGAAGACTTGCCGGCGCTGGAGCGCGATGGCGGATTCATCCGTGCCGGATATAGCGCTAAACTCGATGAATTGCGCCTGATGCGCGATGACAGCCGCCGCTTGATCGCCGCCTTGCAAACCCGCTACCAGAAATTGACGGATATCGACTCCCTCAAGATTTCCTATAACAATATCCTCGGCTACTTTATCGAAGTTCCTGCCAAACGCGCCGATAAGCTGCTGGTGCGTAAGGGCGAGGGAAACACATCGGATAACCCCTTCATTCATCGCCAGACGATGGCCAGCGCCGTGCGATTCACCACGCCGGAACTGGCGGAACTGGAGCGCGATATTGCCAGCGCCAGCGACAAGGCCATCGGTATAGAGCTGGATCTTTTCCGCCAGATGGTCGATGAAATTGCACACCAGTCACACAACATCGGTGGCCACGCCCGCGCTATCGCCGCTCTGGACGTGGCAAGCGCGCTTGCCCAGCTTGCCGCGGATGAAAATTATGTGCGTCCACTTATCGATGAAAGCCTGAGCTTTAGCATCAAAGGAGGCCGCCACCCGGTGGTAGAACAGGTTCTGCGCAAAACCAGCGGCAATGAATTCATGCCGAACGATTGTAACCTGAGCCACCAGCAGCGCCTATGGCTTCTGACCGGGCCCAACATGGCCGGTAAATCAACTTTCCTGCGGCAGAATGCCTTGATTGCTTTAATGGCGCAGGCCGGATCGTACGTACCCGCACAGGCCGCGCATATCGGTGTGGTGGATCGGTTGTTCAGCCGTGTCGGCGCATCCGACGATCTGGCGCGGGGGCGCTCCACCTTTATGGTCGAGATGGTGGAAACCGCCACTATCCTGAATCAAGCGACAGAGCGCTCCCTCGTTATCCTCGATGAAATCGGACGCGGCACCGCCACATTCGACGGCCTTTCGATTGCATGGGCTTGTGTTGAACATCTGCATGAGGGCAACAAATGCCGCTCCCTCTTCGCCACCCATTACCATGAACTCACCGCGCTGCAGACGCGCCTGCCAGCCCTCTCCTGTCACGCGCTGCAGGTCAAGGAATGGAAGGGTGATATTGTTTTCCTGCACACGGTCGGGGCGGGTGCGGCTGACCGTTCTTACGGTATTCATGTGGCACGGCTGGCGGGACTGCCGGCAAGCGTCATTGCCCGCGCCGAGACAGTCTTAAAGACGCTGGAAAAAGGCGAGCACACAGCCACAGTTACAAAACTTGCCGACGACCTGCCCCTGTTTACCGCCGCCGCACCCGCACCGGAAAAACCCTCGGCGGTAGCCGCTCGGCTTAAGGATATCCGGCCCGATGAACTCTCCCCCCGCGAAGCCCTTGATATTCTTTACGAACTGAAGAGAATGGACACGGATTAACCATCCAACAAAGCCTTGAAAAAAGGCTAGCACCCCCTTATAAAGAGTCGTCCCTCGCAGACCCCCTTGGACAGGGGGGCATAGAGGTTGGACGCGCCGATCTCGGAAACTGATATACGGTGTAAAATTTTTGATGGATGGGTGGCGGAGTGGTTGAACGCGCCAGTCTCGAAAACTGGAATAGTCGCAAGGCTATCGGGGGTTCGAATCCCCCCCCATCCGCCATTTACTCGGAACCACTCTCTTTTTAGGGAATGTACGGGATTCTGCTCCCTGCTTCGTTTTATCCAGCGCCTTTGGGGAGAATTTTAGTGGGGCCGGATATCTCGATTTTAGAGAGTTTCTCGGCAGGCTGATTTTGCAATTCATGAGCAATGTGAAGCGGCTCGCCCGGTACGGCTTCCAGTGCAGTTTCTATGCTGTTATCTTCGGTCATTGTACTCCCCTCTAGCCAAAAACAAACGATCACCAGAGTTTTCTCTGGTGATCGGGGTGTTTACAATCGTCATGGACGGCGCAGCGTATTTGCGCATTCGCTATTGTATCCGCCGCCGCCCCGACCGTTAGGTCGAGAGGCGCATCGGATTTACGGGCTGATGCATTTGTCCGCCATGAGAGATTGTAAGGCCCCGAAGCCACTATTACGGCTCTGCCGATACGTTAGACAATCAGAGCCAAAAAGTCCGTTGATAAGGCAGAAAATGCCGACGGCCAAACCTTTTTCCCTTTGAGGACATCCATTGTTATTTCAACCTCAGCATCCTGGCATTCACCGCACAGATAACCGTGCTGGCGGACATGAAAACAGCCCCCAGCGCAGGGCCAAGAACAATGCCAAAGGGCGCCAGCACGCCCGCGGCGGCGGGAATGGCAAAAGCGTTGTATCCGGTGGCCCAAAGCAGATTCTGGATCATCTTGCTATACGTTGCCTTGGCAAGGCCGAGTATGGCCGCGACATCGTCGGGGTTGCTTTTGACAAGGATAATGTCGGCGGTTTCAATCGCTACATCCGTTCCGGCGCCCACAGCGATCCCGATGTCGGATTGCGCCAGTGCCGGGGCGTCGTTCACGCCGTCCCCCGTCATAGCGACGATCAGGCCGCGCGACTGAACTTCCCTGATTTTAGCCGCCTTCTGGTCGGGCAGGACTTCGGCGATCACTTCATCAAGGCCAATTTCCTTCGCAACCCAGTCGGCGACCTCCTTCTTATCGCCGGTCATCATGATGCAGCGGATGCCCATAGCTTTGAGCTTTGCGATCGCTTGCCTGCTTTCCGGGCGGATGATATCGGCCAGCGCGATCGCGCCCATGAGCTTATCTTCAACAAGCACAAATATAACTGTCTTCCCCTGCCTGCCCAACTCTATGATGCGCGGATCATCGACTCTGACGTTTCTCTCCCGCAGATAGCCAGGGCTGACGGCTTTCACATTTTTGCCTTTGACTGCGCCTTCCGCGCCCTTGCCGGGAATGGCCCGGAAGTTCTCAACGTCCCATTTTTCCTTCACGCCGCGAACAATGCCTTGTGCGATCGGGTGTTCGGAATGCTGTTCGATAGAGGCAGCGTAGGCGACCAGTTCGTCCTCCTTCATATCGCCGAAGGCCAGCACGTCCGTAATGCCGAATTCGCCTTTGGTCAGAGTGCCGGTTTTATCAAAAACAATCGCCTGCGTCTTGCGGGCTTCCTCGAAGGCCGTGCGGTCACGAATCAACAGGCCGTTGGTCGCGGCAATCGTCGTTGAAACCGCTACGACCAAAGGCACGGCCAGGCCCAGCGCATGCGGGCAGGAAATGACCAGAACTGTCACGGCGCGTTCCATAGCGTAAGCCAACGTCTCTCCAGCAAGACCGATCCAGACGAACAGGGTCAAAGCCCCTACGGACAAGGCAATTATTGTCAACCAAAACGCGGCGCGGTTGGCGATGTCCTGTGTGCGCGATTTACTGGCCTGCGCCTCCTGCACAAGCTTGATGACGCCGGAAAGAAAACTCTCATCGCCCGTGTGCTTGACCTCGACTGTGGCCGCGCCTTCGCCGTTGATAGCGCCGCCGATCATCATATCGCCTTCCTTCTTGGCGACAGGCTTGGATTCTCCCGTCAGCATCGATTCATTGGCCGAAGTCAGGCCCTTGATGATGACGCTGTCCGCCGGGACTTTTTCACCCGGTTTTATCAACAGCCTATCGCCGTTTTTCAGGGAGGATACCGGCACGTCCTCCGTGCTGCCATCAGGTTTCAAAAGATGCGCGATATCCGGCATCAGCGCTGCGAGTTTTTCCAGGGCCTTTCCCGCGCCCATGACCGATTTCATCTCGATCCAGTGGCCGAAAAGCATGATCGTGATCAGCGTCACCAGCTCCCAGAAGAAATCGGTACCTTCAAGACCGGCAACAGTGGCAATGCTGTAAAGCCAGGCCGCCGATATCGCTACGCCGATCAGCGTCATCATGCCGAGGTTGCGGGCTGAGAATTCATCCTTCAGGCCGGCCAGGAACGGTCGGCCGCCATAAAAATAAATAAAGGTGGAAAGCACCGCCAGAATCCATGCATCACCGGCAAAGCGCCAGCTTTCGCCTAAACCCAACGCATGCTGGATCATCGGCGAAAACGCCAGCACCGGAAACATCAGGATAAAACAGACCCAGAACCGCTTCCTGAAATCCGCCACCATCGCACCGTGGTCATGCCCGGCATGGCCATGTCCGTGATAACCCTTGTGATTACGTTTCATCTGGCGATGCTCATGTCCTGCATGGGGATCATCTGTACCGGTATTGCCCGGGCAATGATCTCCGTGACCCAAGCGATGCACGTTGCCCTTTGCCTTTTGCGGTGTGTGATGATGATGCGCCATAGTTAACCTCTTTTCTGTCTTGTTTCAGGCGCAGAAAAGCGCGGGATGAAACGCGGCGTCATGGCGACATAGTGCCGCCATTCGTCGGCAAATTCCTTTTCTGCAATCTTTTCTTCTGTAAGCGCCAGCCGCACATACATAATGGTTAAAACCGGGAACATGATAAGCGTCGGCAATGTCGGCCATTGCAACAGGAAACCCAACATTATGAAGATAAACGCCGCGTATTGCGGGTGGCGCATATGAGCATAAATTCCGGCAGTAGCCAGCTTATGCTCTCTCTGCGCTTTCCACAGGATGCTCCACGCATAGGCGAGCACCACGAACCCGCCGAAAATAAACAGATTGCTGAAGATATGGAAGACATCCCAGTGTGCATCGCCCTTCATTCCCAACAACGTGTGGATCAGATGCCCATTTTCATGAGACAGAAAATTGACACCCGGATATTTCGTGGTCAACCAGCCGGAAAAAAGATAGATCGTCAATGGAAAGCCATACATTTCAACGAACAGAGCAATGATGAAGGCCGAGAACGCGCCAAAGCTACGCCAATCCGTTTTCGTCTGCGGCTTGAAAAAACTGAAGGCGAAGAAAATGAAAAGCAGCGAGTTCAGCATTACAAGGGACCAAAGGCCGTAGGCGGGCATATCTGCATGTTCCATAATTATTCCTCCTCTTTTTTACCATGTTCCCCGTGGCCGCCATGGCCGCCGTGATGAAAGATATGCATCAAGGGGCAGGCCAGAATGATCAGATAGGGAAGATACGGCACGATATGCGCCCGGTGCTCGGTGAGCAGGAAATAAGCCGCGGCGGCCAGAAAAAACAGGCAGGCAATTCCCGTAGGAGATGCCCAGAAACCTTTCTGTTCTTTTTCCTGATGGTGATGGTCGTGCGTCATCGATTCTTCCTTTGTCCTAAAAGTTGTAGCAAACTCAAAAAAATATTGATGAAATCAAGATACAGGATCAAAGCGCCCATAATCGCGACTTTACCCGTCCATTCGCTATCGGCAGTTTCAGCATAAAGATTTTTGAGCTTCTGCGTATCGAAAGCAGTCAGGCCGACGAAAATAACGACGCCGATCGCCGAAAGAGCGAATTGCACGTCTTCCCTTTTCAGGAAGAGATTAACCAGTGAAGCGATGATCAAACCGGTTAGCCCCATCATCATGAAGGAGCCCAGCCCCGTCAGATCTTTCTTTGTCAAGTAACCGATGATGCTCATGCCCGCAAATGTCCCTGCGGCAATAAAGAATACGCGGGCGATACTCTCATCCGTATAGGCAAGAAAAACCACGGACAACGACAGCCCTAGCAACCCCGCATAAATCCAGTAGCTGATCTGTACCACCGCCAGACTCATAGTACGCAGGCCAAAACTCAGATAAAAAACCAGCCCCAAGGGAGCCAGCATGACGATCCACCCCAGCCCGCTCATGCCTGTTATAGTCTGGCCCTGAACGACATACAGGGATGACAAAATCGCTGGCGAATGCGCGGAAAACCATGCCGCAAGTCCTGTTAGCGTCAGCGCGGCAGCCATGTAATTATATATTTTCAGCATATAGGCACGCAGCCCTTCGTCATAAACGGGGGCATAGCGGCTGCCGGATATATCGTGAATGGCCATGGCCCTTCTCCTTTATTGTTCCGGATGATGTTCTTCTTGGCTTTCGGCGGAAATCTCCATTTTACCTTCCGCCACTGGTGTCTGCATCCGCAGCATCATATCGTTCATCATTGACAAATGATAAGAAGGCATTGCGATTTTTCATGGTTTTCTCCTATGCAAGAACTGTTTTACCAGAAATTTCTTTATCTTCGTATCAGGGTGGCCGCGCCCTTTGCGTTCGACAACTTCGAAAGGTGCATCATTCATGCCGGAACTGTGCTGGGTCAAAATTTCAAACTTCATACGCTTCTCTCCAATCCATTCTCCGGCCGCAGCAATCGCGTTCTTTTTCCAACAGGGCGTGAACAAATTCCTCAATAATAACTGCCATTTGGATGGGCAATCGAAATAGTTATACTCACCAATGAGATAGAAATAAGTTGATCCGAATAATCGTTTTGAATTTTGCAAATAATCAGGACAAAGGCTTTGATTTTTATCAAACAATCAAAGATCCACCCTTCTGAAAATTACAAAATAAAGGCAACAAAAAACCTTCCAGTGCTCATGCTCTATGCACTGGCAAGAATCACGCCAACGATATACGAACCGGCTACAGCCTTTCTGTCACCTCCGGGTTCGAATTCAGATTACTGCTCTACTTTGAGGCTTAACTCTATAAGTTTTAATGCTCCCATCATCTTTTTGACTTCAGCCAAAGCTTTTTCTGCATCTTTATCATGTGTTGCAATATGATATTCATTGGCGCGCTCCGATAGTTGTTCAATGGCTGCTTTCAGGCGCACGCCGTTACCCTTATCCAAGCTGTCGGCATCAACCTCCAGCTTCTCCAATGCTTCCTGCATGGAAACGGTTTTTTCATGCAGGGTTTCCATGACGGAGCCATCATTGAAAAGGGATTCACGATTTTCCTCGCCCAACGCTTCTTCCATGTAGAGAATGGCATCATTGATTGCTTTAAGAGCTTGTTCTCTGGTCAAGGAGTCGGCCGGAACTGCAGCCTCCGCAGATGCAGATTCTGCGTGGCTACTATGGCTATGGCCGGAATCCGCAAAGACAGGATCGCCTGCGGCGCCCCACAAGGTTGCTACGGTAGCCATCGCTAAGAATCCGGATTTAAGTTTCATGTCTGTCTCCTTTGGTTGAGGTTGAAAGATTTTCTCCCACTGCGTCCGGCGCCAGCCGCGCTATGGTGTTGCGGCTGAATTGCCAGAACAGAATAGGCGTGACGATCAGGTTGAGGATCGTGCTGCTGAACAGGCCGGAAAAGATTACGACGGCCACGGGGTGAAGGATTTCCTTGCCCGGCTCATCCGCCGCCAGCACCAGCGGTGTCAGCGCCAGGGAAGCCGTCAGCGCCGTCATCAAAACCGGAACGAGTCTTTCTTGCGTTCCCCGGTAAATCATTTTCAGGTCGAAACGCTCTCCTTCATGCTCCATCAGGTGCAGGTAATGCGCGATCATCATGATGCCGTTGCGCGCCGCAATTCCTGTGAGCGTGACAAAACCGATCATCGTGGCGATGGACAGCTCCGCGCCCGTCAGCGCCAGACCGGCAATGGAGCCGATAAAGGCGAGAGGAATGCCCGCCATGACCTGCAGCGCGAAATTGGCGCTGCGGAACTGGCTGTAGAGAACGAGAAAAATACCCGCCAGCGACACAAGGCTGAGCACGAGGATCATGCGGGACGCCGAAGATTGTGCCTCGAACTGCCCGCCATAGGCTATGGCATAACCGGGGGGCAGTTTAATCTTCGCGTCGATGGCATTCCGCACATCCTGAACCGCGCTGACCAGATCTCTCTCGGCCACGTTGGCGGAAACGAAAATCCGGCGCCGCACATCCTCACGGTTGATAATGTTGGGGCCGGATGCTTTCTCGATACGGGAAACAAGCGCCAGCGGCACTGTTGTTCCCCGTTCCGTATCCACAGGGATGCGGGCAATGCTTTCCGCGTTCTCGCGGCTCTCATCGCCCAGGCGCAACACAAGGTCATGAATTCTCTGCCCTTCTATGATCTGCCCGACGACCTGTCCCTGCAGCGCCAGTTCCGAGAGTTCCGCAACCTCCCCAACCATAACGCCCTGTTTACGGGCCTTATCCCTGTCCAGAAGGATATGAAGCTGGGGCACGAGAATCTGTTTTTCAACCTGGAGATCGACAATACCCATCACGCCCGCCATGACGCCGCGCACCTCTTCGGCAAGGCGCCGCAGTTCGCCAAGGTCTTCCCCGTAAATCTTGACGGCGATCTGGGCGCGGACGCCGGAGAGGATGTGATCGATGCGGTGCGAAATCGGCTGGCCTATATTGACGACAATACCCGGCAACACGGCAAGGCGGTGGCGGATATCGTCCAGAATTTCATCTCGCGACCGGTCTCCGCCTTTCAATTCGACATCGATCTCGGTGGAATGAACGCCTTCCGCGTGGTCGTCCAGTTCGGCACGACCCGTACGGCGGCCTGTCAATCCGACTTCCGGCACCTGCAGGATCAACTCTTCGGCGGTCGCGCCGATGCGGTTGCTCTCATCCAGCGCCGTGCCAGGCGCCATCAGGATGTTGATAGTCACGCTGCCCTCGTTGAATTCTGGCAAAAACCCCTTGCCGAAGAACGGCACCATCGCCATGGCGCCGATGAAAACAACGGCTGTCAGGCCCAGAACGATCCAGCGCGCCGTAAAAGCAGCGTCCAGCGCCCTGCGCTCCGCGCTTTTGAGGATTCGCACCAGCCAGCCGTCTTTTTCCTCCGCCATGCGCTTCATGTTCGGCAGCAGGAAATAGCATAAAGGCGGCGTCACCATGACGGCTACAAACAGCGACGCTATGATCGAGACAATATAGGCCATTCCCAGCGGCGCGAAAATCCGTCCCTCGATTCCGCTTAAAGCGAATAGCGGCACGAACACCATGACGACGATGATCGTGGCATAGACGATGGAATTGCGGATCTCGACCGACGCATCGAGCACGACATCCAGCGCGGGACGCGGATTGTCACTATCCCGGTTTTCCCGCAGGCGGCGGAAGACGTTTTCAACGCCCACGATGGCGTCATCGACCAATTCGCCGATGGCCACAGCCAGCCCTCCCAGGGTCATGGTATTGATGGACAGGCCGAAGAATTTGAAGACGATGGCCGTGACCACGAAGGATAAAGGGATCGCCGTCAATGTGATCAGTGTCGTGCGGAAGTTGAGAAGGAAGACGAACAGAACGATAACGACCAGAATAGAACCATCGCGCAACGCCTCAATCACGTTGTCGATGGCTTTCTCAATAAAAACCGCCTGGCGGAAAATATCGCCATGGATGCTCACGCCCTCCGGCAGGGTATGCCGGATGCTGTCCAGTTCCTTTTCTATGGCCTCGGTCAGTTTGACCGTATCTGCGCCGGGCTGTTTCTGGATAGAAAGGATGACCGCCGGCTGGCCGTTCACCCCGGCATCGCCGCGCTTGCCCAGCGGCCCACCTACGCGAACGTCGGCGACATCGCCGACGGTCAGGGCCGGATCGTCCGCGCCGACCGTTTTGGGAAGCACGGCGTTTTTGATATCCTCAAGGCTGGCTATACGGCCCAGATTGCGGATCAGACGTTCCTGCGGCCCCTCGAACAGGAACCCGCCCGTGGAATTTACGTTTGCCTGTTCCAGCGCCTCGCGCACATCATGCAGCGTAACGCCGTGCAGAACCATCCGGGCCGGGTCGATCAGAACCTGATATTCCTTTTTCTCTCCGCCGATCACCGTGATCTGTGACAGGCCGGGAACGCTCAGAAGGCGGGGCCGGATTTCCCAATCCGCCATGGAACGCAGATCCAGCGGCGTAACTCCGGGGTTGTCGGACGACAAGCCGATCAACATGATCTCCCCCATGATCGAAGAAATCGGCCCCATGACGGGTTGAATGCCTTCAGGCAGTTGCTCGGCCACCTGTTGCAGCTTTTCCGCCACCGTCTGCCGTGCAATGTAAATGTCAGCTTTCCAGTCGAATTCCACCCAGACGATACTCAGACCGATGGAGGAAGCCGAGCGTACGCGTAGCACATCCTTGGCACCGTTCATCGCGGTTTCGATAGGAAAGGTGACAAGCGTTTCCACTTCCTCCGGCGCCAGCCCTTCGGCTTCCGAAAAAATGGTGACGGTGGGACGGTTGAGATCGGGGAACACATCCACCGGCATCGACCGCAGCACAAAAACGCCATAGACAGTCAGAAGAACCGCTGCCGCGATAACGAATATCCGGTTTTTCAGGGAGAAGGAAACCAGCGCATTAAACATGATCTTTTCCTAATCTTTATCGTTTGCGGCAGGCGCATCCTGAGTCTGCGGCTGTATGTATTGCAACTGATACTGCCCTTGCGTAACCACATCCTCGTCAGGGAACACGCCGGAAATTATCTCGATTTCGTCGCCCGATGACTCACCGGGAACAATATTCCGCCGCTCGAATTTGTCTTCTTCGCGGACGAAAATAAAAAAAGCACCGCCGCTCTCCAGCAGAGCCTTCCTGGGAATGATCAGGCGATCCTGATCGCCGCCGCCGACCATCACATCCAGATCGCCGCGCAAGCCCGGCAGAAGTCGGCTCTCCGGATTATCGATCAGGGCATGAACCTTGAAAGTGCGATCGTTTTCCTCAAGCCCCATGTCCAGGCGCTGGACGGTGCCCTGATAGACGCGTTCGGGATCGATATCGGCCTGAAAGCGGATTTTCTGCCCGATTTTTATTTTGGCGATGTCCGGCGTTTCATAAAGGACACCGCGCGCCAGCACCTGCGATGTGTCGCCGATCTCCATCACCACCGTCTCGGAAGTTACGGTCTGCCCCAGAACCACGTCCTGCCGTATCAACCATCCGTCAATCGGCGCCGCCAGCGTTACATTGTTAGCGCCCACGGCGGTCGGCTGGATCTTCAGCAAGGGTTGACCTTTTTTTACTTTCTCACCCAGCTTAACCATGATCTCTGAGACTTGCCCCGTGAAGCGAGAGGCCACGAAAGCGTTACGTTCGGGAAGAAGGCCAACTGTTGCAATCATCGAAATCGCATTTTCAAGCGGTTTCAATTCAGCTTTTGCCGTTTCTATGCCCAGGGTCTTTATGGATTCATCGGAAAGAATCACCGGCCCCGTAGCGGCGGTTCCCCCGGCAAAGGCTCCCTCGCCGTGATCTTCCCCGCCATGCGCCCATGAGGGCAACGGCATCACCAGTAAAACCAAAACTGAAAAGAGGGTTATTATTCTCATGGCTGTACCTCCAGCGTTGTTCCCAACAGCGATTCGATGGCCAGACGTGCCTCGATGGCGGCGCCCACAGCTTCGATATAATCTTGTTCCACATCAATCAGGCGCTCGCGCACAGTCCAGAGATCCAGCATTGAGCTTTGCCCGTTCTCAAATCTGGTCAGAGACAATTTATGGACGCTTCTGAAAGCGGGCAGAATTTCATTCTCATAGTTCTGCGCAGTTTTGAAAGTCTGCAGAGCCTTGAAGTGGCTTTGCCTGATCAAGTCTTCGTAATGGCCGCCATCAAGCGCTCTGGCAGCGGCCTCCGCCTGAAGACGAGCGGCTTGCGCGCCATAAATTTCCGCGCGATTGCTGCCCCAGACAGGCAGAGAGATATTTATCCCCGCCGATGTCATCGTGCTCTCTTCATCATGATCGCGCACTGCCATAAGGCGCGGGGCAAAAGATCCGATCACGCTGTCCGCCTTGACCACGTCAAGCTCGCGACGCGCCATCTCAAGGCGCGCCTGCGTGATGTTCTTCAGGCTGGCTGGGGATTCCGCCAGCGCATAAACGGTTTCGAAATTATCTGGTATACTGGCTTTTGAGGGCGAAGATAGATGTGCTTCTGCCAGATATTTCATCCCGGAAATACGGGACATCTCCGCCAGGCGCTCCCTCTTGGCGGCCTGGAATATTCTCTGCCGCTCCGTAAGGCGCAGAACTTCAGCGGCAAACAGATCTGCCTCCGCCTTGTCAGCTCGGCCTACCGTCGCTGCATCTTGCAAAGAATCCAGCGCTTTCGCAGCATAACCCAGATTATTTTTGTAGAGTTTTTCCCGCTGCTGGTAGGCCCAAGCTTCGGTATACAGGCGTGTGACGCGCTGCGAAAGATCAAGCGCTGCCGCCTTGCTTTCGGCATCCGCAAGATTCCTGATGCTGCGGGCAAGATAGTTTCTTGACCCAAAATCGGATACGCGCAAAGGCTGAATGACTTCAATCTCGGTTTCTCGACTCCCCTCTTCGCGAATGGTAGTCAGCATCTCGATCTCAAGATCAGGCAGCGTTCCGGCATCATAAGCCGAAGATTCGCCTTCCAACCGCGCCGCTTCCGGCAGCACGGCCTCTGGCCCGGCCTGCAGTGCGGCGGCGATGACCGTATCCAGATCAATACCGGCATTGTCCTGGGCCGCTGCCGCTGGCATGGCAGAAAAAGACATGACGACACAGAGAATCGCACCAAAGCGCGATAAAAAATTTTTAAACATAAAAATCTCCGCAAAATCGCAATACGATTGGGATTATGACCGGGACGCCTCACAGCTGCGGCGGCGCAGCGCGCAAAACGACGATCAACCGTTCAGACGATCAGGCGGAAAATCGAGGTGGGCGCAACAGAGAGTAAGGTGGGCCTTGCGGCAATGATTGGCGGTAAGGAACTATTGCCTGCTTGTTTCTTTCAGACTCAAGGCCAAGGGCGGCGTTGGCAGGAAGCCCGGTCATGCAGCACATGCTGAAACCGCAGCAAGAACCGTTGCAGCTTTTCTGCGTCGGATATTCGGACGATGAAAGATTGATCGTATCGCCAACTTCTTTTTTAACTGAAACGGATTGTTTTGAATGGCCAACCGTATCGCCGCTAGAAGAGGCCGTATAAGCTCCGTGCTGTTCCAAACCGTGCGCCCGCGCCTGTACAGGCATCAAGATGCCTATAAACAATAACACCACCGAAAGGATAACAACCTGTTTCATCACCATTAAATTATCGCATAAGTGAATTAAAGCAAACGTAAATTTCCTTTATTTACGAAATAACATTAATTTAAGACACACAAAAACCATTCCGGAAAAATATGCCCATTTTTCAGCGACATGTTGTATTCCAACGACCATATCAAGCCGCGGTTTTCCACCACTTCCTCATACAGTTCCTGCACCTTTTTTCTTGAGACCCTCAATGCCTGCAAGCCAATCGGCGTTACAGTGTAGGATTTCCTTCTTGTGCTGCCTTTACGCCCCTCGCGGGAAATAAGATAGCCCTTCTTCTCCATGCTATGTAGCATTGGCCGTATCTTACCAGCCCCCTCCTCCGCCGCCACCGCCGCCTTTGCCTACCCAGCCCCCTCCCCGGCTGCTACGACCGCCACCGGAAGACACCTCAGCCATCGCAACGCCAAGGGCATGTTTGAAATCATTGCTCATTGCTGAAGCAGAAAAAACCGGAGAAGGTTTCTGCTCTTTCACCTCATTTTTATACCATGAAGGCGGTGAACTGTTCTGGAGCGTGGCTTCGTCCATCGTAGCGGCAAATTTATCACCCCATTTTGACTCGACATTGAGAGCTATGGCATAGGGAAGATAATCCTCATAAAGTTGACGCGACATTTGCGGCGGATCAAAAGTTTTCAGGATTTTCTCCTCGACCGCCTCCATGTAATATTTCAGGCCGTCAACCTGCTCAGCGATGTCTGTGCCTTCGGGTGTCAAGGCCCTCATCCCGATGCGAATAAAAATAATGAGAGTGAGAGTAACCGCCGTGGCCAACGCCGTGAGCCATGAAACCGCATCTTCCACTCCAATCAAGATAATAGCGCCGATAACAATCATGGCGACCATGGCGATCATGCTAAATAGGATTTTGCTTTTGCTCTTGCGCCGATTATCAAGCAAAACCTGCCGCGCCACGTCTCCAAAGAAAAGAATGCCTGCGGCTATAATCAGATAATAGTGAGACACGTAACCAAGTAACCAAAACAGACACAGCGCCAGAAAAGCCGGGATCATACCAAGCATCCACCGCTCCGTATTGGCGATAAAGTATTGATTGACACAAAGCTTTTCCAGGATATCCCCGTGTGCCCCGCAAAGATTCTCCCAAAAATCACCCGCTCCGTGCAACGGCATCGGCTTGTCTATTTTTTTATGCAGAATTTTCTCGTCTTTCAGGATTTCTTTCCCGGCTTCTTCCGGAAGGCCGGTCGGCACGACCCTGTACTGCCCCCGCTTTGTTTCTTCAATCGTCAGATATCCCTTCACGGCCAGAGACACAATAGCGGCCGTCAGGCATTGCTCAGCATCCGTTTCACCCATGTTCTGGATATAGGCAGCCATCGCCGGGGAAATGCCCTTCGGCGGTACATAAAAAGGCGCGAGTCTTCTGCGCCGCGGATCACGGCCAAAATGCCACCAGGCCCATGAGTAAAATATTGCTGTGGCACCAAACGCGAGAGTCATTAAGATCAGACCCGGATGCTGACGCAGGAAAAAAGCAAGACCCGTCATACCATCGCCCGGCTGCACATATTCTTTAGGCCATGACAGGGAAACAGTCATACCCTGCCCGGGGAGCAAGGCATGACTGGTGCGGACGGAAAGTTCCCCCTCCCGCTGTTCCGCTTCATAATCTCCTTCCGTGGAAAACTCCTCTCCCGTATAAACCGCATAACTTAGAATAGGCGCGGCGCCGGGCAAAATAACCGTTGCACTGGCCTTGTTGATAGAAAAAATCCACTCCGTGCCAACGACATTCCAGATCAACTCGTCGCTGTCTTTAAAAAAAGAAACCTGATCGCGCGCGGTATAGGTAAGCTCATATAAATACTTGCCTGCGGGTAAAAGTTTGCCCTGATCGCCTATATAAATACGCAGATAATCACCGCTCTTTTCAAGGCGATAGGGCTCCTCTTGCCCGTCCCGCTTTACCGATAGGATATCGTAACTCATGGGAAGAAACCCTCCCATGGACACATAGTAGCGGCGCGGTAAGGCACGATAGATACCGTGCCTTATCTCAGTTCCTTCCGCCATGACTTCAATGGATTCCGTGACTTTCAGATCTCCATCCGAAAGCACTTCAATCCGGCTACGGTAATCCCATATGGATTCCGCAGCTATCGCTGCTGGAATTTGAATGAATGCTGCGAAAAAAAAGAAAAGAAAAATAAAGAACCGCAATGAAGTGCCTTTGAAATTTCGATTGTAAGCCAAACTCCGCATTAATAATTAAATTACCCTGTTCATTTCATGTAAAACAGTAAATACTGCGTTGGGAGGCCGTTTATTATGCATAAGTCATTAATTGTGGTATTGATCGTGGGGTGCGCTTTCATTTTCCCCGTTATTGCACAATCACAGACACTGGAAGCCGCCACCAATATTCCGGAACCGGGCTATTCGACCCACGGCTGCATACTGCCCCCCGAAATTCGGGATGGTTATGACCCGTCCATGGACGACTCTCCGGATTACGACTATTTCAAAACGTACATCGATTGCGTCAAAATATATAAGAAGAACGCAAAAAATGATCTCAAAATCATACATGAAGCTATTGATCGTTCCGACAAGGAAATCGCAGCGGCAGAGGGGTTCCTAGCCGAATATCCGCCGCCGGGAAAAACCGGGGGGCCGGTTACACAAAAATAGACCAGCGGAGCTTTTTCAGGCAATAGCCTTTGATACCGCGAGGCAGAGAGAATGAAAAATTCGAGCTAAAGCCACAGCAGAAAGACATTCCCGAGCAAGACCTTCTCGCTGATATTCAACGTGTTTCTGATAAGGCTGGCTCGAGAACAATCACCAAAGTTCCTGCCATAAGGCTTTAGCAGGAGACCTGCATATTAAGCTGTACCAGAAAAACACCGCCTCCATCGCATGAACACCGCCAACACCTGCGATGTAATTGAAACAATCCCAATGAAATCAACTCTCGCAAGCTGGGTAAGTAAGAAAAGTTACTTACTTCCGCCATGTTTGAATATCCGGTCGGTTTTCTCACTGGCCGACACTGCTGCTGACGCAGCAGTCGCAGCGTCCTCACTGGCCGCCGCCGCATCTTGGGCCGCCCTCTCGGCGTTGGCACTGGCATCGCTGGCCCTTTGCGCAGCTTGCGCAGCCTGATTTTTCGCCTGATGAGCCAGGTTGTGCGTCTCTGTGAGCAACGCCCGGTCTTGCTTGCTGAGTTGCTGCGCACAGCCGGCCAAAACCAGTATGAAGAAAACCAGAACAAGCAATATATGTTTTTTCATCGAAGTCTCCTTTTCCGATCCTTGAAAGATGAGATCATAGCCACGTATGCCTGCTTCTGATTTTCATTAAAATCAAATTTGCCAATCTTGACAAAAATCAATTCAGCCCAAAATGAACTGATGAATTATTCTGTCTGGCTAGCTTAAAGCAGCAAGAATATTGGTTCTTTTCCGCAGAAAGAGGAAAAAATGAAGCTGGAGAGTGCCGATTTCTCACAAGGCGGCGATATTCCCCGCCAATATACCTGTTCAGGCAGGGATATCTCACCTCAGGTTACATGGAGCGATGTGCCAGTTGACACAAAGAGCTTTGCTCTGATTGTTGATGATCCCGATGCGCCTTCGGGCACATGGGTGCATTGGGTTGCTTACAATATACCAGGCAATAAACGCGGTTTGCCGGAAAATGTCGACGCCATTTTACAAATGCAGGATGGCACGCGGCAAGGCCGCAACGATTTTCTTGAAATTGGCTATGGCGGGCCCTGCCCGCCACAAGGACACGGTTCGCATCGCTATTTCTTCAAACTCTATGCTCTGGACAGCAAACTTGATCTTCTACCCGGCGCAAGCAAGAGCGAACTGGAACGCGCAATGGAAGGCCACATTTTGGCGCAGGCGGAAACGATGGGCCGCTACGAGCGATAGATACTGCTATTCCGCCCCTTCCAGGAAATTTCTTTGTTTACGATACTTGATATCGCCGTGCTGTCCACGCACACGGTACATGCTTGGAAATCATCATTAACAATGAAATTCGATGTCCTGCGGTTCATATTTATAATTCCTGCTCTATAAAGAGCTGAACCTGACGGCACATCCTCTGCAAAAAGCATACGCCCGCCTTCTTTCACGTTTACAATCATGACAAATTTTATTTCTTGATAAAAATCAAGATGCGTTCCTCACGCGCGTGTTGCCCTAAGCGCTGTCAACAATAAAAAGATTATCCTGAACCCTGAAAACGAAAAGGAGAATAGTCATGTTTCTTGAAACAGTACGCTCGGAAGGGCTGAACCATTTCTCGTATGTTGTAGGCGACAACGGCAAGGCCGCTGTGATTGATCCTCGGCGTGACTGTAAGGTTTATGTCGAGATCGCAAAACGCCACGGGGCGCAGATCACGTATATCTTTGAAACTCACCGGCATGAAGATTTTGTTGTCGGCTCTCTGGAGCTGGCAAGGCGCACGAAGGCCAGAATTCTGCACGGCAAGACGTTGGCGTTCAAGTACGGCGAAGGTGTGAAAGATGGCGATACGTTCAACCTGGGTGACATCACGCTTAAAGTTCTAGAAACACCGGGCCACACACCGGAGAGCATCTCTCTTGCCTTGATAGACAATGCGGCTGGCGACAAGGCCGTAGGCGTTTTTACAGGCGATGCCCTGCTTGTCGGTGATGTCGGCCGCACAGATTTCTACCCTGACAGAAAAGAAGAATTGGCAGAAAAACTCTATGAGATTCTTCACAGAAAACTTCTGCCTCTGGGCGATCAGGCCATTATCTACCCGGCGCATGGCGAAGGTTCCGTTTGCGGCGGCAGTTTAGCTGCGCGCGAATTTTCAACCGTAGGATACGAGCGGCAGTTCAATCCGATGCTGGCCAAAAATCGTAAAGATTTTATCCAGCACAAAATATGGGAAGAACACCACACCGCGCCCTATTTCCGGCAAATGGAGAAATTCAATCAAGACGGCATCCCGTTGGTCGCCAAGCTGTTGGAACCCGAGCCCGCGAGCGCGGATGATTTTTCCGCCGCAGTCGAGAATGACGGCCTGTTCGTTCTTGATGTTCGCAGCCCTGGTGCCTTTGCGGGGTCGCATATTCAAGGCGCGCTAAGCATACCGCTTGACCGGCTGGCGTTGATGGCGGGATGGTTCCTTCCTTATGATCGCAAGATCGGCCTCGTTGCGGATCGGGATAGCGATGCTGCGGAGGCGCGCCTGTATATGATGCGCATGGGATACGATAATGCCGCGCTGTATCTGGCAGGGGGCATGAATTCCTGGGCGGAGGCAGGAAAATCCATCGAGTCCATTCCTGCCGTCGATGTTGAAACATTACGCCGCCGCGTGGCAAACAAGGAGGATTTTCTGGTTCTGGATGTACGAAATCGAACCGAATACGTGCAAACGCCTTCTGATCCGTCTGTGCATATCTGGATCGGCGATCTACCGCAGCGAATCAAAGATCTATCACGCAATCGACGAATCATCACGCTTTGCAACAGCGGTCGACGCGCTATTATTGCCGCTTCGCTTCTGAAACAGGCAAAGTTCGGCGATGTCGAGGTCTGCCTCGGATCGGCGAAAACCTATAAGACGTTGCAAATTCCCGGCAAGACATCAAAACGCGTAGCAGCCTGATTGAATCAAACCTCAACAAAAAAGGAGAACGACTGTGAAGAACCTGACTGTGAAAGACCTGATGGTAAAAAATCCTGCCCTGATCGGGCCGGAGGCAACACTGAAAGATGCTGCCGCGAAGATGGAAAGCGTCGACTGCGGCGTTCTGCCGGTTGGCACAAAAGGTAAAATTACCGGCATCATTACTGACCGCGACATCGTCATCCGCGCCATTTCAAAAGGAAAGGATCCGGCGAAAGAAAATGTCGCAAACCATATGACGGCCAAGGCCTTTTTCTGCAAGGAAACGGACACGATCAAAGAAGCCGCCTCTCTCATGAAAAAGAACAAGATCAGTCGTCTTGTTGTCAAAGATAACAGCGGCGACGTATCAGGCATTCTGTCTTTCGGATGCATCCTCAGAGAAGATGCCAGCGCTGAGGAAGTCGCCGACATCATCACTCGCGTAAAGGCGAAAAAAGCCGCCTGAGGCGGATTTCGGTCAGTCAGTATGCTACCCTCAATACGAAGTCCGGCAGATCATCTTTCAGCATGATCGCCGGACTTAATTGTCCTATGTCCTTGCCGCCGTTTCCGGCACGCCGTCTGCCTTTTTGTCCGCCTGACGCAATGTCCCGCGCCAAGATTCTCGTCAGCATCTTTTGATCTGGCCTCCTTTGCGATGGTCACACCGTCATTTCAGGCAACGGGTTTGCTTCATTTCTTCTGGATAAGGGCAGATTTCGACTTCAGCTCCAGCGCGATCCGCAGGCATCGTGGCAAAACAATATTGCTTGTAAGGCATAAACGATACCCTCCTATGCTCCTGCAGCCTTCTTGTAACGAGCGACCTTTTCCGATCCACTTGTCACATTGCCCGCGCTGTAGGAATGAGCGCCCGTTCCAGCAAGATTTCCGTTTTCAACAATCAGGTATTCGGAGCGAATCGGCTTCTTGGCGAACCAGCATTCCAAGATTTCACGTACGCCGGCAGCATAGCGCGCTTGCGCCGAAAGAGACGTGCCGGAAATATGCGGGGTCATGCCATGGTTTGGCATGCTCCGCCACGGATGATCCTTGTCCGGCGGTTGCGGAAACCAGACATCACCCGCATACCCCGCAAGATGCCCGCTCCTAAGCGACCGGGCAACAGCATTTTCATCGCATATTTTTCCCCGTGCCGTGTTGATCAGGTACGCGCCGCGCTTCATTTTGGCAATCATCGCCTCATTGAACAGATGTTCTGTTTCAGGGTGCAACGGCGTGTTGATCGTAACAACATCGCAAATCCTGAGCATCGATTCGACACTATCGTGATAGGTCAGGCCAAGATCTTTTTCAATCTCCCTCGACAGGCGATGCCGCTCTGTATAATGAAGCTTCACATCAAAAGCTTTAAGACGCTTCAGCGCCGCAAGGCCGATCCGCCCCGCACCGACTGTGCCAACCTGCATGCCCTCAAGATCGTAGGAACGGGCGACGCAATCGGCAATATTCCAACCGCCTTTGACGACCCACTGATACGAGGGGATATAGTTTCTGACAAGCGCTAAAATCATCATTACGATATGTTCGGAAACGCTGATGCTGTTGCAATAGGTGACCTCGGCCACCGTAATACCCTTATCCATCGCGGCCTGAAGATCGACGTGATCGGAGCCAATCCCAGCCGTAATAGCCAGTTTCAGGTTCTTCGCCTTTGCGATACGTTCCTTCGTAAGATAAGCCGGCCAAAACGGCTGGGAGATGACAACGTCGGCATCAATCAGTTCCCGTTCAAATATGGAGGCGGGGCCGTCCTTATCAGAGGTCACAACAAATTTATGCCCTTGGCCTACGAGGAATTTACGCAAGCCCAACTCGCCTGAAACGCTGCCAAGCAACTGGCCAGGTTTGAAATCAATCGCTCCTGGGCTTGGCATAGTCTGACCGTCCGGGTAGCGTTCCAGCCTCGGAATGGAATCGCGTATATAAGATGTTGGGTACCCATCAACGGGATCATCGTAGAGAACGCAAACTATCTTTGACATAGCATTTTCCTTTCGCCGGATGTTTCTTGCTCATTAACAGGAACCATTTTCTTTCCTTTTGATTTTTATCAAGAACAGAAAAAAGGCAGCCTCTCGCTCTTTGTAGATTCTTGATTTTTATCAAGAGCAGAATTCGACGACCATGTTCTGATCAACAGCAAATGAAAATTGTCAGATTTTATTTAATAAAAAGGAGAAAACCATGACAATACGCGAACTGACCCACTGGGATCGCCCCAATGTTTCCAACCGTCAGGGAATCTTTGGCCAATCTCCAGTAAGCCTGCAGGAAGAAATAAACCGTCTGTTCGATCACTTTTACAGCGGTACACAGGTGCGCTTGACAGACTGGGACAAGCTGCCCGCAGCATCACCGGCAGTAAACATTTCCGAGAACGGCAAGGCCTTCAAGGTGAATGTCGAGTTGGCGGGCATGAATCCGGAAGATGTTGATATTGAAGTCACCAACGGCTATCTGACGCTTAAAGGAAAGAAAGAGGAAGAAACGAAAGAGGAAGATGAGAATTATCTTCGCCGGGAAATTTCTTACGGCTCCTTCTACCGCGCCATTGCCCTGCCAGAAATTGCAGACAGTAGGAAAGCGGAAGCGTCCTTCAAGAACGGCGTCCTGAGCGTCACCGTGCCGAAAAAGGTTGAGGCCATTGAGAAGCCGAAAAAACTTCAGATTAAAAAGGCCGCCTAATGCCCGGCAAAGCAGACCGGAGCGGGAGACCGGGGAGCATCATTCAAGCGCGCCCCCGTCTTCCTTTCTATCCGGTGTTCGATGGCCTGCAATTTTTGACCTTGGAAAAAAGGGTTGTGAGAAAAAGGGAAATTGAATTGCCATGCATTCTTCTGAACCGCTTCCTTGCCTGTATCTATCAACACCGGCAAGGCTGAGAATGGAGTAATCATATGAAACTGACAGAAAACACTACAAATAATACGAAAGACGATAGCAGCGATATGCCGGTTAACCATTACAAAAAGCCAATGATATGGATTTTGGTGGCGGATAGTCATATCGTTCGCCTTTTCAAAAAGAACGGCCATGGCGTGAAATCCTTCGGCGAAATAACCCCAACGCCGCATGAAGGAAAGGATTTTACCAACAAAACCATGGGGCGCGGATTCAGCTCATGTAGCGGAACAATCCATCATAAATACGAACCGCATATGAATGAGAGTCGGCGGGAATCGCTGTCTTTTGCTCATGAAATCTCTGACTGGCTGGATAAGTCCGCGAGAGAGAATGCCTTTGACCGTCTGGTTCTGGTCGCGGCGCCGCAAACGCTGGGCGAGTTGCGAAAGGCCTTAAGCAAGCATGTTCATGCCCGCGTCGTCGCTGAAGTTGATAAAATTTTGACGAAACTGCCCGAAAGTGAGCTGCAGGAAGAACTGGAAAAAATTGTCTGGTTTTAGAACCTGCCGCACTGCACTTTCTTGTCCGCACAGGGGGATTCGCCGAGGTTCTTAAGAGCAGCTCCTTTACACTCCCCCTTTTCAGCAGAACAGTTACCGCAGCAATATGCGGCAAGGCGCTGGAAATTCTCTACATGAATTTCTGGCCCTTTGCTTGTTACACCCGCCGATTTGAGTTGCAGCAACGCACGCGAAAAGGTTTCCGGCTTCATTCCCAACCGTGCTGCCGCCAACGACTTATCGTAAGGAAATGAAAATGTTCCTCCTTTGCCAATCATATTCGAAGACAATTGCAACAGAAGGCAACCCGCACGCTGCGGCGCACTCATCAAGGCCATGTGTTCATTTTCAAGATAAAATCCCTGCATTTTACGAGACAGGGAATTCATGACACGGGCAAGAATATCGTAATTGGTCTTGGCTCTTTCCTTGAGGACACTTCCAGGAATTTCAATGACGCGCGCTGATTCAGCCGCCTCGACTGAAAACAGGTATGTGCTGCCGCCGAAAACGGCGGCTCCCTCGCCAAAAATATCGCCGCGACCCAACACCTGCGCCACAGCCTCCTCCCCTTCGACAGTCTGGCGACAAAGCTTGATCCAGCCGCTCAAAACGACAAAAAAATTGTCAGCGGAATCCCCCTGCATGTAAATATGCTGATGCTTGTGATAATCTCGAATATGCGCGGCCTGCATGAACACATCTAGATCAGCGTCCGGCAACCCCTTAAAAAAAGGCAACCCACGCATGAACTGGCCTGTATGATCTTCCTTACTGATCATGAGATCTTTCTTCCCGTGTATTATGCCGCATAATATACTTAAAGAGTGCGAGATATACAAATTCGCTTCATAAAGCAGAGACAGGTGTATGCACGATAAATGCCATAGGAGCATCGCAAACGCAACACCGCTTTTCTCTGATCGGGAAAATCACAGATATCTCCAGCCCTCGTTCATAATTCTTTTTCTGACAACGGCGTGCACAGGCTGCAATTAACCAACGGATTTTCTTGCCAAAAAAGAAGAAAAAGACAGCCCGACCCTAGAGCGACGATGGCACATACGATACTTAATTTTTCTTTTACCTATGCAACCTTCTTTTGTTTCCACTCACTGGCGACGATGTTCACTTTACGAACCTTCGCAACAACGCCCGTTTTTCTAGGAACTTCGACAATCAGAACATTTCTTCTGAATATAGCCTCCGCGTTGTCCAGATCAGCGTCATCCGGCAAGGAGATGGCGCGGTTGAATGACCCGCTGCAGCACTCGCGGCGAATATAATGCGCGCTCTCCCCGCACTCTTCCGCGCAAACCTTTCCCTTGATGATCAACGCCTTGTCAGACACGGATATATCCAAATCCTCCATATCTACGCCCGGCAGGTCAGCCTTAACAAAAAAATTCTTTCCATTCTCAAGGATGTCGACATAAGGCCCGGCCTGCCTGCCCACCCACCAGGGCATGAACATTTGACGATTATTGATATTGAAAAACTCGCCAAGCAGACGATTCATATTGCTCTGTAATTTTTCAAAGATATTATTTTCCATGATCCACAAAGCAGGAGATAAAAACGCAGGAGAAATGCTGCGCAGAGCGTGATTCACCTGCTTCTGGCATTCAAAAAACGATCCCCACCACAGCGCGGCAGGGAACTGTTCTTTGTCTTTACAAATGGCACTCTTTTGAGTCATTATTGGTTCCTCTCATGCGGTTTCCGGATTGGTAAGAATAGTAATCATGATCCGTTAACCTGCGGTTTGATTTTTATCAAGATTCACAACTTCTTATTTCTTGATAAAAATCAAATTCCCCTTTTCTTCTTCATGCTCCACTAACCGCGTTAGCTAGCACATAAGACACGGATAAGGCGCTCTTTCGCCTGCTCATACGTCGGCAAGCGTTTACCCTATAAAAGGAGGAAGGTTATGAGAAACACTCAAGTCAAAGATCTGATGACGGATCATCCCGTTCTGGTCACCCCGAAGACTACCTTGAAAGAAGCCGCCGCAAAGATGCGTGATATCGATTGCGGCATCCTGCCAATCGGCACGGAAGACAAGCTCAAAGGCATTATTACCGATCGCGATATAGTTACCCGCGCCGTAGCAAAAGGGAAAGACATATCCAAAGAGCTGGTCAAAGACTATATGACGGAAGAGGTGTTCTCCTGCAACGAACATGACACGCTGGAAGATGCCGCTGATAAAATGCGCATTCACAGGGTCAGTCGCCTCGTTGTCAAAAACAAGGCTGGGAAGGTGGTTGGAATTCTTTCCTTCGGAGGGATTTTGAGAAAAGACGCGGATGCCGGTGAAGTCGCCAACATCGTTAAACACGCAACCCACATGAGGGCAATCTAGGAAGGTCGCTTTTTTAAGGAAGGAAAACTGTCATGACCGATACAAGAAAGAACGCCATAGCCGCCTGCCAAACCTGTCATCTGCTCTGTCAGGAGACGCTTGCCTATCACGGCGACGAAACAGGCGGCAGGCAACTATCGCCGCAACACATCAAACGCCTGATGGCCTGCATCGAAATTTGCCAAACAACGGCCAACCTGCTGGCGATCCGCGCTCCCCTGATTGATCAGCTATGCGAGATATGCGCTCATATCTGCGAACAGTGCGCATCAAGCTGCCGCGCCGTTGAGTGCGACGAGATGAGGCAATGCGCCAATGCTGCTGGACATTGCGCCAGCGCTTGCTATGAAGCCAGCAATCACATCAAAAAAGCTGCATAAAGGAGATGATATCATGGAATTGGCCTTAGAGTTCGCTGCAGGAACGAGTCTTTTAATTATTGGCTTGTCCTGTTTGTTCAGCACCGGTGACTGGGTCGCTTGGCTGGCCGATGAGCAACAAGGCGGTCGGCGCAGAGCGCTGGGGCTGGGCAGTCTGGGATTCGTACTGAGCGCCTTGCTCGTCGGAGGTCATCCGGTTTTCACTGGGCTGCCGCTGCTGCTCACGTTAATCGGAATAGGCGGAATGTTGGAAGGAACGCTTTATCTGATATTCCCCGGCGCCTTGCCGCGTATCCTGTCGTGTTACGCGCCCCATTATGACAAGATCGTTAGGGCCCTCAGCCTAGCGATGATTCTGTTCGGTGCGTTCATTCTTTATGCATGGCAGGAACAAGCCGGATTCTAAAAGAAGGGAAACAATCATGGATCCTAAAACTATCGTTGTCCCTTTCGGCGGACACGACAACGAACTTACGGCGCTGGAATATGCATTCAATCTAGCGGAGGCTTTTGAGTCGCATGTCGAAGTCTGGCATATATCTCCCGATCCGGCGACGGCCATTATACCGTATGTCATATATGATATGCCGGTTTACCCGGAAGGTGCCTTTGCTGAAATGGATAAGATCAGCGAGAAAAATAAAATTCTGGCAAGGGATAAATACCTGAAAACTGCGAGGAAGATGAAAATCGATCATCTTGAAAAGGTCGGGATCGTCAAGCATGCCTCATCATCTTTTCATACAGCCATCGGACAGGCGGGCAACATTTTGTCAATCCGGGGGAGAGTTTCCGACTTGATCGTGATGAGCAAACCGCTCAAAAAACATGGTGAAAATGATGTTGTAACGGATGTTCTGTTCAACAGCGGACGAGCGGTTCTTCTTGTGCCGCCGGAAAAGGAAGCGAAAAAATTCAACGGCAAAGTTCTGATCGCCTGGAACGGTAGCCGGGAATCCTCCCATGCCGTAGCCCTTTCCATGCCGTACCTGGGTCAGGGAAACACATGGGTGTTGACCGAAGAGGATGGAGAATCAAGAAAATTTCCGCTCTCGGCCAGTGATCTGGCGGACTACCTCAGGCGTCACAATGTACAAGCTGAAACATTGAAAGGCCTGAAGAAGGAATCCTCCCTGTCCGTCTCCATTCTGAATACAGCAAAGGCATTGGATGCGGGAATGATCGTCATGGGCGCCTATAGTCATAGCCGCATGCGTGAACTGGTTCTGGGCGGCGTAACGAAGTTTATGCTACACGATTCTGAATTACCGGTGTTTATGGCGCATTGATTAATGGTTTTTTTGACAAAAATCAACCAATCAGAGGACATTATTTGTTCTGATGAAGTTATGCAGAAAGAAAAGCAGATTGTAGAAGATATTCCTGAAGGCCGCCCCGTTCGCATTCCGGTCGGAGGAATCGTATTGGATGGCGACTTGACGCTTCCCATCAACGCCAAGGGTCTTGTCATTTTTGCTCACGGCAGCGGATCAAGCCGCAAAAGCCCTCGTAACCAGTATGTGGCGCAGGTATTGAACGAACATAATCTGGGTACGCTGCTGACGGATCTTTTGACTGCTGATGAAGAAAAGATCGACCGGCAAACGCGACATCTGCGCTTTGACATTTCTCTGCTCGCAGACAGGCTTGAGCATATAATCCTGTGGGCGCGAGAATATCCAGAGACTCAAAACCTGTCTTTCGGTGCATTCGGTGCCAGCACAGGCGCCGCTGCGGCGTTAATCGCAACGGCGCGTCGTCCGGAAACAGTCAAGGCCGTTGTTTCGCGCGGCGGACGCCCTGATCTCGCCATGGAATTCCTTCCGCTGGTCAAGGCTCCAGCGCTTCTGATCGTCGGCGGTCATGATCCGGAAGTGTTGCACCTGAACAGAGAAGCGCTGGAGAAACTCAATATCTGGTCAACCATTAACGTCATTCCCCGTGCCACTCACCTGTTCGAAGAACCCGGCGCATTGGAAAATGTAGCGCAATTGGCCGCGACATGGTTTGAACAACATCTGGAGTAAGCGATGTACCAAAAATTTAGAAACAGGGAAGAAGCCGGATTGGAATTATCGAATGCCTTGTCACGGTACAAAGAAAACCCGGATACGATCATTCTGGCCCTGCCACGCGGCGGCGTGCCGGTCGCACATGAAGTTGCCAAGGCCCTTGGATTGCCTATGGATATCTGGCTGGTACGCAAGCTGGGCGTTCCCGGCCATGAAGAACTGGCGATGGGAGCGATAGCATTAAATGGCGTATGCCACATCAATAAGGATATTATCTTCAACCTCAATATAGCGCCGCACCTGCTCAACCAGGTGATGGTGAAGGAACGTGCTGAACTGGATCGGCGCAATAAATTGTATCGGCAGGGGCGTCGTGCCCCCGACATCAGAGGAAAGACTGCTATCGTCGTCGATGATGGTCTGGCAACGGGAGCAACGATGCATGCTGCCGTTGAATCCATCCGCCAGGTCAAAGCCAGTCATATCGTCGTTGCCGTGCCCGTAGGATCAAAATCCACATGCGAAGACCTTAAGGCTATCGCCGATGACGTAGTTTGTCTGCGTATGCCGGAACCGTTTTACGGTGTCGGCCAGTGGTATTTGGATTTTTCACAAACCAGTGACGAAGAAGTGCAAAACCTCCTGGAACAGCCAACGGGGAACGCCGCATGAAAAATGACATAGACCATAAGCTGGTGACAGCCATAGAAAAATACGCCATTCCTCTTGGCGGCACAATGCGTGATTACGATCCCATTATTCAGGCCGCGCACAATAAGATATTTGTCATGATCGGCGAATCCAGCCATGGCACCAAGGAATTTTATCGCGCGCGCGCCGAAATTACTGAGCGCCTCATACAGGAGTTGGGGTTCGACGCCGTTGCAGCCGAGGCCGACTGGCCGGACGCTTACCGGATTAACCGCTATGTATCCTTGTTGAGCGATGAACCCGCCTGGCAAGCGCTGTCTGGCTTTGAGCGTTTTCCGACATGGATGTGGCGTAATAAGGAAGTCTTTCAGTTTATAGAATGGTTGCATGCCTATAATTACGAATTTCGCAGACCGGGGCCGAAAAATCGATGGCCGGCAGGGTTTTACGGGCTTGACCTATACAGCATGAGCACCTCCATTCATGCCGTCATCGAATATCTCGATAAAGTAGACCCTATAGCAGCACGGCGGGCGCGAATACGCTACGGCTGCCTTGATCATTTTATGGACAACCCACAAGCCTATGGCTACGCCGCTGAATTCGGCCTGGCCGATTCCTGCGAACACGACATTATCGAGCAGCTTATTGAATTGCGTCGGAAGGCTTATGAATACATGCAAAAAAACGGCTTTGTCGCCGAAGATGAGTATTTTTGCGCACAGCAGAACGCTAGATTGGTGATGAACGCAGAAGAATATTACCGGGCCATGTTCCGGGGCCGACCCAATTCATGGAACCTGCGCGACAGGCACATGTTTGAAACGCTGGAGGATCTGACCGATCATCTGGGCAACCGTCTGGGCCGCGATCCGCGTATCGTCGTATGGGCTCATAATTCACATATCGGCAACGCTGGCGCCACGGAAATGCATGACCGCGGCGAATTCAATATCGGCCAACTGGTGCGCAGCGCTTATAAGGACAAAGCGCTCCTGGTTGGGTTTTCGACTTGCCGAGGCACGGTCATGGCAGCCGACAACTGGGACGAACCGCAAAAAATCAAGCGCGTCAAAGAGCCTTTCCCGGGCAGTTATGAAGAAGTTTTTCACCACGTCAACCATAAAGCTTTTTTGCTGGATTTAAGGGAAAACAATCCCGCCGTGGACGGATTGATGACTCCGCGTCTGCAACGTGCCATCGGCGTAATTTACCGCCCCGATACAGAGCGGCATAGCCATTACTTCAAAGCCTGTCTGCCAGAACAGTTTAATTTCATAATTCACTACGACATTACGACCGCTATCGAAGCGCTAGAGACGGTGATGCATATACATCGTGGCGAACTGGATGAAACATACCCATCCGGGTTGTAAACATAAAAAGACTTTAAAAGTTTTATTCTTATGACGGAGCCGACGACCCCGTTCGGCTAAGCCGGGAACGCAGCGTTCTCAATCTTTTGAGCGAGCACGAATTGCACAGCGTTTGGAAATGATTGATGGAAATGATAGGCTGCCAACATGAAGAAAACAATGCGGGCCATGGTTCTGGGATCGCCAGGGGAACCTTTACGACTTCAAACTCTTGCGCGGCCGATGCCGCATGCCGGACAAGTTCTGGTCAAGGTTTCCGCGTGCGCTATCTGCCACACCGATCTTCATGTCGTTGACGGCGATCTGAAACACCCGAAATTGCCTATTATACCCGGCCATGAAATTGTAGGCCACATTGCAGCCTGCGGCGACAACGTAGAGCAGTTTTCCGAAGGCGATCGCATCGGCATTCCCTGGCTGGGATGGACATGCGGCACCTGCCGCTATTGTCGCACAGGGCAGGAAAACCTGTGTCCTGATGCCCGTTTTACCGGTTACCAGATCGATGGCGGCTACGCAGATTATGTCCTGGCCGATGCGCGCTACTGTTTTAACATTCCGGACGCTTATACGGATGCTCAAGCTGCACCTTTGTTATGCGCTGGTCTAATCGGCTACAGGTCGCTGGTCATGGCGGGCAACGCCAGGAACCTTGGCATTTATGGATTCGGCGCTGCTGCACATATCGTTGCTCAGGTGGCAAAATATCAGAACCGCCGCGTCTTTGCCTTTACCCGCCCCGGCGATCATGCCGCCCAAAACTTCGCTCAAAGGCTGGGCGCTGCCTGGACAGGCGGATCGGACGAAATGCCGCCAGAGGAGCTCGATGCCGTCATCATTTTTGCCCCGGTGGGAGATCTGATTCCGGCAGCATTGCGCGTCATCCGTCCGGGGGGAACTGTCGTATGCGGCGGCATCTATATGAGCGACATCCCCTCTTTCCCATATGACATCCTATGGCGTGAGAAGCGCATTATCTCAGTGGCCAACCTGACCCGTAAAGATGCCGAAGAATTTCTGGCCCTCGCCCCAAAAATTCCGGTCAGTACCGACATTGAGATATTGCCTCTGAGCGCAGCCAACACAGCGCTGGACAGGTTACGCAAAGGGCACCTGATTGGCGCCGCAGTACTTGTTCCCGACAATCCAGAAAAGTGAAGTTTCCCGATATTTTATGATAAGGGTTCTTTGTCAAACCTCTGAAACCCGCATATTAACCGGCATTCACAGTACAGTCAGTCCGGCGAAAACATTTTCATCAGGCGCGAAGTCATCTGCGCATGACGCGCAAGCCGTTCTTCGGCAATCCCGGTTAGCGGAAGGCCATTAATCGGACGGTAAGGAATATCGACCGACTGGCGCAAGGCACGAATATCATCAAGCGATTTATCAATCGAGGACTCGCGCAATGGCTTGCCATTTGCGAGCGTGAAGGCAATACGGGCGCGCGTTTGCTCGGTCTTGATCAGCGATATGAAATTCTGGCGCACCAAATGCTCCAGCTCGCTCTCGGTAACAGTTTCGCCGATATGGGTATCGCCGCCGCTTAGGGAATGAGCCATCGCACCTGCCACGTTGACATCATGCCATGTCGCAAGACCCGAGGCATAAAACATGTCCGTTCCCATCAGCAATGATTGTTCGACGCTGGCGCCCGGTAAGCGGAATACGGCAGGCTTGGGCGGCTGGTAACCCGGTACCAAGGAAAGCGCCGCTTGTTTTGCATCATAAAGCAAACGTTCCGGGTTCATGGTAATACCATCTTCCGGTCGCATCCACATTTTCCGCACAGCATCCTGAGCTGAAACAGATGGCGCAGGAATTAGCAGATTCATGAATGTCTGTTCAATCGGCGGCACCACCCCCGGTGAAAGCTTGCCTTCAGCCTGTGCCTGATAGGCTCGTTCCAGCATCCGGCTGACACCGCCCCAACCGGGTATCAGGCCAACACCGCTCTCAACCAGCGCCATGTAGGTTTCAGCGCTGGCTTGCACCTTGCTGCAATGGAGCAGGATCTCACAACCGCCTCCTAAAGCCGCCCCTTGCGGGGCTCCTACCACCGGAAAAGGAGCTTCGCGCAAAGCGCGGTAAACAGCCTGGCCTTCCCAGACCAGATCAGATACAAAATTGCAAAGTTTTTCTTCAAGCTTGCCTGAAGCCGTCCCGCCTGAAACCTTGTCCAGCGCACCGAATAAAGGCTTGATCGCGTTATGCAAAGCCGTAGCGGCGCCTTTGGGTACATTCAGTTTTTTTAAGCCGCCTATCATCAATGGCAGCAACATTTCATGGATTTTTGCGAAAGGCTTCCCGCCAGCCGCCAAATCAAACCCCTTGGAAACCAAGCCAAGGTTTGCACCAAGGGAGAAGTTTTCACCCTCATTGTATACCACTAAAGCCTTATAACCGCCTTTGCTTGCACTTATCGTGTGGATCGTGCTGTTCAGCAGGTGCAAGATCGAGGGATCCATCGTATTCATTTTGGAATGAAATTCGAAGCAAAGAACGCCATCACCAATATCCCAGACACTGGCGGAGTCGTTGCGCAAAACAGGTTTTTGGCTGCGCTTGATGTCTGAAAGCCTGAGCACGCCATCCTTTTGAGGCATGGGCCGATACGATGCCGTTTGCGCTTTGAAGTCACACACTAAACGCTCACGATGCCCTTCATGGTCGCGATAGAAGGGGCGCCCCTGCGCCATCTCCAGAACAGGAGGCATATCAATCCCTTCAGCTTTCAGGCGCTCGGCAAACCATTCGCCTCCCATACGATCTATCATTTCGAATGGCCCGTACTTCCAACTGTAACCGGCGCGCATCGCTATATCGATATCAGCGATATCGTCGGCGATTTCAGGAACTAAAGATACCGCGTATAAAATCGTGTCTCGCATGACAACCCAAGCCAATTGGCCGCTGCCATCGGCGGCTTCAAAGACCGCGCGCGGATTTTCTCCTCCTTTGCCGGCACGCCCGGCCTGCAAACGCGGCTTGCCAACAACCCTATATTCTCCGCTTTGCAAATCCAGACCCTGGCGGGTTTTAGCGCCACTTTCGCCAGTTTGCATACGATAAAACCCTCCCGCTCCGTTCGATGCAAAGCGTCCGGTGCGGCCTTCCTTCAACATCCTGTCAATCAGCAACATAGTAGGTTTGTAATCCATTTGACGCAGAGGGTCGTCAACAGGCAACGCGCCTTCAATGCTGCTCATCAGGCCCGGCACCAAACCGATTCCGACCAAATCCAGCAACCCATAAACGCCCGTGCGCGGCATACCCAGCGGCGCTCCTATTACGGCATCCACATTTTCAACCGGCGTTCCTGTCCGCATGGTTTCCACCATCGACCGCACAAGCCAATATATGCCGATACGATTGCCGATAAACCCCGTCGTGTCCTTGCACTCAAGCACTGTTTTACCGAGCTTTTTGTCACCGAATTCGCGGATTGCCTCCATAGCGCGATCACTGGTCTCCTCCCCCCGCACCAATTCCAGCAATTTTTGAGCGCGAGGCGGATTGAAAAAGTGGGTAATCAGAAAATTCTCCTTAAATTCCTGTGACCTCCCCTCAACCAGCTTTTCCAGACGAATGGTGGACGTATTCGACGACACAACCGCATGCGGCTTCCTGACCTTGTCGATTTTTTCGAAAATACTGCGTTTCAAATCAAGATTTTCAAAAACGGCTTCAATAACCCAATCGGCATCGGCAACCGCGCTTTCAAAATGATCCTCGGTGTTTCCCGGCACCACCAGACGCGCGTTCGCCGCCGTCATAAAACCCGCGTCCAGCGGCTCCTTCTGTGGATCCGCCTTGGCCATTCTCTCAACGACGTCCTTGGCACGTTTGTTACGGTCATCCAACGGGTTATCAGGCAGACGGTCAAGCAAATGCACTCGAACTCCTGCGTTAGCCAGATGCGCGGCGATGCGTGCCCCCATGGTTCCCGCACCAATAACGACAGCTTTCCTGATATTATCGCTCATAATGCAACCTCACTTATGGCTTAGGGGAAAAGTCAGGATTTTCGACGATCATCGCCATCCCTTGCCCGCCGCCGATACACATCGTCGCAAGGCCATAACGTCCCCCCGTTCTTTGCAATACGCGAGAAACATGGCCTACCAGGCGGGCACCGCTGGCTCCCAGCGGGTGCCCCATAGCGATCGCTCCGCCATCAATGTTCAATTTGGCTGGATCGATTACCATGCCCTGGCGTCGACATTCTTCGATCACCGCCAAAGACTGCGCTGCAAAAGCCTCATTCAGCTCAATCGCGTCAATATCGGACATCTGGAGATTTGCTCGCGACAATGCCTTCTTCATCGCCTCTACAGGGCCAATCCCCATAATTTCAGGCGCGCAACCCGATCCAGATGAAGCGACGATACGCGCCAATACAGGCAGGTTATTCTCCCGAGCATAAGACTCAGAAGCTAAAAGCACCATGGATGCCCCATCTGTCAGCGGCGACGATGTCGCGGGCGTCACCGTCCCCCCCATGTGAGCTGAAAGGAAGTTCGGCCTAAGCTTGGCCATGCCGGCCAGAGAGACATCCGCACGAACACAATCGTCTGAGCTGACCCCCTCAATCGATACGATTTCACCATCGAGCATCCCCTGCGACTGTGCCTTCGCCGCCCGGTTATGGGACTCCAGCGCAAAAGCTTCTTGTTCGCCGCGTGAAATTGCATAATCTTTTGCCAGATTTTCAGCCGTCAATCCCATATTCATGAAGTTTCGAGCATTACTGTTGGCGACTTTCGGATTCAGCAGATTATCATTTCCCCCCATACGAATGCGGCTCATCGATTGAACACCACCCGCCAGAATAAGCTTCGCATTTCCGCGAACAATATCACCGGCTGCAATATCGATGGTTCGCATGGAAGAAGCGCAAAATTTATCGACGCTATCCCCCTGCACGCTTAAGGGCAACATAGACTCACCGTGCAAAACCGCCATACGCGCCATATTCAACCCTTGCTCGCCTTCCTGATGCACTACCCCAAGGACGACGCTCTCAATATCGTGAAGGTTAACATGGTTCTTATCCAGCAAGCGGTTAACTAAAGGCACCACCAGGTCGAGAGGGTCAACGTGAGCTAACTTCCCGGGAGACTTCGAACCCGGGGCTGTATATGGCTTACCCGAAACCATGCTTATAAAAACATCATTCCGGTCAACCTTCATTTCAGTTGCCACAAGATTGGATATTCTTTCAGTTTCATCAAAAGTTTTTCCAGCCACGAGCTTACCCACCAAAGACACAGCTTGATTAACCAACGTAACATACCGTGCATCCGGCCCCGGCGAAGCCGCGCGTGTAAAAGGCGTACGAACAAAATCGACAATAACAGCTTGCTCCTGACGATGATGCTTGCAGGAATGATTATGTTTTTTGCATGACATGATAAAACGCTCCTCTCATTTTATAGCGATGGCGCCGGTTGCGGCGCTTTGTCTATGGATTTCGCCTGCTCGGCTTTCTGAATATTATTCCAGTCAATTTTGTTGACTGCGGTTCTGAGCAGCGGTTCGCTGACGAATTCGATCATTCTAGGAATTTCATGGCTTCCCAGCCCTTTCTCGCGCAGATATTGAGCCAAAACTGCCTTATTATCATCTTCACCCATGGCGGCACCCGGCTTTAAGCGCACCAGCGCCTTGCCGAATTTTTCACCCTGCAGATTATTCAAAGTGACGACGACAGACTCCAGAACAGACGGATGCGAGTTGATCTTGTCTTCAATTTGTTCTGGTTCAACCCAAAGCCCGTTGCGCTTATATGCGCGCCCCAGACGCCCGCAAATATAAAGAAAACAATCCTGATCGAGATAGCCGACATCCCCGGTTCTAAGCCAGCCATCCTCGGTCATGGCCTTTGCTGTTGCGGTTTCATTCTTATAATAGCCTCGCATAACCTGCGGGCCGCGCACCCATATCTCCCCCTCTTCCCCAACATTCATGATTTTACCCGGCTCGTCACGGGAAACAATCTTTACTTCCGTTCTTGGCAAGGGAAGCCCCACCGAGCCCGGGCGGTTGAATGCGCCTTGCAAATTACATGAAATCACCGGAGAGGCCTCTGTCTGACCATAACCCTCGCTAATTTCAATCTCGGGCAAGTTATGTCTTGTGCTGCCGGGCAATTTTTCACTGCCTGCAATCACTGTTTTAAGGCCTGAGATATCATAGTGCTGGCGGTGAGGATCCTCTGTGATCATCGTCAATAAACGTGGCGCTGCCGGATAAGCCGTTGCCTGACGCTCCCCTATAAGCTCAAGCGTTTCTCCTACATTGCGAGGATCAGCTTGCAAGATCAATTCACACCCTCCTGCCATATAAGCCGACATCAAAACCGTCTCTCCGAAGATATGCGAGAGCGGGATAGCTGCTATGGCTCTTTCTTGCCCAGGTTCCAGCAATGTCTCCCCAGGGCATTTAACCGATGGCGCTTTGAAGAATTCCGCAACCTGCATGGAATTGGCTGCCAGATTGAAATGAGTCAAAACAGCCCCTTTAGGGCCTCCGCTGCTGCCACTGGTATATTGCAAGACGGCTATATCTTGCGCCTCGGGCCTTACAAAACTGATCGGGCTGATTGTGTCAGATGACTTTACAGAAAAATTCAACATCAGGGCCCGCGTATCCGGAAACGCACCAGCCAGCTTCTCTTTAAGGCGTTTGAAATCTTCAGCTTTATGCTTGAGTGAAGGCACCCACCCCATCACCATCAACAAAGCCGAAAGCGCAGGCTGCGGCAGACTGTTCAAAATCTTGAATGGCTTGGCCTTCTTATCCGGCAACATATCGACGAACGGGCATCTGACAACGCGCTTTAAAACCCCTTCCTGAAGCAATTCATTAACGGGTGTGATGAAATCCTTCAGGTCAAGCGTCACCATAACGCTCGTATCACTCCCCTCTATCTGCTCCTTTAAAGGCGCTTTACTCTTATGCGCCAGAGAATAGTTGACAACCGTAGCCCCCGTTCTCTGTGCCGCATAGAAAAACACCGGATAGTAAGGCGTATTCGGCATAAAAATACCGACCTTTACCCCTTTCGCAGCGCCGTTTGCCTTCAATGACGCGGCTGCCCGGTCTATCCATTCACCAAATTCGCGGTAAGTCACAGTCCGCCCCATGAAAGACATGGCTATTTTGTCGGGATATGTGCGAATGGCTTTTTCAACCATTTGCAACGTCGTCGCCGCCTCCGGGATGTCAATATCCCAACGTACGCCGGGTGGATACACGCCGGGCAAATTACTGCCATCGGCAATCGCCAGAATATTATGATCTGGAACGTGATCCATCCCTGTCTCCCTTCAATATGAGGCAAACATGAATCGATTCTGTTAAAAGCTCTTTCCGTTACCCAACAATATGCAAAAAACATAAAGATCCCCGTCCCCGCGCTGACGAAGATATTTTTGAATTTTGCAATCTCTGGGGCGGTTCTGGAAAGAAATGCTCCGTGATCGCGAAACGATTCACCCTGCGTGTTCTAATATGTAATTATTATTGGCTATCATTGAACCCGAGAAACATGCTTGTCAATAAGCTAAAACATAGTCAGCTAGAATATACCGCAACTGATAGAGCAATTTTATTGCGCAAAGGCACGTCAATCGTTATCGCAAGGGAATACATTCGAGCACGCGGTGCAAGTATAAGTGATGAGCTTGCCCATATTCTCTATTTCCACGGTCGCGCCCCTGATCCTGATTCCCGTGTCCTGTTGCAACCGGGTCAACGCACGGGAAAACGTTTCCGGCTGCATTCCCAGTCGGGACGCTATCAATGTTTTGTCATACGGCAAATGTAATATGACTGGCGGCGTTTGCTTGATTTTGCACAGACGTAACAAAAAGCATCCAATACGCTGAGGCGCATTCATAACCGTACGATGCTCAATGTCCCTGTCCTTCATAATATTCTTATTAACAATATGCTGAAGCATCGCCAGAGCCAGGTCACTCCGCCCCTTGACAAAATCTGCCAGCATCGCCACAGGATAGGCTGTCAGCTCGCCTGTTTCTACGACCTCGGCCCCGAAAGGATAAACGCCGCTCTCGAACATGGTGGTTTCACCAAATACATAGCCGGGGGGCATTACATCCAATATGACCTCATCTCCATCCAGAGTTTCGCGAAACAGCTTCACCCAGCCAGATTCAATCATATAAAACCAATCAGCCGGATCGTCCTGTGTGAACAAAACCTGCCCCTTTGTGTACGAAACACGTCTTGCGCTGGCATGCAGTTGCTTTAGTAAATCAGCAGGAAAGGCAGCGAAAAACTCTATCGTATCAAGAGGATAATGCTTCTCTCGCGCGGAGTTATGATCAAGGTTGCGGCAATTCATGTGTGAAACGGGATGATTGTAATCAGGTTACGCTTGAAACAAGTTGATTTTGGTCAAGGCAAGAAAACCATATATCAATGAAACTGCCAAGGGCAGCGTAATACTTTTAGTGTAAAGGTTTGGCCATGGGCCTCTGTTTGCATGACATTTCAGCGCAGGCGGGATTATTCTCCAGTCTGCTATTAGCCGGTCTGGCAGGAGGATTCACCCATTGCATTCCCATGTGCGGCCCCTTTGTTCTTGCACAACATACTGATTTTAAAAATGAAAAGTCGCCAATACGGCGTTTGTCAGGAACGGCTTTACTACCATATCATCTTGGGCGCACAACAACTTATGTAATATTGGCAATTTTGTTCAGCAGCCTATTGAACGCAGCTTTGCTTTTTTCGCCCCTGAAGTCCTTGGCAGCAGCCATCCTGCTGCTATGCGCCGCTCTCATTTTTATGGTTAATATAATCCCGGCGCTGGGGCAGAATTTCCCTTATTTAGCTTATATTCGCCTGCCGATCCCCCAAACCGCTTTAGCTCGACTGGCGGCGCCTTTCACATCGGGGCAAACGCTCGCACATCAATATATTCTGGGGTTGCTTCTTGGATTTATGCCCTGCGGATTGGTCATCGCCGCACTTATGACGGCCATAGCCATTCAGAGTCCTCTTCTTTCAGGCTTGGCCATGGTCTTTTTTGGCTTAGGGACAATCCCTGCCCTTGCCCTTGCGAGCACGGGCGTTAGGATGATAGGCCATCGCTGGCCGCAAAGCCTTAAACACATGCGCGTGTTGATGCTGATTATAAGTGCCGGATTGCTGGTTGGTACAGCCGGGCACACTCTTGTTTCTTGGTCATAAGGAAAGACAAATGACAACTGGCATGACGACAACAAAAATTGTCTATAATGACGACATCGTCAAACTCTTTACGATAGCCTCTGTTTTATGGGGTATTGCGGGTTTTACTGTCGGCGTTCTGATTGCCGCGCAAATGGCGTTTCCCCAATTCAACTTTGAGCCATTTTTAACCTTTGGGCGCCTACGGCCTTTGCACACATCCGCTGTGATCTTTGCCTTCGGCGGCAATGCCCTGTTTGCCACCAGTTATTATGTGGTTCAACGCACTTGCGGCATCAGGTTGTGGAACGACAAGATATCTTTATTCACTTTCTGGGGGTATCAAGCGTTTATTCTGATGGCCGGTCTCGGTTACCTGGCAGGCGTAACCCAAGGCAAGGAATATGCCGAACCTGAATGGTACGCTGATTTATGGCTCACGGTGGTTTGGGTTGCCTATTTTCTGGTATTCATGATGACGCTGATCAAGCGCACGGAACCGCATATTTACGTTGCCAACTGGTTTTACCTCGCTTTTATCATAACAGTCGCTGTCTTGCATCTCGGTAACGGGCTGGCTCTGCCTGTGGGTTTGCTGGATGGCAAGAGCTACTCAGCGTTCGCCGGCGTGCAGAGTGCCATGATCCAATGGTGGTACGGCCATAACGCCGTTGGTTTCTTCCTGACTGCCGGGTTCCTCGGGATGATGTATTACTTCATCCCCAAGCGCGCCGAACGACCGGTTTATTCCTACCGCCTTTCTATCCTGCACTTCTGGTCGTTGATTTTTATATACATCTGGGCAGGGCCACACCATTTGCACTACACATCGCTACCAGACTGGGCGCAAACACTGGGCATGACATTTTCCATCATGCTATGGATGCCGTCATGGGGCGGGATGATCAACGGCATGATGACCCTCTCGGGCGCGTGGCACAAGCTGCGTCAGGATCCAGTACTGCGTTTTATGATCATCGCTCTGGCATTTTACGGCATGAGCACATTTGAAGGGCCGCTCATGTCAATCAAGGCTGTGAATTCTCTTTCTCACTACACAGACTGGACGATCGGACATGTGCATTCCGGTGCCTTGGGATGGGTGGGATTCATCACCTTCGGCGCTCTTTATTATATGGTGCCAAAACTATGGGGCCGGAAAGAGCTTTATTCAATGAAACTGGTCGATGCACATCTATGGATTGCGACACTGGGCATCGTCCTTTACATCGCCGCCATGTGGGTATCCGGCATCATGCAAGGCCTGATGTGGCGCTCCTACGATGAGATGGGATTCTTGCAATATTCCTTTGTCGAAACCGTTATGGCCATGCACCCGTTTTACCTAACCCGTGTTCTGGGCGGACTGCTTTACCTGACCGGCGCGCTTATCATGGCCTACAATTTCTGGCGCACCATTCGTGGCGATGTTTCCGCCAAACAACTGTCAATACCTGCACAAGGGGCCACAGCATGAGCTTCCTCTACAAACATCAAAAACTGGAAAGAAATTCCGTTATCCTGCTTGTTTGCATTATTGGCGCCATTCTGGTGGGCGGGATCGTAGAAATCATCCCCCTGTTTCGCCAAGAAACAGTCATAGAGCCTGTAAAAGGCGTAAGGCCTTACACACCGCTTGAGCTAGCCGGGTACAATATCTACATTCGGGAAGGTTGCTACGTCTGCCACTCGCAGCAAATTCGCCCTCTCAGGGATGAAGTTGCACGCTACGGCCATTATTCTTTGGCAGCAGAAAGCATGTACGATCATCCCTTCCAGTGGGGGTCGAAACGCACGGGCCCCGACCTGGCCCGCGTCGGCGGGAAATATTCGGACGAATGGCACACCGCGCACATAAAGGACCCACGCAACGTGGTTCCTGAATCAGTCATGCCTTCCTATAGTTTTCTGGCAAACCGCGGGGCGCGCCTGCATGATATAGACAAACATTTACGCGCCCAGCGCGCTCTTGGCGTACCTTATACGGACGACATGATCAAAAACGCTGAAAGCGATGCCGCGTCACAGGCCCATACTGGCAGCGATAATCAGTCAGCGATGGAGGAGCGTTACGGCACTTCACTCAACGTACGCGATTTCGACGGTAACCCGATGTTGGTTTCCGAGATGGATGCATTGATTGCCTACCTCCAGGTTTTGGGAACCATGGTTAAATTCACAGATTACGAGCCAAACACTTCGACCGCAAAGGCTGGTGAGAAAGAATGATGGGCTGGATATCTGAAAATGCCGGATTAATCGGCCTACTGTTCTTCTTTAGCTATTTCATTGGCACCACCATCTGGATATTCAGGCCCGGATCCAGGCAATCCTATATAGAAAAATCCCGTATTCCGCTGAAAGAGGATCACCATGACTGATCATCACAATAAAAAGGAAATTGATGACATTTCCGGCGTGGAAACAACCGGCCATGAATGGGATGGGCTGAAAGAACTCAACAATCCCGCGCCGCGCTGGTGGTTATGGGTATTTTACGTTACCGTTATCTGGTCGGTCGGCTACTGGGTTATCTACCCGGCGTGGCCTACGCCAGGCGGGGCCACTAAGGGAACATCCGGCTGGACACAATTTACCAAGCTTAAGAACGAACAAGCCGAAATTTTTGAACGGCAAGGAGCTTATCTGAACCGCTTCCACAATTCTTCTTTCGAAGAGATTATGAACGACCCTGAACTTTATGCTTTTGCCAACGCTGGCGGCGCAGCGGTTTTTAAGGACAATTGCGCGACCTGTCACGGTACTGGCGGCGCTGGCGGTAAAGGCTACCCCAACCTGAATGACGACGAGTGGCTCTGGGGCGGCCGTATTGAGAATATTTATCAAACATTGCAATACGGCATCCGTTCTTCTCATGAGGAAACCAGAGTTTCGCAGATGCCTTCATTTGGACGTGACGGCCTTTTGACAAGAACTCAGGTTACGACCGTAACCGACTATGTCCGCGGACTATCCTCCGGAAAATCAGGGTCAGATCATCCCGGACACGCCATCTTCCAAGAAAAATGCGCTTCCTGCCACGGCCCCGACGCTAAAGGGGGGCGCGAATTCGGCGCACCCAACCTCACTGATGCCATATGGCTTTACGGCGAATCTAAAGACACTATATTCAAAACTGTCTATGATGGCCGTGCTGGCATGATGCCGCACTGGAAAGGGCGCTTAAACGACGACACTCTGCGCCAGTTAACGATCTATGTCCATTCTCTAGGCGGCGGAGAAAAAAGTGAAAGCGTAAATGACTCAGAATTCGGCCCCATCACCCCAGGCAGCGAGCAATAAACCGCCAAAGTTTTTTGCCCGCCGCAAAAAAATACATCCTCGCAAAGTATCAGGCCGCTACCGCCGTCTGAAATGGACAGTAATGGCTGTCACTCTGGCGATCTATTATATGGCTCCATTGATCAGATGGGATCGAGGCCCCACCGCCCCTGATCAAGCCATTTTGATTGATCTCCCCGCTCGGCGCGCATACTGGTTTTTTATCGAGATATGGCCACAGGAAGTCTACTACCTTACAGCCATTCTTGTATTCTCCGCTATTGCCCTGTTTTTTGTAACCAGTCTTCTAGGGCGCGTATGGTGCGGCTATTTCTGCCCACAAACCGTCTGGACTGACCTTTACATTGCGGTCGAAAATCTGGTTCAGGGTGATCGCGTTGCACGCCAGCGCCTAGACAAAATGTCTTTGTGCATTGAAAAAGCATGGAAAAAAGGCCTAACTCATTTCCTTTGGCTGCTTATAGCTTTCTGCACAGGAGGCGCCTTTGTTTTTTATTTCAATGATGCGCCCACATTATGGCAGCAAATACTGTCTTTTAACGTATCCAATACGGTTATGATCTTTGTGGCGGCGCTAACATTCAGCACCTATTTAATGGCTGGCTTTGCACGCGAGCAAGTTTGCACGTACATGTGCCCTTATGCCCGTTTTCAGTCGGCCATGTTCGATAAGGACACCTTGATCATCGGGTATGATAGCCTTCGCGGCGAGCCGCGCGGCAAACATAAGGCGGGAACCAGTTGGGAAGGGCATGGGCATTGCATAGACTGCACAGCCTGCGTACAAGTCTGCCCCATGGGAATCGACATTCGTCAAGGACTGCAAATGGAATGCATAGCTTGCGGATTATGTGTCGATGCTTGTAACGATATTATGGATAAGATCAATCTGCCACGAGGCTTGATCCGCTACGATACTGAAACCCGGATAGAGACCTGCCAGCAAGACTCAGCCCGTCTGCATATACTCCGGCCCCGAACGTTTTACTATATAGCCGTTTTATGTTTGATAGCCGGATTGGTTATATATGGCCAAATGAACCGCAAACCATTTGAATTGCACGCCTTGCACAATCGCAATCCATTAATGGTCAGGCTTGCTGACGGCCACATTCGCAACGGTTACGAAATCAAAATTCTTAACAAAACCCATGAGGATACAAGCTTCAGCTTGCGAGTGGAAAATTTGCAAAACGCAAGAGTAGAAATGCGCGGAGCGGGACGCCTCACCCCAGAAAATCTGAATGTTCAAGCAAATCACGTAGGGACTTTCCACGCCTTTATTTCAGCGCCAGAGCAAAAAGAAAGCCCTCTAGACATTATTTTCATCGTAAAAAACAATAGAGCCGGAACCGAAGATCGTTATGAAAGCATGTTCATCAGCCGAGACGCAAGGTAATGTCTGACCCCCTCATTCAACCGGAAGACATAAAAAAATCAGACAAGTACATTCCTTGGCTTGTTGTTGCATTTTTTGCTGTATTTATGACAGTCGACGCCTTCATGGTAACTCTAGCGATCAAAACTAATACAGGCGTCATCACAGAACGTGCCTATGAAAAGGGATTGGAATATAACGCGACGCTGGAAGCCGCCGCCGCACAGGAACAATGGAACTGGAGCAGCCGGATTGAATACGGCAAAGAAAGAGTCACTTTCATTCTACTCAATGAGCTCAACCAGCCTATAAAAGAAGCTCACGTATCAGCAGAAATAATAAGATTAATACAAAGCGGGGATGATTTTAACGTCCCGTTGACAGAAACGCCTGACGGCCACTACACAGCACCCCTCTCCCTACCCTTGCCGGGAGAGTGGAAAATCAGAATATATGCAAAAGTCAAGGATAGGACATATCAGGCCACGAAGATGATCACGGCATCCAGCCCATCATGATAGAGCAAAACCCCGGAACGCTATCAAGAATTATTCCGTATGTTCATACGGATCATGAGGGCATTCACCATCTGGCATTAGCTGTAGAAGGCGTTCATTGCGCTGGCTGCATCCAAAAAATCGAGGCAGCCCTGCATAAACAACCCTATATCCAGCACGCCCGCCTTAATTTTTCAACGCGCCGGTTGAATATCTCATGGAAGGGGCTGCCCGAGTCAGCAGATCATATTTACGACATTCTCTCCTCTCTGGGATATAAATCCGTCCCTTTCAACAGCCTATCCGTTGTACGCAATCATGAGGAAGAAGCGAAATTTCTCTTGCTGTGCATGGGCGTTGCCGGATTTGCTGCCGGCAACATCATGCTTGTTTCTTTTGCCCTCTGGACTACAGACGCCGCAACTATGGGCGTGGCGATGCGTGACTTCCTGCACTGGGTTTCAGCCTTGATCGCTCTCCCGGCAATCGCCTTTTCCGGACGTCCCTTTTTCCGTTCGGCATGGCAGGCCTTGAAATCTCGGCGAACCAATATGGATGTCCCTATTTCGGTAGGACTTATCCTAACGACCTTGATGAGTCTGTTCGAACTAGCCACACATGGGGAGCACGCTTATTTCGACTCAGCCGTCATGCTGATGTTCTTTTTATTGATAGGCCGTTATCTTGACTATCTGGCCCGCTCCAGCGCACGTAGCGCAGCAGATGATTTGCTCGGAATGATGTCAGGTACAATCACAATTCTGGACAAAGGCCAACCGCGTACAATCCTGATACGCGATATTCGCGAAGACCACATGATGTTGATCGCTGCCGGAGAGCATATTCCCGCCGACGGTATTGTCGTTTCAGGTATATCGGATATCGATACGAGCGTAGCCACAGGGGAATCCATACCACGCATCACGCAACCCGGAGATTTTATCGCTTCAGGTTGCCTTAACCTGTCGTCTCCTCTGACTGTGAAAGCTTTGCGTAACGCAGAGGACTCTCAGGTAGGAAACATGATCCGCCTGATGGAAAAGGCTGAGCAATCACAAGCCTGTTATGTGCGCATTGCCGACAAGGTAGCACGCCTTTACACCCCTGTAGTTCATATACTGGCGCTGATTGCGTTCGTGTCATGGATAACGATCGGGCACGCTCCGTGGCAAGACGCTATGATGATTGCGGCAACTGTTTTGATTATCACATGCCCCTGCGCCCTCGCCCTTGCCGTGCCGGTCGTTCAGGTTCTAACCGTGGGCCTATTAATGAAACGGGGGATCATGGTACGAGCAGGCGACGTTCTAGAGAAACTGGACAATATAGATACAATCATTATGGACAAAACCGGCACCCTGACAAAGGGAAAGCCTGCTTTGATTAACGCTTACGACATCCCGCCTGAAGAATTTATGCTGGCCGCCTCTCTGGCGGCGCATAGCCGCCATCCCTTATCTCAGGCGTTACGTCAGGCCTATACGGGGGAAATTATTGATCTTATCGTGGAAGAGATTCCCGGGAACGGGCTGCGCGCACTATTTCAAGGACAGGAAATTCGTCTAGGGCGTCGTATATGGGTTACCACTGACACGCTTCCTGAACACCCTGACGCCATGGAAATTATTTTCTCCTGCCCCGACAAGAATCCAACTGCATTCCTTTTTAAAGACACATTGAGGGATGATGCCGCAGGTGTCATCGATAATCTAAAAAATAAAGGATATAATCTGCTACTATTGTCCGGTGATCGCCCCGATATCGTGAAAAATATTGCAGAAACCGCAGGCATCCCCGCTTATCAAGGCAACACGTCTCCGGAAGACAAATACAAAAAGCTTGAAGAACTGCAACAGCAGGGCCATAAAATCATGATGGTCGGCGATGGCATAAATGATGCCCCTATTCTTGCGGGTGCCGATGTATCCGTGACACCTTCCTCCGGGATCGACATCGCTCGCAACGCCGCCGATGCCGTCTTTCACGGTGACCACCTGCAACCCATCCTGACATTGATCAACGCTGGAACAATATCCCAGTCTTTAATTCGGCAGAATTTCATCTTAACGATAATTTACAATGCGATCGCCATCCCGCTGGCATTCTCCGGCCTTGTCACACCCCTTATCGCGGCTATTGCCATGTCCCTTTCATCGCTGGCGGTTACTATTAACGCCTTTCGCATCAGGAAAGCCCTGTGAACGTTCTTCTTTTCATGATTCCGCTAGCCTTATGCCTCGGACTTATAGGTCTTGCGGCCTTTATCTGGAGCCTTAAATCCGGCCAGTATGACGATCTTGAGGGAGCCGCTCGGCGCATTCTCATAGATGAGCCAGATAGCAAGCCTGCGGATGAAGAGGAAAACCAACAAGAATAAATTGATTATTATCAAGTACAGACTCGCCAGATGAAGCGATAGTCCTCCTGACTGTATAACTTCCCGATCAAGGAAAAGAATATGACAAAAACAAAACTTATGGCCCTGCTATGTGCTGCCGCCGCCCTTCTTCTCCCCTCAACGGCTTCGCATGCCGAAACTGATGGCGTATGGGCCAAGGATAATTGGCAGTTCCGCTTGCGTGCGATTGGCGTCCTGCCAGATGAAGATTCCACCGTCAATATCGGCGGCAAAGCCAGTGTTGGCGATGCCTTTGTCCCCGAATTCGACATTTCCTATTTCTTCACTGACCATATCGCTGCCGAGCTGATTTTGGCCACAGCCCAGCACCAGGTTAACTATACCGGGGACATCAACCTAGGCGACACCATGATCTTGCCTCCGACGCTAACTTTGCAGTACCACTTCATGCCGGACAGCAATTTTAGCCCTTACATTGGGGCAGGCCTTAACTATTCTATCTTCTACAGCGAGGATTCAGGTACCGGATTTACGGATTTGGACATAGATGGTGGTCTCGGTTACGCCCTTCAGGCTGGCTTCGATTATTGGCTGAACGATAATTGGGGCATCAACATGGATGTCAAAAAAATATATCTCGACATAGATGCTGAACTGAACAGCGGCAGCATCAGGGCCGATGTGGATCTCGATCCATGGGTAGTCGGCACAGGCGTTTCTTACAGATTTTGAGTTTAGAAAAATTCAGCCGGCTGGCCTGGCCGACAAGACGGAGCCTCCTTCAGAGGCTCCGTTTTTCATGTCAATGAGACTCCCTCTTTGCCTCTACGACGAAGTCACGTGCCTGGCCTCAGAAGAATGCGGCAAATATTGATCGAAGGAAGCGCAAATCAATCGCGCCGACTGCCGGGCTAAAGCATGCACGGTTCCATCAGAGGAAATCTGCGCCAAACCATCCCTGACCAAAGGCATAATCGACTCATAAACACCTGAAAAATCGTGATCCGGAATACCCATGCCCGCGGCTTCACCAAGAGGGTTCACCGAAAGATTGCACATCATCTTCTCAATCACCCGTGCTCTTATTTTATCAGATTCCGTCATTTCACAATATTTATCGAACGGAAACTGTCCGGAAAGCACCCGGTCGCGATAAGGAGGTAAATGAACATAGTTCTGCACATATACATCTCCCAAACGGCTAATCCCACTAGCGCCAACAGCTAAAAGATAAGGGCAGTTATCATCCGTATACCCCTGAAAATTCCGGGACAGGCAATTGCTGCGCAACGCTGTAACCAAATTGTCGCTTTCCTTACAGAAGTGGTCGATCCCAATAGGTACGTAGCCGGCGTTTTCAAACACTTCAGCGGCATCCTCGAACAGATCCAGCCTGTCTTCAACTGAAGGCAAGGCATCCTCTTGAATAAGACGCATATGCTTTTTCATCCATGGCACATGAGCATAGCCAAATAGAGAAATTCTTTGCGGCTCCAAAGTTAACGCCTGCTCCGCCGTTTTCCTGATACTGTCTCTTGTCTGGTATGGCAACCCATACATCAGATCTATATTAACATTGTTAATACCGTGAGCGCGGCACATATCAGTCGCCCTTTTACAAGTATCATAATCCTGTGATCGATTAACCGCGTTCATAACCTGCTGATTAAAGTCCTGCACACCCAGACTCGCCCTGTTAACGCCGCATTTTTGATAGGCGGACAATTTATCGGCGCTGGCGGCACGAGGGTCGATCTCTACCGACACTCCCAGATCATCACGCGTGAAATCACCAATCTTACGCAAGCGCGATACAATTCTCCGGAAATCTGACGGTCTTAACATAGTAGGCGACCCACCGCCGAAGTGAAGATATCGCACTTCGAGCCGCTTAGGGGCAAGGATAGGCACCAACATGGATAGTTCTTGCAAAAGCCAGTCCGTATAGTCGCCAACCGCGGAGTAACGGCTCGTCACCCGGGTATGGCAGCCGCAAAACCAGCATAATTGGCTGCAAAACGGCACATGAACATAAAGCGATATGGGGCTACGTGCTGGAATTTTTTCCAATTCCTTCCTATACCAATCCTGCGTCGCTCCCGACTTGAAATGCGGCGCAGTCGGATAACTGGTATAGCGGGGAACCATGCGATCGTGCTTCAGGATCGATTCTTTAATATTATTGTTCATCTGATGCACCATCAGCTCTTTACAAGCCTGAGGCCTTGATTATGCTGCCCGATGTTATCAACCGGAGCATCAGCCATCGGATCATGTAGTTTGCGCCGGGCATTGTGCATGGCCTTAATTAATTTGTATGGATTTTTAATGGCCGGCAGATCAATATCTCCGACAAAACGGGAATCAAGCCGTACCTGCCCATAGCCCAAAAGCCGACCTAATAAACCATGATGAACATGTTCGGAACGGATCTCGACCAGGTCAATCTCTTCAACTTCAACAAAAATCAATCCTATTTTATAGATCAAGCGCATATCGGTCAGCGCGATTTCTGTCGACAACAATTTTACTAAATAAAGGGAGCAGATAAAAAATCCGCCCGGCAAAGACAGCAGCAAGGCAACATGAGATCCCAGAAACGGTATGTCGGCAAGAGGAGGCGTAGCCCCCCAAAAATGCCATAAAAAGTAATCGATGGCAGCGCCACAAGCCATGAACAGCGCCAGCCAGCATCCCCCTGTCATCAGGTATATCCAGTGCAGCCGCGCCAGCAGGATAACGCGCTCTTCCGCGCCAATGATACTTTTAACAAAACTGCTCATAGTTTATGGTGGCATAGCAAATCAAATAAACCCTTGACCCATATCAAGCGTTTTTTCCAGCGGAAGAAATGCCTCTTTTTTTTGTAAAATAGAGGCTTTTATCCTTGCCCAGTGCCGGATTCTAATCCCCGGTAAGCCGTCCTGGCCCTGCGGTAGACTGTTAACAGGCAACCGGCGACAATGACGATGAGCGCCCCATAAAGTGTTGAGCCCTGTGGCAAGAAGGCAATTTCCAGCGGGATCGCCCCTGCGCCTGCAGCGATCAAAACCATCCGTCGTGCTTTGGCCATCGGCCCCTGAAAATCGGCAGGAAGACCCATACCGCGAGCCAATGTGCGCACATAGGCCGTCATCACTGCCAAAAGCGCTGCCGCCCAGCCCAGCGTCACACCTCCCGGCCACGACGCCACAGCATACCCGGCGGCCACCAGCACCAGAATATCGGATATGCGATCGGGGATATCGTTGAACAATTCTCCGGAAGGCGTTTTCTTCCCGCCTTCCACGGCAACCAGACCATCCAGAATATTACAGGCACCGCGCCCCAGTAAGAAAACAGGAACCAACCAGGCATACAGCCACAGCTCGCTTCCTTTTGCCCCTGCCGTCAGCCATAAACAAACTGCCGCCAATGCCGAAAATCCGATGCTGGAAATTGAAATATGATTGGGGTGTATAGATGTTTTCCCGATCACCTCCGTCATATTCTGTAGAATAGCCCATTGCCGGGCTTTCAGGGGACGGCGGTTATTCTGCTCTGCGCTCGTCATTTTTCTTCACTCCCATCCAGGAAAGACATGATCTGCCGCCAGACCCTTCACTTGTTGCTCAAGCTTCATGGTAAAATCGGTGTCTTGGTACGAGGTTTTGTCAACAGCCTTCCCGATAATGATGTCACAAAAAAAAGGCACCAGCAGTGGATCCCCCTTGGGCAAGGCTTTGCCCAAACCATGCATAAAGACGGGAAAGACTTCCACTGCGGGGCAGGATTGCACCAGACGTCCAATCCCCCGCCGGAACGGCAGTATCTTTTCAGGAACGCCGCGGCTGCCTTCAGGGAAGAAGATAATAATCTCATCACGCTTCAGAGCTTCATAAACCGGGCACAGCGGATCGTCCTCGCTATCGCCCGTACGCACGATCGGTATGATATTGATCAATGTATGCGATAACCAGCTTGCCAGCGGCGTTCGCAGGAAATAATCCGCCGCCGCCACAGGGCGGACGCGATGCAAATCGGATAGCCGGAACAAGCTCATCAGCACAAGCGTATCAAGATGGCTGTTGTGGTTGGCGATCACAATGGCTGGGCCGTGACACGGCAAATTTTCCCGCCCCAAAACTCTCAACCCCAAAATGATCATCAGAACGGGTCTGATAATCAACAAGAAGAATGCAACTTGCACATATCTCTTGCAGTTACCCATAGAAGTACCTCGTAAAATGCAGAAAGACGGGCGCCACAAGCGTCAGGCTATCCAGACGATCAAGATAGCCGCCGTGCCCCGGCAGGCTTTTCCCGCTATCCTTGATTCCAAGATCGCGCTTGACCGCTGAAACCGTTATGTCCCCTATAAAACCGAGGATAGCTATCACCGCTCCGGCAACAAACCCGTGGATCATCGAGAACGGCGTAAGGTAAGATGCCAGAAAACCAGCCATCAGTGTTGTTGTAATGACACCCCCAATAAACCCTTCCCACGTCTTGTTCGGACTGACCGATGGAATAATCCGCCGCCGTCCCGCCATTTTACCCCAGACATATTGCGCCACATCATTGAACTGCGTCAGAAATAACATAAACAGCATTAAGCCTGCGCCGCCAGCAACAACGGGATCTTTGAGGGGGAGTACCAGCAAATAGGCGATATGACTGAGGTTATAAACGGTCAGCGCCAATCCCCATTGCAGCGTCCCCGCCGCCTTGATGAACCCTTTAGTCTCACCTGTCAGCAGGTGCAAGAAGGCCAGAACGACAAATGCATAAACGGGTATGAAAATAGAAAACATTCCGTACCAGACATCATAGACGAACCAGTATTGTATGGGTATAACCAGATAGGCGAAGAAAAGGACGCGCCGATCTGACTGGCGCGTAGGAATGATGGACAAAAACTCCTTGAAAGCCAGAAAGCTAATAAAGCCGAAGAACAAAACAGCCGCACCCGTGCCCATGACCGTGACAATCGCCACCATTGTAATGATCACGGCCCACGTCCGGGTGCGATCGATCAGTTCGCTGTAGTTTCTTTCCGGATAAGACTTGCAGAGGCCACATACAACCAGCGCCGCAACGACCAAAAGACCATAGATCCCGCCCAGACCCCACACAACCGGGTTTTGCCAGATATTATCCCCCATCACCGCTTCCCTGAATGTCGACTACACAAGCTTATCAACCCGGATGACACCGAATATGCCTTTATTCTCCATTTTTTTACCAACGAAATATAGCCCTGCCTCTTCAACCCAGCGCCTTGTCAGTTCGCAAGGCCGCAAACGCATAACCCACATCCGTCCGGTATGGGACGGCAACACTCTGGCGATAAACTCAAGCTGAGGATGTTCTGGCTGGATCGTCAGCAGCAAACTGCCGCCCTGCCCTAGAATCGCAGCGATCTGACGGAGATGACGCGCCACAAGCCCATCATTATCGATAATTTCATGCAGGCCGGAAACCACAACGATATCGGGCTGCTCTTTCAGGATAAGCGCCAAATCGTCATCGCTGAAGGCGTCGGCCTGCTCGATTATCGCCTGAATGCCCATATCTTGCGCCAGCGTCTGCGCGCAGCATACGTTTTCAACCCTGTAGTCGCGCAAAATGGCCTGCACATCAAGGTCGGATAGGTCACGCAGCGCCTCCAGCACATAACGGCCCCCGCCACAGGCCAGATCAACGATCTTCACAGGCCCCGATTTATTGCGCGCCTTCTCGCGCGCCAGCGCCTTCAGTTCTTCACGCACCAGTTCACCGCGCTGGCGAATGCCAACCCACCCCGGCGCATTCAGATAAAGACGATCAAGCCATACACCAATTCCATACCGCCCTTGCGCCTGGTTGCAGTAAACGTATTCCAGCATCACGCCGGAATCAAAGCCATAGCGATATCCCAGATCAATCCCGGTCGACCAGCGCCCTACACCGCGCATCAAGCTATTGATGGCCTTGTAATAAAGCGCTTTGAAGCAATAACGGGGCAAAGGCTGGATCAATTGATCATAAGGCACACTGTGCATAATAGCCTCCTTCTGGGCGAAACTTATACAATTGAACAATGGTTAATTAAAGCATGACACGATTATGAACAAAGTTCAATAAAAATATTGAACATAGTTTAAAAAAATGTATAATTAAACTACAGTAAGGAGATAACCCATGGCCCGTCGCAACGATCACAGCCGCGAAGAGTTGAAAACCATGATTCTGGATGCCGCCTGGAATATTACCGGTGATGAAGGATTTTCTGCCGTCACCGCAAGGCGCATCGCCCGGGCTATCGGCTATACTCCGGGAACCATCTATAACGTCTTCACTTCCATGGATGATGTACTGATCGCCCTGTGCGCCCGCGTGGTCGACGAACTATCGGCGATGATTACCCTCCCTTCCCATTATGATCCCGCAGCCCGCCCCGACCATAACCTCAAAATCATGGCGCGCCTGTATCGCCGCTACGCCAGCGATCACCTGCATCACTGGATGCTTCTGTTCGGATACAATCTGACCGAGAGCACGCAGGTGCCGGAATGGTATAATGAAAAAATCGCCTTGCTCTTCGACCCGCTGGAACAAATGATTTCACCCCTCTTCGCTCCGGGCGGCGAGCGGCGAAAGAAAATAGCGGCACGCATCTTATGGTCGTCTGTGCACGGCCTTTGCTTCCTCGAAGCAACGCGCAAGATCCCCTTCATTACGGATTATGCCGACCCGGAGGAAATGATGGATTATATGATCGATGGCTTTATCTCAGGAATCGGGCGTTAAGCCACAATCCCCCTTACTCTTTAAGATGGTAAACGATCTCGACCACTTCGATCACCTCAATGCCGCCTGACAGGCGCAGCTCTACGCAGTCCCCGATACGCGCCTTCATCAACGCTTTGGCTACAGGGGACAACCAGTTGATTTTTCCCTCATCAAGATCGGCTTCATCGACCCCGACCAGCTTGACCGTTACCTCCCGCTCATCCTCATGAACATAGGTGACGGTCGCGCCAAAGAAAACCTGCTCCAGCCCCTGCTGCTTGCGGGGATCGACAATTTCCACATCGTCAAGACGCTTCGTTAGATAGCGTATGCGGCGATCAATCTCGCGCAGCCGCTTTTTATTATAGAGGTAATCGCCATTCTCGGAACGGTCGCCGTTTCCGGCCGCCCACGAGACAATCTCGACAATCCGTGGCCTTTCTTCGCGTAAAAGCCATTTTAATTCGGTCTGAAGCGCTTCATGCCCTGCCGGAGTCATCAGGTTCTTGACATGCGTCGGCAAGGGATCCGGCTCATCCAGATCATCGTCTGCATCGTTGTCATTTTCCTTGGTGAAAGCCTTGCTCATATAATTATGCTAATTAGAACGGCTCGTTTCCACAATCATAATTTAATAACGTCCAGGCGCACAAGCATATGGTCAGTGTCGATATTATCCTTATAATAAGGCGCTATAGACACCTTGCTTCGAGGGAGCATCATGACCATCCTGCGCAATATACTACTGACCACCTGCCTCTTGTCGTTGGGAGCCTGCGCCTGCGGTCGCAGTACTGACTTCACCGGCTCACCCTATCTGAATGAACGCACGGCAGGAACCGGCCAGATCGACGAAGGCTGCTTCCGCCGCGCCATCGATTAAGGCCCACTTTAATAATGAGGCGGCTTGTCGCGCGCCGCTATTTCAGCAATCGTCATGGCTTGATCCTGACCGGCATCGTCGGCGGTAGCCATTATGTGGGTAAGCTTGCTCTGGGTTAGCTCCAGTTGCTGCTTCAGGCGCTCAATGTCCTGCCACTGGCTATTCAGGGCATCGCTCAGATCCTGTATCTGCCGTTCATGATCGGCTAGAACCCTCTGCATACGTTCAATCAGCTCATCGTCCATGCCGCATTGATAATGCCCTGCGCCCTCAGACGCAATCTTTTCATCAACCATTTGTAATATAAAAGGAATTTCTAATCCTAGACGACAGAAAAAATATTGAACAACGTTCATTATTTTTGTTGACGCAACCAGCTATCCTTGGCATAATTATAATTGAACATAGTTCAATATAAATAAGGAGAAATATCATGGAAAGCATCATCTTCGCTCATCTGGCCTTATGTGCGGGATCTGCACTATTTGTCAGCGCAGTTATCTTCTTCGACCGCCTTCAGGAACGCCGCACAGGGAAATAAAAGGCCATGATAAATACTCCCCTCCCTACCCTTCCCGGCTGGTCATTCTGGCAGGATATACATATAGGTTATGAGGTAAAGTTACAGCAAAACATCCGCACCGGTACAACACGTATTGTTGATGAGCATGGAAGAACAATCGGCGGTAAACAAACAGAGTTTCTAGAGCCAGACACCGGAGGTTCAGACAAACCTCTGGTCATTATCATCCCTGGGCTTAACAATCTGAAAAGCAATCTTCGCCCCCTGCATCAGACACTGAAGAATGCAGGCTATCAAGTTATTAATATTGAGTTCCCCAGCAATCGCCGCACCACAACAGAACACGCGCTCTACCTGCAAGCCCTGCTCGATACCCTCCCCGGCAACAAGCGCGACGTCAGCTTTATTACGCACAGTCTGGGCGGACTGATACTTCGCACGGCTCTTGCTGACGGTTATGAACTGCCAGGTCACCTGAAAGTAGAGCACATTCTGATGATCGCTCCACCTCACGACGGCTCATTTCTTGCCGACCGGATTTATGGCATACGCTGGCTGCGCCCCCTTTATAACTGGGTTTGCGGTTATGTCGGCTACGATCTCACGCGCGAAGGCGCCCGTAAATTGCCGCTACTTAACCGCTCTGCTGGAATTTTGGTTGGCGGTAACGGCAGCCGCTGGGGATTTAATCCGCTTGCCGGGGAAGATAACGACAACCAAGTCGCGATCAGCTCATCCAAGGCTGTACTTATGAAGGATTTCCTGCAAATACCAGGCACGCACGCCCTGATGCTGCATAACCCGCGCACGATTAACGCCGCTTTAGAGTTTATACGATATGGAACTTTCAACCGCGAAGAAAACGGGAAAGGTAATTCATTATGGTGGTTTTAGGTAAAATCGTTCTGGCGTGGCTGGTTCTTCTCGGATTAGTAATCAATCATAGCGCCATGGCCTTGCCGCCCGACAATTGCGATACCGTTGTCATCCTGCACGGCATCGCCCGTACCAATAAAAGCATGATCAAAATTGAAAAGGCGCTGCGGGATGCCGGATACAACGCTATCAGCATAACATATCCTTCAACCGAGAAAGATGTGGATGAGTTGGCGCAATGGCTGCATCAAAATTACCTGACAGCCAAATTCTGGGAGAATAACCGTCGCGTGCACTTTGTGACACATTCAATGGGGGGATTGGTGACGCGCGAATATCTGGAAAAATATCGTCCTGCCATCCCGTACAGACACCTTGGCCGTGTCGTGATGCTGGCCCCACCGCATCAGGGCAGCGAGGTGGCTGACCTGCTCGATCAAAACTGGCTGTACCAGATGTACTACGGCCCAGCCGGGCAAGATCTCACAACAGATGCGCAAAAATCGCCCCATCCCCGCCCATATTACGACCTGGGGATTATTGCCGGAAACAAGGAATGGCCCTATTTCGCGGCAGCTTTCGTCGTCCCGGGGCCAGGGGATGGCCGCGTTGCGGTCGAGAAAACACGTCTGCCCGGAATGGCGGATCATATCATCGTTAACGCCACACACACCTTTATCATGAATGATGAGCCTGCGATCAAACAAGCGCTCTATTTTTTAACACACGGAGAATTCCAGCATGAACAATCCAACCAATAACCCCAGCCAGTTCCTGCTGCTGAAAGACCGCCGCTTCGCCCCACTGTTTTGCACCCAGTTTCTGGGCGCTTTCCATGACAATCTTTTCAAAAACGCCCTGGTCGTCATGTTGCTCTTCAGCACGACAACGCAAGCCGGCGAAGATGCGAAGATACTCACAACGCTGGCGGCAGGGTTATTTATCCTCCCGTTCGTGCTGTTTTCATCGCTGGGGGGAGACCTCGCCGATAAATTCCCCAAACACAAGGTCATCCGTAGCATAAAAATGGCAGAGATCGGGATTGCCCTGCTGGGCGCAATCGCCCTGACCAGCGGCTCTGTCATCCTCTCGTTTCTGACATTGTTTGCGCTCGGCACACATTCGGCTTTCTTCGGCCCCAGCAAATATTCGATACTGCCACAACACCTGAAGAGTCAGGAACTGATCGGCGGCAATGCCCTACTCAATACTGGAACCTTTCTCGCCATTCTCGCAGGCACAATCTCCGGAACCATGCTGATAACGCTTGAAAGCGGTCCCGCCATTGTCAGCAGCATGCTGATCCTGTGCGCGCTTTGCGGCCTCGCCGGCAGTTATTTCATTCCTGCGGCGCCCGCCATATCGCCGCAACTAAAAATCAACATGAATATTTTCAGTGAAACCGTATCCAATATGAAATATCTGCGCGGAAGACAGCCCAGCGTCGTGAACGCCGCTCTGGGCATTGCCTGGTTCTATTTCATGGGCGGTATGTTTATGGCGCAACTGCCCAACTTCGTCAAGGAAACACTCGGCGCGCAAGAACATATCCTGACACTCCTGCTGGTTATATTCTCTGTGGGTATCGCCCTGGGCGGATTGCTGAACAACCGCCTGCTTAAAGGGCGCATAGAAGCGACTTATGTCCCTCTGGCTATTCTTGGCATAACATTTTTCTCTATAGACCTTTTCTTCGCCAGCGCAGACGCCGCAGGAACCCTGCCCTTGCGCGTTGCCGCCGACATCGCCCTGATTGCCGTGTGCGGCGGTTTGTTCATGGTACCTCTGAACGCTATCTTGCAACACAACACCCCGGAGGATCACAGGGCTCGCGTCATGGCTTCAAGCGCCGTCCTCAACGCGCTGTTTATCGTCGGATCGTCCATATGTTCGGTGGCGCTAATTGCTATCGGTTTTGAAGTGCAAGATCTTTTCCTGACCTTTGCGATCATGAATGCTGGCGTAGCCATTTATATATGCCGTCTGCTCCCCGATTATCTTTTTAAAACGATCCTGCAAATTCTATTCAAAGCTTTGTACAAGGTCGAAGTGCGCGGCCTTGAAAATTTCGAGAAGGCCGGAAAGCGCGCCGTTATCGTCGGCAACCATGTATCCCTTCTCGATCCACCGTTGCTGGCCGCCTTCCTTCCCGGCCGCCCGATGTTTGCCGTCAACAGTTTTGTCGCCGACTGGATATGGGTCAAACCGTTCTTGAAGCTGGTCGACGCCTTCCCGCTTGACCCCACCAATCCATTTTCGCTAAAAGGCCTTATTCGTAAGGTTGAAGAAGATCGCCATGTCGTGATCTTTCCCGAAGGCCGTCTGACAGAGACCGGTGCTTTGATGAAGGTTTATGACGGCCCCGGCATGATCGCTGACAAGGCCGACGCCGTCATACTGCCCGTGCGACTTGATGGCGTGCAGCATACCCCGTTTGCCCGCCTGAAGGGTAAAGTCCCGCTCAAAAGCTTTCCCAAGATTACCATTACCATTCTTGAGCCACGAACATTCAAAGTTGCCCCTGATATCAAGGGGCGGGCCCGCCGCGCTGCCGCCGGACGCCAGCTTTATGACCTGATGGAGGAGATGATGTATCTCACCGGAGACCGGGAGCAGACCCTTTATCAGGCCCTGCTGAAGGCCCGCTATGTCAACGGCGACGATGCGATTATCGCTGAGGACATAGAACGCAAGCCTCTTCGCTTCAAGAAACTCATTCTCGGATCTCTTATACTGGGCGACAAAATAAAATCTCTGACTGGCAAAGGTGAAAACGTCGGTCTGATGCTGCCCAATTCAATTGGCGCACTGGTCACGTTTTTCGCTCTGCAAGCCTATGGCCGCGTACCGGCAATGATGAATTTTTCTACGGGCGCCAAAGCCATGCTTTCGGCCTGCCGCTCGGCGCAGATCAAAACCGTCCTGACATCAAGGCGTTTTGTAGAAATGGCGCGTCTGACGGACATCGTTGCTCAGCTTGAGGAGCAGACACATATCGTTTATCTGGAAGATATCCGTAAAAGCGTCTCCCTGCCCGACAAGGTTCGCGCCCTGCTCGCCAACCCGGAACAAATCCATAGAAAGTCGGAGGTCGATATTCACAGCGCCGCCGTAGTTCTTTTTACATCCGGATCAGAAGGAGAACCCAAAGGCGTGGTGCTCAGCCACAAGAACCTGATGACCAATATTGTTCAGCTTTCCTCCCGCGTGGATTTCAACCGCCAGGATATCGTCTTCAACTGCCTGCCCATGTTCCATTCCTTCGGGCTGACCGGCGGCACGCTATTGCCGGTACTCTGCGGAATCAAAACGTTTCTTTACCCCAGCCCGCTTCATTACCGCATCGTGCCGGAGATGATCTATTCGGCCAACGCCACCATCATGTTCGGCACAGATACTTTTCTGCAGGGATATGCCCGCATGGCGAATGTCTATGATTTCTATCGCATGCGTTACATCTTTGCGGGCGCCGAGAAGGTCAAGGATGAAACCAGACGGATATATATGGAGAAATTCGGCGTTCAGGTATTGGAGGGCTACGGCGCGACCGAAACCGCCCCGGCAATCGCCGTCAATTCCGCCATGCACTGTAAACCCGGCACGGTAGGCCGTTTCTTGCCCGGTTTGGAATACCGTCTGGAACCCGTGCCAGGAGTAAGCGCCGGGGGCCGCCTATATGTGCGCGGTGATAACGTGATGCTGGGCTACTATAAAAGCGACCAGCCCGGCGTCCTGCAACCGCCCGCGCAAGGATGGCACGACACAGGCGATATTGTCACTGTGGACAATAACGGCTTCGTCAAAATTGAAGGGCGAGCCAAACGTTTTGCTAAAATTGCCGGAGAAATGGTTTCGCTCACCCAATCAGAATCGATCGCGCAGGCCGTCTGGCCGGGGATGGAGCACGCCGTCGTCTCGTTACCAGATTCGCGGAAGGGCGAACAACTGGTTTTGGTAACATCTCAGCCAGACGCAAAACGTGAGCCCCTCGCAAGCTATGCCAGCCAACACGGCATCACAGCGCTTGCTGTACCCTCTACCCTGCTCTACCTCTCAAATATCCCGGTTCTCGGCACAGGAAAAATCGATTACCCCGCGCTGAAAATCTACGTCGAGGATGCCCTGCGACAAACTGGTTAAACGCTGGAAGTCGCCGCCCTTTTCCCTCTTCCCTGCCCGTCCGGCATGAATAGGCAGGAAAGCCCATGCTTAAAAGTATGACCTGCTCCCCATTTATGTGCCAGCCGGAAGTAGAGTCCTTTCGGTTTTATAGTTGGTGTTAAGGATAAGATCAACAGATCGGGGGCCATGGCCCCCGATCTGTTTTCGGGCGTATTCAGCGGGCGTCATATAACCGAGGCTAGAATGCGGACGGACATGGTTGTAATCCTGTCGCCATGCTTCGATAATTGTTCTGGCTTCGGCAAGGCTGGTGAACCAGTGCTCGTTCAGGCATTCATCGCGGATTTTACCGTTCAGGCTTTCGGTGAAGCCGTTCTCCGACGGTCTGCCCGGCGTGATGTAATGCCATTCGATTTTCCGCTCCGCCGCCCATTGCAGCACCGCCCGACTGGTCAGTTCCGTGCCGTTGTCGCTGACAATGACTTGCGGCTTGCCGTATTTGCGGATCAAGGCATCCAGTTCCCGCACGACCCGCGCGCCCGGCATCGACGTGTCGATAACGAGAGCAAGACACTCCCTGCTGCACTGATCCATCACGCCCAGCAGCCGCAGACGCCGCCCGCAGGCAAGCGCATCGCTCATGAAATCCAGCGACCACACCTGGCCCACGCTGTCCGGTCGCGGCAGCGGCGTTCGTGTCCCGATGGCCCGCTTACGGCCTTTGCGGCGCTTCACCGCAAGCCCTTCTTCCCGGTACAGCCGGTGGATTTTCTTGATGTTCACCACGCATCCCTCACGCCGCAGCAGGATCGCCAGCCGCCGGTTCTCGTCCTCAAGCTCCCTCAGGCGCCGTGCATCCGAGGCCTCCATTCCGCCAAACTTCGCCTTCCACTTATAAAATGTCGCCGAGCATATCCCATAACGCCGGCAGACTTCACCCGTCCGCCCGCTCGCTTCCTGTTCCTTCAATATCTGGATGATCTGTTCTTCGGTAAAACGCTTCTTCATCAATCTGCTCCTTCTCTCTTTGCATAAAGGGGCGCAGACTCTACTTCAACATGGATCAGTTTACGGGGAGCAGGTCAAGTATATTAAAAATCAGAGAGGTAGGGTTACGCTATCCCTTTGAACATTAGACATAATTAATATTAAAAGTTAAAATGATAATAGGCGTATATAAAAACACTGAGTACGGAACAGATCAGACATGGCATTCGAGCGGCGTGAAATACTGTTTACGCTCCCGGAAATCCGGGATGCGTTGCTGGCGATTGATGGTGGCTTAGGTAAAATCCCGTTACGTACTGATATCCGGCTGATCGAAGCCCTGCACACGAGCGACAATCACAATCAGTTCCATATCATCCGCGAACGCTATTCCCAGATCTACAGGCAATGCATCGGCAGGCATGGCGTTATGTTCCGGGCAGGCGGAATCGGCAAACGCGGCTATGAAGAGATTTACGAATTCTTCGTCGAAGAAGAGATCATGGTGAAGGCTGTCCTCCTCGCCTGTAAACGCAGCGGCGTCATGCTCCCGCGCGGCCCGGAAAAACATGTGGTCGCGCGGGATCTTTTTGTCGGATTCCAGTTCGAGTTGGGCCATTCCGCCATTACTCTCGAACTGGAAGAAGCCTGATCGTCTCCTAGCTTGGGGTCAGGGCATTCGTCGCAGGGACTGGCGGGCGCGTGGCAGATGGCTGACGCTCTCCGGCCAACTTTTGCGGTTGAGCTTGAGCCGAAGCCAGATCCTTCAATTTCTGGACGTCTCCTCTTTCGATCATCTTCTGCAGAAGCGGATGGCGACGGCAATCTTTGGAGTCAAACTTCACATAGCCAATTTCGCCGCTGTAATCAGGGTTGTTTGCGTAAAGATCAATCATAGCCATAAACGCAGAGCGGCTGTTGGTACGATCATTCTGATCGTCGTCTCCCATAAACACCATTGCCGAACCTGCACCCAGACGAGAAATCGCCGTGCCCAAATTCTTTGCTGTTGCGTTCTGGCACTCATCGAAAATGCACAATTTTTTCTTGAAAGTACGGCCCCGCATAAAGGCATGAGGCTCTATCCTGATTAACCCCATCCTGACCATATTCTGGCGCAGATCTTCCCCGACCCAGTCATCGAACGACTCTAGAAGCTGCAATACATGAGGGTACATCTTTTCATCCTGATTACCCGGCAGGAAACCCAGCTTCTCGTCAGCCTCGACAGCGGGCGCATTGATGACAACGCCGTTATATTTTCCTTCAGCGAGGCCTTTGAGCGCCATGTAGCATGTCCAAATCGTTTTACCTGTACCGAACGGGCCGTTGATAATGGTGATGTCCTTGTTTTCAACATCGCGCATCAACTTCTTCTGCTTGTCGGTCGGAACCATGCGTTCCTTTTCCTGTGTGACATACTCGTTACCCGTTCCCGCCTTGGGCAAACGACTCTGTAGCATGCTCAGGAGCTGCGCCTTGGTCATCCGGGGCGTTTCGTCTTCAGAACCGCTGGCTCTATTGAATTCACTCTTGCTGCCGCCACTCCTCTTTTTTGCACCCTCATCTCGACCCTTATCCTGTTGACTTGCCATGCTTTTATATCCCTGCTCTGCTAGAGGTCGCCAATATGTCAATTTAGGGCTTATAGGCCCGTTTTAAGAAATGCGCAAACTTTTTTAGCCCACCCTGGTAAATTTATTGCCGCAATATTCCGGCGGTGCTCGTTGCGCTAAAACTGGCGGTATGAGAGCAAGATGACTATGGTGGCGCATGAGTTTGGATATAGGCCCTATCAAGATCGATGACCCTGTCTTCCTTGCGCCGATGTCAGGCGTAACCGACCAGCCTTTCCGTAAGCTGGTGAAGCGGTACGGCGCCGGTTTGGTATTCTCGGAAATGATCGCCAGCCGTCTGATGCTTCAGCAGGGAGCGCCATCGTTCAAGAGTAATACAGATTATCGGGAAGAATGCCCCATCGCTGTCCAGCTGGCAGGTTGCGAGCCCGATGTCATGGCTGAAGCCGCCAAAATCAATGTCGGGCGCGGCGCCGCCATTATTGACATCAATTTCGGCTGCCCGGTGAAAAAGATCGTGAACAGTTACGCCGGTTCTGCGCTGATGCGCGATGAAATGCTGGCAGCCAAAATCATGGAGCATACCGTCAAAGCCGTTGACGTGCCCGTCACGGTGAAAATGAGGCTGGGGTGGAATGAACAGAGCATCAACGCCCCGCGGCTGGCCCGCATTGCGCAAGATATAGGCATACGGATGATTACCGTCCACGGGCGCACACGCAATCAGATGTATAAGGGGCAAGCCGACTGGGATGCGGTCAGCGCAGTCAAGAAGGCGGTCAATATCCCTGTGATCGTGAATGGCGATATCCTCGGCCCGGCAGAGGCCTTGCGAGCCCGCGAAGCTTCCGGCGCGGATGGAGTTATGATCGGTCGCGGGGCGTATGGCAAACCCTGGGTCATCAGGCAGACCATGGATTATTTCAGGCAGGGATATACGGATACAAACCCTGCCTTGCCAGAGATCGCCGCACTGGTACAGGAGCATTACGAAGATATGCTGCATCATTACGGCCGTCATCTCGGCGTGAGCATCGCCCGCAAGCATCTGTCATGGTATTGTAGCGGCCTGCATGGGGCAAACCAGTTACGCCGCGACATCAACAAAGAACAGGATCCGGCAACCGTGAGGCAAATGATGGAGAGTTACTTTAGCCAACTACAAGAACGTGTCGCAAACGGCCAGTCTTGGCGAGAGCAAAGCTCCCCTCCTGACTTGGGAAAAAATGAACCCCAGAACGCCGAATAAAATCTAATCCATTGAATAAAATAAAAAAAATCAAATAAGTTTGACTGCAACCAGCGGCGTCATATTGCTGCGCACACGGGATAACTGCCCATGATGACACAGCAAAATATTTGCATATTCTCAAGGCTCCTATATATTCTGGCCATAACAAGCGTACACATAAGTGCGTGCATGGGAGGTACTGTAGTCATGACTACAGACAAGAAGGGTTCTAGCGTAGACTTAGAACAAGATGTAAGCGTGAGCGCGAACTCAAAGAAAAATGCTTCATGGTATTCCAGACATAAGAAAACACTTCACAAGGCGTTGGCGGGCACGTTGCTGATCGGCGCGCCTCTGGTTTTCGAAGGGTGGCGTTCGCCCCTGCAATCATGGTATTTCAACGGCGTTGCCTCCGGCCGGTTCAATACGCAGAAAATCGACGATCCTAAACAGTTCCCTCCAGCGCGCGGGCCCTTGGATGTTCGCCGCGGTTACGCTCATTTTCAGGAATATGACAGGAACCTGACCGAAAAAGGGAAATGGGCTCTTACATATGCGGCCCCCTGGCATGACCGCAATATTCTGGGGTTGCAGCTCAACCTGATGGATGTTGAAAAGCCACAAGCGGGAGCGCTGATTAAAGACGACACGGGGCAAACGCTCTATGAAGCCAGATTCCCCCGCAACATATACAAAAGCTTTGACGATATTCCCCCCAGCTTGGTCAAGGCCCTGCTTTTCGTAGAGAACGCCGAGCTTCTGGACAAACATCCGGAACGCCAGAATCCGGCTGTGGAATGGGACAGATTCACCTATGCCTCTATGATGCAAGTGCTGAAAGCTGTAGGCCTCAAAGGCGATTACCCCGGCGCTTCCACCGCTGCGGTACAAAAAGAGAAATATAAATATTCTGAAGGCGGATTTACCGGCAGCGGACTGAGCGGAATATTCGAAAAATTCCAGCAAATGGCCAGCGCCACAACACGCGCCTACCTAAAAGACGTTAATACGGTGCAAGGCCGCCGTGAGATCGCTCTTGATTATATCAACTCTTTGCCGCTTTCCTCCTATCCCAAACAAGGCGACGCCGAGGGTTTCGGCGATGGCATGATGCTGTGGTTCGGCCGAGATTTCAGCGATCTTAACCGCCTGCTGCATAAGCCCGAAGACCAGATGTCAGCGGAGGAAATGGCTGAAGCCGGGCAAGCTTTCCGTGAGGCTTTCTATCTCGCCCTCTCCATTAAAAAGCCATCAGATTACCTCCTGCGCGACAAAGGACGGGCTGAATTGAATGCGCGCGTGGATAAGTTACTCCCTTATCTTGCCGATATGGGCGTAATTTCAGCAAAACTGAGCGCTGCGGCCTTGAAGGCGCAACTTGAATTCACAAAACCAGAGGAAACCAAGCAACGCCTGACCATTCCGCACAACAAAACCGTCAACTCCTTAAGAACAGAGCTTATGAACGCAATTGGGGCTCAGTGCGGCTTATATTGCCTCGACAGGCTGGACGCAACGGCCATTACCACCGTCAACAAAAAAGCTTCAGACGCCGTAACAGATTTTCTGCAAGGACTGCAACATCCAGAGATGGCTAAGAAAGCCGGCCTGATCGGTTACCAACTGCTGCGTGAAGACGGGCTGCAAGATATCGTCTATTCTGTAACGCTCTACGAAGCTGGTAAAGACGCCAATTATCTGCGTATCCAAACCGATACATACCAAGGCGCTTTGAACCTGAACGAAGGATCGAAGCTGCAACTGGGCTCCACAGCCAAGCTGCGTACTCTGGTTTCGTATCTGGAAAGCGTCGCCTATCTTCATGAAAAATTTGCCGACAAGAGCGTCGATGATCTGCGTTCTTTGACGGATCAGTATACAGACAAATTAAGCGCATGGGCGATCAGCTATCTGATAGGGCAAAAAACCCTGCCCGAGGGCGGGAATTCAGGTCTGCGCCCCATGCTGGATGCCTCAATGGAACGGACATATTCGGCCAACCCGGGAGAGACGTTCTTTACCGGTGGCGGCATCCACCGCTTTAACAATTTCAAGAGCGAAGAGAACGGCCGTGTGCCGACAGTCAGGGAATCCATTCAAAATTCACACAACCTGCCTTTCGTTCGCATCATGCGTGACGTAGTGAGCTTCACTATGGCGCATAAAATGAACGTGCCCGATGATATCTATACGAACACTGAAAGCCCTGAACGCGCAAAATACCTTCGCCAATTCATCAACAACGAAGGTGAAAAATTCCTTTTCCGCGCATGGGAGGAGCAAACCGGCAAGGATAGCGATCAACTCTTTGATATACTGGTCGACAAGAATAAGAATAGATCACCCAAGCAAATGGCGGTTATATTCCGTCTTATTTATCCCGAAGCCCCAGTGGAAGCCATGGCTGCGAAGATTCATGACGCCACTTACCGCCAAACCGTGCCTCAGGCTCCCGGACAAAGCGACGATGAATACAAAGCCCAAAAAGCGGCCCACGTAACAGGCAAGATGGCCGATGAAAGATCAATGAAGGCCTTTAAGGGCATGTATGAGATGTATGCTCCGGGAAAATTCAATCTGAACGATCTGGGTTACCTGACCAAAATACATCCCTTGGCTATCTGGATGGCACAGCAAAATTTGAGCAGCACCCCACTCTCTTGGTCGCAAACTGCGGAATCAGCAAAAAAACTCGACGATCGCGGTCAAAGCGTAATGACTGAGGTTTACTCATGGCTGCTGAAGCCAAGCAAAGTTGAAGCGCAAAACAAACGTATTCGCATCGTTCTGGAGGAGGTCGCATTCAGTCATCTGCACAAAACATGGCAGAAAAACGGATTTTCCTTCGATAAGATGGTGCCCTCACTCGGGTCTGCCCTAGGCGACTCTGGCGATACCCCCGCAGCCCTTGCTGAATTTTCTGGAATTATCGTCAATGGCGGCATCCGCAAGCCAAGCATCCGCTTTAGCAACCTGACTCTGGCTCCGGATACAAACGAACGCCGCCGGGAATACGCAAGAGTTGCAGGGCCTTCCCGTCGCGTTATGCCTCAGGAAGTGGCTGACGTAGCCCTTGAAGCCATGCAAGGCGTCGTGCAAAAAGGTACAGCCCGCCGCATCGGCACCCTCACGCTTGACGATGGCCGTGTTCTGAATATAGGCGGGAAGACAGGAACAGGCGACAACCGCGACAAGGTTTTCGCCAAAGGGGGAGGCCTGCGCTCATCCGATGTAAAGAACAGGACAGCCACATTTGTATTTGAAATCGATGACCCTGTCTCAGGAAAGAGATTCTTCGGAACCATTCTGGCATATGTCGAAGGCCCCGCCGCCGCCAGGCACAAATTCACCAGCGCCGTTCCCACGCAAATCAAAAAGAACTTCCTGCAGATTCTAAGACCTTATCTGAATGAGGTCTGCGGCGCTACGCCTGCTCCTGTGGCATCGATCCAGAACATCCAAAAGCCTCAGACGCCCCCCACATCCGGAGAAACATTGCGCTTCCGATTCAATCCAGCCCCGATTCCAGAATTGAGTTGGTTGCCAGAAAGCAATATAACACCCGGTGGAGAAACCCTTAACGATTGGAGCATGATCGTAAAGAAGAGCCCCTTGCCAAAACCTCAATAAACAACCAAGCTTTACTCTTTCATTTTTTCCAATTCGACGATAACCCTCTTCAAATTGGCTTCAAGATCTTGCAGAATCTGGCCTGCGCCGTCCCCTGCATTATTAAGACAAACCGATTCAATTTGGGTAGCTTTCCTCTCTACCATCATGGCGCCGATTTGCCCGCTGATAGATTTTAAGGCATGCGCCGATGCGGCTATAGTTCCAAAATCATTACTAGCCAGAGCCTTGCGCATATCACCAACCAGTTGAGTGGAATTTGTAACAAAAAGTCCAATAACCCTTGAGAAAGAATCCTCCCCTAGCGATTTGATAGCATCAAGCCTGGCAAAATTGATAATTTTGGCTATTGATGGCTCTCCCGCGCTTTCTCCTCGAACGGTAGCTGCAGATACTCTCCTCAGGCATTTCATCAGCTTGGCCTCAAGTTCATCTATAAGGAAAGGCTTCGAAAGGTAATCATCCATTCCCGCAGCAAGGCATCGACTCTCATCTTCCTTCAGGGCATTGGCCGTAAGAGCAACTATCCTGATGTTACGAAAAGACGGATCACTTGATTCACGAATTTTCCTTGTAACCTCAAACCCATCCATAACCGGCATCTGACAATCCATAAAAACAACATCGTATTTTTTCTTTGACAGCATATCCAGAACATCGCGCCCGTTTGCTGCCACGCTAACGTTCACGCCAAACGCTCTCATCATGGCGGCGAAAACTTCCTGATTCACAGTATTATCTTCTGCGAGAAGAACATTCATCCCTTTCAGATCGGGTCGCTCTCTACGAACCGATAATGAGACATCTTCGCTAACCGTGAAATGTGTAACCATATCGCGTTCGGAGGGGGGCATTTTTTCAAGATAACGTAACATGTTGAAGAATGCGCGCATATGCAAAGGCCTTAACAAGGCCGCGCCTATTCCGATTTGGCGCAGTTCACCCAGGTTCTGATACATCAGATGGTCGCCCATGAGCACAATTGAACTGCGATCCACTACGCCGCTTTCAATCAGGCGGGATGCCAAGCTCGCTCCTTGAATACCAGGCAGGTAACAATCAATAAAAACATAATCATAGGCCAGATCTTTCTTCTTGGCCTGCCCCAGAGCGAACTCGGCGTTACTGCTGCCAAGAGACATATCAACATAATGGCCGGAATATTCAAGAAGATCAGCCAGTACTTTTGCCTGAACAGGATTATCATCTATGATGAACGATCTTCTTCGCAAAGAGGAAAATTCCCCTTTCGGCACAAAATCGTTACTAACATCACTATTCAATTTAAAATGCAAATCGCAGTAAAAAGATGATCCGCGCCCAATCATGCTTTCAACACGAACATCACCACCCATAGCACGCGCAAGTCTACGGGCAATAGCCAAGCCCAGTCCCGTTCCCCCGAACTGGCGCGCAACAGAAACATCGCCCTGCTCAAATTTTTCAAATACCTTTTCCAAACGCTCCGGCGCGATCCCCACGCCTGTATCATGCACGGCAATATGAACGACCACATTATCGTTGTCATCGCAACTCGATGACACATCCAGAAGAACATGACCCTTGCTGGTAAATTTTGCCGCATTACCGCATAAATTCATCAAAATTTGCCTTACACGCAGAGGGTCGCCGATCATATGCATCGGCTGATCGGGACGCATACGCAGTATAAAATCAACTTGACTGCCATCCAGTTTCAGAGAAACCGTATGAGAAACGTCCTCGCATATAACCCCTAAATCGAAGGCGACACGCTCAAGATCAAAATGCCCAGACTCAATCTTCGAAATATCAAGAATATCATTGATCATATGCAAAAGGCTGGTTGCCGATGTTTGTACATGCTCAATATAATAGCGCTGCTGAGGGTTTAGATCCGTATCAAGAACCAACTGCACCATACCCATGATTCCATTCATAGGCGTTCTTATTTCATGACTCATGCTGGCAAGAAACTCGCTCTTGGCGTTGTTGGCCTGCAGCGCCTCCGATTTAGCTTCTTCCAGGTATGTGATGTCGCTCTGGGCGCCTACAACACGGATAACCTTGCCTTGACCGTTTCTAACGGCCTTGGCACGCGAAAGAACATACATCAACCGGCCACTTTTATGAAAGAATCTATAAACTCCCGAAAAATCCTCCTCTTTCCCAAGATAATAGGAGTTCATATTTTTTACCCATACCTCATGATCATCGGGATGAATAAGACTCGCGGCCCCCTCCAATGTGTTTTGAATCTCATCGTCCTCATAACCAAACATAGCCTTCCAGCGCGGCGACAGCCATAAACTCTTGTGCTCCTGATCCCATTCCCAAATGCCATCTTGCGTAGCAGATAAGGCAACCTCAAGCAGCTCCCTCTGTCTTTTCCACTCTGAAATATCCTCAATCACCCCAAGGTAACCGATATCTTGCCCCTTATCGTCTTTTAGCGCTGTTAGTGACAACTTCACAGGAAATGTGCTGCCATCCTTTCTTATAAAAGTCCATTCTCGCGATTCAGATCCTCGCAAAGCCAAGTTGGCAATAAAGACATCAAATCCAGGCTCGATTTTCCTTCCTAAAGATAAGGAAAGCTCCGCAGCACGCTGCCTCATTTCCTCTTTATCATGCCAAAGTGCCAATGTATGCCGGCCAATTACCTCTTGCGCCTGGTAGCCCAGCATCTCTTCTGCCTTGCGATTAAAAAGAACGATCTGACCTTTTACATCCGCTGCAATAACCAAATAAGATGTGCTGGCCAGAATCGCCCGACTCAACCCTTCCGATTGAATAATCTTATCCAGAAGTTGCCGCTCCCTGATCTCGGCTTCCTTACGCTCGGTGATAACTTCGGTAAACATGACAATGCCACCTATTTTATCTTCAGATAGCATCCATGGGTGAATTGCCCACTTTACCCATTCCCCCCGTCCATTGGCACGAATCCAATGATCTTCCTCTCTTGAAATAATCTCACCGCGCAAAGCGCGCTGGTGAATATCTAACCATTCAGGCATGTTGAGAATTTCCGGAAAGATTTCGTAATGAGACTTCCCTACAACATCAACTCCCGAAAGGTTATAGTCCAGAAGCCACCGGTTACTGGCCTGGATGTAACACATATTATTATCAAACATCGCCACTGCGGCGGGGGTATTCTGGATCAGCAATCGCAGCCTTTTCTCATTCATCTGTATTTCCCGGGTTTGATTCTCCACAGTACGGGAAATGATCTCTGTTCTCTGCGTCACCATAAAAAGGAAGATGGCGAACAAAAGGGTGAACGTCAGGCCCGACACCAGGATAAGTGTCGGCATATAAGTCTGGACTGATTTTTCAAAATCCGCAGTTCCATACCAGACGATAGTCCATTTCTGCTGCATAAGATTGAGCGTTTTCTGACTCTTGAATCTATGCGCCTCTCCATAAACCCCTTTGGTATGCCTATAACTCGAAAATATCAGGTTTTGCTGATTAATCTCTGTACCGTCATATATGTCAACATCCAGCATATTCCAGCTATGACGAACGAGATCTTCCATAAATTTTTCACCGATAAACGGTGCATAAATCAAACCGATAAAAGCTCTCCGCCGCTGCTCAACCGTATCGAGTTTTCGATCAACCTTATAAATTGGTTCATATATCAAGAACCCAGGTCGTTTTCTCTCGTCTTGTACCAGATTTATTATTCTTGTCAGCGTGGTCTGCCCGGTATCCCTTGCCAAAGTGGCTGCTTCATAGCGAGCTTTCTCATAAGATACATCAAGACCCAGAGCCGCGCCGTTCTTGGATGAAGGCTCAATAAAGGTAATAACAAAGATGTCGCGGCCAGTTGATTCAGGATGAATATAGAACTCAGGTTGCTTATCATCCCTAATTCGTTCCAGAAACCTTTCTTTATCCTTCTCTTTGACGAAACTAATAAAACCAAGACCGTTCATGCCCGTAAGCAAGTTCTCCTGCATTATTGTTTCAACAAACTGGCGCCACTCGTCATATTCTACCTGCTGTGACCCCTTGTAAAACCCGGCACCCGACTTGAGAGTCGTCCGGTATGACTGCATCCTGTAGGTAATGGCTAGCTCATTCTCTTGCGTCAAAGACTTGAAAGTCGCTTGATTTTTGGCGTTTGCATATTCGTGGGCCATTTTCCATGCATAGAACGACAGCCCTAAAGGCATGATCAGCGCAAACATGGCAATAGCCGGCAGAGACTTGAGATGACTGCCACGCCAGATAATACGCTCCTTCCCGTAAGGGGCCATCATAACCAGCGGCATAAAGACAAGGATGCCCAGAATATCCCCAGCATACCATGTGGCCCAAGTATTCATAAAATCAACCGCTGCTATACGGCCCGTATAAAACAGGGTCGTGCTCCCGACTGTGGCAGAAACCAGACAAGATACGGGGCCAGCCAGAAGAAAGAGACGCAGTGTATCTTTAATAAAATCCAGCTTTAGCGGAACTCCGCAACATCTCTTGACGAGGGCATAGCCCGTTGCCGCTTGCAGCGATGATCCTGCCGCAATCAACATGGCAATTATGCTTTTCTGGATATCAACCCCTCCATCCAGAGTGATTCCACCAGAAACGGTAACATTCAGTATAAAAGATCCCAAGAATACGCCTAGCCATAGATAACGGCCGTGCATCACAAGCATTCCCAAGGCAATACCTGAAGGCGGCCATATAAAGGTGGCATAACCGGGTGGAAGAGCCAGAAACAGCCCCAGACGCCCCGTCAGGTAATAAAGAAATGCCAGAAACAGGCTTAAAGCAATAATATGCACAGATTTTGTATACGAGGGGGACATATGAACATATTTCCGACTAAAGAATTATCTGACATTTGCATCTGTTATTATAAGGAGAACAATTGCTTGCCCCATTTTACCAGAAGATAAAATATCACATACCAACCTTTAGCAATTATTTAACCTCGAATTCCGCGCTCAACACATACGGCTTGGCGTGGTTGGCCTTATGAATATAGGCCTCCAGTTTGAACAGGCCTCTTTCAACCGCCCACAGATAGGTAGGCTCTCCCTCTTTTTCTGCAAGAAAACGACCATTCAATACCCATTTGATCGTATCCCTACTATCTATACCCGCAACTTCAAATCTGAAATTCTGATAATCAGCAGGTATCCTGGGATCACGCGCCATTTGTAAGCCCTGTGTAGGCCTAACCAGCTCAGGAGTATAATTGCGAGCATTATGGTTAATATTGATTCGATCAGGTAAAACCCACTCAGTCCTCAAGAGGCATTCCGGTTGCGGTCTGTGGCAAACATCTGCCTGAATCAAAAGCGGACTCATATACAAGCGTTTGGTATCTCGTTCGGCGTTCAACTCGGTAAAAATGGATCTTAGCGCCAATGCGGGGCCTGTTGCCCCGGTCACCCCATCCATCGGTTTGTGGTCAAGATTCCCTATCCATATCCCCACCACGTAACGGTCATTATAACCAACAGCCCACGCGTCACGATAATCTGTCGAAGTGCCCGTTTTGACAGCCGTCTGCTGCGGCAGGTTGAGAACGCTCCCCTGTCCGAATTCAAGACGGCGCGCCCACGGATCAGAAAGAATATCGCCTATCAACGATGCGCTCTCAGGTGAGAATATCTGCCTTCCTGATCGAGGGCCGTAATCTTCAATTAACACCTTCAGCGGCGACCATACGCCCCGGTTGGCCAAAGCCGCATAAGCCTGCACCAACTCAAAAAGGGTAACTTCTCCGTTCCCAAGGGCCAATCCTTCATCATAGAAATCAGACGGTTGGCTAAGACTCTGAAACCGCATAGCCTGCAAGACAGTCAGATAATCGGGCACGCCAACATGGCGAATAGTCAATAAAGCCGGTATGTTCAGAGAGTTCCCCAAGGATTCACGCAAGCTTATAGGCCCATAGTGACTGCGGCTATAATTGCGGAAACGATGAAGGCCGTTGCCAATAGCTTCACTTAGAGGGCTGTCATCGAGAATCGTCGCTGCGCTCCACCCTTTATCCAAAGCACGTGCATACAAAAAAGGTTTGAGCGATGACCCCGGTTGCCTTGGAACCAGAACCGCATCAATATCGGAAGCCTCGGCCAGAGAATCTTTTGCTCCGGCCACCACCCATGCAAGGATTTCTCCCGTTGTATGATCGACAACCAGCGCGGCCGCATTCCTTGCATTCCTGGCCGACAAGGCATGCAACCGTCGATCCAGTATATTCTGGACTTCCGTTTGCAAAGACGCGGACAAAGTCGTTCTGACCTGCCCCCGCAGTACGTTAGGCTGCTGCCTTGCGTAGCGGGCAAAATGCCGCGCTTCCGGCATCATACCTGCCGCGCCGATACGTATATCCTGAGACATTATGCGCAATAGCTGTTCGCCGGACGATATTTGCCGCGCCAGTCTATCAATCATCTTCGCTGTTCGTTCCGGATAACGATACAAATCGAACGCAGATGGCGCGCGCACCAGAACGACGAGGGCCAGCATTTCCCGTTCCGTTAAAGTCGTCACATGGCGGCCAAAATAAAAGCGCGCGGCCTGTGCAATTCCCCGGCGGTTCGCCGCATAAGGCAGTTGGTTAAGGTAGAATTCCAGAATTTGTGTTTTGGAATATTTCTTTTCAAGCTGAGAGGCTTCAAAACCTTCTATATATTTTGACCATAAGGTACGAGGCCTCGGATGAATCATCCTGACGACCTGCTCCGTGATCGTGCTTGCTCCCCTCACAGTTCTGCGGTATCGGACATTCTGCCATAATGCCCCGGCCCGCGCCTGCCAATCCACGCCCCTATGCTCATAAAACCGCCTGTCTTCCGACCGGATAAATGCCTGCCTCAGGAAGTCGGGGATTTCATACAAAGGCAATAATTCATGAGCATTCCATCTGTCATCATACGAATATGTCAGAGGCACGCCGTTACGATCCAGAATTTGCCCCTGAACCGCTCCGCTATATGCATCCAATGACACTGGGCGAATGCTGACTATCGTTGCGGCGATCAGGCCCAAAATCGCAAACAACGCAAAACCGGCAAGAAATGTAAAGACCCTTCTCAAGGCTTTCCATTTCCTACCATAAGCGTTCTGCCAAGTCCCCGCGCATATATATCAGGATCATACATTTCCTCTGCGCGAGATGCAGGCGCATGAAACTCCCCGTCAGCAATCGCTTGGGCAACGTAAGACAGGTGATAATTTCCAGCCTCCAGCCAATCGGCGTAGAAATTCACGGAATCATGCCGCATCTCCTTAAGGTGAAAACTCCAGCGACTGTAACCGTAATCGTGCCAATCGCCATGCCTGAACCAGAATGACCCTCCGGCTTCGTCAAAAACCCCTTCCTGAGCATCGACACCGGAAGCCGTGGCAAGATCACGATTCACGGTCTCAAGGCCTCCCGGCAATGGATCGTGGACAACGACAAAGTTCCTTGCTGTTGGCAAATTCAGGAATAGGTCTACACGCACAATATCACCCCGAGAGATTTTCTCCTCCTCTTTGAGAAGAGCCCAGACACCATCCTTCTTAACCGAATATTCGCGATGCAGTTCCATACCCGCATTCAAGTCCTGATACGCATCAGCCTTTATCGCATATTTCATACGGGTTGCATAATAAAGACGTCCTTGCCCTTCACGATCAATCTCTAGCGTAGCTTGCCGACCGGAATCTCCATCCTGAATCTCATAGATTAACTTACGTGCTTCATCCCGATAGCTTGAGAAAGAGGCGTCCCCCAGTGATTTTTGATCCAAAGACGTCTTGATTTTCATCTGTGGCTGCTCGGATTCATAAGCTTCAGCATAATCAACCAAGGCTGCCATACAAAACATGTTTTCTTGCGTATTTTCCCAATAATCGCGGGATCCACGCGATGCCGTAATCGTTCGCACGATTTTGAATGGCTTATCCCCTATCAGGAGGTTTCCTTCCTCAGTGGAAGCGTAATTCATAAAACTGCCCAGAACGGCGCAATTGTCGCGAAGAGGCGTAGACAAAATCCGGGCATAGCCATTATCGAGCGTTTCGTTGAAGGAAAGCTTCCCGCCGCTTTCCTGACCTGACGATAAAATCATATTTGCAACGTCACGCACAATCTCATTCTCAATATTGACTGCCAATGCCGCCTGCATATAATGCGCCTTTCCGAAAAGACTCATATTCTTGACATGCGTTTCATAGCGCAAGACGTCATCTTTGCTGATTTTACCTGCGTTCGCCAACGCAGCCAGAGCCACAGCCCTGACAGTCGATGTCATGCCTGCATCGTAAAACTGTGGGAAAGCCTCCTGTTTAAGAATATTAAGAAGATAATCATGCAGTTTTTTTTCTACATTCTCCGGCACCTGATACCCCGCCTTTGCAAGCCAACCAAATGCAAGCGCCGTATAGGCGCTCAAGTACGGATCGGCGTACTCGTCCAATGCTTTGAAGTAAGCCATCCCACCGCCAGGCGTTTGATAATCGATTGCGGCGTCCAGTGTCTCCTGCGGCAACACCTTGCTTTCTTCCCAAACCAGATCATCGGGAAGATACGAACTCAGTTTTAGATAATGCGAGGCCATAACGCCGCGCGTCAATCTCTGTTCCCAGCACGTGTAAGGATAGTCGCGCATATAACGAAAAGCCCCCGATAAATTGGCAATCACACTGGGCGACAACACGACCTCAACGCCGCCTTCATCTGTATATATGTGGTCAGGGAATCTAATAATTTCCTGAATCTTTGGGTCGACTGTGCTGCCGTAATTGGCAGACACATCGATCACACGACTCTTGTATACAGGCAATTCATATGCCAGCGCATCGCTATCGGTTCCGTCAGCAGCTGTAACGGTAAAATGTATCACCCCCTCTTGTACTTCGCGGCTGGCAGGCAAGATCGCCGCATGCAAGGGAAGATATATGACGGCGCGTTTGTATGGCTCAAGAGATACTTCCTCTACTTTACCTGCCTCAGCTTCTTTCTCAATATCCCCATCTGCCTCTATTGATACCCGGATGGTGCGGGTCGCGTCCGTCCTGTTCATAACGCTAAATCCAGCAGAAAAACTATCGCCTTCCCGAACCTGATTTGGCATGACAGGGCGGATCTCTGTCGGGCGATTAACCTTGAAAGCACCCTCCCCCAAGCCCATGCGCTCGCCCGGAGTTACCGCGAGAACCAGAACACGCCACCCGGTCAGATTATCAGGCGCCTTAAACTCGATCCGGGCATTGCCATCGGCATCAGTCGGCAAACCGGGATTCCAGTAGCTGACATATTTAAACAATGTGCGCATATCCACATCGACACCGCCATCACCGCCGGGATTTGCCCCTTTCTTTTCGAACTTCTGGCGCCCTGTCAGCCGCATCATCAAGCTGTAATTCCGCAGATCCAAAGACTCCAGATTATAGAATCCCCTATAAGGGTCATAAGCATTCCTTCCCCCGTTGATCAGATCAAAAACCGCCTCGTCAACTACAGCCACCGTAAGTTCTACGGGTTCCTTTGCCTCCTGTTCCAAACGTGGCTGCGCATGGATATTCACCTGCACCTTATCGCGCGGGCGGTAAACTTCCTGAGCCCCCTTGACATCAATCTGCATTTCCTTAACCGGATCTCGTACCGGAACCGTGACATAGCCCATACGGAAAGCGGGTTTGCCCATGTCAATTTGACCTTCTTCAGCAGGAGCCGCCTCTACCCTTGGCGACATGACGATGACAGAAAGATAGTAACCGGGCATATAATCAGGCTTCACAGGGAACTCAATCGTAGGCGCGCTTCCTTCCAGAGTCGTTACAAAAGAATCCATAACGCCGTAACGCTCTATAGTCACCAGCGCCTTAGCTCCCGGATACGGGTTCTTAATCAAGTAGCGCGCAGTATCGCCAATTCTGTACTCGCCTTTCTCGGGAACAATCGGCAACGCTGTGTCCCCCTCCGTATTCCATTGCACATAATCATCCCCCGTCACCCACAAACCCTGCGTTGTTCTGTGCCCCCTGCCTGCACTATCAACAATCTGCGCAACAGCACGGTAAGTGCCTCCCTTCTCAGGTAGAAAATTACACTCCTGCGGCTCAACCTTTGAGACATGCTCACACACATCTATTGGCTGCCATTCCGTTGTTATATCGGAAAGATAGGCATTGCCCGCACCCTTAACGCGCGCCGTGTGGACGATCTCTTTCTCAAAAGAAACTTTGACTGAAGTCCCTGCCGCAGGCTGCCCTTTGTCATTCAGAACTAAAACAGGCAGAGTCACAGGTTTGTTAGCCTCATAAACCCATTGTGATGATTTGATTCCAACCAGCCTATCGACTCCGAAATAATCAGCCTGCGCCGTTGCTGCCACCGATTTGCCCCGGTCGTCTTGAACGGAAGCCTCCAGAGAAAGTTTACCGTAAGCAATTTTCAACTCTGGCAGGTGAAGAACAGTTTTCCATTCCCCCTGATCATCAAGAGCCTCGCTTTTTTGAAATATCTGTTCACTATCCCTTCCGTCTTGAAAGCTGTCAAAACGGAAACCTTGTGCTAAAGGATGATCCGGCTCATACCACCATTGACTGGTTACAAGCGCGGTAACTCTGATAGCGGCATCTGTATAAGCGCCGCCAGCATGCATCTTCGCGTCAGCCAGAATTTCAACGTCATCACCCGCCTTGAAGCGATCACCGCTCATGTGCGCCGAAACCCGGAAAGGGGCTGGCGTAAAATCACTGACCAGCACACTTAGTGGGTACAAATAAACCGGTTCTTCGTTGGGGGATTTGAGACCTAGCTTGAATTCGTACCACCCTACCGCCCCTTTCTTCGGAACTGAATATTCTCCTGTCAGGGCGCCAAATTCACTGAGGGTCACATTATCCTGCGTCAGAACTACCTTGCCGGCCGGGTCTGTCAGCTCAAGGCTGTATGTCACATCCCGTGGCGGCGCGACCAAGGTTTGATTATTGTGATCACGCACAAATATTTTGTATTGGATAGTGTCTCCAGTGCGGTAAACACCTTGTGCTGTCATCCCCCAACTGCTGACATGGCCGTACTTCTTGCGGTTTACAGCCCATATGGTTTCATTTGACGCTCGCCACGTGTCTATATAAAAATCATAAGACAGCGGCAACAAGGCCATATCCTCCCCTTTATCGACCCTGATAAAAAGCCTTGCATCGCTATCGCGCCACGAATTGGTAAGAACCAGATCAGGATCGACCTGAGCAAGGCCAGGCAGTTTAGCCATGCCGTCCTTATCCGTTTTCACCACGGCATAAGGCGTATCCGGTAAAGATAAATCCGATAGCTCATCTTTATAAAGAGTTACCGTCGCTCCCTCCACTGGCTGGCCGGTAGAAAAATCAACAACCCAAAGCAAGGATTCATAGTGGCCCATCTTGGCATGCACGTGATAAGGGGTGACCTGCGCAAAAAGACGCCGCGACTCTGGGCCATATGCGGAAACCTCCGGTTCGGTAGCGACATGGCCGTACAAAATACCGGGTTTCCCGCCAAGCATCTCACGCACGCCGAAAGGCACGGCAAACTGAACATCTTCAGGGGAAGGCACCGTGCGGGCATAAGACTGCCCTGTTTGAACCCCCAAGGCATTCAACCGTGTGTAGTTGAATTGATATGAAGCCAGATTGTTCACATAAAACGGCAGATCGCTGTCTACCTGTTTTTCAAGAACAACTTCTTTATAAGGCGCTTCAAAATTCGGAGGCCTGTGACTCGTAGAAAAGGACATCACCACAGGTTTCATCAGCGTACGGCCGAATTCATCCTGCATCCCCTCATTCACATTCCTGCCCACCATCTGCGCGATCATCGCCCCGATTCCCGGCCTCTTGCCGGGTACCATCAAACTATAGGATTGCGCTGCCTTGAGCCCTACAGGGAATCCAACATAATAATAACGGCCTTTTTCATGCGGATAACCAAGGTACGACCAATCGCGGTTCTCATCGCCCCAAGGATTATAGTTGTTACGCCCCCCTGAGAGATCTGGTGACAGGTTTATATTTTCCTTAACTTCTGAACGCAATATTGGGGCCGTAAACGCCAGGGAAACCGGGCGCAACGGATGACACAACTGGCCGGCTGTTTGATCCTTTCCAACCTCAATCAGAATTTCAACATTATTGATGTTCGTGCACCGCACCCCAACAAAGCGAAAATCGGGATACGTATCGAAAACCACAATATCCCTGTCCGTTACGCTGGCTTCCGGCCCTTCAGTTGAGATCAACCCCGGCTCCATTCTCAAGGACAAACGGCTATCCTCCGGCAAGTCCCGCGCAGGTTCCACCAACCATGTGCGACGCGCCACAGCGTTACCCGCGATTACAGGAGCTTCAGCCTCCATCTCATCTGGCCGTATATCGACAGCCTGTCTCAAAGGCTTGCCAGATGACATTTGAAAAAACAGATGTTTCCTTACCGATTGCTCGGTCACAGCCTGATTGAAGACAATGCGTATAACCGGATGGGCAGCCCCACGCCACGTATGGAAGTTATAATAGCTGATCTCCGGACGCTGCGTGACAAAGCCGTGACGGTAGCCCTGGGCAAGGGAAGCGCCATCCAGTGCCCTGATAGTCTGATCAAAGCTTAGCTCATAGCGCGTTGAAGGCTTTAAAGAATCCTCATCATCCAGGTTGCAGGCCAGTGTCGCCGTATTGATCCAGCGCCAGTCGCAGTCCAGCTCTGGCTTAACGATCACGCCCAGCTCTTCCGCCTTGCGCTCCATTCGTCCCAAAGGAACGATCGGGCGATTAAACTCCACCACAATCTGACGGGCTGCAGGCACATCCTCGCCTTGTGGCGTAACACGTACGATCTCCACAGCCTGCCTGTTTTGCGCCCACGCCGGGCCAGAAAGGGTGAAAAGCACAATCGCCAGTAACAGAATAAAGGGGATCCGCATGACCAAACCGCCTAGCTATAGGGAATGAAAGCCATTCTATTGCCAAACCCGGCAAAGAAAAAGCCCTCCGGCGTGAAACCGGAGGACTTTTCAAGAACAATCGGAAAAGCGATTATACGCCTACTGTTTCTTTCAGTTCTTTGGCTGCACGGAAGTTGATTTTCTTCTTCGCAGGAATTTTGATGGCTTCGCCGGTGCGCGGGTTGCGGCCCATGCGGGCAGCGCGTTTGCGCACTTGCAGAATACCCAGGCCAGCCATACGGATGCGGTTGCCTTTTTTCAGGTTTTTGCCCAAATGAACGATCAGATCTTCCATCAGAGCATTTACTTGCTTCTTCGACAGTTCGTGCTTGTCAGCCAGATCGGAACCGATCTGTTTCAGCGTAACGGTCGGAGCCGTTGCCTTCGCCGTTGCTGTTTTAGCTTTTGCCGGAGCTTTCGCTTTTGCTTTTGCAGTCGCCATGATTCAACTTCCTTGAGTTAGATATCATTGTTGAACGAACAGCCCACCCCTCATAAAGCCGCATGAACAGCGGCGAATCGCGATGTGCTGTATTGATACGCAAACAATGGTACGAGTCGCAGCGCTTGTCGAGAGGCTTTTTTGCAAAAACCCCTGTAAAACGACGTTTTTGCGGGGTTTTCCACATTTTTCGTAGAAAAACTCCCTAAATCAGACGAATGAACCGCTTTTGTACACTCCAAAAACCCGCTATTCTGGCTGTGTTTTGCAAACCCAAAGAGAATCACTATGAAAATCGGCAGCCTCGACAGAATCTCGATATACCGCATGGCCACGGTCATGACCGCCCTGGCGGCCCTGACCATCCTGAGTATCATCGTCATCACCCCGTTCGTTCCAGCTATCCTGTTGGCGGTGATTTTTGCCTTGTCGGCATGGCCCGCATACAGTTGGCTGGAGAAGAAACTTAAGGGCCGCAGAGGGTTGGCCGCTGGACTCATGACATTGATTTTGGCCCTTTGTTTTATCCTTCCCTTGATGTTTCTGGCCTCCAGCCTTGCCGACAACTTTGCCTGGATCAGCAATAATATACTGAATCTGGTGCAAAACCCGCCTCAGCAGCCTCCGGCATGGCTGGCGACCCTTCCCCATGTCGGCCCTCACATCATTGAGAAATGGGGTGCTTACGTGCAGGATACCGATGCTCTGACATCTCTGCTGGTCAAGCAAACCGCGCCTGCAACCAGAGGCGTGGCCGGCGTGGCGGGCACTTTTGGCCGGGGCGCGATCGACCTCTCCCTTGGTGTGCTGATCGCCTTCTTTCTGTTCAGGAACGGCGTGGAAGCCGCAGAGCGCCTGAGCATACTGATCGGGAAATTTCTCGGCCCCCGCGGCCAACACCTGCTGAAAGTGTCCAAAAGCACCATGATCGGGGTAGTTTACGGCATGATGGGCACTGCTGTGGCGCAAGGCACGCTCTCAGCCATCGGCTTCATGATTGCCGGCGTTCCAGCGCCTATATTTCTTGGTTTCGTAACTTTCATCCTTTCGTTCCTGCCGCTGGGCGCGCCACTGATCTGGGTACCGGCTACAATCTGGCTGTTTGCCGAAGGTCATACCGGCATGGGTATCTTCATGGGCTTGTGGGGGCTGCTGGCTGTCAGCTCAATCGACAATATTATACGGCCTTATTTCATCAGTCTGGGCAGCAACCTGCCGCTTCTGGTGACCCTGTTGGGTGTGTTCGGTGGAATTATCGCCTTCGGCTTTATCGGCCTTTTTATCGGCCCCACACTCCTCGCAGTGGCATATACCCTTATAATAGAGTGGAGCTATACAGAGAAGAATCCAACCCCGGCAAATAAAGCAGGGGAAGCGCCACCCTCTGCCTCCTTGGGATCATGATATTGATATAGCCTTGGTTGCTGCGCGCCCTGTTCCCGATGCAGCGCAGACTGATCAGGTTTTCTTATTTTTTCTGGCGCAGACCCTGCACTGCCAATAACAGCAAGCATACCGCTACCAACCACGACATGATGGCCAACCCCCACGCCTTGAGTTCACCGTGCTTGGTGAAATCAGCTTGGCCAAGTAAATCAAATGCGCTCAAAAATCCCAACTGGATTTCCATCATGGCTAAAGTCAACGACAAGTAGGGATGGCGGACAAACAAGTCTATCGCCTGACGCCCAACGCCGCGCTTGATAGCCGGTAAGGCTGGCGGCGGCTCGGCCGCGGCTCCAACCTCGTCAGTGAATTTCTTATCCATCAGACAGTCCTAATATAAGGCATGCCCCCTGCATACCTTTCTGCGCCTTTATATACTAAAAGGCGTCTTTAACAATGATAAGAGGTTTTAATGGCAGTGTCACGCCAAGGCGAAAATTATGACCGCATAATATAATTATAAGATATGGTGCCCCTGGTCGGACTCGAACCAACACTCCTCTCGGAACCGCATTTTGAGTGCGGCGCGTCTACCAATTTCACCACAGGGGCACTGGGCGGATAGCCAACGGAAGTAGTTATAATAAGTCTGCCCTAAAATTCAAGCCCCCTCATCGGGGGATTAAAAATCGCGGAAATCCGCATTTTTTCGGGTGGATATCTATTGCCGAACCTCAACCCAGTTATTCCCATCACAATATTGCAGCGCATTACTGGTCGCATTATACAGGATTTGCCCGGCGCGCCCCTCCGGCCCGCCGCACAAAACCATGGATGGGTTGACAATATCATCACCATTAATTGACCCCACGCCCAAAGAACCCGACCAACTTGAACCCCAGCACCAGGCCTCGGATTGCACAATCCCGCATGAGAACCCCCAGCGCGAAGCCGATAGAGAACTCCAGCGTCCGCCCCCCTGAATGGCATAGGGTATATCGCTGTCGGAGGCAATCGGGCCGTTCCCCATCTCACCGCTGCTATCGCTCCCCCAGCACCAGGCTGAATCATCGCTCATGATCCCGCAACTGATCCCATTACCCAAAGACAGAAATTTCCATGAGCCGCTGCCGCTGATCTGCACGGGCAATCCCTGATTGCCCGTTATCCCCGGGCCATTGCCCAGTTGCCCCACATTATCCTCGCCCCAGCACCATACGGTGTCATCGGATTTTATGCCGCATGTCTGGTCATATCCCGCTGCGATGAATTTCCACGTTCCGCCACCTGCCACCTGCACAGGTACATTGCTGTTCGTATAGGTATTATCTCCCAGCTCGCCAAAACCGTTAGATCCCCAGCACCAGGCTGTATCGTCGCTCTTGACCCCGCACGTATAGCCAGCTCCACCACTCAATTGCTTCCATGTGTACCCGCCACTGACAGGGACAGGGGAAAATTCATCGTTATTGGCGCCATTGCCCAGTTCACCACTAGATCCGCTCCCCCAGCACCAGGCAGAACCATCCGATTGAATGCCGCAACTATGCAGATTGCCAGATGTAATTTGTAACCATGTCGCGCCGCCATCATCAAGCTGCACGGGTTGGCGCGCGGTCTGTCCTGTACCGTCCCCGGTCATGCCAATATCCCACCCCGCCCCCCAGCACCATCCTGTATTGTCAGATTTGATGCCGCAGGTATGATAAGCGCCGGCGCTCATATCCAGCCATGTGCCGCCACCCGCCATAGGATCGGGCACAAACTTGGATCCCGTAACGCCGACCCCATTTCCCAATTGTCCGTCGCTATCGGTACCCATGCACCAGCCGGTGCCATCGGCCTTGATCCCGCAGCTATGCTCATCCCCCACCGTAATTTTGTTCCATTGATTACCCCCTGCCACGGGCTGCGGTGCCGAAAAATCCTTGAACGGGTTGCCTTGCCCCAAATTATGGCTGTAGTTATTGCCCCAGCACAGTAACTGCCCGTCAGTCTTAATACCGCAATTCGCGTTATAACTGCCCGCAACATATGACCATGTGGTGCCTGCAGCTATGGCCACAGGCGATTGCTGGTTTGTCTTATTGCCATTTCCGACCTGACCGTCGGAATTTGATCCCCAGCACCACAACGAATCATCGGATTTTATGCCGCAGCTTGCCCCGGCCGCACTGATAAATTTCCACGTTCCGCCCCCGGACACCGCCCCCGGCGAACTGGTATTACCACCCGCGCCATTACCAAGTGTCCCTCCGCTATCATTCCCCCAGCAATGCAGGGTATTATCCGTCTTAATGCCGCAAGCATGGTAATCGCCAGCAGAGACATCCAGCCATAAAGCCCCCCCCGCTACAAGATAGGGAGATTGCTGATCAGCGGTAACACCCGCGCCATTACCCAACTGACCGAGATTATCTCTCCCCCAACAATAAAGGGTATTATCCGACTTAACACCACAGCTAAGTCGATCCCCAACATCAACATCAATCCATGATCCACCGCCATCTACCTCGGCAGGAACATAACTGTTGCCGGAAGCGCCGTTACCCAACTGGCCATAGTCATCCGTTCCCCAGCAATGCAGCGTACTATCCATTTTTATGCCGCAGGAATGATATATGCCCACGCTGACCTTCTTCCAGCTCCCGCCGCCGGAGATCTCCGTCGGCACATCGCGATCATTTGTGTCATTCATGCCGATCTGCCCGTAATAATTCCCGCCCCAGCACCACAAGGTGTTATCAGATTTTATGGCGCAGCTTGATACGTTGCCAGTCGAAGACGTCAGCCATTCATCGGAAGAGATTTGCAGCGGAACATATTGTATAGACGAGTCAGGGCCATTACCCATAGAACCAAACCATCCCTCATCACCCCAGCACCACAAAGTACCATCGCGATTAATGCCGCAAACCCCATACCCGCCAAGACCAACAACCTTCCATCCGCCCACCTGACTGCCGCCGACAGGGCCTGCCGCGCGGAATGCGTTGCCGGCGCAGCCCTGCAGAACGCGGTAGTCCGTATTATAAACCAGCTCTCCTTCGGCCAGGCTGGGGTTCGTGCATCCGCCACTGCCCGATCCGGGCTTTGTCATCCGTACCCAGTCCGTGTCATTGCAATACTGAAACAGCTTTTCCGTCTGGTTATAAACGATAGATCCTGCCGTTCCGGACGGATTGGAACAGGCGGCAAACGCCGCAGGATTGACAGCCATTGCGACAACAAGCAAGGCAGAGAATAAAACCGCCTTCAGCAATCCGATTTTTCGATGATCCAAAGGCATAGCTTTCTTATGCCCCCGTGTTGTGGCGCCGCCGTCTTGCAATTCCCGTCGCTACGATGATCAGGCCCGATCCGGCCGCCGCTGCCAGCATGCCCAGCAACATGCCCATGCCCACAGAGGCCTTGTTGATGCCATAGCCGGTATGGGCTTTCAGTCCCTGGACATCGCGGGTCAGGTCGTTCAAGGCCGTGACCATCTGCTCGCGATCCGATTTCAGGGCTGCCAGTTCGGCTTTCAACATGTCGTTCTCCGCCTTCAACTCCTTGGTGGCCTCGACGATCGGGGCGATCATGCCAATATAGTTGACCGACAGGTAATGCTCGGGCGATGTCTGGTCTTCGCGCACCAGTTCGGGGAATATTCTGCGGATATCCTGCGCCATGACGCCGAATTCAACGTTCCGATCCTTATCGCCCTTCATCGTAAAACTGAACGTATCGATCATCGCCAGTTTTTCAAGCATGCTGCCGCGGTTGCCGAGCGGGTGTATATTCTCTTTCAGGCGGCGGTCGGAAACGTCGGTGATCGTGCCCGTATATTCGATATCGCCGGTTACATCCAGCGCGACACTCGGGGCGGAATTGCCAATCCCCACCCAATCGTTCGCCATGTCGCCATATATGGTGTTGCCGATATTCAACTGATTGCTGGCCGTTGCGCTGGTGAAAGTGATTCCCGAACCGATAACGATGTTGCCGGAGCCTGTTGTCAGGTTACTTCCCGCATTATACCCCAAGGCTACGTTATCGCCACCACTTGTCACAGCAACCAAGGCGCTATGACCTATGGCAGTGTTGTTTGTTCCTGTATTGCTTGCCGGCGTTGTACTACCTCTTAAGGCGTAAGAACCAAGAGCCGTGTTATTCGTAAAGGCCAGAGTTGCAGTTGAATCTGAGTAACCCATCGCTTCATAACCAACAGCCACATTCTCACCGCGCCTTGTCGTTGTAGACAGCGCACCAGAGCCGACAGCCACATTACGATTACCCCAGGTCAGGTCTTCCAAAGCTGATTTGGCGACTGTTTGAGACACAGCTCCTATCGCAATGTTATTAGAAGAAATTGTGGCATTTTTTAACGTATTTATACCAATAGCAGTGTTATTTGACCCATTTGTAACGCTCGATAGCGCATATGATCCAAACGCAGTATTATTAATACCCACTGCAAGAGATTGCATTACCATGGGCCCGACCCCAACATTACCGGAAGCCGAACTCGCCGCGCCTACGCCTGTTCCAAGATACATACTATTCGAACTATATCCAACACGTGCGTCTGAAAGATCATCAATCGCGCTGCTGGCCGCCGCACCGTTCACCCACTGGCCACCACCGCTGCTGCTATAGTACAGCACCTGCCCGGCTGTCGGCGCGGATATCGTCACATCGTCCAGATCCACCAGCCCCAGCCCGACAGGCGCCGGTTGACCGCTGACATTGTTGATCAGGGAACTGCTGAAGGTCAGGCCGCTTTCGCCCGCATTGACCTTGACGAAATATCCCGCCGAACCACCGTAAGAAGCCGGCGTATCTGTCAGGCCGACAAACGTGCCCGTTGCCGCCCCGGTGACGATGTCCTGCCAGGATCCGGCCTGATAGCCTTCGAACTTGTCGTTCTGGCTGTTGTAGCGGATCATGCCGTTTACTGGGGACGAGGGTCTTTGCGCGGTCGTACCACGAGCCAGAACCACCGCCCCCGTTCCCGCCACATCCAACTCGGAAACCGGGTTTGATGTTCCCAACCCCAGATAACCCGCCGATGAATAAGTGAAATTTGAAGACGCCGCGAAACTGCCAGCGCTATTGAACTGGATGCCGCGATCCGGGGCCGAAGCTGATCCGCCCGCAGCACCTGTCACGATATCCTGCCATGAACCGGCCTGATAGCCTTCGAATTTTCCTGTCTCGCTGTTATAACGCAACATGCCGTTCACTGCACTGCCCGGGCGCTGGGCGGTTGTGCCCTTGGGCAGCACAATCGCATCCGTGGCCGCCCCAACATCAATCACGCCGCGGGCGGAAAGCTGGGTGGACGGCGCATTCGGATCGATAACGAGATTGCCGCCAAACAGCCCCATCGTGTTGCTTGAGGAGAAGACAACGCTATCCTGATTGCCCATGAAAATGCCCAATGACTGGATTCCCAGAACCTGCGGGCGTGTCGAAATCACCGTGGCGTCATCAAACAAGCCTAAGCCCGCCGAACCATCGCCACTGCCGGCGATGAATTGATCGCCGACCTGCACATGGCGGCCCAGAGCCAATGAAGCCAAACCTGAAGTCTCGGTAAACCTGCCGATGGCAATGCTGTCGTTATCGCGGGCGATGGCCACGTTGCCGATAGCAACCGCACTTTCGCCTTCCGCCGTTGCACCGTTACCCTGCGCAAAACTGTAATTTCCCTTGGCGATTACGTTGCGGCCAAAAGCCGTGCTGTGGGTGCCGATATCGCCATCCATCCATTCCACGCCCGATATGGTTTGCCCCGCGCGGATAGAGGAGGACTGAACATCAAAATAGAATCCTGAATACGACCCCAGCCCCGGCCCGCTGGCTGTGGCGGTATGCGTTCCCTTAAGGGATATATCACCATCGGCCTTGTACACAAAATTGCCGTCTGCCGCGAAATTGCCACCGCTGTTGAACTGGATGCCGCGATCCGGGGAAGCCGCGCTTACCAGAGATCCCAAAGATGAAGTTTCCCATTGCCCGCTAGCGCTGTTATAGCGAATAACGTCGTTATCGTTCGGAGCGGCGGCACTGACATCGTCCAGATGGTCGAGGTTCATCCCTGTCGGGGCCGGAACGCCGCTGACCGTATTGATCAGGGAACTGCTGAAGGTCAGGCCGCTTTCACCCGGGTTGACCTTGACGAAATATCCGGCCGATCCAGCATAGCTGGACGGGGTATCGGTCAGGCCCAAGAAGCTGGAAACAGCCGCACCCGTGACAATATCCGCCCATGCGCCGGCCTGATAACCTTCGAATTTGCCGCCTTCGCTGTTGTAGCGGATCATGCCGTTGACGGGAGATGTCGGCCTTTGCGCATTGCCGCCGCGCGGTAAGATCGCAGCATCGTTAGTCGCTATATCGAGGCCCACAGAGGGTGTCGTGTTATTGATACCCACCCTTGTACCCGTGCTGGCGCCCAGCAGGGTGAGGCCGGTCGTCGCGGCATTATTATAACGCGGCATCATGGTCATGCGGGTTGTAAAGGTGGCGGCCGCCGCATCTGTGGCCACCGTTTCAATCTGGCTGCCCAGATTGTCGGTGCCGTCTGTCGTCGTTTCCAGATAGGATTCAATCGAACTGCCGATGCCGTTGGCGCCGGCGCCCCCCGTGCTGTAGCGACTCAGGACAAGGTTGCTTAAAACCGAGTTGCCTGTCGTGCCCTCTTTTACGATGGCGATGTCCCGCGTATTGCCCACAGCAGTAATATCGAGGGATCCGTCCCATCCGTCAATGCGCGACACCAGCGTCGACGTGTTATTATAGAACCGCAAGCCTGCGGCGTTCCCTCCAGCATTCGTCTGGTACAGGTTCAAGACGCCGATATTCCCCGCGGTCGAGGTGCCTAAGTTCAAGGCTCCGCTCTGGTATGTCATCAACGCGTCAGCCGCAAGGGCCCCGCCGCTGTTGAACTGGACGCCGCGATCCGGCGACGCCGCGCTCACCATGGATCCCAGAGCCGAAGTTTCCCATAGCCCGCTGGCGCTGTTATAGCGAATAACGTCGTTATCATTCGGGCTGGCGGCAGAAACATCGCCCAGATCATCCAGATTCGGCAGGGCGGGCGCTGGCTGTCCGGTGACGGACGGAATAATCTGATCGGTGAACTCAAGCCCGGTTTCCCCGCTGTTGACGCGGACAAACTGCCCGGCGCCCCCGGCATAGCTGGCCGGAGTGTCGGTCAGGCTGACAAAGCTCGACACAGCGGCGCCTGTTACAATATCCTGCCAGCTTCCAGCTTGGTAACCCTCAAACTTGCCGTTCTGGCTGTTGTAACGGATCATGCCGTTTACTGGAGACGAGGGTCTTTGCGCGGTCGTACCACGAGCCAGAACCACCGCCCCCGTTCCCGCCACATCCAACTCGGAAACCGGGTTTGATGTTCCCAACCCCAGATAACCCACCGATGAATAAGTGAAATTTGAAGACGCCGCGAAGCTGCCGCCGCTGTTGAACTGGATGCCGCGATCCGGTGCCGAAGCCGAGCCGCCCGCAGCACCTGTCACGATATCCTGCCATGAACCGGCCTGATAGCCTTCGAATTTTCCTGTCTCGCTGTTATAACGCAACATGCCGTTCACCGGTGAAGACGGGCGCTGGCTGGTCGCGCCATACGGCATCACAATCGCATCCGTGGCCGCGCCAACATCGATCACGCCGCGCGCGGATAGTTGCTGCGCCGGGACGCGCGGGTCAATGACCATCCGCCCGCCAAACAGCCCCATCGTGTTGCTTGAGGAGAAGATAATACCGTTCTGATCTCCCATGAAGACGCCCAGCGAAGAGTCGCCAGAAACTACGGAAGGAATTCCCGGCGCAGGCCCCAGACCCAGACCCATGGCAAATGCGCCAGACGCCTGAACACTGTTACCCATCGCAATTGAATTATCGCCGCTCGCAAGAGCGCCGGAGCCCATCGCCAGAGAATACATTCCGCTTGCCACCGTGGCTGCCCCGATCGACACCGACGAATCGTTCGTCGATTGCGCAAAATTACCAATTGCCACGCTGGTGTTACCTGTGGCTGTGGTAAAGGCGCCAAGGGAAACCGTGCCGTAGTTGTTTGCCTCCACGCTATCGCCGATCGCCACGCTGCGGCCTCCCGTGGCTTTCGCCCATGCGCCCATGGCCACGCTGCTCTCGCCGCTGGCTTCCGTATCATAGCCGGCGGCAAAGCTATAATCGCCGGTGCTGGTGAAATTCCATTGATCGCCGGATACAGTCCCCGCGCGGAAAGCCGATTTGCCCGGATCGAAGAACATGCGCGTGCCGGCGCCTGAAACCGGTTCTGTCCCTGCTCCGGTATAGGTGCCAGAAACTACCAGCGCCCCTTGCGATGTGTAGACAAAATTGCTATCCGCCGCGAAATTGCCGCCACTGTTGAACTGAATGCCGCGATCCGGGGCCGAAGCCGATCCGCCCGCAGCACCTGTCACGATATCCTGCCATGCGCCCGCCTGATAGCCTTCGAACTTTCCGGTTTCGCTGTTATAACGCAGCATGCCGTTCGTCGGGGACGCGGGGCGCTGGGCCGTCGTACCGCTATTCAAGGCTACGGCTCCGCTGCTGGTGAAACTGATCAAACCGTCTTTGTCAATCTGCAACCGTGTTGTTAGGCCTGATCCGCCATTGGTTTTCAACCTCAAACCGCCCAAACCATACGAAAGGGTATCGCCATCGTAATAAGTAATACCTGCCGCAGGAACACTCGACACATCCCCATCACCCATATAGATGCCGTTTTCAACGCTATTGGACATCGTCCTTATAGTCAGTGCTCCGCCATAGAACTGGCCAACATAGCCAGATGAGCCATAATTAACATCGATAAATGGGCCGCGGTTGGCCCATGTATCCAAGTTGACAGTTCCGTTTGTTCCGGAAAAGCTTGCGCGTGCAGACGATGAAGGGGCATCTATAGTCGCAAGACTCGCGACATTTAAGCCACCGTCGACACCCAAAGTTCCTACGGAAGAATAAGTAAGGCCCGCGCTGGCCGCAAAGCTGCCGCCGCTGTTGAACTGAACGCCGCGATCCGGGGCCGCCGCGCCCGCAGCACCTGTCACGATATCCTGCCACGTGCCCGCCTGATAGCCTTCGAATTTGCCGCTTTCGCTATTGTAACGGATCATGCCGTTCACAGGCGCGCCCGGACGATCCGCTGTTGCGCCTGAAGGCAGAACCACAGAGTCGGTCGCGGCCCCGAGGTCCAGCACACTGCGCGCCGCCAGTTGCTGTGCCGGAACGCGGGGATCGATCACCATCTGACCGCCGAAGAAACCGACCGTATTGTCGGCTGTCATGACCAAACCGTCCTGATCGCCCATAAAGACGCCCATGGATTGAATGCCGCGCACCTGCGACTGCAACGTAATCGTCACAGCCTCGTCTATCAGACCGATCGCCATGGATCCATCGCCGAATCCGCTGTTGATATCATAGTCGCCGGCGACAACACTGCGCCCGAGAGCCGTGCTGTAGTAACCGCTTGTGGCTGTCATACTGCCCATAGCCATGCTGCGATGTCCGCTGGCAAGGGTGGAAAAGCCAAATGCGGAACTATTCGATCCTGATGCCGCAACAGCGGAACCTATGGCCGTTGTGCTCCAGCCTGAAGCTTCCACATCATAACCCAGCGCCACGCTATGGCTGCCCAGATTGACGTCATCCCATTGCGCCCCCGTCACCGTACCCGCGCGGAAAGCCGCCATATTCGGATCGAAGAACATCCGGGTGCCGGCCCCCGATACAGGCGGAGCCCCTGTGCCAGTATACGTACCGGATGTCATGAAGGAGCCCTGCGACGTATAGACAAAATCGGCGTCCGCCGTGAAATTGCCGCCGCTGTTGAACTGAATGCCGCGATCCGGGGCTGCGGCCAGCGCCGAGCCGGTCAGAATGTCCTGCCATGCCCCAGCCTGATAACCTTCAAAACGCCCGTTCTCGCTGTTGTAGCGGATCATGCCGTTCACAGGCGTAACCGGGCGCTGAGCGGTGGCACCACGAGCCAAAATCACAGCTCCGGTTCCGGCTACATCCAGTTCAGACTGCGGCGAAATTGTGCCAATACCAACACGGCCCGTAGACGCTTTGACAATCATGTGAATGTCGCCCGCCACGCTGCCCGTATCACCGGTGACAAAAGCTATATCACTGTCGTTGGTGGCAATAGCGAATGGGTCGGCAACTCCATCATAAGTAAAATGAAACTGACCTATATTGCCTTTGAAATTTCCAGAATCGCTTAAAACCTCAAAACCGCTGAGGCCGGTTGAACTGGTGTTTCTCAAACTAAGGACGGGATTATAGTTGCTGTTGGCTACAATATCCATAGCCCTAAGCGGCGCATTCGTTCCCAACCCCATCCGGCCCGCGCTTGTGTATACAAAATTGCTATCCGCCGCAAAATTGCCGCCGCTGTTGAACTGAATGCCGCGATCCGGGGCCGCCGCGCTCGGCGTTCCGGTCGCCAGCAGATCCCATGAACCTACACCTGCGTCCTTACAAACATAGAAATTATTGCTGGCCGAGTCGTAATGGATCGCGCCTTCGCGAGCCACATCGCAAGCCTCGCCGCCATAGGCCATTTTCATGGTGCCTTCGACTTCCAAAGCCGTATCGGCCGACATGTTGTTGGCCTGAATGCGGGGATCAATCACCATTCTGCCCCCGAACAGGCCCATCGTATTGGGGTCGTTCAGGTTGCGGCTGGCCTGATCGCGCATAAAGATGCCGAGCGAATTGTCTCCCACGACCGTAGGATAGTTGGGATTGCCGGGAATGCCCAGGCCAATCGCCATTGCATTGTCTGCGCCGACTCCCACCCCAGCCGCGCGCCCCAGCGCCACGCTGTTAATCCCATCCGCATGAACATTTTCGCCAATGGCGGCGCTGGCTGCGGCTGTGGCTTCTGTGCCGTTCACGCCGACGGCAAAACTGTCGGCACCGCTCGCTGCTGCGCCCTGCCCTGCGGCGAACGCATAATCACCTGAGGCTGTAGCCCCCGCCCCCAGAGAAATTGAGCGCAATCCGGAAGCTATGGCCCCCTGACCAAGCGCCACTGCCCCGGCGTTGGAAGCGGAACTGTTTATACCCAAGGCCACGCTGCCGGTTCCCGATGAAGTGTTGTTCGAACCAATCGCCGTGCTGTAGAAACCTGAAGCCGTTACATTCTGCCCCATCGCAGTGCTATATACGCCGGTATTCGCATTGTCCCACTGCGCGCCCGTAACATTGCCGGCACGGAACGCCGATTTCGTGGGATCGAAATACATCCGCGTACCCGCACCCTCAACAGGCGGCGCACCCGTACCTGTGTGAGTACCGGAAACCATAAACGAGCCTTGCGAGGAATAAACGAAGTTTGCATTCGCAGCGAAATTGCCGCCGCTATTGAACTGGATGCCGCGATCCGGGGCCGCAGCCAGCGCCGAGCCGGTCAGAATGTCCTGCCATGCCCCAGCCTGGTAACCTTCAAAACGCCCGTTCTCGCTGTTGTAGCGGATCATGCCGTTCACAGGCGTAACCGGGCGCTGAGCGGTGGCACCGGAGGGCAGAACCACCTCACCATCTGACCGCCAAACAGCCCCATCGTGTTGGAAGCGCTTAGAGTGCGACTGCTTTGATCACCCATAAAGATGCCGAAAGAATTTGTCCCTGAAACCGTTTGGGGGCCGCTTGTGGGCACACCCAGCCCCAGACCCATGGAATAATCGCCGCCTGCAACCACGCTATAGCCCATGGCGATCGCATAATTACCGGCTGCAGCGCCTCCCTGAACGGCAAAAGCCCGATCGCCGGAAGCCGTTGCCTCTCCTAAAGCAACAGACGTGTCGCCTGATGCCACCGACCCATTACCGATAGACACGGCATTCATATTGCTCGCCTGCGTACTAAAACCTATAGAAACAGAACCCTGACCGGAAGCCAGAGAAGACATCCCCATGGCCACGCTGTTATTGCCAATATTCGCGTTGTCCCATTCTCCGCCATAAACACTACCCGCCCTTAACGCGCCCGAAGAAGGATCAAAAAACATATGAGAGCCCGTCATAGTCGCAGGCGTCTGGGCAATACCTGTATTCACGCCGGAAATAATCAAGGTTCCTTGCGATGTGTATACAAAATTGCTATCCGCAGCGAAATTGCCGCCGCTATTGAACTGGATGCCGCGATCCGGGGCCGCGGCCAGCGCCGAGCCGGTCAGAATGTCCTGCCATGCCCCAGCCTGGTAACCTTCAAAACGCCCGTTCTCGCTGTTGTAGCGGATCATGCCGTTCACAGGCGTAACCGGGCGCTGAGCGGTGGCACCGGAGGGCAGAACCACCCCATTGTGTTGTTGGCCGTCATGACCAAACCGTCCTGATCGCCCATAAAGATGCCGTATGACTGGATGCCGCGTACTTGAGAAAGCGTTGTTATGGCCACAGCATCGTCGATCAAACCTACAGCAAGAGAGCCATCGCCAAACCCGCTGGCAGCAACCCCATCACCCGCTACAACAGCATTGCCCATGGCGGTGCTGTATAAACCGCTCGCTACTGTATTTTGCCCCATCGCCGTACTGCTAGCGCCGCTGGCCACAGTCGAGCGTCCCATCGCCGTACTGGTAGCGCCGCTGGCCACAGTCGAGCGTCCCACCGCTGTGCTGGCAAGCCCGCTTGCCGCCGTTTGCATGCCCAATGCCGTGGATTCATTTCCACTCGCCGTCGTACCGTAGCCCGTGGCGAAAGCCCACACTCCGCTCGCTGTTGTTTCCTGCCCTAGGGCAGCGCTATATACGCCGGTATTCGCATTGTCCCACTGCGCGCCCGAAACCCGCCCGGCACGGAATGCCGATTTTGTCGGATCAAAGAACATTCTTGTCCCCGCCCCTTCAACAGGCGGCGCACCCGCACCTGTGTAAATGCCGGAAACCATAAACGAGCCTTGCGAGGAATAAACGAAGTTTGCATCCGCCGCGAAATTGCCGCCACTGTTGAATTGAATGCCGCGATCCGGCGCTGCTGCGCCCCCTGCGACAGCCGAGGTCAGAATATCCTGCCATGCGCCCGCCTGATAACCCTCGAACTTCCCGCTGACACTGTTGTAGCGCAGCATGCCATCAACCGGCGCGCCAGGGCGATCGCCCGTCTGCCCTATGGGAAGGGTGAGGGCTCCTGTGCCGTTTATAGCCAGCAGGCCGTTACTCAACTCGCCTGTAAGCAGATTGCCAATATTCAGTTGATTGCTGCCTGTAGCCGATGCGGCATCGACATCGTAGCCAATCATGATATTGCCGGAACCGCTGGTAATATTGTCACCGGCGTAAGCGCCCAGCGCCAGGTTGCCTGTGCCTGTTGTCAGATAACGTAAGGCCCCTGTGCCCAGCGCCGTGCTATCGAGGCCGTCTATGGAAGATTGCATAGCAGTATAACCCACCGCCACATTACGATCCCCTGTCGTATTATCAGCCAATGCATAAGCACCAAATGCGTTATTCCTGTGGCCGCTATCGGTGCTCGTCAACGCATAAAGGCCGATGGCGGAATTCTCATAACCCGATGTGACATCGCTCAAGGCATTATGCCCCAGGCTGGTGTTGCCGTTGCCTGTTGTTGTCAGAGCCCCCGAACCTTGCCCTAAATACATATTTGATGAGGAGTATTGGGTAATCGCGTCACTGAGATCGTCTATCGCGATGCCGCCTGCGCCCGATGTGATGATGTCCTGCCATGCTCCGGCTTGATAACCTTCAAAGCGGCCGTTGGTGCTGTTATAACGGATCATGCCGTTCACAGGAGCCGTAGGCCTGTCGCCGGTAACACCGCGTGGCAGTAAAATCGCACCCGTTGAGCTGACGTCGACATCGGCCAAAGGATTATTGGTGCCCAGACCCAGCCACCCGGCAGAAGAGAATACAAATCCCGTATTCGTTCCTAAAACGCCGCCACTATTGAAAATCACCTCGCGGTTGTTGCCCGGCGCGCCTACGCCCCCTGTGGCGACCGATGCCGCCGTGAAGCAGTTTGTGCCGTCTTCATCGCAATACTGAACGGCGCCCACACCACCTTCAACATCAAGAGAAAGCGTGCCACTCACCGACGGGTTGATAATCGAAGGCGACTGATCAACCAACATGCGTCCGCCAATCAAGGCCATGGTATTCGTCGCCTGTATATCCATGTTGGGCTGGGAACCCATAAATATACCGTAAGATTGATCCCCTGTGACGGTAGGGGCAACGCCTCCTACGACAGAGCCAAGCCCTAGCGCCATAGAATACGCCCCGAAAGCCCGGGTTGTCGTCCCTAATGCGAACGCCCCCGCCTGCGTGGCAGAAACCCCGTAACCGATGGCTGCCGCTCCCTGCCCGCTCGCAAGCGCATCATAGCCCATCGCGATACTGTAGTTGCCAAGGCTGGCATTATCCCATTCCGTACCTACGGCTCTGCCCGCACGGAACGCACCCGACTCCGGATCGAAGAACATGCGCGTACCAGCACCGCTTACAGCCATACTGGCGGCCCCCGTATACGATCCTGTCGTCAGGAAATCACCGTTTACATGGAATGTCGTGAGGGGATCATTCGTACCGACGCCAACAAAATCATCCGTATAATAAAGGCGCGGGTCTGCGACGGATATGCGCGTCCAGTAGCTGGCCGCCCCGCCGCCGCCGCCGCCGCTGGTGCCGATATCTTCCCAGTTGTTCGTCATCGAAGAGCAGACCTGCAACAAGTCGCCGGATACATAACGGATAGCCCCGTGAATAGTGGCGGCGCAAGGAACGGATGATGTCCCCACTTTGATTTCCCCGCCAACATCCAGCGTTGCCTCAGGCGTGGCCACATTGATGCCGACATCGCCCGTACCGTCGATAATCAAACGCGACGATCCCCCTGTAACCAAGGCCAACGAATTGTCAACCGGGCTATAGAGGCCCGTGCCTGGCTCCGTCTGGAACCCCGGCAGCGCCGCCGATGTCGTCGCCATATCGGAAAGGAACCGGTCGGCGCTGATGTTGTTTGTCACAGTCAGATCGTCGACAACAAGACCGCTTGAGGTCAGCGTCATCTCATTGGTGCCGCCGATCGTAAAGCCCATGCCGCCTGACGTGTAGTAAATACCTGTACTGCTACTGCTGCTGAAGGTAAATGAGGGCTGCGCTGCCGAACCATCGCTGCCCAGCGCCTGCGCCGTGAACGACGCGTTTCCCGTCACTGCCAGCGTACTGCCAAGCGTGGCTGCGCCGTCGGCGTTGAAAGTTCCGCCCAGGTCGGTGTTGCCGGTAACGTTCAGTGCGTTATTGATATCGGTGACGCCGCTGACATCCAGCGTGCCGCCCAGATTGGTCGTGCCGGCCACATCAAGGTTGCCGTTCAAATCGGCCAGCCCGCCGACTGTCAGTTGATCGCCAACGATCATATCGTCGCTGAAATCACCGCTGCCCGTGATATCGAGAACCGATCCGCTCCAGATGAAATTGGCGCTTGCGGCAAGAACACCACCGGCGTTGAATTGCACTTCCGTGTTATTTCCGGCCGCCGCCACCGCGCCGCCGGAACCGCCGATATCCGTCCACACCGGGATCAAAGGATTGGTAACGGCATCGCATATCTGCAATACCTCACCGCCGCCGCCAACATAGCGGCGCAACAAACCTGAATTAATATTATCGGAAGGATCATCGCATTCCGAATCTGTCAGCATTGTCTCATCCGGCAGCATAAACAAGCCGCCGCTGCTTAGATCCAAAGCCGCATTCGTATCGAATGACGTCGTGCCGGTGATCGTCGAGCCGGTGAAATCGACATTGCCGCTTGAGAACTGGGCGCCCTGCTGCACGTCCAGCTCCTTACCCGTGGTGATCTGGTCAGGATCGCCCGATTTGATATGCCAAAGGCCTCCGGATGCTTCGTTTGCCTCGGCGTAAGTCATCTGCACGATGATATCGTCGGCGCCGCTGGCGCCACGGGTGATGTAATCGGCTGAGGGCTGGTCATGGCAGGTGACACCAAAGGCGCGGTCGGGCCCTGCCGAAATAATCGCAATCACGGGGCCGCTGGTATTGTTTTCACCGGCGCGCAAACCAGCCGGACAGCCCGGATCGGCAATCACCGCGCCATGATCCCACGAACAGTAGCCATAAGCCACGCCCCACGGGTCGTTTGTGGTCGACCCCACGCTCGGCAACTGACCCCCGTTGGTCAGGCCGGGCAGAACCGCCCCCGGCGGCAAAGGCTCAATCAGGGTATCGCTATCGCAGTCGGCAGTCGCCGAATTTTGCGCCTCCAGCATCGCCAGCTTCATGGCGATCTGCATCTGGCTATCGGCTTTGGCGCGCTGGTTCAGGGAAACAACCGTACCGACCGGGCCACGCATCAAGGTCGATGTGGCCGCCCCCACCACACCCACGAGCGCCACAGCGCCGAACAGCGTGAAAAAGACGTTACCGCTCTCGCCCCAGCGTCTTGTCATACGCAGGCACTCCTTCTGAGCGAATCAGTCTGTCGGTAGAAAAGTCCCAAAAAGTTCCCCCGGGTTTTACGCGGGCTGCCCCTGCAGAGGCACTGATCCCGCATTATTAATCTTTTCAAAAAAACATTACTAAATTGATAAGAATTCAAGTTATTAACGATTGGTAAAAAGATAGACAAATCAATACACTTAACCGATATAAGTGTAATTATGAAAAAATAATTAACAGTATTTTTTCCGGCGTGAATCATGACGCATCAGAGAGACAGAAAACAAAGCCAAAAAGGGGAAAAACAGAAGATGAAAAGGCTAATTGCTATCCAAGAAATCAGGATAAGAATTCAGACTATCTTACTGATGATATTGGGAAAGATCAATCCATCCACATAATTATACATATTTGCAAAAAATTGACCCTGCCTAAAAATATTTAATACCCCGCTTTAAAAAATTGTCGGAGCTTCTTAAATTATTGAAGATAATAACCCAGCGGCGTTTCAAACCCCCGTTTCCGGCACAAGCTACCTCGTAAAGGCACGCGCAATGGCAGCGACATGGCTAAAAAATTTACTATCGCACCCGGTTTTTGTTCCGGCGGCCCTGTTTTTATTGGTCGTGATGTCTTTAGGATCGGCATTGACCGCCCAATACGGGTTCGGCATGGAACCTTGCCCCTTATGCCTATGGCAAAGATGGCCTTATGGCATTATCGCCTTGCTGGCGCTTGCGGCTTTGGGCGCGGCCCGCAGCGGGCATATCCGGTTTGTGGCGCTGCTGGTCTTGCTTTGCGCCCTGACCCTGCTCGCGGGCGGGGTCATTGCTTTCTACCATGTCGGGGTGGAGCAGCACTGGTGGACTTCGTTTCTCGAAGGCTGCGCGGTCAATCTGGGAGGGACAGCTACGGACTTCCTTAAACAAATCGAAAGCACGGCCGCCGCCCGCTGCGATCAGATCCCCTGGAGCCTGTTTGGCATATCCATGGCCGGGTATAACGCCATCATCTCACTGACAGCAGCGCCGCTGACCGCGCTCTGCGCTCTGCTGATTGTCCGGCGCAACAACGGCCTATAAGACTTGCGGCAGTTACTGCACCCCGGCCAGCGTCAGCAAAACCGAAACGCAGGCGAAAAGGCCGGCGTAAAAAATATAGAACCCGACCGACTCTTTCAGGGTTTTGGGTTTACTGAAATCAAAAAGGTTTTTAAACATGACGGCCTCAAATAACGCTGATGAATTCAGCATTTCTAGAGGCTCACCTCTCAAAATGCAAGCAAAAGAAAAGCCGGACGAGCCCATCAGCCGTCCGGCCTTTTAATTTATCAGTGAATGACGCTTATTTATTGATCGTCGTCAGCAATGCCAGCGGCACAAGCCCGAGGAACACGCTCGACGTCCAGGCCAGATATAAGCCGGCCATGACGATGACGATCGACATTAGGTCGCTGGTTAATCCTCTCTGGGTCAGGATCGTCCCACCCAGCCAAAGCACAAACAACGAACCTATCTGCGTATGCACATCACCGCCGTCAAATATGTTGCCAGATACGCCTTCAACCACCCCGAACATGCCAAAGACATGAATCAGGACAGCCGAAACACCGGCCAGCATGACAACGTTAGCGACGTAGAACATGAAAGCGCCGACAAAATCCCGCTTCACGCTTACGTCCATGAGTTTCCCAAACATGACAACCTCCTTGTTGTTTGGAAGTACCGGGTCAACCTCTAGTCAACTAGTTCGGTGTCCCAGTACAGAAAATCCCGCCAACTTTCATGCAGAAAATTGGGCGGGAACTTTCTTCCGTGATCCTGGAGCTCGTACACCGTCGGCTGTCTCGGCTCGCTGCGGGGATACATGCCGCATTCATACGGCATATAACTCCCTTTGAGCAGGTTGCAGTCATGACAGGCTGTGACGATATTGTCCCAGGATGTTCTGCCACCGCGCGATTTCGGGATCACATGATCGAACGTCAGATCGTTCGTCTTGAATGAATCACCGCAATACTGGCATTCCCAGTGGTCGCGCAGAAAAACGTTAAATCTTGTAAAGGCGGGTTTGCGAGCGGAAGGAACATATTCTTTTAAGGCCAGCACGCTCGGCAGCTTCATCTCCTGCGTCGGCGAACGCACAATCCGTTCATATTCCGAAATCACCACGACTGATTCGCGAAAAATGGCCTTCACAGCTTCCTGCCAAGGCCATACCGACAACGGAAAATACGACAAGGGCCGAAAGTCCGCATTCAATATCAGCGCGGGGCACTGTTCGAGAGGTCTGCTCAGGCTACTACTGTTATAAGTACGCTCCATCATGTCCATGCTCCTTCTGCAACCCGCTGGCTGCGGGGGAGACCCCCATGAAGGCTTGCCGTTTTGGCATGATGTGCCGCTTTTCCGCGAGGGTCTCGCTGTGCACCTTTTATATTAAACATTGTATCGCAGTTTCGGGTTGCGTTACACAATTTTGGTTAAGATTTCGTTGCTGCGATGCATAAATTATGTTAAATATTTCACGAAACATTCTTGCCTTGAAATATAATTACATAACTTAAAAGAAGGTTAAAATTTTCAATAACATAGCTTCTATCCACACCTCCTCAAACCAGGGCGATCAGAAGCCTTGTGCACGCCGGGACTTTGGTTATCCTGAAACGGCTTCGCTTCTTTCCGTGCGGCGCTTAATGAAATGTTGAGACACAGCGCGTTACATTAATAAAGGGGGAATTTATTCGCCCCCAAAGGCATTTAAGGGGCTTTGAAGGGGATGCTGCGAAACCGATGATCCGTTACCTAGGTGCATTGCTGGCCCTGATATATATCTGGCTGCCCTCTTCGGCCTGGGCGGCCTGCAGCAACCCATCCGGCACCGCCGGGGAAATCGTCTACAGCGCCACGCAAAAACATTTCCAGTATTGCAACGACACGAACTGGGTCGCGATGAACACCAAACCCGGCAGCGGCTCCGGCGGATGCGCCAACCCCGTCCTTGATGAAGGCCAAATGGTTTACAACATCGACAACCGCGTCTTGCAAGGCTGCGCCGGAAACATCCATGTCGCCATGGGGCCGGTGGGGGGGGCAGGTACCGCGACAGACTGGCTGCAAATCAGCGTGTCAACCTCACACGCCTGCGGTATCAAAAAAGACCGCTCCGCATGGTGCTGGGGAAACGGCCTGAACGGCAGACTGGGCAACGGCAGCACCAGCGGCATTAGTGCACCGGTAGAAGTGTCAGGCAACTACACATGGAAATATATATCCGCGGGCACTTCTCATACCTGCGGCATCCAAAGCGACGATACCGCATGGTGCTGGGGCAGTGATGGCACAGGACAACTGGGCAACGGCGCCACGTCAACGGATCAGGCAACACCCGTAGCGGTTTCAGGAGGCGGGAGCTGGTTATCCATCAGCGCCGGTCTTCTTGGAACCTGTGGCGTCAAGTCAAACGGCTCCGGATATTGCTGGGGCATGGAAATAACAGGCACACTGGGAAATGGCGGCGCGGCATCCGAAACCGTGAATGCGCCGACGGCGCTAAACGATGGCGGTGCCACCTGGAAATTCATAGCCGCACCCGGCCAGAACTCCACATGCGGTATCAAGACAAACGATACAGGATGGTGCTGGGGATCCCAAGCTGATGGCAAACTGGGCGATGGCGTCGTTTTCGGCGGTAGCATCGTATCACCCACGGCCGTTATCGGCGGACACACCTGGAAAGCCATCAGCGTGGCCGTTACCGGCCACACCTGCGCCATAAAAAGCGACGATACGATCAGATGCTGGGGCTACGGCAGCTATGGGCAGCGGGGCGATGGAACAACAAGCCAGGCGCAAGGAACACCCGCGCCTCTTTCCGGCGGCGGTACATGGAAGAAAATTTCTGCGGGGGGGGCATCCACCTGCGCTATAAAAAACGACGATACGGCATGGTGCTGGGGCAATAATGGATACGGTCAAGTGGGAAACAATCAGTTCTCTACAGCAGAAACAGCGCCTGTGGCTGTCGCAGGGGGGGGGAGCTGGTCGGACATCTCTATCGCAAGCAACGCAACCTGCGGCATTAAAATTGGCGGCACGATGAATTGCTGGGGCGATAATACAGAGGGCGTCCTTAACTACAACGCAACAACCTCCGCCACATCCCCTCTAGGGGTGGACGATATGGGGCCGTGGCAAGCCATATCCGGTGGATCCAAACACAGTTGTGGGATAAAGAGTGACGGCTCCCTTTGGTGCTGGGGTTATAATACCACAGGGCAGTTGGGAAACAACTCCATACTCTCCAGCAATATTCCCGTGCCCGTGAACGGGGGCGGCATATGGAAGGCCGTATCCCCGGGAGGAAACCATACCTGCGGGATCAAGAACGACGATACCGTCTGGTGTTGGGGAAACAACGGCAATGGCCAGTTGGGGGACAACAGCACAACGCAACGTTTGATCCCCACGGCCATCAACGGCGGCGGATCGTGGAGAAAAATAAGCGCTGGAAGTTCCCACACCTGCGGGATCAAAAGCGACGATACTCTTTGGTGCTGGGGTTATAACGGCCAGGGCCAGTTGGGGGATAACAGCACGACGCAACGTCTGATCCCCACGTCCGTCGACGGCGGCGGGTCATGGAAAACAGTTTCTGCCAGCACGTTCCTGTATCACACCTGCGGGATCAAGAGCGATGATACTCTTTGGTGCTGGGGCTACAACAGTCAGGGCCAGTTGGGGGACAACAGCACAACGCAACGTCTGATCCCCACGGCCATCAACGGCGGCGGGTCATGGAAAACAATAAACACGGGCTCCCAGCACAGTTGCGGTACGAAAAGCGACGACACGACATGGTGCTGGGGGCTGAATATTAGTGGCCAGTTAGGGGATAACAGCACGACGCAACGTCTGATCCCCACGGCCATCAACGGCGGCGGGTCATGGAAGGCCGTTTTTACAGGGAACAGTTATACCTGCGGGATCAGGAGCGACAACACTGCATGGTGCTGGGGCTATAACGGTCAAGGCCAATTGGGAGACAACAGCACAACGCAACGCGTGGTTCCCACGCTGGTCACAGGGGGCATGACATGGATCGACTTATCCGCCGGAGACTCCCATACCTGCGGCATATCAAATTCATCACAGGCATTATGCTGGGGATGGGGAGCATGGGGGCAACTCGGTGATGCGTCATCCGGCTATATGGCTACGCCACAACCGACAGATTGCGGCTCTCCGGCAGGGCCGCCCGGAGCCATCGTCTACAACTCCACCGAAAGCGTGCTTGAATATTGTGATGGCGCGGGCTGGGTAGGCATCACATCCAGCGGTTCTCAGGCCCCTGCCGATCCCTGCGCGGGATCGCCGTCTCCGGGTACGGTTTGTGATGACGGCAGCATATATGCCGGACTATCACCGGATGGCAACGTGAAAATGTTCACAACAAGATGCGATCACGGCCAGAGCTGGAACGGAACGATTTGCACTGGATTTAGATCGGTTCATGCCTACAGCGATCCATTTGCCGGAGGGTATACCGATACAGCCATCGTAAACTGCGCCACCAGCGGAGCATGCGATGCGCTGGGTGAAGCCAACACGGCGACTCTTGTAGCGACTGACGCCGACCCGGGTACACCGGGATTCCAAAACCATGATGCGGCTTCTGCATGTGACCTTCTCAGTATGAATGGCCGTACAGACTGGTATCTGCCGGCTGTCCCTGAAGCAACGGTTCTGTATACAAACCGCGCAGCCATCGGCGGCTTTGATGCGGCTGGCACCTATTGGAGCTCCTCGGAAGCGGATACCAATAATGCCTGGGAGACAGCTTTTGCTTCAGGCACCGCCAATCAAAATGATAAGATAAATATCTCTTACCTGCGCTGCGTCAGGAAATAGCTTTTCAGGCCAAGACCTTTTCCAAAAACTCCCGCGCATCCCTGATTCCGCGCATATCGATCGAATGCGGCAGCATCGGCGTCACGCCCCCGGAAACCGGGAACCCCGCCGATTCCAGCTTATCCCTGGCGTGGTAGTAGGCGGTCACCGGCACCACCATATCCGCCATGCCGTGAATCAGGAGAACGGGTGGCTTGTGCAATGCCGCCATATCCGTATCGGCGTCTTCAATGAAAGCCCCGGAATAAGCGACAATCCCGGCGAGTTTTCCGGGCAGGCGCGGCCCTGCATACAAGCTCATCATCGTGCCTTGCGAGAACCCGACAAGGGCCACTTTCTCATACGGGATGCCATATTTCCGTGCCTGAGATTCGATAAAGTCGGTCAGGATCGGCGTCGCATCGCGCACGCCTTGCAAGATGGCTTCCGGTGTCCATTCCTGCAGACTGAACCACTGATACCCCATCGGGGCCATATCGCAATGAAACGGCGCATCGGGCGACACGAACACTGAATCCGGCAAGGCGGATGCATATTCAGGGGCCAACCCCAGCAAATCCTGCCCGTTTGCCCCCAGACCATGCAGCAGGATCACCAGACTGGCAGGCGGTTTGCCGGATACGGGGCCATAAGTATAAGTGCGCAATTCATCCATGTTTATGCTCGCCTTTCCGGAAAAACCGCCCTGTTGCCTTCCAGAGCAGATAGGTAGTGATAATCGAGAAATACCCGTCAATGGCATAATGCCAGCCAAGATGGACAGATCCCACCATAATGATCGCAAGGTAGATGGTAAAAAACACCCCCAAAACCCGGTTGGTTCGCCAGCCCAGCAAGGCATTCAGGAAGGCCACAGAAACATGCATGCTGGGAAATGCAGAGATACCCGAGAACAAGGCTGTTTTTTTTGCATCATAAGCGTGCAGCAAATAATCCATCGCAAAGAGGTCGTAAACCTTGCTGGTCTTGTCGGTTTCGTGCAGGAATTGCATGAGCGCATCGTACGGGTTTTCCAAATCAGGATAGAAGTAATCATAAAAGCACGGCCCAGCCGATGAAAAAATCAGGGCAAAGACAAAGCCGTTCACAATCCATGTCAGCAACATCGTAATAAAGAATTGCGCGCGTAGTTGCGGCCGCGAAAGGGTGAAAGCCTGCCAGAAGATCACCATATATTTGCTGAAAAACCACGTTTTATAAAAAAAGCTGATCACCGTGGTCACCAAAGCCGCCCCCAAGGCCGGGTGCAGCCACTCCCACGGCTGTTTGCCGAAGTGAATCATCCGATCCCATTCCGCGAAGGCCGGATCCCATGAAAACGGGTTGATCAGCGGCATCAGGTTCTTCGCCGATGTAAAAAAAGAAAAGAACACCGGAATTAAAATCATCACAGCCAGCCCCTGCACCACCCGGCGCGGCGTAAACCAGCGGTAGCGGAATTCCCGATACAGTGCCAGCAAAGGCCTTGCAGGGCGGTCGATCAGGCACACATACAAAATCCGGAAAAACAGGAAGGCTATGACGCTGATCGTCAGCGTAACGTCGAAAGGCTGCAGGTAAAGAGCAGCCGTTGTAATAAACCCCGCTCCGTATTTCACAGTCAGGATTTTTATGACCAGACCGAACAGCCCGATCAAAACCGCATAAATTATAAAAAATCGGCTGCGCAAAGTCTGCCGCAACAAGGCGCGCCATGAAACTGGGGGCTGAGAATCGGCGGAAGGAGGGTGTATTTGCACGAAATTCACTCTATATTGAACATCCAGCATAGATTTGAGGAAAATCACTGACAGATCAAGCCTTTCATGACCGCTCCGGCAAATAAAAACATGGTTGTCACACGTTTTGCCCCTTCCCCGACAGGATGGCTGCATCTCGGGCACGCTTACTCTGCCGTTTTTGCCCATAACAAAGCCAAAGAGGCCGGAGGCCGCTTTCTGCTCAGGATCGAGGATATTGATCCGACCCGCTGCACAGCCCCGTTCGAAAATGGCATATACGAAGATTTGCACTGGCTCGGGTTGCGCTGGGAGGAACCGGTGCGCCGCCAATCCGATTACATGGACGATTTCAAGGCCGCGCTCTCCCGCCTGCACGAAAGGGGGCTGCTCTATCCTTGCTTCTGTTCCCGGAAAGACATTCAGGAAGAAATCGCGCGCTCGGGCTATGCCCCGCACGGCCCCGAAGGCATGCTCTATCCCGGCACCTGCCGCCACTTGAGCGCTGACGAGCAAGCCCAGAAAATGCAATCCGGAATTCCTTACGCGTTCCGCCTTGACATGGCCAAGGCTCTTGCCTGCGTGAAAGGGCCCCTCTTTTGGCATGATCGCGAAAAAGGCGAACAACGCGCCACGCCGGGCATCCTTGGCGATGTGGTTCTGGCGCGCAAGGACGTCGCCACCAGCTATCACTTAAGCGTCACGGTCGACGATCATCTGCAGGGCGTAACCTTGGTCACACGCGGGGAAGACCTCTTCTACGCCACGCATCTGCATCGGTTGCTACAACATCTGCTGGATCTAAACGTGCCGGACTATCATCACCATGGCTTGATGCTGGATGATCAAGGCAAACGCTTCGCCAAACGAAATCAGTCCGTCACCTTGCGGCATTTGCGCGAGGTTGAAAAAAAATCACCGCAAGATGTGATGAAGGTCACCGGAATTTACCTTTTATCTATGGCCGCCGTATTTTTTATCATGACAGTTCCGGCAAACGCCCAGACCCCGGCTGAGGATCCCCCCGCGACGCTGGAACAGCAAGCTACCCGGCAAGTCCTGCGTTCCCCTAAGAAAAGTTTTGTTACCTTCTCTCTTGAGAACGATTCCATCGGCAGCGGTCGCGATGAAGATTACACGAATGGCACGCGCATCACCTATTTCGACGCGCAGGCGGCCGTGCCGGATATCATCCATAGCGTTGCCGGACATATACCGACATTCTCCATCAACCAGACGACCAGCGTCTTCTATACCCTTGGGCAAAACCTGTATACACCTTCGGATATCACAATCCGCGAGGACGTCCCCGGCGACCGGCCATGGGCCGCCTGGCTGTACCTCTCGGCGGGGTTGGTGACCGTAACCGACAATCATGCCGACGAACTGGAGCTGACCGCCGGGATCGTCGGCCCTGCCGCCGCGGGTGAGCCTGTACAGCGCGTGGTGCACGAGATTCTCGGCGCCAGCACCCCCAAAGGATGGGACAACCAGCTACATAACGAACCCGGTCTGATAGCGTCATGGAATCGACGCTGGCCTGCAGCCTATAGCTTCTCGCAAGGCGGTTATTATGCGGCGGTCGAGCCACATATCGGCCTCACAGCCGGGAATATCTACACTTATGCCAGCAGCGGCATAACCTTTTACCTGACGCCCGACAATGGCGGCCTGCAGGATGTGCCTCCCCGGGTGCGGCCAGCCATACCCGGAACCGGTTTTTTCGCAACCCCTGACGACAGTTTCGGCTGGTATGTATTTGCTGGAATGGAGGGCCGCGCCGTCGCCCGCAATATTTTTCTCGATGGCAACAGTTTTCGCGACAGCCCGCGGATAGACAAGGAGCCTCTGGTCGGAGACGCCACACTAGGGTTGGCCGCCACGTGGGACGATATCCGCGTTTCCTACAGCGTGACCTATCGCACGCGGGAGTTTCACGGGCAGGACGAAGGCTCGCTTTTTGGCAGCGTCAGTCTTGGCTATCGCTATTAACTGCGCTTGGCACTCCGGTATCTCCATGTTATGTTGCTAATAGAGACTTTTATGCCAATGGCAACATTATGAAATACGATCTCATCCATATTCAGGGCAAGCCTTATGTGCTGGTTCCCCTGCATGAATACCGCACGCTGCAATCTCAACCCAGGGGAGAGGAGACCAATCTTCCTGCCACCCTTATCGATCAATTATACGCAGGGCAAGACAACCCCATAAAAACCATCAGAAAATACAGGGGCATGACGCAAACAGACCTTGCTCGTGCCTCGGGGGTTTCCCGCCCCTATCTGGCAGAAATTGAAACGGGCCGCAAACAAGGATCGCTGAACGCACTAAAACTGCTCGCCGCTGCCCTGCAAGTCCCCCTCGGTCTCCTGGCCGGTGAAGAAAGTTTGTAAATACCATAATCCAATGGTATCCTGTCGGCCTATAAGAACAATAAATTGAAGCAGGCAGGTTTTATTATGCTGGTCATCAGTCTTTTGACTCAGGCCTTTTATTCCGCAAAAAGCAACCGCGCACCGGACATTGGCCCCTATAGCCCGCGTCAACTGCGTTATGGCCGGCTGGAGGTCGTCGATGCGACACTCGCCGACAACCTCCGCAACTGGCTGGCGCGCCACAACAAGGCAAAAACCGCCATTCAGGAATTTATGAACGAAACCTTCCCCCGACAATTTTGCTGGGGGCGCACCCTCTACCGGATCGGTGAAGATGGATATGTCAGGGATGTTCTATATAACGGCTATATTCCTCGTGGGTGGTCGGCTGGCGGCGAGAAAGAGGATCGTTATTTTCATGCGATAGCGCCGGACGACCCGAAAATCATCCAGCAGCTTACACGTCTGCCGAAATCTCCTTCTTATCGCGAATTGGCCGACATGATCGGTTGGCCTTATTTCAAAAGCGAAGGCACAAATGAATTAAGACAAGCCATTCTTGAATCAATTAACCGCAGCCTGTTTCTTGAGGAAGCAGACGGGCGGTTGATCATCAACCTGCCCTATGCCGATAATTTCGCTGCGCATCAAGACGTTGTGAAGGCCTTGCAAGGATGGGAAGTGCCACAGAGCTTACGCAGCCTGTCTGACAAGAAAGACAAGCTGTTGGAAAATCGACCGCAATAAATTAAGACGCTATCAGCGTATAAGGGCGGTCATGCCGCAACGCCGGAATAGATTCCCGCGCCTTGGCAACGGCAGCCAGATCGAGATCAGCTATAACAACGCCGGGTTCATCGCCGCCTTCGGCCAGTACGGCACCCCAGGGATCGATAATCAGCGAATGGCCATAGGTCTTGCGATCACCGTGATGCGTACCGCATTGCGCTGGCGCCAAAACAAATGCGCCGTTTTCAATCGCCCGCGCCCGCAGCAAGGTGTGCCAGTGCGCCTGTCCGGTTGGCACGGTAAAAGCCGCCGGCACGGTCAGGATTTGCGCCCCTGCCTTCGCGAGAGTCCTGAACAGGGCGGCAAAGCGTAGATCATAGCAAATTGCCAACCCCAGTTTTGCCCATGGGGTTTCAACAGTGACGGCTTGGCGTCCCGGCTCAAAAACAGCGCTTTCACGGTGGCTTTCCCCCGTAGGCAGATCAGCATCAAACAGATGGATTTTATCGTATTTTGCGACAATGTCGCCATTAGCATCAAATACAAAGCATCGGTTGGCCATTTTGCCGTTCGATAGCCGGATAGACAGCGACCCGGCCATCAAGCACACGCCGAGATCCTTAGCCAGTTCGGAAAAGCGGAGCAAAACAGGGTGCCCCTCCTGTGGTTGCGAGGATTTCAGTTTTTCAGTCGCCGGAACCCGGATATGGCAAGTATTTTCCGGAGTTAAAATAAATTGAGCCCCTTGTGCAGCAGCCTGCCTGATAAAGCCCTCCGTCGCCTTCAGGTTTTCTGCAATATCCGGCCCGGCATTTAGCTGAGCCAGCGCCACTCTCAACATATCAGACATCCAGCATACCATCGAGTTTGCCAGCGGATTCCAGAGCATAGAGGTCGTCGCATCCTCCGACATGAACATTATCGATAAAAATCTGCGGTACCGTACGACGGCCGTTAGCCCGCTCCAGCATCTGATCGCGCAAATCATTATCGATATCCACCCTTAACTCCACGGGCGTCACGCCTTTTCGGCGCAGCAAATCCTTGGCCCGCACGCAGTAGGGACAAACCTGTGTTGTATATATTTCGACATGTGCCATGATGCTGTTTCCTGCTATGATTTTCGTATATAACGACCTTAAACTGTATGAAAGTCAATGGATAGTCAAAAGCTGCTTATTCTTTCGGTGATTGCGGCCCTGCTGATAATCGGCGGGGCGGTTGTCTTTGCCCAATTTCGCAGCGGCAACCTCTCATTACCCTCACCGACAACCACACAAGACAGCAAGATCGTTGTCGATGAAATCATGTCATCCTGTACCAAGAATGACCAGTGTATTGTCGTCGACACGACATGCAGTTTTTGCTGCAGCTATGTCGCGATCAATGCCAAAAGCGAACAATTGTTCAACCAGATGTTCGATCAGGCCTGTAAAAAATACAAAGGTAGCTATTGTGAATGCCATGATCTGGATAATTACCCGACCTGCATCAACGGTAAATGCCAAATGGTGAAGTGGTCGGCCAAACCGGCGGCGCCAGCACAAGAGATGTCTAAGCAACCGGCACCTGCCTCTATAAAGCAACCCGCTGCCGCGCCGCTAACACCGCCTGTAATGCCCGATGCGTTGCCTGCCGCAGCCGAAGAAGATGAGACTATGGGAGGAAACATCCCTGAAGCGCCTGTGGAAACGGAAACCAGCCCTCCTGCAAACACTCCTGCTGCCGATTTCCATGACGCGTTTGGCGAGTCCGGCGAAGAAACAAACCAGAATACTCCTCTGCGCGAAACGACGCCTGATGAAACGCCTGCGGAGCCTCTACCCGGGATCGAAGGAAGCCCGGCGCGGGGGGGCGATGATTTATATGCGCCGCTACCCAGCACATACACGCCGCCAACACCGGATAATGAGAATGTCGAAGTCATCCAGCCATGACGTGATCGTCAGCGGCGGCGGAACGCCAGGACTGGCTCTCGCGTTGTTGCTGGCCAATGTTGGATTGCGGGTAGCCGTGATCGACCCTGCCCCCTTATCACGATTCCGCCTCGGCGCCCCTGAAGGGCGCACGTCAGCCCTCATGCAGAGCTCAATTGCCGCTCTTAAAATGACCGGCGCGTGGGAAATGGCGTTGCCGTACGGCGCATCGCTTGAAGTCTTGCGTATCGTTGATGACAGTTTTGGAAGAAAAAAACAACAGATTGAAACCGATTTTCCCGCGGCCGATATCGGGCTGTCTTTTTTCGGCATCAACATGCCGAACAATATCCTACGTACAGCGCTGGCAATCAGAGCGCAGGAGAATAAAGCCATATCCCTGTGCGATTCCCTTCGCCTTGCTCAATTCTCTCCTGATGATACCGGGGTATCCGTAACCCTCAGCGATGGGTCGATCCTGCAAGGCGCGCTGCTGGTTGCGGCCGATGGGCGCGCATCCCCCGTGCGCGAGCAAAGCGGAATCGTGTGCTGGGAGCATGAATACGAGCAAACAGCCATCACATGCCTGATCAACCATTCATCGCCCCATCAAAACGTATCAACGGAGTTCCATCGGCCGGGCGGTCCCTTCACACTGGTGCCGTTACCCGGCAACACATCAAGCGTTGTCTGGGTCGAGAAGAAAAACGACGCCGATGGATACATGAAACTTAACCGCCAAAGCTTCGAGCAGGCGCTGCAAGACCGCACAAATGGCCGTCTTGGTCGCATAATTTTGTCATCGGATCCGCAATCATGCCCCTTGATCGCCCTGCGTGCGAAAAATTACATATCCCAACGCGTGGCGCTGGTGGCCGAGGCCGCGCATGTCCTCTCACCGCTCGGCGCGCAAGGGCTCAATCTCAGTCTGCGCGATATCGATTGTCTGGCAAAAACCATCATAAAGGCGGCTCAAACAGGGTTGGACGTTGGCGCGCAGTCCGTTTTATCCCTCTACGAAAAAGATCGCCGCGCAGATATCCTGATACGCTCTCTGGGCACGGATGGGCTAACGCGTCTGGTCAGCCATAATCACCGCCCCCTCCACAGTTTGCGCCGTACAGGGCTTAAAGCCATCAGCATGATCGAACCGCTCAAAATCATGGCCATGCAGCAAGGAATGTCGGCCTAATCTTTCACTGTGCGCGCTATCGTCAGAACAAATACCGATCCCGCACCTGCTTTCAGTAAGGCGTCCGTACATTCCCGCACTGTAGCACCTGTCGTCATTACATCGTCGACCAGCACGATGTTTTTGCCCCTGAGGGTTTGTTCATGACGCGGGTTCACAGTAAAGGCACGCCGTACGTTGCGTGCACGCTCCCCGATTTTCATGTGACCCTGCACCTTTGTAGCACGCACTCGCAGCAACGCATCCGGCAAACTCGCCAATCCCAGCCCTCTCCCGAGAGATTGAGTCAACAAAGCCGCCTGATTGTAGCGTCGGCGCAGCAAGCGCCATCGATGCAGCGGCACAGGCACCAAAAGCGGCGCCTGCGCCCAATAAGCCGCGCCCGCCCTGATCAGCCATGGCACGAACGTCTTAACGGCATAAGTCTGATCACCGTGCTTGAACCCCAGTATCAACCGTCGGCTGTTGTCATCATAAACCAATGCCGACCTGGCGCTCCGGAAAGGAGGCGGATCAATCAGACATTCGGTACACTGAAAATCTGCCCGTTCGCCGCTCCCGTTATCGCCGTCATTGCCGAAAGGCAGCGGAATTCCGCATGACCGGCACTGCGGATCGGCCACAAAACGCAAGGTTGCCCAAGCCTCGGCTGCGACCATCCCCTGCCTTTCCACAGGCTTCCCCGTAAGCGGGCAGCGAGCCGGCAAGAGCCATTCGATGCAACGCTCTCCTATGCCCCCTATAACATGCTGATTAATAATGATAATTTGCCTGTTATTTTTCATATTAAAATGGTTGCGAAATCGGGCCCATATAATGTATAAATTCTGACAGGGTTTCGAATGGCCCCACCGCAAGAATTAACCGGACGTAAGGCATGGCGCAAGCAAAAGTCAGCAAATTGAGAGACGGTCACCGCAAGGCCTTGGGCTTTGAAGAGACTGACAATTCTGCCAAGCCCGTTTCCCGGGAACTGGAAAAATATTATCAACGTCACGAACACCTAAAGGGCATAGCCCCCAGCATTATCCGCAAAGCATGGTTCACCATGTCGCATCTGCTGCTGCACCCCGGCGCACGCGTGGTTGACATGGGATCGAATGATGGGGCCGTGACTTACGCTATGGCGGCGCTTAACCCGGAAATCCACTTCACCGGGATTGACCTCGATAAGAAAAAAATCGCCAAATCGAAAGCAGCCTGGAAGCTGTCCAATCTTGATTTTCAGGTGGGCGATATCACCGCAGGAGCCGGAATCAAGGAAGGATCTTTGGACGCGATCGTCAACTCTTTCATCCTGCACGAACTTTATTCCAACTCCCGTTACAACGACCGCCCTGTCGTGCATACGCTTGAGAAACAATTCAGCCTGTTGAAAAATGAAGGGCTGATGCTGATTCGCGACTTCGCTCTGCCGCAACGCGGCGAATACGTGCTGCTGGAAATGCCGGACGTGCAAAGCCGCAGCACCGAACCGGGAAAGCTCTCGGAGCCGGATCTTCTGGTCTGGTATGCGGAACACGCCCGCCCGAAGGACGACCCGGGATGCCATGGCTTTTTCCTTGAGGAGTTGCCACCGCGGTTCCCGCAAACGCGACTGTTCCGTTTGCATTACAAGTGGGCCTATGAATTTATCCTGCGCAAGGATAACCGCAGTACGCTTGATATCGAACTACCCAAAGAATATGCTTTCTTTACCGAACATGATTACCGTCGCCATTTAAGCGCGCTCGGCGCCCGCCTGCTCTATAGCTCGCCGCACTGGGATGAGAAAATCATCCGTGAACGTTTTGAGGGCCGCTTCCGCCTCTACAGCGACGACGGCACGCCTCTGGGCTCTCCGCCGACAAGCTTCATCGCTGTAGCGCAAAAAATGTCAGACCGCCGCTCATTGCGCCTGCAAGAACGCCGCCCATCCCAGAAGAACACGCAAAGCCGTTTGCGCGTGAGCGCCATGCGCAACGACATAACAGGAAAAATCGTTGATGTTGTCAGCCGCGATTCCGACATGATCGATGTCATTCCTTACCGCGTCAGCGAAAATGGAACCCTGACAATTTTCGTGCAGGAAGGCTTGCCGCGCGGCATCGTCAACGCCGTGCCGCGTAACGGTAAGAACCTCGACCAAAAAATGTGGTCTGGCCACATGACAGAGGCTATTTGCCTTCCCGGCAATATCGTCCGAGATATCTCGCGCGACGATCAGAAGAAGACCGCCCTTTTTGCCCGCGACCATTTGGGCCTGAAACCGGCCAGCGGCTCGACACTTGAAGACGGGCCGGTTTTCTACCCGGCCCCTGATTACATCGACGAGCGTTTCGAAACCCGTTATCTGCGCGTGGAAAGCCGTGAAGGCAACGTCTTCGATCCCAAATACGAAGACGAATCCTACAAGGGTTTTGCCAGCAAAGGAAAAATTCGTGAAGTCAATGCGCAAAGCGTTCTGGACGCCATTTCGGTCGGCATCATTCCGAACGCCCGTTTGGAACAACAAATTGTCATGTTGTTCAGCCGCCTCGGTATGACCGCCGAAAGCTGGAATGAATGCCCGCTGATTCTGGCGGAGGAAGAACCAGACAAGAAGGCCGATCTCAAAGACATTGTCTTGCGTAAAGCCGCTAAAGACAGCCGCTTCAAGAAAATCAAAGGCACGACAGGCCACCTGCGCACCATCCAATCCGTCTTCGTCGACGAAGGCTGGGTCGAAGGTGGCGTTGCCGGACTGGCATCGCGCGATCTTGAATTCGTAATTTCCGATGAAACTACCGTCAATAAAGCCGTGATCCTGCCTCTGACCAAAAGCCATTCAGGCGAGGTTATGGCCGGCTTCTGCATGGAGCACCTGCCGATCCCGCAACGCTATAGCGGCAATGGCATGACGGTGACGGCGCCCTCGCTGGACTTACCGCGTGAAATCACCAATATCGAAATGGCCCGCCGCTACATCGCGGAGAAATTCGAGGTTCCGGTTGAGAACGTCTCGCGCATGGGCGAAAGTTTCTTCTGCCATAGCGGCGTGACCCCGCAACGCATATTCCCGTTTGCCTTGACAGGTGTGGCGCGCGGCGTCACCAAGCCGCTTTACGGCATGACGATTTATGCCCCTCTGGCACAACTGTGCAACCTGCTGTGGTACGATTGCGACCTGCCCTTCATGGTGATGGTGGCGCGCACCTTTGGTCGCCTCGGCGCGGAGAGCGAGCATAGCGTCAAACGCGATTTCGCTTTCAAGATCGCGGCCGACCATAGCAAGCCCATGGTCAGTTATAGCGAAGATATGCGCGGCTTGGGCGGCGCCAAAACCGATGACAGCAAGTCTGGCGAAAAAATCGTGGATCCCGAGAGCAAAAAGCGTCTGGATCCCAAATAAATGGCCTCGCATCCTCTTATATTTGATCGCGGTCGAATCCGGCGCCAGCAGCAACGCACGCGCAATCGCATCCAGGATCATAATTTTCTCATAAATTGGAACCTTGAAGCCATAATTGACCGTCTAGGCGACATCAAACGATCTTTCCCCAGAATTCTACTGATCGGCTCCCGTCATGACCCGATTCTCAAGAAAAAACTCGCGCAGGCAACCCGCTCCGAATTGATGATTATAACCGACGCATGTCATGATGATCACATATCCGTACGCATGGATGAAGAATTCATTTGTTTTGCCCCGTCAACCTTCGATCTGATCGTCAGCCCGTTCTCACTGCACTGCGTTAACGATGTCCCGGGCACATTGATACAAATGCGCCGCATACTAAAACCCGACGGACTTTTACTAGCAGCTTTCCCCGGAGGCGATAGCCTGATAGAGTTGCGGCAATCCTTCATGAAAGCCGAGATTTCCCTGCGTGGCGGAGCGCAGATGAGAGTCCATCCCTTCATAGACAAACAGCAGGCAGCCACTCTGATGCAAAGGGCCGGATACGCATTGCCTGTAGTGGACGCGGAGCGACTGACCGTAACCTACGACAACGCCTTTCGCCTGATGCAAGATCTGCGCGGGATGGGGGAAACCCGCGCCCTGCACATGGGAGAGTCCGGCATGACGGGAAAAGCTCTGATGATGACGATGGCCCGCACCTATCAGAACGATTTCAGCGAAAACGGAGGGCGCGTCAAGGCGACGTTTGAAATGGTTTTCCTGTCCGGTTGGGCCCCTCACGAAAGCCAGCAGCAACCTCTCAGGCCCGGAAGCGCGCAAAGCCGCCTCGCGGCGGCTCTGGGAACAACGGAATACGGCACGGGCGATATCCCCCGGTCATAAATCCAAACGGCTATTCATTTCCCCCGGATTCACGCGGGCCGCCGCGGTGCGGGCCGCCTGGGCGCCCACCGGCACGGTGGTGCCCGCCGCCGCTACGGCGCTGCTGGCCGCGATTTTCATGCCCGCCACCGTTACCATTGCCGTCCTCGCCACGGTTTCCGATATCGTCGTTCGCATTGCCAAAATTTTCGTCATCCTGCTTGCGCATGGAGCGATGAACAGGCGTCGGCATCGGACGCGCCGATCCTGATAGGCGTTCTTCACGGATCATATCGATTTCGAGAGCCGCCGTAGCGCGACGCAGGTCGTGTAGCGTCTCATTGAGGGACTCGCGCGCTTCCTGATTTTTTTTATCCTGCCGCCAGGCTTCGTAACTCTTGATGCACTTTTCCGCTGCATCGTGCAGTCTTTTTCCTATTTCATCCATAGCCCGACTCCTTATGTCTGGTTTGCTACCTTACGCGAATGCGGATGCAACCGCAATCCCGACATGGCTTTGTAACTCATTCGTTACCGAAAACCGTATTTAATTGCTGAGAAACGCGAATAAAAGTGGTTCGTTTCGATAATTCCTTCAACCGCCGAGCCCCAACATAAGTGCAGGCAGAACGAATGCCCCCTAAGATAGATGTCACAGTATCTGCAACATCACCGCGATAAGCCACCTTCACTGTCTTACCCTCGCTGGCACGGTATTCAGCCACACCGCCAGAATGTTTGTTCATCGCCGTATCGCTGCTCATACCGTAAAACTGGACGAATTTCTTGCCATTCTCTTCAACAATCTCACCTTCACACTGGTCATGGCCGGCAAGCATGCCACCCAGCATCACGAAATCAGCGCCTGCGCCAAACGCCTTGGCAAGATCCCCCGGCACCGTGCATCCGCCATCGGCACAGACCAGACCACCCAGACCGTGTGCCGCGTCAGCGCATTCTATAATCGCTGAAAGTTGCGGATAGCCGACGCCCGTCATTTTACGCGTCGTGCAGACACTTCCGGGGCCGATGCCAACCTTGACCACATCAGCGCCCGCGAGGATCAATTCTTCGGTCATTTCACCCGTTACGACATTACCGGCCATAATGGTGATATCCGGCTGCTTTGCGCGTATCTTGCGAACGAAATGCGCGAAGGGTTCGCTATATCCGTTTGCCACGTCGATACAGAGCTTGTCTATGCCCTTGCCTGTTTTCTGAATATTGTGACGAAGGAAATCATCCAGTTTTTCCTCGTCCTTTTCCGTGACGCCGATACTATACCAGACATTTGCGTTACCTTCGTTCTGGTAAAAATCAATCAATTTTTCCAATGGGTAATGCTTATGTAAGGCAGCCGTCATGCCATGGCCCATTTTGGCGAATACACGCGCCATGGCCATGGTTCCAACACCGTCCATATTGGCCGCTATGATGGGCACGCCATGGTAATTCAACTTACTCCATTTAAATTCATAGCTGCGGCTGATATCAACCTCCTTGCGACTGCCCAATGTTGAACGTTTGGGGCGGATCAAAACATCTTTAAAGTCCAACTTGATATCTTCTTCTATACGCATGGTATCTCACGATTTAAAAAGTGACGCAGCCGCATCCATATGCTTCTGCTTTTTGGAAATTTCAGCCTCAACGCGCGCGATCTCGGCCTTCATGGCTTCGATATACTCTTTCAGTTCCTCAACCGACATATTGTCGAGGTTGCGTAATTTTGTTTTCTTGGTACTAGGCTCCAGATCGTCGTCAAACATGGTTTTCCTGTTGTGCTAGGCGTCAAAAGCTACCAAGATTACGCACATGACCCTGCAAACGCAACAGATGATGAAAGCCGCGCATATCCGTTACCCAGGTGGCCCGGAAGTCATTGAAATAAAAGAATTTTATACCCCAACCCCCGACCCGGACGAAGTTTTGGTTCGCATCCATGCGGCGGGTGTCAACCGCCCCGATCTGCTGCAGCGGCTGGGAAAGTACCCGCCGCCACCAGGAGTGACAGACATACCGGGACTGGAAATCGCAGGCGAGATTGTGGGAACAGGTGAGAAAGTCTGCGCCTTGATCTCCGGAGGCGGTTACGCCGAATATGCCGTGGTGCCAAAAGGGCAATACCTGCCAATCCCCCATGGCCTGACGGCGATTGAGGCCGCCGCCCTGCCCGAAGCTGTGTTCACCGTCTGGAACAATGTGTTTGTGCGCGGCGCGTTGAAGCCTGGCGAGACATTGCTGGTGCATGGCGGATCATCGGGCATCGGCACCACAGCAATCCAGATGGCGAAAGCTCATGGTGCAAAAGTGATCGTCACAGCAGGATCGGATGAGAAATGCGCCGCTTGCCTAAAGCTGGGCGCAAATCAAGCCGTGAATTACAAAACGCAGGATTTCAGTAAGGTTCTATCTGGTATTGATGTCGTCCTGGATATGGTCGGCGGCAATTATGTCGGCAAAAACATCGAGGTACTGCGCGATGGCGGGAGGCATGTCAGCATTGCCTCAATGGGAGGCACCAAAGCCGAAATAGATATTCGTACCATCATGCAAAAGCGTCTGGTGCTAACCGGCTCCACACTGCGTAACCGTCCTGTGGCCGAGAAAACAGCCTTGGCGCAAGGTATCCGCGAAACGGTATGGCCATGGATTGAAACGGGAAAAGTGAAGCCCGCTATCTTCAAGACCTTCCCCCTTGATCAGGTCGCCAAGGCACACGAAGCGCTTGAGAAAGGCGATCATATCGGGAAGATCGTACTGATACCCTGAGAAAGGCCTCTTCAGGCAGAAGGTGCCGGGGGCGACGACCGGCAATGGAAGGATTTATCAGGATCAATTACAAAAACGCCAGCGCGCCACGACCACAGATCAGTGGCCTCCCTTGCAAGAAAACCGATAGCCTCATCATCGAGCCACCATATTTTCTTGACGGGAATCTGGAACATAGATTCACGAAACAAGTTAATCCTGTGTATGAATTGCAATGTGCTGGAAGGATCGTCCGAATAAACCTTGTTGCGAATCCACTCCGAGCAACCGGTAAAATGCGCCACCGCAACTTCAGGCGGAATGTTCTCCAGAGCTGTGAAATAGTCACCCGTATTGCCGAACTGGCGTATATCCATCGTTAGGGAAGTCAACCCACAAGGGGTTATCGCGCACGCAACGGCCTGAATAGCATCTTGTTCCCGACACCCCGCCTGGGCAGAATTCAGAAACAAGGCCCCCTTGCTTGATGCCAACAGCAATCTGAGAAACCTCTTATTATCGTCGCTAGTCATACCCCCTCCCCCTTTTCGCTTTAGCCTTGGTTTTAGTTTTGGTTATAGCAGCATCATCCCCCCGTACCAACAGAATTATAAATATGTAAATAAATTAATGCTGGCACTCGGCGCATCGCCGCCTTATATTCCTGCTATTCCCGACATTCATTATGGTCGAGGCATGGTTCCTGAAATAAGGGGGCCGGACGCGCAGAAGTTTTACCTTAGTGCAAGGTTACAAAAGGAGAATTTTTTAAAATGGCTACCAAGATTCCTGTTGCCGGACTGCTGATGCCTAAAGCTACCGCTGTATGGCTTGTAGAGAACACCCCAATGACGTTCGAACAAATCGGCGAATTCACCGGCCTGCACCCGATTGAAGTGCAAGCATTGGCCGATGAGGAAGTCGGGAGAGGCATTGTCGGCCGAAACCCAGTCGAACACAATGAAGTCACTCAGGAAGAATTGGACAAGGCCATTGATTCCGCCTTGAATGGTGATGCCAGTTATCGCATGAAAATGGCCAAAAGCGATCTGCCGACAGTTAAAGTTCGCGCCAAAGGCCCGCGCTACACCCCGGTTACCAAACGTCAGGACAAACCCGATGCGATCGCGTATATCCTGAAGCATCATCCGGAAATTTCAGATGCGCAAATCTGCAAACTGATCGGCACCACTAAACCGACTATCCAATCGATCCGTGACCGCGAGCACCCGAACATGACAAACATCAAGGCACGTCACCCGGTCGATTGCGGTCTGTGCACCTATGCCGACCTCGATACCGCATCACGCAAGGGATTGAAGGCCCAAGGCAAAACGCCGGAGGAAATCAATGCTCACAAGGAGAAAATTCTGCAAAGCCAGCAATTGCCGGAAGAAGAAGACAGAAAACCTGCAAGCGGCTTCGACTTCAGCAACTTCCTGAAAACCTCCAGCAATTAACGCCAGCCACACAAGAATTAAAACAAAACGCGGCCTCGAAAGGCCGCGTTTTTTCCCTAGGATTCATTCACTTATATCAGTTACTGCGCGCCTCCATCTCAATTTCTTCCTTAATACGCAGCTTCTCCAGCTTTAAACGCTTGAGCGCCATTTCGCTAGGGCGCGGATGTTTCAATTCATTTTCCAATTGAGCAGACAATTCTGCGTGACGATTTCTCAATGATTGCAGTCTTCCTCTCACGTTTCCACGCTTTGTCGGCATATTCGTAGTCTCCTTTTATTTTTTCGTGAAAATTTCGACAGGCAACAGCAAAGCTCTGCATATGCAAAGCCACAGTCATATAAAAAGACCTTAACCGCTACCCATAAGATCAGGATGTCACGCTAATGGTTAACACAAGGTTAATTCACACCAAGGTACACACAAGCAAAAAATCAGCCACCTTTTTATCGGTGGCTGAGTAGGTGTTGCGTGTGAGGAGGAACAACATTCCTATACTCACATTTTAACCTGTTAACTGTTAACCCCCGTTAAAGATTGTCTAAAATTGTATCTAAATTCCTTAACTGCAGAAAAAACGTTAAAGATCAAACACTACGCCCTGCGCCAACGGCAGCGCCGCAGAATAGTTGACTGTCTGCGTTTGCCGCCGCATGTAGGTTTTCCATGAATCGGAACCGCTTTCGCGGCCTCCTCCTGTTTCTTTCTCGCCGCCGAAGGCACCCCCGATTTCAGCGCCGCTGGGCCCGATATTGACGTTAGCGATACCGCAATCGCTGCCAACAGCTGAGAGGAAAGTTTCGGCCTCGCGCACGTTCAGAGTGAAAATGCACGACGACAATCCTTGCGGGACATCGTTCTGGAGCGCAATCGCTTCTTCCAAATCCCTATATTTCATGACATAGAGAATCGGCGCGAAGGTTTCGGCTTTCACTACAGCGCTCTGCGCAGGCATCTCTACCAGCGCGGGCTTGACGTAGTAGCCACCGGTCGGCACGCCATCGATTGCACGTATGCCCCCGACGAGAATTTTCCCGCCTTCAACTTGAGCCTGCTTAAGAGCTTTTTCAAAAGCATTAAATGAGGCCTTATCGATGAGCGGGCCATTCAGCGCCCCCTCCTCAAGCGGGTTGCCGATGCGGATCGCGCCATAGGCTTTCTCCAGCGCCGGAATTAATTTTCCATACACGTCCTCATGAACGATCAATCTCCGCAACGTTGTGCAACGCTGGCCGGATGTGCCGACAGCACCAAACAGAATTGCGCGCACGGCCATATCCAGATCGGCATCCCTAGATACGATCATGGCGTTGTTGCCGCCCAGTTCCAGCAGGCTGCGCCCCATACGCGCCGCCACTTTCTGTGCGACAGCACGACCCATCGGCACACTGCCGGTGGCGCTGACCAGCGGCACATCGTGATGATCGACCAGAGCTTCACCTATATCTCGTCCGCCGACCAGAATTTCCATCATGCCCTCCGGCACCCTATGGCCCGCTTTGCGAAAACGGGCAGCGGCTCTCTTATAAATAATCTGACAGGCCAGAGCCGTCAGCGGTGTTTTCTCCGACGGTTTCCAGATCACCGGATTGCCGCAAACATAAGCCAGCATCGCGTTCCAGGCCCATACCGCCACAGGGAAATTGAATGCCGTAATCACGCCCACAGTTCCAAGTGGATGCCAAACCTCGCGCATGTGGTGCCCAGGGCGCTCGGAAGCAATGGTCAAACCATAAAGCTGACGCGAAAGGCCCACGGCGAAATCACAGATGTCAATCATCTCTTGCACTTCACCCAAACCTTCGGAAAGGATCTTGCCACACTCCAGCGTCACAAGCTTGCCGAGATCCTCTTTGCTGGCGCGCAGTTCTTCACCAATCAACCGTACAAGCTCGCCGCGCACGGGAGCCGGCACAGTGCGCCATTCACGAAACGCCGCCTGAGAACGCGCCACGCAAACACCGACATCGGATAGTTTATTCTGTCGCAGGGATGCCAATTGTTCACCGTTAATCGGCGATCGCACAACCAGATCACCGGTACTGAAATCAGGGCCGCTCAACCCCAAGGTTTTTAGAATGGTCTGGCTATCGTTCATCGTAGGACTCGCTTTCGCTGCGGCTGAAGTCGACATGCATGCTCTCCTGTAATAGAGTTATTTTCTTTTGAAACGCCGCTATTGTGGCATAATCAGCTCCACAGCTAAAGCCCTGCCGGCCTCATGAGATAGGGAAAATATCAAGATTCCATTTCTGTCGACGACAGCACCGAGTCGGCGGGATCCTCAGGTTTCTCCGGCTTCAACGCAGTGCCGTAGAGTAAACCGGCCTCTTCCAGAATAGGATATGCCACCGAGCACATATAACTGTTAATACGCCGATAATCACGGATGATATCCAGATGCAAGCCACTGGTGGCTATAGTTTCCGGCACGCCTTCGCGAATGCGTTCCATGTGGTTCTGTGTAGCTTGCTGTTCAGCCTTCCGCAATTGCTCCTTGGCCTCTATCATGCGGCGCGCCAGCTTGGTATCATTGCTGACAAAGACGCTTTGCGCCAGACGGACTGTCTCCAGCACAGCGTTGTGAATATCCTGAATCTCCTGCCAGCCGCGATCTGAAAATCTTTTATGCTCGCGGATTTTCTTAAGCGCCATTTCCATCAGGCTTTTATCGATGGTATCGCCGACATTCTCAAGATTGGTGGCAAACGTAAGAGTCCGAACATATTGTTGCGTATCCTCAGGATCAAGAGACTCGCGCGCCATCTTGGCCATATAAAGCTTGACCGCCTTATTGAGCTTATCAAGAACGTCGTCGCGGGCGCGAATACGATACACGATGCTTTCATCGTTCGTACGCAATGCAACGATGGTGTCCTCCATCATGCTTTGCACAAGATCGGCCATACGCAAGGCTTCGCGCCCCGCCGAGGACAGTGCAATTGCCGGAATATCAAGTTGTTTCTCGTCGAGGTAGCGCGCGCGACCCGGATCATCCGCATCGGGGCGATCAGGAATAAGACGCAGGGTCAAGCCATAAAGCGCTCCGGTAAACGGCAGAAACAAAGAAGCCAGCATGATGTTAAAGCACATATGCAGATTGACAACAACCCGCGCAGGATCATCTGCAATCGTCTGAATAATGGTCTGGACAGGCTCCAGCAGCGGCAGGATAATAATGACCCCAACCAATCGCATTAACAAGTTACCTACCGGAACCCGTGTAGCTTCAGGGCCGTCTTTTATGGTTGCAATCAGCGGCGCAATCACGCCACCCAGATTAGCGCCCAGAACCATCGCCATCGCCACGTGGAGCGGAACGATCTGGGCTGCCGCCAAAGACCCCAGTAACAGCACCACCGCCAGCGACGAATGACACAACCACGTCAATAATGCAGCAATCATCACCAGCAATACAGGATCCTGATCCAGAGATTCCAGAACCACGGGCAAGACATCGGATTCACGCAAAGGCGCGGCGCCTTGCTTGATCAAAGACAGCGCCAGCAGCATAGTGCCCAAGCCTATCAGCATCTTGCCAAAGTGAGAGAGGCGACCTGGCCTGTTTTCAAAAACGGTATAAATGATAAACCCTGAAATCAACATTGATGGCATCAGCCAGCTAAGGTCAAACGTCAGGATCTGCGCCACCAGCGTAGTGCCGACATCGGCGCCCAGCATCACAGCCAAAGCCGCCGCGCCCGTCATCATCCGCCGCCCGGTGAACGATGCCACGATCATCGCTGTGGCTGTAGAGCTTTGCAGCAGGGTTGTAACACCAATCCCGGAGAGAAAAGCGCGCACACGATTCTGCGTACCCCAGGAAATAGCCCTGTGCAGCCCCTGACCGAAAGCCTTGGTCATGCCCAGCTTCACGCCGCGCAAGCCCCACAACAGCACGCAAACGCCGCTGATCACATTCAAAAGAACCATCGATGGTGTAGCAATAATCAATGTGCGCGCATTCTGTATAAAAAGGACATCCCTGACAGTCTTCAAGCCGCTTGCTGCACCGCATCCAAAATTATATTTGAAATCAACTGGTTCCGACCAAGGCCTGAAAGATTCATTTTAGAATCCGGCACCGGGTTGGGCAAGATACTCTTATCTTCTGCTAAAGTATTCTTTCGTGCCAATATGGCATTTCTATGAGAGAAACGTCCAAACCGCTGGATTATTTCATAGTGCCACGCAGCATAATCGTACCCCACAGGGTCGTCTTGCCGCATGGATGGAACAACTCAAGAGACCGTTCCTGATCCGCCAATATCTCGCTATGCTCGAAAGGAAGATAGGGGAAACACCAGCCTACAGGCGGCATCGTCCCGCCAACCATTGCGCCGACTGCACTTCTTCAAACCGGAAATGAGGATCTATGCTTACTGTCACGCATCAGAGATAAACTCTACTTTTTTTCAGTTTTTTCCGATCCGGCAGGTTGCATCAGCGCCCAAAAAGCCTTTTCGGCCTTCTGCCCCAGAATTGACAAAACAATAGCTGGTAAAAATGGCACAAGAATAATTGCCACGGTAACAGGTTGCCGCAAAGCTTCGAAAAAATGGCCCTCAATGTTCCGCAGATATAAAACCACAAAGATAAGCAGCCCCGTAAAAGCAAAGATCAGGGCCAGCAGCCTGTAAATCTTCGATTTCATAAGCAAGGCCCGCGCCTGCATGCGTATCTGATCTTCCGTAAGCGCCGCCGTAGCAGACTGAGCCGGAGCTTTACCAGCCATCACACAATCCTGTTCTGGAAGTCTGGCTTAGTGAATCTTGGCCCAGAGCTTCTTCTTTACAGTATACATGACACCGGTAAAGACCAGAAGGAAAAGGAAGGCGGTTATGCCGACACGCTTGCGATCTTCCATATGTGGCTCGGAAGCCCAAGTCAGGAAAGTCGCTACGTCTTTTGCATATTGATCGACCGTTTGCGAAGCATTGTCATCATAACTGACCTGCCCGTCCTGCAACGGCGGCGCCATGGCTATTATGTGACCCGGCATCATGGTATTCCAGTACTTCCCTTCCGGAACCTCATGACCTTCAGGGGCATGACCGTATCCCGTCAGAATTCCATAAATATAGTTGGCTCCTCCATGACGGGCCTTGGCCAACAAGGACATATCGGGCGGATAAGCGCCATTGTTTGCATACATGGATTGCTCACGGCTGGCATACGGCGCCTTGAACGGATCGCTGGGGCGCCCTGGACGTTCGTACATCTCCCCTTCATCATTCGGCCCATCTATAAAAGTGTATTCCGCTGCAACCGCCTTGATCTGGTCTTCGTCATATCCCAAAGCCTCAAGATCACGGTAATAGACTTTATCCATTGAATGGCAAGCGCCACAAACTTCACGGTAAACCTTGAACCCCCGCTGCAACGACGCACGGTCATAAGTACCGTTTACGCCTTCGAACGACCACGACAGGTGCGGCAACGCCCCCCCCTCCGCCGCCCGTGCTGAAGCCGGGGACAAGGCCGAGAGCGCAACACAGGTCACAAGAGCCAGTTTTTTAATCGACATCATATTTACTCCGTATCTCTTATGCCTTAAGCACTGCTTCATTGATGCTGGCCGGAAGCGGCTGTGCCTTTTCATTACGAGACAGCCATGGCAGCAGCATCAGGAAGTAAGCAAAGTAATAACCCGTGCCCAATTGGCCAATCCACAACAAGGGGATAACGCCAAACAGAGCGGCATCCGCAGTCTCCATGCCTACATAGCCAAGAATCACAAAATCAATCGCCAGCAACAAAGTCGCGGTTTTAAACAACGGGCGGAATCGGGCGCTACGAACCGGGTGCGTATCCAGCCACGGCAGGAACACCAGCAGGATCACAGATCCAAACATAGCCAGAACCCCTGCCAGTTTGGCATTGACAAACACCAGATTGGAAAGCGGCAGAGAAATCAGGGCGCCGCCTGTCGCCTTTTCAACCTGAGAGAGATACCCCAGAGCAAAAGCCACTGCGGCAATCGCCAACAGCAACACGGCATATTTACGACCCACCACACAGATTATGCTGCACAGTCCGGTTTTCTTGTCGGCACCACAATATACCGGGGCCATGACAACGATCAGAGCGAACAGCGACAAGCCAATATAAGGGTTTACGCCGAATGTAAGGCCACGCAGTACGGCGTAGAATGGCAGGAAGTACCATTCCGGCACGATATGCGGCGGCGTTACCATTGGATTGTATTCCACGAAATGATCAGGGTGCGCAAAGATGTTCGGGAAAAAGAAAGTAACGATCACATACAACAGCAGGAACACGCCGAGACCGAACGTATCTTTCATTGTGTAGTACGGATGGAACGGCAGCGTATCCTGCGGCCCCTTGACATCGATGCCGAGCGGGTTGTTCGAACCGGAAACATGCAGCGCCCATACGTGCAGGAACACAACGGCGAAAATCAAAAACGGCAAAAGATAGTGCAACGAAAAGAAACGGTTCAGTGTCGGGTTGTCGACCGAGAAACCGCCCAACAGCAATGTCTGGATCATATCTCCCACAACCGGGATGGCGGTAAAGAAGCCGGAAATCACGGTCGCGGCCCATCCACCCATCTGGCTCCACGGCAGGGTATAGCCCATGAATGCGGTCGCCATCATCAACAGGTAAATGATAACCCCCAAAATCCATAGCAACTCGCGCGGCTTCTTGTAGGAACCGTAATAAATGCCGCGGAAAATATGGATGTAAACAGCGATAAAGAAAAAGGAAGCGCCGTTCATGTGAATATAGCGGATCATCCAGCCCCAATTCACATCGCGCATAATGCGCTCCACAGAGCTGAACGCATGATCGGCGTGCGGCGTATAATGCATTGCCAGAACGATGCCTGAGACGATCATGGTAATCAACATCACCATGGCAATCGCGCCAAAATTCCAGAAATAGTTGAAGTTACGCGGCGTCGGGAATACGCCATATTCCTTCTGCATCATAGAGAAGACCGGGAGCCGCTCGTCAATCCAGCTTACAACCGGATTTTTGAACTCTGCGCGTTGACCACTACTCATTTAGATAACTCCGTAAACTGTGATATTCGATAATCAACCGACCTTGACCAAGGTATCGCTGATAAAACTATATTCGGGAACCGAGAGATTCTTCGGCGCCGGCCCTTTGCGAATGCGCCCCGATGTATCATAGTGCGATCCGTGACACGGACAGAACCACCCGCCAAAATCACCCTTGGGATCGGTTTCTTTCTGACCGAGCGGCACACATCCCAGATGGGTGCAGACCCCCACCATAATCAGCCATTGATCTTTCTTGACACGATCGGCATCACTTTCCCTGTCACGCAGTTCCTCTACCTTCACAGCACGCGCCTGCTCAATTTCTGCGGCGGTACGGTGACGGACGAAAACCGGTTTGCCACGCCATTTAACGGTTATGGCCTGCCCTTCCTGAATCGGTGTCAGATCGACTTCAACCGTCGACATCGCCAGCGTATCGGCCGCCGGGTTGAGGGAATCGATAAACGGCCACGCAAAGCACCCCGCCCCCACGGCGCCAAAAGCCCCCGCGGTGAGTAGAAGGAAATCGCGGCGGGTTTGACCGTCTTCGGAATCGGAATTGGCTATATGAGCACTCATGTAAGAAGCCTCAGAATTAATCAGAAGATACGAAGATACAAGGATTCAGGGGAACCCCATCGAAAGCGTTTACTTGGAATTACGGCATGATGCAAGTCCTCACTGGAGTGCCTTCTCACATCATAAACAAGCACTTACAACAAAAATTAAGTTATGAAAAATTCATATTGACTTGATAGCGTATTTCAATCAATGGTGCGACCATGAAACCGCAAACCGTACCGATCGCTGACGATATGAAAAACAGGGCCGTTATCTGGTTCCGCTCTCTCAGGGATACCATATGCCAATCGTTTGAAGCTCTTGAAGATGAACTCACCGGCACACGCCTCTCCGCCCATGCCCCCGGTCGTTTTAAATGCAAAACATGGGAGCGCGAAGGAGGCGGTGGCGGTGAAATGTCCCTCATGCGCGGACGGGTCTTTGAAAAGGTAGGCGTGAATATTTCTACAGTTTATGGCCATTTTAATGAAGACTTCCGTAAGCAGATTCCTGGCGCGCTGGAAAACGGAGGGCAATTCTGGGCCAGCGGGATTTCGCTGGTCGCCCATATGCAATCTCCTTTGGTTCCGGCCATCCATATGAACACGCGCATGATCGTAACATCGAAAAGCTGGTTTGGCGGCGGCACCGATTTAAATCCCATGTTTCCGGATGAGCGGGATACCGCCGATTTTCATGCGGCACTCAAGGCCTGCTGTGACCGCCACCCGCCCGTCTCCTATCAGGAATATAAAGAATGGTGCGATCGCTATTTCTTTATTCAACACCGTAATGAAGCGCGCGGCGTGGGGGGCATTTTCTACGATTACCTTGATAGCGGTAACAAAGACGCGGATTTCGCCTTTACGCAGGATGTGGGCCGCACATTCATCGATATCTACCCTCGGATCGTGCGCCGCCATATGAATAAGGACTGGACGACAGAACAACGCGAGCACCAACTGGTTAAACGCGGGCGCTACGCTGAGTTTAACCTGATCTATGATCGTGGCACACAATTTGGTTTGAAAACCGGTGGCAATACCGAGGCGATCCTCATGTCGCTGCCACCTGAGGCAAAGTGGCCTTAAGTCCTTTTGATCTGCAAACGCTCGAGAATTTCATTGAGCAACAGCGCTCTAAATCCTGAATCCGCCTCAAAAATACAGAAGGGCAGCCCCTCGTGACATTCCTGTAAACGCGCCCAGTCGGAATGAATCTCGTCGCAATTCACCTGCCCTCGGTACGTTTTGAAATACTGATCATGCGTCAAAGACAGGATGACGCAGGGATCATGAAAACGAAAAACAGGTTCAGGAGCAAAATGACGCGCATGGACAATCATCAAATCCTTAGCCGTCTGCGCAATGACCGAAACAGCCTTTAGCAGCAGCAATTCATCCATATCCAGTACAATCGGCCACGTTACATTCATTGGCACGAAACGTACGGGAAACCCGTGGCGATATCCCTGCCGGAGCAGTTCCTGAACGGCAAAGGGATCACAGGCTAGATTAAAATCAGCACCCGGCATCTCGTCCCACAAGGTGCTGAGCTTTCCTCCCATCATGGTCACACGGGATATAACGTGCGGGGCCTTTTCTCCTAACGCCGCGCAAGTTGCGGCAAAGTTAGTCGCCGGCCCCAGAATAACATAATCAACAGGGCCTCTTCTTTCAGATATCCTGGCCAGCTCTGCCGCACGCTCACAAGCACCGAGCTTTTCTACCTGTCTTCCAGAACGCGGCAACTCGAGATTGCACAGCCCGTTCCCTGCCCCCTCTTGCTTGGGCAGAAGAATTTCTTCAATACCGCGATGGAGGCATGAAGGATGGCTCTCCCCCTGCCATACAGGGATATCTGAGCGTCCTGCCAAAGCGAGCACACGAGCAGAATTCTCACATACATTCTCAAGAGTGGTGTTGCCATAGGAGGCGACGACAGCCTGCACATCAAACCCCAGCGCCAAAGCCAGCCAGATCGACAGGGCATCATCGCGGCCGGTATCGCAGTCGATAATCACAGGAATTTTAGTCATAAAGGAAAACCAGCCTGCCTTTTACGCAGGCTTGTTCTTGGGATCGCTCTGCTGAATGACCGCTGCCGGAATTTTATTCAATTGCAGATCCAGATCATTCAGAACCTCAACCATGCGGCTCCCTGGCGTCTTGCCGGTCACAGCGGCGATGGCCTTCGCGCCCGTAAACCATGACATCGGCACGGGAACCCCCCATTCCTTTTCTATTCTTTCACAGAAGCGCAAACTAGCCCCACGTATTTCCTCGGTAAAGCTCTCCACCTTGTCAGGACACACTTTAAAAAGCTTCTCAACATCCATAAACAATCCCGGCAGACGGGTTATTTCGCCGTCCACTTCTACGACGTAGCCATCAAAGAAAAGGTCGCGCGGCGTCGATACTTCAAAATTCTTGGAGCTGAATTCCACCGCCGCCACAAGGGGAATGGAGCGCCCGTTATGGACGATGGCCTGACGCTCCTCCTGAGAAGCGCTACAGAAGCATGTCGAGATGCAAGCAACCTTTGCGTGGTTAAAGACGCCCTGGCGATCCATAAGATCAATCACCCAATTCAGCATCTTGGCGTGACGGACATTGTCTTCCAGCAGGACGATTTCAACATCTCTGCCCGTCTGATCTTTCAAACTCTTCACCTGCGATAAAAGGCTTTGCACTTGGCTTTCAATCGCTTCCTTGCCAGGGCGGGCTATATAGCCAAATTGCTGATCTCCTTTCAATGAGAACAGCCGGGAAAATGCAATCTCGTTCCATGGCGAACGGCACCGGTGAAACATCTCATCCAAAGAAACAAAAACTGTCGGCGTTTCAGGGCACCGCGCAGGAAGGGATGCCAGAAATTCATCCGCATTCTTAGCAATTTTTTCGGCCAGCGCATGCGAGTCATGGAACTCCACGTTCAGACGCTGGCGAACAATATCGTCTATATCATAAAGATTATAATTTACGTGGCGGGAGATGGAATCAAGAACCGTATGGCCCCACTCCTGATAAGCCTCATGTACAGATTTCATGATTGCGCACTCGACGTCAGAGCCGTTTACAGCCCCGGCAGCACGCGGATTGAAGACTGCCCCGGCAGAATTTTGCTGAATGGCCACCAGCAGATTCTTTCTAAACCCGTCCGTGGCAAAACGAGCATCCGTGCGAATAAGGAAGGTCAAGCCTTCAACAGGTACAGAGATTCCATCAGCAGCAGCGCCGTTAAAAGCCAGTCTAGTTTTACCCTGCATCCACAATTCCTTCTCAAAACCGGGAGCACAATCCTCAACCAATGGCAAATTTTTAACAAAGCCTTCACAAAAATGCCACAAAAAGGGTTATACAAAGCCCACAATGATTATGCAAATAGATTTAAATTGTTATGGCAATTTTTCTATGTTGCATTGCATTAAAGTCATAGCTCGGTAATAAAATTTAGATGACCTACACGACATTAGTTATGCTAAAACCAGCACATTAAGACAGAAACAAAGCTCTTTATTATTATTTGAGCAATAAAATTACAATAGAGGAAAATATGACAAGAAAATCAGCTCGTGAAAAAATGGCTCTGCAACATCAGATACGGCAAATGACTCAAGGCCTCGCTGCTGGCAGCGTTATCGAGCATGATAATGTAGTTCTAACGGCAGAATCTGTGAAAGAATTGGAAGCCGACGGCATGCGCCTCGCTTTCTCACAAGATAAAGGATCCTCGCCTATATATTTACAGGACTGGCAGGGGCGGTTGCGTCAGGTTTTCGTCTGCTCTACTCAATCTGTTGCGACACATGCCGCTGCAGCCACGCCAGACATGCCGCGCGATCCGGCACAAAATCAGCAGCGCGCCACCAGATCTCGGCCTGCGCGAGAATCCGCCCCACCGCAGGCCCAGCCTTAATTCCCGACGCCAAAACATCGGCACCCGCAAGAGGGAAGGCCGGCGGTCGCCATGCTTTGGCAAGCGCCAGCAAGGATTCATCACCATCCGTCTCATGCTGCCCCTGTGCAAAACAGAATAAAAGAGCCTGCGCCGTCGCTTCGTTTCCAAACGCATAAACCGACTGCCTGATATGACATCTATCCCTGACCTGTAACTCTTCAATCGCAGATGCCATGTTTTTTAGGAAAAGAATCTGAGCGTTGCTGAGAGCGAAATTCTCCTTGATAAAATCGTGATCGAACGCAACGGTCACAGCCAAACGCGCCAGCGCATGAACAGCCCGGTTACAAGATTGCATATCGAAATAGCCAATAACCCTATCAAGCGGCAAATCCGCCTTATAAAATCTTGCGGCGACGCGCGCCTTCACCATAACAGACAATGTGTCTCCCGCTCCTGCCAGCGCCAATAGTTTTAAGATTTCCTGAGTTATGCGCTCGCGCGATAATGTGTCTATCCCTGCCGCCCCCGCCGTGCAGGCCGCCAGTCCGGCCTGGTCAGGGTTGCCCCGTCCGTAGGTAGCGTGGAAACGAAAGAAACGCAGAATGCGCAGGTAGTCTTCAGCTATGCGCTCCGCAGGATTGCCGACAAAAACAACGCGTCGCGCCTCCAGATCGGCCAACCCGCAACCGGTAGGGTCGTAAACCTGTCCCTGCTGGCTCATCAGCAATGTATTGATGGTAAAATCACGGCGCTGCGCATCCGCCACCCAATCATCCGTATAAGCCACAACGGCGCGGCGGCCATCCGTGCTGACATCGCGACGCAGCGATGTTACCTCGAAGGTCAGTCCCTCTGCAATCGCCGTCACCGTCCCGTGATCTATACCTGTAGGCACAGTGCCAAAACCAGCGCGCTGCAAACGGCTGATTGCCTGCTCCGGTGTGTGAACCGTTGCCAGATCGATATCGCTGACAGGCACACCTAACAGGTGGTTACGAACGCAGCCGCCCACATAAAGAGTCTGCAAGGCTCCTTCATCATTCAAGGCTTTCATCACGGCTTGCGCCTGCTCCGTCTGCGCCCACGCAGGCAATTCTACTGTCTTAACGCTCCGCATCGATCGAAAACCTGTATGTCCGGCCTCGGCTGGAAAACTCATAACCTTCCTGAACATCCCTTACGACATCGTTCACAAACCGATTATGTGCCTGGGTTGAAAAGCGTGCCCATAATCCATCCCTGACACGGGCGTAAAAAACAGCCACGCCCTGCCTTGGCTCGGCGCTTAACACCACATCATGCCCCGGCCCCAGCGGGATACATTCATCAAAATTCGTCAATAGATCAATATCATGATTATGGATATTAAAATCAGTGATAATAAAAGGCACGTCTTCAACCTCAACCCGATAACACCCCTCCGGCGAAGCCAGCCAATAGCATCCCTCAGAATCAGTTTGCAATCCTTTGCCCGCCATAAATCCTTCGCCCGCGCCGCCGAAAAGCGCCGCCAGGGACTTTCGTTTGATCGGGCCGGGGCTCTGCAGGCCATGAAAGTACCAGCGCCCTTGATAATCGACGGTAAAATCGATTCCCCTCCGACGCTTGTCGCCGTGGTCATAATCCTGAAACACATCTTCCCTGTAGAAGAGATCGTGCATAAACCCTGTTTCCTCTGTGCAAATCCAATAAGAGCACTAATATAGCAACCACCTAACAGATTCTTCTTTATTTTAGCGCAGGAGCCCTACCGTGAGCAGTCCCTTGTCCACGTCCGCCAATCCGGTCAATATCGAAAAGCGCCTGGAAAAAGCCGCCAACGATCTAAAAAAAGCGCGCGCCGAAGTCGGCAAGGTGATTTTTGGACAAGATAAAGCGCTGGATCGAATATTTATTACCCTGATGTCAGGCGGCCACGTGCTGCTGATCGGAGTGCCGGGTCTGGCTAAAACATTGATGGTCGATACCGTGGCCAAAGTCATGGGCATCGCCTCTTCACGTATTCAGTGCACTCCCGACCTAATGCCTGCCGATATTCTGGGCTCTGAGGTACTGGAGGAAGATGAAAAGGGCAAACGCGCCTTTCGCTTTATCGAGGGGCCTGTGTTCACGCAATTCCTGATGGCCGACGAAATCAACCGCGCCAGCCCGCGCACACAATCGGCCTTGCTGCAAGCCATGCAGGAAGGGTCGGTGACCGTTGCCGGAAAGCCCCATGACCTTCCCAAGCCTTTCCATGTCATGGCGACGCAAAACCCGATTGAGCAGGAAGGAACCTATCCACTCCCCGAAGCTCAACTTGATCGTTTTCTAATGCAAGTGGATATCGATTATCCCGATGCCGATGCCGAGCGTCAGGTCATGCTGGTGACCACGACCAACCGTGAACAAGACATTAAAGCCGTATTCACGGGCGATGACCTCTTGGATATACAATCGCTGGTTCGCGACACGCCTGTTGGCGAAAGCGTGGTCGATGCCATTCTAAAGATCGTCCGCCGCGGCCGCCCCGGCGCAGAAGCTGCCAAAATGGTCAACGATTACGTGACATGGGCCCCGGGGCCGCGCGCATCACAGGCGCTGATGCTGGCCTGCCGTGCCAAAGCCCTGCTTGAGGGACGCCCGGCACCATCGATTGACGATGTGCTTGACCTCGCCGAGCCTATTCTGAAACACCGCATGGCCCTGAATTATCAGGCGCGTGCCGATGGCGTCAGCCTGCATGATGTTATTCAGGATATGACCAAGGGTCTGTAAAACTTTACTGTTAACCTGTTATTCGTACAATGCCCGCTCAAACCCGCATCCATGGCTTAACACGCAGCGCACTGAACGCACTGGGATTGCGTATGGCCGCGGAAAAGGCGGCTGGCCGCTTGCCGGAATTATTGGTGGCGGCGGAGAAAGCCGCCGCATCCGCACGCATGGGTGAACATACGCAAAAGCGTGCTGGCGTGGGTGAAAAATTCTGGCAATTTCGCGAATATCAGGCCGGCGACCGGCCGCAGGATATCGACTGGCGGCAATCGGGACGCAGCGAACGTATATACGTCAGACAAAAAGAATGGCAAACCACGCAGACCGTACTGTTGTGGTGTCAGCGCGATCATAATATGCACTACGCTTCACGCAGCATCCTGCCGACGAAGCAGGATGCTGCTGCAACCTTACTGCTGGCGACGACCTTGCTTGCCGCCCGCGCGGGAGAAATTGCAGGCCTGCTTGACGGCAGCTTGCGCGCTGCCAAAGGGGAATCGGCCTTGCAGGTCTTGGGCGAAAAATTTCTGGAAGAAGACCCCGCATCGCTGCCGCATCGCCTGATGCGTGAGCCTGCCCGAAACGCCACCGTCATACTGGCCGGGGATTTTCTTTCCCCTCTTGCCGATATTGAAAAATCAATTCATGCCTTGGCAGGGCGTACGGTCAATGTATTGTTGCTTCAGGTTCTCGACCCTGCCGAACTCAATCTGCCTTTCCGAGGCCGTGTTGTTTTTGAATCACCGCAGTCCAGCGAGCGTCATCACATCATAAACGTCGACACCATTCGGGAGAGTTACCGCGAGAAGATAAACTCTCATATTCAAGAATTGAAATCTATCTGCCATCATAACGGATGGCACTACATACAACATAGGACGGATATTCCTGCCGAGCAGACCTTGCAGGCTTTATGGCATGTCATGTGCAAAAACCGCAAAGGAGACGGACTGGCATGATCAGTGGTCAGTTTGGCACATTTGCTTTTTTAAACCCTTGGGTTCTGGCAGGGCTGGCGCTCTTGCCCTTGCTGTGGTTCCTGTTGCGGGTTACTCCCCCGGCTCCACGCCTGATCATATTTCCCGCGGCTCGGTTCATGTCCGGGCTTGAAGCCCGCAAGCAGGTTCCCAGCAAAACGCCTTGGCCCATTCTGCTTTTACGGATTCTGGTAGCCGCCTTGATTATACTGGCCTTGGCGCGCCCTGTCCTCAATCCGGGCGGCAACCTCTCAGGCAACGGGCCAGTGCGGATTGTATTTGATAACGGCTGGTCTAGCGCGCAAACATGGAAATTGCAAATAGCGCATGCATATGACCTGGTAGAACGGGCCAGCCGGGAGCGACGCTCCGTTTATATCGTAACCACCACCCCCGAGCCTGGCAAATCTGAGTCTCTTCTGTTAGGCCCCTTAACCGCGGGCGATGCGCAAGGCGCTTTGCGCGGCCTGAAGCCACTGCCCTGGCTTTCCGATTATGAAGCTACTTCTGAATTGCTCTCAAGGAAGGAAGGAGAATCAGGCCTGCAAAGCTACTGGCTTTCATCAGGGATTGCCGATGCAAAACCTGATCGGCTGATCCGAATCCTGCAGTCGCAGGGCGGATTAACTTTCTATGAACCAGGAAAATCGCAAAGGCCAATTTTACTACGCCCTGAGAAAAACAACGCCGGAGAGATTACTGCCTTGATAGAGGTTCCGTCGGGCACTCCTGCTGGCATCCCTATGACCTTACAAGCGATGACAAAAGATGGCCGCCTGATTGACGCAAACGACCTCGTCACAGACGGCAGGAAAATCGCGTACAGAGTTTCTCTAGACCTCCCCCCCGCCATGCAGTCGCAAGTCAGCCGCCTGCAATTAGGAGGGCGCCAAAGCGCCGGATCAACATTGGTTACGGACACCAGTTCCTTGCGCCGACCTGTCGGAATTGTCGGACTGTCCACCGATGAAAAAGCGCCTTTGACCAATCCTGCCCATTACCTTACCAAAGCGCTCACTCCTTATGCTGACACCAGCTATGGCACGATAGAGGAACTGATAGAAAGGGATGTTGCCGTCATTATCTTGCCCGACGTTGGCGCAATGCCTCCTGAGGATCTCGATCGGCTTGAAGGCTGGGTGCGCGAAGGAGGCCTTTTGTTGCGGTTTGGCGGCCCCAATATGACGCAAGGCGAGACTTTTCTGACGCCTGTTGTTCTACGCCGCGGCAACCGCAGCATTGAAGGGACTCTTTCCTGGGACAAACCAGCCAAGCTAGCGCCCTTTCATCCGGAGAGTCCTTATTACGGTCTTGAAATTCCCAATGACCTGACCATCAGCCGCCAGTTGCTGGCGGAGCCGGAACCGGAACTGGAGCGTAAAACATGGGCAGCGCTTGAAGACGGAACGCCGTTGATTACGGCTGATCACTTGGATAGCGGCCTGATCGTCCTGATCCACACGACGGCAACCCCTGACTGGTCTAATCTGGCTTTGTCCGGATTATTTGTCAAACTGATGGAAAGGACAGTACAACTTGCGGGCAGCCGCTCTTCTCCTGCGGAAAGAGGAATGCTCAGCGGCGCCCTGCAACCATTGAGCATGCTGGATGGATATGGCAATGCCCTGCGCCCTGACATCACCATGGAACCTATACCGGCTTCTTCATTCGAGGATATCATGCCCGATAGCCGGCATCCGCCGGGGATATATGGGCGTACTGGCTACCAAAAATCTCTTAATCTTGGCGCGCGTCTTCCCGTCCTTAAAACCTTTTCCGATCTGCCCGTCAGCGTCGAGCGGCTTACCTACCAGAAAATAAGCGAGCACGACCTGATGCCTTTTATTTTGATGTGCGCTTTAGGATTGTTCTTGCTTGACTGGTTGACAATGATCTTCCTGCATGCCGGGTGGCAATTGTTCGGGTCATTGCCGCGCTGGAGCCACGCAGCACTCATGGCCTTGGTTATAATTGCCCCGCAATCGGCACGTGCCGAAACGCCGGAAGACCGCGTTCATTATGCCGGAGATCTCTATCTGGCATACATTCATACTGGCGTATCGGAGGTCGATAGCCTGACACAGCGCGGACTGGACGGTCTCAGCCAGGCATTAACGCAACGCACATCGGCCGAACCCGCCGGCATTGTCGCCCTCAATCCGGAGGCGGACGATTTATCATTCTTCCCGTTGATATACTGGGCCATCACGCCGCAACAAGCCAGCCTGAGCGGCAAAGCCCTGCAGAAGATACAAGCTTATCTTGACCACGGGGGCACCATCCTGATCGACACACGCGACCAGAGCACCACCCCTGCAGGTTTCGGTGCAGGCAGCGGCGGCGCAAACGCCGCCCACCTGCGGCGTCTGCTGGGCAATCTGAATGTACCGCCCTTGATGATCATCCCGCAGGATCACGTCCTGACAAAATCTTTTTATCTGCTCGATAGTTTTCCCGGGCGCTATAGCAGCTCCACTCTATGGATCGAAGAAACCAGCGCCAGCGGGCGTGACGGCGTATCGTCTTTGATCATAGGCAGTAACGACTGGATATCATCATGGGCATCTTCACCCGCTTCATCCACACGTCAGCAAGAGATGTCGTTACGTTTTGGAATAAACGTCATGATGTATGCCCTGACCGGCAATTATAAGGCGGATCAAGTTCATATACCGCATATTCTGGAACGACTGGGGCAATAATGAACAGCGCGACACTGACAATACATTTCGCCCCTCTCATTCCACAGAACGTGCTCTGGCTCGCTGCGCTTTTATCGTGCTCACTGTTGCTAATGTCTATAGCCTTGTTCCGCACAGGCATTATTACGCGCAGCCTTTGCGCGGCAGGTTTTTTGCTGGTCTTGCTTAACCCTTCTCTGGCCGAAGAACAGCGGGAGCCTGTGAGCGATGTGACTGCAATAGTCGTCGACCGCTCGCCCTCGCAAAAAACTGGGGATCGGATGCAGCGCACTGACAAGGCCTTGAGTTATTTACGTGAAAAATTAGAAGGCCATGATGGACTGGACGTCAGAATCATAGAAGCTCCTATACAAGAGCCTGACACCGCCCGTGAAACGCGTTTGTTCGAGGCTGTCGACCATGCCTTCGCCGATGTTCCGGCCGCCCGCAGAGCCGGAGTCATTCTTATAACCGATGGTCAGGTACATGATGCCCCGGCGAATCCCTCCCTTTTCAAAGATTACGGCCCGATCCATACTTTGCTTACAGGCCGCAAGAACGAGCGCGACCGCCAGATGGTAGTGGTAGAAGCCCCCGCTTACGGCATAGTCGGGCAGGAAGTCACTGTCCGCTACCGGGTTGAAGACCCCTCAGCGCATGACGATGAATTCTCTACAGTATCAATCCGGCAAGATAACAGCCCGGGCAAGATCGACTTAGTCCCCATCAACGAGGATCATACCCTGCAAATCAAGGTCAATCATGCCGGGCAGAATGTGGTGTATATCGAAGCTTCAGGCACAGATGGAGAACTAACCCTGGCGAATAACAAGGTTCCGTTAATCATTAACGGCGTACGCGACCGCCTCAAGGTGCTGCTGGTTTCCGGGGAGCCCCATGCAGGGGGACGCACATGGCGTAATCTCCTTACATCTGATCCCGGTGTAGACTTGGTACATTTCACAATCTTGCGGGAACCTGACAAGCTTGATCTAACCCCTCACAACGAGCTTTCCCTGATCGCCTTCCCCTTCAGGGAGCTTTTTGAGATAAAGCTTTACGATTTTGACCTGATTATTTTCGACAGGTATGGACTCAACCGCATTCTGCCCACCTACTATTTTGGCAACATTGCCGAATATGTTAAGAAGGGGGGTGCCTTGCTTGAGGCCAGCGGCCCTTCTTTCGCCGGAGATGAATCCATATATACCACAGCCCTGCAAGACATCCTGCCTGCCCAACCCACAGGCGTCGTTTATAATCACTCGTTCCTCCCCACGATCACTGAAATCGGACAAAGGCATCCGGTTACACAAGATCTGAAATGGAAAGACACGGCAGAATCCGGCCACGGATGGGGATCATGGCTGCGTCAAATCGGCATTCAACCGAAAACGGGACAGACCGTCATGTCAGGGTTTAACAATCAACCCCTGCTTGTGCTGAACCGCGTGGGTGATGGCCGGATTGCCCAGCTAGCCTCCGATCAAATATGGCTTTGGTCGCGAGGCTACGAAGGTGGCGGGCCACAAACCGAGTTATTGCGGCGTCTGGCGCATTGGTTGATGAAGGAGCCGGAATTGGAAGAAAATGCTCTGGTCGTGGAGCTCGACGGCAATTCCATGTTCATAAAAAGGCGTTCCCTGCACGACGCGCCGCTCGACATCACCATGACCAGCCCCGACGGCAAGCAGGAAACCGTCAAATTGACGCCACAAGACAGCGGTTTTCTGGAAGCGCGGATAGAGGCGACTCAGCTCGGCATCTATACTTTTGATGACGGTATGCAAGAACGCTTTGCTCTTGTTGGTGACATCAATCCTCCTGAGATGAAAGGCGTGCGCACAACAGACGAAATATTGCAGCCCATAGCAAAACTCTCTGGCGGCAGCGTGAACTGGCTGGTCGACCAGGCGACCCCCGATATCAGATTTCTTGAGAACGGAAAGAATTTCGGTGGCCATGGCTGGCTGGGCCTGAAAATCAGTAACAATTATCAAGTTACAGGCGTGACTGACACGCCGCTTCTACCCAACTGGGTTTACGTCCTTTTGCTGATCGGGTTGATCGCCGCTTCCTGGTGGGTCGAGGGACGAAGAAACTGATCCAGAATCCCCATTTCCCGCGCCTTCAGCGCCACCTGCGTGCGGTTTTGCGCATCCAGCTTCTTACACAAGCTGCGAACATGCAACTTAACCGTTACAACCTGCAATCCCAGAGCAGAAGCGATCAATTTATTGGATTTCCCCTGCAAAAGATGGCCTAAAACGTCCATTTCACGCGTTGTCAGGTGAACAGAATCCGATGAACCATCCTGATTGGCCGCCTTGTCCATCGCCGGTTGAAATGGCGGCTCGTAAGATGGCATCAGGCGGTTGGTATTATGATCCACAGGGATGAATTTTTCACCTTTCACGATTTGCTGGAATCCCTTAACCATCGCATGACCCGGCATGGTCTTGGGGAAATAGCCAACGGCGCCAAGTTCTAAAGAAGCTTTTACCTCTTCTTCGTTTGCTATCCCCGACATCAATGCCACTTGAATATTCGGCCAAGTCTGCCGGATTTTTTTTAGTCCCTGAAAACCGTTCATACCCGGCATGCGATAATCGAGTAAAACCAGATTATAATCAGGATCCGCCTCAAGCAATTCAACGACTTCTTTGATATCGCGCGCGACGCTGATGCGATAGTCAGGCTCAATCTGGTTAATGTATAAAGTCAACGCATCACGAAACAAAGTGTGATCGTCAGCAATCAAAATCTTCATATGTTATACCTTTTCATTTTTAAATTTTTTTTAATGGTACAAGTTAACATGGTCTCAAAACAGACCCAATACTTTTGTATATAGTTTCATGGCAACGCCGATGTTTTTACGGAAAATATCTTTCTTGCGAGGAAAAAAGCACTCACATCTCTCAATGAATATCAAATAAACAGAGTGATCTTACGAGGGGTTTCACCCTAGTCCATCGACACATGAAGCGGCGCACTGGCGCTTTTTTGAATAGCCTTCATTTTAAGGCGATAAATGTAGGTCGATTCCATGACGCGCTGCACATAATTGCGAGTTTCATCAAACGGGATCAGTTCAATCCAGTCGATCATGTCGATCTCACCTTGACGCGGATCACCATAACGGGCCAGCCATTTATCAACATTTCCCATCCCGCCGTTATAGGCGGCCAGCGCCAACGGATATGACCCATCATAACGATCTATCAGTTGATCGAGATAGGTCGTACCCAGGGCAATATTGTGATCCGGTCGCGTCAACAGCCAATCCGTCTGGTGCTGTATACCCTTCCTGCGCGCGACTTCACGGGCCGTAGCCGGCATCAGTTGCATTAATCCTCTTGCGCCCACAGGACTCATAGCTTCGCGATCAAACTGGCTTTCCTGACGAATTAAACCGTGAACCAAAGCCCACTCCTGCGTCACATTCCTCATGCGCGGAAGGATGGTCGGAAACGCGTAATCCATCATCATGATATTTTTCTCAAGCCCCTTCTTGCCGATACGCACGGCATTATGAGGATGATCGAGAGATACGGCGAAATCGGCGGCAAGCAAATATTCTTCGGGATCCTGAATATTGCTGGCCATGGTATCCAGAAATTCCGTAACCTCCTTGCGGTAGCCGCCAGCCTGGTGCAGGTATCGTGCAGCCTTGACAATCGACATACTCTGAAAGCGGCTTTCTGCGGCAATCGAACGTTCCGGTGGCAATTGTTGCGCCGGGCGATCCCCATCCTGCAGTTCGGCAATAGCCATCTGTCCGTAAAAAGCCGTCTGATAACGCGCCGCTGTCTGGAACCACTGGCGGGCAATATCATTACGTCCGAGAACAGCGCTGGCCTTTCCCGCCCAATAAGCGCCCCGCGATTTACTGATCGGCGTGCTGGCGCCGTTATACAAAGCTTCAAAGTGGGTAAAAGCCTTATCTGCCTGTTTGTTGAAACGCAAGGCCAACCATCCTGCCATGAACTCAGCAGCGGCAAAATCGGAACCCTCTTTCATCCCATGCTTGGATACAACCAAATAGGCACTACGATAGTCCTTCTTCTCAATCAGGCGCCGCGCCATGATGTTGCGTTCTTTCCACCATTCCACAACATTCGGGACCTGTTCAACCGGCGGCATGTTGTGAAGGATTTCTATCGCACCGAAATCCATATTGTTCTTCCGGCGCCAACGCAACCTCTCCAGCATAAAGCCAGGGTCATCCTGCAGATAGGCTGGCACAGCACTGACCAAGCGATCCACTCCGGGGCGGTTCCCGGCCAGACCGATCCGTGCCTCGGCCAATGCCGGATATCCCTTGCCAATCATAACTGCCAACGCCCGCGCGTTTGTATATTGCTGGCGGAACAAAACCGTATTGAAACGAGCCACATGTACATCCTGCGATATGAGATGCGCATAACGCCTGATAAAATCTACTTGCTGCTGGTTGTCCAGCCGGGCTTTGGGCCACCATGATTCCAGCTTTTCTTTCGCCTGCGCGCCGCGCCCCTGATCGATCAGGGCCTGCATATAACGTGACATCCCCTTGGCGGTTTGTGGTTCATACCGATCGAACCAAGCGATGACAGAAGAGTCCGCCATGCTCTCAGGCATTGATTTTTCTGCGATTTCCTTCAGTTCCGCCTGTCGCGGCCAGTCCGGATGTTCATGCAAGAACCGGGAAATACGATCAAATTCGACAGCACCTTCAGTGCGCGTGAAGTAAAGCCAGTCATACAAGGCCATCGCAGCCTTATCCTGCGTCTGGACGAATATCTGCCTTGCCTCGACCCAGCGTTTCTTTTGCACCGCCTGCAGCCCCTGCGCGATCAATTGACGATTTTCCTTGGTCATCGCGATCTTGGGCGCGTCCTGAGTGTCATCCACCGCCTGCGCCGCCGAAACCGGCATTCCCATGACGCACAGCATCAAAAATGCAAGGCCCGTATTGCGCACACCCTTGGAGGCCGCTACATTCAAAACCGAGAAAGGAATATCCCTGTCATGTTTCATGGTTCGATAACCGCTTTAATTACACCGTTTAAAAACGGAGAGATTGACTGGCCTGCTTTTGACGATCTGATTGAATGGCAGATCGAGCAGGGAACTCATGGGCTCGTTCTCTGCGGCACCACAGGAGAGTCTCCAACGCTTACAAATGACGAGCACAGGCGTATTGTTGAACGAGGCATCGCATTGGTCAAGAAGAGAATACCGGTGATCGCCGGAACCGGCAGCAACGCAACCGCAAAAACCATTGAGCAAACGCAGCATGCCCTTGATGCCGGCGCGGATGCCGCCCTGATCGTCACACCCTATTATAACAAACCGACACAAGATGGCCTTTACGCCCACTATGAATCTGTAGCCCGCGCCGTTAATATCCCGATCATTATTTACAACATCCCCGGTCGCTGCGTTGTGGATATGTCTGTGGATACTATGAGCCGGCTGGCTGCCCTCCCGAATATTATCGGCGTCAAGGACGCGACATCGGATATTGCCCGCGTCAAGAAAACCGCCGCCGCCATCGGGAAGCCTTTCTGCCAGCTTTCCGGAGACGATATTACGGCACTCGAATTTCTGCAGGAAGGAGGGCACGGCTGCATCTCCGTCGTCTCAAACATTGCGCCTGCGTTCGCCGCCGAACTGCAAGATAGCTGGGCCGATGGCAACCCGGCAATCGCCGCCGATGTCAGCCACCGTCTTGCGTCGCTGAACAGGGCCTTGTTCGTTGAAACATCGCCATCACCGGTGAAATACGCCGCCAGCCGTCTTGGACTGTGCACGGATGAGGTACGGCTGCCACTGGTCAAGGCCTCAGAAAAAGCGCGACAGATCGTGGACGCCACCATGAAATCGGCAGGCCTGCTCACGGCAGCCCACCCGCAAAAAGCCTCGGCAACCGCCTGAAACCTCTTCGCTTTCTGTCGTCTTCGAGGTAAAAAGACCTCATGGCGCAGAAAAAGGACAAGAAATCAGGGCTGATCTCAGTCAACCAGACCGTGGCAGAAAACCGCAAGGCACGGTTTGAATACCATCTGGAAGAGATTTTCCAGGCGGGGATTGTCCTCGTCGGCACCGAAGTCAAATCACTGCGCCTCGGACAATGCAGCCTGAACGAGTCCTTCGCCGGAGAGCATAACGGTGAAATCTGGCTTTATAACTGCCATATCCCTGAATACATGCAGGCAGGAAAGCATCTGCAACACCAGCCCAAGCGCCCCCGCAAATTGCTGCTGAACCAGCGGGAAATCAATAAGCTGATCGGATCGATCACGCGTGAAGGATATACACTGGTTCCCACCCGGCTTTACTTTGACGCCCGCGGACGCGCCAAGCTGGAAATCGCCCTTGCCAAAGGCAAGCAACTCCACGACAAGCGGGCCGCCACCAAAGATCGCGACTGGGGACGCGCCAAGCAAAGAATTATGCGTGAAAAAGGCTAAACCGTCCCCGTATTTGCAAAAGCCGATTTTGCCTGTTCTACAAAAGCCCTGACTTTCTGCGGGTCTTTATCAACAAAACCATTTTTCCGCACGCCGGAATTAACATCGACCCCGTAAGGGCGGATAGCCGCAATCGCCGCATAAACATTATCCGGAGTCAGTCCGCCCGCATGAACGACAGGACATGGCGCGACGGCCGATACAATCGCCCCCGCAATATCCCAGTTGTTCAGGCATCCGGTACCACCAAGCGTCCTGTAATCGCGGCCGTCAATATGTTCAGTGGCCTGACTGTCCAGTATCAACGCATCGACATAAGGCAGCAAGGCACGGGCCTGAGCGCAGGCGTATTCAGAGTTACCAGCAACAGACGCCGGAATATGAAGAACTTTGATGATCGCTATATCCGGCAAGGCTTGCCGAATATCGGCTATCCTGGATAAGGGCATTTCATTACAGGAATCGTTATGAATCTGCAACGTATTGACACCGGCTCGTCGCACGCTGGCGACGATCTCATCCAGAGCCGTGCTATGAGTAATCAAAACCGTGCATATGCTCTCCGGCACTGCGTCGGCAATCGCGCGGGCCTGCGTGACGGAAATCGCATCTCCACGCGGATAATCCAGCATCAAAAGCAGTCCTAAACCATCCGCCCCGGCATCAATACATAATTGCGCCTCCTCAGGGGATTTAATACCGGCGATCTGTATTCTGGGGATCCGCTTCATACGGCTATGATAGCGCCACTACGCTGACATAAAAAGCCCCGGCGATGACCGGGGCTTCTTTGAAAGGCGTGTGGGAAACAAACCTTTATATTCGTGAATTTTAGCTGGCAGCCTTCTTCGCCTTGCGCCCTGCGGGAGTCTCATCGTTAGCAAGTTCAGCAGCAACGGGCCCATCCAGTGCTTCTGCGGCTTCTTCCGGGCTCTCAGGGCCAGTCAGCATCGCATCCGCTACCACCCCGGCTTGCTGGCGAATCTGGTTTTCCAGTTTGGCCGCGATTTCAGGGTTGTCTTTCATGAATTTCTTGGCATTCTCACGGCCTTGCCCGATACGCTGACCGTCATAGGCAAACCAGGCTCCCGATTTCTCCACAAGGCCTGTCTGTACGCCAATATCAATAAGCTCTCCGGTTTTAGAGATACCTTCGCCATACATGATATCAAATTCAACCTGACGGAACGGAGGCGCCATCTTGTTCTTGACGACTTTCACGCGCGTCTGATTGCCCACAACGGTTTCACCGTCCTTGATCGAGCCGATGCGGCGAATATCCAGACGCACCGAAGCATAGAATTTCAGCGCATTGCCTCCCGTTGTCGTTTCAGGAGAACCAAACATCACCCCGATTTTCATGCGGATCTGGTTAATGAAGATCACAACGCAGTTGGAACGGGAAATAGATCCTGTAATCTTGCGTAACGCTTGCGACATCAAACGGGCCTGTAAGCCCACATGGCTGTCGCCCATCTCACCTTCAAGTTCGGCGCGCGGCACCAGCGCCGCCACCGAGTCGATCACCAGCACATCCACCGCGCCAGAGCGCACCAGCGTATCAGCAATCTCCAGAGCCTGCTCACCCGCATCGGGCTGTGAAATCAGCAGTTCGTCAACATTGACGCCCAGTTTCTTGGCGTAACCCGGATCAAGCGCATGTTCCGCATCAACGATGGCGCAGGTGCCCCCGGCCTTTTGCGCCTCGGCAATCACTTGCAACGCCAGCGTCGTCTTGCCTGAAGATTCCGGGCCGTAGATCTCGGTAATCCGTCCGCGCGGCAGACCGCCAATCCCCAGACCAATATCCAGCCCGAGCGAGCCTGTAGAAATCGCTTCAACCTGAACATGGGCGTTTTCACCAGTGAGTTTCATAATCGAGCCTTTGCCAAAGGCGCGTTCAATTTGCGCAAGAGCGGCATCAAGGGCTTTGGATTTTTCGGCGGGGGACTGGCTCATATTGTCACCTGTTTTCAGCGCTGTTACGGACATGGTTTGTTCTCCTTTATTGTCACAGTTTCCGCAGTCCGGCAACGCCATCCCTGCTTACGATTCAACTTATCACCATGCAATCGTACTCTATTTGTTCTCTTTGTAAAGCCCAAAAGAGAACAAAACAGGATTATCTGGGTATAATTTTCTTGAAGCACCGATCCTCACTCCTGTATTATTTTCATAATCATGAAAGAGAAGCTCAGAAAAGCTGGATTATTCATCGAACTCAAGCGACTCTGCCCGGCCTTTGCCCGTGGCGGCGCCGATGTGATTGGTAGCGGCTGGGGCGGTTTGGTCATCGATCATAAGGATGGAACCGTCAGCAAAGCATTCCTCAACCATGCCAATCCACGCGTCCCTGCCAAGAATAGAAAGGCAGACCGCGACTATATTTCTATAGAGGCAAAGAATTTGGAACTGATCTCAGGCGCATCGCTCGGTGGCGTTCTGACACCACGTCTGGTCGAGGATCCCATCCTGTTCGGCCACCATCAAACACCGAATTTCTTCGGCATCGTCAGAATGACACGCATCAAAGGCGAGCCGCTGTCATGGAATGACATTATGAAGACCACAACCGCCGAGGAACGAAAATCGCACTTTGAACAAGCCGGTGAATTACTGGCCCGTTTCCACGCGCACGGCAAAACAATTCCCCGCCATAAAATGCACATGCCCGATGCATCATGGGCGACGGGATTCAAGACATCACAAAAATTCAGCGACGAGACCAACCAGCTTCTGGTAGCCGCCAAAGAGTATTACCACAAGCACGCAATCCCCGGATTCGTGCATGCCGATTATGCAGGGCGTAATATACTAAGACAGGGGGGAAAAATTACAGGACTGCTCGACTTCTCATTCTCAGGCCATATGCCAAGCCTTCTGCATGATTTCCGTGCCGTCCCGCAAGACGACAACATGATGGATCACTTTGTCGCCGGATATGAAAGAGCGGGCGGCGCTCCGGTTGACCGGGTCATGACCAAAGTCACCGAGATCAATGATATTGCCGGCTGGCTCGACTGGATGGAACGGCGCGAGCCGGAAATGTACAGAGATCAATGGAATAGCCAGCATGAAAGACTGCAGGAAAAACTAAAGGGCGTGAAAGACGCCCTTTTGCCCTGATCTATCCCTCCAATGCTTCCTTCACCTTCGCCGCCAGTTGTTTCAGCGTGAACGGCTTGGGCAGGAACCAGATATTCTCACCCATATGGTCTTTCAGTTTCTCTTCCGTATAACCGGAAATAAAAATGATTTTGAGGTCGGCACGCTGCGTGCGCAGCGTCTTGGCCAGTGTCGATCCATCCATGTTCGGCATGATCACATCGGTGATCATCAGATCAATCGGATAATCCTTGTTGGCCTCCAGAACATTGAGGGCATCTTCACCGCTCGATGCCTCCATCACTTCATAACCCTTGTTGGCAAGCGCCCGGGCGGAGAATGTACGCACCGCATCTTCATCCTCAACCAGCAGAATGCGCGCCATCCCGGTCAGATCGCGTCCGGCATCATCATCGGAAGTGGTTTCGATCGAAACCACTTCAGCATGACGCTCGCTTTCCTGAACACGCGGCAGATAGATGGTAAAAACAGTGCCTTCACCCACCTTGCTCTTGATATCGAGATAACCGCCTGTCTGGCGCACGATACCGTAAACGGTCGCAAGCCCCAGACCTGTGCCCTGCCCGACTTCCTTGGTCGTAAAGAACGGTTCCAGAATCCGCGTGATCAGTTCCGGTGGAATACCGCATCCAGTATCTTCAACCGCCAGCGCCACCCATTGCCCCGGGGGCATTTCATCGGTCACGCAGGCAACGGGCTTCTTATTCTCGAACGAGAATGTGCGGATGGTCAGGTGACCGCCGCCATCCATCGCATCGCGCGCATTGACGGCGAGGTTGATCAGCACCTGTTCCATCTGGCCGGTATCGACCTTGACGAAACCAAGGTCCTGCCCGTGGATCACCTGCAACTCGATATTTGCACCAATCAGGCGGCGCACCAGATGAGAAATTTCGGTCAGGATGTCGGTAATATCCTGCACCTTCGGGCGCAGCGTCTGCTGGCGCGAGAAGGCCAGCAACTGCCTGACCAGATTAGCTGCCCGGTTGGCGTTCTGCTTGATCTGCATGATATCAGAGAAAGACGGATCGCCCGGCTTGTGGCGCAACAACAACAGATCACAAAAACCGATCATGGCCGTCAGCAAATTGTTAAAATCGTGGGCAACGCCCCCCGCCAGTTGTCCGATGGCCTGCATCTTCTGCGACTGAACGAATTGCGCCTCCAGTTGCTTCTGCTGCGTGAGGTCGATAAAATGCAACACCAGACTTTCGCTGCCCACCAGTTTACGGGCGAACATTTGCACCGCGACGCTGCGATCCCGCCCAAGCAAAGTGATTTCCAGCGGGGCGGTCAACCCGCCGGTTTCAATCCGGTTTAAAGTCGACAGCACGCTGACGCGGAAATCTTCATGGATCAGCGCTTCGAAATGGCGTCCCTCGATATCCTCTATTTTATAAGAGAGCATGGAAGCCAGCGCCTGGTTACAATCGTTGAGTACGCCCTCGGAGTTGAGCATAACGATCCCGAGCGGCGCTTCTTCAAAGAAGCGTTGGAACCGATCCTCGGAGACTTTCAACGCCTGCCGCATGGCGCGCTCTGCCGTCAGGTCGTGCACAACGCCGCGCGTCCGCACCATTCCCGGGCCTTCATGCACCACGGCCTGATTGATCGCCGCCATGAAGGTTTTTCCTCCCGGCCCCTTCATAGAGATTTCAGCCATTTGCTTGGCGCCGCCGTTGGAAACGATATCGTAAGGCCGGGCATGAGCAGGAATTTCATGAAAGAAAGTGTGCAGACGTACGCCGCTGAGCAATGTTTCAATATCTTCGCCCAGCCACCGGGCCAAAGTGGCATTCACAAAAACAAATTGCCCGCTTTCATTAACCGAGAAAAACCCGACCGGAGCGTTGTCGGTAAAATCGATCAACTTCTCGCGCTCCTCGCGGATGGCCCGGTCAATCTCGCGCCTGTCGGTGATATCGTCGATCCGCCAGTGAATATATCCCGCCCAGCCTGATACCGGCTGCACTGTCACCATATACCAGGTTTCACGGTCATCGATCCGGCTGCAAAGCTCGATTGAATCCGTCAGGCCTTTTTGCGCCTGATCCGACAGCATCCGGAAATGAGTCATCGTCTTATCGTCGCTTTGGAACAATTTTGCCAGCGTATTCAGCGTCGGCGGGCCGAAACCCTCGCACAAATGGCGGAATTTCTGGTTGGAGTAAACCGTATTGTCTGCCCCGTCGGTGATCAGGCGTCCGCCGCGACTGCCCTCCATAACCTCATGCAGGATTTCACGCTCTTTTTCGCGCGCGCTGCGAATATGCAACGTCTTCTGGATAAAGAAGGAGATGCCCAACGCCACGACAAAGGCAACCCCGGCGGCTATGACCGCCTCTTTCTGGATATTCATCCAGATCGCCACCACCGTGCAGACCACGATGTAAAACAGCACCAGCAGCAAAGCAAACCAGACGCGCCACGGGTTTTCCTTGCCGCGTTCCTGCTCGATAGACGCCGGTTTGTGATGACGGGATATGAATTCTGAGTGATCGGTCTTCATCCGGTGATTCTTAGCATAAATGAGAAAAGCTGACGAGGCGTGGATTACGACAAAAACGCCCTATTCACGAATATATATATCGTATATCTCGTGAAACGGTGTTTTAACAGCAGGCCTCCTGTAAAACTCTTCCCGCACAATCCTTATTGCGTCGCGTTTGCGATAAGGGAACCATGCTTTTTTAAAAAACTCGTTCTGGCCCAAAACCGCCAGGACATCATCTTCCGGTTCAGGTTCGTGATAGAGAAGGATCACTCCGGGCTTGTACTTCTCCATGTCCTCCGCCACCATCCTTGCATAATAAGCCGTCAGATCCGGATCCCGCCTGTGCGAGAGATGGCGAACGAACCAGAAGCTGGAAAAGCGACTGGCATGCGGCTTGTCAGTATAGACGGACAGCGGTATCACAACGTTGGTACTGGCCGACTGCATCAGAAATCCGGAATCCGCTTTGTTGCGGAGCAGGCCCGCCACAGCCGTATTGCGATAATCGTTATGCGTTGTATAAGGGTTGGCCAGACTGAAACCATAACCGGTCACCAAAAAAAACAGCGCCAAACCCAGACTACGCTGGCGCTGCGTGTAGCGCACCGGCAGATAGAAACCCGCAATCATCGCTGCCGCCGGCATCGCCAACGATAAATACGGAATCATGTGCAGCGAAAACCCCTTCATCTGCACGGCAAAGGGAATAACAGCAAGAAAAGACATCCCCGCCAGAAACCTAGCGCAACGCTTATCTTCAGAGGCAGCCTCGGCAAAGTGGGCGAAGGCCCATAATAATCCTGAAAAAACCGCCAGCGCCGCCGCCGTTTTAAAGACGTCGTACATCACAATGCCGGCATAAAGCTCAAGGCTCACCCGCAACAAAATATCACTGAGATAATCGCCGAACCACACGGCGACAATCAGCCCATAAAGAATGACCCCGCACGCAAGGCACAAGAAATCGGGGTCGCGCAGAACCTTGAACCCGCGCCCGGAAAAAAAACGTTGCGCCAGCATACAGGCCGGCAGCAAACCGTAATGCGGTTTCATCAGGATAAACGGTGTTGCCAATATCAGAGTCATCCAGATCAGGGGTCGCCCACACTGCGGACGCGACAACAACGCTGCCTGTGCCAGCAGGAATGGAAGCAATGCCGCCGCGATCAGGTGATCCTTATTGCCAAATTCTATCTGGTACAAAAATGTCAACGGCATCAAATAGCCGATGATCAAGGCAGCAGCAGCAGCCTGACTTAAAGCGGCAGTTCTCAGGATCAAGAGCGCCGCCAGTGTTGCAAAAAGGGCAACAATACCCAGACCGTAAGCAAAACCCGCGACCCACAAAGGCAACCCAACGGTTTTCAGCCACGCCACGGGCAGATATATCAGATAACAAAGCGGTGGGTTGCTGTCATGAAAAGCCTCGCTCATGCGTGCCCCAGCTATAAATTTTTCTGCCGCCAGCGACAGCCACGCCATATCGGCGGGAATGCTGACCTGCGCCTGCAAAAACGCCCAGGGAGCGAACATTAACAAGAACAATAGACAGGGCAACACTGTCTTGCCCCACGCAGGCAGCCTCATGGCAACTTTCCTTGCTGGCGGAACACGAAGGAAATCACTTCAGCCACGGCCTTATAGTGCTCCGGCGGCACGATCTCGTCGATGTCAATCACGCTATACAGCGTACGGGCCAGGGGCGCGTTTTGATATATGGCAACGTTGTTCTGCTCGGCGATTTCGCGAATTTTAAGGGCGATATTATCCTGCCCCTTGGCCACGCATACGGGGGCGTCCATTTCTTCAGGATTGTATTTAAGCGCCACGGCATAGTGGGTCGGGTTGGTGATAACCACAGTGGCGCTCGGCACGTTCGCCATCATGCGCTGACGGGCCTTTTCGGCGCGCAACTGGCGCAATTTGCCTTTGACCTGCGGATCGCCCTCGCTCTGCTTGTATTCGTCTTTCAACTCCTGTTTGCTCATGCGCATCTTTTTCATGTGCTCATTGCGCTGATACAGCACATCCAGCACAGCCACAACCAGAAGCACAACCAGAACGCCGGCCATCAGGCGCAGCACCAGCGCCAACATTTCCTTCATCATGGTTTCTACGGGCAGGCCGACCAGATGCTCCAGCTTGCCGAAGAAGGGGGCCAGCAGAGCATATCCCACCAGCCCCACGATCCCAAGCTTGAGAAGACCTTTGACAAACTCGACGATTGACCGCATCGAGAACAGGCGTTTGAACCCCTTGACCGGCGATATCTTGCCGATATCCGGCTTGATAACCTCGGGTGCAAAGAGCGGCCCTACCTGCGCGAACGGGCCGATAAAGGCCATGAACATCAAACCCAGCAACGGCAGGGTCAGCAACCCCAGTATCTTCCAGAACGAAGCCCCCAGCGTTTCACGAAACCCGCCCGGCACCTGCGGCAGGTCGTGCGCATGCTCGATAAAACCGCGCATATAGACCATCATGTCAGTCATCAGCGATCCGGAAAGCGTGCCGATGAGCAGCGTCGCCATCAGCAGCATCAACCATGTGTTCATTTCACGGCTAAGCGCGATTTGCCCCTTCTTGCGAGCTTCTTCCAGCCGCTTCGGTGTAGGATCTTCGGTTTTCTGGGAATCGTCGTTCTCATCCGACATTGATCATCCTCCACCGAAGAAGAACATCATGCCTTCATCGAATTTGGTCAACCAGAACAGCATGGCTGCCGAAAAGCTCAGCATCAGGGTCAAAAGGGATAGGGTAATCTGCAGGGGCAACGAAAGCATGAAAACCTGCACCTGAGGCATCAGGCGCGACAAGACCCCCATCCCGATATACAGCATCATCGAAAGGACGATAAACGGCGCCGCGATCTGTATCCCGACCATAAAGCTGCCGGCGACAGCCTTACTGATCAACTCCGCCATGCTTCCGGTGTCAGGTATCTGACCAACAGGGAATACTTCATAACTGCCGATCAGGCCATAAATCAGCAGATGGTGCATATTCGTCACAAAGATCAGCACGACACCCGTCACCGACAGCAACGCCCCGACCAACGACCCCTGCGTAGCCATGGACGGATTGAACACCTGCGCATTACCAAGCCCTGACTGCATCGAGATGATCATCCCGGCGGTATCGAGCGCCGACATCAATATCCGCGCCACCGTACCAATAAAAATACCGACGATAAATTCAGAGGCGATCAGCACCAGCAGCATGACAGTCGACGGCACAGGGTTCGGCAAGAACGGCATCACCAGTGGCATCAGGACAAACGACAAGGATACGGCAAAATAGAGCCTTATATTCTGCGGGACGAAAGAGTCGCCGATCCCCGGCATAATCGTGGCGGCGGCCCCAATCCTGACAAAAGTTATCATGAAGGCGAAAACACCCTGCGTGATGAATGTCTGGAGAGTCTGTTCCATTCGTTAGTTCAGCGCAATCATGCGATCCGCAAGGGCCTGGGTAAAAGCGATTAGCGTGGCAACAAATCCTGGAAAGAGGACGAAAACAGCCAGCATCATCGCCACGATCTTGGGCACGAACACCAGCGTGATTTCCTGAATCTGGGTCAGCGCCTGCAACAAGGCGATCGCCAGCCCCACCACCAGCCCGATCATCATCACCGGGGTGCCCAGTTGGATCGAGATGAGGATCGCCTCACGGACGACTTCAATGATTTCGGTCTGATTCATGAAAACCAGCCTAGCAGATCATTTTGCGATCAAAAACACAGTTTAGGAAACTGCCCCCAAAGGGTCTGCCCCTAGATGGGCATTCTCATAATTTCCTGGTAGGCATTCAGCATGCGGTCACGCACAGCTTGAACGGTTTGCAGCGTCAATTCCGCCTGCGTCATCGCCTCGACCACATCGGTCAGGTCGGCCTTGCCGATCACGGCGTCCGCCGTCGCCTTCTCGCCAGCACGAACCGTTTCTATGGCATCCTGCGTAGCCTGCTTGATCAACTGGCCGAACGAGCCCCCATCAGCCCCGGCAACACCCGCCCCTTGCCCAACTTTGGCGGTCTGAGCATAAAGCCCGGCGGCAGCGGCAGGATTGATATTATTCACGGGCATAAGGAAAACCTCTTAACGTTTTATATTATAACATAAATTTAGTTTACTGGCGCAACAGGTCAATCGTCCGGTTCACCATATTGCGGCTTTGATCCAGAACCCCGAGGTTGGCCTCATAAGAACGCTGAGCTTCCCGCATATCCATCATTTCAACGATCGCACTCACATTGGGCATTTTCACATAACCGTTTTCATCGGCTCCCGGGTGATCAGGCATATATTTCACAGGATAAGGTCGCTTGGTATCATCGGCAATCTTGGAGACCTCCACTGTATTAGCCCCGATCGTACGATCCATCACATTCTTGAACGTAATGGTTTTGCGTGTATAAGGATTCTCACCCGGCTGCGCTGCCGCCGTATCGGAGTTTGCCAGATTCTCGGAAATCACACGGATGCGGGTGCTCTGGGCTTTCATGCCGTGCGTTGAAAGAGTAATCGCATTATATAGCTCTGACATGGGTTTATCCCCTATCTTTCATCTTTGAGTTTGAATTAACGGCCCGTGCCTATGGCCGTACGCAGCAGATTGACGTTCTTCTGGTACAGCGTGGTCATCAGGTTATAATCCATTGTATTTTGTGATGTTTTTATCATTTGCTCTTCAAGACTGACCTCATTGCCAACGGGCGCCACCTCGTAAACCAGTTTGGCCGCACGGTTCTTGGGATCTTCTACCTGATTGGGCGACGGCATATGCATAGGGCTCGTCGTATCGACCAGAACCCGGTTTTCCCTGGTAACATTTTGCAGAACCCTGCCGAAATCCACCTTGGTCAGGTCTTTGGGCACGTAACCCGGGGTGTCGGCATTCGCCACATTTTGCGCCAATACCTTCTGACGCATGTCGAGATATTGCATTTTTGCGTTCAGGGCTTTGAACAAGCCGATATTTTGTGTAGTCATGGTTCCCAATACCTTATTTAGTTCCCACCGCTTTCAGCTTTGCAGGAACCGTGCCAATGGTGGATCGCTACGACAACGACCCGGACAAGGTTATTAAAAACAGCCTTATCCCATTGAATAAAAAAGAAAAATCATCAAGGCAAGTCGCTGTAGCGCTGCAGGACGCTCCTACCTCTGAGGATGTAGCCCGGATCACCGCCGCCGGGCGCGGTAAAATTGCCGAGCAGATTTTACAGATTGCCTTTGAGAATGGGGTCAATGTGCGCGAGGACGGCGCTCTGGCGGAAATGCTGGCCACCATAGAGCTCGATAGTCCAATTCCTTCCGAAGCCTTTATGGCGGTTGCCGAAATTTTATCTTACGTCTATCAGGCAAATGGCCAACCCAACCCCTTTGACAGTGTGCTGGACGATGCTATGCAGGAAGGCTGCAACAAGGACGATAAAAATGAATGATTCCCTGCCCGCACGCATAGACACCCTGATCGGCAATATCGAGGAGGCCATCCGCCAGGTCGAAAACGGCGACCTGATTGATCTTGGCGACCTGGATGACGAAGTCGCCGCCGTCTGTGAAGCCGCACATGAACCGGCCCCCGAAGAAACCGAAGAAGTCGATGAAAAGATGGATTTAATGATCAAGCGCCTTGAAGAACTTTCGTCGGCTCTTGAAAATTTTGAACACACGGACGATGAGGATCAGTAGTTATGGAACTTCTGGATACGCACCAGCTTATGAAATTCATCGCCGCCCTGTTGTTCGTTCTCTCGCTGATGGGGCTGCTGGCGCTGGCCATGCGCCGGATCAATAACGGTGGAACCGTCATGCCTCTGGCGCGGCGGCGGCTTAAAGTGGTGGAAACCCTGCCTCTCGACCCTCGCCGCAAGCTGGCGATTGTCCGCTGCGACAACCGGGAGCACCTGCTGATTCTGGGGACGAATACCGAAACGGTGATTGAAAGCGGCCTGAAAGCCCCGCAAGATAGCGGGAATATCATCAAGATCGAAAAGTCGGCATGAAACGTCTGCACATTCTTTTGGCTCTTTTGCCCCTGCTGATCGGCATTTGCCTTCTGGCGGCGCCCGCCGCCCATGCGCAGGGAATCACGATTGATCTCGGCGCAGACGCGGAAAACGGCACCATGACCGGACGCATCGTCCAACTGATGGCCTTGCTGACGGTATTATCGCTGGCACCCTCGATCCTGATCATGATGACGTCATTCACCCGGATCGTGGTCGTGCTGTCGTTCCTGCGCACAGCGATCGGTATCCAGCAAACACCACCTAATACCGTGATGATCTCGCTCGCGCTCTTTCTGACGCTGTTTATCATGACCCCCACTTTTCAAGCAGCGTATGATGGCGGTATCGTACCCCTGATCAACGAGGAAATCGACGAACCCGTCGCCTTTGAACGCGCGGTCGAACCGTTCCGCCAGTTCATGTTCAAGCATGTACGCGCCGAAGATTTGCAGATGTTCACAGACCTAAGCAAACTGGGCCCCTTTGAGGGCGAGAAAGCTGTGCCGCTTCGTGTCCTCATCCCCTCGTTCATGATTTCGGAGTTGCGGCGCGCCTTTGAAATCGGCTTTATGCTCTTCCTGCCCTTCTTGATCATCGACATGGTAACAGCCTCAATCCTGATGGCCATGGGGATGATGATGCTTCCTCCCGTCACGATCTCCCTGCCGTTCAAAATCATCTTCTTTGTGCTGGTGGATGGCTGGCACCTGATTTCAGGATCCCTGATTCAAAGCTTTGAATCAGGCCCAGGCCCTATGCCCGGGTGACCCGGATAATAAAACTATTGCGACGCTGCAGGCGTCACGACTGCCGCGGGAGCCACTGTTGAGGATTCTGAATCGCCGCTGGCACGGTAGCTTTCAAGGAAGTGGCTGAACAAATCCACTTCTGCGACAATTCCGGCGATGGTTTCTCTATCGGAAAGAGTTGAAACCTTGCGCGGGCGCGTGATTACGTCGAACAGTTTCCCACGGGTCGTTTGATTCATTGCCGCCTCATAAGTCGTACGCATATTGGCAACCTCAACGCGATTACCCGATAAATTCAAAGCCACGGCAAGATTCAAGATAAGGTCGGCCTGTTTCAATGTTAGCGGTCGGCTGACATCAATCGACTCATCCATAATCAAGTCATGCAATGCCTCGGCAGCATCGTCCCATAAACCGGCTTGCCAGGCAATATCGGCGCGCAGCGCATTCACATCAGGATCAGGATCGAAACCATTCAGAAGCATGATGGCTTCTTCCGTGCGATTAATCTTCGACAAGGCGCGCGCCCGCAGCAAGCCTATTTCACGCGTGTATTCCTTTTTTTGCACATCGCTTAGACCTGCATCGGCAGAATAAATACCCTGCGCCGTATCCAGCGCCGTCATAGCAGGGCGCGGATTTTTATCGAGCAAATAAATGCCCGCAAGGCGCTTGGCCACACGCGCTTTTTCCAAGCCTTGTAAACGGTAATCGACCTGATGCTGTAACAAAGAGGCTGCCCGACCCAAGAGATCGGCCTCAACCAAACGTTCAGCCAGCCTTTGAATGACGACATTACCTGACTCACCCGGCGGCGTCAGTTCTTTGAACTCTTCATAAATGGTGGCCGCATCCAGGGGCGAAAGATCTTTATCCTGTACGATCAGATCCTGATACGCCGCCCCCATAAAACCGGTAATCTCCTTGCCGATATTAGAATCCGGTAAAGCCATAGTCGCCGCATCGCGCAAGATTGAAAACCCTTTCACATAGCGATCCTGCTCCAGATACAGCTTACCCAGCATATAGTTGATCTGCGCCTCCAGTTCGTCGCCTCGCCACGCATAACGCAGCCCCTCAAGCCGATCTATCGCCTTGTCGCGATCGATTGTTCCCGCCTGCAACTCCAGCAACGTCAAGGCCAGTCCCGCCCGCGCACGGTAAAGGCGGTCTTTATTTTCCAACAGGGGTTCCCAAAGTTTATGCGCACCTTCAATATCCTGCGCCTGCCTCCTTTGCTCCCCATGCAAATAGTCAAGCCCTGCCGTCGTCCACGGCTTTAAAGTCGATCTATCACGTTCCAAAAGCGTGATGATCTTGCTCGCCAGCGGGCCATCACCGCCACGCAGGGCGACCTCTGCCAGCTTCAACCCCATCTTCTCCAACAACGGCTTGGGGTAGCTTGAAAGCATCTGTATGTCCTTAGGCATTTCCTTGTAAGCCTGATCCCAGTCTTCCAGCCACGCCAGAGTATACGCCTTCCAGTATGCCAATTCACCAAACGGCAAAAGGCCGGGGTTGGACAGATCCACCCACGACGGTTCATATTTTCCCGATAACCCATAGGCCGCGCCTCGCAGCGCCAGATATTCGAGGTTATCGATCAATTGCGGCATCTCATCTTCGGCAATCGTCAAATAACCGAGAGCCTCCTGTCCACGATCATTGGCCACGCTCATCTTCGCTAGCGTCAACAGATCCTGAATGCGGGCATCTCCTTCCTTGGTCGATAAAGTCGATTTAAGAATACGTTCATTTTCAGTGAGAGCGGTCAGGCCACCCATCATCCAACGCTCAAAATCGAATATTTTTTTAAGCGTTCCCACAGCAGCATTTTCTGATACAGGATTGGCTTCCTGCACATCGTCACGCATCAGGCGCCGGTTCACATCCTTGTCCCGCGACAGCGCCAAACCGTCGGGGCGCGTAACATTTAACCCCTGAGCCGATGAAGTGACCTCCAGATCATCGACCTTGGGAGTAATGACAGCGCCAACGACAGCATGCACAGTAGAGAAATCAACAAAATCCATAGCATAACCGGTGAAAGCCGTCGAAGCGTCGACAGTTACAACTTTCATCGTATCGCCGGAAACCGGGTGCACCAGATCAATAATCTTGGTAATCCCCGACATCGGCCAGAACATGGTGCCTCCGCGGATCAACTGTCCGCTGGCGAACTGACGGCTGGCCGCCACTTCTTTAATTTCTTTCTTACTGGTTGGAATTACGACCCGCCATTGCAATCCACCGCCTTCCGCGCGGATATCATGCGGCACACCCTGCGGAATCTTCATGTAATAGGCCGTCGCGCCATTACCCAGATCCATCCGCTCAAAGGGAGGGAAAACACCGGCTCTCGGCCCTGCCAGTTGCGGCGGCACGGAAGCGCTGGCACGATCCGTAACGATCCACAAAACACCGTCGTCTTCAAACGCCGCCAAACCAAAAGACTCAGTCGACGAAACCGTAATCACATGCGGATCAAAATCAGGCAAAGCCTTCTCGATCGCTGTCTTCTCCACAGAAGGCGCAGGCGCTGCCGGAACATCAGGCTCTTGCGAAGACTGCCCATGGTCGATCTTCTGTTCTGCCGTTTTCTCGACATCCGGTTTCGCAGAAACCGGCGCGTCGGCTACAGGCTTTGCGCTTTTCGGCGCATCTGACGATTGGGCGGGCGCGCCGCCTTCCCTGAAAACATCAACCACGATCTTGTTACCAACAAGGAAATGGCGGAAATCGCTTCCTTCCTTAACGGATAGGGTGACCGTCTGCCCGGCGGCGGATACGCCTTTGATGATATCGTCAGATTTGACCGCCGAGGCATCCACGGTTCCTTGGCCCGGCAACGTCACCGTGATGGTTCCCGGTGCTGTCTGCTGAACCTGATAACCTGCAGGGGCAGCTCCTTCAAAGACAATCCGCGTGTGCGTTTCATGCTGGCCGGAGCGAACCGACACCGCCGGCTGGGCCAATGCGGATGTCCCCATAAGAGATATTAAAGCGGTTGTCAGAAACAGCGAACGGATCATATCTGGATTATACTATCGCTTTACGGGCATGGCTACGGCGCTCCCGGCTTGATAGACGGCGAGATACTTATTTTCTGACTGCGCCCGGCATAGTTCATGATGACGATATCGACACGCCGCGCAAGATCCTGCCGCTGGGTTTCATCCTTGATCGCAGCCATATCCTGATAACGGCCGCTGCTGTAGCCGGAAACGGCGATATCCTGCTCATAGCCAACATTTTCCAGAATTGAGGACACTTGCGCCGCTCGCGCCAGGGACAGCTCCCAGTTATTATCAAAGGCGCTGCTGCCGCCTTCAATCGGACGAGGATCGGCATGACCGGCAATTTCAATCCGGTTTTGCATGCGCGCCAAAGCTCCTCCCAACGTATATAAGGCCTTACGACCTTGATCCTTGACCACGGCCTGCCCGGGATCAAACAGCAGTTCCTGCGGCAAGGACACAACAACAGCGCCAGGCTGATTAATCAAAGCCACGTTGCCCAGCGTCGGATTCTCTTCGATGATTGTTCGCATCAATTCCTCAAGATAGCGAACATCGAGCGCACGCTGAAAGTTAATTTTGCTGAGATCAATGTTTTCCTCGGTGCCTTGCGCATACTGCATGCCGTACACTTTCCCGATCTGGGATTGCAAAGCCACTGAAACGTCGGCCCATTCCTCTGGTTCCGGCTCGGTCATGGCAAACAACATGACGAAGAACGTCAGCATCAACCCCATAATATCGGTGAACGTTACCAGCCACACATAGTTAGGCTGCGGCGTATCACCCAGCCGCCTGCGGCTCATCTGCGTTTCCACAGGCTGATTGATATTATCTACAGCTTCCTGCGCTGTGTGAATTTCACCCATACTATGCTTTTTACGGTTCTTATCGGAAGGATTCACGGCGCATCCCTCCTTGCATCGCCTAAAGGATTGTAGGGAACATGAGGTCGGAAAAGAAGTTCGATCATACCGTCATCGCCCTTTTCCAAGCCGATCGTCATAAGTTTTTGCGGCAACCCCGCAGCCTCAAGCGCCTGCGCGACCTCCCCCAGTTGCTTAATCGCTTCAGCCATCTTCTGCGGCTGCTGGTTTTGCATGCTCGGCGGGTTTTGCGCAACTTGAACAAATGCATCCATGCGATAGGTATGCCCTGACATCTCCGCCCGCAGCAATGATACCAGGGTTCTCAAAAACTCCTGTGACCTCCTGTCATCCCCGCCCAGATTGTGAACAGCGCTGGAAAAATCGCCATACTTCATACGCAACAACAAAGTGCCTGAATTGTCATCTTTCTTGACATCCAGCCCCGCTATGCGCGAGGAAAACATTGCTTCCAACTTGTCAATCGTACGCCCCTCATGCACCTGCAAGTCGTCAGAGGGGTTGGAAGACGGTTGCCAAACAACATCTTCGCTTACCTGAGTAGAGAAGGCCATTTCAACGCTCCGCATCAAAGGGCGGGCGCGGTCTTCCTTGATTACGGATATGGAATTCAAAACAATGAAAAAGGCCAGCAGGATAACAAACATCGAAAGGCCCGGAATCTGGCTGCCCAGGGAACGGCTTTCATCTTGCTGGATTTTACGACGGCGGCCGCTCATGACGGGTCTCTGTTACGGTTTCTATTGGGGCGGCAAAGCCGGCAGTTGCTGCTGTTGCGCCATCAGAATTGTAATCGTACGCGCCCGCTCCGGATCCATTTCCGCAAGAATCGGCGACGATTTTCGCTCCGACATTTTGGTCAGCACCTGCAGCAGAACATCGGTATCCAGCGTATTGAAAATGCGGGCAGCATCCTTGGCCTTCATCCCCTCGTAGATACGAACCAGACTTTGTGTACGTGCGATTTCCTCTTCGGATTGTTTGACCAGCAATCCTTCAATTTCACCCCGAAGCGCCGTCAGTTCACGCACTTTCTGATCCAATTCACGTTCGGCCGCCTCAAGCAAAGCCTGGCGCGTCGCCAAGGCTTTTTCACGTTTCTCCAGATCCTCCCGGCGTTGAGTCAAATCCTTGTAAAGGCTTTCCTGCACCCCTGAATAATTGAAATCTTCCTCGCCGGCGTCACGCCATTCGGCCTTTTCGCTTTCCGGGGTCACACTGTCTTTGGCAATCGTGGGCAAAGTGACATCTCCCGGGACGTTTTCTCCTGCCTTATCCGCCGGTTCTTCGCCATGAATCTTGTCGTGCGCTTGACCAGCCTGAGCCTCGTCGGCGTGACCTTCATCTCCGGCCTCGACGTGCCCCGGCAACGGCGGAGGAGCGGAAGCTTCGCCCTCTTTTATCTCCTGCTGAGCGAAAGCGGAACCCACACTGCTCAGACCTGTAACAAATTCCCCCAGGCGCACGGCAAAACACAAGCTGGCGACGATAACCAGCAACGGCATCAAGCGCAGGCGATCCGATAATTTAACCGGCATAGTCAGCGCCCCTTTCGTGATTGCAGTGCTTCCAGCAACTCGCGCTCGGCCAAGCTTCCGCCTGCATCGGCAGACTCATCTTGTTCCTGATGCGAAAGATCGGGATCACGGATGGCAAATCCAGGAAATTCGTCGCGCTCATTCTTAGATTTGCGGGCAGGAACAGGTATTTCTATATTTGTATTACGGTTGCGGTCTGCCGCCCGATCCAGACGATCGGCGATATTGTTGGCCCCACGTGTCATAATCTCCAGATCATTGCCGACCGCCTTGGCCTCATCAAGGTGCTGCTGCAATTCGCGCGATATATCCCGCGCAGAGCTTTTCAGAGTTTCGATTGATTTCTCGGCCTTGCCGATCTGCATCGTCAAGTCATTGATCAGTTTCTCAAGATCCTGACGACTTTCCCGAAAAAGACGCAAATGCACGGACAGGCGCACAGAAAAGAAAATCGTCGCCCCCAGAAACAAAAGAACCAAACCATCCAGCACCATCCCCAAAAGTGCTTCGCTCATATTTCATCCTCTTTCTCTGGCGGGATATAGCGTTCGATCTGAACGGCAATATAACCCTGCTTCTGACCAACCGGCCCGCGAAACATCGGGAAGTTACCGCAGCGCAATTCAAGCTCATCCTCGGTCGTAGTGTTGAACATAACACGCGAACCGACCTTCCAGCTTAAAACCTCCTGCAAGCTGGCGGTCTTTTCTCCAAGAACTGCCTGCAATTGCACATCGGTTTTATAAAGCTCCTGAGTGAGGTGGTTTTCCCAAATCGAGTCGCGCCCGAATTTCTCGCCCATGAACATCTGCAGCAGCAGTTCACGAATCGGTTCCAGTGTGGCGTAAGGGATCAGGATTTCCACGCGACCGCCACGATCCCCCATGTCCACACGCAGGCGCGCCAGCACGCAGGCATTGCCGGATTGCGTAATCGTCGCAAAGCGCGGATTGGTTTCCATGCGATCAAGCGAGAAGCTGACCGGAGAGAGCGGATCGAAAGCGGAAGAGAGATCGCTCAGCGACACGCCAATCATCCGTTCAACCAGTTTAGTCTCGATCGTCGTATAAGGGCGCCCTTCGACACGGATTGCCGGGGTGCCTTTACGCCCCCCCAGCAACACATCGACAACGGAATAAATCAGCGCCGAGTCAACCACCAGCAAGCCGTTGTTATCCCACTCTTCTGCCTTGAATACAGACAGCATCGCCGGCAGGGGGATCGAATTCATGTAATCGCCAAAGCGCACCGTTGAAACCTGATCCAAAGACACCTCGACGTTATCCGACGTCAGGTTTCGCAAAGAAGTCGACATCAAGCGCACCAGACGATCAAAGACGATATCGAGCATCGGCAGACGCTCGTAGTTCACCATCGCCGAGTTGATCAGCGCCATCACGCCCGAGGTTTGCTCGCTGCCTCCAGCATCGTCGTCAAAGCCCAGAAGACTGTCGATTTCTTCCTGGTTGAGAATACGGGCGCCACCATCATCCCCCAGATCAGCATCAAAGCCGGGAGTGGCATCACCACCGTCCCAGCTATCATCAGACGATCCCGCAGCCTGCTCCATCGCCGCCAGAGCGGCGCGCTCTTCTTCGCTCATCTGCGCCAGTTCGTCGGCGTCAATATCCATAAGTAAAACCTCGTCTATAATCCCGGATATTATCTATTCAAGGATCATACCACTTACTCTAAGTCGTTATTGTATCAGGATTTCCTGAAAGAGCACATCTTTGACCTCAACCGGGTAGGCTGCGGCGTTCACCCTGTTCAGCAGCTCAATTTGCAATCTGTAAATTCCCGCAGAACCCCGCAAGTCTTTCACCCTCAATTCCCGCAAATAGGTTTGAAACTGGTCAACCACACGCGGCATCACTGCCTCAATGGCAGCCTTGTCCGCCGGGTCTTCCAGTTCAAGTTGCACGCTCAGGCGCAGATAACGCGGCTGCCCTTCCGAAGTCAGGTTGACCAGCATGTTAGGGATCTGGACAAAAGCCCCCGAATCCCCGGCGGCACCGCCATGTCCACCCTTCTCTTTTTCCTTGGATTTCTTCTTGTCTGCTTTTTCACCATGCCCGTCTTCTGCAGCAGCGTGTTCCTCCCCTTCAGCGGCGTCCTCTCCGCCTTTACCAATAAATTTATCCAGCATCCCTGAGAAATAAAGCCCTGCGCCGCCGCCGCCCAGCAATAAAAGCGGCACAACGACAAACAAAATGATTTTCTTTGCATCAAGTTTTTTCTTTCCGCCCTCAGCAGCCCCCTCTGCAGTTCCCTCTTCCGCAGTCTTGTTCTCATCTTCCGGCAAAGGTTTGATCGCCATGAATTACTCCTTGAAGAGGGTTGGGCGCCGTGCACATCAGAATCAGGCAACACTTTCATTATACTCAAAAAAACATGGCAATCGCCTGACATTTATCAGACCTTGAACCAAAGCGTCTGCGCTGGATGGAAATTTTTGCCCTCAACGAGGTTTTTCCGGAACTCATACCCTAGCTCGCACACGCCTTCACTCCCGGATATCTACATAACCAATTGAAATAAAACGAAATATATATTTGGCACAGCCCCTGCATAGACTTCAGCATAGGAATGGGTCTTGCGACCCGCCTCAAGAAAATACGGGTAAGGTTGCCATGGAAAACAGTCTTTATATCGGTTTGTCGCGGCAGATCGCGTTGCAAGAGCAAATGGATATCGTATCCAACAATATTGCCAACATCAGCACGCCGGGCTACCGCGCCCACAACATGGTGTTTCTGGAATATCTTTCCAAACAGCGCAACGCCGAAAAGGCCGGCAACGATTCCATCTCTATGGTTCATGACTACGGCCATTTTATGAATACGGAGAACGGCCCGCTTCGTAATACGGGAAATCCTCTGGATCTCGCGCTCGAAGGGCCAGGCTTCTTCGGCGTGCAAACCCCCGACGGTGTAATGTATACCCGCGCCGGCAATTTTCAGATCAACGGAGCGGGTGAGCTGGTGACCGGATCGGGACAACCCGTAGCCGCCGCGGGCGGCGGCACGATCGCCATCCCGGCCGAAGCCACAGAAATAAAAATCGCGCGCGACGGCACCATCTCCACCGATCAAGGCGAAGTCGCCCAGTTGATGGTGGTCGAATTTGAAAATCCGCAATCACTCGAAGCCACCGGCAACGGTCTCTACAAGACCGAAGAAACCGGCAACCAGTCGCAAAATACCCGCGTGATGCAAGGCATGATCGAAGGATCGAACGTCAACTCCATCTTTGAGATGACCCGGCTGATCGACGTATCGCGCGCCTATCAATCTACGCAGCGCATGCTGCAAAACGAACACGACCGCCAGCGCAGCATGATCCAGACGCTGACACGCGGCAACTAATTGAAGGATAATAAAGGAGATTTGAAATGCGTTCGCTAGATATCGGTGCCACCGGAATGCACGCCCAGCAGACTAACGTGGATGTCATTTCCAACAACATCGCGAATATGACCACCAGCGGCCATAAGCGCCAACGTGTGGATTTCAAAGATTTGATTTATCAAAACATCGAACGTCCCGGCGCACAATCATCCGATGTCGGCACGATGCTGCCATCCGGTTTACAACTTGGCCTCGGTGTTCGCGTCAACGCGGTTTACCGAATCCACGAGCAGGGCCCCATACAAATGACAGAAAACCCGCTTGATCTGGCTTTGCTGGGAGATGGTTTCTTCCAGATCCAACGTCCGGACGGGGAGATCGCCTATACCCGCTCCGGCGTGTTTCAGGTCAGCGCGAACGGTGAAATCGTCACCTCGCAGGGATACCTGTTGGAGCCCAATATCGTGGTGCCTGATGATGCCATTTCAATCGAAATCAATCTGAATGGCGAAGTTTTCGCGCAAATCGACGGTCAGACCGCCTTGGTCAACCTGGGGCAAATCCAGACCGCCAACTTCGTGAACCCGGCCGGGCTTGAAGCCGTAGGCGACAACCTGTTCCTTGAAACCGAAGCCTCCGGCGCGCCCCAGATCGGCATTCCCGACACCGAGAACTTTGGCGCCATCCGTCAGGGCGCTCTTGAAAATTCCAACGTCAACGTGGTTGAGGAAATCACTCAATTGATCACAGCGCAGCGTGCTTATGAAATGAATTCCAAGGTGATTCAGGCCAGCGATGAAATGCTGCAAACCGTAACGCAACTGCGGTAACTCATAACAGGTAGGATATAAATCATGCTAAAAGATGCTTTGATATATGTCGATTTTGGATTTCGCGTTCTGGTTCTGATTGCCTGTCTGACGTTCGGCATGATCTTTCTCTTTGCCGGGGCTCGCGCCGCTCTGGCGTCATCCTTACGCCCGGTCAGCGTTATCAGCGATAATGTTCTTCGCGTCGGCGATATATTCGAAGGCCTGAGCGAGGAAAAAGCGAATACGGTTCTGGGGCCTGCTCCTCAGCCGGGAAAAGAGATGATACTAAACGCCACAACCCTGATCAGGATTGCTTCTGCGCTTGATTTGTCATGGCGCCCTGAAACAACGGCCGACCAGATAGTCATCCGCCGCGAAGCCACCATCATTGGTCAGGATATCGTCAAAAGCCTGATTTCGGAGAAACTGTTTGAAGCAGGGCTGAGCGACCGATACCGCCTGAACATGCCAGCCGGCATCGGTGATATCGTGCTACCCGCCGACATGCCCGCGCAAGCCGAAGTGATCAAATTCGACTTCAATCCCGAGAAAGACACATTCGAAACCGTGATCGCAGCCCCCTCCGCCAGCAATCCGCTGCGTGAGATCAGCGTCAATGGAACGATAGAACGCCTGGTCGATATCCCTGTTCTTAAAAACGGACTTAAGAACGGAGATATTATCGGCGAAACCGACATTGACTATATTCAGGTTCTGCAAAAGGACGTACAGCGCGACTACGTTATCGACTCAGCAAAAATGCTGGGCATGACACCGCGCCGGATGGTCGCCGCCGGAAAGCCCGTGCGCGATCTGGAGCTGGAAAATCCGCAGATCATCGCCCGCGGCGCCGCCATCACCCTGATTTATAAAGACGGCCCCCTGACATTAAGCGCCCGCGGTAAATCAATGCAAAACGGCGCCCGCGGCGATGTGATCCGGGTCGTGAACATGGCTTCCAATCGTTCGCTCGAAGGGCTGGTCACCGCTGAAAATGAAGTTATCGTATCCCCCTGAAAGCCAATGCCCATATAAAAAAGTAACAAGGAGTAGGTAACATGAAAAAAGCAAACAGAATAAGCGGGCTGGCGCTGATGCTGGCGACTTCGACTCTACTGACAGCCTGTGGCTCCACCATGGATCGCCTGGCGCAGGTCGGGCAGCCGCCAGAAATGACCCAGATCGTCAACCCCCACCTACAAAACGGCTACCAACCCGTCAGCATGCCGATGCCCGCGCCGAAGATGGTTTCCAAACAACCCAATTCCTTGTGGCAATCCGATAGCAAGACCTTCTTTAAAGACCAGCGCGCCACGCAGGTAGGCGACATCCTGACGGTTCTGGTCGATATCGAAGACGAAGCCGACATAGAGAACAAAACCCAACGCAGCCGAAACAGCAAAGAAGGGGTTGGCATCGACAATATGCTTGGTTTTGAAACAGCCCTGGATCAAGTTCTTCCCACCGACGTCGACAATGCGAATCTGGTCGGGTTCGACAGCAATACGACCACTAAAGGCGATGGCAAGATCGAGCGGGAAGAGTCGGTTAAACTGCGCCTGGCGGCTGTAGTGACCCAGCTCTTACCCAACGGCAACATGGTTATTCAGGGCAATCAGGAAGTCCGGGTCAATTTCGAAAAACGCATTCTAAATGTCACAGGCATTATCCGCCCGCAGGATATCTCGATCGACAATACCGTCACCTATGATCAGATCGCAGAAGCCCGGATCGTTTATGGCGGCGAAGGCCACGTCACCGATCTGCAACAACCCCGTTACGGCCAGCAGGTTTACGACATCCTGATGCCGTTCTAGTTTCCCCGTGGCTGTCCTGCCGTGCCCAAAAGCGGGAAAGCCATTTGACCAACCCACCTACCCCTAACCACCTGGCCCGTCGCAAGACGGGCCTTTTCTTGCCCATAAAAAAATGGCCCTCGCGGAGGGCCATTTCCCTTTTAAAATCACAGGGCAAAATCCTATTCATCGCGGTGAACACGTTCCATGCGCTCGTGCCGCTCCTGAGCCTCAAGACTTAAGGTCGCAATCGGACGCGCATCAAGGCGGGCCACGGAAATCGGCTCGCCTGTCTCTTCACAGTAACCATAGCTGTCATCATCAATACGCATGATGGCCTCATTGATTTTTGATATCAGCTTGCGCTCGCGGTCGCGGGTACGCAACTCCAGCGCATGATCGGTCTCGGCCGAAGCGCGATCCGCCAGATCGGGTTTTTGCAATTCAGTACCCTGCAAGGTGTCGTGGATCGTTTCCAAAGATTCACGCAGCAACTCCTCGCGCCAGCCAATCAGTTTCTGGCGGAAATATTCCTTCATCACCGGGTTCATGAATTTGCCTTTGTCCTTTTTCGGATCATAATCCTGCGGGACAATCGTGCTGTTTGGTGCTGACATGGTTTTACAACCCCTTCACATAAAACAGAAAAGTCAAAAACTCCGGAAATATAGGGGGTTCGCCGTGAAGCTACAAGCGAGAATCCGCCACCTATTGCGGGTTATCCAGCGCCTTGCATAGCTTGGCAATCTCAATTTGCGCCCGCAAATCAATCTCATCCAGAACCGCATGAAGCCGCGGATCCATGATTTTCTCACGGTGGGAGGCAGCGACATCAGCGATATCGATAATATGCCCCACCGTCAGCGTGCCCGTCAGTAGCGCTATCCTCAAATTATCTAATTCATTCAGTATGTTATCAGCCCTCTCCTGCATCCGTTTGCGGGCTGCCCGTTCCGTTGGATCTTCAACCGCCTGCGCCGCCAGCAAAGCATCAATCGAGGCAATCGAATGCGTGGCCGCCGCACTGCGGCTTTCTTGTGCGCCCCCTGTAATCAAACTGCCAAAAGAACCATCGGCAGATGAAACACTTGCCTTTCCTTTGGTCGTCGATGTCGCGCCGGTACGACTGGGGCCTTCGATTTTCATGAGGATATTTTCCAGAAATAGAACACTGACACTTAGCTTACATTATAGCGCAAATTTCAATTTATGCAGGCTGGAAAAATTTACCGGGTACGGCAGCAGGATAGCCATCGCTCCCGGCATTCCCAATAATTGAATAACATACTGATATTTATCATAAAAATATAATTCACCTTCTGGCATGACTTTCGCAAGTTCCCTCTCAGGACAACTGATTCACGGTTGTCTGCTTTATGGGAATTTATAGTCATGCGACTGACATGTATTAAGACAACAATCTTCTTTCTCGTCGCCTGCCTGTCTCTGGGCAGCGTTGTCGCGCCGGCACTGGCCAACACAACGCGCATCAAGGACATTATCGAGATTGAAGGCGTCAGGGACAACCAACTGGTCGGTTATGGTCTGGTTGTCGGTCTGAACGGCAGCGGCGACAGCCTGAAAAATTCCCCGTTCACCCAGCAAAGCATGATAGCGATGCTTGAGCGTCTGGGCGTCAACATTAAAGGTAAAAACCTGAACGCCGGCAACGTTGCCGCCGTCATGGTCACGGCAACTCTGCCCCCGTTCCAGAATCAGGGCTCGCGCATCGATGTCAGCGTATCCTCGCTGGGAGATGCAACCAGCCTGCAAGGCGGCACGTTGCTGGTAACCCCGTTGCTGGGCGCCGACGGCGAAGTTTATGCCGTCGCTCAAGGGCCTCTCACCATCTCCGGATATTCGGTAGAAGGCGATGCCGCCACTTTTGTCCGCAACATACCGACATCGGGCCGCATTCCCGGCGGCGCGATCATCGAGCGCGAAATCCCGTTTGTGCTAGCCAACCACAATGACCTGCGCCTGACGTTGAAAAACCCGGACTTCACAACAGCTCGTCGCGTCGCACGCGCCATCAACGGCTTCATGTCCTCTCCCGTGGCGACAGCAGAAAACTCAACCAGCATCAAACTGGTCAAACCAGCCAGCTACAAAGGATCGATTGTCGACCTCATCACCGACATCGAGCAACTGCCCGTCCAGCCCGATCAGATCGCCCGTGTCGTCATCGATGAACGCAGCGGCGTGATCGTCATGGGTTCGGAAGTACGTATCAGCACAGTCGCGATCGCCCAGGGCAACCTGACCATCAAGATCACGGAAACACCGCAGGTTTCGCAACCCAACCCCTTTGCCGAGCAAGGCCAAACCGTTGTAGTGCCGCGCACAGACATCGATGTGAATTCCGGCAGCGACGTCAAGCTGGGCGTTCTCGAAGGCGGCGTCACCTTGCAGGATCTGGTCACGGGCCTGAACAAGCTGGGCGTATCCCCGCGCGATACCATCACCATCCTGCAGGCCATCAAGACCGCCGGCGCGCTGCAGGCAGAAATTACCACGATGTGAGAAATGGAATGAACGACTTATCAATCATGACATCGACCCCGCATCTCGAGATCAAGACCTCGAATGCCGGCCTGTTCAGGAAACTGCAAGAACCCCGCACCACACGCGTTCCTCCGCAGGACTACAGTGGCCTCGACATCAAAAATCTTGAACAGATCGAAGCCAAAGCTCGTGATTTCGAAGCCGTCTATCTCGCCGAAATGATGAAACCGCTCTTTGAGAGCGTCGAAGTCGACCCGCTGTTCGGCGGCGGCAAAGCCGAAGAAATCTACCGCGGCATGATGGTGCAGGAGTATGGCAAGAAAATTGCAGAGACCAATAGCATCGGCCTGGCCGATTTCGTCAAAGGCGAACTGATCCGCATCCAGCAAGAGGCTCAAGATGGCAAACAATAATATGACTGACAGCGTTAACTCAACACCTCATCCCGCCATATTGCTGGACAAAGACCCAAACAAGGCCATTCAACAGATGATGGATGCCCTGGATGCTTTGCGCGCCGTCTATGACGAAGAAAACAAGGCGCTGCAATCTGCCGACACACGCCGTTTCATGGATTTGCAAGAGCGCAAAATAGACGCTGCCCAGCGTTATCACGACACAGCGGCGCAAATTATCGAGAATCGCGAAAAATTCAGCAAGGCCGATCCGGTGCTGCGCCAGAAGCTGCAAGCGATGCATAGCGATTTCAGCAAGATGACCGAAGTCAACCTCACGGCGCTTGAGCGCCTGAACAAAGGCGTGAAGCGTCTGGGCGAACGCATTGTCAAGAGCGCCCGCGACGCCGCCCTGCGCGACGCTACCAACTACCGCCGTAACGGAACCCTGCATCGTCAGGATCGCCCGGTGTCAATGGGTATCAACGAATCAGCCTGAGCCATCGCTTCAACCACAAAGGATCGCCGATATGAACGCCAATGCCCTGCTGATCACACAAATTGCCGCTTCCCCCCTTGCCACAGGCAAAAGCGCTCTTACAGGTGCCAACGGGATACCGCAAGGATTTGACGGTTTCAGCGGCCTGAACTTCATCGACCTTATCTTCGCACAAACAAAACCGGCGGTGATTGCCCCGGAATCCTCCACACCGGGCACATCAATTGTCCTGACGCAAAGACCGGCGATTTCTTCAGAAACGGAAAGCGACGTTCTGGCGTCCCTCCTCTTGCAACTCGATACTGACACCAGCGACATTTTGAATGCCGGAGTCATCAGCGCGCCGCGCCCCTCTCCCCTGGAATCGCCTGAAATCATAGACCCGAAGGAATCTGCACTCACGCAAAACGGCAAGCCCGCATCTGAATCTCCCGCTGGCCATAATAACCCCTTCCCGTTTGCAGGCCTGGGCAGCCTGAGAAGCTATCTTGACAGCCTGCTGCAAGGGCTGCCGCAAGAACAGAAGATCGGCCAGACGGTTTCCGGCTCCGCTGAAATTAAAGCCGGATCCAAGCAATTCATGGACTCGTTCCGTGACAATCTGGTGATCACAGACAAAACCGAGGGAGACGCCACCCTGATTGCCACCGGGCTTTCCCCGGAAGACATTTCAGTGCTGGTTGAGTCAATCGATGCGACAGCCGCGGACAAAAGCCTGCCTGCGGTAACACTGGTGACGCCCCCCTCAACCGCGGAGCAACTAGCCACCCTGTTGCCGCGCACCCTGATCGCAATACAAGAACTGTCGCAAAAAACAAAAGAGGCGCCGATCACGGAACCGGAAGTAACAGCAGAGTCCGAAACCGCCGCCGCACTGAATGCCTTGGTGGTAGGTGAAGTTTCAACGCTACATAACAAAAAGGCGCCTGACGCCGTTCCTTCAACGCCGTCAGCGCAAACCCCTGCCGGCAGTGCGCCTGCCTACAATCAGGCTCTCATCGATACCACATCGCAGCTGCCAGGCGGCGTTAGCGCCGATCACGAGCATGCTATGGGCAAAGGCCTTGAGAATGCGCTGGAACACATTGATGAAAATATGGAAAAAATCGACAGCGATGGGAAAAAAATGCCTGCCGGTCTGCAAAACACCGCAGACAAACTGCAACAGAAGATTGGCGCCGGGCTAAGCACCATCACACAACCCGCCGGTGGCAGCATCGAGACAGCAGCGGATTGGCACGATGTATTCCCCGAAGGCATGGATCCATCCAACCCCTATGGCACCCCTCTGAAAACAGGAACCGTAGCATCCACAACCACCTTAACCAGTTTGGTCAATCATGCGCCACACGCCTCCAACCCGCATCCGGCAACACAATCCGTAGCAGCGACGATCAGCAAACTGGCCAGCAACGGCGACGACAAAGCCTTCACCATCAAGCTCGACCCTCCGGAGTTGGGCCGTGTCGAAATCAAGATGATGATCGACAAAAACAATGCGGTCAAAGCTCACCTGATTATCGAAAAACCAGAGACTTACATGATGCTGCAACGCGACGCCCAAATTCTGGAACGATCCTTGCAAGGGATTGGACTGGATGCAGGCGATGGCGGCCTCAGCTTCGAACTCGCGCAGGACGGCAACATGTTCCGTAACGAAGGCGAAGGTGGCGGCGAACGTTATCAATCCGGCGCGAACGCCGGATCTGAAAGCGAAGACAGCGCCGGGGCCGTGATGGAAACGACCATGACATGGCACGTCGATCCGGACACAGGCATGCAACGCTACGACATATTGGTTTAACGGGCGGGAATTAAGAGGTTTAGGAGTTTAAAATGACATCGGATGTCACATTGAGCGGAACAATCAACAAGGCGCAGAATACGGCGCAGCAGTCAGTCAAGCTGGCGGAAGATTTTACCCAGTTCCTGACCCTGCTGACCACCCAGCTACAGAATCAGGATCCGTTGAACCCGATGGACTCGACAGAATTCACCAATCAACTGGTGCAATTCAGCCAGGTCGAGCAAGCCATCAACACCAACCAGAAACTGGATGATCTGTTGTCGTTGCAACTGGCCAGCATTTCCAGCGTGGCGCTAGGATATGTAGGCCTCGATGTCACCTATACCAGCGCAGAAATGAACTGGGACGGCACGCAACCAGTGGACATCAACTATGGTCTCTCCGAGCAAGCCTCAGTCGCCAAAGTCAACGTCTATAACGAAGACGGCACATTGGTGCGCTCCATGGACGCGCCCAAGACCGTAGGCGCCCAGAAGGTAGTCTGGGACGGCAAGGATAACGGTGGCAACCTCGTGGAAGCCGGCACCTACAGCGTCAAAGTTGAAGCCGCCGACAAGGACAGCAAACCTATGACCGTTACCACCGCCGTTTCCGGCAACGTACGCGGCATCGAATCCCAGAACGGCGTGATTTATTTGCTCGTGGGCGAGCGTGCCATTGCCCTGAGCTCCGTGATTAATGCGAGCGTACCGCCGGAAACAGAAACATCCGCAACAGAGAGTTAACAACAGAGATTATCGACCCTTGGTCAACAATTTCATAGGAGGCGTAAAATGAGTCTATTCGGATCACTCTTCACAGGCGTATCAGGCTTGGGCGCTCAATCCCAATCCACCGCGATGATCGCCAACAACATCGCCAACGTCAACACGATTGGCTTCAAGCGTTCGGAGGCCGCTTTCTACAGTCTGGTGACTTCCGAAGGCCGCTCCTCCCGCTATTCACCGGGCACGGTAGCGGTGAATCGCATTCAACGCGTCAATCAGCAAGGCCCGATTCAGCAAACCGGATCAACCACCGACGCCGCAATCTCCGGCAACGGGATGTTTGCCGTGAAACGTTCCGTCTCCGGCGACCAGGAATTCCTCTATACCCGCAGCGGATCGTTCAGCGAAGACGCTCAGGGATTGCTCCGCAACACCGCCGGCTTTGTGCTTTACGGCTGGCCTCTCGATTCAAACGGCGACCTGCCATCGAATCAGGGCGATCTGACCTCGCTGGTTCCCGCCGATGTTGCCTTCCTCGGCGGTTTGACGCGCCCGACATCGTCCGGTGAGATTTCCTTGAACCTGAACGCCGACGAGGTTGACAACGTCCTGGGGGCAGTTGCATCCTCCCCGGCAGACTTTACCCGTGGCCTAACCGTGTATGACAGTCTCGGTTCAGCCCAAGTTCTGACTTTCGAATATACCAAAACTTACGGCCCGCAAGGCACAGCCGCCGGCTCAGTCGGCGACCTGTCGGCCACCGACAACCTGGTCAACGATCTCGGCATGACTGTCGGCAACAGTTTTTCAATCGCAGTTGACGGCGGCGCGCCTGTGACCTTCACAATTACGGCAGCTTCAACGATCAATGATATCATTACAGCGATTAACGCCGTAACCGGCGCAGAAGCTTTCCTTGGCAACGACGGAGAACTGGTTTTCCAGCGCACAGAATTTGAAGGTGGCGCCGCACAGGAAATCACGATCGCCAACGTTGTAGGCACGCCGCTGATAGGTCTCGGCATGACAGCGGGCACTTACGCCTCGAACGACCTCTCAACATCGACCGTTCAAGCCACCGGCACCACCAGCGGTCTTGCTGGCGCCACCCTTCTGGCCGCTCTGGGGCTTGTTCCCGGCGATACACTGACGATCGACCTTGATGGCGCCGGTACGCCGTCAACCTTCACGGTTGGCGCCGGTGATGACGTCAACGACATCCTGACATTCATCGACGGCGTTACTGGCGTCCCCGGCTCTGCTGTCCTCGACGGTTCAGGCCGCATTCAGGTGACACATAGCAATGCCTCGCCAAACGATGCCGAGATATCCTTCGGCGGCGTCAACGTCGCATCAGCCCTGGGCTTCAGCACAACGCAAAGCTACTACTCTTTAGGGTACGCCAACGGCTCGGCCGCCGATACGCCGCCTTACAGCTCGGGCGGATACCCTTCGCCTCAAACTCTGCCAGGTGACACCGGATACAACAGCCGCGGCTGGTGGAACTTGCGGATTGTTCATCCGAATGGCACCACGCTCAGCAACGGGCTGGTCAACTTCTCGGGTGATGGCACCCTGAACGCCCTGCCCGACTCGTCCGGCAACATCGATATCAACCTGACCCAGATCGACTGGGGCAACGGCTCCGACCCGCAAAATATCGACCTCGATATTGAGCGTTTCAGCCAGTTTGCCGGCAACTACAACGTGATCTTCTCCGACCAGAACGGTGCCGAGCTTGGCCTGCGCACGGGGGTAGAAATCACAAGGGATGGTTTCGTTGTCGCCCGCTTCTCCAACGGCGCTTCGGCAAACCTCTATAAAATCCCGCTGGTGACATTCGCCAACGTCAACGGCCTGACCGAAGTATCGGGCACGGCCTACACGGAAAACGAGCTCTCCGGCGAGGAAAACCTGCGTGAAGCTGGCCAAGGCGGCGCAGGTTTCCTGGAAGCATCAACGATCGAGTCCTCAAACGTCGACCTCGCCGATGAATTCGCCAAACTGATCGTAAGCCAGCGCGCTTACTCAGCGAACACCAAGGTGATCACGACCGTCGACCAGATGACCGAAGAGCTTCTGAGACTGAGATAACGGCAAATCCTGACAACTGAAGAATAAAGACCCTAGGAAAGGATAATTAAAATGAGTAACGATGTAGTTTTGACCGCCGCACTGAGATCGAACCTGCTCTCTTTGCAAAACACCCAAGGCCTGATTGACACTACGCAATACCGTCTTTCGACCGGACGCAAGGTAAATTCAGCACTGGACAACCCGCAGTCTTTCTTCGCCGCACAGGCGCTGAACAACCGCGCCAGCGACCTGACCCGCCTGCTGGATGGCATCGGCCAATCCATTCAGGTGATCAAAGCCGCCGATAACGGGATTACCGCCCTCACCCGTCTGGTCGAGCAAGCCGACTCCGTCGCCAAATCGGCTCGTGACGCGCTGGCCGCCGGCCAGGCCGAAGCCAAAGTCACAGGCAGCCGGGATCTGCGAAATATCGACGACCTCACCGCCCTGCCCGGGGTTGCCAACGGCGACATCCTCACTTTCAGCCTGACCGCTGAAGACGGAACCGCCGTTAATATAGGTGCTTACGGGGGCGCAACGGCCGCCACAGCATCAGTAACCATCAATACCAACGATTCGATTGATGAATTGATTGCAGAAATCAACAACCTGAATATCGACGACGGCGCTGGCCAGGCTCTGGGCGACAAGGCTTTCGAGGCCTCCCTTGACGACAAAGGCCAACTCGTGATCAAAACCCTGAATGGCGGCGATTTCCGACTTCAGTTCGTATCGGCTGCCGCCACCGACGCCGCCGACCTGGCCTTGGCCGCCGATCTGGGCATGGGCGATGTATCCCGCCTGATCCCCGATGGCGCTGCCAACAGCAACAACGTCGAGTTTTCATCATTGTCCGACGTAGCTTTGATATCGTTCCCGCTTTATAACAGCGGCACGGGTGAAATCGCCCAGGCCAGCAGCACGCTGAACCTTGTCGAGAACGCATCGGGCACCCCGTTGTTCGCCAACATCGACAACGCGGCCGACCAGTTCCGCATCAGCATTGATGGAGGCGCTGTGCAGAATATCGATCTGTTCGACGGCACGAACCCAATCTCCATTCAAGCCTTTGTCGACCGCATCAATGCTAACTCGACGCTGAACACCAAGGTCGAGGCGAGCTATGACGACACCACCGGTGAATTGCGCATCGAACCGATCGACGGCACCGTGCAGAGCATAGAAGTCGGCATCCGCGGCGACGATGCGGTTCAGGCCAATTTCGGTTTCGGGCTGACCAACCTGGTAGCCGGCGCCGGCGGTGAAGAACTGCGCGAAACCATCCGTCTGGCCGCCGCCGCCGGGCAGTTGGCGCAGTTGGAAAAAGACTTCAACAACCTGCGCGACCAGATCGACCTGCTCGTTACGGATACCGGCTATCGCGGCACCAATCTGCTGAACGGCGACGACCTGCTGACCGTCTTCAACGAAGACCGCTCCAGCAGCCTGACCACGGAAGGCGTGACTTTCACCGCCTCGGGCCTGGGCATGGACGAAGCCAACTTCTCACGTATCAGCTCGACCGAGGAAATCCTCGATCAGGTGCGCGACGCGCTGAACACGGTACGCGATTTCGGCAATACGCTCGCCAACGACCTCTCGATCATCCAGACCCGCGAGGACTACAGCAAGAACCTGATCAACACACTGACCGAAGGTTCTGACAAGCTGACCGTGGCCGACCAGAACGAGGAAGGCGCGAAACTGCTGGCTCTGCAAACCAGGCAGCAACTGGGTGTGACCGCCCTGTCGCTGGCTTCGCAGTCGCAACAATCGATCCTGCGTCTCTTCGGCTAGGAATAAGGTTACGTCCGGAGGCAGGAAGACCAGACGGACAAGGTTGAGAACTGTGGCCACCCTGATCAAGAACGGTCTGGTGTGGCGGTAGGAACCCTCGATTCGGCAGGAACCGGGCGCAGTTCAATCCACACAGATGCGCCGGACAGGTGGAAAACCGCCTTCCGGCGCACTCTATTTAGAGGTAGAATCGGGCCGCAGCCCACTTAGGAGCCTTCGTCATGAACAGAAAAGACCGCCGCGCGCAGGAAAAGGCTCAGGAAAAAGCCAAGGCCAGAACCAGCCCAACCGTAAAAATTTCAGCCGTAGCCGAAGCCCTGAAAGCGCAAGGAATGGCTCTTAAGGCCGCCGGCAAGGAGGCACAGGCCATACCCCTGTTGATCGAAGCGTTGAAAGCGGATGCGACGCTGGCCGATGTGCATTTCACGCTGGCCATGATGGCGCGTGGCAAGGCCGATTTAAAAATCGACATGGATGCCATTAATCGCGCCGTAGCGAACAAGAAGTTGCTCTGCACATCCTATCTCGTCATCCTGAACATTCTGAAAGGCAAGAAGCAGTACCGGGAGGCCATGGTCTGTCAGGAAGAGCTTTGCCGTCTGATGCCCGACGATATGGACGAAAAGGCCAACCTTGCCTTGCTATACAATCTTGCCGGACAAAGAGAGAAAGCGCTGATCGCTCTTGCCGAGATCATAGCCGTGAAGCCGGAAGAAAAGAAATACAGGGGCGTATTCCTGAACATTCTGGGCCCTGTAACCCTGCAACAACATGAACCATTGCTGAAATTAACCCTGCAGGGCTGCTTTGACAATATTTACGAAGCCAACCTCAATAAAGCCTATGCCCTGTGGATCAAGCTTGTGATCAGCGATCCCGAATGCAGCGACTTGCAAGAAGCCGAGCGCCTCATTGAACAGGCCGATTTTGAAAACTGGATCGACAATCACCACCCCCGCGATCTCAATTTCCTGCATTGCCGGTTCTTCCTTGATGGATTGCGCCTGATGATCCTGAACGATGTCGTACTCGAGCAGTTCCTGACGCGGTTGCGGCGCTGGATATGCCTGAACGCGGAAAAGATCGCAAACACGAGCCAGATCGAGGCACTGGAGAATTTCATTTGTGCCCTTGGCGAGCAATGTTTCTTCAATGAATATATTTTCGCGCAAACCCCTGAGGAAGAAGAAGCCGTTGAAACATTAATCCGCCTTCTGCAAAACCGTTCCGCAAGCGGCCCGAGCCGCTTGCAAACCTGCGCCATCGTATCCTGCTACAAGCCTTTGATAGATGTTTTCCCTGATAACGCCACCGAATTTTCGGAATTGGCGGCGAACCATCCGGCTTTCAAAAATCTGGTCGCGGCCCAATTCAACGCCCCGGCAGAGGAGCGCGAAATCAAATCCCGGCTGGAAAGTTTTGGCTTTCTGGAAGATGACACATCCCGCAAGGTGCAGCAGCAATATGAAGAACACCCTTACCCGCGCTGGATATCAATCAACAACTATCCAACGCCGAATGACGATTTGCCTTTCGCTCCTGATTTGCGATTCAAACCCTATAAAATTCTGGTTGCCGGTTGCGGCACGGGGCGTCATGCGATCAGCACAGCCGCTTGCTACCCGAACGCCCGCGTCACTGCCATCGATTTAAGCCGCACCAGTCTTGCCTATGCCCAGCGCAAGGCGAATGAATCGGGCTTGGCCAACCGCCTCCGTTTCCTTCATGCCGACATCCTGAGCATGAAGGAATGGGACGGCCGGTTCGATATCATCGAGTCCTCAGGCGTATTGCACCATATGCAAGACCCTTTCAAAGGCTGGCAAACCCTGAACGACCTGCTGGTTACAGGCGGATATTTCAAAGTCGGCCTGTACAGCGAGCTTGCCCGCCAGCAAATCGTCGAAGCGCGGAATTTCGTAGCTCAAGGCGGTTACCCCGCCACAGATGCGGGCATCCGTCAATGCCGCAGCGATATTCTGTCATTGCCGCGGGACAACCCCATGCGGCAAAAACTCATCAGTTTCACCGATTTCTTCTCAACCTCGCTGCTGCGCGACCTGATCTTCCATGTGCAGGAACATCGCATGACCCTGCCGCAGATTGATGATATGATGAAAAGACTGAACCTGACCTGCATCAGCTTGAATATGACAATTCCAGAAATTGTCAACCGCTACGATAAAATGTTCCCGCAGGATCTGGCCCGCTGCAACCTGTTGAACTGGCATGAATTTGAGCAAAAATTCCCCGATACCTTTGCCGGCATGTATCAATTCTGGTGCAAAAAAATCGCCTGACTTTTATGGAATTCAATAAAATCAATGACTTCCCGGACAACCGGTGGTATTTTATTTAAACTCTTTCTTAAGACTTGTCGTTTTAAGATAGGGGATAGGTGCCAGAAGGATATCTGGCATCACATAAACTTAGGAAACCTAGGAAAGGAACCCTAACCATGACATCCGATGTCGTTCTCACGGCAGCGTTGCGATCCAACCTGCTCTCCCTGCAAGGCACCCAAAGCGCTATTGACGTTACGCAGTTCCGTCTTTCGACGGGCCGCAAGGTCAACTCCGCTCTGGACAACCCGCAATCCTTCTTCGCCGCACAGGCGCTGAACAACCGCGCCAGCGACTTGACCCGTCTGCTCGATTCCATCGGCCAGTCCATTCAGGTGATTAAAGCCGCTGATAACGGTGTGACAGCCCTGACAAAACTGGTCGAACAGGCCGACTCGATCGCCACACAGGCTCGTGATGCTTTGGCTGGCGGTCAATCAGAAGCGAAAGCCGTTGGCGATCGTGATTTGTCTGGCGTTGATGATATCACCTCTTTGCCTGGCGTCGCCAACGGTGATATCTTGCGTTTTTCAATCACAGATGAAAACGGTGAGGCGGTCAACCTTGGTGCCTATGGCGGTGCTGCTGGTGCTACGGTTGATATTACATTAAACACAAACGACTCAGTCGATGAAATCCTGTCGGAAATCAACAATGTCGCGCTTCAAATTGATGGTGCAGGTAACGCGATTGGTGAACAAGCGTTCGAAGCAACCCTCGATGAAGGCGGGAATATCCAGATTCGGACGCTAAATGGTGGCGATTACCGTCTACAATTTGTTTCCGCCGCCGCTACTGACGCCGCTGACTTGGCGTTGGCATCTGATTTGGGCTTCGCTGATAAAGCCAGACTTGTGGGTCAGGGCGGCGCGGCTAACAACAACAACGTTGAGTTCACAGCTCTTGCTGATGTAGCTTTGCGTTCTTTTGCCTTGTACGACTCTTCCACAACGCCCGATGAAATTGCTCAGCGCAGCGATCTTTTGAGCGTTCTGGTCGATGAAGACGGAACCACCTTGTTTGCCAACATCGACGCCGGCACTGACGATTACCAAATTGGTATCAATGGCGGCACCTTACAAAACATTGAACTGTATAATGGTAACACTGCTGTAACCATTCAGGATTTTATTGATGATATCAACAGCAATACAACCCTGAATCAAAGCATCGTTGCCGAATTCGATGATGAAACAGGCGTTCTCTCAATTCGCGCCATCTCGGCAGACGTTCAAAGCATCGAAGTTGGCGTTGCTGCATCTGTTGCGACAGCAAACTGGGGTTTTGGATTGAACGGTTCAACAGCCGGTTCCGCCAACACTGCATCAACAGAAAGCATCCAGCTTTCGTCTGCAGCAGGGGAATTGGCCCAGCTCGAAGAGGATTTTGATAATATCAGAAGCCAAATCAACCTGCTGGTCAATGATACCGGCTACCGCGGTACAAACCTGCTGAACGGTGATAACCTGACAACCTACTTCAACGAAGATCGTAGCAGCTCTCTCGAAACAGAAGGCGTCACGTTTACAGCCGATGGCCTTGGAATTAGTGCAGCAAACTTCAGCCGGACATCATCTGTAGATGGTTCTTTGACTGAAGCCCGTGAAGCTCTTGAAGCCGTTCGCAGCTTCGGTTCCGCCTTGGCCAACGACTTGGCTGTGATCCAGACACGTCAAACCTTTACGACCGAGCTGATTAACACGCTGAAAGCGGGTTCGGATGCTCTGACCGTCGCCGACCAGAACGAGGAAGGCGCGAAACTGCTGGCTCTGCAAACCAGACAACAACTGGGTGTAACCGCCCTGTCGCTGGCTTCGCAGTCCCAACAGTCCATCCTGCGTTTGTTCTAAGAATAGAACGCCCACGCAGGCGACCCTTAAATTTCAAGACCAGAACCGGCGGAAGAAGTCCGCCGGTTTTGTTTTGCCGGTTCCACAAGCCTTCGGGTTGGCATTGAATTTGCATTGACCAAAAAGAGGATCAAATTCTGCGTAAGGATCAATTACGGAATATGCCGCCTTTACCATCCGCCCGCATTTACCGTCCGTTGGTGTTTTTGTGCGAGAATGGTAATATAGGTACGGAAGAAGTCCGTTTGTAAAGGAAGGAAGAAATCCATGGCCCTGATTATCGATCTCAAACCCGGCGAAAAAATCCTGATAGGCACGGCTGTGATTACCAACGACAGCCAGCGCACGCGCTTGCATATTTCCGGCGATGCCGCGATTTTGCGTGAAAAAGACGTGATGAAAGAGGAAGAGGCCACCTCGCCCGCCCGCAAGATTTACTTTCTGGTTCAGTGTATGTATCTGGCGTCCGACCCGAAAATTTACTTCGATAAATATTTCGGACTGATCCGCGAAATGCAAAACGCGGCCCCGACGACGTCTCTCTTCTTTATGAAGATCAACGATATGATTTTGGAAGGCTCGTACTACAAGGCGATGAAAGAGGCGCGTGAGCTGATTAAACATGAAGAAGAGCTGATCGAGAATGTCAAAAGGCAATCCGCCGAATAACCCGTATGCCAGCGCCTCGCGGCACTATGATACGCATGCGAAGAACACCACCGGCGACCCGCGTGAACTGGAGGCGCGCGTACTGATCAAATCCGCCAAACAACTGCAGGATATCCAGGCGCGCTGGGATAGCGGCATGACCGGTGAGGAATTGAATGAAGTTCTGCTTTATAACCGGCAAATATGGATGATCTTCGTCGATACCGCGCTTGAGAACACTGGCGAGGGCCACACGATCGAGCTGCGTAACAATATCGCCAATCTGGGCACATTCATCTTCAAGCAAACCATCGACATTCTGGCGGCGCCTAAGAAAGAAAAACTGAATATCCTGATCGAAATCAACCGTGAGATCGCAGGCGGCCTTATGCAGCAGATACCCAAGACCGCCGAAGGGGCAGGCACGCCATCCCCCGCACAACCCGCAAGCGGGAGCCGCACCAGCGAAACGGCCTGAATATCAATCCATACCCTAAAAAATCCCAAGGCGATAAAAAAGGCCCGCGCGGGCCTTGATCCTTTCATCTCCACCAAAAAAAATCAGGCCAAAACGCTGACCCCGGCATTAGTGCCGCTGCTGCCGGCGCGGGCAGCATTGGTGAAGGCGGCGATTTGCTGATGTGTCGGCGCAGACGGCACGCGCGGAGCAGGTGCCTCCTCGGCTGGAACGGGCGCCGATTGTACTTCGATCTCAGGAGATGTCGCCTGAGCCGTCACACTCACGGGCTGCTCGGATTTAGGCTGGCTGGCCTGGCGCTGCAATTCGGCTCGACGAGCTTCATCGCGGGCGCGATTCTCCAGCAACGTTTCCGAGGGAATCTGGTCGATCACATCGCGGGTTTCGCCATTACGGAACTGCAAAACAGCCGTATCGTAATTGACGTCGACGAATACGCTCATATACGGCGCCCGCCCCACCTTCTGGATGCGAGCGGGATTGGCGGCAAAAGACTCAGCCGCACTCATCTGCCCGGCGCTGGCGCGCAGCAGAGACGCATTCTGCAGAGTCGAATTGACGGCTTCAATCATATCCCTAACCGTATGTTATCAACGCGGCCATTTTACAATGCTTCAAGCCAAAACCCCTTTTGTCCTGAAAACGGCACATTACCCTATTCTCATGGTAACTTGTCCGCCGTCAAATGTCAAGAAAATCACCTGTAAATCACATACGTATGATAAGTCTTCCCCCAATATTCACAGCGAGTACTTGATAAAAAATTGACTATACGCATCAAATATTACAAAGAATTACTCCTTATTATTACTTATTTATCACGATTACTTTTAAATTTACTACAGAATACACTGGAGGCTGCATAATCAAACCGGACGATATCCTTAGCTATATCTCTGTTTTTACTTAGTAAGTTAATGTTTTTAGGTCAATATTAAGACTATCGGCTTCATAATATTCATATACAAACATAAATGCAGGCCGGAACGGAGAAAACCGGCCCCCACGCAGAACCAGAAAACAGTCATCCACGCCGCGCCTTCATGCCGCGTGAGTCTGCGGTTACGGGAAAAGTTGGCGTTTGCCACATCCGCCAAACTCCTGTAACCTTGGAGAATATGGGCTTTTCGGCTCATAGCGTCTTGATTCCTTCCGCTTCTGCACTTGCCTTCCGGCAGGCCTGCATACACTTTGATAACAGGGTTAGTACTCGTGAATAGCTTTATGGAGACCCTCAAGCAACTCGGCCCCGCCCGTCTGGCCATTATGGGCAGCGTGGTGCTGGGCTTGTTGCTGTTCTTCATCTTCGTATCCATGCGCGTTTCAACGCCGGACATGAAGCTGCTTTACGATGACCTGTCATCAGTCGACTCCGGCGCCATCGTCGCCAAGCTCGAAGAAAACGAAATTCTCTATAAAGTCTCGGAAGACGGGGCCCGCGTCAGCGTTCCCGAAGATTCTGTCGGCCGCGCGCGCATGCTGCTGGCACAAGCAGGCCTGCCGAATGGCGGCTCGATGGGTTATGAAATCTTCGATAAACAGTCCGGTTTCGGCACCACCAATTTCGTGCAGAACATCAATCAGGTTCGTGCGCTCGAAGGAGAGCTGGCCCGCACCATCAGTTCACTCGATCAAATCCGGAGCGCCCGCGTCCATCTGGTGCTGCCACAACGCGAATTGTTCAGCCGTGAAAGCCGCACGGCAACGGGCAGTGTCTTCTTGTCTTTGCGTCCTGGCGCACAACTCTCGCAGGAGCAAATACTGGCGATCCAGTCGCTGGTTTCCTCCGCCGTCCCCGATATGAAACCCGAAACCGTTTCTGTCGTCGACAGCAACGGCCAACTGCTGGCCCGCGGCGGCGAGAATGCCGACAATATGATGCCGATGAAGGCCGAAGAAATGCGCCGCAACTATGAATCGCGCATGACCCAATCGATCGAGGATATTCTGGGCCGCATCGTGGGATATGGCCGCGTACGCGCCAACGTCACGGCGGAACTGAACTTCGACCGTATCACCACCAACGAGGAACTGTTCGATCCTGAAAGCGCCGTGGTTCGCTCTTCACAGGTAGTGGAAGAAAACAACCTTGAAAGGACTCCGCCTTCGGGCGACGTTTCCGTCCAGAACAATCTGCCAGGCATCGCTTCCGACCTGCTGGTCGACCCCAAGCCTTCTCTGGAAGGGAATAAAATCGAGGAAGTGACGAACTTCGAGATCAGCAAAACCATCCGCAACACCGTGCGTGAAACCGGCGAGGTCAAGCGCCTGTCAGTTGCGGTTCTGGTTGATGGAACATACACCACGGACGCCGAAGGCAATAAAACCTATCAGCCGCGCGCGCAGGAGGAGCTTGACCGCATCGCCGCGCTGGTGCGTTCAGCCATTGGCTATGACGAAAGCCGGGGCGACACGCTCGAAGTCGTCAATCTGCAATTCGCCGACATCGAAACCGACGATGGTTCCACCGAAGCCAATCTGCTGTTCGGCTTCGAGCGTAGCGATCTGCTGCAAGCCGTTGAAATCATTACCGTCGCCGTCATGATAATTTTGGTGATCCTGCTGGTCATCCAGCCGATGGTCGGGCGCTTGCTCGCCACTGAGGGCCCCAAACTGGACGAAGGCACCGAAGCCGACCTGCTGGCTGCCCGCCCGATGAATCCTCAATTGACCGGGCCGGATGGCGAATCGTTCTCGCCTGAGCAACTCGAGGAAGAGGATGATACATTGATCGACATGCGTAGCGTTGAAGGCAAGGTCAAGGCATCATCGGTCAAGAAGGTTGAAGATATTGTTGACTCCTATCCGTCGGAAACCGTATCCGTCATCCGCAGCTGGATGACGCAGGAAAGCTGATGGGTATAGTACGGGGAAGTACGAGCTATGCGCGTTCGTGAGGATTATCGCACACTGACAGGGCCGGAAAAGGCATCCATATTCCTGCTCGCGCTGGGAGAGGACTACACCGCCAAGATATTCGAGCACATGGACGACGAGGAGATCATGGAGATCTCTCAGACCATGGCCAATCTCGGAAAAGTCAGCGCGAATGTCGTCGAACGCCTCTTTATCGATTTTGCCGAGCAAATGAGTTCGACCAATGCCCTTGTCGGCACACTCGATTCCACTGAACGTTTGCTGGCCAAGGTTCTTGGCAAGGATAAAGTCGGCCAGATCATGGAAGAAATCCGTGGCCCGGCGGGGCGCACGATGTGGGAGAAGCTTGGCAACGTCAACGAAGAAATTCTGGCCAATTTCCTGCAAAAAGAATACCCGCAAACCGTCGCGGTCGTGATGTCAAAGGTCAGCACAGACCACGCCGCCCGCGTTTTGGCGCTGCTGCCCGAGAATTTCGCCCTTGAAGTCATCCACCGGATGTTACGGATGGAAGCCGTGCAGAAAGAAGTGCTGGAAGACGTTGAAAAGACCCTCCGCACGGAATTCATGGCCAATCTCTCGCGCACCCAGCGCCGCGACAGCCATGAACTGATGGCCGAGATATTCAACAGCCTTGAACGTTCGGTCGAGTCCAAATTCATGGGGGAACTGGAAAAAACCGTTCCGGAGTCTGCAGAAAAGATCCGCAGCCTTATGTTCACATTCGAAGATCTGCTCAAGCTCGATCCCGCCTCCATCCAAACGCTCATCCGCGCCGTCGACAAGGACAAGCTGCCCACAGCGCTCAAGGGCGCTACCGAAACGCTGCGCGATTTGTTCTTCTCCAACATGTCGGAACGCGCGGCCAAAATCATGAAAGAAGACATGGCTGCCATGGGCCCGGTGCGGCTGAAAGAAGTCGAAGAGGCGCAGCAATATATCGTCAACATCACCAAAGACCTCGAAAGCCGCGGCGAAATTGTCATTGCCTCGGGTAACGAGGAAGATGAACTGATCTACTAGCGATGGTCAAAAACAAACCTGATCCGCTTCTGACAAAGCCGGCAAAGAAATTCCTGTTTGACGTCAACGATTTCGACGATCGGCGCAAAGAGGAAGAGCCGGAAGAGCCCCCCCCGCCTCCGCCGCCCGTCTTTTCCGAAGAGGAAATGGAGCGCGCCCGCCGCGAAGCCCATCAACAAGGACGCCGAGAAGCTGGCGCCGAGGCCGAAGCCAGCCGCGAAAAAAAAATCGCCGATCTGCTGCAAGTCATATCACGTGAGTTCTCTACGCTATTCGCTACAGAAGATTTACGGAACGCCCAGTATGAAGCCGAATCAGTACGGTTGACGCTGGCCGCGATTCAGAAATTATTCCCTGCAATGACGCAGAAATTCGGTCTGGGAGAAATCCAGCGCACAATTGTCGAAGTTCTGGAAAATCAAAGAGAGCAACCTGTGATCAAGATCGAGGTTGGCCTCGATTATGTCGAATCGATACAGGATTACGTCCAGCGCCTGATGAAACAGGGAAATATGCCGGGCGCTTGTCAGGTTAGCGGAAATCCGTCTCTGGGTTCAGGAGACTGCCGCCTGTCATGGGAGCAAGGGGGCGCTCTGCGCGATTCCCAAGGAATTGCTGAGGATATTGAACGACATATGCAGGTGATACTTGCTGAGAGGCCGCGCCTGCGGGATAATAGAAAGAATGAACCTGTTATAGCCCCGCAGCCCGCTTTGCCGCCAGACGCCCAGACAAGAACACCGACACCGGCCCCCGCAGCCGGGCCGCAAGGAGACAAGAATGAGTGACGAAAACAAACCCGCCGGCGACATGAGTTATCAGGAAATCAGCAGCAAGCTGCCTGAAAACAAGGATGAGCGCGAATACTCATACGGCGAGCCTATGGCCAGCGATGTCACTGCTATCTACGACATCCCCGTGCAGGTTTCGGCCGTACTGGGCCGCGCCAATATGCAAGTCAGCCAATTGCTGAAGCTGGGCCGCGGCGCCGTGGTCGAGCTTGACCGCAAAGTCGGCGAGGCCATTGATATCTACGTGAACAACCGTCTGGTTGCCCGCGGCGAAGTCGTCGTCGTAGAGGACAAGCTGGGCGTGACCATGACCGAAATCGTCAAGTCGGATCGCGCCTGATCTCTCGCCTTATTATAAGCAGGACAGATGAATGACAACGGACAGCGCCCAGTCAGCCGCCAGCGGCAGCAGCAGTGACATAACCGTCCGCATACGCCCGCCTTCGGTCAAACCGGATATGTTCACAATCTTCGGGATTCTGTGCGCCATCGGGCTGATCGTGGGTGCGATCGCCTATGGCCAGAGTAATGCCAGCTTCCTGGATATACCATCCATCATGATTGTGGTGCTGGGTACGATAGCCGCCACCTGCATTTCCTACACCGGCGAAGAAATCGGCCATGTATGGGGCATTTTAGGCAGCGCCATGGTTCGCCGCATCCGCAAGCCTTCCGTAGTAGCGCGCCAGCTGATGGACATAGCCGCCCTTTGCCGCAAGAAAGGCACGCTGATCCTCTCGAGTCTCGATGCGGAACTGCGCCGCGACATGCTGATCCATCGCGCCATGCAACTGGTAGTCGACGGCTACAGCGGCGACGATGTCGACCGGGTGTTAGGGCAAGAAGTCGACTCGCTCGTCGAACGCCACCGCCGTTCTGCATCAATCCTGCGCCGCGCCTCGGAAATTGCCCCGGCTATGGGCCTTATAGGCACGCTAGTGGGGCTGGTGCAAATGCTGGCCGCTCTTGACGACCCCAACTCCATCGGCCCTGCTATGGCGCTTGCGCTGCTGACGACCTTCTACGGCGCGATCATGGGCCTCGTCCTGCTGGCGCCTTTGGCCGGCAAGCTCGAACGCAATTCGAACGATGAAGCGATGATCCGTATCATGATCATGAACGCAGCCATTTCCATCGCCCGTCAGGAAAACCCCCGTCGTCTGGAGATGATCCTGAACAGCGATCTGCCGCCTGACGAACGGATCAAGTATTTCGATTGATTATTTCTGGTCTTCGAACCAGATGTCGCAGTTATAGTTCCAGCACAGCTCTTCGCCCTTGCGGATATCACGCAGCGCCGTCACGGACATGATGTAATTCTCGAAATCCTGATCCATCATGATATTCGGGGTTTGGCTATGGTTGTAAAGCATGACATACCCTAGCGGCATGCAATATTCCTCATCCTCATACAGGCCTTCCCATTCCAGCAAATAGCCATCCGGCGCCTCGCCGTTGTCGATGACGTTACGCTTCGAAACAGGAATCACAGGCGCGCGTTCAAGCACTTCGCCTTGCTTGAAATCGCGCAGCGCAAATACACCCCGCCCTTTTTCTGTGCCTGTTTCCTGCCAGGCAATATCTGCCCCTATGATGGTCTCAACAGGTTGCTCAGACTCGACGACTTTCAGGCACACACCGCTATTTTTCATGAATGAGCGCTCACTTCCGGAAGTAAGTTTACAAAATCTGCACGCCGGGGATTTTCCGCCTGTTCGTGAGGGGCGCAATCTATCAATCGCTGGCTAAAATCGCAAGAAAATCGGAGAACCGCCTCATCTTAATAACCGGCGCACAGCATTCGCATCATACACAATCCATATCCACCGCCATTCCGCATCCGTGAGAAGGCTGAACAACAAAACCACCGGCTCTATATTATTTCAGGATCGCCCTGCGAAATCTGCTCAAGGCGTCCCCTGATGGCCTGGCTGCATTCAAAGACCTGTTCGCAGCATGATGGCGCTGGATAATGCTACCTCGCCACCCTCCTGAGATACCCACCTGCAGCAAGAGCGGATAGCTCTCGGGAATATTGCAGACAGTGCCCCTGCCCTTAAGGCTCCGAAAAATAAGGCTGGCACCTCCTCTCCCCCCTTGCAAATATTATGTCAATAACAAGGGTGATCGGGCCGGATTCCCATTGGATTTCAGGGGTTTTAACCTTATGATTAATGAATCAAAGGGGTTTTGGCTTATGCGTTTAATGATCGTTGGACAGCTTGAGGGATACATCAGCGCAGCAGGGAAAATCGCCCTGCAACGCGGCGCCAAGGTTATGCATTGCGAGGATATAGAGCAGGCCTTAGGCGCCTTGCGCAACGGCAAGGGCGCTGACGTTGCCATGGTCGACATCAAACAGAAAATCGGCGTTTTCGTTGACAGCCTGAAAAACGAACGTATCCACCTGCCGGTCGTAGCATGCGGGGTTGGCACCGATGCGCGCTCTGCGGTGAAGGCCATTCAGGAAGGAGCCAAGGAATATGTGCCGCTGCCGCCCGATGCCGAACTGATCGCCGCCGTTCTGTCCGCCGTCACGCAGGAAGACAACACCATGATCGCAAACGACGCGGTCATGCAAAACGTCATCAAGATGGCGGATAAAATCGCCCCTTCCGAAGCCACCGTCCTGATTACGGGGGAATCCGGCACCGGTAAAGAAGTGATGTCACGCTATATCCACAATCACTCCAAACGGAAGAATGCCAATTTCATTGCGCTGAATTGCGCCGCTATACCGGAGAATCTGCTCGAATCGGAATTATTTGGTCATGAAAAGGGATCGTTCACCGGAGCCACATCGCGCCGCCTTGGCAAGTTCGAAGAAGCCAGCGGCGGCACACTGCTGCTGGACGAGGTCTCCGAAATGCACCCGCAATTGCAGGCCAAGCTTTTGCGCGCCATTCAGGAAAAAGAAATCACCCGTATCGGCAGCAATGACGCCGTGCGCGTCGATGTCCGTATCATCGCCACATCGAACCGAAATCTTGAGGACAGCGTCAAGAAAGGCGAATTCCGCGAAGATCTGTATTTCCGCCTGAACGTCGTGAATATACGCCTGCCCTCCTTGCGCGAGCGCCCGAACGACATCGCGCCCTTAAGCCAGTTCTTCGCCGACAAATATGCAGAAGCCAATGGCGTGGCAAAGAAACTATTGTCGGAAGACATCATAGAGAAACTGAAATCCTATTCATGGCGCGGCAATATCCGCGAACTTGAAAACACCATGCACCGCGCCATCCTGATGTCTATGGAAGACAGGATAGAACCGGAGGCCGTCATCCTGCCCGAAAGCCACACATGGTCAGGCAGCGCCCCTGTCGTCGCCAACCGCGCCCCCAACCTTGCCGGAGTTTCAAGTGCCGGAGCGCACAACGTCAAAAATCCAGGCGCCGTAGAGAATATGATCGGCCGCACCATCGCCGATGTCGAGCGCGAAATGATTATCAGCACCCTTGACCATTGCCTCGGCAACCGTACCCAGGCAGCCAATATTCTAGGGATATCCATTCGCACCCTGCGCAACAAACTGAATGAATATAAGGAATCTGGCATCGAAGTCCCGGCGGCGGTCGCTGAACGCTGATATTTTCAACCGCCTTGCAATTAGATTTTATATTACGTAAATAAAAGAGCCTAACTTCATGCCTGTGAAATTTGCTGTTGAAATCCTCTGGATGACAGAACAATCTTGCCATAATTTCACCACATGCATGGTAAAAGGTTTCAACCTTCGCGCACATCGTATTTATTCAGGAGATCAAAGACATGCGTAAGAATATCCTTCTGCTCGCCGGCGTTGCCGTTCTGGCCCTCGGTGCTTGCAAAAAAGAAGCGACTGCACCGGAACAAACATCCGCTGCCGATGCTCCGGCCGCGGCCGCAATGGAAGCCGCTGGCGCCGCAGTTGATAATGCCGCCCAGGCTGTAGACGCCGCTACCGAAGCCGCCGCCGCTGCCACCGAGGCCGCAGGCGAAGCCGTAGACGCCGCCGCTCAGGCTGTAGACGCCGCTACCGAAGCTGCCGAAGCTGCCACGGAAACTGCTGTTGAAGGTACCGCCCCTGCGGAAGCCGCTCCGGCTACAGACGCACCGCCTGTTATCACACCGGCAAACCAATAATCGTCTGGTGAGCACGGCACAAAGCAAGACCGTAACCGGCAGGCAGCGCCAATCGGCCTGTTTGATCCTGTTGGCAGCCTTGCTAATAATGCCGGGATGCAAGAAAGACGCTGAACATGCCAAAGCCGGGGAGGTTCTTTCCCCGGCTTTATCATCAAACACAACGCCTGCCGAGATACCGGAAACGGAAGCCCTGCAACGCCAGCCATCGGCAGAGGAATCCACGAAACTGTTGTCTGTTCATACCATTCCCGCCTACCCGCAAGACATACTACCGGATATGGTTGCCGTCACAGGCATGGATATGACGGTACGCCTCTCTGCGCGCATGAAAAACGACCCTTCCTGGGTTAGCTCGTTTCCATCGCTTTTTAAAGCTGCCTCAGATTGCATGGCGCACGTAGAAGATGGAGTATCCTATATTGCGGGCATACCGGATCATACCCCACCTGAAATCCGCATCATTATGGTCGGGGTTGATGGGTACTGGCATGAATGCCTTATCAATCAGGATGGCGGCCCTGTCATTGCCCTAAAAGAGATTGAATCTTACAGCGAATCCGGCCCTTCTTTCTTCCCTGCAATCGAGGGGCGCCCTAAAATCAATAACCCGCAATGCGTGGCGTTGGAGCCTGTGGTCACCCGTCCTCAAGGATTAGTCGGGTGGCTGGGCTTCAACATACCCGATTGCAAATTGCCCGTGCCCGACTAACTGCTGGCGCCGCCATAGCGCACTTCGATATCGACATCCAGAGCACTGCCGCCAGGTTCAAAGCGCGGCTCAACGGCATCAGGATCGACACCGTTTTGATAAAGCGCGTTCCTGACAGCGATAATGCGCCTGACAGCATTATTGCTGGTATCTTCTATCGAAGCCTTGCTTTTTGAGTGCCCGGTCAAAACGACGATCGCGCCTTCTTTCGCCAACGCCATTATCGCCACTTGTTCGATCACGCTTTGCGCTTGCGGATCCAACGTAATGGTTTCATCACGGAAACGGATCGTCCGGCTGCCCGATGCCGCCACCGCAGGAGAGGATAATGAGATGCTCTTCTTGGTGAAATCAACATTGGCCATCGCCTGACGGAACGCCTCGCGGCAACCGATATAGCTCTGTGCCGATTTCTGATAGGGTTGGAACGCCAGCCAGCAGTCGAATTTCACCTGCGCCATCGCCAGCATCCGCGCGTTCTCAGGCACATTGACCGTATCAAGAGCTTCAACCAAAAACTGCCTTGCCTTCATCAGGTCATGAACGGCAAAAGCCGGAATGTGGTACTCCGCAAGAGTATCGGGCGTAACAGAAGTGCCACCCCTCGCCGCACGCGCCTTGTCATAAAATCGCACCGGTAAAAGCTGACCTTGCGGCTGACTTTCGATAAAATCTCCCAGAACCTGATATTCGCTGGCTAGATCAGCAAGAAATTGCTCGTCTTCTTGTAGCGGGGGGGGCAGAGTCCGATCCCGCACAAAAGAATAATCCTTACAGCCTGTAGCCACAACGATCACGGCGGCAAGAGCCGTCACCATCAATCCGGATCGAAAGCGGTCTGTATCTGCAGAAAACATGGCTGAAATCCTAGAGTAATCCCATAAAATGGCAAGCATTCTCGTGCCGGCAGGATAACCATGCAACCTGCTATCGTTTGCATGTAAAGGGATAAAACCTTAAAATAAAAAGGCGGGATTCACTTTATTCCGTAAATACCCGTTACGCCCCCTACACCGTCAGTTAACCACCACGACTATGTCCGACACATCCGCACCCAAGCTGCCTTCAACATCCCTGGCCAGTGCCAAGGGGGCGCTGCGCAATGTCTTCCGCGGCGACATTGCTTTTGCATTCGGCATCATCCTCATCCTGATGTTCATGCTGATCCCGATGCCGACATGGCTGGTGGATGCGGGGCTGTCTGTTTCAATCACGTTTTCAATCCTGATCTTGATGACGGTGCTGTTCATCAAGGGGCCGCTCGAATTTTCGACATTCCCGACTATCCTGCTGGTCTCAACCGCTCTGCGTCTGGGCCTGAACATCGCCTCTACCCGGCTTATCCTTGAAAACGGCCACACCGGCACAGACGCCGCCGGCCACGTGATCGAGGCGTTTGGCAGTTTCATCATCCGTGAAAACTACATCATCGGCGGCATCGTCTTTGCCATTCTGGTCATTGTGAACTTCGTTGTTATTACCAAAGGCTCGGGACGTATCGCCGAAGTGGCTGCGCGTTTCACCCTCGACGCCATGCCGGGTAAACAAATGGCGATCGATGCCGATCTTTCAGCAGGGCTGATCGACGAAAATCAGGCGAAAGAACGCCGTTCCAAACTGGAGCAGGAGAGCAGCTTCTTCGGTGCCATGGACGGCGCCGCCAAGTTCGTACGCGGCGACGCCATCGCCGGTCTGCTGATCGTTTTCATCAACGTTGTGGCCGGGATCGTCATCGGCGCGGCGATGCACGACCTGACGCTGGCCGAAGCAGCGACAAACTACACTACGCTGACAATAGGCGATGGCCTGGTGACGCAAATACCGGCCCTGATCATCTCCGTAGCCGCCGGTTTGCTGGTATCTAAAGCAGGCGTTGAAGGCGCTGCTGAAACCGTCGTTTTCGAACAATTCAGCCGCCATCCCAAGGCTCTGTATATGAGTTCGGCCGCAATGTTCGCGATCGGCCTTCTGCCCGCGATCCCTGCGGCCCCGTTTTTCCTGTTGGGGGCACTGACCGCCGGGGCCGGATGGACTATCAGCAAGCGTCAAAAACTCGCCGCCGATCAGAAAATGGAAACCGAGAAGAAGGCCACAAAAGCAGCCGCCGTCGCGGAAGAGCCTATTTCCAAAGCGCTTGCCATGGATACGATCCGTCTTGAGTTGGGCTACGGTCTGCTGCCGCTGGTGCAAGGCGAAGGCGGCAACAAGTTGACCGACCAGATCAAAGGTCTGCGCCGCCAGTTGGCTGAAGATATGGGGTATATCCTTCCGGCTGTGCGGATTCAGGATAACCTGCAGCTTCCAGCCAGCAGCTATGTCGTGCGCATCAAGGAAATCGAAGCCGGACGCGGCGATGTGCGTCCCGGCATGATGATGTGCATGGATCCGAACGGTGACGCGATCACCCTGCCCGGTGAAAACACCGTGGAGCCAACATTCGGTCTGCCCGCGATGTGGATCGACGAGCAATACCGCGAGGAAGCCCATTTCCGCGGCTATACCGTGGTCGACGCCCCGACCGTCATAACCACGCACATCACCGAGATTATCAAGGACAATATGTCCGATCTACTATCCTATACCGAAACCCAGCGCCTGCTCGACGAATTGCCGTCTGCCTACCAAAAACTGGTGGCCGACGTCATCCCGTCAAAAATATCCGTTACAGGGTTGCAACGCATCCTGCAAAATCTGGTTTCCGAGCGCGTCTCGATCCGCGACCTGCCCTCAATTCTGGAAGGCGTGTCCGAAGCCATCGTTTATACCAAGCACCCGCTCTACGTGACTGAGCATGTTCGCTCCCGGCTGGCCCGCCAGCTTTGCGACGCTCATGTCGGCCCTGGCGGTTTCGTGCCACTGGCCACCCTCTCCCCCGACTGGGAACAGGCCTTTGCCGATGCGCTAATCGGCGATGGCGAGGAAAAACAGTTGGCGATGCCCCCGAGCCAATTGCAGGGGTTCATTACCGCAGTGCGCGATGCCTTCGACAAATTCGGGCAGATGGGCGAAGCCCCGGTCATGCTGACCTCCCCCGGGATCAGACCGTATGTGCGCTCGGTTATCGAGCGATTCCGCCCGCAAACCATTGTCATGTCGCAAAATGAAATCCATCCAAAAGCCAAAATCAGAACGCTGGGGCAGATATAATGAGAAAGATTTCCCTACCATTGCTCGCCTGCCTGATATGCTCCAGCGCCTATGCTGAGGAAGCTCTGCAACAGCCTGTTACATATAAAGAATTCTATGAATTTGCGAATCAAGTTGACGATAAGGCCCATACGCTGACGGTCGCGCAGTTTAAAGAAATGATGTCTGATCCTGAGGTTATTATTGCAGATCTACGCAGTAAAGAAGCTTACGATCAGGAACACATTAAAGGTGCCGTTCATCTCGGCCCCGATATCACCCTTGAGAAACTGCAATCAATCGCGCCTTCGAGCGATAAAAAGATCATCATGTATTGCGCCAATTCCTTGTTCCAGACGCGTATGGTGTCTTTGACTGATGTGGCGCTGCCGCAAGCTTTATACCTTGGATACAAGAATACCTATATTCTTGAACGATATTCGGGTCAGGGAGAAAAAATCGATCTTCCATTTGAAGGCCAGCCATGACCTCAAACCTGCCGCCTCGCATCATTCATGATATTCTGCTGGATATGCAGAAACTGGCCCCCGCTCTTGAAAAAAAGCGCCGGGCCTACAATCTGAGTCTGCTGATCGGGGTTTTTGTCATCGTTGGCGCCCTTTATGCCCTGCTTTCCTACCTCACCGACCCTCGCCTGGGCAGTCAGATTGCGATGATCGGGGTTGCCTTCCTGCCCAGCTATATTCTCTACAGAGTCCTGAACCACCTATACGGCAAAGCCGTCCATAGAGCCTTTATCAAAGCCGTATGCAAACAAGGAGTGCTCTCCTACTCTGAACTCGGTTTCTTCGAGTCTCGCGAGATCGAACATCATAAAATCCTGCCCCACGCCCTGAAAAGCGTTTCAGGAGAAGGCATTAAAGGGACGTACCAAAGCATTACCTTTGTTCTTCAGGAAATATCGCTGCGAAACAAGGGGGATACCGCGTTCTGGGGGATAGCCGCCCGCATTTACCTCTCGCACGCCTTCGAGGGCCACACCGTCATGATCCCTCACGGTCGACATATGGCCGACTTTCTCCTGCGTTTTCCAAACTGGAAAAAAATCAACACCATGTCCGCAAAATATGCACCTTACTATGAAGGCCTGACGAGCGATCCCGTAGAAGCCCGCGCCGTATTGCCTCCGCACTTCATGGAAAGACTGATGGATGCCGGACAATTGCCGCGCGGCAAGATGATGAGCCTCAGCCTGACCGGACGCGAAATATTGCTGGCCTACCCGCGCTTTCGACCGCTCTTTGTGGTTCCCGCCCTGTGGCAGCCGGTATCTCTGGCCGCGATGCAACGTTGTATATGGGAAATAGAATCTATTTTCAGGGTAATCGATGTCATCAAAAGCAATCGCCAGATTCGCACATGAAACCGATTGACGCCCCCATGCTCGACATGTTCCCCACAGCCGAGGCCATCTTCAAAGATAATTACGATGTCATCAGGCTGCTGGAAAACAGACGGCGCAACATGATCTTCGTTTTCATCATCACTAGCTTGGTTATTGGTCTGTTTTCATTTTTTGCCACGCCATTTATCTTGCCTCTCCGATCGGGGCCGAGTCCTGACATGCGATTTTCGCTGCAACTGCTCTATGCTATTATCGCCGCTTTATGCTTTATACCCGTCCAATACAGCTTTATTGACGGGTTGTACCGTCAGCTTGCAAAACGCAAATGCCTGGATATTATCGCCGGCAGCCTGAAAATGACCTACCGTCGCGGCGGGTATTTTTACCTCACAGATATATACGACCACCACATACTCCCGCCCTATACGAAACGTAGGGTCGAAGAGGGTTTTTCAGGAAAATTCAAAGGGTTCAAGATCGAATTTCAGGATTTTTTTATCAGCTCCGCAAGACGCTGCCTCGAAGGCGCGAGCTTCCGTTCCCTGCCTTTGCTCGGGCGCTATTACGGTCTGGCCATGAAAGTGGAGCTGAATAAACGCTTCGCCTATCATACTGTTTTACTGCCCGCAAAAGAGCAAAAGCGTTTTCTGGCCTCACTGCCGAACGCAAACCTCTTCCTGCACGAGGATGTCAACCTCGTGTATCACAATTTCACCCGCCACTATGTCTGTCTCTCTACCCATCAGGTCGAAGCTCGTTACATTCTGGATCCTGCCGTCATGGAGCGTTTCGCCCGTCTGGCCGAATCATTTGATACGGATCTCATATCCGCCAGCTTTATGGGCAATGAAATGGTCGTCGTGATGCGCCCTCTGCTGAACCTGTTCGAAGTCGGCAGCCTGCGCGATCCCGTCACAGTCCTGACCATCGAACGCACATTGATGCAAATCCATACCCTGCGGCAGATGGCCGAGATTTTTGAGCTGAACGACAAGGTCGGGCTAGGCGCGGCCGTCACGGGACGGATCGACTGACGGGATTTATCCCAAATGCTGCCTTTTAATCGGGAATTCTTTAACTTTTGACTCTAGAATAGAGATTCTAGAAAACATATACTCATAATCAATAGATTCGGTTTCTTCCGATTCGTCAAAAGTTCTGCCATGCGGCTAAAATCTTTTTATGCAAAAACAATGACCGAGGCGATGCAAATGGTGCGCCAGACTCTCGGAGATGACGCAGTGATCGTGGCTACCCGTGAGGAGCACGGCGGGAAAGCCGTGCGCGTAACGGCCGCGATAGAGCAAACCGACAGCGGCGACTATGATGATTTCGAAAAAGACTTTCGCGCCTTTCGTGAGAATTACCGCTCCCGCCGCGCGGCACCTGCCAGCAGCAGCCCGAACTTCGAGATCGACACCGTGGATGCGCCGCAGCTTTCGGCCCGCGAATGGCTGCAATACGACAGCGAAGACGAGGAAGGCGCCGTCATCGAACAACTGACCGACGCCATGCTGCGTCATGGCGTGCCGGATGAAATCACCGACCAAGTCATTTCCTGCGCCACAGTCATCGGTGCTGACGATGCCGGGACATCCCTGACCGCTGCCCTTGAGCATCTGTATTCCTTCCGCCCGTTGCCGCAAAAATCAACCTCGACCGCCCTGATGGTCGTCGGCCCGCCCGGGGCCGGGAAAACGCTGGCCGTGGCCAAGCTCGCCGCCCGCGGCGTCATGAACGGCTTGCGCGTGGCGGTTATCACGACCGATGTGATCCGTGCCGGCGGCGTCGAACAACTGGCAGCCTTTACCAAAATCCTGCGCATCGACCTGCAAAAAGCCTCATCGGCGCAATCATTGCGGCTAGCTATCGAGAATGCCCGAACCGCCGACCAGATTTTAATCGATACCGCTGGTTACAACCCGTTTGCACCCGATGAAATGCGTGACCTCGCACGCCTGATCACCGCCGGGGATATTGAACCTGTCATGGTCATGCCTGCGGGCGCGGATGCCGACGAATGCGGTGAAATGGCGCGTGTTTACGCTACGCTGGGCGTGCGCTCCATGCTGCCCACCCGCCTCGACATCGCCCGCCGCCTGGGAGGCCTTCTGGCCGCCGCTCATCACGGCGGTCTGATTTTCGCCGATGCCAGCAACACCCCCAAAGTCGCCGACGGCCTGATCGGGCTGTCGCCCCGCCGCCTAGCCCATCTTCTCATGCCGGAACTGGCGCGCAGCCAGCCTTCCTCTTCGGCCCCTTCCGTAAACACTCAACGCCATAAACAGAACGCTTAAAGATACCACGTCAGGATGACCACCATGAATGACATCGTCACCGCCAAGCTGCCCCCCGCCGATCTGCCCGCCACACCCAGTTTCCGGCGCGGCAAGAACATCATCGCCGTGGCAAGCGGTAAAGGCGGCGTCGGCAAAACATGGTTCTCGATAACGCTCTCGCACGCGCTGGCCAAGGAAGGCAAACGCGTACTGCTGTTTGATGGCGACCTGGGTCTGGCCAACGTCGACGTGCAATTGGGCCTTATGCCCAAGCGCGACCTGAATGACGTGATCCGCGGGCGTTTGAGCCTCGATAAGGTTATCCAGCCCTTCGAAGAGGGCGGTTTTGACATCGTCGCCGGGCGTTCCGGGCAAGCCTCGCTCTCGTCATTGCCCAGTCAGCGTCTGATGTTCCTGCGCGACCAGTTGCTGGAAGTCGCCGAGAAATACGATGTTGTCGTCATCGATCTGGGCGCCGGCGTGGATCGCACCGTTCGCATGATGTCGGCCTCGGCCACACGAACTCTGCTGATCACAACGGACGAACCGACATCGCTTACCGACGCCTATGCCTTTATCAAGCTCGGTAACGCCGCCGGTATGTCGAAGCATATCAGCATCGTCTCCAACATGGCGCAAAGCGCGCTTGAGGGAGAGAAAACCTACCGCACCCTGCTGAAGGCCTGCGAAAACTTCCTGCGCCTGTCTCCGCCGCTGGCAGGCATCGTCCGTCACGACCCGCGCGTCAAGGATACTATCCGCCACCAGACCCCCATTCTGGTGCGTTCCCCCAATACCGACGCCGCCGAGGACGTCACCAAAATTGCCCGGGCACTTATGTATCAACTGGCTGATACGCAGCGCATGACCGCCGGTTTCTAGTCTGTAATCCGCGATTTAATCATTTTCTGCTATCCTGCCTGAATGAGCGATTCAGGCTTTTCACAGTTCCCGACCAAACCCCCGCCGCAAGCCGGGCAAAACCTGCTTTCTCTCAAGGCGGGGCTAAAAGCGCAGGTGCTGGAAATATCCGGAAAAATTGCCCGGCTGGACGCGCCCCAAACCGTGAGCGGCGAAGTAGCCAAGGTCAACCGCGACGGCACGGTGCAGGTTAAAACCGAACAAGGTGAACTGACGATCAAGCCGCGCGAACGCATCATCCCTGCGGAGGGACAAAAGCTGCAAATCGACTTACCGGCAGGAGCGCCGCCGAAACAGGTGACCCTGCGCCCGGCGCCGCCCGCTATGCCATCGCTCCCTCAGATCCCAAGCCCGAACGCACCGCCACCGCTCCCCCGACCCGAAAACGCAGCGTCCGCACCTGCGTCCATTCAAACGCCGCCGGCAGGAACATTTCCGGCACGACCCGCTCTTGACCCACACGTGCAAGCGCATCTTAACCAGCATCTGGCAACGCGCCCCACCCCCGCGGCGACAGCGCCTGCCCTTGTTTCAACGCCCCCGATTTTGTCTGAGGGCGCATTGATACGTTTGACACCGCTGTCTCCTCCGCAGGTGAAGGAATTTCTGACACAAGCCGTTCCGGCTGTCATACATCCATTGTCAACGCGACTGGCAGCGCAGGCCACGCCGCAAACCGACGCCCTGTTTCAAGAGCTGCCGCAAGAATCGATAAGAACTCTAACCACAACGCCAAAAGAAACTCTGCAATCAATTGCCCGGCACCTGAACGAGGTCATCCGCACAGGGGGATTTCCCATTACAACGCTCCCGGAGATTCAGATAGCTTTCCCGAGCGCTGCACAAATGCCAGAACTCATATTGCGCACATTCAGTCCTGCTGGCATATCACAGTCGCCGCCCGGACAGGCTGTCGCCCGACCTTTGCCTTTCATGGATATGTCTCCGGTAATGACCGGGAAATTATTACCCGGGGAGACCATACCGCTTATCCGCATCTCACTGCAGCCGCCCTTGCTGACGACCCCAACGGCAGATTCCGGCGTCTTCATTATGTTCAAAACAAGTCCCCCGCTGACGACGCAACCTCTGACAGGCGGCATATCGCCTGTGTCAACACGCCTGCCCCAATCGCTTGATATGCGGGTACAAACCATCCACCCTCCCGTGACGGCGCTGATCACGCCGCTTCCAGCGCCCGAGTCCTTGAAAATCTCGAACCTCGGTCTGACAGCAACGCCTGTTGCCACACTTCCGCAAATGGAATTGATTACCCGGCCTGCCGCAGCCACGCAGACGACAGTCCAGATCATCGGCATGACAGCGCGGCAAATCCCCGTCATCATGATGCCGTTGCCGCAAACCGGCGATGTTCAGTTCTTTACAATCCCGGTCATGGCCAGCAACCTAAACCCGGGCACCATTTTAACCTTGACGCCACAACCGGGGGCTTCTCTGGCGATATCCCAGTCCATATCCAGCGACCCACCCGGCGTTTTCGAATTGATGAGCGGGTTTCGCTGGCCGGTATTTGACGAACTGGCAGAGATTCAGAATCTGCAAATTCAGGCAACAACAGTGCATTCGCTGGCGCAAATCCTGCCGTCGCCCGCGCAACCGGCCAAATTACCCGCGGCAGCGCTGCTTTTCATCGCTGCCGTGCGGGCGGGCGATATACAGGCATGGCTCGGCGACAAAACCGTCGACCAATTGCGCCGTGGCGGCAAGGCGGAATGGGTCGCGCGCATGAGCCGTGAATTCTCAGGCCTGAACAAGCTGGCGTCCGAACCCGTAAACGCGGAATGGCGCGGGATGAGCATTCCTTTATATGCCCAAGGGCAAATCGACAAAATCCATCTCTATTACCGCTCCAGTGACCACGGATCTGACCGCGATCAGGAGCAAAAAAACAAGGGCGGTTCCACCCGCTTCATCTTTGACCTGAACTTAAGCGCCATAGGCCCGGTGCAGCTTGACGGTTACGTGCGGAATAAAACTCTCGATCTTGCAGTGCGCACCGAACAACCTTTCAGCGCCGCAATGCGCCATAACATGACCCGTCGCTATATCCATGTGCTGGAAGCTGCCGGGCTTGAAGGCACCCTGATCTTCCAATCCCATCCCGATAAGTGGGTGCACATCACCCCGCGCACCGATCTTCTCAGCACTTCAATCTAGCATTAACACTCTGAAACACCTTATTTTTTCATAAAATTAACGCTTTATGGGTAAATTGCCCTTATGATGGGCTGACATGAGCAGCGAACTGAAGCGTGATATCGTCGAATCCCTACGCCCCTTGCCCTACGCACGGGAAGTGCAGGCATGGCTGGTCGACTTCATCGCTGCCGCCACAATCAAGAAAAAGCCGCCGGAAGATTATATCCGCAATCTGGAGCGCCCCAGTGCAACCTTCGTCGATTCACGGGATATCAACGAAGCCGTTGATATCATACACACTATCTACGCCCGTAAAGGGTATCTCCCCCCTTGGGAGTTGGAAGACGAACTGATCCGGGCCTATAACCCTGATATCCCCGAAACGGCGTTGCAGAAAACACTCGAATTCAGCGCTACGGAAAAGGCCCGCGACCCTCTGACGGGTTACTATCAGAAACCGCAAGTCCCCCTCGTGATGGGATTGGCCGCCCTTTATAAAGAAGCGCAACAACAACCGGTCAGCGTCATAGAGATCGATTTCAGCAATATGCGCGGCACCAATGAGCACAACGAAAAGATCCTGCACACCGCCGATCCCGGTAAACCTGAATCCGACATTCGCGACGAGGCCATGGCATTGACCGACCGTTATGCGCTTCTGGTCGCAGCCAGCATTATGAAAGCCGCGCAGGATCGTGTGCTCGATAGCCGGGAGCCCGCTGTTCAACTTATGCCGCTGCGCACCGGAGGCGATGAAATCAGGGTCGTCGTCGTCAACCTCGATCCTGCGGAGGCGTCCCGGCTAATGCCGGCCATCCATGACAGCATCGAGGCCGTAACCGCTACATTGGGTCTGCACGACCACCCGCATGCCAAACGGCCGCTGGATAACTTCTCTAACGGCTTTGGCGCAGCGGGCACTGTCTTCCCGCTGCGGGCCGATGGCCGCTTTGATGAAACGATTGCCGAAGCCGATAAGGCGATCGGAGATTTCAAGGTTGAACTGGGCCGCATCCGCGCTGAAAACTCCCCTTTCGCCGCGCTGAAGCCGGATCAATTCAATCTTGATGAGATTTACCGCGATCAGGGCGTCGCACAGAGATTCTTGCAAGAACTCAATCGCCGCCTTGAAGAGGAAACGGGCAAGCTCAACCTGCAGGCAGTAACGCCTCCGGCATTCCCGACCATTGAAGAGATTGTGCACAAAAACAGGCCGGATCATATTCCCGACAGGCCTGAGCTACAGACGATGATCCTGAACGAATTCCGCTGCCGCCTCGACGAGGCAGGCATCCAGCTCACACCCGCACAGGAAAAAATACTGCGGATCAAGGTATTGAAATTTCCGCAAAGCGACCCTTCATCAGGCGCACTGATCGGGCGCGATTTCCCGGCCATGGCCGGCATGGCGATGCAGGTTGTCGCCGATATCAATCAAAGAACCGGTCAGCAAGCCGCCCTGTGGACGATCGGCACCAGCTTCCACAATCTGGCGGGACTCAATGAAACTCTGGGCCACGGCCACAGCAATCTGGTCTTGCGCTATCAAGCGCAGGACATCATTAAAGAAAGTCTGCATAAAATTGGCGTCGATCGCCGCCATTTCCAGATCGCGCATATGGGGAACGGCGATTTTTATACAATCGTTCAACCAGTTATTCTTGATGACGCCGGAAAGGTACGCACGGTCACAGCCAAGGATATCGACAAGGCCTGCCTGGAAATTGAGCAGCGCCTTGAAAAATTCAACAAAACCAGCATCAAGTCTTTCCTGACACGCTATGGCATTCAGGGCGCCGATGACCTGCCCCCTTCATTCTCGCTGATGGCTAATCCGCGCGACGCCCGGATGCCGGGTTTGCGTGTTTCTCTTTCGGCAAAGTCCTATATCGCCGACCCCAGCATCGACACCCACCATAATCGCCAAGGCGGCGCCGTCATGAGATTCATCACCGAACATCTGTCAGACATGGCAAGCACCAACAAAGCGCGCTGGGCCAAGGAAGCCGCGCAAGTGTTCGATCCCCACCCGCAAATCCCGTTTGCTAGAGGCTGAAGAAGCGCCTCCATTTGACATATTTCCATAAAACGGGTATAACACTCGTAAAATAATATAGAGGAGAGCGTCATGAGCAACGATTTCGGCCCAGGTGAAGAGCTGGAACTGGGCAACAATTTCAAGGTCGCCGTTGGCCAGCATGTCCATGTCGGAACATTAAAGGCCGCTGTCGCTGCCTGCACAACAAAATCTGTGCGGCTTTTTACCCCTGACAACCCTTATCAAGCAGGTACAGGCAGCTTCAACCCGATGCGCACCAACATCCATGTCGACGTCAACCGAAGGGTTTCACGCATTCATTTCGGCTGACAATATCCCATAAAAAGCGGAGAGACAGTTTCCGCTTTTTCTATTTCTCATCGTCCAGCACCTTGCGCCGATATTGTTCGAGCGCGACTTCATCCAGCAGATCATCCTCTTTCTTCTGCCGTTTTTTCTCCTCGCGCTTCTCGCGATTGGTTTGCGTAATCTGGATTTTCTTCATGTCCGCAAAAGCCGCCCGCATATCCTCCTGCGCGGCCTCAATCCTCATCTCGACTTTCTTAATCGTCGATTGCAATGCGGCGATTTTCTTGCGCGCCCCTTCGGCATAACGCCCGTAATAAGTGATCGCCTCGGGTCGGTTCATGTCTTCGGCCAGCTTCTTCTCATGCGCCATTTGCTCCTGCACGATCTGCTTTTGTTTCTCAAGATTCTCAATCTCCCTGTATAGCTGCGCAACCACGCGCTGCTTTTCCTCAACCGCATGCTTCTTCAAGCGAATAAGAGGATCGAGATCGGCCATAACGGGTTATCCCTTCACCCCGACGATCTGGCCCAGGCGGGCAAACCCATCGGCAATCGACGTATTTTCTTCCTTGCGCTGGGTCAGGAATTCCTCGATCTGCGGATATAGCTTGATCGCTTCATCGACCTTGGGATCGCTACCCTTGCGATAAGCACCAAGGCGGATCAACTCGGCCATATCTTCATAAGTGGTAATCAATTGTTTGGCGCGTTTGATGATCGCGCCCCGCTCGTCGCTCACAGCCTTAGGCATCGACCGCGATACCGACTTCAGGATATTGATGGCAGGATAGCGGCCGCGGTCGGCAATTTCGCGTTCCATGACGATGTGGCCATCGACAATACCGCGCACAGCATCTGAAATCGGTTCGTTCTGGTCGTCGCCCTCCACCAGCACGGCGAACAATCCGGTAATTGACCCCTGCCCCGGCGCACCCGGCCCGGCCCGCTCCAACAACCGCGCCAATTCACCGAATGTCGTCGGCGGATAACCTTTGGAAGTCGGCGGCTCGCCCGCGCTTAATCCAATCTCGCGCTGCGCCATGGCAAAACGCGTCAGCGAGTCGATCAGACACAAAACCTGCTTGCCTTGATTGCGGAAATATTCGGCGGTCGCCAGCGTGACATAAGCGGCCTGCCGCCGCATCAGCGCCGGCTCGTCCCCCGTGGCAACGATCACGACAGATCGTTTCAGCCCTTCCGGCCCCAGATCGTCCTGAATAAACTCCTGCACCTCGCGACCGCGTTCACCGACCAGGCCGATCACGCTGACATCGGCGGCGGTATATCGCGCCATCATCGACAGCAGTACCGATTTGCCGACACCGGAGCCCGAAAAGATGCCCATACGCTGGCCGCGGCATGTGGCAAGGAAAGTATTCACCGCCCGCACCCCGAGGTCGAGTTGCTGCCCCATGCGCTGACGGCTGTGCGGCGCAGGCGGCTTGTTCCTTAAAGGAATCGGATGCCCGCCCTGTGGCAACGGCCCCAACCCGTCGATCGGTTCACCCATGCCATTGATCACGCGGCCGAGCCAGCGCTCGTCTGGGGTAACCACCGGCTGATTACGCTGGATCATAGCAGGGCATCCGAGCGTCACCCCCTCAAGCGAGCCAAACGGCATCAGCAAGGCGTGGTTGTCGCGAAAACCTACAACCTCGCAAGGAATGACCAGATCGCGACGGGGCTTGAGATGAACATGCGCGCCGATCGATAATCCCTGCCCGAACCCGGCCATCTCCACCAGCAACCCCAGTACCTTCGTCACCCGACCATAAATTTCATAGTCGGGAACGATTGAGACGGCAGCTTCGGCTTGTTCTGAAAGACGATCCATGGCGGTATAAGGGTTATTGACACTGACAGTCTACAGCAATCCCGCCCTCTTGGGAACCTTCGGCCCGCACTGGTTAATCGTTAAAAACGCTCAGGGCGAAAGCTTGATCCATAGATTTTTACACCCCTGTTTCAACCCGTAAAGGATGCCTATATATCCGTCATCCCATCCCTTCCCGCAGGATTCGGCGCTGGCAAGGCCGTGTTTTGAAGGGGGCCCGTAAAGCAGCAGCCCACCGGCAGGCTTCACGGCGGAGTCGGGCTTGAAAGTCCAGTCCTTGCGCACAATGAAGCGCTTGCAACGATCCACCATTTCCTCGGGCAAGCCATGCTGGGCGTTGACCTGATAGGGCATGCCATACACTGCCGCTGCAATATTCCTTTCACGCATTTCATCAAGGCCGAGAAATATCGGCTTTTGGGCTGTGAAGTGGTTATCCTTGATCTCCCGCCAATATTGGCCGTTCTGTATAAAATCGCCATGCGCCAGCGCGCCGTTCGCTTGCTCAAATCCGCAAAAAAATCGCCCTTGCTCATCACAGATGGCATACCCCAGTCCATGCTCCGCATTTCTTTGCAGCTCTGCTGCCGCAATCGCAAACGCCACTCTTGGAAACATCATTCCCTCCCGGTTTCAAATGTGACAAGACCTAACATAGCCGGCGCCGATCATGCAACATATCCGCAGCGCAAGAGTCGTTAAAAAACCGGCGGGCAAACTGCCGCCTTAAGTCATGACGCATGGCACCAGAAAAGCCGCATGATATCTATAACCGGGTAGAACCGCATCGTTGAAAGGATCAACGATTTCAGCGCCGCCATAGTCGAGGTTCGTAACATAGCCATGGCCATTTTTATGAGACACACCGCCATGGCGGTCAATCCGCAGAAAGTGGTAATCGCACTGTTTCCCCCCTTGTTGCGGACGTTCATGCAGCGCCGCCAGATAGAAGGTTTCGGGGATTTTGTCGTTCAAGGGATCACCATCAAACAGCCGCAGGCCATCCCTTATTGCTCCTTCAACCACTTGGTCGATATCGCCCTCCCACGGAACTACAGGGTTTGTATGTCTTTGCGCCAACTGTCCCGGGAACAGCTTTGACCCAGGCGGATGTCCATCCCTGATGTTCAATGTATAGGCGTAACAGTTGGTCGAATACATGGTCGAACGCAAGAATGACATCACGTCCCCACGTATCTGACTGACGAAATCGACAGGGACTCCCGTCTTACTCGCTATATCGACAGTGTCAAACCGGTTGAATAACTGACTTAACCCTACTGTGCCTTCACGCAAATCAAACAGCTTGAGTGTCCGCTTCAAAAAGTAAAAATGCCGGTCGATCAGGCTGGCAAAGGCGCCCTCGGAACGATCATTCCACAAATCCGGCTCGTATCTGGGCGCCCACGGATTCGCGCGCATCGCAAACAATGCAGAAAGATCACCGGATCTGTCGATATTAATTTTCATAATATGCTTATAGGGGCGCAAATTATCTTCTGTCAAACAAATATTTGAAAAAACTAGGTAATTTTAAAAGAATTTGTCGCCGTGTTCAGGATTTGTTAAGATTAATATTAATAAAGTTTAATTAAGAAAATACGAACACAGGGACACCCCTCTTAGTGCGTACCTACTCAAATTAAACCCAACCTCAGCGAGGAAACAATCATGCGGGTTCTGCTTGTCGAAGACGATACCTCTACCGCCAAAAGCATCGAACTGATGCTTAAATCCGAAGGCTACATCGTGGATATCACCGATCTGGGTGAAGACGGCCTCGAGATCGGCAAAATCTACGATTACGATATTATCATCCTCGACCTGATGCTGCCTGACATGGACGGTTACGAAGTCTTGAAGCGCCTGCGCGCGGCCAAGGTGGAAACACCGATCCTGATCCTCTCCGGCCTCTCCGAGATGGACAACAAAATCAAAGGCCTCGGCTTCGGCGCCGACGATTACCTGACCAAACCCTTCGACAAGCGCGAATTGATCGCTCGCATCCAGGCCATCGTGCGCCGTTCGCAAGGCCATAGCCAAAGCGTGATTCAGACTGGCAAGGTTCGCGTCAATCTCGACACCCGCACCGTGGAAGTCGACGGCAAGCCGTTGCACCTCACCGGCAAGGAATACGGGATTATTGAACTCTTGTCCCTGCGTAAAGGCACGACGCTGACCAAGGAAATGTTCCTGAACCATCTTTATGGCGGCATGGACGAACCCGAGGTTAAAATCATCGACGTATTTATCTGCAAGCTGCGCAAGAAGCTGCAAAACGCCGCAGGCGGCGACAACTACATTGAAACCGTCTGGGGCCGCGGCTATGTGCTGCGCGATCCCGAAGAGGAAAAGCGCAAAACAGCGAAAGCAGTCAACGCCTAAGCTTCACAGCCAGAAATTTGAAAATACCCGCCACAGAGCGGGTGTTTTTATGGAAGAAAATTTGGACGGTAATCTGAAGAAAACTCTCCGTGACACAGCCGAAGGACTGGCCAACATCCTCTCCGCCATCCTGCTGCTCGCGGTTGGATTATCGTTTCTGGCGCGCGTTCACTGGCTTGCCGATATATTCAGCCATTTCCTGATCCAGTACATCATCGGAGCCGTCGTGCTCGGCAGTTTTTACGCCATGATCCGGACATGGCCGATGGCAGGGCTGATGGCCCTCATACTCTTCGTGAGCCTTCACGAAATCAGGCGTCCCGTGACGCCTTCATCCAACGTCGTCCCTGCAATCTCTGTCATGCAGTACAATCGCCTGATTGCGCAAACCAACCACGATGTGCTGATTGAATTCATCACCAAGACTCATCCTGCCGACATCATTGTCATACAGGAAGCAGGAGCGGAAATGGGCAAAGTCATCGATCACGTCAAGGACATATATCCCTACTATATCAATGAAACACGCAGCCATGCGTTTGGCATGGTCATTTTAACCCGCTACCCCATCACAGATCGGAAATTTATTCCGCTTCCCGGGCCTATTCTGGACAACTTCCTGTTGCGCGCCAGCATCGACATCCCCGGCAGCGAAGAAAACCTCGTGCTCTATGCGCTACATGCCGTACCACCGACGGACAATATCCCATGGGCACAAAGAAATTCAGAATTGCAACGCGCCAGCACCTATGTCGCGCAAGATAACAGCCCGTATATCATCATGGCAGGAGACTGGAATATCACGCCCTACTCGCCGTTTTTTCAGGATTTCTTGACGGCCACCAGACTGAACTATCAAGAAACACAACTTTACCCGCCCGTCACGTGGCCCTCCACGTTCCGCCTGCCTGTCTTTCAGGTTGGCATCGACCATATACTGTCCAGCGACTCGTTAAAGTTAATAAGAAAAGAAACAGGCTCCCCAATGAGTTCCGACCATTATCCTCTGATCGCAACATTTGGTCTGGCCAGCCCCTAGAAACCCTATTTTTACGAATTTCCTTTATAATGGCGAGCATGAGTTTAAAGAGAGTTTTCGACATCAGCGCCGCCGCTATAGGCCTGGCAGTTCTGAGCCCCGTATTCGCCATTTTGGCTGCGGGCGGGGCTCTGCATTTCCGGGGCAACCCCTTCCATCTGGCCCACCGCGTGGGAAAAGACGGCGAATCTTTCCAGATGATCAAGTTCAAAAGCATGCGCGACGGTACGGAGAACGATGGCAGTCGAACAACAGGCTATGGCCGCTTTCTGCGCTCGACGGCGATGGACGAATTGCCGCAGCTATTCAATATACTCAACGGCGATATGAGTTTTGTCGGGCCACGCCCCCGTGAACAGATCGAGCACGGCGATGACCGCATCCCCCCAAGCCACAGGGATATCCTGTCCGTCAGACCCGGTCTGACCGGCCCCTGGCAGGTGGCAGCGATTGGTTTGAAAGCCCCGATGCCGTCTGAAAAACGGCTGGATCTGGACGCGGCTTACGCCCGTGACACCCCAAGCCTGGGCAAGGATATCAAACTAATCCTGAAAACCATTCCGGCTTTTATCAAAGGTCATGACGGCGAATATCTGGGAAAACCCAAAGACCCCATGACTCCCTGATCGAAAATCCCTTTATTTACATAGGGATAACTCCATTTTGTGCGTTTGCCCCCGACGCCGCAAACTGCTATAAACATCCTCATGAGCGCCATACCCCTGAATATTCCCAATATCCTGACCATCGGGCGGATATTGATGCTGGTTCCCATGATGATCCTGTTTTTCCTGCCGTTCGCCTGGGCGGCATGGACGGTGCTGTTTCTATATACGCTTGGCGCCGTCACAGACTGGCTGGATGGGTGGATCGCCCGCAAGTTTGATCAAGGCTCGGAATTCGGCCGTTTCCTCGATCCGATCTCGGACAAGATTTTCGTGGTGACGATCCTTTTGATGCTGGTGGCGGTCGACCGCATCAGCGGCATTCTTGTTGTCGGGGTCGCCATTATCATCGTTCGTGAATTCATCGTTTCCGGTTTGCGCGAGTTCCTGGGCCCCAAGGATGTAAAAATGCCGGTCACCGTTCTGGCGAAATGGAAAACCACCATCCAGATGGTCGCCACAGGCATCCTGATCGTCGGCCCTTATATCGGGCCTGCGAAATTCTTCGGCGATATCGGGCTTGCGGGCGCTGCCGCCATCACGGCCTATACCGGCTGGCTGTATCTGAAATCAGCTCTGCCACACATGAAAGAAGAGGGCAAAGGGGAGGATCATGCTATTTGAACTGGCGCGCCCGCTGTTGCACAGGCTTGATCCCGAAACGGCCCACCACCTCACCCTGAAAGGCCTCAAGGCGCTGCCCGCCTGCAAACCGCGGCGCGATGACGCTGCACTGTCCGTCACATTGTGGAACCGCAGTTTTCCAAACCCCGTGGGTCTGGCCGCCGGGTTTGATAAAAACGCTGAAGTCATGGCGCCGATGCTGGGCTTCGGCTTTGGTTTCGTCGAGGCTGGAACCGTGACCCCCAGGGCGCAGGAGGGAAACCCCCGCCCGCGCGTTTTTCGCTCCGCCCGCGACCAGGCTGTCATCAACCGCATGGGCTTTCCCAATCAAGGGGTCGACGCTTTTCGCCGTAACCTTGAAAGCTTCCTGAGCGTCAAGCCGCGCCCGCGCGGGATCATTGGTATCAATATCGGCATGAACAAGGATCAAACGGATCCCGCCCGCGATTACTGCGCGCTGGTACGCCAACTGGGGCCGCTGGCCGACTACCTGACTGTCAATATTTCCTCGCCCAACACACCGGGCCTGCGGGATCTGCAAAACAAAGCAAATCTGCTTGCTCTGTTGGCGCAAATTCTTGAAGAACGCGCACGGGCATGCCCGCAGGATACCCCGCCGCTGCTGGTCAAGCTGGCGCCCGATTTGACCGAAGAACAGATGAGTGATATCGCCGCTGCCGCCCTGCAATCCGGGATCGATGGCCTGATCCTGACCAACACCACGCTGGCCCGCCCCGGGAGCCTTGCCCAACCCTTCGGTGCCGAACGCGGTGGCCTGAGCGGCCTGCCGCTGCGCAAGAATGCGCTTGGCGTTTTACGACGCTTTTACGAACTGACGGAAGGAAAAATTCCATTGATCGGCGTTGGCGGCATTACGGACGGCAACGACGCTTATGACAGGATTCGCGCAGGGGCCTCGCTGGTGCAACTATATAGCGCTCTGGTCTTTCAAGGCCCCGACATGATAAAAGACATCAAACAGACATTGATCGAACGCCTCAAAACCGATGGCTTTAACCGCATCGAAGACGCCATCGGTGCCGACCACCATAAAACTGCGATGAAACGACATGCTTCCTGAATTTCTTACCACGCCGGAAGACAAACCGGAAAACAATCCCGACGTGCTGTTCCGTTTCGCCCGTTTCGGCCGTACCGATGAGTTCAGCCGTCTGCGCCGCCGTCTGTTCGTAGGATCTGTAGCCGCCGCTGTTTGCGGCACGGCTCTGCTTTATGCCATAGGGCAATACGCCACGCCCGATTTCCTGATACTGGTGGCAGCGCTGATCCTGCTGGGCGGCCTTGTCATCTATGATATTTTCAGCCGCCGCCTGTGGGAGAACGCCGTCTCCGTGCAAATCCAGACTCTGATCCGCAACCACGACCGCCTTGTGCGTGAAGTGGCGCGCAACCGCACGGAAATCTCCGTTCTCAAGGAGGGGCTGTTTGATACCGCGCACGCCGTCGAAGAAGAAGGGCGCCATCAATCGCCATCATCCTCGATCGAGGCAAAGATGATCGGCACGATCGTTTCGCGTCTGGCGGCTCTCGGGCGCAAGGCTATTCCCGGCGAACCGCTGCCGCCCGAGCAGCCCCCCCCCCGCAAGGACACCGCCGTTATGGCGTTGCAAATCGCGCCGCCCGCGCCAAAGGCGCCACCAATGAGCGAACTGGATATGGCGATGGATCCGAAATTCACCCATTACAGCGATGCCATGATTCAAGGACTGCTGGAACAGGCCGTGCAGGAAGACCGTGTCGATGTATTCGTCCAGCCGGTCGTCAGCCTGCCGCAGCGCAAGCCCCGCATGTATGAGGTTTTCGGCCGCATCCGCGCCATGCAGGGAACATATCTCCCGGCTACGCATTACATGGCCATGGCGCAAAAAGAACAATTGATGCCCGCGATCGAAAACCTGTTGCTGCTGCGCTGCCTGCAAATCCTGCGCGACAGTCACGATCGCGACAGTCAAACGCCCTACATTCTCAATATCTCGACAGAAACGCTGAACGATACCGGATTCATGGGCGATCTTGTCACCTTCCTTTCGCAAAACCGCGCCATGGCGAACCGTCTGATTTTTGAATTGCCGCAGGCCCAGATCGACAGCATGCCCGCCCAGCAATCATCGATCCTCGACGGTCTCTCGCGGCTTGGGGTGCGTTTTTCGATGGATCGGGTGAGTAGCGGAAAATTCGACGTGCCCTTGCTCAAAAGTCGCCATATCCGCTTCATCAAGCTGGACGCCGCATGGCTCACCCGCGAAAACGCCAGCGACGGCGGGCATACGCGCATCAGCCGCCTTAAGACCCAACTGGACGGGGCCGGGATCGACCTGATCATGGAAAAGGTTGAGAATGAGAAAACGCTACGCGAATTGCTGGATTTCGGCATCGATTACGGACAAGGTTGGCATTTCGGCAAGCCCGATCTCTACGGCGCGCGCAAAACCAGCCGTAAAGTCGCCTGAATTCTTCCTCACCATGAACTGCGGAAACAAGGATATCTTCATCATGATCGGCAAGCTTCTTCTGACAGCCTCTCTGGCTCTCTTACTGACCGCCCCGGCGATAGCGCAGGAAACGTCGTCACCGGCAATCCATACTGTGCCTGCCGCAAACGCGGCATCGATTGCCCCCGTTCACGGCATGGCCCTGCACGGGGCGCCGAAATACGCCGCCGATTTCAGGCATCTCGACTACGTCAACCCGGATGCCCCCAAAGGCGGCACGCTGCGCATGAGCGCCGTCGGCACCTTCGACAGCCTGAACGGTTATATCATCAAGGGCTCTCCCGCTTCGGGCCTGGGCATGATTCACGAAACTCTGTTGCAACAAACCGAAGACGAGCCCTTCAGCGCCTATGGCCTGCTGGCCGAAAGCATCGAAGTCCCCGCAGACCGCAGTTGGATCATCTTCAACCTGCGCCCAGAGGCGAAATGGCATGACGGCCAACCGGTCACCGCCGACGACGTGGTCTGGAGTTTCAACACACTGACCACGGAAGGCGCGCCGTTCTACAAAGGCTATTACAACAACGTAAAAACAGTCGAAGCGCTCTCCCCCGCTCGCGTCAAATTCACATTCGACATGGCGGGTAATCTTGAATTGCCGCTGATCGTCGGGCAAATGCCCGTTCTGCCAAAGCATTTTTATACAAACGGCATCAATGCATTCGAGGAAAGTACCCTCACGCCACCGCTTGGCAGCGGCGCCTATAAAATCGGCAAGGTGACGCCGGGGCGTTCGATTGAATACGACCGCGTGAACGACTGGTGGGGAAAAGACCTGCCGATTAACAGAGGAAAGTACAACTTCGATAAAGTTACATACGAATATTTCAGGGATTCGAACGTGCTGCTCGAAGCTTTCTTTGCCGATCAGTTCGACTTCCGTCAGGAAAACACCGCCAAGCTGTGGGCCACCGCTTATGACGCTCCGGCGGTCAAGGATGGCCGCATCATCAAGAAAACCATAGACCATAAGCTGCCTCAAGGTTTTCAGGGCTTCATCTACAACACTCGCAGGCCTTTATTTCAGGATCGCGCCGTGCGCGAAGCCATCGGTTATGCGTTCGACTACGAATGGTCAAACAAATCGCTGGCTTACGATAGCTATAAGCGCACCCGCAGCTTTTTCTCGAACTCCGAAATGGAGGCTTCCGGCCTGCCGGCAGGCAGAGAATTGGAAATCCTTGAACCTTTCCGCGACAAACTCCCGCCGGAAGTCTTCACCACGGAATTCAATCCGCCTAAGACCGACGGTTCCGGCAACAACCGCGCCAACCTGAAAAAGGCCGCCGATATCCTTGATGCCGCCGGATGGAAAGTTGGATCCGATGGCATAAGAACAAAAGATGGCCGGCGTCTGGAGTTCGAATTCATCGACGACAATCCTATGTTCGAGCGCTGGGTGATGCCGTTCACAAAAAATCTTGAAAAGATCGGCGTCAAGGCCAACTACCGCGCCATTGATCCGGCGCAATACCAGAACCGGTTAAACAATTACGATTTCGATATGACCGTAGGCCTGTTCGGACAATCCAATTCCCCCGGCAACGAGCAGCGCGAATTCTGGGGTTCGGCCGTGGCGGACGTGCCGGGTGGCCGCAATATCATCGGCGTTCGCGACCCTGTCGTCGACGAGTTGATCAAACTGATTGTAAGCGCCCCCAGCCGCGAGGAGCTGGTCGTACGCTGCCGTGCACTCGACCGCGTCCTGCAATGGGGTTTCTATGGCATTCCCAACTGGCACATGCCCGCATGGCGCATCGCTTACTGGGATCGTTTCGGCGCTCCCGCAAGAAATCCGGAATTCGGCCTGCCCGTCGCGGAAACATGGTGGACGAAGTAACCCGATGAAAACCGCAATCATCATCCCTGCCCGTTACGGTTCGACGAGATTCCCCGGCAAGCCATTGGCGTTGATCGACGGGCGCAGCATGCTCTCGCGCGTCTACGCCAAGGGCATGCAGGCGGCCATTCACGGTAGAAACATCGCCGTGATGATCGCCACCGACGACGACCGTATCGCCGCTCATGCCCGTGAAATCGGCGCGCGCTGCGTCATGACGGATTCCCGCTGCGCGACCGGTTCCGATCGTGTCCTGCAAGCCGCTGACAACAGCGGCGAGGTTTTTGATTTCCTGATCGGCCTGCAAGGCGATGCGCCCTTCACACCGGTCGGCATCCTCAAGGCTTTGATTGACACAATTGCTGAAAATCCTGAGTTTGATGTCGTAACGCCGGTTCACCGCCTGAGCTGGCGGGATCTCGACTCTCTCCGTGCCGCCAAACAAACCACGCCGTTCAGCGGCACTACCTGTATCCGCCACGCAGACGGACGTGCGCTGTGGTTCTCCAAAAACATCATTCCCGCGATCCGGGAAGAAGAAAAACTGCGCGCACAGTCTCCCTTGTCACCGGTATGGCAACATATGGGGGTCTACGGTTACCGCGCCGATATCCTGCGCCGTTTTGTCAAATGGCCGCAAACCCCGTATGAAAAGCTCGAAGGGCTGGAGCAATTGCGCTTTCTTGAGAACGATATCGCCGTCCAGACAGTCGAAGTCAGCGGCGCCCACGGCCCCCTGCAAAGTGGAATCGATTCCCCCGAAGATATCGCGCGCGCCGAAGCTCATATCAAAGCCTTCGGGGACGATCTGTGAATTTACCCGCCCTGACCGCACCCTTTTTGATCGCTCTGGCCTTTGGCGCGGCCCTGTTCTTTCACGGCGCCTACGATCTGGCGTATGCCCCGGCGCTTGGATGTCTGCTGGCCGCCGCGTTGTTTCTTGTTCTGCCCGATATCTGGCGAGATCTGCGTCTGCCCCGCGGCGCCAGCGTCTGGCTGACACTGGGGCTCTGGACATATCTCAGCCTCAGTCTGCTCTGGAGCACTGTCCCCTTTGCAAGCCTTGTGACATGGTTGAACTTGAGCGCTCTGCCGCTGGTGATGCTGGCTCTGCTATGCACGTCAAACGGAGAAACCATCATACACCGTACGCTTGCAGCCTTGTGCCTGATAATCCTGGCCATCGCTCTTTTTGTATTGTGGCAATTCTTCGCCGAGAACGTCCAGCGCGCATCGGGGCCGCTGCCCAACCCCAACAATACAGCCACACTGATCAATCTGGCCCTGTTGCCTTTGCTGGCCTACAGCCTGAGCGCGCCAAAGGCACAAAAGCCCTTACTGGTTGCGGCGCTCGCCATTCTTTTCGCAGCACTTCTTGCAACCGGCAGCCGTGGTGGCCTGCTGTGCCTAGTCGCCGGGATCGCGCTGCTGGCGCTGACTCTGCGGCTCACGATACGGACACAGCAAAAATTCTCCGTTGGCCTTCTCACCGGAGCGGTTCTGATCTTCGTCGGATTTTACTGGCTCACCCCTACTTCGCTTTCCGAAAGCCTGCCGATCTTGGGAAATCCGGCAGCCGACGCCTCCAGTTTCGAGCGGCTGGCAATCTGGCAGGCAAGCTGGCACATATTGCGCGACCATTGGCTGGGAGGCACGGGCCTTGGCACATTCTATCTGTACTACCCCACCTACCGTCTGCCCGGCGATGCGGTATCCATGGGGCAGTGGGCGCATTTTGACGCCTTGCAACTGGGTACGGAAACCGGCATCGCCGCCATCCTGCTGTTTTACGGGGTTGCCGCTGCATGGTTGATGCGCGGCTGGCATGGGCTGGCGCGTACAGCAACGGATTCACCGCGCCGCCCCCTGATCGCAGGTTGCATGGCGGCCCTAATGGCGCTCACCCTGCACGCCCATATCGAATTCCAGTTTTACCTGCTGGCAAACCTGATACTGGCCGGAACCTTGATGGCAGCGCTTTATTTCCTGACCGATAAAAACAATAAGTCTTTTACCACAATCGCCTTGCCCCGGCGTGAAGCCTTCATCTGGTCGGCATCCTTGCTGCTGACCGCCGCGCTTGTCGGCCTGACGATCGCAAGCGCTGCTGGCGGCGTCCACTTTCTGAAATCGGCCCGCAGCGAACTGAAAAAGGGCAATCTTGACGGTTTTATCGGCTATATCGAGCAAGCCCGCCGTTACGCCCCGCGCAGTTTCATTGACGATGAAACCCAACTCGCGGGCTTATACGTCGATCTGGTGGCCAACCCCGGTGCACAGATGACCCGCGAAGATGTGCGCGCCGCCTACAAAGACGCGTTGCAGCTGCTGGAAGAGGCTGAAAAGGCCAATCCGGCATGGGCCGATATCGACCATAAACGGGCAAGGCTTTATGCCTTCATTGACGATCAAACGGAACCAAACCGAAGATCCAAGGCTCGCGCCGCATGGGAATCCGCCTTGAAAAAAAATCCTCTGCATTACCGCGCCCGCGAAGAATATGCCCGTTTCCTGCTGCAACAAGGCGAGGTAGAGACCGCCGACCGGATCCTCACCGACGGGCTATCGCACCCACTGAACCGGCAGGCGCATACAACCTTTACAAGGCTGCGGCAGCAAATCGCGCCGTTGATAGCAGCCCGCCAGAACTACTTGCAACCGTCATCCCCGGCAACAACGAACCCGTAATTCTGACATGACAACAACCCGGCTTATCATCGCCCGTCACGGCAACACCTTCAATTCCGGTGAACCGCCGCGTCGCGTGGGTGCGCACACCGACCTGCCTCTGGTGGAATCGGGGCGGGCGCAGGCGCAGGCCTTGGGGAAGCATCTCAAGGAACAGGGCTTGATCCCTGACCTGTGTTTTTCATCACAGCAACGGCGTGCCATTGAAACTGCAGAATTGGCCTTGGACGCAATGGATCGCAGATTGAAGCCCACACCGCTTGCCGCCCTGAATGAACTCGACTACGGCCCGGATGAAAACCAGACCGAAGATCGGGTCGTGGCCCGGATCGGAGCGCAGGCCTTGAAAGACTGGGACGAAAGGGCTCTTGTGCCACCAGGTTGGAAGATCGATTCGGAAACTCTGAAAAATTTCTGGCTGGAATTTTCCGGTTCTCTGGTTGAAAAACAACCCGGAAAAACCATTCTGGTCGTTACCAGCAACGGCACCGCCCGTTTCGCCCCCCACATCACCGGCAGCTATGAAAGTTTCAGCGCCCGTTTCAGCCTTAAACTGGCAACAGGCGCTTATGGAATCATAAACCACGACGATAAAACATGGCAGGGCATATGCTGGAATGTGCGCCCGGTGGCCTGAAAGAAACAAGGCGCCCATGTAACCACGGGTGCCTCCGCTTTCTCAATATTCTGGATATCAGCCACCCATTTTGGCGATTTGCGCGTCCAGTTGCTGTTGGCGATTCATAATCGCCTTGCCAGCCTGCGCAGCCATACCGTCGCCGATACCACCGTCATTCACCAGATCAGCAGCCTTATTCGCCGGGCCTGCAGACGGCTTCGGCGGTTCACCAGCCGAACATGAGGCAAACATCTTGCTTAGGCCGGGTATCTTGCATTTGATACCACCATCTTCAACAACATCGCGCTTGCTCTCGGTATTCGACATCTCACACCCCTAGTTCGATTTTTGATCTGTGATCATTGTGCCTGAAAATTCTTTCAAATATGTTAATTACGTTTAGCTCCGCATTATCAGGGGATTGCAGCCCTCTTTTCGATGCCCTAGGCTTGCTTCATGAACAATCTTGCCGCCTATATCGCCCACCGCCTGCTGCTGATGATCCCGACCTTGCTCGGGGTGATGCTGATTTCCTTTGTGGTTATCCAGTTTGTCCCCGGCGGCCCGGTCGAACGCATGATCGCGCAATTGCAAGGCCACGGCGCCGAGGCCACCGCCCGCTTCAGCGGCGGCGGGGGAGATATGGCCATGGGGGCGATGCAACAGGCAGCAACCGGCGAAGGCAGCAATTACCGCGGGGCGCAAGGGCTTGACCCTGAATTTATTGCCGAACTGGAAGAAATGTACGGGTTCGACAAACCGGCGCATATCCGTTTTGCTGAAATGATCGGCAATTATGCGCGGTTCGATCTTGGCGAAAGTTACTATCGCAACATCGGCGTGTTCGAACTGGTGCTGGAAAAAATGCCTGTTTCAATCTCATTGGGCTTATGGTCGACGCTGATCATCTACCTGATCTGCATCCCCCTTGGCATCAAGAAGGCCGTGCGCGACGGCACCTCCTTCGATATCTGGACATCGGCGGCGGTTTTTATCGGGTATGCCATCCCGAGTTTCATGTTTGCGATCCTTCTCATCATCCTGTTCGCCGGGGGCCGCTATTTTGACCTTTTCCCCTTACGCGGTCTGGTGTCGGATAACTGGGATCAGTTGAACTCCGTGCAGAAAATTCTCGACTACCTCTGGCACATGACGCTGCCGGTGTGCGCGATGGTCATCAGCGGATTCGCCGGTTTGACGATGCTGACCAAAAACAGTTTCCTTGATGAAATCAATAAACAGTATGTACTGACGGCCCGCGCCAAAGGCCTCAGTGAAAATCGCGTTCTTTACGGCCATGTCTTTCGTAACGCCATGCTGATCGTGATCGCCGGATTCCCCAGCGCCTTTCTGGCGATTTTCTTTACCGGATCCTTGCTGATCGAGGTGATTTTCAGCCTCGACGGCCTAGGGCTTCTGGGGTACGAAAGCGTCATCAACCGCGATTATCCCGTCGTGCTGGGAACGCTATACATCTTTACCCTGATCGGTCTGGTGATGACGTTGATCCGCGATGTCATCTACGTGATGGTCGATCCCCGCATCGATTTTAACGCGCGGAAGATTTAACCAGCCTTTGCAAGTCCCCTCAAAAGAAGCAAATGCATGCAATTATGTCAACAATTACCCCTTCTCATCGCATTGCTTTTTGACATAAAAATATTGAATTGCTAAGGTCGCCCATACCTACGCAGGGGGGGGATATAAACATGCTTAGAAGTTTCTTTGCCCGTACACAGTCTCGCGACGACATTCTGGCCATCCTCGGCGCGTCACTGAAAAAGCGCGACGAAACAACGGCACGAGACAAACTTCTTGAGTTGCTGCAAAGCCACGTTCAGGATCCTGAGATCGTGCAGCCGGTCAATATCGCGCTGGCGCATATGGCATCATGGGACGACCCCTATCAGCTATTGGTGACCACCGGCAAAATGACTGAGCATGTCACCGACAGCCGGGCTCTGGCCACTCTGGCCGATCATTATGCGATCAATGCCGCACGGCAGCTTGAAAGCAGCGACCCTCTTTATGCGCTTTCGACCTACGGGCAGGTTTTCGAGCATAGCCCCGGAGAAACCGACCATCAGCTTTCCTGCCTAGAAGGCATCCTGCGGATCACGGAAAGCCCACACCCCGCCGATATCGAACCCATGGCCAGACATCTGGTAACCTTGGCAGAAGCGGCCGACAACCACGATCCCGCGCAATTGCGCCTGCATAACCGTGTCATGGATATGGCCGAACAGGTCAGAGATCCCGTTCTGGCAATGGAGCTTTATCTGGCAATCTATGGCAATAGTGACGATGGGTCAGGGCTGGAACGCGACAGTTTTCAGGCCTTGATGGCTTTAAGTCAGAACCCCGCCGAAAAGGACGGAGCCGCAATCATCGAAGGCCTTTACCATGCTCATGAAATCGGCGCGAACAATCCCATTCAGCGCGCAGAAATCGAAAACCGCCTGATTGTTCTGGCCGATGCCTCTTGTGAGCGCGACCCGCTGACCGCCTACGCTGCCTACCACTTCCTGCTCGAAGAATTGCCTGCGCAAGACAGGCGAGAACAAGGGTTGATGACAAAAATGATGCACCTGTCAGAATCCCTGGCGACGCGCGATCAGGAAAGCGTCATGAGCGGGCTAGCACTGTTACAAAAGAGAGCCGGGCAGAACAGCTCTATCTTTTCGCGGGCACGGCACCTGCATGAAAGCATGACAGCACGCCTCAGCCCCGCTACCTACCCCGACCTCAAGCCGCTGTCACCGAAAAACTTTTCGATCATTCACGGTTCAGGTATTACGCCACTCTGACCGGTTTCAATGCGATGACAGACGACAACAAAATCATCTCCATCTTCCGCGGCGTCGCCAGCATGCAAAAACAACTGGGCATCCTTGAAGCGGCGCTCGGACAGAATGATGAACTGACAGTCTACGAACAGATGGAATTGCTGGCCCGCAGGCAAAGACCTACAATTCCTCTATGCCAAGCCCTGCAAACCGCTCTGCTGACAGTAGAATCGTGGAAAAATCCTTATGTAACCCTGAACGCCGCCCGGCGCCTCATTGAAAACCAGCCGCAAGGGCACGCTTACGCGGAAACAGCCCTGCCGTTCTACATTCGCGCCGCAGAGGAACTCGGCACAGAGAGTCCGTTATTGGGTTTTCATTCCTTGCGCTTCGCCCTCATTTACTGCCAGACGGACAGCGCAAATGAACTCCTTGCCTTTAATGCCACAGAACGTCTTTGCCTTACATCAAACCCGGTCGCCGCGCTGAATATGGTCAATCATTTTATCGAGCTGCGACGCACATGGCCTGCGGATAACCCTCTGCGTCCCCGTCTGGTCGGCATGATCTGCGCGCTGGCAGCCACCATCGGCCCGCATGCCCCGGAAGAGGCGCTGGACGCCTACGCCTCGCTTTTCCGGGATATCCGCCACGAAGGCGGGGAGCGACTGGCGGCCTACATAGAGGCCGTGGCTCCTCTTGCCCTGCGCGTGGGTGCGCAGGCCCCCACCGAGGCCGCCGTCTGCCTGAGCGAAATACTGGACTGCCTCGAACCCGCGCATCCGCTCTACGCCGCCGCGCAGGATTACAAAGCACGCTTCGAAGCCCGCCTTAACCCCGGCGATTATCAAGGGCAATCGCCTGTTGCCCCGGCTGATTTTCTCAAACATAACCGCCCGCAACCCTCCTGAACCGTCCATCTTGTCCGGTTGAAAACGATAGATATTCAGGTAACAGCACCTTGTCTGCAGAGGTCACCGGTTTTACACTCGGGGGATGACTCTTTCGCCTCTCGCCCGCCGCCGCCTGAAACAATTCCGCGCCAACAAACGCGGATTTTGGTCGCTCTGGATATTCCTGAGCCTTCTGGCGCTGGCGCTGCTCTCGCCGGTGGTCGCGAACGACAAACCCATCATGCTCGGCTTTGAAGGGAAGCTATATGCGCCGATCTTTAAAACCTACCCCGAAACGGCGTTCGGCGGCGACTTCGAAACCGAAGCCGATTACCGCGACCCTTACGTCAAGGAACTGATTGAAGCCAAAGGCGGCTGGATGATCTGGCCGCCGATCCGCTTCTCATACGATACCGTGAACTACAACCTGCCGACACCGGCCCCTTCCGCGCCGACAACCGAGAACATCCTCGGCACCGACGATCAGGGCCGCGATGTCGCCGCCCGCGTCTTATACGGTTTTCGCATTTCCGTCCTCTTTGGCCTGACCCTGACGCTGGTCAGTTCCCTGATCGGCATTACCGCTGGCGCGTTTCAGGGTTATTACGGCGGCTGGCTTGATCTGGTGATGCAGCGCTTCATCGAGATATGGTCATCACTGCCCTCGCTTTATATCCTGATTATATTCTCGGCGATGTTCGTTCCCGGATTTTGGACGTTGCTGCTGATCCTTCTGCTTTTCTCCTGGGTGGGGCTGGTCGATGTGGTGCGTGCTGAATTCCTGCGTACGCGAAACTTCGATTATGTCCGCGCCGCCCACGCGCTCGGCGTTTCCAATTTCACGATCATGCGACGCCACGTCCTTCCGAATGCTATGGTCGCCACCATGACGTTGATGCCGTTTATCCTGACGGGATCGATCACGGCCCTGACGTCGCTCGATTTCCTTGGGTTGGGTCTTCCACCCGGCTCGCCGTCGCTGGGCGAATTGCTGGCGCAGGGCAAGAACAACCTGCAGGCGCCGTGGCTTGGCTTTACCGCCTTCATCTCTCTGGCGCTGATGCTCTCCCTGCTGACCTTTATCGGTGAGGCGGTGCGCGATGCCTTCGATCCCCGTAAAACCACGCTATAGTGCATTGCAGCATAATCTCCGTTTGCTCCACCCACCCCCCTGTGCCAAAGTTTCCCGAATATAAACGATAACAATATCCGAACAGGGACTTCGATTTGATGAGCACGCCATTACCCGGTGCGTTGCGTCTGGCATTTTCCACCGCCGCCCACCAGCCCGCGATAAAACGACTGTTCGACCCGGCAATCAAAAACAGCATCGACCCTGATGGCCAGGTCGCCGGACGCGAAGGTGAAACGTTTTCCCGTCACGTCGTGCAAGGCCATGCCGCCGTTCTGGAAGACGGGCAAGGCAACACCCATACCCTGACCATGGCATGGCATCTCGCCGCCTCCGGCGATACGCAGCCCCGCCCCCGCCACATCGAAATCGGCACGGCGCTCACGTGCCTTCCCGGCTTTCACAGCGCTAGCGTCGTGACATCGGCGCTGGCGCTGGCGGAATGGTGGCGACCGACCCTTCCTCGCGGTCTGATCGCGGCAGAGGTCGGCAACGACAACATCCCGTCGGTCAAACTGTTTCGTAACACGTTAGGCTGGCGGCCGCTCAAAGATCCGAAGGCGATCCGTGAGATCAACGGTCTCTCCTACGCGAATGTTGTCGATTACAGTCATACGGATGACAGCAAGACCTGGTATGTCTGCGCGCGCGCCGCCCGCGTCAAGGCGGCAGCGACGTTGCTGGCCTTCATGGATCGCGGCAACCTGATTCACAAAGACGGGCGGAGCATTCCGCTAGACTTGTCGGCGCTGGCCTCTATCGGCCTCACACGACCTCACCTGGAAGCATTAGCCCGGGGAATAACGACCAAAAAAGACCTGAGGTCTCTTCCCCTTGCATAGACAGTTCTGGGTGTCTTAAAGGTTGTTTCGTGCCCGCCGCTGCATAGCCAAGCAATTTTATTGCCTGTCTTTACAAATAAGTAGTCAATATATTGCTCTGCAGCATAAGTTGGGGCTTGCCCAATTTCGCAAAGCAACATTAATTATGGCCTTATGCGCCGCAATAATAATCAGGGGGTAAATCCATGACAGCTTCTATCAATACGCAAAGCCACTTTAATAATGCTGCAGCCCACGCAAAACCCGTCACGATTGAAACACCGCGACTGATCCTGCGTGAAACACAGCATACCGACATTGACTCCTTCCGCGATATCACAACTCGCCCTGATTTTTACTACTATTGCTTCGACGGCAGTGAAAACAAACTCAGGGAGTTCATGGATGTCTCGGTCAGAACGCAAACTCCGGATCCATCGACAGGACTGCGCGAGAAATTCATGCTGGCAGTCACCCTCAAAGACAGCGGCAAGGTCATCGGCCATGCCAGCTTGATGCGCATCGAAGAATACACCTTGCCGATGGCCGATGTGGATTATGAAGCGGCCTACTTTATAGACAGCCATCATAACGGCCATGGCTACGGGCAGGAAGCTTTGCTCAACACCATGCATTACGGCTTCTCGGAACTGGGATTGCCGGGGCTGGGATCGGTGCAGGAACTCGACAACGCCAAAGCGATCGCGATCGCGTCAAAGGTCTTGGGCTTCAAAAAAGTCGGTGAATGCGTTGGCCAAACAGTCAAAGGCCCCAAGCAACATCAGGTTTGTATCGTCGTACCGGATGATTTCTATCCCCTGCGCGCGAACGACAAGCAAGTCTATATTGCGCCTGATGCCTTGTTGCGTGCGAACAGACTGGCAGCAACTGCGCTTGACTCGAAGCCGTCAGCCCCTTAGATTTTGCACCGCAACATTATTCACCGCCTCAAAACAAGGATGCCATGATGAGCTACGAAATCCTGAGTCTGCCTGCTGCAAAAATTCTGGAGGCCTACAAAAAGAAAACCCTCTCGCCTGTCGATGTGGCTAAGGCATGCTTCGCGCAGATCGGGAAATACCAACCGTCCCTCAACCCTTTCATCATCGTCGCCGACGAAGTCGACCTGCTCAGACAGGCCAAAGAATCCGAAGCCCGCTGGGCCAAGGAAACACCGAACGGGATTATCGACGGCCTTCCTGTGACCATCAAGGACGATTGCGATATCAAGGGGTGGCCAATGCGCGAAGGCTCTTTGACTACATCCGACAAACCTGCAACCGCCGACGGCCCGCAACCCCAGCGCCTGCGCGAAGCCGGGGCCATATTCCTCGGTAAAACCAACATGCCGGAGTTCGGGCATAAAAGCGCAACCGACAGCACGCTTTCCGGCATTACGCGCAACCCCTGGAATCCGGACAGGACAACAGGCGGCTCCTCGGGTGGGGAAGGAATTGCCGCCGCTACCGGCATGGGCTGGTTCCATCTGGGCAGCGACGGCGGCGGATCCATCCGTATTCCGGCCTGCTATTGCGGCATATATGGAATCAAGCCTACAACAGGTCTGGTGCCTGAAATGCCGCCCGGCCCCTTCTCGGGCATCGCCACGTCAGGCCCGCTGACACGCCATGTCGAAGACGCGGCGATGATGCTGGACATCATATCACAGCCCGATCTGCGCGACTGGTTCACTGTGCCGTATGAGCAGCGCAATTTCTATAAGAACATCAACAACACCCCGAAAAACCTGAAAATCGCCTATGCGCGCACGGTCAACGGCGAACCCGTGGATTCAGACGTCGCCGAGCATGTCGAGGCCGCCGTAAAGAAGTTGCAGGGCATGGGAACGGTTGAAGAAATCACCCTTGATATACCCAACCTTGTAGAGAACTGGAACGCCCACTGGATGACGATTGCCAACTGGGTGACGCATAAAAAACCGGAAGCCGACCGCGCAAAGCTGGAGCGTTACTTCCGCGACTGGGCCGCGCGCGGTGCGAAAATGGATCTGTACGACCTTGTTGATGCCCAGCTTGAACGCGCCCGCATCGGCATCCAGATGAATATGCTTTTGGACAAGTACGATATTCTGGTTCTGCCTACCATGAACACGACAGCATACACGGTTGATCAGGGAGTCAACGCAGGAACCGATGGGAAACTAAAGGCATACAACAACCACATCCCGTTCACCTTCCCGGCCAATCTCACCAAGCAACCGGCAGCATCGCTGCCGTGCGGGCTGGGGAGGGACGGGATGCCGGTCGGAATCCAGATCATGGCCGGCTTGCTGCGTGACGGGTTGGTTCTCAACGTCTCGCACGTCCTGCAACAGGAACTGAGGTTCGAGGACTGGATGGATCGCAATATGAGAAATTCAGGTCAGGTGAGAAAAACCGCTTAATATCGCCCTTTATTAATGGCGCGCTTGGGTTATATTATCCAAGCGCGCTTTGTTATTGTATTTCAGGGAGACAACATATGCCCGTTCTCAACCGTGCAGCCGACCTCAAGGACGAAGCCACCGTCTGGCGCCGCGAGTTGCACCAGAACCCGCAAACGAAATACGAGGAGGAGTTCGCCTCGGCCCTCGTCGCGCAAAAGCTGACCGAGTGGGGTATCCCTTATAAAAAAGGCATCGCCAGGACAGGCATCGTGGCCACCATTACCGGACAGAAAAACGATTCCGGCAAGGGCATCGGTCTGCGCGCCGATATGGATGCGCTCGATATTCTGGAGAAAAGCGGCCAACCTCACGCGTCAAAGACGCCAGGGAAAATGCATGCCTGCGGTCATGACGGGCATACCGCGACTCTGCTCGCGACCGCCAAATACCTCAACGAAACCAAAAATTTCAACGGGCAGGTGCATCTGGTTTTCCAGCCCGCGGAAGAAGGCGGCAACGGCGCCGACAAAATGATCGAGGAAGGTTTGTTCCGCGATTATAAAATTGATTACATGTTCGGCGTGCATAACTGGCCCGGCCAGCCAATCGGCAAAATCGGCATGCGCGCCGGCCCGATCATGGCGTCGGTCGACGAATTCAACATCACGGTCAAAGGTGTGGGCGGCCATGCGGCCATGCCTCATCAGACCATCGACCCTATCGTGGTGACTTCACAGATCGTCAATGCTCTGCAATCGGTTGTAGCGCGTAATGTTGATCCGATTGATACGGTGGTCTTAAGTGTCACCAATTTCCATGCCGGATCCGGCGCGTTCAACATCATCCCCGATGAAGCTAGGCTGATCGGCACCGTTCGCACCTTCAGCAACGAAACCCGCGATAAAGTCATCGCCCGTATGAAGGCGATCATCCATGGCGTCGCCTCCGCCATGGGGGCACAAGCCGAGCAGGAATTTATCTTTCACAACTATGCCACCATCAACAGCGCCGATGGCGTCGAGCTGGCGGCCAAAGCGGCGGCCGTAGTCGTCGGCGAGGGCAATGTCGATCTTGACACGCCGCCCAGCATGGGGGGTGAGGATTTCAGCGCCTATCTGCGTCAAAAGCCGGGGGCGTTTATCTTCATCGGCCAAGGCGTCAACGATAGCGATAGCCCGCATAACAAAGGCCTGCATCACCCCGGTTACGATTTCAACGACGACATCATCCCGATCGGTGTCAGCTACTTCGCTACCTTGGTGGAACAAGCCCTGCCCCTCAGCAAATAGATGCCCGCAGTTTTAGGGGTGTTTTATCCTTGACTTTTGGGCACCCTTAAGGATTAGCCGTTTATAATATAAAAAGGGCAGGCTTTGCCCTGAAGGGGGGATTCGTCATGCAACGCTGGCTTTGGCTTCCTGCATTCTTGATGCTGGGATCACTTACCGCCCTGCCCGTGCAAGCGCAGGGCGGCCACGGCTCTTCCGGGGAATCCGCCCTGCCGCAGCTTGAAGAAAACCCTGAACAGGAGGAGAAAGCCTTGCAACCGGAAGACGCAGCGGCACCTTTGCCTGCTCCGGACGATGCCAATTACCCTGAAGATTTCAGCCCCACACCGGAAAAAACGATCCATCACGACGCCTACAGCGCTTTCGGCGAAGATGAAACCGATCCACGCATTGAATGGGGAGGGGAGCCGCAAGTATCAGAATAAGATATCCGGATATAGGCCGATCAGGGGGCAGGAGACGCGCCGATAGGCACAGGTTTAAGCGCATTGTCGACCGCGACATAGGTAAACAGTCCCTCCGTCACTTTCTCATGCAACCCGGTGCCGCTCCTTCTTGCCCAAGCCTCAATATTGACAGAGACGGATGTTTTCCCCAACCGCGATAGCTGAGTGTAAAAAGTAACCTCATCGCCTACGAGAACCGGTTTGTGAAAGGTCATGGCATCAAGCGCCACATTCGCAACCCGGTGCCCTCCTGCTATCTGTGTTGCAAAACCTGAAGCGGCATCATCCATACGAGACAGGAGCCATCCGCCGAAAATGTCGCCCAGCGCGTTGGTATTGCGCTGGTCAGGCGTCAAAACCAACGCCGCGTTACCGAGAGGTGTCAAACTCTGGCTAACAACTGCGCCAGCCTTCCGCCCGGCGCCCGGCGGAACAAGAACGGGGTTCTGCGCATTATTGTTCGTCAATATTTCTACAGGCTTGCGCTGGGCGTCAATCGCCACAAAAGTAAAGAGGCCCTCTGTGACCATTTCAACACCCCTGGCGCTGCGCCGGTCGGCCCATACTTCCGTTTTGATGGTGACGGAAGACCGCCCCTGCCGTGCAACCTCTGTAAATATTTTGACCAGATCGCCAACAAAAAGCGGCTTCTTGAACACCATGGCGTCGATGCCTACCGTTACGGCGCGGCCCTGATGCGCTTTATCGCCGGCATATATATATTCATGCGCCCGCCGCCCCGAGGCCTTGTCCATCTCCGAAAGCAGCCAACCTGCGCTCACCCTGTTCTCCGTGACGGTATCCGCCGGCATGGGCTGAAGCTGGAAAGTCAGGATTTTATCCTGCGTGACGCGCGGTCTTGTATGGATAGGCATAACCATTTCTCCCCATATTAAAACTCTTGTTTTTCTGCATCTTAATTTGAGGAGAGGGCGAATGCACGGCTTTTCCTCGACCCTGCCTGCAGGGCGCGCGGAGGGCATACCTCAAAAAAAATGTCCTTTCTGCCCCGGCAAGGGATATTTTTGTTTGACAGGGGCAGGCTATAAACCTTATCAGTAGATTCATGGCACTGCACAAACTCTCAGAAGGCATCCCGCGCCTGCGACCGCGACGTACTTCCCGCCCGGCGGCGGCGTAAGGCGTCAGGTCTTTATGGAGCAAGTTCCCTTCCTTCTCAAAACCTGACGAATTATCCCCGACGGCGGTCAGCGACAAGCCCACCACCGATTAAGCAGGATTGAGACAGAGATGAGCGACATGCAGGAAAGCCTCCAAGGCTCCGACATACCTTCCCTTCAGGATTTTAATCTGGCATCAGGCGCCTATCGCATGGTGCTACTGGGGATTGACGATGTACCGTGCATGGTCGCCTTGCAAGACCGGACAGGTTGCGAGAATATTGTGCCGCGTACGATAGATTACTATTACACTCACCTCTTCACCGGCCAATGCGCCCTTGGCATTCGCGATAGCGAAGGAGTTCTGGTCGCGCAAGGATTGATTAAATGCGACGGAGGGGGCTCCCTGATCCAGAACGTTCTGGTTGACCCCGCCCATCGCGGACAAAAACTAAGCTCGCGGCTGATTACACAATGGCTGGAATTGCTGAAGGAATCCGGCATCGGTTTCGCGCAAGCCCGCGTCAGGATCGACAATCACTCCAGCCTGCATAATTTTCTGGCCTGTGGCATGGACATCACCCAGACCATTCCCAGCCCGGAAGATCCGCGCTATATGGTTCACGTGCTCACGAAAGTGGTAAAGGACGGGTTTGCGCCGCAATAGCGGCACCAAGGGCAGTCAACGCCTAAACCGTTTTATCGACCAGAGCGCCTTTGGACTTTTCCAGAAGCTTCTTGACTTCATCGCTCAGTTCGGCCTCGGGTTCCTTGCCTTCAGCGCGAAGCTTGGCCCGTGCCAGCAAATCGTCAGCGCTGATGGGGGCATTCCGTTTCTCTTCTTCAAGGCGTTCAAGTTCCGCTTGCTTGGCAGCGGCTTCGTCGTTGGCTTTTTTCAGCTTGGCCTGCTGCTTGCCCACCAGATCATTCACTTCCTTGGTCAGCGAATCCATAATCGCGCCACTGGGATCAAGGCCGGGGAAATTGGAATAGGTATAAATTTGCCCCTTTAACTGGGCGACCTTGGCGTTGATATACCAGTCCTGTTCCGTATACGGCTCATCATCCGTACCGACTTTGTAACGGGCCGCTTCTTCCTGCTGCTGCTTAATGAGTTTCTGCACCGGCGAAAGATTCGCGGTACTGGTCGTGGTGGGGGTCGCTCCTGCGCCCGATGTCACTGATCCTACAGCCATAATTCCATTATACCCTATCTAGCGGTTAACAAGAGGTTAAAATGATTTTCCGGAATCAAATTCCGCCGGAAATCTGTCATTTTTGGCTATAAGTGTTATTGCAAGAAGCGTTCCAGTTGCTACTGAACAGACTGGCTTTCCATAGCCAGCTCAATAGCATAGAGCATATCGATCGTGCCCTGCTTGATGCCTTTGGGATGATTCCATACGTAATCCGACGCCTCAAGGAACGTAGCACCCGCCCGCACATAGCGACCGCAATCATCGTTGGTCAGAGAGCCCTCAATCAGACAAGGGGTATCCGATTTCACGCTCCACCAGCCGACCAGACTTTCCGGCGGCAGCACATCGCCCCGACCGCCTGCGGCAAAACTGATATAATCGACACGGACATCCAGCGCTTTTTCCGCCGTCAGGCGTGACAGACCACAGCGCACGCCGATGATCGCATCGCTCCCCATCACGGCACGGGCAGCCTCAACATCTTCGATTTTTTCAAGAATCACGCCATCGGCCTCAGCGGCAAACGCTAGGCCGGCATGATTGCGGACAATCGCCACTACCCCCAGTTGCCGCGCCAGTTCAACCAGGGCCTGCATCCGCAGCAAGCCCTCCTCATCGTCCAGGCTGCCGCCGATCTCCAAAACATTCATGTTCTTTTCGTAAGCTGAGCGGTTGATCACGAACGCCGCCTCACGAATCTGGGCCATGGCTGTTTCGAACGGCAGATCATCCGCCACCCGCAAATACAGGCCACACGCCGGGGCCCCTTTTTTGGTCTCTTTTGCCATGGCATGGGTATAATATAGGCACCATCCCCGAGTAAAGCTTTACTACGCCCCCTCTTCAGGCCAGATTATCAGCATGAACGACACGATCCTGCTCAGCGTTAAAAATCTCTCCGTCGATTTCCGCACCTCTGAGGGCGTATTTAATGCTGTCAAAGGTGTTTCATTCGATATCCGCAAGGGACAAACCACGGCGCTGGTCGGAGAATCCGGATCCGGAAAATCCGTCACGGCGCTTTCGGTGATGCAGCTTCTGCCTTACCCCCGCGCCGCACACCCCTTCGGATCATCCGTCATTTTCGACGGGCGGGAACTGGTCGGCAGCGGCGACAACCTGATGCGATCCCTGCGCGGCCGCCGCATCAGCATGATATTTCAGGAACCGATGACATCCCTCAACCCGCTGCACCCGATCGAACGCCAGATCGGTGAGGTTCTGAAAGTCCATCAGGGACTGAACCCGGAACAGGTCAGAGATCGCGTCATTGAATTGCTGGATTTGGTCGGCCTGCCGCAACTGAAAGACCGTCTGCAAGCCTGCCCGCATGAGCTATCCGGAGGCCAGCGCCAACGAGTGATGATTGCCATGGCGCTGGCGAACGACCCCGACCTGCTGATAGCCGATGAACCCACGACAGCGCTCGACGTCACAGTACAGGCGCAAATTCTTGAGCTGCTGCAAAGCCTCAAGGAAAAGCTGGATATGTCCTTGCTGCTGATCACGCACGACCTTTCGATCGTGCGTAAGATGGCCGATCATGTTTGCGTGATGAAAAACGGAGAGATCGTCGAACAGCAGGCCTCCGGCGCTCTTTTCACCAACCCGCAGCATGATTACACAAAGATGCTGCTGGCCGCGCAACCCAAGGGCCACGCGATACCCGCCAACCAAAACGCCGCCGCCCTCGTTGAGGCGCACAACATCAAGGTACACTTTCCCCGGCGCAGGAATTTCTTCGGCAGAGTCAGTGAATGGGTCAAGGCGGTTGACGGGGTTAGCGTCACATGCCGTGCCGGGCAAACCGTTGGTATCGTCGGAGAATCAGGCTCCGGCAAAACGACTCTGGGGCTGGCGTTGCTGCGTCTTACCGCATCCCAAGGTGAAATCAAATTCAAGGATCAGGTTATTTCCGGATACGACCGCAATGATATGCGCTCCTTGCGCGCAAAAATGCAGATTGTGTTTCAGGATCCGTTCGGATCGCTCTCGCCGCGCATGAGCATCGGCCAGATCGTAGGTGAAGGCCTGGAAGTCCATCGTCATGATATTTCCCGTGCGGATCGCGAAGAACTGGTGGTGCAGGCCTTGCGCGATGTAAATCTCGATCCCGGAACCCGTCATCGCTACCCGCATGAATTTTCGGGCGGCCAGCGTCAACGCGTAGCCATCGCCCGCGCCATGGTGCTGCAACCGGAATTTATCGTCCTTGACGAACCAACCTCGGCGCTGGATGTGTCGGTGCAGGCCCAGATCGTCGACCTGCTGCGCGGGCTGCAGGAAAAATATAACCTGACCTATATGTTTATCTCCCATGATTTGCGCGTGGTGCGCGCCATGGCGCACGACCTGATCGTGATGAAAGACGGCAAGGTCGTCGAACAGGGCCCGGCACAACAGATTTTCGACCATCCTCAAACCGAATATACCCGCGCCTTGCTGGAAGCCGCCCTCAACCTGAAAACCCGGATAGCCGCCTGATTTTTCAGATCTGTTTGACAAATTATGTCAATATCAATAGCCTGCCCTTATGAACAAGGATGATGATAACCGGCTCATGAGCCTGCCTCCGAAAGGCCTTAGCTTGCTTGAAAAAAAGCGACGCCAGTATTTGCTCGGCAGCGTCGCCTCCGTTGCCCTTGGCATAGCATGTCTGGGTGTTGCCAGTTCAATGCTATTCTCAAAACCGCCGGAATACGCGACCGGCGAGGAGAACCTCGACGCAATCCTGCCCTACAGCCAGATTGAAACCGCAGGCGATCCCCGTATAAAAAGGGTGATGCGGCTGATGCGGAGAACACCCACAGGCGAATACCTATATCAATACGCCGCCGGCCAGGATTTTCGATTTGCATGGAACACAGAAATCGATGACGGGAATGGAAGCTACAAGGACGGGCTGATTAAAGAATCGCCGCGGCTCGAATCCGACCAATCCCTGGCGCTGACAGGGGTTCATGAAATACGCCATGGATGGCAAATGCGCCTCTTGCAGAGAATGCCCTACAAGACGGATCCAATAACAGAATGGCAGCTTTCGATTGTGATAGAAGCCGATTCATGCGCTTACACCGCGCATTATGCGGCTGAATATAAAGATATTACAGGTGTGGATCTGACAAAAAACTTTTCAGGATACGGGGCCAAGACAGCAAAAACCTATGTGCGAACGCCGGAGATTCAGCGCGATTTTTTCCTCCATGCGGTTTTGCCTTGCTTCGAAGAGATCAAGAACTACCCGTCATACGATAAACTTGCAAAAAAGAGGGCCGCGATTGTGACGAATATGGTGGATATCGTTGCCGCCATATCCCTAAACAGAATAATGATTGCCGAAAATGGAGGGAGCCCATACGATCCCGGCTTCTTTAGAAAAGACATTGCATCGCCTTCTGCAAAAGAGAAGGCAGCCCTGTTCTCACAATTCTTCTCGCTGGATATGGGTGGCGGAAAACCATTGCCCCGCTTGCAGAACTTAAGTCAGAATCCGGATGAATTTTTGACGTGGCTTGACCGGACGACGCTGAAAGACACGTTTGATCTTGCCGTTGTGCATCTACAGCAACAGCACTATTACAGGGTAAGGGATATTATTCTTGAACATGAAGCCACCCTCGATCCCAGCCTTTACAGCCCCGGAACCTACCCCCCAGCCCTCTAAAAAGGCGGAAATCGGGCCTTTGGAAGGATTCTTGCCATTTTCCCCTTGATTTCCGCCCCCTTAACGGGTTAAAAACCCTGACACTTCAATACTCTGGGAAACATCCGAAAGGGGTGATTTAGTTTGGTAACGGTCAATGTACGCGACAATAACGTCGATCAGGCTCTGCGCGTTCTGAAGAAGAAGCTGCAGCGTGAAGGCGTATTCCGCGAAATGAAGATGCGTCGCGATTACGAGAAACCCTCGGAAAAGCGTAAACGCGAAAAGGCCGAATCCGTACGCCGCTGGCGTAAGATGGAGCGCAAAAAGCGCGACCGCGACGGATTCTAGAACTCGATCCCGCTTGAAGATAAAACCCCCGGAAATCCGGGGGTTTTGTTTTTATGCGCCGACATTTTGATTTTTTATTCGTTGAATTTCAGAAGGTTAGAAAATAATGACCAATTTGTGGTAGACAGCCCCGTCGTCAATTGTTACCCAAAAACCATGGAGGAAACTTTCATGAAAATCTGGGTTCTGTTTCACGGGCCGCTCGATACCGACCATCCCGAAGCCTATGAATGCCTGAGGCTGAAAGAAGAGGCCGAAAAGCTGGGTGCCTCCCTTGAAGTGATGAGCGCAGAAGATTTCGATCTGGTCATCGACTCCACCGACGAATGGCGTGCCATCTATCGTGGGGATTATATAGATCCGCCCGACCTTATCATTCCCCGCACCGGAGCCGAAACCAGTTACAACGCCTTCTCCGTCCTGCGCTTTTATGAAAGCCTGAAGGTACCAATCCTCAATAACTGGCTCGCGATTGAAACCGTAGCTGACAAGCTGCATACCCATCAAGTCCTCGCCGCACGCAGATTCCCGGTGCCACGCACGATTTTAGGAAAGTTCCCGCCCGACCTTGACCTGATCGAGAACAAGCTGGGGTTCCCGGTTGTAGTCAAGACCTTGCGCGGCACGCGCGGCGGTGGCGTGTTCCTTTCTGAATCCCGCGAACAATTCAAAGATCTGGCCGATCTGATCGCCGAGGCTAACAGCAGCGTCCATATGCTGTTTCAGGAATATATCAGCCGCAGCCACGGCCGCGATCTCCGGGCATTTGTCGTCGGCAGCAAAGTGCTGGCCTGCATGGAGCGACGCTCATCGGATGGCGGCTTCAAATCAAATATATCGCGCGGCGGCACGGGCAGCCCCCACCCGGTGACCCCAGTCATCCGTGACCTCTCGCTCGGCGTCTGCAAAGCGCTCAACCTTGAGATCGCCGGGATCGATCTGCTGATTGATAGCAATGGATTCCGCGTCTGCGAAGCCAACAGCGCTCCCGGATTCAAGGGGCTGGAAAGCTATTGCAACGTCAACGCCGCCAGAGAAATCATCCAGCTCGGGCTGGCAAAGGGCAAACCGCGGCAATCGTTCCTTTCACGCTTTCAACGCCGCCTTGCGGCTTAATCCCGCTTAGGGCTGGCTCGGCCCCGGCGTTTTCTGCCGCCGGGTTCTGGGCTTGGGGCCGGCGGCATCAGGCTTTTTTAGGGGAGCGCACGCTTCCTTGAGCCATGTCCGCTCCGTAGCGTCCAGATATGGCCCGATCTCGCGCTCGACCCGCGCATGGTAATCGTTCAGCCACACTATCTCATCATCGTTCAACAGCGAGATGTCGATCAGCCGCTTGTCGATCGGCACCAGTGTCACGGTTTCGAATCTCAGCGCAGGTGTCTGGCGTCCATCGTCAATCACGCCGTCCTCGACCACCATAACGAGATTTTCGATGCGGATCCCAAAGGAGCCTTCCTTGTAGTAGCCCGGCTCGTTTGAAATCAGCATCCCCGGCTTGTAAGGCCGCATGGCCGCCTTGGAAACGCCACCGCCCTGCTCATGTACCGAAAGATAGATGCCAACGCCATGGCCTGTGCCATGGCCGTAATTCATCTTGTGGCGCATCAACGGCTGACGCGCCAGCATATCTATATCGGCCCCACGCGTGCCTTCAGGGAATACGGCAGCGGCAATCGCGATATGGCCCTTGAGCACCAGCGTATTCGCCTTTTTCTGCTCTGCCGTCGGCTCGCCCACGGCAATCGTACGGGTAATGTCGGTCGTGCCGTCGTTATACTGTGCGCCGCTGTCCAACAGCAAAATGCCGGGCGGCACGATGGCGGCATGATCTTCCGGCGTTGCGCGGTAATGCACAATCGCGCCATTCGCGTTCCATCCGGCGATGGTGTCGAAACTGGTGTCGCGGAAACCCGCCTGTTGACGGCGGAAGTCTTCCAGCTTCTCGGCAACCGTCAGCTCGGTCAATTGCCCCTTGACCACCTCGCGGTCGAACCAGCACAGAAACTTGGTCTCGGCAACGCCGTCACGAACATGGGCCGCCCTGATAGATTGCTGCTCGGCGGGTGTTTTGCAGGCCTTGGGCAACAGGCACAGATCCTCGACATCCTTAAGCTTGCCACCCGCAGCCTCGATCACCTGCTTGAACCAGATAGAACCGTTCTTATGGTCAAAAAGAACAGGTTTTTTCTCCTGCGCCGATTTTAACGCCAGCGCTGTCAGCGCATCCCCCAGCGTATCGGGCGGCAATATCTGCACCCGGTTGCCCAGATGCGCGCGCACATCACCAGGTATTTTGGCCGTATCGATAAACCAGTCAACATCGCCGTTGGCGTGGATAATCGCGTTTGAAAGGGCAAAAGGCGTATGCGGTACATCGGTGCCACGGATATTCAGCATCCACGCTATCGAATCCGGCATGGTGACCACGCTGGCCACACCGCCGTTTTTCATGACGCTCGCGGCGATATCCTCACGCTTCTCCTGCGCGGTGCGCCCCGCTGTCTGCTCTGAAAAAACCTCCACCAGTTGCAAAGGCGGACCCGGCTGATTATGCCAGATTAGATCGATCAGGTTTTTATCGACCGGCTTCAGCGCGATGTTCTTGCTTTTCAGGATCGCATCAAGCGCACTAATCTGCGCCGGCGTATGCAGCTTCGGGTCATAACCAATAACGGCTCCGTCTTGCGCATTCTGCACCACCCAGTCGCCGAGTTCCTGGTGCGACCCCTCGACGATATCGAACAACGTGGCATCGACCTGCTTTTTGATTTGCACGCGATAGCGGCTATCGCTTTCGATCATGGCGCGATCTTTCAACACAACGGCCGCTCCGGCGGAGCCGGTAAAATCAGTCAGCCAAGCCAGGCGCTCCGCCCGAGCCGGAATATATTCGCCCTGAAATTCATCGGCTTTGGGCACCAGAAACCCGTCGAGTGAATGTGCTGCCAGTTGGGCCCGTAAGGCGTTGAGTCTGTCGATCTGATCCATGTTCTTGTCTTTGCGTTATTGGAATTTTTCCATGTTGCGCCCCTGTCAGCGCTGACTATACAGAATCCTTTGTTATCCGTCATGCCAGCAATCAAAACTGAACGGTGTTTTTCTTATGCGTCGCCTTTAGTTATGTAAAAATTGTCCTTGATCAGCCTGTAGAAGACAAGCCATGCCAACGGCATCTGCGCCGCGTCACCTCCCTCTTTGTCGCCCGAAGACTCTGTGGTGACAGACATTCAAGGCATGCTATCCTGACGCTATGCCTTATGTTCTTCTTGTGATGGGCGCAGCGATTGGCCTGTTCGGATTGTACAAATTTTTTGTTTCGGCCAACCCGAAGCAGATCCGCGCCTTTCTGCTGGCAGCCGTCTTTTTTATCATCAGCATCGCTCTGCTTTTTATGGCCGTGACAGGTCGCCTGCCCGCCGCCATAGCGCTGGCGCTGGCGATCTGGCCTATCGCGCTGGCGTGGTGGAAGGCGCAGCACAACCCGCTGAAGGCAAAATCTGTCAGGCCCGCGCAAATGACACGCGGCGAAGCATTAAAAATCCTTGGTCTGACTGATACCGCCACGGCAGAAGATATCGAGGAAGCCTATAAACGCTTGATCGTTAAAGTCCACCCCGACCAGCAAGGCAGCGACTGGATGGCAACCAAGCTGAACGAAGCCCGTGATTTATTGCAGAAGTAGCGCGATTTCGGCGACGGCGGGTTGAAACACTGGCGTTTCTGTGCCAGTTTTCAGCTCTGTATCAACTATTGGAATTCCATAATCCAGATGCTGTTCGGCAAACCCATCAAGCCTGTACGCAAGGCCGTTTTTCCCGTCGCCGGTCTGGGCACCCGTTTCCTGCCCGCAACCAAAGTTATGCCCAAGGAAATGCTGCCGCTGCTGGATCGCCCGTTGATCCAGCATGCGGTCGAAGAAGCCCGCGACGCCGGGATCGAGGAATTCATTTTCGTCACCGGCCGCCACAAGGAAATGCTCGAAGAGCATTTCGACTACCAGCCTGAACTGGCCGAAAAACTCGAAGCCGTCGGCAAGAAGGATCTGCTCGATAAAATGCGCACGGCGGAAATGCCGGAAGGCTCGATCTTCCTCACACGACAGCCCAAGGCGCTTGGCCTGGGCCATGCAATCTGGTGCGCGAAAAAGCTGGTCGGCGATGAACCATTTGCGATCATGCTGCCGGACGACGTCGTGCTGGCGACCAAAGGCTGCCTTGCCCAGATGGTCGAGCAATACAACAAGGTCGGCGGCAATCTTGTCGCTGTGATGGATGTGCCGCGCGAAGACACATCGAAATACGGTATCCTCGATATCAAGGCTGATCGCGGACAGATGGTTGAAATCAAGGGACTGGTGGAAAAACCAAAACCAGAGAATGCACCCTCGACACTCTCCATTATCGGCCGCTACATCCTGCAACCCGAGGTCTTCGGATATCTCGACGCCTTTGAGAAGGGAGCAGGCGGGGAAATCCAGATCACGGACGCCATGGCCAAACTGATCGGCAAGCAGCCTTTCCACGGCTTCCGTTACGAAGGCACCCGCTATGACTGCGGCAACCGTTTGGGCTTTATCGAAGCCACGATTGCCTATGGCATGAAAGACCCCGAGATCGGCGCGCATGTCGCCAACCTGATCAAAAAATACGGGACTCCCTGAAATGAGCATTGCTGCGATGAAGAAAGATTTCACCCCGAAGGCCTATACGTTCAGCCCGACAATCCTGCGCGAGTACGATATCCGCGGCCAGATCGGCAAGAATCTATCCGATGATGATGCCTTTGCGGTAGGCTGCGCGTTCGGCACCTATGTACGTCGCAAGGGCGGTCAGCGCGTGTGCGTTGGTTATGACGGCCGCGAATCTTCCCCTGTTTTTGCCGATGCAATGATCGCGGGCCTGACCAGCACAGGCCTTGATGTCGATGCCATCGGTCTTGGCCCCACGCCGATGCTTTATTTCGCGGTCAAGGAAAGCCGCGCCGATGCCGGTGTCATGATTACCGGTTCGCACAACCCGTCCGATTATAACGGCTTCAAGATGACGTTGCTGAACGGCCCGGTATACGGCGAAACGATTCAGGAACTCGGGCGCATCGCCGCCGCCGGCGATTTTGAAACCGGCCAGGGTCAAGTGAAGACAATCGACATCCAGGACAAATATGTCGACCGCCTGCTGCGCGATATCAAAGGCCTGAAGGCCATGAAAATCGCATGGGATTGTGGCAATGGCGCCGCTGGCGAGATCGTCCGCCGCCTGACGCGGAAACTGCCCGGCGAGCATATTCTGCTGTTCGACGACATCGACGGCACCTTCCCCAACCACCATCCCGACCCCACAGTCGATGAAAACCTGGTCGACCTCATCCGCGTGGTGCGGAAACAACAATGCCATCTGGGCGTGGCTTTCGACGGCGATGCCGACCGTATCGGCGCAGTCGACGAACGTGGCCATGTCATGCGTTGCGACACGCTGATGACAGTCTATGCCCGCGATGTACTCTCGCGCCATCCCGGCGCCACTATCGTCGGCGATGTCAAATGCTCGCAAGTGATGTACGATGAAATCAACCGCCTCGGCGGCAAAGCCGTGATGTGGAAAACCGGGCATTCTCTGATCAAAGCCAAAATGGCCGAGGAAAAATCGCCGCTCTCCGGCGAACTTTCCGGCCACATCTTCTTTGGCGACGGCTGGTACGGGTTTGACGATGGCATTTACTGCGCGGTGCGCCTGCTGCAGGAAGTCGGCAAGGCGCGCGGCCCGGCCTCTTCTCTGATCGCGCATCTGCCGCAGATTTGCAACACGCCGGAAATCCGTTTCGAAGTCGATGAGGCCCGCAAGTTCGATCTTGTGGCGCAGATCGTCGCCTCGGTCAAGACGCAGGCGCGCGCCAATCCAGCGCTCCGCGTTAACGACATTGACGGTGCCCGCGTCAGTACGCCCGATGGCTGGTGGCTGATCCGCGCCTCGAACACGCAGAACGTTCTGGTGACGCGGGCCGAGGCCAGCAGCCCCGCCGCGCTCGAAAAACTTAAGTCCATGGTTCAAAACGAAGTGAAAGGAATCGGATATGACGTCAGCTTCAGCGCTCAGGGACACCACTGAGATGACACAGCCGCAAGGGATCAGCGCCGCCGTGCTGGAATTGCTGGCTTCCCGCATCTGCCATGACCTGATCAGCCCGGTCGGCGCGGTCAATAACGGCGTCGAATTCCTTGAGGAAATGGGTGCCGGTGCCGGTAGCGAGGCCATCCAGTTGATCGCCCACAGCGCCCGTCAGGCTTCCGTGCGCCTGCAGGCTTTCCGCATCTGCTACGGCGCGGGGGGTCGTGATGCCAACATCAAGCCCGAAGACATCAAAAAAACCTTCGAGGCCCTGACCGAGGCCGATGGCAAGATTGCCCAAAGCTGGGATCCGCACGCTAATCTCGGTTTTGCCGAGCGCCCAACGGGTTATTGCAAGATTTTGATGGGGGCGATGATGCTGGGGGCTGAATGCCTGCCCAAGGGCGGGATCATCAAGGTCAAGGCCGGGAGCGGTGAAGAAACCCTGATCCATGCCGAAGGGCAGGACGCCGTGGTGCGTCCGGGCGTTGAGGATGCCATGACCCTGAGCGCCGACCCTGCAAACCTCGACCCGCGTCTGGTGCACCCCTACGCCATCAGCGTCCTTGCGCAAAGCTACGGCCTTAAACTAAGCTTTGCACAAAAAGAATCGGGCCGTATCGTCATCAGCCTGACCCGCGCCTGAAAGCGTTCAGCCGACAAATAAAAAAATCCCCGCCGTGGCGGGGATTTTTTGTTGAATGAATAATCCCTTCTGATCAACCGCAACGCACGGCTATCACGACGCCGCTATTGTCAACCATCACATTGATGCGGTCGGGAACATAATCCTGTGTTGCCATTGAGTCCGGTTTCAGGATACGAAACGGCCGGCCGGCATCCTTGATGCCGATATCATTCACATGCTGCCCGATCCAACTGCTAAAATCGCAGGTAGCAGCATCGGTTGATACACCGCCTGCATCCTCATGCTCATGACTGCCGCCGCCTTCACTGCTAGCCACCGTCAGATGCGCGGGATCGGTGACCTCGGCCATCTCAGCGCTGTAGGTCGTGCCCCCGCCTGAAGCCGTTGACGCGGCCTGCAACACAAAATAGATCACGGCGCAGGCAATGATCACGGTGACAATGACCGGCACGATCACAACCACACGGATTTTCTTTTTCTTGTCCATCAGGGGTCTCCCGCTTTGTTGTCAGACTGAGCGCCCCAGGAAGGGGCGTTAAAAAACTGCGGCCAGACTATCCGCCCGGCCGCCTGAAATCAATCCTTATCCGGCAGACTCAAGGCTGAGGATCATCCTTCTTGGATCTCAGACGCAGCACTGACTGAACCGGCGACAGCCTTTGACCACGCAGAATAAAGCCGACGGCGGTGTCGATCTGGTAATTCTTGCCCATCGAGTCTTCATCGATATAAGCATAACCCTGATTAAACAGGCGCTTGCGCGCAATGAAATCGTGTCTGGCCATCTCCAGAGCCTCAGCGTACAGGCTTGCCACCGTTTCGGTGCCTATCTGATTCAGCAGCCATAAACCATGCGTAGCAAAATACGAAACCGGCACAAACATTTCCTCGGCATAAATCGGCCCGCCGATCGCCGCATTGTGGAAAACAGGGATTTTCTGATCGACCAGGTTGTTGAGCAAACTCAGCCGCGCCGCTGCCCGGCAGCCGGAGGCATCCGCAAGCAAGCGGCTCAACACGCTATCTTCAGCGGCTTCCTCGATACGTTCAAGAATCCGCAACACCGGCACGAAGGGCTCATCCTCTTCGCCCTTGAAGGAGAGAAAATTTTTCAGACGATGCCGGGTATAGATGCTAAGCGCGGTATCGCGCTCAGGCTCGGCAGGTGCCGCCGGTGCGGACGCGCCGCCAAAAGACTTGATCAGCCGATCCAGTAAAGACATGCAAAACCCCTGTTCATTATGCTTGTTAGCCTTCTTTGCGGCTCACAATAGCGGAAAAAGGCAGGGCATCATAATGGATTCATCTACGCAATCGCAGCATAATCAGGCTCTTAGGCCCTGAGCCTCGCTACCCTGCATTTTATGTTATGTTAAACACGAGGGGTAGCGGTAAGTCCCGGAAAAATTGACTTTTTCCGGTGGTTCTGTATGGTCGCCGCCATCAGGAAAGACACATGACAAAACCGCTCGCATACATCCGCAACTTCGCCATTATCGCCCACATCGATCATGGGAAATCGACCTTGGCCGACCGCCTGATCCAGACCTGCGGCGGGCTTGAAGAACGCGAGATGACCGAGCAGGTTCTCGACAACATGGAGATCGAGAAAGAGCGCGGCATCACCATCAAGGCGCAAACCGTGCGCCTGTCCTATACCGCCAAAGACGGTATCGAATACCAGTTGAACCTGATGGACACGCCGGGGCACGTCGACTTCGCCTATGAAGTCTCGCGTTCGCTTGCCTCATGCGAAGGTTCGATCCTTGTCGTCGACTCGACGCAGGGCGTGGAAGCGCAGACACTTGCCAACGTTTACCAGGCGCTCGACAACAACCATGAAATCGTCACCGTGGTAAACAAGATCGACCTGCCCGCCGCCGATGTGGAATGGGCCAAGCGTCAGGTCGAAGACGTCATCGGCCTCGATGCCTCCGATGCCATTCCGGTTTCTGGAAAAACGGGTCAGAATATCGACCTGCTGCTTGAAGCCATCGTCAAAAAACTTCCCGCCCCCAAGGGCAACACCGACCCCGCCTGCCCGACCAAGGCATTGCTGGTCGATAGCTGGTACGATGCGTACCTCGGCGTGGTTATTCTGGTGCGCGTGGTAGATGGCTACCTGAAAAAGGGCCAGAAAATCCGCTTCATGGCGACAGGTGCGACGCGCGAGATTGACCGTGTCGGTATGTTCACGCCGAAAAAAGTGATCCTTGATGAACTCGGCCCCGGCGAGATGGGTTTTATCACCGCCGCCATCAAAGATATCAGCGATACACAAGTGGGCGACACCATCACCGACGAACGCAATCTGGCGCCTGAACCGCTGCCGGGCTTTAAACCCAGCGTGCCGATGGTGTTCTGCTCGCTCTACCCGGCGGATTCATCCGAATTCGAAAAGCTGCGCGAGTCGATTGCCAAGCTGAAACTCAACGACGCTTCGCTCCATTATGAGATGGAAAGTTCGCAGGCGCTCGGCATGGGTTTCCGTTGCGGCTTCCTTGGCCTTCTGCACATGGAAATCATTCAGGAACGCCTCGACCGTGAATTCGACCTCGACCTCGTCCCCACAGCCCCGAGCGTGGTTTACAAAATCCACCTGACCAACGGCACATCGATGGAGCTGTACAACCCGGTCGACATGCCGGAAACCACGCGCATCGATAAAATCGAGGAACCGTGGATCAAAGCCACGATCATGACGCCGGATGAATATCTCGGCGCGCTGTTGCAACTGTGTCAGGAACGCCGCGGCGTACAGATTGAACTAACCTATGTCGGCAACCGCGCGATGCTGGTTTACCGCCTGCCGCTCAACGAAGTGATTTTCGATTTCTATGACCGTCTGAAATCCATTTCCCGTGGTTACGCGAGCTTCGATTATCACCTCGATGGTTATGAAGAGGGCGATCTGGTCAAAATGGATATCCTCGTCAATGGCGAAGGCGTCGATGCGCTCGCCATGGTCGTCCACCGCACGCAGGCCGAACGCCGCGGTCGCCAGCTCTGCGAGCGTCTGAAGGAACTGATCCCCCGCCAAATGGTGAAGGTCGCGATTCAAGCCGCTATCGGCGGCAAGATCATCGCGCGCGAGGACATCGGCGCGCTGCGCAAGGACGTTCTGGCAAAATGCTACGGAGGCGACATCACAAGAAAGCGCAAGCTGCTTGAGAAGCAGAAAAAAGGTAAGGCCAAGATGCAGATGTACGCCAATGTGGAAATCCCGCAAAGCGCGTTTATCGCGGCGCTCAAAATGGGCGATGAGAAATGATGTCTGCTACAATGTCTCTCCATGCATCCATAAAGCTTTTCGCGGTGCGCGTTTATCGCGGCACCCAGAATGGGTGATCTACCGACTCACTTCGGCAGGCCCCGCCGCAACGCCGGCAACGCACCCTTTGATTTCTAGTACCGCACCACGCTGTTCAGGCGGCAGGGCCTAACCCACCAGTTGGGGAAGCGCGATTGCATTTGCTCGGCGGCTCCATAAGCGGATTCATCGTTCTCATATAGACCAAAAACCGTCGCCCCGCTGCCACTCATCCGCGCCAGACGCAGGGATGAAGTCTGTTCCATGGCTGAGAGCACCGCGCCAATCGCCGGGATCTGATCGATGGCGGCGCCTTGCAAATCGTTACGCCGGTTTTCAAGGAATGAAAGGGCTTCGCCCCGATCTTCAAGAGTCTCAGGTAGAATCGTCGGCGTGGAAAACTCGTGCACGCGATCATGGTAAGCACGGAAAACCGCCGGAGTCGGGCATATCTGGCGGGGATTGACCAGCAACGCCGGCCATTCCGGCATCGGCTCATACGGGCAGAGAATTTCGCCCACGCCGGAGACGTGCGCCCCCTGCGCCAGATAGCACACCGGCACATCCGCCCCAAGCGAAAGCAGCAGCGGCATGAGGCTTGATAGCGGCGGCGCCTTAATCTGCCAGAAACGGATCAACCCCCAGATGACCGCGGCGGCATCCGCTGATCCTCCACCCAAACCCGAAGCCAGCGGCAGATTCTTGACGAGCGTGATGCGGCAATCAAGCGGATGATTAAAGTGCCGCGAACAGGCATAAGCCGCCCGTACGGCAAGGTTCCGGCTTAAAAGGCCGCTATCGCGGTCTTCGGCGGTGAAAGCGACAGCATAAGGGCCCTCAATGGAAAAAGAAAAGCGGCTGGCCGGCGCCAACGCGATCTGATCGGCGATATCCGCGAAGACTACAAGACTGTCAAGCAGGTGGTAACCATCGTCCCGCCTCCCGGTAACATGCAGATACAAATTCACCTTGGCCGGGGCAATGACAGTGAGGGCAGATGACAAGAACGCCATTATTGCTGCCCGTTGCGACCCGCTTCCCTGACAGGCGCGCGGGAGGGCAAGCCATCCTCCATCTTCAAGGCAAGCTTACCCTTCAACGCCTGATCTTCAGCGTAATTGAAGGCGCGCTCCCACTGGAACCGGGCTTCCATCTTCCGCCCGACATACCAGTAAGCGTCACCGAGATGGTCGTTGATAACCGAGTCATAGGGCAGCAATTCAACCGCCCGCTCAAGATAGGGAATCGATTCTTTGTAATTCCCCATCATGTAGTGCACCCAGCCCAAAGAATCGGCGATATAACCATCCGCCGGACGCAAGGCCACGGCACGTTCAATCATCTTCAACGCTTCATCAAGATGCATGCCCTGATCGGCCCAGCCATAGCCCAGATAATTAAGCAGGTAAGGATGATCCGGACGATATGTCAAGGCCGCCTTCAGATCGCTTTCCGCCTTGTCCCATTCACCCTGACGCTCGTATGCCATGCCGCGGGCATAGAGAAGATGCCAATAGTCCTCTGGCACCTTGGAGCCTAACTGCGACATCGCCTTGTTGTACCAAACGACGGCATCTTTGTATTTTTCCTGCGTACGGTAAAGATCGCCGACGCGGATCAGGGACTCGACGTCATTATATTTGGTGAACAAGCCGCTCAGGATATCCCGCGCCTGATCGATCTCCCCGGCCTCAGCCAGAAGATCGGCAGCATAGCGCTGCGAAGGTATATAAGCCTTATGCGTTTCCGGAATTTCACGAAAATAACTGATCGCATCCTCAAGGCGGCCATTGCGCGCCAGCGAATCCGCTAGCAGCAAACGTGCATCGATCAATTGCGGATCAAGCGCAATCGCCATCTGGGCGAAAAGCTTGGTGCTGCTGTCGGTTTGATCGTTATAAAGAATGTGCGCCATGTCGAACATCGCAAGAGCCACGCCTTGTGCCGCCGTTTTAATCATCAAGGGGCGCAACATTGCAGCCATATCGACTTCCTCGCTGCTGGCGGCGGTGATTTTCTCCTCAAGCGCCTCGTTGGTTCTCTCGCCGACCAGCGTTTTATAGAATTCAAGCGCGCGCCTGCGGTCGCCTATGGCAGCATAAAGATCGGCCACGCGTTCGGTCTCCATCGGCGATATGCCCTCAGTCCCCGCGATTTTATCCGCCATAGCGCGGGCCTCAGCCTTCTTGTCCAGCATGATCGCTATCACCGCGCCATGGTACAGGTGAATGGTGGTCGGATTGAAACCGGCAATATCGAATCTTCCCATCCCCGCCAGAATCCAGCTTCGCAGGATAGGCCGTATGAAATCGGTCATATCCCCGGCGGGCATCTTCTCAACCTGCGCCAGCGCCTCAGACAATTTTCCTTCATCGATGCGGGTTACGGTCAGGATCATCGTACCCAGCGCATTTGAAGGGTCGCCGGGCACGAGTTCAAGCAAGCGCTGCGCGCGATGCGCGGCGACAGGCATATCCCCGGCGCCCAGCGCCAGAATCATAGAACGACGCAATAATTCGGGATTATCAGGATCCTGCAGCAGCACGCGCTCAAGATATTCGTTTGCGCGTTTCCAGTCGTACTGCGATTGCGCATGATAACTGGCGAGGAAATCGCCGGCGAACCCCGGCGCGATCATTTCGCCTGCCGCCGGGGCGATCTCGCTGACCGTCAATGCATCTGCGGCCTGCGCCGCCTGCATCAGGCGCGCGCCGTAACCGGTCGCCACCAGCGCAGCAGCCCCCAGCAGCAACAAACCCAAATTACGACGCGGTGAATCTTTCATGATGATGCCTTACATATTGGTATAATTAGGGCCGCCGCCGCCCTGCGGCACGGTCCAGTCGATATTCTGCGATGGGTCCTTGATATCGCAGGTCTTGCAGTGAACGCAATTCTGCGAATTGATCACGAATTTTTTCTGCCCTTCCTGCTCGACCACCTCATAGACCGCAGCCGGGCAATAGCGCTGCGCCGGCTCGGCATAATCAGGCAGGTTAACAGCAAGCGGAATAGCGGGATCGCGCAGCTTCAGGTGAACGGGCTGCCCTTCTTCGTGCATGGTATTGGAGAGACGCACCGATGTCAGGCGGTCGAACGTCAGAACGCCATCCGGCTTCGGGTAATCGATCTTTGCGGCAGCCGCGGCGCGCTTCAACTGGGCATGATCGGCGTGGTTCTTCAGCGTATAAGGCAGACGCCAGCCGCCCCAGGTCTGGAACGCCGCATGAATCAGACCGAGCCACAAGCCAAAGTGAAAACCGGGGCGGATATTGCGCACCTGATAAAGTTCCTGCCACAACCAGCTCTGTCTCAGCTTTTCCGGATAGGCCACACATTCCGCGCCATAGCCTGATGTGGAATCGGCCAGCAACGCTGCCACGGCCTCGGCGGCCACCATACCCGACTTCATCGCCATGTGGTTGCCCTTGATCTTCGGCACATTAAGGAACCCGGCCGTATCGCCGATCAGCACCCCCCCTGCAAAGGTCAGTTTCGGCAGAGACTGGAAACCGCCTTCGACCAGCGCCCGTGCGCCATAGGCGACCCGACGCCCGCCTTCAAGATACTGGCATATCGCCGGGTGGGTCTTCATGCGTTGCATCTCTTCGAATGGCGACAACCACGGATTCTGATAATCAAGACCCACGACATAGCCGATCGACACCATGTTATTGTCGAGATGGTACATCCACGAACCGCCATAGGTGGCCGCGTCCGCCGGCCAGCCTATAGTGTGGATGATCAAGCCTTGTCTGTGTTTTTCAGCCGGTATTTCCCACAACTCCTTGACCCCGAGGCCGTAAGTCTGCGGGCACGAATTTTCACGCAAGTTAAGCTTCGCAATCAGCGTTTTGGTCAGCGAACCATGGCAACCTTCAGCGAACACCGTCTGCCGCGCATGCAATTCCATGCCGGGCTGAAATTGCGCGGTGCGCTGGCCTTCGCGATCGACACCCATGTCTCCGGTGGCCACGCCGATTACAGCGCCTTGCCCGTCATACAACACTTCGGACGCGGCAAAACCGGGATAGATTTCAACCCCCAGCGCCTCGGCCCGCTGCGCCAGCCAGCGCCCCAGCAGCCCAAGCGAAATAATGTAATTGCCGTGATTATGCATCTGCGGCGGAGTCGGCAGACGGAACGATTTTGTCTTGGTCAGGAACAAGAAGCGGTCATCCTGCGCCCTGACTGTCAGCGGCGCACCCCCCTCTTTTCCCGCCGAGTCTTTCCAGTCGGGTATCAGTTCGTCGAGCGCGCGCGTTTCAAAGACGGCGCCGGACAGCAGGTGCGCCCCCACTTCGGAACCTTTTTCCAGCACACAGACATTCAGCGCCGGATCGACCTGTTTCAAGCGGATAGCACAAGACAGCCCGGCCGGGCCCCCGCCGACGATGACGACATCATATTCCATACATTCACGATCACTGCGTACCGGCGATGGCATTTTCGGGGAATCCTCCTTGCAGGCAGCGTTATTGCCCTTGCCCACTTTATAATATATTGCTTAAGAACTCTAAGGCAGATTATATCAACACCCGGATGAAAATAATCTTATGTCAACAGGTGAGACCGCCGCCTATCTGGCCGCCCTGCAATGGCATCTAGATCAGGGCATCGACGAAGCTCTGGCTGATACACCCGGCCAGATGCTGACGGCTACCGCTCAGAATATGTTCGATACAAAAGATATGGGATTATCCTCAGGCCCGGCCATCGCGCCGCCTGAAAAAAACCTGACGCCCAAGACAAATGCCGCTCTGGCCGCTTTAAACGAAACGCCGCCCATCGCACACAACAGCTTGCCGGCAACCCCGGCCCTGCGCGAAGAGGCGGTAAAGCTGGCGCAAAAAGCGAACAGTCTGCAGGATCTGGAAACCGCCCTGCGCGGATTTGAAGGTCTGACGGTACGCAAGACCGCCACCAATATGGTTTTTGCCGCCGGCAACCCGCATGCAGCCCTTATGGTGATTGGCGATTGCCCGGGCAGCGACGATGACCGGCAGGGTACGCCTTTCTCTGGCGCAGCAGGCCTGCTGATGGACAGAATTCTGCAATCCATCGGGATGACCCGCAACGATGCCAACCCCGCGCAAGCTGCCTACCTGACCCAAATCCTGAACTGGCGCCCACCCGGCAACCGCACCCCGAGTGAAGCCGAAATGGATATCAGCCTGCCCCTGATCGAGCGCCATATCGCTCTGGCTCAGCCGCGTCTGCTGCTGCTATGCGGCGGGCTGACAGCACAAACGTTGCTTGGCCAAAACGAAAACATCTCCCGCTTGCGAGGGCGCTGGCACAACTACGCCCCCCGGACTGAAGGGTTGGCTGGCGACTCGATCCCGGCACTGGTCACCTACCATCCGCTTTATTTATTAGCTACACCGGGGCAAAAACGGGCGGTCTGGGCCGACATGCTGATGCTGGCGGAAAAGCGCCGGGAACTGGGGATTCCAGCCCAGGCCGCTTGATTTCAATGCCATAACACACATCATTCTGACAATAATTTCTGTAAATTTGTCAATAAGTTAGCTTGGTTTCTGCCGCATTTTCTGGACATTCGACCTGCCTTCAGCTATCAATCTGCCCATCATGCATACACGGAAAAAAACGACGAAAAGACTAAAAGTCTTGAGTCTGGGCGTGGTCGTTATCACCGCTTGCCTGCTGAATGCCGCAGTATATGCTGCAGGCATCGCCCCTATCCCGGCACGCAAGCCGGCGGCGTTTCGTGCCGATCCGCTCGCGTTGTTGCGGTTTCCGGCGCTCAATCAGACTGATGAACCCGCAGCCGCGCTGATGGCCTCCCCGGCAATACCCGCTCCGGTCATTCCCGGTCATAAGCCCCCCGTTCCTCAGGCTTTAACGCATGCTGATGGTCGGGAAACCATGGATGCCACAGCATCGCTTCAAACTATCCCGATCCCGGCCCGCAAGCCGGAGGCAAGCGGTCTAAATCCGACTCTCCAAATGGCCGCCACGCAGGATATAACCGCGGAAAGCGCAAGCGGCGGCGATAATTTCCGTCTGACCCTGCCGGAGACCGCCCCTGCGACCCTGACGGCCGCGCCTTCGCTTGAAGGACTCAACAAAATCTACAAATCGAAGCTCAAGCGCGCCCCGTCACAACGCGACTCTGTCGCCCGTCTGGTCAATATCGTCAAACAGGACGTTAGCAGCGGCAGTCCTACCCGCGCCTTGAAACGACTGAGCAGCGACAAGGCCGTTCCCTATCTGGATCCGGTTGAAAAAGACCAGATGCAAACCCTGATCGCCCGCGGTTACCTGCTGGCGGGCAAAGTTGTGCAGGCCTATGAACTGGCGGCGGAAAGCGCCGCCCGTTCCGGCAAATACATCCCGCAAGCGGGATGGGTCGCCGGTCTGGCGGCATGGCGCATGGGCAATTACGAAGACGCCGCGCGCCTTTTCGCCAATTCCGCCAACTCCAGCTACAGTTCGTCATGGCAGGCTTCCGCCAGTTCCTATTGGGCCTCGCGTTCCTACATGCGGGCGAGGAAACCTCAGGAAGTGTCCCTCTGGCTGAAACAAGCCGCGCAATACCCGCGGACATTCTATGGCCTGATCGCAACGCGCTCTTTGGGCTGGGATTACGATTTCAACTGGGATACTCCCGCACTGACCGCCGCGCACAAGAAGATCCTGGAAGATCATTCCATTACGCGCGAAGCCCTGACGCTGGTTAAAAACGGAGACTACACCGCCGCGGAAAACGCTCTGGCGAAAATCGATACAAGCAAAGATCCGGCGCTGGCCGAAGCCTTGCTGGCCTACGCCGCCCAGAAAAACCTGCCCGCGCTTGGCATGAAACTCGCTCAGGCCTACGGCCACCCAAAGGGCGGTTATTACGATTCGGCCCTCTATCCGCTCCTGCCGTGGAAACTGAAGGACGGCTACACGGTTGACAGGGCGCTCGTGCACGCCATCATCCGTCAGGAATCGAAATTCAACCCCGGTGCCGTCAGCCGAAGCGGGGCGCAAGGTCTGATGCAAGTCATGCCGTCGACTGCAAGCTATATCTCCGGCAAAAGCCAATTCAAAAACAAGGAAAGCCACGCCAGCCTGCGCCACCCGCAAACCAACCTCGAGATCGGCCAGCGCTATATCGAAAAACTCCTTTATCAGGATCATGTCGACGCCGAATTGTTCTCGCTGGTCGTGGCCTACAACGCAGGGCCCGGCAACCTGAAGAAATGGAAACGCGAACTCGCCGATATGCAAAGCGATCCCTTGCTTTTCATTGAAAGCATCCCGATGGGCGAAACCCGCGCTTATGTCGAGCGCGTAATGTCAAACTACTGGATATACCGTCTGCGCATGAACCAGCCTGTCCCCTCGCTCGACGCCGTCGCTGAAGGGGAATGGGCGCAATATGTTCCAATCGACGGGATCAAACAGGCGGGGTTGCCGTCCTTATCCGACCTGCGGCTGGCCGACGCCCGCTGAACCGCAAATTTTATTGCGTTCCCCTGACCCGGCTGGCATAGTCGGTTCCATGAACGATTTGCCCACACTTCTGGCTCTGGTTACCTTCGCCGCCGTTGCGCGCGCCGCCCGTTAGGGCTGGTCGTATCGTTTTTCACCTCCATTTTCCGACACTGAAAGCCCGACAAAACGACCGGAAACGGCTTTTTAAGGCCATGGACTTTCCGGGGGTTATCTGATTAATTATCTGACAATTCAAAGCATTAGGAATTTTAGCCATGAGCACCCACATGACCAAGACCGTTCAGGATATCCGTACCACCTTCCTTGACTACTTCAAGAAGCAAGGCCACGAGCATGTCGCCTCTTCCCCGCTGGTACCGCAAAACGATCCGACCCTGATGTTCTCCAACTCGGGCATGGTGCAGTTCAAGAACGTCTTCACCGGCGTTGAAAAACGCCCCTATACCCGCGCCACCACCGCACAGAAATGCGTGCGCGCCGGCGGAAAGCATAACGACCTCGACAATGTCGGCTATACAGCCCGCCACCATACCTTTTTCGAGATGATGGGCAACTTCTCCTTTGGCGACTATTTCAAGGAAGAAGCCATTTCCTACGCATGGGAGCTGATCTCCAAAGGTTACGACATGCCTAAGGACAAGCTGCTGGTCACGGTGCACGTCACTGACGAGGAAGCCGCCGCCCTGTGGCGCAAGATCGCCGGTTTCCCCGATAACAAGATCATCCGCATCCCGACTAACGATAACTTCTGGATGATGGGCGATTTCGGCCCGTGCGGCCCGTGCTCGGAGATATTCTACGATCAAGGCGACAAGCTCGCGGGCGGCCCCCCGGGTTCCGCCGATCAGGACGGTGACCGTTTCCTTGAATTCTGGAACCTCGTTTTCATGCAGTTCGAGCAGGAGCCGGATGGCAAAGGTGGCTACAACAGAAAACCGCTGCCCAAGCCTTCTATCGACACCGGCATGGGCTTAGAACGCATGTCCGCGCTGATGCAAGGCAAATATTCCAATTACGATATCGACCTGCTGCGTTCGATTATCGAGCATTCCGCCGATCTGACGGGCGTCTCTCCCGATGGCGCGATGGCGCCTTCCCACCGCGTGATCGCCGACCATTTGCGCTGCTCGGCGTTTCTGCTCGCTGATGGCGTGATGCCGTCGAATGAAGGCCGCGGCTACGTTTTGCGCCGGATCATGCGCCGGGGCATGCGCCACGCGCATCTGCTGGGCGCGCAAGACCCGCTGATGCACCGTCTGTTCCCGACATTGATGTCGATGATGGGCGAAGCCTATCCGGAGTTGATCCGCGCGCAAGCTCTCATCACAGAAACGTTGAAGAACGAAGAAACCCGCTTTAAGAAAACACTGGATCGCGGCCTCAAAATGCTCGATGAGGAAACGGCCAAGTTGTCTTCCGGCAAGAAACTCTCAGGCGATGTCGCCTTCAAACTGTACGACACATACGGCTTCCCGGTCGACCTGACCGCAGATGCGCTCAAATCCAAAGGCCTCGAAGTGGATATGGCCGGCTTTGAAAAGGCCATGGAAACGCAAAAAGAGACCGCGCGCAAAAGCTGGGCTGGATCGGGTGATACCGGTACCTCCAAAATCTGGTTCGAACTCTTCGATAAACTGGGCCCGACGGAATTTCTGGGCTACGCCAACAATTCCGCCGAAGGAAAAATTATCGCGCTGGTGAAAGACGGCAAAGAAGTCACCGAGCTTAAAAACGGCGAAGAAGGCTTCATCATCGTCAACCAGTCACCGTTCTATGCGGAATCAGGCGGCCAGGTCGGCGATACCGGTGTTATGATCACCCCTAACGCCGACGCTTTCACTGTTACAGACACCAAAAAACAAGTCGGTAAATTATGGGTTCATATCGGTAAAGTCAGCAAAGGCACGATGAGTGTCGGTGAAGGCGTTGAACTGCGCGTCGACACCCGGCGCCGAGCCGCGATTGAATCCAACCATTCGGCCACGCACCTGCTGCATGAGGCATTGCGCCTGACGCTGGGCGATCACATCGCGCAGAAGGGCAGCTTGCAGGATGAAGGCCGCACCCGTTTCGATATTTCGCAGCCGAACCCGATCACGGCGGAACAACTGCGCTCTATCGAGGAACAGGTGAACGAGGAAATCCGCGCCAATACCGAAGTTATCACCCGCGTCCTGCCTCTGGAAGAGGCGCGTGAGTCCGGTGCCCGCGCTTTGTTCGGCGAGAAATATGACGATGAAGTGCGCGTGGTCAGCATGGGCCGCCAACGCCCAAGACAAAATGGGGGACAGAACATTCCGTACTCGGTCGAACTGTGCGGCGGCACGCACGTGAAACGCACCGGCGATATCGGCCTGTTCAAGATCGTAAGCGAATCCGCCGTATCAGCGGGCGTGCGCCGTGTCGAGGCTCTGACCGGCGCGAACGCTCTGCGCTATCTGGAGGAACAAGAGCATCTGGTACTAGAAGCCGCAGGCGTCCTGAAAGCCAACCCTGCCGACATCATTCCACGCATGAAAGCGCTGATAGATGACAAGAAGAAGCTGGAGCAGGAACTTTCCAACCTGCGCCGTCAGATGGCCACAGGGGGCGGAGCAGCGGCGGGCGCTGGGCCGGAAGTCAAAGACATTGGCGGAATGAAATTCACCGCCCGCGTGCTCGAAGGCTTCCCGGCGAAAGACCTCAAGCCCATGGTTGACGATCTGAAAGTCAAGCTCGGTTCCGGCATCATCACCCTGATCGCCACCGAAGACGGTAAAGCCTCTATTGTCGTCGGCGTCACCGCCGACCTGACATCGAAAGTCAGCGCCGTCGATCTTGTGAAAACAGGCGTCGAGGTGCTGGGCGGCAAGGGCGGCGGCGGTCGTCCCGACATGGCGCAAGGCGGCGGCCCGAACGGGGCGGCAGCAAACGATGCCGTCCACGCGATCGAGAAACAACTGGCGTCGTAACCTTTGCTCCTGCTCCTGAGCATAAAGTGAAGTATATTTAAGGATGGGGGGATAAAATAAAACGGCCTCATAGCGAGGCCGTTTTTTACGCAGTATTCTCAAGAAATCACAAAGCGGCGATTAAATGGCCAGCATCGCCGTACGCATATAACAACCATTTTCCTCTTCGCGGGACACCGACAGGGCCAAAACCGAACCCTTCATCAAAGTCAAAGTTTGCAAAACAGCGCGTTCGGGCACAGCCGGATCAATCCTGTGCTTTTGGCAATATCGGTCGAAATCGGTCTTCAACATCGGACGTACCCGGCTGTCGCTCTCGATGTCGGCCAATAGACGGGCATCGCGCCGCAAACGGCCCTGTGCCTTGTCGGCCGCCCATGTTTGAAGCAATTTTCCATCGTTGGTTTTGACCGCTGCAACAGGAAGGCCGCAGACCATGAAATATTCGGTCAGGTATGTTTGAGGCATTTTATGTAATCCAGTTAAAAATCACTGCACTACATATAGGTTTGGCCCCTGATTTTCCAGCTTTTTAACCTTGCAGGAATTGCATGGCTGATATCCAATCAATTCATCCAGTCCCAAACGCTCGCGCACGCCCATATGAATCGACCAGCGCTCAACCTGCGCCGACTGAATCTGGGCATCGTACTGACGCCATTTCTTGCTCCAGCCTTCGGCTTCGCTCGGGCCGCAGATGGCCAGCGCATTATCCGCGCCGTCACGATAAATCTGGGCAACACGCTTGCGCTTGTAGACCTCGTGAGAGCGCTCGTAGTCTGCTTTGGCATCAGCAGGAATGAATTGCAATTCGTGATGATGGAACGACCTTTCGCCTTCGGCGGTTGTGAATTCAAAGGTCACCTTCACGTCCATATTGGCAAGGCCGGCCTTCCGCTTGTTCAGGCAGGTAAAATTGTTCTCGACCTCGCGCACCATGATCCGGGTGCCGTCTTTCAATTCAATCTGGCCGGGAGTGGCAAACATATCGATAGCCCTGCGGATTTGTGATTTATTCCGCAACAGGACGCGTGAACGGCTGAAATCGCAGTTAAAAGAGGGATCCTTGCCATCCTCCTTGCCGTTAAACTTGGCCAAAACCCGGTACAGATCTTTCTCGGGGCCCATTTCCGCAAAACCACCCAGCGCCCTGGCTATGCGACGGGTCAGGCTTTCGGCATCTTTCTGGATAATCTGGGCGTCGGCAAACAGAATCGCCGGATCGTGGGCCGCTTGCTGCGGCGGCTCGCCCTTGGCAGCAGCAGCCCATTCCTCAGACAAGGAACGGCGTCCGCTTTTAAATTGCGGGTACTCAGTCGTCGAATGAATCAGTCGCATGTCTTGAGACACGTCTTTACTCCATAACTCCCCGTTTATTAACCTTCAGCAGATCATAACCATGGCCAGACTGCAAGTTTTAACAATCAAGACGCCTTATTTTTGTAAGAATATTTCACGTTTGACCGATTCCTGCAGGGGGTTGCAGCCTGGCGCGGCTACGTTTATAAAGCCCTCCACTCATTGGATTTTTTTAACGGAGTTTTTGTACCATGCCCAAGCAACGCACCCTTTCAATCATCAAGCCGGATGCGACCCGCCGAAACCTGACAGGCGCGATCAACAACACGATTGAAAAGGCCGGTTTGACTATCGTCGCGCAAAAACGCATGCACCTGACCGAAGATCAGGCGAAGAAGTTCTACGAAGTCCATAAAGAGCGCCCTTTTTACAATGACCTCGTCAAATTCATGGTTTCCGGCCCGGTCGTCGTGCAGGTTCTCGAAGCCGATGATGCTGTCGCTAAATACCGCGAGGTCATGGGCGCCACCAACCCGGCGAACGCCGCCGAGGGCACGATCCGCAAGCAGTTCGCCGAAAGCATTGAAGCCAATTCCGTGCACGGCTCCGACAGCGCCGAGAACGCCGCCCGCGAAATAGGTTTCTTCTTCAGCGAGATCGAAATCGCTGCCTGATCTTCCCTGCCGGAGATTTTTAAAAGGGCCTTCTAACGGGCCCTTTTTCATTCCTGCATCCACGCCATAATCTCCGCGCGGGCTCTTTTATAGGCGGGCGATATATCCTTCATCAAGGGGCCAACATCCGCCTGCACATCATCTTTCGCCGACCGCTCCATTATTTCTGCGATCTTGCTCAACTCGACCAGGCCAAAGTTGCCAGCCATCCCTTTCAATTCATGGGCGCGGGCAATAACTGCGGTCACGTCACGAGCATTCACCGCTACATCGAGCGCTAAAACAATTTCCTCCGCCTTATCCAGCAGCCCATCAATCATCTCTTGCAAATCGGCGTCCTTCATAACCCCTTTGAGCGGATCGAGCATGGCGCGCTCAAAAACCTTATGAGCACCATTGACAGCCATACTCCCACTCTCGCCTTTCAAGTCCCCCGCAGCTTCCATCGCCTGAGCAAAAGTATCTTCATCTAGGTCATCGTCACCCAGAACCAACGTTGCGTCTTCCTGCAAAGCCAAATCCGCAATCATCGGTTTTTCAGTCAGCGCCGATGAGGACTCCGGCACTGCAGGCACCGGGTTCTCTCCGCCCAAGGACATATCCTCCTGCATCAAATGCAGCAACAAAGGCGACTGATTGGAAGGAACCCCGGGCATCGTCGGCGCTGCACTCTGTGCCGATGGCCGCAACGCGGCCTCTTCCATCTTTTCAGCGGCTGGCGGCGGTGCCGCAGCAGCAAAGGATTCCTCGGATTGTTTTTTCCTGGTTTGCGCTTGCATCGATAGCTGCGTCGTATGCACATAAGATTGAGAACGATCGCTTGCCACCTGCACCGGATTATCCAGTTTCCCGCTGATGACCTTATCTATCATTTGCCGCAGTCTTAAGGGATCGACAGGCTTAGCCAGATGGCCGTTCATGTTCGCAGCATAGCATGACCTGATATCGTCCTCTCGCGTATTTCCGGTCAGGGCGATCACAGGCGTCACTGCCAATTCGTCATCAGCCATGGCGCGAATGGCTTTTGTCGCACCCATGCCGGAGATGCCAGGCAGCTCCACATCCATCAGCACCATGTGCGGCCTTTCCACCGCGACCATCTCAATGCCATCCTCGCCCGTCATCGCCGTCAGAACCTCATGTCCCATGCGTCCGATGAACTCCTTCAAAAGCTTCTGGTTAATCTCGTTGTCTTCCACCACCAATATACGAAGCGCTTTGGACGATTTGGTCGAGAGGCTATCGCGCCCGCCCTCGCCTTCCGCCGCATTCTCCGCCTGCCCTTCCTCAAGAATCAAGGTGAAATGGAAGGTGCTGCCCCGCCCCTCTTCGGAATCGATGCTGATCCGCCCTCCCATAGCCTCGATCAGGCGCTGGGAAATCGCCAATCCCAGTCCCGTTCCGCCAAATTTGCGACTGACGCTGGAATCGGCTTGCGAGAACGGTCTGAAAAGATTGTGCTGGGCTTCCTTGGAAATGCCGACCCCGGTGTCGCGGACGGCAAATCTGACCTTGTACATTTTTCCTCTGGCCAAGCCCTCTGAATTGGGTTCGGGAGAAAGCTCAAGCGTCACTCCGCCTTCCTTGGTGAACTTGATCGAATTCCCCACAAGGTTGAGCATCACCTGGCGCAAACGCACAGGGTCGCCCACGACATAGCGCGGTATCGATGAATCCATGTTCAGGCGCAGATATATGCCTTTATTTGTGGCGTGGCCCGACATCAAGGTAATCACACTATTGGCCAGACGATGCAAATCGAAATCGATCCGCTCAAGATCCATCTTGCCGCTCTCTATTTTTTCGAAATCAAGGATATCATTGAGCAAAGACATCATGGCATCGCCGGAGTCCTGAATCGTCTGCGCATAATCCTTTTGCGACGAAGACAGCGCCGTATCCAAAAGCAACCGCACCATCCCCATGATCCCGGTCATCGGCGTGCGAATTTCATGGCTGACCACAGCTAAAAAGGCGGACTTCGCCTGATTAGCCTCATCAGCCGCCACCCGCGCTTTACGCATTTCCTCATTCTGCTGCACCTCACGATCACGGAGTTCCTGCATGACCTGGCGTTCGTGCTCGACCAGGCGCTTCAGGCGGTTGAACTCCTGATTCTCCCTTGCCTGCGCAATCCTGACCACATGATCGGCTTCCTGACTCTTCTCGCCCATCTGTTCCATGCGTCTGGTATCAGAAGTGACATGGAGGGCAATCACGGCTATCGCCAGGCAAAAACCTTGCACCACCAGCATGTACCAATAACTGGCGATGGTAACCGCATTCGGTGTGATAATGTTGTTGACACTAAGCATGGAGACCGCCGCGCCCAGAAACAGCGCCAGCCACCCGGCAGCCATGTACCAGGCTCCTTGCTTGCCCTGAACGATCTGCGCCATAGAAATGACAATGAGAAACAAGTAACCGCCCATAAGGCACAATCCCAGTAAAACATGACGCAAGGCGCTATGATCAGGCAGCAGGAATGAAGCCAGCGCAATCACAGCGGCAATCAATAACGGCGCGGCCACAATGATGCGGAACGGCAAGCCGTCCTGTCTTGTGATATCGAAGAAATACTGTGTAGAAAGATACCCCATCACCAATACAAAGGTCATCATCAGCGCCGCGACATCCGAAGCCCCGGGCAATTGAGATGAAGAAAGATTGTTATAAAGGGCGAACAGGAGAAAATGACCTGCATAGTAAAGGATAAAGATGATCTGCCCCCAGCGCTGCAGCGAGATCATTGTGGCAAGGTAGAACCCTATTACCAAAGAGAACAAGAGGTAAGCAACATTCGATGATTTAAGCGGATAATTGCTTTGCTTGAGGTAACTCTCCTGCGTTAAAAAATTAAACCCGAGCGTCAGGGGTATCCCAGCGCGCGGCACCACATACATCACCAGTATCGCAGAACTGCCGCTGGCGATCCGGATGGGAACAGCCGTGGATTCAAACGTCTCTTGCCTGGCGCCAGGCACGGAGTTCGGCGTAACCGTGTCAATAATTCCACGCCCGGTAGCGCGGTCGTAGATAAATATCTTATCAATCAAACCGATGCGCCCATCCAGATGCTCACCGAAATTCAAAATCCAGTTTTCGTTCTGACTCTGGTTGCTGATACTGGCGATGATCCAGTGCGGCACACTTGAAGCCCCTAATGTTAAAATCTTGCCGCGCAGTACATCGCCGCGCTTGCCCGACATGTGGCGATCCACCACACTGGTATAGGTAAGGCTGCGGCCCGGATCTTCAGTTACATAGACATACGGCGCCAGATTGTAGTCGCTTTGGTCGTCGCGTAGATTAAGCTGGGCGGCGTAGGTGCCGCTTTGCGCCCGGCTATCGGCAGCCAACAGGCAACAGGCGGCCACCATCAGCCCCAGCAGCCACAATACGCGCCGCGGATACTCCGGATATGAAGATTTAAACCAATACGTCAGCATGACAGGTACTTGACAGTCATAAACGACTCCTACCCCGTTATCTTGACGCGAAAATATTACGGAATCGTGAATGAAAATAATATCTTAGCCAGCAAAAAAGCCCCGAAAACCGGGGCTTCTGCCAATCCTTGAAGAACTGAACAAATCATTAAACCAGAAAGATAGCCATCAAACTCAGCAAAACCGTAACGCCGACCACACCAGCGACCATAAAAGACTTGAAGTTCTGCCAGAAGCCATAGGCTTGCTCCAATTGCTGGGGATCGGTTTCAACGGCGGCAACATGATTACCCATAACATTAGACTCCTTATTGAATACCGATCTTATTAAACCGGAAAACGTCCCGGATTCAAGCTTTAAGCACGATGGAGCCCTGACAGCCGGGCGGCCACGATCCTCACAGCCTCGGGATAGGCCTGATGCTCTTCAGCCAAAACCCGCGCCGCCAGACTATCGACCGTGTCCCCGACCAGAATCGGAACCCGTTTTTGCACGATCACCGGCCCTTCATCCATCGCCGGGATCACATAATGAACCGTACAACCCGTCTCGGCCCTGCCATCGGCCAGCGCCCGCGCGTGGGTGTCCAGCCCCTTGTAATCAGGCAGCAGCGAGGGATGGATATTGATCATCCGGTCTTGCCATTGATTGACGAAATCCGCCGTTAAAATTCTCATAAATCCGGCCAGGCACACCAGATCGACCGGGGCATGCTTCAAAAGCGTTTCCTGCAGGGCCTCTTCGAAAGCCGCCCGCCCGACATATTGCCTGTGATCGACAATCGATGTCTGGATGCCGTAACCTTGCGCCTTCGCTATGCCTGCGGCGTCGGGGCGATTGGCAATCACCACTGCCGTTTCCGCGGGAAAATCAGGCGCGGTACACGCTTGCAGCAGCGATTCCATATTCGAACCGCGCCCGGAAATCAAAATCGCAATCCTGATCTTGCTCACGACCAAACCTGTTCGCAGTGAAGCAGCCTGACCGGCGGCCGCCCTTCAGAAGCAGCCGCGACGACACCTATGTTAAAAACATTTTCACCCGCGTTTGTAAATTCCCGCATCACAACCCCGGCCTTCTCAGGCGAGACGATCACAATATAGCCGATACCGCAGTTAAACGTCTCGGCAAGGTCGGAAGGACTCAGTCCGCCCTGATCACGCAACCAGCGAAATACCGGCGGCAACGCCCAGGAGCGACAATCAATCTCCAGCGCACAATTGTCAGGAATAGTGCGGGCGGCATTCCCCGGCAGACCGCTGCCCGTAATATGCGCCATCGCATGGATCGCCGAACCGCCGTCGTCATCAAGGACAGCCATCGCCTTTTGCACGGGCACAACATATATTCGCGTCGGCGTCATCAATGCCTGCCCCAGCGTCTGCCCGGCGGCAAAAGTACAGGCCGCGCTATATGCCAGACCGCTGTTGTCGACGACATGGCGCACCAATGAATAGCCGTTGGAATGAACCCCGTTCGAAGCCAGCCCAAGGATAATGTCACCCGGTTTGACCCGGCGGCCATCAATCAGGCGGGCGCGTTCGACCGCGCCCACCGCAAAACCGGCAAGATCGTAATCGCCCTCCTGATACATTCCCGGCATTTCAGCGGTTTCACCGCCGACCAGCGCGCATTCCGCCTGGCGACATCCCTCGGCAATTCCGGCGATCACCCGCGCCGCCACGCCTACATCAAGATGTCCGGTTGCAAAATAATCAAGAAAAAACAATGGCTTGGCACCATTTACGATAAGATCGTTGACGCTCATCGCTACCAGATCGATCCCGACCGTATCATGCAACCCTGTCTCGATCGCGATCTTGAGCTTGGTGCCGACCCCATCGGTCGAAGACACCAGCAACGGGTCGGCAAATCCTTCTTTTTTGAGATCAAACAAAGCGCCAAACCCGCCCAGTCCGGCCATCACGCCGGCGCGGGACGTCCGTGCCGCCAAAGGCGATATCTTTGTCACCAGCGCGTCGCCCGCCTCTATATCCACACCGGCTTTCTTATAGGCACTGTCTTTCATTGGATTCGTTCCCCAAAGGCATTATATAAATGATGCAGCGTCCTGCAGACAGGTTTGCTTTAAATGGCCAGACATTACAGATTTTTTCAGCCTATCACCAGCTTCGTTGTGCTGCTGGGCGGGCTTTTTCTCTTTTCCGGAATCGTTCACGCGGATGACCCTCTTTTTACCGTGCATGGCGTCAAGGTGGATGTAACCGCCGCCAGCGCCGTCGAGGCCCGGACGCAGGCTTTTGAAAAAGCCCAGCAAGACGCATTCAAAATGCTGGCGGAACGCCTTCTGCCACAGGATGAAGCCGCCGCATTCGTACCCCCGCCCGGCACGGTCATCTCGCCGATGGTCAAGGACTTTGAAATTACCGGCGAGCAGCTCTCCCGTGTGCAGTACATCGGCACCTACAGCTTCCGGTTCAAGGACAACGCGATCAAGGCATTCTTTGCTGACAAGAACGTGTCATTTACCGACATCCGCAGCAAACCCGTGCTGATCCTGCCTTTCCTGCAGGCGGGACGTAATGTCATTCTATGGGGCGAAACCAACCCATGGCTGGGCGCATGGGGAAAAACCGACACACGGCAGGGGCTGGTTCCAGTGCAGGTGCCTATCGGCGATCTGGCTGACGTCAGCGACATCAAAGACGATGAAGCCCTCACCTATGACGCCGCCAGGCTGCGTAACATCGTCGGCCGCTACGGCGCGGGCGAAGCGATTATCGTGATGGCACACCCGAAGTGGCAGGATGCCAACGCCGCCGGCGAACCGCAAGGGCTTGACGTGATGATTTACCGTACCGACACCGGGGCGCCCGGTTTCGTGAAAACGCTGAGCGTCGCCGCAACCGACAAAATGGACGCCGAAACCATATTCGACACCGCCGTCAGGATGACCCGCCAGACGTTTCAAAGCGACTGGAAGGAGAAAACCGTAGTCAGCCTCGACACCAGAAGCAATCTGAAAATCAGGGTGCGATTCGCCAGTCTGCGCGAATGGTCGGAAACGCAGAAAGTTTTGCGTGATATACCCGGCGTTTCAGCCCTGCGCGTCGTCAGGCTGGCGCCAAAACAAGCTGAAATCGAACTGACCTATGGCGGCGCGCCTGATCGTCTGCGCATGGCCTTGGCGCAATCGGATATTATCCTCTCCGAACCAATGTCCGGATACATGCCTGCTGGTGGATATAACACCCCCGCCAGCGCCATGTACGATCTTTACATGAGCAGACCGCCCGAACCAGCAGGCATGACGGAATGATCCCGGTGCGGCACGAGCAACTGACGCTGGATCTCGGCCATCGCCCGGCGTCGGGGCGTGAGGATTTTCTGATTGCCGACAGTAACCGTGATGCCGTCTCCTGGATCGATTTATGGCCGGACTGGCCCGCCCCGGCGCTGATTCTCTACGGCCCGGCTGCGTGCGGCAAGACTCATCTCGCCGCCGTCTGGAGTGCACAAGCGCAAGCCGTTTCAATCAACCCTGACGAACTGTGCAGGGAATCTGCCGACGCCTTGTTCGCCCGTGGCCGTCATTTCCTGATCGATCCGGTGGATCCCTGGATTGGCGACCGCGATGCCGAAACCACATTGTTCCATCTCTACAATCTGGCCAAGGAAAATGAGCGCAGTCTGCTTCTAACGATGCGCGTGCCTCCAGTACGACTGACCTTCGCCATCCCCGACCTGTCATCGCGGTTGCGGGCAGCACCGGGCGTCGCCATTCATGCTCCCGATGAAATGCTGCTGGGGGCGGTTCTGGTCAAGATGTTTGCCGACCGCCAGATCCAGATCGGGGAAGATATTCTGAGTTATTTGTTGCTGCGGATGGAACGGTCATTCGCCGCCGCCCGCGATCTGGTCGAGAAAACCGACCGGCTGGCGCTGGCGGAAAAGAAACCCGTATCGCTTTCCTTGATACGCCATGTGCTAATGACGCAAACGACCGCCGAATAAAGAGCCGCGGGATTATCTTCCCGGAACGATCAGATCAAGCAAGCGGTTATGGCGCTCCGCCAGGTCTTCCCAACGCTCAATCGGGCATTCCAGAACGGTCAGCGTGCCCGAGCTGTAATTTTGCATCAGGCTTGTTTGCAGCGCCTGATCCGACGCATCCGATACCAAATTCATCGCCGCCATGTGAATGCCGGGGTTATGCGCCACGATCAAGGCAACATCGTGCCTGTCGTTCAATTGCCGCGCTGTTTCAATGATCTTTTTGTATTCGGCATTATACAAAGCGGATTCAAAGACCACTTGCCCGCGATAATCCTCCCCCGTGACTTCGCGCAACGTCAATTGCGTGCGGTGCGCGTCCGACGCCATGGCAAACTGCGGCATCAGACCGCGTTCCACCAGAATATCACGGAGCCTTTGCATATCCTGCAATCCCTGACGGGTCAGCTTGCGCTGGAAGTCCATTCCCGGCCCCTGCGGGTCGGCCGCCTCACCATGACGCAAGAGGAGCAACGTCTTCATCCCCATCATCAGGCCTCATCCCGCGACCACAGCCACGCCGCGCCGCGCACGCCCGACGAATCGCCATGCCGCGCCTGCAGCAGCGGTGTCTTGACACTATCGGAGAACACATATTTCCCCCAAGCCTGCGGCACGTCTTTGTATAAGGAAGCTACGTTACTCATCCCGCCGCCAAGTACGATTGCATCGGGATCGAGGATATTGATGACATTCGCAAGACTGCGCGCCAGCCGGTCTGTATAACGCTCCAGCGTTTTCGTCGCCGCCTCGTCCCCGTTTTTAACATCGGCGATGATGTCGTGCGTCGAGCGCTCAACCCCTGTCACGCGTAAATAATCGTTTTTGAATCCCGTGCCGGAAATCCATGTCTCCAGACAACCGCGCCGACCACAATAGCATAGCGGCCCCGGATGCTCACTGGTAGATTCATCAACGCTGAAATAGGTATCGAGCGCTTCCTGCGCAGTTTCAAAACGCTCGAACTGATCCAACCGGCGCTGTTGTTCGTCACTCCATACCCGCTGATACGGCAAAGGGTTGTGACCCCACTCGCCGGCGATCGCATTCAGACCGCGATGCGCCGCGCCGGCGATCGCCAGACCGCCGCCGCAGCCCGTGCCGATAATGACGCCAAAAACCACACGTTTGCCCTCAGCCGCGCCGTCGGAAGCCTCGGACACGGCAAAGCAGTTCGCATCGTTCTCAATCCTGACCTGACGAGACAAAGCCTTTTCCAGATCGGCTTGCAAGGGTTTGCCGATCAGCCATGTGGTATTGGCGTTTTTGACCAGACCGGTTTCAACGGACATGGCCCCCGGTATGCCGATCCCCAGCGTTCCCTTTTTCCCGATGGTTTTTTCAGCCAACCCTACAAGATCGACAATTGAATTCAGCGTGTCCTTATAGCTGCCGCGCGGTGTTGGAATACGCTGCCTGTAGAGTTCCTTGCCGTTGGCCTTATCAAGACAGATGATTTCCGTCTTGGTGCCGCCGAGATCAATGCCGATGCGCATGAACCGAAATCCAATCTAACAATCAGGGCTTGGCGCCGGGTGCGGCCGCAGGGCTGTATCCGATTTTTTGCAAAATCTCATCATAGACCTTCAGGCTGCTGATGACGTTCGCCGCATCCGATTTTTCTGCCGGGCGTCCGTACATATCCTTAAAGCGATGGATGTCGTCTTCATCGCAAATGCCTTCCTGCACTTCATGCACAACACAAGGCTCGCTGCCAAGATTGGCCATGCAGTGAATGCCTCCTACAGGGATTCTTACATCTTCACCCGGGTTAAGAGTCAGTTTCTGACCGTCCAGAACCACCGTCAGCGTACCCTTTTTTACAGTCCACAATTCGCGGCGCTGATCGTGCGACTGCAATGAAAGCGCCTGCGCAGGATTAACAGTGATATCTTTTTCGCACACCAGACAATCTTTGGAGGGGTCATTGTCTTCATAAACCACGTTCGTAACTTCATACCCGCCCCACCCCCGCGAATAATCGGACTCGCCGACCTGATAGCCTTTTTTCGGAGCCGCCGTCTTTACGCTGTTGAATCCGCTACTCATATCCACTCCATTTGCCATGATGAAAACTCCGCCATTATAACCACAGATTTAATGTTGCAAAGCAGCATTCAAGACCGCTTAAGTCCCCCTAAAAGCACAGAATTTTCTTGATCTGTCAAATTCTGTTAGTCTATAAATAATGATAATAATTTTCATATCGGTATGTAGGGGAGCGTCTTATGAAGCGTAAGGGATTGCTGGGCAACCTGGCTGTTCTGACCGATGTCGATATGACTCTGCTTCCCTCCATGTCGACCGATACCACCGACGAAAAACGTGCGATCATCAACACGCTGCACCAAAGGCTGTCAGGGGCATTCGCGTTTGTTACCGGACGCCCGGCGCGTTCGCTCGACACATCGTTTCCCGAACAACTGCCGGCCTCGGTCGAGCATCATGCTGCATGGCGTCCCGCGGGCAGGGGAAGCTTCAGACCCTTGGCGCCGATTCTGGATTCCGACGGCATCGCTGATTTCGCCCTGCGCCAGATCGCAGGCAACCTCGCGATATTCAATTCTCAAAAAGATGTTCTGGGCGACAAACCCGGTGTTTTCATCGAGAAGAAAAATCATTCCGTTGCGCTGGTCTTTGCCGCCCGCGCCACCCCGCAGGAAGGCCGCGACCTTCTTAACACCGTGGCGCAAGGCGTACTCAGCAGTTTCGGACTGCAAAACAGCCACCGCGTCAGTATCGGCCGCGACGCGGTCGAGGTCGTTCCCATGGGCTTGAACAAAGCCGATGCCGTCAGGCATTTCATGGACACGGACGCCTTCCGTGGAAAAACGCCGATCTTCCTTGGCGACGGCCTACCCGATGCCAACGGCATGAAAGTTTGTGCCGAAGAATTCGGCGGCTACGGCATCGCTGTCGGCCCTGGTATTCCGGATGCCCCTTACGTGCGCGAGCGCGTCGGCGGGATCGACGATGTCTGGAACTACCTGCGCAGGCTGGCTAACGCCCCGCGCTAAACTTCACGTCCGTCACTATATAATGCGGCTGCGATCAAACCCGCGGTTGAGCAATCTCCCTGCGCGGCGACCGTGCCTTGCGCCATCCCCGCAACGATATCCTTGGCCAGTTTCTTGCCCAATTCAACGCCTGGCTGATCGAAACTGTTCAGCCCCCAGATAATCCCCTGCACGAAAACCTTGTGCTCATAGGCTGCGAGCAGAAGACCTAGATGATAGGGGTCGAGTTGCGGCAGCAGGATCGTGGTCGAAGGGCGGTTGCCGGAGAAAATACGGCCGGTATCCCCCCCCGCCTCTTCCAGAGTCTGGCCGATAGCCAGCGCGCGCGACTGCGCAAAACAATTCGCCAGCAGACTGCGATGATTGTCAGCCAGATCATGATCCGGGGCTATCACAGCGATGAAATCAGCCGGGATTACCTGCCCCTGATGCACCAGCTGCATGAAGGAATGCTGGCTGTCGGTGCCGGGCTCGCCGAAGATAACCGGGCCGGTGCCGCATCCGACAAATCGCCCGTCACGCCCCACAGCCTTGCCGTTCGATTCCATATCCATCTGCTGCACGTATTTGGCCAGTCTTGCCAGACGGTCGTCATAAGGCAATAACACATGCGCCGGCATATCCCAGAGGTTACGGTACCAAACGCCAAGCAATCCCATCATAACCGGAATATTTTTTTCAAAGGATTGAGTGCGGAAATGGTGATCCATGTCGCGCGCGCCCGCTAGCAACGAAGCGAACCGTTCGGGCCCGATCGCCAACATCACGGACAGGCCGATAGCTGACCAGACCGAATAACGCCCGCCGACCCAGTCGGCAAACCCGAAGATGCGTTCCGGCTTCACACCGAAGGCTGCAGCTTTATCGGGCGCGGACGAGAGCGCCACCAGATGCAATCCCAGATCGGCGCGTTCACCCAGACCTGCGACCAGCCAGCGCCGCGCCACCGCGGCATTGAGCATGGTTTCTTCCGTGGTAAAGGTTTTTGACGCCACGATCACAAGCGTGGTTTCCGGATCCAACCCCGCCAAAGCGCGAGATATCGCGTGACCATCGACGTTCGAAACGAAATGCAGCACCGGGCCATCGTGAACATCGCGCAAGGCCTCACTGATAAAACGCGGGCCAAGGTCGGAGCCGCCAATACCGATATTCAGCACATCTGTAATCGCCCGGCCGGTGGCCCCCGACGTTTTTCGGCGACGAACCTGATCGCAGAAGGTCGCCATGCGGCGTAAGTTATCCGCAATGCCGGGCATGACGTTCACACCACCCACCCGGATATCGGCGGAAGGTTCGGCCCGCAGCGCCGTATGCAGCACGGCGCGGTTTTCCGAAGTATTGATAGCCGCGCCGCTGAACATTTGATCGCGCCACCCGGCAACATCGCGCGCATGCGCCAGCCTGATCAGCAGCGACAGTGTCTCAGGTGTGGCAAGATGCTTTGAAAAATCGAACAGCGCTTCACCGATGCGGATGGTCATGGCCCGATGGCGGTCACGGTCGCCCAGAGCCTGACGCAAGTGAAAATCCTTCAAAGCTTCGCGGTGCCGCTGCAGGGCCTGAAATTCACGAAAGTCGGCCAGCAAATCCATCGCCTCACTCCTAAAGTTCGATCCGGCTGATCTGCTTGTTCTTCAAACACAACGCGATTTTTCCCGCCATCATTCTGCGCGCGGCATCGCCGAAAATCTCCCCGCGCCAGCCCTTGGTCACAGGCAGATCACCATCAGGATTGATCACGAACGCCTCCAGATCGTCGCTGTTGGCGATCAGTTTTGGCGCTACACCGTGCTCGGCGCACTGAATTCGCAACAACATCTTGAGCATCTCGAGCGTCGGCGTCATATCAGAGGGGAATTTTGGCCGCCGCTCCAGCCGCGGGCAATCCTTGGGCGGCGTGGCCAACCCCTTGTGCACGGCCTCAAGCAGCGCTTTGCCCATGCGGCCCCGCGCGAAATCAGGCGAAAGGCCGCGAATCTTGCCCAATTCCTCCGAAGTTTCCGGCGGGTGCACCGCCATGTCGGCCAGCACTTCGTCCTTGACGATGCGCTGACGCGGCACGTCACGGTTCTGCGCCTCGCGTTCCCGCCAGGCCGACACCTCGCGCAAAACCGCCAACACCTTGGGCTTATCGGTGCGCACCTTGATGCGTTCCCATGAATCCTCTGGGCGGTTGAGGTAGGTTTCATCGCTGGTCAGGATATCCATCTCCTGCGCCAGCCATGTGGCGCGCCCCGTGGCGTTCAGCTTATCCGTCAATTCCTCATAGATATCGCGCAGGTAAGTCACATCGTCCAGCGCGTAAATCAGTTGCTTCTTCGAAAGCGGGCGACGCGACCAGTCGGTGAACTGCGCGCCCTTGTCGAGGTGAACGCCGCATATATCCGCCACCAAAGAGTAATAACCGATCGACTCGCCGAAACCACACACCATCGCCGCCACCTGCGTATCGAAGATCGGGTGCGGCACCTTGCCGGTCAGGTTGTAGAAAATCTCGAGATCCTGACGCGCGGCATGGAAAACCTTGACGGTTTTTTCATCGGCCAGTAACGCAAACAGCGGCTGCAGATCGATCCCATCCATCAACGGATCAATAGCGCGCGGCTCGCCCTCAGGGCTGGCCACCTGAATGAGGCACAGTTGCGGATAATAGGTTTTATCGCGCAGGAATTCTGTATCGATGGTGAAATACGGCCCCTGCGCCAGTTCGGCGCACAAGGCTTCCAGTTCGGCCTGAGTATGGATGACGCTGTTCATGGCGTTCTTTATATCGCCCCTGCGCCGTCTAAAGCCATGGCTTTTACAGGCAAAAAGCGTTTTCCCACCGCAGCTTATGGCATATGGAAATTACCGATTATGAACCAGCTTCAAATGCCGCGGCGGCCTTGATACCTGGGCGCGCTCTTCGGCGGCCTCACGCAGCCCTGCCGCAAAACCCGACATCACCCCCCACGCCAGAAGAGCCGGCATCATCATCAGGGTGCAGGCCATCGAGAACGGGTCAGGAGCCTTCGGCGACACCGGCGGCGGGTTCTTGAGCTTCGGGGCATCGGCGTAAACGACATCGCGCATCTGAAACACCAGTGTTTGTAATTCAGCATATTCGCGATTCATCATCCGGTCGAAAAGCGGCGAGAGATGCTTTTCTCCCTCAAGCGCGTGCACCATATCCACAACGCGATGCATGCCGCTGGCAAACTCGGAGAGTCTGCGCGCACGGTATTCCAAAGAGTACCCGTGAGCGCATGCCGCCATGAAGGATTGCGTCAGGCGCATGGTATCGCGCAAACCGCCATAGAGAATGTTATTGATCTGTCCATCGGCAGGCGCGGCAGGCTCTTTTTCCTGCCGCCGCTCGACCCGCGACAACATCAGCGAAAGATGATGTTCCAGCGTCCGGCATTCAGGCGATACGGCTTCGGCTTGGTATGTCATGGCGCTTGCCTTTCTGTCGGAACCAATTGCAGATGCGAACGTTTTGCCGCGCCCGCCCGGGGCATGTTTTTCAGGGCTTCAATATCCTGGCGAAGCAAGGCTCTGATCTCGGCTTGCAGGCAATCGATCTGCGCGCGCTCGCGCAGAACCATTTCCAAAAACAACGGCGAGAGACGCTGCAGCGACCCCGGCGCATGACCGACACGGTTCAACCGGCTGCCCGCCAGCATTTCAAGATCGTCGGCAACCTGCGCGACATTGACGATGCCATCAAAATATTCATCGCGCACCGCGGACGGTAAGCTCCCCTGCTGCCCTCTGTGGCGAACGCAGAAATCATGGTGCGCTTGCATCGCATCCCGCGCCGGCAACAAAGTTTTCAACATCTGGCTATTGGCATAGGCGTCCGCCGTGCAGGCCGCAGAACGCTCACTGCGCCGCTCGATACGGCCGCAGATATCCGCTAAAACCTCGCAAAGGCGCGAGAGACGTGACAGATAATCGGAGGACATGAATCCCTGTTTGCTTTTTATGGTTTTTATTAACAGGCAGATTAGCGTTTTTTCCAGCGCCTGTCACCAGATTCGGATAAGAAAGAATACAGGCCTTAGGGATGCGGCCGCGGACTGCGTTCGACCAGAGTCCCATCATTCGACACCACGCGCAAATGGCCGCGGAGCTGCGTTTTCGGCGCAGCGGCGGGCGGGGCATTATCAGGCGACAAACCTTTGGATTCCGCCAGCGTTTCCTCAATCAGCGCCCAGCCGGTATTCACGCATGTCAGCACCTGTTCCCGGGCGATGGTATGGATCAGTACGGCATGTTTTTGCAATACCGGATGCCGGAACGGGCCGGCGGCATGGCTGCCGGAAAACAGGAATGTACATAACTCCATGCTGATCTTTGAAACCGCACCATAGTCCTCAAGCGCTTTCCTTTTTCCATCTAACGTTTGGGGCGCGGCGGCACGAAAAGCGCGGGTGCGCGACAAAAGTTCGTCTATATCGCTAACAATCCGCTGGTGAATGGCGGTCGATTCCGCGTGCTGGCCGCTGACAAACGGGGCGCACTCGGCCCGTATGGCCTCAAGGCGCTCTTCCTGAATATCCAATAATTCTCTAAACGCATCACTCAGCATGCGAAAACCTATAGTTTCACCACCGCATTTTTATTATGTATAATTACATATACATCGATATTATAGCTAATGTCACGCTTTTTCTTGTCATAGCTCCCGATGGTTTGACCTGTGAAAACCCTTGGAAAACCATCGTCGTTCTTGAATTTTCATAGGCTGGCGGATAAGGTGCTGGCAACTTAAACCCTAAAAAAAATCGATGGATCTTCACGATGCACGCCTACCGCACCCATAAATGTGCCGAACTCCGCAAAGACCAGGCGGGCCAAACTGTCAAGCTATCAGGCTGGATTCACCGCAAACGCGATCATGGCGGCGTGCTGTTCATCGATTTGCGCGATACAACCGGCATTACCCAGTGCGTCGTCGATCAGGACAGCCCCCTGCTGACCGAAATCGAGAAGTGCCGCGTTGAATCCGTCATCACGATCACGGGCCGTGTCAAAACCCGCCAGGAAGGCACCGTGAACCGCGACCTTGCGACCGGTGAAATCGAGGTTTATATCGACGATCTGACCATTCAGTCGCAAGCCGATGTGCTGCCGCTGCAAGTAGCCGATGCCGACGCCGCCGGTGAAGACGTGCGCCTGAAATACCGTTTCCTTGATTTGCGCCGCGACGCCATGCATAACCGCATCCGCCTGCGCAACAATATCATCCGTTCGATGCGCCAGCGCATGTGGGATCAGGGTTTTCAGGAATTCAACACGCCGATTCTAACCGCGTCCTCACCCGAAGGCGCGCGCGACTATCTGGTGCCATCGCGCCTGCACCCCGGCAAGTTCTACGCCCTGCCGCAAGCGCCGCAGCAATTCAAGCAATTGCTGATGGTCTCCGGTTTCGACCGTTACTTCCAGATAGCACCTTGCTTCCGCGATGAAGACGGCCGCGCCGACCGTCTGGCCGAATTCTATCAGCTCGACATGGAAATGAGCTTTGTGAAGCAAGAAGACATTTTCGCCACCATGACGCCCGTCATCGACGGCGTGTTCAAGGAATTCGCCGACTGGACGGGCACGCCGCACCGCGTGGAATGGCTGCCGAACATGGCCTATAACGATGCGATTTTAAAATACGGTTCCGACAAACCCGACATGCGCAACCCGCTGGCGATTTGCGATGTCACAGACGTGTTCAAACGCGAAGATGTGACCTTTAACGCCTTCAAGGGCATCATTGAAAAAGGCGGCGTCGTCCGCGCGATCCGCTGTCCGCAGGTCGCCGGCCAGCCCAGAAGCTTCTTCGACAAGCTGAATGACTGGGCACGCGGCGAAGGTGCGCCGGGCTTGGGCTACATCCTGTTCGAAGGCGCGGAAGGCAAAGGCCCGATTGCGAAATTCGTTCCGACAGCGGCGCAGGAAGAGCTTAAAAAAATCGCCGGCCTTAAAGACGGCGACGCGATCTTCTTCGTCTGCGACATGGAAGGCAAAGCCGCGAAACTCGCGGGCCGCGCCCGCGACAAGATATGCGACGACCTGCCCACAGGCCACGCCTGCGCCCGCGAAAAGGGCGTCTACAAATTCATGTGGATCGTCGATTTCCCGATGTACGAATTCGACGAGAAAAGCGGCAAGATCGACTTCTCGCATAACCCGTTCTCGATGCCGCAGGGCGGCCTCGAAGCCTTGAACGGCCCCGATCCGCTCAAAGTCATGGCCACGCAATATGATTGCGTGTGCAACGGCTTCGAACTGGCCTCAGGCGGCATCCGCAACCACAAGCCGGAAATCATGGAGCGCGCTTTCGCGATCGCCGGTTACAGCCGCGACGTGCTGGAGAAAAAATTCGGCGGCATGCTCGATGCGTTCCGTTTCGGCGCCCCTCCGCACGGCGGCTGCGCTTTTGGAATCGACCGCATCGTGATGATCCTCGCGAACGAGCCGAATCTGCGCGAAGTCTATGCCTTCGTGATGAATGGCGCCTACGAAGACCCGATGATGGGTGCCCCCACCGACCCTACCCCGCAGCAGCTCAAAGACCTGCACCTGAAAGTGGTTCTGCCGGCGAAAGTGGAAAGCGTGGAGAAAAAAGCGCAGAAGAGCGCTTAAGCGCTCCGTTCCTTGCCAACAAACCAGCGCCGTGCAAGCAGCATTGTCACCACGATCACTTCCATGATCAGGCTGACCAGCGGATAAATCACCGTGACGATGCTCAGATTATGCAGCGCCAGAAGGGTTCCTGCATGCTTGACCGCTGTAAGCGCGCTTTTATAAGCCATTTCCTCATAAGGCTTGTGCCATGACTTGCGCAACGTCGGGATATAGGCGACAGCGTCGATCGCTGTGACCAGGCACACAGACCAGAAGGGGTCTTTGGTCAGCAGCCATAAAGGAATCGCCGCGAACGCACCGCAGAACACAATCCAGTCGCTGCGTGTGCGCGACATCTCGCCGCGCCAGAGCGACAGAAGCGCAATCAAGGTCAGGCAAGCCGTGCTGAACCCCGTTACCCAAGCCCCGCTGCCGCCACCGTCAACCATCTGCGCCACAAAGACGATGGCAGTCACAGCCGCCCAGATGATCCATGAAAAGGCATGCGGCTTCGTCTTGCCGCGGCAGATAGACATCACGTACGGCACATAACTCAGCAACGCGATCAACAGCGTCACGGCGGCAATGATATCCTTGTCGGCCATGGACACTCCGCTGCGGGGGCTTTAAGGGGTTGCTGTCTTGACAAAGAAAAAGCTGCCCGCCACGAGGCGGACAGCCTGATAATAGCATAAGCAGGCCTTTAAAAAAGACCTGCCGCCCGCCTAGGCAACGAACGGCACGTAGCCCTCACGCGGTTTTTTCGGCGCATCGCTGCCCACCGTTTCGGTGGTGATACGGCAAAGCTTGATCACCAGCGGCCCGAGCGTTTGCTCCGACTCTTTCAATCCTGCCTTAACGCGATCCAGTTCCGGAATATCGAGGAAGCGCTCGGATTCGCGCACTTGCTGGGACAAGGCGTTGTGGGCCTTGTAGACAGCCTGCGCCTGCTGGGCGATTCCGATCACCAGCTTGCGCTGCGCGTCATAAACGGGCAGATGCCGGTTATCAAGCGCCGGTGCCGGTTTTTTGGCCACCCGGGCCTGCACGCCTTCCAGAACATTTGCGTTCGCATTCAACTCCACCAGCGCATTTTGCGCATTCTCGAAAGGCTGACCCGCCAATGTCTGCAGCGCCTCGCGCATGCCTTGAATATCGGGATTGTCGGTTTTGGGGGTGGCCGCAGCCAGACACTGCATCGCCAGCATATTCACCTGCGTGATATCCTTAAGCTGCCGCATGCATTCAACAATTTCTGCGAGTTCCCCGGCGCTATATTCACGATGCGTACCCTTGTCGATGCCCTCTTGCACCGCGGCGGCCTCCGGAGAGAGCTTCTGCGCAGGCGGCGGGGCGTCCGTCGTAGGCGCAGGCCCGTTGCCGCCAAACAATTTTTTCAGGCCGCTTTTCCAGTCCCAGCTCATTATGCATCTCCTTGTTCAACTGCCATCTTTGATTTGTCAGAAGCAAATACCGTATTGTCCGCCGGTGCAAGAAAATTCTTACAGACAGCCTGATTTTTATAAAATTCACCAAACAGATAGCCCGGATCGAAATAATATTGCACCGCATCACGTAATACCCCTTATCCAGCCACGGATTGACATTCATCAAGACTGGCGCGGCATCTGTCGCCTACAGTCAGGTTCTAAGCCCCCTCGAAACGAAAGGATTTCCTATGATTACCAAAGTTTCCGGCGATATATTGCTGAGCGACGCTCGGGCCATTGCTCACGGCGTGGCGCCGCACGATCACTTCAATCAGGGACTGGCGCTGGCTCTGCGGGATCGCTTTCCTGTCATGGCCAAGGATTTCCGTCATTACTGCCGCCAGAACCACCCAAAGGCAGGCAATGCATGGCTGTGGGCAGGGTCTGAAGGCGTGGTTATCAACCTGATGACTCAGGACGCCGCACCGGATGAACGCTCCAACCCCGGCAAGGCGACCGCGCATAATGTCGATCATGCCTTGAAAGAGCTGAAAAAACTGATCGGGAAAGAGAAACTGTCTTCGATCGCCCTGCCGCGACTGGCCACAGGTGTGGGCGGTATGGAATGGGCGGATGTCGAGGCCCTGATCGTAAAACATCTGGGCGATCTCGATATCCCTGTGATCGTCTACGAAACCTATCAGAAAGGCGTCAAGGCACAGGAAAAGCTGCCCAAGGCCGCCTGAACGAAGTTTCTGCGTATGGATAAACCCGCTCCGCCACCCGTAAAGGCGGGTTTGCCCTGCCGGGGCTTCAGGAGTTCAGGAAAGTAAACGGACAGACGGATGCAATCGCTGCATCCTGTCTTGTGCGGCGATCAGCGCCAGTTCGCGCCCGCCAGATTCAAGTGTTGCCTCCATCAGGCTATAGATAGCGGAGGCGGTGCGCTGCAAGGCTTCGACGACGCCTGCCCCGGCCAGAATATGGCCGGTGAAGATCGCCGCCGTGGCATCGCCCGCGCCGTTCGGCGGCGGCGAAAACGACAGCAAGGGCGTCACCGCCCGCGCACCCGCGCCCTGCGCTTCGCTGACCAGCATTTCAATCGTCCCAGGAGCGGTATCGTTATGCCGCAAAGATGTAACCAGCACGATCCTGACACCCTTGTCATGCAGGATACGGCAAGCGGCCCTGGCATCATCAAGAGTCATGACATTGATCCCCGTCAGTTGCTCGATCTCGAACTGGTTAGGGGTCATGATGTCGGACAAATGCGATGCTTGTGCGCGAAAAAAATCCGGCAAACCGGCGTGAACGAACAAGCCACACCCGGCATCGCCCATCACCGGATCGCAGATCCATAATGCCGTACGCGGCAACCGTTGCCGCCACAGCGCGATCAGGGCCGCAATCGCGGGCGATCCCATATACCCGGTCAGCAAGGCGTCAATCCGCGCCAGAACGCCGTGCGCCTCCAACCCTTTTAGGATATCGTCGATATGGGCGGCCTCGAATACCTGCCCGGCCCACGTGCCGTATCCGGTATGGTTGGAAAACTGCACCGTGTGCACCGGCACCACTTCATAACCCATGCGCTGCAGCGGAAACACGGCGGCGGCGTTCCCGACATGGCCATAAGCCACATGCGACTGGATCGAAAGAATGGTTTTAATCGGCATCAGGCCCGCCCGGATAAAAGATTGCACGATACCGATTAAGACGCATTTGCCGTTCACTGGCAACACAGGCTGGCGATAGGCGGCCAAACCCCTCACACCCTCATGTTTTGCATAAACTGACTATCCGGTATCCCGAAACCCAAGCCTTAACCCAAGCCTTGATCAGCCCCATGATCAGCCTTGGTCTTGCCACAGAGCATCGCTAGAATGACCTTATCCCCGATGATGGGGCTGATTTCCCAACACCCAAGGAGTCACATCCCATGCGCCTTTTGACCCTTCCACTGGCATTGCTGCTGGCTGCGGCCGCTCCCGCCCTTGCACAGGAAAAAGTTTCCTTTCCCGCCGGTGGTGAAACGCTCCTCAATATTTCGGCCACCGAGCGGCTCGAAGTTGCGCAAGACCTGCTGATCGCGACCCTGCGCGTCGAACAGGAAAACGCCGATCCGAAAGCCCTGCAGACCTCGATCAATCAGGCGATGAAGGAGGCTGTGGGTGCCGCCAAAGCCGTGCCTGCGGTTGAGATCGCGACAGGTCATTACTACGTCTACCAGCAAGAAACCATGGCCTTGCCCGGCTCCCGGGAGAAAATTGCCAAGCCCGCAACCAAGTGGCGCGGAGCGCAGTCGCTGACCCTGACATCGGCCACGGCCGAGGATGTTCTGAAACTGGCGGGCGCCTTGCAGGATTCCGGTCTGGTGATGGAGAATCTGTACTACGCCCTCTCCCCGGCCAAAGCGGATGAAGCCAAGGACAACCTGATGGAAGCCGCACTGACCAAAGTGCAGGCCCGCGCCGACCGTGCCGCCAAGGCGCTCGGTAAGCAACGCGCCGAACTGGCCGAGGTCACAGTCGATGCTGTCGACAACATGATGCCGCAGCCCATGATGATGCGGGCGATGGACATGGCAGGCTCGATGGAGAAATCCGCCATGCCGCAGGCCGAACCCGGTGAAACCGAGATCACGCTGACCGTCTCTGTGCGCGCCCAGCTCAAGTAAAAATGCCCGTACGACGACACGAATCACCCGCCTCTTGCAGGCGGGTGAAATTTTTTTCCGACATCGCCCTATTGAGGTCACATTTTTCTGGCCATATCCGGCCCGCTCATGTACAAGCGCGTCCTTCGCGTAAACTGGATTACACTGAATAGAGGGTCTGACCATGAACAACGTATACATGCTCAAAATGGATTTTTCTCCCAAAACGATCGGCCAGCCGGATCAGATCAGAAGCCACGTTGAAAATCGCCTGCGGAAGGCGCTGGCGGAAAAAGGACTCGCGGATCAGTTCAGCCGCGTGTCCGAGCCTTATGAGCGACTGGACATGCAAATGGCCGTTGTCTGCAGTGAACAAGCCGCACAGGAACTGCGGGCGATGGATAGAGAACTCGGGATTGAATCGTTGATTCTGGAAGAAGGCCGCACCGCCCGCCTGCAGGCCATCCACGATCATCAAGGCCGTCTGCCCAGGGCTCATCCATAATCCGGAGCATTTTCCCCGGGCTAAAGCGTGACCTGATTGATCTGCACCCGCAGCACCACGCCATCGGGCGTCAGCTCGACCGATTTCCCTGCCGTTTTGGGCAGGGGAATCCGGCAGGTGCGGCAATACAGCATCAAAGCCGCCGCCAGAAAATCGATCGCAAAATCGATAAAGAGCACCGGGTCATTGGTCAGCGGGTTTTCCAGCCGGATGGTAACCTTGGATTCGTCACTGGCATGAGCATCCACCGCCATGATGATGCCGGGCGGCGGCTTGCGCAGCTCCCTTTGTACGCACAATGCAAAAATCGCCTTGTAAACCTCGTCATAGCTAAAGGTGATGCGGCGATCTTCCCGGGGCATAGTTTTACTCCTCTTGCTCCCTGAATTTTAAACCGAACTTGTTAAATTTCCCTGTTCTTCAACCGGGAATCGGTATTAACTATAAGAAAATAAGAGACAAAACCATATTTGTCATATAAAAATCGCAGGGAGTATCGCTATGGCATCCTATCTTGAAACCGCTGACCTAACCGAGACCGCGCTGATCGGCCATGCTGTCGCAGGCGATAAATCGGCGTTTACCGCGCTCGTGGCACGGGATCAGAACCGGCTGCTGGAAACCATCAGCCGGGAACTGACCAAAGGCGACAGTGAACAGGCCGCCGACCTGGCGCAACAGGCCCTGCTGGATGTCTACCGCACCCTTGAGACCATTGACCGTGACCGCCCCTTTTTCGACAGCGTCATAGCGCAGGCCCGAACACTGGCCGCCCGCGCGATCACACCTGTTGAAGAAAATTTCACCGACATCCTTGGTGGCGGCAATACGCAGGATAGAAAGGCTCTCAAACAGGCCCTCTCCGAACAAGGAATCCCCGGCGCTCTGCTGGCCACGCAAGAGGCCGAAGCCGCTTTACAGGCCTTGCTGGTCGTAGCGCAAGTCAGGCGCGACAAACACGCCCCCGGGATCGGCTACCTTTTTGCTATCTGTGTCCGCGGCCATACGATCGAACAGATCGCCCGTCGCGAAAAAACCACTCCCGACCAAATTGAAACCGCCGTTCGCACCGCCTGCCAGTCTATGCGCGGCAGCCTGAAAACGATTATGGCGCCCTAGAAAGTCAGCAGAAAGCCAGGAAGAATCCGGCCCGTCCGATAAAAAACCCCGCCTGCAAGCGGGGTTTTTCCAGGATTTTGTCCTTTTAGGGCTGCGTATCGGGCAAAGCTGCCGCCGATTTGGCAAGGCGCGCCAGATTGATGAACTCCGCCCGGTAACCGAACTCATCGCCCCCTTTAGCAGCCTGCGCGTGCGCGATCACATCGTCATAGGTCATGCTGCCCGTATGCTTGCCCCCTTTAAGCAGCTGCGCGAAGGACGCCACCGCCACCGAGAACCGTACATCATCCGAAGCCCCGCGATCAGAGGAAATCAGGCAATCGGCTTTTGGAGAACACTTCGTATCAGCCAGCAGTTTTTCATCCGCAGCCGTGATCGGGGTCGTGATCAGTTTCGACGTATCCTCATCAGGCAACTTGTAACGAATCTTGAGAAAGGCGTATTCGTTGCCTATATCGGCCGTCACCTTGGTCATTTCCGCGGCCGGGGCTGCCGCATAACGGCTGTCGTCCACCGCGCGCGGCCCGCCCGCAGGGGTAATTTCATAAATTGCCGTCACAGTATGGCCTGCGCCGATATCGCCAGCATCGACCTTGTCGTTGTTGAAATCCTCGCGGTTCAGCTTGCGCGTTTCATAACCGACCAGCCGATACTCGGCCACCGTGGCCGGATTGAACTCAACCTGGATTTTCACGTCCTTGGCGATCGGGAAGAGCGTGGATGACGCCTCCTCGACCAGAACCTTGCGCGCCTCATTCAGCGTGTCGATGTAAGCAGCGACGCCGTTGCCGTTCTGCGCCAGCGTCTGCATCATCTGATCGTTGTAATTGCCTTGACCGAACCCGAGCACGGAGAGAAAAATACCGCTCTCTCGCTTGTGCTCGACAAAATCCTGCAACTCTTCCGGATTCGTGATGCCGACATTGAAATCTCCGTCGGTTGCAAGGATGACGCGGTTTACGGCATTCTTGTCAAATCCGGCCTCCGCCAGCGCATAGGCCTGACGGATGCCTTCGGCGCCGGCCGTGCTGCCCCCCGCGCTTAAGTTATCCAGCGCCGCGATGATCTTCGCCTTATCGCTGGCCTTGGTCGGTTCCAATACCGTTCCTGCCGATCCCGCGTATGTGACAATCGCCACCGTATCATCGGGTTTCAGGCTCTCCAGCAGCATCTTGAACGAACTGACCAGTAGCGGTAGTTTATCAGCCTCGTTCATCGAACCAGAAGTATCCAGCAGGAAAACAAGATTGCTGCGCGGGCTTTCCGTTCTGGGAATGTCATACCCCTTGATGCCGATATGCACCAGCTTGCGACCCGCGTTCCACGGGCTGTCCAGCACCGTGACACTGGACTTGAACGGCTCGGTCTTGTTTTCCGGCAACGGGTACTCATAGTCGAAATAGTTGACCATTTCCTCGACCCGCACCGCGTCTTTCTGCGGCAACACCCCGGCGTTCAACTGTTTGCGGATAAAGGCGTAGGAAGACGTATCGACATCGACCGAAAACGTGGATACCGGTTCCTGCTGCACCAGCTTGATCTGGTTCTCTTCAAAATCCTCGAACTTGTCGCGACCGACATCCTGATGGAATTGCTGCGGCAGCGGCTCCGGCGCGACAATATATCCCACCGATGAATCCGCCATCGCCATGGACTCTGTCGGCGCGGCCATTTTGGCCACCGGCGCCGAGGGAGCGACGGCAGCGCCAGCCCTGTAATCGCTTCTTGCCGCCTCTTCAGACGCCACCATGTTCTGGCGCATTTGCTTCTCCCGCATCGGCGCGGTTTTACCTTCAACCAGCGCGAAACTCTCGTCCTTCGCCCTTTTATCAGCTTCTTGAGTCCTGAATCCTTCCGGCAGGGATAGCTGCGGCGCGACCTCATTCTTCGCGATCTGCGAGAATGTCTGCATGCCCCCTGCGGGTGCATCGACCGATGCGCTGCCCGATTTCAAACCCGGAGCCGCCATCAATGCGCTCGTTTCCTGACGAAGGGATCCTGACATATAACTCTGCATCGTTACCCCGGCGGCAAGAACCACCACCATCGCCGTCGCCATGCCGCCATATATAAACCGTTTATTCATGGTTTTTCTCCTCTCCATGTTGTTGGGTCTGCCGGTCAGACGACCCCAGAGAGAGGATCCTTGGATAATTTTATTACGTTCTTCTGTTTGTACGGCTTCAAATTCGGCCAGCGCCAGATTGACAGCAGTTTTCTGCGCGTTCTCATCCACCGCCGGCACCGGGGCCTCGCCCAGAATTTTTTTTAGCTGCCCTTCATCCATGATGGCGCTCCTTATTCTGACGGGTTTCAAATTGCTCCAGTTTCTTGCGGGCTTCGTGGATATACCACGACACCGTGCTTTCCTTGACCGCCATCACACAGGCGGCTTCGGCATGATTCATTCCTTCGCCGAACACCAGCAATAACGCGGTTTTCTCCTTCTCCGGCAGCTTGCCGATCTGCCGCATCATTTCCTGCGCGTAATAGGCGCTCTCGGGGTTTTCGTGGCCCTGCATCTCATCGGCTTCCGTCTGCGCGTGATCATGACGCTTTTCCGCGCGCTGCATGTCGATCGCCGTATTGATCACCAGCCGGTAAAGCCACGTCGTGAAAGACGCCTTATGTTCGTAAGTCTTTAACGAACGCGCCAGCTTGATGCAGGCGTTCTGGGTTATATCCTCGGCGTTCGCGCGGTTGCCGCACCATTTGAACGCCATCCTGAACATGGCGGCATAATGCCGGTTGACCAGTTCCTCAAAAGCGCGCGCATCCCCGCGCACGGCCTTCTTGACCAGTTCTGCATCATTATCCGCCGTCATGTCGTTGATCAGACGCCCCGCCTGTTGAAATCCTTGGGAATTTTTTGCAAAAAAATTCTTCACCAAGGATAGCAGGCGCCCGAAAACTGTCTACCGGCTTTCTAAAGCGGGCACGGAACAGGCGGGTTTGGCTGCCCGGCGGGCTGCCGATTGTCCTGTTCTAGCGGATGGTAGCCAAAAGCAGCAATCCAGTCTTCCTCATACTGCGTCATCAAGATCGAAGCCCGCATGCCAACCATGCGGAATATATCCCCCGTCGGGAAGGCCTTGGTCAAAAGGCAGTGAACGGCTTCAACCCCCTCAAGAGTCTTGAAATGTGTGACGTATTTCACCAGCATCCGGCCCGTTTCAGGTGTGTTGTCTATGATATCGGGCAGCAGGCCTTGCAGGTGGCGTATCAGCTGCATATCGGTTTCCCGTGCGCGAGGATAGCTGCGCGGTTCTTCTTCAAGCGTATAGCGCAAACGGCCATAGCAGTCCTGCGGCAGGTCAAACAGCGCGTTCATCGCGCGCTCGGTCGTGGACAGGCTATCGCCCATGGAATCCCCTTCTTACTCCCCCAGCCTACTACAGGATCTCTAAAATTTAAGATAAATTATATCAAATAATTGATTTAATTGATAAAATTGCGTCTATTTTTAAGCGCGTCTTTACCCGGGTGCGGTAGATTGGTTCTAACGAAGCGCTCTAAACCGACAAAGCGCTCATGGGTTGAACAAAAAACTCCCGTCTCTTCGGACAAACCGGATGATCGGGAGGGTGTGCAAGAAACAAGACGTGCCTGCACTGGACATGCCGAATCGGGTGAGCAGACCCGGCAATCACCGGCACCCCCAGGGCGGGCACGTCGTTTTCTTGGGATAAATTCTTCTTTTTCTGCAACAATTTCAGGCCATTAATACCCGGTTAAGAAACCGCGTCTAGAATGAAAGCAAGGGTCGGCAAAAGATCCGCAAGAGTTCCGTTTGTGTGTGGGGATTGTTTGAGTATGATGACATGCCTTGTTATCGATGACAGCCGTCTGGTTCGTCAGGTCTCGCGCAGGATTGTGGAAGATCTCGGCTTTGACTGCGCCGAGGCCGAAGACGGCAAGCACGCCTTCGAGCTCTGTCAGGAATTTATGCCCGATCTGGTGATCGTCGACTGGAACATGCCGGTGATGAGCGGGCTTGAATTCGTCGAGAAACTCCGCGATATGGAGAACGGCGGTCACCCCAAAGTCATTTTTTGCACCACAGAAGACAACCTCTCGCATATTGAACGCGCCCTGCGCGCCGGCGCGACGGAATATATTATGAAGCCCTTCAACCGCGATATGATTCAGGCCAAGCTGATTCAGATCGGCCTGATGCAGGAAGCCGTAGCATGAGATTAGGCGATTTCGAGGTTTATCGTGCGCTCCTTCAGGGGGAACTGGGGGTCGATATCAAGCCTGAAAAAACCTATCTGCTGGAATCGCGCCTCTCGCCAGTGTTTCGCAAATGGGGATACCCGACCATTGAATCGATGACGCTCGCGCTGCGCGCCGTTCCCGATCCGGCGATGATCCACGACGTTGTGCAAGCCCTGACCGACAATGAAACCTGGTTCTTCCGCGATCCGGCGAATTATCAAGCCTTGCAAAGCATAGTCATCCCCTACCTGATCAAACAACGCAAACGGCAAAAGAAAATCCATATCTGGTCGGCTGGCTGCGCCAGCGGCCAGGAAGCGTGGTCGCTCGCCATGGCCGCCTCCGAAGCTCTGGAAGGCCATAAAAACTGGACATTCGACATTCTGGCCACAGACATTTCAAACGAAGGGATCGAATATGCCGGACGCGCCATTTACAACCAGCACGAGGCGCAGAACGAAACCAGCATCAAGCAACTGATTAAATTCTTCGAACAAAGCCAAATCGGCTGGAATGTCAAAGATCACCTGAAAGAGCGCGTATCCTTCCACATCTCCAATCTCCTCCACCAGACCGAAGACTGGGGCGTATTCGACGTGATTTTCTGCTGCAACGTCATTCACGAATTCACGCCCGAGGCCCGCGACCGCGTGCTTGATACGCTGGCCTATCACCTGGCGGATGACGGTTTCCTGTTCGTGGGCGGCCTCGACCAGTGGCAAGATGAAACGCAACTTTTCACCGCCCTGCCCGATCAACCCCACGTGCTGATCCGCGCCAAAGGCGATTACAAATTCGCCGATTTTCCAAAAGCAGAAGCCAAAGTTCGTGCATAGAAATAGATGAATGAAAATTCATCCTGAACCGATAGACTTTCCCAATCGAATCTCTTAAAAGGGGGACATGACAGCACCCTCCCGCAAGACTGCGCCCGCGCTCGCCCCCGACCTTGTTCCGGTGAAGCGCGCTCTGATCTCCGTTTCCGATAAAACCGGCCTGACCGATTTCGCCAAAGCGCTCGCCGCATATGGCATTGAAATCCTCTCGACCGGAGGTACCGCCAAGACCCTGCGCGAGGCCGGTATCGCGATCAAGGACGTCTCCGAATGGACGGGCTTCCCCGAGATCATGGATGGCCGCGTCAAAACGCTGCATCCGAAAGTGCATGGCGGCATTCTCGCCCGCCGCGATGAAGATACGCATGTGGCTGCGATGAAAGACCACGATATCGGCGGAATTGATCTGGTGGTGGTGAGCCTCTATCCGTTCGAAGCCACCGTTGCCGCCGGAGCCGATTTTGCCGCCTGCATCGAGAATATCGATATCGGCGGCCCGGCCATGATCCGCGCCAGCGCCAAAAACCACGACTTCGTGACCATCGTTACCGGGGCCGCCGATTACAACGCTGTGCTGGAAAACCTGAACAGCCATAACGGCAGCACCACATTGGCTCTGCGCCGCAAACTCGCAGCCAAGGCGTTTTCTCTGACATCTTATTATGATTCACGAATTTCCAACTGGCTGCGCTCTTCCGATGATGAGCCGGCGGTGATGCCGACGCATATTACATTCGGCGGCACGCTGAAACAGACACTGCGCTACGGCGAAAACCCGCACCAGTCATCGGCGCTCTATGTTGATGGGTCAAACCGACCCGGTGTGGCCACCGCGAAGCAAATTCAGGGCAAAGAGCTTTCCTACAACAATCTGAACGATACAGACGCCGCCTATGAGTTGGTGGCCGAATTTGAAGAGCCGACGGTGGCGATCATCAAGCACGCCAATCCGTGCGGCGTGGCTTCAGCGAAATCGATGAGCGGGGCGTACCAACTGGCGTTGCGCTGCGACCCTGTCAGCGCCTTCGGTGGCATTATTGCGCTGAACAGAACGCTGGATGCCGCGACGGCCTCTGAAATCACAAAAATTTTCTCCGAAGTGATCATAGCACCCGCTATTGACGACAACGCTCTGCCCATTCTGGCAAAAAAGGCCAATGTGCGCGTACTGGTGACAGGTGCCCTGCCTGATCCTGCCGCCAAGCGCCTGATGCCGCGCCCTGTGGCGGGCGGCCTGCTGGTGCAAGACTGCGATTTTGGCCGCATCGGCAAAGCCGATCTGACAGTGGTGACCAAGCGTACCCCCACGGAAAAAGAACTCAGCGACCTGCTCTTCGCTTTCCGCGTCGGCAAGCATGTGAAGTCGAACGCGATCGTTTATGCGCGCGACGGCGCGACCGTGGGTATCGGCGCAGGGCAAATGAGCCGGGTCGATTCCTGCCGTATCGCGGCATGGAAAGCCGGAGAAGCCGCCAAGGCCGCAGGCCTGCCCGAGTCGCTGGCACGCGGCTCCGTTGTTGCTTCCGATGCCTTCTTCCCCTTTGCCGATGGCTTGCTGGCCGCAATCGAAGCCGGCGCGACAGCGGTCATACAGCCGGGCGGCTCGATTCGCGACGATGAAGTGATCGCGGCGGCCGACGCTCACAATCTGGCAATGGTGCTGACCGGGATGCGGCATTTCCGCCATTAGACTTTGGGTGGATCCCAGCTGAAAACGAATTTATCCGTATGATATTCACGGCGGCGCAGCCTGTCGCAGACAGGCGTATTCCCTAATTGATTGACGATTTTAATGGTATCGCTGTTCGTATTTGTACGTGCGGTTTTCCATTGATCTTCAAAATACAAGGCGCTGACACAGGCATTGAAGGTTTCATGTGGCCTGACCGCCATCTGCACCACAGCCGTATCCGTGTCTATATTCAGGGGGGTCGTCAGTTCGGGAATCGGGGTAAAAGCCTTGGCAATCGCCAGAACAACGGCGCTTGTGCTTTTCATGAACTCAGACGTTAAAATCATAAAGCTAATTTACCAAAAAAGGCCGAATATTTCAAAAAGCGCACCCTTTCAGAATTTCGAGTCAGCGGGTATCGTATAACCAGTTGATTCCCATATATATTTTCCAATGTCATAATTTTCCGTAAAAATGTTTGCCTCCTCTATATTGATTATGTATAGTTTAGGTACGGTTACTGGCGATGGGATAAGTACCCTAAAGGCCGAAAAAGCTTGCATTTCTGACTCTTTGTCGGTTAGCATGGTGGTAACTAAAGAAAGAAGTGGGAAAACCCACTTCATATAATAAGTAATTAGAGGTGTAAAAATGCCATTACCTTTAGCTCTTGCAGCTGCTTGGCCCGTCGTTTCTGCCAGTCTTATGACTGCAGGTCGTTATGTCGCCATGACAGCCGTTCCCGCAATCGCGAGATTTGCTACAGCCCCCTCGACAGTGAGCGCGCTCAGCACATCCTTCAATGTTGCTGCTAACGTTGTTAAAGGTGTCTGGAACAACAAGCTTCTGGCAGGCACAGCGATGCTGACAGCCGATGGCCTCTTGGGCACAAACATGACATCCACAGCAGTAAAAGGCGTTGCTTCTGCAGTTAGCGGCGTTGCAGGTGTTACGATGGATGGCGTCAAGAACAATGCAAAAGATATCGACCAAACACTGACAGGTGGCAAGGTTACAGCCGCTGTTGGTGGTGCCGCTGGCGCCCCATCAAGCAACCCCAACGCTCCTGCTGATCAACGCAGCCAGTCTCAAGAGGGTAAAATGCAGCAAATGCTTTCCGGCATGATGGAGAAAGCTAAGAACGATCCATTTATGGCCTTGGGTATTGCTATCGGAGGTATTGCCGGCATGAAAGGCAGCGATGGCATGATGGAAGCAGCATGGAAAGTGCCGCTGTATGCAACCATGTATGGCTTCATGTTTAAAATGCTCGGCCCTATCATTGCGCCACTACTCGGTGCTGGCGCTAGCATGCTGAAAGATGGATTCCACAGCGCGCAAGTGAAACCGTATGCAAATGGCGCCGTGCCTTCAACGGCGGAACCTCGGAAAACCGCCCCGGCAGTCGATGCTGCCAACGACGGGTCAAAGCCTGCTGCAAGTGCACCGGCTGTATCCGCCTTCCGCGATAACGGCCTGATGATGACAGCGCAAGCCGATGTACGTAAAGCAGGTATCAACCCAGCAATACCGGCCGCTAACCGCGACCAGTATGCTCTGACCATGAACGGCTAAAAGGCATAAGACATGAGCAAATTGACCCATGATTTTGGCAATGCCCTGTGGAGAGTGCGCCGCGAAACCGGAACGCCCCTCAGCCTGTTGCACAAAACCTTTATGCGTGAAAGCCTGGGCGGCAGCCGCGCAGTCAGCTCTTACCGATTCCGGCAGGATGTCTGCGCCAATTATCAGCCCGTGAAACAACGGGTAATGGGTTGCCATCTACATTAAGGTTTTGTTTATAATTCCGATGATTTTTCTTTATGAAAAGTTTGGATTATGATAGAGTGATAACATTCAAGCGCAAAAAGAAGACCAGAATTAAGTGCTTGTTTAAAAACGGTTCTTGAACAGACAAAGGGGACGGAATAGACTAGAGGGAATTGAAAACGTCTTAAACGCAAATGGCGCTAATGACAGAGCAACAGACCTCGACATCAACCGGCCCGGGATATAGCGACGGTACGACCTTCGAACAGGAAATGAAGGTTGAGCTTGTGATTAACGATAGGGCCGAGGCTTTTATCTTTCACAACAAGCCGTTTAAAAGACAGGTTTCATGGATCGAGTTTGATTTGGACACCAACAAACTTGATTTCGTGATGAATGACGGAGACGCGCGTAATTTTGGTCTCCTCGTGAAAAAGGATATGAGCAAGTATTTGCAAAATGCTTTTCAGATCCTGGTGGTGCTGACGGATGATAAGTCGGGAGAGCCCGTAGAAGGCGAATATTTTCCCTTGATCATCCACAGGGCGTAAACTTAAAACTCTGTAGAGGGAGTGACAAACATGAAAATGACCGGTGACGAACTGAAAGAAAAAATCGGCAACGTAGCTATGCGCTTCGAGTGTGCTGACCTGAATACTGGCTACAGCCCGTCCGCAGCCGCCGTGACCGCACCAACACAAAAACCGGTTCCCGGCTTCAACCTGAACTGATCGTTCAGTTGTTATAGAGTTCACCAGTCCGGCATATTCTTTAATATGCCCGGGCAGGTCGGATTGGTGCCCTTTATATACCAAGGATTGAGAACCCCCTGTTCATACGGGGGTTTTTTATTTAGAATCAATTAATTAGATATATATATCTTGCCGATATTAACCCCTCCCCAGGGATTCATCTCCTACAATCTATATGTTAGACTGGATGGTGAAGGGGATTCTGATGCCAGAATTCAACGCCACACTGTTACGCGAAAAATTCATTATCAAAGACGTAATGCCGGACGAGCATTCCGGCAAGCCCGTCATCGCCCTTTCCAACCGCCTGACCCTGCCGCTGCAAAAACCCGGAAGCGACGAGCGCGAAGATCTTGTGATCCGCGCCCAGAATATGCACACCTGCGTCCGCCTGGGCGCGCGCCTGGCGCAGGATTTTCAGGACTACGGCCCCCTGCTCGCGCGCGATCCGGACTATAACTGGAACGACGCCTACGAAGCCATCACCAAAGGATACGAAAGCAAATTCAACCCGAATATCTGGGCCGCTATTTATCACAAGGGGCGGGTGCTGTTCGAGAACGGCGCGGCTGAGCGCCATCCGTTTCTTGATATTATCGAGCAATGCGACGCCCGCAGCAAAGGTGACTACGAAAAGGCCGTCAACATGGCCGAAGACGCTTTCAAACACGCCGGCAAGCTAGTAACTATCGAACATGACGCCAATGTCGCCTTGCTGGTCACCGTCAAGGAAGATGAGGGTAAATGCGGCATCATCCTGCGCGGGCCCAACCGTACGACCACTTTCAGTTTCACCGCTAAAAAGCGCCCCGGCCGCTCGGTACGCCCTTCAAGCTGCCTCAGCGCAGCCGCCGCCTTTCTGGAGGGCATCCAGTTGGCGTTTCAGGTAGGAATGATCAAACAGAAAATCCGCCTGGAACTGATCAGCCGCAACGCGGAGGAAGCCCAAAAAGGCGAAGATGCAGCGCAAAAACTAGGACGCCTCAACGCCGCAATTATCCAGTTTGAATCCATGTATGACGTGCGTTACCGTCCTGACAAACCCGATTTCAAGCAGATGATCGAGGAAGCGGAGGATTTCGCCCGCAAGATACTGGCCGCCGAAGTCGAACGGAAAATTCAGGCCGGGGAAATCAACGCCGGAGATTGGGTCATGTGACCTTTACTGGGCCTTGCCGGCTATATGGCTATGCGTCATTCCCGCCGCCATGCCACGCCCGCCTGTGCGCTGCCACGGCATCAAAGGAACGGGCAACGCGCGAGACGCTCCTGCCCCGGCTGAAACCGCCGCTTGCGGATGCAAGGGACTGTCAGACACATAAAAAACCAGCCCTGCCGGGCATATACGCCCTTCGGACAAATGCCCGGCCTGGTCGTCGAAATAAACATCAGGGTCGTGCGCGCGCAAACCGTCGGCCTTCGTCGCCCCGGCCTTGAATTCGGCAAAACCGTTCAAGGCGATATCATGATCCTTCAGAGTCGTTAAAGCCCGCGTGCTTGCCTTGCCGCCCCGGGCCGTCAGCAGTGAAATCTGGAACGGCGCTTCATCGCGGTCAAACCGTTCATTCAGGCGGCTGATTTTTTCCAGTACGCTGGTGAACGGCCCGCGTTCGATCGGCGTATTGAAATCGCGCGCCTCCAAAGCGGCATAGCGCCCCAACCCCTCTTTGAAATCCCCCGCCTGGGCCACAGATTCGCGGAAACGCTGCTCGGCTTTGTCACCCCAGGCGACACCGTCCCCATCCACCATGATTTTCAAAGGGCCGCTGCGTTCGCTATGGTCGTACTCCCATCCGTCGGGAAAATGAATCAACGCCGATGCAACGCCATGATCCCGGGCGTGCTGCACATCCTGCGAATTACGCGACAGGAAAAGATCAGTGCCGAATGAATCATGGAAGGATTGGATAACCGGGTTGCCGCAAGTCAGCAAACGATAGCCAAGATGATCGCCCAGCTCCGTTACATCCAGATTACGGAAGATCGTGATACCGCTCTCCGCTTCATCCTTGGCCGACAGGCCGATCTCAACCAGATCTTCGCCGGACTCCCGGTTGAGGCGGCTTAAAGCCAGCGCAAAATCATAAAGCGGCCCTTTGGCAAAGCGCCGCCCCTGCACATCCGGATCATACGGGCCGTCGGCATAAGCCCCGCGGCAGGCGACAAAATCGCTGTACGCCGCAACGGCTTCCCCTCTGGCGCTCCGGGTTTCTGAGCCCCGCGTCAGGGCTTGTTCATAAGCTTGGCGATAGACTGCATCGGCAGCCTCCAGATTCAACAACACCCGGCTGCTGAAGAGAATGCGAAGATAACCTCTCTGGCGCGACATGATGAACCACCTCTGATCCGAATTTTGCCTTATGCCTTATCGTCGCCGACCCACCCTAACAAAAAGTAAACGCCCTTCGCCGGGCAAAATCTATTCACAGATATTTGAGAAAACATAGCCCTTACACAGAGGGGCGTGGCCTGATCATGTCCTTGAAAGAACGCCAGCCCCTGCCCTCGATGATATTCCGGGCAATCACGTGACCATCGGGGTGATTGACGATAGATCCATGCCCGCGCCCGATGCAGCGTTTGTCGATCTCGGCGGTCAATATGTCCTGCGCCACGCCGCCCATCATCCAGCCGGTTGCATAGATATCTCCCGCATAAATAGAATTCGCCAAAGCCGGTACACGCTTGACCCCGATATTATACAGGGCCGAGAGCACCAGCGGCGGCTGACGCAGCAGCCACGACTCCTTCAAGGATTTATATAAGCCGGTCGAGGATAGCGCCTTTGCCGCCAGATTGAACGGCGCGGCGATAACCGATGTCGCCACTTTCTCCATCACGCCCGCTGTCTTTTTTACCGTTTCCGCTGACGAACTTTTTTCGGGAAGCAGGCGCAACATATAGCTGGGCGCCCACAAAACTGCCGTGGCCGTTTCCCCGGGACGCTCGCTCGCAATGCCCGAGGCCGCCATCAATCCACAATTGCCAATAGCCCACCACGCAGTGATATCGACGCTGTTCGCCATCCACCAGCTTTCGAACCGGCTATAGTCTGATTTATCCTTCATGTCGGCGCGCGCAACAATCAGGGACGGATCGTACCCCTTTTGCAAGTCACGCAAATCCTGATATGTTTGATAGCGCCCCTTCAACTGCATGTAAGTTTGAATGGTAATGCTAACCAGCGCGCTCACACCTTGTAAAGCGCGGAACGTGCCATTGACAGGGTCAAGCCATGCCGAAGGCAATGTCAGGGCCGTGGAAAGAAAGCCGATGATATTCGCGGGCAATGTCGCGTCTTTAAGTGTCGCTATCAGGGGGCGCAAAGGTGGACGACTTTTTAAATAATCTGCCAATTCTGGATTAACGACAATCGCCGCCGTGCCGTGCGGGACACTCGTCATCATTGCTTTCACTTCGCTATCTGACATTGGCCCCGTCCGTTTGCGTGAGGATATAGAAATGAAATTATCTTAATTAAATTATTATGTAATATACAAGTTTTTTTACCGATGATGCATAACGCATTGATATATATTAATTTTTATTAATTGCACCCTCTCGCGAATTCCCATATAATCAAAAAAATAATTTTAAAAAGAAGGTGTGATCATGAAGAAGTTCTTTTCCCGTTTGCTGGGCGGATTTAGCTTGGGCGGACTGCTTTCCTCCTTTGTCCCCCGCGACGACAACCCCGACACATTTGCTGGCGAAGAATGGGCGGATACGAAACCGATGAAACCTGTTGCCGCCCATCCCGCACGGACGCCCGCGGCAGAATCTCCAGGGCCCGCACGCCAGTTCGTGCATTACCTCGGGCGCTTTGATGGTATGAACATTGAAATCAACGGTCAGCCCGTCAAGCCGGAACAGATCACACACTATAAAGGCACAAAGCTGACCTGTGAAAAATTCACGGTCGACCTCGAAGACACAACCTATGTGTTCTGGAACGATCCATCGGAACAGCAGAAGAAAATCCAGACTGGAATGAAGGTCAATACCGCAACCGATCTGGGCGATATGCGCGGCCAGACCTTTGGCATTCATCACCTTGAAAGCATCCCCGGCACGTTCGAAGATTTTGACGAACCGGGCGCCAACCAGCCATCGCAAGCACGACGCGACTGGCAACCGCAAACCGGCAACGCTGGCAGGTCGCAAAACGCAGCAACGGAACGGAACAAGCCGGTGCGCGGCGGCCACGGCCTCACCAAGCCCGCTTATACTTTATAGCCCGCGAAAGAGCCGTATAATGAAATAACCCGCCACAGTCGCATCTGCGGCGGGTTTTCTTTCCGAGGCGCCTGAAGCCTATCGGTTCTCGTTCGCCGGCATCAACATCTGGCGCTTGACCATGAAGCGAAACGCTTCAATCGCGGCCTCTTCCGAGATCATGCGTCCTTCAAGAGCCTGCGGCAAATCTTCAAAGCGCAGGCCGCTAACGGCCGTCTTGCTGCCAAAATACCCCTCGGTCAGGCTGATACGGCCATCGCCCAGATCCCTTACACTGATCATAGGCTTGCCCGACAAGGCCAGCCGGGTGAAATTCACCACCTCACCCAGGGCTTCCTTGATGGTTGCACGGTTAATATCTTTCAGATTGGTTGGAATTGGCATGTCACACCCTCAATTTATTTTGAGATTTTTATAGTCTCTTTATAGCGCAACATCCCGTATCGTTGCAAGAAAACCGCAACAATTTAGCATCGGAAGGGCTTACCCCTCCAATTTATAGGCCTGCAAATAAGACGGCAGATCAGGAGGCAACAGCCCTTTGCGAATATTCAGGAACCTGACCTTTTCCGGCGAAAGTACGATAGGACCACTTGGGTAATAACTGGTGGCGCCCACAATCACCCCGTTCCGGTCAAATTTCTGAATGGCAGGCTCATCCTTGGCGGGATTAATCACGTTATCATCTTTGTAATGAGCGATGGTCGACACCCAATCGTAATCGGGCGCAGCATAGCAAACACTTGCCGCCATGCCCTTGCCCGGATCATGGCGTTTGCCATCCTTGAAATGCATCAGCCATGTCAGCTTCCCATTCCGGTCGTAATGACGTTCGCCAGGAATAATACCACCCGATTCCGTTTTGTAATCACTAATCACAGCGCCACGCCCCAGCATCGAATTGAAATAGGCTTCCTGCTCTTTTCCCCGCTCATGCGCATAAAGAGGTTCAGCCGCCAGATTGTAAAGCGCACGAGCATCCAGCTTCATGATGTATTTGGCGCTGCCTTGGCCAGCCAACTCATCTACGGTCAGAAGCACATATTGGGGTGCCATCGACTGTGCATTTGATTTTTTCATGATGAATCTCCTTTGGTGTCTTTTTTTAGGGGCGCGAAGACAGAAGCTTACGCTGCTGGTTTGATCACATATTTTTGCATCGTCGGCGGCAACGCAGGCGCGATTAGTCCTTTGCGAGTATTCAAAGCGTTCAACTGCACTACGGTGAATTTTTCATTTCGCCCGCCGACAACACTTTCGGCATGAATGATGATCTCGCTCGTATCAGCAGTGAAACCACGCGAGCCAAAACTCTGGTAAGCGGGCTCCCCAACCGCCGGATCCTGCATACAGCCATTCTGAAAGAAAGTCAGTGATTTGATTCTGGTATAATCAGGAGATGCAAAGCTCACAGAGGCCGCCTTGCCGGGCGCCGGATCCTGCTTCTTGCCATCCTGATAATGGCAATAGGCCAGTAGATGCCCACCCTCTTTGGCCAGTTCACGAATTGCTGGAATCCGTTCCCCGTCTTCATCCTCCAGATCATGCAGAATGGCACCCCTTTGCTGCAGTTCTTCAAAAAAAGCCTTCGTCCCCGGCTCTGTTGTCAGCGGATATGCGGCAATGTTGTAAATGGTCTTTGCATCCAGCTTCAGGATACATTCGCTTTCATATACGTGGTTCTGATTCCACGTAATACGCAGAAATTGCACGGGGGTTCCCCCCTGTTGAACGACGGTCATATTCGTTTCTCCTGCTGAATATCTATAATCCAGAAACAGGCTTGCGCCTCTTTACATATAATTGTCAAATATATTTCAATTTTCCATAAAAAAGCCCGCCATAACAGCGGGCTTTCCTCCTCACACAATTCTTTTTACGGCTTTAAGCCACGGCAGCGCGGTTACCCTTGGCCGCCAGATCGCGCAGCACGTAGTGCATGATGCCCCCATGGGTGTAATAACCGATTTCATCCTGTGTATCGATGCGGCAGAGCGCCTTGATCGTCTCTTTGCTGCCATCCTTACGTGTGATGATAACATCGACGTCCATGCGCGGCTTGATACCCGCTTCAAGACCAATCACATCAAACTTCTCATCACCCGTCAGTTTCAGGCTCTGGCGGGTCATGCCGTTCTTGAAGACCAGAGGCAGCACGCCCATGCCAACGAGGTTCGAACGGTGAATACGTTCAAAACTTTCAGCCAGAACGGCTTTCACGCCCAGCAGGTATGTGCCCTTGGCCGCCCAGTCACGGCTTGAGCCTGTGCCATATTCCTTGCCGGCCACCACCATCAGCGGCGTGCCGTCAGAGATATATTTCATGCAGGCATCATAGATCGGCATTTCTTCACCACTCGGCAGGTATCTGGTGAAGCCGCCTTCCTTGCCGCCCAGCATTTCGTTCTTGATGCGGATATTGGCGAATGTGCCGCGCATCATGACTTCGTGATGGCCACGGCGCGCGCCGTAGGAGTTGAAGTCTTTGGCCTCCACGCCATGCGCCATCAGGTATTTGCCTGCGGGGCTATCTTTCTTGATGTTACCGGCCGGGGAAATATGGTCGGTCGTGATCGAGTCTCCAAACAGCGCAAGACAAGCGGCGCCCTTGATATCCTTCACCTTGCCCGGCATCTTCTGCATGCCGGTGAAGTAAGGCGGATTCGCCACATAGGTGGATTTTTGATCCCAGCCATAGGTTTCGCCGGAACCGCCTTTCACGGCCTGCCATTCTTTCGGGCCGAGAAAGACGTTGGCATAGCGCGATTTGAACATTTCCGGCGTCAGGGATTGTTCAACGGCTTTGCGTACTTCTTCGTTCGATGGCCAGATGTCTTTCAGATAAACGGGCTTGCCGTCCTTGCCCGTACCCAGCGCCTCAGTCGTGATGTCGAGTTCCATGTTACCCAGCAACGCGTAAGCAACAACCAGCGGCGGCGACGCCAGATAGTTGGCCTTCACATGCGGGCTGATGCGGCCTTCGAAGTTGCGGTTGCCCGAGAGCACGGCCGCCACGGTCAGATCGCCCGCCTCAACGGCCTTGCCAATGGCTTCAGGCAGCGGGCCCGAGTTACCAATACAGGTGGTGCAACCATAACCGACAAGGTTGAATCCCATCGCATCCAGATGTGATGTCAGGCCCGCTTTATCGAGGTAATCCGTCACAACCTGAGAACCCGGCGCCAGTGATGTCTTCACCCATGGCTTGGCTTTCAAGCCCTTCTCGTGCGCCTTCTTGGCGACGAGACCGGCCGCAAGCATCACAGACGGATTCGATGTGTTGGTGCAGGATGTGATCGCCGCGATCACAACATCACCATGTTTCAGTTTGTAATCGGAGCCTTCGACCGGCACTTCCTTGGCCGCAATGTTATTATCAGCGAGCAGTTTCTTGAACACACCAGCGGATTGGGAAAGCAGCACGCGATCCTGCGGGCGCTTGGGGCCTGCGAGGGATGGCTCGACCGTGCTGATATCCAGTTCCAGCGTATCGGTGAAAACGGGGTCGGCTGTGCTGGCATCGCGCCACATGCCTTGCGCCTTGGCGTATTCTTCAACCAGTTTCGCACGATGCGCGTCACGTCCTGTGAAGTTCAGGTAACGGATGGTTTCCTTATCAATCGGGAAGAAGCCGCATGTCGCGCCATATTCCGGCGCCATGTTGGCAATGGTCGCACGGTCAGCGAGCGAGAGGTTATCAAGGCCCGCGCCATAGAATTCAACGAACTTGTTCACCACGCCTTTTTTACGCAGCATTTCGGTCACGGTCAGCACGAGGTCGGTCGCGGTGGTGCCCTCTTTGAGTTTGCCGGTCAATTTGAAACCGATCACTTCGGGGATCAGCATGGATACAGGCTGGCCCAGCATCGCGGCTTCGGCTTCGATACCACCCACACCCCAGCCGAGAACGGCCAGACCGTTCACCATCGTGGTGTGCGAATCCGTGCCCACCAGCGTATCCGGGTAAGCCACATTGCTGCCGCGCTCTTCGTCCTGCTCCACCCACACTGTTTGCGCCAGGTACTCAAGGTTCACCTGATGGCAGATACCCGTGCCCGGCGGCACCACGCGGAAATTCTTGAAAGCCTGCTGGCCCCAGCGCAGGAAGGCGTAGCGCTCGCCGTTGCGATCGAATTCAATCTCGACGTTCTCCTGAAAGGCGCTCTTGCTGCCGAAGGCATCGACCATCACCGAGTGGTCGATGACAAGATCGACGGCGGTCAGCGGGTTGATCTTCTGCGCGTTGCCACCCAAGCCCTTCATCGCTTCGCGCATCGCCGCCAGATCCACCACAGCCGGAACGCCTGTGAAATCCTGCATCAGCACGCGCGCGGGACGATACGCCACCTCATGCTCGGTCTTGCCCTTGTTGGTCAGCCATGCGTGGCAGGCCTTCACATCGTCAACAGTCACTGAAACGTCATCCTCAAAACGCAGCAGGTTCTCCAGCAGCACTTTCATCGAGAACGGCAGACGGCTGATATCGCCGATATGCTTCGCCGCCTCCGGCAAACTGAAATAATCGTAAGACTTGCCATCGATCGTCAGGCTTTTGCGGGTTTTCAGGGTATCGTGTCCGGTGCGGGTGGTCATGGTGTTGAACCTCTTGAAAAGGGCGGAAGGATTATAAAATCGAGCCATCACTCTAGATCGCGCGATCTAAAAAACCGTTAAGAGACTAGCACGCATAAACCGGCAGAAAAACAGGGAATCCGCGGAGTATGCCAGGTTTTTACCCTTGCGGTGTTTGACATATCCCCACCGGCATGCTTGTATCGCAAGACCCCTAGGGAACGAGAACATGAGTCCGCACCAAGACACAGACAAGCCCCCTCTTTCGCTCCGCCAGCGACTGGAAAGCTGGATCAGGGAAAAGGCGATTGATCCCATAAGCGCTCGAATGAAAAGCGCGGCGGCAGTCAACGATCCCCTGTCCTGGGATGACATGAAAATGATGACCCTCTTCGGCGTCGGCTTAGTCGCTGTAGGCAGCCTTGTGGCGGGTGCGATGGCAGGGTGGGCGCTCTTGCCGGCGATCGGCGGATGGGCCGGTGCGCAACTGGCGATGGCGGCGGTGGCCGGCACGGCGCTAACGACAGGAAGCTTTCTTGGATTGAATGCCGCCGGATGGCTCGGGGGCCTTGCGGGCCTGGCCGCAGGAGCAGCGGCATCGATGGTGCCGCTATCGCGCAAAACCACGCGCAACAGCGAATACAGCATACAATCGATCTTGACTCCCGGCATAGATCGCAAAATCGACCAAACCTCTGACGGCAAGCTGATCATTGACCCTGCGGATCTGCCGCACACGAAACAAAAAGTCAGCGAAGTGATCAAGACCTACCGGCTGGGCGAAAGCATTTCCGATACCGCCGGGATCACCGCCGCCCTCGCTGGCGCTTTCGCAGGAGCCGCGCTGGGGATGACGGCCGCCGGACTGATCAAGGCCGCCGAGGCCCGGCAGTTCATTTACAACGCAGGCCGCAAACCAACCCCCCCATCCTAGGGCGTTGTGGAATTAAGCGACTCACCCCCTCTGCGGGGGCAAAAAAGAGAGTGTTGATCGGATTTAAAGGCGCAGCGCTCTAATCCGGCTTATGCGTCGGCTCAGGCGCGGCCGACAAGGCAGGAAGAGGCTTATCCGGCATAGATTCGAACATCTTCGCCGCTTTTTCATACGCAGACGGAATCGTCATGACAAACCAGTTGGCGAACGTCTCGTGACTGAAATATTTGTGCGGCGCCGGTCTGAAAATCGCCTCATCCATCAACTGAATCCTGCTCTTCTGCCTCTCATCTATCGCTATAAGCGAGCTTTGCTGATTCATGCCCTTGCGCGCCGCGAGCACCTTTAACGCGGCATCCTGATCGTCGATATATTCCTGCAATGAATCATAAGCCTGCCGGAAAACCTCCAGATATTGATCCACGGCCCCGCACATGTTCTGATAGCTTTTCTGGGTCGGGTTCTTAACTGCAAAGTAGAAAAAACCGATGTTTTGCGCCCATGACAGACGAATCTTCAACTGGTCTTTTATGCCTTGATCCACATCCGGTTTCATTTTTACCCCCCTTGCAAGGTGACACTATAGGCTGAAAAAGAAGGCCCCATCAATCATCTATGATGCATTGTAACCTCTCATGCGACGCTCGTAGCGGCAACTAATATCATCAAGCTTGCTATTATAGGCCACCGAATGATGCCGCCACGATACGGATAAAAACCCCTTTTCCTTAGCCGACTGGCATACATCATTCAACGCGGATAGCGCCTGATGATGCTCACCTCTGCCGGCAGCGGCAAACACATCCCGCAGCGCCCGCCTTATGGGCAGGAACAGCATGGACTGATCGGGGGCCGACATCGTTTCCAGTCGCGAATCAGGCGGTTGTGGCTGGATCACGCCGCAACGTTCCTGCCAGGCCCGTTGTTCACGGCGCGCCTGCCAAACCGCCGCAGACCTTTGCTCGACCGCCCCGAAATCACCCACCACCGGATACCCCGCCGGAAACGCTTCCGAGTAAACAGGCAATAAAGCTGTATTGTTGATACCGGCATCGCTGTAATCCAGTCCCGTACGCTCCAGTTGCTGCCTCAGGTAAGCTTCATCCTGAAATAGCTGCGGCAGCAGCGCATCGCGGCCAGGGTTGGACATGTCCGATACATAAGACGACTGAAACCGCACGCCGGGAAAAATCTCCACCGCCGCCGCCTCATTCGAAAAGGATATCAGGGGCTGCAGGACATGCGGATCGGCAGGCAGTATTTTGCGAATCGCCCGCACCCGCAAGACCAGCGCATGCATGTTGGAAAATACTGCAGGGCCACTATCGGCACTCGGGAAAAACTCACCCTTTGCAGGAAGCGGCCAGCGCAGGCGCTTAAGAACCGCCACCGTCAGGCGGGAAGCCTCCGGCCCCAGTTCGTCATCCAGTTTTTCCAGTAAACCCGTCATTTTCTCACCATAAATTGGTTATGACAATACAGAAGGGCTGCAGGGGAGTCAAGAAGCAATGGATATAAATATTAAACAGAATCAATACGTTGCATGGATGCGACGGCGGCATATTAGAAAATCCATAAAATCTGTCCTAATTTGGCACTTTTTTGACATAATTCTATACCACCATAAAAAGATGGAATTCACCTCCTTCGGTTGTTCCTCCAGAATTTCAGCAATCTTTCTGGCCCCCTTGAGCGGGGGCCTTTCTTTTCAGGATAAAGCCTCAAAATGGCTTGTTGATATCAAACGCCGGCTCTTCTTCAGACGCCGCGGGATCGCTGACACCCTCCTGCGTGGCGCAGGCCAGCGTCAAGCTGTTATATTCGCCGACGCTGTCGATCTCGCGCTGACGGAAACTCCGTTCGCGCATCATGCTATCGATCGTCGAACGCAAGACGCCCGTCACGTTGTAAGTCAGTTCTTCTTCAGCCTCCTTACGCAGGCTGGCAGGTACAGGGCCAACGGCAAAATCTGCGGGCTGCGGGAAAGCAAAACCGGCATTGCGGCGAATGATATCGCGATAATCTTCAACCAGACGGCGATCGGCCTCGATATGCTTCATTTCATGCTCAAGGTATTGCTTGTATTCGCAAGGCAAGGTCTTCAGTTCTTTGGCCATGTAAATCACCGGCTCTATGTGGATAGCCACCTCTATACCGCTGATGTAGACACATACCTGCTTGTCCGGCGACATCGTACGCCTGAACGACAGGCTGTGCCTGACTCTCATCCTCCCCGCGCTCAGGGCGTTCACCGTAATATCATAAATCGCGAGCATCGGAATGCCGTTATTGCCGGGAAAACGGCCCAGTTCCTCACGGGAGAATTTATAATCGAAACGCGGCTCATCCTCTGATACGACAATTTCAATTGCCGGCGCTTCGCCCGGCGCGCATGCCTCTGCCGCCAAAACAGGGAGGGGAAACACAAGCGGCCCCAACGCTGCAAACGCGCCGATCGCCGCAAACCTTACCCGGCGCAGCAGCACTTAACGCAGCTTCCTGACAACATCTTTGCAGACCTTGCTGACCTGTTCGTATTCTTCGAGGCTGTCAACCTGCGCCTGTCTTTGTCGCATTTCCTTGTCCAGAGCCAGTTGCTGCGAATTGATGGCGCTCTGAATATGCTCCATCAGACGATCCTGCTGCGCATTCATTTCATTGATATTGAAAGGCCCCAGCGCCCCGGCCTGATTCACCGCCGCCTTGACCGCCTGGCCGATCTGGTTGGCATATTTATTCATAACCTCCCTATCGACGCTTACGTGCTTCAACTCGTGCTTGATGATGGCCGACTTGCAGGGCTCCTTCTGAAATTCCTTGGCAATCGAAATCACCGGATTGAGATCGATATTGACTTCGATCGTATCGTACCAGATACACCCCACTTTCAACCCGGGATAGGTCAGGGTTCCCATTTTGACGTTACTGCGCATCTTGGGCGCATCGGATCGCAGCCCGCCCGTAGTGGTGTCGATACTCGCGGCATACGGATTGACCGTATTCGACCCCTGCTGCGTCAACTGCCTGGTAGTCTTGGAATAATCGTATTTAATCTCCGCCGTCTTGGGCAATATCTGGATCATCGGCGATTTCGGCACTGTGCATGTCACCTCGCCAGCGCTACGCGGGGACTTGGCCTCGGCGGCCCCGGTCGCCAGTCCCAGCGCCAGCACTCCGGCCAGCAACGACATCCTTAAAATTCCCGGCATATTTTGAATATCCCTCTGTTTCTGGTGATATTTTCAGTTATGATGAGCCTGCCTGCTCTTCCATTTTTTTTCAAGGGATCACGTCATGAGCTTTATCGGCCAGCTTCTGCATTTCGCGCTCCAGGTCTATTTCTATATTATTATCGCCGGGGTGATTATCAGCTGGTTAATCCACTTCGACGTGCTCAACGCCAAGAACCCTCAGGCGCAAAACCTGATCAACCTGCTGAACCGGGCGACCGAGCCGGTCTATAAGCCCTTGCGTAAATATATCCCGGCCATCGGCGGGATCGATATTACCCCGATTATCGTCATTTTCGGGATCGTCATGCTGCAAGAGCTGGTGATCCGCCTCTTCATCATCAACCCCTATCGCTTCATGTAATTGTAATGGCCGTGATCATTGATGGTAAAGCCGCCGCCGAACGCCTGAAAACCCGGATTGCCGGCGAAGTCGCCGCCTTGCGCCAGCAAGGAAGAGCGGTGGGATTGGCGGTCATTCTGGTCGGGGACGACCCCGCCAGCCACATTTATGTCCGCAACAAGATCGCGGCTTGTGAAAAAACCGGAATTACCAGTACCGAACGCCGCCTGCCTGCCGCCGTCGGTACCGATGAGCTGAAGCGTGTGATCGAAGACCTCAATCGCGACCCCGCCATACACGGCATCCTGCTGCAATTGCCGCTGCCCGGCCATCTCGATGAAAACGAGATGATTCTGGCGATTTCGCCTGACAAGGACGTCGACGGTCTGCACCCCGTCAATGCCGGGCGCCTGATGGCCGGTTTGCCCGGCATGGTGCCCTGCACGCCGCAGGGATCCTTGATGCTGATACAAGACGTGCGGCCCGACCTGAGAGGACTGCATGCGGTTGTCATCGGGCGATCGTTGCTCTTCGGAAAACCAATGGCGCAATTGCTGCTCGGCGCCGACTGCACAGTTACCCAGTGCCACTCCAAAACGCGGGACTTGCCCGCCTTCTGCCGTCAGGCCGACATTCTGGTTGCGGCCGTGGGTCGTCCGCAGATGGTCAAGGCCGACTGGGTCAAACCCGGCGCGACCGTAATCGATGTCGGAATCAACCGCATCGCCGAAAAGAAAGTCGTGGGAGACGTTGATTTCGAATCCGTCAGCGCCGTGGCCGGAGCCATCACCCCGGTGCCGGGCGGGGTTGGGCCGATGACGATAGCCTGTCTGCTGGCCAACACGCTCAAAGCCGCAAAATCAGATTAACAAGCTGATTCACAAGAATATTTCATTGTTCTTTGCCAAGCCGCACCATTTCGCCTATGCTGTGCGGAATAATAAAAATATCAGGGATCAAGGCATGGCCGACACTGAAAAACTCTCCTTCGCTTTCAAGGCGGCGACCACCTTCACGCTCGACGAATTGCGGCAGCGCGCGGGTGAGCACAGCACCGCCGATCTCTTTCAAAGCACGATGGCTTACTATGAGCAATACCTGCTGGCGCAAGCTTCCGGCCATAAATTCATCGCCGTCCATCCGGTAGAAAAGGACGTGCGCGAACTCGACGACTGCGAAAGCCTTGGCCGCCACAAACTGATGGGAATTGTCCATCTCGATGCCGATCTGACGCAGGCCCACACCCTCAAGAAAAGGTCAGGCCAGATCACAACGGCAGGACTGCTCACCCGCGCCTTCATCCTGCGCGAGAATATCGTAGAAGCGCAGGAGCACGGCTGGCAAATCGCCGTTTGGGATACAGGAAAGGCTCAAATTACAGTCCTGCGCGAGCCGCAAACCGGGAAAAACAGTCCGGCCCGGCCCTTATATAATTAACCTCGCGGGTATAATTTGACAGCTTGTCGGCCCCCTGCTTATGGTGCGCTATGAACCCGACCCCTACCAGCAGCCGCACCGCCTTCGCGCTCGCCGTTATCGAGAACGGGACGCATAACCCGCATATTCAGGCCCTGCTCGAGGCGGTGGAAGAACGCACAACCGATGTTCTGCCCCTACAAACCGTTTGCGCGATGATAAAAATCATCTCCAGTGCCGTGGTTAATCAGGCGCAAATGGACAGGGTGCTGGTCAAGGATTCAAGAACCCAGGAAATCATCTCTCTGCCCCTTGACGCGTTTGAACGGGAGATCAAGGCTCTGACTCGCCTTGGCACGCACATGAAGTTTTCTATCCCGCTGATCGACTGGCTCGAACAGCGCCTCGACACGCTGGCCCGGCGCATGGGGCAACAAACCCGTCATGGGGATATGCAAAAACTTTGGGACAGGCTGGATACCGGCGGACGGATCGGTTACCTCCGCAGCGTCAATACAATGCAAATGTCATGCTTTAGCGACCCAAACATGACGTTCGCGCCCTCCGACATCATCTGCCGGGAGTTACCTGACCGTATACACGGTCTGTTTGGATTCAACGGGTATGTTCTTGCGGCAGACAGTACGCCGCAAATCAGCATCAACCCCCGTCATCTGCAAACCGCCACCTGCGCCGATATGACCGGGATCATGGTTCATGAAGGATTGCACAGCATCCTGCGCCAGTTGGGCCGCTTACATCATTTCGGCCTAATTCCCGACGATCATCCCTTCATAGAGGATGCCGCCCTGATGGCCACGCGCCTTCAAACCGGGGCCTATCTCCCGGCCTATCTGGGCAAGGCTTATTATGCCGATGCGGAAGAGCGCCTTTGCTTCCGCCATACCCGGTTTGATAAACTATACTGCGCGCAATCCCGCAATCGCGCAGTCCCTCCCCTGATCGGCCATCGCCCCGAGGTTTATTGACATATTGCAACGCCATGTGATAGCTTTGTGCATTATGTATAATAATGGGCTTGAGCGATATGTCATATAAAAACAGTCTGGTCATGGCCTACATAGGCGAGGACACACCCCATCGCGGCGACAGCAAGGCCGCAATAGGGTTGTCGAAACTGGTCGCTGAAATATTGAATGGCCGTTATATCTATGTTGATGCTGACATGCTGGAGAAAAGCTTTCCCGGCATCGGCACTCTCAAGGATCGACTACTTGCCCTTTATGCCCGGGAAGGATATCCGGATATTGTCATCGGCCCTCAAGAGCCCTACCTGCCGGAAGACTTATCTTTACATTCCCCCTTAATGATTACAGGGATTAACGAACGTATTTCAGAAAGATCTCGAACGCGCCAGGCGAAAAAACTCGTCTCCCATCACCTGACAAGAGCCGATCTTAAGCGGGAAGCGGACTTATTTCGCCAACACTACCCGGATATTCAGGGCCCCCTGACAGGAATATTTCTTGCAGACGATCTCTGGGAGATCGAGATCATCAGATACGCTGACAAATTGCGCGACATTGGTTCCCGGTACCCCGAAATGACCTTCTTTATCTGCCCCAGCCGGAGATCCGATTCTTCTCCGGACAGGTTGAAATTCGAGATTGAACATGAATCGTCGTTCTGGCGAAAAATCGAGAAATCGGGTTCGCCGCTTGAGAGCCTGAAAACGGCTTTCCGCGAGGCCACCCATTATTCCGGCAAATCGCATGACAAAATCAGAGTCATGGGAACAAGCTGGGAAGAAGCCTTATCCGGATACAACCCCTATATCGGCCTTCTTGGCGCTGCCGATCATCTTGTGGTATCGGGAGGCTCCCTTTCCATTGTGAGCGAAGCCCTTTTTACAGGCAAAAATATCTATCTCATGAATGAGAAGTACGATTATACGGCTCTTGAAAAGGAAGGGTATGTTCAAGATCTTCTGGAACTGAGCAGCCGCAGGAAATTCCCAACCAGGGAAATGCCGCCTCTCGACGTTACGCGGGAAGTGGCGCAATCCATTGTCGACGAGCACCTGAGCCGAAATTCTCCTGTCCCCTCTCTTGCTGCCTGAATCGTTTTATAGGGGGGCCCGATGGGTAGCGCCAAGCTGCCCTATTGCGGATTGATCGCCGCCTCCTTTCCTTAAAATAAAGGTTGCCAGCAAAAACCGAAAATCGCTAATCTGCCCCCGGTTCAACAAGATCAGAAACAAGGGAATCGCCATGCCGGGATTGACCGCTCTGCGCTTTACATTCATGACCGCCACATCCGGCGATCCGTCCAGGCTGCAAGAACGCGCCGGTTGCGCGGATCAGCAGGATATGGTTGATCTGGCGGTCGCTTATTACACCTATTACGCCCGGGGCGAAAACGGTCAGGGCGAAGAACTGGTCAGCTTCGACCGCCGCCAACAGGAAGCCGAGGAACTGAATGACGAGCCAACGGAAATCCACCGCGCGGTCGGCATGGTCGACGCGTCTGTCGATGCCGATTTTCTTGAAAAATTGGTAGATTTCTCAGGGAATGACACAGCCGAAGACACGCTCACCCGAGCCTTGGTTTTGCTTGAGGATATTTGCGATGCGCATGACAAAGGCTACGAGATCGGCCTGATGAACGCCAGCGAGAGCGAAATCACCACGCTCCAGCTATCAGCATCGGGAAAATCGCCCGGCCTGTCACCACCCCGGCACAGATTGCACTAGAACCGATGACCCGCGATTCCCGATCCTTGCATTCTCAATGGTCGCAAGCCTCTGCCGCCGCAAAAAACCCGCGTCTGCGTCAGATCATCCAGACGCTTGAGGAACGTGGCACGGAAGGGCTGGGCGTCACGGATATCTGCAAACTGATCCAGTTTACCAAGCGCGAAATTCTGGCGCGGGCCCGCGCCGACAAAAAATTGCTGACCAATCAGGGACACTATATCACCGGCTTCAGCGACGACAGCTACCGGCGGGAGATCGACGCCCTGAAAATTCTCGCCGAAGGATTGCATTTCACCCCGGCCCTGCACCAATGGGTGGATTCATGCCTGACCGGGCTGGCACAGCGTCTGGCCCGCGAGCATACCGCCGCGCAAATGCGCGATATCTGGAAGGGCATGGATGAAAACGGGCATCTTTCTTACATGAAGGCCGTCAATATCCTTCATGCGCAAGCCTTCTCACAGCGTGAATTGCCTATCGCGCCCGCGGATATCCAGGTCAAAAGCCTGCCGGATCGCATCCTCGGCACATTTTGTTTTGACGGCCACGAACTCTATGCCGCCAGTCAGCCCATCATCCATCTCGACCCCAGCAACATCCACAAAAGCACGCTTGAAAAAGCCGTCGGCACGGTCGTGCATGAAGGCCTGCACAATGTCCTGCGCCAACTGGCACGCCATCATCACGCAAACCCGCTGTCTTCCGCCCATCCGCTGCGAAAAGACGCGGCGCTAATGCTGGCTCGCGTCCAGTACGATGCCTATATACCCAGCATCTTCGGTGAAGCTTACCTTGCCGATGCCGAGGAGCGCCTATGCTTCAAGCATGAACAATTCGCGCCGCTGTTCTCTGCCCAGACCGGAAAACTGCCACACTGGGCCGAGCGCATACGCCGTCTGTTTCCGGATTAACTCCCCAGGCGCTACTCTCCCTGCGCCGCCGTGAACCCGGGCTTGCCATCGAAGGTATGCAGCATCACCGATTTTGTGAAATTCATGTCTGCCTTGTTCATGCGTTCCATCAGACTCAATATCTCCGAAGTCCGCACATTGCCGCCGCTCTTGCTCATGAATCGCAACCGCCAGTTATCGGCACAGGCCGTATCAGGCTGACCGTTCGGCCAAACCTTCACGCCACGGTTTGAAATCATCTTCAGCTCAAGGTTCTCCGTAACGCAGGGCAGCACCTTCGCCGCCAGCGCGTCGGGCGTATCATCCCATGTCAGGCTGATATCGACGCCCACGCGCACTTTCTCTTCGACCTTACGGGGTTTCAGCGGCGGCAGCTTCATGCCGCCCGCCGGAACGCCATCATAATTGGCGGCGCGCAATTTTTGCGGCATCTGCCCCAGACGCTCGATCACGGCCTTGCAGAACCCTTCCGTGCCCACTTTTTCACGGCTTAAACCGGGGCGGAAAATCTCGCCCGTATGGATGCCGTCTTCCAGCGTGCGCAGCCAGGCGTTATGCACCTTCGCCGCCACGTCACCCTGCCCGATATGCACCAGCATCATCACGGAGCCCAGCAGCAGGCCCGACGGATTGGCGATGCCCTTGCCCGCGATATCCGGCGCGGAACCGTGAATGGCCTCGAACATCGAGCATTGCATGCCGATATTCGACGACCCGCCCAGCCCCACCGATCCGGTAATCTCGGCGGCCACGTCGGAAATAATATCGCCATAAAGATTCGGCGTCACAATCACATCGAAGAGATGCGGCGCGGCCGCGATTTTGGCCGTGCCGATATCGATGATCATATGATTTTGCTCGATGTCCGGATATTCCGCGCCGATTTCCTCGAACACCTTATGAAACAGGCCGTCGGTCAGCTTCATGATGTTATCCTTGGTCATGCAGGTGACTTTCCTGCGGCCATTGGCACGCGCGTACTCGAACGCATAGCGGACGATGCGCTCCGTGCCGGGGCGGGTGATGATCTTCAGGCAGGCCATCACGTCCTGCGACTGGCGGTATTCGATGCCGCCGTACAAATCCTCTTCGTTTTCTCGCACAATCACCAGATCCATATTCGGATGCTTGGTTTCGACATAAGGCGCGTAGGAAATGCAGGGGCGCACGTTCGCATACAGGCCCAGCGCCTTCCTCATCGTCACGTTCAGGCTTTTATAACCGCCGCCCTGCGGCGTTGTGATCGGCCCTTTCAGCAAAATCTTCGTCCGGCGCAGAGATTCCCAGGCACTGTCCGGAATGCCGCTCGGCACGCCGCTTTCATAAACATCTTTGCCAATCTTGATTTCCTCGATATCCAGCGCCGCCCCGGCTTCATCGAGTATGCGCAAAGTCGCATCCATGATTTCAGGGCCGATGCCATCGCCACGGGCCACGGTGATAGGGGTACGATTGGACATAAGAATATCTCCGGAGAGGGTGGACAAGCCAGAACGGCAAAACAGTATAAATTTACAGTATTTAACAGAGAATTAAAGCGGCTTTGAGAATAACCCTCCCTCCGGGAGAGGAGGTTTAACGATACATCCCCGCCAGCGCGACAGTCTCCCCGCCCATACCCTCCTTGAAGGTTTTCACGCCCTCGGCAATATCGTTAATGCCGCCAAGATCGAGATCTTGTATCCCCTCTTGTTTCAGGCGCATCATGCCCTGCCACAGCAGCAACTGGTGCGCGTTGACCTTGCGCCCTTGCTCGCCACTCCATCCCACCTGATACGTCGCTGATGCGCCGTGACGGAAAAACAAAACCCCCGCCACGGATTCGTCGCCAGCAAAGGCCTGCCCCAAAAGCATATCGCCACGCGGAATAGAATACTTTGCCAAAGCGCGGATAAAGGCGGGCGAGGCCGCCTGAAAATTTTTTACCGTGCGATGGGCGCTATGGTGCCGCATTAACCACGGTAAAGCCGTCCCGTCCTTGTGCCACTCCACGCGCACATTTTCACGCTCGGCCCTGTTCAGGTGATTGCGCCAGTTCCGGTTCAACCCTGCGCGCAGATCATCTTCATCCACACGCAAATCCATCCAGATGGTTTGGTACGGTTTTATACGGGGCACGGCGACATAAGGCACCAGTATGGCTTGCGTCTGGTCGATTTCCGGTATGATGCGCCGCCGCCTTCCCAACCGCCGCGGGAAGGCGCGGTCAAACGCCGCGAAGAATGGCACCCAGTGCCGCGCCTGGCCGTATCCCGGTAACCATAGAGGGCCGCGATCGACGATCACGCCATGAAGCCCCAAAGCGCCTGCCTCAGTGACCTGCACCAGCCCCGCAGGCGCGCCGCCGATGCGAATCAAACCCCAGCGCGCGCGCTGATGCTGGCAGGCACAAAGCGCCTGCGCATAAGGATAGGATTGCAGCAAGGTCGAACGCCGGATTGTCCGGAACAGGTCGTCCCATTCATTCAGCGACAAGGCATTCCATTCAATCGTGCATTCATTCATGATTGTGAATGGCCGCGCAACGCGATAAAATCAGGTAACCCGCCGCCGCGGAAATCGATGAGCCCAGCAAGACTCCCAGCCTGACCGAGGCCTGCATCGCCACGCCCTCATAAGCCAGGCCGCCGATAAACAAGGACATGGTAAAGCCGATCCCGCACAGCACGGACATGCCGTAAAGCTGCAACCAGTTGACCCCCGCAGGACGCGGCGACAAGCCTGTTTTAACGGCAAGCGCAAGCGCCAGAAAAACCCCCAGTTGCTTGCCCACGAACAACCCGAGCACAATCCCGAGCGTGACAGGATCAACCAGGCTTGGCAAACCCATCCCGGCAAACGGCACCCCGGCATTGGCAAAAGCGAACAGCGGCAACACGCCAAAAACGATCCACGGATGCAAGCTGTGCTCAAGCGTCTTGAGCGGCGAATATTCCGGATTGCCTTTACAGCGCATAGGCACAAATAAAGCCGCCGCCACCCCCGCCAATGTGGCGTGAACGCCGGATTGCAGCACCGATACCCAGAGAATAACCCCGAGAATGACATAGGCCGGAATGCTGGAGATATTGCGCCGGTTCAAAAGGAGCAGCCCAAGAAGCGCCGCCCCCGCAAAGTAAAACGGCACCGGATCCAGCCCATGTGAATAAAACAAGGCAATAATGATGATCGCCCCCAGATCGTCGATTACAGCAATCGCGGTCAGCAGGATTTTGAGGCTGGTCGGGGCGCGTCTGCCCAGCAAAGCCAGAACCCCGAGCGCAAAAGCGATATCGGTGGCCGAGGGAATCGCCCATCCCGAAAGATTGTCAGGATGATCCTGATTGATAAACCAGAATATGGCGGCAGGCATCAGCATCCCGCCCACCGCCGCCAGCGCCGGCAACAACGCGCGATCGCGGCTTGAAAGCTCTCCTTCCACCAGCTCGCGCTTGATCTCAAACCCAACCAGAAAGAAAAAGAGCGCCATCAGGCCATCGTTGATCCAAAGCAGGATCGATTTTTCGAGTTGCAGATCGAACCCGGTTTCGGGAGAAACGAAACCGAAACGGAATTTCACACCGTTCAGCAGGTGGTCGTAAAATCCGAAAAGCGGCGTATTGGCGATCAACAGAGCCAGAAGCGCCGCTCCGACCAGCACAATCCCGCCAGCAGCTTCCATATGCAGAAAATCTTTTGTGAATCCCATCGTGCGGATGAAAAACTGGCGCATGGTCTTTTCCAATAAAAGATGTATGATCAGGGCGCCATCATTATGATTTTTAAAGCCGGCGCAGGCAAGGGAAACAGGCATGCTGACACAGGAAATCATTATCAGGAAGCGCAGCCGCGAAGCCTTGAGCGCAGTCGAAATTCAACAGTATGTAAAAGGGATTGTCGACAAATCCGTCAGCGAGAGCCAAATTGCGGCGATGTGCATGGCAATTCTGCTCAACGGCATGAACAAGGAAGAGCGTGTCAGCCTGACCATGGCCATGGCCAATTCCGGCACCCGCATCGACTGGCGGCAGGAAAACCTCGACGGCCCCGTTCTCGACAAACATTCAACGGGCGGCGTCGGCGACAAGGTATCGTTGATGCTGGCGCCGATTATCGCCGCTTGCGGCGGCTATGTGCCGATGATTTCAGGGCGGGGCCTCGGTCATACCGGCGGCACGCTCGATAAGATGGATTCAATCCCCGGCTACATCAGTCAACCCGATCTGCAAAAACTTAAAGATGTCGTCAGGGACGTAGGTTGCGCCATTGTCGGTGCCACATCGGATATCGCCCCGGCTGACCGCACAATCTATGCGGTGCGCGATGTCACCGGCACCGTTGAAAGCATGGATTTGATCACCGCGTCCATTCTTTCAAAAAAACTGGCGGCCGGACTGGACGGACTGGTGCTGGATGTCAAATACGGCAGCGGCGCATGGTTTACCGATTACGCCCGCACCCGGGACATGGCGCAAACATTGGTCGATGTGGCGAATGGCGCGGGCCTGCGCTGCCACGCCTTGCTGACGGATATGAACGAGGTTCTGGGCCGCACCGCCGGAAACGCAATAGAAGCGCGGGAGGCCATCGAGTTTCTCCGTTGCGAAAATATCGACGCCCGCTTGCGCGAAGTCACACTGGGCCTGTGCGGTGAATTGCTGATGATCGGCAGCATCGCTGAAAGCGCGGCGGCAGGGTACGCGATGGCCGAGCGCCACCTGCACGATGGCCGCGCCGCCAGTTTTTTTGAACGCATGGTTCACGCCTTGGGCGGGCCCGCGAATATCATCGATGATTTTCCCCGCCATCTGCCGCTGGCGCCGCTTACGCGTGAAATCCGGGCTGCGCGCGCCGGCGTCATCAAAGCCGTCGATACCCGGAAAATCGGCATCGCGGTGATTGAGCTGGGGGGCGGCCGCCGGTTGGCCTCCGATAAAATCGATCACGGCGCAGGGCTGAGCGGCGTTGCCGCCATCGGTCAGACTGTGGGCACCACGGATCCGCTCTGCCTGATGATCGGTCGCGATGAAGACAGCATGCGCCGCGCCGAATCCTTGATCCGTGAAGCCTATATCATAGGCGATCCCGGCGAGGCCGTCATACCGTCCCCCCTTATTCGCGAAAGTATCATCCCCTGAGTCATTCTCTTTTTCGTCAGAACCTTCGCGCCCTCCTTCTCGCCATGGCGGGCTGGTTCGCTTTCTCACTGATCGACGCCTTCACCAAAGGCATGACAGATGATTTCAAAACCATCCAGCTTATCGGCATGAGCAGCGTCACCGGCACCCTGCTGTCAGCCGGATGGATAGTATGGCGTCATGGCTGGCGGGGTTTTATCACTCCGAAATGGAAACTTTTCGCGTTGCGCGGCGCGCTTGTCATCCCGATTTCCTATCTGATTGTGCACGCGCTCGCTCAGGTAACCCTTGCCGATTTTTACGGCATCATCTTTATGTCTCCTTTTCTTATCACCATCCTGTCCGTAGTGGTGTTGAAGGAAAAAATCGGGATTCATCGCATCGCCGCCATGATCGTCGGCTTTACCGGCGTCATGATCCTCGCCGGCCCGCAGATGCAAAGCGCGCCTTTGGGCCTGCTTTGCGTCTTCATCGCTATGATCGGCGGCAGCATCGTCGCCATCTTGATTCGCAAAATCGGCCGGGTGCCGGCGACAGCCTTGTTCGCGTTTGTGCCGTTTATCAGCAACGCGCTGATTTATGGCCCGCTGATGTTGTTGCCTGGGAACTTTCACATACCGGAAAATTCATGGCTGCTGCTGGAACCGGCTGGCATGGGCGTGCTCGCTTTTGCCGGTTTCATACTCTTTAGCATCGGCTTCACCAGCGCCACAGAAACCGCCGTGGTGGCCCCCTTTCATTACAGTCAGATGCTCTGGGGCGTCCTTCTGGGATACCTGATGTTTGGTGATATACCGCAAAAAACGACGATTGCAGGTTCGCTGATCATCCTGTCGGCAGGACTCTACATGCTGTGGCGGGAATATCTGCACCATAAAATCAATCATTCATCTTCAGCGACGATAGAGGCTTCCGGGGAGGCAACACTGCCTGAGACTTGACGTCTTTCCAGTCGGCGTTTTGCGACACGCCACATTTTTTCTCCTCGCTTCTCTGGTAGACATAAACCCCCAGCACCGAAAGGCCAATCCCCCATATCATGCCCAGCGACTCCATCGCTTCAATAACCAGCGACGACTCCGCGGTACGAAAGACGATGACATAAGCGACCGCGAACATCTGCGCCGCCCATGTGAAAGCCATCAGGTAACCAAACGTCGGCCGCATCCGCCGCACATAAGCGTCAGGTGAGGCGACCTCCGCCCGCAGGCTTTCATTGATCTGCTGATAGGCCGCCTGTTTTTCTCCCAGCTTCATCTCGGCCAGTTTCTCGGCATGACGGTTGGCCTCGGCGATTTGCTCCGGCGTAATGCGTCCGGCAGCCAGAATCTCCCCCAGCGTACCAAGAGAACTGGCCGCCCCCTGCGCCGCCGGATGATCGATCTTCTTCAACGCTCCGCCGACGATTTCAGCCAGCAACGGCAGCCCCAGTTGTATAAGCAATGGTGATGTCATGTTAAAATCCTGTAGAAAATATGTTTCCCGATAACCGCTGTCGGTTCTTGCGCGCGCGACCAATACGGAAACGCCCCCGCCGCATGATAATGCGTGGCTCCACCCGTCGGATCGGCAAGCCGTCCCGCAATGCCCTGTCGCGCCAGCGCCAGCGCGCAAGCGAAGAAGCGATCACGGCGGTCGACATGCAACACCTTCCTATAGTTCGGGTCGTCGCGGTTCCAGCAACTGAATTGATACGGCTTCTGACAGATATCGATGACCGAATGACCCCACCAGAATTTCCCTTTCTGCTGGCTGATGGCCAGCCGATTCATCACGACGCAGGCCACCGTCTGCATGCCGATACTGCCTTCGCCGCGCGCCTCGCCCCACATCGTACGCGCCAGCGTGTCGATCTCCAGTTCCCGGAAGTATAGTTCGCCTGTCGTGATCATGCGCCCGCTCCTTTCAAAGCTTCGGTCTTTAACGCGGTGGCATCGAGCTTGGCCTCGATCCGCAGCAAATGCGACACCAGACGCCCCTCCAGATCGCGCAGATCGGAAACGGATGCGTAAGACTTGGCAACTTCCAGCTTGAAGGCGGATAAAGCCTCGCGCATCTGCGCACTTCTTGAATCCGTAACCTCACGCAGGTGGATGATTTCAGCGGCATGATCGTGGCGCGTGCGCCAGATCAGCCAGAACAATCCGCCCAAAGCCGGCAAGTCGACCGCCGTGATCCACCATGTCAGGTCGCGTGAAAATTCAAACATCGAAATCCGTCCTTGCTGTATGAGTGGGGTATCCATGCCAACTGTGGCGCCCGGAAAACGATTCAACAGGCAAGCGCGCGGGTTGCCGCAGCAGTGCCCCGGCCACAGCGTCCAGCCCGTCGTCATGACCGCCGGAACGGCCCGGGCGCCATTCCTGCATTTCCGTGATGAACGGGGTGGCATAGACACTCTCATGCACATGCAGCATTCCAGCCGCCATCACCGTTTCAAACGCCTCCAGAATGCGTTCATCCTTGCTGCGGCTGTTATGGTGATCTACAACCGCACAGGGAATCCGCGACAGCGCCAGTTCACGCCGCAGAATCAGCGGCAGGAATTTTCCGATCCCGTTGCTTTCCAGCGTCACCGAAGGAATCATGAAGTCACGTGCTACCGCCACGACCTGCCGCGCCTGCCCGGTGGCTTCGTCCGGTTCTTGACCGCTTTTAAGATACAAAACCCGGTGCAGCCACAACGCCCCGTCTTCATCGCCGTAAACCAGCGCCAGCACGCTGCGATCGCGTTGCCCGAAAGCCGGATCCCAGAACGCGCTGCAGGAACAAAGCGCCTTTCCCTGCAGGTCAAGGCGGTTCAGTTCGCGTATATAGCGTACTTCGCCGCTGTACCGGCGCAAGCGCTCGGGTTGCAGGCGGCCTTCCGCGACATTGACAGGCTCCAGCATCATCTGGCTGCGAAAGCGGTTAAGGCCCTGCGCCTTGCGCCTGTCGATTTCAGCCTGTGAGAAACGCTCCGGCCATTGGCTGCAGCCCCGCTCATCGAGAACCGGCAGAACCAGACGGCAATAACCCGACAGGAAGGGGCGCACTTCGCCGATCTCGTTTCGCGCCCGGTCGGCATAGATCGTATACCAGTGGTGCGGGGTGCCGACATAAAGCAGCGTCCCGCCCGGCACCAGAATGTAATCCAGATCCGCCAGAACCTCGCGCAGACCAAGGCGCTTCTCGGCAGTATCGCAGGTATTGGGCACCTCGACGTCGTCGCAGATAATCACGTCGGCGCGGCTGCCGGTGATATTCGCCTCCACCCCCAGCCCCGCCATCGACGCCTCGCGCAATTCCAGCCTGCGATTGACGGTAAAACGTTCGCCGGCCCACTGGTCAGGGTGGTCGGGGCGCAATCCCGCTGTCAGCGGATGACGCTCGATCACCCGGCGCACATTCCTGACCATGCGCTGCGCCAGCGTGCCTTCGGCGGCCAAAACCATGATCCGCAAGTCAGGGTTGGCGTATAAAAGCCACGCCGCAAACAACCCCACGATGGTGGATTTCCCGGAGGAACGAAACGCCATTAACAATAGGCGCGTATCCCCCGCCCGCCAGCAACCCTGCAACCAATCCGCCATGCGGCGGTGGAGGGCGGGCGTACCCTGCCCCTGCAAGCGGTTCCAGACGATCAGAAACACCTTGAAATCAACTACGGTTTTCCCCTGCGTCATCCTGTTCCTCGTAATCGTGCAATTCACGTTCGGCCTCGGCAATCGCCGCCATCAAAACCTGTTGCTGGTTATGGTCTGCTGCGGCGCTATCGGGCAAATCCGCCCAGCGCGCCAGCTTCAGCAATAAATCGATGTGAGAAATCGCCACCTTGCAGGCCATGTGATGCTCCTTGAAACTTTTGTCGTCTCCGCCGTGGATCTCGTGAGAAAATTTTTGATAGGAATTCAGCGCCATACGAATGGCATCCGGCAGAAAGGCCGCGATCCGGGCGCGACTTTGCTGTTCGATTCTAGTATTCATGCATCATCCTTTTCCTGATCAGTATTTGGAAACTACGTACCATTGGCTGCCGTTCGATGTAATCGTGATCGCCTTGTACTGGGTCGCAAGACTCTGGCTGGATTGATCCGGCCCGCTGCCGCCCTGTTCGGTAACCGTGATGGCGTTCGCCGAACTGTCGGTTTTCTTGATCGTTACCGTGCGCCCGATGGCCTGCGCGGCATTTGCCGGCGGCAGGCGCGCTGTCAGAACCCCGCCATAGCTGGAAAGCAGATAGGTATCGACCGCCATGTCTATGTCGTAAATGCCCGTGGTGTCGGCATAACGCGTATTGCCCGCCATGCGATTCGACGACTGGATATACCAGTTGACGCCGTTGGATATCACCGTGACATAATCGTTGCGCCCGCCCAGGTGCAAGACGCTGCCATCCGGCCCGGCGCCCCCTCCCTGCTCGGAAACCGTGACGATATTCGCCGTATTGTCAACCTTCTTGATGGTTATCTGCGCTCCGGCTGCGCCCGCCGCCACGGGCAAAGCCGCCGTAATCGCCCCGGCGGCGGCGTTGACCAGATGCACGGAATGCGACAAATCGAGATTGCTCGTCCCCGCGCTGTCGATATATTCGGTGTCAAAGCGCATCAGCGTGGCTTTCAAATCAGTCACCACAGTCTTGCGCAGGCGGTTCTTGTCTGGCCATCCGGCATTCATCGCATCATACTGGCCGCCCGAGGCGTCGTCGATTGCGGGGCCGTTGCTCATGGCCGTCAGGTTGATGAGCGCCGTCTCTTGAGAGCCGCTCAGCAATTTGATATTCGGCACGCCGTTGCCCGATTCGCAAAGCATATTGACGACCAGCGTCTTATCGCTGTTGGCGCCGACGCAGACGCAGCTTTGAGCGCTGGCCCCGTTCACATTCGACTCGCAATCGAAAAAACTATTGTTGAGTTGCCCGTATTCAATATAGAAACCGTGTCCCGTCGTAAGCGCGCTTTTGGAGTAGACCCGCACCATATGAAAACGGTTGGCGTTCGGGGTGTCGCCATCATCGCTTAAGGTCAGATGCACGCCATGCAAGGCAGGTTGCTCGATCAAAACACGATTGACGTGATTCCAGTAACAAGGTTTGTTGCTATCGTCATAGCCGTCGAGCATAATCCCCGTCGTTGCACCGACGATCTGCACATCGCTGACGGTGTTCTGCACGCATTCACCGATGCGACCGCGCAAGGCGACACCAATCAAGCCGCCCTCGATCCGCAGTTGACTGAGCAAGGACTGTCCATCTGCCATTTCTATGGTTATGAAACCATTCGTCTGCGCCTTGATAACCGACGACGCCCCCACGCCCTGCAAGGATTGTCGGGCGCCGAGCGTAATCGGGGCCGTCACAAGATATGTCCCGGCAGGCACAAAAACAGCCTGATGCGCTGCCAACGCCTGCTGCAAGGCCAGCGTATCGTCGTTCAGGCCATCCCCCACCGCGCCGAAATCCCGCACCGACACCACGTCCGAAAATTTATCGCTGCTGCTGCGTGTTTCCGCACCCATACCGCTTGCGGTGTAATCCGGCGCGGCCATGCTGCCTTCGAGCGAAACCGCCACCGGGTTGCCGCTGCCATCGAAACCCAGCGCCTTTCCGGCCCGCACCGCCCTGGTCGGCAGGTCAAGGCCTGCCGGCATCTCTGCCGCGGCATAACGCAGCATGCTGGCCTGATCGCGATTGACCTGCTGCAGCGCCATCATCAAAAAATCGAGCTCGTTATTGATGGCCCGGGCGCTGAAATCTCCACCCTCCAGGAAATCAGTCATGCGTTCGAGCGCGAAACGGCGCTCCAGCATCACCACCACCCCGCTGTCCGGCGCCGTGATAAAGGCCACTTGGCCGCCTGCGCTATTCCCCGCCCCGCTAACGCTGTACCCCGAGGATTGCAAGGCACCGTTCAAATAAACCTTGATATCGGCGGCGCTGAAGATCGGGAATGGATAAACAAACGCGGTTTGACTGCCGTTCGCCAGAAAACGAACCACCGGCACAATCGCCGGAACTTGAATATGATCGTTCGACATGAAAGCTCCTTATCGACATGGAAAAGCCCCGCCACGGACACCCGGGCGGGGCTTTACAGGGGAAAATATGGATTTAACCGTTACACAAGCTAAGTCTGACGCGCGCCACACCGTCATCGCGGAAACCAAGCGCATCGGCGGCGCGTTTTGAAACATCGAGCGCGCGATCACCGTGATACGGCCCGCGATCATTGATCCGCAGAACGATCTGCAAGCCATTTTCAACATTCTCGACCAGAATCCGGCTGCCCAGCTTCAGCGTCTTATGAGCCGCCGTCAGCGCATACATATTGAACGTTTCGCCGTTGGCGGTCTTGCGGCCGTGAAAACCCGGGCCGTACCAGGAAGCCTTGGCGCTATGATGAAGGGTTCTTTGCACTGCGCAGACGTTTGACGATGCCCCGGCCGCCACGACCGGAGCGCTCGCGGCCATCATGAAGGCAAAGCAAAGCGGGGGGAGCAGGTATCCTGTTTTCAACATAGCGGCTCGTCCGTCTGAAAGATGTTGCGCAATGCCGATGTTTATGCCTGGCAATCACGTTCATATTCGGTTCCTGATATGGCGAGAATGTGAAACTGCATGCATTGAGCGCATGGGCCTATCACGCAGACGCAAGGCGCGCAAGCGCCTGGCGCTCCTGCAGCTGCGTTCGCTGAAGGACGTTGAGCGCCTGGCGATCGCTAATCGACTGATCAAGCGCCGCATAACGCAAGGCGTCCAGTCGTTTGCCAGTCGCCCTGTCCTGTTCCGATTCTTCAAACAGCCCCAAAAGCACAGCTTCGGCCGAACCGTCCCCCGCCTGAAGGCCGCTGCCGCCGAACTGCGCGCGCTGCCGCGCCACAGCGCGGCGCAAAGCGGCACGGCGCTTCTGCTCGGCATCCTGCGCATTTGCGGCAATAGTCTGCCTTTCCAGATCGGCTTCACGCTGCCTTTGCGCCTCGTCCTGCGCCTGCTGAGCGCTTAGTTGCCGCAAGGCCAGATCCTGCTGCGCCCTGAGCTGGCGGCGCTGCTCCTCATAAGGGTCGCGGGCAAAATCGCGACTGACGCCAATCAGACGGTCGGCGGCCGAGATTGCCGTCGTCAGCGTAGTCAGGCCGGTAATCACAGGGGTTAAAGCGCCCATAATACTCTCCTAATCGTTGATTTTCAGTTCAGTGGTGACAGACAAGAGGGTAAACGGCAGCGGCATGTTCTGTTCGATACGCCATAGCGGCTGCTCGCCGTCGCCCTGCCAGCCCAGCGCCCGTACCCGGACATCGCGGCTGACTCGCGGCGGCGACGCATCGAGAATAACATCCACGCCAAATTGCCGCAGCGGTATGTCGCGCAAACCCCGCCCGGTATCAAGCCGCAGCGCTGCCGTCTTCTCAATCCGGAAGACAGCCTCCACCAGACGTACCGCCCGCCCGCCGCCGCCCTGATCCAGAATACTCGGCGGCAAGGGTTCGATGGTATGGGTGTAAGGCAAGCCGACTTCAATCGACGAAGCCGGTTCCTCCAGTTCGAGCTGCCCATCCGTCACCGTCTGCGATGTCATCACCACCCCGTCGGCGACAATCATCACGGTACGCCCTTCAAGATGATCCAGACCCGACCAGGTCAGAACCGGCGTATCGGAGGCGCCGGCGAGCGCCGCATCCAGATTCAAATCATCGGCGACGCATTCAATGCTATACGCCCCCTCCCGGTCGACCAGCAGATAGACGCTGTCGCCCGCAACCGAAACAGATTTCACCGCGCCATCGGTTTCGTGCAACGTCCACGCTGCCACAGCCTCGGCGCGGAAGGCCGTTAGCGTAGCAAACCGCCCATCCGCGCGCACCAGGAACAACAGACGGCGGCGCTGATCGAAATCCATATCCACAGGCGTCGGCACGATATGCCGCGATACCAGCGCCAGATCGGTCACCTGATAGGCCTGCTCGACGTCGGTATAAAGGAATTCTTGAATCTGCTCCCCGTTGCGCGCCACGAACAAGGTGGCGCCATCCACCGTCACCGGTGCAATCGAGCGGCTGGTCATCGACCCGATCCGGGTCTGACGGCGAATTTGAACGTTTGCCGGGGTCAGCGGATCGCCCGTCACCATCCATTCTGCGCCGCTGGTGAAAACCTGCAAATGCCGCCCGGAAAAAATGCCGCGTATGGCGTTGACCTGGTCGGAAAGGATCGAAAATTCGATCGCCTGATCGTCAAGCCCCGTGCCGGTATCAAAATTGAACAGATCGCCGGAACAAGAAAACCACAGCCGGTTCGGCAGATCGCGGCTGCCGCCCAGCACCAGGCGATCCTGATGGAAGGCAACAGATACCGGATAGCCGCGCGCCGCGCTGAAAGCCTGTTCCTGCCAGTCGATCGTGGCGACAGTGCCGGGCAAAGTCTGGATCACTGTTGCCGTCACCACCGTTGGCGAATTGAAATCGGTTACCAAAACCTCCTTGCCCGCAATCCGCAGCCTTGTCCCCTCATGATCGGGGGTAAAAACCGCCGCCGAAGCCGTCAGGGTCGCTGTGCCGCTGGTGGCGCTCGCGGTTATAGTCACGGATGTATCGGCGAATTTGAAATAAGGCTGGCGGACGACATTGCCATCGCTGAAAAAATCCCAGTTTTGCAGCAGCCAGACGCCGCCCGCATTCCGGGTCAGGCGGCGCGGCGGCACATCCGGATGCACCAACAGCAAGGTGTCGGCGCTTTGCGTATAAGATAGCTGTGCGACCTGTGCCGCCGTCCACGGCGCCGTGATCGCCGTCACCAGCGCATCATCGGCGTAAACCGAAAGCAAACCCTCCGTCAGCGCCAATAAATAGGTTTGCTCGACGCTGAATTCGAATGCCAGCAAACGACCGTCGCCCGCGGCTGTGTCGACATAACGCAGCCCGGCACGACGGGTAACGCCGCCTGTAGGCTCTATAAACACGTTACGCAAGGTCAGCGCGCCGTTTTCATAGGCGCGCAGATCACCGCGCCCGAGAAGCGCGCGCGATACCTCGCCCGCGGTAAAGGTTGTTTTCATCTGCCGTATACGCGACATGACCGCCTTCCTTTCCTGAAGAAGCGAAAACCCCCGCCAACGGCGAGGGTTCAATAGAAAAAATCCAACCGCCGGCTATTGCAGCGTCGGCGGCCCCGGTATGTAGAAACTCTGCGGCGAGGCTTGCAGCGGCATATCCTCGCCCGCCACGACAAAAGTTAATGAGCCGAGCAGATCGTTATCGTCGCCCAAAACTTCTCCGGTCACAGGATTAACCAGATGCATGTCATCCCCTTCACCCTCGACCATGCTGACTGCGATATTCAGAACCACCGGATCAACCTTGAAGTCAGGCTGCAGCATCGCCATCCCGTGCAGGCATTCACAAGCAACCTGAGACAGCGGCTGGCCGGTACGGGCATGATCGATCATCTCAAGGAACACAGCCCTCTCCTCATCGAACATGACTTCCAGCACTGAGCCAATCATAAAAACATCAGCGCCATCAGCCTGCGTGCCGTTGCGTAGTGTAACCTGTTTCATGGCCTGACTCCTTAAGGTGCGTCCGGAAAGTTTGCACTTTATCATAAAATATTATTATGTCAAATATTTTATGGCGATACTCTACTGGCGCGCCCTGATCAGGCTGAAATCCTCGATCCGGCCGGGACTGTCCTGCTGGGCATCGATCTGCCGCGCCCGCTCGAACTCAGCCGTTGCCATACGGAACAAGGTTTCGGCGCGCGCGGTATTCTCCGTCACCGGGATGCAGAATTCCGCCGACAGTCGCGCGATCAGCGCCGCATCGAAATAGGGCGGGAATTCTTCCTCGCCGGGACGAAATATATAAGTCAGCAAAACACTCTCGGCATCCGTGTGCAAAACATTGCGGGCGACGCGGTAACGCAGGCCACGGCCCTTGCCTCCGGTACCCGCCGACAGTGCGCGCAGAAAATCTTCAGGCAGCGCGAAGGCGCGGGCATAGTCCGCAAGCGGCGCGGCCTCTATCATCCCGAGAGAAACCTGCCCTGTAGCAAAGCTCCAGCCATAAGCCGAAAGCAGGGAATCACGGATCGGGGCGAACAGCGCCCCGGCAATTTCGGCCTCGGCCGACCCGTCGTTGAAAGAGGAAATCGGCGCCGCCCCCAGCCGGATCAAAGCCCGGCTGGCCAGCGCCACATCGTTCAGTGCCATGTGCTCGCTCCGTTGTTGGGAAGTTGAAAGTGCGGATAAAAAAGAGCCGCTGACGCGGCCCGGAATCTTTACTTGTTTTACACCCTCTGGTCATTTACTGGCCGGGGCATGTTCACGCCCCGGTCATGATTCTGCATCTTACGCCGCCAGCGCCATGCGCGGCGCAAAGCTGGACGGAACCGCTGCTGGCACATGGCCGGCAAAGCCGTCAAACATCTGGCTGATACTCTCGATCTCGCGGCGCACGCAGCCGGTATAATATTCCATGCTACCCTTGAAAGAACTGCGAATGCTCCCCAGCAAGGACGGCGCGCTCATCGCTTCCGGCGTATCCTGCACGTCATAGGCATGCGTCAGGCGGAATGCCGCATCCATGGTACCGTGAAGCAACAGGCCCTTGCTGGTTATCCAGAAGCCGCGCACCTGGGATTCCAGTTGCGGATCACCCTGAATACGCTCCGACACCTTAAACAGAGCCAGATCATCATCGATGGAAGCGTTATTGACGAGACGAAGGGCCTGAGCCGCTTCAATGCGCTCGGGAAGCTTGTTTACCGAATTCGGGATCAAAATATAGGTCTGATCGGATCGAGAAACGCTTTCCCTGTGCATGCCTTGATAGGTCATGTTCACACCCGCTTATCGCTATTAGTTTGCCGGTTACAATGCCTTCTTCGGACGTTCATTGATACTCAAAGACGCTGACGTGCCGTTTTTTGTGAAGACAAAGTTAACAAAACATAAATTTCGCGCCAAAGCAACAAGAATTTCGGTTATGGGAAAAATGGCACGGCCATCAAGCACTTAAATCAGAGCCGATGGCCGTGCCCAATCGATACCGCCGGGCGAAGCAGGAACTCACCCCCGCCTTGAGAGGGCAATGCGCCCGCAACAACCCAGCGCAAACGGCAAAACCGCCCCGGCAGCCGGGGGAGGAGCGGCAGAATGCCGGGAGCGGATTTCATACCGGTCAGCTATACAGCGTGATGCTGACGCTGCTGCCCGTGTTGGCCGTGACAATGTAGAATTTTGTCGACGGCGTGCCATCGGTATCGATATTCGCGATCACCAGATCGTTGACGCGCATCATGTCGGCAGCCTTGTCGAAATAATTCGCCGTACCGATCGCGCTGTCGACGGTGGTGTAATGCCACAGGGTAAAATTGTTGGCGTACGCAAGAACGCTTAAATCGGATGCCTTGAAAGCCATTTTGAAATACTCCGTATGTGATGATGTAGGTGTTGGATGACTGTGACGGGGGGACGGGCAGGATTTAAATCGTCCGTCGCCCCGTCATTTATGTTTTAGTCCGGCGTCTCGTCGCATTTGATTTCGACAATGCCGGTGTCGTCGATCAGCGCCGACCCCTGACTCATCATGTTATTGACGAAATGCGCGGCGCGGTCGCCATGCCAGGTGATATCGGTTTGCACATCGGAGCCCGATGCATGGCCGATTGCCGTGCGGTGATACCAGAAGCATGAACGAATATCGTTGCCATCCACAGGCAACCCGGAATGCGGCATCCACAACGTTCCCAGCCAACGCTTGGCCTGCGTGCCACGGAAAGGCAGATCGTCGACGCCAATGTAATCGGACTTTGAGAATTCATCGATCTGCAGCAATTCGCTCCACTGCTTCCAGCCTACGACCGCGTAACGTTCGCCGTCATCGGGTACATCGGCAACCCCCAGCTTCTCAAATGCGACCATGACCTTGGCCAGCGTCATGCCGGTATTGGCGTCGCTGATTTCCTGCGCGCCGCTTACAGTTGCCAGCGCCGCGATGATCAATTCGTCGGTTTTGCGCCCGAGAGCATAGGCCCCGGCGTTTGCAATCACCTGACGTTCGTCGATATTGATTTTCAGTTCCTGCAGGCGATCGACCCAGTCGCCGGCGTAATAATCCTGAAGCGCGCATTCAACCGCGCTGTGCGACAAATTCATCACCGGCACCATGCCATGGGTGGATTTGGTCGACGCCGTGCCCTTGCCGACTTTCTGAAAGACGGCGGTTGCGCCATTGACGTCGCCAATCGTGCGAACGGTGTTGCGCAGTTTCGAACCCTGACGCTGATAAGACTCGTGGACTTCGCGTTCAAACTGCTTGATGAACGCCTGGTCGATGGATGTCGACATGACTGATACCTCGTGGTTGCAAGTGGATGAGAAAGGAAGACACGCCACAGGGTTGTCGTCGGGGGACGGCCTCAGGTCGTGAAAAAACAGGCCGCCAGGCGATCAAACATCGTTATCCGGCGACCTGCAAAAGTTTTAGAAAGCAGGAAAAGGAAACGCCCGCAACCTGTCGAAAAAAGACGGAGTCCGGGCGTTGATAAAATCAATATAGGATTTGTTTCCTATAAAATCAAGATAAATTTATTCATCGTCCAAATAATTTTGACTTGCCCCCGCCTGCCCGCCTAATGTCCGCACAGCCCGGCAACATCGATGCATCATGCCCTTGAAAATTTATACACATAGCGACTGCCTGCAACATCGCCTCTACCCGTTCTTTGCAGAAAAGCCCGAACGGCTTTTAAGCGTACAGGCCGTCTTCAACGAGATGGCGCTGCCCATCGTAACGCCCGCCCCCGTCGACCCCGATACGCTCAGGCGCATTCACGATGAAGACTACATCGGTGCCATTAAAGATCTGAGTTTGAAACCGGGGCCGTTACGCATCATCTCCGGATTCACCAACCCTTATGTGCAATGGTATACCCACGTATCACGCGGCTCGTACCGTGCGGCGCTGCAGGCTGCGGGCGCGGCTGTCCATGCGGTCAGCGATGTGATGAACGATTCATGCCGGCGCGCGTTTTGCGCCGTGCGCCCCCCCGGCCATCATGCCGGGCCGCGCCATGGCGAAGGATTCTGCCTGTTCAACAATGTGGCGGCGGGTGCCGTGCAAGCCCTGAGTGAAGGCGCGCACAAAGTGGCGATTATAGACTTCGACCGCCATCACGGTAACGGCACGCAAGATATCGTCGAACAGCGCCTGAACAGTTCAGGGCAAATACTCTTTGTCTCATCCTATCAGCAAGGCTGCAAATACGACCATAATCATGACCGCGCTGTAAATCAGGGCTGGATCAGCGACAGCGTGCTTACCATCCCCGTGCCCGAAGGCAGCGCGTACGACTATCTGGACAAAGCCTACAGGCATCAGGTCATTCCCGCCCTGCACGATTTCAAACCGGACATCATCTTGCTATCGGCAGGGTTTGACATGCATAAATCCGACCCCCTTTCAAGCATCCGCCTTGAAGCGCAGGATTACCACAGCCTGACAAGCTTGATCGCAGGCGCTGCCGACGATGTCTGTGGCGGGCGGATTGTGTCGGTCATGGAGGGAGGTTATGACCTGAAAGCTCTTGCCGAATGCACGCGTTTTCATCTGCAGGCGCTTGCCCCGCAGGGCGGGTACGGTAAATTCAGAAGAAATTTCCGACCTTCCATTTGAAAACTCCCTGATTTCATGAGAGAATCACAAACATAGGGTGTTTCGCCCTGTCTTTCTTCCGCAAGACCTCTATATTCTCTTGCAAAACGGCTGGGTGTTCTATATATTATGTCAACTCTGATCCAGGGCAACCCGGATCTGATGGAGCCACGTAAAAACTATGATGCTACAAAACCTGATCGCCGCCCTGAAATCCAGTTCCAGTAACGATGCACTGTCAACCCGCCGCCGCCATCCGCGCCGGACGAGTGATCGTTGCGTCGTCGTTATCTACGGCCACACCTTCCCGGTCGAAGACTGGAGCTTTGGCGGTTTGCAACTGGCAGGCGACGACCGCCTGTTTGGCACCAGCCAAACGCTCGACTTCACCTTGAAATTCAAAGTAAGGAATACCATTCTCGACGTTCACCACCGCGGTCGCGTGGTACGCAAGGGCCATGGCCGCATCGCGCTTGAATTTGAACCGCTGACCCAGACCATCCGCCAGGGCTTCCAGCGCGTCATCGACGATGCCGTTGCCAGCGAGTTTGCTGAGTCGCAGGTATAAAAAACCATTCTGATTCAAAACCCCCTCTCCGCACGGAGAGGGGGTTTTTATATCGCATTGAGAATCGTGCCTTACTGCCCGGCGTACAGGCGGCGGAACCCATCCGTAACCTGCGCCACGAAGGCCGGGTCTTTAGTTTTCCAGTAGCGCGGATCGCGCATCATCGATTGCAAGTCGCGTTCGTCTCCGGCGCCTGAAAGCGTGTCTTCGCGCGCCATCACAGGCTCCTCGCCGCACATCAGCCGATAAAGCGCCATCACACCTTCAAAACTGCCGGCGAGGTTGGAAAGCACTGCAGGCGGCAGGTTTTTCTGGCCATAAGCCAGGAGCTGGCGTGAAATCTCCGCCCATTTCTCCGGCCCGCCGAACGCCGCGATCAAGCGATCGACCTCGCGTTCAGCCTTGAATTCGTCGGCCAGTTCCAAAACCATCGGCACCATTTTTTCAACCGCGAGGTCATAGACCATCTGCGCCTGCTCAGGGGTGAAGCCGCGCTCATGCAAGCGCTTGTTCACATCGGAATCGACCGGGAACAAGCCGTGACTGACGTTGATTTCATAAGCATCCGGCGTCTCGGGAACGCCGAGCGTGCTTAAGACACGCGCCCGGTCTTGCGGATTGATCATGGTCGAAAGCTTCTTTTCCAGTTCAAGATAGGACGCCAGCAGCGCCTCGATACGGATTTCCTGTTTGCCGTCGTCCCAGAATTTTTCCGGCAGGTTGGCCGGCTTGCGGGATGACGTTTCGATTTCAGGGGTCAGTAAATTATCATTCATGTTTTTTCCTTTCTAAAAAACGACAAATCAGGACGGCTGGCGTCCGGCATGAATCCACCGCAGTATCAGCGCCACCAAGGCGCGCTGGCCTTCGGCGTAACGCAGTTGCCCTTCCGGCGCATCCGCGCCATAGGCACGGGCAAAGGTGAGATTTTGCAAATGCCCGAGAACGGCCTTGCCGTCCTCGCCGGAAAAAAGCCGCGCATAGGCCTTTTCGACACTGCGGCGGTCGCCGCCGGACAACGGCTCCGGCATCCAGAATACCGGCGCAGATCGCGGTTTAAACAGTTTGCGGAAGAACATCTGTTGTCTCCTGCTCGGGTAACGGCAAGGGCTGGCGGATCAAATCGACCGGCACACCCAGCGCCTCGCCCAGAAAACGGGCGGCAGCGGGCAGGTCGATGGCAGTCACGGCTTCCGGCCCCATCCGCAGCACCGACTCGATCCACGAAAGCGTGTTTTGGATATTGCGTTGCCCCTGCGCGCGGGCGAGCGGCGCGCGGTGATCGAGCGCCACCAAGCGGCCATCGAGCCGGATGTCCGGCACTTCGCCGCGACGGCGCAGGATAGCTAAGGCGCGTTGTACCAGAGGCGTCAGCAGCTCAGCCTGCAAGCGACCGTAAGTGGCCCCCAGCAGCAAGGACATTTCAGCCGAGCGCTCGATGACTTCGGTCGCAGTCATGCGCGGCGACGCCACAGGCGCCAGCTTGTCAGCCAGCAAGGCATGGCGGACGCGACGGCGCAGATCCTCAAGCACCAGTTGCGAGATATCGAAACGCCCCGGCATCTCAAGAGGCTTCAATCCAGCCGAACCCACTGCCTTGGGAATGATCGTTCCCGGCGTGAGCTCGATATTGGCCGGGTTGAGCACGCCGTCGTCATCAGCCTGCCAGATGCCGGTCACGGCAATCGAGGCGTTCTTTAAAATCAGCTCGACCACCTTGTTCGCGGTCTTGATGTCCGGCAGCGCCTTCATTACGGGAGAGCGTCCATAAAGCTCGCCCGGGGCCTTGAGCCAGCGAAAAGCAATCACCGGCGACTGGCTGAACGAAGCCGTGCGCAACAGGCACGGTTCATCACCGGCATGGTGCAACAGCGCGGTAAATTCATACTGCCCGAAGGCAGCGGGCAGCACTGCTTCCAGCACATCAAAGCGCGCCTGCGCGTCTTTTGCCCCCGTCCGCATCACAATTTCAGGAATCATGGCCGCCGGATAGCGGCGCTGAATTTGCGCCAGCGTCAGCGCCATCTGGCGATAAGAGCCGTCGAGCATTCCGCCCGCACCTTCTTCGAGCACGATATCACTCAACGGCACCGCCGAGAAACGGAAGGCCGATGCCGCGCCGGGTTCGGATTCTTCCAGCACCAGCGCCGCCGTGCCCCCCACGATCAGGTCAAGATAGCATTGATGCATCTCGACCATGAAATTGGAACGATCGAAGTGCGCCTGCAATGTGCGGGCCGCCTGTTCCAGCAACGGCGACAGCGCTTCGGTTTCGGCGGGCGAAAGGTCGGGCCCGGGTTTAAAGCCGAACCACTGCGTCCATGGCGGAGTCAGATGCCCCAGCAGGCTTGCGGCCAAAGAATCTACCGCATCGAGCGCCGTGCCGTCATAGATTTTCTCCATCCGGTTTTGCCCGGCAGCACTCCCGGCGAATGAATTGCGCTGCGGCAACGCATATTCGTAACTTTCCTGCCACAGCGACTCCCAAACGCGGCGCCGTTGCCGGGCGCGTTCATAACGGGCGATGAGTTCATGCGCACCGCCGCCCTCAGCCGCCGCTATCGGGGCTGCCTTTTGTTTCGACACTGTCATGGTCATTCTCCGAGCAGGGTTTTGCGCGCGCCACTCAGGCTATCGCCGAGCAACCCGCGAAAGCTGGTGAGGACAGTGCCCAGCCGCCCGCGCCGGCGTTCCAGCAGATTGCTGGCGCGCGCCTGCGCCTTGACATCCTCATCGCCGGGCGTTGGCGCTGTCGACGGAACCGAGGCCGCAGACGACGTCGATACCGACGGTGCAGTGGCGGTCGTTGCGGGCATATACACATACTGGATCGGCGCCGCATCAGGCGCTTTGGGTCGTGAAGAAAGGCTTCCCATGATTCATACCCCCTGCGCAGCAAGAGCCGCGCCATGCCGGGTCAGGTGGCGGTAAAGCTGCCACGGCGTCAGAACAGTCCAGCGATGCAGGCCCAGCACGCGCTTGACCGCCTCAACACAGGTAAACACCATCGGCGGCGCGGGTTTCTTATGGCCGCGATAAAGAGGCGCGGGCATCACGCGATTGCCGCGCGCGGCAAGCCACCCCGGCAGATCGAAATCAGGCGGCACGTCATGAACCTTCATCTCTGTATGCTGCAACAACGGATCGAGCGAAAGCCAGCGCGTGCCGTCATGAACGATCACAAAACAGTGACGGAACCCCGGGCGCAGGAATTTGAGCCACGGCCAGTCCGATTTGCCGCTGAACACCACCCACGCCTTCTCCTGAAGAGGTGCGGAAAACGGCTGCGTCCGGGCGAACATCATCGCTTCTTCGCTTTCATCAAAAAACTTTCTCATTGCATGGCTCCTGTCAAGGTAAAGGGGATGACGTTGTGTTGGGAAAAATCAGGGGCAAAGGGATGCCAGGGGGAAAGCGCCTGCACAATACCCTTGCGTTCGAAAACCGGCGTCATGCGTTCAAGCGCCTCGACCCAAAGGCTGTAGGCTTTCATTTCCTTGAGGCGGCGGGCGTCAGGAGCGATCAGGCGGCGGCCATAATGGCGCAACACCAGCAAATGATCGATCAGCAAGCGGCGCTGACGGTACAGGCGATCAACGATCTTTAATATGTCAACCGGCTCGCACGGGCGGCTTACCAGCCCCTGCCCGGCGGAGAATCGGGCCCCGTCGTTACGGGCGGCCTGCGCCTGAATAAACCAGAACCATGCCTCCTCGGCAGAGGCGAAAGGCGTGGTATCCACAGATGATGAAGGTTTCGGGTAATAGGGGTCGCGGTGCGCCATGACAGTTCTTATCCTTTTTTGTTCTTTCTTAGAACACAAATGTTCTCTTTATGTTCTATTTATGCTACGTTTCAGAGGTTGGGTCAAGAGAAAAATAGGAATTTTTTCCTATTTATTTGTGCTGCATACAATGGGATTGTGCTTGCCTTTATTCCAACGATTTGTTGTGACTAAGCAACTTGGACATACTCCATCTTATCTTTTGGGGTATAGCCCTCATGATGAAACCTTTGCGCGCAAATTCTTCGATGTTTCAAACTCTTGTAGCTTTTATCAGCGCCAACCCAGGGTCGGCTCGTAAGTTCAAAAGCACCGCCATAGACTCACAAGAATATAGAGAGAAACTCGAAAGAAAATTTATCGAAGGAAGATCTCCCAGAGCGCCCGAGAAACCTAAAACAGTCCCGGATAGTGTTGTCAGTATTATTTTGGAAGACTATTTTGGTGAAAAGCCTTCAGATATAGAAGAGATTAAAAGAACTCACTTGCTGGCTATGGCCGCTGAAAACACTGTAGGCGACTTATTAGAACGCTACCTTGCTTCAGTGCTGGAGTCGCATGGCTGGGTATGGTGCTCAGGATCAGTTACTAAATCTATCGACTTTATCAAACATAACCCCGGCCAATCCCCTGAATGGGTTTGCCTGCAAGTAAAGAATAGGGATAATTCGGAAAACTCCTCTGCATCCGCCGTAAGAAATGGTACCAATATCGAAAAATGGTTTCGTACCTTCTCGCGCACAGGAAAAACAAACTGGGATAAATTCCCAGACATATCTGCAAGAAATCAACTCAGCGAGTCAGGATTCAGGAATTTTGTGAAAAACTATATTAAAGCAATAAATTCAAGCGCGTCTGAAAGATGATAAACTTTCTTTCTCTCGAGACTCTAATATTTTCAAAACATTAGCCTCCCAACTGGCATCATCTGTATTTTTATATCGGGAGAAAGGGTAATTTGCAGGGGTAATGTCCTCTATCCCTTGCATATGCCTTATAATTGTGCGCCCTACAGCGGCACCAAGACCTACAGGAACGGCATTTCCTATTTGCTTATACCGATCAAGGATAGAGCCGCAAAAAACCCAATCATCAGGAAATTGCTGGATACGCTTATATTCAGCAATACTCAGAGGGCGATCTTCCGATGGATGGCATATATCTGTTGCAGGCATAGCTGGATGCGTAACAAGTGTACAACTGGGTTTATCCCACGCCAAACGTCTATAGAAACCCGTTTTTCCACCCCCAGAGAAGTATGATTTCCCCATAGCTTCTTTTTGCAAGTTATCAGGCAAATGTTTCCAGTACTGCCCCTCTTTCAGCAACCTGTAATACCTTAAACGATTTTCAGGAAAATTGACATGCTCATGCTCCAAATCCTCCATGCCACATAGCGCCTCGCGCAATGTCCGCCAAACGGGCAGATTAAAATTTCCATTCTCTGAATGTGTCGGTTGCAAGTGAGAGACTCGTAATCCATCCCTGTTGCATATAATGACCACTCGTTCGCGTGACTGCGGAACTCCAAAGTTTGCAGCATTATAAAGGTTGAAACTTACGCTATAGCCGCCGTTTCTGAGTAAATTCACAATGTGAAACAGAGCTCCTCCCGGCAACTCATCTAATGAAAGTGCAGGATTTTCATTGCCACGCTGGGCATGAGGGCGATGTGTAATGGGGGCGGATAATAAACCCCTGACATTCTCTATAACGGCATAACGCGGGCGAAGTTCCAGAATTGTCTGAATGTATTTTATGAGGACGTTTCCACGCTCGTCTTTAAAACCGCGCCGTGTCCCCGCAGTTGAGAATGGTTGACACGGCGGGCCTCCGACAACAACATCAATTTCGTCAGATTCACTTAATCCAGCATATTTTCTAATCTCAGAAGCGCTGTAGTCCCAAATATCACCTAGCAGGGGTATCTCCGGCTTATTGGCTGAAATCGTCTTGCGGCACACTTTATCGATTTCACAAGCTAAAATGACATTAATCCCAGCTTGCTCTAAACCAAGATCCAGCCCCATGGCTCCAGAAAAGAAAGAAAGGGCTTTAATGTCTGGCAGTTTCTTAAGTGGTGGCACGTCTTTGATAAGTGCACCATTTTTCTCCATATGCTCTGCAACTGATTCCGAGCTAACTGCCCAGACCTTACCTATCTGCCGGCCTATAATCTGACCGGATCTTAAAAGCGCTCTAACCCTCTGCTCTGAAATTTTCATAATTTCAGACGCTCGCTTTACGTCAATCATGTCCGGAATATTCATTATTTCGTCCCCGAAACTTTTTATAGACCAATGTTATCCCAGTAAAAATTCCTGTCAATCTTGTGCCTCAAATTCTTTAATGCTTTTTTTCTTCAAAAAAAAATGGGATTGTGATCCTAGGAGCAGGAACCTCAATGTTTTCTTATGACGATATGTGGAAGGCGATCGACCGTCTGGCGGACAGTCACGGCTATTCCCCCTCGGGTCTGGCGAAAAAAGCCGGGCTCGACCCTACGACCTTTAATAAAAGCAAACGCATGAGCAGCGATGGCAAGCCGCGCTGGCCTTCGACTGAAAGTCTTTCAAAAATTCTTGCCGTCACCGGCGCGACGATGAGCGATTTCATCGCCTTGATCGGCGAGAATGAAAACAACGCCGCCGCCCGCGATACCATCCCGCTAATCAACAGCGCGATTGCCGGCAAAAACGGCCACTTCACTGCCGAAGGCCATCCCGCCGGTAATGGCTGGGATGATTTCAGCTTCCCCGGTACGGCCAGCCGCCGCGACGAACATCTCTTCGCGATAGAGGTCATCGGCCAGACTTTGATGCCCGCCTACCGCGAAGGCGATGTGCTGGTGGCATCGCCGCAGGCAAATGTCCGCCGCGGCGACCGCGTGATCGTGCGCACCCGCGGCGGCGATTTCATGATCCACGAGCTGCGCCGCCAGACCGCAAGCCGCATTGAGCTGCGCGCCATCGGCCATAACGGGGACAATCTCAGCCTGCCGGCCGAGGATATTTCGTGGATGGCGCGGATCATCTGGGTCAGTCAGTGAAGCGGATGAGCGCACCCCTCTCGATTACCGGCATAGGTGCCGCCTTCGTGGATGCGATTGCCCCTGTCGATGATGACTTCATTCACGCCCATAATATCGGCAAGGGCGTCACGACCCTCGTCGACACGCACAAACTTGGCTACCTGCTGGAAAGCCTGACCGATCCGTTATTGCTCCCGGGCGGCTCGACCGCCAACCTGCTCTGCGGGCTGGCGGTGCAGGGGTATCCTTCAACCTTCATCGGACGCACCGGCGATGACCGCTATGGAGAGATCTTCCGGGAAGCCTTCCTGCCCTACGGGATTAATTTCCCCCATGACCGACTGGAGGGGCGCACGACGTCGGTCTGCATCGCCCTGCTGACCCCCGACAAGGAACGCAGTTTCGTGGTCAGCCGTCATACCGCAAGTTACGCCCTGAAAGCGCAGGACTTGCCCCTGCCTCCCGACAGCATCGACACATATATATGCATCGAAGCCAATATGGCGCTCTCGCCCGCCGGATGCCACCCGGATGAAAGCGTGCTGGCCGCCGCGCTGATTATGTACGGCAACAGCCGGCGCCGCCTGGTTCTGGGGCTGAACGACCGCGATATTGTCGCTGACATGCGCCCGCTGATCCAGCAATCCTTAAGCTTCGGCAACGTTATGATCATGGGCAACATGAACGAATGTCTGGCCCTGTTCGACGAGCATGACATGGCGCTGGCCTTCGCAAAAGCGCAATCCACAGGACGCGATTTCATCATCACCAACGGCGCCAACGGCGCCTATGTCGTCACGCCGGACAGCATCGACCACATCCCCGGCCCCGACCTGCCCCCGGAACAGGTGGTCAGCACAGTCGGCGCCGGCGACCAGTTCGCCGCCGGATTTATTGCTGGCATGATCGAAGGAAAACCGTATATTGAGGCCGCTCATCAAGGCACCGCGGCCGCCGGCCGCATCATACAGCAGCGGGGAGGACGCCCTGCCCTGCCACAAGGAGAGAAAAAATGACCGCTATCGCCGCCGAATCCGCGCAAATCCTGCTGGATACGAAATCCGTACTGTTTAACGCACGCGAACCGTTCACCTTTACATCGGGCCGCATCAGCCCGGTTTACGTCGATTGCCGCCGCCTGATCTCCTTTCCCGGGGAACGCAGCCGCCTGATGGATTTCGGCGCCGAGATATTAAAAAAAGAATGCCCCGGCCTTGATTATTGCGCCGGTGGAGAAACCGCCGGCATTCCGTATGCCGCCTTCATGGCCGAGCGTCTTAACCTGCCGATGCTCTATGTCCGCAAAAAACCCAAAGGTTTCGGACGCATGGCGCAAATCGAAGGTGTGATGGACGAAGCCGGGAAAAAAGTGGTGCTGATCGAAGATTTGCAAACCGACGGTGGCAGCAAGAAAGTTTTTATCGACGCCTTGCGCGAGGCCGGGGCCATCGTCGAACATTCCTTCGTCGTCTTCCACTACGGCATCTTTCAAGCCAGCGAAGACAACATGAAAGCCATGGGCGTCAAACTGCATGCCCTGACCACATGGTGGGATGTTCTGGCCGTCGCCCGCAGCAAGAAATACTTCGATGAGGAAACGCTGAACTCGGTCGAGTCATTCCTGAAAGCCCCCGATGCCTGGGCCGAAACCAACAAGCATCTGGCTAAAACAGCTTAAGCGCAAACACGCGGGTATTGCAAAACGGCAGGGCCACAGCCACACCGTCGACAGCGGATAACGGCTGAATCCTTTTGAGTTTGACGCCGCCAAAGCGCGCCTGCACCAGCTTGTTCTCCAGCAGGATTGAATCGATATCCGCGCTATGTGCGTCGCCATAGGCGATCCTGCACGGATGAGCGGAGTGAGCCAACCCCAAAACCAGATCGTTGCCCGCACTGCCGATCATCGCAATGCGTTGCGGATCATCGCAATGCGTTGCGGATCGATAGCGATCACAGGCAACAAGGAAGGCCGTTCGAGCAAAAGGCGCATATCGTTGTTGAATCCGCATAAATGACGTGCGATTTTCCTTGCCTTGGCCTCGCTCATCGGCTCAGCGATATAAAAGACCTCGCGCCCGTCGCCGCACGATATGCCCACGCGCGGGCGATGATCGGGCCCCGCCACGACGAATACCGCATTCAGGCTCTCAAGGGCCGTCGTGATATCGCGCACAGGCGAATCGGAATGGCGGCGCGCATGCGCGGCGATCGCCTGTATCAGGCCCGCGAACGGATCGGCGGCGTCTTTGAAATCTGTCTGCATGAAGTGTAATTCTAAACCTGTCGCCGTAATTATGCAAACACCGATAACCCCCGGCAATCAAAGACAGTATTTGCCCCCCGCGCCTATTCGGTTTAGGTTGCTGCCATGAATTACAGGAAAGGCACAATTTATTTTCACGCCGCCACTTCCGAGGAGGCGCAGGAAGCCTTCAGCGCTCTCAGCAGCCAGTACGGGCAATGCGCCCCGGATGAGGCTGAGGTCATCGTACCTCTGGGCGGCGATGGCACCATGCTTGAGGCCCTGCATAAATTCCACCACAGCGGCAAACCTATTTACGGGATGAATCGCGGCTCGGTCGGTTTCATGATGAACCCTTTCCGCACCGAAAAATTTCTCGAACGGCTGGAACGCGCACAGAGCGTCACCCTCCATCCTTTACGCATGCGCGCCACCACCGCGGGCGGTGCCTGCATTGATGCGATTGCCTTCAACGAAGTATCGTTGCTGCGGCAGGAACGCCACACCGCCAAAATCAGCGTCAGCGTCGATGATATCGAACGCCTGCCGGAGCTGGTCTGCGACGGCATTCTGGTATCCACGCCCGCGGGCAGCACCGCCTATAACCTCTCGGCTCACGGCCCGATCTTGCCCTTATCGGCGAACGTGCTGGCCCTCACCCCCATCAGTGCGTTTCGCCCGCGCCGCTGGAAAGGCGCGCTGTTGCCTTCGCATGTCTCGATCCGCTTTGATGTAAAAGATCCGCATGCGCGCCCGGTCAGCGCCACCGCCGATTCAACCGAAGTGCGCGATGTGGCCAATGTCGAGATACGCGAATCGAAAACGCTGTCGGTGACGTTGATGTTCGACCCCGATCACAATCTCGAAGAGAGAATCCTCAAAGAGCAGTTTTTGCCTTAAGTTCAAAAATGAGATATATTTATCTCGTGCAGGGAATAGCCGAACCGCCTCTTGCCATAACAAAAAATCTTTCCTGCTTTTACCATTTCTTCACTTCTCACGACTAACCTCAACAACACTAATAAAAAAACGCAAGGGTGTGGCTGCAGAGAACTGCAGACGAAAACCATAATAGAAAACAACTCCGGGAGAGTTCACATGGCGACGACCTTTGCAACGGCGAGCTTTGCTCGCTGCAACAAGACTATTAACGACAATCTGGCATATATGAGCGACCCCTCCGTGGTTACGCTTTCGCAGATGCCCTCGGAATTCCGCCTTCCCACACTGGGCGATGCTTTTCTTGAAGCCTCTACCGATCCTTTCAGCAAAAGCCGCGGCAAGCGCTTTTATGATGTTGCCGCGCTGTGGCAGGAAGTCACCAGCAAGAACGGCGACGTTGATACAGAAACCGCGCGCCAGTTCGTCAATGATTGGCTAAGCGGCGTCTTTGCCAACGATGCCGGCATCACCGATCCGCGCGCGCGCCAAGGCCTGAATGCCCTCGGCTTTGAAACCGTCATCACCCTGTATGAGAAAATCTCGCAAAGCGACGCCAAAGGCAACAGCCTTTACTTGCGCGAACTGAACCGCGCGCTGGATCTGCCGGACTCATTCTATGAGAAGCGCATTGAAACCGTGGCCCGCCTGTTTGACGACAGCCAGCGCGCCTGGATGGAGCAAAAATGGCAGCATGCGCTGAATGAAGGCCGTCTGCCCTCGCATGCCGGCAGTTTCGCCGACGCAATGGCCGAAGAGCTGGAGAACCGCCCGATCTGGAGTGCTGCCGACGCCAAACGCCGCATTCAACTGTTGCAGTTCCTCTGTGACTGCTTCAGCGACTCGCTCGGTGAAAGCCGCGTTAAAATGGGATTGTTCAACGGCAAACCGGGCCTAAAAGGCTTCTACATGCATAAAACCGACAAGAACGAAGAAGTCATCGGTTTGAACGTCATGGAGATCAGCAACTTCCAGGCCTGCGTCGGGATTATCATGCATGAACGCCAGCATGCCTCGCAGCAACGTCTGGCCGACGATTACCGTGCCGGGAAAATCGGCAAAACCCATCCCGATTACATGGCAGCCCGCATCTTCGCGGCAAACGGCAACAGCGGCGGCTACATCAACGGCGACAAGGATGCCGGCATGAACGGCTACCGTTTCCAGCCGCTTGAGCAAGACGCCCATAATGCCGGCAGAATCGCCGAATACATGGTTTATAAAACCTATGCCCGCCGTCCCGGCATTTACACCGAACGTCATGTCCGCCCGGCTCCGGCAGCTCCGGCACAAAGATTGGCTTCATAATTCTTGTTATCCCTGCCTGAAACCCTTGTCGGCATGTTCGACAAGGGTTTTTCTTTTTCATCAAAGTAAGTTGAGAATCAGGAGACGCCTTTGAGGTACCACAGCAAGATAGAGGCCGCCGTGCGATGCGGGGCGAATTTCTTGCCCATTTTTAGGGCTTCTTCGGCGCTCGGGCGCTCTGCGCGGCGATGATAAATCCTGAGGCCGTCTTGAATCCCAAGATCGGCGGGAGCCCAGATATCGGGCCGCGCCAGCGAAAACATCAGGTACATCTCCGCACTCCAGCGGCCGAATCCTTTCAGGCGCGTGATAGCATCGTATACTTCGTTGTCCGACAAAGCCTCAAGCGCCTGAGGATCGAACGACTTCGTCTGCACGGCTTCGGAGAGGCCACGAATATATTTGACCTTTTGGCCGCTTAAGCCCAGAGCCCTCAATTCATCGTCATGCATTTTCAGCACACGGGCAGGCGTGACGTTTTTGATCTCCTTCTTAAATTTCTTCCATATACTCTGCGCAGCCTTGGTCGATACCTGCTGACCGATCACGATCCGCACCAGCGAGTCATAACCCGGCGCGGTATAGCGCCATGCCAGATGTTCGGGCACGATATCCAGCTTCTTGAAAACCCGATCATTGAGAAGAAGATAATCCAGCCCTGCGCGGATATGGGGAACTTCGTGGAGGTATTTCATGCAGCAAAGCCCCCTCGGTTACGCTTGGAATGACAGTCTTAATTAAGCCGCGACTTCTATGCGGTAATCCTCAACCACCGTATTGGCAAGGAGCTTCTCGCACATCTGCTCGATGCGTTTTATATCAGTACCCGTCACGACCTCCAGTTCGATGGTCTTGCCCTGACGGACTTCACCGACCTCATCAAAGCCCATGCCGTGCAACGCCTGACCGATAGCCTTGCCCTGCGGATCGAGAACGCCCTTTTTCAATGTCACATGCACATAAACCTTCATGATTTACACCTTCCGCGGCTTATTCGGCGGGGTTTTGTTGACTTCACGCAGGCGCCGCTGCTCGGCGACTTCATTTTCGATTTCACCAAGGGACGCAGCAAGCTGCTCGTTGATGCTGCCGCCTTGCACGATCCCACCCTTGGGGATCAGACCAAGGCGTTCTGCCACCTGTTCATACGCCTCGATGACGTTGCCAAGATCCTGACGGAAGCGATCCTTGTCCAGTTTCTCATTCGTCTTGGCGTCCCACAAACGGCAATTGTCCGGCGATATTTCATCGCCCAGCAGAATATAAAGCTCGCCGTATTCGCCATAAAGGCGTCCGAATTCAAGCTTGAAATCGACAAGGCGCAACCCGATCCCGGCAAATAAGCCGTTCAGGTAATCGTTCACACGCCACGCCATATGAACCATTTCCTCAAGCTCATACGGATCGGCCCAGCCGAACCCGACGATATGGTGTTCGTTCACCATCGGATCGCCCAGTTCGTCTTTCTTGTAATAAAATTCAACGATGGGGTGGGTGAGGATCGTGCCCTCCTTCACGCCAAGACGCTTGCAAAGCGATCCAGCCGCAATATTACGCACGACGACTTCAACGGGAATAATTTCGAGCTGACGCACCAGTTGTTCGCGCATATTCAAAGAGCGCATGAAGTGCGTGGGGATGCCGATCGCTTCGAGTTTGGTCATCAAATGCGCGGAGATCCGGTTGTTCAAAACCCCCTTGCCCGCGATCAGATCGCGCTTTTCACCATTGAAGGCGGTGGCATCGTCCTTGAAGTACTGAACCAGCGTTCCCGGTTCAGGCCCTTCATAGATGGTCTTTGCCTTGCCTTCGTACAAAACCTTGCGCTTTGCGCCCGTATTGATCCATGTTTTCATCCCCCTGATATAGCCTAGATTTCTGCCGTTTCAAATGCTAGAAAAGCGGGGACTTCAATTTATTCGCTCGCGCATATGTAAAGGAGACACCCATGAGCCTCAACGACCGCAAGGACGCATTTGAAAAGAAATACGCCCACGATCAGGAACTGATGTTCAAGGTCGAAGCCCGCACAGCCAAATTGTTCGGCCTGTGGGTAGCCGGCGAAATCGGCCTCACCGGCGCCGATGCCGAAACCTATGCCAAAACCGTTGTCACCGCCAACCTGGAAGAAGCCGGCTTTAACGATGTCAAACGCAAGGTCGCCCCCGATCTGCAGGCCAAGGGCAAAGACATCTCCGACCATGTGCTTGATCGCAAGCTGGAGGAATATTTTGAAGAAGCCAAAAACCAGTTGACCGCCGGCTAGAGCCAAAGAGCATACCCCGGTATGAAAATTAAAAAAGCCCCGTTGCAGCGGGGCTTTTTTAGCTTTTTTCAGTTTTTATCCCTAGTTCAACTCGCTGGCCTGAGCTGATTTCCTCTATTCCGCTTCAGGTTTTAGGCCCTCTCTTGCTTCTTGGCTTTTTGGGGCTCTTGAAACTTGTTCCAGCGTGTTTCTAATTTTTGTATATTAGATTCCTTAGATGATGTTTTCGGGGTCTGCAAGAGAAAAATTCCACAATTTTGCCCCAATGCGAAATATTCGTTCGTTTTCCAATAAAAACGGGTCAGACTTAAGAATTTCCAGCGTTCCTCAGCAGGATTTCCTGTGGCTTACATCATAAACCTGGCTTTTCCCACCCTGCTGCAGGTGCTAAATTGCGGCTATGCAAGTCTCTTTGATCGTATTTCCCGGCACGAACCGGGAGCAGGACATGGCACAGGCCTTCAGGCGGCTGACTGGCAAAACCCCGCAATTTGTCTGGCACAAGGATACGGATCTGGGCAAACCCGATCTGATTGTATTGCCCGGAGGATTCTCGTATGGCGATTATCTGCGCTGTGGCGCGATGGCGGCTCATTCCCCGGTGATGAAGGAAGTGATCGCGCTGGCCAAAAAAGGAACGCGCGTCATGGGGATATGCAACGGCTTTCAGGTGCTGGTGGAAACAGAGTTGCTGCCCGGCGCGTTGCTGCGGAATCGTTCTCTGAAATTCATCTGCAAGCAGGTGCACTTGAAGGCGGCGACGAATCAGAACAGCTTCATGTCGCGCTTCAAAAAGGATCAGATCATTCAAGTTCCTATCGCGCACGGCGAGGGCAACTTCTTCGCTGACGAAGCGACCCTCAAGCAACTGGAAGATCAGGATCGCATCGCTTTCCGTTATTGCAATGAAAGCGGCATCGTAAACGATGACGCCAACCCGAACGGATCGCTGGGCAATATCGCGGGAATCTTGAGCGAGAGCAAAACCATCCTCGGCATGATGCCGCACCCGGAAAACGCCACACAGGATCATCAGGGTAACCTGACAGGTCTGCCGTTATTTGAAAGTATTGTAAAGGCGATGAATTAATGGGAACCGCGAAGACGCGAAGGAAGGAGATACCATGGAAAATATCAACTACGCCAAATACTATGATTTAGAATCCTATCTGTTCAGTGACGTACATAAGTTTTTTCATGACAATTATTATCTCTCTGCTGCAGACTTTTTTTGCATCATTATCTGGAAAGCCAACCGCGCCAAATCAAAGATAGCAAAAAAAATTCATAGAATTGGCAAAAAAAAATATAAAAACCTAGATGAGATCGTAAAACAAATAACAAACGCATTATACAAGGCAGGTAGTCATGAAAAAAGGATGGGTGTTTTGATTGGTGAGTGGAAATTCCGTCTGCCGATAGCTTCAGCCATACTGACTGTATTATATCCGAATAATTTCACAGTTTATGATGTCAGGGTTTGCAACTATCTGAAAAATGAGAACTTCCATGGACTTAGGAACAGGCGCTGGAGTGAGAGTCTGTGGAGCGATTATCAGGCTTTTATCCAAGCCGTAAAGTCTGATGATAATACCCCACGAGGCTTAACTCTTCGTCAAAAAGATAGATGGATATGGGGAAAATCGTTTTTCGAAGATTTACTAAACGACATAGATAATAACTTCGCCCTTCGCGGTAAAAAATGACTCAAGCAGCCCTCAAAAAAGAAACCCCCGTTTTCAAGGAACCAGCGATCACGCCACAACTGGCGGCGGAGCATGGCATCAAACCCGATGAGTACCAGCACATGCTGAAGATTCTGGGCCGCGATCCGACCTTCACCGAACTGGGAATTTTTTCGGTGATGTGGTCGGAGCATTGCTCTTACAAATCCTCGCGCCTGCACCTGAAAAAGCTGCCTACCTCCGCCCCGTGGGTCATTCAGGGCCCCGGCGAAAATGCCGGTGTCATTGACATCGGCGACGGTCAGGCGGCAGTCTTTAAAATGGAATCGCATAACCACCCCTCCTACATCGAGCCCTATCAGGGTGCCGCCACGGGCGTGGGCGGCATCATGCGCGATGTATTCACCATGGGCGCACGCCCGATTGCAAATATGAACGCGCTACGCTTTGGCGCGCCCGATCACCCGAAAACACGCCAGCTAGTGAACGGCGTCGTTGCCGGGATCGCCGGATACGGCAACTGCATGGGTGTGCCGACCGTAGGCGGCGAAACCAATTTCCACGCGCGTTACAACGGCAATATCCTTGTGAACGCGATGACTGTCGGCATCGTCGACCAGGATAAAATCTACTATTCGCGCGGCGCGGGCGTGGGCCAGCCGATTGTTTATGTTGGCTCCAAAACCGGGCGCGACGGCATCCACGGCGCCACCATGTCGAGCGCGGAGTTTGACGACGAATCCGATTCCAAGCGCCCGACCGTGCAGGTCGGCGACCCGTTCGTCGAAAAACTGCTGCTGGAAGCCTGCCTTGAGCTGATGCAATCCGATGCCATCATCTGCATTCAGGATATGGGCGCGGCAGGACTCACATCCTCCTCCGTTGAAATCGCCGCCAAGGGAGAGATCGGCGTCGAGCTGGATCTGGATCAGGTGCCGCAACGTGAACGGCACATGACGCCTTACGAGATCATGCTGTCGGAATCGCAGGAGCGCATGCTGATGATCCTGCAACCCGGCAAGGAAGAGATGGCGCGCAGGATTTTCGAGAAATGGGATCTCGACTTCGCCGTGATTGGAAAAACCACCGATGACAGGCATCTGCGCCTGAAGATGTGCGGCAAAACATGGTGCGACATCCCGGTGCCGCCTCTGGTGGATGAATCCCCCGTATATGACCGCCCGCAGAAGGCGCGTGACAAAGCGGCGCCGCTACCTTCTCTTACTCTCGATAAAGATATCGCCGGCAGTTTCAAAAAACTGATGGCCTGCCCCGATCTGTCCTCCAAACGCTGGATCTGGGAGCAGTACGATTCACTGGTGCGCGGCGAAACCATCTCCAGCCCCGGTATCCGGCAAACCCAGGCGCATAAGCCCGCCGATGCCGCCGTGGTGCGCCTGAGCGATAAAAAAGCCCTTGCAATCACCTGCGATGTGACACCGCGCTATTGCTACGCCGACCCGTATGAAGGCGGCAAGCAGGCGGTGGCGGAAACATGGCGCAACCTGACCGCCGCGGGTGCGTTGCCGCTTGCGATCACCGATAACCTGAATTTCGGCAACCCGGAAAAACCGGAGATCATGTGGGAATTCGTCACCTGCCTGCAGGGGATGGCCGAAGCCTGCGTGGCTTTAAGCTACCCGATCGTCTCGGGCAACGTTTCGCTTTACAACGAAACCAACGGCCAGGGAATCCTGCCCACACCCGCCATCGGCGGCGTCGGTCTGATCGACCACGGCAACAAGTCCGCCGGATTCGGTTTCATGGCGGAAGGCGAAATCATCATCCTGATCGGCGAGACGAAGGGGCATCTGGGCCAATCGCTCTACCTGCGCGAAATAATGGGCCGTGAAGACGGCCCGCCGCCCCCGGTGGATCTGGCCGCTGAAAGGCGCAACGGCGATTTTGTTCGCACCTTGATCCACAGCGGCCATATCACCGCTTGCCATGATGTTTCTGATGGCGGCCTGATGGTTGCCGTAGCCGAGATGGCGATAGCCTCCGGCATAGGTGCCGATTTGAACATACCCGGCGATGCGGCTTTCTGGTTTGGTGAAGACCAGGGACGTTATGTGCTGACGACAGCCCAGCCCGCCAAACTGCTGGAACTGGCTGAAAAATCAGGAATTCCGGCCAAGGCCGTCGGACAAACCGGAGGTTCGATCTTGAGAATTCCGGAAAATCAGGTTATAAATATTAGTGAAATCAGGGATATTCACGAGCAATGGCTCCCGGCGTTTATGGAAGGATGCGCTTGATGGGTATGGATGCGCAAACCATTGAAAAGATGATCAAAGACGGCATCCCCGACGCCGTTGTGAATATTTCCGACCTCAGGGGTGATGGCGACCATTATGCGGCCTATATTGTCTCGGAAGCGTTCCGCGGCAAAAGTCGTGTGCAGCAGCACCAGATGGTCTATGCCGCCCTGCAGGGGAAGATGGGGGGCGAACTGCATGCGCTGGCCATTCAGACGGCCATACCCGAATAAAACAGTTTTCGCGTAAAAAGAAGGAGTAAGACACTGATGATGCAACAGACCGTACCGAACACCGTATTTGAAAGAATCCGCGGCGATATCGGCCAGAACGATGTTGTGCTGTATATGAAGGGCACGGCCGTATTCCCGCAATGCGGCTTTTCGGCAGCCGTAGTGCAAGTGCTTTCGCAGCTCGGTGTGAAGTTCAAGGACATCAACGTCCTTGAAGACAACGAAATCCGTCAGGGTATCAAGGAATTTACCAACTGGCCGACCATCCCGCAGCTCTACATCAAGGGAGAGTTCGTCGGCGGTTGCGACATTGTCCGTGAAATGTATGCGACCGGGGAACTGCAGCAACTGCTGGAATCCAAAGGCGTCAGCTTCAATCAGGCTGCCTGAACATCTTTCGCCCTTCCCCTTGCCGCCGTGAGAGCGCCTTTCCCGCCCCGCTAGAATTTGGCGAGTTTGGAGTCCCGGTGGATGCTGGCGGACATGATCAGGCCAAAGCCGATCATGCAGGCCATCATCGCCGTGCCCCCGTAAGACACCAACGGCAGGGGAATGCCCACGACAGGGATCAATCCCATCACCATCGCCACATTGATGAACATATATAGCGAGAAATTCACCATCAAACCGAAGACAAGGAAGCGTCCGTAGGCGTGACGGCAACGAAAGGCGATCCAGCCGCAATAAAGAAACACCAGCCCAAAAAGCAGCAGCAAAAACACCCCGCCCAAAAGCCCCCATTCCTCGGCCCACAGGGTGAAGATGAAATCAGTCTGCTTCTCCGGCAGAAAATTGAGCTTGCTCTGCGTCCCCTGCAGGAACCCCCGGCCATCGATCCCGCCGGAACCCAGCGCAATTTTCGATTGGGTGATATGATATCCGGATCCCAGTGGATCGGATTCTGGATTCAAGAACGTCAGAACCCGCTGCTTCTGGTAATCATGCATGTAAAAATGCCATACCAGCGGCACCAGAGCCGTCAGAGACGCCAGGCCCAGCAAATAAAGCCAGACCGGTGCCCCGGCGATGAACAGCATGGTCGCCCCGTTCACCATCATGATCATGGCTGTACCAAGGTTTGGCTGCAGCAACACCAGTCCCACAGGCAACAAGACCATCAACGCGGGCACCAGAAGATAAGACAGACGGCGCATATCTTCAAGCGTGGATGTATGGAAATAGCGCGCCAGCGCCATCAACGTGGCGATCTTCATCAATTCTGATGGCTGAATCTGGATAAAGCCGAGATTGATCCAGCGTTGCGCACCCATGCCGATCTGCCCCATGAATTCGACGATCACCAGCAAGATGAATCCGATCCCGAATAGCGGATATGAGATCTTGTACCAGAAGCGGATGTCGATCAAAGCAATTCCAGCCATCATGACAAAGAAAATCGCGAAACGGACAATCTGCTTCGACGCCCATGGTTCGAAATGCCCTGCCGCCGCCGAGTAAAGCGCTACAAATCCGATCGCCGCGATCAAAAAGATCAGCGCCATCAGCCCCCAGTTCAGATTGATGATCTTCTGCGCCAGCGTTTGTTCGGTATGAATATCGAATGACAGGGCCATGATAGATTTATCCTTCCCCTGCCGGTTTGCGCGGTTTGCGCGGCGGGAATGAGGCTGCGGGCTCTTTGGCCTGCGACACAGGGCGCAAGCCGCGGGAACGCGGGTTAAGTTTTTGTGTCTGCAGCAACAAATCGCGCGCAATCGGGGCCGCTACAGCCGAACCGCCGCCGCCATGCTCGACGACCACCGCGCAGACATAACGCGGATTATCGACTGGGGCATAACCAACAAACAAACCATGGTGACGGAATTTCCACGGCAGATCCTCCTGTTTGATGCCGCGCGCACGCTCGTCAGCCGTGATGCGTTTGACTTGCGATGTCCCGGTCTTGCCACCCATGGCCATGCCTTCATCGGTGATGCGCGCCCCCAGCGCCGTGCCGCCCGGGTAGTTGACGACATGATCCATCCCCTTCATCACCAGTTCAAGGTGCTTGTCCTTGACGCCGATTTTCTCCCATGGCTGATCATGGGTCGGAGCGTCGCCGATATAGCCCGTCAACCACGGTTTGACCGCGTAGCCGCCATTGACAATGCGCGCTGCCATCACCGCCAATTGAAGCGGCGTAGCCTGCACATAACCCTGCCCGATTGAGCAAACAATCGATTCACCCGGATGCCATATATCCTTCATTGTCTGCTTTTTCCATTGCGTAGTCGGCATCAATCCCACCCGTTCTTCCGGCAATTCGACATCCAGTTTCTGCGCCAGACCGAAACGCTTGGCCATGTCGGCGATGCGGTTGATCCCGAGATCGACCGCAATCTTGTAGAAAAACGTATCGCAGGATTCGGCCAGCGCCCTGACAAGATTGACCGTGCCGTGACCACCCCGCTTCCAGCAATGAAAGCGGGCATTGCCCAGCTCATAATGGCCGGGGCAAAAGGTGGATGTGTGTTCGTTGATAATCCCCGCCTCCAGCGCAGCGAGCGCTGTAATCAGCTTGAACGTCGACCCCGGCGGATAGGTTCCACCGACCGCCTTATTGTTCAACGGCAACCCTGGATCGGCCAACAACTGCTCCCATAAATCCGCCGGAATGCCCTTGGCGAATTCGTTCGGGTTGAAACTGGGCGAAGACGCCAGAGCATATAATTCGCCAGAGCGCACATCCATGATCACAGCCGAAGCACTGCGCTGCTCAAGAAGCCGGGTCTGCGTAAAGGCCTGCAATTCAGCATCGATCGTCAGTTGCAGCGTCTTGCCCGTAACCGCCGGCGTATTGCGCAATTCGCGCACTTCCCGTCCGACAACGTTGACTTCCACTTCCGATGTACCGGCCTTGCCGCGCAATTCGCGGTCATAGGTTTTCTCCAGTCCTGTCTTGCCGATTTTAAACCCCGGCATTCGCAGCAATGGATCGACATTTTCCTCACCCTTGCTGACCGCGCCGACATATCCCAAAATATGAGCCGTCGCTTCAGCCATCGGATAGCTGCGAACTTCACCGACGTCAATCGCCACGCCTGGCAGATCCGGTAAATTGACCTCGATGCGGGACACCGTCTCCCAATCGAGATTTTCACGCACCTCCAGCGGGAAAAAAGGCGTGTTTTTCTTCGCCTGCTTCCTCAGCCTTTCGACATCTTTTTCAGTCAACTCAATATGCTTCTGCAAGCGGCGCAGCGTATCATCAAGTTTTTCTGTTTGCTCGGGAATGATGACCAGACGGAAATTCTGATCGTTGATCGCGAGCAACTTGCCCGTACGATCGACAATCAGGCCGCGCGGCGGGGCGACCAGCTTGACGTTGATGCGGTTATTCTCAGCCAGCATGCGGTAACGCTGACTTTCTGCGATCTGCAGCCATCCCAGCCGCCCCACCAGCGTGGTCAGTAAAATTCCCTGAACGCCGCCGACAAAGAAAGCACGTCTTGAGAAAGTGTTGATTCTGGCCTGATCGCGATCCATGCCTTGCCCTTCAAGGATAACTGTTCTGCGCAGGCGACAAGAAACGGTGCGTTCCGATCAAGGCCATCGTTACCACGGGGAACAGGCATAAAGTCACCAGCACCCGGATTGCCACCGGCATGATCGCCGGCCATTGCATATCGTTGACCAGCCCAAAGAGGCCCCACTGAATGCCGGCGGCCATCATCGCCACGAAACCGAATATGGCCCACAGGGAAATATAAGGCTGCGCCATCAGGAATTTCCGTTGGTCGCGCACCAGACTTTGCGCCAGAACAAGAATAAACGCCTGCAGGCCCGGCGGCGTCAATGACAATACATCAAGCAAGATACCGGCTCCAAAGCACAGCCATGTGGGTATCAGGCGCGGCCTGAAAATGGCCCAGTAATAAACGGCCATCAAGACGAAATCAGGCTTGATGACCCCGGCATGCGGGATCGGCAAGGCCGTCAGGTTCAAAAGGAAGAGCAGACCCAGCAGGACATAAGCAACAAACAGCCTGATGATCGTCTCGAGCCCCCGCCACGAAAACGATATCTCGGAAATGCCGGAAGCGCGGCTTTTTCTTCGTCTTGCCATAAAAGAAGAAACTAAAGACTGAGAACGCTCAGGTCAATCGGCCTCAGGAGCGGCGACCGGGGCAATCCTCAGATTTGGGTCGTCAGTGCGCTTGACGATGCGAACATAAGTCGTCCTGTCGATATCCGCATATAGACGCACATTCAAGGCGCCATCAGAAGCCGCCGCCACTTCGCCCACCGGTAAGCCATGCGGATAAAGCCCGCCATGCCCGGATGTCACGACACGGTCGCCCGCTTTGACCTGCGCTTGCGGCGGCAAATGGATCAGTTCGGGACGATCCGTATTGTTTCCAGCCAGCATGGCGCGCATATTCCCGGCACCGACAAATACCGGCACCCGGGCATTCATATCCGTTACCAGAAGAACATGCGACGATCTTTTGCCGGTTTCCACAATCCGGCCCAGCAATCCCTCGCCGCCCAGTACAGCCTGCGCCGCATCAACGCCCTGATCGCTGCCGGCCATAACCAGTACGCTGCGCACGAAGGCCGTATCGGAATCGGCGATAATCCGGGCGGTGATAAACGTATGCTGCGGCTCTATTTGCACCTTCAACAGTTTTTGCAGCGATTCATTGTCGCTCTTGAGTTGCAGGGCGGCATGATACCATTCGCGCAGACGGGCGTTTTCCTGCATCAGGCGCGTATTCTCTCTTTGCAACTCGGCAATCCCTGTGACGGCGCGCACATAAGACGCTGCCTGCTCTATCGGATAGTTGACCACAGCCAGCACGGGCGCAAATATATCCGCCGCCGTGGTGCGTAACGACCGCATGTTGTTAGGGCTGGCGAACGACATCGTAAACAGGATCAGAGCCGCCACGGCAAAAAACAGCGATGTCGCCCGCGGCCCCCACGCTTGCAACGTGGCGATGCGGATCAGGCTTCTGGGGCGTGAGCGAATCTGCAAGCCTTGGCGTCCTATTATCGAAAATAAAGGGTTCGTTTTTATAGCGGTACCGGTTACCGTAAAAACACACCCTCACTGCTAAAAGGAAACAAGGGAAGAAGCAACCCTTGATATATCCAGTTTAACAAGAAAAAAGGCCCTGCGTCTAGGATCAGGGCCTCTGTTTTGTGGATAAATTTCAAGGGTATGTCGTATGGATTGCGACTCAAGTTTTAATAAAAATTGCCGTTAATCAGAATCCCTTTGAGATTCTTGAGTTCCTCCAGCGCATGCCCGGCGCCTAGCGCCACACAGGAGAGCGGGTCGTCGGCAATCGTGACCGCCAGGCCTGTGGCGTGACGCAGGACATAATCAAGATTACTCAGGAGCGACCCTCCCCCCGTCATCACAATGCCTTTGTCGACGATATCGGCGGCCAGTTCCGGCGGAGTGTGTTCGAGCGCAACCTTCACCGCCTCCACGATCTGCCCGACCGGTTCGGCCAGCGCTTCAGCGATCTGGCGTTCCGTGACGACGATCTCCTTGGGCACGCCGTTCATCAGGTCGCGGCCCTTGATTTCCATCTTGCGCCCTTCACCATCTGCGGGCGGGCAGGCGGAACCGATCTCCTTCTTGATCCGCTCGGCAGTGGTTTCCCCGATCAGCAGGTTATGCACCCGGCGGATATAATTGATGATGGCATCGTCCATTTTGTCGCCGCCGACACGTGCCGACTTGGAATAAACGATGCCGCCCAGGGAAATCACCGCGACCTCGGTCGTCCCGCCGCCGATATCGACAACCATCGAACCTGTGGCTTCGGTCACGGGCAACCCTGCGCCAATAGCGGCGGCCATCGGCTCCTCGATCAAGGCAACGTCGCTTGCGCCCGCACTCTGCGCCGATTCAACGATGGCGCGCTGCTCGACAGCGGTCGCGCCCGACGGTACACAAATGATCATGCGCGGACTGACGCCAAAACGGCGGTTATGCACCTTGCGGATGAAATGCTTGATCATCGCTTCGGTTACATCGAAGTCCGCGATCACACCGTCGCGCAACGGGCGGATAGCAACAATATTGCCCGGCGTGCGCCCCAGCATCTGCTTGGCTTCGTTACCGACCTCAAGGATGGTTTTCTTGCCGTTGTTCATCGAAATGGCGACAACAGACGGCTCGTTCAGGACGATACCGCGGTCACGCACGTAAACGAGCGTATTGGCAGTCCCGAGGTCGATCCCCATATCGGCGGACATGAAGCCAAAAAGCTTGGAAAACATGAGCACACTTTCGCTGGTGAGATTGAATTCATCAGGGTTATAGCAGAGCGCCCCTGCCCACGCACAGGGATTTTTTCCAAGCCGCTCAGTGATTCACATTCTTGATCGGCATAAAAGTCCACTCAACAATTTTACAGAATATTCGCAACCCGTCCGGGGGCTGGCTGAAGCTCTTCTCCCGGGGGCAAGCGCCCGTCTTGCCGCGCGGCATGCAAGGACACCGCGTCATAAACCTCAAGGCGATCCACCAGCGATAAAATATGCCCCAACTCCTCTTTCATGCTGATAATCGACTGTGAATCGGTCGCCGGCACCTCGATGTTTGCCGGTTCGAAATAATTATGCTTTGAAGGCAACAACACCAGCACCTGATTTTTGTAATAAGCCGCCGAAAACGTCCTGGCATCATACGCATCACGCATCGTCTTCAGGTTCTCGACCATGGCCGGGTCGATCAGATAACGCGCCTCGACCTGATCGTTTGTAAAAACATCGAAGGCTTTCTCGAACTCAGGGTCAACCAGATCCGCATGTTTAAGGCCGGTCGATTGCTTCTGAAACCATTTGCCAAACCCCGAAACATTCTCCATCAACACGGTATGGCCATAGAATTTCTCACGCGGCATCGCTACCAGCACCGCCAACCCTTTGAAGACGGTGGTGTAAGTTGTGCGCTTGCCAGAACGCTCGCGGCGCTCAAGATGAATTTCAGACAAAGTAATCCTGATTCCCTTATAGGTACCCGTAAAACAATCTTCCGATTTATAACGATTGTGGAACGGAATGATTTTGGAGGGCTCCAGATCGCTCATGGGAATCTTGCCGTCAACTTGATAGCTGAGATTGCCGAACAAACGGGCGATCTGTGGCAGGATGTCTGTTTTATAGGCCTTGGCGTATTCGCGCCTGGGCTGGGTCACCCAGTAATAAAGCGCGCCCAGCATCGCAATTGTAATGCCGGCAACGCTGTCATCGCTGCCGGATTGCAGCCGCAGCAGCATCCAGTCGACCAACGCGCACACCGGTATCAGTGCTGCCGCCAGCGGAATGGCGATCTTGCGGCGAAAAAGGTAAGCCGCGCGCTTGGCCTGACGCACAAGCTCAAGCTGCTCAAGCCGGGGACGGACGCTTTCATGAAAGTCCTGATCGCTGATATCGCGCAGTTGCTCCATGGCCCCGGTTCCCTCCTCGTCTCAACTCAACTATCGCCTGAAGAATGCTAAGAAAGGGTTGAGGACGTAAAAAACCCGCCAAGGCTGTAGCTGGCGGGTATTTCAAACGCTGGGGAAAAGCCTGAAAGAGCCGATCAGCCCTGACGCGCTTTCATTCGCGGATTCTTTTTGTTGATGACGTAAACGCGACCGCGGCGCTTGACAATCTTGCAGTTACGGTCACGAACCTTCAACGTTTTCAATGAGTTAACGACTTTCATCGCTCGTCTTCCTTGCTCGAATTCTTGATCAGGGTCGGACAATAACGGGATGAATGCGCTTCTGTCAAGCTGAAAAGCCTGAAATCTCTATAATTTGAGGCCGCCCAGCGAGGCCAGGATGATCAGGATATAAACAAGATGCGTGAAATTATGGGCTTCCTGATCCAGTCCGAACGACCACCAGAACCAGCGATCCGTATAAGACCAGCCTTTTTGCAAGGTAAAAACGCCTTTCAACCTATCAACCAAGCTGTGCATCACGAAATCAACCAGCCCCAGCCACCAGAATGATGGCGCCAGAAGCAAGGCAATCATTGTGGTGCCCACCCCATGTACAGCCGTATGGGTCAGCAACGCCTTGTACCCCTCCCGCCCCGGCTTACCCTTATTCAGGGCCATCCAGTCAGTCTGTAATAAGAAATCGCAGGAAAACTGCTTAAGCCGGAAGGCAATATAGAGAACCAGCAATGTCAAGGGGGTCATTGGGAAAAATTCCAAAAAAAATTATGAAAAAGAAGACTCTAGCTTTTAAATTATGAACCCAAATGCGGCGTTTGCCAAGTCGCCCGACAGCACGCATAATGGAAACTGCAGACTGGCGCTGCATTAACCACACGCTAACCCCATATCCTGCATAGTAAATGTGAAAAGTTATGGGGACTTTCACGCCTGCCAGGGCAAGCAGTAACGTAAACTTCGAAGGACAAACGCTTTCATGAGCGGTCTACAATCCAGACGGATGTTCAAATCAGGCGATATCATCCTCACGCAGGGGGAGAAAGGCGACTGCGCCTATATCATCGAAGAGGGACAAGTCGAAATCCTGATCCAGCGCAGCGATGGAAAATCTCAGGTCATCAGCACACGCGGCCCCGGCACCATTATCGGGGAAATGGCCATCGTCGACCAGGGCCCGCGCGTCGCCACAGTGCGGGCAATGAAAGATTGCAAGATGCTAGAGATTACCCGCGAGGACTTCGCCCAGCGCCTGAAAACGTCGGATCCTGTCATTCAGATGATCTCCCAGGTGATCCTGACCCGTTTCCGCGACACGCTGACCCGGGCCGAGATACTGCACGAAAGCGCGGCCGTGCCGCCGCCGGAAATTCTGGAGCGACACTACGCCAGCCAGAGCGATGTCGTCGAATCAGTCACGATATCGAATGAATTCAAACACGCGCTGGAGAACAATCAACTCGAACTTCACTACCAGCCGATTGTCGATCTGGCCGCCGGAACCGTGCTCGGTTTTGAAGCGCTGATGCGCTGGACGCACCCGGAAAAAGGTTTTATCTCCCCCGGCATCTTTATTCCCATCGCCGAAAAAAGCGGCCTGATTGTCGATGCCAGCAAGTGGGCGTTGAAAGAATCCTGCGCCGCGCTCAAGCGCATGGAAGAAGCGCTCGGGCAAAAAGAACAGCTTTACGTCAGCGTCAATTTTTCCAGCCACGATTTCGTTGAAGCCGACTTTGTTGAAAACACCGTAGGAACGACCGCCGCGAGCGGCCTCAAACCGTGGCAAATCAAGCTGGAAATCACTGAACGTCTGCTGATGCAGCAACCCGATTGCGCCAAGGAAACGCTGCAACGATGCCGCGATGCCGGCATGGGAATCTCGATCGACGATTTTGGCACCGGCTACTCCTCGCTCAGCTATCTTTACTACTTCCCTATCGAAACCCTGAAAATCGACCAGAGCTTCATCCGCGTCATGGAAAAAGACAACCGCAGCCGCGAACTGGTGCGCTCCATCATCGGGCTGGGGCAAAACATGGGATTGAATATTATCGCTGAAGGCGTTGAAACCCGCGAAGAAGCCGCTCTCCTGCGCCAAATGGGTTGCGAAGCCGCCCAAGGCTATCACTTTGCAAAACCCCTGCCGGAACAAAAGGTTATCGAACTCCTCAAAACCTGGCAGCCCGTCCGGATATCTGCCTGACTTTGAATAAAATACCAGCTAAAGATTACCTGAAATTAAGCAATTTTCCGCTAGACTGTAAAGATACGCGGTCTTTGGCCGCAACTCATGCTTTGTTTTTGGGATTTTCGTTTTTGCATGAAATCCGGCCGGGCCGGGGGAAACAATGGTGACAAGCGTTTAACTGAAAGCTGTTTGGGAACGTTCAAAGCCCGAAAGGGCACATTCGTTAAAGTGGGGAATTTTTAAGATGGCGCGCGAAACATTCGATGATCAAAGCGGACAGTCCGGAAGTCACGAGGGCCAACTCACGGTCATCAAGGCTGATGGGCAATCCCGTATATCCTTGCCGGAAACTGACGCTCTTGGACAAGGCGACATGCTGCGCGACGGACAGGATCTTATCCTGCAAGGATCGGATGGCCGGCAAATCATCATTGAAGATTATTTCAGCGCCTTGACGCCGCCGGCTTTGGCGACTACGCACGGCAGCCTGCTCACGCCTGAACTGGTCAACTCCTTTATCAAGGCCGATGCCCTGCAGTACGCCGCTCAGGACACCGCCAATGATGCTTCACCCGTGGGCAGCGTGCGCGAGGTTTCGGGCGACGCCACCGTGACGCACACAGACGGCAGCAGTGAAAAAATCACGCTCGGGATGGAAATCCATCAAGGCGACATCGTTGAAACAGCCGCCGGCGGCGCCGTTAATATCGTCTTCGTCGATGAATCCAGCTTTGCCGTTTCCAGCAACGCGCGCATGACGATCGACGAATACATCTTCGATCCCGCCGCGCAAAGCGGAGAGACCAACGTATCCATCCTGCGCGGGATTTTTGTTTTCACCTCCGGCCTGATCGGGCGCGACGATCCCGATGACGTGCAGATCGACACGCCTGTCGGATCCATCGGCATCCGCGGCACCACCATCGCCGGGACAATCAACCCTGACGGCGAAAGCCAGATCACCGTGGTCGAAGGCGCTATCGTCATCCGCAACGGCAGCGGCGAAGTCACGCTGGATCAGCAATATGAAACCGCGACATTGACCGGCCATGAGGATCAGATCGTCGAACGCGGGCAACTGGGCACCGATGATATCAAAAACGATTACGGCACGATTCAATCCGTAGCGCCGACATTCTTCAACACCCTGAATGAAACGGATGGCTCGATTGACGGTACGATTCCGGAATCCGCCCCCGCAGGAGAACCCGCGGCGGAAGGCGCAGTCGAAGGCACAGTGGATGCGCCGGGTGAAGAAGCCCCCGCCGGCGAGGCCGCGCCGCTGGATGGCGCAGCACAGCCCGAACCCCCCGCCGACCAAGACGGCGCCTTGCAGGATCCCGCAACGGCAGAAGATAAACCGGTTCTGGCCGAATACAACGTCTATAACGACCCGCTGCAAACCGGTTTCGATCAATCTGTGGCGCTTAATCCCAATAACCCCTATCACCAGCCCCTGCTCGGCGCCCATATCATGAGCGGCGACAGTATTATTCTGGCACCGAACATGCCGCCGCCACCGCCGCCATCCGGCACGACAGATGAAAAAATCGCAACGGCGACAACCGGCGCCACAGAACCACCGCCATTGCCGCCGCTTGAGTTGGTGGTCAAGATGCGGGTCGACGACAATGCCGTAGCCGGCAGTGTTGTCGGGATCGCCTATACGACCCTGGCCTATCCCGGCGCCGAGATGACAATCCTCAGCGCCCCTTTAAGCGCATCCAGCACGCCGATGTTCGAACTGCTGCACGAAGGGCCCGGCGTGTACAAGATCATCCTGACCGCCGATGGCGCGGCAGATATCCTCAGCATGAGCCTGGGAACATTGATCGGCTCTGTCGTGATCGGCGTGCGCCTGGCCGATGGCCGGACAACGCACGCGCAAGACAGTGCAGTCTATAACGACTTCGAAAATATCGCAGCGCCGATTAGCCCGCCACCGACTCTCAACCTCGACACGATCAGCGCCACCGACGGCGTCGAACATAACGGCGTCACGGGTAAAGGCTACGGTTTCGCCACAGCCTATCTCGGCGACGACAACAAAGACGGCAATTTCGATTTTGCCGTTGCCACCAGCGTTGCATCCGTGGGCTTCATACACGATGACAGCAGCGCCACACTCTACAACGTGCCCACAGATGCCGCCCTTATGGCGATCGCCGGCGGCGCCGACCTCAACGGCGACGGTAAGCTGGACATGGTGATTGGCCTGCCTACGGTGTCTTCAGATGCGGGTGAAGTGCGCATACGCTCTGGACAAACCGGCTCTTCCTCCGAAGACAACGGCACGTTTGGCGACAATCTGGGTTCCTCTGTCGCTCTTGTCGATTTCGATGGCGACGGTTTCGCCGACGCCTTTGCGGGCTCTGAAGAGTATAATGGCGGCGATGGCCATATTTTTGGATATCAGGGCAATTCCTCTTTCACATTCACCGGAACAGCCGGTTTCTCAACCTTCCACACCGGCTCCGCCAACAGCCTGATCGGCGTTTCCATGACAGGACTGGCCGATTACAACAATGACGGGTTCGGCGATCTGGCCGTTGCCGGCAGCGGCTCGGCCGCCAATGGATTTGTCAAAATCTTCCTTGGTAACGACGCAGGAAGCGACTCATTGTCCTTCATTGTCTCCACGCCGCTGATTGGCGTCGCGCCCGGAGACTCCATCCCGCTTTACGACCTGGGCGATCTGGACGGCGACGGCAGAAGCGATCTGCTGATCGACGCCACAGCCGCCAGCAACGATGCCGTTTACATCACCTATGGCAACAGCGGCGGCGCTGTCGGCCTTACCATAAACAGTCCTGGCGATATGGTCGGCGCCGGTTCGGCGGGCGATTTCAACGGCGACGGCTATGACGATATTTTTGTCGCCATCCGCACCGGAAACATTATTGATGCCTTCGTGATTTATGGCGACCCCTCTCTCGGCGCGTCGATAAGCGTGGATCCAAACTGGCTGGTCAACAACCCCGGCGCTGGCTACCACATGACGATCGACCTCGCCAACCACGGATTGCCCGGTACGATCAATATTATCGGTCTGGGCGTGGGCGACCAGAACGGCGACGGTTTTGAAGATTTGCTGATAAGTTCGCCACAGTTCAACAACAACGACGGCGGCTATTTCCTTACCTATGGTCGCGGCGACCCGTTCGATCTGGCCGGGCCCAACCCCAACCTGCACACCGATGCCGGGCCCGGCGCCAACGCGCCCGCGAATATGATCGCTTCCAGCAACAACGACGCGCTGGTGGGCAGCAACGCCAATAACATCATGAGCAACCTGAACAGCGGCAATACTTATATGAACATCAGCTTCCAGGGCGGCGATGGCAATGATACGATCAACCTTTATGGCATAGGCAGCCCGGCCCGCGTTCTTGACGGCGGCAACGGCTATGATGTCGTCAACTTGCTCGATGGCGGCGGCATCAATCTGAAGAACCTGAGCGAACTCCACAGCATCGAGGAAATCAGGTTCGGCGCCAGTTCAGCGCAATCGGCTATCATCGGCCTGAACGATATTTTCAGCCTGATGCAGTCCAGCAATGATTTGCATAACGCCGGTTTCGGGAGCCGCTACACGCTCAGGATCGGTGAAACCGGCGATGTCGATGCGGAAACCTTGTACCTGGATAACCTTGTTGGAACATCTCAGGCCGGTGCCAGCACAACTCAGGTTTCAGCCCTGACCGGCCTTAGCTATCTGGGGAACAACGCAGGCTTTAATGTGTATGGGCTTGGCAGCGGTTATCAACTGATGATCGATCAGGATATCGTTGTGAATATTACCTGAGGGCTACTTGCTGGTTGCCACAAACACGCCGTCCCAGTCATCGCCGGGGCGGTTTGTTTTTAGATCGTTCATGCGCACGCGAAACATATCGTAATAGGCTTGCAAACGGCCCGCCGACAGATTGAGGCATTGAACGACAGCATCCTCGGCTCGGGAAAATTCCTGCAGGCGATAAAGCGCCAGCATCTCTTCATGCGTCTTTTTCCAACTCTGGAAACCCGCAGCCTGCACCAGGGCGGCATCGCCCAGCAAGGTATATATCCGGACAGGTTCGTTCTTGCCTTTGACGCGCAACAAATCCAGCTCCAGCGTCGCCAGATCCGGCACCTGCGCCTGCGTCGCCGCCCCGATCAGATTATCGACGCCGTAAAATTTCGTCTGCCCTTCAAGCCGGGAGGCCAGATTGACATTGTCACCCAGCGCGGAATAGGCAAAACGGTGCCGCGATCCCATGTTCCCGACCGATGCCGGGCCGCTGTTTATCCCTATGCCCGCCTGCAAAAGCAGCGGCAGCCGGCCGCCATCCTCCGCTTCCTTGCGCAACCTTTCATTGATTGGCTTGAGGGCTTCATTCATGTGCAGAGCCGTCAGGCAAGCGTGACGGGCATGCTCGGGGTCGTCAAGCGGCGCGTTCCAGAACGCCATCATCGCATCGCCCATGAATTTATCGATGGTGCCTCGGTTTTCCATGACAAGATCCGACATCGGCGTCAGGAAATCGTTCATCAACTGAATAAGCTCCGCCGGGCTCAATCGCTCGGAAAGACTGGTAAAATTGCGGATATCGGTGAACATCACGGTTAAATCGCGCGTCTCCCCGCCCAGAACCAGCTTGTCCGGGTTTTCCGTCAACTCACGCATGAAGTCGGGTGAAATATAATGGCCAAAGGCGTTCCGCACCTGCCGGCGGTCGGCTTCTGTGCGAATATAGCTGAGCAAGGTCGAAACCAGAAAAATCAGCGTAACGGAAAGGCCCGGGTAAGCCGGATCGAGCAGCAACCCCCACTCCGTATAGGCATGCCAGGAAAGGGAAAACCCTCCCAGAATCAGCAACAGGCATACCACGCCCATCAGAACGGCGTTCACAAATGGCGCAGAAACGATGATCAGAAGCCCCACGACAAGAATCGCCATGAACTCCGCCCCGGCGACCACTGCCGGGCGCTGCAGGAATCGCTGTTGCAGGATTTGTTCGACCATGTTCACATGCATCTCCACGCCGGGGATCGACAAATTGAGCGGCGAAGACCGGATATCCTTCAACCCGATCGAGCTCGTGCCTATAAAAACGATCTTGTTCCTGATCCGCGACCCGACTTCCTCCGCAAATTCATCCGAGAAGACCTTATACGCCGATAAATATTCGTTTTTGTCGATCTCGCGGTAATGCATCCAAAAACGGCTATGCGGATCCACGGGTACATCGTAACGCTCGGCAATCCTGAGTTTGTATTCCGAACTGAAAACTGTATTCTCGCGTTCGGGCCGCAAAACAATCTGGTTGAACATCCGGGGATCGACGGCCACGCGCAGCGCCTCAAGCCCCAGCACGGGATAAGGCCCTTGTTCGGCTTTGCCATCGACGCGCCCGCTGAAAGACTGCAGCAAAGGCAGTTGACGGATGATGCCGTCGACATCCGGTGCGGCGCTGAAATGGGCATTGCCTGCCGCGGCCCGGCTCAAACCGTCGAGACTCGCCGCAATATAAGGGCTCCAGTAAGACTCGGCCACGAAGAGATTGCGAATCGCCTCTTCATTGTTCTTGGGCAAAAACCGGATCGGTTTTGTCGCTACGGGTACGCGGTAATGCCCCCCTTCCGAGGAATTGGTAAATCCCATCACGACATTACCCGCATCCGCAATCGCCCGGGCGAGCACATCGTCGTTATCGGGCAATCCCGCCAGCGCCTGCCGCACAGATCTCATATCGTCCTGATCCGGCAAACGCTCGGCGATATGAACCGGCGAAGTCCGATCTTCTTCCGCAAAGACCATATCGAAAGTTATGGATCGCGCGCCCATTTGCTTAAGGCGCGTCACCAGATCGGCCATCACCGTGCGCGGCCACGGCCATTGCCCGAGACGATCCAATGAGGGTTCGTCAATATCGACGATTACAATGTCGCTCGTCGGGGGCCGCGGGTGCAGGCGGTTAAAAGTATCGAAGACCTTATACTGTAGTTGTTTGCGCGTGCTGTGGCTGGAGCCGCTATAGTAGGTCAACCCCAGCAGCAACACGAATAGTATCAGGAAGTGAAACAGGCGGCTATGGACGAACCGTGACATGGCGCCGGCCTCACGGCTCGCGCAAAGCGCGATCGCGCGCCTGCAGGAAAGGTTTCAGAAGATATTGCATGATGGTGCGCTTGCCTGTGACGACTTCCGTATCGGCAACCATGCCGGGCGTGACAGCCAGCGGATGCTCGGCGGCGCCAAGATAGTTCCTGGCGGTTCGCACCTCTATCTCGAAAAAAACATTGCCTTCACTATCACTGACGGTGCTGGCGCCGATCCGCACCAGTTTGCCATCGAGCGCACCATAACGCTGCGGGTCGTAGGCGCTGATTTTGACCTTCACGTCTTGCCCGACCCGCAAGAAGGCGACATCGCTTGGCAACACTTTGGCGATAATCTTAAGCGCACTGTCGACCGGGACGATTTCTACCAGTTTTTGCGCAGGTTCGATGACGCCGCCAATCGTCCGCACGGCGATATTGTTGACGATACCTTCGACCGGAGCCTTCAATTCCGCACGGCTGACGCGATCGCCGATGGAACGCAAATTCTCAGTCAGCAACGCGCTTTGCGTCTTGACCTCGGACAGCTCGGTTAAGGCCTGGCTGCGGAAGCGATCCTGCTGATCGGCGCGCTGGCGTTCCGCGGCGCTCAGTTCCGATTTCAAACCGCCCGATTTTTCCTGCAAGGCGTTGATCTGCCCGCCGATATCGGCGACTTCGCGTTCGAGGCGCATTTGCTCCAGTTTGGAAACCGCTTTTTTGGCCACCATTTCACGCGTAATCGCCAGTTCCTGATTGAGCAACCCGCGGCTTGAGGACAAGCGGTTGATCTGCGCCTGCGTTTCATCCTGATCTGCCTTCACTTTTTGAATTTTATCGTCAAGGATCGAAAGGGCGTTCTTCAGTTCCTGCTGGCGCGACTGATAGAGCGCCAGTTCATTCCGGGCGATTTCCGGCGCACGCGCCTTCAAATCCTCGGCAACAATAAAATCCTTGCCCTCGGCCTCGGCCTCAAGGCGCGCCGTCTTCAGTTTCAGGCTATCGGCCTTGGCCTCGGCGCCACGCTCTTCGGATGCGAACATGACATCGCTCAGGCGCATCAAAACCTGTCCTTTGGCCACACGGTCGCCCTGCGCCACCAAAAGCTCCTGCAGAATACCCCCCTCAAGGCTTTGCACCACCTGAATTTCCTGCGTCGGCACCACCTGCCCCTGCCCGCGGGTCAATTCTTCGATTTCCGAAAAGCTGGCCCAGAGAATGAAAAAAACGATCATCGCGGCAATCGACCACAACAGGATATTCGATGCCGCATGAGGCTTCATCCGCGCGGCGGCGGCCAGTTGCTCCATGAATTCTATATCTTGCGGGGAATCGTTCATGCTGCCCCCTGCTGCGCCTGAGGTGAAGAAAGACGCCCCTGCGCCAGCGCCTGCAACACACGATCACGGCTGTCGTCCATCAGAATTTTGCCCTGGTCGATCAATATCAGACGATCCACCAGAGTCAGCAAATTCTGGCGATGCGTGATCAGCACGAATGTCTTGTCGGCGATCTGCCCCTTGATATGGCGAACGAAGGCTTCCTCGGCGAAGGAGTCCATCGCATTGGTAGGCTCGTCGCATACGAAGATTTGCGGCTTCAAAAGCATGGCGCGCGCCAAAGCGATCGCCTGGCGCTGCCCGCCCGAAAGCCCTTCGCCGCGCTCCCCCACCGGCGCGTCATACCCCATCGGATGCCGCGAGATGAACTCATGCACGCCCGATGCTTGCGCCGCCTCAAGGATTTCAGCTTCCGAAGCCTGAGGCCTGGCAATCGCGATGTTTTCACGGATAGTGCCGCGAAACAGCACCACATCCTGCGCGATATAGGCGATATTCCGGCGCAAATCGGCAGGATCGATCTGACGATAATCCGTATCATCCGCCAGCAACGCGCCGCTCTGCGGTTCATACAACCCCATCATCAGGCGCGCAATCGTGCTCTTCCCCGAGCCCACGCGCCCGATAATGCCTGTTTTTTCACCCGCACCAAGGGTAAACGACAAATTGTCCAGCACATTGCGATCTGTGCCGGGATAGGAAAAACAGACGCGGTCGAAAGCAATCTTGCCCTCCAGATGGGGGCGGTGCAGAAACTGCTTGTGCGCGGGGCGCTCTATTGCCTTGGCCATCAAACTGTTCAGACCGTTCAGCGATGAACGCGACTGATGATAGCGGGTCAGCAAATTGGCCACCTGGCCGATCGGGGCGATAGCCCGCCCGCCCAACATCACCGCTGCGATCAGGGCGCCCATGCTCATGTCGCCGTCGCGCACCATGTACATGCCCATTAATACGATGATAATCGCCGATGATTGCTGCAAGAAGGTGGCGATATTGACTCCCAGCCCGGAAATAAAACGCGAATGCGTGGCAAATTCCGCTGCTTCCCCGACATGCGTGCCGTAACGCGCACGCAACCGCCCGTCCGCGCCGATCGATTTGATGGCTTCGAGAGCACCTATCGTTTCCACCAGCAAGCCATGCTTGGCTTCGGCCGCGTGAGTCGAACGCGCTACCAGCGCCCGCAACGACACCTGCAGCAGCATTCCAATCCCGGCCACGGCCATGATCAGGAAGAACAACATCAACGCCACAGGCCCGGCCAGCAAATAGATCGCCAGCAAGAACAGCAAGGTGAATGGCAGATCGACCAGCGCCGTCAGAGTCGCCGACGTAATGAAATCACGCACAGAATCGAATTCGCGCAGCATGTTGGCAAACGCGCCGCCGGATGCGGGTTTTCCAGACAGCTTCATATTCAGAACCTGATCGTAGATCCGGCGACTGGCCACGACATCGATCCGCCGCCCGGCGACATCGATGAAATAGCCGCGCAGCGTCCGCATAATGAAATCGAACGCGAACGCCGTCAGCGCACCGATCGCCAGTACCCATCCGGTTTCAATCGCTGCGTTGGGGATAACGCGGTCATAGACGTTCATAATAAAAAGCGGGCTGACCAGGCCAAACAGGTTAATCAGGATCGAGGCCACAACGACGCGGCCATATATGCCCTTGCAATCATGCACAAGCGACCAGAACCACGAACGGTCGTAATCTTCAGGGTGCGCCTGCGCCGGATCGGTGAAAACCGATGTCGGATGAATCAGGATATGGTACCCCGCATAAGCCTTATCAAGATCGGCGATTTTAACCTCGCGCGCTTCCGCTGTCGCCGGGTCGTACACGCGAGCCTTGCCGTCTTTACCCTTGGATACCAGTACGATGGCGCGCGCGCCCTTCATGGCCATAACGGCGGGAAGAACATCACCGGATACGGCTCTCAACGATGCGCTTTCCTTGACCTTGGTTCTAAAACCCAGACGTTGCGCCGCCTCGCAGAAGGTTTCCGGAGTCATGCCTTTCTCGTCATAGGAAAGCCCCGCTTTCAGCGCCTCAGCCGAGCGGGCATGTCCGTGGTGGGCCGTCAGGAACACCAGACATTCAAGCAAGGGATCTTTCTTGTCTTTTGCGTCCGCCGGCTTATTCATGAGCAGGCGCCGCCACAGGAGCGATATTAAAGCTTTCCTGCAGCTTGCCCATGCCCGCCAACGCTGCGTATTGCGCGGCCAGATGTCGATACTCCCCGTTCAACAGCGTCATCTCGCTATTGAACAAGGCGTTATCGGTCTGCATAAGCTGCAGAAGAGAAATCCGCGCGCCTTCAAACTGGGTCGTTTGCGTACGCATCAAATCCTGGCCCAGCCGCACCCGGTCTTTCAAAACCGACACTTGCCGGACGGTCGAGTCCATATCGGCATAGGCGGCGCGCACGGCGCGTTCTATCTGGCGCTCGCGCTCCTGCCGGCGGGCGCGCGACTCGCTTTCACGGAATTTGGTCTTCTTGATGCGCGAGAATTGCTCACCCCCGGTCTGCAGCGTCCAGTTGACACGCAGCATCGCTCGCGTATCCAAAGACTCGCCGCCGATAAGGTCGCGCTGGTCGCGCTTGAGATAAGACACCTCACCGCTGACGTCGGGATATAAAACGCCTTCCTCGGCTTCCGCATCGCGTTCATACGCGATGGCGGACAAATCGGCCGCGCGCAAAGAAGGATGTGTTTGCAAAGCCGTCTGCACGGCCTTTTCGACATCAGGCGGCAAAATACCGCTCTGCGCCCCGGGGAGAACCATTCCGCCCTCGGGCTCACGCCCTATGACCTCGCGGTAATCGGCCTTGGCCACAGCCAACGAGCCTTCAACAGTGGCTTCCGTGCTTTTCAACTGGGCGCGCACGTCCCGCGCCTGCGCCGCCATCGATTCATCGACGACGCCCTCCTCGACCAGCGTTTCGATACGCTTGATATAATCGTCAAGCTTGACCTGCTGGGCACGCAGCCTTTCCAGAGTTTCCTGATTGCGCAACACATCAAGATAAACCGCCACCGCCCGCATCGCCAGGGATTCGCGGATGTCGATAATATCGAGATTTGCGGAATCCTTGCGCGCGCTTGCGGCTTCGACCCGGTTCATTGTTTCAAAACCGTCGAAGATCATCTGCCGCAGCGAAACGGAGCCTTCGTTCACCCATGAATATCCCGCCCCCCGCGTAACGCTGAGGCCGCGGCTGGTGCTGTTATCGGCGTACATGCGCCCACTCGAAGCACTGACATTCAACTCGGGAAAATAATCAGAAACGTATTCCTGACGCTCATGGGCCAGCGCGTCTCGATTGGCCAGCGCTGCAATCACTGTCGGATGTTGATTCAACGCCCGCACAACGGCCTGGGTCAGTTCTTCGGCCTGCGCCGGCAGTGCGCACGGAATAAGCGCCAGCGCTGAGACACCGGCACACAGCAATAATCGCAAAGGTTTTGTAAACATCATCGGGTTCAAAGACAGGAATGTGACAGGTTCTAAAGAATAAAATCTAATACGTTGAATCTAAACAAAAACAAGGCTTGGCGCAAGCTATGGCAGAAGAGTTCGGTGATGAATGGCGCTCACCCGAGGATAAGGGCTTCACAAAGACAGGGAGTTGAGGCATCGTCTGTTCGAATGTTCACCGCAGAGTCTTTGTATTCTGTAAATTTGAGGATGAAAGCCGTGCCCCTGACCCTCGCAATTCTCAAGGAAACTGCCCCCTGTGAGCGCCGCGTCGCCGCAATTCCCGAAACTATAAAGAAATACGTTGCACTGGGATGCGTTGTAAACGTGCAGCAGGATGCAGGAACGGAGGCATCTTATATAGACAATATGTATAAAGATGCCGGGGCCGTTCTCTGCGCCAGCGCAGGAGATGCCGTGAAAGATGCCGATATCGTTTTGTGTGTGCAAGCGCCGGACAACGCAACCATCAGCACTATGAAAAAGGGCGCCCTGCTGATTGGTATTCTGGCCCCTTATAAGAACGCAGACCTGATTGAGAGCTTTGCCGGCAAAGGCATCAACGCGCTCGCGATGGAGCTGGTGCCGCGCATCACCCGCGCACAGGCCATGGACGTACTATCCTCCCAATCCAACCTCGCCGGCTATAAAGCTGTGCTGGATGCCGCCGAGCACTTCACACGCGGCTTCCCGATGATGATGACAGCCGCCGGGACCATCCCCCCCGCCAAGATCTTTATCATGGGCGCTGGCGTTGCCGGGCTGCAGGCGATCGCCACCGCCCGCCGCTTGGGGGCCATCGTCTCCGCCACCGATGTGCGGATGGCCGCCAGAGAACAGGTGCAATCGCTGGGCGCGAATTTCGTCATGGTCGAGGATGAAGAAACCAAGGCCGCCGAAACCGCGGGCGGCTACGCCAGAGAGATGTCGGATGCCTACAAAGCCAAGCAGGCCGCATTGATCGAAGAAACCATCGCCAAGCAGGATATTGTCATCACCACCGCGCTGATCCCGGGCCGCCCGGCGCCGCGTCTTGTCACGGCGAAGATGGTCGAATCGATGAAGCCGGGCTCTGTGATCGTCGATCTCGCCGTCGAGCAAGGCGGCAATTGCGAACTCGCGGAAGCCGGCAAAGTCGTGAAAAAGAACGGTGTCAGCATTATCGGACACATGAACGTACCAAGCCGCATCGCCACCGACGCCTCGGCGCTGTATGCCCGCAACCTGCTGAACCTGATCAACCTGATCGTCGACAAGGAAACGAAAACGCTGAATATCAACTGGGACGACGACATTATCAAGGGTATCGCGCTCACTCGTGACGGCGCGCTTATTCATCCACAATTCGGCGGCGCGAAAGCGGCAGCTTAAATAAACATGCGGTGTCATCCTTAAGCGCAAGCGAAGGATGACACCGGGAAAACCAAGGAGATCCTTTGGGCTGAACCCCTCAGGATGACAAGTTTAGGAGACACATCAATGTCAAACGACACCAACCTCACCGAGAATGCCGCCGATCTGGCCAATCAGGCCAAAGTGCTGTCGGACATGGCCGCCGAAATCGCCTTGCAAGCATCGCAATCCTTAAGCCATGCCGGCGGCGACGATTTTCTCGTGACCGGGCTGACCGTGTTCGTGCTGGCCTGCTTCGTCGGTTATTACGTCGTCTGGCGCGTCACCCCGGCGCTGCATTCGCCGCTGATGGCCATCACCAACGCCATTTCCTCGGTCATCATCGTAGGCGCGCTGATTGCCGCAGGCCCGGCGGGACTGACGTTCTCCAAATTCCTCGGCTTCCTCGCCGTTATTCTTGCCAGCATCAATATCTTCGGCGGCTTCATCGTCACCCGCCGCATGCTCGCGATGTTCAAGAAAAAATCTTAAGGGTTATATACATCATGGAAACACTCGCTCCTCTCGCCTACCTCGTCGCCTCTGTCTGCTTCATCATGGCGCTGCGCGGACTTTCTCATCCGGAAAGCGCGCGCGGCGGCCTGATGTACGGCATGTGCGGCATGGGCCTGGCCGTGCTGACGACATTGCTTCTGCCGAATGTCGTCTCTTACGGCTGGATCGTCGCCGGAGTGATTATCGGTGGCACCATCGGCACTATCATCGCGATGAAAATCCAGATGACGGCCCTGCCTCAACTGGTCGCGGCCTTCCACTCCCTTGTCGGTCTGGCGGCTGTATTCGTCGCAGCGGCGGCCTTCACCAATCCCGAGGCCTACCACATCGGCGTGGCGGGCAATATCAAGGTTGCCAGTCTGATTGAAATGTCGCTGGGAGTTGCCATCGGCGCGATCACCTTCACGGGTTCGATCATCGCCTGGGGCAAGCTGCAAGGGGTCATCACCGGCAAGCCTCTGACATTCAAGGGGCAGCATTTGCTCAATGCCGCATTGGGTGGTCTGCTTGCTTTCCTGATCGTCATGCTCTGCACAACGCAGAGCGCCTTCCTGTTCTTCCTTGTGATCGTGCTGGCGCTGGCGCTCGGCGTACTGCTGATCCTGCCCATCGGCGGCGCTGATATGCCGGTGATCGTTTCAATGCTCAATTCCTACTCAGGCTGGGCGGCGGCGGGCATCGGTTTTACGCTGCATAACAACCTGCTGATCGTTACCGGCGCGCTGGTCGGGGCTTCAGGCGCGATCCTCTCCTACATCATGTGCAAAGGGATGAACCGTTCCTTCATGAACGTCATTCTGGGCGGTTTCGGCGGCGAGCAGACGGCCAGCGCAGCGGCCAGCATGGGCGACCGCACGGCCAAAATCGGCTCCGCTGAAGACGCCGCCTATATCCTGAAAAACGCCTCCAGCGTCATTATCGTGCCCGGCTACGGCATGGCGGTGGCGCAGGCCCAGCATGCACTGCGCGAAGCCGCCGACCTGCTCAAGAAAGAGGGTGTGAAAGTGCGTTACGCCATCCACCCGGTTGCGGGCCGCATGCCCGGCCACATGAACGTGCTGCTGGCCGAAGCCAGCGTGCCTTATGACGACGTGCTGGAGCTGGAAGACATCAACCGCGACTTCGCGATGACAGATGTCGTTTATGTGATCGGTGCGAACGACATCACCAATCCCTCGGCCAAGAACGACCCCTCATCGCCGATTTACGGCATGCCGGTGCTGGATGTCGAAAAGGCCAAGACAGTGCTGTTCGTCAAGCGCTCGATGGGTTCGGGTTATGCCGGGATCGACAATCCGCTCTTCTTCGCCGACAACACCATGATGCTTCTGGGCGACGCCAAAAAGATGACCGAAGACATCGTCAAGGCGCTGGAGCATTGACTAACGGCCAGATTCAAGGAGCAGGTCGTCTCCGCCGATTCCGGGGACAATGGCAATCTTTTGCCCGGCTTAACGCTACGCCAGTCTATATGTAAAATTATACAAGGAGAGGCATAGGGCTTTACGGTCGCCGCCGTCAGGATTGCCGCACCGCAGTATGAAAATTTCCCCTTTACGAACCCGTGTGCTAGGATCCCTGAAAAATACAATCTGATCAGATTGATAATATAGAATAACAGGGCCTTCACGAATGGACTCGAGTAAACTGCGCGAACATTTCAAGCGGGCGACAACCCTCCCCGCGGAATGGAGCGGCGATCATTTCTTCACAAATGAACGCGGCGAATTTATTCGTTACGCCTATGCCCCGTCCCAGACCGGACGTAAGCGCGGCACAATCATCCACCGCCATGGCGCGGGCGAAAGCCTCGATCTCTATTATGAAACGATTGGCTGGTACCAGCATCAGGGTTTCGACGTCTGGGCTTACGATCTTGCGGGCTATGGGCTTTCCGATGGGAAGAACCCAAACCACAACCCCAGTCCCAAAGACACTCTCCATCATGTGAGCGATCTGCACTGTTTCGTTCATCAGGTGGTCAAGCACGATACTAAGAAGCCTTTGATCATGAGCAATCATTCACTAAGCGGCCATAGCGGCTTGATCTATCTGCACAAACACCCGGACGTATTCCAGGCCGCCATCATGAGCTCCCCGATGTTCGACATATACCGCCTGGGCTTGCCAGCGGTCTTCCGCCCTGTCTTGCGCGCCATCTTCAATCTTGCCTGCTCGATCGGCATGAAAGATGTTGAAACGCCCGTGGCCGGATACAGCCGCATTCTGGAACGCGTGAAAAAAACCAGCGAAAGCCTTACGACGATCACCCTGGGTGAAATCAACTATCGCGGTTCGGTCAAGCAGATGATGAAAGAGCTGCATCCTGACCGTTACCGCGACCGCCCCACTTTTGGCTGGGTGCGCGCCGCCTATACGACGATCGTGCCCACCTTGCGGCGCAAGTTCCTGCAATCCATCCGCACGCCAACGTTGATCGGCAGCGCGGGTATACTTGAAGAGCTGGTCGACACCGGCGCGCATGCCCGGGCTGCGCGTATCATGCCGAGGGCCGAACTGGCCAAAATGCATCTGGCGGATCACAATCTCTGGCACGATAACGACAAGAATCACGCCGAATGGACAGGCTATGTCAGCGACTTCCTCGACCGGATAGCGCCACGCACCGCTATGCCGCCCATCTTTTTTGGCAAAAAATCGCCTTATATTCTCAATGATTTAGATAGCTGATGCCAACGGCAATCTTTATCCCTTGCAGGCTTGCCATCAGCTTTGTAAGCTGCGTCCATAACGGAAAACGAACCTGACATGACGTCAATACGCATCAGTCCTGAGTGGGCCGAACGGCTAACCACGCCCCCCGACAACTGGAATCTGGGCTTATTTCGTAACGGGCATGGTCATCTTCTGCGCTATGCCTGCGCCCAACCGAAAAAGCCCGCAAGGGGTCAGGTTGTGTACGTCGAGGGCCTGAATGAGCCTTTGCAGAAAACCTATGAACTCGCCCGAGATTTCAACAAACGCGCCTTGGGATTTGCCGTTTTCGACCGCCTGGGGCAAGGGCATTCAGGACGGCTGCTGAAGGATCGCTTCAAGATCCACTCCCACGGGTTTCATCATCATGTCGCCGATCTGATCAAATTCAGCGAAACCATCATGCCCCGCGACCACAAGGTCACATTACTGGGGCACTCCACAGGGGGACTGATCGCGCTGATGGCCTATCATGACCGCCCTGACCTGTTCACGGAGCCGTTTTTGAATGCGCCTTTGTTCGGCATGATGCAACCGCTTATCCGCAACCGTGAGGATTTGCTGGCACGCTTGCGCTTGCCCCCTTTCATCACAGAATCCTATGTTCCCAAGGGCCAGGGTTGGCGTCTGCGCGGCACCGGCGGATGGGCAAGGCAGGAAGCCTACTCCAGCCACCCGGAACGCATGAGACTGCATGATTATTTTCCGCAGAAACACCCTTATCTGCGCGCGGGCGATCCCACCATCGGCTGGGTTCAGGAGGCCTGCCGCGCCATGATGATTGCCCGCAACCCCAAGTGGCTATCTGAGGTCGGGCCCGTGACAATTGCTACCAGCGGGCAGGATCACGTTACCGATAACCTGCAAACAATAAAAATCATGCCCCACCTGAAACAGGTTTTGCATATCATTTACAGCGGCAGCCGGCACGAAGCGCCGTTTGAGACCGACGACATCCGGGGCCATCTGATTGAAACTACGGCAAAATTAGCCCTAAAAGGCTAATTTCCGCTAGGCGGGCCGCCAAGGCCATACTATCATAGCCGGCATGATAAAGGCCGATTCGCTCCCCGCGCTTGAACCCCGCTTCCTCCCCCCCGAGGGATGGCGCTGGCACAATTTTACCAACCCCCAGGGCCGCCGCATCCGTTTTGGCACAGTCGCACCCGCAAGCCGCATCCCTGATGCCGTCGTCATTGTCGCCCCGGGCCTGAGCGAGTTCGGAGAGAAATATTTCGAACTGGCGCACGACCTTCTCAAGCGTAACCTGAGCCTGTGGGTGATCGACTGGCAAGGCCAGGGCAAATCCGATCGCCACCTCAACAGCCATCCCCAACGGCGACACGCCAGCAGCTTCGACGACGATGTGTCGGATCTTCACTATTTTATTATGGAGTACGTCAAGCATTCCGCCGTTCATCCCGACGTGGGGCGCATCCCTCTGGTCTTGCTCGGCCACTCGATGGGCTCCAACGTCGGTTTGCGCTACCTTTACCGCCATCCCGACACCTTCGCCTGCGCGGCCTTCAGTTCCCCTATGCTCGGAATAAAAGACACGCGCGTCATCCCCCGGCCGTTGCGGCTTCTACTGACAGCATCCCTGAACGAATGCGCCGGAAACTCTTACGTGTTCGGTGGCCGCGACTGGACGCATGAATCGCGCGCGCGGCCCGGTCACAATATTTTCTCATCCGACCCGCTGCGCGATCAGGTTCATAATCAATGGTGCCTGCACGACTCCTCCCTGCAAGTCGGCAGCCCGACTTTCCGCTGGTTGCACGAAGCGGAAAAATCCTGCGCCTTTCTAACCGACACTAAAATCCTGCAGGCTATCCACACGCCGTTGCTGCTGGTGATGGCGGAAAAAGACGCGCTGGTCGATAATAAAGCCACGCGCAAAGCGGCAAAAATCCTGCCAAGCGCCCATTTGCTGGAGATTCCCGGCGCCCGCCACGAGATCCTGATGGAAGCAGACCCCTTGCGTAACCAGTTCCTGAGCGCCTTCGAAGAACTCTTGACCCGCAACGCCGTTCGTGGGCAGTTGAAACCGTTCTAGACTCAAGGCAGAATAGGCTTGAACAGAGGTGATTGATTATGAAAAAGGCAGCCGGTGAAGAATTTGATGCCAAGCGTGTCCGCCTGAGCGATCGTATTTTATACGCTCTGGAACTCGCTATTGAGCAGGAAGATGTCAGCATCGCCGAAGCGTTGGTGCGGGCTCTGGAATTGGCGATGACCCGCAACACCGGCGGCGGCGAATTCGTCGAACGCCGCGACTACCCCAAGGAAGTCGAGGAAGCGATGGATCGTCTGCGCGAAATCAAAAAGCAGGTTGCCGCGCTCAAGCGCTAGAATGAAAATTCAGCCAATCAGCGCCAGCCATTCCTGTTCGCTCAGCACAGTGACGCCCAGTTCACGCGCTTTGGCCAGCTTCGATCCCGCGTCTTCGCCCGCGATCACGTAATCGGTTTTCCTGGATACAGCCGATGCCACCTTGGCTCCCAACTGTTCTGCGCGCGCCTTGGCTTCATTGCGCCCCATCAGTGAAAGGGTGCCGGTGAACACAACTGTTTTTCCGGCCACGGCAGAATCGAAAGCCTGCGGCAGGTTATACGGCACAATCGTCAGCAGCGATTGCAAATCGTCAAGGATATCCCGGTTATGAGGTTCATTAAAGAAAGCGACGATATCCTCGGCAACGCTCGGGCCGATATCCTCTATATTCAACAAATCCTGCCGGGCCTCGCTATCCGCAAGAAGAGCCTGTGCCATAGCCCGGCGCATCTCCGGTAAATCCTTATAGCTGCCAGCCAGCTTCCTGGCTGTCGCCTCGCCCACCTGCCGGATGCCGAGCGCATAGATAAAGCGTTCAAACCCGATCGTCCGCCGCGCTTCTATCGCCTGGAATAAATTGGCAACCGACTTCTCTCCCCACCCATCCCGTTCCTGCAGCGGGATATCCAGCCCGGCGTTTATATTATCAAGCCGGAAGATGTCCCCCGGCGTACGGACGATTTTCTCGCTCCAGAATTCCTGAATGATCTTGTCGCCCAAACCCTCGATATCGAAGGCCAGGCGGCTGACGAAATGCTTCAGGCGTTCGACAGCCTGCGCATCGCATATCAGCCCCCCGGTGCAGCGCACGATCACTTCACCGCCCTCGCGCACAGCCAGAGAACCGCATACCGGACAGTGATCGGGAAACTGATATTTGGGGGGATTCCCCTTGCGCTTATCCAGCAATACCTCGACAACCTGAGGAATGACATCCCCCGCGCGCTGGATCACCACATGATCGCCGACACGGATATCCTTGCGCTCGATCTCGTCGGCGTTGTGCAGAGTCGCGTTCGACACCACAACGCCGCCCACGGAAATCGGCTCAAGCCGCGCCACAGGCGTCAGCGCTCCCGTGCGCCCGACCTGAATATCGATGCCGTTAACCACAGTGACGGCCTTTTCCGCAGGGAATTTATGCGCGATCGCCCAACGCGGCGCGCGCGACACAAATCCCAGGCGTTCCTGCCAGTCGATGCGGTTGATCTTGTAAACAACGCCGTCGATCTCATACGGCAAGTCCGGGCGCTGCGCTTCAATCTCGCGATAATAGGCCAGTATATCATCGACACTCTTACAAAGCTTCGCCGGCTCCGCTTCGGCAAAACCATAGGATTTCAGCGCGGCGCGAATACCCCATTGTGTACTGGCTATATCCTCGCTGACTTCACCCAGCGCATAACCGAAAAAACGCAAAGGGCGCTCGGCTGTGATCCTGGCATCCAGTTGACGCACGCTGCCCGCGGCGGCATTACGCGGGTTGGCAAACAAAGGCTTGTCCGCCGACGCCTGCCGCTCGTTCAGCCGCCTGAAATCCTCGCGCCGCATATAGATTTCGCCGCGCACCTCCAGAACGTCCGGAGGCGCCCCTTTCAGCACTGGCGGCACATCGGCAATCGTGCGCGCGTTCTGGGTTATGTCTTCGCCTTCGGCGCCGTCACCGCGCGTCGCCGCCATGGCTAGCCGCCCCTTCTCGTAGCGCAACGAACAGGACAATCCATCGATCTTGGGCTCGGCGGCCACTTCAATCATGGCATCGGATGGCAAGCTCAGGAATTTTGTGATGCGCTCGAAAAAATCGCGGGCATCCTGGTCTTCAAACGCATTTGAAAGCGAGAGCATGGGCACCGCATGGCGAACCTTTTTAAACCCTGATGAAACCGATACGCCCACAGTCTGGGTCGGGCTGTCCTTCGTGACAAGCTCGGGGTGCGATGCTTCCAGCGCCTCCAGCTCCTGCCGCAGCCTGTCATATTCCGCATCGGAAATCTCGGGTTCGTCTTTCTGATAATAAAGCTCGTCGTGATGACGTATCTTCTTAACCAGTTCTGCATGAAGCTTTCCGGCGTCTACGCGATCGAAGAGGCTATTTGTTTTGTTCATCTAAAACTTCCCGGACATCCCCACGAAACCGGAGGTTATTGCATTTGGTCATTAACAGTTTTACGACCCTGTTTCCAGAAGTTTCGCGGCGGCGGCGCGGGCTTCGGCGGTGATTTCAGCGCCGGAGATCATGCGGGCGATTTCTTCGCGGCGGTCGTTCATCGCCTGCAACGGCAAGACCGTAGTTTTGGTATCTTTCTGCCCCTGTTTCATCACAATAAAGTGGCTGCCGGCGCGGGCAGCCACCTGCGGTGAATGCGTGACCACCAATATCTGACGGCCCGCCGCCAGCCGCGCCAGCCTTTCACCCACAGCCGCCGCCGTGCCGCCGCCGATACCGCTGTCGACTTCATCGAATACCAAAGTGGGCGCAGCGCCAACTTCAGTCATCACCACTTTCAACGCCAGCATAAAGCGTGACATTTCACCGCCCGAGGCAATCTTGTTTAGCGGGCCGGGGTAGCTGCCGGGATTGGTCGCCACCAAAAACTGCACCTGATCCATCCCCGCCGGGCCCCATGCGTCCTCGCTTACGGCATCGACCCGTGTTTCGAAGCGGGCTTTATCAAGTTTCAGGGGCGGCAGTTCCTGCGCCACCAGCTTGTCGAGTTTCACCGCCGCATCCTTGCGTTTCCTGCTGATGGCCCGGGCTTCAGCTTCGTAAGATTTACGCGCTTCCATCACCTGATGCCCGAGCGCCGCCAGACGGTCGTCCTGCTTGTCGATCAAGGCCACTTCCTCACGCAACCTATCCGCCAGTTGCGCCAGATCATCGGGTTTGCAGTGGTGCTTGCGCGCCATTCCGCGTAACGCATACAGGCGATCCTCAATCTCCTCCATCGATAACGCGCTGTTTTCCATCCGGCTGATCGCGGATTGCACATCGGCTACCGCCGCCTGTAGCTCATCCCCCGCACGATCAAGCGCCGCCATAGCTTCAGAGAGATCGCACCCCGCCTTGTCAAGAATGCGGCCCAGCGTGCGCGACGCCCGCCCCACCGCCATCTCAGCCCCGGCATCGCTGGCAATCGCATTCCACGCCTCTTGCAATGCCTCAAGCACCTGCCCGCGATGTTTCAGGCTTTCGCGCCGCATCAGCAATTGTTCTTCTTCCCCGGATTCCGGCGCAAGATCCTCCAGCTCCTTCACAGCATGGCGCAAATACTCCTCATCCGCTCTGGCTTTTTCAAGCGCGACTTGCGCCTCGGCCAATGCCGTTACAGCGTGACGCCAGCTATCCCATAGTTTTTCAAGCTTGCGCGCATCGACGCCAGCATATTCATCCAGCAACAAGCGATGCGTGCGCGGATCCAGCAACCCTTGCGTATCGAACTGGCCATGAATTTCCACCAGCAGATCTCCGGCCTGTTTCAAAAGACCGACGCTGACCGGGCGGTCGTTGATGAAGGCGCGGCTGCGGCCATCAGCCCCGACGATACGACGCAAGACAATCGTTTCATCGCTTTCGAACCCTTGTTCCTGCAAAAATCGCCGCAGGGGATGAACTGCCGGACAATCGAATGCGGCGGTGACCTGCGCCTGATCCGCGCCCTTGCGCACGAGGCCGCTGTCGGAACGCCCGCCCAGCGCGAGCCCGAGGGAATCGAGTAAAATCGACTTACCCGCCCCGGTTTCGCCTGTCAGAGCGCAAAAGCCCGATGTAAACTCAACCGTCAACTGATCGACAAGGACGACGCTACGAATATGCAGTGTGCGCAACATGACAACACCGCCCCGCCTTTATTCCGACTTGAACAGGGAGTCGACGGTTTTATCGACCCATGAACGGTCTTCCATCACCTGCTGGCGCAGTTCCGGCGTCAGCAGCTTGAAGCTGTCTTCATACCATGGGCTGCCGGGATAATTATGCCCAAGAACGGCCGCCACGCGCGTTGCCTCGCCTTGCAAGCCAAGCGTCATATAGATCTCGACCAGACGGTGCAAGGCTTCAGGCACGTGGGTGGTAGTCTGGTAATTCTTGACCACAGCAAGAAAGCGGTTCATCGCCGCGTTGGTTTGCCCGGATTTCAGGTAGTAGCGACCGATTTCCATTTCCTTCCCGGCAAGATGATCGAGCGTGAGGTCGCGCTTGAAAGCGGCGTCGCGGGCATAACGGCTATCGGGATAACGGCTGATCAAGGCGTCCAGGGACTCAAGCGCCATTTCGGTCATCATCTGATCGCGGGCGACATCGGTAATCTGTTCATAGAAGCACAGCGCCTTCAGATATAAGGCATAGTCGCTGTTGGGATTGCCGGGATGCAGTTCGAGGAAACGATCCAGCGCCAATATAGCCTCGTCGTAGCGGGTCTTCTTGTAATAAGAATAGGCAGCCATCATCTCGGCTTGCGTGGCCCATTGCGAATAAGGGTGCTGACGCTCGACTTCCTCGAACAACCGCGCGGATTCGTTATAATCACCACGATCAAGGGCGTCCGCCGCCTGATTGTAAAGCGATTCAACCGGACGGTCAGCCTCAGGTTTTTTCTTGTCTGCGGAGGAGCCGCATGCACTCAAAAGAACCAGTGCGCCCAGCATCGAAACCAGAAAATAGGAACGTGTCTTTTTCATAGAGGCAGAATAGCCCGTTCCACGCGAACTGAAAAGGGGATCGGCACGCGAAATCCCCAAACCTTTTCAGGAATTTAACCTTCAAAATCAATAGAATACGCACAAGGTTTTATGACTGGGGCGGCTTTTGTATGCCGGAACATCGGCATGGCGATGCCAAAGGGCATGATCGATCTGCACAGCGGTTTTCCCGGTGCGGCGGGCGATTTCCTCAACCACTTGCGCCCCACAACCGCGGATCTCGATTTCCTCTTCGCTGCCGCTGGCGATTTCTTCTCCCTTGAGAATGCGGGCTTTCAACTCAGGCGCATATTCTAAAACCCCGTCGGCCTCAAGCACTTGCGGCACACCATTATCCGCGAACATAGTCAGCCGGTGCATATCGTGGAACAAATTCCTTCCCAGGCGATTAAATGAAAGATGCAAATCGGCGGCGGCGATTTGCGCGCGCTTGTAAAATGCGACCGGCACGCCCCTGTAGTCATGAACATCGCGAAATTGAGGCAACTGCGCCAAACGCTCGACCACCGCTGCCGCGCTTCCCCTGGCAAATGCGATAAATTCCAGGAACGATCCCTGGTGGTTCTGCATAACCATGCACCCCAGATCGCGCAGACCTTCAGCGAATAAAGTACAAAGGCGCATGGATCGCGGTGCGACAGGCATCCCGAGGATGTCGCGCACACGTTCAGCCGATATCGTGGCCAAATCCGCCGCCGTCAAAGGTTTTCTCTCAAACGCCCTCTTCAAGCGCGTGGCCACGCTGTAATAAATCGAACCTTCGATCAGGGGCCAACCCTCGGCCACCAGCACGGGTTTGTAGCCGGAGCCGTAATTGATGGCATCAAGGGCCAGCACATACGCCGCTGTGTCCTCAGGCTTGCCGATATAATGATGATAGGTATCGAATACGGACGATGGATGGCGTTCCTGCAGAAGCGCTGCGTAATCATCCAGACGATCCCTGCGGATATGAACATGCCGCGCCTGCGCCGCTACGTGCGCGAAACCTGCGCGCAGATCGTCGAAGATATCGGTTTGTATAGACGGGTTTTGCTTCATCACAGGCTGGATAAAAACCGATCACGATCAAAAAAGTCAAGGAAATCTATGATGCGCGGGTTTATCAGGCCAGGGCCACAGTCGATGAACCGCCACGCCCGGCGATATGACTGATCGCAGCCCCGGGATCGTCCATATACAGATCAACCATCATCCACGCGCCCTCGGTCGAAAAGAGCTTGTGCAGGATCGCGTTATTGAGCGCATGGCCGGCGCGAAAACCTTCATACGCGCCAATGATCGGCCCCCCGGCGAGAAACAGGTCGCCCACCGCATCCAGCAATTTATGGCGAATAAATTCGTTATGGAAGCGCAGACCCTCTTTATTCACCACGCGTCCTTCGTCGATTACGATAGCGTTATCGAGCGAGCCGCCACGCGCCAGGCCGGCGCTGCGCATCGCTTCCACTTCTTTCAGGAAGCCGAATGTCCGGGCCTCCGCCAGATCATGACGGAAATTGCCATTGACCAGCGTAGTCGTGAAAAACTGCTTGCCGATCACCGCATTCGGAAATTCAATCTGGCCGCTGAAACTGCAGCTTTGCGCTGGCGACAGGCGCACGCGCTTGCCATCGTCCTCGATCATGATTTCCTTGAGAACCTTGATCGCGCGGCGCGGTGCCGTTTGTGCGCGCGTTCCGATTTCATCGATCCTGGCAACAAACGGGGCCGAGCTGCCATCCAGAACCGGCACTTCCGGGCCATCGAGTTCAATACGCACGTTGTCAACGCCGCAACCACGCAGCGCCGCCATCAAATGCTCGATCGTGCCAACAGTCGCGCCATCCTTGTTGCCAACCATCGTGCACAGGCGCGTATCCACCACATTCGCCCATAACGCGGCGATAACATTGTCACGATCCTGTATATCGGTACGGATGAAGAAGATGCCATGGTCGGCGTCTGCAGGCTTGACCGTCATGGTGACGATCCGGCCACTATGCAACCCGACACCTTGAAACGTGATCTCGGCATTTAATGTGTGTTGCATGTACGCTGTCGCCTTTATTAGATGATTCTAAACTTGCTTATGTTGAATATAAAGCGGCCCATTTTCCTAAACAAATCACGCTTTATTGCGCTGTGTTACAATGCACAAAAAAATTTTTATCTATATATATCAATGAATTATATAGGATCAAACCACTCCGTAACCTCTCGTAAAAAACGTAGACAAGCCACATTTTTTTATTTAAACGGATTGTCATAAAAATAAATAAATTCCATGCAGCCAGAAAGCGCCACCTGCCTGCTATATGAAAATAAACTAAGGGGATGAAGAAAATGAACCAAAAAGCCAGGCCAGACACTTCTTACGACTTCAGCGACGACCCACAGGTGGTGGGGATGCCCTCTTACAACGCAGTTCCGGGTATATTGCTTGCTAGCTTAGCAACAGCGTTTGTGATCGGGGTTTATGGCAAGATCATTCCGGCCACCCCGGCATTGACCGAATCCTCACAGGCTAGCAAACCTGCACTTTCCGCAAAACAAGCAGCAAACGCCCCGAAGACAAAGCCCGGTACCTTGCTCATAAAAAAAGGAGCCTCAAAACCGAGGCTCCCTTAAAGTTATCAGCCGTCCGTCAACGGCTAGTTGGCTTGGCGACGGAGAAAAGCCGGAATATCCAGTTCGTCGTCAGCAGGTTCCGCAGGGCGGGCTGCGACAGGCGCTTCTATATTCAGGCTTCCCTGAAGCGGGCGCTGAGACGCCCGCAAACCGGTTTCAACGCTGACCGTCTCTTCGGCGGTCTCCTCGACGGCCTGCGGCGCGTGATGACGCAACTGGCTGGTAAAACGCTCGAAGATCGAAGGGTTGCGTTTTTTAGGTTGCGGTGCAGCCGCGGATACAGGCGGACGCAACGAATAGCCCTGCGCGGATGCCTGTTCGGTCACTGCGTTTGTGCGCGAAGCCGTCAGGTTGGTAAATTGCGGGCCGTAGCCGGTCGCCATATTGTCCCGGCTGCGGCTTTCCGGTGGCACTTCCACCGGCTGCGGCGGGATGAAGGCGTTGTTATACACCGCCCCGCGTACGGATTGAGATGCGACTTCATGCGTCCCTCCCTGGCCCGCGTACGCAGGCGCAGGCGCATAAGCCGCTTCAGGCTTTTTTACGGCCACCTCATAAGGCTGCACCTGATCGAACAGGTCGCCCCCCGCGACTTCGACGACTTCCTCAACGCGACGAGCCGTTGCCATGGCGGCAGGTTGCTGTACGGGAACGTAAGAAGGTGCCGTTACCGGCCGGCTTGCCACAGTGGCGGCCGAACGAGCCATCGCCACGCCTTGCGGCATCGCGGGCGCATGGTAAGGCTGACGGGCATAGGCGCTCACCGGCGGTTCGTCCACAGCACTGCTGGTCGCTTGCGGCTGGGCACGCTCGACACGGCGCTCGCCCTGTTGCTGCTGGGCCGTCAGCGCATTGATAATATGAGGCCCGAAATTGCCTTTGCTTTTCTTGACCTCGGCGGCATCGATGCCTGTCGCCACAATGGACACGCGCATAACGCCTTCCATCGCCGGGTTGTAGGTCGAGCCGACAATGATATTCGCGTTCGGATCGACTTCATCGCGGATGCGGTTGCAGGCTTCATCAACCTCGAACAGCGTCAGATCGGTGCCGCCCGAGATATTGATGATGACAGCGCGCGCGCCTTTCATCGATACATCATCCAGCAACGGATTGTTGATCGCCTTCTCGGCGGCTTCGATCGCGCGGCCATCGCCCGTGGCTTCGCCCGCGCCCATCATCGCCTTGCCCATTTCCGCCATGACGGTGCGAATATCGGCAAAATCGAGATTGATCTCGCCCGGCATCACGATCAGATCCGTCACACTGCGTACCGCGGATTGCAAGACGCTGTCGGCCATACGGAACGCTTCGCCATACGAGGTCTTCTCGTTAGCGACGCGGAAGAGGTTCTGGTTCGGGATCACAATCAGCGTATCGACGTGCTGTTGCATCTCTTCGATGCCGGCCTCGGCCATGCGCATGCGGGTCGTACCCTCGAAGTGGAACGGCTTGGTCACCACACCCACGGTCAGGATACCCTTGTCGCGGCAGGCGCGCGCGATAATCGGCGCAGCCCCCGTGCCCGTGCCCCCGCCCATGCCGGCGGTGATAAAGACCATATTGGCGCCTTCCAGATGGCGCATCACGTCATCCAGGGATTCCTCTGCGGCGGAGCGTCCGACTTCGGGGCGCGCCCCGGCCCCCAGCCCCCCGGTTACCGTTACACCCAGTTGAACACGGGTTTCGCACAGGCTGCCTTCGATGGCCTGCGCGTCGGTGTTGCAGACAACGAATTCGCATCCTTCAAGCCCGGCGCCAATCATATTATTGACGGCATTACCGCCGGCACCGCCGACACCAATAACTGCTATTCTGGGAGACAATTTATGCACCTCTTTGTGCTGAATTCTGACGTTAATCATGGCGGGGAATCCTCCATAGGCTTGATCTCCTTGTGATTCTATCTCTGTTCATGGATTGTTATGAAGTAGCCAAACTTGCCATCCGGCTCATTTATCAGTGATTTACGCATGGTTTCGACACTCTCCAACCGGATTCAACGCTTGAGCATTCTGATCTAAGTGATTCTTTCGACTCAGGTTTACGGAGTGTCGCAAAGCCCCATTGATTCGTGAAGAGTCGCAAGGCAGAAACCTGTGGATAAGCGCGGCTTTCGCCCGCTAAAGTTCTGTTGAAAATAAATTTTACGCTTTTGGGGTCTGTTGACAGTTCGGTGCGAAACTGAATCGCCCCCTGTGGAGATTCGTGAAGCCGTTGAAATGACTCGGATTTTACCCTTTCATAGACAAAGGCGAATCAAAGTTCATTTTTTTAGAAAATCACACCAGGCAAAGGTTAATTAAAAATCAGACCCTGCTGCCGGCGCGCATTGCATAAAGCCTTAGCCTGAGGCTCATCAGGCACACTGTGCGCTCCGACGTCATATCGCAACTCAAATCCGCCATCACCGATCTTACGCAAGGCATAAGAAAAAAGATCGTCGGCAATCACCTTAACCTCCCGGCTAAAGGCGGTTTCATCATCCTTAAGTTTGCCCTCAAAACCGGGCGAGAGGTAATGCTCTTTAAAAAGAGCATGCGCGCGCCTTCTTTGTTGGCTCTGCCACCGCTCAACCATGGCCTGATGGAAAGCGTTGATATGCGCTCCCTGCCTTTTTTCATGCGCTTCAAGGTCATTCCCGGCATGAAGACGGTTCGTCGATTGAATCTGAACAACAACACCATAATCATGGCGACTGTCCTTGCCACATACCATGAATACAGAAGGGGACAGGTAAACATTGACCCGGCTTGCATCACCGCTTTCCAGCTTTGGAACATGCGTTGAAGCCGCACACGCACCTGACAACAAGGCCGACGACAGGCAAACACTGGAAAAAAAACGGCGGACATTCTGTAACGACATTGCAAAGCACCCTTTGATTATAAATTATGACAACAATAACAAGGGCTCGGCAGCAACGCAAATTCAGAAATTCACCAGTTTTCCTTGAACCAGACCTTGACCTGCTCCCACAAAGAGCCCGGGGCGGCCTGCGCGGTCACGGCCGCCGGGATTTCGTGGCTGCGTTCGGCGACATAACTGAGCAAACCGGCGGTTGTCGCGAAAGCTGGCCCGTTCACGGCCTCGGCCAGACCGCTGACGCGGATCGGACGGCCAAGACGTACTTGCTTGTCAAGGATCAACTGGGCCAGATCGCGCAGACCCGGAATCTGGCTGGCCCCGCCCGTCAGCACGACACGCCGCCCGGCCATTTGCCCGACGCCGCTTTCATTCAAACGGGCGCGGGTGAGCTCCAAAATCTCCTCAAGCCGCGGCTGAATAATTCCGACCAGCAGCGAACGCGGCACGTGGTTCGGGTGGGTGCGGTCATCTTCGCCGATGATCGGCACGTCGATCACTTCGTTTTCATCGGCCAGCGTGGCCATGGCATTGCCGTAAAGCGTCTTCAGGCGCTCGGCATCGGCGATCGACGTGGTCAGACCCCGCGCTATATCGCTTGTCACATGTTGCCCGCCGAGCGGCAGCGCATCGGCATAAACCATCGCCCCGCCCTGAAACACGGCGAACGATGTCACGCCGCCGCCCATGTCGATCACGGTGCAACCGAGATCCATCTCGTCATCCACAAGGCAGGATAACCCCGCCGCATAAGGCGACAGGCACATGGCGGCGATATCGAGATGACTGGCCTCGATGCAGGTGGCGAAGTTCCGCAGGGCGGGAGTATCGCCGGTGACCAGGTGAATATCCACCCCCAGATTATGCCCCACCATCCCGCGCGGATCGCGGATATTCGGGTTTCCATCCAGGCTGTAACCCACGGGAATGGTGTGAATCAATTCACGGCCCGTGACAACCGCCTGATCCTGCGCTTTTGATAAAGCGCGACGAATATCGGTATCAGCGACCTCATGCCCCAGCGTATGCACCTCAACATTGAAATTATGAGATTTTCCATGCACCCCCGGCACATTGACCATGACTTCGCGCAAAGGGTACCCCTTCATCGCCTCGGCGGCCATGTTTTCGGCGGCATGCACAGTCTGGCGGATCGAGGCCTCGGCGGCGGCAAGATCGATCACCGTCCCGGCCTTGACGCCGATCGCGGCCTGATGACCGATGCCCACCACCTGAAAACGCCCCTCATCGTCCATCACGCGGGCAATAAAACAGGCGATTTTGCTGGAACCGATATCCAGCGCGGCAATTACGGAACCTTTGGGGCGGGGGCGTTGTCTCATAGTCGGCAGGGTCACTTAGGGGGTCGTCAGCAAGGATGGTTTCACCACTATAATCTTGCGAGCTTCTCCCTGTCCACAGCTAGATATTGTCGCCGCCCGCCGCCGTCGCGCGCGCCTGATATTCCTGCACCGCGCCGGGGCGCGTGCGCACGGTGATACGGTCGGTCTCGCGCAAATCGATCACGCTTAAATCCTTTTCAAGGATTTTATCCTCGGTCTGCGCCTTGGCCAGGCGGCTTAAGGCCAACCCGATATCCATTTCCGGCAGCCGCACAGTCATTTCGTTTTTTAATGTCAGATCCCAACGCCGGTCGCCAACCCATGTCGCGGCTTCAACCAGCGACTTGATTTCGGGTTCGGCCTCCAGCATCGCCAGCAGGTTATAGGCCTGCTCGTTGGCGTATTCCCCCACCACGATCGGCAGCGTTTTCTGGCTGGGGGAGAGCTTGTCGGTCAACGTCACGCCGTCGGCGTCGATCACGCGCAGCTTGTTCTTATGCTGCCATAGCGCTATCGGTTCACGCTCTACCAGTCCGATATAGATCGTATCCGGCAGGCGGCGTTCGATATGCACACTGCGCACCCAGGACAGGCGCTCGATCATCTCGCGGGTTTCAGCGGGGTCAAAGGCGAAGATCGGGTCGCCGCGCTCCAGATTGACGATCGCGCGCAAGACATCGGGATCGGTTTCACGACGGCCCTCAACCAGAATGTTGTTAACGCGAAAACCGCTATCGGCAAGCAGGTCATACGCCTGATCTTGTGCCGCTTTCAGGGCGCGATCAATCACACCGCTGCTGGCAAGCCAAGCCGTGCCGCACACCACAAGGGCGAGAGCACCGCAGGCCACGCCGAAGCGGCGGGCAAGGCTGCTTAAGCGCGCCTTTTGAGCGTTGCGGGCGCGGCGGCCGATGACTTGCGAGCGTGTTGTTCCAGACCGTGACATTGGGCGGTTTCCACGAGGTGGGCACAAAGATCGTTATAGGACATTCCGTTATAGATGACTTGCGAAGGGCCGATCGACTCCGGCGTAAACCCGGGCTGGGTATTGATTTCGAGAAAATAAAGCCCTTCGGCACCGGGTTGGCTGTCGTCGTAACGAAAATCGCAACGGGCGATCCCGCAACAACCGATCACTTCAAAAACCCGTTCGGCGTAATCAAGCGCCAGCGCATAAACATCCTGCGGAATTTGGGCAGGCAGGATATATTCGGTGCGGGTGTCGTGATACTTGGCTTCGTAATCGAAAAAGCGCGTCTGCGATACGATTTCCGTCACCGCCTGCGCCTTGCCGTCCAGCACCGCCACGGTCAGTTCGCGCCCGGGGATATATTGCTCGACCAGAACTTCATCGCCGAACGCCCAGTTTTCCAGATCAAGCGGCGGCTGATTATCGCGTTCCATGATTATACGGACACCCACACTCGAACCCTCGCAAGGCGGCTTCACCACATAAGGCGGTTCCATCACATGCTGACGGATCACGTCATCCTTGGCCACGACCATGCCCTGCGGCGCCCGCACGCCGACAGACGCCGCCATGCGTTTAGCCACCGGCTTGTTCATGCCGATCGCAGAAGCAAGAACGCCGGAATGGGTATAGGGTAATTCCAGAATATCGAGAACGGCCTGAATAGTGCCATCCTCCCCGCCCTTGCCGTGCAGGTTGTTGTAAACCACATCGGGTCGGGTATTCAATTCCTCAATCAGGCGTCCGATATCCTTTTGCACGTCGATGACTTTGACGTCATAGCCATTTTCGCGCAAGGCGCGTTCGATGGATTTTCCCTTTTCAAGAGACACCTGACGCTCGGCCGACCAGCCCCCCACAAGCAAAGCCACTTTCTTTTTCATGATGCACTCCCCGGAAATGATTGTGAGAACAGGCAGGAAACCGCTGATATGTCCATCATGACACAAGAAGGCACCCGGATTCCAGACCCTATTTCGCCAGAGGTTCGCCAATCCGTTTGATTTCCCAGCGCAGCGATATGCCAGAATCCGCCAGAACGCGGCGGCGCACTTCTTCTCCCAGAGCCTCAAGCGCGGTTGCAGTGGCCATTCCGGTATTGATCATAAAATTGGCATGCAATTCCGACATCATCGCCCCGCCGATGGTCAGCCCCCGGCACCCGGCGCGGTCGATCAATTGCCAAACCTTTGTTCCGGCTGACAAACCCGCCTTTTCCACCTCTTCGGCCGTAGGGTTGGCGAAAGTCGACCCCCCGGTTTTCTCACGGATCGGCTGCGAGGCCCCCCGCTTCTCCTTGATCCCGGCCATAAAGGCCCTGATGTCATCTTCTTTCCCCGGGCGGCCCTGAAACAACGCTTCGGTGAAAACATACTCTTCAGGCGTACCGGTGTGACGGTAGCTCATCCCCATATCCGCAGGCGTCATCTTGTGAACAAGGCCTGTGCGGTCGACGGCGGTTACCTCGACCAGCACATCTTGGGTTTCGCTGCCGTAGCAACCGGCATTCATCCGCAGCGCGCCGCCGATGGTGCCGGGAATGCCGCTGAAGAACTCCAGACCCGCAACAGACGCCTTGGCCGCCGCCTGCGCCACATTGCCATCGAGCGCCATCGCCCCTGCACGAACAAGCCCGCCGGATTGCGTTTCAATAGCGGCGAACTCCTTGCCCAAGCGAATGACCACCCCACGCACCCCGCCGTCGCGCACGATGGTGTTCGACAACACCCCCAGCGTCGTCACCGGAATATGGGAAGGGCATTGCGCCAGAAAGCTCACCAGATCGTCTTGATCGGCAGGCTTGAACAGCACCTCGGCCGCGCCGCCGCAGCGGAACCACCCGACCTCGCCTAGCGGCGCGTTTTCGGTGTAGCGCCCGCGAACGGGAGGCAGCCCCCATTCCCGCTCTTTCAGGATCGCCGTCATGCGCGTTGCTTCTTCCTCTCGTTCAGAACCGTATCCAGTTCACCCGGCAGGGCATAGGCCCATTTGGTGATATCGCCCGCACCGAGGCAGATCACCAGATCGTTCGGCTCGCCAATATCGGCGATCATCCCGGCCAGAGCCGCAGGATCATTCAACAACTGCACGTTCTTGTGGCCATGCGCCTTGATGCCTTGCGCCAGATGGTCGCGATCGGCGCCCTCGACCGGCTGTTCGCCCGCGGCATAGACATCGGCCACGATCACCGCGTCGGCATCATAGAAACAGGTGCAGAATTCATCGAACAGGCTGGAAAGTCGCGTATAACGATGCGGCTGCACCACGGCGATCACACGACCGCCCGACTCAGCGACCGCCAGACGGCCGGCCTTCAGGACGGCCATGATCTCGACCGGATGATGGCCGTAATCGTCAATTACCGTCAGACCGTGGCTTTCACCCGTCTTGGTGAAGCGGCGCTTGACGCCCGAGAACCCGGCCAGCGCCTTTTTCATCGTCGCCACGGGGACATCCATCTTGATCGCAACCGAAAGCGCCGCCAGCGAGTTCAGCACGTTATGAACCCCCAGCATCGGCAGGCTCATATCGCGCACGATCAACTCGCGGCCGTCATCGCTCAGGCTGTCGGCGAACTTCACGTCGTAGACGCTGCCACGCGCGTCGCTGCGCACGTTAAAGGCATGGACATCGGCCTGCGGGTTGAACCCATAGGTGACGATGCGCTTGTCCGTCACCTCAGGAATCAACCCCTGCACTTCGGGGTGATCGATGCACAGCACGGCATAACCGTAGAAGGGCAAATTCTCGATAAAGCGGTAATAGGCCTGCCGCACGTTTTCAAACGCGCCGTAATAATCCATATGCTCGGGATCGATATTGGTCACGACGCCGATGGTCGCCGGCAGATGGGTGAAGGTGCCGTCGCTCTCATCGGCCTCCACCACCATCCAGTCGCTCTGGCCAAGGCGGGTATTGGTGCCGTACTTGTTGACAATGCCGCCATTGATGATGGTGGGGTCGAAACCGGCTTCTTCCAACATCATCCCGATCATCGTCGTCGTCGTGGTCTTGCCATGAGTTCCGGCGATGGCAATCGACGATTTCAGGCGCATCAGCTCCGCCAGCATATCGGCGCGGCGGACGATCGGCAGTTTATGCTCGCGCGCAATCATCAGTTCCGGATTGTCTTTCTTCACGGCCGAAGAGATCACCACGACATTGGCCAGCCCCCCTTCAGCATCGACCAGATTTTCAGGCTTATGGCCGATAGCGATTTTTACACCAGCATCGCGCAAACGCTTGACATTGTAATTGTCGGCGATGTCCGATCCCTGCACGGTATAGCCCAGATTGTGCAGAACTTCGGCGATACCGCTCATGCCGATGCCGCCAATGCCAACAAAATGAATGGTGCCCACATCAAGGGGGGTCGGTTTCATACCCAACGCCGTCACTCCGCTTAACAATTAAAAAGGAAGGCTCAATCTAGCGGGGATTAATCGAAGATGCGACAGGAAATTGAGCGGATTTCTGCGGTTTACCCGGGTTTTTGCGCCACAAACAGGCCCATGCGCGCCAGATGGAAGTAAAAATAGCCGAACAGGCGCTCATGTTTCAGGATTTTGGCCCCGGCCTGTTCAAGACAATCCTGCACGTGGGAATCCTGATGTGAATAGATCGCTCCACCGCCCCAGCGCATATGCGCGAACGGAAACAGGCGGGAATGGCGTTCATAGGTGAAAGCCAGGTATCCGCGCGGTTTGATCACGCGCATGAACTCCTTCATCACGTCGGGCGTAATCCGGATATGGTCGAACACGCCGGAGGAAAGCACCGCATTGAAATCCGCGTCCGGCAACGGCAAACGATCAGTATAGCCGCCCCGTTTGAAAGTAATGTTCCGACGGCCCTGAAAGCGTTTGGTGAATTGCTCCGCCATCGCAAGGCAAGGCTCCAGCCCGGTGATATCCACAGCCGCCCCCGTATCGCAAATCGCCTGTGTCAGCTTGCCGGTGCCGCAGCCGAAATCGAGCACGCGCATCGCCGGAGTCAACCCCGCCGCTTGCTGGAAAGCCGCTACCAAACGCGGCGGCACGCGGTCATAACCGCTAAGGCGGGTGATCTGGTCGTAATCCGGAGCGGTTCCGTCATATTGATATCTTATGTCAATCAAAATCCTTCGCTCCGTTCGCTGCCCCTGCTTACGGATACAAAACCGCGATAAATACGTCAAATTCAGACGGGCTTAATCTTCCAGATCGTAAGAGCGTATATGATCCCAGCCCGAGGCCAGCGCTACTACCAGGTTGCCCAGCCGCCGCGCCGCATCGGGGCGCCCGCACGAACGTGCAGCCTCCGCCGCCCGGAACAGGGTCTCGGGGTTTTGCAGGAACGTCTCGATCCGCGCCAGCAAGGCATCCTCGGTAAAGCCTTCTTCCGTCATAACCCACGCTCCGCCCTGATCGGCCACAGTTTCAGCATTGGCCTTTTGCTGCTGGTCGGCGTGGTGAGGGTACGGCACAAAGATCGCCGGGCGGCCCGCCGTTGTTACCTCGGCCACCGTGCTGGCGCCGGAGCGGGAAATCACCAGGTGCGTCGCCGCCAGAATCTCCGGCACGTCATGAAAGAATGTTTCAAGCCGCGCCTTGATGCCCGCGCGCGTATAAATATCGCGCGCCGCCTCGATATCCTCGCTGCGGCATTGCTGGATGATCTCGATGCGCGCGCGCTGCGCGGCGGGCAGTCGCGCCAGAGCCGCCGGCACCACTACGGAAAACACGCGCGCGCCCAACGACCCGCCCATCACGAAAATCTTCAAAGGGCCGTCAGCCTGCAGCAACGGATAAGGAAGCGCATAAAGCCTGCCGATCTCCTCGCGCACCGGATTGCCGGTGACGACGATACGCGGCGAATCGAAGTCCGATACACCCTCAACATGAGGCAAAGACAGCGCGATCCGGTCAGCGCGTTTTGACAGCACCACGTTGGCGCGGCCAAGAACCGCATTTTGCTCATGCAGGATAGTGGGGATTTTTTTATTTTGCGCGACATAAACGGACGGAAAAGACGGATAACCGCCGAAACCGATCACCACGGCAGGCTTCAGCTTATCAACCAGTCGGTAGGCCTGCCCGATGCCGATCAGCAACGAGACCGGGCCCGTCAGCTTGCGGATAAAACCCTGATGCAGCGTTCCCGATTTCAGGACATGCATGGTCAGGCCGCCGAAGAATTTCTCAAACGTGTGGCCGCGCCAGTCCGTCGCGACCTCGACACGGAAGCCACGTGACACCAGATCCCGGGCCAGCGAAGCTGCGGGCAGCATGTGGCCCCCGGTGCCCCCGGCGCTGATCAAGATAAGCTTGTCGCGAATTTCCATCGACATAGAAGGTCATGCTCCTTGCTGCGCGTCACTGCGGGCGAAAAAACCACGGGCGATGCTGCCGCCTTTAGCCACAGATGTCCGGGGCTGGCGGCGGGTTAACGCTAGCACCATCCCCATTGCCAGGGCAATTGCCCATAACGAAGAACCCCCATAGCTGATAAAAGGCAAGGTCATGCCTTTGGCAGGCAAGGCGTTCACGCTCGACCCCATATGCACCACGGATTGCAAACCGAACATGGTCAGGATGCCGCCCGTCGCCAGAATGGAAAAGAGATTGTCGCTGTCCGACAGGCGTTTGAGGCCGCGCATGATGATGAAGGCATAAATCCCGAGAATCACCAGAGCAAACCACATGCCCATTTCCTCGGCGGCTACGGCGTATATGAAATCGGCATGCGCGTCGGGAATGCTCAGTTTCACCTCGCCTTGCCCCGGCCCGACGCCCATCAAGCCTCCTTCGCGGAAAGCCTCCAGCGATTTGCTGACCTGATAATTGTCGCCGCTTGCGGGGTCAAGGAAGCGATCCATGCGGCTCTGGAAGTGCGGCAGCATGAAATAAGCCCCGAACAGGGCGGCGATGCCGCCGATACCCAGCGCGCAAATAATCCACAGCGGAAACCCGGCAAGACATACCTGCGCGCCGAAGATGGCAGCGGTCACCACGGTCATGCCGATATCAGGCTGCAGCACCAGCAAGGACACGACGATCAGGAACAAGCCCGTTGCTATCCACTGCCCCGGGAAGCCGGGTTGTTCGCGCCAGCGGCTTAAGAACCATGCCGACAACACGGCAAAAGACGGCTTCATGAATTCGCTGGGCTGGATCGAGAAGCCGAACAGGCTGATCCAGCGCTGCGCCCCTTTGACCTCGTTGCCGACAAACAGAACCAGGATCAAACCCAGAATGCTGCACCCCAGAATGATCGTGGCAATCCGCCAGATCGCCCTGGGGCTGCAAAGCGACAGCCCCAGCAGGAGGAACAAAGCCGGTGTCAGAAAGAACACATGCCGGATCACAAAATGAAATTCGCTCAAATTGAGTCGCAGCGCCACCGGCGGGCTGGCAGTCGTCACCAGCATCACACCCAGAATCATCAAAGCCAGCAAGGCCGCCAGCATCGGCCGGTCGACCGTCCACCACCAGCGCCCGAGTATGGAACGATCCGTCCGTGAAAACATGCCATTAGCCATCTTTCACCTCCTGTAAAGCCTTCACCAGCCGGGTGAATTCCTCGCCGCGATGCTCGAAGCTCCTGAATTGATCGAACGAAGCGCATGCCGGCGACAACAGGACAACGCCCTTGCCATTGGCCCGCGCCGCCTGATCCGCCTGACGCACGGCCTCCTCAAGCGTACCGCATCTGGAAACATTCACCTTCTGTGCCTCAAGCCACGTCGCAAAATCGTTCATCGCCTCTCCGATGGCAAACGCCCCTTTAAGACGATGCATGTAAGGTTCGAGCCCCGACAGGCCACCTTCCTTGGCGCGGCCGCCGACAATCCAAAAAATATCCTCGTAACAAGCCAGCGCTTTTTCAGCAGCGGCAGCGTTCGTCGCCTTGCTGTCGTTGACGTATTTTACGCCCCTGCTTTCGGCGACAATAAACTGGCGATGCGGCAAACCGGGAAAACTGCGCATAGCTCGCATGATTTTGTCCGGGGGAATCCCCGTCATCCGTGCCGCCGCATAAGCTGCCGCCGCGTTCTGCTGGTTATGAAGGCCGGGCAAGGTCGCAATATCGAGGTCGCCGGCTTTCACGGTATCGGCGAACATCGCGTCGTATAACGCTCCCTGCAAAGTATAAACGCCCCCTTCTGCAACTCGCCCGACGGCAATCGGATAGACATCCCTTTCTCCGGCCTCTTTGATGTCTCCGGACATCCGCAAAGAGTAACCGTCATCAATCCCGATGATGGCCGCGCCCTGCCCGCGAAACAGGTTTTTCTTCGCCTGGTAATATCCCTCAAGCGAGCCGTGACGATCGAGATGGTCGGGGGTCAGGTTGAGATGAACCGCAATATCGGGCGTAAACGTCGGGCACAGGTCAATCTGATAAGATGACATTTCGATCACGAATGCCCCGTCGTGCGGCGGCATGTCCAGATCCAGAACCGCATGACCGATATTGCCACCCACTTCAACGGCAACGTTGCAGCGGCTGAGGATGTGCCCGACCAGCGCCGTCGTTGTCGATTTGCCGTTGGTGCCGGTGATCGCAATCGTTTGCCGCCCATGACCGAGGCGGTACAAAAACTCAACGTCGCAGATGATTTCAAGGCCGGCCCGACGCGCCTTTTCCACCACCGGATGCGGCTTGGGAAAATGCAGCGGCACGCCGGGGGCCAATACCAGAAAGGCATAGGCCGTAAAATCGCTTTCAAGCAACCCGTCCTTCGCCCCGGCGGCCACGGCCTCGGCAATGTTGGTCGGGTCGTCGTCCCCCGCTACAACAGCGACCCCGGCCTGATGCAGGCTGCGGATCACGGCCATATTCGACCGTCCGATTCCGAAAACGGCGACCGGCTTATGATCCAGAGTCTTGGCGAAGGAGCGCAGATTGATCATCGTAATTTCAGCGTCGAAAGCCCTACCAGTGCCAGAATGATCGCGATAATCCAGAAACGAATGACAATGGTGGTTTCCGGCCAACCCTTTTTCTCGAAATGATGATGCAGCGGCGCCATGGCGAAGACGCGCTTGCCGGTCATCTTGAACGACATGACCTGCACGATCACGGATACGGTTTCCAGCACGAACAAGCCGCCCACAATCGCCAGCACCAGTTCATGCTTGGTAATGACGGAAATCGCGCCCAAAACCCCGCCCAGCGCCAGCGACCCCGTATCCCCCATAAAGACACGCGCAGGCGGCGCGTTGTACCACAGGAAGCCAAGTCCGCCCCCCACCAGCGCACCGCACAGAATCGAGAGCTCGCCCGTCCCGGCGACATAAGGAATTTGCAAATAATTTGCAAATTCGGAATTTCCTGAAAGATAGGCGATCAACCCGAAGCAAGCCGCCACAATGGCGATCGGCACGATCGCCAGCCCGTCGAGCCCGTCGGTGATATTGACGGCGTTCGAAGCCCCCACCATCACCACCAGCGCCCACGGCACGAAGAAATAACCGAGATTGATAAAGAAATTCTTGAAGAAAGGAATAGCGACATGCGTTTCAATGTGCGCAGGCAAAGCCTGAATGATCAGCGCAGTTGCAACCGCCCCGATGATGATCTGCCCCGCAAGCTTGAGCTTGCCAGGCAAGCCTTTTGAGTTTTTCTTGGTCAGTTTCAGATAGTCGTCGCCGAACCCGATCAACCCGTAACCGACCATCACCAAAAACGCGATCCAGATAAACGGATTAGCCAAATTGGCCCACAACAGCGCGCTGATCGTAACCGATATCAAAATCATCAAACCGCCCATTGTCGGCGTGCCGGACTTGCTGGCATGCGCTTCTTCAAGATACTGCCGGATATTGCTGGCGCTGCCCTGTTTCGATTTCAGCCAGGCGATCATGCGCGGCCCCATCAGCAAACAAAGGAAAAAAGCCGTCAGAATCGCCGCGCCGGTGCGAAACGTCAGATAGCGAAACAGGTTGAAAATAATGAAATCGTCACCGAGGGGCGACAGCAAATTATATAGCATGATCCATCCCCCCCTTCTTGTTCGCGGGCTTGCCGGAATTTTTCTGCCCTGGCAGGGCGCGCAGCGTTTCCACCACGATATCCATGCGGCTGCCATGCGATCCCTTGACCATTACGACATCCCCCGGAGTCAGAACGTCGGGCACGATCTCGGCCAGCTCCTTGCTGGTCGCGCGGTGTTCGCCTTGCTGGTTGGCAGGCAAGGCGTCATGAAGGGTTTTCATCAACGTGCCGCAGGTATAAACCAGGTTGACCCCGGCTGTCTGCAGCGGTAAAGCCAGGTCGGCGTGCTCGCGCGGCCCGTTCGGCCCCAGTTCCAGCATATCGCCGAGGATGGCGATCCGGCGTCCGCCGCGCCCGGGGTCGATCAGAGCCAGAACCTTGAACGCCGCGCGCATCGCCACCGGCGAGGCGTTATAGCTTTCATCGATCAGAGTCACAGGATTCGACGGGTCGCCAATATCCAGCAATTCGCGCTTGCCGCGCCCGGCGATGGGCTGGATGGTTTCCAGCGCCGCCACAGCCTTTTTCATGTCACCGCCGGAAATCTTGACCGCGCCTAAAACAGAAAGCGCATTGATCGCGATATGACGCCCCGGGATCAGCAAGGTGAAATCGACATTCTCGCCCTGAACCCATGCCTTGATCCGCGAGCCGTTGGCCGCTTCGAGGCAATCGACAAGGCGGATATCGGCGTCGGCATGCTGACCGAAAGACACGACCTTGACGCCTCTGGTCATCGCCGCCGCCTTCAAGTGCGCGAACCATTTATTATCATGCGGCAGCAACACCGTGCCGTTATGATCCATGCCGTCGAAAATTTCCGCCTTGGCATCGGCGATACCCTGCTCCGAAGCGAAATTCTCGATGTGCACCGGCGCTACTGTGGTGATGATGGCAATATCCGGATGCACCATTTTGCTGAGAGGCGTTATCTCGTGCGCGTGATTCATCCCCATTTCAAAAATGCCATAATCCGAGCCGGGGTGCATCGCCGCCAGCGTATAGGGAACGCCCCAATGATTGTTGAAACTGCCTTTGCTGGCATGAGTCTGACCCAAAGCCGAAAGCGCCACCGCCAGCATTTCCTTGGTGCCGGTTTTTCCCACCGATCCGGTAATCCCGATCACCGTGGCATGCGAACGAAAGCGCGCGGCCATACCCAAATCCTGCATCGCCTTCATGGTGTCGCCAACAACCAGCAACGGCCCGCCGGCATTGGACGGCGGCTGACTGACCATCGCCGCTGCCGCGCCCTTCTGGAAGGCTTCGTTCACAAACTGGTGCCCATCCATCTTGTCGCCTTTGATCGCGATAAACAGATCACCCTGTTTGATCGTGCGTGTATCGATGGAGATGCCCGTCGCTTGCCAGGGCTGCGTCGATTTACCTTGCGTCGCGGCTTCGGCCTCGGCTGAGATCCAGATCGTTTGCGATCCCGTATGTTGGCTCATGATATGCTTCCTTGCTTTAAATTCCGTATAGCTTGCGCCGCTTCCGCGACATCGTCGAACGGCTCGACGCGCCCGGCAACAATCTGCCCTTGTTCGTGCCCCTTGCCGGCAACAACCAGCACATCGCCGGCTTGCATATGGGCAACCGCCCATCCGATGGCTGCGCGACGGTCGCCGATCTCTTGCGCGCCCGGCGCCTCCGCCATCATCGCGGCGCGAATTTTCTCAGGATTCTCGCTGCGCGGATTATCGTCGGTGATAACGGCGACATCGGCCAGCGTGAACGCCAGCCGCCCCATGATCGGACGCTTTCCGGGATCGCGATCGCCGCCGCACCCCACCACGCAGATCAGCCGCCCTTGCGTATGCGGACGCAGTGCCTTCAGGATATTTTCAAGCGCATCCGGCGTGTGCGCGTAATCAACATAAACGGCCCCATGCGGATGCCCCGGCACCAGTTGCAAGCGGCCCGGCGCGCCCTTCAGCCTTTCCAGCGCAAGAATGGCTCTCTCCGCCCGCTCGGGATCGATCGCCAGCACCAACCCTAAAGCCGCCAGCGCGTTCATCACCATGAACTCGCCCACCAGCGGCAACTTCAATTCATAGAGTTTGCCCTGCCAGCCGATGGCAAGCGCCTGCCCGTCGGCATGAGTCTCGCAGGATCGCAAAATAAGCGCCTGCGCCTGACGGCCGTAATCAATCACCTTCACACCGCGCTCATCGCATATCGCGCGTAAAACCGCATACTGCGGAATATCGGCGTTCAGCACCGCCACGCCATCCGCGGCCAGAACCTCGCGGAACAAACGCGCCTTGGCGGCAAAGTAATCGTCCATATCGGGATGGTAGTCGAGATGGTCGCGTGTCAGGTTGGTGAAAGCCGCTGCCTGAACGCGCACGCCGTCAAGCCTGTATTGCGACAGACCGTGACTCGAGGCCTCCATCGCAAGGTGATCGATCCCCGAAGCCGAAAGATCGGCCAGCGTGGCCATCAGCGAAACGATATCCGGCGTCGTCATCGACGATGCGCGCGTGTCTTTCATCGCCGCTATTTCAAGGCCGCGGATGCCCAAGGTGCCAAGGCTGGCCGCCTTGATTCCCAGATTTTCCCAGATTTGCTGGGTAAACCAGGCCGTCGATGTCTTGCCGTTGGTGCCGGTGACCGTCGCCACATGGCGTGGCTGTCGCCCATAAAAACGGGCGGCCATCTGCGCCAGACAGCGGCGCGGGTTGCCGTCTTCGATCACCGCCACATCCGGAGGACGAACGATATCGCGCGCCGAAGCGCACAGGATCGCCGTCGCGCCATTGCGCATCGCATCCTCGACATAGCGCCGCCCGTCGGTCTTGCTGCCGGGGAAAGCGGCAAACAACCAGCCCTCTTCAATGCGGCGGCTATCCTCGCTCAGCCCCTCGATGTCAGGGTCGGGCTGGCCACGATAATTTTCATTCAGTTGTGAAAGTCGCAAGCTGCCCCCCTTCCTCTTTTTTGTCGTGCAGATAAGGTTTCAGCGTGAAAGATAAATCGTCTTCCTCGTTCAGCGGATGCGGTTCCATGCCCAGGAGCGGTGCCATATGACCGATGACCGCGCCCACGGCCGGAGCCGCGACCCATCCCCCGGTCGCATAACCGTAGGATTTTTTGGTGCCTTTTGGCTCATCCACCATGATAAACACCGCATAACGCGGGGCCTCCATCGGGAAAAATCCGAGGAATGACGATATTTTCTTCTGACGGTCGTAACGTCCATTCACGATTTTCTCCGCCGTCCCGGTTTTTCCGCCAACGTTGTATCCCGGCACATCGGCCTGTCTGGCGGTGCCGTCCGTGACGACCAGACGCATCAACTGGCGCATCCTGTGCGAAGTTTGTGGCGAAACGATGCGTATTTCGCTTTCATTTGCGGCATTCTTGGCGCCATAGGCCTGCGCCTCGTTCAAAATCAGCGTCGGTTTTACCAGCGTGCCGCCGCGCACGATCGAGGATGCCGCCGCGACGATATGCAAAGGAGACACCGAAATCCCATGGCCGAATGCCGCTGTCAAGGTGTTGATGTCGCGCCATTGCGCCGGCGCCAACGGTCGCCCCTTTTCGGAAATTTCAATGTCGACCGGATCGAGCATTCCGATATCTTTGTAGAAATTCCTGAGTCCCTCGGTGCCAACCATCTGCCCCATCAGGGCGGAACCGATGTTGGAGGAATGCATAAACACTTCCGGAATCGTCATCGGCCGGTTCTCGGGATGGTAATCATGAATAGTATGACGCCCGACCTTTAGCGGCTTGCTGGTATCGAAGGTCATGCCCAAACCGGGGTTTTTCAGATCAAGAAGCGCTGCCGTCGAAAAAATCTTCATCGTCGAACCAGGTTCATAAACGCCAAGAGTGACGTTGTTGAAAAGCTGTTCCGGGCTGGCGGCAGAAGGATTTTGCGGGTCGAAATCCGGCAGGGACGTCGCCGCCAGAATCTCGCCGGTGACAACATCCATGATCACGCCAGCCCCGCCCCGCGCGCTGAACTCGCGGATGGCGCGGTCGGTTTCACGGCGCAGGATATGCTGCAGGCGGATATCCAGCGTCAGCGCCAGCGGTTTTCCACCCTTGGCCAGTAACTCGTCGAAACTGCGCTCGATCCCTGCCAGACCTTGACCGTCGACGCTGCCATACCCGACCATGTGCGCCGCCAGTTCGCCCTGAGGATAGATGCGCTTATATTCTGTCTTGAACTGCAGCCCCGGCTCGCCCATCTCCAGAATGCGGTATTGCTCCTCCGGGGTCAGGTTGCGCTTCAACCAGATGAAGCGCCCCTTGCGTTGCAATTTTTCCAGCGTTTCTCCATAGACGGCCCCGGGAACAGCCTTGCTAAGCGCCGCCGCCACCCTGACCGGATCGCTGATCAGGGCCGGATCGGCGTATAGCGAAGCGGTTTCCAAAGATGTTGCCAGAAGCACGCCGTTACGGTCGGTGACATCCGCCCGCAGGACGGCGATCTGCTGCTTGTCGGTTTCAATCGCCTGCTCCGCCACGGTGCCATTCAGGCGCGGCAAAACACCCTGCAAGAGGGTCAAATCGACAACGCGCGCGGCAACGATCAAATACAGCACGGAAAACCCAAGACCGATCAGCGTCAGGCGGCCATGCGCCATATCGAGCGCCGAACGCTTGCTGCCCTCGATCCTTAGCCTTGCTTTGCGCAGACGGGTGACAAGGCTCATGGCGTCTCCCCTCCCGCGGCGGGCGTCAAATCATTCAGCAATCTCCGGAACTGGTCGCGGGCAGGCTCCTGCGGCATTTGCGGCGCCACGGGTTTCGGCAGGGGCGTCGTCAAGGACGGCGCCGCTTCCTGCAGCGACGCCGGGATCGTCTTCACAGCCGGAAGCGAATCCGGAGTCTGTTGCGGTTTGCGCGCCGGCACGATCGGCGCAAACACATCCGGCAGATCGGCCGTATCGCCTTGCACCGCTTCCGGCTTGACCGGAATCATCTCGAGGTTGTTTTTGACCAATGACTCAAGACGATCCGGACGATTGAGGTAATCCCATTCCGCGCGCAAGACGCGAATGGTTTGCCGCTCCTGCGCGACCGCCGTTTGCGCGCGATTAAGAACGATTTCCGTCTGCTGCACTTTTTGGGCCGTGCTGAAAAGCATCGCGCCTGAAACTATTGACAGCGACAACGCCAACAAAGACGATAGTCTGAACAGTTTCATCCACGCCCTCCTTCCGCCGTGCGCACGGCTACCCGCAGGCGCGCCGAACGCGCCCGCGGGTTGGTTTCCAGTTCATGATCCGTGGGGAAGACCGCCTTGCGGGAGGGAAGAGTAAAGGCGGCGCCGGAAGAATCACCCTGCTGCGGGATGTCCGGCAAGTGACGCGAGGAACGCGCCGTCATACCGGCCTGCTCCTGCATGAAGTTTTTGACAATCCTGTCTTCGAGAGAGTGAAAAGAGACAACAACCAGACGGCCCCCCGGCTTCAGCACGGAGACCGCAGCGGCAAGCGCCTGCTCAAGCTCTTCCATTTCGGCGTTGACGACGATCCGCAAGGCCTGGAAGGTGCGGGTCGCCGGATCGATCTTGTCTGCAAAGCTGCGCGGTACGGCCGCGCGGACAATATCGGCAAGCCGCCCGGTACGGGTAATCGGGTTTTCCTTGCGCGCCTCGACGATACAACGGGCGATACGGCGTGAATGACGCTCCTCCCCATACTTCCAGATGATATGGGCCAGGTCTTCTTCATCCCATGTATTGACGATATCGGCGGCCGAAGGTTCATCCCCTTCTTGATTCATCCGCATGTCAAGCGGGCCGTCGAAGCGAAAAGAGAAACCGCGCTCGGCCTGATCGATCTGCATCGAAGAGACCCCCAGATCCAGCATAAAGCCGTCGATCCGCGGATAGCCTGACTCCGCCGCGAGCCGGGCAATCTCGCTGAAGCGCCCGTGTTTCAAAATCAGGCGATCCTCGTAGATTTTCTTGAGATCTTCACCCAGCCACAAAGCCGACTTATCGCGATCGATGCCGATCACCGCGCAGTCGGCACTGTCAAGAACGGCCTTGCTGTACCCCCCGGCGCCAAACGTGCCGTCGGCGTAAACCTCGCCCTTGGCAGGCTTCAGCGCCGCCAGCACTTCATCCAGCATCACGGAAATATGAGGTGTCTCGTCTGTCTTGGCGCGGAGAGTCATCATGCCGCCTCTCCTGCGATGCGAGGCAATGTCAGCCCCTGATCGCGCACCTGACGCCGCGCCTCTTCCCGGCGGATTTCGTATAATGGCGGATTCCAGATCTGGAATTTGCGACCCATGCCAACAAATAGCGCGTGATCCTCTATCGCCGCATGCCGCAACAAAGGCTCGGCAATGACCACGCGCCCTTCCGGATCGAACGGCACCTGCACTGCTTCGGCGAAAATCGTCGTCGCCAGATCGTCCTGCGCAGCGGAAAACAGATCGTAATGATCGAGCCGCGCCGCCAGTTCTTCCATCGCGGCATAAGGGAAACCCTCAAGGCAGGCATGCGTGCCCGAACGGAACAGCACGATGCCCGCAAACGATTGCGCCGCCAGCGCCGTGCGAAACGGCGCCGGAACGGAGACACGCCCTTTGCGGTCTACCTTGTTCGCATATGTCGAAAGAAACAGCGCCATAAGCTGATCGGCCGACGTCCCCGGATAATAAAAAGTTGAGACAGCGCCGAAAACGAAAAGGTTCCCGGCCCTGTACAGGAAAGGATCACGCCCCGTTTTCAGACGCAGGCATGGTTATATATGGGGTATCATGGGCTTTCATGGGTCGTCAATTCAGGCCATGCAAACCATCCCGTTTCACTCACAACTTTCTACTCCACATCAGAGAGCCATTTTAACCCATTGATAATTCATACTATATAAGAACGGTCTGATTTTTAACCCCTGGATATCCCTGCTTACCCCCAGCCTTACCCACACGATCCCTGCCCTTATCCCCGTTTCCATCCCGAACTTTCTGAAATCAGCCTTCCGCCAGCAGTGAGGCTGAGAAATATTATGTCTATTTTTGATCACGAAAAAGCCGCGGAATTGCGCGGCTGGCTGATCGCGACACAACTATAAGGATATGTAAAACGTTATCAGATTATGAAAACAAACTTGAAGGTTAATGAAACCTTATGGTAATTCATTGATCCAACATGATGAATATCAATGTTTTGTGTGGGGAGAAAACATCATGCTGTCTATCATCGTCCTGATGGTTCTGGCCATCCATGGCGGACTTTTCGCGGGTACCATCGCGTACTCGGCTTGGAAAGCCGCGCGTATGGATCAGACCATCACATTTGCAGAAAAACTGTGGTCTTTGCCGCTGTCCTTCTGAGAAGGAAGGCCGCAAATACGTGCGTATGACTGTAAATATACTGCGTAAAAACACTGCGTAAGGAAAAGCCGTCCGGCGTAAACCGGACGGCTTTTTCCATGCCCTTAACACGGGCAACCTCGGCCCTTAACGCGGGCGGAGAAAAATGCCAGAAATCCTGTAAGCCGGGTTCTGTACGCGGTTACCCGCGCGATGACCATTCCTCTGGGATGATCGTTACCGATCACCTCAAGCAACCAACCCGGGCCACAAGGCGCAGAAAGCCCTATGCGCGGCCCCTATTTGGTCTTGCTTCCGGTGGGGTTTGCCTTACCAGTCCTGTTGCCAGTCCCGTGGTGGGCTCTTACCCCACCGTTTCGCCCTTGCCTGATCCGTATCGCTACGGCCATCGGCGGTTTGCTTTCTGTTGCACTGATCCGTCAGGTCGCCCTGCCCGGCCATTAGCCGGCACCGTATCTGCGTGAAGCCCGGACTTTCCTCCCCCGAACAAGCCGGGAGCGGCCATCCGTCCTTCTGGCGCGGCAACTTTTACATGGCTCAGGGCGTAAACGCAAGCTTCTGCCGCAAAAGCGCCGCCAGCCGCAGGGCGGTTTCATCATTGGCTCTCCCGGCATAGGGGGGAGTGGATGTAAAGGCCTCGGGCTGGAAATGGCGCTGGAATTCCCTGACCAGAACCGGCAGGTCAAGCGCCGGATTATAGCCGTACCGCACCAGCGCCTGCTTGAGCCTGGCGTCATCGCCCAACAACGCCGCCGCTTCGTTGAAATCGGCCTGAATCGGCTGCGGCCAAACGCCGACGCCCGCCGACGCCAGCGTGCGCCACGGGAACTTGTAATCCGGGTCGATCTTGCGCCCGGGCGCGATATCGGAATGTGCCAGCACATGATGCGCGGGAATATTGTGGCGACCGAGAATCTGTTTTGAAAGCGCGGCCAGCGCGTCGATCTGGTCATCGGCAAAATCCGTGTAGCCGTAGGTCGGCCCGCCATTGACCAGCTCTATGCCGATCGAATGCGTGTTGATGTCCGCCACCCCGCCCCATTCCGATAGCCCCGCATGCCAGGCGCGTGCGCTTTCATCCACATATTGCGTGATCGCGCCATCGACATCAATCAGGTAATGGGCACTCACGCGCGCGCCATCCGGGCGCTGGCGCGTGGCCATGAAATAACCATCCGGATCCCCCGCATCCCGGCTCTCTGTGAAATGGATGATCAGGAATGTCGGCGACACCCCGTTCTTGCGTTGGTCGTAGTGGCTTGAATCTTTGCGGACGATGGGTAGACTCATCGCGGCTCCTTTACCTTCATCAGCAGTACCATGCCCACAAGCCAGAAGACAAGGATGGTCGCAATCCCCGCGCGCTGGCTGTCGAATAGCTGCGTCGCCATGGCGAAAACCAACGGCCCCAGAAAGGAAATCGCCTTGCCGGTCAGGCCGTAAAAGCCGTAAGTCTGGTTAATCATCCCGGGCGGCGACAGGCGGGCCGCCAGCGTGCGACTCGCCGACTGCACCGGGCCTAAAAACAGCCCCAGCGCCAGCGCAAGTCCAATGAACACCTTTTTATCCGTAACCATGACGACCGCAAGCCCTGTGGCCATCAACCCGCAAAGCGCAATCATGATCGTGCGCCTGGAGCCGATCCCGTCATCCAGCCATGCGAAAGCCACAGCCCCCAGCCCCGCCGTGACGTTGAGACCAATGGCAAAGATCAGGATTTCCTCAAACTCCATGCCGAGCGTTCCGGCGGCGTACAGCCCGCCCACCGCAAAAAGAGTATTGAGGCCGTCACGATAGATCATGCTCGACAATAAAAACGTCGCCAGATTTTTATGCTGCCGAACGTTACGGATCGTATGCCACAAATCGGCAACACCCTTGCGCGCCGCTGCCCTTATTGAAAGCCCCGTGCGCCCGACATCATGGGTGAAAAGCAGTAGCGGCATCATAAATACAAAATACCATAGCGCCGTCAGCGGCCCGGTGGCGCGTATATGCGCGGATTGCCCCTGCGGCAGCGGAATGAAGGGTTTCATCTCACCAATCCCAAGCAGTCCGGTCAGCGCCAGCACGAGACAAAATAATCCACCCATATAGCCCATGCCCCACGCCCAGCCCGAAATGCGCCCGATCATGGCCGGCGGGGCGATATGCGCCAGCATCGCGTTCGAGAAAATCAGCGTCACCTCAAACCCAATATTGGCGATTACGACCAGCGTTAAAACCATCAATACGTTCGACGCCGCAGGGTCAGGCACTGCAAGCCAGAGTAATGCCGTAGGAATAACGCATAGCAACGAGAAAAAAATCAGAAATTTCTTGCGTGCGCCGTAATCGTCGGCAATCGCGCCCAAAGGCGGACTTAAAAGCGCGATCAGAATGCCCGACAACGCCAGCGCATAACCCCACTGCGCCGATCCTGCCGTTTCATCCCCCACGATCCCGCGCGCGAAATAAACGCTGAAGACGAACGTCACGATCACCGTGCTGAAGGCTGAATTCCCCCAGTCAAAAAGGCACCATGCGAAGATCGATTTTTTATTCATTTTCAATCCGCCGCAAGAAAGTCCCCAAGGCTTACAGACATGAAAAACCAGAGCAGCATAGCCATACAGAACATAACCTTGCTAAGCGTCCTGACGCTATCTTGATATTCTTTGACCGCAAGCCCCCAAAAGACGACGCACGCCATCCACGCGGGTATCCATACAATCGCGAAAAAGAAAACTATGAGTATTATAAGTACAATATTCCGTGTCAGGAAAAATGTTGCAGCCGACACCAACAGGCAAATACACAAAACCCACAATAACAGGGTTGAAATATAATCAGCGTATCCTGTCATCTTTCTGGAATGCAGAAAACAAATCACAGGCACAGCCAGCAACAAAGTCCCCGACAAACTGGCCGCGCCGCCAAAAACCGCTATGTCCCACAACGCCCCATATGAAAAGGGCTGCATGACCCCCGCCCCTAAAACCGTGCCTGCGCCCGTAAGGGGAACCATCATGACACCGCCTAGAAAGGGGATGAGTACAATCAGGTTCGCTGCCAGCAAACCTGTCAGCGCCCTCCTTGAAAATAAAAACCTTAACGCGCTCAGACTGGTTACATCCGTGTGATTTTTATTCAAAAATGCCCCTTCCAGAACTCCGTTTCGTACTAGATTATTCCTACAGAAAGGACGACTGCATGAAAAGCCTTGTTCTCGCAGCGATGGTGTATGCCATGTTTTCCCTGATCACCCCGACCCAAGCCGCAGACGGCCCCGATTTTCGCAAAGAAAAACCGGATAACATGCCGGTGGCAACTTTCGCAGGCGGTTGTTTCTGGTGTGCGGAAAGCGAGTTCCGGCCATTGCCGGGGGTGTTGTTCACGATTGTCGGCTACACTGGCGGCAGGATGGAAAACCCGACTTATGATGATGTTTCGACCGGCCAGACCGGCCACGCCGAAGCGCTGGAAATTTACTTCGATCCGGCGAAAATATCCTATACCGCACTGGTCGAGCATTTTTTGACCCGCGCCCACGACCCCACCGAGCTGAACCGGCAATGGGTCGACGAAGGCCCGCAATACCGCTCGGCGATTTTCTATCACAACGAGGAACAAAAACAGCAGGCGCAAGCCGTGATCGACCGCCTGAGCGCCGAGAAGTATTTCAAAAAACCGATCGTGACCGTGCTTGCCCCCGCCGGGCCGTTCTGGATCGCCGAGGAATACCATCAGAATTATTACGATAAATACCGGGAAACCTACGGCCAGCCCCACCGCCGCATCGAAGCCAAGAAACTCATGAAAAAAGAGCGGGAAAAAGAAAGGCTCAGGAATTAAAAAAATCCCCTCACCCTTGGATTTCCGCCATTCTTATGAAACCTTTCCGGTTGCGGATGACGCCTTTATTTTTCCATAAAATTTACCATTCGCCCGCCATAATATAAGCTGGGAACAGACGAACCGGCATTCGTGCGCGGGGAAAAAGGCGATCCCGCAAATCGCCTCGAAGGATGTGTGCTTCTATGATGGGACGAAGTCTGGAATTGATGGGGATGGCCTCCTTCAATGTCTTCCTCGGACTGGTTCTGACCGTCACCTTCCTGAGCCAGAACGACGGGGACAAGCCCTCGCGGCTGACCGAGGACAGCGTATCCGCCTTCATTCAGGAAATGGCCGATGTCGCCCAGGGCAAAAGGCCCGAGCTTGATCAGTACGGCATCACCACCTGGTTCATGGATCACATTGAAGACCAGAGCCGTTTCACGGCCACCGTCAATATCGCGCAGCCGAACGGCACGGATGACCAGCGTACGCTGGAAATGGATCGGATGAACTATATCAGCCATGTGCTGCAGGAGCTGAAAACGGTGGAGGAGCGCGAGGCCCGCCTGAACATCGAATACGTCAAGATCAACGACGACGGGCGCACCGCCTCGGTCGTCTTCACCAGTATAGAAAAAGGCCGCATGCCCGTAGCCGATCAGGGGACGGAATATACCATCCCCGTCACAGGCATGTCCTATTGCGAACAAAAAGTCGCCCTGCGCAACGCGGTCATGAAGGTTTCAGGCGGCACCTGCACCACCAACATCACGCTCTCGGAAAACTTCTAGGGTCTTGCAGAATCCTAAAGAACGTTCGCCGCCGTCCCCAGCATCACCGGGATATAGGCCGTTGCGATATGCACCATGGCAAAGACGTAATACCCGCCCAACTGATAAGCCATATCGATGGCAATGGCCTCGAACGAAACCCCTGTGTAAAGCGACCCCATGACAGTCGGCGGCATTGAAAACGCCACCCACAGCAAGCAGGCAAGGCTGATGAATTCATGCACCTTGCTGATATTGAGCATATCGACAAAGAACGAGAAGAATGCCGCCGCCAGAAACCACAGCAGCAGCGTGGATACATATTGCAAGGGCTTGACCTTGATGTCGTCAGCCGTCAGTCCGCGCAGTTCCATCCAGCGCCGCCCCATGACCTTGGGGTGATACCACAGCAGGCCGAGAGCAAAGGCGCCGATGGCCGATGCCAGAGTCGCTGTGTAAGGAAAGTCTACCGCCTCGATCACGTTCATATATGGTCTCCCTTGTTGCCTGGCCGGGAACTATTCCCGCTCCGCCATCATTTTCTTGATCTCGCCAATCGCCTGCGCCGGATTCAACCCCTTGGGGCAAGTATTGGTGCAATTCATGATAGTATGGCAGCGATATAATTTAAATGGGTCTTCCAGTTGATCAAGGCGCTCACCCTTGGCCTCGTCGCGGCTGTCGATCAGCCAGCGATAAGCCTGCAGCAAAATCGCCGGCCCGAGGAACTTATCGCCGTTCCACCAGTAACTGGGGCACGAAGTCGAGCAACTAAAGCACAGAATGCAGGCCGCAGCCCCGCGCCCGTCATGACCGTTCATCAATTCGGCGTCATCGGCGCTTTGCAGGCGCTCGCGCGTGGGCGCGGGCGAATCCGCCTTCATCCACGGCTCGATCGAGGCGTACTGGGCATAGACATGGGTCAGGTCGGGCACCAAATCCTTCAAAACCGGCATGTGCGGCAGGGGAGAAATATGGATATCGCCTTGCACGTCATCTATCGCCTTGGTGCATGCCAGCGTATTCTTGCCATCGATATTCATCGAGCATGACCCGCAAATCCCCTCGCGGCAGGAACGGCGAAACGTCAGGCTGGAATCAACGTCATTCTTGATATGAATCAGAGCGTCCAGCACCATAGGCCCGCATTTAGAAAGATCGATCGTGTATTCATCGGTGCGCGGATTATCGTCCGTATCGGGATCGTAACGGTAGATCTTCAGAGTCCTGGCTTTTTTAGCCCCCTGCGCAGCATTGATTTTTTTGCCGGGCTTAACCCTGGATTTTATGGGCAGTCTCAGTTGTACCATGATTCAAGTCGCATAGAAGTGGTCGAGAGAAACAAGCTTACAGAATAAGGCCTTAGTCGGTAGCTGTGAAGCCGGAAACGGCAACGGGGCGCTAAAAAAATCAGGCTTCCAGGCCATAGCGTTGCAGCCGGGACAAATATGTCCTGGCTTCTTTCATTTTCTCATAGCCCCTGACGCCGCCTTGCTGGATCGTGTCACGGAAAGTATCAACCCGGCGACCGATGGCCTCAAGCGCGATATAGGCACGAACATCGCGCGGTCGCCCGGTCGGGGTGCCATCTTCACTGTGCTGGGATTTCAGCGTTGTCAAAGCCTGCCTGAGCTGCTCGCACACCTGCGGGCCTTTATGCGCCACAGCTTTGGTCTTGAACAGATCGATCAGGCCTTTGGGTTTGTCGTCGTCAGGCACCGGGCTCCGGGAGCCCGCATTGCTGAAAGCATGTCTTAATTTCGGAATATTGAACAATACCAACCTATTATTTGTAATCTTCTGTCTTTAATTTATAACGGGAAAGTCCTAAAATTCCAATAAAACGCGCAAATTACTGTTTTACTTGCCTATTTAAACAATAAAGACGGGCGGCTGGTTAAAACCGTATACAAAGCCAGCGCCCGGCTGCGGCAGCCATCAGTTTTCAGGCGTTCGATATCACGCGCCATCTGGCCGATCATGTATTGCTGCCCCTCCATGATATCCTTATCCGATGGCAGCAAACAGTATTCCGGATCGACTGTTTTTTTCTGTAAATCAGCCTTTTCACGTTCGACGATGGAACGGGCATTTTCCCGTAATCTGACCCAGAATAAGGAGCGGGCCGCCCCCTGTTCATTGTGTGACATAATCACGCAACCCCTTAAAAATCAGGGGTTGTCCTTGTTTTTATGGGCTTAAGGGTATCTGATTGTCTTCGAACCGTCAAATTTGGCCGATACAAGGAGAAAAACCATGGATCACATCACAATAGCAAACAGCCGCGTCCCCGTACTGGGCTTTGGCACATGGAAGCTGTTCGGCCCGGAATGCATCAAGGCCACCGAACTGGCGCTGATCGCCGGTTACCGCCATATCGATACCGCGCAGATCTATGAGAACGAGGCCGAAATCGGCATGGTATTGCGTCATTCCGGCATCGCGCGCGACGAAATATTCCTGACTACCAAAATCTGGATGGACAATGTCGGGCGCGGCAAATTCCAGCGTTCGGTGGATGAAAGCCTGAAACGACTGCAAACCGACTATGTCGACCTGCTGCTCCTGCACTGGCCGGTCGACGATGTCCCGCTCCGGCAGCAGCTTGAAGACTTGCAGGCCGTGCAACAGGCCTGCCGGGCGCGGTTGATCGGGGTTTCAAACTATCCGGTTGCCCTGATGCGGGCCGCCTGCAAGGATTACGGCATCACGCTGGCGAACAATCAGGTCGAGTATCATCCTTTCCTGTCGCAAAAACCGGTGCTGGACTATGCCCGCGCCCACGGCATGTTCGTCACCGCGTACAGCCCGCTCGCTCGCGGCAAAGTCGCCGATCACCCCGTATTGCAGCAAATCGCCCGCCGCTACGGCAAGAACGAAGGGCAGATCGCGCTGCGCTGGCTGATCCAGCAAGAAGGCGTGGCTGCCATCCCGAAAGCCGCCCGCGCCGACCACATCCGCGACAACATCGATATTTTCGACTTCGCCCTGACAGCCGAGGAGATGAATGCTATAATGGGCCTTGCCCGCCCCGACGGCCGCCTGATCAACCCGGACTGGGCGCCGCAATGGGACAAAGCCGCATGAAGAACCTACAGGAGCGCTTTATATGCCTATCATCCATGTCCACCTGATCGAAGGCCGCAGCCTTGACCAGAAACGCGCGCTTGTGAAAGAAGTCACGGACGCCGTGTGCAGAACCGTCAACGTCACGCCCGAACACGTGAAAATCATCATGCACGACATGGCCCGGCATGATTACGCAACGGCGGGCGTGCTGAAATCGGACGAGCAGAAATAAGTCCTGCCCGTCACCCATGGCGTAATCAGGGGGTCTGCCATATAGGAAATAACGAGAATCCTTCGGCTGCGCTTCTTACGGGGCCTGGCTCGGTACCACGAAAAAAGGTATTTTATTCAGGCAAAAATCCGCCAGATTGCAGCGACCACAGGCGAGCATAGTGCCCGCCTTTCCTTACGAGATCATCGTGGCTGCCGTCCTCAATGATTTCACCGTGATCCATCACAATCAGGCGATCCATGCGGGCGATGGTCGAGAGACGGTGCGCGATGGCAATCACGGTCTTACCCTGCATCAGCGTGGCCAATTGCTGCTGGATATAGGTTTCAACTTCACTATCGAGCGCCGATGTCGCTTCATCGAGAATCAGGATCGGCGCGTCTTTCAGGATGATGCGGGCGATGGCGATGCGCTGGCGCTGTCCGCCCGAGAGCTTGACCCCGCGCTCGCCCACGTGCGCATCGTAGCCTTTGCGGCCCTTTTCATCTTCCAGCGTCAGGATAAAGTCATGCGCCTGCGCCTTGCGCGCGGCTTCGATGACTTCCTCGCGTGATGACAGCGGGCGGCCATAGCGGATATTATCGATGATCGAGCGATGCAGGAGCGACGTATCCTGCGTCACCATGGAGATATTCGCGCGCAAGGAATCCTGCGTACAACGGGAAATATCCTGCCCATCGATCAGGATGCATCCGCTTTCAAGATCGTAAAAACGCAGCAACAGGTTGGCGATCGTGCTTTTCCCCGCGCCGCTATGCCCGACCAGCCCGAGTTTCTGCCCGCCCGGAATGATCAAGTTCAAATCATCGATCACGCCCCCCCTTTTGCCGTAATGGAAAGCCACATGATCAAAGCGAATTTCCCCCTGCCGCACATCCAGCGGCGCGGCAGCGCCTTCATCGGTGACGCGGTGGGGCTTCGAAATCGTCTGCATGCTTTCCTGCGCCGTGCCGATCCATTCAAAAATCCCGGTCAGCTCCCACATGATCCAGTGCATCTGGTGATGCACCTGGATCACAAGCGGCAAAATCATGGCGACCGCGCCCGGCGATATTTGCCCCCGCGCCCACAGCCAAAGCGACAGCGCGAAAATCAACCCGATCATGACGCTGTTGGCGATGCTTAAGGTTGACGTCATCAGAAAGATCTGAATGTTTTTATCGAGAATGCGGCCCGAATGGCGGTGCAGCGAGCCCAGCACGAAATCGTCCTCGTACTGGCGGCGGGCGAACAGTTTCACCGTCATGATATTGGTGTAACTATCGACGATGCGCCCTACCATATGACTTTGCGATTCCGACAAACGCAGCGAGCGTTTTTGCACGCGCGGGATGAACACCCACAAAATCCCGACATACAGCGCGACCCAGGCGATCATCGGCACGATCAAAAGCCAGTCGGTCGCAATCAGCATCCCTGCCGTGGACAAGATAAACACCGCCACATACATGACCGAGCCAATGAACTGCGTCATCACATCGCGGATCGCCGGGCCCATTTGCTGAACCTTGTTGGCGATACGGCCCGCAAAATCGTTCTGAAAATATGACAGGGAGTGACGCAGCACATACCAGTGCGACTGGCGACGGATCAGATTGCCGAAAAATGGAACCACCACGATGCTGTGCACGTACTGTGCGCCGATGCCCGTCAGCGGCGCCAGAATCAGCCCGCACAGGACAAAACCGCCGATCACCCACGCCGCCTGACGCAGAACCTCGCCCGGCGCGCCGCCGCCGGAAAGCGCGTCGATAATCGACCCGACATAATAAATCATCAGGGCGTTAAAGGCCGCACAAGCCGCATTGAAAAACACCAGCCAGATCAGCGGCCCCTTGACCTGACGGATAAAATGCCAGAACAACGCCCCCAGACGATCCGGGATCACCGGGTCATCAGGCATTTTCTCAATATCGATATAGCTGTTCAGGCGCGGTTTCATGATCGCGCCACCTTACATGAAATTTCAATAAATAGACAGGCCGTACCGAAAATATTTGTGACTGCTGAGCAGGTTAGCGGTCCTGAATGACGATGGATTCGAATTGCGGGCCGAAATCGTCGAAGATGATTTTTGCGACAATGAAGATATTCCGCCCGCGGCTGCCGGATTGGCGGCTTGTGTGTTCCATCAGAGCGGTTGTTTCAAACAGCCATTCGTTCTGTCCGGTATCTGAAGTGATTTTGGTCAGTTTTCCGGGCGCATTGAAATGAATGATACTGCCGGCCTGTATGTCGCGGCGGTAAGCATGGATCATGGTTTTAAACAGATCGCCGTTGATGAAATATGCCCCGATGGCGGCATCCATGCGGGCCCCGTCATCGGCGGCATCCCAGCTGAGCAGGTCGGCCAGCGCATACAAGGACCATAACCGCATGCGGCCATCGGCGGAGTTATCAATCGGTGCGATTTTGCGGTCATCCCAGCGGGACAGACGTTCGCTGATATCGTATTGTATGGCCGGGGCGTTCACAGCCACCGGAAAATACAGCGAAACAATGCCACATACAGCCCCGATGATCATACTGGCCAGCGACAGGATCATAAAACGCATCATCGCGCCTCCATCGACATTCTGGCCAACGCCCACGTTCCAGCTGACAGCGTGAAGTCAGCACTGACTTTGTAGTCCGTGCTGCGGATCAGATCGCCCTTGGAATAATCGATACGCACAACCGCATCGGATAATTCAAAAAGATCAGCATCCTGCGTCAGTGATTTTTTTGTCAGGGTGCCTGCCTTGGTGTAGCGCATTCCGGACAGGGCGTATCCGTCTGCCGCAGCGCTTGCGACCACTTGCGGATTTTGTTCGAGCGCGCGCAGTACCGTCAGCGACATGCTGGCACGCTTCCGCGCTTCTGAATCGGTATGCAGCGATGGCAGATCGATATTCAAGGGATCGGGCAATGTGCCGGAGATTTCCTGATACGGCACAAGCAGAGGAACAGGCGCAAAATGGGAAGCCGCCATTTCACGGGCAAGCCCCATACTGGCCAGTCCCAGCACCCCGCATACGGCAATTTTTAACATATTCATCATGTCACCCCAGATCATGCGCGCCCCAGATTACGCGCATCCCGTCCCGTGCGGTAGGCCCGGCGCATAAAAATTCCCCAACTTTATCAAAGCCGTAGAAAGGAACCGCGTGGCCGCCCCCAATCATTCTGTAAATGACCGCACATTCACGCCCGTGAAGCCCGGGTGGCATGTATCTTGCAAAAAAACTTTATCAGGCAAGGCCTTAGCACGCGACTGAAGGCCGTAAAACAAAACGTGGTTAGCACCATACATGGCTGGAACAATAGGAAATGTACTGACGGGCGCTCAAAACGCCATCGCGCTTCAAACTTGTTGCCACAAGGAAACAAAAATTCTTCACGCCGCCTGACGGGCCGGATGGCCGAGCCGTGGATGCGCCAGTATGCCGTCCTGCCTTTCATCGCCCGTTTTCCAGTTTAAAAATGCCTGTATGATCCCCCGCCCTTCGGCAATCAACACCTCCGTCATAATAGTCCGTTCCTGCGTTTTTAAGTTTTTTTGCAGCCGCAACGCTAACCTGACTGATTTGAGGAACTGCCTCTGGCGCGCCAGAATTTTCCGCATTTCGCGACGGCTTGCAATGTCGCGGGCATTATACTGGCCGTGCTTTTCAGCGTTCATGCGGGTGCGGGCCTTACCGCCTTCGGTTCTCGGGCCGGTGGAATTTTTCCACGGCTGCCAGCGGCGGATGGCTTCGGCTTGTGCGGCTTTCGCTTCGGGTGTCCAGTGTCTCATAGCGGGCTCCTGTTCAAATAAAAAAACCGGCGACCCGGTATCGCCGGACGGCCAGTTTGTTGAATTTTTCTATCTTTATTCTAGGAAATTATTCCTGAATAGTCAATAATACTTAGGCATAAATTTGATTAAATGTTGTCTATATAACAGAATACTTTATAATTATTGACGCTAGTGTTATCATTAGACTATAAACTTATATAGTTTTCATCATAACTTTTATCTTTGAGTACTCAAAAGATGACAAAAGCACCGCATCAGCCAGTTCAAGGGAATGAAATTCCCGGTCTTATTTATGAAATCAATGAGATTTTTACCCCATCATCACCTGTAGGTATTGCTGATTTGTTTGCCGGAAGAACTAAGCAAATCACTCAACTTATATCGGCAATTGCAGAACCCGGCAGACATGCAATTTTGTACGGTGAAAGGGGCGTGGGAAAAACCTCGATTGCACATGTAATAAAATTTTGGATTCCTTCAAAAAATCGACAACTCTTGTTTCATAGAAAACCATGCGATCCCTCTGATAATTTTTCATCTATTTGGAAAAAAATTTTTAGGGACATCCACTTTGAAATTGGCCATGGGGATGACTTAAAGACCTATTCTGTGGATGAAATATATAAGGGAGATATAAGTCCCTATGACGTAGTCAGAGAATTAAAAAATTTTAAGCCTAACGATGTTCCTGTTTTCGTTATAGATGAGTTCAATGAAGTTACCGATGCAGAAACTTCCATACTCATGGCTAATACTATAAAGGCACTATCTGACGAAGCTGTTAATGCAACGATCATAATCGTTGGTGTCGCAGATAATGTAACCCAACTTTTTGAAGATCACGCATCCATAGATAGATGCTGTGAAGAAGTACCAATGCCAAGAATGTCAACAACAGAACTTGGTCAAATTATTGATACTAGATTAAAGCAACTCGGCATGACAATTGATGCAGACGGACGAATGAAGATAATCGTTCTATCTAGAGGACTGCCGATGTATGTACATAGCCTAGGGAAACTATCAGCCACTAGAGCAATTTATCAATCGAAGAAACACATTTCAGAAGAGTATGTTGATAAATCGATAGAAGAGATGTTGAGCAGCTCTCAGCAATCTCTACGCACAAAGTATGAGAAATCAGTTTATAGCAATCAACCAGGAAACTTATTTAGAGAAGTGCTATTGGCATGCGCACTCACAAAATCAGATGACAATGGTTTTTTTGTTCCTGCGGCTGTCCGTGAGCCACTATCAAAAATAATGGGAAAAGATATACAAATTGCCCAATACCAGAATCATCTAAATAGCTTTAGTGGGGATGACAGGGGGAAAATATTATTTAGGTCTGGGGCAGAAAGACAATATAGATTCAGATTTAAAGATCCGGCAATGCAACCTTATGTATTAATGAAGGGCATCAGTGATGGATTTATATCCAATAACCTTAACACTATTCTTTCATTTCCTCAGCAACCTGACCTTTTTTCAAATGCAAAATAAATTCCTGTTTGAACCAGAGCTGCATCCGGAGCTTTTGGATTAATAAACCCGTGCCTTCGGCGGCACCGCTTCGACTTCGTTGGTCAGTGTGGTCAGGGTGACGGGACGGTAACCGATGGCGGTTTTGCCCTGCGCATCCACCCATGTCACCGTGTGCTTCAGCCAGTTGACATCATCGCGATCTTTGAAATCTTCCCGGGCGTGAGCACCGCGTGATTCCTGACGGTTGACGGCGGAATACATGGTAGCCACGGCCTGCCCCATCAAATTATCCAGTTCCAGAGTCTCGACGAGATCGGTATTGAAAACCAGCGAGCGATCATTAATACCGAGGCTGCCCATCTGCGCATGACACTGGCTGATCTTGACGCAGCCTTCCTTCAGCGTTTCCCCGGTGCGGAAGACGGCGGCGTGGTTCTGCATGGTTTTTTGCATATCGAGGCGCAGTTTCGCGGTGGGCGTGCCGCCCTTGGCATGGCGGAAACGATCGAAACGATCAAGCGGCCTGCTGGCGATATCCGCCGCCACAGGTTTATGCGGCTGGCCGGGCTTAACGGTTTCGGCGGCGCGAATCGCGGCCGCGCGACCAAACACGACAAGATCAAGCAAAGAGTTGGAACCCAGGCGGTTCGCGCCATGCACGGACACGCACGCCGCTTCACCAATCGCCATCAGGCCCGGCACCACGCGGTTTGGATCGTGTGCCGTAGGGCAAACGACTTCCGTTTTCACATTGGTGGGGATACCGCCCATATTGTAGTGAACGGTCGGCAGAACCGGGATCGGTTCTTTGGTCACATCGACACCCGCGAAAATACGTGCACTTTCGGCGATGCCCGGCAGGCGCGAATGGATGATATCGGGGTCGAGATGCTCCAGATGCAGGTGAATATGATCCTTTTCAGGCCCGACGCCGCGACCCTCGCGGATTTCGACCGTCATCGAGCGTGACACCACATCGCGCGAGGCCAAATCCTTGGCGGAGGGCGCGTAACGCTCCATAAAGCGCTCGCCTTCGGAATTGGTCAGATAGCCGCCCTCGCCGCGCACGCCTTCGGTAATCAGGCAACCCGCGCCGTAAATGCCGGTCGGATGGAACTGCACGAATTCCATGTCCTGCAGCGGCAGGCCCGCGCGCAAGACCATGCCGCCGCCATCGCCCGTGCACGTATGCGCGGATGTGCAGGAGAAGTAAGCGCGGCCATAACCGCCCGTGGCCAGAATGGTCTGGTGCGCGCGGAAACGATGCAGTGTGCCATCGAGCAGGTTCCACGCCATGACACCGAGGCATTCACCCTCATCATTCATGATCAGATCGAGCGCAAAATATTCAATGAAAAATTCAGCGCGATGCTTCAGCGCTTGTTGGTATAACGTATGCAGGATCGCATGGCCTGTGCGGTCCGCGGCAGCGCAAGTACGTTGCGCTGTGCCCTTGCCGTAGTTGGTGGTCATGCCGCCGAAGGCGCGCTGATAAATCTTGCCTTCCGCCGTGCGGGAAAACGGCACGCCGTAGTGCTCCAGTTCGATCACCGCCGGAATGGCCTCTTTACACATATATTCGATCGCGTCCTGATCGCCGAGCCAGTCCGAGCCTTTGATGGTGTCGTAGAAATGGAATCGCCAGTCGTCTTCGCCCATGTTGGCAAGCGCCGCGCTGATGCCGCCCTGCGCCGCGACCGTATGTGAGCGTGTCGGGAAGACCTTGGAGATCAGCGCTGTTTTCAGGCCTTTTTCCGCGCAGCCAAAACCGGCGCGCAACCCCGCGCCGCCCGCGCCGACCACGATAACGTCATAGTAATGATCTGTAACCTGATAAGACTGTGTCATGATATCAACCGGCAAACGCCACTTTCAGAATGGAGAAAACAGATGCGACCGCCGCCGCGATAAAAAACAGGCGCAAGCCAATTATCTTGCCCATCCTGAAACCAGGATGGGGGACATAATCCTCGACCACGACCTGCGCGCCCAGCGCCGCGTGATAGAACGTGGACAAGACCGCAAGGATCATCAAAACCGCATTCACCGGCTGCGCCAGCCACGCGGTCACGTCGGCGTAGCCCCAACCCTGCATGTGCACAACCGACCAAACCAGCCAAAGCATCAACGGGATATTGGCGATCGCCGTGATACGCTGGCGCATCCAGTGCCCCGCGCCATGATGGGCGGAACCTGCGCCGCGTGCGCGCGCCAGAGGAGAGAGAATTCGTTGCGATGAATGCGCCATATCAACTTCCTTTTTATTGCCACGGGCAGGCGACGAACCACACCAGCAGGGTCATCGCAACAGCGAACACAAACACCATAAGGGCGCCGCGTCTGGCGGCTGGAATCGCGTAACCGCGCCCTGTATCCATGACCAGATGACGTATACCGTTGCCCATGTGAAAGAACAAAGCCCCCGTCCAGCCGAACAACAACAACGCGCCGATCGGGCCGGCGATGAATTTATGAAAACATTCATAAGCCGCTTCGCCACTGGCCAGCGCCAGCAGCATCCAGACAAGCAAAACTGTCCCCGCCGCCAGCGCCACACCTGCGGCGCGATGCAGGATGGAAACCAGCATGGTAATTTCCCAGCGATAGATCTGGATATGGGGGGATAGGGGTTTTTCAGAAGCCATGATGTCCGCGTGCCTGCTTGAGTTAACGCCCTTATCATAAGGCTCCCGCCATAGATTGCAACCCGAAAAAGGCGATCCAAAACAGTTGGTTAAGCCTTAAGACCCCGGCCTGAAACCACGCCCCCCGCAAGAAGGCCTTATGGCACCGTCAAGGGCGGAGGATTGCCGCGCGAAGCCCGGTCGGATGTGGCGCGCCGCATCCAATTGACGGGCAGTTTCTCAGGCGAGGTTTCCTGTTTCAAAAACGCCGCCAGATAATGCAGGGTCAGGTAGGGGTTGAATACCTCTTGAACGCAGATCGGCCCCGCATACATAAAGCCTTGCGCCCGCAACTGCCGCAGGTATTTCAGGTAATCGGTGCGCTGGATCTCGGAAAAGAAATCATAGACAAACGATGTTGCCAGCAAATTCGTGGTGTGCGTGCTGCGGGCGATGCGCAGGGGAATCTGGACGCGGCCGTCCGGCAGCCTTGTCACTTGACGCGGATCGTAACTATCGAGGTGCGCGCGAAACGCCTCGATCCGCAGGCGGAAGGATTCCGTATCCGGCATCCGCATACGCAGCGTACGCCCCTCCTCAATCACCTGCCGGTGCTCGCCGTCATTCAGCACACGCTCAAGCTGATCGATCATGATGCGCGATTCACGATACAAGTTCACATGCATCGCATGCAAGCTGCCGCTGATCAGGAAATGCATATTGGAATAATCGGGAACAGTCATGCCGTCCCGATGATTGGCAACCCGCAAAAAAACAGAGCGCACGTCTTCGAGCATTTTCAAATCATCCCTGTCCGCAGCGGCCTCTCTTGCAGGGAGCCGTCAGCGCGAAAGGAGGTACGGTACGCCCCGCCCCCCGTTTTTTCAAGAAATGATTTTTTTATTTAAATCAATGATTTGGAACGAAGAAGCTCGGCAATCTGCACAGCATTGAGCGCCGCCCCCTTGCGCAGATTATCGGCCACGCACCAGAAATTAAGGCCATGGTCGAGCGTGGCATCCTCGCGCACGCGGCTGACATAGACATCATCTTCGCCCTGAATTTCCGTCGGCGTCACATAGCCAAGATCGCTTTCAACGTCGATCAGGGTCAAACCCCTGGCCTTGGCGAACAGGCGCTTGGCGTTTTCAGCGCTCAATTCGCTTTCCATCTCGACATTGACCATCATCGCATGCCCGATGAACACCGGCACCCTCACGCAACTGGCGCAAACCTTGATCTTCGGGTCGAGGATCTTCTTGGTCTCAACCATCATCTTCCATTCTTCCTTGGTCATGTTGTCGTCAAGGAAGACGTCAATCTGCGGGATGACGTTGAAGGCGACCTGCTTGCTGAACTGCTCGGGGGCCATCTGGCTGTTGGCGAAGATCGATTTGGTCTGGTTGAACAATTCATCCATCGCTTCCTTGCCCGCGCCCGAGACAGACTGATAGGTCGACACCACCACGCGCCTCACGCCCGCCGCCTCATGCAGCGGTTTCAGGGCCACGACCATCTGGATGGTCGAGCAATTCGGATTGGCGATGATGTTCTTTTTCTTGAAATCGACAACTGCGTCCGGATTGACCTCAGGCACAATCAGCGGCACATCGGGATCCATACGGAAATGGCTGGTATTGTCGATCACGACCGCCCCGGCCCGGGCCGCCTTCGGCGCAAATTCAGCCGAAACCTTGGCCCCGGGTGACGACAGCACAATATCAACCCCTTTAAAGTCATAAGTCGCCAGATCCTGAACCGAGAGGTCGTTATCGCCAAAAGACACTTCCATACCGCGCGAACGGGACGACGCCAGCGCCACCACATCGCTGACCGGAAACCGGCGTTCATCCAGAGTCTGGAGCATTTCCCGCCCGACATTTCCCGTAGCGCCGACAACAGCAACTTTATAAGCCATAGAACACCTCTTACTGCCCCCATTTTCTATGGTAGGATAGCTCCCATGTCAAAGCCTGCCGCCCGGAAACGATCGAAAAAAGACAATTTGCGCGATTTTTACGAAAAAGCGCCGGTAGGCATTGCCGCCTTGCGCCGCGAACGGGGAAGGCTCAAGGTGGTTTACGCCAACCCGGCCCTGCTGAGAATGACGGGAAGGAAAACATCTGCGGTCTTCGGGCAGGGCATAGACGCCTTGTGGCCAGGCGATGGCTCAGCCCTTCTCATGAAAAAACTGGCCGGGAAAACCCTGCCGCGTGAATTCAGCCTTGCCATCAAAAAGCCGGGCAACCCCAAAGAACGCTGGGCGCGCATCGCCGCAACCGCCGCCCGTTTTGAAGAGCAGAACTGCCTGATTCTCTGGGTCAATGATATTTCATCCAGCAAGGTTGCGGAAAACAAGCTCATTCAGCAGGTACAGCAGGCCGATGCCGCCGCCGAAATGAAAGCGAATTTCCTCGCCACCATGAGCCACGAAATCCGCACGCCGATGCAGGCCATTTACGGCCTGCTGGAGTTGATCGGCGAAGAAAAGCCGGAGCAAAGAATCCGCAGCATGGTCGATATCGCCAAAACCTCGGCCAGCGGCCTGCTCGAAATCCTTGACGACATTCTCGATATGGCCAAGATCGACGCCAACAAGATGGATCTCGACCTGTTCGAGGTTCCCGTCCGCACGCTGGTGCGTGGCACGCTGGAAGCTCTTTCGGTTAAAGTCCACGGCAAGGACGTCGCCCTGATCGACGATATCGATCAGGATGTGCCGTTCGTCGTAACCGGCGACCCCAAGCGTCTGCGCCAGATCATCATGAACCTGACCGGGAACGCGCTGAAATTCACCGACAAAGGCAGCATCACCGTTCATGTGAAACGGGCCGGCAAGGCCAAAAAGGCCTCGCCGAATCTGAGATTGCGTTTTGAGATCACCGATACAGGCATCGGCATGAGCGAAGAGGTTTGCGCCCGCCTGTTCCAGCCTTTTTCTCAAGCCGACAATTCGACCAGCCGCAAATATGGCGGCACCGGGTTGGGGCTTTCGATCTGCCGCCGCCTGGTCGACCTGATGGGCGGCGACATCGGCGTCAACAGCGCCCCCGGCAAGGGTTCGACCTTCTGGTTCGAGATTCCCACCACCGAAGTCGACACCACCATCATGTCCGCCGACCTGCCCTCGCTGGAAGGCATCTCCGTGCTCTCGGTCGAAGATCACCCGCAAGGCGCCAAGGAAATCGTCCGCTCTCTGGCATCGATGGGCGCCAAGGTGGAAAGCTGCCCGACCTACAAGGAAGGCCTCGAACTGGTCAAGCGCCGGCCATTCGACGTCGCGGTGATCGATCAGGGTTTACCCGACGGCTTAGGCCTCGATCTGATTCGCGAGGTCATGGATATCCGCCCTTATATGGGCCTGATCATGTATACTGTGCGCGACGATATCGGCATGCAGCATACGCTGCAAAGCCTCGGCGTCACTTATCTGGCCAAACCCGCAAGCCGCATCGGCCTCGGCACGGCGGTCAAGGATGCCGCGCTCAAGACGGCCCGCGTCGCCACGAACGGGCCAACCCGCCTGCTCATCGCCGAAGATACCGCCAGCGTGCGCGATGTCTTGCGCCGCCAGTTGGAAAAGCTGGCGATCGAAGCCGATTTCGTCGACAACGGCCGCGAAGCGCTAACCGCCTACCACACAGGCCAATACGGCATTATTATCACCGACCTGCATATGCCGGAGATGGACGGTTACGATCTGGTATCATCCATTCGCACGGAAGAGGCGGGGCGCAAGGCCCTGGGTCAGGGCCTCAGCACCGCGCATCTGCCGGTGATCGTCCTGACCGCCGACGTGCAAATGTCGCAGCGTCAGGTGTATTTAAGCCATGGTTTCGACGAATGCCTGCTCAAGCCTGTTTCACTCGGGCAATTCCGCCGCCTGCTGATCCGCTGGGGGCTGCTCGAACATAGCGAGGAACCGGAAACCGTCGATTCGCCGCCCAAAGCGCCTATCGCCCCTTCAGGCGGTCTGCCGCCCGCCATCGACAAGGCCGCCATCCGGGCGCAGATGGGGGCGCTCGATCAAGGCACCATCGACATGCTCGGGATGTTCATCGAGATGACGGCACCGCAGATCGCGGAACTGAAGGACGCACAGGCCCACCTCGATTTCATCCGCCTCAAGGAACTGGCGCACAGCCTGAAAGGCTCGTCGCGGTCAGCCTGCTGCAACGTGCTGGGAGATATCGCCGCTGAACTGCAAACGGCCTCCGAAGAGCAACGCCCGGCGCCGCATCTTGTCACGCAGATCGAAGAAGAATTTGCGCGTGCGCGCGCCGCCGTCGGCTTGCTCCACCCCGAGGATTGATCAACATCCGGCCCCTGCCTCGTCGCCGTTGGAATCGCCGAGATAAGTTGCCGTGCCGCGCACAATGACCCAGACACGAAAGCACAACGAGCCGTTGGGGCATGTGATCGTAGCGTCATCGGAAACCAAGGAGACATCACCCCCGGAGGCATCGACGAAATCCGCTTCGCACTCGGCATATTGCTCGTCCAGTTTCTCAAGCGCCGTGCGCAGATAGGCGTCGCTCTTGTCTGTCGCGACCCAGAAGAACACCCCGTCCGTATCGTTATACCATTGCCACGGGCCGAACAAGGGCGGCGGCGGCGGCAGGAATTTCCCCGACGCGGCAGAGAATATCTGCGCATGGTTCTCATCATTATTTCCGGGATTTCCCGGGCAGCGTATGCCGGATACGTTGCGGTTGCCGGCGGGGCCGATGACCGCTGTCGCGTAGTGAGAAGAATTCGGGTTGATCGGATAGGCTTCGTTGGCGTTCGGCTCGTCGGCGGTCACCGAAATGCTGTCATCGCCGGCGGGGAAAGTCAGCACACATTCCTGGGCGGCGGAACGGATAAATTCCACCTGAGACGAAAGTTCGGATACCGTGCGGAACGTATTCTGATTCTGCCCCTGCTGGCTTGAAGGCTCCATGAACGCCACCGTCAGCGCCGCCAGCAACGCAATCGCGATCAGGATATAAACCAGCGCGCTGCCGCGCTCGGGATGAGGGTCAATCTGCATGGATTTTATTCCTTTTTTTCATTATACCCCAAATCAACGCGGCGTCACCCGGCAAGTTCCAGACCGCCAAAACAAAACCCGGCCGATATGCCGGGTTTTGCAGGAAAACGGATACGCTGGCGCTTAACGCTCGACCAGCACGTGATAATAAACGTAAACGCCGGCCGGATGCTGGAAGCAACCATAAGGCTGACCGTCCAGGTCGGTCACATCGCCGCCGATCGTGCCTCCGGCGCAGGCCGGATCGCATATACCCGGAGTTGCATCATCCATCAGGCTTGCGATGTCAAGACCGCTTTCCGTCGGCGCATTGGCCGGCAGCCCCAGTTCAGTATTGATGCGCTGGCATACGCTCTGCGTAATCCCCGGCAGGAATGCAATCACCTCGGCTGTGGCCGCAGTCGGGCCGCCGCCATCAGTAGTGCCGATGAAATTGATCTGGTTTTCAGCGTTGAAAACCCATTCGCCCCCCGTGTTGCCGTCAGCCGGATCCATGATTTCAACCGGCGCGGTCGCATAAGTGGCGCCGCCAGCAGAGGGGTGGAATACGCCCACGCTGGGGCTTGAGGCCTGGAAGTTCGAAGGCGGGTTGAATTCGATATTGTTGACATCGGTGCCGCCGATGATCATCCGCACCACCGCCGTACGCACGCCGGCCGGATACTGCGTCAATTGCGCCGAGTTAATCAGGCCCGTCTCGTTGTCGGACGCGCCGCCGCCTGAACGGGTCGACTGCGTGACCGCATACGAGAGCGCCGCAAACAGAGCCACGGCGATCAGGATCAGGAACAGAACATTTCCTCTTTCCCCGTGACGACTCTCAATGGCTGAAAATGAATTCATCGGTATCTCCGTTTTCCTAGTATTCATATATCAAAGCGCGATTTTAACACGCTTTTACGCTATGCAAACCCCTATTGCGGCTTGTCCACTGAAACACGGTTAATTTTCAGAAGAACTGCCAGCTTATCCGTTGGGCATTCCCGTCCCACACACAACCTGTCAACCGACACGCGCCATCCCGATCCGCCGTTCTGCACATGGCTGACGGCTTCGCGAAACTGCCCGAAATTGGCGGTGGTCTTGGCCGAAATCTGGATAGCGCTTCCCGAGGCCTTAAACACAAGATCAGGGTAGATTTTTGTAAGATCCTTGGCAAAATCAGAAACTTCAACCGGAGGCACCGGCACGTCGCGAATCGTAGGCACAATCGGTCGCAAGGCCTGCGCCTCGCTCAGGCTGGCACGCATTTCCATCATGCCCTGAATTTGCACGGTGGTGAACAACCCCGCTGCTGCTGCTGCCGCCCAGGCAATACCGGCCGCAACCAGCACGGTGTGGCCTGCCGTATGGGGCATGTTTTCCAAAAAAACATTCAAATCATGACTGGACTGCGAGCTTGTCAGCTTCTTGAACGCCGCGTTCCAGTTTATGGATTTGAAATCCAAAACAATCTCCTGAAGAATCCGAAATGTATCTTGCCGCAAGCGGGATCTTGTAACCGATCCCTAATTCTTAATCTTAACCCTTAAAGCTTAAAACACTCTAAACTACAGGCCAAGGCAAAAAGCTGTTTTTTCAGATTTTTCAAAAAGATAAAGGCGTTAATAAATATGAAAACTAGTTCTTGCCCTTGATCCGTACACGACCGTCTTTCTCGATGCCGGGCTGCACCTCGCCTTTAATGGTTCCCACCCCGCCCTGGAAGGATGTCGGCAGCAAGGCTTCCCACTCGGCCTTGCCTTTATTGACCTCATAGCGCACCAGCGTGCCATCGACCGTCTGCAACGAATCCAAAAGCTCCTGCACCCGCACCATGTGCTTGATCGCATCCGACTGCAAGGCATTGGCAGCATTCATCATCAGCTTCATCGAAGCCTCTTCCGTCTCGCGCTTGACCGTATCGAGATCGCGCTTGATGAAATTCATATTCACATAACTAAAAACCAGCACCGCAATAATAATCACGTTCAACAGCAACCCGAACAACAGCAAGGATCGCGCGCTGGCGCGCGAGAGCAGTTCCGTCCGCAACGCCCGGTTGCGCCACGGCACCATTTGCGCCACTTCAGGATTGACCGTCACGAAGTTGGCGTCCATGCTCTGGATACGCGGCAGCAAGGTGCGTGCCGCACCGAGGAAAACCTGCATGCGCCCCGTCTCAGGATCCCAGCGCAAGGCCGATGCCGCCCCTTCCTGTTCGTAGATATAAACGGTCTGACGATCCCAGTATTCGCTGTTGCCGGGCAGCGCCGCCGCCAGCGGGCACCAACTGTCGGGGTTGGACGCCAGAGAGTTGGAGGGGCAGGCCAGATACCACAAGCGCCCCTGATCGACCGAGTAGCAGTAATGAACCTTTTCCGTACTGCACGCCTGCGAAGCCGCATTCCACACGGCTTCGTCTTCTGTCCCCGGAATATGCGGGATCGAGCCGCCGACAAGATCCCCCGGTAGATAGGGCTTGAGATTGGCCTTGAATTCCCGGGTTTCCCCGGCAATATATTCCGCGATGCCGGGCTTGAGTTGCTGACGCCCGGTGGCAGCCTGCTCAGGCGCCGACACTTCGCCCCCGAACGCCGGGGCCGAATCCTTCTTTTTGGCAAACGGGCTGTTCTTGAACGAAAGAGCCACTCTTAGATAGCTCCTTCCATCAGTCCACCCATCATGCTGTCCATACTCATGTTCATCACGGTCAACGCATAGATAGCACTACCGAAGGCGATAGTGAGGAAGACGCCCGTGAGGCCGAAGGCCACCCAGACGATAAGGGAATGTTTCGTCTTTGCAGAGGCTTGCCGCATTTCTGCAATTGACTCCAATACTGTAGCAACTTGTCCGAGGTCAGACAAGCTTGCCAGTTCAAGGCGTTCGTTGCGGGTCAAGGGCGCGCGGTCGAGAGCCGACCCCAGCAGAACCCCCCGTTCCAGCTCCTTGCTGGCATTTTGCCAGTAAGCCGACACCTCGGGAACCGTGGTCGCCCCCGCCGATTGCTTCAAGGTATCGTTGATCGGCACCAGCCCGCGCATCATCCGGGCCGCCGCCATCATGGAATCGGCGAAACCAAGGTCGCGCAGGTAGCCGCCAACAAGGGGTATTTTCCGTACTACGCGGGCGGTCGGCCAGTCGTCCTTGCCCTTGTTCAACCAGAACGACACTACCGTCCAGGCCAGAAACGCCCCGACGGCAAAGGACAGATAGATCAGCACATCCCAGGTCAGCTCCAGACGCCCTACCACTTTGGTGTATTTTTCAAGCTCGGTGGGATCCGTGGGCGGGTTGTTGCGGAACCAGTTCAGAATCATGCCCTTGCCCCAGAACAGAGATTGCACGATCGTTATGACGTCGAAGGCCAGCCACGACATGGTTCCGGCGATGGCGCGGGTATTCTTCTTTTTCTGGGTGATCGAGTGGATGGCGTGCGGAATGCCTTCCTGCAGCTTATTGGCGCGCTCGCTCGCCGCCAGAATTGCCAAAGTGCTATGATCGAAAATGCGCAGAGCCTTCAGGGCATCGATCACTCCCATCCCCCGCGCCAGAGCCTCGCGCGCCGGGGCCAGAATATTCTGCCGCATCGGACTGGTTTCAGCCTGGATGATCTTCCATAAGGCCACCCCGGGCGAAGTCGAGGTCGAACGGAACTGGATACCGCGCAATAGCTGCACCTGCCACCAACTGGAACGAGCCAGAACGCGCTCGATCGGGGAACGCTCATGAGGCCTGATCCAGAGCGGATAACCGCCGTTCCTGGCTATTTGCGCGCGAACGTCATCAACGGTCGGAAGGTAATAAGACTCCATGGCCCGTTTCGGGCCTGAATGTGTATCATAGGCGACTTCTGCCACCCATTGCTGCATAGCCAAACCCCTTTATCAGGTCACTCTTCCAGATAGGTCATGGCCGATTTTGGATCGACCAGACCGCTCATCACCAGATCCACCAGTCCTTCACGGCGCGTATGCATGATCACGCCCCTATGACCAATTATATCATTAACGTTCGTCATCAGCGCCTGATAAATATCGTTCCGCGCCCCCGGTGGCAGGGTAATCATTATGGCATCCAGCAGCAAGGTGCGCCCTTGAATCCCGGTTCGATTACATAAATCGCATCCCGTCACGTTATGAGTGCGGATATCCGTTTCCGGTGTGATCCCCAATTGCCGTATCTCATCGGCATCCAGATAACGCTCAGCCTTGGTCTTATGAGCGCAACCCTGACACAGCGTCCTGACCAGACGCTGGTTCAAAATTGCCTTCACCTGTTGAGAAAGCGTATAGGTCGAGGAGCGCTCGCGCTCGTGAGGCATCAGGGAGCGCAGGCGTTCGAAAGTCTGGAGAGCGGTATCGGCATGGATAGTCGAAATCACCGTGTGGCCGGACTCGGCCGCCCGCAGCGACGTTTCCACCGTATCGCCATCGCGCATCTCGCCGATGATGATGTAATCAGGATCATGACGCATCGCGGCACGGATCAAGTCGCCGAACGAGCCTCCTGGCATGCCGGGGCGCACCTGCCACTGCGTCGCGTAGCGCAATTCGTATTCGATCGGGTCTTCAATCGTCAGCACATGCTTGCGGCGACGGTCGATCTGCTGCACACAGGCATAGAGCGTTGTGGTTTTACCCGAACCGGTAGGGCCGGAGAGAATAATCATGCCGCCGCCGCCCTTGATCTCAGGGGCCAGCAGTTTCGACAGGTAATCGGCCACGTCAGGATGGCGGCGGAAGAGTTCATCGAACCCCTTGAGCGAGGCGCGGTCAAGAAGGCGCAGCGTCAGTTTTTCGCCTTCCTGCGAATGCGGCCCGGCGGCGACGCGCACGTCGATCTGGCGCCCCTGCCACGTAAACCCGAAACGACCATCCTTGGGAGTCGTTTTGTCACCAAAGTTCAGGCCGGCATCGCGCTTGAGCAATGTCGTCAGGCGGGCCATCGCATCGGCGGACAGCAAATGCATCGGCACCAGATCGCCATCAATCCTGTATTTGATCCAGTTCGGCGTATCGGGGCTGTTGTCCTGCAGCAGGTGGATATCACTAGCCCTCATCTGCAGCGCTTCAGCCAGCATGTCGCGCTGAAACTGATTCAGCAGCAAGCCGTTATCGATATCCGAGAGCCATTGCGCTAAAGTCTTTTCGCAGCGGTCAGCCGAAAGGTCGTGCACACGGCGCAGCGTCTGGATCAGTTCCGCGCGATCCCACATCTCGATCTCGATGCGCTGCACGGCGAAGCCGCAGCGGTTTGCTGTCGACAGCAAAGTTTTGATCTGGCGGTCGTTGACTTCATGCAGAGGCGCGATTTTCAACACGCCGTCGTGTAAGCCGATCAGATGTATGGACAAGGGCAGCCACGCCTGCACCGGCAGAACAGAACGCAGCATATCTCCCGTGGCGCGGTCGCGGATGCCCTCCTCTTCATGTTCGGAAGCGCCGCTGACCCCGGCCATGTCAAGCAACTGTTCGGTGGAGCGGCTGACCCCCTGCTCGAGCAGAACGGCCCGTTCACGCTGCACCATATCGAGATAGCGCTCGCGGCCTTCGGCGTTCCGGCGCCGGCGGTCGCCCCATTGGCGCCGTTCAAAGCCGCCGGGCGGCGTGCCGGGCATCTGACGGCGATCAGAGCCGCTGCGCTCCGCAGCCTCTGTCGCTCCTGGTCCGGGCCCCTCTGGCGGGGCTGGTGGCAAATCCTGATCCGTCATATGAGAAACAGATTATCTCTGTTCAAGAAATTAGTTGGTACCGGTAGCGGTCGACGAAGCCGTGCTGGCGCTCGAAGAGCCAGACGAACCCGCAGACCCACTCCCCGATTGTCCCGTAACACGGTTAACAGATGATAAAGAACGATCAAACAGCAGTAAAACTTTGTCGTCGCCGCTGCGGAATTCAACGCCGCTGGAGCGGATATTGACATTCCATAAGAATCCGCCGATCACAACTTCCTCACCGTCATAGACGATACGGCTGCCGCCAGGGCCGGAAATGATCGATCTTTTTTGAGAGTGCGACGTTACGACAAATCCATCGAGAACACTGGCCGGATCAACACTGTCATCGCGCACGACGATAACTTCCTGATCTTCACTAGATACCAGATCACCCGGCTCCAGCGATGCCGTGCTGGTGGTGCTGGCGATACGGATCGCCTTGGAATCCTGGCTGATGATCGCCGAAGAGGTGCCGCGCACCGGCAAAACCAGAACCCCGCGTGTGCCGTCATGGGCAATCTGCACATCATCGAGGATAGCCCCTTCGCGCACCGGCGACCACGTCAAGGTCAGCGGGCAGGCCTCTACCGGCTCGAGGACGGTTTTAGGAGCACACCCCTTCTTGCTGATGCTCACGCCGTTATCTCCGCTGGCCATCGCCACCTCGCCCAAGGTCAGCGGCGCATCGCCGATATTGACCAAAGACACGGTAATCGAGGATGTCGTCGCCACGCCGGAACCGAAATCGACTTTCTCCTGAGAGGCCACCAGCAATCCCTTGCCCGGCACCGGGCGCGGGAACGGCTTGGCCTGCGTGGTTTCATCAGGCTTGAATTCACCGTCCAGCTTCACGCTCGCCACAGATGTCGGGCCGCTATGTTCGATCAAAAGAACGCCGCTCGCCTGCCCTTCCAGAACGGGCGACCACGTCACCGTCACAATACAGGCCTGCCCCGGCATCAGACGCGAGCAATCCGTGCGCAACGAATAACCGGATTGCGCGGCTGCCTCGATATAGATGGCATTGATATCAATCGGATCGGATGTGATATTGCGCATCACAACGCCGCGCACCACTGATTGCGCCGATTCCAGGTCGCCGAAATCGAGCTCGGTCGGGATAGCTTCGATATCGCTGATAAATTCCTTTTCCCCCGCATCCGCCGCCGAAACCGTGCCGGACAGCGTCGCCGTCACCAGACGGGCACGGCCACTGTGGCGCATCAGCATTTCCACGCGCCAGCTTCCGGCCTGCAATCCCTTGACCGATACGGACACCGCGCACACCGATCCGGCGGCCAGCTCTTCATTACAGTTGTTCAGAGCCACACTTGATGAAACGGTCGATGAAGGGTAAAGCTGGATCGCGCCCGCCTGCAGAGGGCGGCCGCTGTCGTTGCGGAACAAAACCACGACCTGCGACGTTGCCCCTACGGAAATCTGCCCGCCATCGATCACCGGCTGCACCGGCACCAGATCGCCGCCGCCTCCGGCCTGATTCGCGCCACCACGCGATGGCGGATCGCCGAAAGCCGATTGCGCCAAAGCAGGAGAGCGCGGGCAAGCAGCCCCCAGCCCCATCAACCCCAAAACCAGCAATGTCCGCAATGAATTCTTCATTCTACCTTCGATCATCCTCCTGACGGATCCATCAGATCCGGAGACACCGAGCCCAACGGCACGGGCGCACCTGCCGCAGGAGAATCCGGCAGCGGCGTAACCACGACATCCGGTTCAACGTTGCGGCCTTCATACGGAGCCGCATCAGCGACCGGAACCGCGCTCACAGACGGATTATACGACCGGATGGAGTTATAGTGCTCATCCTCCGTCGGGCTGGTATAAACGATGACGCGCGGACGCAACAGGAACACTAACTCCAGATTTTGCGTCGTGACCGTGCGGCTGGTCGGAATAAACGGCTTCATGAAGCCAATCCCCTGCTTGTCATAGGAATCCGACTCGCGCACCAGTCCGGCAATCAGCACAGAATCTCCCGGTCGTACACGAATCTGCGTCGTCAGCTCGCGCTCGGTCGATTTAGGCAACTGCACCGTGGTGCTGCCGCCATCGCCCGACTGGAAATCGAAATCCTCGATCTCGGACACATCGGTCAGGACGATCTCGACATCAGCGTACACGGTCGCGTTATCCCAGGCGCTGGCAATGGTGAGGGTAAAACCCGTATCGATCGAACTGGTATTGACCGATGTCCGGCTCAATCCATCGTCAATCGTCTCGGATACTTCCGCCACGTAGTTTTCCGTGTCGGCAGCGCGCAGCTTCGCTTCGGAGCCCGAAAGCACAGTGATCTGCGGCTGGGAAATCGTTTTCACTGCGCCGAAAGTCGAGAGAAAATCAAGAATCTTGGTCGGAGAGAACACCCCGCCATCGGCGCCCTGCGTCGTGGGCAATCCGATGCTGATCGGGTTGGTAAAATCAGCCCCGACGGCGCCATCGACCTCGATATTGGCAGCAAACTTGCCGAAGCTATCCAGCAGATCCCAACGAACACCCGCCGAGTTGCCCGAATCGAGAGCCACTTCCCATATATAGGTTTCAAAAACAATCAGCGCCGTGCTGGAACGCATGCGCTGGAAATAGCGCGCCGCAATCTCGGCGCTGCGCTGCGAGGCCCGGTAAACCAGCGTTCTCGTCGACGGATCGACCGTGACCGTAGCCCCGTCGCCCAGCACCGCCTGCAAGCCGGTAGCAACGTTTTGCATGAACGCCGCGTCCTGGCTGATCGGCGGAATTTTGACGGTGAATGTCTGTTTGTCTTTTACGACCAGCAAGCCGTTTTCATAGCTGCAGTAAAGATCGGCAAGGCCGCAAACGTTGCGAATGACCTGATCCACAGGCCCGCTCAAGTTGGCGACAGTGATGCGGCGGTTAAGGCCTTCCTCGCTTTCGAACGCAAGCGGCACTTCATAATCGGCCAATATCAGTTGCAAAGCACCCGCCAATGTTTCCGAGCGCAACTCAAACGGGCCGACATGATCTTTAGGCAACGGATCATCCGCGCTGACTTCCGGCACCAGCACATCCTTGCCCAGAGGCAGGTACATCACGCTGTCCGGACGCTCGTTGATCGCTTCCTTGCGCTGCTCGGCCTGATTGGGGGTCGGGATATTCAAAACGCGCCCCCCCGGAACGCTGGCATCCGCGCACCCCAGCAGCCACACGGAAAGGGCCGTCGCCGCCATCACATTACGCCACACAGACATCTTTCCGCCCAACATCATTCTAATGCCCTCTCCCGCCCTTACGGGGCGCAGCCAAGGCACGCTCCACAGTATGCAGCAGACGTTCTTTTTGCACCGGCTTCATCAGAACGGCCGCCACGCCGTACTTGCCCGCCTGCTCCAGCAGGTCGGCAGTATCGTCGCCCGTGACCAGTATGACCGGCAATTTGCTCTCGTTATCCCTTAAAATCTTGATGAATTCAAAACCACCCATCGGATCCATCCGCACATCGACGACAGCAATCCCAATCGCCGGATCGGACTCGATGCAGGAAAGCGCCGCATCGCCATCCGTAGCTTCGTGCGTCTCATAGCCAACCCCTTTCAGGTGGCTGACAATCTGCATGCGCACAAAATCATTATCTTCGACAACGAGCACTTTACGGCTTTCAGGCATGGAAAATTTATGAATCCAAAATCATATGAACATGAGCAGGAGTCTCTAATCCAAAGCGCTCCCCACGCGCCGAATCAACCGCTGCCGTTACTAAATAGAGCAAATTGTTAATAAATCCGCAATGATCCACAGAAAGCTTTTTTTCCTCTATCCACGATAAACTCGCCATTCCCGAATTGACCTCTTTCCCGCCACATGCCACCTTGCCGCCTATGTTGGGATGGATCGCACTGCTCTGCCTTGTCGCCGCCACAGCGCTGCTGCTGGCACTATCCATAATCGACCTGCGCACGCGCTTATTACCCAATATACTGGTACTTCCCCTCGCCCTGCTCGGCATAATTTTTCATATATCGACAAAATGGCACTATCTTGACCCGGCACTGGTTCTGCTCGGCGGAATTACCGGATACGGCATTCTCTTCACCATTCGCGCGATCGCAAATTATGTCTACAAACAAGACGCCCTGGGCCTGGGCGATGTAAAGCTTCTGGGCGCTGCAGGATTATGGTTGGGGCCGCAGATGGTGATGCTGGCATTGTCACTGGGGGCGTTCGCCGGACTGGTGCATGGTACCGGGGTGGCGCTACAGATCGCCTGGCAGGAAAAGAAGCCGCCGCGATTCGGCGGCCTGAAAATTCCGGCCGGGCCCGGTTTTGCCATCGGCATCATCCTGACCGCGTTTTATATGTTTCATGATTTCAGCCCCCGTTTATAAAAGCGAAAAGAAGGTAAGCCAATGAGTGGCCCGTTAAATGGTATCCGCGTTCTCGATCTCTCCCGCGTGCTGGCGGGCCCCTCGTGCACGCAAATTCTGGGCGACCTTGGCGCAGACATCATCAAGGTTGAAAAGCCGGGCGAAGGCGACGATACGCGCAAATGGGGCCCGCCCTTTTTGAAAGACGCCGCTGGGAACGATACGGCAGAAAGCGCCTATTACCTCTCCTGCAACCGCAACAAGCGCTCGATTGCCGTCGATATCGCGCACCCCGAAGGCCAGAAGCTCATTCATGGACTGCTCGGGCATTGCGACATCCTGATCGAGAACTTCAAAGTCGGCGGACTGGAAAAATACGGACTGGGTTATGAACAGATCAAAGCACAGCACCCGCATATCATTTACGCCTCGATCACCGGCTTCGGTCAGACCGGGCCGCTTGCCAGCGAGCCGGGTTATGATCTGATGGCGCAAGCCTTGGGCGGGTTGATGGCCGTCACGGGCGAGCCTGAGGGCATGCCGATGAAGGTGGGCGTGGCCTTGAGCGATATCATGACCGGGCTTTATGCCGCGATCGGCGTCCTGGCCGCTTTGCACAAACGCAAGGAGACGGGCCGCGGCGATCTGGTCGATGTCGCCCTGCTCGATTGCACGCTCGCCAGCCTTACCAACCTCGCCCAGTTTTATCTTACAGGCGGCGCTCCGGCCAAACGCTGGGGCAACGCGCACTCGACCATCGTCCCTTATCAGGCTTTTCCGGCGGCTGACGGCCACCTCATTATCGCGGTCGGCAACGACAAGCAATTCGCAAGGCTCTCTGGCTTGCTCGGACACCCGGAATGGGCGCAGGACGAGCGCTTTTCCACAAACCGCGCCCGCGTCTCCCACCGCGATCTGATTGTCTCGCTGATCGGCGCCATCACACCGGCACGCACGGTCGCCGACTGGGTCAAAGCCTTGCAGGATATCGACATCCCCACAGGCCCCGTCAACCGGATGGATCAGGTTTTCGCCATGGAACAAATACAAGCGCGCGGCATGGAGATTGAAATGAATCACCCGACATCACCAGCGCCGATACATCTTGTCGGCAGCCCGCTGAAACTGACCGAGAATCCCGTCGAATACCGATTGCCGCCACCCATCTGCGGCGAGCATACGCACCAGATTCTCAAAGACATTCTGAATAAAAACGATGCAGAGATGAAAGAACTGGTCAAGGCCGGGATCGTATCAACCTGACGGTGCCATCTAGCGAAACAGCGCTAAAACCTTAAACACCGAATTGCTACCAATTGAAGCAGGCTCCATGAACTGAATATGCCTGTGCGCCTCCGCCAGAGTTTCTTTCTTTTCGGCATCCGTCAGCCCTTGCAAGGGGGATGGGCCGTGTAGGCGATCCAGCTCGCTGTTGATATGCGCGACGGTCGCGGGGGAAGGATTCCACTCGAGCGGCGCCTTATCACCAAAGAGCTGTTGGCATCGATAAGACAGCTCTCCGATGTATCCTGTGGTCATGGCATCCGGATCGTAATAGGCGGGCCGTGTTTCAGGATCCCTGAGATTGATGAAATGCTGGATATCTTCAGGACTATAACCGCTCATCGCCCCGTAACAAATCGCAGGAGAATCCCTTTGTCTGTCGTAATCAAGGAACGCAAGCGCCGGATTAAGCTCTATGAGCTTATCCGCCAGATCAGCAAACAGCTTGAAAGGGTCGCACACATCCCAACGACTAACCCCAAGCCGCGTCATATGAATTTTGAATGCCGTTTGATCGACTAAGTTTTCGGCCGCCCCCTTCACCGTAGGCACGTATTCCGCTAGTTGCAACGGGGGCATATCCCCAGGCATCCGATAGGTGTGCGCCACACCCTGCACCCCCGTAACATCCTCGAAACGGCGAGTTTCTGAATAAAATTCAGTTGTTCTTGCCTGCCAGAGTTTTTTCAGCATACTGCATCATAAATCAAAATCTTTAAATTATGTTAAAAACATGAAACACCTCACCGGCATCTCCGACCTATCCGACAGCGATATCCGTGCCCTGCTCGATCAGGGGCACGACTATGCCGATGCCCTTGATCGCGGCGATTTCCGCTCCGACCGCCTCAAGGGCCGCGTCATCGTCAACATGTTTCTTGAAAATTCAACCCGCACACGCACATCATTTGAAATGGCAGCCCTGCGACTAAGCGCATCGCTGATCAACTGGGATGCGGAAACAAGCTCTCTCAAAAAGGGTGAGAGTTTCAGCGATACCGTGCGTACGCTCGGGGCCATGCACCCGGACGCTCTTGTTATTCGCTCCGCGGAATACGAAGCCCCGCATGCGGTGGCGCGGATCGTCGAATGCCCGGTGATCAACGCGGGCGATAGCTGGCGCGAACACCCGACACAGGCATTGCTGGATACGCTAACGCTGGAACGCCATTACAAAACCAGAGGTCTGTCCGGCCTGACCATCGCGATTTGCGGCGATGTCTCGCACAGCCGCGTGGCGGGCTCGGGCATGCAGATATTTTCGCGCCTCGGCGCCAAAGTGCGCGTGATCGCCCCGCCCTTTCTGATGCCGAACAAATTCCCGGCAGACGGAATAGAAACATTCACCTCGCTGGAAGAGGGGCTGCCCGGTTGCGATGTCGTGATGATGCTCAGAAACCAAAAAGAACGCATGAACGAAGACCTGATCCCGGGCGACGCGGCTTTCCACCGCCAATACGGCCTGACGCATGAGCGTCTGGCGCTGGCGAACAAAAACGCCGTCGTCATGCACCCCGCACCCATGAACCGGGGCATCGAGATTTCCGACGACGTGGCCGACGACCCGCAACGCAGCCTGATTTTCACCCAGATGAAAAACGGCGTCCCTGCGCGCATGGCTGTGCTGGATTTGCTTGTGAGATAAGATTTACCCGCGATCACCGCGACCGGTTCAGCGTTTTAAAAACATTATATCCCGTTTTCCCGGAGCCGTCATATTCACGCAGGCCGTAATTATTGCCCCAGCGCGTCAGATCCCTTTCAGAAAACCAGAACAATATCGGATAGGAATCCGACTCCGCAAAAATCTGCCTCATAATGGCATCCCGCTTCCCGGAATCCTCTGTTCCAAACTCTGTGAACCATATGGGTTTTTGCGGCAAACCCTCCTCATTCATAACCGTTTTTATATTGTCCTGTATTTTTTGGAGCTGTCCCTGCCGCCCATAAGGATGGATTCCGATCGCGTCATAGCAGGAAGCCGGGATATCGCGCACAACCAGACGCAGAAAATTTTCCGGATCGTTGCCATCAGGAGACAACCCTGCCGTAACAATGAACGCCTGTTTATTATGTTCCCTGATGGATGCGCTCACGGCCGAAAAAGTCCGCGCATACTGCAACGCCGACCTTTCTTCGTTACCTTCCCATGCCGGCCAGCCAAAACCCGGCAAGTTTGGCTCGTTGAAAATTTCCCAGGCTTTAATATTTTCGCCAGCCTGCGCCGCTATCGCAGATACGGCCCGGGCGGCATATTCAGGAAATCCGTCATCCCGTTCTACAGCCCACCGGGGAGCATGATTGAACAACAGCATGATTTTCTGATTCCCGGCATAAGACACGACGTTGCTATAATATTGTTCATCTATTTTCCCCGGCTCCGGTTCCAAAAAATCCCATCTTATTTCAATTCTTACCCATTCAACGTCTAAATCCCTGGCCCACTCCCACGAACGGGCATCTTGTGGATGGAAAAGCTGCAATCCCACAATGCCGGAAGGGTGCCGCGCAGGACTCAGGGCACAAGCGGCATAAGCCTTTGCGTTAAACAAAATCATAAAAACAAGGATGATCCGTGCCGAATATTTCATCTGATAAAATCAATTGACGACACACCCATTTTAAAGATTAATCACAGCTATGGATATCATTATTATGTCAGTTCTGGCCTATTTGCTGGGTTCCCTTCCTTTTGGCCTCGTGCTGACGCGCATGGCAGGATACGGCGATATCCGCCAGATCGGCTCGGGCAATATCGGCGCAACCAACGTCCTGCGCACAGGCAACAGGAAACTGGCGCTCGCAACCCTGCTGCTTGACGGCGGCAAAGGCGCACTCGCGGTAGGGCTGACCGCTCTGGCCGCCAGAACATTCCCCGGGCATATCACTGAACCCGCCCTTTACGCCGCCGGACTTTTCAGCACTCTCGGCCACTGCTTTCCGGTGTGGCTGAAATTCAAGGGCGGCAAGGGCGTCGCCACCGCGCTGGGGATGTTTCTCGCGCTGGCCCCCCTGACCGGAATCGCCGCTTGCGTGACATGGCTGTTGATGGCAGCGCTTTTTCGCATTTCCTCTCTCGCCGCGCTGATGGCAATGCTTTCGACGCCGCTTTCCGCTTACGTGATTTATAAAGACCCGCTGCTGGCGACAATGTCGTTCTTCGTCGCCGGCCTTGTCTGGTACCGGCACAAAGCAAATATCCAGCGTCTGATAAAAGGCGAAGAGCCAAAGATCGGGAAGAAGAAAGAAAGCCTTTAAACACGAAGGCCGGAACGCGTTTGAAAAATAAAGGATCAGTTATGGAACTATTACGCGTTACAAAAGAAATCGCTACGATTGACCTGAAAGAAAAAATGGCGTGGCTGCGCCTCACCCGCACGGAAAACGTCGGCCCCGTGACGTTTTACCGCCTGCTGGAAACATACGGCTCCGCCAGCAACGCCATAGACGCGCTTCCGGAACTGGCGCGGCGCGGCGGGCGGGCCAAACCGCTGCGCGCGGCGCCGGTAGAGGAAATCGAACGCGAGTACCAGTCCTTGCAAGAATTCGGCGGCGATATCCTTTGCGCAGGCGAAACCCATTATCCGGCGGCCCTTGCGGCGATCGACGACGCCCCGCCCGTCCTTACATACGCCGGCGATTTCAACCTGCTGAAAAAAGTCTGCATCGGCGTCGTCGGTTCGCGCAACGCCTCGCTCAACGGCCGCAAGTTCACAGAGAAAATGGCGCATGAACTGGGGGCGTCCGGCGTCACGATCGTCTCCGGCCTCGCGCGCGGCATCGACACCGCCGCACATGCAGGTTCGCTTGAAACCGGCACCGTTGCGGTGCTGGGTGGCGGCCTTGACATCATTTACCCGCCGGAAAACAAAGGCCTGTACGCGAAAATCCGCGAACAGGGTCTGATCATCGCCGAAAGCCCGTTCGGACAGCAGCCTTTTGCGCAAAGCTTCCCGCGCCGCAACCGCATCATCTCGGGCCTCTCCCGCGGCGTGGTCATCGTCGAGGCCACGCTCAGATCCGGTTCCCTGATCACCGCGCGCATGGCAGGCGAGCAGGGGCGCGATGTGTTCGCCGTGCCCGGCCACCCGCTCGACCCGCGCGCCGAAGGCCCCAACGCCCTGATCCGCGACGGCGCCTTGCTAACGCGCAACGCCGCCGATATTCTTGAATCTTTAAGCGCTTTCCCCGAGGAAAGCCTGCAAGACGTCGCCCGTCAGGCATACGAGCCGCGCGGCGCACGTCTGAAAATCGACGACCAAACGCTTGATCGCACCCGCATGGAAGTGCTCTCCTGCCTCTCGCACGCGCCGATCGCTATCGATGAAATCATCCGCAGCGCAGTCCTGGCACCAGCCGCGGTGCAGATCGTTATTCTGGAGCTGGAGCTCGCGGGCCGCGCGCAAAGGCTGCCGGGGCAGCGTGTCAGCCTGATCGATTAGAAACCGGGAGTCAGGCCGTTATTGCTACAAACTTTACGCGCCGTTTCTGCTCTTGCTGAATTTCCTGAGGCAAGATCAACCACCCCCACACCACTATCATTATTAACTGTACGGATTGTTAACGTACCAAAGCGACAATTCAGCATCTCTATAGTCCAAACTACATGTCCAAGATTTGATACAGGAGTTTTAGCACCCTGTTGCAACAAATTAGAATTGTCGCTGTTTGTGCATCCTTATCGACAGTCTGCGCTGCCGCGTGTGCTCCGAAAACCGTTGTGCTCAGTGCCAAACCTGAAAAAATGCCTTTATTTTTATCTCCTCTAAATTATGCGTAACAAGCTAGCACGGTTAAATTTTATGTCAAATATTGCGGACAAGGCTTGACGCGCCCCCCCTCCTCGTGAGATGGGACACATTATATATGTGTGAACGACATCAGGATTATGTCATCCGTGCCTCCGAGCAACCTCGTCATCGTTGAGTCCCCGGCCAAGGCCAAGACCATCAATAAGTACCTTGGGCCGGACTACGAAGTACTGGCCTCCTACGGCCATATCCGCGACCTGCCGCCGAAAGACGGCTCTGTTCTGCCGGATCAGGATTTCGCCATGAGCTGGCAACTGGGCGACCGCTCGGCCAAACCCGTGGGCGAAATCAAAAAAGCCCTCAAGAAAGCCAAAACCCTCTATCTCGCCACCGACCCCGATCGCGAAGGGGAGGCGATTTCATGGCATGTCCGCGAACTTCTGAATGAAGAGGGCCTGACCGAAGGCCGCACCATCCGGCGCGTGACCTTCAACGAAATCACGAAAAAAGCCGTGCAAGATGCCTTCGACCATGCACGCGATCTTGATATGCCGCTCGTAGAGGCCTACCTCGCCCGCCGCGCTCTGGATTACCTTGTCGGGTTCAACCTCTCGCCGGTCTTGTGGCGCAAGCTTCCTGGCTCGCGTTCCGCTGGCCGCGTGCAATCGGTGGCCCTGCGCCTGATCTGCGAGCGTGAAGCCGAGATCGAGAAATTCACCGCCGAAGAATACTGGAGCATCGAAGCCAAGCTGCATAGCGCCGAAGGCGCGCCGTTCATGGCGCGCCTGACGCATCTGGCAGGCAACAAGCTCGACAAGATGGACATCAAATCGCAAGCCGACGCCGAACGCGCCGTTGCCCGCATCCGCAATAAAGCGCTCTCCGTCCAGAAAATCGAGAAGAAACAGGTGCGTCGCAACCCTTATGCGCCGTTCATCACCTCAACCCTGCAAATCGAAGCCTCGCGCAAGCTGCGGATTTCCGCTTCGCAAACGATGCGCCTCGCCCAACGCCTTTATGAAGGCGTGGATATCGACGGTGAAACCGTGGGCCTGATTACCTATATGCGTACCGACGGCACGACTCTTTCCGAAGACGCGGTGAAACAAAGCCGTGAACTGATTCAGAAAAATTATGGCGATAAATACCTGCCCGATGCGCCGCGCCTTTATAAATCGAAGGCCAAAAACGCGCAGGAAGCGCACGAAGCCATCCGCCCGACCGATCTGTCCCGCACACCCGATCAGGTGCGTCAGGTTGTCGATAGCGACATGGCCGACCTTTATGATCTGATCTGGAAACGCACGATGGCCAGCCAGATGGAAAACGCCATCCTCGATCAGGTCAGCGCCGACATATCGGACGGCACCGACGACGTTGTGCTGCGCGCCACAGGATCCACCGTCGCTTTTGATGGCTTCCTCACCCTTTATAAAGAAGAGGAAGAAGACCAGGACAACATCGAAAACGAGGACGAACGCCGCCTGCCGCCCTTGAAGGAAGGCGACAAGACCAAGCTGATCGACGTGACGCCGAACCAGCATTTCACCCAACCGCCGCCGCGCTATTCCGAAGCCACGCTGGTCAAGAAACTTGAGGAACTCGGCATCGGCCGCCCCTCAACCTACGCCTCGATCATTCAGGTGCTTCAAGACCGCGATTACGTCAAGATCGACAAACGCCGTTTCATCCCCGAAGACCGCGGGCGTCTGGTCACGACTTTCCTTGTGAAGTTTTTCAATCGTTACGTCGATTATGATTTCACTGCCAATCTTGAGGAAGAACTGGATGCGATTGCTTCCGGCGACCTCAAATGGAAGAAAGCCTTGCGTGAATTCTGGGAAGAGTTTTCCAAAGCCGTCGGCGGAACCAAAGACCTCACCATCACCGAAGTCATCGACAATCTCGATGAGGAACTGGGGCCTCACTTCTTCCCGGTGCGCAGCGACGGGCACGACCCGCGCGAATGCCCGGCCTGCAAGGAAGGGCGTTTGTCTTTGAAACTGGGAAAATTCGGCGCTTTCGTCGGCTGTTCGCAATATCCGGACTGCCGCTTCACGCGCCCGCTTGTGGTGCCGGAAGAAGGGGCGGAAGGCAACGGCGATGACGCCGCTGCGGCCTTGAGCAACCAGCCCAAAATCCTCGGCACCGACCCCGCAACCGGGCGTACGGTTTCGATCCGCATGGGCCCTTACGGCCCCTATGTGCAGATCGACCTGCCGCCGGAGCTTGAGAACGCGCCGCCGCCCGCACCCGCCTTCGAAGAGGTGGTCGACCCCAAGACCGGCAAGATAAAGAAGAAAAAGGTCAAGGCGCCGCCGAAGGAAAAGCCCAAACGGCAGGGCTTGAACAAGGGAACAAAAATCGAAGATGTGACTCTGGAATCCGCGCTGCAATTGCTGGCGCTGCCGCGCGAGGTCGGTCTTCACCCGCAAACAGGCGACATGATCAAGGCCGGAATCGGTCGTTTCGGCCCCTTCCTTTTGCATCAAGGCGTCTACACCTCGATCCCTAAATCCGACGATCTGATGATGATCGGCATCAACCGCGCCGTCGACCTGATCGCCGCCAAAGCCGAACGCGTTGCCGCAGGCGGGGGTAAAGGCCGCTGGGGCAAGAAGAAAAAAGAAGACGAAACCGCGGATAACAAAGAAGAAGAAAAGAAATCGGTAACCAAGAAAAAGACCGCCGCCAAAAAAACGGCGGCCAAAAAGAAACCCGCGACCGCGAAGAAACCTGCCGCGAAAAAGAAATCAGCCGGATGAAAGACCTTCCGCTCTCCGCCGATGCGATCATCCGTTTTCTGGCCGAAAGCCCGACGCCGCTCACCAAACGCGAAATCGCACGCGCCTTTGACATCAAAGGCGATGGCCGCATCCTGCTGAAAGAAATATTGCGCGAACTCGAAGACAGCGGCGCGATTGTCAGGCAACCGGGGCAAGCCTATGCCGTGCCCAAGGCCTTACCCACCGTGGGTATCATCGAAATCACGGACATCGACGCCGACGGCGATTTGCTCGCCAGACCCGCAGAATGGGACGACATCACCCAAGGCGACAGGCCGCGCATTGAGGTCATGCCCGCAGGCAAGGGGCATGCCGACCTGGGCGCGGGCGATCGCGCGCTTGCCCGCCTTAGGCGTATCAGCGACAAACTTTATGAGGCTGAAATCATCCGCCGCCTCGATGCGCCGCAAAACCGCGTTCTGGGCATGGTTGTCAAAATCAATCGCGGCTTTATCCTGAAACCCACAGACCGCAAGGCCAAATACGAATTCGACTTGCCGCAAGCCGACATGAACGGTGCCAAACCCGGTGACCTGTGCGTCGCCGAGGTTCAGCCCGGTCGCGGATTGCGCAACAAGCGCGTGCGCATTCTTGAAGTGGTGGGCCAGCAGAACGACCCACGCACCATCTCGGTCGTGGCCATGCATGAAGTCGGCATCAAGCCTGAATTCACCGGCGACGTCATCAACGAGACAAAGCAAATGACCGTTCCCGACCTGAAGGGCCGGGAGGATTTGCGTTCTGTGCCTCTCGTCACGATTGACGGCGCCGACGCCCGCGATTTTGACGATGCCGTCTTCGCCGAAGAGACGCCCGACGGTTTCCACCTGATCGTCGCGATCGCCGATGTCGCGCATTATGTGACCTTCGGCAGCGCCTTGAACCGTGAAGCCCTGCGCCGCGGCAATTCGACCTATTTCCCCGACCGTGTCGTGCCGATGCTCCCCGAGAAGCTCTCGAACGATTTATGTTCATTGGTACCGCGCGAAAATCGCGCCACGCTTGCCGCGCATATGTGGATCGACGCGAAAGGCCACCTGCATAAATACAAATTCGTGCGCGGCCTTATGCGCTCCGAGGCGCGCCTGACCTACGAACAGGTGCAAGCGGCCCGCAACGGCGTGACCGACGACGTCACCGGCCCGCTGATGGAACGGGTTATCAACCCGCTCTATAAGGCCTATGAAATATTGTGGAAGGCCCGCGAAGAGCGAGGCGCGCTCGACCTTGACCTGCCCGAACGCCGCATCGTCATCAATGAAAAAAACGAGATGGCCGGCGTGAAGCTGCGCGAGCGTCTTGACGCGCACAAGCTGATCGAGGAGTTCATGATCCTTGCCAATGTCGCCGCGGCGCAGGCGCTTGAGGCGCGGAAAACGCCGTGCGTCTACCGCGTGCATGAACGCCCTTCGCCCGAGAAACTCGATACGGTGCGCGAATTCATTGAAGGCTTCGGCCTCTCTTTGCCCAAGGGGCAGGTTTTGAAACCCGCGCAGATCAACCAGCTTTTACACAAAGCCGCCGGCCTGCCCTACAGTCAGGTCATCTCGCAGGTCGTGCTGCGTTGCCAGGCACAAGCCCACTACACCCCCGAAAACGCCGGACATTTCGGCCTCGCGCTGCAGCGCTACGCGCATTTTACCTCACCCATCCGCCGTTACGCCGACCTGCTGATCCATCGCGCCCTGATCCGCGCCTGCGATCTCGGGGGTGGCGGGTTGCATGACGAGGAAATGGCGCGGCTTGAAGATATGTCCCAGCACATCTCCGATACCGAACGCCGCAGCATGGAGGCCGAACGAGCCGCCGTCGATCGTTTCACCGCGACATGGCTGGCCGAACGCACGGGCGGCGAATTTGACGGCCGCATCACGGGCGTGACGCGCTTTGGTCTGTTCGTGACGCTCGAAGGCATCGGCGCCGACGGCATCGTCCCCATGCGCAGCCTGCCCGACGATTTTTACGACCATGACGAACACCAGCACGCCCTGATCGGGCGCCGGAGCCGTCGTCTCTACAGGCTCGGCGCTTCCTTGCGCGTCCGCCTGAAGGAAGCCGACCCGCTGACGGGCGGGATGGTCTTTGCCGTAACAAACACCGACAGCGCCGACATCCCGGGCCTGATGATGGCGACACCCGCCGCTTTCCGGGGAAAGCCGCGCAACGAGAAGAGAAGCTGGAACAAGAAGAAGCGTGAACCCGGCCGGGAGCGCAGCGAAAACGGCAAATCTCGCCCCGGCCAAAGCCGCAAAGGCGGCAACAAAGGCGGGAAAAAGCGCCGCTGACACCCGGGTAGCGGATTTCCTTGACATTCCTGCGGAAATCCGTAAATTACGCCCCTGTTCCATCAGGTTTCGGGTTGTTTCCCTTTTGAAATACCCAATAATTACAAGGATTTAGTATTATGGCGAAGAAAAGCGTGGCCATGAAAATTCGTCTGGAAAGCTCGGCAGGCACCGGCTACCGCTATTACACGACGAAGAACCCCCGTACCAAAACGGAAAAAATGAAGATCAAGAAATACGATCCGTGGGCCACGAACCCGGAAACCGGCAAACGCGGCATGCATGTTGTCTTCGAAGAGAAGAAAATGCCCCCGCACAAAAAATAAACGGCGGACAACCAGAATTCTTAAAAAAAGGCGCTTTTCAGCGCCTTTTTTCACGATCTATCCCCAATTCAACCGATATTCTGAAAAATAATAATTGCCCTTTCCATCTCTTTTGCCCTACAGTCGCATAAAATAACCGAGAAAGAACCGTTAACAGGGACTGACCGCGTAATGGCTTCACATCAAAAACCCAAAAACCGCTTTGAAAAAGATTTCGGCATCGCGCTGCGCAGCTTCGTATCCGCGATCCGTGCCGCCGAACACAGCGAGGACTTCCGCAACGCTTTCATCCTGCAAGCAGAAGAACGCCGAAACGGTCGCGATTTTCATGAAATCGCAATGGATACCCTGATCGACAGCTATGTTCAGGTGACTTACCCCCTAAAGCCCGAACGTGTGCCGCTAGCCCCCTATCGCCAACTGCTTGAGGCCCGCGACAAGCGTAGCGCAAGTTTTCAAGACGCCCGCCGACATCTGGACTATAAAAGGGCTGAACATATCGATAACCTCGGGTTGAGCTATGCCCCGGAATTCGTCACGATTTTCGGCGATCACCCACGCTTCGAAGTCAAACGCGTGATGGAGGCCTGGGCCAAAGCAGTGGAATGCATGGGCGTCTGCCTGATATCGGATCGCGCCCAGCAAGTGCAGGCGCGCGCGCAAAAGCACAAGGCCCGCTTCGTATCCCTGTTCGAACGCAATTACGAACAAAAAACCGTCGGCAAACTCGAAGGCGAGCTATCGCTGAAAAAGGACGCCGCGCGCGGCCCTTATGAGTCAGACGACCTGAATTACCTGATGAACGAAGCCGAAGGCCGCAACCTGCCCCCGGCGATATTAAGGCGCTTTGAACGCGACCTGACCCGTCTCGACAAGATGAAAGAAGGCAACAGCAGCTACGACAGCATCATAGAGCCCCTCTATACGATGCTGGATCTGCCGTGGGACGAGATGAGCCCGCTTGAAGAATCAATTACAAAAGCGGAACAGGCTCTGGATGAAAACCATTACGGCATGGATCAAATCAAAAGAGTGATTATCGAACATGTGGCCGTGCAGCAACGCACGCGCTCGAATAAAGGGCGCATCCTCTGCCTCAACGGCGAACCCGGCGTCGGCAAAACCTCGATCGGTCATGCGATTGCGGAAGCCACCGGGCGCGAATTCGTGCGGATTTCACTAGGCGGCGTGCGCGACGAAACCGAAATCCGCGGCCACCGCAGCACCTATGTCAACGCCCAGCCCGGACGCCTGGTCAAGGCGTTGATCGAAGCCGGAACCAGCAATCCGCTGATCCTGCTTGATGAAATCGACAAGATCGGCGCTGGCAACGGCAAAGACAGCGGCATCGAAGCCGCGATGCTCGAAGTCCTCGACCCTGAGCAAAACAAAGCATTCCGAGACACTTTCCTTGCCGAGGAAGTCGATCTTTCAAACGCCCTCTTTGTCTGCACATCCAACAATGCCCGCAACATCATGCCGGCGTTGCGCGACCGCATGGATCTTGTCAACCTGCCTGGCTACACGCAGGAGGAGAAATTCAATATCGCCGGAAAATATCTGGTGCCCAAGCAGATGAAAGCCGCTGCGCTGTCCCGTAAGGACATAGATATCAAGGACAGTGCTCTGCGTGCGCTGGTTACGGATTACGTGCGTGATGCCGGGGTTCGCAATCTGGAGCGCATGATCGAGAAAATCTGCCGCAAGGCCGTGCACGAACTGCAAGCCGGGAAAAGCGATTTTGTGACTGTAACCGCCGATAACGTAGCCGACTACATAGACAGCGACCCCAGACGCAAACCTATTCTCAAGGACGAAGTCGGCGTTGTCCGGGGCCTTGCCGTACAAGGCAGTACCGGCTGCATGCTGACCATGGAAGCCTTGAAAATCCCGTCCAGGAATTTCGCTATCGAAACCACTGGTGAAATGGGGCAAACGATGGCCGAATCGATCAAGGTCGTCAAAACCCTGCTGGAGGCGAAAGCCAAGGACTACAAGATCGAAAATCTGGACAAAGCCCGCCTGCATATCAACGCTGCCGATGACGGCCCCAAAACCGGGCCTTCAGCGGGTGCCGCGTTCTTTACTGTTGCCCTCTCGGCGCTCACCGACAAGCCTATTCGCGGCGACCTCGCCATGACCGGAAAAATCTCCCTGCGCGGCCACATTCAGGCCATCGGCGGGGTACGCGAAAAACTGGAAGGCGCCCTGCAGGCCGGGATCAAAACCGTACTGATCCCGCAGGAAAACCTCGACGACCTCGCCCGCGTTTCGGCGGAAATCAAAAGCAGGCTCGAAGTTATACCGGTCAGCCATATCGACGAAGTTATCAAAATCGCCTTCAACGAGGCGAAACCGGCCCTGCCCGCCACGGCTAAGGCTCTGGCTGCGCCGGGAGAGCGCCAGCCCGCTCCGGCAGCCCCATAGTTGCCATAACACAAATCCAAGCGGGGTCAGGATTGAAACAAGCCTGATCTTTTCCCTGTACGAACGAAAGGCGGCGCATTATTTCTAGCGCCATGAAACTCGTACCACTGTTGACCCGGCTGACGCAGGCCTTAAGCCGCCCCGTGATCGTCTTCTGGACTCTGCCCTGGCTGATGCTTCTCCTGCTGGCGGGGACGATCGCGCAGAAATACATCGGCCTCTACGCCGCACAGGAACAATTCTTCTCCTCGTTCATTCTCTGGCTGGGCCCTTTGCCCCTGCCGGGCGCTTACAGCCTCATAGGCCTTGTTTTCTTAAGCCTGCTTTGCAAATTCATTGCCGAAAGCCGCTGGAGCTGGCCGCGCGCCGGGATTATCCTGAGCCATTTCGGCGTTCTTCTGCTGCTGGCGGGCGGACTGCTTACCGCCCTGACCGCCCGTGAAGGCTATATCGTGATCGAGGAACAATCCGAATCGTCCCTGATCGAGGATTATCACGCGCGTGTCCTGACCGTGCTGAAAGACGGTAAGACCATGGCCATCCTGCCGGCCGAAAATCTGCGCCCGCAACTGACGCTGGGGCTTGACCAAGGCCTGCCTTTCACTGTGGAAATCCGTCGGCACATATTGAACGGCGCGCCGCAGCCGCAAACCGCCCTCGTGAGCGACGACGGCCTTCCTTTGCGCGGCGCGGCGGCCAAAGTGAACATGACGGCAATCCCGCGCGCCATTCAAAACGAAGATAACCATGGAGCCCTTTGGCTGCGTGTGCGCGGCGCCGGCGAAGACAGCGACGGCATTTATCTGCTGACGGAAATCATGCCTGTCTTCCCGCAATTCGAGGTCAAGGGTCACGCGTATGAATTGCGGTTCGTCAAAGCCAGCCGCCCTCTGCCCTTCACGCTGGCTCTGACCAATGTCGAAAAGGAAAACCATCCCGGCGCGGATATGGCGCGCGCCTATCGTTCATCGCTGATCATCAAGGATCAGGGCGGCACATGGCCCGCTGAAATCAGCATGAACAATCCGCTGCGCTATCGCGGCTATACGTTCTATCAATCATCATATATGCAAACCCCAAAAGGAGAAGCGACCGTCCTGAGCGTGGTCTGGAACAGCGGGCGCCTGTTCCCCTATGTCGCCAGCGCCATCATCTCCCTTGGCCTCATCCTGCACCTGCTGCTTTCAGTACGCGCGAGAAAGGCAACCCTCGCCGCGCTGGTCTTGTTAACGATACTGAACGGCTCCCATGCTCATGCGGAGGCCCCCGCGATGGACATGGCTGACTTCCGCCTGATCCCCGTGTTGCACGAAGGACGCCTGAAACCCCTTGAAAGCTTTGCCCGCATAGAACTGCATAAATTCTCGGGCCAAACAGGGCTTGCAAGCCTCGATGCGAATAACTGGCTGGCTGAATTGCTGTTCGATCCGGCGCGCGCGGCTGAACGGCCTGTTTTTAAAGTCAGGCAACATGATGTCCGCGATCTTCTGGGCTTACCTGAAGTTCCCGGCTATCTCTATCCTTTCAGTGTCCTGAGTAAAACCATGGCCCCGCAGGCCGAACGCCTGCAAACCCTGTTGCAAATGCCGCCCGCGCAACTCGACGTCCGCCAGAAGGCTCTTGTCGACCTGCATCGCGATATCAGCGCCTATATGCAGATCATGCGCGCATTCTCTTTAGTTCTGCCCCTGGCGATCACCCCGCCGGAAAGCTTGCTGAACGCTTCGGAAAAAGAGGTTCTGACAAAAGAAGCCACCGACTTTCTGACATTGCGCAAGCTGGAAGAACGCGCCGCCCGCCGCCTGAAAGACATTATCGGCAAGAAAGGCGAAGATCCGGCTATTTACAATGAAGAAGAAAAGGCCATCGCCACCTTCGCCTGGCAATTGAGCCTCTTTGCAGACAGCAGCCGCGACAACCATCTCTTCCGCGTCATGCCGGTCATCGGCAACGACGAGGAGCGTCTGTCGCCGTGGGCCGTGCTGCGGGAAGGGCAAGGCTCGCCCGCCAGCGCCGCCTTGCTGCGGGACTGGAAAAAGCTGGGCCTTGCATGGCTGGCGCAGGATAAAACCGCATGGCAGGACGCTGCCCGGCTCCTGCGCAAGCATCTCGCTACGCCTGATACGGGTCGTTTCAGGGCTGAAGTTGTCTACCACGCCGCGCAACCCTTCCAGGTCGCTTTAGCGCTCTATGCGCTGGCGGCCTTCTGCCTGGCGATCCTCCATTGCACGGACAAGGGCTTCTGGTATCGTCTGGCGTCTTTGTCGCTGACCGGCGGGGCGTTGGCTCACGTCGGCGGCATTGTGCTGCGCATATACATTCTAAACCGCCCCCCTGTCGGAACGCTTTACGAGTCGTTGCTGTTCGTCTCGCTGATCTGCGGCCTTGCCGGAGCCGCGCTCTTTATCAAAAGGAAGGACGCACTGAGCGGTCTTGCCGCCGCTCTCTCCAGCCTGTTGATCCTGATGGTCTCCCTTTATTTCGGGGCGCAGGGCGGTGACTCTCTCTCTATGCTGGTCGCCGTGCTCAACACCAATTTCTGGCTGGCCGCCCACGTGCTGGTTGTCACCGCCGGTTACAGTTTAGCCATACTGGCCGCGATGATCGCGCATGCGTGGCTGTGGACTGGCAAGGACAGGTCAGGACTGTTTACGCTCATGCACCGCATGACGCTCTCAGCCCTGCTCTTCACCGCCGTCGGCACCATCCTCGGAGGGATATGGGCCGATCAGTCGTGGGGACGGTTCTGGGGCTGGGATCCCAAGGAAAACGGCGCCTTGCTGATCGTGCTCTGGATCGTCTGGTTGCTGCACGGACGCATGGCCGGAGCCTTGCCGCAGGCGGCCTATGCCCTCGGCGTTGCGGGGCTGAATATGATTGTCGCGCTGGCATGGTTCGGCGTCAACCTGCTCAGCGTCGGTTTGCATTCTTACGGTTTTGTTTCGGGGATCGCCGCAGGGTTGGGCGCTTTCTGTCTGACTGAAATTATCTTGTTGTGCTGGCTCTGGCAAAGGAAGCAGCGTCATGCATAAATGCTTCAACAGCGTATTGATCGCCGCGACGCTGGCGCTGATCCTGCTTACAACATGGTACATCGACGGGCGCGCCCGCGTCGGCGCCGTGCCGGAGCGCCGGAGCGCCGCCGAAGCGGCAGCCGGAACGGCACCGGATATGACGCTCACAACCCTTAAGAGCGCGCACGTGCGCCTGTACGATTATCGCGGCAAGATCGTTCTGCTCAACTTCTGGGCGACATGGTGTGCGCCCTGCATCGCGGAATTCGCCCAGTTTCAAAATCTGGCGAAACAGATGCCCGATGACGTAGTGATACTGGCGGTTTCGATCGACGAGCGGCGCAGCGATATCGACAAATTTATTCACCGTTACCTGCCCAGCCTCGACCGAACGCCGAATTTGATCCTTTTCCATGACGCCGGGCAGGTAATATCGCAGGATATGTTCCAGACCATCCGCGTTCCTGAAACCATCATCATTAATCCGGAAATGAAAATGGCCCGCAAAGTCGCGGGCCTGAGTTTCACCTGGGATAGCCAAGAGACAATCGCTTATCTCTCGACGCTGAAAAAAAATTAGCTGCCGGGTTTCTCCGGCTTGAATCCGGGTTTGGGCGTCGCAGCCGGGGAAGCCGGACGCGGCGCATCGGTCAAAGCCTGACCCGCGGCATGGAGCTGCGCCGTACGCATCGCGGCGCCGGCTTGGGCAAAAATTTCATGACTGCCCGGATTATGGGCTTCGCGCACCTGCCCCAGACGGGCGACATCCTCGCTGCCGAGGGTGCGCGTGCGCGGCGTTTCTGCCACCCCGGCCAGACGGCCATCCGCGCCAAACGAAAAAGTCCGCGCCTTTCTTTGACTGACCTGAACGCTGTCTGCGCTGACCCCTGTGATTTCCGGCATATTTTCTAAGACTCCGCTTTTCCCTATTATTCTGTGATCACTTTACGTGGGTATGTTTAAGAAAGCGTAAACTTTGGAGACTCCGCGCCGCCTGCCGCCAATACGTTCATTTCTTCTTTTTATATCAGCCCGTTAACAATTAGCCATTCCGTAAGTTTTATCCAGGCGACAGAAGTATTGCCATGGCTAAATTTGGTAGCTATAATTACATATATGAAGAAAATTTTGATCATATCCTTGTGTGTCGCCGGACTGGCCGGACTGGGGCTGCACAGCCTCCATTCATGGGCCGCCACCCCGGACAGAACCAGCGGACGCCCGCAGATCGTCACCACCACGGCGCAGGTCGCCGATGCTGTTCGCGCCGTCACTGGCGATCTGGCGCAAGTGGAATCGCTGATGGGCGAAGGCGTCGACCCGCACCTCTACCGACCAACCCGCAGCGACATCATGAAACTGAAAGCCGCAGACATCGTATTTTATAACGGTCTGCACCTTGAAGGGCAGATGGTGGAATTGCTAGAGAAGCTGACGAAGGAAAAGCCCGTCTTTGCCATTGCCGCCATGCTGCCTTCAAACCGGCTTCTCGATGGCCCCAACGGGCACGATCCCCACATCTGGATGAACGCGCAAAACTGGATTTCCGCCAGTGACGGCATCGCCCTCGCGCTCTCAGGCCTGCACCCGCAGCATCAGGAAACCTATATGCAAAACGCGCGCGACTACAGCGCCAAACTGGAAGAGCTGGACATCTATATCCGCGAGTCCTTCAGCCGTTTGCCGGTGAAATCGCGCATCCTAGTGACCGCGCACGATGCCTTTGCCTATCTCGGCGAGGCCTACGGCCTGCAAGTCACCGGCATTCAGGGCATATCGACCGAAAGCGAAGCCGGCCTTAAGAAAATCGAAGAACTGGTCGACTTGCTGGTTGAAAACAGGATTCCGGCCGTCTTCATTGAAAGCTCGGTCTCGGACAGGAATATCCGCGCCCTGATCGAGGGAGCGGCCGCGCGCGGCCATCAGGTCAAAATCGGCGGCACGCTCTATTCCGATGCCATGGGCGCCACTGGCACTTACGAAGGCACCTATATCGGCATGATGGATCACAACGCCACCACTATCAGCCGCGCGCTCGGCGCGGCGACGCCGCCGCAGGGGCTACAGGGAAAACTCTCGCTGGCGTCTAATCAGCATGAGTGATTCAGCCGCTCTTTCCGTGACCGATTTATGCGTCGATTATGGGGCGAAGCGCGTTCTCGATCACGTCACGCTCCAAGCCGCGCGCGGCCGTATAACGGCGGTGATCGGCCCCAACGGCGCCGGCAAATCAACCCTGATCAAGGCTGTGATGGGCCTGATCCCGATCAGCGGCGGCAATATCGAGTTGCTGGGGCAAAAGGCTGATCGCCTCTCGCGCAAACGCGTCGCCTACATGCCGCAGCGCAACGCGGTCGATTGGGATTTTCCGGCCAGCGCCCTCGATGTCGTAGCCATGGGGTTGTATGCCGAGATCGGCTGGGGCCGCCCGGTGCGCCGCCGCCATCTTGATGAAGCGCTGGCCTGTCTGGAGCAAGTAGGGCTGGACGGCGTCGCCAGACGCCCGATCGGCCAGATGTCGGGCGGGCAGCAACAACGGGTGTTTCTGGCGCGGGCGCTGGCGCAAAAGGCCGACCTTTACCTGATGGATGAACCCTTCGCCGGCGTCGACGCCGCGACCGAAGCCTCGATCCTGCAAATCCTCAAGGATATGAAAGCTGGTGGCCGCACCGTTATCTGCGTGCATCACGATCTGCAAACCGTAGCCGATTATTTCGACGACGCCATAGCCCTCAACGTCACGACCGTCGCCACCGGCCCGGTCAGCGAGATCATGCGGCCTGAAACCCTGCAACGCGCCTATGGCGGGCGCCTGCTGCTGGTCGCGCCATGATGGCCTACAATACACTGATCGTTCTGCTGGGCACCAGCGTTCTGGGTATTGCCGCCGGCATAACCGGAGTCTTTCTGCTTCTGCGCAAACGTTCTTTGCTCAGCGACGCCGTCAGTCACGCCACCCTGCCCGGCATAGCCGCTGGATTCCTCGTCGCACTGGCTTTAGGACTGGATGACGGCCGCCACCTGCCGACACTGCTGGCGGGCGCGGCCTTGAGCGGCATTCTCGGCGCGGCTTCCGTTCAGTGGCTGAAAGACCGCACCCGCTTGAGCGAAGATGCCGCCATCGGCGTGGTTCTAAGCTCCTTCTTCGGCCTGGGCATCGTCATGCTCAGCTATATCCAGACTCTGGGCACAGGCAGCCGCGCCGGCCTTGACAGCTTCCTGCTCGGGCAAACAGCCGCGCTGACGCGCGAGGAAACCGCCCTCACCGCCCTGATGGCGCTGGCGGTGATCGTCGTCGCCCTCTCCCTGCGCAAGGAACTCACCTTGCTGTGCTTCGACCCCGTGTTCACCGCCGCCAGCGGCTGGCCCTTGCAGAAGATGGACATGATCCTGATGGGCCTGATGCTGGCGGTGGTCTGCACGGGCCTCAAAACCGTGGGCCTTATCCTGGTGATTGCGCTGCTGATCATTCCGGCGGCCACGGCGCGGCTGTGGACGGACAGATTGTCCCTCATGCTGTTTCTGGCGCCATTGACGGGAGGAACCAGCGCGGCAAGCGGCGCGCTGATATCGGCACACTTCACCAGCATTCCGGCCGGGGCGATGATCGTACTGACCGCCACTTTGTTTCTGGCCGCCGGCTTCCTGTTCTCGCCCGTTCACGGCATCTTGATCCGGCGGAGGGCGCAGGCATGAGCGAAACCCTGCTGCAGATAGACCTTCCGGCCTTGCTGATCGCGACGATGGCGGCCATCATATGCAGCCTGTGCGGAGCCTTTTTGCTTTTAAGACGGCAGGCCCTGATGAGCGATGCCTTAAGCCACGTCGTGCTGCCGGGGATCGTCGTCGGCTATCTGGCATCGGGAACGCTCGCGGCGCTGCCGATGTTGCTCGGGGCGCTCGGGGCATGCCTGCTGGCTGTCGCCTTGATGGCCGTCATCCGGCAGGTGCGCATCATCGAGCCCGGCGCCATCATGGGGATCGTCTTTACCGCGCTGTTCGCGTTCGGCGTGCTGCTGCTCGAGCAAAAGATCGGCGGGCGCGTGCACCTCGACGCCCATCATGCCCTCTATGGCGCGCTGGAACTTACCTACTGGCCCGGCATCTTCACAAAAGGAGCGTGGCAAAGCATGCCCGCGGACATGCCCCTGCTGTTCGGGGTCATGATCGCTGTCGTCGCCCTCGTCGCGCTCTTCTATAAGGAGCTCAAACTCTCCACCTTCGATCCCCTGCTGGCGCAGGGTCAGGGCCTGCGACCGTCATGGATCGGCGGCGGCTTGCTGGCTCTGAGCGCCATTGGCTGCGTCGCGGCCTTTCAGGCCGTGGGTTCGATCCTCGTGATTGCGCTGTTCATTTGTCCGGCAGCCTGTGCGCGTTTGCTGACATCGTCGCTCTCCGGCTATCTCTTCTGCAGCGCCGCTTCCGCTATCGCCATGGCGGTCATCGGCTATGGCCTGGCCGCTACCGCGCCGCTCTGGCTGGGCGTTCCCGCCGCGCTCAGCGCCGCCGGGATGATCGCCGTCACAGGCGGGCTGATGGTTGTGATGGCCACCTTCTGCGCCCGCACGAAATAACATTCTCGTTATTACGGAAATAAAAACGGTTTTTAGCCCCTTCTTATCCCCCGCCGGAAATCTTTTCCGAAAGTTCTGTTTGCATAAACCGTATTTTTCGCTAAGGTCATCCCATAATAAAGAAATAAAGAATTTCACAGGGAGATACTTCGAGTGACTCAGGATCCATCCGTTCGGGCTATTGCCGGACAACCGCTCAGCAAAGACGACGCACGCAAACTGGCCGAAAGGATCGAGTGGGCCTCGGATCGTCTGCGCCGCGTCAAGGAAGAAGTCAGCAAGGACGTCTGGGATCAGGATTATATCGTATCCATGGCCCTGACAACGATGGTCGCGGGCGGGCATATCCTCTCCGAGGGTTTGCCGGGTCTGGCCAAAACCCTGATGATCAAAAGCATCGCACAGGCAACCGGGCTTGACTTCAAGCGCATCCAGTTCACCCCCGATCTGATGCCGGCCGACCTCACCGGGATCGAGATGCGCGATAACGCCTCCGGCGAATTCAAATTCGTTCAGGGGCCGCTGTTCGGGCAACTGATTCTGGCCGATGAGATCAACCGCGCCGGCCCGAAAACGCAATCCGCCATGCTTGAAGCCATGGAAGAAAAGCAAATCACCGCCGCCGGCAAAACCCATGTGCTGCGTCGCCCGTTCCTGGTGATGGCGACGCAAAACCCGATCGATCAGGGCGGCACATCGCCCCTGCCCGAAGCGCAGGCCGACCGTTTCCTGACCAAGCTCAGCGTCGATTATCCCGGCGTCGAGGCGGAAAAGAAAATCATGACCGCGGCCACGTCGACCGGCGCTGACATCGAGGAAATGTTCAGCCTGAAGGAAAAATTCGAACAAACCGGCGAAGCGCAATACGACTTCACCAACAGCGTCGACAAGGATCGCGCCTGCAAAGCGCAGCAGGTTCTCAGCGCCATGGATCTGATGATCATTCAGACGATTGCGCGAAAACTGCCGCTTTCCGAAAAAGTCGTCGGCCGCGCCGTCGCGCTGGTGCGTAGCGCCCGCCCGCAAGGCAGCAGCGACAAGATGGTCACCGAAAATGTCAGTTGGGGCCCGGGCCCGCGCGCCCTGATCGCGTTTGGCCTCGTCGCCAAGGCCAAGGCGCTGATGGACGGCCACAGCCTCAAGAACGGCGTTCTATCGCCGGACGAGTCGGTTATTCTTGATATCGCCAAGCCGGTGCTCGAACACCGCATGGGCATCCGCGGCTATAACGAGGACGCCAGTTTTGACCAGGTTTTGAAACACCTGACCCATAAACTCGGGTAGGCTGTCTGCGAAGCGGGTAAAAAGAGTCTTGACGCCGCCCGCCAGAGTGCTAAACCCGAAGATGATAAGAATTATATAAAGTCGCTAACAGGGAGAGTAAAATGTCACAAAACGTGCGGGCTGAATCCAGCTCATGGTCGCCATTGAAAAAAACACTGGCCACGGTAGCCGGGGCTTTCGCCCTTGCCGGCGCCTTTAACGCGCAGGCCGATGTACCGCCGGAAGGTTCGCCGCAGGATAAGCTGCTGAAGCCTTATGAGGAATTTATCGTTCACATGAAGAACAAGAACGGCGGTTCCTGCTGCAACAAGCAAGATGGCCGTGGCGATCTGGAGGAACGCACAACCAAAGCCGGCAAGATCGAGGTCAAAATCACGCACGACCTAGCCGGCAAGCCATTGCCCGGCGGCGGAAAATGGGTCGAAGTGCCTGAACACACCATACTGACCACCAAGCTGGCCGAGGAAGTCTGCAAGCCCCGCCGCGAGGCCGACCCCAACAGCACTTGCAAAATGCCGCCTTTCAATGTGATCTGGTACAATGATAGCGGCTATATTTACTGCTATTTCCCGCGCCCGCAAATCATGTAAGGCCGGGCAAACCCCTCAAAGCTCGAAAGCCCCGTCTGGAACGGGGCTTTTTCATGGGCGCTTCAGCCGGTGCGGGCTTTATGGCCCCATCGGCGGCACACCTTAGCGTTTCAGCCGTTCCAGCACCTGATGGATCGGATCGGCCTTGAAATTGCCGGTATAGGCGTAAACCACAATGTTGATCCCCGCGCGCAGCGCCATCTCGCGCTCGCGCGAATTTTGCAGCACGGTCTTTCCAGCCCACGCATCGGCCCAGTTATTGTCGCCGATAATCACAGAGGAGACTGCCTCCGTCCCCTTGACCACCGCGTTCTCAACCCACGGCACACCGTGGCTGCTCGTGCCGGGCAAGCCTGAAAGCAAGTAAAACGTCTTGGTTAATGTATGATCCTTAGCCATCGCTGCCAACGGCCTGATGTTCACATCCGCAAGCAAACGCTGCAAGGCGCGCTGGTTGCGCATCACCCCGCCCGCATCTTTCAGGTCGAACAGGATGACGCCGCCATTGTCGATATAATTCTGCACGCGCTTCTGCGCAGCTTCGGAAAGAGGCCGGGCATCCGGCGTCACCGGCCAATAGATAAACTGATAAAAAGAAAGATCGTCGCGATCCACATCCAGCGCCACCACACCCTGCGGCTTGATGGCTGTGCGCTTGGACAACTCTGCCGCCAGCGCTTCCATGCCCCGCTGCGTGTCGCTGTTGACCGGGCCCGAAGAGGTTCGCACGTAACCAAGGTGAATTCTGGTCGCCCGCTGCTGGGTTTGCACGTTTGGTGCCGGAGCCGTCTCGGGCGCGTTCGCCTGCGCCTGGGCGAAAAGCGGGGAAAGCGCGATAAACGCAGGCAGGAGCATCGTCCTGAAAGCTGAAAGCCGGGTGGTCACAGTCAAATCCCTGTATCTTATTTTTAGGTTATAGTTCGTTTATATTGCATAATGCCCATCAGGACAAATGTTAAAACGTCCGGATAGACCCAAGAGGGGGTTTTATACCCCGCAATATTATTGCGTTCCGGGAAAGAGGTTGACAGAGCGCGTCCGGGTTGTTAGCCATAACGTAAATCAAATCATAATAATTAATGACAGACAGGGTCAGGTATGTCTTCGCGTCGTTCACTTGCCTCGCATTTTGCGGCCGCCGCGCTTGCTTTTGGTGTCGCGCAAGGCGCTTTGGCGCAAACTGCGCCCACGGCGCCGGCTGCCTCCGCGCCGACAGCCGCGACCCCGGCGCAGGCCATCGTCACGCAACGCTCTTTTTCTTCATTCGATCCGCACCTTCCCCCCGGAGCCATCGGCGGATTGGGCGCACTCTATCTTGCCTTCTGCCTTTATGCCTGGCGGCGCGGGCCGAAGGGCGCTCTGCCGCGCGCGTTCGCAGGCGCCGTTTTGCTCTATGGGCTGGCCAATCACCAGAAGATCACAGAGGAGCGTGAAGCGCTTCCCACCGAAGTGCTGGTCTTAAGCGATGAGAGCCCCAGCCAGTCATTGGGTGATCGCGCACGCACAACGCAAGCCGCGCGCGAGTCGCTTATCGCAGGACTGAAAAATATCCCCGGCGTCAATATCCGCAGCGTTCGCGCCGGCGGCGAGAAAGACGGCATCGCCCCTGACGGCACGCGCATTCTTTCGGCGATCGACGACCATTTAAGCGATGTGCCGCGCAGCCGCGTCGGCGGCGTCTTCATCCTCTCCGACGGGCAGGTTCACGATTCAACCGTCAGCACGTTCAACGCGGGCGAAGGCGTTCCCGTGCACGCGCTGATTTCCGGCCGCAGCGGCGAGCATGACCGCCGTGTCGTGATCGAAGAGATTTCACGTTTCGGCATCGTCAATAAAAAACAGGATATCAAGTTCCGCGTCGTCGATGACGGCGCTATGCCCCGGCAGGGCGCGCCGGTCAGCGTGACCATCCACCACGACGGCAAGCTCGTCGAAACCCGTCAGGTCAAACCCGGGGAAAGCGTCAGCGCCAGCCTGAACATCCCCCATGCCGGGCCCAACGTCATCGAAATTAAAACCGCAGATGTCGAGGGCGAGGTCACATCCGTGAACAATCGCGCCGCAGCCTCCGTCGAAGGCATACATGAAAAGCTGAGCGTGCTGATCATTTCCGGCTCCCCGACGCAGAATACACGCATGTGGCGCGGCCTGCTGAAATCGGATCCGGACGTAGATCCGGTTCACTTCATGGTACAGCGCTTCCCCGAGCAACTTGACGACATTCCGCGCGAGGAATTCTCGCTGGTGCCTTTTCCGATGAACGAAGTGTTCGCCGAGAATCTGAAAAAATTCAACCTCGTCATCTTCGATGGCTATGAAAACCGCCATCTGCTGCCCAGCGTCTATATTGAGAACATCGCCCGCTACGTCAAGGAAGGCGGCGCCCTGCTGGTGATGTCAGGCCCGGAATACGCGGGCCCGCACAGCCTCTACAATACCGCCCTCGGCCCTATCCTGCCCGCGATGCCAAACGGTCAGGTCACGGAAAAGGCGTATACCCCCCGCATCAGCGAACGCGGCCATCGCCACCCAGCGATGCGCGGACTCGAAGGCGCCAACCGCCCGGGCGACGCCAAAAGCGCCCCCGCGTGGGGATCGTGGCACCGCGCCATCGACGTCACCGGCCCGCAAGGCGAAATTGTCATGGAAGGGCCGGATAAAAAACCCCTGCTGATCCTAAGCCGCCATGAGCAAGGCCGCGTGGCGATGCTGCAATCAGACAGCCTGTGGCGGTGGCAGCGCGACTTTGAAAAGCCAGGGCCTTACGCCAGCATGCTTCTGCAAACCGCGCATTGGCTGATGAAGAATCCGGCGCTGGATGAAGAAGCGTTGCGGCTGGCGCATGAACAGAAGAATCTCGTCGTCAGCCAGCAGACTATGGCCGATAAAAGCACGCCCGTCACAGTGACCACGCCTTCAGGAAAGACCATGAACGTGACCCCCGAAGCCGGCGAGCCGGGAATCTGGCGCGCCAAAGTGCCGGCGAATGAAATGGGCCTGTACAGGGCCGAGCAGGGTGGTAAGAACGCGCGGATCGCCTATATCAATGTCGGCCCTGCGAACCCGCGTGAATTTATCGGCACCGTCTCGACCACCGATATACTGAAACCGCTCGCCGACCGCAGCGGCGGCGTGGCCGCGCGCATGACAGATACAACCGGCGCTTTGGCCCTGCCGCGCCTGCAACCCGTCGCCGCTGGCGAAAAACCCGCCGCCGGAAGAGATTCCCTGACTGTGCGCATGACAAACGAAAGCGTGCTGCGCGGAATCGATAAAAAGCCGTTCGTGCCAAACTGGGCGCTGATGCTGGCTTTCTTCACAGCGATGGCCGCCGCCTATTGGCGGCAGTCGGAAAAACCGTTCTTTGGCCGCAAGGATAAAGCCGCCACGCCAGGAGGGCCAGCCTGATGGATCACATCCCCTCGCAGCCCCCCGTAAAAAGCAGCCGCGGCCCCTTCACACTCGCGGCTGGCACCGCCGCTGCAGCAGCCGCGACGAACGCGCAAGCCTACGCGTTAGGGCCGGTCGCCGGAACGTTTGCCCCATGGATGCTGCTGGCGGTGCCCGCGGTCGTCGGCCTTTGGTGGCTGATGAAAAGCATTCCGCTCAAACCCATCCGTCAGGCTTTTCCCGGCATCAGCCTGCTCTTCAAGCTGGAATCCGAGGAGAAAACGCCCAAACGCATTCCATGGTGGCAATACATCCCGATCACGCTGGCGTCTGCCGCGCTGGTGGGAGCGTTGACCAGACCCGAACTGAATCCGCAAGCTCCTCTGCCAGGCTCCGGCCCGGTAATGCTGGTGGTCGATAACGGCTGGGCGGCGGCCCGCCAATGGCAAGCCCGCCACGACCAGATGCAGCAACTCATCAACCGCGCCGAGCGCGAAGGCCGCCCGGTCATGATTCTGCCGACCGCCGCTCCCGACGACGGCAGCCCGGTCAAAGTGCAGGGCCCGCTGAGCCCAGCCGAAGCGCGGCAGATCGCCCTGCAGATGAAGCCTCTGCCGTGGCCGGCTGACCGAGAAGGGGCGCTTGAAAGCCTGACCGCCCTGCAAGCCGACAAGCCGAGCGCCATTGTCTGGCTGAGCAACGGCCTCAACGACAAGGCCGCGCGCCCGCTTTCCGAAAAACTCGCATCAATGGGACAGGTCACCATTCTTGAAGACGCGCCTGCCGACTCCGCGCGCCTGCTGCTTCCGCCTGAAACCGGCACCGGGAAAATGACGGTGACGGTGAAACGCAGCCATACCGGCACGCAAGACGACGTGCAGATCGTCGCCGTCGATGAAAGCGGCAAACCGATCGATCAGGCCACCGCCACTTTCAAGCCGGGAGCCAGCGAAACGCAGGCTTCCTTCAACCTGCCGCCTGAAATCAGCAACGAACTGGCCCGCCTGTCTATCGCCGGAGAGCCAAGCGCTGCCGCAACGGTGCTGCTTGATGAACGCTGGCGCCGCCGCCCAGTCGGGGTAATCGCCAACGCGCAGAACAACGCCGCGCAACCGCTGTTGAACGAATCCGATTACATCGATCAGGCTCTCAATCCTTATGTCGACCTGCATCAGGGCCCGGTCGACGAGTTGCTGAAGCGGAAACTGGCCGTGCTGGTCATGACCGATGCGGCCGCCGTCGGCAAGGCGCAATCCCTGAAGATTGATCAATGGGTGCAGGAAGGCGGCACACTCCTGCGCTTCGCCGGGCAGCGCCTCGCCGCACAGGAAACGCTTGACCAGAGCCTGTTGCCGCTTAAACTGCGCCAAGGGGCAAGAACGCTGGGCGGAAACGTTTCCGGCGGCAAGGAAGGCAAGCTCGCGCCTTTTCCGTCAACATCCCCCTTCGCGGGCATCCCCCTGGCCAGCCATATCACCATCAAGCAGGAAGTCCTGCCGCAACCTGGTGCCGACAACGATGAAAACACATGGGCGCGTCTGCAGGACGGCACGCCGCTGGTTACCGCCAGAAAGCACGGCAAAGGCCAGATCGTTCTCTTCCATACCACCGCCGATCCGGCATGGTCCAACCTGTCGTTGTCGGGCACGTTTGTCGATATGATGCGCGCCGTTGTCGCCAGTAGCCAAGGCGTGGCCGGCAAGCTTGAAAACACAGACATATCGCTGCCACCGCTTAAGACTCTGGATGGCTTCGGCCGTTTCGGCGCGCCGGGCGCGGGCGCGCGGCCCCTGACCGCTGAAGCCCTGGCCCAAAACCAGATCGGCCCGCAGCATCCGCCCGGGTACTACGGCAACGAAAGCCTGCGGCAGGCTCTCAATCTATCGGCGTCGATCACGACAATTCAACCTCTCGGCGCGATGCCTGATAGCGTCTTAAGGAAAACCTATGCCATCGGCCAGAAAGAGCGCGATTTGACAGGGGCGCTACTTGGCGGCGCGCTCGGCTTCCTCCTGCTTGACCTGCTGATCGTGCTTTATCAGCGCCGCAGCCACAAGGGCCCGGATAAGACGCCTGCCCGCAAGGCTCCGAAACCGGAGGCAGGATCATGAGCGTTTTGAGACAAAAACTCACAGCCCTTTTCGGATTGCTCGGCAAAGCCGATGAAACCGCGCGCAAATTGCCGCTGCATCAGCATCCGGACATCGAACGCATCAGCCGCGGACTGCCGCTGCACGGCCCGCGCCTGATGAAGCGCAAGGGCCCCGGCACCGAATTTTTTGAGGCGCGTGCTTACGCGCAAGGCGACGATCCGCGCCGCATCCACGCCCGCCTCTCCGCCCGCCGCGATGAACCCATCGTGATCGAGAAGGAAGCTGAAATACGCCAGCATTTCTATATGTGGCGCGACGACCGCCCCTCGATGGATTTCAAATCCGCCAAGGCCTCCTGTTCGCCGCGTCAGGCCGCCGACATCATGCTGCTGGCTCTTTCAAAGCATATCGCCCGCAATGACGAGCGCGTCGGCCTGCTCGAAGGAACGCGCCTGACGCAAGGAGGGCGCGCCGCCGAATGGATGGCGACTCAAATGGCAGAACTTCCCGACAACCAAAGCGGCGCCCCCGCTATACGCGGCAATCTGGTGCATAACAGTTGCGCTGTGCTGTTCAGCGACTTCATGATGCCCCTGGCACAGATTGAAAAAACGCTTGACCGTTTGCAGGCCAGCGGCGTCAGCGGCTGGCTGGTGATGGTGGCTGACCCGCAGCTGATTGAATTCGATTTTAAGGGTGATACGCTCTTCTATGGCCTCAATGGCGAAGGCGAAAAGAATTTCGAGAAGGCGGAAAGCCCGAATCTACGCCGAAACTATCAAAAAGAGCTCAAAAGCCATATTGAGGCCGTCGACCAGATGGCACGGCGCAAGGGTTTCGAGTTCATCCTGCAACGCACGGATGAAGAGCTCTTCAAAGGCCTGCGCGCCATTTATAACCTCGAACCCAAAATCCCGGCCACGATTATGAAACTGGGGCTATAAGACGTCAGGATCGAACGATATGAACACCGCCGCCAAATTAAAACGCATAGCCGCCCAAGGGTCGCTGGCCGCCGCCTTCCTCAGCGCCGCCCCGTTGCAGGCCGCGCAACCGGCAGCAATGCAAAACACGCAAGCCGTGCAATCGGCCGCCTGCCAGAAGGCGCAGCAAACCGTTATGAAGGAAGGCTTGGGTAAATACACCATTTCCGACCTGACCGCTCACCCTACCCTCGCCGGCGCCACAGTGGAAATATCGATCAATGTGCGCGACGCTTTGGGTCAAGCCGCCTCCAGCGGGAAATGCAAGGTCACCCTGCCAAAGATGGATTTTCGCCACCCGCTGGCTGTCGCGATGGTGGATTTACGCCGCACGCTCGCCGGCGATAGCCGTAAAGCTCCGGAGATCGCCCGCAAGCTGGAACAGGCGGTTGACGCCCATAGCCATCTCGTCATCAATCCGGCTACGCGGCAGGCGCTCGATGTTGTCCGGAAAACGCTTGCCGTCAGCAAGGACGAAGCCGCGCTTGATCAATCTGTGGCCATGATGTGGGACATCATGCTGCGCCTGGAGGAAGATAACCTCTCGGCGGCTGAGCGCCGTCTGCGCGATATGGAGCGCACGCTGCGCGAGGCTATGCAACGCAACGCGCCCGAAGAGCAAATGCGTAAGATTCTCGAAGAATCGGCTCAGGCGATGAAGGACGCCATGAAAGAGCAGGCTGAAAAGTCAGAGCAGGATCAGCAAGCCAGACGCGAGCTTGAAGATATGCAAAAGCGCATGGAAGAAATGCGCAGGATGATGGAAGAGCTTTCCCAGCTCGACCCGCAAGCTGCCAGAAAAATGCAGGACATGATGAAGCAGATGCAGGACATGATGCGCCAGCAAAAGCAAGACCGGCAGAAACAAGATCAGCAGGATGGGCAGCAACAAGACCCTTCGCAACAGCAGCAGCCATCCCAGCAGGGTGAGCAACAGCAATCTCAGCAAAGCCAGCAGCAAATGCGCCAGAAACTGCAACAGCAAATGCAGCAGATGATGCAAAAAATGCAGCAGATGCAGCAGATGCAAAAAATGCAGCAGGATCTGAACGACCTGATCAAGGAACAGGAAAAGCTGATGGGGGAAACCGATCAGGAGCGGGAAAAACGCCAACAGGATATGGCGAAAATTCTCGAACAGCTTGAAAAGCTAACCAAGATGCTAGGAGAGCAGCTTCGCGAGGAGCGCAACAAGGAATGGGATCGCCTGCGCGAGATCGACCCACCGGTCTATCCGGATTACGACTCATACTACAATCGTCCCGCGCCTCCCGCAGAATCTCGCTGGCCGGACATGGGCAGCCGCATATTTCTCGCGCAAGCCTCGCAACCCCTGCCGCCGGAAAAACAAAAAGCGCTTGAAGAAAGTAAAAAGCGCATCGAGCGTCTGGGCGAAATGGGCACCGAGGTCGATGAAACCGGTAAAACCCTGAAAGGCAAACGCGAAAGGCAAGAAACCCTGAAAGAAAAGGAAGCCGAGGATATTTTCACCCGCCTGCAGCGCATCCAGCAGGAACTGCGCCGCGCCGAAGAGGAAATGGAACGCCAGCAGAAAGAAGGCCAGAAAAAAGACGGACAGCAACAGGATCAGCAAAGCCGGCAGCAGCAGAAAAAGCAGCAACAAGATCTGCTTGAGCGGATCAAGCAGATGATGGAGCAGGCGCGCCAGAACGCCGACAGGCAGAAAACCCGACAGCAGGGCCAGCAACAACAGGATATGCAGAAAAAGCTCGAAGAATTAATGAAAAAAATGCAGCAAAAGGGCATGGATCCCGGCAAACTTGAGGACGCAGGCAAATCCATGAACGAGGCCGGGCAGCAATTGCAGGCCGACAACCCGCAAGACGCCGTGCCGAGCCAGAACGAGGCTCTGAAATCCCTGCGCGAAGGCGCGCAGCAGATGAAAGAGCAAATGCAGCAGATGATGAAACCCGGCCAGGGGCAAGGCCCCGGCCAGGGCGAAGGCGAAGGTGAGAACATGGGCCCGATGACCGATCCCCTAGGCCGCCGCATGCCGCAGGAGGCCAGGGATCTCGGGCCGCTGGACGCAGAAAATCTGAGCCGCGAACGCCGCGAGGCCATTCTTGAACTGCTCAAGGATCCCAACCGTCCGAAAGCCGAGCGGGAATACCTGCAACGTCTGCTTGAAGGCGGCAAGAAGAAACCCGCCTTCAAACCTTAGTAAAAAGGCCGGGTGCCGCGATTTATTCTTCCTTGCCGTTGCGCGCAGCAGCAGCCGCGATATGGCGTGTAACCCATGACGCTCGGCGGCGGTTATAAGCCAATCCTGATCCCGCGCCGAGAGCGCCGGATTCCTGATTCAAACGAATATAACTATGCAATGCCGGGCTTGGGCGTTTCACGCCGGTGAAATCCGATTCCATTCTCCGAACCGCTATAGCCGGAAGGCTTCTTGACCTGACGCTCCTTGGCTTCGACCTTCAGCAGCTCCAGAATCTGTTCGGCGCTCATCGTATCGCCGTCCATGAAGCGAATCTGGTTCTTGACCGCCGAGAAATCAGCCGGTGCCAGATAATTGACCTCGGCCACGGAAGGGGGAGCCTCCTTGCCGAAGAATATCCCGAAAGCCAGCCGCGCCTGAACGGGCGTCATATTCTGGCAATGGATCTTAAAGGTGAAGCGGCGCTTGGCGGCCGGATCGATATTGTCGTACAGGTTGGTCGTCAGCAGCACGGGATAAGGATGCTCTTCGATCCGCGTCAGCATTTCGTTGACTTGCGAAATCTGCCACTGGTGCTCAAGCTGAGTGCGATCCTGCACATAAACATCACCCTCGTCGAGGATGAACAGCTTGCGCCCTTCCTCAGCCTCCTTGAAAGCCGCAGCGATTTTCTTTTCAGTTTCGCCTTGATACTTGTCGAGGAATTCGGAAGCGTTCCGCAGCATCGGCTCCAGATCCAGGGCCTGCGCCAGATAGGCGGCGTAACCGGACTTCCCTGTGCCGGAAGGCCCATACAAGATCATTTTGAAATCAAGATGCCCCATCTCCTTGATCCTGCCGCTCAACTCCTGAATGTTCATGCTGGCCTTTTCGATCCGCGCGTTGAGAAGCCGCAAATCATAGTTATCGGGCACGCGATCCCTGATGACAATCGTCTGGCGGTCGCCATAAACCAGTTCCGCCGACGCGCTCAGGCTCAGCGACAAGGAGTCCCTGTTTCCTGAAATCACCGCGTTTCGTACCGCAGTGTTGATCATGCCCGGCGGCGCCTTGTATTTTTTTGCCAAGGCGAGAGCTTCCGCCGCGCTCATTTCAAAATCATGGCGCGCCGAGATCGATTGCCACAGAGATTGACGCACCGCGACCGGCGGTATATCGAACTCCACCGAATAACGGAAGCGGCGGCGCACGGCTGTGTGGAAGCGCCCCGGATCGTTCGCCGTCCACAGGGTCGGCGTCAGATTGTTCTCCAGCAGGCGGTTTAAGAACACCTTGCTCGCGCCGCTGGGCTTATCGTCGCCCGGCTCGGCGAATATGCTGGTATTCGCCGACGGCAGCAAATCTTCCATTTCATCGAACAAAATGACGGCGTGCTGCTTGTCGGCCAGCAGCGCCTGCGCCAGCAGTGCCGAGCGTATGCGGCTCTGGCGTGAAGGCTCGGCGCCCGAATCGTCGCGTTCGCCGACCAGATAAAGATGCACACCCGCCTTCTTGGCCAGCGCCTTGACGGCTTCCGTCTTGCCGGTATCGGGCAGTCCCCATAGCAGGATATTGACGCCTTTTTCGCGCGCGGCAATCCCGCCCTTCAATACGGCCAGCATATGCTCGCCGCGCGCTCCGAGATAGGAAAAATCCTTATCCCAGTCCAGCTCGGTTGTCACCGGATCGCCGATCAGGCGCGAGGTCAGTTTTTCGATCGTCATGTCAGGCTGACGCAGCAGCATAACCAGCATCGTATCAACCGAAGGGATATGCGAGTCCTCCCCTTCATGGTGATCATCCATCCCCGTTTCGGGAAAAACCAACCCCTTCATCGGCAGCGGCGCGGTCAACTCCAGCATGTCCGAGATGCGGGCGCGCGGCATATCAATCATGCGCCCCATGATGTCAAAAGTCTCACGCGCCTTGTGCGAAGCCAGATGGTTGATAAACATACCCAGATCCATGTCTTCATGGGCGCAAACCGCCAGACCCATCAGCTTTTTCTCGTCGCCCTTCAGGTCGAGGTAACCACATAGTTTTTCCAGATTCCTGAACAGTCCGTCGTCGTCGATCAAAGGCTCACGTTTGATTTCCGCGGCCAGCCATTCTTTCATAACCGTCCAATCCTGCTCGCGCACGACGCGCGGATCATCCGGCTTGGTTGTAGCCGGATACAACGGCTTGCGTTCCTTCGTTTTCTCAAGCGTATCAAGCTTTCCTTCCAGTTCCTCGATTTCATCCTTGTGATCGTCTATCGCATCATCAAGGCCGTCTGTTGCCCCCTTGGGCATGCCCTTGCGGCTCTCCGTCAAATCGGCCAGCTCTTTCCGGTGCATTTTGATTTCTTCGCGAATCTCTTTCATCTTCCGGTTCGCGCGCTTCTGGCGGGATTTATCTTCGGCGCTTTTGACGGGAAAGACTTCGATCAGGCCGGGCAGGCTTATATGATCCTGTTCGATCGCCGAACAAATCTTGTACGCAAGCTTCGAAGTCGGAGGCGTATTCTCCACCAGGCGCTGAAGGAAGCGGATACGCATCTGCTCCAGGATTTTTTCGTCCTGATCGTCGTCGGGAAACATCTGCAGCGGCTCTCCCGCCTGTATATGCTGGCGGAGATTATCCAAAGGAGATGAACTGTCGGCAGTCATTACGCAACCTCGCTCTGTTTTCAAATAATTATGATTATGTTAAGGGTTAGCCGTTGCTTCGGGAACTTGCAAGAAAGTTTTTTATTCATTCCGCCAAACGCGGGGAAAACCCCGATTTTCCGGGCTAAAGCCCTTAATTTCCAACCCTTGCCCAGCCCTTGCAGAGGGGATTTGCACCCCTCCTCACTTTATGTTAAGGCTTGAGGACATCACCAAGAAAAATAGTAAAACAGGTAGTTTCCGTTGTCTGAACCCACGCCAAGCGAGATATCGCCGGATCGTCTTCCCGCCGCCTTTACCCGGGCCGTTGGCCGGGCGCGGGCTGCTTTGCTATGGGAACGGCTATGGCCACGCATCGTGCCTCCCCTTTCCGTGACAGCCCTGTTCCTGTCCGCCTCATGGGCCGGAGTCTGGGGCATGGCGCACCCTTACGCCCGCATGGCCGGGGTCATGGCTTTCACGCTGGTGCTGGCGGCCTCGCCATGGCGTCATAAAACCGGTTCTCTGGCCGTCAGCCGCGACGATGCGCTCAAACGCCTCGATAAAAATCTCGGCGACCCGCTCAATCCGGCGCAAAAGCTGGGCGACCGCCCCAGCGCCGGCAGCAACGCCGAAGAAAAGAATCTCTGGAACCTGCAAATGGCCAATTTGTGGGAGCGTTACGGCGAACAACTCCATGCCGGAACGCCCAGACCCGGCATGGCCGCACGCGACCCCTACCATTTGCGCTTCTTCATCGCCCTGACTATGGCGATCACGGCGGCGACATCGTCCGGCCCGCGTCTTGATCAGATCAAACAAGCTTTCGACTGGACGGTTCCGGCGCCACCGACACCGCCCGCGCCCCCCCTGCAACTGAAGGCCTGGGTCACGCCGCCCGACAACATCCCCAAGGCGCCGTTGCATATGACCGAGTCTACCCGCGACCACCTTAAGGGCGGAGAAAAACTGGAAGCGCACCAGAGCAGCACGCTCACCATCATGACCTACGGAACCGCGACGAAGATCACGGTCAACGGCCAGCCCCTGCCCGTGCAGAAGGAAATCCCGCAAGGCGAGGGAAAGACCGGCTATCAATACGAGGTCAAATTGCAAGACGCCGAAACCGTGGTCGCGATTGAGCGCGGCCCCACATGGCATATCGATGTCGCGCAAGACCGCGCCCCCAGCGTCAGCATTCAGGGAATTGCAACGCCCGCAGCACCTGCGGGCGGCAAGGATTCAAAAGGCATCGACATCGATTACCGCGCCAAAGACGATTACGGCTATCAGGGTGAAATCATCGTCAAGATGCCGGGCAAAGCCGACCCCGCCGCCAAGCCGCTGCCTTCGGCGCAGGTTCCCGTATTCACACTGCCCTGAAGTTTTATGGTCACCCCCGGCTAAAACCCTCCGTACTGACCACTTTCATCGGTGTCAACGGCCTCGCCGCCGGAAGCGCGAATCCCAGACGGTTATAGGTTTCTTCAAGCGGCACGGTCGAATAAAAGCCGGGGAAGGACGGAACGATCGTGAATTCCGTCGAGAGACCGAGAATCGTCTCCGAGCTGCCAAGGAACAGGTAACCGTCAGCGGCCAGCACGCCCTTCATGCCGGTGAGAACCTTGCGTTTGTCGTTGTCATCAAAATAGATTAACACATTGCGGCATACGATCAGATCGAAACGGCCCAGCGGCATGAATGAATCGTGGAGATTGAAGACACGAAACGAAATGTTCCTTTTCATTTCATCCTTGATCGTCCAGTTCTGCCCCGTTTGACTGAAATATTTCATCAACAGCTTGATCGGCAGACCGCGCTGCACTTCAAATGCGGAATACTCCCCTCTTCTGGCGCGCTCGACCGCCGCCGGTGAAATATCGGTGCCGACGATCTCATACGCCCAGCCCGGCCTTGCCGCCAGCAATTCGTCAAAAATCATGGCCATCGAATAGGCTTCCTGGCCAGTCGATGACGCTGCCGACCATATTCTGATCTTCCTGCTGCCCTCGCGCGCCTTGAGCAAAGCCGGCAATATGTTCTCCCGCAACTGTTTGAACGCCTTGTCGTCGCGGAAGAAGTAGGTCTCGTTCGTGGTCATGGCCTCGATGATTTCATCGGTCAGTCCCTTATCCGGCTTCATCTTCAAGGAAGCAACCATCTGATCAAGATTTTGCATGCCGCGGCGGCGGGCAATCGGCAGAAGCCGCGATTGCAAAAGATACGTTTTCTCCGTTGTGACCATCAAACCAGACGTGCGCTTGAGCAAATCGCGCAAGTATTCAAATGTTTGCGGTTGCAGTGCCGGGGGGGCGGGGTTATTCATATCTACACCCTCGCCATTCGTTCGACAATATGCGGCCCCATATCCTCCAACGGCAAAATCTCGCTGCAAATGCCGGCCTTGGCCACGGCGCCCGGCATGCCCCAAACCACGGATGTTTCCTCGTTCTGCGCCAGCACAGTTCCGCCCTGCGCCACCACCTGCTTGCACCCTTGCAATCCATCCGATCCCATCCCCGTCAGGATCACGGCCAGAACGCGCGCCCCGTAAACCGCCGACAGGCTGCGCATCATCGGATCGACCGCAGGCTTGCAGAAACTTTCCTGCGGGCCGTCGTCAAGACGAATGGCCACGGTGCGTTCGTCCTTGCGAGTGAACAGCATATGATAACCGCCCTGCGCGACATAAACATGACCCGGCGCCAACGCCATGTCATCCATGGCCTCATGCGCGGGAATGTTGCAGGAATTGGCGATCTGGCGCGCCATCACGGCCGTGAAGGTGCGCGGCATATGCTGCGTTACCACGATCGGCACACGCAAGCCGCGCAAGTGCGGCAATACCTTCATCAATGCCTGCGGCCCGCCAGTCGAACTGCCGATCGCCAGAATCGCCGGCGATTGCGTGGCCGTGCGCTTCAGCAACACTGGCGGTGTCGCCGGGGTCAGCAGCGATTTCGCCGACCGCTCCTGCGCCGCAGGTTTTCTCGATGGCTTATGCCGCCCCAGCAGCTTTACCAACTCGACCAGCCGGTTCTTGAAATCGTCCATGGAGTGCAAGCCCTGAATGCTGCTCGGCTTGAGGATGCAATCGGCTGCCCCCATCTCCATAGCGCGAATCGATATCTCGGCACCACGCTCCGAAAGGCTTGAGCACACCAAAACCTTCAGGTCGGGTTTGGCCCGGAGCATATGCGGCAAGGCTTCCAGCCCGTTCATCACAGGCATTTCCACATCCAAAATGACGATATCAGGATGAAGGCGTTTAACGGCCTCAATCCCTTGCTGCCCATCGACAGCCTTGCCGACAACTTCGATTCCCTCCTCGGCGCGGAGAATCGTGGAAATGACGTTCCGGATCACAGCCGAATCGTCAACCAGCACCACATGGATATTGTCGGGAGAGGGCTCGGTCGCCATGAAAGGTTATGCCCCCGCTTCTTCAAATGCGGATTCATCAAGGATTCCCAGTTGTACCAGCTTCAGGCCGATCACTTCCTTGTCGAAAGGCTTCATGACATACTCAGAAGCTCCTTCTGAAAGCGCCTCTTGAATAAAGGAGGAGTCGGATTCGGTCGTACAGAATATAACGGCGGGGTTTTTGCTTTTGGGCTCCTGATTGAAATGCCGTAGAAACTCTATGCCGTTCATCACCGGCATGTTCCAGTCCAGCATGATGAAATCCGGCATGCCCTTGCGGCAATAGTCAAGGGCAATCTGCCCGTCAGCCGCTTCGTCGCATGAAAATCCGAAGCCTTCCAGCATGCCGCGGATGATCCTTCTTACCGTGGCGCTGTCATCCACAATCAAACATTTCGTCATTGAACGCCCCACGCGTTGTTTCAGATAGCCTGTTTCTTGTCGCTCCGGCCGATCGCATTCAGCAGCATGCCGATATCAAGCACCACCAGCAACTTGCCGTCGAGTTTATAAATCCCGGACGACACGTTCTTCCATACATGATCCATCGTCGCCGGCGGATCATCAAGGTCGACGCAGTTGAGCGAAAGCACATCGCCAACAGAGTCGATCTGCAAACTGAATAATTCGCCTTTATGCTCGACCACGATATTCATGAAATCTGCGCGATTGTGATCGGGATTGACATGCAGAGGCTTGCGCACATCGACAACAGTCACTATGCGTCCGCGCAGGTTCAAAACCCCGGCTACCGCATCATCCGCCACCGTCACGTTCGTGATCTTCTGCGCCCCCAGCACGTCCTGAACGCTAAGGACATTGATTCCGAACAACTGGTCGCCGAGGGAAAATGTCAGGATTTGGGTTACATCGTTCTTCTGCGCGTCCATGGCACACTCCTCTTTTAATGGTTGACGGAATGCTGGAGGTCGGCATCGCCCTCATGCCCGGCATAAGGATAACGCTCTCCGTGTTTGCGAGGCAGACTCTGGCCGTTTCCGTTGCTATAGGTGTGCCCGCCGTTCTTGCCCGGCGGCTGCGCCGTGGCATATCCCGATCTGGCGCCTTGCCTGCCGCGTTCGAACCAGTCGATATTGATAATATCGGTAGCCTGAGCATTGATGATCACGCTGCCCAGAACCGGGCCGCTGCCACCCATATCGATATCGCCGCGATAATTGCAAATATCGAGAATCTTATCGACCAGCAACCCGGCAGGCTTGCCGTTTTGCGGGAAAACGATGATATGCGCCTGGCCGGACTTATGCGCCGACACGTCAATACCCTCGCAAGTATATAACGGCATCAAGGCGTCGCGATATTGAATGACCATCTGGCCATCGGCATATTCGACATCGCTATAATCGGCGTCTTCCAGACGGGATATGCCATCAAGCGGCACCGCGCGCAAATTCTGGTTGCCCGCCATGAACAGCAACAAGGAGGTTTCCTTAACCTGTCCGGCAAGAGTGTCAGCCTCCTTGCCCACGGTCGAGCCGATCTGCTCGGCGGCGTCTTCCATGCCGATCACGCGCAGGATGCCCGCCGGATCAAGGATCATAATAACCTGGCCATCGCCCAGGATCGTATTGCCTGAGAAAACATGCAGATTCTTGAGCAGGGCGCTTACCGGCTTCACCACGATCTCCTCGGTGTCGAAAACGCGATCGACGATCATGCCAAAGTCATAAGAACCGATTTTCGAAACCACGATATAACGGCAGTCATCGGCGCTGGCCGCGCCCGGCTTCAGCCCCAGCATCTGCGCCATATCCACCAGCGGCAGCAAACGGTCACGCAGGCGGAAAACCGGAGCGTTATTGATCATCTCGACAACCGGCCCGCCATGGCCGTTGACCATGACCAATTCCGAAACCGACAATTGCGGAATCGCAAAGCGCTCGCCCTGAACGCCCACGATCAAGGCGGAAACGATCGCCAACGTCAGCGGAATCTTGATGGTAAAGAAGGTTCCTTGCCCTTCCTGCGAACGCAATTCAATGGAGCCGCCGATATTCTCGATATTGGTGCGAACAACATCCATGCCGACCCCGCGGCCCGATACCGCCGTAACCTTATCGGCTGTCGAGAAACCTGCCTTGAAAATGTATTGATAAATCGTTTGCGGCGACATCGCCGCCACATCGGCTTCGCTGGCCAGGCCGTTCTGGATGATCTTGGCCTTGATTTTCTCAAGCGGTAAGCCGCGCCCGTCGTCCGCGATCTGTATGATGATATGGCCGCCCTCGTGGCAGGCGTTCAAGCGGATTTTTCCCGCGGCCGGTTTTCCCGCGGCCACGCGCTCCTCCGGCGTTTCCAGGCCATGGTCGGCCGAATTGCGGATCATGTGCGTCAGCGGATCCTTGATCATCTCCAGAACCTGTCGATCCAGCTCGGTTTCCTGACCGTGCATTTCGAGATCGATTTTCTTGCCCAGTTCCTGGCTGATATCGCGGATAATCCGGGGCAGTTTCGACCAGGCATTGCCAATCGGCTGCATCCGGGTCTTCATCACCCCCTCCTGCAATTCCGACACGACAAGGTTCAGGCGTTGCAACGGCGCTGAAAATTCTGTCTGGTTTTGCTGCCGCAGGATCTGGAGCAACTGGTTACGGGTCAGAACCAATTCGCTCACCATTGTCATCAAATCTTCCAGCACCTCGACCTGAACGCGCAAAGTCTGGCTGGCTACCCCGCTTTCGGCAGGAGCCGCCGGGGCGTTCTCGCCGGCCGGGGCGACCGCTTCCGCAACCGGATGATCCTGCGCAGCCGGAAATTCAGCTTTGGAAGCGGCAGCCGCGACAGGCGCAACCGCTTCGTTCTCCGGCGTTGCCGGGGCGATGGGCGGAGGGACGGCGCCTGCGCCGCCTTCGACAGCTGCATAGGCGGCCTCTAGGCGGTTGATCAGGTCGGCATCGCTGCCGGCGGGTTCGCTGCCCTGCCGCTCCAGGCCGCCGATGATCGTTTTAATCGTATCCAGAGCCTCAAGAATCAAGGTCACATGCACAGGTTGCACATGCAGCCTGCCGTCACGCACCAGTCCGAGAATGTCTTCCGATTTGTGCGCAACGCGTTCGAGGCGGGGCAAGCCTAAAAATCCGCATGTGCCCTTGATGGTATGCATCACCCGGAAAATCTTGGTTACCAGATTGATATCGTCCGGATTTTGTTCGAGCAGGACGATATAATTGTCCAGCTCCGCCAGGCTTTCGTTGGTTTCGGCAAGAAACTCGGCAATGATATCATCCATTTTTTTGACCTCTGTTATCTTTTTTGATCTTTGTTATCAGCTAATTCTGGTCGAACTCCGCTAGCAGTTTATCGATATCGTCTTGTGAAATGGCATTTTGCGGCAAAGCCGGGCCGTTGAGCAACGTGGCCGGCGCGCTGGCGTGCTCCTGATCGGGCACGGCGTTGACTCTGCCCTCGATCATGCTCACCAGACCTGTGACGCGCTCATCGATCTTTTTCAAAGTCTTGACGATCTTGGTGATCCGTTGACCGGTGATATCCTGAAAGGTGCAGGCTTCATAAACGCGGGTGATCTGTTCCTCGACTTTGCCGGACAGATCCGGCCCGGGCGCTTTCACCAGCGACTGGATCGATTCGCACGCCTCCATAATGCCTTCTGTCGCTTTTTCCGTGGCCTCGACAATCGCATCAAGCTCATCCGTGGCCGAGGGAATGTATTGCCCGGAGATTTCCCCCGCGCTCACCTGCCCCAACTGCGCATGCAATTCATCGATCATGAACTTCAGCGCCACCAGTTCCGACTCCAGATCGGAAGCCGGTACGCGCGGCACGCTCTGCACTTTGCCGATCACCGAGTTGATGATGCTGGCAACCTGATCTTTTCTGTACACAGTGTCTTTGCACCCTTCTGTTGCTGTCGTTTCCGGCTGGGGCATGATTAGAAATCTCCCAGAACGGTTACCAGCTTACCCTTAAGAGTCTCGGCGCTAAAGGGCTTAATAATGTAATTGCTGACGCCGGCCTGCCGCGCGGCAACGACGTTTTCCGCCTTACCCTCGGCAGTAACCATAATAAACGGCACTTTATTATGGCGGTCGTCTCCGCCCCGCACGGCCTTGAGCAAATCAAGGCCGGTCATCGGCTCCATATTCCAGTCGGAAATCACCAGCTCGAATTTTTTCGTTTTCATCAGCTCAAGCGCCATCGCCCCGTCGGTCGCCTCATCGACATTCTTGAAACCGATCTGCCCTAACAGATTGCGGATCACGCGCAGCATAGTTTTGTAGTCGTCGACAATCAGAACATTCATGTTCAAGTTTACTGACATTACGATCCCCAAATCTGTATCCGGCCAATTACGGGGTGGAAGACTTTGTCCCGTGATCATCTTTCATTTTACGGGGATCAAGATTAACAAGTTCTGATTTTACGGCAGGAAAGCGACTGTATTGGCGAGTTTAACCGGTATCTTTGGGGTATTCTTGCGCTTACGGCCGGATTTCCACATCCTTAGGTAAAGGAAGAAAACGTCATCACCACCCATAGATGATGCTCATTAGAAAACCCGTATATAATGCGGACATCCGGCGGCCTGGCGCCGCTGCGGCAGTTCGCCGCTCACACACCGGAAAATTCGACGGTAATCCCGCGCTTCTTGAAATAGGACTGCATCAGCTTGCGCCCCTGGCGGTTATTCTGAGGCAAACGCGCCGGATCGAACCTCACTGCACCCTGCGCGTCCGGCGGCAACGACTCTTTCAACTGGCGTATATGTGTATCGATATCCTCGTTACCGTTATGCAGCGAGGTATAAATATTTTCCAAGGCTTGTTCGACAGTAAGAGCCGTCATGATCATCCTGCATCAAATAATTGATGAAACCGCCTGAGAATTTTTCAAACCGCAGGCATGGATATGATTCCCGGTTCTCCCCGGAAAGTACAGGGCAAAATGGCCGGGCCGAAATCCGGATACTCAGGTTTTCTGCGGCCTTGACGCCCCCCGCAATGAAAATTGACGAATTTTCTTGCGGCAGTGCAGCAACGGGTGTATAGGCCCCTCATCCCGGCCCTTTAAACAAGGAAAAACCCAAAACAAAAGGCGGTGTCATATGCCCTGTCGCGATGCCCTTATTTCTTCCGTCGTATCCTTAAAAGAAAGCCACAGCTTTGATGAAGCTCTGGCCCTGCTCGACCAAAACAATATCCGTTCCGCCCCCGTTATCGGCGAAGACAGCGAATATCTGGGCATGTTCAGCCTGAAATCGACCTTCAAAGCCCTCCTCCCTGTGGCCATCACCATGGAAGGCGGGCTGGACAACGTCGATTTTGTGATCGGCGCCTCCCCCGGCATCGCCAAGAAGCTCAAAAAGATCGGCCCGCGCCATATCGGTGACCATATCGACAACGGCATCGTCGCCGGACATTTAGATACACCCCTGCTCGAAGCCATGCGCCTCATGGTGCGTCAGGGCAGCCCCCTGCCCGTGGTCGACCGTAAAACCGGACGTTTCATCGGCCTGGTTTCCGAACAATCGATTCTCAACACGTTCCGGCATCTGCAAGAGATCGTCGCCAACCGACCGGCTGAATTGTCGCCCGAAGATGTCGCGTTATTGAAGGAATTTGGCGTCCTTGATTAAGGTCTGCCCCGAATGAGGTATTATCATGAGTATCACTGACCCGCTTATCCTCTCCTGCCTGATTATGGGCCTGGTTTACGCCTTCATCATCACTGAAAAAATGAATCAGGCCGTCATCGCGCTGGTCGGGGCCTGCCTGACGATCTATCTCGGCATACAGACCCAGCACGCGGCCATTGAAGCCATCGACTTCAACACGATTTTCCTTTTGATCGGCATGATGATGATCGTCACGATCATGAAACGCTCCGGCGTCTTCCAGTTCGTGGCGATCATGGCGGCGCGCATCGTGCGCGCTAACCCGCGCGGCCTGCTGGTCGTGCTCTCGCTCATCACCGCGGTTTTCTCAGCCTTCCTCGACAATGTGACAACCGTGATGCTGATCGTGCCGATCACCTTGCTCCTGACGGAACAGCTTAAACAAAAACCCTATCCTTTTCTGATCGCGCAAATCTTCTTTTCGAACATCGGCGGCACCTCGACGCTGATCGGCGACCCGCCGAACATCCTGATCGGATCCGCTGTCGGACTGTCGTTCATGGATTTTCTGATCAATATGGGGCCCGTAATCATAGTGATTGTCATCGCCCTGCTGGCTGTCTTCGATTTTATCTGGGGCCGCCATATGACGACCTCGCTGCGCGCCCGCGCGCACCTGTTGCGTTACGATCCCTATGAAGCGCTTGAGGACAAGCCGCTTTTATACAAATCCCTGTTCGTTCTGGCGCTTGTCATCAGCGGCTTCATCCTCGGCCACAGCCTGTTCGGATTTGAAACCGGGATCATTGCCCTCTCCGGCGCCTGCCTGCTGCTGATTCTCGACAGCTTCGGCCTCAAGCGCGAGGAACGCAATCAGCGCGTCCAAAAAACATTCGAGCACGTCGAATGGGAAACTATCTTCTTTTTCATGGGCCTGTTCATGGTGGTTTCCGCGCTGGAGCATACCGGCGCTTTGCAGATGGTGGCCGACAATATCATTCACATCACCAAAGGAGATTTCCAGATGACGGCGCTGGTGATCTTGTGGACATCGACGGTTTTTTCGGCTTTTGTGAACAACATCCCGTTCGTGGCTACGCTGATCCCGGTGATTGAAGGCATGGCTCCCGGATTCGGCGGCGCGGAAGCGATCGAACCTTTGTGGTGGTCGCTGGTGCTCGGCGCCTGCCTCGGCGGTAACGGCTCGCTTGTAGGCGCCAGCGCCAACGTGATCGTGGCCGCCTACGCGCAGCGCGCCGGGCAGCCGATCAGCTTCATAGGTTTCCTCGCCCACGGCTTCCCGCTGATGATGCTGACAATCCTCATCAGTACAATTTACGTTTGGCTTGTCTATCTCTAAAGGCGCGCCCGAGCCAGTTTTACGGCCTCGGGCACGATAAACAAGGGCAGGGCCGCCAGCAGTATGACGCCCCAGTCGTGAACCGCCAGCGGCACCGTATGCAAGATAGCGTTCAAAGGCGGCCAGTAAAGCGCCGCCGCCTGCATCAAGGTCATCGCCGCCACAGCCAGCAAAATCCACGGATTGGAGAACCAGCCGATCGCCGCAACCGGGCCATGCAGGTGGCGGAAGTTGAACACCAGCATCTGCGCCGTCATCACGATCATGGTAAAAGCGATGCTGTTGGCGCGTTCGTAAGATTGGCCGAGATATATGTGGAACAGCCCCAGCGTCGCCACCCCGACATAAAGGCCGCATGCGGCCAGAAATGCAAGGTCGCGCTTGCCAATCAAAGCCGCGCCGATGCGGCGCGGCCTCTCGTTCATAATATCGCGTTCGGCTTTTTCCACGCTCAGAGCCAGCGCCGTCACGCTGTCGGTCGCGAGGTTGATCCAGAGAATCTGCAACGGCAACAAAATCAGCGGGCCCGCCGTCAGGATGTTCAAGAACACGGCCGATACCTCCCCGATACTGTGCGACACCAGAAAACGCACGAATTTGGAAATATTGGTATATTGCCGCCGCCCTTCCTCGATCGCCGCGACGATAGTGGCGAAGTTATCGTCTGCCAGCACGATATCGGCAGCGCCTTTGGCGACGTCAGTGCCGCGAATCCCCATGGCAATGCCGATATCGGCCTGTTTCAGGGCCGGTGCGTCGTTGACGCCGTCCCCCGTCATCGCCACCAGCCGGCGATCCGCCTGCAACAACTTGACAATCCGGTATTTGTCCTCCGGCACGGTGCGGGCGAAAAGGATATCGTCCTGCAACAAGGCGCTCAATTCCTCATCGGATAAAGCCCGCATCATATCGCCGGTAACGGCCTTGGCCGCCGACAAACCGATCTGTCGCGCCACCGCCAACGCCGTATCCGGGGAATCGCCGGTGATCATAAGAATCCTGATCCCCGCGCTTTCAGCCCGGGCAAGGGCTTCCCGTACCTCAGGTCGCGGCGGATCGATCATCCCGACAATGCCAAGAAAAACCAGATCGGCCTCGATAGCCGTTTCATCCAGAGTGCCGCCGTCGGGCGTCTCGCGGCGCGCCAGCGCCAGCGTGCGCATCCCGCGGCACGCCATATCGCTATACGCCCTTTCAATGTTGCGGCGGTATTCATCTGTCATTTCAACAACACCCCCGTCTTTAAGGATAAAGCTGCACAGGGGCAGAATAACCTCCGGCGCGCCCTTGACATGAACGACCAAACGATCCTGCTCCTGCTCGACGATGCTCATGCGCTTACGCGTGGAGTTGAAGGAATGTTCGGCCACAATCGCGACCGGGCGAACGGCATGCAATCCGGCCTTGTCGGCAACTACAATCAGGGCCGCTTCAGTGGGAGCGCCTATGACATGCCCTGCCTGATCAAGCCGGGCGTGATTGCAGACTCGCCCCGTATCCAGCAATTTCATCAACCCTGGAAACAAGGGCGGATCGCATGGCTGGTCGTTCAGCAAAAATTGCCCGTCGGTTTCATACCCGGCCCCGGTGACCTGAAACAGGCCGTCCGCAGTCCAGACCGCCTGCGCGGTCATCTGGTTACAGGTCAGCGTGCCGGTTTTATCCGTGCAAATAACCGAAACCGCGCCCAATGTCTCCGCCGCCTGCAAACGGCGCAGCAGCGCTTTCTTGCGCGCCATCGTCCCCATGCCAAGCGCCAGCGTAATCGTAACCACGGCGGGCAACCCTTCGGGCACGGCTGCCACCGCCAGCGATATGCCCGTCATCGCCATGGCGGACGGATCGTGCCCAACGCCCCAACCCACGGCGAAAACAGCCGCTGAAACCAGCAGCGCCAGCACACCCAGTTGCCGCCCCAGAACCCCGAGCTGGCGCTGAAGGTTGGTCTGCGTTTCTTTAATCGTGCTGGTCAAGCCTGCAATCTGGCCGAACGCCGTGTCCATGCCCGTGGCGACGACAAAGCCCGCGCCATAACCATTCACCACATGCGTCCCCATAAAAGCCACATTATCGCGCAACGCGACCGGGCAATCCTCCGGCAGGGCTTCCGTCCGTTTGGCAACCGCCAGAGACTCCCCCGTCAGCGCCGATTCGTCGACGCGCAAGTTCACGGCTTCGGCCAGCCGTAAATCGGCGGGGATCGCATTTCCTGCCGACAGCAGCACATAATCGCCGGGGATCAGCGAGGTCGCATCGATTTCCTGCTCCCTCCCGCCGCGCCGAACGCGGCAGCGCGGAGCCAGCATCTGTTTCAATCCCTGAAGGGTAGACTCAGCCTTCCATTCCTGCGCGAATCCAAGGCAGGCGTTCAAAACCACGATCGCCAGAATGGCGCACGCGTCGATTTTATCGCCAATCATGAAGGACAGCAAAACCGCCACCGCCAGTATCAGCACCAGCATGCTCTGGAATTGACGTAGCAACATCACCGGCCACGGCGTGCCTTCCTGACCGATCAATCTGTTAGGAGCGAACGGCGGGGACAGGCAACCAAGCGCCCGCTTCGTTTCCTCTATCGTCAAGGCATGCCATGCTGTCATCAAATCGCCCTTTTCTCCCCCATATCCGCTTCACATCGCCCATGGCCCAAAAACAATCCGGCAACACCCCTTGAGCCTTGTGTGAAGTTAGACAAAGATTGCCCTGTGATGCTACAATTACACCTGAGGGGCTTATTAATTATGAAAAAATATATTTATTTCTCAACACTTTGTCTGAATATTCTCTTGCTGGCCAGTCTTTTTGCGACAACAGCAAATGCGGCCTGCTCGGGCGGGTACGTGCGCAGCCCGCAGAATGACTATATATGCGAAAGCTTCCCCGCCCCGCCCCCGGCTGGCCCGCCAGCTCCCGGTGGCAGCGACGAAAAACCTATCCCCTTGTTTCCTGATTGCAAAGGCGACGACGCCATTTGCTTTGGCGGGGGAAAAGCGGCCACCTGGACGGACGACAAAACCGGCAACACATGCTCTAGCACAGCCACTGTCCTTCCCAACGGCAAGTGCGGCGAACATTACATCGGCAATCAATATATGGGTGCCTATAACGGCTATGCGGATTTTGTCTGCATCAAAGGCACGTGGACCAAGCGCTGGGGCAGTTGCGAAGACTCAAAAGGCTGTTCCGTCAAGCTTACCTCTTCCTGGTCGGGCAGTGACTCATCACGTTGCTCGGCACAAATCACAGACGATGCCAGCCTGGTACCCAACGGCACGTCCATTACCAAATCAAACGAGCTGTCCGATAGTACCGGCAGCATTACTTTCAAGTGTGATGGTGGTAACTGGAATAGGGTAAGCAGCACCTGCACGAAGAAATGAAAACGGCCCCGTCCACCCTTTAAACTCTCCGCCCTTTAAACTCTAAGGGTGTCAGGGTTTGATCGCGTTGCCGGTCTTTCTTACAACGGGCTGTTTGTCGGCCCTGAGTTCGGCAAGAGCCTGCTTCAGTTCAGGGGGAAGTTTTTCCTCATCCCCAGGCTCCAGAAAATCATCCGGATCGGAGTGATAAATATCTATCTCCCCCTCAGCGATCAGCAGCTTTCGCAGATGGGCCGACTCCTCCGCCGTCAGGGCGTTGCCCATCGGACTGACCTTATCCAGATATTCCTGCGATGGCGATTTCTTGTCCTGACCCATGATGCGCTCCCTTGCCTGATATCTATAAGACCATATTACGATTATTTTGTGCGGCTGCCACCTTGAATCTCGGATCGCTCCCGGCATCCGGAGCCTCAATGACGCCGGCGGTGGTGCTGGCCGCCTTGAATTGTTCCCCGACTTTGGGAATGTTTCCAGCCACGACATAGGTATCGCCTGCGCCCGACGACCCCAGTTCACGCCCCCCGTTCTTGACAGCCGGTTTTACCGACTCATCTTCACGCGGACGCTCGACATAATTCTGGCGACTGGCCGCCGGGCGGGTCTCCGCCCCGCGCGTTTCCGCGGCTTTGGATTCTGTCCCCCCGGCTGCCGCCGGCTTGAGGGGCGTCCGCGTCGATGGCCCTTCGGCAGGCTTCGCAGGCACGTCAACAGCGGGGGCAGTCGTCCGCGCCGGCGCTCTCGCGGAAGATTCGGGGCCGCCGGCCGTCTTGTTTTCGTAAGCCCGCAAATCCGCGGATGAAGCCACCTTGGGCGCCGCCGCAGCAGCCATCTTGTTCTCATACGCCCGCAACTCGCCGGGTGAGGATGCTTTAGGAGTCGCCGCCGGCTGCGCAGCCACTCGCGTTGAAGGCCCGTCGGCAGATTTGACGGTCAGAGCCTGTTCTTTTTTATCGGCATCGAACTTCGCCTGCAGCTTTTCCTGCAACCCGACCGCTTCCCCGACCTTATTGCCGGCCTTGCTGCCGCCCCACGCTCCGGCGATTGCGCCGCCGATACCGCCGATGAAACCGCCGATTACAGCCCCCGGCGCAGCGCCCACAACGCCGAAGAAAGCGCCGATAGCCGCCCCGGCGGCGGCGCCGGCCTTGGCCCCGACAATCCCCCCGGCAGCGGCGCCAGCGACGCCGCCCGTCGTGCCGGATATAGCCTCGGCGGCACGTTTGCCGTCACCCTGCTTTTCGGCGATCTTGTAATCGATGGCACCCGACGCCACAGACAAGGCAACGCCAACAGGCGCCGCGACACGCCCCAGTTTCGAAGCCGACTGCATGGTCTGGCTGGCCGCCTTCAGGGATCTAAGCCCATCCCCGCCATCCACGGCAATCGCGCTCACATCGGCCGCAATGCCGGCCTGCGCCAGCGTCCTGGTTTCCTTGTTCGCCAGATCGGCCTTGGCCGTTCCGCCTTCGCCGAATTTCTCAGTCAGACTGTAGACCCCCATGCCCACGCCAACGCCGGATCCCGCGCTGCCCATGCGCCCTTCAAGCCGCGCTGGCATCGGCCTGGACAATGCGTCGGCATCGACCCGCGGCGTTTCCGTCGACGCCCTCACCTCGGCATCGACGTCAGCGGCAACGACAGCCGCTACCGCGGCGACAGCGGTCGCGGCCACCGGAACGGCTTCCACCACCACCGCAGGGGTTGATTTCTCGCCCGGCTGCGATGCGGACGGCTTCTGCATGCCGTTTTGCTGCATGATCTCGGAATCGCGCAAAGCCCCCATGCTTTTGTCGGCCTGTTCGCGCACCGCGGAAATTTGCGCGGCTCCGCCCGCCGGATCTTTCACCGGTGCCGATTCGACTACGCTACGAATGCCGTTGACGCGCCCTTTGACCGCCCTGTCCGTGGATAGGTCGCGGTCTTTGGGATCGCCGATATCGGCAAAGCTCTTCAAACCCTTTTTATCGATATGCGCGCGCAAGTCCTCGTCTATATGAACGCCGCGCTGCTCAAGGAATTTGTCCACGGGCTGGCGGTTCAGTTCTTCAACCCGACTGGCGATATCCTTCTCGATTCCCTTGATCATATCCGGCGACATGAACACCGGCTTGCCGTCGGCGCCGACCGCCGCCGGTTTCATCAGGACGCTGAAATTGCCTCCGCCGTGATGGGCGATCGTATAGGGCTTCGGCCCCGCGCCTGCGTCGAACCCGGCCTTCTTCATCGAGTTTTCGATGATGTCATTGCCGAAATGACGCAATACCAAATCGGCATTATGATGCCCAAGATCGTTGTTCAGCCCCGCCAGATTGTGAAAAGAAACCGCCATGACGTGCGGGGATACATCCTGCATCCCTTTCAGACCCGCCTTGGCCAGCCCTTGCCTGACATCGGGATCGCTCGGATCGAACTGCCTCTTGAACTCCTCGTTTTCCGCCGCATACATCTCCACCATTTTCGGAATGTCATTCGGCATCAGGGCCTGCGCCGACGGATCGACAGGGGTCAAGGCATGCGCGCTTTGCTCGACGAAGAATTTTTCAGCGCCGCTCAAAGGGCGGCCTGCCGGCTTTACGTTCTCAAGAGCGATGGCGGCGCGACGTTCGTCAATCCCTGCCAGCGGTGCCGCCGCAACCGGACGCCGCGCCCCGACCGGATCAGATTTCGCGATCGCATCCGGCACATCGGCATGCACGATCGGCGTCGTCCCTGCCTGAGCGGCGACCTTCTCGATATAAGCTTGCGTCCCGGCCAATCCCTGCTTGAGATTGGGGTTATGCAGCGGGTTATCGTGGCGCAAGACTGCGCTTATAATTTTTGATTTCTTAATTTCGTCATTGACAACCTTGTCGATCGCAGTCTGACGATCCACTCCGTCCGCGACCTTTAATTCGCCCTTATCGATCTTCTCCGCGACATCGCTGCGAATGCTCGCTTCGTCAACCGTGCCAAGACGTTCATGACCGATTCTGGTTTTCGCAGCCTTGATCTTATCGTCAAGCTCCTGAATGATGTTGTGCGGGTTCTCGATTTTGCGCATGTCCTGAATGGCCAGCGCCGCGCCGAATCCGTTACGCACGGGGTCATCCGGCGCCTTCAGGTGCGGGTGATCCTGCAACCCCATGCCCGCGACTTTCTTCTCGACCCCGTTATGCATGCTATCGGTCAGCTTCTTCAGCGCGTCCGGATCATCGACCCCGGTGAAAATCAGACGCAATTCATCGCCGCCGGTGCGGATCGGGATGATCTTAGCCCCGGGCGGCAAGCCATCGCGCAGACTGTCGACCATGGAATCGGAAAGCACCTTGACGGCGCGATCCGTCATATGCTCGGCGTCGGCCTTATTGACGGCCTCGACCGGGACGTTCCGCTCCGCGGCTATACGGCGGCGGTATTCATCATTGGTTCCGCCCATGTTTGAGAAATCGACTTCAGCCATCGCAATCGGCTTGTTCATTTCCTTGGCATACAGATGCGCGAGTCCTGTGGCACTATAGGCGTGTTCTTTCTTCATGTAGCCCGTGACGACTTCGGGCCTGTTGCGCGAAAGTTCCATATCCTCGACGAATTTTTTCAACGCAGGATCGGAATCCGGTAAATATTTCCGGATCAACTCGCTGCGTAACTCCGCCGGGCTCAGGAATCCTTTCTTCTCCCATACCCCCTTCACATCGCGCAACACGTCATCGGTGTTCTGCGGGTACTGCACGCCCGGATTACGTTTCTGCGCCTCGGCGCGAGCGTCGTCAGGCAAGATGAATTGCTGCAAGTAACGTTTGACCTCGTCACCCTCCATGATTGCATCGAAACTGACGGCCTTGGGTTTCAAGGGCGGCTCCGCCGGCTTCGGCGCAGCGGCGGCAGCGGCCAGACGCTGCTCGGTTTCCTTGCGCAAAGCCATAAAGGCGTCATTGGCGGTTTCGCGCCCTGCGTCCGAGGCAAAACCCTCCTTGCCGACAATATTGTCGAGGAAAAATTTTCGCGCGCCATCCGTCGTAAAATCGAGATTGCCGCCCGCCTTCCGCACTTCGGCAGTCAGCAATTCGCTCAAGACCTTGTTGGATTTCATGCTCAGCGACGACCCGGCAAGGTCGGCATCGGAAACCATCGCCGCCATCTGCGTCATTTTTGGATCGCGCTCAAGCGCGGCCTGCAGGTCGGCAAACTTGTTGTCCTTGTCAACCTTGCCCCAGTCGGCAGGGCGACCTTCGCGCTGCGCCTGCGCGGCTTCTTTCAGCACGGCATGAGGGCCGTTCGGGCTCGTGGTTTTCAGAATGGTATGGATGGTCTTGATGTCCTGCGCCGCCAGCCCGGCCTCCTGCAGCAAAGGCAGCATTTTGTCGAATGATTTTTCCTCATTAAACAAAGGATCGTGAGGCGGGTTGCCGTGACCGTCATGGTCAAGATCGTGGCCGATCGCAGCGATAAATGTCAGCGCCTGTTCTTTCTTGCTGAGGGACGTGCCGCCGCGGTTGGCGCCGACCATATCGTTGTTCTTTTCAAGCAGGTTGGCCGTGTAGGCCGCAACGTCGGTGTAGTGGAACTGGCTGTGATAATCGGGTGTGGAGGCAAGTCTCATTTCGGCCCGCGCCGAAACCAGGATCATCGCCTTGTATTCAGGGCTGTTTTTATCCAACCCCAATTTTTCAGCGTGATGCATGGCAAGCGCCGGCAAGCTCGGGCGCCCGGTTTCACGATATTGCTCGATATGGATGCGGGTGAAATCTTCCGCCGTCTGCAGCGGGTTGCCGCCAGCACGGAAGAAAACGCCCCCGGTCTGGGAAAAGTTGCGATCCAGAGCCTCGATATCGCGCAGGACTGTCTGAACATTTTCATGACCGGCGAACGAAGCGGCCGCGTTCGGGTTCTGCTGCACGACACGGCTGACTTCAGCGGCGGCGCGCCGGGCGGCTTCGGAAGGATTGAGAGGCCCCGCCACTACGCCACCTCGCCCTTGTGCATGCCCAGCAGGGAAAGATAGACCGGCTCAATAGCTTGAATCGCCGCCTGTTCTTCAAGGGACAGACGATCCCACTGCCCGTACAACTCGTTCAAAGCCACGGACGCGCTGGCAAGATCACCGGCAGCCAGGAACCCTTCTATAGCTTTAATATCAAACGCCAAAACTGACCCTTCAGCCCCCTATTAATATTTTGTTAGCCCATTATACAGGGGCAGGATTTAAAACGCGGTTAAGGCTGCGTTAAAAAGGGCAGGGTGCCGCAAACCGGCGTTCCCGGCCGTCTGCCGGGTGCAGGAGCGTCAAGCTTTCGGCATGAAGCTGCAAGCGCCCGGCGGCGCCGAAGGCCGCCTCATGGGCATAAAGCGCATCGCCGAGAATCGGGTGACCCAGCGCCAGCATATGCACCCGTAGCTGATGCGTACGGCCGGTTAGCGGGAAAAGGCGCACCCGCGTAGCCTGCGTCTCGCGGGCAATCACTTCCCACCTTGTTTGAGCATGTTTGCCCCGCTCATGATCGACACGCTGCCGCGGCATATGATCCCGGTCGTCGCCCAGCGGCAGATCGACCTCCCCCGCCGGTTCGCCGATGACGCCCCAGACCCGCGCGCAGTACGTCTTTGCCGCCGTTCGAGCTTCGAACTGCGCCGCAACGCGGGCGTGCGCCTCCTTGTTCAGCGCCATAACCACGATGCCTGAAGTATCCTTGTCGAGGCGATGAATGGTCGATGCCAGTGGATAAGCTTCGCGAACACGGGATTGAAGGCAATCGCTTAAAGCCGGATGCCGCCCCGGGACATGCAAAAGACCGCTTGGCTTGTTCAGCACGAGCAAATGTCCATCCCGGTATATCACTTCGATATAAGGATCAAGCGGCGGATTATAGACGACAGGCTGGCTCAGGAAATCAGTCATGACATTGCGGCCGAGAATAGCCTGTTTTTTCTGAAACAGCGAGAAATCTTGCCCTAAAAACTGTGATGCCTCACAACAGCCGGGGCAGCGGCTGGCGACGGGGCGGCTGGCCGCAACGCCTTCAACAGGCTTTCCGCCATCGGGCGGCGATGATCGCCCGGCAAAGCCCGGGCGAAGGCTTCCATGTCCGCGGGCCGGATCGTAAACTGCACATGGTCGTGCGTTGAAAGTTGCGGTGCGACCATGCTGGCCAGATCGCTGCGGGTGGCCTGCTGGAATATATCCTGCATCACATCGCTGCTGGCGCGCCTTACCTGCTGGGCGCCCACGTTCAAACCGAGATAGGACAAACCCCGGTTGGCGATCTCCGCCCAGGCTGAAACGGTATCCTGATCGGCGCTTACCGGCGTCTTCATGATCACACAACCATCCGGGGTGCGTTCCGCCTGCAATTGCTTCAAGTACCCTACCACCCTGCTGGTCAGGTCGGGCGACGATGCGCCGCCGCGACAAGCCTCGAAAAGGTCATCTATCGTCTTGTGCATTTCAGCCAGATTACCTTCCGGATCTACCATGAATCACCACTCCGTAAGAATAGTTGCGCCCCTAACACTGTATCGCGGAGTGGTTAACATATTGTAAGCTTGGGATAAAGAAAGGCCGATGGCCCCCATGCTAGCCACCGCCTACCGTCTGCCGGCTTGACTTTTTCCTGCGTTCGTACTCTTTAGCGTCATGGTTTTCAGAAAAAGCATGGGCCGCTTCCTGCTGATGGTGATGCTGGTAATGCAAATTGCATTATCCCAGCACGCCGCCGTGCATTTTTTGGAAGGGGCGCATGGCCACCCTCTCCATGACCAGGAGCAAGGGCAGGATCACAAATCCGGCAACGACGCGCCCTGCCAGCTTTGCCTTCTTTCAAAAAACTTCTCTAAAACACTGACCTCCGCAGAACCGGATGTTTTCTTTGCGGGGCGCGCAATCGCCGGAAATGCCGTTCTGCCTCCCCCCGCCTTTGTGGACGGCGCACCGTCGCCTTACATAGCGCGCGGCCCTCCCGCTTCTTCTGCCTGAACAGAAATAAACTCTTAATATCCCGTTTTCAGGACAGAAAAGGAGACAACCATGTCCAGACCGATGCTTTTGGCGGCGGCCCTTGCGGGCGCCGTTACGATGACCAGCCCTTTTGCGTATGCCGCCTCAGATGCCGATATACAGGCTCTCAGAGCCGAGTTGCAGGCGATGAAACAGGCGTATGAAGATAAAATTGACAGGCTGGAGAGCCGAATAGCCGATATGGAGGAAAGCAAAGCCGGGCAAAGCGCCATGGGAAACCAGTCTGCTGCCCCTTCGGGCCCGGCGGCCGCCGTTCCCTCTGTAGGGGACAACAGCATGAATCCCTCTCTTGGTGTCATCTTTAACGGTCGCTATGGCAATTACACGGAATCTGAATCCGAAATCGCGGGCTTCGCCATAGGCCACGAAGGGGAGCGCCCGGATGAAGGGCTGCGGATCGATGAAACGGAGATGAACTTCAAAGCCAGCGTCGATGATAAATTCCTCGGCAGCGCCACTATCGCCTTTGCCGAACATGAGGGGGAAACAGAGGTGGAGGTCGAAGAAGCCTACGTCCAGACGACATCTCTTCCCGGCGGGGTCGTGGCCAGGGCCGGTCGGTTCTTTGTGCCTTTGGGCTACCTGAACGAATTGCATGCGCACGCGGATGACTTCGCGGACAGACCTTTGCCAAACCGCGTTTTTCTGGATCGCTCTTATGGCGATGACGGCGTGGGGATATCATGGGTGCTGCCAACCGATTTTTACTCGGAAATAGGCGCAGGCGGCTTCAGGGGTCGCGGTTTTCCCGCAGAAGGCGGCGATGGCGGCGATATCGGCGCCTGGAACGCTTACGCCCGAACCGGGGGCGATATCGGCGATGAAATAAGCTGGCGCCTGGGTATTTCCACCTTGCAGACGCGGGGCATTGATCGCGCCGGCAACGAGGATTCCGTTCTTTTCGAAGGAGACAGCGACCTTTATGCGCTGGATGGGCGGTGGGTATGGGCCCCCGGAGGGAACAACCGCGAGCGGGAGGTCATCTTGCAAGGCGAGTATTTCCTGAGGGATGAAGACGGCGCATACGAAGATGTGGACGCCGGAACCGGATTTGTCGCGTATGACGAGACACAGTCCGGATGGTACGTTCAAGGCGTCTACAAATTTGATCCGCAATGGCGCGTCGGCGCAAGATACAGCGCGCTGTCATCCGCAGACGCTCCCGCCGGCCTCGCAGGCAGCGCGCTTGACGACGACGGCCACAATCCGTGGACGGCATCAGGCATGGTGGATTGGAGCAACAGCGAATTCAGCCGCTTGCGCGTCCAGTACAACCGCGAAGAACTGGCCGGAGAGCAGGAAGATAACCAGCTTCTCATACAGTACATCATGAGCATTGGCGCTCATGGCGCACATCCGTTTTAAGGAGGGCAGCCATGAGATATTCAATTCTAGCATTCTTTTTTCTAGTGGCGTTCCCCGTTCAGGCGCAAGCCAAAGTGAATATTTTCGCTTGTGAGCCGGAATGGGGCGCCTTGGCGCAGGAAATCGGCGGCGAGGCCGTGGATGTTTACACAGCCTCGACCGCCGCACAGAACGTCCATTTCCTGAGAGCAAAACCCGGTTTGCTCTCCGCCATGCGCCAGGCCGATCTGGTATTCTGCAACGGGGCCGCGCTGGAGGCAGGGTGGCTGCCGGTTCTTTTGCAAAAAGCCGGCGGGCCGGATGTTCAGCCGGGAAAACCCGGCCACCTGTTGGCCGCCGACCACGTGAAAAAGCTGGATGTCCCGGCAAGGATCGATCGTTCAATGGGCGATGTCCACCCGGACGGGAATCCGCATATCCTGCTCAACCCGCGCAATATAGGCATAATTGCGGAAGCGCTGGCAGACCGGCTCAAAACGATTGATGCTGCAAACCGGCAAAACTACGACAACCGGCTGAACTCCTTTCTCCGGCGATGGAAACCACTGACTGACGAATGGGAACGTCTGGGGGCAAGCCTGAGGGGAATGAAGGTTGTCGTATACCATACAAACTGGGCCTATCTTATAAACTGGCTGGCCCTGGAGAGTACAGCAACGCTGGAGCCCAAACCCGGCATCCCCCCGACCGCCTCCCACCTCAAGGCCGTGCTGACCGCCGTTGAAGGCCATGACGTGAAAGCTATCCTCGTCGCGCCCTTTGAAAACCCGGAAGCGGCGGAATGGCTGGCGGGGAAAAGCGGGATACCGGTGATCCGCCTGCCCTATACAGTAGGCGGAAGCGACAAGGCAGGCGATCTGGAGGGTTTATTCTCGGAAACAATCAGGTTATTGCGCGAGGCTTCACCGTGAGCCTTTTATCTGCAGATATGCTGGGGCTTATGGCCCCGGCATTGACCGCCGGAGTCATGGTATCGGCTCTGCACGTGCCGCTCGGACAAGAAGTTCTGCGCCGGGGGATCATTTTTATCGATCTGGCGATTGCCCAGATAGCCGCTCTTGGCGTCGTTATCGGCAAAACCTTGCTTCACGTTGAAGAAGGCTGGGAAGTTTTCATACCGGCGATTGGCTTTGCCCTGGGCGGCAGTTTTTTATTCGCATGGCTGGAAAAGAGAGTTCCTGAGCATCAAGAAGCGCTTATCGGTTGCGCGTTCGTTCTGGCGGCCTCTTTGATTCTGATCTTGCTGGCCAACGATCCGCACGGCGGCGAAGCCGTGGAGGGATTGCTCGCCGGACAGATTTTATGGGTTGACTGGATGCAGATAGGCCAGACCGCCCTGGTTTACGCCGCATCGCTGACGGCGTGGTTTTTGTTGCCGCATCGGCGGCGCGTTCTGTTTTACGGACTCTTTCCTGTGGTTGTTACGCTCTCCGTGCAACTGGTCGGGGTTTACCTTGTCTTCGCAAGCCTTATTATGCCGGCTCTGGGAGCGGCAAGGTTTCGTGGTCGTCACCAGTTGGCCGGGGGGTACTTTATATCTTTTTCCGCGCTGGGGCTGGGCCTGCTGTTTTCGGTTGTCGCCGACCTGCCCGCAGGCCCGACGCTGGTTTGCGCGCTCGCAGCCCTGAGTGCTGCGGGCGGCTTGCTGCCGGAACGTAAAATGACTTGCAAATAATGCCTACGGCTGCGCTTGCGGCGCGGGCACGGCAGGTTTGCGCTCGTAAAAGGCCGTCATCAAATCCAGAGAAAGCTGCTGCAAGGCACTCTGCGAAAAGCGTTCATAGTCAGGCCCCAGGCTTTGGCCATCCGCATCCATCTGCGCCAATTCGGCTTGCGCGGCGATGATATAATCCTGCAGGAAGCTGAACAAGGCCTTATGTGGCTCTATCTTCACGGCCCGCGTCATATCGAAATCATTGGAGGACGCCATATAAGCGTTTTCAACCGCCGCCTGCGCGTACAGACCGGGCAGCTCACCGTTGCAAAGCCGCAGACTCAGGTGATCGGCCATAATTTCGCAATGAGTGCTGTAATGCACAAGGCTGTTCCACGCCTCGGGATTGCCATCGACCGCCTGATCGAAAACCGGCCCGATCCCTGCCGTGTGCAAGCGGTCGCCAACCTGCCGCTTGGCGTCGGCCAGCACCCCGCGCGCGCGCAACCATTTGACAACTGTGTTGAAATATTCCTCCTCCGCCGTAGGAGGCGCAGCCCCGAATCCGGCTGATGCGGTTTGGGGATCGCGGAACGCCTCCAGACGGTCGGCAATATGGCGGCTGACCGTGCGATGCGCCCAGAAGTGATTGTCAACTTCGATAAGGTAATGGCTGAGGGTCGTCAGCAGCGTGCTGAATTCGTCGACAAAACGAAAACGGTAATAATCGTCCTTCACCGCGTCGCTCTGCCCGTCCAGCGGATTGAAAAACGACCCCGGCAGAAATACCATGCTTTGCGGGTCGGCTTGAATACCGCTAAGCTCTTCATATCCGGCCAGAGCCCCCGCCCGAGCGTCTTCATAACCGACACCCCGGCGGCGCGCCTCGCAAAAATCGCGCAACACGCTTACAAAGCGGGCCGCCATCCCGGCTTCCAGATAAAAACGGGCATCGTTGTGGAACCCGCCGATCTGCGCGCGATCCCGCGCCAGCAGGCTCAAGCTGCCACGCACCAGCGGCGCGAGCGCCTTTTCAAGATCGCCGTATACATTCACACGCGCCAGCTCATAAAGGATTTCCGAATCCATGGAATAACAGCCTGTTACATAGCCTTATATTTATTATGTATATTCATACGCCGGGATGCCGTGGATTGCCACAAAAAAATCTCCTAAACTCGAAGCCCGGCACGTCGTCAATGAAAACAACTCTCAGGGAGATCCGCCATGAAGTACCTGTCCCTCTTTGTCTTCGGCCTGATTTGCGCCGTCGCCCTGCCCGCGCAGGCCCGGAACACAGGGCCCACAGGCCTGTGGCTGACCGAAAACCAGCGCTCCGTTATCGCCATAGAAAAGTGCGGCGAGGGACTGTGCGGCCGCGTGCACTGGATCATTGAAGGCGGCATGCAATTCGACGAGCACAACGAAGACCCGGCCCAAACCCGGCAACCGATGTGCGGTCTCAAAATCCTCTGGGGCTTCAAGCAGCAAGACGCCGCGAACTGGATCGACGGCAAAATCTACAAAGCCGACGAGGGCGACCTTTATAACGCCACCCTGCAAATGCTGCCCAAGGGCAATATGCTGGTGCGAGGCTATGTCGGCATGCCGCTCTTCGGCAAGAGCCAGACCTGGACGCCCGTCGATGCAGCCAGCTATCCGCGCTGCAAACCGGCAAAGCCCTGAGCGGAAGAATCAAGGCGTTTGATTGAAATGCCGCGCTATGTAATCGGCAACTATATGGCGCGATTGCATATTGGTGGTGTGGCGTAACCCTGCCACGGCTTCGACGGTCAGATTCGGAATTTGCGCCCTCAACTGGCGCACACCCGACTCGAAACGCTGACGGCTGAATTCCTCATCGTCCAGACCATAGATGTATAATGTCGGCGGCTTGCTCGGCATGTGGTCGCCGCCCATGAACAAGGTGCTGTGCCCAGCCACGCAGCGCACCGGCACCGGACGGTAATAGGCCGCATATAAAGCCACCGCGCCTCCCTGCGAAAACCCCATCAGGGCCGCATCCGACTCGCTCAATCCGTTCTCTGCCAGCGCCTGGGTAAGGAATTCATTCACGCGCCCCGCCGCCTGCATGGTTTTCTGCCGCATGTCTTCAAGCGTGGCGGCATCAATCGAAAACCACTGCCGGCGCAAGCCATCAGCACCCTCTTCCGCATCCTCGCCGCGCAATTGCTGGGGCACGCTCAGCACGTTCCCCTCGCTGCTCTCAGGGGTTTCGTATGCTTCCGGCGCATGCGGCATCAGGATCAGCGCCTGCGGCAGACGGGCGGCGACCTCCCCGGCCATTTTCCTCATCAAGGCCGCGTTCCGCCCGTAACCGTGCAGCAGGACGACAATCTGCGCGACCACGCCGCTGCGAGGACGCAATTCAAGGCATTCCAGACTGTTGCTTGGGGATGCTTGCATTTCGTATTATGAAGGCCTACATCAGTCTTATTCAGTTAATTCTAATATTCAAGCTTAGGCTCAATATGCAAGTTTTCAAGACATTTCGTGATCTGCCCGCTGCCGCGACCGGGGCGGTGATCGTTATTGGAAACTTCGACGGGGTTCATAAAGGCCACCGCATCCTGATCGACCGCGCCCGCGCGCAGGCGCGCACCCTCAAGGCCCCGGTCGGGGTTTTAACCTTCGAACCGCACCCCCGCGCGCTTTTCCGCCCGGACGATCCGGTGTTCCGGATCACCCCGGAAGCGGTCAAGCGCCGCCAACTGGCCGCCGCCGGCGTCGATATTCTTTACAATCTCAAATTCGACTGGGATTTCGCCAGCCTCTCACCGGCGCAATTCATCGATCAGGTGCTGCGGCAGGGACTCGAGCCCGCGCATATCATCGTCGGCGCCGATTTTTGCTTCGGCCAGCTACGCAAGGGCAATACCACCACCCTCAAAGATGCCGGGCTGGCAGTCACCGCGATCGACAAAATCGTGGATGAAGACGGCGACGATGTATCTTCCTCCGCAATCCGGCAAGAATTGCGCCATGGCAACATCGAAGGCGCCAACGCGCTGCTGGGCTGGGAATGGGAAATGGAAGGTATCGTGCAGAAAGGAGACCAGCGCGGGCGTGAGCTGGGATTCCCGACCGCGAATGTGCCGCTGGGCGAAACGCTGCATCCGGCTTACGGCATTTACGCGACCTATGTGAAAATCGTAGAGGATGGCGAAAATTCACCCTGGCTGCCTGCCGCCACCAATATCGGCATCCGCCCGATGTTCGAACTGCAGGTAGGGCAGATCGAAAGCTATATTTTCGATTTCGATCGCGATATTTACGGCAAAACCCTGCGAATCAGGCCTGTCAAACGCTTGCGCGGCGAGGCCAAGTTCGAAAGTCTGGAATCACTGATCGCTCAGATAAAGCAAGATTGCCAGGATGCGCGAAAAATACTCTTGGATGCCTAGAGCATCATGCGTTTAACCGGAGTCGTCCCCCTCCCATAAGTGGGCGGGGCATTGCCATGTAAAGAAAAAGGCGCCCTTAAAAAATTATGATCCAGCGGGGTATGATTTAGCCGAGTTTCAACGCGAAAACCTGCATCGGCTGCCATGGCGGACGGCAGGGTTCGGCGCGGCCATCCTGATGGAAAACGCAAGGTGTCCACGCCTTGTCGACGCCGACCCTGAGGAATCCCGCCTTCTCCAGCACGCGCGCAGAAGCGTGATTGCCAGGTCGCACCGCGCCGTAAAATTCCTGCACCAGCCCGCTGCGCCGCGCTTTTGTAACAAATTCGCTCAGAACGGCGGGCATAATTCCCTGCCCGCGAAAGCGCGGATCGAGAAAATAACCCACCTCCCAGCGCCCGGTATGGGCGGGCTTGTCGCTCTCCGGCCCGGTGCCGAAATAACCGATGATGCGCCGGCCCTTTTTGATCACGTAAAACTGGTCGGGGCCGGGGCTTTCCCGGTTGCAGGCCTGCGCGATCCGGCACCACCCGGTCACGGCCTCACGGCTGAAGGATTTTTCATGAAACAGGGCGAAGGGTTTGCGCACAGACGGATCGCTCAGGATGGCGAAAATCCGGTCGCGATCCGACAGGCGCATCGGGCGCAGACTGATATCGGCAAACGCTTTTCGTCCTTGTTTTTTCATAATACAAAAGACACTAGCCGGGTCTTGCTTCCGGCGCAAGCTTTTTTACCTTAATCCTTGATTTTCAGGGGCTTTTTTAGCGATAGTGCGGGTTCCGAATTCTCGTACGATGGATTGCATAATGACCGACAGCACCCACGCTCAGGCGGATGCCTATAAGGACTCTGTCTTCCTGCCCAAAACCGATTTTCCGATGCGCGGCGAACTGCCGAAAAAGGAACCGGAAACGGTCAAACGCTGGCAGTCGATGGATCTGTACAAAAAGCTGCGCGAAACATCCGCAGGCCGTGAGAAATTCATCCTGCACGATGGCCCGCCTTATGCCAATGGCGACATCCATATGGGCCATGCGCTCAACAAGATTCTCAAAGATGTTATAAACCGTTCGTATCAGGCGCTCGGTCATGATGCGCCTTATGTGCCGGGCTGGGACTGCCACGGCCTGCCGATTGAATGGAAGATCGAGGAGAAATACCGCGCCGACGGCAAGAACAAGGACGACGTATCACCGCTCGATTTCCGCGCCGAATGCCGCGCCTTCGCCCAGAAATGGGTGGATACGCAAAGCCAGCAATTCCAGCGCCTGGGCGTGATCGGCGACTGGAAGACGCCGTACCTGACCATGACCAACCGCGCCGAAGCGCAGATCGTGCGCGAGATCCACAAATTCCTGATGAACGGCCTGCTCTACAAGGGCGTAAAGCCCGTCATGTGGTCAGTGGTCGAGAAAACCGCACTGGCCGAAGCCGAAGTCGAATACAAGGAGCATAAATCGATTACATGCTGGGTGAAGTTTCCTCTTGTGCACAGAAAGTCCTCAGCTACCGGAGATTTTGCGGATCGCGCATCTGTAGTTATTTGGACAACCACGCCATGGACACTGCCTTCCAACCGCGCCATCGCTTTCGGCAAAGACATTCGCTACGGATTTTTTGAAGTAAAATCTGTCAAGGCAAACAGTAAGGCCAAAAAAGGGGAAAAGCTTATTTTTGCAATGTCCCTCAAGGAATCGGTGAAAGAAGCGGCCTTGATAGATGAATTAGAGCTGCTCCATGAAGCAAAGGGCCAAATTTTTGAAGGGGCAATCTGCCATCACCCCCTGCATGGAAAAGGCTATGACGACGACATCCGGATGCTGGCCGGTGATTTCGTCACCGAAGACACCGGCACCGGATTCGTCCATATCGCACCGAGCCATGGTGAGGACGATTACTGGCTTTACATGAAGCATTTCGGTGCCAAGGATATTCCTGACAACGTTACCGATGACGGGAAATTCCGTGACACTGTTCATTTGTTCGAAAACATGGAAGTCCTGACACAAAAGGGCGAAATAGGCGAGGGTAACTTCGCTGTCCTCAAAGAACTGGATAAGGCGGGCGGCCTGCTGGCGAAAGGCTCCCTCCGTCACGAATATCCGCATAGCTGGCGCTCGAAAGCGCCCCTGATTTTCCGCACCACGCCGCAATGGTTCATTGCGATGGACGACCGCGAAAAAGATGTAGCCGTAACCGGTAATGGCGGCAATGACCTGCCATCGCTGCGTGATGTTGCGCTGGAAGCGATCAAGGACACCAAATGGTATCCCGCCAAGGGCGAAACCCGCATCACCGCGATGATTGAAAACCGCCCGGACTGGTGTATTTCCCGCCAGCGCGCGTGGGGCGTGCCCATCGCTGTGTTCGTCAACAAGAAAACAGATGAGCCGCTGCGCGATGAAGCCGTACTGAAACGGATTGCCGATGCGTTCGAGATCGAAGGATCGGATGCATGGTGGAAACACGACGCGCAATACTTCTTGGGCGATCAATACAAAGCCGAAGACTACAACCAGATTTTCGACATCGTCGATGTGTGGTTCGAATCCGGCTCCACCCATGCTTTCGTGCTGGGCGATACTAAAACATGGCCCGCGTTCGAAGGCGTCGAGAAAGCCGATCTCTACCTTGAAGGCTCCGACCAGCATCGCGGATGGTTCCATTCATCGCTGCTGGAATCATGCGGCACCAACAGCCATGCGCCGTTCAAGGCCGTGTTGACCCATGGTTTCGTGCTGGATGAAAAAGGCTACAAAATGTCTAAATCGGTCGGCAACGTGGTCGACCCGCTTGAGATGATGGAACAACACGGCGCCGATATCATCCGCCTGTGGACGATGCTCTCCGACTACAGCGAAGACATCCGCATCGGCAAGGAAACCCTCAAAGTCACCGCCGATCTTTACCGCCGCCTGCGCAACACCTTCCGCTACCTGCTGGGGGCGCTTGACGGCCTCACCGCTGACGAGCTGATCCCGGAATCCGAATACAAAAACATGCCGGAACTGGAACGCCTCGTGCTGCACTGGCTCGCGGAACTCGATGAAGAGATTCGCGGCCATGTGGCCCATTATGAATTTGGAAAACTCGCGCATCGCCTGCATAATTTCTGCGCCAATGATCTTTCAGCTTTCTATTTCGACATCCGCAAGGACAGGCTTTACTGCGACCGCCCCGATAGTTTTGAGCGCCGCGCCACCCGCACGGTGATGCTGCGCATTTTCGAATGCCTCGTGACATGGCTGGCGCCGATGCTCTGCTTCACCGCCGAAGAAGCCTGGTCACACCGCCCGCAAGGCGTGCTCGAGAATGTTGATAGCGTTCATCTGCGCACCTTCCCGGTTATTCCGGCAGAATGGAAGAATGATTCATTGGCCACGAAGTGGAATACAGTAAGGTCTGTCAGAAGTGCTGTTATGCACGCTATAGAACCTCATCGTGCAAATAAAACTATCGGGTCATCGTTAGAGGCATCCCCTTCTATAACTGTATATTCAAAAGACATATTGTCTAATTTAGCTGGAATTGATCTTGCAGAGATTTGTATAGTCTCAAATGCAAATATCACCAGCAAACCAGAAAACGATCTTTCTGATGCAATAAAAAATGATCAATCAATTGAAAGTTATACCGAAGATCAATTCCATGGACTTAAAATAGATTTTCAAGAATCAGACGGCTGCAAATGCGAGCGCTGCTGGAAAATCCTGCCGGAAGTGGGACAGGACAAGGAACATAAAGGCCTGTGCGCGCGCTGTGCCGATGCGGTGCGCTGGTACACCCGGAAAAAAATCGCTGCGTAATTAAAAAACCAGAAACAGGAGGAATTGATGAGCACAGAGTGGCAAAAACAGGACGATGTCGGCGTGATCGACCGCATTGATATACGTCAGGGCAAACCGAAGATGTACAGTGTCGTCCTGCATAACGACGATTTCACGCCGATGGATTTCGTCACAACCCTGCTGTCCGAGGTCTTCAACAAGAACGAGCAGCAGGCCACACAACTGATGCTCAAAGTCCACAACGAAGGCAAGGCCGTTGCCGGAACTTATACCCGCGACGTCGCCGAAACCAAACAAAACCAGTCCACGGAGCGGGCGCAGCGCGAGGAGCATCCGCTGCGCGTAACCGTCGAACCCGCGTAAAGGATCATTGTGAAAAGACTATCGCTGAAACAATCCGGTTTGTTGCTGGCGGCGGGCCTGCTGATTTTCGATCAGGTCACCAAGAACCTGATTCTGGCCTTCCTTTATGAGGGGCAGAAGGAGATATTGCCCTTCTTCAATTTGACGCATGTCTGGAATCGCGGCGTCAGTTTCGGCCTGTTCAACCACGAACATTCCGGGGCATGGATACTGGCCTGTCTGGCGCTGGCGATTACCGCCATCTTTCTGGTCTGGCTGTGGCGGGTCGAGCAACGCGGCCTGGCGCTGGCGATCGGCGCCGTGATCGGCGGGGCGCTTGGCAACGTCATCGACCGAATCCGTTTTCAGGCCGTGGTCGATTTTCTCGATTTTCACGCCTTCGGCTGGCATTACCCGGCCTTCAACGTGGCTGATTCCGCGGTTGTTCTGGGGATTGCCTATATCATTCTGGATGGTCTATTCTTTGAGCCGAAACGGAGCAAATCTGAACACCATGCGCAAAACGTATAATCTTCTTTTCATCGCCTGCCTGTCCGCCGCCAGCCTGACGGCTTGCAGCAACGCCAAGGAAACGCTGGGCCTCGCCCGTTCGGCGCCGGATGAATTCGCCGTGGTCAAGCGCGCGCCGCTTGAAATGCCGCCTGATTATTCCCTGCGCCCGCCGCGCCCCGGGGCACCGCGCCCGCAGGAACAGGCCGTAGGGGAGCAAGCCCGCGAGACCGTTTTCGGCGGCACCAGCGAGGCCCGCAAAGCCGCCCCGGCGAGCGGCGAATCGGCACTGCTGCAACAGGCCGGCGCCACCCAGACCGACCCCAATATCCGCACTGTCGTCGACCGTGAAACCGCGCTGATGGCGCCGGAAGAAAAGCCGGTGGCAGAACGCTTGCTCGGCATCAAACTGGGGAAAAACAAAAGCGACGGCAGCGTGATTGACCCCGAGGAAGAAGCCGCCCGCCTGAAAGCGCAGCAACCCCCGGCTGAAACGCCCTGAACGGTTTTTCAGAAAAACTTGCATTTTTGGTGAAGGCGGGTTAGGAATAATCCGCCTTTCATTCGGGCCGCGGCATTTGAGGATCAGCTTGCACCGCGTTAGAAAAGCTAAAGCGCTATGGCCGTCGTTACCACAAAACGAGCCGTAGTTCCCCAAGACCCTACGATAGGGCGCAAATTCAAAACATACGGGAAACACGGTAATGGCGATTATTCTGCCGCAGGATCATCCTGCCTATTCACGTCTTCACTCTCAGAATGTTGCGGTGCGGCCCGAGGCGGCGAATAGCGACCCTCAGGCACAGGACAAAACCGTGCGACTGGGCTTCGTCAACCTGATGCCGCGCGAATATCTTGAAGAAACCGTCGATTTGCTGCTCGGGCGTCTGGCGCGCGCAAGCCGCGATATCCGCCCGGTTTTCATCAGCCCGGAAGGCAAGGCCGACAAAGGCATGTCCTGGGCCGAAGCCAGGGCGCACGGCGTCGATTGCCTGCTGATCACCGGCTATGCCGCTTCCAACCTGCGCTTTGAAGAGCTTGATTTCTGGCCTGAACTGCAAACCATCATCAATGACGCCGAAAAACAAAATCTGCCGTTGCTGGCAGTCTGCGCGGGCGCGATGGCCGTCGCCTACCAGAGTTACGGTATCGCCAAGGAGCAAGCGCCCCACAAGCTGCTCGGCAATTACGAATACAAAACGCAAAACGGTGAACGCTATTATCTTGCCACATCCCGCAACAACACGCTGAACCGCGGCCAATTGCTTGCCGCCGCGAAACAACGCGGGCTTGACATCCTGCTGGAAACCGATGACACGCCGCAACCCGAGCCCGGCATCATCGCCGACCAGCGCCGCGGCTGGCTGCTGGCTCTGGCGCATCTTGAATATGCCTATACTACCTGCGATTCCTACCCCGATTTCGAGGGGCGGGATTTGCACATCCTTGATTACCAGTACTGGCGCGACCACAATACCGCGAGCCCCAAATACGATCCGGCGCTCGCCGCACGCGTACTGCCGCCGGTCAACCTCGAATTGACCGCCGCGCAGGTCAAAGCCCGCGAAGATTACGCCGACCGCCTGCTCTCGGGCTGGGTCAACCGCGCCTATGAATGCCGGCCGCAAAGCCGGTACAGCTACGGCGGCGCGCGAAAGGCCTCCGTGCCCTGCCGTTCAGTCTTCCAGCCTTAAACCGGGGTTATATCGCCAGCGTTTTTCTTTATTTATGTCAAGGGCTTGACGGGTAGGCGCGCGCGCCTGTTTCGTGTATAAAGACGCCATGAAAACACTCTGCCGCCTGCTTGCCGTCGTCGCCCTGCTGATCCTGCCGCCGCTCCCGGTCGCAGCGCAGAACGCGGCGCCCGAAAAAGTTTACAACGCCGAACGCTTCACCCTGAAAAACGGAATGGAGGTGGTAGTGATCCCCAATCACCGCGCCCCGGTCGTCACCCACATGCTCTGGTACAAGGTGGGGGCTGCCGACGAACCGCGCGGCCTCTCCGGCATGGCGCATTACCTTGAGCATTTGCTGTTCAAGGGTACGCCCACCCTGCCGCCTGGCGAATATTCCAGGCGCATCCGCGCCTTGGGGGGGGACGATAATGCCTTCACCGCGAACGACTACACCGCCTTCTTCGAAAGCATCGCCGTCGAGCATCTGGAAACCGTGATGAAAATGCAGGCCGACCGGATGATGAATACCAGCCCGCCGCCCGCCGATTTCACCGCCGAACAAAAAGTAGTGCTGGAAGAGCGCCGCCAGCGCACCGAGAACGACCCCAAGGGATTCTTCGCCGAGCAATTGAAAGCGCTTCTTTTCATCAACCATCCTTACGGTATCCCGGTGATCGGCTGGGAGCATGAAGTCGCCGCGCTGGCATGGCCGGAGATTGAGTCTTTCTACAAGCGGCACTACGGCCCCAACAACGCCATTCTGGTAGTCTCGGGCGATATCACCGCCGCGCAATTAAAACCGCTGGCGGAAAGATATTACGGCCCGCTCAAGCCGATTGCGCTGCCCGGCCGCGTATGGACGAAAGTGCCGCCGATGATCGCGCTGCCGCAACTGACTCTGCATCACCCCGACATCAGGCAACCCTTGTTCATGCGCATTTACCGCGCCCCTTCGCTGCCGCAAAGCCGCGCTGAGGGTCGCGCCTTGAGCCTGTTGACGGAAATCCTCAACGGCAGTGCGGCCACCCGTCTTTACAAGTCAATCGTCGTAGAGAAAAAACTCGCCACCAGCGTCGGTTTTGACTATGACGGAATCAAAATCTCCGACGGCGCAATATGGATCTCGGCTTCGCCCGCCGATGGCGTATCCCTTGAAACGCTCGAAGCCGCCATCGACGAGGAGCTGCGCAAGCTGATCCGTGACGGCGTCACCGATCAGGAACTGGCGGAAGCCAAAATCCGCATGCAAGATAGCGCAGCCTTCGCCCGCGACAGCCTCTCCGGCCCGGCCATGACGGTGGGGCAGGTACTGGCCGTGGGCCTCACGCTTGATGACGCCGAATACTGGCCGCGCGACATCGAATCCGTCACCCGCGATCAGGTGCAAGCCGCAGCAAAAACCTATCTCGACCCCGATGACATCGGCCAACGGCCTTATATCTCCGGCTATCTGCTGCCGGAAAAAACTGCGGCAGCCTCTGCTGAGCCAGCCATCGCAAACACACCGGAGCAGCCATGACCTCCCCGATTTTGACCCTGCCTTTCATCGCGCTCCTGCTGCTGCCGTCGGCGGCCTCAGCCGGGGAAACCCTCACCGCGCCGGCCAAGCCTTTTCTTGCGATCGAGGAGGTCAAAAGCCCCGGCGGACTTACCGCCTGGCTGGTCGAAGACCACACCCTGCCGATCGTTTCATTGACTTTCCTGTTCAACGATGCCGGATCGGCCCGCGACCCGCGCGACCGTCAGGGGCTGGCGCGCATGGTGTCCAACACGCTCGACGAAGGGGCGGGAGATCTCGACAGTCAGGCTTTCCAGAAAGCGCTGTCCGACCATTCCATCAGCCTTTCTTTCTCGGCCAGCCGTGACGATCTGGCCGGCTCGCTCAAGACGCTGACCCGCCACCAGGACAAGGCCTTCGACCTGCTGCGCCTGGCCCTTACGCAGCCGCGTTTTGACGCCGAGGCGATCGAGCGCATGCGCGCAGCCAACATCAGCCGCATCCGGTCATCAATGACGGAACCGGAATGGATCGCCGCGCGCCTCCTCAACGATTTAAGCTACGGCGACCATCCCTACGCGCTCAACAGCGGTGGCACCATCACCAGCCTGAACGCCATCACCCGCGACGACCTTGCCGGGTTCGTCAAAAACAACCTAAGCCGCGATCGCCTTCTGATCGGCGTCACCGGCGATATAACGCCCGGGAAGCTCGCCATCACGCTCGATCAGGTGTTTTCAACCCTGCCCGCGGCGTCGACCGCGCAAACGCTGACCGATGCCGGCATCGGCCACCTCGGCCAGACTTACCTCTACAAGAAGGATATCCCGCAAAGCATCATCCAGATGGTGCAGCCCGGCCTTGACTTCAAAGATCCCGATTATTACGCCGCCTACGTCATGAACCACATACTGGGAGCTTCGGGGTTCGGCTCCCGCCTGACAGAGGAGATCCGCGAGAAACGCGGCCTGACCTACGGTATCTATTCCTCGATCTTCGACATGGATCACGCTCACGGCTTCACTATCGGGCTGTCGACCGAGAACAAGAACGCTGCCGAAGCCCTGCGCCTGATCCGCGCCGAGATCAGAAAAATGCAGGATCATCCCGTCAGCGCGCAAGAACTGGCCGATGCGCAATCCTATATCGTGGGGGCGCTGCCGCTTTCCTTCAGCTCGACCGCCGCCATATCGGCAAATGTGCTGGGGTTGCGGCAGGATAACTGGCCGATGGATTATTACGATCACTTCCCGTCCCGAATCCGCGCCGTCACCGCAGCCGACATCCAGCGCGTGGCCAAACGGATTCTGACCCCGGACAACATGCTCACCGTCATTGTCGGCCAACCGGAGGGTGTGGACGCCGAAACCCTGCCCCCCGCACTGCCCAACGTGGAATAGGCGGAAAACAGGGGGCGATCTTCTGGAAATATCCGGTTATTTTCGGTAACATCGACACCTGTCGGGCGTAAAAAAGCAATACAAATCCTGTATTTACCCCGGCGCCCCTGCCGAATTCATAAAATTTTAGATAAAATGACGATATTCTGATTCTTGGAGAAACAGGGGATGACAGAGGCCGCCAGAAGGCGGCGCGATCCCCGGAACGAGTGAAATCTGGATTACACTATGCTGCCATCGGCGCCCGATACCGGCTCAGGTCTTGAAAAGATTACGCAACGCGAGCTGGATGACATTATCACCAAGCATACGACGTTTCTGAAAGGGATACGCGGCGGGGCGCGCGCCGTTCTTAAATTCAAGGATCTCTCCCACCTCGATTTCCACGGCGGCAACCTCTCGCAGGGCGATTTCACCGGTTCTGTGCTCAACAGCGCCAACCTTTCCCACGGCACTTTCAAGGGCGTGTCCTTCTTCGCCTGCGACCTGCGCAACGCTAATCTTGAAAAAGCCGACTTCTCGCGCGCCGATTTCCGCGGCGCCTATGTTGCAGGCGCGAATCTCGAAGGCGCCAACCTGAAAAGCGCCGACATGCGCGAAGGACGATTGATGGAGCGCGACGACAAAGGCCAGATGGTCGATATGCCGCGTTCGCATATACCGGCGAATAAAGGCCATAAAACCATCTTCACCGGGGCGAAACTTTCAGAAACCAATCTTTCGGGCGCGCGCGCTTCCGCTGCCGACTTCTCCGATGCCGACCTCTCTGGCGTGATCGTAGTCGGCGCCGATTTCAGCGGCGCGAACCTCGAAGGCGCCAACCTCACTAACGCCGACTTTACCGGTTCGGACTTGAGCAACAGCAATCTGCGCTCCTCGATCATGAGCGGCACCATCCTGCAACAGGTGGAAACCGGCGGCGCGAACTTGCGGGAAGCGATCACCGAAGAAAGCATGGGCACAAAAATCGAGGAGCTCGACAAAACCCTGCCCGAGCTGCTGGAAGAGCATACCGCCTGGGTCGCGACCGCCGGACGCACCGGGCGCCGTCTCGACCTAAGCGGTTTTGATCTGCGTACCGTCCCCAATCTGCGCCATTACTCGTTGACGGCGGTCAAGGCGGTGGGCGCGAATTTCCTGCGCCAGAATCTCGAAAGCCTTGAGATGCAAAGCGCGCTGCTCGACCGCGCCGATTTCCGCGACACGCAGATGCGCCGGGCCGATCTGCGCGGCAGCACGCTCAAGAACGCGATGATCGCGCGCGCCGACCTCTCCGAAGCCAATCTCTCGCCGTTGCAATTCACGCACGAAGACGGCGGCAAATGGCTGCAACGCACGAACTTAAGCGGTAGTAATTTGCGTTACGCCGTCTTGCGCGGCACCAACCTGACGGATGCCATCCTGATGGGGGTCGATTTGTCCTATGCCGTGCTGATCGACTGCGACCTGCGCCGCGCCGACCTGACTGGCGCCATTCTCGACGGAGCAGACCTCAGCGGGGCGCTGCTGACCGGCGCGATTCTGGACGCGCGTTATCGCAAATAACCTCTTGTTTTATGGTTATCCCCGCTTTTCCAGGCCCGCCACGGAGCGCCAGCTGACAAACCCATGCCAAGGCAGTAACGTCAGGCCTATGCGCATTCGTCATTTGCCAGACATTTTGGTCAACCAGATTGCCGCCGGCGAGGTCATCGAACGGCCCGCCGCCGCTGTGCGCGAACTGGTGGAAAACGCCATCGACGCCGGCAGCACACGGATCGGAGTCGATATCCGCGAAGGCGGCAAAAGCCTGATCCGCGTCGTCGATGACGGCTGCGGCATGACCCGCGAAGAACTGATAGCCGCCCTCGACCGGCACGCCACATCGAAACTCCCTGACGACGACCTCCTCGACATCAGGCATCTTGGATTCCGCGGTGAAGCCCTGCCCTCGATTGCGGCGGTCAGCCGCCTGACCATCCGCACGCGCATGCAAAATCAAACCGTCGATCAGGGGGGCTGGGAAATCCGCGTCGAAGGCGGGCGTAAAGGCGAGCCGCAACCCGCCGCGCATCATCAGGGCACATGGATCGAAGTGCGTGACCTGTTTTATGCCACGCCCGCACGCCTCAAATTCCTCAAAACCGACCGCAGCGAATTTGACGCCGTGAAAGATACGATGCAGCGCCTTGCCATGGCCTTCCCGCATGTAGCCTTCAAACTCGACCATGACGGGCAAACAGTCTTCTCCCACGCCGCCGCGCTGGAGGCTGACCGTAACGAAGCGCGGCGCACCCGCCTGGCCGCCGTGCTGGGGCGCGATTTCGCCGATAACGCCCTTTCTATCGACGCTGAACGCGGGAATGTGCGGTTGACGGGTCTGGCTGCGCTGCCAACCTACAGCCGCGGCACATCAATGCATCAATATCTTTTCGTCAACGGTCGCCCGGTCAAGGATAAGCTGCTGCACGGCGCGGTGCGCGGCGCTTACGCCGATGTGCTGGCGCGCGATCGCCACCCGGTAGCGGCGCTTTATGTCGATCTGCCGCCTACGGAAGTCGACATGAACGTCCACCCGGCCAAGGCCGAAGTGCGTTTTCGCGACGCTGCGCTGATCCGCGGCCTTATTGTCGGCGCGCTTAGGCATGCGCTGCATGAATACGGGCAAGCGACAGCCTCGACTGTCTCCCTTGGCGCGTTGCATACGCTGCGCCACAACGCCGCTCCCGCCGACCGCCCGGTCTATAGCGGTTATTACACGACAGGCGGCCTGGCCGAAAAGATCTCGCAGGATTACGAGCCGCTTTTCATCGCAACCCCTTCCGTGCGCGCCGAGACACCTTCCCCGGCGCAACCTGAAGCCCTTTCTCATCCGCTCGGCGCCGCCAGGGCGCAAGTGCATGAAAATTATATCATCGCCCAGGCCGATGACGGTCTTGTGATCGTCGATCAGCACGCCGCCCACGAGCGCCTTGTCTACGAACGATTCAAGGCGCAAATGACCGAAAACGGCATCGCGCGGCAAGGTTTGCTGGCGCCTGAAATCGTCGACCTTGAAGATGCGGATGCGCAACGCTTGCTTGATAATGCGAATGAACTGGCCCGCCTCGGCCTTGAGATTGAACCCTTCGGCAAAGGGGCCGTCGCCGTGCGCAGCGTTCCCGCCCTGCTCGGACAACACGCCGACATACCGCGCCTGATCCGCGATCTCTGCGACGAACTGACCGAGCACGGCAGCGTGCAGGGGCTTGAAGAGCGTATTAATCATGTTCTTGCCACCATGGCCTGCCACGGCTCGGTGCGCTCGGGCCGCCGCCTGAACGCCGAGGAAATGAACACATTGCTGCGCCAGATGGAAGAAACGCCGCTATCGGGCCAATGCAATCATGGCCGCCCGACATGGATCAAATTGCGACTCTCCGACATCGAAAAACTTTTCGGCAGGCGCTGATGAGCGATAACAACGAACACAAACCGGAAGGAAAAAGCGCGATCATTGCGGTCTACGCCTTCTTGATCCTGAGCACTGTTTTTTGCTTTGTCCCGGTAACGGCCGTTTTTACGACCGGCCTTCTGATGCTTCCGCTTTGCCTGTTCGCCGCATGGCTGCTGCGCTTCGGGAAAAGTCCTGACAGCCTGATTTATAACCACATGATCTATATATCAAGCACGATATGGATGTATTCGCTTTTATTCTCGGTAACATCATCCATAGCCGGCTTCATGATCTTTCGCTGGGCCGACAACAGCATCCTCAATGAAGCGTTGAACGCGATGATGAGCGGGCAAGGTTACTCCCGCGAGGAACTCTACGACCTTCTTCTGGATTATGCCCGCGCCAACCTCGGGCTGATGGTTTCAGCGGCGATCGTCTGCGTCGTACCGGTGATCGGCTACATCGCCTACCGCCTCAGCCGAGGCCTGAATCGCGCTCTGAAAGGTTACCGCCTGCAAAAACCGCAAAGCTGGTTCTAGGCCTTTTTCAACCCCAGCGCCTCTAGAAAAACCTGTCCGGCGCGCAAATCGCGCTCAACGCCCTGCATGGCCCGCTCCTGATGCGGGGCACGGCCATAGAATTCTTCGTCGTAAATATCGGCCTTGTAATCTTCTTCCACATACAAGGCGCGCAGCAAATCCTCGGGTTGGGCCTGGCCAACGACAAAGGCAAGCGCCAGCACCAAAGACCCTGTCAAAGCCGTTACCATCTGCAACACCGTAAACGCCCATAAATCGAGAGCTAAAACAGCTTGCCGCGCCTTGAAATGGGCCTGCTTGCCGTGATGCAGGGCCATCAGCCCTGTGGTGGTCGTCAATGCCATCCCGTAAACCGATTCAAACCAGTGCAGCCACGGATCGCGCGCCGCGCCTTCACGCCGCACCAGTTCCGGAGGTTCGCTCGCGCGGTAGCATAGCAAGTCGGTATCGAAATAGGACAAGGTCGTCTCTTGCATAACCTCGCGCTCGCGTGCCACCCGGTCAAGCGCCGTCACCATGATCTGCGTCAGCGGCATCGTATCGGGCACGATATCCTGTTGCTGGCGCGACCATTCCTGCGCCACGGCATCCGCCAGCGCCATGACCGGAACGCGCAACAACGCCCCGGACGGCGTACGCACAGGCTTGCCGTCCAACTCGATCAGCCATCCGCCCTGATCGGCGCGGGTCGATACCAGTGTATAGAATTTTTTCATGGCTGCGGTTCGCCCAGATAGGAACGGCAGGGATGTTGCGGGGGTAAAGCAATATCGCCGGGCTTGATTCGGCTGAAATCCGGCGCGGGCACGGGCAGGTCGGATAGCCTGCGCCCGCCCTGTCCGCGGCTGATCTTCAGATCGGGATAGACACCGCGCATCGTAACGGCGAACACGGCAGTTCGCGCGCTTTCATCCTCCATATAAGGTGTCAGCGTCACATCAACGCGTCCGCTCTTCATATCCCACGCGCCCTCAGCGCCGAGAGTCATACCGCGCCCCGCAAACAAGGCCCGCTGCACAATGGCCTTGCCGGATTCCACAGCCAGATCGGCGAAGCCGCAACTCAAGAGCCATGGAGCCGTCGTTTCATCGCCCTTGCGAAGAGCTTTCCAGGCTTCACCGCTCTTATAAAGCATGTCCGCCGCCACCCATTCTCCCGGTTCGGCGACGACGATCATCTCCCCGGACAAAGCCGGCAGCAGCTCGCTCCACGAAGGCGCCAGCGCCTCAAGGTCGGCATGAACATCGAACTGCGCGGACGTTTTCCCTTCATGTACGGCATAATCCCAGCCGCGCAGCTTGCCTTGCGCCGCCAGATGCCATTGCTCTTCGCGCCGTTCGATCCTGATATCCCCGCCCAAAGCGCCGCCGGCCAGCAATCCCGATATATGGTCAATATCGAGAACGCGCTCCCCCGCCGCTATCCTGGCAGTCAGATGCCCCAGCGCCTTGCCCTGATGTCTTATATCCGCAATCTTGACCGTAAGGTCGACCGGCGGCCCCTTATGCGGAAAAATCGCCGACCCCGGGCCGGAAAGCAGCAAGCGCATCGCATCGTTGTATGCCGCCCCCAGGGATGGAAGGCTTGCAGTATCCAGCACCGGAACTTCCAGCGTACCCGAAGTCCGGTTATCCTTCGTTGTCAGCAACTCAAGGACGAAACGGGCATCGCCGGCGCCAAGAGCGGCAGACAAGGTATCGCCTTTGAAACCACCCCCCCAAACGATATCGCCGCTGAAATTTTGTTTACCCAAACTCAAGCGCTCGATTTTCAGGTGCACATCCTTGCCAGGCGACGAGTCCAGAACCCCCACAATGTCCAGGTCGCCCCAGCGCGCCTCAATCCCCGCTTTATCCGGCATCTTGTAGCGCTTGCGCCCGGCGGCATCGACATCTTTCTGAATATCCACCCGCAAGGAAAACGGATGGCCTCCGTAAGCCCCCGTGCCGGCGATAACGGGGGTATCCTCGTCATTGATCGAGAGACTCTCCAGCGTTAGCGCCCGCAGGCCCCACGCGCCTTCAACGACTCGCAACCCCTGAACTTCCAGATCATAGAAACGGCGGCGGGAGAAAAACACATCCCAGAAACTCATTGTCACGTTCGCGTGCCGCAAGCTGGCGACCTCTGCCCCGGCATCGAAGAAATCGGCAGCGGTTTTCTGGTGCGGAAAGGCTTGAACGCCGCTCTCGTCCTCCGTCTTGACGGCTTCCGCACCCGTAGCGGGCCTTTGCTTCTCGATCATTTCATGCAGGCTCAAACCATCGAAGGCCAGATGGGACATCGGAAAGAAGCTCATATCCTGCAAGCTGTCCACCTGCGCGATATAGCCGGTGGCATCGGTCAGATAATCCTGCATCCCCAGCTTCAGCGCATGACTATTGCCGCCCAGGCTTTTGAGCACCCATAAGCTGATTCCCAGAAGAACCGCAAGAACGATTAAAACCTTGATGAAGCGCCTTATATGCTTACGCGCGCCTGTCAGAGGGGCCAACGGTTTTTCATCATCGAAGAACAGAATCATGATACCCCGTCAAAAACCAAAATCGATTGCTCCGGCCTTGTGCAATGCCCGACACTCCGCAATATACTCACATACCGGCGCGGTCAGTTTGTCCCCTTCCGCCAGATCCCAAAAAGCGGCGCTGATCTGCTGTTGCTCCGGGGTCAACGCCGCGGCATCCGATGCCGCCGCATCAGGGGGCAGCAAGGGCACTTCGGCGCATTCGCCGCGCGCGATGCATTCCTTGTAGCGCAGCGGATCCTGCAATTCGCCGCTGGCGATGCGGCGGGCGGTCGACGCCATCCGCGTGCGTTTCTTCTCGATCAACGCCCGGACATCAAGCCCCTCGTACGTCGCCTTGATGGCATCCTCGCTCCGGCAGCTTTCCGGCACGGCGCTCTCCGGCGGTGCCGTTACGCATTCACGGATAAAACGACTCTCGCCGCCGCCTTGCGCGCGCAATCCCGCCTGCGAAAGCCACAAGCCCGCAAGTCCGCCTGCCAGAAGCAGCATCACAATCACATAAATATGAATTCTGGAAATAGAAATCGTCATCGGCCGCCATACCCCGCCATATGCCGGGGATTATAGCCTTCCGAAGCGGCGACTCAAAGCTCTATATCGGAGAACGGATCGTCCTTGAGGTTTGCACTGAAGCCAAAGGCTTTCCATGTCCGGCGCAAGTCCTCCGGCAGCGGGGCCGTGATATCGACGATGTGCCCGGTAAGGGGGTGCGGAAAAATCACGCGGCGCGCATGCAGGTGCAAACGGCCCGATAAATCCATATCGTCGAAGTCCGCGATGTCGCCGCCATATTTCTCATCGCCCAGCAACGGGCATTTCAGGCCCGAAGCTGCATGCACACGAATCTGGTGGGTGCGCCCGGTACGCGGCCAGAACGCGACAAACGCCGCCTTGCGCCCGGCGCGGTCAAGCACGCGAAACTCGGTGCTGGCCTTCTTGCCCTCGACCTCGTCGACCACCATCATATCCTTGTACGGCCCCTCCCCCTTGGCAAGCGCCATGCGGATCGTCCCGTCCAACACCTCCGGCGCCGGCACCGTCACCGCCCAATAATATTTACGAATATCGCGCCCCGAGAACTTGGCCCCCATGGCCTGCGCCATCTTCAGGGAGCGCGCTACCAGCAAAACCCCGGATGTGTCGCGATCAAGACGATGCACCAGCCGTGGCTTAACCCCTTTTTTGCTGGTCATCAATTCAAGTAAACCATCAACATGGCGCTTGATGCCCGATCCGCCCTGCACCGGCAGGCCGTAGGGCTTGTTCAAGGCCAGCAGGTCGCCGTCATCGTAGATCACCAGCGACTCGAGAAATTTGCGGTCGCCCTCTTCATCGACGAAATGATTGCCGGTCTTGTTGCCACCCTTGACATCGAACGGCGGCACGCGCACGGTCTGCCCCGCACTCAGGCGCGTTTCCGCTTTGGCGCGTTTGCCGTCAACCCTGACCTGACCCGTGCGCAGCATCTTCTGCAACAGCGCATAAGGCACCCCGGGCAAGGCCTTCTTCAGCCAGCGGTCAAGGCGCTGGCCGTCGTCGTCGTCAGCCACGGCCAGTTGCTGCACGTTACTCATAGCGGTATCATCCTTGCGATTATCAAACCCAGCACCATCGCCAGCAGCGACAGGCCGACCGAACCCAGAATATAAAACGTCCCCTCAAGAAAACGCCCCTTTTCCAGCAACAATATCGCATCCATGGAAAAGGTCGAGAAGGTGGTGAACGCGCCCAGCAACCCGACCGTCATAAAGGCGCGCAGCACGGGCGGCACGTCAAGGAACAAGGCAAACATGCCGATCAACAGGCCCATGGCCAGCGATCCGCCGATATTTACGACCATCGTCCCCCAGGGGAAAGACGCCCCGGCCGAGAAATGGTTGACGCCGTGGCGCAACAGCGCTCCTATGGCGCCACCCGCTGCGATCGCGACAAGGTTGATCATGGCACGCTTAACCCCTGACGGTTATACGCCGCCGGCGGATCACGCTCGGGCGGCATACTCGCCCGCATCCGCTCTATCTCATCATCCGGCACCGCTACTTGCGTGCAACCCAGCAGCATAAGAGAGGTCAATAATATGAAAACATACTTCATAGCTGACAGTATAACGCCGATTTGTTACTCCCGTTCACATTTTCTATCCGGTAGAGTCGCCAGCCCGCGCCCGCCGGCACAAAATGGAAAATCCCGGCATTGGGTATGCCGCGCAAATTCCGGCCATAGGCATGACCGATCGCGGTAAACAGCCCCCCGTGCCCCACGAACATCGGCCGTTCATAACGCCCCAGCCAACGGCCAAGGGTCATCAGGATGCGGTGGCTGAACGCCTCCAGCGACTCGCCGTCCTGCGGGTTCTGCCACCAGATTTCATGCCCGTGAGAGGCGGCGATCCGGTGCTTGGAAATCCCCTGATAGGCCCCGTAATATTGCTCACCCAGATGCCGGTCGATCACAAGGCGGCAATCGTGCCCCGCCTGATGGATGAGGCGCGCCGTATCGCGCGCCCGCACTAGCGCGCTTGCAACCATGATATCCGGCCTCTCCCCAAGCGCCGCCACGGTCAAGGCCGCTTGCCGCGCTTGCTGCCATCCGGCCCGGGTCAGGCGCGTGTCCATCCGTCCGGAGGGGTATTCAAAACGGTTGGCAAAACTTTCGCCGTGGCGCACCAGGTAAAAAGGGCGCCGCGGCAAGGCTTGTGCGATTTTCAGCGGTTTGGCTTTCGTCATACGCGCCTTCAGGCCCCCTTCACGCCAAGGCCTGCCATTTTTCCAGCATGCGCGCCACGGTGCCGGGCCCGGTCAGAGCCAGCGCCTCGTCATAACCGCACCAGCGCAGGTCGATCGATTCCGGGCTGATGCGGAACATGTCGTCGTCCGTGCCAAGGCGGAACAGGTAACGCACATCATAATGCAGATGCGCAGGCTCGCCTTTTCCAGCGTTATAGGGAATCGGGTGTATATCGATATCGAATATGCGGTTCATGACCTGCTCGATGCGCTCAAAACCGGATTCTTCCTGCACCTCGCGCCAGGCTACCGCGAACAAATTGGGGTCGCCGTCGGCATGGCCGCCGAATTGCAGCCACGTGTTCAGGCTGCGGTGGTGATTGAGCAAAACCTGCGTGCCGCTGCGGTTGACCAGCAGCGCCGAGCCGGTGAAATGGCCTGGTCTATGGTGACGCTGAAAGCAGTCAGGCGTCGTTTCAAGGAACGAAATCATCGCCGCCAGATCGGCCTTCTCCTTGTCGTCATGGGGCAGGTGACTCTGCAAATCCTGCCGCAGCTTGGCACGATCATCCATGCTTCTTCTCCCGTAACTTGTCCCAGTACTCAAGCCGCTTGGCGATCTCGCGCTCGAACCCGCGCTCGACCGGGCTGTAAAAATCGCGCCGCTTCAGACCTTCGGGAAAATAATCCTGCCCCGAAAACCCTTCCGGCGTATCGTGATCGTATTGATAGCCCGCGCCATACCCCGCTTCTTTCATCAGGCGCGTCGGCGCGTTCAGGATATGGGCGGGCGGCATCAGCGACCCCGTATCGCGGGCGGTTTGCCGGGCGCTGTTATAAGCCTTATAAACCGCGTTCGATTTCGGCGCGGCAGCCAGGTAAACCAGAGCCTGCGCCAATGTCAGTTCCCCCTCGGGGCTGCCGAGACGCTCATACGTTTCCCACGCCGCCAGCGCGATCTGCAAAGCCTGCGGGTCGGCCAACCCGATATCCTCGGACGCCATCCGCACCATGCGGCGGGCGATGAAACGCGGATCCTCCCCGCCCTGCAGCATCCGGCACAGCCAGTATAGCGCCGCCTGCGGGTCGGAACCCCGCACCGACTTATGCAAGGCGGAAATCAGGTTGTAATGCCCGTCATCAGCTTTGTCGTAAAGGGGCGCGCGGCGGCTGACCAGCGCACTTAAAGACTCGACGTCAAGTTCATCTTCCTGATTCAAAACCTGCTCAGCCATGGTCAGAGCGTAACGGCCGTCACCATCCGCCATCGCCTTCAACGCCTCTCGCGCCGCCTCCGTCAGGGGTAATCTTCGTCCGGTTTCTTTTTCGGCGCGGCGCAGAAGCGAATCTATGGCGTCATCGTCCAAGCGTTTGAGCACCGTCAACTGCGCCCGCGACATCAAGGCCGCGTTTAACTCGAAAGACGGATTCTCGGTCGTGGCGCCAATCAATATGATGGTGCCGTCTTCCACCACCGGCAAGAACGCATCCTGCTGCGATTTATTGAAGCGATGGATTTCATCGACGAATAAAAGCGTGCCGCGCCCCGCCTGTCGGCGCAACCGCGCGGCGTCGAAAACCTTGCGCAAGTCGGCCACGCCGGAAAAAATAGCCGATATCTGTTCGAAATGAGTATCGGTATGGTCGGCCAGAATACGCGCCAACGTCGTTTTTCCGCACCCCGGCGGCCCCCAGAGAATGATCGAAGACATTTTACGCTGCTCGACCATCCGCCGCAAAACGCCGCCCGGCCCTGTCAGGTGAGCTTGCCCGACAACGTCATCCAGAACCCGCGGCCGCAGCCGGTCGGCCAGCGGGCGTGGCATGATGTCGTCGTTCACAACGTCCTGGGCGAATAAATCGGGCAAAACAGGATCCTAAAACGCCGGCTCTCCCGGCCCCTGATCAATAAAACACGCAAACCGCCATACTAGAACATCTGGCGAATCCGGGCAAGACGCAGCCCTGCCCCCCTATAAGCGGCATGCCCGCTACCGTATGGCGATTTGCTGGATTTGGCCGTTCCGGTTGATCACAAGACTGAACATGGCCAGCCGCAGCATCAACGTTTTTTTCAGGCTCTCGACATCTTTAATATCGCGCTGACTGACATTGAGGATCTTATCCCCTTTCCGCAACAGGCGCGTGCCGTAACCGTCGCCCTCGACTTTCATCACTACAACGCCCTGCGCGTCCTGATCGGGCAGTCCCAGCTCATGCGCGACCGCCGGATTGATGTTCGCCACCGTGACACCTTTGAAAATCCCTTGCGTCAAGGTTGTCTGATCGCGCGGCGGATCTTCCGGCGGGGCGATAGCTTTGACGCGCGCCTCTTTCACCTTGCCGCCCCGCAAATACCCGATTACGGCCGTGTCGCCGATCTTGACGGTAGCCATGCGGAATTTCATCTCCGAAGGGTCGCGGATTTCATGCCCGTTCAGCATTACCAGCACATCGCCGACCTTGACCCCCGCCGCCCGCAAAGGGCTGGCGCTATGCAAATCCGAAATCAGCGTTCCGCGCGGCTTGCTCAGGCCCAGGCTATCGGCGATCTCGGCAGTGACCGCCTGCGAAGAAACCCCTAGCCACGGCCTGACCACATCGCTGCTTCCCCCGGCCTCGGCCGCGATCACGGATTGCACCATTTCCGAAGGGATAGCGAAACCAATCCCGAGCGAGCCGCCCGACTGCGAAAAAATCGCTGTATTGATGCCGATCACGCCGCCATTCATCGACACCAGCGGCCCGCCCGAGTTGCCGGGGTTGATGGCCGCGTCGGTCTGAATAAAGAAATTGTAGTCGTTGATATCGAGGGAGGAACGTGCCAGCGCGGAGATGATCCCGCTCGTGACCGTCTGCCCGACGCCGAACGGATTGCCGATCGCCAGCACCAGATCGCCAACCTCCAGCGTCTCGCTCGGCTTCAATTCGGCATGCGGCAAAGCCTCCCTGCCCGTATCGACCCGCAGCAAGGCCAAATCGGAAGGCTCGTCCTTCAGTGAAACGCGGGCGGAAAACTCGCGCCCGTCCGCCAGAATGACCTTGATTTCATCGGCCCCCTTGACGACATGGGCATTGGTGACCACCAGACCGTCCGGGCTAACGATCACCCCCGACCCCAGCGCCCCCTCGACCTTGCGTCGCACGGTGCCGCCACGGTCGTACCCCGGCATATCACCGAAAAACTGGCTAAAGAAAGGATCGTCCATGAACGGATGGACATAACGGCGGGTGATCGTGCGCGTGGTGTAGATATTGACGACCGCCGGAGCTACCTTTTTCACCAGCGGCGCGAACGAAAGCTGCACGCCGGCCTGATCCTGCGGCACGGTTTTTTTGAAAGGCTCGGCATGGGCAGCCATCCCCGCAAAAACTATCGACAGGCAAACAAGTAAAAGGCTGGCGTGTTTCATGTGTCTGTATCCCGCATTCATCATGACGAACCGGGTTAATATAGTATCGGGATGTGGCAAAATGAAGGATCTAAAGCTTTAAGGATTTTTCCGCGCGCGATCCGTGACATCGGTAAAATCATACGGGGTTCGCCAGAGGGAGTACCATTGCCGGTTTTCCAATAATGGCAAATTCGCAGCGAAATATTTATTGGCGATCAACCGCATTGCGTTCAATGGGCTGATATCGGAGGTAAAACCGCGATAGTCGCCGTCACTGACATAAACGGCATTCATGACGGCGAAAACCTCTGGCATGTCGGTATGGCGCGCATCGCTGAAATTGGTCAACAAACGGGAGCCATGATCGCCTTGTATCACGATTACGACCGGCCGGCCCGACCGGTTGGCCAGAACCTTGTCGACAAAGGACTCGATCAGCTTGTTTGCAGCGCTCACTTGCGCGGCGTAAGCCGCGCGGTAATAGTTCGTCCAGCCTCCTTCGTACAGATGGTCGTAGACGTTGTGCTTGCCGTCCTTGTAATAGAACTGGTCGCGATAGCTGTCGTTGGTGAAATTTCCTTCGCTATCGAAAACGAAGGGGGGATGCGGCAGCAGAATATGGGCATAGACAAAACGCGGCCGCTCTCCGCCACTCCCGGCGGCCTGCTCCTCAAGGAAGCCATATTGCTCCTTGATAGCGTTGTAATGATCGCGGTGCTGGTTCAAAAACTGGCGCTCGCGACCAAAGGCCTGATCCAGCGCCGGATAGAGCGGAGAGCGGCTGATCAAAACCTGCAACGCCGAAAGCCGGAACGACGGCGCCCGTATATCGTTTTCGTGATCGTGGCCGATATCAAGATTGTATCCGGTCGATTGCATCTTTATGTCGTAGCCCTGCGCTTGCAGGAATTCGACCAGCCGCGGCCTTAAATAATGCCTGATCGCAGGGCCGCGATCCATAAACCGGGCGTGAGGCAGGATAATGTCGTCCTGAATATAATTCAGGCTTAGTGTCGAAGCGACGGATAGCATGGTCTGCGAATAATAGGCGCGGCTGTCTTCCGCGACATAGAACCCCTTCCCGCGCAACCGGTTGATGAAAGGGCCGTTGTCGTAATCGTACAGGCGTTTTAACGTCTGCGGCCCGGCATAGGCATCCTGCAACAGAAAATATATATCGGGCGCGGTCTTCAGGTCGGCGCGGGCGCCCTTCAGGATATCGGGACGCAGCGGGATGACCTTCAGGTCGTAAGTCGCCTTGACGACAACCAGCCCGGCTTGCACGGCATAGATCACCATGAAGATGGTGACATAGAGCTTGATGGCCGGGATGAAGACGGCGCGCACCGGCCTGACAAAAAACAGCAGCGCCCCCCCTGTGAGAAAAAACGCCGTCCACGCCATCAGCGCCGCAGGCACATCCATTTGCAACAAGAATTTCTCATGCTGAAAAACGGCGAACGTGCCAAAGAGGGCAAGCGCCAGCGCCTTCTCCGTTCCCATCCGCGTCAGCGCCAGCAATCCGGCCAACACGGACTGCAACCCCATCACCGCCAGAAACGGGTATATGAACTCGCCCACGCTCCAGTACGTGCCCAGCCGCTCTTTGGTCGTATCAAGCGCCAGGCATCCCGCCATCACAATGAACGGCATCAGAAAGTCGACAGGCTTTATAGCGGCGGCGGGCCTGCTGTTCATGGCTTCAGGCGTGCCGTTTCATCAAGTACAGCGTGCGCCCGGTCGAGGATACCTTGCGGGATTGCAGGATCGCGAAATGCGCCTTCAGGGCGCTTTCAAAGTTCTCCTGCGTATACTCGTCGTAGATATCCTTGCGGCTTTTGAGCAGGCGCTGCGATTGCGGATCGTCCTTGGGCACGAATTCCACAACCAGATGGCGGCTGATCGTCGCCAGATATTCAGCCAGCTGCGCAAAACGTATATTGCCGGACAGGCACAAGTGATGCACCAGCGCCAGCGCCAGTACCAGATCGGCCGGGCCGCGCGCGCTTAAAGAATCCCATTCCTGTCCCGCCCAGCCGTGAGACGTCGTCGGGTTCAGCAAATCCATCCAGAGATGAAGCGGCTTGTTGCGGTTGCAGGCGCGGCTCTGCCGTTCACCGGCCTCAACCGTCATCACGTCATATTCGAACGCGACAATGCTGGTATCGGGCTTGGCCTGAGCGGCGACCAGACGGCTGAAATGACCGGTATTGGCGCCGAGATCCCAGACGTTATCCGGGCTGATGCGCATCATCGCCTCGCGGATAAACTCTTCCTTATCCTTGAACTCGCTCTGGTTATAGGTGTGCGTATTTTCATAGGCAGTCCAGACAGTTTCCTTGCGCACCAATTCAAGTCCGGCGGCCATGCCGCGCAACTGGTCGATCAACCCGTAAGCGGCGGCTTTCGAGATCGGGCGCTGCTGCGCCTTGACGGCAGAAACGTCGAAATCCTTGAGCGTATATTTCCCGTGCATGACGATATGCATGAAAACAGCCGGATTCACCTTGGCCGAAAGCGGCAACAGGCGGCTCGCCAGATCAAGCGGTACGCCGTCAAGGTAGTGCGCAAAGAGAGGCAGCAAACGTGCGTCGGTGCGCGCCATCAGCAAGAGCGGCGCCAGAAAATGCTGGCAGAACTGGCGGTAAGCGCCCCAGGCGTGGAATTCTTTCTGCACGCGGAACGATCCGGTATCGATCAACAGCCAGCGCCCCTGATGAAACTGGATGTTGAAAGCGGTCGCGTCCTGCAGCGTCATGCCATGATCGAGGCAAAGCTTCTGAATATCGAGTGTCGCCAGCGCCGCCGCCTTTAGCGCCGAGAAACTCCATTCGAACGGATAGGAGATGAACGCCACGCGCTGCGGCGAGATCACGACATCGCCTTCGTTTTCGCGCAAATGCGGGAAGGCGTCACTGACATCCTCATGCGGAATCAGCAGCCCCTTCTCGGTCAGCGCACGATAAAGGCCGCTGTCCATCAAATGCCGATAATCGGCGACGGATTCGCGGCGGATCAGGCGGAAAATCCGCCCGCCCTCGCTGAACACCTGACTGCCCGGATCGCGGAAGGACGATTTAATCTTTTGCAGGGTGCTGGCTGTCATGGGATTGCCCCTCTGCTGCCTCATTCTCAATCACCGGCATGCCCAGCAAGCGGCGCACCTTTTTCACAATCGCCCGCCAATAGAGCTTGATCGTGAACGAAGCCCCGACGATGCCGCCGACGATCATCTGGAAGATCATGCTGCCCGTGCCCATATCGATATAGGCATGAGCGGAGCCGACCAGCATCAGGTTTAAAAGCGCGGCGGCAAGCAGCGGACGATAAAAAAAGCGTTTCATGGGCTTATAAATTCCTTTTGGCTAATCAGGCGATAAAACTACCACGCGCCCTTAAGGGCCACAAGCCATAAGGCAGGAGTGGCCACCGGAGACATCCCTCGTCCTTCGCGAGATGCGCCTCCCTTGCCAAAAAACAGCCCCGCCGGTAACGGCGGGGCTGTCACTATTCGTAATCGCGCGGCTAAATCTTACTTGCCGCGTTGCGAGGCCTTGCGCACGGTCGTCTTGGCGCCCGAGGCGCCGGCCTCTTTCTTGGCCTTGCTGGTTTCGCCTTTTTCGATCTTGGTTTTGGCTTTTTTCTCAGCCTTCTCCGCTTTGGCGGCTTCCTGCGCGGCTTTGTATTCGGCTTCGTCAGCGAACTGTGTCGGGCCGCTATCCTTGCCTTTAGCCGTGACGTCGCGATCGACGAATTCGATTACCGCGATCGGGGCGGCATCGCCATAACGGAAGCCGGCCTTCAAAACACGGATATAACCGCCGTTGCGATCCTTGTAACGATCGGCCAGAACGTCGAACAGCTTGGCGGCCTGTTCCTTGTCGCGCATGATCGAAATGGCGCGGCGGCGATTGGCCAGAGCGGTTTTCGGGTCGGCCTTCGCTTTTTTACCCAGCGTGACCAGTTTCTCCACAATCGGCTTCAGCTCTTTGGCTTTGGGCAGCGTGGTGATGATCTGCTCGTGCTTGATCAGGGCAGCCGCCATGTTTGCAAACATCGCCTGACGATGCGGTGTTGTGCGGTTGAGTTTACGTTGTTTAATACCGTGATTCATCGCGGTCTTCCTTTCATAAAAGCGGCCTTCCGTAGAAGAACCATTGTGTTACCCGTGCTCATCATCACCTGATTAAGACCGGGGCAGGACACCTTGTCCCTTTTATTGAGGGCTTGGATAAAGCTTTTCAAGCCTCACAACATATTCATCAGCCGTAGGCCTAGGCTTATCGGCATCAGCTATTTCTTCAATGCTACGGATGCCAACCAGACATCCATGCATGTGAACCAGCTCTGGGTATTCAGCCAGCACTAACAGGACATTTCTTTTTGTCCCCGGCTGGCCGGCTACTTTCAGGTTTGGACTAATGATTTGGTCAGCAACAGGGCTTTCTGCAGCACGCAGAAATCCCTGTTTCAATTTTACCAAATCAGCTTCAGCGAACATTAGAACGGCTCGTCAACTTTCTTGGCGAGGTCTTCAATGTTCTCCGGCGGCCAGCCTTCGATCTGCATACCCAGATGCAGACCCATGGTCGCCAGCACTTCCTTGATCTCGTTGAGCGATTTGCGGCCGAAGTTCGGCGTGCGCAGCATGTCACTTTCTGATTTTTGAACCAGATCGCCGATATAAACGATGTTGTCGTTCTTGAGGCAGTTCGCGGAACGAACGGAAAGCTCCAGTTCGTCGACTTTGCGCAGCAGGTTGCGGTTGAACGGCAGCTCGCTGCGCTCTTCTTTCGCTTCGGCGGCTTTGGGCTCTTCGAAGTTGATGAAGACTTGCAACTGGTCTTGCAGGATGCGGGCGGCGTAGGCAACAGCGTCTTCCGGCGCGATCACGCCGTTCGTTTCAACATGCAGCGTCAGCTTGTCGTAATCCGTGATCTGACCCACGCGGGTATCTTCCACTTCATAGGACACTTTACGCACCGGCGAGAAAACGGAATCGACCGGGATCAGGCCCACAGGCGCTTCCTCAGGGCGGTTTTGCGCCGCCGGACGGTAGCCTTTGCCCGTGTTCACAGTCATTTCCATGTTCAGTTTCGCGCCTTTATCAAGCGTGCAGATGACGAGATCCGGATTCATGATCTCGATATCGGCACCGGCTTCGATCATGCCAGCAGTCACTTCACATGGGCCTTCGGCGTGCAGGCGCATTTTCTTCGGCCCTTCGACGTGCATGCGCACGGCAATCGCCTTGATATTGAGAACGATGTCAGTGACGTCTTCACGCACGCCCTCGATGCTCGAGAACTCATGCAAAACGCCGTCGATCTGAACGGCCGTCACGGCGGCTCCCTGCAACGAAGAGAGCAGGATGCGGCGGATGGCGTTGCCCAGCGTCAGGCCGAAACCGCGCTCAAGCGGCTCGACCACGACCTTACCGGAGCGGGAGTCCTTGCTGTGACCCACGTCAACTTTGTTCGGCTTAATCAATTCCTGCCAGTTTTTCTGTATCAAGGTATGACCCCTTTGCTGATGTCAAAAATAAAAGAACGAATAAGTATCCCGCTTCTTACACGCGACGACGCTTGCGCGGTTTGCAACCATTGTGCGGTACTGGCGTGATGTCCTTGATCGAACGAATGGTGAAACCGATCGATTGCAGGGCGCGCAGCGCCGACTCGCGGCCCGAACCAGGGCCTTTTACAGTCACGTCCAGCTCACGCATGCCGTGATCCTGCGCCTTGCGGCCAGCGTCTTCGGCGGTCAACTGCGCGGCGTACGGTGTCGATTTACGCGAGCCTTTGAAGCCCATCATCCCGGCGGAAGCCCAGGACACGGCGTTGCCCTGCGCATCGGTGATGGTGATGATGGTGTTGTTAAAGCTGGCATTCACGTGTGCCACGCCGGAAGAAATATTCTTACGGACTTTCTTTTTGCCTTTGAGGGCTTTGGCGTCTTCTTTAGCCATGATTCAAAATTCCTTATATCTTGGAGGAGATTACTTCTTAACAATCTTCTTGCCCGCGACCGGTTTGGCCGGGCCTTTGCGGGTGCGCGCGTTGGTCTTGGTGCGCTGGCCGCGAACCGGCAGGTTCAAACGGTGGCGCAGACCGCGATAGGACTTCATGTCCATCAGGCGCTTGATGTTAAGGGATATCTCGCGGCGCAAGTCACCCTCGATCATGTACTTGCCGGATTCGATTTCGCGGCGAATAGCATTCAGCTCATCTTCCGTTACCGAATTCATGCGGCGGTCATGGGTGATGCCACAATCATCGGCGATACGTTTCGCGGATGTGCGGCCAATGCCGTGGATATAGGTCAGCGCAATAATGACGCGCTTGTTGTCAGGAACGTTAACACCAGCAATACGGGCCACGTTTTTACTCCTTCGTTTTCGTTTGATTTCCAACCGATCCGTAAAATTTCCTGCCATCTGCGTTTGCCATCCGCGTTAAGGGCTGGCAAAAATGACGAACAAAAAACGCCGGATCGTATACCAAATGCGCCCTCGCCCATCCCATGCGGGATAGATGAAAAACGCCTGCTCCTTATAGGGAGACGGGCGGATTATATGAATTTCTTAATGAGAGTCAATCAAAATACCTGTGGATAAGTACGGTTTTGGTCATATATTATGTTAAAAACTTCTTATAGCCCCTTTACCTGCTCGCGCCGGTCATCATTAGATGATCGGGCTTAATTAAAAAGACTGCCCAGAAGGAGGCATCATGGTTTACCGCCCCGATCAGCCGCAAAACCGCCCGGCTCACGCTCCCGAGAGTTATTATATCTGCGGCCAGATGCCGAAAGGCAAACGGCAGAAGGTTGGCGGTCTGACCACCATCTTCCATGAACCCGCCGCCTGCGAGGCCGCCACAGCAACCCTGCGCGCGGCGATAGAAGTCCTGCTCAAGCAGGAAGGCCGCAAGCCGAAATCGGTCATCATGGGCGATATCCCCGCGCTGGTCTATGTGGCGGTCAGGAAGTGCGATACAGCGCTGCTCGAAAAAATAAAAGCATTGCCTGAAGTCAAATCCGTCAAGCCCATGGGCGTGATGTATCCGGCCCAGAGCCATAAGCCGGGCGGCCCGGTCTAGACGCCGGGCCACTTTTCTTTCCGCTTGACAAATTAGGATTAAAATCCTAATATGGATATATGAGCGATCCTGATAGCCCCCAGACCCCACCCCCCGCCACCGAGAGCATTGAAGCCCTGCTGCTGCTACAAACCTGCACGCTCGATGGCATCTTTCACCGTTTTCTCGAACACATGGAAATCAACAGATACAGCGAAGACCGTATACATGTGGCGCTCCGGGCGCAGGCGCAATGCCAGGCCACCGCGCGCACCCTTAAATCATGGCGACGACAGGCTGAAGAAAAGCCATGAGCCCTGCCGCCTCCACCCCGCGCACCACCATCCACATCCACAAGCCATGGCTGAAATCCACCGGCCCGCGCACGCCGGAAGGCAAGGCGGTTTCGCGCATGAACGCCTTGAAACACGGCAACCGTTCCGCCGCCATCATCAACGAACGCCGGGCGATCAAACATTATTTGCGCCTGCAAAAAGAATTCCTGAAACAAGTGCGCCTGATCCTGCGTCTGCATCGCGCGGGCGTCATCAAAAATTTAAACGTTGCGGCGCCTTGCAGGATTTTCGCCAGTTCGGCCTCGACTGCGTCAATCGCCGCCATGCCATCAACCGATTGCAGCATCTCCTTGCCCTTGTAGTACGGGATGATGGGAGCGGTTTGTTCGCGGAAGACCTGCAACCGTTTGCGCAGCGTCTCTTCGTTGTCGTCGGCGCGCACCGGTTCGCCGCGCGCCTTGGTTTCGGCGATGCGCGTATTCAGGCGGCTAACCAGCACTTCCTCGTCGACCTTGAGCTCGATGACGGCGGACAGCGGATGGCCTTTTTCCGCCAGCATTTTATCAAGCGCCTCGGCTTGCGCGACCGTGCGCGGGAACCCGTCGAAGATCACACCGCTCCTGCAATCGGGTTGTTCAATGCGGCTTGCGATCATTTCGATCATGATCTCATCCGTGACCAACGATCCGGAATCGACAATCGCCTTTACCTTGACCCCCAGCGGCGTACCCGCTGCCATCTCGGCACGCAGCATGTCGCCGGTCGATAGTTGCTTCAGGCCGTATTTATCCTCAAGGCGCTTGGCTTGCGTACCCTTGCCGGCACCGGGGGGGCCCAGAAGAATAAGGTTGATCATGGTTTCGGCTCCTCAGGTTTGGGGGCTGGTTTGATGATGGCTGGCGACATGGTCTGCGCCGCCGCCGGATGCGCAGGAGCCAGTCCATGAGCGCGCAGCGCAGTATCAATCGAACCCGCCACAACATCGGGGGCGGCGACGGCATTCACGGCCTCATGTATAGATTGCCGCTGATAATAAGGCACGACCGGTAATGTTTCGTTGCGATATATCTGCAAGCGCTGCTGAAGGGTCTGAAGATTGTCGTCCTTGCGCGGGGGCAGCCCCTGCGCGAGCGCATCGCCGATGCGTTGCTGCATGCGGGCGGTTAAAACCGCTTCATCGGCCAGCAATTCGATCACCAGCGACAAGGGCGTTCCTTGCCCGGCCAAAAGAGCATCGAGAGCCTGCGCCTGATAAATCGTGCGCGGAAAGCCATCGAACAACACGCCGTTCCTGCAATCGGGTTCCTGAATGCGGCAGGCGATCAACTGGATCACCAGATCGTCAGGCACCAGCCTGCCGTTATCGACCGCGTCCTTGACCGAAAGCCCGAGAGGAGTTTGCTTGCCGATCTCGTCGCGCAAAAGCTGCCCTGCGGACAAATGAGCCAATCCGAATCGCTGCATCAGCGTTTTCGCCTGCGTCCCCTTGCCCGAAGCCGGGGGGCCCAGAAGAACCAGATTGATCATCGGCGTTTGCTTCCTCTCAGTTTGGTTTTCTTGATCAGGCCTTCATACTGGTGCGCCACCATATGCGAATGGATCTGTGCCACCGTATCCATCGTCACCGACACGACAATCAAGAGCGATGTGCCGCCGAGATAGAAAGGCAGGCCGTATTGCGAAATCAGAAGCTCGGGGAAGAGGCAGATAAACGTCAGGTACAAGGCGCCGATCGTCGTGGTGCGCGTCAGCACGTAGTCGAAATACTCGGCAGTGGGCGTGCCCGGGCGGATGCCGGGAATGAACCCGCCATGGCGACGAAGCATCTCGGCGTTCTCCTGCGGGTTGAACACGACCGCGGTGTAGAAGAAAGCAAAAAAGACGATCAGCAAGCCATAGAGAAGCATGTAAGTTGGCGTGCCATGCTGCAGGTAGCGGGCGATTGTGGCGGTAATCTCGCCGCCGGCAGCGCCGCTGAACCCGACCAGCGTCAGCGGCAGCAACAGCAGCGATGACGCAAAGATCGGAGGGATAACACCCGATGTATTGAGCTTGAGCGGGATATGATTCTGCGAACCGGCATACATGCCGCCGGCAGTCTGCCTTTTGGGGTACTGCACCAGCACCCGGCGCTGCGCGCGCTCCATAAAGACGATGAAGGTGATAACGCCGACAACCATGAGGGCGATCGCCGCCATCTCCAGCAAATTGAACTGGCCCTGACGGCCCAGCTCCAGCGTGCTGGCGATCGCGCGAGGCAATTCGGCGACGATGCCGGCAAAAATGATCAGCGACGTGCCGTTGCCAACGCCACGGGCCGTAATCTGCTCCCCGAGCCACATCAGGAAGACAGTGCCGCCGACGATGGTGATCACGGTGGAAATGCGGAAGAACATGCCGGGGTCGATGACAGCCGACCCGGCCGAGCCTTGCAGGCCTTCAAGGCCGACCGCAAGGCCATAGGCCTGCACGCTCGCCAGCAGAACCGTCAGGTAGCGGGTGTACTGGTTGATACGGGTGCGCCCGGACTCTCCTTCCTTTTTCATCGCCTCGAGTTGCGGCGAAATCGCTGTCGCCAGTTGCATGATAATCGAGGCCGAAATGTATGGCATGATGTTGAGGGCGAAAATGGTCATACGCTGCAGCGCGCCGCCCGAGAACATGTTGAACATATCGAGAATGCCGCCGCCCTTCTGGTTGAAAATATCCTTCCAGACGCCGACATCGATACCGGGGATCGGCACATAGGTTCCAAGGCGGTAGACCAGCAAGGCCCCCAGCACAAACAGGATGCGCTGCTTGAGTTCCGTGGCCTTGGCAAAGGTGCCCCAGTTGGCGTTCTTGGCAAGTTGTTCAACGGCTGATGCCATCGCTGATTCCCTCTACGCGTATGAAGTGATGCAAGAACTAGATACATAAAGAAAAGGCCGCCCGGAAACAAGCCCCGGCCCCGTAGAATAAAGGAAATCCACTGGCAAAAATAGCCGTCATCTCGGCGACGGAAAGAAAAAAGCGACGCCCGCAAGCGTCGCTTTCGATAACCTTTATATGCAAACGAATCTTACTCGTCGGTGCCGGTTTTTGCCGCGCCTTTGCCGCGGCCGCGCTTGCGCTTGCCTTTGTTTTCCTTGCCCGGGCGAACGAATTTCTTCATCTCGACATAAGTCAGCTTGCCGCCAGCCTTGGCCACAGCATCGGCAGCGGTTTGGGTGGCGCCGTGCAGCGTGATTTCAACTTTGGCTTTCAGTTCGCCGCCGCCGATCAGGCGGAAGCCTTCCGTCGAAGAGCGCAGAACACCAGCCGCCACCAGAGCTTTGTGATCCAGCGGTTTTCTGGCGTCGATTTTTTTAGAGTCAATCGCAGCCTGCAGGCGACCCAGCGTAATCTCGTCCAGATCAAGGGCGAAAATGTTCTTGAAACCGCGCTTGGGCAAACGGCGATAGAGGGGCATCTGCCCGCCCTCGAAACCGTTGATAGCCACACCGGTGCGCGATTTCTGGCCCTTGGTGCCAACCCCGGCGGTCTTGCCTTTGCCGGAACCCAGACCACGACCGACACGCATGCGCGCCTTGGTCGAGCCTTTCTTTGGTTTCAGTTCATTCAGTTTCATGGCTTCAGCCTTTCACTCTTATCTATATCAGGCCGCGCTGTCTTCGACGCGCACCAGATGTTTTACCTTGTTAATCATACCGCGCACGCAGGGTGTGTCCTCAAGGACGCTGGTGCGGTGGCGTTTATTCAACCCGAGGCCGATCAGGGTCGCGCGCTGCGAAGAATGACGACCGATCGGGCTGCCGATTTGCGTCACGGTAATGGTTTTACCGGATTTCGGAGCCTTTTCAGCTTTCTTGGCGGCGGCTTTCGGCGCCGCCTTGGGCGCAGCGGCCTTTTTTGCCGGGGCTTTTTTCTTTGTTTCTTCAGTCATGATCGACCTCAAATCAACCTTTTACGTTTCAGATTATTCAGCTTCAGCTACAGCCGTCGCCACTTCCGCTGCCGAACGGGCGGCTTCACGGTTGGCAATCACGTCGCTGACTTTCTTGCCACGGCGGGCAGCCACCTGACGCGGGCTTTGCATTTTCTTGAGCGCACCCATGGTCGCGTTCACGATCGCGTGCGGATTGTTGGAGCCCGTCACTTTTGCGACGATATCCTGAATGCCGACAGCTTCGAAAATCGCGCGCATCGGGCCGCCGGCGATAATGCCGGTGCCAGACGGTGCTGAACGCAGCGACACGCGCCCGGCGCCGTCGGCCGCCGTCACATCATGGTGAATGGTGCGGGCTTCGCGCAGCGGGACACGGATCATGTTGCGCTTGGCTTGTTCGGTCGCCTTTTTCACGGCATCGGGAACTTCACGTGCCTTGGCGGTACCGAAACCGACGCGGCCACGACCGTCGCCGACAACCATCAGCGCGGCAAAACCGAAACGACGACCGCCTTTCACGACTTTGGCAACACGGTTAATGCTGACCAGGCGTTCAATCAGTTCGCTTTCTTCGCGTTGTTCTTGCTGTGCACGAGCCATTTTTCGTTTTTCTCCATTCAATCCTTAGAAATCAAGTCCGCCTTCGCGGGCACCTTCGGCAACCGATTTGACGCGGCCGTGGTACAGGTAGCTGCCGCGATCGAACTGGACTTTTTTAACGCCAGCCTTCAGGGCGCGCTGCGCCACCAGCTTGCCGACTTGTGCAGCGGCAGCTTTATCAGAACCTTTCTTCAGGCCCAGCTCCTGATCCATCGACGATGCCGCGGCCAGCGTCACACCCTTCACATCGTCGATGATCTGGGCATAAATCTGCTTGTTCGTGCGGTGCACGGACAGGCGCGGACGGGTCTCGATCAGACCGGCTTTTTGTGTGTTGACCGCACGCAGTTTGTTGCGTGTACGATATGTACGGCGATCCTGGGATGACAGATGTGCTCTCATGACTTTTTCCTCGTCAAAACCTTATTTACTTCTTCTTGCCTTCCTTACGCAGGATTTGCTGACCTTCGTAACGGATGCCTTTGCCTTTGTAAGGCTCGGGCGGCTTCATGCGATAGATGTCGGCCGCGACCTGACCGACCTTTTGCTTGTCGATCCCGGTGATGGTGATTTTGGTCTGCTTCTCGACCGCCATCTTGATACCTTCAGGCACCGGAAAGTTGATGTCGTGGCTGAAACCGAGTTGCAGATTCAGGTTTGTTCCTTGCAGGTTGGCGCGGTAACCGACACCCTGGATCTCAAGCACCTTGGTGTAGCCGGCGCTCACACCTTGCACCATGTTCTTGATCAGGTTACGCATGGTCGCCCACAGGGCACGGGTTTCGCGGCTATCGTCCTTCGGGGACACGGCGATCTCACCATTCTCCAGCTTGACGGCAACATTGTCATGCACCTGCATGCTAAGCTCGCCCAGCTTGCCTTTAACCTTGACTGTCTGACCGTTGACTTCGGCGTTTACGCCATCAACCAGCTTTACAGGGTTTTTACCAACTCGTGACATTTTCTTGTCCTCTCAAACTCGTCGTCCGTTTCGTCTTCTTAGAAGACCTGGCACAGAACTTCACCGCCAACATTTTTCTCACGCGCCTGATAATCGGCCATCACGCCCAGCGGGGTGGAGACGATCGTCAGACCCAAACCATTATAGAAACGGGGCACTTCCTTGGACGCGCTGTAAATACGGCGGCCCGGCTTGGAAATGCAGTGCACTTCGCGGATCGCGCCTTCATCCTGATCGTATTTCAGCTCGACCGCGAAAACAGCGTGCCCTTTTTCATCCTTACCCGGCTTGTAGCCGCGGATGTAACCTTCATCCGTCAGCACATCAAGAACGGCGCCGACGAATTTGGAAGCCAGCACATCAACAGTGGCTTTCTTCGCTTTCTGGGCGTTTCTGATGCGTGTCAGCGTATCCGCGAGAGGGCTGCTCATTGTCATTTTAGTATCTCCTTCGACCGTCGTTCATCTTACCAGCTGGACTTTGTTACGCCCGGCAGTTCGCCCACTTGTGCAAGCTCGCGAATGACGTTACGGCACAATTTAAACTTGCGGTGATGGCCACGGGGACGCCCGGTCAACTCGCAACGGTTGCGGATGCGGATCTTGGCGCCATTACGCGGCATTTCCGCCAGCTTCAGCACAGCCTGAAAACGCTCTTCCGGCGGCAGATCACGATCATTGATGATCGCCTTCAGCTTGGCGCGGCGGTTTGCACACTGCTTGGTCAGCTTGATGCGTTTGTTGTTGCGGTTGATCGAACAGCTTTTAGCCATGTCCGTTTATCCTTTCCTTTAAACCTAGTTTTTGAACGGCATGTCGAAAGCCGCCAGCAAATCTCTGGCTTCCGCATCCGTTTTGGCCGACGTGCAGATGACGATATCCAGACCGCGCATCTTGTCGACTTTATCGTAGTTGATTTCCGGGAACACGATGTGTTCCTTGATGCCCATGGCATAGTTGCCGCGGCCATCGAAGCTTTTGCCGTTGATGCCGCGAAAATCGCGAATACGCGGCATGGTAATGGTGACCAGACGATCCAGAAACTCGTACATCTGGTGGCCGCGCAAGGTGACCTTCACGCCGATGGCCATGCCGTCGCGAATCTTGAACGAAGCATTCGACTTGCGGGCATGCGTGACGATCGGCTTCTGGCCGGCGATCAACGCCAGATCATCGAATGCCGTATCAATTTCAGCACGGTTGGTTGTGGCTTCGCCCACACCCATGTTCAGGACGATTTTCTCCAGATGCGGAATCTGGTAGTCGTTCTTGTAGCCATATTTCTGTTTCAGAGCCGGTTTGATCTCTTTCTCGTAACGGGTCTGAAAACGTGTCTTTGTCGCTTTCATAGCTTTATCTTTCTTCTACCTTGTTACCTTACGCGAGCTGCTCGCCGGATTTTTTCGCCACACGGACTTTCTTGCCGTCTTTGAGCGTCTTGAATCCCACGCGCGTCGCCTTGCCCGATTTCGGATCGGCAATCGCCACATTGGATACATGCACCGGCAGTTCCGTCTTCTGGATACCGCCCCCGCTGGTCTGCGAAGGCTTCACATGCTTGGTCACCACATTGACGCCAGCCACGACGACACGGCTTTCCTCGGGGATCACGCGCAGAACCTCGCCGGTTTTGCCTTTATCCTTGCCGGCAAGAACGACGACCTGGTCGCCCTTTTTAATTTTCAATTTTACCTGTGTCATTACAGCACCTCTGCAGCCAGAGAAACGATCTTCATGAAGCTTTTACGCAATTCACGGGTCACCGGGCCAAAAATACGGGTACCGATCGGTTCGTTTTGTTTGTTGATCAGAACGGCAGCGTTCGAATCGAAGCGGATGCGCTCGCCGTAGTTGCGGCTCAAGCCGGATTTCGTGCGCACGATCACAGCGCGATGCACATCACCTTTTTTCACACGGCCGCGGGGAATAGCATCCTGCACCGAAACGACAATGACATCGCCAATATTGGCCGTGGTTCGCATGGAACCACCCAGCACCTTGATGCATTTTACTCTCTTGGCGCCGCTGTTGTCGGCTACGTCGAGGTCGCTTTCCATCTGTATCATAGCAATCCTGCCTTCTTTACTCGTCTAGCTTAAGACCCAAGCGTTAAGACTTATTCGTCTTTCTTGGCCTTTGCGGTCTTGGTTGTTGTCTTCTTCGTTTTGGTCTCAGCTTTTTCAGCCTTGGCCCTGGCTTTCGCCTCTTTCTTTTCTACCTTGGCGGTTTCCTTGGCAGCTTCTTCAGCTTTCTTGGCATCGACCTTGGCTTTTTTCTTGTCTGCCGTGCGTGCCAGAGCTTCCTTGCTCGGCTGCGTGATCACCGTCCAGGTTTTACGCTTGGACAAAGGACGGCATTCCTCGATCTGCACACGGTCGCCAACCTGAAACGCGTTGTTCTCGTCATGAGCGGCGAACTTGTCCGATTTACGGATGTATTTTTTATAAACCGGATGCATATAGCGACGTTCTACCAGAACTGTCACGGTTTTTTCCATTTTGTCGCTAACGACGACACCTTCGAGTACACGACGGGGCATTCTTTATCTCCTACCTATGCCTTATGCGGCTGTCTTGGCTTTGGCGGTTTTCTTGGCTGCCGGCTTTTTCGTAGCCGGCGCAGCCGCTTCCGCACCGTTGGCTTTCTGGGTCAGGAACGTCTGCACCCGCGCAACATCGCGGCGCACAGCGCGCACCTTGGCCGAATTCTCAAGTTGACCCTGAGCTTTCTGCATACGCAGGGTGAATTGCTCTTTCTTCAGATCAAGCAAAAGCTTTTTAAGCTCATCAACTGTTTTGGTCTTCAGATCTTCCGCTTTCATTTGGCGGTCTCCTTACACTTAAGTCTGCTTAGCCGCCGATACGGGCGACGAATTTTGTTGCGATCGGCAGTTTCGAGGCCGCCAGCGCCAACGCTTCACGGGCCAGAGGCTCGGGCACGCCCCCCAGTTCAAACATGATGCGGCCCGGCTTCACGCGGCATACGTAGAACTCCGGCGAGCCTTTACCGGAACCCATACGCACTTCAAGAGGCTTCTTCGAAACCGGCACATCCGGGAACACGCGGATCCAGACCTTGCCCTGACGTTTCATATGACGGGTAATCGCACGGCGGGCCGCCTCAATCTGACGCGCCGTGATGCGCTCAGGCGCCAGAGCCTTCAGGCCAAACTCGCCGAATGCCAGCGTTGTGCCGCCTTTGGCATTGCCATGGATGCGGCCTTTATGCTGTTTGCGGAACTTTGATCTTTTTGGTTGCAGCATGATTTTTCTCTTTAGCCCAAATTCTAACGAATAAAACTGTCTTCCTAGCTACGCGGTGTCGTGCCGTCGGCGGAACGCTTGTCGCGCGCCATCGGGTCGTGCTCAAGAATGTCACCTTTGTAAATCCAGACCTTCACACCGATGATCCCGTAGGTCGTCGTTGCTTCGGCAAAACCATAATCCAGATCCGCACGCAATGTATGCAGCGGCACACGGCCTTCGCGGTACCATTCGGTACGGGCGATGTCAGCGCCGCCCAGACGTCCGGACACGTTGATACGGATGCCCTGCGCGCCCAGGCGCAGCGCAGACTGTACGGCGCGCTTCATGGCGCGGCGGAAGGAGACACGGCGCTCAAGCTGCTGGGCTACGCCCTCAGCCACGAGCTGCGCGTCGATTTCCGGCTTGCGGATTTCAACAATGTTCAGCGCGACATCGCTGCCGGCGTGATGAGACAGATCCTTGCGCAGCTTTTCAATATCAGCACCTTTTTTGCCGATGATCACCCCCGGGCGCGCCGTGTGAACGGTGACCTTGGTGTTTTGCGCGGCGCGCTCGACGATCACTTTGCTGATGCCAGCGGCCTTCAGCTTGTCGCGCACATATTCACGCAACTTGAGATCCTTCACCAGACGATCGGCGTAATTGCGATCCGAAAACCAGCGGGAGTCCCAGGTGCGGTTGATACCGACACGAAGACCAATTGGATTAACCTTCTGACCCATCAGATATTCTCCTTAAAACCCTTATGCCTGACGCTCTCTGACGACAATCGTCAGACGGCTGAATTCTTTTACAATCGGTGCCCCGCGGCCGCGCGCGCGCGCCATGAAACGACGCATTTTCACAGCGCGACCTACGGTCGCCTCGGCCACGTACAGACGATCCACGTCCATGTTGTGGTTGTTCTCGGCGTTGGCCACGGCAGACTGCAACACTTTTTTCACATCGATGGCGATGCGGCGGGTGCTGAAATCAAGGTCGGTCAAGGCGCGCGCGGCGCTTTTGCCACGGATCATCTGCGCGACCAGATTGAGCTTGCGCGGGCTGGAGCGGATGTATTTGGCGTATGCGCGCGCTTCAGCCACAGGCGCTTTCGCCGCCTTATGCGCTTCTTTCTCGACTTTTGGTTTTTTTGCTGCCTGAGCCATTTTTCAAATTCCCTTAACTATCCAAATCCTATTTGGAGGCTTTCTTGTCTGCGTTGCCGGCATGACCGCCAAACGAACGGGTCGGCGCGAACTCACCCAGTTTGTGGCCGATCATCTGGTCGGTCACGAGAACAGGGATAAACTTGCGGCCATTGTGCACGCCGAACGTCAAACCGACGAAATTCGGCAAGATGGTCGAACGGCGAGACCAGGTCTTGATAACCTCTTTCTTCGCCGATGCGCGCATCGCTTCCACCTTTTTCAAAAGGTGACGGTCAACAAACGGGCCTTTCCAAACTGAACGAGCCATGTTCTTAAAACTCCTTCACAAACCTTATTTCTTGCGGCGGCGGATAATGAATTTATCCGTGGCCTTGTTGCTACGTGTTTTGTAACCTTTACAGGGTACGCCGGTCGGTGAAGACCAGTGCGTACCGCCCTTGGTGCGACCGCCGTGCGGGTGGTCGACCGGGTTCATAACGATACCGCGTACATGCGGACGACGACCCTTCCAGCGGGAACGGCCGGCCTTACCGGTGTTCTCGTTGAGGTGATCCGGATTCGAAACCGCACCCACCGTGGCCATGCATTCCTGACGCACAACGCGCAACTCGCCGGAAGCGAGCTTGATCTGGGCGTAGCCCTGATCGCGGCCAACGAGCTGACCGTAGGTACCGGCAGCGCGGCAAAGCTGACCGCCCTTGCCCGGCTTCATCTCGATATTGTGGATGATCGTACCCACCGGCATGTTGCGCAGTTGCATCGCGTTGCCCGGCTTCACATCCGTCTTTTCCCCTGCGACAACTTTGTCACCGGCTTTCAGGCGTTGCGGAGCCAAAATGTAGGCCTTCTCGCCGTTCGGATAGCTGATCAGCGCAATATAGGCCGTGCGGTTCGGGTCGTATTCCAGACGTTCGACCGTGCCTTCCAGATCCCAGGTGCGACGTTTCCAGTCGATCACGCGGTATTTGTGCTTGTGACCGCCGCCACGGTGACGAACCATGATGCGCCCGGTGTTGTTACGGCCACCTGTCTTGGGCTGGCCTTCGAGGAGGGAGCGCTCAGGGCCGCCCTTCCACAAACCGCTGCGGTCGCTCATGACCAGCTGGCGCTGGCTCGGCGTCACGGGGTTGTATTTTTTCAAAGCCATTTGTTCAGCCTTTCTTCACTTTACTATCACTATATCCCGGGCCTTCCCCGGGACGACGGCTAAACCGTCACTTTCAAACCTTACGCGCCGACGTCGATTGTCTGACCTTCTTGCAGGGTCACGACAGCCTTTTTCACGTCGCTGCGGAACACGATCTTGCCTTTGGAGCGCTTGGTCTTGCCCTTGTTGACAATGGTGTTCACGCCTTTCACCTTCACGCCGAAGAGAACCTCGACAGCGGTCTTGATCTGCGGTTTCGTCGCTGTCAGGGGCACGCGAAAGGTGACCTGACCATGCTCGGAACCACGGGCGGATTTTTCGGTCACGACCGGGCGGCTGACAATGTCATACATCCACGGCGCTTCCTGAACTTTGTCTGTTTTTTTCGCTTTTGCAGCCATTTTCAACTCCACTTATCCTATTCCGTCGGCGCTTTCAGGCGCGCCGTCAGATCTTCGACAGCCTCCTTGGTCAGCACCAGCGTATCGCGACGGAGAATATCATAGACATTCGCACCCTGAGACGGCAGCACATCAATCCGCGGCAGGTTATTGGTGGCGCGAGCGAAGTTGGCGTCAACTTCCTTTCCGCACACGATCAAGGCGGATGTCAGACCCAGCTTCGCAAAAGCGGCTGCCATCGGCTTGGTTTTATGATCCTTCGCGACAGCGCTATCGAGCACCACCAGCTTGTTGTTTTTCATCTTGTCGGAAAGAGCCATGCGCAATGCCAGCGCGCGCACCTTCTTCGGCAGATCATGAACGTACGAACGCGGGGTCGGGCCGAACACAACGGCGCCGCCGCGCATTTGCGGGGAACGCAAGGAACCCTGACGGGCGCGGCCGCCGCCTTTCTGGTTGAAAGGCTTCTTGCCCGTGCCGCTGACTTCACCGATTTCCTTGGTGTCATGCGTACCGGCGCGGCGTTTGGCCAGCTGATAATTCACCATGCGGTGCAACAGGGCCGCCTTGACGTCGACATTGAACACGGCATCATCCAGATCGACCTGGCCGACTTCCTTGTTCTCGATATTCTTGACCGCGACTTTCATCTTGAAGAGTCCTTTTCGTTCTCGGTTATTCTGCCGGGGCTTCAGCAGGAGCGTCTGCCGGAGCTTCGGTTACTGTTTCAACTTTCGCCGCGCCTTTCAAAGCCGCCGGTTTCGGCGCTTCTGCAGGCAACGGCAATTTCACTGCATCGCTCACCAGCACCCAGCCGCTATCCGGGCCGGGGACGGCGCCTTGCACCAGCAACAAGCCGTCTTCAAGGTCGTGACCAATCACTTTCAGGTTCTGCGTGGTCACAGTTTCGTTACCGAAATGACCTGCCATCTTCTTGTTCTTGAAGGTACGGCCCGGATCCTGGCGCTGACCGGTCGAACCGTGTGAACGGTGAGACACGGACACGCCGTGCGAGGCACGCAAACCGCCGAAGTTCCAGCGTTTCATCGCGCCGGCAAACCCTTTACCGATCGTTTTCGCCTGAACATCGACATACTGCCCGACAATGAAATGGCTGGGGCACAACTCGGCGCCGACTTCCAGCATGTTGTCCGGCGTGACGCGGAATTCGGCCACTTTTTGCTTCGGCTCGATTTTCGCCTTGCCGTAAACGCCCCGCATCGCCTTGGATACGTTTTTCACCTTGGCCTTGCCGGCGCCGAGTTGAACGGCCACATAACCGTTTTTCTCTTCGGTGCGCACACCGACAACCTGACAGTTGTCGATCTTCAGAACGGTCACAGGCACCTGACGGCCTTCGGCGTCAAATATCCGGGTCATCCCTTCCTTGCGTGCAATCAATCCAGTCCGCATTTTAATTCTCCAAGCCTTCTTTCAAGACGCCTTATCAGGCGGCGTCCTCAATTTTAATTTCAACGTCCACGCCAGCCGCCAGATCCAGCTTCATCAGCGCGCCCACGGTCAAATCGGTCGGGTCGATGATGTCCAGAACGCGCTTATGCGTGCGAATCTCGTAAGCGTCCATCGACTTCTTGTCGATGTGCGGGCTGCGCAGCACCGTAAAGCGCTCGGTGCGTGTCGGCAGCGGCACAGGGCCGCGCACACGGGCACCCGTGCGTTTCGCGGTATTGACGATCTCGGACGTCGCCTGATCCAGAACCCTGTGATCGAACGCTTTCATGCGAATGCGAATAACTTGCGTACCCATGTGCTTTATTCCTTTGCCTAAACCTTACTTCAGGATTTTAGCGACGACACCGGCGCCGACGGTTCTGCCGCCTTCGCGGATAGCGAAGCGCAGGCCCTCGTTCATGGCGATCGGCGCGATCAGTTTCACGTTCATCTTCACGTTGTCGCCGGGCATCACCATCTCGGTGCCGGCAGGCAGCGTCACTTCA